>NZ_JACVAJ010000002.1 GCF_014851815.1 Pseudoxanthomonas sp. PXM01
ACCGTGCCGGGCTTAGGCACCTTAGTTGCCATGGCGCGTATAAGGCGCGAGCATGAGCCCTAACAATTCATTCAAGCCGAACTTGTCCGCTAGCGCGGCCAAGTCGGCTAAATTCAGGCGTTAGGTGGTGAGATGAGGCTTCTTCATTTTCTGGCAGTAGCGCTATTCATTTTTGCGTTTGTCTTGTACATATCTTCCTCTGCAACAGGAGCCTGGATGCTTGGCGGATTTGCTGTTGGACTGGAGATTGCGGCATGGATCATTGCACTGACATTCAAGCCAGCAGCACCAAGCACCAATAAGACTCCTTAGGCATGTTGTACCCATCACTGGTGGTCTTTCATCGCGACGGTTCACCACCTAACAATTCATTCAAGCCGAACCCGCTTCGCGGGTCGGCTTAACTCAGGCGTTAGGCACCATGAAAAGCATCATCGCGGCCTCAATCTTGCTTCTCAGCTCCACACATGGCCATGCTGCGGAACCTCCCGTATACATGCCCTTCCCGGAAGCCCAGATCAGCCTTGCTCAGTGGGAGACCTATCGGCAGCAAGTGCATGAGGCGTACAGCGCTTCTCTTCGCCGGTTTCCGAACGAGCACCTCGAGGTTCTGCACAGTACGGATACAGTTATGCATTTCGCATTCACCACAGCTGGGCATCCTGCTCATCCGGCTTGGATTACTCGGTCAGCCCAAGACGGCACGGTTAACCAAATCGGCTACTTCGCAGGCAAAGAGGAGCCCTTTGCCAAACTGTTTCAGTCATATCTCGAACTAACCGAGCGCACCATTGACTCCGTTCCTGATGAGTCACCCGAGAGCAGTTCACCCGTGGGCACAGAGCCTGGTGCCTAACAATTCATTCAAGCCGAACCCGCTTCGCGGGTCGGCTTAATTCAGGCGTTAGCGCTCAAGGCAGCTTTCATGCTCGTCAAGTATCTCACCGTCGGTTCGATTGGTGCCGCAATGGCCTTGGTGATGGGCGTATGTCTGCGCTGGTTACACCGCAGATACATGAGTCCTCTCGACTTTCCTAACAAGGAACTTGCGGGTAACGTTGAACAGACGAGGACTGTTCACATTGACTGTTCGCCGGATAAGGCGTTGTTAGCTGCACGCAGTGCACTTCTGGCCATTCCTACGATTAAGGGCGTAACTTCCACCGGCCGCAGCATCACAGCCAAGACACGCGTGACGTTTCGCACATTCGGTGAAGTTATGTCTATTACAGCAGTTCCATCTGACGCTGACAGCGCAGAACTAACTATCCAGAGCAAACCACGCTTCTGGGGAACGACCATCGACTATGGAAAGAACTATGAGAACGTTGAGCGTGTCATTGCTAACCTTGCGAATCATCATGTTGTTAGGCAATTGAGCGCTAACAATTCATTCAAGCCGACGCGCTTCGCGGCACGGCTTAATTCAGGCGTTAGGTGCCATATCAGATGCTCAGCCAGTTTTGGGAATCATGGCAGTTCAACTTCTGGCTCGGCCTGATTAGCCTCGTCGCCGGTCTTGTCGTAGTGTCGCCCTGCCTGATCGTCCCATCTTGGCGTCGCAAGCTTCTTCAGTCGGACGCAGACATTGAGGGTGTCGGCCTCATCGCGCTGACGGTCGTGCTGGTTGCAGTAGATTGTTACAACTACTTCGGTGCTGGCAGTGGCACCTAACAATTCATTCAAGCCGAACCCGCTTCGCGGGTCGGCTTAACTCAGGCGTTAGGCCTGCACAGATATGACAGAGCAATTTGAGAAATTTCTTTTAGAGCGAGTCTTGCACCGGATCGATCACGGCGAACGTTCGCCCAGTTGGCCCGGCACACTCGTCCTATGGATTGCGGCTGGACTTGGCTCGTTCTTCTTGTTCTCCGGAGGCGGCGCTTCTCGCCCCTCGGTCGGCGCCATTGCAGTGGGTAGTTTTGTATTCGGCGCATTCGCGGCTCATGGCATAGCCAGAATCTGGCAGTCACTTTGGTGGCCCTTCGTCGTGCGCTACATTGACTCAACAGCAATTCGCGCCCGGCTTGCCCAGTTGCAGGCCTGACAATTCATTCAAGCCGAAGCCGCTTCGCGGGTCGGCTTAATTCAGGCGTTAGGCATCAAAGGATGGAATCTCTCAGACGCCCGCCATCGAGAACCGAAGCGTACGTAGCGGCATTCTTGTCGCTGGTTGCTGCATCTCTCTTTGGCGCCGTCGCTTTCTTTCTATGGTTCGTAGCCTCGGATTCTCATCCGACATCGTTAGCCATCTTTACAGCACTCTCTCTGGCTAGCTTCTACCTACTTTATCGAGCAGCCTTTACCGCTAGGCGTGCGCTTTCGGCCAGGGAACTCAAAGGTGTTTCTTGGTTCCTCACCGTGTTCGGGATACTTGGGTCGGCGGCGGCTCTGCTGTTTACGTCAGACTTCGGACGCGGTTCACTACTGGCAACCAGTCTTGCCTGCCTGGCTTTGGGGCTTGCAGCGTTGAGGCATCGCAGCAATGATGCCTAACAATTCATTCAAGCCGACGCCGCTTCGCGGCGCGGCTTAATTCAGGCGTTAGGCGCCTTAGCAGGTGAATCGCATGCCAAGTCCAAAGTACTTGATTGCCCACGCCTGCTTTGAGTGCCGCAAGAGCTTCAAGGTTGCGCCCCGCCAAGACCTGTCGGCTGTCTGCCCCAGTTGCGGCGGGACAATCCACGAGATGGGCCGTTCGTTCAAAGCGCCTCCCGCTAAAGACTTGGCGCAATGGACAAAGGTGCAAGCCTTGTTCGCGGCGGGCTTCCGCTTCTTCAGCTATCGCAGCACTTCCGGACCGCCGCTTCCGGACAAGTTGGCTGACGTCGGGGCTTTCATCCGTGACAATCCAGCGCATCCACTCCGGGTGGCGGCGCCTAACAATTCATTCAAGCCGACGCCGCTTCGCGGCACGGCTTTATCCAGGCATTAGGCATCTGTGACAGATAGTCGCGTCCACATAGCTGTTCCGGAGCCGCACTACACGCTCTTCAACAGCACTCGCAATGACCTGCCAGAGGTCATTGTGGTCAATGACGCATTGCTAGCCTTCCAGCACCATGAGATCTTTCCTTGGCACCTTGAGGTGAGTATCCAAGCCGAGGATTTGGCTGACAAGGGCATGCCAACCCCGGAGGAAAGTCAGCTTCTGTTTGAGATCGGCGACATGATTGAATCCGCCGTTGAAGGCAGGAACTCCCTGTTCCTCGCGCGCAGCACTTGGGATGGCCTTCGGCAGCTATCCTTTCGCGTACATGATCCTGAGCTGGCCAATGACACTTTGCAGTCACTATTAGCAGACAAGCCACATACTCGGTTCTGGGAGTACCGCATGCATCATGATCCGGAGTGGCAAGAGGCAGGCTATATCTTCAGGCTCTTCCCTTTAGCAAACGGGCCAGATGCCTAACAATTCATTCGAGCCGAACTTGTCCGCTGCGCGGCCATGTCGGCTTAATTCAGGCCTTGGAGCACATGAAAGAGATCTTCTGTCCGGTGTGCCAGAAGCAGACTCCGACAAGGCCGTGGGACTTCGCACCGGGACTCAAACTAGCGCGCGAACTCTACTGGTGCCGTACCTGTCATGAGTGGTTTGCTTTCTCGGACAGATCCAGAAGGATCGCCTTGGCTGCCACTGTGGCTTCCATCTTTCTAGGGGTGTTCGCGCTGCGCATCTCTCTCGACTTCTCTGACGATCAACGCATGGCCGGATGGCCCGCTTTCGCATGCCTCATGCTGATTCTCGTGTTTGCCAATGTGGCCTCGGCTATTGCACTCAGATCCACAGCCGAACTAGTTGGGCCGATCGACCATGCGCCCTAACAATCCATTCAAGCCGACGCCGCTTCGCGGCACGAATTGACTCAGGTGCCAGACCTCATGAAGCCATCCTCCTACCAGCACAACGAGTTCTTCGCGCACCGTCCACTGCCTGGCGTGACCTTCAAGCACAACGATGCCGTTGATATCGTTGGTGGAGACTATGCGGGCAACTCCGGATCTATCGTCGGCTTGGATGAGTTGGGTGAGGATCCGTGTTACCTCGTCGAGCTTGGCTCAGGCCAAGACGTGTTCATCAGCCAATCGTGCCTTTGCTTGGCCGAGGCCTAACAATTCATTCAAACCGATACCGCATCGCGGGCGGGCTTCATCCAGGCATCAGGTCAATGCGAACTATTCTTGGCGTCCTCGTCATCTCTGCAAGCACCGCCGCGCTCGCATCAGGGTCGCTTGTGCCCACAAGCGACCCTGGTAGTGATTGCGTCGCAGCCGCCATTTATGCGGACTGGACCATGGGCAACCGCAAGTACGATGAGATCTATTGCTCCGTGAACGAGGATCCCGCCGCCTACGTTCGCTGCCTGTCGAACGCATCAGCGGACAAGGACAAATCCATCCCGTTCTTCACCGACAGGTGCAATGCCGAGGACGAGGGCGCCTATATCAGTTTCAATGGCCAAACACACCATGTCCGGCGGGAAGCCCAACAACCTCATCGCTACGTCAGGTACGCAGGAACCTATGAAGGCAACGGCGTGGTCGTCCGCATCCTGCCGACACGACTCATCAAGCGATACGTCGACGAGTCAGACCCTCATGACGTGAGGGTCAGATATGCCGTTGATGTATTCATTCAGTACGGCAACGAAACCGCCAGGATCGCCGCCATCTACGACGATCAACGCTGATGGCAGGTCGTGGCTCGACCTGCCATTCAAACCGGGTCTGCCCACCGGCCCGGCCCAGGCGCCACGCTTCTCCAGACGATTGGGCCAGCAGAGCAGGACTGCGGCGACCAGCATCGAGGGACTGCGACACGCCTGCCTTCAGGCGCCAGCTTGCGGACGCGCCGGCCTGGGGTGAGATCGTGTCGCCGTGACTCAGACGGCGTCGTGCGCCAGCTCGCGCAGCTTGCCTTCGTGCAGTTCCAGCACGCGATCCAGCCGGCGCGCCAGGCGGCGATCGTGCGTCACCATCACCAGACTGGTCTTCTGTGCACGGTTGAGTTCGAGCATCAGGTCGAACACGGTGGCCGCGGTCTTCTCGTCCAGATTGCCGGTGGGCTCGTCGCCCAGTACACAGGCCGGCTGGGTGACCAGGGCGCGCGCCACCGCCGCCCGCTGGCGTTCGCCGCCGGACAGTTCGCCCGGCTTGTGCGCCAGGCGATGGCCGAGGCCCACCGATTCCAGCAACGCCTTCGCCTTGCCGGACGCGGACTCCGCACCCGCACCGCCCAACATCACCGGCATCATGACGTTCTCGAGCGCGGTGAACTCAGGCAGCAGGTGGTGGAACTGGTAGACGAAGCCGAGCGAGCGGTTGCGCAACTGGCCGCGCGCGGCATCGGACAGCGACGACATCTTCTGCCCGGCGACATAGACCTCGCCCGAGGTCGGCGTATCGAGCCCGCCCAGCAGGTGCAGCAGCGTGCTCTTGCCGGCACCGGACGCACCGACGATGGCGACGGTCTCGCCGGGCTGCACGTTGAGCTCCAGCCCGTCGAACACCGGCGTGCGCAGCTTGCCTTCGGCGTAGGTCTTGCCCAGCGCCTCGGCGTGGACGACAGCGGAACGGATAGCGTCATTCATAGCGCAGCGCCTCCGCGGGCTGGGTGCGGGCAGCGCGCCACGCGGGATACAGGGTGGCCAGGAAACTCATCGTCAAGGCCACCGCCGCAATCGTGACCACTTCGCTGCCGCTCAGTTCGTAAGGCAGGCCGGTGATGTAATACACATCCGGCGGCAGCAGCGTCACCTTGAACACCGCTTCGATGGCCGCGAGGATGTATTCCAGGTTGATCGTCAGCAGGATGCCGCCCACCACGCCCAGCACCGTACCCATCACGCCGATCAGCACGCCCTGCACCATGAACACCTGCATCACCCCGCGCGGCGTCAGGCCGAGCGTGCGCAGGATGGCGATGTCGGCCTGCTTGTCCGTCACCAGCATCACCTGCGAGTTCACCAGCGAGAAGGCGCCCATCAGGATGATGAAGGACAGCAGGATGCCCATCACCGTCTTCTCCATCTTCAGCGAGTGGTAGAGGTTGGCGTTCTCGCTGGTCCAGTCGCTGATGCGGTACGGGCCCTGCAGCCGCAGCGCCAGATCGCGCGCGACGTCCCATGACTGGTACATGTCGTGCAGTTTCAGCCGCACGCCGGTGACGCCCTCGCCCATCCGCAGTACGCGCTGCAGGTCGCCCATGTGCACCAGTGCCAGATTGCGATCAACATCGTTGTGGCCGACCGAGAAGATGCCGCTGACGGTGAAGCGCTTGATCTTCGGCATCGCGCCCATCGGCGTGCCCTGGAAATCGCCGGCGGTGACCACGACGCTGTCGCCGACACCGACGCGCAGCCACGCGGCCAGCTCCTGTCCGAGCAGGATGTGGAACTCGCCCGGCTGCAGCGAATCCAGCTTGCCCTGTTTCATCTTGTCGCCGATCACCGAGACCTTCGGCTCTTCGCCCGGCAGGATGCCGGTCACCAGTGCACCCTGCGGATCGGCGTTGCCGGTCAGCATGGCCTGTACGTTGATGAAAGGCGCTGCGCCGGAAACGCGCGGATCGTCCATGGCGATCCTGGTTGCATGCGGCCAGTCGTGCATCGCCTCGCCCGCCCCCATCACGGTGGCGTGCGCGGTGGCCTGCAGCAGGCGGTCGCGGATCTCGCGCTGGAAGCCGCTCATCACCGACAGCGTGGTGATCAGGATCATCACGCCCAGCGCGATGCCTACCACCGACGCCAGCGAGATGAAGGAGATGAAACCGTTGCGGCGCTTGGCGCGGAGATAGCGCAGGCCGATGGCGACAGGGATGGGTTTGAACATGGGCCTATGGTGCCCGATCCCTCCGATGTCGCCCAGCATCCCGGTCGCCCGCAGCAAGCCGGAGTTCACGCCGCTGCGCGGCCGGCAGCGTATCCGGCCACCAGGCCGCGCGCCGCCACCGTCCGCCCGCCTGATCGCGCCAGCGCAGGAAGGCCAGCGGGCCGCGCCAGTGCAGGCGTGCGTCGACCATCGGCCTGCCGTCGACCGTCGGCGGACGCCCATTGCCGGGAAACCAGAAAGCCTGCGGGTGTCGGCGCCCCTCGGTTCGCGCCCGCCACACGCCGTGGGCAAGGGCTGCGATGGCAGCCGGCCAGGCGAACAGGCGTGGCATCTCGCTGGTCAATACAGACGTGGCGGCCAACACACCCAGCAGGATCAACGACGCCTGCAGCAGGCGCGACGGCCGCCACTCAAGCCGGCAATTGACGGATCCGTTCGACCAGCGCGGCAAGTTCCGCATCGGGACACTGCTCGTAGCCCATGAACCAGCGCCAGAGCTTATCGTCCTCGCAATCCAGCAGGCGTAGGAAAACCACGCGCTGCGGCTCGGATTCGGTCGCCCAGCAGCGGTCGAGATAACGGCCGAACAGCTGGTCCAGTTCGCGCATGCCGCGGCGGCAGCGCCAACGGATGCGCTTGAGTTCGGGATCGTCGGTCATGCGGCGGCCAGCGCCAGCGCGAGGCGGACCCAGAACGCGATCAGCACCAGCGTCGCCAGCGCATAGGCGACGAAGCGGGTCATGACATGGTTGTAGGTGCAGTGGACGCCGCTGTGCACCGCGCGCAGGCTGACGAAGGCCCAGGCCAGTGCGAGCGAGACGGTATCGGACACGCCGAGCTGCGCGGCCAGCAGCACGCCGACATAGAACAGCACCGGCAGTTCGAACAGGTTGCGGAAGTTGTCCGACGCCCGCGTGTCGACCAGCAGGCGCACCGAGTCGGCGGCGCTAGCCAGGTCCTGCGCATCGATGCGCTTGCGTGCCATTTCGCCGAGGCGCAGGTGGTACAGCCTGACCCACACCAGGAAGGTCAGGCCGGCCATCGCCACAGCCGGCCAGAGGATCGCGGTGGCGGCGGCGCCGGTCATGCGGTCAGGCGCGCCGCGCCATCATCAGCTTCTTGATCTCGGCGATCGCCAACGCCGGGTTCAGACCCTTCGGGCAGGTCCGTGCGCAGTTCATGATCGTGTGGCAGCGGTAGAGCTTGAACGGATCTTCCAGATCGTCCAGGCGGGACCCGGTGTCCTCGTCGCGCGAGTCGATGATCCAGCGGTAGGCCTGCAGCAGGATCGCCGGGCCCAGGTAACGCTCGCCGTTCCACCAGTAGCTCGGGCAGCTGGTCGAACAGCAGGCGCACAGGATGCATTCGTACAGGCCGTCGAGCTTCTTGCGGTCATCCGGCGACTGCAGGCGCTCGCGGTCCGGCGGTGCCGGGGTCTGCGTGCGGATCCACGGCTTGATCGACGCGTACTGCGCGTAGAAATGGGTCAGGTCCGGTACCAGGTCCTTCACCACGTCCATGTGCGGCAGCGGATAGATCGGAACTTCCGCCTTGGTGCAGTCGCCGATGGCCTTGGTGCAAGCCAGCGTGTTGGTGCCGTCGATGTTCATCGCGCACGAACCGCAGATGCCCTCGCGGCAGGAGCGACGGAACGTCAGCGTGGGATCGATCTCGTTCTTGATCTTGATCAGCGCGTCCAGAACCATCGGACCGCACTTCTCGAGATCGATCTCGTAGGTGTCGGTGCGCGGATTGGCGCCATCGTCCGGGTTCCAGCGGTACACCTTGAAGGTGCGCACGTTCTTGGCGCCCTTCGCGGGGAAGTGCTTGCCCTTGGTGACGCGCGAGTTCTTCGGGAGCGAAAATTCGGCCATGTGTCAGGGTCTCCCGGGCTCAGTAAACGCGTGGCTTGGGCGGCACCACATCCACGTCCTTGCTGAGCGTGTACATGTGCACAGGGCGGAAATCGAAGCTGCACTTGCCGTCTTCGGCGACATTGACCAGCGTGTGCTTCTGCCAGTTGACGTCGTCGCGCTCGGGGAAATCCTCGTGCGCGTGCGCGCCGCGGCTCTCGTGGCGCTGCTCGGCCGAGTTGATCGTGGCGACCGCGCTCAGCAGCAGGTTGTGCAGCTCGTAGGTCTCGATCAGGTCCGAGTTCCAGATCAGCGAACGGTCGCTGACCTTGACGTCCTGGAAGCTGGAGAAGATGTCGGCCATCTTGTCGCAGCCTTCCTTCAGCGTCTTGCTGGTGCGGAAGACGGCGGCGTCGGCCTGCATCGTGCGCTGCATGTTGTCGCGGATCACCGAGGTCGGCGTGTCGCCGTTGGCGTTGCGCAGCTTGTCCAGGTGCGACAGCGCCTTGTCGCAGGCATCGCCCGCCAGCGGCTTGTGCGATGCGCCGCTCTTGATCGTCTCGGCGCAACGGTTGGCCACCGCGCGGCCGAACACCACCAGGTCGAGCAGCGAGTTGGAGCCCAGGCGGTTGGCGCCATGCACCGACACGCAGGCGGCTTCGCCGATCGCGTACAGGCCGGGCACTACCGCGTCCGGGTTGTCGCCGACCTTGCGCACGACTTCGCCGTGGTAGTTGGTCGGGATGCCGCCCATGTTGTAGTGCACGGTCGGGATGACCGGGATCGGCTGCTTGGTCACGTCCACGCCCGCGAAGATGTGGGCGCTTTCGGCGATGCCGGGCAGCTTCTCGTTGATGACTTCCGGGCCGAGGTGGGTCAGGTCGAGCAGGATGTGGTCCTTGTGCTCGCCGACGCCGCGGCCTTCGCGGATCTCGATGGTCATCGAGCGGCTGACCACGTCGCGCGAGGCCAGATCCTTGTAGTGCGGTGCGTAGCGCTCCATGAAGCGCTCGCCGTTGCTGTTGCGCAGGATGCCGCCTTCGCCGCGGACACCTTCGGTGATCAGGCAGCCCGCACCGTAGATGCCGGTGGGATGGAACTGCACGAACTCCATGTCCTGCATCGGCAGGCCGGCGCGCATCACCATGCCGCCACCGTCGCCGGTGCAGGTATGGGCGGACGTCGCCGAGAAGTACGCACGGCCATAGCCGCCGGTGGCCAGCACCACGCCATGTGCGCGGAACAGGTGCAGCGTGCCCGTGGCCATGTCCAGCGCCAGCACGCCGCGGCAGGCGCCTTCCTCATCGAAGATCAGGTCCAGCGCGAAGTACTCGACCATGAAGCGCGCATCGTGCGCCAGCGACTGCTGGTACAGCGTGTGCAGCATCGCGTGGCCGGTGCGGTCGGCCGCGGCGCAGGTGCGCTGCGCCGGCGGGCCTTCGCCGTACTTGGTGGTCATGCCACCGAACGGGCGCTGGTAGATCTTGCCTTCCTCGGTGCGGGAGAACGGCACGCCGTAGTGCTCCAGCTCGATGATGGCGGGAATGGCCTCGCGGCACATGTACTCGATGGCGTCCTGGTCGCCCAGCCAGTCCGAGCCCTTGATGGTGTCGTAGAAGTGGTAGCGCCAGTCGTCCTCGCCCATGTTGCCCAGCGCGGCGGAGATGCCGCCCTGCGCCGCCACGGTGTGCGAGCGGGTCGGGAAGACCTTGGTCAGGCAGACGGTCTGCAGGCCCTTGGCGGCCAGGCCGAAGGTCGCGCGCAGGCCGGCGCCGCCGGCGCCCACCACGACCATGTCGTACTTGTGTTCGGTGATCTTGTAAGCGGACATGTGGCTCAATTCCCCAGCGCGATGCGGGCCACGGCGAAGACGCTCACGATGGCGCCCAGCACGGCGATGAACTTGACGGTGGTCTGCACCGCGAGGGCGAGCAGCGAGTTGTGTACGTAGTCTTCCAGTACGACCTGCAGGCCGAGCTGGGCATGCCAGAACATGGCGACCAGGAAGCCGACCAGCAGCATGGCGTTCCACGGCTTGGCGATGGCGGCAGTGGCGGTGACGTAGTCGGCGCCGGCCAGGCTCAGCACGAACACGAGGAACCAGATGGTCAGCGCGACCAGCGCGGTGGCGGTCAGGCGCTGGTGCACGAAGTGCTCGGTGCCGGTCTTGGCCGAGCCGAGGCCACGCGCGTTCTTGATGGGGGTACGGAAGTTGCTCATGCGCCACCTCCCAGCAGTACGTAGCCCCAGATCAGGGCAGTGATGACCAGGCTGCCGATCACCGACATCCAGCTGGTGCGCACGAACGTGGCGATGCGGTAGCCGATGGCGAAGTCCTGCACGATGTGGCGGAGGCCGTTGCACAGGTGGTAGGCGAAGGCCCACGTCCAGCCGAACAGGAACAGCTGGCCGTACCAGGCGCCGGCGAGGCCGGTGACGCAGTTCCAGGCATCGGGACCGATCATCAGCGCCACCAGGCCCGCGGTGATCACCAGGGCGCCGCCGGCGAGGATGATGCCCGTGGCGCGGTGCAGGATGGACGTCGCCATCTGGATCTGCCACCGGTAGACCTGGAGATGGGGGGAAAGCGGACGTTGTGGAGTCGCCATTCGTTGCGCTCGTTGTCTCGGCTGGGCGGTCGGACCGCGTTGGCTTTTGGGTGTACTGCTCAGAAATCGATGCAGCGCCCGTTCTTTTCCCAATCCCCGTAACGCGTGGGCTCGGGCCCGTCGCGGCCGCCGATCTCCTTCTGCACGGCCTTGGCTCCGACACCTTCGCCCGCGGTCGGCGGCGTGGTTTCGGACGGCTGTGTTCCGGGATCGGGGTCGGGAATCGGGGGAGTTTGACCTATCATGTCGGTCTCGCAACGCACAAAATTTTAATCCCCGCCCCCTTGGCTGACAACCTTTCCCGTACCAGTCCACCGGTTTTCGCCCTGCCCGACCACGCCCTGGTGGTGCTGGAAGGCCCGGATGCCGTGGCGTTCGCCCAGGCGCAGTTTGCCAACGATGTCGTTTCGCTCGCGCCCGGTCATTGGCAGTGGAATGCGTGGTTGACGCCCAAAGGACGCGTGATTGCGGTGTTTGCGCTCGCCAGGCGGACGGACGACAGCCTGTGGCTGGTGTTGCCCGACCACCCCGCGGGTGATTTCGCGGAAGCACTGCGCCGGTTCGTGTTTAGACGAAAGTTGAAGATCGTCGTGCCGACCGACATCGCCGTCAGCGCGACGTTCGCCGAATCCGCCCGGGCGCGGGGCGCCGTGCTGGACGAGACGGGAGACGCCATCGAACTCGACGTCGGCGGCGAAGGTGGCCCGCGCACCTGGCGCATCGGTCCTGCCACAGCAGAAGATGCGACCTCGCAGGCCGCCTGGCAGGTCGCCGACCTGCGCCATGGCCTGCCCCGCCTGCCCGCTTCGCAGCGCGAACAATGGACGCCGCAACAGCTCGCGCTGGACCGGTTGGCCGCCTATAGCGTCAAGAAGGGCTGTTATCCGGGCCAGGAAATCGTGGCCCGTACGCACTTCCTCGGCAAGGCGAAGCGTTCGCTGCAGTGTTTCGTCTCCGATGACCCGGTTGCCGACGGCGTGGCGGTGCGCGAGAACGATCGCGACGTAGGCGAAGTCGTCTGCGCCGCGCCCGATGGCACGGGGAGCGTGATGCTGGCCGTGATGCCGCTGGAACATGCGGGTTACGATGTCGTTGCTGATGGCCACCTGCTGACACGGCAGCCCTTGCTGGACGGCCTGCGCCGCTGAGCCTTTCCGCGCGTCGATTGATCCACGTCAATGACGCGCGCGCGCGCAGACCTAGACTGCCCCGATACCCGAGCAGAAGGCATGCGCATGCACCATGACGTCATCATCATCGGCGCCGGACCGGCCGGTCTTTGCCTGGCCAAGGCCCTGTGCGACCTCGAACTGAAGGTCGCCGTGGTGGAGCGCCAACCGCGCGCCGCGATCGCCGAGCCCGCTTTCGACGGCCGTGAGATCGCGCTGACCCATGCCTCGATGCGCTTGCTGCGCGACCTCGGCATCTGGCAGCACCTGCCGGACGATGCCTGCTCACCGTTGCGTGCGGCACGCGTGATGGAAGGCGACTGCCTGCACGACATGCGCATCGATGCCGGCCTCGCCGGCACGCCGGAGCTGGGCATGCTGGTGCCCAATCACCGCATCCGCGAAGCCGCATGGAACGCCGTGTGCGACCTGCCCGGCCTGGACCTGTTCGACAGCGCGCGCATCCACGCGGTCCGCACCACCGACGATCATGCCTGCGTGACGCTGGGCGATGGCCTGCGGCTGGAGGCGCCGCTGCTGGTCGCGGCCGACAGCCGCTTCTCCGAGACGCGTCGCGCGATGGGCATCGGCGCCGACCAGTACGATTTCGGCAAGAGCATGCTGGTCTGCCGCATGCACCACGAACAACCGCACCAGGGCGTGGCATGGGAATGGTTCGGCCACGGCCAGACGCTCTCGCTGCTGCCGCTGCGGGAGCACCAGGCTTCCGTCGTGGTCACCCTTCCCGACAGCGCCGCCAAGCGACTCGCCGCACTCGACGTGGATGCCTTCGCACGCGAGATGGAACAGCGCTACGGGCATCGTCTCGGCCATATGCGGCTGGAGAGCAGCCGGCACGTGTATCCACTGGTCGGCGTGTACGCACGCCGCTTCGTCGGCCGCCGCTTCGCCCTGGTGGGCGATGCGGCGGTGGGCATGCACCCGGTGACGGCACATGGCTTCAACCTGGGGCTCGGCAGCGTGGAGCGGCTGGCCGACATGGCGCGTGAGGCGTTGCGCTGCGGTGGCGACCTGGGCTGCGTGGAAGGGCTGGCCCGCTACGAGCGGCGGCATCGCCGCGGCTCACGGCCGCTGTACCTCGCCACGCGTGCCATCGTCGAGCTCTACACCAATGATCACGCGCCCGCGCGCATCGTGCGCGAAACCGTCCTGCGGGCCGGCCGGCGACTCACGCCATTCCGGCGCATGCTGGCGCGCACGCTGGCCGATGAGCGCCCACTGGATCGGCATCCGCTGCAGCGCCTGCGCGATGGCCTGGCGCTGCTCCGACCGTAGCGCGCGCGGATCGGGACCCTGCGCGCTGCCCTGAGGTCGCGCGCGTGGCGCAGGCTACGCGCCGAGCCAGGCGTCGAAACGATCGAGGAACGACTGCAGTCGCCTGCGCAGCCGCTCGTCGGCGATGACGCCATCGGCGTCGATCTGGCCTTCGCGGTACTGGATGGCGATCTCCGGCTGCGGCAGCACAGCGACATCCACCGCCGCCAGCACGTTGCGCAGGTGCTGCTGCGCCGACACCGTGCCGTGCGCGCCCGGCGATGTGCCGATCACGCCCGCGCGCTTGCCGGCGAAGGAATTGCTTCCGCCCGGTCGCGAACCGATGTCGATCGCGTTCTTCAGCACACCTGGAATCGACCGGTTGTACTCCGGGGTGACGAACAGCAACGCGTCGCAGGCTTCCACCTGCTGCTTGAAGCGCAGGCCCGCCGCAGGAAAATCCGCGTCGTCATCCTGGTCGTACAGCGGCAGGTCCGCGATGTCGATCTCGTCGAATACGAAGCGATCACCCGCCAACGCCTGCACGGCACCGGCCAGTTGGCGGTTGAACGAGCCGGCGCGCAGGCTGCCGACGATAAGGCCGATGCGGGGCGTGGACATGTCCGTTCCTCAGCGGGTGGGGGCGGTCATCATGCCAGTCGGTCGGCCGCTGCGACGATATCCTCATCCCCCGGCAGCACCAGGAAGGCCGCGCCGGCCAGCGGCGTGTACGTATCCGCACCCACTACGCGCTGGAACGGACGCGCCCGGTAGCCCGCCTCCGCAATCGCCGTGATGACGCCCTCGCCTACGCCAGCCGCGTGCCGGCCCTCGTCGACCACCAGGATGCGCTTCGCGGTTTTCGCCTGTTCGGCGATGAAGGCGGCGTTGAGCGGCACCAGCCAGCGCAGATCGACCACGCGCACCTTCCAGCCGTGCTTCTTACCGATACTGCGCGCGGCGCGCAGGCTCATCGGCACGCCGTTGCCGTAGGTGAAGATGACCAGATCGTCCGCGTCCGCGTCGTAGACGCGCCCTTCGCCCAGCGGCATCGCCCCGTCCTGCGCGGGATACGGGAACAGCCACTGGCCATCGCCGGCCTCGTGCAGATCCTTGGTCATGTACAGCGCGATCGGCTCCAGGAACACGCTGACACGCCCATCGACCTTCGCCAGTGCCGCGAGCGTGCGCAGCATCGCGGCGGCATCATCGCCACGCGAGGGGCAACCCACGACGAGACCCGGGATGTCGCGCAGCGCCGTGATCGAGTTGTCGTTGTGGAAGTGGCCACCGAATCCGCGCTGGTAACCCAGGCCGGCCATCCGCACCACCATCGGATTGCGGTACTGGTTGTTGCTGAAGAACTGCAGGCTGGCAGCCTCGCCACGGATCTGGTCGCAGGCGTTGTGGAAGTAGGCCAGGTACTGGATCTCCGGGATCGGCAACATGCCCAGGTTCGCGTAACCCTGCGCCAGGCCCAGGATCATGGTCTCGTCGAGCAGCGTGTTGAATACACGGGTGCCCTTGAACGCCTTCTGCAGGCCCTTGGTCACCGTGTAGACACCGCCCTTCTGCGCCACGTCCTCACCGAACAGCAGGGTCTCCGGGTACTTGCAGAACAGGTCGTGCAGCGCATTGTTGATCTGGATGGCCAGGTGGCGCGGCGGCAGCTTCTCCGGCAGCTTGTCCTCGCTACCGAAGGCGGCCACCCGCTTCTCGTGAGGCGCGACACGCGCCGCCTCTGCTGCCACCGCATCGGGCGTGTAAGGAGCCAGCGGTGCCATCACGTGCGCGAGCGTGCCTATGCGCGGACGACTGTCCGCGTCCTCGGCGGCGGCGAAGCAGCGCTTGCGCGTGGCTTCGTACAGTGCCAGCAGCGCATCCTTCGACAGCAGGCCGGATTCCAGCGCGATCGCCGCCGAACGCAGCAACGGGTCGGTCGCCTCCACCGCGCACAGCTCCTCCAGCGGACGCCATTCGATCTCGAAGTCGGTACCGGCGTGCCCCATGATCCGCGTGGTGCGCAGGTGCAGGAAGGTGGGGCGGCGCGTGCGGCGGCAATGCTCGACCGCCGCCTGCACCTGGCCGTAGCCGGTGGCCAGGTCCAGGCCATCGGCGTGGAAGTAGTCGAGATCCTTGCGGTCGCGGAAGTTGCGGCCGATCCAGCCTTCCGGCGTCTTCACCGAAATGCCGATGCCGTTGTCCTCGCAGACGAACAGCACCGGTGCCGGCAGCTTCTGGTAGGCGGTCCACGCCGCCGCATTGAATGCGGTCTGCGCAGTGGCGTGATTGCTCGAGGCGTCGCCGAACGAGCAGATCGCGATGCTGTCCTCGGGAATCGGCGATGCATGGCCGATGCGACGGGCCTGCTCGATGGCCACCGCCGTGCCCAGCGCCTTCGGCAGGTGCGATGCGATGGTGGACGTCTGCGGCAGCACCCACAACGGCTTGCTGCCCCAGACTTTGTGGCGGCCGCCCGACGCGGGATCCTCGGCGCTCGCCGCGAAGCTCAGCGCCGAATCCATCACCGGATCCATGCCCGGCAACTTGCGGAAGCGCTCGGCCATGAAGCCGCCGCTGCGGTAGTGCAGGAAGGCGGGGTCGGTATGCCGGGTCAGCCGCGCCACCATCGCATTGCCTTCGTGACCGGAACTGCCGATGGTGTAGAAGACCTTGTTCTGCACGCGCAGCACGCGTGCCATCAGGTCCAGGTGGCGCGAGATCAACTGGGATTCCAGCAGTTCGATGAAGCCGCCCGCATCCAGCGCGCTGCCGGGCAGGATGGCGTCGCCGGTCGCCGGCGTCGCGCCGACCCGTCCGTTCCACTCCTTCACGAACTCGATGAAGTTCTGGTCGCAGATCTCGGCACGGTTGAGGCCCTTCATGCGGGCCGGAATCGGGTTGGCGGTCATGTGTTTGCTCAGGCTTGGGAAAACGCCAGACGTGCTGCGACGTCGTCGCTCACAACAGGCATGGGAACGAAACCCGGCGTGGCGCGCACGCGCGCCAGCCAGTCGGTGATGCGGGGATAGACGGAAAGGTCGAAGCCGCCGTCGTCCGCACAGTGCGTGTAGGCGAACAGCGCGATGTCGGCCACGCCGTACTCGGGGCCGGTGAACCAGCGGGCACCCTGCAGATGTTTTTCCATGACAGCCAATGCCTGGCCTCCCCGCTCGATCAGGCGCGGCAAGTCGGCACGGCGTGGCGAATCCGGCGCCGTCCAGCCGCGGATGAAGCGCGCAACCGCGATGTAGGGCTCGTGGCTGTACTGCTCGAAGAACAGCCAGCTAAGCGCCTGCGCGCGCTGCCACGCATCTGCGGGCAGGAAGGCGGTACCGTCGGCGAGCCAGCACAGGATGGCGTTCGACTCGACCAGGATGCCGCCGTCGGTACGCTCCAGCATCGGCACCTTGCCGTTGGGATTTTTCGCCAGGTACTCCGGCGTCCGCGTCGCACCGTTCGCACTGTCGACCTCGATCCAGTCGAAACGACGTCCGAGTTGTTCAAGCAACAGGCGCACCTTGTGGCAGTTGCCCGACGTGGCCATGCCGTAGGCGGTAACGGACTCAGGCGACATGGCTGTGCTCCAGGAAGGCGGCGATGCGGGCGGCCTTGGCCAGGTCCTTGGTGCGACCGAACAAAAGGAAGATGCGGTGCTGTTCGGCCAGCGTCGGTACGCGGCCGGCATGACCTTCGATCTCGAGGGCCATGTCGTCGAGCACGCGCAAGGGATGCCAACCGTCCGACGTCATCACTTCCAGTCCTCCCATCGCTTCGAGCGGCATCGGCAGATGCGTGAAGCGTGCGAAGGTGGACCGGAAGCGTGCCTCATCCTGCGGTCGGTACCACCGATCAATATGGGACGCCCAGACGCCCTGCAGGCGCAGCGCATCCTCGCGACTGCAAAGCACATCGATATCGTGGGGCGCGATATCCGGTACACCCGCGAGTGCCATCGCGGCACTGCCGATGATCCACCATGGGTCGCGGAAGGTCCGCGCCAGCTCAGGCAGGGCGTGTTGCAGGCCTGCGTGCAGCGCGGACGTCGAGGTCACGGATGCACGGTCCTGCGTGCCTTCCACGCCGCACGGGTCTGGCCCCAGACCTCGACCGGCTTCTCGTGGTGCGGTTCGGGCAGGCGGTCCATCCGCAGGTACGTCGAACCGAGTTTGACGGCAACGGCTTTCGAACTGGTGTTCTGCGGATCGATGGTGTGGATCACCTCGTCCCAGCCCAGGTGGTTGAACGCCCACTCGACGCAGGCCGCGGCGGCCTCGGGGGCGTAACCCTGCCCCCACGCGTTGCGCGCGATGCTCCAGCCGACTTCCGTGCCCGGCCAGCCTTCCGGCTGCCACGGCCCTACCCGGCCGACCCACTGGCCGCTCGCCTTCTCGATCACCGAGAACATCCCGAATCCCTGCAGATGCCAGCTGCCCAGCGTCGCCGCCAGGCTTCTCCAGGCGGGTGAGCGCGCCATGACGCCGCCGATGTAGCGCGTCGCCTCTTCGTCGGCGCCGAACGCCGCCCAGGCCTCGTAATCCTCACGCCGCGGAAGGCGCAGCAGCAGGCGCGGGGTTTCAAGCTGGAGATTGGACAGGTCCATCAGTACCGCACCATCCCACCAGAAAAACCGGACATAGCCAGGGGCGATGCTCGACCTCCCCTGCACCCGTACTCCCGCGCCGGGAGTGACCCGTTCAGAACGCGTTGATGCCGGTCAGCTCGCGGCCGATCACCAGCTGGTGCACGGTCTCCGTGCCTTCGTAGGTGATCACCGATTCCAGATTCAGCGCGTGGCGGATGGCCGCGTGCTCGGTGGTAATGCCCGCGCCGCCAAGCAGGTCGCGGCATTCGCGCGCGATGTCGATCGCCATGCGGCAGTTGTTCCACTTCGCCAGCGACACCTGCGATGGCGCCATGGTTCCCGCATCCTTCAGGCGACCCAGCTGCAGCGACAGCAACTGCGCCAAGGTAATGCGGCGGGCCATCTCGGCCATCTTGATCTGCGCGCTCTGCGTGGCCGCGACGGGGCGGTCGAACAGGATGCGTTCCTTCGTGTAACCCAGCACTTCATCCAGGCAGGCGATCGCGGCGCCGATCGGACCCCAGGTGATGCCGTAGCGGGCCTGCGTCAGGCAGCCCAGTGGCCCCTTCAGACCCTTGACGTTCGGCAGGCGACTGCTGTCGGGCAGGCGTACGTTGTCGAAGAACAACGCGCTGGTGACCGAGGCGCGCAGGCTCATCTTGTGCTTGATTTCCTGGGCGGTGAAACCCGGCGTGCCCTTCTCGATCAGGAAGCCCTGGATGCCGTCATCCGTCTGCGCCCAGACGATGGCGATGTCGGCGAGGTTGCCGTTGGTGATCCACATCTTCGACCCGTTGATGACCCAATCATCACCATCACGGCGCGCATGCGTCTTCATGTTGGCAGGGTCGGAGCCACCATGCGGCTCGGTCAGTCCGAAGCAGCCGATGACCTTGCCGGCGGCCATGTCGGGCAGCCAGCGCTGCCGCTGCTCTTCGCTGCCGTAGGCATAAATGGGGTACATGCACAACGAAGACTGCACGCTGACGAAGCTGCGGATCCCACTGTCGCCGCGCTCCAGTTCCTGGCAGATCAGACCGTAGCTGACCGCGTTGAGGCCTGCACAACCGTACTTCTCGGGCAGCGAGGAGCCGAGCAGGCCCAGTTCCGCGATCTCGGGCACCAGTTCCTTCGGGAAGCGGCCCTGGTCGAAGGCGTCGCCGATGATCGGGCGCACGCGTTCGTCGGTGAAGCGCGCCACCGCATCCTGCACGGCACGCTCCTCTTCGCTCAGGAGGGATCGGACATCGAACAGGTCATACGGGTTCAGGGCCATTGCGCTTCAACCGGCGGGAGTCATTGTTCCGCATTGTATGCGGTGGCCCTCGGAGCCGGTAAGCGCCACTCCGCAAAGCAAAGGCCGGCGAAACGCCGGCCTTTGCGGGGTGCCACGTTAAAACGCAGGCCCACGCGGGGCCTGTGCCTCAGCCCTTGCCGGGCGCGTCGATGCTGGCCGTCTGAGTCACTACCTGCCCATCGATCACGGGCAGGCGATCACCCGGCTTCTGGTCCAGGCGGATGGTCTTGTCCTGGCCATCGAAACGGTAGGTCACGTCGTAACCGATCACCTTGTCCGTCGTGCCCATCGCAATGCGGCTACCCGGCTTGCTGTCCATCCGCATGGTGCCGGTGGTGCCATCCGGATTGCGGTAGGTCACGTTGTAACCGGTGACCCGGGAGGACTCCGACGTGGCGTTCTCGGTGTGGCACTGACGCTCCGTGCGGTTGACCACCCGGCCACCCACGTGGCGCTTGTCCACCTGGTTGCCGATGGCGCCACCGGCTACCGCACCGGCGACCGTCGCGGCTTTCTTGCCGTTGCCGCCGCCCACCTGGTTGCCCAGCAGGCCGCCGATCACGGCGCCCGCCACCGTACCGCCCACGTTGCCGTCGCGCTCGGGCAGTCGTTCCTGCACAACCACGTCTTGGCAGACCTCACGGGGGGTGCTGGTGCTCGTGGTCTCGCGCACCGCCTCGGTGCCGATGACCGTTGCGTAGAGCTTCTCGGAGCTGGTGATCGGATCGGCCTTCACGACCGTGGCGTACTGCAGCGTGCCTGTCGGGATCTCGTTGCCGGTGGCCGCCACGTCGTCCGCGACCAGCGTGCCGTCGGTCGCCGTGACCAACCCGCCCTGCTCCGCGGGGCCCTTGTCGCCCCCCTTGAGGAATGCGGCGGTGGCTACGCCACCCACCAGCAGCGCGCCTACGGCGACCAGAATCGTAGTGGTATTGCTCTTCATCGCTGCCTCCAAGTCGGGCGGTCCCCGATTCATCTTGGTCATCATTGCACCATTGCCAACCTGAACAAAGCACCTGCGAAGGCCCACGAAAACGAACAAAAAATGAACGCTTCAATGACGCGCCGATCATGCTAGCGTGGCGCGCGTTCCACCTCACAAGACAGAGATCCCGCCATGCCCAACCCGCTGCTGCTGCCATTGCTTGAGTGGGCACGAAAGCTGCGCTACCCGACCTTGTTCAAGATCACGGCGGCGCTTTTCCTGGTCACCCTGTTCGTGCCCGATCCGTTCCCGCTCGTGGACGAGATCCTGTTCGGCCTCGGTACGCTGCTGCTGGCCAACTGGAAACGGCGCAAGGAACCGCCGTCGGCGATCGAACCCTCCCAGCACTGACGCATGCTGGTCGATAGCCACAGCCACTTCGACGCACCGGAGTTCGACGCAGACCGTCGTGAGGCGTTGGCGCGGGCGCGTGCGGCCGGGGTGACGCGGCAGGTGGTGCCCGCCATCACGGCCGCTTCCTGGCCGAAGCTGCGCGAGGTATGCACGAGCGATACGGGATTGTTCCCGGCCTACGGGTTGCATCCGATGTATCTCGCCGAACATCGTCCCGCGCATCTCGATGATCTGCGTATCTGGGTCGAGCGCGAGCGACCGGTGGCCATCGGCGAGTGCGGGCTGGACTTTTTCGTCGACGGTCTGGATGCCGACGAACAGCAGCGCTATTTCGACGGTCAACTGCGGTTGGCGAGAGAATTCGACCTGCCGCTGATCGTGCATGCGCGGCGCGCGGTGGATGCGGTAATCGCGTCGGTCAAACGCATCGGCCGCCTGCGCGGCGTGGTACACAGCTTCTCCGGCAGCCCCGAGCAGGCGCGTCAGCTGTGGCAGGCGGGTTTCCTGATCGGCTTGGGCGGACCGGTCACGTACGAACGCGCAAACCGCCTGCGCACTCTCGCCCGCACCATGCCACTCGAATTCCTGCTGTTGGAAACCGACGCGCCCGACCAGCCCGACGCAGGCATCCGCGGGCAGCGCAACGAGCCAGGGCGGCTAACCGCGGTCCGTGACGTGATCGCGGAACTTCGCGCCCAGTCGCCTGACGAGATCGCCGCGGCGACGACGCGCAACGCCGAGCGTCTCTTCAGCCTGCCGTCGGACTGACGGCCGGTTTCGACGGCTTGGCCAGCAATTCCAGCGCCTTGCCCACCATCACGAATGCGAACGCGCCGGTGATGTGGGTGGCCGCACCGAGGCCGACACCGCAATCCAGTTTCAGCGCAGCGTCCGCGCCCAGTTGCGGGCGCAGGCCACAGACGCTGCCATCGGCCTGCGGATACTTGACGTTCTCCAGCGAGTACACGGCTTGTACGCCGAAGTAGCGATCCTTGTTCTTCGGGAAGTTGAAGTCCGAGCGCAGCTTCTTGCGCACCAGTGCGAGCAGCGCATCGTGCTCGGTGCGCGAAAGATCCCGCAGGCGGATCTGGGTAGGGTCGGTGCGGCCACCAGCCGAGCCGGATACGACGATCGGCAGCTTGCGCCGGCGGCACCAGGCGATCATCTCCACCTTGACCCTGAAACTGTCGCAGGCGTCGAGTACCAGATCAAATCCGCGATCAAGCAGCTCGACCATGTTGCTCGAGGTGAGGAACTGCGGCACGACCTCGACCTCGATCAGCGGATTGATCGCCCGGCAACGCGCGGCCATCGCCTCAGCCTTGTTCTGCCCGTAGTGACCCTCCAGCGCGGGCAATTGGCGATTGGTGTTGGACACGCAGATGTCGTCGGCATCGATCAGCGTCAGGTGGCCGATGCCGGAGCGTGCCAGCGCCTCGACGACCCACGAGCCCACGCCGCCCATGCCCACCACCGCTACACGCGCGGCCGCATGCCGCTCCACCGAGCCCACGCCGTACAGACGGTCGATACCGGCGAACCGGTCTCTCAGTTCTTTCTTCATGTCACTAGTGTAAGCCGTGGCGCGAACCGTGACGGGCGTCGTACCATCGCGGCGTCACTCACAAGGAGCCCGCCGCATGGCCAGCCAACCCGAGACCAAGAAACCCTCCGCCGCCTCGCGTTACCTGTTCCTGTTTCTCATCGGCCTGGTGGTGGGTGCCATCTGCACGGTGATGGCGCTACGCGCCATCCAGGCACGCCAGGATCCGTTCCCGGACAGCGTGATGAACGTGATGGCAAAGCACTCCGGCCAGTTGGCCGACAAGGTCAAGCAGAACCGCTGCGCCGCCACCGACACCATTCCCCACGTTCGTACGCTGCGCGCGATGGCGAACGATCTGGAGATGGCCTTCCCCGGCATCGCCGACGACCAGCGCTTCAAGACGCACACCAGCCAGTTCCGGGCCGACCTCGACGCCGCCCTGAGTACGCCGCCGACGGATTGCGCCGCCGCGGCAGCGCTGGCCGAAAAGCTGGGCGGAAGCTGCAAGGCCTGCCACCAGGATTTCCGTGGGTGACGCGCGTTGCGCGACTGAATCGCTGCTGACAATCGGGCCGCGCAAGCGGCCCGATTGTCGTCATGTTCACGCGGTGATGTAGAGCATGCGCCTCCAAGGGACCGCACGGCACGACGGTCCCATACATCCACAGGAGGCACCCATGAACATGCGTCTGCTCGCCATCGGCCTGACCGCCACCGTCGCTCTCGCGGGTTGCGCCAGCACGTCTCCCGGCTACAGCAGCGGTGGCTACAACGGTGGCGGCTACAACAGCGCCCCGGCCAACCGTTACTGCGCCGACTGCGGCATCGTCGAGCGGATCGACGTGGTGCCATCCGGCCGCAGCGCGCCGTCGGCTACCGGTGCGGTGCTGGGCGGCATCGTCGGCGCCGTTGCAGGCCGCCAGATCTCCGACCGTACCGGCGGCAGCGAGGGCAACAAGAACGTTTCCACCGTGGCCGGTGCAGTGGCGGGCGCAGCGGCCGGCAACGCGATCCAGAACCGCACGACCGGCGACACCTACAACGTCACCGTCCGCATGGACGACGGTCGCCGAGTGACGATCAACCAGCACGACCTGGCGGGCGTGCGGGAGAACACTTATGTCCGCATCCAGAACGGACGCGTCGTGATCCGCTGATCCTTGCCCGTCCCGCTTCAAAGAAAAAGCCCGGCGTGAGCCGGGCTTTTTTTGCGGAGCACGCGCCGTAGCGCGGTTCGGCGATTTCCGGGATCAGACTGGCTGCACAGCGTCGGCCTGCAGGCCCTTCTGGCCCTGGACGACGGTGAAGCTGACCTTCTGGCCTTCCTTCAGGCTCTTGAAGCCCTGGGTCTGGATGGCACGGAAATGCACGAACACGTCTTCACCATTCTCGCGGCTGATGAAGCCGAAGCCCTTGGCATCGTTGAACCATTTGACGGTTCCGGTTTCACGATCAGACATCTACTTGCTCCTTGAAACGGGTGGTGGTTACGCCTGCTGGGCGGCTGGTTGCAAGGAGGAAGCGAGGTACAACGATGCAGCGGATCATGGATCTACCCCATCAGGCCACGATTCACGGTGACCTTGGCAACGGCAGCGGCCGCACAGTAACCCGGCATTTGGCAAAATGCAAACGCTTGAACGGAAAAGTCAAGCCCCCGGCAACCCTTTGATTCCCTAGGAGATTTGATTGGACATCCAGATGCTCTACTACGCCCTGGCCGTGCTGCTGATCCTGGTGGGTGTTGCAGGCGTGATCCTGCCTGCCCTGCCCGGCCTGCCGCTGGTCTTCGCCGGCATGCTGCTGGCGGCATGGGCCGGGGATTTCCAGCAGATCGGCTGGATCACGCTGGTGATACTGGGTCTGCTGACGGTGCTCTCTTTCGTCGCGGACTTCTTCTCAACCGCGGTCGGGGCGCAGCGTGTGGGGGCCAGCCGCAAGGCATTGTGGGGCACGGTGATCGGGACGTTCGCAGGCTTGTTCTTCATGCCCATCGGACTGCTGGCCGGCCCCTTCGTCGGTGCACTGGTGGGAGAACTTTGGCATGGCCGCGAACTGGGTCAGGCGGCCAAGGTCGGCCTCGGCACCTGGCTCGGCATCGTGCTGGGCATCGTGCTGAAGCTGGGCCTGACATTCGCGATGCTGGGCCTGTTCGTGTTCGCCTGGATCTTCTGAAAGGCCACCGGCGCGCGGCGCCCCTCTCGACTGGCAGAATGTCGCCTCCCCCTGACCGAGCCCCTGCATGACGCACCGCACCCGACTGCTGCCGCTGGCCATCGGCCTCTGCCTGTCGTTCTCCGGCCAGGCGCAAGAGAACCCGCCGGCCACGACACCCGCCGAAGCCTGCTTCCTGCTGGAGAACGATGCCGCCCGCCTGGCCTGCTACGACGACGCCCTCGGCCGTAC
Source organism: Pseudoxanthomonas sp. PXM01 (assembly GCF_014851815.1). Taxonomy (GTDB): domain Bacteria; phylum Pseudomonadota; class Gammaproteobacteria; order Xanthomonadales; family Xanthomonadaceae; genus Pseudoxanthomonas_A. Next base: position 24,911 of record NZ_JACVAJ010000002.1, read on the forward strand.
CGCCGCCGACACCCGTCGTGCCGACGAGGATGCGATGGCAGCGAAGGAGGCCGAGGCTCAGGCCCGCGCCAAGGCACGGGCTCAGGCCCGCGCCGCCGCCGAGGCAGCCAAGGCGGCCGACCTGCCCTTGAGCGAACGCACCCGCCGCCGCATGGGCGCCTGGTTCCGCGTCGACGAAGCGGCCGAAGCCGACCTGATCGCCAATGCCGGCCGCGGCTCGCTGCTCGACAGCCGCTGGGAACTGGCCAAGGACTCCAAGCTGGGCGTGTTCCAGCTGCGTGCCTACAAACCGATGTACCTGCTGCCGGCGTTCTGGACCAGTCAGGTCAACGAAACGCCATCGTCCCCCAACCCGGACAACACCGTCACCGAGCCTCAGGAGTTGCAGGACATCGAGGCAAAGTTCCAGCTCAGCTTCAAGACCAAGTTCGCCGAGAACGTGTTCGGCGACAACGGCGACATCTGGGGCGCCTACACCCAGAGCTCGCGCTGGCAGGTCTACAACGGCGAGGAATCGCGGCCGTTCCGCGAGACCAACTACGAGCCGGAAGTGATGCTGGTGTTCCGCAACAACTACAGCCTCGCCGGCTGGAAGGGACGCATGGCCGGCATCGGTATCAACCACCAGTCCAACGGCCGCAGCGATCCGCTGTCGCGGAGCTGGAACCGCGTCATCGCCACCATCGGCCTCGACCGCGAGAACTGGGCCTTCGTGGTGCGGCCCTGGTATCGCGTGCCGGACGGCAACGACGATGACAATCCCGATATCGAGAACTACATCGGCCGCGGCGACGCGATGCTGACCTATGCGCGCAACGGCCATGTCTTTACCGTGCTCGGACGGCACTCGCTGCGCGGTGGCGACGAGTCGCACGGCGCGCTGCAGGTGGACTACGGGTTCCCGATCAACCGCGCGTTCCGCGGCCATGTGCAGGTCTTCCATGGCTACGGCGAAAGCCTGATCGATTACAACCACAAGGCCACCTATGTCGGCCTCGGCATTTCCCTGCTGGACTGGTACTGATGGACGACGTGACGATCTACCACAACCCCGCCTGCGGCACCTCGCGCAACACGCTGGGACTGATCCGCAATGCCGGCATCGAGCCGAACATCATCGAGTACCTGAAGACGCCACCGGACCGCACCACCCTGCTGTCGTTGGTCGAAGCGATGGCAGTCCCCGTGCGGGATGTCGTCCGCACCAAGGAAGCCCTCTACGGCGAACTCGGCCTCGCCGATGCCGACGACAAGGCCTTGATCGCTGCGATGCTGAGGCATCCGGTACTGATCAACCGGCCGATCGTGGTCACGGCCCGTGGCACGAAACTGTGCCGCCCCTCGGAACACGTGCTGGACATCCTGCCGCAGCCGCAGCGCGGCGCCTTCAACAAGGAAGACGGCGAACCGGTCGTCGACGCGGCCGGTAATCGCATCGCCTGACGTAAGATCCCACGCAGGCACCTGCATCGCCTGCCAAGGAAGCTTCATGTCACGTCAACGCCGCTCGTTCTTCGCCTATTCCTCCGCGCTGCTCGGGTTGCTCAGCCTGATGGCCGTGGCCTGCTTCCATTTCCCGGAACTGCTGACGAGCAAGGAGTTCCGTGCGGCCTACAACGAACAGTTCGCCCGCCATCTGCTGCTCGTTGGCCTGGCGGCCGCCTTCGCGATGGGCACGTGGGCGATCCTGCGCGACCGCAACAAGCGCATCGCGATGATCGGCGTGGGCAGCGCCACGCTTGCCGTGCTGCTGGGCGGCACCAACGTGCAGTTCGATGAGATCGGCAAGACCCCGTATTCGCTGGGACTGGACTGGTTCGTCATTTCGCTGTTCTTCTCGGCGCTGGTGTTCGTACCGATGGAACACTACCTGGGCAAGCGCCGGATTTCGCCGCTGCGCTCCGGTTGGCGTACCGACGTCACCTATTTTTTCATGAGCCACATGCTGGTGCAGTTCATCCTGATCCTGGTGACTGCGTCCACCTCGACGATTGCCGGACTCGCTGCGTTCCCGGCATTGAAGAATGCGATCCAGTCGCTGCCAGTGTGGGCACAGTTCCTGATCGCGGTCTTCGTCGCCGACCTGGCGCAGGCGCTGCTGCACCGCGCGTACCACAACATCCCGTGGCTCTGGCGCTTCCACGCCGTGCACCACTCCAGCCGCGAGATGGACTGGTTGGCCGGGTCGCGCATCCATATCGTCGAGATCGTGCTCACCCGCAGCGCCGTGCTGCTGCCGCTGCTGGTGCTGGGTTTCTCCACACCGGCGGTGAATGCCTACGTGATCCTGGTCGGCCTGCAGGCCGTACTGGCGCACGCAAACCTCGGCATCCGCTTCGGCTGGCTGGAGTACCTGCTGGTGCTGCCGCGCTACCACCACTGGCATCACGCACGGCACAAGGACTACCTGGACGTGAATTACGCCATCCACCTGCCTTTGGTGGACATGCTGATGGGCACGTTCAAGCTGCCACCGAAGCAGGAGGACTGGCCGGAGGAGTACGGCGTGATGAAGCTGGAGACGGTGCCGCGCGGCATCCTGCGCCAGCACCTGATGCCGTTCCAGGGCGGGAAGAAGTTCGACGAGTACGTGGATTGAGTAGCGCGACGGTCGATGAGGGAGCGACGTAAGTCGCGAAGATGCGTCACCATGCGGACGACTGGAAAAGCTCGCGACTTACGTCGCTCCCACAAGACACACCCCCGTTACGTCCAGTCCGTCAGTCCCTCGCGGGCGTAGACTTCCTTGAAGCTCGGCAGCGCCTTCATGCGTTGCGCGTAAGCCTGCAGCACCGGCCAGGTGTCGGTCGGCGCCGGCATGTTGCGCGACCAGCGCATCAGCATCGTCAGCAGGAAATCGGCCGCCGTGCGTTGCGTACCCAGAAGATACGGGCCGTGCGCTTCGAGGTGGTCGGCGACCTGTCCCCAGGCCTTTTCCAGCTTCGCCCGCGCGTGGTCCTGCGTGGCCTGGATGTTGGCCTCGCCGGCAATCTCGTCCGAATAGAACCAGGCCCGATACGCCGGCATCAGCGTGTTGGCGCAGAACAGCATCCAGCGGTAGTACTGCGCCCGTTGCGTGCTGGCCACCGCTGGCGCCAGTTCGGCGCGCGGGTGCGTGTCGGCCAGGTGCATCAGGATGGCGGCGGTCTCGGTGATCACCTGCCCATCCATCACCAGCGTGGGTACCACGCCGGCGGGGTTGAGCTTCAGGTAGGCGTCCGACTTCTGGGCGCACTTGTCGAAGTCCAGCTCATGCAGCTCGTGCGGAATGTCGAGTTCGATCAGCAGCCAGTGCACGACCAGGCTGGCGGTGCTGCGGGAATAGTAGAGCGTGGTGTTCGGCATGACGGACTCCGGAACGATCACAGATGGGGGGCAGGACGACGCTCGTGCAGGTGCAGCAGCGGGAAGGGGTTTCCACTGGCGTCCACGGGTGAACGTCCGCCCACCTCGAAACCATGGGCCTGGTAGAACGCCAGTGCGGAGGGATTCTGCTCGTTGACGTCCACCGTCAACGCCCCCTTGCGGTGGCGCGCATGCGCCAGCAGGGCCTGGCCGCAGCCGCGTCGAAAGAACGCCGGATCGACGAACAGCGCCTCGACGTGCGCATCGGTCAGCGCGACGAAAGCGACGATATCCTCTGGCAATTCCGCGAGCCACACTTCCAGTTGGGGCAGCGCCACATCGCGCACGACGGGCAACAGCGACTGGATATCGGCCTCGGTCAGAAAACCATGCGTCGCGCGTACGGACGCCAGCCAGACCGCCAACAGACGTGGGTGGTCGAAGGCGGTGGCGGGCCTGATCGTGATCACGGCGCCGTGTCGACGTTGCGGATCAGGCGACCACCACCGGAATCTTCCCGATCCGCGCCTGCCATTCCTTCGGTCCCGTCTGGTGCACCGACGTGCCCTGCGAATCGACAGCGACGGTCACCGGCATGTCCTGCACGGTGAACTCGTAGATCGCTTCCATGCCCAGGTCGGCGAAACCGACGACCTTCGCCGCCTTGATCGCCTTGGACACCAGGTAGGCTGCGCCGCCAACTGCCATCAGGTAGGCCGACTGGTGCTTGCGGATCGCTTCGATGGCGGCAGGACCACGCTCGGCCTTGCCGACCATGCCCAGCAGGCAGGTCTGCGCCAGTACCTGTTCGGTGAACTTGTCCATGCGGGTGGCCGTGGTCGGGCCGGCCGGGCCGACGACCTCGTCGCGCACCGGATCGACCGGGCCGACGTAGTAGATGAAGCGGCCCTTCAGATCGACAGGCAGTTCCTCGCCCTTGTTGAGCATGTCGACCATGCGCTTGTGCGCGGCGTCGCGGCCGGTCAGCAGCTTGCCGTTGAGCAGCAGGACTTCGCCCGGCTTCCAGCTGGCGACGTCTTCACGCGTCAGCGTGTCGAGATCGACGCGACGGCCCTTGGAGGCGTCGTAGGTCAGTTCCGGCCAGTCTTCCAGCGAGGGCGGGTCCAGCATCACCGGGCCGCTGCCGTCGAGGGTGAAGTGTGCGTGGCGGGTGGCGGCGCAGTTCGGGATCATCGCCACCGGCAGGTTGGCCGCATGGGTCGGGTAATCCTTCACCTTGATGTCGAGCACCGTGGTCAGGCCGCCGAGGCCCTGCGCACCGATGCCGAGCGCGTTGACCTTCTCGTACAGCTCCAGGCGCAGCTCCTCGGCACGATTGCTGGCGCCGCGGGCCTGCAGATCGGTGATGTCGATGGCCTCCATCAGCGATTCCTTGGCCAGCAGCATCGCCTTCTCGGCGGTGCCGCCGATACCGATGCCGAGCATGCCCGGCGGGCACCAGCCGGCGCCCATCGTCGGCACGGTCTTCAGCACCCAGTCGACGATCGAGTCGGACGGATTGAGCATCGCGAACTTCGATTTCGCCTCCGAGCCGCCGCCCTTGGCGGCGACGATCACGTCGACGGTGTTGCCCGGCACGACCTTGACGTTGACCACGCCCGGCGTGTTGTCCTTGGTGTTGGTGCGCTTGCCGGCCGGATCGGCCAGCACGCTGGCGCGCAGCTTGTTGTCCGGATGGTTGTAGGCGCGGCGCACGCCCTCGTGGACCATGTCTTCGACACCCATCGTGGCGTCGTCCCAGCGCACGTCCATGCCGATCTCGAGGAACACAGTGACGATGCCGGTGTCCTGACAGATCGGGCGGTGGCCTTCGGCGCACATGCGCGAATTGATCAGGATCTGGGCGATGGCGTCCTTCGCCGCCGGCGATTCCTCACGCTCGTACGCGGACGCAAGGCTCTTGATGTAGTCGACCGGGTGGTAGTAGCTGATGTACTGCAGGCCGTCGGCGATGGACTGGATGAGGTCTTCTTGCTTGATCGAGGTCATGGGACGTAAAGCCGGGGGCTGCCGGTGGGGTAGCGGGCGGAAGCGCCCATTTTAGGCCAAAGTGACTCCCCGCCCGCCTGTCACGCCACGCCGCCCTGCCCCGTCTTTGGTCGCATGAACGCCGAAACCACCTTCGAAACCCACCGTGCCCGCCTGTTCGGGCTCTCCTACCGCCTGCTCGGCAGCCGCAGCGATGCCGAGGATGTGGTCCAGGACACCTGGTTGCGCTGGCAGCAGACCGATCGCAGCGGCATCCGCGACGCGGAAGCCTGGCTGGTCACCGCGACCACGCGTCTCGGCATCGACCGGCTGCGCGCTGCTCGCCTCCAGCGCGAGCGCTACACCGGTCCTTGGCTGCCCGAACCTGCCGAGATCGACGAATCCCCCACGCCCGAGCACGCCGCCGACGTCGCCGAACAGGTGTCGCTGGCTTTCCTGGCGGTGCTGGAGCGGCTCGGCCCGGAAGAACGTGCCGCGTTCCTGCTGAAGGAAGCCTTCGACTACGACTACGCGCAGATTGCGCCCCTGCTGGGTCAGAGCGAGGCGAACTGCCGGCAGATGGTCCATCGCGCCCGCGAGCGCGTGCAGGCGGGGCGCCCCCGCTTCGACGTGCCGCCGGAGAACCATCGCCGCCTGCTGGAGCGTTTCATGCAGGCGGCACGCCGTGGCGACCAGCCCGCGATCGCCGCGCTGCTCCGCGAGGACGCGCAACTGGTCTCCGACGGCGGCGGCAAGGCACAGGCGGTCATCCGCCCGCTGCTGGGCGCGGTACGCATCGCGCGGCTGTTCTGGGCCGCCTATCGCCGGCAGGACCCGGCCATGGCCTGGCGCATGGGAACCGTCAACGGTGAACCGGCGATCCTGCGCTACCGCAACGGCGCGCTGGTCGCGGTAATGGTGGCGGTCAGCGATGGCGACCGCATCACCCAGCTGTACACCGTCGCCAACCCGGACAAGTTGGGTGCATCTGTCACGGCGGGCGATGCTGGCGCGTCCTGGTAGTGAAAGGTGGCCAGCGTGGCCGCCATTGAGGCACTGACATGAGCATGAAGTTCCATCGCGTCGACTATCCCAAGCACGTCCCCGAGGCCTTCCGCAGCCTGTACGCCCTCAGCACCGCGCTCCACAACGGCGCGCTGGGCAAAGAGTTCCTCGAACTGGTCTTCCTGCGGGTTTCGCAGATCAACGGTTGCGCCTACTGCATGGACATGCACAGCACGGCGCTGCGCAAGGCCGGCGTGGAGACACGCAAGCTCGATACGCTCGCCGGCTGGCGCGACAGCCGTTTCTTCGATGCCCGCGAGGGCGCCGCGCTGGCCTGGGCCGAGCAACTGACCACGCTGCCGTCGGGCGCACCGGCCGATGCCACCTACGAGGCACTGAAGGAACACTTCGACGAACACGGCATCGCCGAACTGACCATGGCCGTGGCGACGATCAACGCCTGGAACCGCCTTGGCGTGGGCATGCAGCCGATCCTGCCCTGACCGCCGAACGCTCGCGGGCCCGCCATGCCGGCGGCACAATGCCGGCATGGATACCCTCGTCCTCATCCTCGACCTGGTCGGTACGTTCGTCTTCGCCCTCAGCGGCGCCACACTGGGCGTGCGCCGTCGCCTCGACCTCTTCGGCGTGCTGGTGCTGTCGTTCATCGCCGCCACCGCCGGCGGCATCACCCGCGACCTGCTGATCGGCGCCACGCCGCCAGCTGCACTCAGCGACTGGCGCTACCCGGTGACCTCGCTGGCGGCCGGCATCGTGACGTTCTTCTGGGCGCCGCTGATCGAGAAGCTCCACCACCCCGTACGCCTGTTCGATGCGATGGGGCTGGCGCTGTTCGCTGTGGCGGGCACGCAGAAAGCGCTGGAGTACGGCATCTCGCCACCGATGGCTGCCGCCATGGGCATGCTGACTGGCATCGGGGGCGGCATCGCCCGTGACGTCCTGCTGGCGCAGGTGCCGCTGGTGCTGCGTGCCGAGCTTTACGCGGTGGCTGCACTGGCGGGCGCGCTGGTCGTCGCCGCGGGTCACTGGTTGGCCCTGCCCGCCCTGCCCTGCGCCCTGGTCGGCGCCGGCCTCTGCTTCGGGCTGCGCATGATGGCCGTGACCTATGGCTGGCATCTGCCGATCGCCCTGCAGTCCGGCGGCGACGGCGAACCGCCCGGGCCACTGAAGTGACCTGCGGATGCGCCCAAGCGTGCCGGGCCGCCGACGAGTCGTGAGGGCACCCGGCGATGGGGGCGGTAGCATGGCGCCACCTGCGTTCTGATCGACACCATGGCCATCGCCACCTCCCATCCGCTGGCTCTGCCGCGCCAGCACGTCTTCTGGCTGTTGCACCTGACCGGCTGGGGCGCCTACGTCGCCCAGGGCTGCCTGTACGCGGTCGCCCACGGCAAGCCGTCCGGCTACTGGGTGGTGCCGGCCACCGCCGCGACCATGGGCGCGCTGGTTACGCTGGGCCTGCGCTACGTGCTGAAAAGCTGCTGGAGCCTGCCGCCGCGCCGGTTGCTGGCGCTGATGGTCCCGCTGATCCTGGCCAGTTCGGCCGTCATCGATTTCGTCACCCGCGAAGTGCTGGTCGACTTCTGCGAGACCTGCAAGCCGACCACGCAGCTCGAATTCATCGCCTACTCGCTGGGCTACATCTACGTGCTGCTGGCCTGGGTGGGCGCCTACATGGGCATCAAGTACTACCAGCAGCTACAGGACGAAACCGCGCGCGCGCTCGCCGCCCGCAGCATGGCGCACCAGGCGCAGCTGAAGATGCTGCGCTACCAGTTGAACCCGCACTTCCTGTTCAACACGCTCAACGCGATCTCCACGCTGATCCTGGACCGCGACAACGCCACCGCCAACCGCATGGTGCAGGGCCTGTCGTCGTTCCTGCGCCACTCGCTGGACAACGATCCGATGCAGCGCGTGACGCTGCGGCAGGAACTGGACGCGCTGACGCTCTACCTGGACATCGAGAAGATCCGCTTCGCCGAGCGCCTGCGCATCGAGACCGGCATCGACGAGGACTGCTGGCGCGCGTTGCTGCCCAGCCTGCTGCTGCAGCCGCTGGTGGAAAACGCCATCAAGTACGCGGTCGCCAAGCAGGTCGCCGGAGGACTGCTGCGGATCGAGGCCGAGCGCGATGGCGACCAGCTGGTGCTGCGCGTGATCGACGATGGTCCGGGCTGCAGCGCCCTGGCCGGCGACCAGCTGCCGCCCGGCAAGGGCGTGGGTCTGCGCAATACGCGCGAACGGCTGCATGTGCTGTACGGCGAGGACAGCGGCTTCTTCGTGCGCAATCTGGAGCGCGGCATCGAGGTGACGCTGCGCCTGCCGTTCGAAACCTCGCAGACGCTGGGAGACTGACGCATGGAGGCCAGTGCCCACGCACCGCTGCGCGCCATCATCGTCGACGACGAGCCGCTGGCCCGTCGCGGCCTCGAGATCCGCCTGGCCGTCCATGCGGACGTCGAGATCGTCGGCCACTACGGCGATGGCGCCTCGGCCATCGAAGGCCTGCGCAAGCACCGGCCGGACCTGATGTTCCTCGACGTGCAGATGCCGGGCATGGATGGCTTCCAGACCCTGCGCACGATCCCCGCCAGCGAGATGCCGCTGGTCGTCTTCGTGACCGCCTACGACCATTACGCCATCCGCGCCTTCGAGGCTTCCGCGACCGACTATCTGTTGAAGCCGGTGGAAGAATCGCGTCTGGCGCAGGCCCTGGTGCGCGTGCGCCAGGCTCGCGCGCAGCGCGAGGCCAGCGGCCACTGCGCCCACCTGCTCGGCCTGCTGGGCGAGCTCAGCGGCCGGCCGCCACTGGACCTCGATGAGGCCCTCAAGCCGGATGCCCTGGACCTGTTGCGACGCGAGGAAAAGCTGGCGGTACGCGACGGCGGCCGCACCGTGCGCGTGGACCTGCACAGCATCCGCTGGATCGACGCGGCGGGCGACTACATGTGCATCCACACCGATGGCGACGCGCCCAACGGCAACACCCTGATCCTGCGCGCGACCATGCGTGAGCTGGAAAAGCAGCTCGACCCGCAACGTTTTCCGCGCATCCACCGCTCCACCATCGTCAATGCGCGCCGCGTCGTCGAGATGCGGCCGCACACCAACGGCGAAAGCTTCCTGCTGCTCGACTGCGGCCAGGAACTGAAGCTGTCGCGCAGCCATCGCGACAAGCTGGCGATGCTGCTGTAGCGGACAGCGGCATTCCATATTGTGGGAGCGACGTAAGTCGCGAACCCGGGGACACCACATCGCCTGAAAGCGATCGCGACTCACGTCGCTCCCACAACAGACATTCCCTTCGCGTGTAACCCGGATTCTCGATCCTCGGTTCGTCGTACCGCGTTCTCCGCTCGCCGCAATCCGCGGCAGCGCATGACTTCCGGGCCATAGCCGTACAAGAAGACGCGCGCATCGTGCGCACCGCCGACCACCACGCGGACCCGCACGATGAAACTCACCGACGCTTCCCTGCGCAATCCGGCCGCCGTCGCGGTCGTCGTGGCGATGGTCTGCGCATTCGGCCTGATGAGCCTGGGCAAGTTGCCGCTGCAGCTCTTTCCCGACATCGAACGTCCGCAGATGTCCATCCAGACATCCTGGCGCGCCGCCTCGCCGCAGGAAATGGAGTCGGAGATCGTCGAACCCATCGAAGCCGTGATGCAGGGGTTGCCGGGGCTGGAAGAGATCGCCTCCAACGTCAACGCCGGCAACAGTTTCATCAACCTGACCTTCGCGGTCGGCAGCGACATGGACGCGATGCTGGTGGAAGTGCTGTCGCGGATGAACCGCCTGCAGCCGCTGCCGCGCGATGCGACCCCACCCGTCGTGCAGGCCGGCGCCGACAACGCCAACAACTCGCTGACGTTCTTCTTCATCCAGAAACTGCCCGGCACGAGCGGCGACATCCTCGACTACCGGCAGCTGATCGAGGACCGCATCGTGCCGCGCCTGACCTCCGTCGACGGCGTGGCCGGCGTCGAGATCAACGGCGGCGCCGAGGACGAGCTGACCATCACCCTCGACCTGGAGCGTGCCGCCGCGCTCGGCATCCAGGTCCCGGATGTCGCCGCCGTCGCCGCGCGCGCCACCGACGTCTCCGGCGGCGTGGTGGAAGCCGGCCGCCGCGAGTACGTGCTGCGTTTCGCGGGCCGCTATTCGCCAGACGCCATGGGCGACCTGATCCTGGCCTGGCGCGACGGACGTCCGGTGCGGCTGGGCGACGTGGCCGCGGTCGAGGTGAAGCGTCCGGAGCAACGCTTCTTCGCCTACCAGAACGGCAACCCGGCGATCGGCCTGCGCATCCTGCGCGAGAGCGGCGCCAACGTGCTGGATACGCTGGACGAAGTGAAGCGCGTGGTTGCCGACGTGCGCGAGGAGGAATTGAAGCCGCTCGGTCTCGACATCGCGCAAAGCTTCGATGCATCCGTGTTCATCAACCGCGCGCTCGGACTGCTGTCGGGCAGCCTGACCGCCGGCGTACTGCTCGCCATCGGCTGCCTGTGGTGGTTCCTGCGCGATGTTCGGGCCACCGCGCTGATCGCCTGCGCGATTCCCATCTCGCTGCTCGCCACCTTCATCGTGCTGCAGCTGACCGGCCGCAGCCTCAATGTCATCTCGCTGGCCGGCCTGGCATTCGCCGTGGGCATGGTGATGGACGCGGCTGTCGTGGTGGCCGAGAACATCGTCCGCCTGCGCGAGGAAGGGATGCCAGCGACACGGGCGGCGCTGGAAGGCACCCGGCAGGTCGGCGGCGCACTTGTCGCATCCACGCTGACGACCGTCGCCGTGTTCCTGCCGGTGATCTTCATGGACGACGTGGAAGGCCAGCTCTTCGCCGATCTTGCGCTGACCATCTCCATCGCCGTGGGCATCTCGCTGCTGGTCGCGGTCACCGTACTACCGGCCGCCGCCGGCACCTGGCTGCGCACGCGGCCCGGCGACGCCGCGCAGCACCGTGTGTGGTCGCGCATCAGTGATTGGGCATTGCGCACCACGGAAGGTCGCAAGCGCCAATGGGCGTGGGTGGGCGGCCTGGTGCTGGCGCCGGCGCTGCTTGCCGCCCTGCTGATGCCGCAGATCGACTACCTGCCGCCGGTGAAGCGTGCCGCGGTCGATGCCTTCTTCAACTTCCCGCCCGGCATGAGCCCGGAACGCGTCAACCGCGAAATCGCGCCGGTCATCCTGGAACGCATGCGGCCCTACATGGACGGCGAGAAGGGCCCGCAGCTCAGCAACTGGTACCTCAACGTGTGGCCGGGCGGCGGCTCGCTGGGCGCGCGCGTGGTGGACCCGGACGACATCGGCGAGCTGGAGCGCATCGTTCGCGACGAGATCGTCGTCGGCTTCCCGGACACGCGCGCGTTCGCCAGCGAAGGCGAACTGTTCGGCAGCTTCGGAGGTTCGGCCCGCGCCATCGCCATCCATCTGCAGCATGGCGACGGCGACGCGCTGACGCGCGCGGCAGAGGCCGGACGCAAGCTGCTGTCCGAGCGGTTCGCCGGCGCCAACGTGCAGGCATGGCCGAATGCGGACGCGGGCACGCCCGAACTGCGCATCCGGCCCGACGACCGCCGGCTGGCCGAAGTCGGCTGGCGTCGTCCGGAACTCGGGACCGTCGTGCGCGTGCTCGGCGATGGCCAATGGCTGGGCGAGTACTTCGACGGCGACCGCCGCCTGGCCATCATCCTGCGCAGCAACCGCGGCGACGACGTGGAACGCCTCGGCGCCGCACCACTGGCGACGCCCCAGGGCGGCGTGCTGGGCCTGGCCTCGCTCGCGCAGGTGGACACCGTGCTGGCACCGAACCAGCTGCGCCGCATCGACCGCCGCCGTACGGTGACGCTGACAGTCGACCCGCCCGCGGCGATGTCGCTGGAGGAGGCGCTGGACATCGTCAACGACGAAATCGTGCCGTCGCTGCGCGACGCCCTTCCGCCCGACGCTGCCATCCGCATCTCCGGCAGCGCGGACCGGCTGGGCGAAGTGGTGCGCAGCATGGGCATGAACTTCGCGCTGGCACTGGTCGTGCTGTTCATGCTGATGGCGGCCATGTTCAAGTCGCTGCGCGACAGCGCGTTCGTCATGGCCACGCTGCCGATGGCGGTGCTGGGCGGCGTCGCGGGCCTGCGCGTGCTCGATCTGGCCGCCGGGCAGACGCTGGACCTGCTGTCGATGATCGGCTTCATCATGCTGCTGGGCATGGTGATCAACAACGCCATCCTGCTGGTCGCGCAGGCGCGCGAAGCGCAGGCCGCCGGCGCCTCGCTGGACGAAGCATTGAAGCAGGCGCTCGACCAGCGTCTGCGGCCGATCCTGATCGCCGCCCTCACCGGCGTCCTCGGCGCGCTGCCGATGGCGATCAACCCCGGCCCGGGCGCGGTGATCTACCGCGGACTGGCCGCGGTGTCCGTCGGCGGCGTGGCGCTGAGCCTGCTGTTCACCGTCGTCCTGGTGCCTGCGCTGCTGCGCCTGGCCGGCGAGCGCACGCCACGCCCGGCACGCGATGCCGACGCCGCCCTTTCCCCTGCCGTGTCCTGACCCCTGCTCTGGAGAACCCTATGCGTACCCTGCCCAAACTGCTGATCGCCTCTGCGCTGGCCGGCGTCCTCGCCCTCCCCCTGGTGAAACTGGACGCCGATGCCAGCGCGCCTGCCGACAAGGCCGACGCCCCGCCTGCCATCGTCAGCGTCGCACCCGCCGTCAGTACCGCGTTCGCGCCGCGGCACTGGTCGCCGGGCAGTATCGTCAGCCGCCGCGATGCCCGCGTGGCCAGCGAACAGGAGGGTCGCGTCGTCGAGGTGGCCGAGGTCGGCCAGCGGGTGCGCAAGGGACAGGCGCTGGCGATGCTGGACGATACCGCCCTGCGCCTGCGCGAACAGGAAGGCCAGGCCGACCTCGCCCGCATCCAGGCCCAGTTGGCGCTGGCCAACCGGCAGGAGCAGCGCTACGCGCAACTCGCCGCGCAGCAGAACATCGCCCGCGCGCAGTACGAACAGTTGCGCGCCGACCGCGACGTGCTGGCGCAGGAGCGCGCGCGCGTGCTGGCGCAACTCGCGCAGACGCGCCACCAGCGCACGCAGATGGTCGTGCGCGCGCCCTTCGACGGCATCGTCGCCGAGCGCCACACGCAACTGGGCGAATACCTGATCACCGGCGGCTCGGTGGCACGGCTGGTGGACACCGGCGCACAGGAAGTGCGTGTGCGCGCACCGGTCGACCTCGCCCGTCATCTCGGCACCGGCACCGAAGTGCGCGTCCGCAGCGCGGGCGGAGAAGGCGCCTATCCCGTCAGCGCGCTGGTACCCGTGGGCGACGAAGCCTCGCGCCAGCTGGAGCTGCGGATCGCCGTGCAGGGCCTGGACATCCCGGTCGGCACCGCGGTGGACGTGGGCCTGCCCAGCGCGGAAACGCGCATGGTGGTCGCGGTGCCGCGCGATGCGGTGGTCCTGCGCCGCGAGGGCGACTTCGTCATGCGCGTGGACACCACCGGCAAGGCCGAGCGCGTGCCGGTGAAGACCGGAGCCGAACTGGATGGACTGATCGAAGTCAGCGGCGAAGTCGCCGCAGGCGACCGCCTGATCGTGCGTGGTGGCGAACGCATCGAGCCGGGACAATCGCTCGACATCCAGCCGCTCGGCCCGACCGTGGCGATGCGCTGACGCGGCTGCGGCCAAGGCGCGGTCCGCAGCCCCGTGCCTTCACTGACGGCGACGCCGCAAACGGGCACAATCCGGACATGCCGTCGCCCTCCCCGCACGCCGCGCCCGCACGCAATCCCACGCCCAACCTGCGCGAGCGCTTCGATGCGATGCGCAACCTCGGTCCGTTCCTGCGCCAGATCTGGCAGACCAGCCGCCCGCTGACACTGGCCAGTCTCGGCCTGCGCCTGCTGCGGGCGTTCATGCCGGTGGTCACGCTGTACATCGCGAAGCTGATCATCGACGAGGCCATCCGCCTGGTCGGACTGGGCCTGGATTTCAGCTCGCTCGGCGATGCCTGGCGCAGCGGACAGCTCGACACGCTGGCGACGCTGCTGGCGCTGGAGTTCGCACTGGCCATCGGCTCGGACCTGCTTGGCCGGCTGGTGAGCTATGCCGATGCGCTGCTGTCGGAACTGTTCACCAATGCGACCAGCGTGCGGCTGATGGAGCACGCCGCCACGCTCGACCTGGAGGATTTCGAAGACCCCGACCTGCAGGACAAGCTGGACCGCGCCCGCCGCCAGACGATGGGGCGGATGAACCTGATGAGCCAGCTGTTCGGCCAGGTACAGGACGCGATCACCGTGGTCGCCTTCGCTGCCGGCCTGCTGGTCTACGCCCCGTGGCTGATCGCGCTGCTGGCACTGGCGCTGATCCCGGCCTTCGTCGGCGAGGCGCATTTCAACGCGCTGGGCTATTCGCTCAATTTCCAGTGGACGCCCGAGCGTCGCCAGCTGGAGTACCTGCGCCAGATGGGCGCCAGCGTGGAAACGGCGAAAGAGGTGAAGATCTTCAACCTCCACCGCTTCCTGATCGAACGTTATCGCGGGCTGGCGGAAAAGTTCTTCCTCGCCAACCGCGCACTGGCGCGGCGACGGGCGCTGTGGGGCACGGTGCTCGCCGCATTGGGAACGCTGGGCTACTACGTCGCCTACGGCTACATCGCCTGGCGCACCGTGCGCGGCGACTTCAGCATCGGCGACCTGACCTTCCTCGCCGGCAGCTTCCTGCGCCTGCGCCAACTGCTGGAAGGCCTGCTGATCGGCTTCTCCCAGGTGGCCGGCCAGGCGCTGTACCTGGACGACCTGTTCTCGTTCTTCGAGATCGAGCCGGAGATCGCCTCGCCCGCCAACGCGGCGCCGATCCCGCGCCCGATCACGCACGGCTTCGTGTTCGAGAACGTCGGCTTCCGCTATCCCGATGCCGAACGCTGGGCGGTGCGCCACCTCGACTTCCAGTTGCAGGCCGGCGAAGTGCTGGCGCTGGTGGGCGAGAACGGCGCCGGCAAGACCACGCTGGTGAAGCTGCTCGCACGCCTGTACGACCCGGACGAAGGCCGCATCCTGCTGGACGGGCGCGACCTGCGCGAATACGACATCGACGACCTGCGCGCCAACATCGGCGTGATCTTCCAGGACTTCGTGCGCTACCACCTCACCGCCGGCGAGAACATCGGCGTGGGCCGCATCGAGGCGATGCAGGACCAGGCGCGCATCCGCGCCGCCGCCGCGCGCGCGATGGCCGACGAGGTGATCGACGGCCTGCCGCGCGGTTACGACCAGATGGTGGGCCGCCGCTTCAAGAACAGCGTGGACCTCTCGGGCGGTCAATGGCAGAAGATCGCCATCGCGCGCGCCTACATGCGCGATGCGCAGGTGATGATCCTGGATGAACCGACGGCTGCCCTCGACGCGCGTTCGGAGTTCGAGGTCTTCCAACGCTTCAAGGAATTGTCGGACAATCGGACCGCGGTGCTCATTTCGCACCGCTTCTCCAGCGTCCGCATGGCCGACCGCATCCTGGTCCTAGACCAGGGCCGCCTGGAAGCCAGCGGCACCCACGAACAACTCATGGCCGCCGGCGGCCGTTACGCCGAACTGTTCGAACTGCAGGCCGCGGGTTACCGCTGATTTTCCCCCACAGGAGATACGACGTTGCGCCACGCCCACCACCGACTCGCCACCGCCCTCCTCCTCGCGCTGCCGTTGGCCGCCTGCGATTCCTCCGCCAGCGGCGACGCCGCCAAGGGCGCCACGCCCGCCGCCGCACAGGCCGCCCCCGCCAGCCAGCCGTCGCAGATGCTGGCCAGCGCCAAGGGCCAGATCCGCGTGACCCGCGTGGCGAGCGGCCTCGACCATCCGTGGAGCCTGGCGTTCCTGCCCGATGGCGCGCTGCTGGTCACCGAGCGCAGCGGCCAGTTGCGCCGCGTCGGTGCCGATGGCGCGGTGTCCGGTCCGATCAAGGGCGTGCCCGCGGTGTACGCCACCGGTCAGGGCGGACTGCTCGATGTCGTGCTCGCGCCCGACTTCGCCAGCAGCCAGCGCATCTACCTGAGCTACGCGGAGGCGGGGAGCGGCGGCACGGCGGGCACCGCCGTCGCTTACGGCACGCTGTCGGGCGACACGCTGGCGGACGTCAAGGTCATCTACCGCCAGGAACCCAAGCTCGAAGGTCCCAACCATTTCGGTTCGCGCCTCGTGTTCGACGACGCGGGCCATCTCTTCATCAGCCAGGGCGAGCGCAACCACCGTCCGACCGCACAGGAGCTGGACAAGCTGCAGGGCAAGCTGGTGCGCCTGAACTTGGACGGCAGCGTGCCGCAGGACAATCCCTTCGTCGGTCGCAAGGGCGTGCGCCCCGAGATCTACAGTTACGGCCACCGCAACATGCAGGGCATGGCGCGCGACCCCCGTACCGGCAAGCTGTGGCAGAACGAGCACGGCCCGCGCGGCGGCGACGAGATCAACCTGCCGGAAGCCGGCAAGAACTACGGCTGGCCCACCATCACCTACGGCATCAACTACTCGGGCCAGCCGATTCCCGAAGCCGAAGGCAAGGCGAAGGCCGGTATGGAACAGCCCTACCACCTGTGGGAGAAATCGCCGGGCGTTTCCGGCATGGCGTTCCTCGTGGGCAAGCCCGACAGTCCGTGGAACGACAGCCTGTTCGTCGGTGCGCTGGCCGAGCGCAATCTGATCCGCCTGACCCTGGACGGCGACAAGATCCTGGGCGAAGAACGCCTGCTCAACGAGATCGGCGAACGCGTACGCGATGTGCGCGTGGCGGCCGACGGCAGCGTCTACGTCGTCACCGACGAGGACGACGGCAAGGTCTGGCGCATCGAAGCGCCGCAGGCGCCGTGAGCACGGCGATGCGACGCCTCCTGTTCGCCAGCGCTGTGTGCTGCGCATCGCTGGCGCATGCGCAATCGCCCGCCGATTACGCGGACGCCAAGGCCCGGGCCGACGCGGACGAGGCCTCGCTGCCCGCCACTGCCGCCAGCGCCATGCGCGACGCACAGGGCGCCGCGCTGGACGCCGCGATCACCGGCTGCGCCACACCCACGGCGGACACGTCGCCGTTCGTGGTGGTGGCGGAACTGGATGCCACCGGCAAGGTGGTGCGCACGTGGCGCGACGGCGCCACGCCGCTGGCGATCTGCGTGCAGAAGCAGATCGCCGGCAGCGCGCTGTCGGCGCCGCCGCGCGCACCGTTCTTCACCTCGTTCGAGCTGAGTTTTACCCGATGAGCGACACGACCGCCGACATCAATGCGCTCCTGCGCGCCCGGCTCCCCGCCGGCGCGCCGCTGCAGATTCCGCCGCCCTGCCTGCTCGACATGCAGGGCGAACCGGTCGAGTACGTGGAAGGCCAGTCGCTGGCGATGCGGTTCCCGGTGCTGCCGCGTTACCAGAATCCGATCGGGCACATGCAGGGCGGTTTCATCGTGGCGGCGCTGGACAACACGCTGGGGCCGTTCTCGTACCTGATCGCGCCGCCGAGCGTCACCACGACGCTCAATACGCAGTACCTGCGGCCGGTCACGCCGGAGATGCCGCACATCATCTGCCATGCAAAGTTGGTGGAGCGCACGCGCAACCAGTTGTTCCTGGCCGGCGAAGCTCGCGACGACGCGGGGCGTGTGTTGGTGATGTGCCAGGCGGTGTGCCAGATCCTGCCGCAGAAGGCGGGCTGAGGCTACTTAAGCGGACCGGCACGCTAGAGCCCCTCTCCCATCGGGAGAGGGGTTGGGGTGAGGGGCAACGAAGTCGTACTTTTCCGACTACCGGAAATCCATCCACACCCGCGATTCACTCGAAACGTACACGCCTCGGGTGTGCCTTTCTGAAAGTTCGTCTTGAGCCACGCATGGTGTCGCTCGCCGCGGAGGCCTTACTTTTCTTTGCTTGTGCAAAGAAAAGTAAGCAAAAGAAACACACCCCGGCGGTCCGCCCGCCGCTACGCGGCGGGTGCGCAGTCCCGTCGGGAATCTTCGGACGGGGCATCCTGCCCCGGCGGAAAACGCCGCACATCCTTGTGCGGCGCCCCTGCGGGGTTTTACCCGCCGGGACTGCCGGACCTCAGGGGGCCCAGAAGCAGCACCAGAGAGGTCGACGCGAGCTTTTGCTTTTGCTGTTGGTGTTGCCTTCGGGCCCCCATGAGGCACGGCGAACGGGCCGGGCAAAACCCGAAGGGCGCCGTCATGGATGACGGCGTTTCCGTATGGCACATGGATGTGCCTTACGGAAATTCCCGACCCGCTCGCGGACCCGAAGCGAGGCGCAGGGCGTGCCGCCTGGGGCGTGTTTCTTTGGTTCCTTTCTTTGCACGAGCAAAGAAAGGGACGCCCCCGCGGCGAGCGGCGCCATGCCTGAAAAAGAAGACCCATCCCGCAAGGCCGTCAAACCAACGACATCGTGGATGTTGTGCCGGGCGGAGCAACCCGAAGAAACGGGCTTCGTCGCCCCTCACCCCAACCCCTCTCCCGCAGGGAGAGGGGCTCAACAGCTCAACGCCACTCGAACCGGTCCCCATCCAGCATCGCCGGAAATCGCTCCCGATGCGCCGTCAGCGCCTCCGCCGAAATCGTCGTCGTCACCACGCCCTCGCCCGCCGGCAACTCCACGACAGGCTGCCCGAGCATGTCGATCACCGCGCTGTCCCCGCTGTACTCGTGCCCGTTGCCATCGACGCCCGCGCGATTCACGGCCGCCACGTAGCACAGATTCTCGATCGCCCGTGCCCGCAGCAGCGTCTTCCACGGATACGCCCGTGGTGCCGGCCAGTTGGCGACGAAGAGCTGCAGATCGAAGTCGAGCTGTCCAGGCCGTTCGACGTCGTAGCGGTTGCGCGCGAATACCGGGAAGCGCAGGTCGTAGCAGACCAGCGGATTGATCCGCCAACCTTTCCATTCCACCGTCAGCCGGTCGCGACCGGCGGCATAGCGCTTGTGCTCGTTGGCATAACGGAACAGATGGCGCTTGTCGTAATGCTTCAGCCCACCGTCCGGCGTCGCGAACAGCAGGCGGTTGAACACGCCCTCCGCCGTGCGCAGTTGCACGCTGCCGGTGACCGCGGCATCGAGTGTCGCGGCCTGCTCGCGGATCCACGTGATCGTCGGGCCGTCCATGCCTTCGGCCTGGTCGATGGCGTCGTTGCTGAAGCCGCTGGTGAACGTCTCCGGCAGGATCACCAGATCGGTCTGCCCGGCCAGCGGCGCGACCAGACCACCGTAGTAATCGCGGTTGCCCGCCGGATCGTGCCAGCGGGTTTCTCCCTGGACGAGGGAAATGCGGAGATTCTGCACCGGGCCGGACGTGCTCATCACAGCGTCTTCAAGCGTTGGATGGCCGCATCCAGCGTCGCCTCGTTCTTGGCGAAGCACAGGCGCGCCAGGCGCTGGCCGGCCGGCGGAGTCTCGTAGAACGGCGACAGCGGAATGGCAGTGACGCCATGCTCGATGGTCAGCCACTTCACGAACTCGGCATCCGGCAGGTCGCTGACCGCCGAATAGTCGACCAGCTGGAAGTAACCGCCCGGCACCGGCAGCGGTTTGAACTTCGTGCCCAGCAACTGCTCGCGGAAACGGTCGCGCTTTTCCTGGTAGAACGCACCCAGTTGCTCGTAGTGCTCGGGTTCGTCGCGGATCATCGCGGCGAACGCGTGCTGCGCCGGCGCGAACGTGCAGAACACGTTGTACTGGTGCACCTTGCGGAATTCCGCGCTCAGCGCCGGTGGCGCAATCGCATAGCCGATCTTCCAGCCGGTGCAGTGGTAGGTCTTGCCGAAGCTGGACACCACGAAGGCGCGCGCGGCCAGTTCGGGGTAGCGCAGGATGGATTCGTGGCGGCGGCCGTCGAAGACGATGTGTTCGTACACCTCGTCCGAGATCAGGTAGATGCCGGTGCCTTCCAGCAGCGCGGACAGCGCGCGGATGTCGGACGCGTCGAACATCGCGCCGGACGGGTTGTGCGGGCTGTTGACGATCAGCAG
Source organism: Pseudoxanthomonas sp. PXM01 (assembly GCF_014851815.1). Lineage (GTDB taxonomy): Bacteria > Pseudomonadota > Gammaproteobacteria > Xanthomonadales > Xanthomonadaceae > Pseudoxanthomonas_A. Next base: position 45,252 of record NZ_JACVAJ010000002.1, read on the forward strand.
GCGCGTTTTCGGCGTGATCGCCGCACGCACGCGGTCCCAGTCCACCGCGAACGTCTGCGGGTCCAGCGGCACGTGCACGGCACGCGCGCCGGCCAGGTCGATGGCGGGCTCGTAGCTGTCGTAGGCCGGGTCCAGCACGATGACCTCTTCGCCCGGACGTACGACCGCATGGATCGCGTTGAACAGCGCCTCGGTGGCACCGCTGGTCACGGTGATCTCGGTGTCCGGGTTCACCTCGCGGCCGTAGCAGCGCAGCACCTTCTCGGCGATGGCCTGGCGCAGCGGCGCCACGCCCGTCATCGGTGCGTACTGGTTGTGCCCGGCGCGCATGGCGGCGTCCAGTTCGTCCACCAGCCGCTGCGGCACCGCGAAATCGGGGAATCCCTGTCCCAGATTGACCGCGCCGTGCTCGGCGGCCAGTTGCGACATCACGGTGAAGATGGTCGTGCCCACCTTGGGCAGCTTGGTCTGGGGCTGGAACATCCCGGTTCAGGTACTCGATGAGGGGGAGAACGGAGTGTACGCGCTCACCATTACGCGCGATGATGCGGCCATGGCCGAACACAGTGTTCCCGCCAATGGCAACGGAACGGGGGATGTGCCCGACGCGGAACGTGCGCGGCTGGCCACCGCCTGGGCGGCCGCGCATTACTTCGTCACCGTCGGGCGCCAGGAATGGCTGTTCCGCACCGGCACGACCGCCGAGGACGTCGAGCGGCAGGTCATGGCCAGCCGCTATCTGTTCATCACCGCATGGAATCCGCCGCCCGGCGACACGCCGCGGCACCTCAACGACGACGCGCAGGAGCGCCTGCATGCCCGCCTGCACACGCTGGGGCTGGCGTTCCACCCCGCGCTGGGCTGCAACAACCAGGGCGGCATGGTCGAACACGGCTGCCTGGTCCTGGACGCCACGCTGGAGCAGGCCGATAGCCTGGCGCGCGAATTCGGCCAGGGTGGCACGCTGTTCTGGCACGCCGACGCACCCGTGCGGCTGCGGATGATGTGGCCGCGGCCGCCGCAGGCCGATGGCGACCCGCACACCGACTGGGTGGGCTAGGACCGCAGATTCCCGGCCGCGACCGTATGTCGCAGGCAGCCGGACCGGCGCCTCCGTTTAGAATGGGCGGCTGAGCCTCCAGGACACCCCAGCCTCCCTTGCGGGAACGCCCGATCCGATGACCGACGCCGCTCCCCGCCACCCGCCGTTGCTGGCCGCCCGCGCTCTGGCGTTCTCGCGCAATGACGAGCCGGTGTTCGGGCCGCTGGATTTCGCCGTGGACGCCGGTGAGGCGCTGCTGGTGCAGGGCGGCAACGGCGTCGGCAAGACCACCCTGTTGCGGGTACTGGCCGGGCTGCTGAGGGCCGATGCGGGCCAGATCGACATCGATGGCCAGCCCGCCGGTCCTTCGCGTCGGGCGCATGCGATGGCCTACCTGGGCCACCTGCCGGCGCTGAAGGCAGACCTGAACACCCTCGAGAACCTCAACTTCCTCTGCGGCCTGCATGGTCGTCGCGCGCGCCAGATGCCGGGCAACGCGCTGGCGATGGTCGGCCTGGCCGGCTACGAGGACGCCCTTGCCCGCCAGCTCTCCGCCGGCCAGAAGAAACGCCTGTCGCTGGCGCGCCTGTGGCTCTCGCCCTCGCCGTTGTGGCTGCTGGACGAGCCCTACGCCAACCTCGATCTGGACGGCATCACCCTGGTGAACCGGATGATCTCCGCGCACCTGCGCGAAGGCGGCGCCGCGCTGGTCACGACGCACGGCGCCTATGCCGCGCCGCCGGTGCAGACGCGCATGCTGGTGATGGAGCGTCCCGCATGAACACCGCGCCATCCCTCTTCCAGACCGCCCGCGCCCTGGTAGCGCGCGACGTGCAGCTGCTGTGGCGTCGCCGTGGCGATGCGCTGCAACCGGCGCTGTTCGCGCTGCTGGTGGTCGTGCTGTTCGCGCTCGGCCTGGGTACCGCGCCGCTGGTGCTGTCGAAGGTGGCGCCGGCCGTGGTGTGGGTGGCGGTGCTGCTGGCCGGCCTGCTGTCGCTGGACACGCTGTTCCGTGGCGATGCCGAGGACGGTTCGCTCGAACAGTGGATCCTCGCGCCAGTGCCGCTGGCCTGGCTGGTGCTGGTGCGCGTGCTGACGCACTGGGCCACCACCGCACTGCCGCTGGTGCTGGCCGCACCGCTGCTCGGCGAGATGCTGCACCTGCCGCGCAGCGAACTGCCGATGCTGCTGGCCACGCTCGCACTGGGCACGCCGCTGTTGAGCCTGCTGGGTGCGGTGGTCGCGGCGCTGACGGTCGGCATGAGGCGCTCTGGTATCCTTGTGGCCCTGCTGGCGCTGCCGCTGTACGTGCCCGTGCTGGTGTTCGGCGCGGGTGCCGTCGCCGCCAGCGCACAAGGGCTGGATGCCTCCGGCGCCCTCCTCTGGCTGGCCGCCGGCCTGTTGCTCTCGCTGCTGCTGGCGCCGCTGGCCGCCGCGGCGGCGATCCGCATCGCCCTGACCTGAAGACCGCCGCCGCATGAATCCTCTCGTCCGCTGGTTCCACCAACTCGGTTCACCGCCCTACTTCGACCGCTTCGCGGCGCGCTGGACGCCGTGGTGCTACCTGGCCGCGGTCGTGCTGCTCGGGCTTGGCCTGTGGCAGGCGCTGTTCGTGGTGCCGGCCGACTATCAGCAGGGCGACAGCTTCCGCATCCTCTACATCCACGTGCCCAGCGCGTGGATGAGCATGTTCGTGTTCGGCCTGATGGCGTTCTACGCGGCCATCGCGCTGGTCTGGCGCATCAAGCTGTGCGAGATCCTCGCGATGGCGTGCGCACCCACCGGCGCCGCGTTCACCGTCATCACCCTGGCCACCGGCAGCATCTGGGGCAAGCCGATGTGGGGCACGTGGTGGGACTGGGATCCGCGCCTGACCACCGAGCTGATCCTGCTGTTCCTCTACCTGGGCGTGATGGGCCTGTACGGCGCCATCGACGACCGCCGCAACGCCGCGCGCGCGGCCGGGTTGCTGGCCATCGTCGGCGTGGCGATCCTGCCGGTGATCCGCTACTCGGTGGTGTGGTGGAACTCGCTGCACCAGGGCCAGACGATCCGCGTGTTCGGCGAATCCAGCATGGACGACAGCATGATCCTGCCGCTGGTGCTGATGGTGGTCGCCACCAAGTTCTGGTTCGCCGGTTCGCTGCTGGCGCGTGCGCGCGCCGACAACCTGCGCCGCGAATCCGGCAAGGACTGGGTGGCGAAGCTCGCCGCCGCGAAGGAGGCCACGCCGTGAGCTACCTCGAATACGTCATCGGCGCCTACGCCGTATTCGCCGTCGTGCTGGGCTGGGACTTCCTGGCTCCGCGCCTGCAGGTGCGCCGCGAACTGCGCGCCGTCCGCCAGCGCGTGGCGCGCGACGCGCGACGCAACGCCGCCCCCGTCGACCTGGAACGCTGACCGATGAATCCCGTGCGCCGCCGCCGCCTGCTGTTCGTGCTGCTCGCCGTCGTGGTGGCCGGCATCGCCACCACGCTGATCGCGATGGCGCTGCAGCGCAACGTGGCCTACCTGTACACCCCGGCCGAAGTGCTGCGTGGCGAAGCCGGCGAATCCCGTTTCCGCCTCGGCGGCATGGTGGAAAAAGGCTCGTTCAAGCGCGAACCCGGCTCGCTGGTCTCGCAGTTCGGCGTGACCGACGGCGATGCGCAGCTGACCGTGCGCTACGACAAGATCCTGCCCGACCTGTTCCGCGAAGGGCAGGCCGTGGTCGCCACCGGCTCGATGCAGGACGGCGTGTTCGTCGCCACCGACGTGCTGGCCAAGCACGACGAGGCCTACATGCCGAAGGAAGTCGCCGACAAGATGGGCAAGGCGCACCAGAAGCACGACGTGCCGGCCGCGCCTGCGGAGTCGGCGTATTGATCGTCGCGCCTGTCCCGCGCCTGCGCCTGGGCACCGGCCACGCTGCTCGCCCGATCTGCGTTTTCACCCACTCCCGCTCCGGGACGAGGCAATGGACTTCTGATGCTCCCTGAAATCGGACAAATCGCGCTGATCCTGGCGCTGCTCGTCGCCATCCTGCAGTCGGTGTTGCCGCTGGCCGGCGCACACCGCAACAAGGCCGCCTGGATGGAGGTGGCGCGCCCCGCCGCCTACGCGCAAGTATGGTTGTTGACGTTGGCCTTCATCGCGCTGACCGCGGCCTTCGTGCAGCAGGACTTCTCGGTCAAGTACGTGGCCAGCAACTCCAATTCCCTGCTGCCCATGGTCTACCGCTACACCGCGGTGTGGGGGTCGCACGAAGGCTCGCTGCTGCTGTGGGCGCTGGTGCTGGCGCTGTGGACCGGTGCGGTGGCGCTGTTCTCGCGCAGCCTGCCCGAGGTGGTGATGGCGCGCGTGCTCGGCGTGATGGGCGTGGTCGCCATCGGCTTCCTCGCCTTCCTGATCTTCACCTCCAACCCGTTCGTCCGCCTGCTGCCCTCGCCCGGCGAAGGCCGCGACCTCAACCCGCTGCTGCAGGACCCGGGGATGATCATCCATCCGCCGCTGCTGTACGTGGGCTACGTAGGCTTCGTGGTGCCGTTCGCGTTCGCCATCGCGGCGCTGCTGGATGGCCACGTGGATGCGCGCTGGCTGCGCTGGACGCGGCCGTGGACGAACGTGGCCTGGGGCTTCCTGACCCTGGGCATCGCGCTGGGCAGCTGGTGGGCGTACTACGAACTGGGCTGGGGCGGCTGGTGGTTCTGGGATCCGGTCGAGAACGCCAGCTTCATGCCATGGCTGGTCGGTGCCGCGCTGATCCATTCGCAGGCGGTCACCGAGAAGCGCGGCGTGTTCCGCGGCTGGACCCTGCTGCTGGCCATCGCCGCGTTCTCGCTGTCGCTGCTCGGCACGTTCCTGGTGCGCTCGGGCGTGATCACCAGCGTGCACGCCTTCGCCGCCGATCCCACCCGCGGTGTGTTCATCCTGATCTTCCTCGGCATCGTCATCGGCAGCTCGCTCCTGCTGTACGCGCTGCGCGCACCGCAACTGGCCGATGCCGACGGCGAGAAGCGCTACTTCTCCGCCAGCTCGCGCGAGACGCTGCTGCTGGCCAACAACCTGCTGCTGACCGCGGCCTGCGCGATGGTGCTGCTGGGCACGCTGTACCCGCTGATCGCCGATGCACTGGACCTGGGCAAGATCTCGGTCGGCCCGCCGTACTTCAGCCTGCTCTTCATCGTGCTGATGGCGCCGCTGGTGGCGCTGGTGCCGTTCGGGCCCATCACCAAGTGGCAGCGCGACACGCCCGGCAAGCTGATGGCAATGCTGCTGCCATGGGCCGGCCTTGCGCTCGTGCTCGCCGCGATTGCGTACTTCATGGCGCCGCAGGGCAAGCTGAAGGCCGCCGCCGGCATCCTGGGCGCGGCCTGGGTCGGGCTGGGCACGCTGCGCTTCATCTGGCAGCGCCTGCGCGCCAACGGCCGCTTCACCCCGGAAATGCTCGGCATGACGCTGGCGCATACCGGCATCGCGGTGTTCCTGGTCGGCGCACTGCTGGTGGAGGCGCTGAACGTGCAGCGCGAACTGGCGGTGAAGCCCGGCCAGACCGTCGAGGTCGGCCGCTGGGGCTTCCACTTCCAGGGCGTCGATGAAACGCAGGGCCCCAACTACCTGTCCGACCGCGGCCACGTGCAGGTGCTGCGCGATGGCAAGCCGGTAGTTCTGCTGCACCCGGAGAAGCGTGCCTACGCCAGCGGCGGCCAGGTGATGACCGAGGCCGGCATCAAACCGGGGCTGCTGGGCGATGTGTTCGTCGCCATCGGCGAGCCGCTCGGCAACGGGGCCTGGGCGCTGCGCGTCCACATCAAACCCTTCATCCGCTGGATCTGGCTCGGTGCCGCGCTGATGGCGCTGGGCGGCTTCGTCACCGCCGCCGACCGCCGGTTCCGGAACCACAAGAAAGCCGAGGCGCGTCCCGCATGAACAACGCTTCCGAACTCCCACCCTCGCCGCCGCGCTCGCGTGGCGCACTGACATTCGCGCTGGTCATCATCGGCCTGTTCTTCGTCGGCCTGATGGGCCTGCTGTACTACGGCGTGTCGCAGTCCGACCGCGCCGGTCGCGATGCGCTGCCGTCGCCGCTGATCGGCAAGCCCGCACCCGCGTTCGACCTGCCGCTGCTGCACGACCCCGCCAAACGCGTCACCAACGCCGACCTCGCCGGCCAGCCCTACGTGATGAACGTGTGGGGCAGCTGGTGCCCGGAGTGCCGCGTCGAGCACCCCATCCTCACGCAGTTCGCGCTGACCAAGCGCGTGCGCTTCATCGGCTACAACCTCAAGGACGAACGCGAGGACGCGCTGCGCTGGCTGGACCAGTTCGGCAATCCCTACATGATGGTGGTTGCCGACCTCGAGGGCCGCACCGCGATCGACTGGGGCATCTACGGTGCGCCGGAAACCTTCCTCGTCGACGGCAACGGCGTGATCCGCTGGAAGCACGTCGGCGCGATCGACCAGGCCATCATCGACCACCAGCTGATCCCGGCGCTGGACAAGATCGAAGCCGGCCAATGAGCGCATTCCCGACATCAGTGCTCCACCGTAGAGCCGCCGAGCTTGCTCGGCTACGCGATGCCGGAACGAAGAACAGCCGAGCAAGCTCGGCTCTACGGTGGTTGCTCGCGTTATGCCTGGCTGCCTGTAGCTTCGCTGCGTTCGCGCAGGCCAGCGACCCCACCCCGCTGCAGTTCACCGACGCGGCGGAGGAAGCACGCTTCCACCGGCTCACCGCGGAACTGCGCTGCGTGATGTGCCAGAACCAATCGCTGGCCGACTCCAACGCGCAGATCGCGCACGACCTGCGCCGCGAAGTGCTGGACCTGATGCGCCAGGGCAAGGACGACGCGCAGGTGAAGCAGTTCCTGGTCGACCGCTACGGCGAATTCGTGCTGTACAAGCCCGACGTCGCACCCGGCACCTACATCCTCTGGTTCGGCCCGCTGTTCCTGCTGCTGGCAGGCGGCGTGTGGGTCGGCCGCATCGTGGCCAAGCGCGCGCGACAGCCCGCACCCGCCACCGACGACACCGACCAGGAGTGGTGATGACCCCCTTCGTGATCCTCGCCATCGTGCTGTCCCTGGCCGTGCTGCTGGCCGTGCTGTGGCCGTTGTGGCGCGAGGCGCGTGGCCTGGTGATCGCCGGCGTGGCGACGCTCGGCATCGCCACGTTCGCGCTGTACCGCGTGGTCGGCACGCCCGCCGCGCTGGAGCCGCAAGCCACGACCGCCGGCATGCCCGCCACGCTGGACGAAGCCGTCGCGCAGCTGGAAGCCGAACTCAAGAAACAGCCGAACGAACCCGAAGGCTGGCGCCTGCTCGGCAAGTCGTACGCCGCGCTGCAGCGCTACGGCGATGCGCAGAAGGCGTTCGAACGCGCGGTGCAGCTGCTGCCCACCGATGCCGACCTGCTGGTCGAAGCCGCACAGGCCCGGCTGTTCGCCAATCCCGAGCGCAAGCTCGATGCCGAGGCGATCGCCCTGCTGGACAAGGCCATCGCGATCAATCCCGACCACCAGCGCGCGCTGTGGTTCGTCGGCCTGGCGCAACGTCAGGAAGGCAAGCACGCCGACGCCGCGAAGACCTGGGAGCCGCTGCTGGCCAAGGTCGATCCCAACACCGCCGCGACTCTGCGCACGCAGATCAACGAAGCCCGCGCCGAGGCCGGCCTGCCGCCGCTGGCGGAGACGGCACCCACACCCGCACCCGCCGCGGATGCCGCGCCTGCGCTGCTCACGGTGACCGTGGACCTGGCGCCCGCGCTGAAGAGCAAGTTGGCGCCCGACGACACGCTGTTCGTGTTCGCCCGCCAGATGGGCGGCCCGCCGATGCCGGTCGCCGCCAAGCGCCTGCCGGTGTCCGCCTTCCCCGTGACCGTGCCGCTCAGCGATGGCGACAGCCCGATGCCGACGCTGAAGCTGTCGCAGCTGCCGCAGGTGCAGCTGGTCGCCCGCGTCGCCAAGGGCAGCGGTCCGGCCGCGCAGTCCGGCGACCTGGAAGCCGACGCCGTCACCGCCGACGTCAACGCCGGCAAGACTTACACGCTGACGATCGATCGCGTGGTGCCGTAAGGCATGAGCCGGGCACGCGGCGTGTCCCGGCTCATCCCCTGGATTGCCTTGCCGGCGCTCCTCGGTTTGTTGCTGCCCCTGCAACGTGCATGGATGCCCGGCCAAGGATCCGTCGCCTGGGCACTGGACCTGTTCGTGCACTGGCAGCCGCTGTACGCCCTTGCCTGGCTGCTCGCGTGCCTGCTCGGCGCGCTGCGCGACAGGCGATGGCTGCTGGGCCTGACGCTGCTCGCCTTGCCCTGGTTCACCGCCAGTCCCGTCGCACCGCAGTCGGACGAACCGCCGGATCTTGTTGTCACCGTCGCCAACGTCAACATCCGCCAGCGCGATCCCACCACGCTACTGGACTGGCTTGATCGTCAGCCCGCCAACATCGTCGTGCTGACCGAACTGTCGCCGGATTACGCTGCCGAATTGGCGGCGAGGAACTACGGCGACTTCGCCCACCACGCATTGCATCCGCTCGCATCGCCACCCGGCCTCGGCGTGCTGTCCGACCGCCCCTTGCGCAACGTGCGCGTGCTGCCCGACGGCCTCGGGGCGCTGCGGATGGAAGCCGAGCTCGATATCCACGGCCGCAGCATCCGCTTCATCGCGGCGCATCCGAAGCCGCCCATGGCCACGCGCAAGTACCTCGCGCGCGACCGTCTGCTGCGCGACCTCGCCATGGCCGCTGGCAGGCAGCCGATGATCGTCGCGGGCGATCTCAATGCCACTCCGTGGTCCAGCGCGTTGCTGGGCGCCGACCTGCAGCCGCTCAAGCGCGCCACCGGCTGGGCGCCGACCTATCCGAGCGAGGGCAAGGGTGTGTTCGGCATCGGCATCGATCACGTGCTGGTCTCGTCCGGGTTCGCGCAGACGGGCGCGGAACGCGGGCCCGACATCGGCTCGGACCACCTGCCCGTACGTGCCGGCCTCCGCTGGCGGGGCGAATAGCGCCGCCCGGGTCGCTACACTTGGCGGATGACAGAATTCATCCCCCCCGGCACCCGCTTCCATCCCCTGCCCTCGCCGTTCCGCATGAAGCGCGGCGGTGCGCTGCATGGGGCGCGGATGGCGTACGAGACCTGGGGCACGTTGAACGAACGCCGCGACAATGCGGTGCTGATCGTCACCGGGCTGTCGCCGGATGCGCATGCCGCACGCAACGCCGGCAACGAGGCCGAGGGCTGGTGGGAAGCGATGCTCGGTCCCGGCAAGCCGATCGACACCGACCGCTGGTTCGTGGTTTGCGTGAACTCGCTGGGCAGTTGCAAGGGCTCGACCGGCCCCGCCTCGATCAACCCGGACACCGGTGCGTTGTACCGCCTGGACTTCCCCGAGCTGTCGGTGGAAGACGGCGCGCATGCGGCGTTCGACGTTGTGCGCGGGCTGGGCATCGAACAGCTGGCCTGCATCATCGGCAACTCGATGGGCGGGATGACGGCACTGGCCTACCTGCTGCTGCACCCTGGCGCGGCGCGCACGCACATCAACATCTCCGGCAGTGCGCAGGCGCTGCCGTTCTCCATCGCCATCCGTTCGTTGCAGCGCGAGGCGATCCGGCTGGACCCGAACTGGAACCACGGCCAGTACGACGACGAGACGTATCCGGAATCCGGCATGCGCATGGCGCGCAAGCTGGGCGTGATCACCTACCGCTCGGCGCTGGAATGGGATGGCCGTTTCGGTCGCGTGCGCCTGGAATCGGACCGCCCGGACGAGGAGCCGTTCGGCCTGGAGTTCCAGGTGGAAAGCTATCTTGAAGGCCATGCGCGCCGCTTCGTGCGCCGCTTCGATCCGAACTGCTATCTGTACCTCAGCCGGTCGATGGACTGGTTCGATCTCGCCGACTATGCCGGTGAAGAGCGGGCGGACGGCGACGTGGTGAAGGGGCTGGCCAAGCTCCGCGTGCAGCGGGCGCTGGCGATCGGCGCCACCACCGACATCCTGTTCCCGCTGCAGCAGCAACAACAGATCGCCGAGGGGCTGGCGGCCGGCGGGGCGCAGGCGGAGTTCCTGCCGCTGGAGTCGCCGCAGGGGCACGACGCCTTCCTGGTGGATTTCGAGCGGTTCGGGCCGGCGGTGGCGGATTTCCTGGGCAGCCTCTGACGCCTGTACTTCCCTTCGCCCCGCGTGCGGGGAGAAGGTGCCCGGAGGGCGGATGAGGGGCAAGCGCGGTACTTGCCCATGCGCCGAAGCGCTCCCACTCCGTTCGCCCCTCACCCGCCTTCGGCACCCTCTCCCCGCACGCGGGGCGAGGGGAAAAGCCGACCATCCCGCACCGCACGACGCCCTCTCCGCCCCGGCCGGCTAAAATGGCCCCACATTCTCAAGCGGGCCGTGCCATGACCCTCGATTTCCCCGGCGCCGACAAGCTGGTCGCCTCGCTGGACGCCGCCGTGACCCTGGGCGACGACCGCGCCGTCACCGATGCGTTGCGCAAGTCGCTGTGCGAACTGATCTGCGACGAGGAGGTCAGCCTGCCGGCCTGTGTGCTGGAGCCGATCTCCGACCATTACGCGCGGCGTGAGCTGTACACCAGTCCGGAGCATGGCTACAGCGTCATCGCGATGACGTGGGGGCCGGGCCAGGGCACCAAGATCCACGACCATTCGGGCATGTGGTGCGTAGAAGGCGTGTGGCGCGGGCGGCTGGAGATCACGCAGTATGAGCTGGCCGAGCACGACGATGTGCGGTACCGCTTCGTGCCGGCGGGCACGATCGAGGCCGGTACGGGGTCGGCGGGCAGTCTGATTCCGCCGCACGAGTACCACACCATCCGCAATCCGAGCGACAAGGCGATCGCGGTGAGTCTGCATGTGTACCAGCGCACGATGGTCCGCTGCGGGATCTTCACGCCGGAGGAAGAGGCCGGCGCCGAGGGCTGGCAGCGCCGCGGCGAGCGGCTGCTGGGCACCGATCAGGTCAACTGAGGCCGTAGGTCCGGCCCCTGTCGGCGGGGAGCCGGGCTCGGCTATACTTCGCGTCCGCGCCGGAGTGGCGGAATGGTAGACGCAGCGGACTCAAAATCCGCCGCCCTTAAAAGCGTGTGGGTTCGAGTCCCACCTCCGGCACCAAGATCAAACCCTGGACCTCCAGGGTTTTTTCGTTTGTGGGGCTGCGCGTTTCATAGGGGATTGCAAAGGGGCTCTCAACGGGGCAGGTCCTGAAGATCAATCCTCCCTTGGTCGCGAAGATGTCGGTCGAGTACATGCGCAGCAATCAGGAGACCATGTCGGATATCAGGCGCAGCTGACCGCGCAGCATGTCCAGCTGACTCCATGAGCGACTCGATGAATGGCCTGAGTACCAAAAGACGCGCCCGGGCTCCCGTTCTCGCATGATAACTACCGGACCGTGCGTTAGCCCCCCCGAATGTGCTAGATATTCGGACTTAGGGGAGCCTTCCGCTGGTTTGCGGACTGGCTTAGTGCTTTGAGCGAGCGCATTCGGAAGCGCAGCATGAACGGAACACCCAGCACGGCGAACGAAGCCGAGATACTTCTATCAGTGGACGACACTTGTCCCGATGAAGCGGGTGGGCCTGTTGCCCGCTCCGGCTTCAATTATCAGGACGAAGTGGCTGTGGCCTTCCTGCTTCAAATGCTCGAAGACGCGTCACTTCTGAGAGTTCACTGCGAAACCCACGACGACCTAGTTCTTGTCTGGGACGTGGGAGCCTATCGCACAGCAGAGTACGTTCAAGTGAAAGGCAGCGAACCAGGGAAGCTCTGGTCCGTAGCCGACCTCTGCAAAAAGGATTCTCCGAGCGGGTCAATTTACTCAAAGTCCCTTTCAAAGGATTGCCACAAGGAGCAGTCACTGTTTCGCATTGTGACGCTACAGGGAACAAACGAAGAGCTCAAGCACCTTACTTACGATCGAAATTCGCCCGGCCGTGCGTTGATCGCCGCCGAGCTAGAAGCACTCTCCGACGATATCGACACACGCAGTACGAAATACCGATCAAAGAAGAAAAACGGGGCGGCATTCTGGGTCGGGAATTGCGTATGGGACGTTCGCCACGACCAAGAGGACATCGCAGCAGATAACCTGAACAACCTGATCCGTATCGCCCACTCGGAGAAGCGCCTTATCAGCTATGAGCAGGCAGCGGACATCCTCAACGACCTTCGCAAGATGGCAAAGGACGCTGGGAGCGCAAAGTACGTTCCCGACAAAGACAAGAAAATCATTTCTCGACTCAATCTCCGAGAGTGGTGGGGCAAGCGCATCACCTCCATCCTTGACGGGTCGCAGCCTGCAGGAGGGAAGTTGCGGGACAAACTCAAGGATGCGGGGGCGACCGACGACGTTATCCAGTCAGCAGTCGAACAGCGCCTTCGCTATGCGACCTTGAGCCGAGCATCGAAGTACATGAATGACGATGATGCTGCGGACCTACAGTCCTCAGTTCGCGCGGCCATGCTGACTGCCCGGCTTGAATACCTGTCGCAGGAGCCAGTCGTTGCTCCATTGGATTTCTTGGCATCGTGCCTAAAGGAAGCGAAGGAAATCGCTGAGGCCAGCCCTTGCGACATATCTGGCAGGAAGGAGTTTGCCTTCGGGTGCGTATTCGATATTGCAGACCGTTGCCTCCTCAGATTCACGAGGCCTTCGACATGATGTCGATCAACCGTGCTTCCGCCCGATCGTTTGGCCTACCACTTTCAGCAGATGACATTGTGGAGTTTCACGCCGCGCGCCTCCTGCTTCTAATTGAAATTTGCGGCACAGCAGGACGAATCGATGGTCTAACGAAGATGGCAAAGCTCGACTTTTTCGCCCGCTATCCTGACTTCTTTGACGCAGCCGCTGGAAAGACCGAAGGACGATCAAAGAAGGACGCTGTAGAGTCCGCGATGGTCCGGCACCACTATGGTCCGTGGGATAAGCGCTACTACCACGTCCTATCCCACCTCGAAGCAAAGGGATTGATATCTGTCACTAAAGACAAGAACACCTTCAGGTTAGCGCTAACGCCTGAGGGAAAAGAGAAGGCGCGAAGGCTAAGAGAGTTGCCTAGCTTTCAGCAGCTGACTGATCGCATGAAGGAAATCAAGACGCAGTTCGGCTCCCGAACTGGAAGCTCACTTAAAGACATGATCTATCGTACGTTTGATACCGAAATCGGCAAACGCCGAATGGGGGAGTTCATCTCAAATGATTAACAAGTACCTTTCGGTTATTGCCATTGAGCGCACGCTGGATGGCGGTGAGGTAGAGGTTTTGCCGCTAAAGCCGGGAGTGAATCTTCTAGTTGGCGCCCCGAACACCGGTAAAACCAAGTGGCTCCAGATGCTGGACCATCTATTGGGCGATCAGGATTCATTCGATCAAGTCTTCCTTGAAGACCTTGTAAGAAAATATGAGAGCACTGCAGCGATCCTCCAAGTAGGAGACGACGAAATCCGTGTCGAGCGTCGCTGGAAGACTCCCGGCTCTAAGACGAAGGTCTACGTCGATGATGTAGAAATGAGCGCTAAGGATTTCCAGCACTACCTTATGGAGCTTCTGGAAATACCCCTCCTTCATTTTCCAAAAGGAAACCCAATGTCCGGCCAGACTTGGCCCGAATTGAGTTTTCGGATGCTCTTGCGGCACATGCACCATCAGCAGCGCTTTTGGAGCGGCTTGGTTGACCAGCAACCAGAGGGGGAGCAACTTGCCTGCCTGATGCAGTTCCTAGGTTTGGCGGAGAACGTTTACAACGACTCCTACGGCAAGTTAGTCCAGCTAAAGCTAGATTTGGAAAAGCTCAAGGCTCGGCGGGAGCAGTTCGGCCGAACTCTTCTACAGCTTTCAAAGGGTGCCGTATCGACTTCAGACGAGGCAACATCGCTGACCATCGAAGCTGTCGAGAGGGCTGAGCAAAGTTTGGAAGAACAACAGCAGGCACTATTGGCCAGACGTGCTCAAGCGATTACAGATGCCAGCAGCAAAGCGTTCGCCTTGGACAACCATAAGATTGTCACCCGGCTGACTGAAGCGCGCGCCGCTCTCGTTCGCCTGAGGACAGACCTTGCACTGAAGAGAGAGCTCAACGCGGGGCGCATCTCAGATATAGAACAGTATCGGAATGACTTGGTTACCGAACTGGAGCGCCTGGATAGGACGCTGGCTGCTGGCTCCGTACTGGCAGACCTAAAGATTACGCACTGTCCAGCTTGCGACAGGGCTGTAGAGCCCGTCATTGGTGACGACGAATCCTGTCACTTGTGCCACCGGCTTCTACCAGATGAGCCACCAGAGGAAACCCAGGGAGTCCTTAGGATCGAGTTCGAGCAAACACGGTTAAAAGCGGAGGTCAAGGAGGCAGACCAGCTTCTTAATTCTCTGCATGCGGAGCAAAAAGAGATTATTTCAGAGTGGGACGCATCAACCGAGCAGATAGCAACGGCTGATACCAAACTCAAACCAGCACGCGAGGCGGTTGCGGGCTTGGTGAGTGAAGAGGTGAGTTCGATCGATGTCGCTATGGGGTCGCTTAACGAGAAGCAGAGTCAACTTTCCCGGGTCCGCGGTGCCGTCGAGTTGTCACAGCAGTTGTCGCAAGAGATCGCGGAGAAGGAGAACGATCTCGCCCCTCTTCAAAGCTCGGTAGATCAGTTAGCGGCAAAGGCCGACTTTGACCTTGCCGAAGAGCGCTTGGAGTCTGGCCTCGGAGAATACTTGCGGAGGATTTCTGAGCTAAAGCCGGAATCGTGGCGGCATAGTCTGCCAAGAGTAAGTCTGACGCGCTCCAGTTTCAGCATTAAAATTGGACAGAAGAAGTGGAGCGCGGCGCTGGGAGCGACAGACACCCTCTTCCTCATTATGAGCTACCACTATGGACTTCTTACGCTAAGCCCCTACTCCGACTGCCACTATCCCGGGTTCGCCATCATCGATCTGCCTGGAGACTTTCTCGGCGATGACATCGAGGACAAGGAGAATTTCATCGTCCAACCCTTCATCGAACTGCTTAGAACCGAAGAGTTCCAAGGCGCCCAGGTGATCTTCACTGGAGCCTCCTTCAAGGGTCTGGAAGGAGCGCATCGCATTCAACTTGAAACCCCCTACGTGGAGTGAGCAACACCAGCGGCTCAGTCTACTTGTGCCGCTTGGAGACGCACCTGATCGTCACTGCGTTCTCAACAGTGCGGACGAATTCATCCACTTCAGTTTCGTAGGTGACCTAGGCCATCGCCGCCATGACTACCTTATCGGATGTATAGAATAGGGTGTCGCGCGCAAGCCGATGACGACACAAAAAATGGGGCCTGTCGGCCCCATCCATTTACAACGTTTCACTTCATGCGCAGGCGCCCCACTCAATCCTGCCCCGCCGTCGCCTCCTTGTCGTCCGGCTCATCGCTCTCCTCCTTCGACCGCTTGCTCTTGAACCGCGCCGCCAGTTGCTTGCGCAACCCATCCAGTCCCGCGCTCTTGCCGGCCACCTTCAGGAACTGATAGCCCTCCACCGAGTTCGACATCATGTCGCTGCCCAGGGCCATCTCCGTGTCCAGCATCCGCTGGTACAAACGCATCACCTGCACCGTCCGCATCCGCAGCGCGTCCAGCGCCGCCACGTCCCGCTGCAGCGCCGCCAGGTCGAAGTTCGCCGGCAGGATCTGCGGATTGGCCGTCAACACATCGACCGCCAACCGGCAGAACGCCTCCGACTTGTCGCCCATCTTGTGCAACCTGCGCCGCTTCACCGGATCCAGTGCCACCAGCCCGGAGAACCGCCCGTCCAGTGTCGCTAACGCCCCATCGATATCCGTCAATGCCGCCTCATCGAAGATGATGTCCACGATGTTCTGACTCATGCTGCCTCCTTGGTTCCTTGTCAGTGGGATGCCCACCCTCCGGCAGGCACCGCCACTCTAGGACGCGGCACACGGCAAAACCTCTAACATTTCATTCGCACACAGCGCGCACCCCATCACGCCGAACCGCGTTCGATACACCGCATCATCCCGCGACATGAGCGCGGTCGTGGACCGCCATACCAACCGGCATCAACGTCGATACCAGTTGGCATCGTTCGCCATATCACGGGAACCCGTGCGCCATACGCCAGATACTGTCTCGTGATGCGCACGGACATCCCGCGCCATAGGCATGCAAGTGACCGTCGATACGCCGACCCATGCGCGTTGATACCGACCGGTATCGATCCGCATATCGACGCGTATCCCCCGCCATATGTCGACGTATGTCGCACGACCCGACGCGATATGTCGCGCCACCTGCCGTGGTATCGACCGCCATGCCGCCGACCATCATCGGTCATGTCCATCGCGGTACCCCGCGACAGGACGCCAGGTCGAACACGCAACCGCGCGACAGACCACAGTGATCCTGCCAGCCCCAGGACCATGGCCACGGGGTTGTCACGACACGACGCTTCAGTCCCTCCACGCTGCCCTGCGCCACACGCCACCGGGAGCGTGGCGCAGGGGAAGGCGTCAGGCGGGCAGGAACAGCATCCTGGTCTTGAAGGAAACGTCGTGAAAGGTGCGCGCGCCGTGCGCGGCTACCTTCGAGTGCCATGCGGTCGTAGCGGCATGCGCACGCCCAGGCGGGCGTTGCGCTGTTTACCGGCGGGCGGACCGTGCGCGCTTTCCACCGCCGCCTTTCGCAGCGGCACGGCTCTGTTCGAATTCCGGGAAGGTCTCCGCCATCGAATCCTTCTCCGGCAGGATGTAGAAAACCCCGCCCTTTTCCAACGTCGGACGGACGATCTGCTCGTAGAACCCGGGCGCCACATTGATGCAGCCGTGGGTCACGCGGTTGTCGTCCGGTGAAGCCGATGCGAGGCGCTCGGCGCGCCGTTCGCCCGGGACCGTCGCGGTGGGATGCATGGAGACGGCGGAATCGTAGTCCACCCACAGCACGCGTCCGGCGTCGATCGACGGACCGTAACCGCCCACATAGCGACCCGCGGGCGTGGTGCGATCCCGGCCCGGGATCTCGCGAAGCGCGAGTCCGGCGATGCCGGGTGCGGTGTGATCGCCGACCGCCGAACCGAAGAGCCCGGGCGCTGCGCCGCGAAGCCGGCCGTCGCCACCGAACACCAGGATCTGTGCAGCGGTCTTGTCCATGATCACGAACGGATAACCCTGGTTGTCCTTGCTGGCGACAACCCAGCCCGCGAGCGCGATCACCGTGTCGGACACGTCCTGGCCTTGCGGAAGCTGGTCGGCGCCGGTGTCCACGTGTGCAGTGGCTTTCTCGGCATCGGTTTTCTCGGCGGCAACCTTCCCGCTCGTGGCTTTCTCGGCGCTGGCCGCACTGAAGCTGGTGAACGCAAGCGCGAGTACCAGCGCGCCACCAAAGGTCCGGATCGCAGGGTGCGTATACGTGCGGATGGGACAGCTCCTCGGAACGGGGATCGGATCAAACAAGGAGACCGGTGGCCCTGCAGGGCCACCTGGTCTCGGGTTCACACGGTGTATCGCAGATCGTGCAAGCGCGATCAGCCGCGCGGCACGCGGCGCGGCGCGGTTTCAAGACGCTGCACGCGGCCTTCGATCTGATCCAGGCGCTGGTTGGCCTGCTGTGCGGACTGGTTGGCGGATTCCGCGCTCTGGGCTGCGCCCTGCACCTTCGTGTCGAGCTGGTCGAGGCGCGAGTTGATGCCTGCGAACTCATCGTCGTAGGTGGCGCATGCGGAAAGACTCAGGGCGGCCACGAGCGCCACGCCGAGCGTACGCGCCATCGTCAGGTGTTGTTGGTTCTTGAACATTCGAATCCTCCTTCGGCTGGGGAGTCGAAATATAACGGCCTTTTTGACGGAGTTTTGACCGTCATGAACCGCCTTTACCTGTCATTGGCGTACGTCGATAACGCGTGAAGAAACTCGGTTTTATGCATATTTTCGGCATTACGGAGGGCTCGATATTCATCCAACGCTGTTGGCCTTGACCGCAATCACAGATGTGAACACGCGGACTTGATAATCGCGCCATCCTTACTGACGGATCTCCGCTGACGCGTTGCCTCTTTCATCGGTAAGGCGCACTACACACGCGCCTGGATGCGTCCAGATTGTCGCGACATCGTCGCGTTCCGCGCCACGCCCGCAGCGCACATGCGACATCCAATGCTGATCGTTCCGGGCCGACGTGGAAGGACTTACAGCAGGACGTGCAGATGCTCCGCCAGCCGCAGGCTCATGGCCACGATGGTGAACGTGGGGAAAGCCCATCCGCCCGTGGGAAAGACCGAGCTGCCTGCCACATGCAGGTTGGCGACCCCATGCACCCGTGCATCGAGATCGACCACGCCTTCGCGCGCAGACGACGCCATGCGCGTGGTGCCCATGTGGTGTGCCGTGCCGTGGATCGGCGCGTCGGAACGTGCATCGTCCGCCAGCCATGCGTCCGGCGTGAAGCGTCCTGCGCTGGCCTTCGCCAGTTCCGAACCGAAGATGGTCGCGGACATCCGATACGTGTGCCAGTCGAGATCGGTCAGCCGCCAGTCGACGACCACCTTGCGCTGCCCCAGTGCATCCCGTTCGTCTCCCAGGCGGATGCGGCTGTCCGGGTTCGGCGCCTGCTCGAAGTAGCCGACCACATCCACCCGCTCCGCGGCGACCGGCAGTTTTCCATGACGCTTGCGATACCACGCCCGCGCCACCTGTCCCGAATGCAGGCCCGCCGTGGCCACCGCCTTGCCCAGCGCGGTGATCGAACGGTCGGTGCGCGACGCATCGACGGCGGGCTGCGCCGATTCCAGCTGTCCGTCCAGCGTCATCGCCTCGTCGTGGGTGGGTTTGCGGAAGGCCCGCCGCAATTCCCGCAATGCACGCACGCCTGCGGGCACGGCGCCTTCCACCGCGAACGGCCTGACCCGCGCATTGAGCAGGCCGTAGTGCGCGCGCGCGGCGTCGGACAGGCACAGCTCCGGATAGGACGGCGTCGGTCCCCTGCCCCCGGTGCGGTCGTAGGGCCGGGTGACGCGTTCGGGTACGCCGCCCTGCAGCGTGCCCAGCCGGCAGGTCGGATGGTCCATGAAGTAGCGGCCCACCAGACCATGCCGATTGCCCAGACCTTCGGGCGCCACGTCGTTCGAGAGCAGCAGCAACCGCGCGTTCTCGATACCGCCGCAGGCCAGGACGTACTGCCGCGCCACCAGTCGGGTCGTCTGGCCGGACAGCGAGCGGATGGTGAGCGACTCCACATGCGTCGCCTCCGGACCGGCATCGAGCGAGGTGACGTTGGCATGCAGCAGGAGCGTCACGTTGCGCGCCTGCGCGAGTTCGTCGCGGAACGCTTCGCCGAAGAAGACCGGACTCCTGACGAACGTCCGGTGCTCAAGCAGATCGCTCACGACAGCGTGTGTTTCCTGCCCGTCCTGCTGCAGGAACGAGCCATCCGCCAGGGCGTGGTGCCCGATGCCGAAGGTCTCGCGCGCCCGCTCATAGAACGGCTGCAGCGCCTCGTATGCCAGCGGCCAGCCGCTGTTGGGCACCCAGGTGCGCCGTGAGAGATCGCCATTGCTCAGCGGGATGCAGCCGCCGCCCCATACATGGGTACTGCCGCCGAGCGCACGCAGCCGGCTGCGCACGGGATCGAAGCGCCCGTCGCCGACGGCCGCGCCTTCGTAGAGCGATTGGCTGAGCGATTCAGGACGGTGGCCCCCGCCTTCGACCAGGCAGACGTTGACCGGAGTGTTCAACCAGGATCGTGCCAGCGCGATGCCGGCGGGGCCTGCGCCCACGATGCAGACGTCCGCATCGATACGGCTCGGCAAGGGGGCGCTGTTCGCATCCAGGATCACGGGACCATCCGGGGGTTGATCCCGCAACGCGCGGCATCTCGGTGGAGTGGCGTGGCCGTCGACGGGCAGGCGCGGAAGCGGGAACGGGCGCGTGCTCGGGACGGGCGCCGCAGACACTGCGACCGGTTCTGTTACTCCCGCGTGATGACAGGCCGCCCGGCGGTGCCGTCCGGCGTCGCCCGTACGCTAGGGCGCCGGTGTTGCGTCGCCGAAGACCAGCTTCACCGTCGGACGCGCGGGGTCGCCGGCGCTGTACTGCGTCTGCGGGAAGTCGGGATAGCCGGGATAGCTCGCGTGCAGCGTGTCGCCGGACAGCCACTGCAGTGTCAGTGGCGTGTGGTCCAGCGGCGCGTCGAAGCCGGCCACGCCGGTGGACGCCATGCATTCGGCTTTGCGCGACGACTCCAGCACGGTGACCTGCGTGCGACGGTAGGTCGTGAGGCTGCAGCCGCAGTGGCGCAGCTCGGCCTTCAACGTGCCATCGGGGGACGGCAGTGCGTACACCGGTTCGTCCACGCATCCGCAGGCGGCAAGGCCTGACAGCACGACGCACGACACGACGAGGCGAGACAGGCGCTTCATGGCAGGACGGACTCCCTGGAACGTGACCCTCCCGATCGTAGGGGCCACGCACGCGATGGGCAACGCCGTCCTCCTCGCCGCACGGCGCGGTACGCGTTGCCGACGGCTCGACGCGCACGTGCGTTCGGCCCCGCATAATCGCGTCATGGAGACACGGCGGACGCACGCATGAAGACGATCGGACTGATCGGCGGGATGAGCTGGGAATCGACGGTGCCGTACTACCGCCAGATCAACGAAGGCATCAAGGCGCGGCTGGGGGGACTGCATTCGGCGAAGGTGGTGCTGTACAGCGTCGACTTCCACGAGATCGAGCAATTGCAGCGCGACGGCGACTGGGACGCCGCAGGCGACCGGCTGGCCGACGCCGCGCGCCGCCTGCACGCGGCCGGCGCCGACCTGCTGGTGCTGTGCACCAACACCATGCACAAGGTGGCGCCGCAGATCGAAACGGCCGTGCCCATCCCGCTGCTGCACATCGCCGACGCCACCGCCGCGGCCATCCTGGCGGCCGGCCATCGCAGCGTCGGCCTGCTCGGTACCCGCTTCACCATGGAGCAGGACTTCTACCGGCAGCGCCTGCAGCAACGCCATGGCCTCCAGGTCATCGTGCCGGACGCGGACGACCGCAGCATCGTCCATGACGTGATCTACGACGAGCTGTGCCGTGGCGTGGTCCGCGATGCCTCGCGCGACCGCTATCGCCGCATCATGGACGACCTGGTGGCCGGCGGCGCGGAGGCCATCATCCTCGGCTGCACCGAGATCGGCCTGCTGGTGGCGGCGCAGGATGCGCGCGTCCCGTTGTTCGATACCACGGCCCTGCATGCCGCCGCAGCCGTGGAGGCCGCACTGGCGGCGTGACGCGGCCCGCTCACGCCGGGATGCGGGCGATGGCCTTGATCTCGAAATCGAACCCGGCCAGCCAGTTCACGCCGATCGCAGTCCAGTTCGGATAGGGCCGCGCTGGAAAGACCTCGTCCTTCACCGCCAGCACGGTCTCGAACTGGCGCTCGGGGTCGGTGTGGAAGCTGGTCACGTCGACGATATCGTCCAGGCTGGCCCCGGCGGCATGCAGGATCGCTTGCAGGTTCTTGAAGGCCAGCCGGACCTGCTGTTCGAAGTCCGGCTCCGGCGAGCCATCCTCGCGGCTACCCACGGTCCCGGACACGAACAGGAAGCCATCCGAGCGCACGGCGGCCGAGTAGCGGTGATGGTCATACAGGGCCTGGCGGCCAGCGGGGAAAACGACGTCGCGCGTGCTCATGGGAATCTCCTGGAGGGGCCGACGGCCCCGATGGGGTAGCGATCACTCTAGGTGCCCGATGCGCCGGGATATACACGGCCATCCCGGTATCACTGTTTGTAGAATCCAAACAATTCCCTTTCCTCCAGGAGCCCGCATGGACCGCATCGACGCGATGCAGGCCTTCGTCCGCGTGGTGGAAACCGGCAGCTTCACCAAGGCGGCCGACACGCTGCAGGCCAGCCGGACGCGGGTGACGCACCTGGTGCAGCAGCTCGAAACGCACCTGCGGGTGAAGCTGCTCCACCGCACCACGCGCAAGGTGAACACCACCGCCGACGGCGCCGCGTACTACGAGCGCGTCGTCCGCCTGCTGGCCGACCTGGACGATGCGGAGACCAGCCTGTCGACCGCCTCCGAGGCGCCACGCGGCCGGCTGCGCGTGGATGTGCCCGCCCCGTTCGCCCTGCACATCCTGGTCCCCGCCCTGCCCGGTTTCCACGCGCGCTATCCGGACATCCAGCTCGACCTCGGCGCCAGCGACCGCAAGATCGACCTGATCGACGAGAACGTGGACTGCGTGGTGCGCGGCGGCGAACTCACCGACGCATCATTACGTGCACGGCACGTCGGCGACCTGCTGCTCGGCGTGTACGCCTCGCCCGCCTATCTGGCGCGTGCCGGCACGCCCGCACATCCCTCGGCACTGGAAGATGCCGCGCACCGCATCGTGGGCTACCGCAGTTCGCGCACCGGCAGTCCCTTGATGACGCCGATGCATCGCGACGATGAGCAGTATGTCGTGCAGGGCCGTCACGTGCTGTCGGTGGACGACGGCAATGCCTACCTCGCCGCCGGCATCGCGGGCCTGGGCGTGCTGTGGCTACCCCAGTACATGGCGCGCGCACCGCAGGCGCGCGGCGAACTGGTGCCGCTGTTCGCGGACTGGCGCCTGGATCCGATGCCGATGTACGTGGCGTTCCCGCCCAACCGCCATGTCAGCCGCAAGCTGCGGGTGTTCATCGACTGGATCGTCGCGCTGATGGCGCAGCATGCGCCGGCCATCCGGCCGCCGCGATAGTCGGAACGGCGGCGCACAGACCATCGCGCGGGCAAGGCATCGATGCCGACGGCCCGCCGCATCCCTCACAGGTGCTTCTGGACCGCCTCGGAAATGCAGTCGCCCAGCGCTTCGGACTTGTCGGTTCCGTGACGGTCCTGGCACGCGACCAGATCGTCCGCGATCCTGCTGAAAGGGATGCGGACATCGATTCCCTGGGCCCGTGTCAGGCAGACCAGGCCCCTGTAGTGGAAATACGGGAACGCAGCGACATCGGGCCTGGCGTAGATGTCGTCCAGGATCGCGTGCAGCAGGATCGCGCGCGGATCGTTCCGGGTCTTTGCGCGCGGAGGCAGCGTGGCCTCCAGGTCCGCCTTGGTCTTGCCGTGGTCGCGCATGCCGAGCGCCGCGTTGGTCGCGTCGAATTCGTACTGGCATGCGCTCATGTCGATGTCCTTCGACAGCGCGACCGTTGTCGGGAGCAGCAGCAGGCACAGCAGGCCAGACCTGATTCCGTGCATCGGTTCCTCCGTCGGGAGCGCCGCCTTGAGCCCATGGCGGACGCAACGGCCCGGTCGCGGGCCGTGTGCGCTTACATCGTGTGCGTCGGCTTCTCGCCGTTGAGGCTGCCGGCCAGCATCGTCTCGATGCGGTTCTTGATGGCCTCGCCCTCGCCGTTCTCGGCGAATTGCACGCCGATGCCGGCCGCGCGGTTGCCCTGCGCACCGACCGGCGTCACCCAGACCACCTTGCCGGCCACCGGCAGGCGGTCGCTGGATTCGGGCAGGGTGAGCAGCAGGAAGACCTCGTCGCCGAGGAAGTAGCGCTTGGGCGTGGGCACGAAGATGCCACCGCCTTTCACGAAAGGCATGTAGGCGTTGTACAGCGCGGCCTTGTCCTTGACTGCCAGCGACAGGATGCCCTGCCGTCCACCTGCTGCATTCATCACTGTCTCCGTGTTTCCGTCAGCGGCGCGCCCCGACAGCGCGTCCGCGATCATTGCCGGCCCAGGCCAGCAGCAGCTCCACCATGGCCAGGTCGCCGCGTACCGTCGTCCGCAACAGGTCGCGGGTGCGGTTGGCGGCGTCGAACCAGGTGGCCAGCTTGTTCAATCGGGCCGGATCGGTCAAGCCGACGGTGCCGGCCTGCGCCAGCGCCAGGTCGGCCGCATGCCGCAGCCGCGCATCGGCCAGTTCGTCGTTGGACCAGCGCTGCGCGGTCTCGACCACGCCGATCTCGCCCTTCTCCAGCCGCTGCAAATCGCGTGCCACGGCTTCGCGCAGCGCCAGGCCATCGTGGCGCAGCCAGTCGTCGGCCAGACCGGGATGGCCGCGCGCGGCGTCCAGCGCGCGCACTGCGTCGGTCGCCGCATGCCCCTGCGCCTGCAGCCAGGCGAGCGCTTCGTCGCGGGGTGGCAGGCGGAATTCGATGCGCTGGCAGCGGCTACGGATGGTCGCCGGCAGGCGCGCAGGCTGCGCGCTGACCAGCCACAGGTAGCGGTTGGGCGCGGGCTCTTCCAGCGTCTTCAGCAACGCATTGCAGGCCGACCGGTTGATCGCGTCGGCCGGATCGATCAGCGCCACCTGCGCGCCGCCGTACTGCGGCGTCAGCGCCAGCTTCTGCGACACCTCGCGGATCTGGTCGATGACGATCTCGGTGCGCAGCTTGCTGCCGTCCTTGGTGGCGACGAACGAGATGACCTGCAGGTCCGGATGCGTGCCGGCGTCGATCAGGCGGGTGCTGCGATCATCCGGCGCAGGCTCTCCATCCGCGTTGCGCTGCTGCGCCAGCACGCGCCGCGCCAGACGATCCAGCACCGCGCGCTTGCCGAGACCGGCGGGACCGCACACGAGCAGGCCATGACCGAGGCGGCCGGACTCCAGCGCCGCGACGGCATGGTCGTAGGCGCGCTGCTGCCAGGGTGAGAACGCAGTGCTCATGCCAGATCGCTGTCCGTCAGGGTGCGCAGGTAGGCGGTGATGGCGGCATCGACGGCCGCGGCGACACCCGCGGGCGGCAACGATGCATCGATCACGCGGAAGCGCTGCGGTTCGGCCGCGGCACGCGCACGGAAACCCGCACGCACGCGTTCGAAGAAATCGTCCTGCTCGCTCTCGATGCGGTCGGGCCACAGGTCGCGGCCGGCGGTGCGCGCGCGTCCCTCGCGCACGTCGAGGTCGAGCAGCAGGGTCAGGCCCGGCTTCAGGCCCACCGCGCGACGTTCCAATGCGGTGATCCATTCGGGATCCAGTCCGCGGCCGGCGCCCTGGTAGGCGTAGCTGGAGTCGGTGAAGCGGTCGCTGATGACGAACGATCCGCGCCGCAGCGCCGGTCGCACCACCTCGCGCACATGCTGCGCGCGCGAGGCGAACATCAGCAGCAGTTCGGTCTCGGCGGCGAGCGGTTCGTCCTGCGCACCGAGCAGCAGCTCGCGGATGCGCTCAGCCAATGGCGTGCCACCCGGTTCGCGTGTCAGCACGACATCATGGCCGGCGGCCTGGAGTCGATCACGGATGGCCGCGATGGCACTGGTCTTGCCGGCGCCCTCGCCACCTTCCAGCGTGATCAGCCGCGGCTGCGACAACAGGGCCTCGCTCACGGCGCTTCCGCCTTGCGCAGCGTTTCCCGGCGCGTCACGAGATAACGCGCCACGGCGGCGTTGTGCTCCGCGAGCGTGGCCGAAAAGATATGGCGCCCGCTGCCATCGCCGACGGCGACGAAGAACAGCGTGTTGCCGTCGGCGGGATTCACCGCGGCCTTCAGCGCGTCGGCGCCCGGCATGGCGATCGGCGTCGGGGTCAGGCCCTTTCGCGTGTAGGTGTTGTACGGCGTATCGGTCAGCAGGTCGCGTTTGCGGATGTTGCCGTCATAGCTGCTGCCGATGCCGTAGATCACGGTGGGATCGGTCTGCAGCGGCATGCCGAGCTTCAGCCGGCGCGCGAACACGCCCGCGATGGCCGGCCGCTCTTCGGCGATGCCGGTTTCCTTCTCGATGATCGAGGCCAGGATCAGCGCCTCTTCGGCCGACTGCAGCGGAACGTCCTGTGCGCGCGCCTGCCAGACGCCGTCGAGCGTCTTCTCCATGGCGGCGTACGCACGCTTGAGCACGTCCAGGTCGGTTTCGCTGCGCGTGTACACGTAGGTCTCGGGCAGGAAGCGGCCTTCCGGATGCTGGCCTTCATGACCCAGCGCGGCCATCAGCTCGGCATCGCTCATCTGCGCGGTCTTCTGCTGCAGCGGCGTGGCGCTGCGCAACGCGGCGCGCAGCTGACGGATGTTCCAGCCCTCCACGATCGTGAAGCGGTACTGCAGCGTGCGGCCTTCGCGCATGCGCTTGAGCAGTTCGCGGGGGGTGAGGGTCGGCTCCAGCGCGTACTCGCCCACCTTCAACTGGCTGGCGGTGTCGGTCTCGCGCGCCAGCAGGCGCCATTGCAGGTCGGAGCCCTGGGTCACCCCGTGCTCGCGCAGCTTGCGCAGCACCGTGGGGAACGCGTCGCCGCGGGCGACTTCCACCGTGCTGCCGGCCACGACACCGTCCAGGGGCGTGTCGCCGAAGCCGCGATGGCCCTGCCACAGCCACAGCCCGGCGGCGATCGCCACGGCCAGCAACAGGACGAAGGTGATGACGATGAAGCGACAACCGCGCTTGAGTGCTGACGCCACGCAATCCTCGGGGTGTGAAGCAGGCCGTGCAGGATACCCGGTCGCCGTCTCAGGGCGTAGGCGCGCGGCGGCGGAGGGCCGATGTCAGCCTTCCAGCGCCTTCAGCACGCCCCGGGCCTTCGCACGCGTCTCGTCCAGCTCCCTGTCGGGAATCGAGTCGGCGACGATGCCGGCCCCGGTGCGGAAGCGCGCCACGCTGCCCGCTCCGTCCGCCACGACCTCGGCGCTGCGGATAAGGATGTTCAGGTCCAGGTCGCCGTCGCGGTTCAGCCAGCCGAAGGCGCCCGTGTAGGCGCCGCGCGGCACCTGCTCCAGCTCGGCGATGATCTGCATGCAGCGCACCTTGGGGCAGCCGGTGATGGTGCCGCCGGGGAAGGTGGCGCGGATGACATCGCCCGGTGTCGCATCGTCGCGCAGATGCCCGCGCACGTTGCTGACGATGTGATGCACGTGGGCGTAGCTCTCCACGGTCATCAGCTCGTCGACCTGCACGCTGCCGGGCGTGCACACACGCCCCAGGTCGTTGCGCTCCAGGTCGATCAGCATGACATGCTCGGCGCGCTCCTTCGGATGGCCGACCAGTTCGCGGATGCGCGCCGCATCGTCGTCGCCCTCGAAACGCGGGCGCGTACCGGCGATGGGTCGCGTCTCCACGACGTCGCCGCGTACCGAGACCAGGCGCTCGGGCGACGAACTGACCACGGTCCAGTCCGGCGTGGCGAACAGGCCCGCGAACGGTGCGGGATTGGCGGTGCGCAGGCGCGCGTACAGCGCGGCGGGATCGAGCGGCGCATCGAAATGGGCACGCCACGCGCGCGACAGGTTCACCTGGAAGATGTCGCCCGCGCGAAGGTAGTCGAGGATGCGATCCACGCCATCGGTGAAGCGCGACGGTTCGTCTTCGTCGATGCGGGCCGGCGGTTGCCAGGCCGGCAGCGGCGTCATCTGGACGACACGCGCGACGTCGGCGGCGGTTCGAGCGATCAGGTCGCCCTGCCCGGCTTCCGCCACGATCACGCAATCGCCGGTACTGCGATCGCGCAGCACGGCCGCGGGACAGCGCAATGCGAGCGCCACCGGCTGCGCTGCCGGCGCTTGCGGGAGCCGCAGGACCGGTTCCACCTGCTGCGCCAGTTCGTACGCCAGCAGCAGCGCCCAGCCACCGCGGAACGGCCAGCGCGGCTCTTCGCGCGAGATACGGTGCGCCTGCCAATGGCGGTCCAGCACCGAGAGGAAATCGCCAGCCTCCACGCCGCCGCGCAGGTCATGGGTGACGGCATCGGCATCCAGTCGCAGCCCGCTGCCGTCGGCGATAAGGAGGAAATCCCAGCGGCCTTGCGCGGTGCCCGACGCGACCGACTCCAGCAACACCGGATAGCGTTGCGGGTCCAGGCGATGCAGGGACAGCAGATCGGTATTGGACGGAAGCGCGCGGGTTTCGATCATCGGAGTCGTTGCACGCTCACCTGCGAGCGACTGGGGATGCGGGGGAGGAAAACAGGAACGGCGGCCCCTAGGGTACCGCCGCTCCTCATGCCACGTGGACGCCGGGATCAGACCCGCTTGAACACCAGCGTGCCGTTGGTGCCGCCGAAGCCGAAGCCGTTCGATACCGCGACGTCGATCTTCTTCTCGCGCGCGATGTTGGGCACGTAGTCCAGATCGCAGCCTTCGCCCGGTGCGTCCAGGTTGATGGTCGGCGGGATGATGCCGTGGTGAATGGCCAGCACGGAGAAGATCGCTTCCGCGCCGCCCGCCGCACCCAGCAGGTGGCCGGTCATCGACTTGGTGGAGCTGACCATGATCTTGTACGCGTGGTCGCCCAGTGCACGCTTCATCGCCAGCGTCTCGGCCAGGTCGCCCAGCGGCGTGGAGGTGCCGTGCGCGTTGAGGTACTCGACCTGGTCCGCATTCAGGCCGGCATCCTTCAGCGCCGACAGCATGCAGCGCGCGGGGCCTTCACCGTTCTCGCTCGGCGCGGTCATGTGGAATGCGTCCTGCGACGCGCCAAAGCCCGCCAGTTCGCAATAGATGCGCGCGCCGCGCGCCTTGGCGTGTTCGTACTCCTCCAGCACCAGGATGCCGGCGCCGTCACCGAGCACGAAACCGTCGCGGTCCTTGTCCCACGGGCGCGAGGCCCGGGTCGGATCGTCGTTGCGGGTGGACATGGCCTTCATCGCGCAGAAGCCGCCGACCGACGTCGGCGACGAGCCGCGCTCGGCACCGCCGGCGACCATCACGTCGGCGTCGCCGTACTGGATGGTGCGCATGGCGATGCCGATCGAATGGTTCGACGTGGCGCAGGCCGAGACCGCCGAATAGCCGGGACCCTTCAGCCCCTTCATGATGCTCAGGTGGCCTGGCAGCATGTTGATGATGGTGCTGGGGATGTAGAACGGGGAAATCTTGCGCGGGCCGCCTTCGTGCAGCTTCACCGCGGTTTCCTCGATGCCGAGGATGCCGCCGATGCCGGCGCCGATGATCGCGCCGATGCGCTCGGCGTTGGCCTCGGTCACTTCCAGGCCGGCGTCGTCCATCGCCATCAGCGAAGCGGCCAGTCCGTAGTGGATGAACGAGTCCATCTTCTTCACGTCCTTCGGCGACACGAAGGCGGTGGGATCGAACCCGCGGATCTCGCCCGCAATCTTGGTGCTGTAGCCCTCGGTATCGAAGGTGGTGATCGGGCCCAAGCCCGAACGCCCGTTGACGATGCCGTCCCAACTGGTGGCCATGTCATTGCCCAGGGGGGACACCAGGCCCATGCCGGTGACGACGACGCGACGACGCTGGCTCATATCGGACTCCTCTTGGATCTTGACGGCCCTGCCCTGCAGTACGCGGGCGGATGGGGGCCGGATACGCGCGGGGCCGCATGCGCGGCCCCGACACGGTTTGCTGCAACTGCCGGACTTACGCCTTGACGTGAGCCTTGACGTAGTCGATGGCCTGCTGCACCGAAGTGATCTTCTCGGCTTCCTCGTCCGGAATCTCGCACTCGAACTCTTCTTCCAGCGCCATCACCAGTTCAACGGTGTCCAGCGAGTCGGCGCCCAGGTCATCGACGAACGATGCGCTGGTGGTGACTTCTTCTTCCTTAACGCCGAGTTGTTCGACGACGATTTTCTTGACGCGTTCTTCGATGCTGCTCATGGATTCGCTCCAGACGGAGATGGGTGACTTGTTGGATTCTGCCGACGCGGGGCGAAGGCAAACCGGGGATAGTGTAGTGGAAACCGGCGACGGCGGGCAGGTATCGCCAAACGCCACCGAATCAACCACTTACAGCTAATTCTTACGGCATGTACATGCCGCCGTTGACGTGCAGGGTCTCGCCGGTGATGTAGCCGGCGGCCGGACCCGCGAGGAAGGCGACCGCATTCGCGATGTCGGCCGGTTCGCCCAGGCGACCCAGTGCGATCTGCTCGCCGAGCGCCTTCTTGGTCTCTTCGGGCAGGTCCTTGGTCATGTCGGTGGCGATGAAACCGGGGGCGACCACGTTGACGGTGACGCCACGGCTGCCGATTTCCTTCGCCAGCGACTTGGAGAACGCAATGATGCCGGCCTTGGCGGCGGCGTAGTTAGCCTGTCCGGCGTTGCCGGTCACGCCGATCACCGAGGCGATGTTGATGATGCGGCCCTTGCGCGCTTTCATCATGCCGCGCATGACCGCCTTGGACGTGCGGTAGACGCTGGTGAGGTTGGTATCGAGGATGGCCTGCCAGTCTTCGTCCTTCATCCGCAGCAGCAGGTTGTCGCGGGTGATGCCGGCGTTGTTGACCAGGATGGAGATGCCGCCGAATTCCTTGGCAATCGCGTCGATCAGCGCATCGACCGCCGCCGCATCGGTAACGTTCAACTCGCGACCGTGCCCGCCCGCCGCCGCCATCCGCTCGCCGATGGCCTGCGCGCCCGACGCGGTGGTCGCGGTGCCGATGACGATCGCACCCTGTGCCGCCAGCAGGTCGGCGATGGCAGCGCCGATGCCCCGGCTTGCACCGGTGACCAGTGCGATTTCACCCTGCAGGGGTTTGCTCATGTTGATGTCCTCGGAACGGGATCGCGTGATATCGCGGATCAGGATAAAGGAACAGACGCGCGGATGCGTCAGGCCTGCCAGTCCGCGAGCGCGCCCTGGAAATCGCCGACGCCACCGATGGCCCGTGCATCCAAGCCCTTGTCGATGCGCTTCACCAGACCTGCCAGCACCTTGCCGGGGCCGCATTCGGCGATGCGCACCGCGCCGTTCGACGCCAGCACCTGCACGCACTCCGTCCAGCGCACCGGCAAGTACAGCTGGCGCACCAGTGCATCGCGGATCGCGTCGGCGCCCACGTGCACCTGCGCATCCACGTTCTGCACGACGGGCAACGACGGCGCCTGCCATGCCAGGCCTGCCATCACTTCGGCCAAACGGTTGGCGGCTTCGCGCATCAGCGGCGTGTGCGACGGCACGCTGACCGCCAGCTTGACCACCTTGCGGATGCCCCGCTCGGTGAGCATCGCGATAGCGCGATCGACGGCTTCGGTATCGCCACCGATCACGATCTGGCCGGGAGAGTTGTAGTTCGCAGGCACGACGACCTTGCTGTCGGACGCCTGCGTGCAGACTTCCGCGACCATCGCATCCTCGGCGCCGAGCACCGCCGCCATCGCACCGACGCCAGCGGGCGCGGCATCCTGCATCAGTTGACCACGCAGGCGCACGAGGTGCGCGCCGTCCTTCAACGACAGTGCCCCTGCAGCGACCAGTGCGGTGTATTCGCCCAGGCTGTGGCCCGCCAGCTGCGACGGCTGCACGCCACCCTGCTGCTGCCATGCGCGCCAGACGGCGATACCGGCCGCGAGCAACGCGGGTTGCGTGTACTCGGTGCGGTTGAGCATTTCTTCGGGGCCACCCTGCGACAGCGCCCACAGATCGACGCCAGCGCCTTCGGATGCTTCGGCGAACGTCTCGCGCACGACCGGATGCAGTTCCGACAGTTCGGCCAGCATGCCGACCGACTGCGAGCCCTGGCCCGGGAACACGAAAGCGAGTTGCGTGGAAGTCACTCGGACACCCTGCGTGAAATCAGGCGGCGATGATACGGGCGAACCTGCCGGATTGTCTGTACCGGGGCGTATGCGCATGCGTCGCACTGTCGCATGCGCGCTGCATCCATGCGCGCTCGAACGCGCACGACGCTGTCGACCATCGGGACGATCGATCCCCGAAACGAAGAAGGCGATGCTCTGCAGCATCGCCTCCCATTTTTAACCGTGTCGCAGCCGCTTCAATAACGCACCAGCACCGAGCCCCAGGTGAAGCCGCCACCGAACGCCTCCAGCAGCAGCAGCTGTCCACGCTCCACGCGACCCGAGCGGACCGCCGTATCGAGCGCCAGCGGCACCGAGCCGGACGAAGTGTTGCCGTGCTTGTCGACGGTGACGATGACCTGGTCCATCGACATGTCCAACCGCTTGGCGGTGGCTTCGATGATGCGCAAGTTCGCCTGGTGCGGAATCAGCCAGTCCAGGTCGTGCTTGTCCAGGCCGTTGGCGTGGAGCGTTTCGTCGACGACGCTGTCCAGTGCCTTGACGGCGTACTTGAAGACGTCGTTGCCCTTCATCTCGATGCGGATGCCGTTGTTCGGCTCGTCCGCCTTGAATCCGGTGGAGACGCCGACCGGATTCCACAGCAGTTCCTTCTTGCTGCCGTCGGCATGCAGGTGGGTGCTGAGGATGCCGGTCTCGGTGTCGGCCTTGAGCACGGCCGCGCCCGCCCCGTCGCCGAACAGCACGCAGGTGGTGCGCTCGGTCCAGTCGACGATGCGACTGAGGGTTTCGGTCCCGATCACGAGCGCGGTCTTGGCATCGCCGCAGCGGATGAATTTCTCCGCCACGCTGAGCGCATAGATGAAGCCCGAACAGGCCGCATTGACGTCCAGCGCCGCGCAGCCGGCCGCGCCCAGGCGCGCCTGGATCAGGCAGGCGGTGGACGGGAAGATCAGGTCGGGCGTGGTGGTGCCCACCACGATGAGATCGATCTCGGACGCGTCGACGCCGGCGGCCTCGAGTGCGCGGAGCGCGGCCTGGTAACCCAGATCGCCAGCGGTTTCGCCTTCGGCGGCGATGTGGCGTTCGCGGATGCCGGTGCGGGACTGGATCCATTCGTCGCTGGTATCGACCAGCTTCGACAGGTCCTCGTTGGTCAGCACCTTTTCGGGCAGATAGCTGCCCGTTCCGGCGATGCGCGCGTAAATGCGCCCCTTGTTACCCGGCTCGCTCATGCACGCTCCCATTGCCGGCCCGACGACGGGCCCTGGTTGTCATCGATCATGCGGGAAGCGCGCCCTTCGCGAGGGCGCGCCGCACGGATCAATCTTCCTCGACCGCCGAGGTCTTGGTGGCGATGACCTTCTTGCCGCGGTAGTAACCGTCGGCGGTCACGTGGTGGCGCAGGTGGATCTCGCCCGTGGTCGGGTCGGTCGACAGCTGCTTGGCGGTCAGCGCGTCGTGCGAACGACGCTGGCCACGACGGGACGGGGTGACGCGGGATTTCTGCACAGCCATGGGATTGCTCCAGCTCTTCTATCTGTTGGTGAACCTTGCGGTTCGTGTTGCCAGACCGCGTTAGCGGCTAGTTTTTCTTCAGCGAGGCCAGCGCCGCGAACGGACTGGACTTCGCCACTTCTTCTTCGTCCGCGGCCCATTCGCTTTCGACGGCCTCGGACGCGGGGTCCACCGGCACCACCGGTACCGCGAGGACCAGCTCGTCCTCCACCAGGTCGGCGGGGCGAAGCATACCGTCCTCAGGTACCAGCAGGGCCTCGTAGCCCGGCGGCAGCGCGGATTCCTCATCCTCGCTGCGTACCAACCCGAGCCGCTGCTCGACCGTCACCGGCAGTACGAATCGCCGCAGGCTGCGCTGGCATACCAGCGGCAGCTCGGCCTCGATCCGCAGCCCGACGTAAGGCACCCGCAGCGCATCGTGATCGAACTCGATCGCGTAACGTACTTCGCCTTCGGTATCGACAAGAAGGCCCTGCAAGCGCGTCATCGAGGACAACGGCAGGCGACCTTCAAAGCTGCGCCGGGTCGCGACCATGCGCCAAGCATCCAACATCTCGGGCGTATTCGCGGACATAAGCCGCTGAATGTTAAGGATGAAAGACCGAACTGTCAAACAACCTCCGGCGACGAGGATGGCTTGCCCCCGCCCCTGCCGGCGGGCAGACTCCCCCGCCCTGTCCCTGCCGGTGCCCCACCCATGCCGCTGATGCTCGCCTCCACCTCCCGCTACCGGCGTGAATTGCTGGAACGGCTGCGCCTGCCGCTTCACATCGCGCGGCCCGAGGTGGACGAGACCCCCCAGGACGGCGAGTCGGTGCCCGCCATGGCCGCCCGGCTGGCCCATGCCAAGGCCGAGGCCATCGCCCGGCAGCACCCCGGGGCCTGGGTCATCGGCTCCGACCAGGCAGCAGAACTGGATGGGCAGCCCTTGGGCAAGCCCGGCCATCGCGAGGCCGCCCTCGCCCAACTGGCGTCCATGTCGGGCCGGCAGGTGCGCTTCCATACCGCCGTCTGCCTGGTCAGGGACGGCGACGCGCTGCAGGCCCAAGACGTCACCACCGTCCGGTTCCGCACCCTCTCGACCACCGAAATCGAGCGCTACGTCGACGCCGAGCAGCCTTTCGACTGCGCCGGCAGCTTCAAGTCGGAAGGGCTCGGCATCGCCCTGTTCGACGCCATCGAGTCGACGGACCCCACGGCGCTGGTCGGCCTGCCGCTGATCGCCGTGTCCAGGATGCTGCGCGAAGCGGGCTTCGAGCTTCCCTGAGCCGGGGCGTCAGCGTACCTCGACCGGCTGTTCGGCCCAGGTTTCGACGCTGCCGTCGCCGCCGGTCACCCGCAAGCCCAGCCAATGCCGGCCGGCGGGCACGTCTCCGGCATCGACCTCGGCCGTGAACTGGACCCGCGGCATGCGCGGATCGCGCGATGCGTCCTTCAGGAAGCCGCGCAACCACTCGTTGGCGCCCGCGTCGCCGGCCACGGCGACGACCCGGCCATCGAGCAGCACCTCGACCTTCGCCACGCCCACGACGTCCTTCACCGCCCAGCCGCCGACGCTGAAGCGCCTGCCCACGCGGGCACCCGCTTCGGGCACGTCGATGTTGGCGACTACCGGCGTGATGCATTCACCCTGCGCGCGCGCCGCGGGTAGCGCGAACAGGAGGAACCGCCGTGCGCCGTGGTCGATGTTGACCACGCGCGGCGGCGGCAGCGGACCGACGACCCGGCACAACTGCTGGTAGCGCGCCAGAAGTGCACTGAACTTGACGTCGGTCGCGCCGACGACCAGCAGCGTGGGCGCGTCACGCGCGCCGTCATGGTGCAGGCCCCACAACTGGAGCTGTGGCGCGCGCCCATGCTTGCGGTTCAGCGGGTGGTCGAGCACGGGGATGTCAGCGTCATCCAAGGCGAAGCCCAGCTCGGCGCCGGTCTTGAAGTTGTCCGCAAGCAGTACCGTGTCCGCCGGCAAGGTCGCGCGCACCGCCTGCACGCTTTCGGCCAATGCATGCCAGCCAGCGAAGTTCTCCGGGTAGTACTTGCTGCCTGCGATCTGCGTCCTCAGGCCGGGGAGCGAGACGGCCACGTAATAGCCCAGCATCAGCACCGTACCGAGTGCCGCGATGCTCCAGGTCGCGCGCCGGCGCGCCGGCGACCACTCCCGCAGCAGCAGCGGCACCACCACGAGCAACGCGAGATAGCCCGGCAACGGCCAATGGAAGCTGACGCGCTCGTTGTCGGCAAAGAAGCCGAGCGCGAAGAAGCCGAACGTCGACACCGCACCCAGCAGCGCGAAATATCGCCACGCCGTATCGGCGTTGCCATCGCTGCGGATGCCCCGCATGCAGACCACGAGCATGGCCCAGAACAGCAGCGGCGTCGCCATCGCCGCCTGCACCAGCAAGAAGCGGAAACCATCGCCGTGGAAGCTCCAGGGGTGGCGATCCAGCAACTGGAAACGCAGGCCGGCGTCAGCGTACTCCAGGTTCCAGGCCAGCAAAGGCGCCCACGCCAGTACGCCCACCGCCAGCGCAACCCACACGCGCGGGTCACGCAGCACCTTCCTTCCTGCGGGTAGCCAGAGCAATGCGAGTAGCCCCACACCGATCACGCCGATGAATCGGTAGTGGCTGAGCGCCCCCAGCATGAGACCGATCGCCAGTTCGGTGGCGGACATCGCATCGACCTCGCGCAGCAGGCGCGCACCGGCGTCCGCACACAGCACCGTGGCCAGCGCCATCGGCACATCCGGCAGCGCGAGCAGTCCCAGCGTGCCCGACAGCGGCATCAGCACGGTCAGCATCGCCGCCTGCCAGCCTACCGTCACACCGAACCAGTGCGCCGCGCTCCGCGCGACCAGCCATGGCAAGAGTGCCGCCATCAGCAGAAACGGCGCACGCACCGCCACTACATGGTGGCCACCGATGTCGGTGCCGAGCCGCGTCAACCACGCCGTCAATCCCGGCAGGTCGGAGTAGGCAGCGGCAAGATGCCGCCCCTCCTGCCAGTAGAAGGCCTCGTCGACGAACAGCGGCAGGCGGGCGGCGATGACGACCTTGACCATCGTCACGATTGCCCACACCGCCAGGAACCATTGCCGCGCTCTTCGTTCTTCGTCCATCTCGCTACACTGCCCTCTACCCACGATCGGAAACCCAGAGCGCGATGTCCGCCATCCCCAGCAACCGCCCTATGCTATCCGAAGGCCTGGCCGATGCCCTCATGCGTGCCCAGGCGCAGGTCAATTCCCTGGTGCTCGGCAAGTCGCACGAAGTGCGGCTCGCCTTCGTCGCGCTGCTCTCCGACGGCCACCTGTTGATCGAGGATCTGCCCGGCCTCGGCAAGACGACACTGGCGCACGCACTGGCCGCCACGCTGGGGCTAGGCTTCCAGCGCGTGCAGTTCACCTCGGACCTGCTGCCTGCGGACGTGCTGGGCGTGTCGGTGTACGACGCGCAGGCGCGCGCGTTCACCTTCCACCCCGGCCCTGTGTTCACCAACGTCCTGCTCGCGGACGAGATCAACCGCGCACCGCCACGCACGCAGAGCGCGCTGCTCGAAGCGATGGCCGAGCACCAGGTCACGCTGGACGGCGTGACGCACGCGCTGCCTGCGCCGTTCTTCGTGATCGCCACGCAGAATCCGGTCGACCTGTCGGGCACCTACCCGCTACCCGATTCGCAGCTGGATCGCTTTCTGTTGCGGCTGGCACTGGGTTATCCAAGCCCGGAGTCCGAGCGCGAACTGCTGGCCGGCAGCGACCGGCGCACGATGATCGCGCAGGCCATGCCGCTGTTGTCGTCCGACGACGTACTCGCCCTGCGCAGCGCGGTGAACGACGTCCATGCCAGCGATGCGCTGATCGACTACGTGCAGGCGTTGCTGACGCGCAGCCGACAGCATCCCGGCGTGCGCGTCGGCCTGTCGCCGCGCGCCGGCATTGCCCTGCTGCGCGCCGCGCGTGCCTACGCGTTGCTGCTGGGTCGCCACCACGTGCTGCCGGACGACGTGCAGGCGCTGTTCGCCGCCGTCGCCGCGCACCGCCTGGTGCCGGAAGCCGAAGCCGCGTCCGCCGGTGCGCTCGCCAAGGCCATCCTGCACGCGGTACCGGTGGATTGAACATGGCGCCTTCCCTGGCGCGCCGTTTCGCCCGGCTGGCGCGGCCCCGCCGGCCGGAGTCACTCCCGGTCGCGCTCGATCGCAAACGCATCTACGTCCTTCCCACGCGGTTCGGACTGTTCTTCGCCGCACTGGTGTTCACCATGCTGCTGGGCGCGCTGAACTACAACAACAACCCCGCGCTGCTGCTCGCATTGCTGCTGGGCGCGACCGCGCTGGCCAGCCTGATCTTCGCGCACCTGCAGCTGGCGGGCCTGCGTGTCGAGGCGATGTCCGCCGATCCTGTCCCGGTGGGATCACCGTTGCTCCTGCATGTCGCGCTGGCCTCGCGCGATGCGCGCGTACGCCATGGCCTGAGGCTCGATGCAGGTGGAACGCACGCCTTCTCCCTGCTACCGGCCGGCGAAGGCGTCGTGGTCGAGTTGCCGTTGCCGACGCACCAGCGCGGCTGGTACGACCTCGACCGCGTGCGCGTGTCCACCACCCAGCCGCTTGGCATCGCGCGCGCCTGGTCCTGGATATGGCCCGACTCGCCGCTGCTCGTCTATCCCGCGGCGGAAGTCCAGGGACCACCACTTCCGCTGGCGGAGAACGGAGGCACAAAGGCGCGACTCGATCCTGCGGGCGAAGACGTCCACCAGTTGCGCAACTACCGCGCAGGCGATGCGCGCCGTGCCATCGCATGGAAACCCTCCGCACGCCGCAGCCAGTTGCTGGTGCGCGATTACGAACAACCGCTCGGGCGCGATGTCGACCTGGACTGGGCGACGTTGACGACGCTTTCCCATGAGCACCGCATCCAGCGGCTGGCGCACTGGATCGAATCTGCCGAGCGCGAGGGTCTTCGTTACCGCCTGCGGTTGCCGGATCAACCCGCATTGGGGCCGGCCAATGGCCCGGCGCACCGCCACCAGTGCCTCCGCGCCCTCGCCCTGCTCCCGCATGCCACGCCCTGACGTCCCCACGCTCGACAGCCTCAGTCGCCGATGGACATTGACGGCGGCCGCGGTGTGCCTGCTGGCCCTGCTGATCCAGCTGCCGCCGATGCTCGCAACCGGCATAGGCATCACCGGCGTGCTGCTGGCATGGGCGTCCTGGCGGCGTCCGCTGCCGGGGCTGCTGCGTGGCCTGCTCGCCCTGGCGCTGGTCGCGGCGGTGATGTCCGTCACCGGCATGCAGTTCGGTCGCGACACCGGCTGCGCCCTGCTCGCCGGGATGCTGGCGATCAAGCCGACCGAGACCCGCACCCTGCGCGACAACCGCAGCCTGCTCGGTTTCGCATTGTTCGCGCCGTTCGCCGCGTTCCTGCTCGAACAGGGGCCGCTGAGCATGGCGCTCGGCCTTGCCGGCGTGCTGTGTGCACTGGTCGCACTGCACCGCTTGGCCGATGCCGAGGCCACTTCCCTGGCGGGCTCGACGAGACCGCTGCAGCAGGTGCGGGAGATCGGCAAACTGGTCGCCCTCGGTATCCCGCTGGTACTGGCGGCCTTCTGGCTGTTCCCGCGCTTCCCGTCGCCCTTGTGGGGTGTGCCGGAGCGGGCGCTGTCGAAGCCCGGCCTCAGCGACGACATGTCGCCTGGCAGCTATCTCGACCTGATCGCCGACGAAGCGCCGGCACTGCGCGTGCAGTTCTTCGGCGCTACGCCGCCGACCAGTCAGATGTACTGGCGTGGGCCGGTGCTGTCGGATTTCGACGGCCGCACCTGGACGCGCGGCCACCGCCTGACCGGCATGGCAGCCGCCAGCACCACCCGCAACGCGGCAACCTGGGACTACCAGATGGACGTGGAACCCAGCGACCGTCGTGACCTGGTCGCCCTGGATCTGCCTGCGTCGACGCCCGACGGTGTGCGGGTGGCGCGCGACTACAGCATGTCGACCCCGACACCCCTCGTGTCGCTGACGCGCTGGCGACTGCAGTCTTCGGCGCCCGTCCAGTTCGAAGCGGACCTGTTGCCCTCCCTCCGACAGCAAGCCCTGCAGCTGCCCGCTGGCTTCAACCCGCGTACCCGGGCGCTGGGCGCACAGTGGCGCAGGGAGGCCGGCGACAACGATGCCGCCATCGTGGCGCGCGCCCTACAATGGATCCGCTCCGACTTCGCCTACACGCTGGATACGCCGTTCCCGGGGCGCGACACCGTCGACGAGTTCCTGTTCGACCAGCAGCAGGGATTCTGCGAGCACTTCAGTTCGTCCTTCGTCTTCCTGATGCGCTCTTCGGGCGTTCCCGCCCGCGTGGTCACCGGTTATGCCGGCGGGCAATACAACCCGCTCGGCAAGTACTGGATCGTCCGCAATCTGGATGCGCACGCCTGGGCGGAGGTATGGATGCCGCAACGAGGCTGGGTACGCGTGGACCCGACGGCGGCGGTGGCGCCGGAACGCATCTACGACACGATCGAGGATCGTCTCGGCGCGGCGGGTGCCGTAGGCGCCGTCGCCAACCTGATCGGTGTCGACAACCTGGGCCAGGTCGGGGACTGGCTGCGTCGTGGCTGGAACGACCTCGTGCTGGGCTTCGATGCGCGGCGTCAGGCACGCCTGCTGGAGCGCTTCGGTGCGAAACATCTGGGGGGCGGCGCGTTGACGGCGCTGTTCGGCATCTTCGCCATCGCCGCGCTGGCGTGGATGGCCTGGCTGCTCGCGCGGGGTGAGCGCCAGCGCGACCCGTTGCTGCGCGCTTGGCACCGGCTCGGCGCGCGGTATGCACGGCTCGGGCTTGGCCGGTTGCCGCATGAAAGCCCCGCCGACTGGGCACGCCGTGCCGCTGCCGGACGACCGCGGGCCGCCCAGGCACTGCTTTCGCTCAGCCACCGTTTCGCCGATGCGCGCTACGCTCCGGGTGAGGGAGACCACCGCGCACTGATCGAAGACCTGCGCCGGCACCGCCCATAACCCGCTGGAGACTGGCCATGAACCTTCGCTTCGCCGTCGTCGTCGCAACCGCCGCGCTGCTTTCCGCCTGCGCCACGGCACCCAAGCCACTGCAGGGCGCCTTTACCCAGGTCAATCCGCGCGATTCGATCGGCGCACCGCAGGTGGGTGCCCCCGTCCGCTGGGGTGGCCGCATCATCAGCACCACGCCCGGCCAGAACTCGACCTGCTTCCAGCTCGTCTCGCGGCCCCTCGCCGGTACCGGCCGACCGTTGTCGTACGCACCCGACGCCACCGACGGCCGCTTCGTCGCCTGCCGGGCCGGCTTCTATGATCCGGCCGTGTTCGCCGAGGGTCGCGAGGTGACGTTCGTCGGCAAGATTGAGGGCTATGAAAGCACCCGCATTGGCGACTACGACTACCAGTTGCCGCGTGTCGCCGCCGACGTGGTCTACCTTTGGCCGGAAGTGCGTGAAGTCGAAGTCGTCCGCCCCTACCCGTACTACGACCCCTTCTGGGGGCCGCGCTGGGGTCGTTGGGGCTGGTGGTGAATCCATCGCCATGAAAGAAAAAAGCCGCTCGATGAGCGGCTTTTTTTTGCCCGGACGAC
This sequence comes from Pseudoxanthomonas sp. PXM01, assembly GCF_014851815.1. GTDB lineage: Bacteria > Pseudomonadota > Gammaproteobacteria > Xanthomonadales > Xanthomonadaceae > Pseudoxanthomonas_A. Next base: position 85,798 of record NZ_JACVAJ010000002.1, read on the forward strand.
ACTCAACCCGGCGTGCCGAAGCGTCCGAGCGAGGCGCCAGCGAGAAGATGCAGATGGATGTGGAACACGGTCTGCCCACCGTCCTCCCGGCAGTTCATGACGATGCGGTAGCCGTCTTGCGCGAATCCTTCGTCGCGCGCGTAGTGCGCCGCCGCCAGTGCCAGCTTGCCGATCAGGTGCGCCTGCTCCGGGCGCACGTCGTCCAGCGTGGGGATCGCCTCGTTCTTGGGAATGAAGAGCACATGTAAGGGCGCCTGCGGGGCGATGTCCTTGAAACCGAGGACGTCGTCGTCCTCGTAGACGATGGTGGCCGGAATCTCGCGGCGGATGATCCTGGCGAAAATGGTGTCGGTCATGGCGGCGCGCGTCCTCGTGCTCGTACGGTCAGGTCATTTCGCTGCGGCCGCCGAAGGCATGCGCCAGCGTGCCGCGGTCCACGTATTCCAGCTCGCCACCCAGCGGTACGCCGTGCGCCAGGCGGCTGGGGCGCACGCCCTGCTGCCGCGCCAGCTGCGCCAGGTAATGCGCGGTGGCCTCACCTTCGACGGTCGGGTTGGTGGCGATGATCAGTTCGGTGACTTCGCCCTGGGCGAGACGCGCCGACAAGGCATCCAGTCCGAGCTCACGCGGCCCGATGCCATCCAGCGGCGACAACCGGCCGTGCAGGACGAAATAGACGCCGCGGTAACCGGTGGCCTGCTCGATCGCGAGACGGTCCGAGGGCGACTCCACGATGCACAGCTGGTGCCGGTCTCGGCTGGCGCTCGCGCACAGCGTGCAGATCGCCCCTTCGGTGAAATCACGACACTGCTCGCAGTGGCCGATGTGATCCAACGCCTCGGCCATCACGCCGGACAGACGCCTGCCGCCCTCCCGCTCGCGGTCGAGCAGGTGGTAGGCCATGCGCTGCGCGGTCTTCTGCCCGACGCCGGGCAGCACGCGCAACGCTTCGATGAGCTGTTCGAGCAGCGGACTGGACATGTCGTCTCAGGACGAAGGCGGATGGACCGCCGTCACCCGATCCGGAATGCGCTCAGAACGGCATCTTCATGCCGGGCGGCAGCGGCATCCCGGCCGTGGCGGCACCCATCCGCGACTTCGATTCCGCGTCCACCTTGTTGGAGGCATCGTTGAACGCGGCGGCAATCAGGTCTTCCAGCATTTCCGCATCCGACAGCAGCGAAGGATCGATGCGGACCTTGCGGCATTCCTTGGCGCCGGTCAGCGTCACGCTGACCATGCCGCCGCCGGCGTTGCCGGTGACTTCGAGCTTGGCGAGTTCTTCCTGGGCGCGCTGCAGGTTCTCCTGCATCTTCTGCGCCTGCTGCATCAGTTGGGCGATGTTTCCACGCATGTCGTGATCACTCTTCGTAAGGTCGGATGGAGTCCGGCACAAGCCTGGCGCCATGTTGCTGCATCAGCTGCCGCACGTCCGGATGGTTCATGAAGGTTTCTTCGGCGACGTTCTGGCGTTCGTCGCGCTGCCGGTGGCTGCGCTCCTTCAACGTTTCGCCAGTGGGCGCGGCTGCGGCGAAAGCCAGCCGCGGCGCCACGCCGTAGCGGCTGGCAATGGCCTCGCCAAGCTCGCCCAGCGTGCGCTCCGAGCGCAGGTAGTCGAAACCGCTGTCCAGCGCCAGCGTCAACGTTCCGTTCGCGTAACCGGCGAAGGCGACGTTGTCGACCAGTTGCTTGCCGACGCCCTTGAGCCCGCAGCTACCGGCGAAGTGCAGCCAGGTCTCCGCGTCGGTGATGCCGATGTCGACAGGCATCGTCGACGCGACGGGTGTTGCAGCGGCGACGGGGGCCACGGCAGCGACAGGTGCCGCTTCTGCCGGGCGCCACGGCGGCACATCATCGACCGCCGGCGCCACGGGACGCGAGGGTGCAGGCAATTCCTCTCGGGCCATCTGCTGGGGTGGCATCACCGTTTGCGGTGCGGAAGCCGCCTGCATCTGCGGCACGGCCGGACTGGCGGATGCGGCAGGCGTCGCGACCGGGGATGCCACTACCGATGACCCACGTGCTTCGCCCCGCATCTCGCCAGCCTGTGCCGGCCGGAACGCCAGCATGCGCAGCACGCTCATCTCGAATCCCGCGCGACCGCTCGGCGCCAGGTGCAGGTCGCGACGGCCGTTGATCGCCATCTGGTACCAGAGCTGGACGACTTCGGGCCGCAGCTGGCCGGCAAAGGCCTCCACATCGACGCCCTCCGCCTCCACGCTCGCCGACGGCACCAGCTGTCGCACCTGGATGCGATGCAGCGCTTCCGCCACGGCATCCAGCACACCGGCCCAGTCGGGCGAGAACTCCGCCAGCCGTGCGACCACCTGCAACAGTTCGTCGCCATCGCCCTGCGCCAGCGCGCCGAGCATGGCGTTGACCTGGGTGCGATCCACCGTGCCCAGCATGGTACGCACGCCCTCGTCGCGCAGCGCGCCGCCGGCGTAGGCGATGGCCTGGTCGAGCAGCGACAGGCCATCGCGCAGCGAACCGTCGGCCGCGCGTGCGAGCTGGGCGATGGCGGGCGCGTCGGCTTCGATCGCTTCCGCGCCCAGGATCTTCGTCATCTGGCCGCGGATCTGCTCCTCGTCCAGGCGCTTGAGATTGAACTGCAGGCAGCGCGACAGCACGGTGACCGGCAGCTTCTGCGGATCGGTGGTCGCGAGCAGGAACTTCACGTGTTCCGGCGGTTCTTCCAGCGTCTTCAGCAGCGCGTTGAACGCGGCTTTCGACAGCATGTGCACTTCGTCGATCAGATAGACCTTGAACTTGCCGCGCGACGGCATGTACTGCGCGTTCTCGATCACCTCGCGCACGTCGTCCACGCCGGTGTTCGACGCGGCGTCGATCTCCAGCAGGTCGATGTAGCGGCCGGCATCGATGTCGAGGCAGGCCGGGCACTGGCCGCAAGGGTCGGCGCTGGTGCCCTTCTCGCAGTTCAGCGACTTGGCGAAGATGCGGGCGATCGTGGTCTTGCCCACGCCGCGCGTGCCGGTGAAGAGGAAGGCATGATGGACGCGGCCGCTGTCCAGCGCGTTGGTCAGCGCGCGGACCACGTGTTCCTGGCCCACCAGCTCGGCGAAACGCTTGGGACGCCACTTGCGGGCGAGGACGAGGTAGGACATGCCGACATTGTGCCACGCTCCGCCCGTCCTCCCTCCGCCCCACGGCCTATGCACGGCCTCGCTTGTGGCGGCACCCCTGCGAAGGCTAGAATTCACGCCCCTGAAAGCGGCCCCGGTCGCGTTCAGGTCCCGGAGAGGTGTCCGAGTGGTTGAAGGAGCACGCCTGGAAAGTGTGTAAGCGTCTAAACCGCGCTTCGGGGGTTCGAATCCCCCTCTCTCCGCCAGTTTACGGGCCGCGCGCAGCGCGGCCCTCGTCTATGGTGGCCCCGTCGGCCCCTCGCGACGCTAGGTCGAAAATCCCGCCAGGGCCGGAAGGCAGCAACGGTATCGATCGACGCGGGCGCCGAGGTCAGCCGGCGGGGCTACCGCCTTTTCAGGCACAGGCTATTCACTACCCCCTGCCGTTGCGACGGCATCATCGCCATTGCGACGGGGGCATCGCGGGGCGCGGCAGCAACGGTATCGATCGACGCGGGCGCCGAGGTCAGCCGGCGGGGCTACCGCCTTTTCAGGCATTCAAAACACAAGCGATTCGCTCTCCCTTGCCGTTGCGACGGCATCGTTGCCGCACCACGGCACTATCGCGGGGCGCGGCGGGCTACCGCCTTCTCGGAACCGTCATTCGGCGACGATACCGAGCGCGTCCGGCTCCCGACCGGTGACCCAGTAGTCGATGACCTGCCAGTGCTGCGTGTCGATCACGGCGATACGGTCGCCGCCACTGATGGCCACATAGGCGCGCGGTCGGTCGGCCGCGACCACCACGCCGATCGGCAGCGCGGCATTGCCCAGCATCGTCTGCTGGTACTCCACGTCGTCACGCGATAGCGGCACGGTCGCCACCGGCACCTTGGTGCGTGCGTTGAACACCGCCAGCGTCGCGGCACGTGCATTGGTCACGAAGGCAAGCGTGCCGTCCGCCGAAAACACCACGCGGATCGGGAACCCCTTGCTGCTCATGCGGCGCTTGATCGCCAACGTGCGCGGATCGTGCACGGTGACCGTACCGTCCTCGCGGTTCGTGACCCAGACTTCGGCCCCATCCGGGCGCACCGCCACGCCTTCGGCGCCCTTGCCTGCCGGCCGCTCCACCGTCTTCATGCCGGTCTGCAGGTCGATACGGCTCAGCGTGCCGGCCTGGATCTTGGTGAGCCAGGCGACCTTGCCATCCGCCGACACGGCGACCATGTGGCCAGTGCCGCCACCCACGTCGATCACGCGTTCGATCTCACCGGACGCTACATTCACGAGCAGCAGGCTCGCGGAGGCTTCCGTCGTCACCAGCACGCGCTGGCCGTCGGGCAGGAAGCGCAGGCCATGCGGCGCACCATGCTGACCGAGGTCGATGGAACGCGTCGGTCGGCCACCGACCAGGTCCAGCACCGACAGTGTGCTGCCGGTCTTGGCCCCGCCGTAGTTCGTCACTACCGCCGAGCGGCCATCCGGCGCAACGGCGATTTCGTGCGGCGCCTCGCCGGTACGGAATTCGCCGACCCGGCGACCATCGCGCAACGACAGGCGCCACACCGTATCCGCGGACTTGTTGCCGACCAGCAGCTCCGCCGCTTCGACCGATGACAACGGCAGGGCCGTCACCATTGCCGCGAACAACGCCGCCCGCCACGTGATCATGCTTCCTCCGCCATCGGATGCAGCCAGTCCGCGTCGCCTTCGCGATAGTGTTCGCGCTTCCAGATCGGCACGCGGCGTTTCGTTTCATCGATGATGTAACGGCACGCGTCGAACGCCGCGCCACGGTGCGCCGCACTCACGCCGACCCAGACCGCCAGGTCGCCGATGGCCAGCGTCCCCACGCGATGCGCGCAGCAGGCTTCGATCACGTCGAAGCGCGCCTTGGCTTCGGCGATGACGCGTTCGCCCTCGCGTTCGGCCAGTGTCGCGTACGCCTCGTAATCGAGACCGTCCACCGCGCGTCCCGCATGGTGGTCGCGGACCCAGCCCTCGAAACTGGCGTAGCCACCGGCGCGCCGATCGAGCACCTGCGCGCGCAGCGACGCAATGTCCAGCGGCAGGTCGGACAACAGGAAGCCGGCCATGCTCAGCCTCCGCTCACGGGGGGGATGAAGGCGATCTCGCTGCCTGCTTTCGGCACATCGTCCCAGCGCGCGAACTCGCCATCCATCGCCACCCGAAGATGTCCGCGCGGCCAGGAGAATCCATGTCGCGCCTGCGCCTCGTCGTAGACGCCCGCCAGGTCCGCCGCCGCCGTGGACACCGTTTCGCTGTCGACACCTGCGCGCTCGCGCAGGCTGGCGAAGTACAGCAGCGTGACGTCCGCCATCAGACCTGCCCCACGTCGCGCTTGCCGCCTCGCTTGCCGACCAGTTTGGCCGGCCCCAGCACGATGGCATGCGACAGCGCCTTGCACATGTCGTAGACCGTGAGTGCGGCGACGGTGGCGCCGGTCAGCGCCTCCATTTCCACGCCCGTGCGGTGCGTGGTGCGCACCTGGCAGTCGATGCGCAACGCCGTATCGCCATCCCATTCGACGTTCAGGCGGCAGCCGTCGATCGGCAACGGGTGGCAGAACGGGATCAGCTCGTGCGTACGCTTGACCGCCATCGTGCCCGCGATGATGGCGGTGTCCACGATGCCGCCCTTCGCGCTGCGCAATCCATTCCGTTTCAGCTGGCGCGCGACCTCTGCCGGGAAGCGCACGCGGCAGGTAGCCAGCGCTTCGCGCGGCGTCGCCGTCTTGCCGGATATGTCGACCATGGCCGGTCGGCCGTCGGCATCCAGATGGGTCAGGGTGTTGCGGGGCATGCGGATCCTGGGGGGATTCAACCGCCGATAAGATACATCTCGACACGCCGGCGGTCCCGTACATCCGGGGTGCCGCGCAGTTCGCTGTAGCGATCGCCGCGTGCGCGCCACGCCCGGGCGACATGCCCGGCCAGGGCTTCCTCGCCCTGCGCGATGACATCGCGCAGGGCGACGCCATCCGAGGCGAACAGGCAGGTGAACAGGCGGCCATCGGCCGAGACGCGTGCCCGGTGGCAGTCGCCGCAGAACGGCGTGCTGACCGAACTGACGAAGCCGATCTCGCCACCGCCATCGTCGAAGCCGTAGCGCTCGGCGACTTCGCCCCGGTAGTCCGCCTGCAACGGATGCAGCGGCCAGCGCGCGGCGATGCGGTCGCGCAATGCCGACGACGGGACCATCCGGTCCAGCCGCCAGTCGTTGCTGTCGCCCACGTCCATGAATTCGATGAAGCGCACGACATGACCGGTGCCGCGGAAGCGTTCGACCAGCGGCAGCACCTGGTCTTCGTTGACGCCCCGCTGCACGACGGCATTGATCTTCAGCCGCGAAAAGCCGGCGGTCACAGCAGCATCGATGCCTGCCAGCACATCACCCACCTGGCCACGCCGTCCCGACATCTCGGCGAACACCTGCGGATCCAGCGCATCCAGGCTCACGGTGACGCGACGCAGGCCTGCGTCATGCAATGCCCGCGCCTGCTGCGCCAACAACATGCCATTGGTGGTCAGGGCGATGTCGTCCAGGCCCGGGATGGCTGCCAGCCTGCCGACCAGCGCCGGCAGTCGCTTGCGCAGCAACGGCTCGCCACCGGTCAGGCGCAGCTTGCGCGTGCCTAGATGGACGAACGCACGCACCAGCGTTTCGATTTCATCGAAGGACAGCCGCTGGGACGCGTCGGTACCGTAGTCCTCCGGGACACGATCTGCAGGCATGCAATAACCGCAGCGGAAATTGCAGGCATCGATGACCGACAGGCGCAGGTCGTGCAGCGGACGCCCCAGCAGGTCATGCGGCAGCGGAAGCGGGCTCACGGCAGCGCAGTCGGCAACGGCTCAGCCAGCGGAAGTCCCTCGCCCGCGGTCGCGACGCGATGGCCGCGTGCGCGCAGGGCCTCGGCATCCGCCACGCTGGCGTAGTGGTAGAGCACGCAACGGGCCAACAGGGCCGCCGGATACTCGCGTTCCAGGTCATCGATGCCGCTGTGCGAGGGATTGCCGTGCAGCGCGCAATCGTGCGCGATCACCTCGCCGGCATCGGCGTGGCGCGCGAGCATCTCGGGAATCGGTCGCGTATCGCCGGTCCACACCGCACTGCCGCGCAGGCGCAGGCCGAACGCCGTGTCCGGCCAGTGGTGGCGTACCGGGAAGACCTCCAGCCGCTGCCCGTCGTGCCAGAACGCATCGCCCACCGGGATCAGCTGGAAGGCATCCCAGAAGTTCGCGCCGCCCTCGGCCAACACGTTCGGATAGCTGGCGATGCGCTGGTGCAGGAACGGCACCAGCGGCGCTGGCACGTACAGGCGGACCTTGCCGCGCCGCGCCTCGTCGAAGTAGCTCGCCACGAACAGGCGCTCCATGCCGGCGACGTGGTCCAGATGCACGTGGGTGATGAAGACCGCATTCGGCATGCCGTCGTAACGGGCCTGGTAGGCGGTCAGCCCCTCCCCGCCGCAGTCGATCGTCAGCCATGGCGCGCCGTCACGCTCCAGCGTCGCCATCGCCGAGCCCAGCTCGACCGCGCCGGCATTGCCCACGCCCAGGAAACGCAGCGTCCAACCCATCTCAGTAGCCTCGCGACCAGGCGTGGTCGTAGGCGCGGCGGAGCTGGGCGAAGTCATGCCCTACCGCATCCTCGCTGCGCGTGCCGCGCAGCTTGATCAGGGAGCGCCGCAGCCGCGCCAGGTTCTGTTCGCGCCAGGCCGTGGCGGGAATGCGCAGGCGGCCGCGGTCGAAGTCGATCAGCCAGCCGTGTCCGCTGGCGTCGAAGAGGATGTTCTGTGCATTGAGGTCCGCGTGGTCCAGGCCAGCCCGGTGGAAGCGCGCCACCAGCCGGCCGGTGCTCTCCCACGGCGCATGTCCTTCGGCGTGACCGGAGATGTCGGCGAGGGTACGCACGTCCATCAGCCGCTCCACCAGGATCGAAGCGCGATAGAACATGCCGTCGCGCACGTAGCTGGCCGCCACCGGACGCGGTACCGGCAGCCCGCGCGCCAGCAGCGCGCGCGTCAGGCGGAATTCGGCGAAGCTGCGGGTCCGGTCCGGACCGTGCCACAGGTAGCGGTCCTGGCTGAAGCGCGCCGCCAGTCCGCCGCGCCGGTAGTGGCGCAACACGCACTGGCTGGACGGCGCGTCGATGAACCAGGCGCTGCCGCGGCCGCCGCTGTCGACCGGCCGGGCGCGTTCGCCCCACTTCTCCGGCACGAACCAGTCCGGATCCGCTTGCCGGAGGTGTTTGCGGTCGAACAGAATCGCACCGTATCCGCTGCCTTCGCGGAACGGCGTCAGGGATTCCGAGGCGTCAAATCCGACCATTCAGCGAGTCTAACAACACTTGTCCACGATTCCCCACTCACTCTGCCTGCTGCGCCTGTCCGCCCTCGGCGACGTGACCCATGTCGTGCCGCTCGTGCGCACGCTGCAGCGGCACTGGCCTCAGCTGCACCTGCACTGGGTGATCGACAAGGGCGGTTTCAAACTGCTCGAAGGACTGCAGGGCGTGACCTTCCACACCTACGACAAGAAGACGGGGCTGGCCGGCATGCGTGCGTTGCGCCGGGATCTGCCGGACCGCTTCGACGCGCTGCTGCAGATGCAGGTGGCCCTGCGCGCGAACCTGCTGTCGGCCTTCATCCCCGCGCGGCGCCGGATCGGCTACGACCGCAGCCGTTCGAAGGACCTGCACGGGCTGGTTATCAACGAACGCATCCCCGACCGTCCGGGCATCCATGTGCTGGACGCGATGGGCAGCTTCTGCGAACCGCTGGGACTGAAGCAGACCGAGATCGTATGGGACCTGCCGGTGCCCGCCGACGCGCACGCGTGGGCCGCCGCGCAATGGCCTGCCGACGCGACGCGGACGCTGGTGATTTCGCCCTGCTCCAGCCATGTGCGCCGTAACTGGTTCGCCGACCGCTATGCCGCCGTCGCCGACCATGCGGCAGCGCAGGGGTGGCGCGTGGTGCTGTGTGGCGGGCGCAGCGAACTGGAGCGCCAGACCGCGGACGCCATCATCGCCGCCATGCACGCACCGGTGCTGGACCTGGTCGGCAAGGACACGCTGAAGCAATTGCCCGCCCTCTTGGCGCGTGCCGACCTGGTGATGACGCCCGATTCCGGTCCCATGCACATCGCCAATGCCATGGGCACCGCGGTGCTGGGCCTGCATGCGGCCAGCAATCCACGCCGCAGCGGCCCCTATTCCACGGTGCGCTACTGCGTGGACCGCTACGACGACGCCGCGCGCCGCTACAAGGGCCGGCCGGCCGCGGAGCTGAAGTGGGGCACCAAGATCGAGCACGACGGCGTGATGGAACTGGTCACCGTGGACGACGGCATCGCCGCCTTCGAGCGCTTCCGCGACGACGTCGCGGACTGAGCGCGGCTCGTCAGGGCGTGCCGGCGACCCGGTAGTCCTGGTACGACTTCTCTTCCACGTAGGCGGAGCCCAGCGCGAGGTTGATCGCCTTCTTGATGCGGGCGCGTTCGTCGTTCTCGAAGTAGACGCTGCGGGCCAGGCGGACGAAATCGTCGTCGAACGCCTGCGCCTTCTCCTTCAGGCGCACGTCGTCCTCGATCACCCACAGCCGCTCGTTGACCGCCTTCAGCTGGGCACGCAGCTCAACGATGTCGTTGCCCGCCACCGGATGGGCCATCCAGGTTTTTTCCAGCGCGGTGAGCTCGTCCCGCACGTGCGCCAGCTTGGCGGGGTCGCTCATGCGCTCGGACTTGATCTGCAGGATGGCGATCTTGTCCAGCAGCTCACCGAAGGACACGGGCACGAGGATCTCGGACATGGGGGGCTCCGGCGAAAGAAGGCCATTCTAGCGCCGCCGCAGCGGGCATCCCCGAGGAAGGCGGCCCAGAAAAGCAGAAGCCCCCTTGCGGGGGCTTGCCTGAAACTGGCGGAGAGGGAGGGATTCGAACCCTCGATACGCTATTAACGTATGCCTGATTTCGAGTCAGGTACATTCAACCACTCTGCCACCTCTCCGGTGGCCCCGGGCTTCCCCGGGGGCGTGCATGATACGTGGCGGACCGCATCCGGACAAGCGCGGCGCGCCCGCAGGCCGTTCACCGCATCACCTGCCCTCCACGTCGATGAACCCCGATTGGCTCCATCGGGACCATCTACCTTGTCCGATGTCCTGTCCGACCGGATCATTGCGTATGAGCGGATAGGAAAACGCCGTCCGCACAGACAGGGCACCATGATCGAATTCGGCCACATCTCCCACGTCGGCCTCAGGCGCGAGCTGAACGAGGACACCTACTACGGCGACAGCGAGCTGGGCCTGTGGCTGGTGGCCGATGGCATGGGCGGGCACGCCTGCGGCGAAGTGGCGAGCGCCCTGGCGCGCGAAACCATCGTGCGCGAGATCCGCGACGGCACGCCGCTCGCCCAGGCGATCCGCATCGCCGACGAGGAAATCATCCGCACCTCCCGTCGCCGCAACGACACCCTGCCCATGGGCACCACGGTCGTGGCCGCCCGTATCCAGGGCAACCGCTTCGAGGTCGCCTGGGTCGGCGACAGCCGCGCCTACCTGTGGCGCGAGGGCAACCTGGCCCAGCTGAGCCAGGACCACAGCTATGTGCAGGAACTGATCGCCCAGGGCGCATTGACCACCGAGCAGGCACGCACCCACCCGCACCGCAATGTCGTCACCCAGGCGCTGGGCGTCACCGATCCCAACCACCTCAACGTCGAAACCATGACCGGCGAGCTCCGTCCCGGCATGCAGCTGTTGCTTTGCAGCGACGGCCTGACCGAAGAAGTGGACGATCCCAGCATCGCCGCCACGCTGAAGCACGACGACTGCAGTGCGCAGGAATGCGTGGACACGCTGATCGCGGCGGCGCTGGATGGGGGCGGTTCGGACAACGTCACCGCCATCCTGGTGCGCTGTCACTGAGTCGCAGGAGGGCCGGTCAGCCGGCCTCGAGCACTGGCGGGTCCCACAGGCAGCGGCCACCCGCTTTTTTCCGCAGGGTCGCCAGGCGGGCTTCGTGCGCCGCCAGTTCGTCCGCCGACGCCGTGACCCGCGGGCGGGCGCCCGCGACAGCGGGGTCGAAGTGATGGACCACCGCCGCCGACGCGCCCGGCGCGGCTTCCTCCGCGCCACCGAAGCCGATTTCACGCTGGCCGGCGGTCAGGTTGAGGTAGACGTCGCATAGCAACTGGGCATCGAGCAGCGCGCCGTGCAGCTGGCGGTGGGTGTTGTCCACGCCCAATCGCTTGCACAGCGCATCCAGCGAATTGCGCTGACCGGGGAAGCGCTGTCGCGCCAGCAGCAGCGAATCCTCGACCGTGACCCGGTCGGCCAGCCGGCCGTACTGCTCCCCGAGTCGCGACAGTTCGTAGTCGAGGAAACCCACGTCGAAAGCGGCGTTGTGGATCACCAGTTCGGCGCCGTCGATGAAAGCCAGGAACTCGTCGGCGATCGCCGCGAACAGCGGCTTGTCGGACAGGAACTCCAGGCTGAGACCGGTCACTTCCGCCGCACCCTGCTCGAATTCGCGCTGCGGATTGATGTACTGGTGGTAGGTCCGGCCGGTCGGACGGCGCTCCAGCAGCTCCACGCAGCCGATTTCGACGACGCGGTTGCCCTTCTTCCACTCCAGCCCGGTGGTTTCGGTGTCGAGGATGATCTGGCGCATCAGGCAGCGGCTTCCTTGGGGAGATGCAGGTGGAACAGGTCCACCGCATGTTCGATCGCGGGGAGAACGATCATTCTGTCGAATTCGAATCCCAGTTTCTGCAACAGGCCAATCGAGGCGACGTTATCGGGATTGACGATGGCGTGCAGGCGGTCGATGCAGAGCCGGCTGCCGGCATCGGCGATCACCGCCCGCGCCGCCTCGAGTGCGAAGCCCTGCCCCGCATGCGCTGGCAACAATGCGTACCCCAGGTCGGGGCCGTCCAACCCGTCACGGCGGACCAGCCCGCAGTTGCCGATCAGCGCACCGGTATCCTTGCGCCGGATCGCATACATCCCGAAGCCATGTTGCGCGTAACTGCGCAGTGCGCCGTCGCGCAGGTAGCCGCGCGCCTGCTCCAGCGTGCGGACGCCGCGGTCGGCGATGTTACGTATGAAGGCGGGATCGTTCAGCAGCGAGAGCATCAGCGCCACATCGGCATCATCGCGATCGGCCATCGCGTGCAGCCGCAGGCGGGACGTCTCGGCGATGAGCTGGCCAGGCGCTATCGCCACCGTCACGTCACCGCTCCGTTGCGGAAACGCACGGCCGCGTTGCGCGCCAGCACGTCGACACGCTCGTTGTCCGGATCGCCGTTGTGGCCTTTGACCCACTTCCAGTCGATCCGGTGGCGCCCGGTCGCGGTGTGCAGCCGCTCCCACAGGTCCCGATTCTTCACCGGGTCGCCGCCGGCGGTTTTCCAGCCGCGTCGCACCCAGCCCGGCATCCACTCGGTAATGCCCTGCCGGACGTACTGCGAGTCGATATGGAGGGTGATCTCACAGCCTTCGGTCAGCACTTCCAGCGCCGCGATGGCCGCCATCAGCTCCATGCGGTTGTTGGTGGTCTGCGCTTCGCCACCGACGACCTCGCGCTCCTTTTCACCGTAGCGCAGGAGCGCCGCCCAGCCGCCGGGGCCGGGATTGCCTAGGCAGGAGCCATCGGTATGGATGCTGACGTGCTTCATGTGTCCTCGTGATCGAAAGTCAGGCCGCGGGCGCGGTGCGCCACGCGCGCGCCACCGGCGCGGGGGGAATGAGGCCGGCGACGCGCTTCTCGGCGCCCAGCAGGCGTGCGGCACGGAAAGGCGCCGGTCCGTGGCCGGGCGCATCCGCGATGCCCTTCCAGACCGGCCCGTAATGCAGGACGTGCTCCGAGACGACCAGGCCGGCGGCCGCCAGTTGCAGGCGCCACTGGTCCAGTGCGCGCGGTACCAGCCCTGCCCCGCGCCAGCGCAGGCGGTAGGGGCTCCAGGGATTCAGCACGAACAGCCACAGGCGGCCACCAGGCTCGAGCACACGGGAGCACTCCTGCAGCAAGGGTTGCGGATCGCCGGCATCCAGCACGTGCTGGAGCACGATCACTCCCATGGCTTCGGTCGGCAGCGGCAGCGGCAGACCGCACTCGATGTGTCCCCCCAGACGATGCGAACCCGCCGTCGCGTGCAGCCGGACGCCGCGAGTGGCCGGGGCATGCGCGGCGTGGGCGGGGTCCGCTCCCGCCGGAGACACCCACAACCAGGGCTGTGGGGTCCGACTGGTGAGGGCCTGGCTGACCCGGGCATATTCCGACGCGAGCAGCGGTCCGCCATGGCCCGTCCCGAACCACGCCAGGGCATCGGGTTGACGGGTAAACGCGAACGCAGGCATGTTCGGATTGTAGAGGACGCCGCCCCCGGGCGTCCGTTCCCTGCCCGGAGCCTGTTACCCGATGCGTCTGCTCGCTCTGCCTGCCTTCGAGGACAACTACATCTGGGCGCTGGTCGACGACGAGGGCGATGCGCTGGTGATCGATCCGGGCGACGCGGCCCCCGTGCTGGCCGCCACCGGCAACGGCCTGTGGCCGGCAGCGGTCCTGGTCACCCACCACCACCCCGACCATGCCGGCGGCATCGCGGCCCTTCGGGCGCGCTGGCCCACCCTGCCGGTGTTCGCGCCCGAGGACGACCGCATCCCCGATGCAACCGAGCGCGTCGGGGACCGCGATACTGTTGCGGTAAAGAACTGGCGACTGTCCGTGCTGGCCGTGCCGGGCCACACACGCTCGCACATCGCGTTCCACGGCGGCGGCACGGACGGACAACCGCACCTGTTCTGCGGAGACACCCTCTTCAGCCTGGGCTGCGGCCGCCTGTTCGAAGGTACGCCGGCGCAGATGCTCGCATCGCTCGACCGTCTCGTGGCGCTGCCCGACGCCTCGCTGGTCTGCTGCGGTCACGAATACACGCTGGCCAATGCCGCGTTTGCCAGCGCCGTAGACCCCTATAACCCGGCCTTGCGCCATCGCATCGAGGAAGCCCGCGGCATGCGCCAGGCCGGCCGCCCCAGCCTGCCGGTCACGCTCGCCAGCGAGATCGCGAGCAACCCTTTCCTGCGGGTGGATACCGAGGCGGTCCGCGCTGCGGTGTCCCATCGCCTGGGCCGAAATCCCGTCGACCGGGTGGAGACGTTCGCCACGCTGCGGCAGTGGAAAAACGACTTCCGCGCATGAAACAGCGCACGCGCCTTCACCGGGCCCTGCTGGCTGCCGGGCTTGCCGTTGCGACGCATGCAGCGGTCGCCGCCGATCCGCCTGCGCAGGCGGGGACGCAGGCTGTCCCCGCCCAGCCAGCGATCGAACCGGCCAGCCTTCCCGCCAGTCATCAGCGCAGCGGGCTGGAGATCTACCAGCGCTTCCGCGATGGGCTCGCCGATCCGGAGTGCGACAGCGAGGCGACCAACGGCCGCTGGAAGAAGCATTTCAGCCACGCGCCGGGTCAGCTGGCCCGCGCCGAGGACGACGTCCTGCCACTGTTCGGCTACGTGGTCGACGCCTTGCGCGAGGCGCACCTGCCCACCGAATTCGCCCTGATTCCGTTCGTCGAAAGCGGCTACAAGCCGGGTGCCCGCAATCCGCAGGGGCCGGCCGGGTTGTGGCAGTTCATCGGCATCACCGCGCGCAACCACGGCGTACCGATGCGCGAGGGGTATGACGGCCGGTTGTCGCCGGTGGATTCGACCCAGGCGGCCGTCCGCTATCTGAAGACGCTGCACGGCATGTTCGGTGGCGACTGGCGGCTGGCGGTGATGGCCTACAACGCCGGCGAGTACCGGGTGCTGCAATCGATGCGCCGCGCCGGCATGAACGCGCGCAATGCCCGCCCGGCCGAATTGCCGGGCCTGTCGGGCATCACCTACGCCTACGTGGAGAAACTGCACGCCCTCGCGTGCATCTTCCAGCAGGCGGACGACCGCGACGCCTGGCTCCGACAGATGGACCGTCCTGTCCCGCGCCTGGCGGCGCATGTCCTGCCCGGCGACGCCACCCTCGACGCCTGGGCCAGGGCGCAGCAACAGCCCGCCGCGCTGCTCAAGCGCCTCAATCCCGCGCTGGCCGGTCGCTTCAGCCGGGCAGGCAAACCGATGCAACTGCTGGCACCGACCAATGCGGGGGTCACCGACGCCGCAGCGCCAGCGGAAGCATCGGCGGTACCGCCGACCACGGAATCCGATGCGCGGGCCGGCACGCGCTCCGCAGGCCGTACGCATACGGTCAAGAGCGGCGACTCTGCCTGGACCATCGCGCGTCGCCACGGCATCACGACGGCGCGCCTGCTGCAGATCAATGGACTGGCGGCGGACGCCGTGTTGCGGCCGGGCATGGTGCTGAAGCTGGACGGCGACGCTGACTGACCAGGACGCGCAAAAAGAAGAATCCCGCCGGGAGGCGGGATTCGGATCGTACTCGACAGCGAAGGCGACTCAGAGGCGCTCTTCGAACACCTTCACCTTGAAGCGCTTGCGCAGCGCGTCAACGTAGGCCTGGGTCGCGATACCGGCATTGATTTGCGCCAGTTGCTGCTGCATGGCCGCGCGCTCTTCCGCAGGCACGTCCGCGATCGCGCCATCGGTCACCTTGTTCACGGTAAACACGGCATAGGCGCCGTCGCCCAACGCCACCTTGCCGGCGACCACCTTGCCGTCCGCCGGTCGACCCGCCGCGAAGATCGCGTCGTTGGCCTCGGCCGTGGGCATCGGCATCCCGCGGCGCAGACCCGGCAGTTCGTTGAAACGCAGGCCATCGGCCGCAGCGACCGTCGCCAGCGACTCGCCCTTCTGCACGCGGGCGACCAGCGCATCAGCCGCAGCCAATGCCGCCTTTTCCTGACGATCGGCGCGGATGGCGAGCACCACGGCATCGCGCGCCTTGTCCAGCGGCAACGCCTGCTCCGGCGTGTGCTGGGCGACGCGGATGACGACGCTGTGGTTGGGTGCGATTTCGATCGGATCGCTGATCGTGCCGTCCTGCACCAGCGTGTCGGAGAACGCCGCCCGCAGTACCGCCGGCACCATCGCGATGCCCTGGGGCGCTTCCTGCGAGAACGGACCCAGCTTCTGCAGCGACAGGCCAGTGGCTTCGGCCGCCGGCGCCAGCGCCGTCGGGTTCTTCAATGTTTCATTGACTAGGCGTCCGGCCAGATCGTTGAACGCCCGGTCGCGCTCGCTGTTGGCCTCTTCCGTCGCCAGCTCACCGCGCACTTCTTCGAAGCTGCGTCCCGTACCGGCATCGATCCGCTTCAGCTGCAGCACGTGATAGCCGAAGTCGCTCTTGACCGGACCGCGGATCTCGCCGGTCTGCATGGCGAACGCGGCGTCTTCGAAGGGTTTGACCATCGAACCGTCCTGCGCGAACGGCGGCAGCTCACCACCGGCGTCCTTCGAACCAGGGTCTTCCGAATTCGCGCGCGCCAATGCCGCGAAGTCGGCGCCTTCGCGCGCCTGCTTGGCGAGTGCGGCAGCCTTTTCCTCGGCCTTCTTCTGCGTGGCGGCGTCCGCACCGGCGTCGGTCGCGATCAGGATGTGCGCGACCACACGCTGCTCCGGCGACATGAAGCGCGACTTCTCGGCCTCGTAGCGCTTGCGCAGCGCCGCCTCGTCGGCTGCCGCCGCGACCGGCAGCGTCGCGCCATTGATCTCGACGTACTCCAACGACACCTGCTCGGGTCGCTTGAAATCGTTCTTGTGGCCGTCGTACCACGCTTTGACCTGCGCATCGGTGACAGGCGCCGTGTCCTCCGCCACCGGCGGCAGCAGCGCAACGCCGATGTCGCGCGTCTCGCCCAACAGCTTCCACATGCGCGTCTGTTCGCCTTCGGTCACGAAGTCGGAATCGCCGATGGCCTGCGGCACCAGCAGCATGCGCAGGCGCTCGCGCTGCTGTTCCTGGAACTGCAGCGGCGAGACCGCCGGCACCTGCGATGCGAGCAGCATCTGGTACTGCTCGGGGCTGAACTTGCCGTCGACCTGGAACGCCGGCTCGCTCGCGATCATCTCCTGCACGGCCGCGTTGCCCACGACGATACCGGCACGCTTCGCGCCCAGCGCCAGCACCTTCTGGTCGATCAGTTGCTCCAGCACCTTGCGCTTGTTGTCCGCGCTTTCGAACTCGCGCGGATCGAACGCATCACCCAGCGCCTGGCGCTGCTGCTGGCGTGCCTGCTCGAACGCCGCGCGGAAGTCCTCCTGGGTAACCTCTTCCCGCTGCCAGAGCATCGACGCCGGCCACCACTGCGGCGCGGACTCCCACCAAGTCGGCGGCGCTTCCACCAGCGCCACGTCACTGGCGGTGCCACCGGTCATGTACTCGTTCACGCCAACGAAGGCGAACGGAATGATCAGCAGACCCAGGATGAGACTGGCGATCCAGCCGGAGGTTTTGTCGCGGAGTTTCTGCAGCATGTGCGCACGGGACCCGAATTCGTTCAGCCGCGAAGTTTAGCGCGCCATGGAGGCGGCGTCTCGCCATCCTGCGGCAACCCTCGAGGCAGGCCGGCCGAGACGTCCCACAAGACGAGGACAGCAAAAAGCCCGCTTTCGCGGGCTTTTTGGGTGAAATGGCGGAGTGGACGGGACTCGAACCCGCGACCTCCGGCGTGACAGGCCAGCATTCTAACCGACTGAACTACCACTCCGCGCTGAGACGAACATTGTAAGACGATTTCAGCGCTTTCCGCTAGACCATCCAACAATTTTTTTAACCTTGCACCGCCCCGATGTGGTGGGTGCTGAGGGTTTCGAACCCCCGACCCTCTCCGTGTAAGGGAGACGCTCTACCGCTGAGCTAAGCACCCAGGGTGATCGCACCCTGCCATCGGCAGCGAGTCGATTAGTTTACGGCATCCTTCAGGGCTTTGCCAGCCTTGAACGCAGGATTCTTGGACGCCTTGATCTTGATGGTGTCGCCGGTCTTCGGGTTGCGGCCGGTGCGGGCGGCGCGCTTGCGGACCTGGAAGGTGCCGAAGCCGACCAGCGTCACGCTGTCGCCCTTCTTGAGGGCCTTCGTGATGCTGGAGATGACGGCGTCGACGGCGCGGCCGGCTTCGGCCTTGGACACTTCGGCTTCGTCGGCGACGGCATCGATCAATTCGGTTTTGTTCATTGAGTAACTCCCTGTGCGGCACAACCGCGGAATGAGTGGCCGGAACCGCGGGCTTCACTTGCCTCACTGGAACCGTCCGTTATGTCCACGCGCATCAAGGCACAGCCTCGTGCATGCGGGTGACGTCGTTATACCAGTGCAAAAAATGCCACGCAAGCCGAAAACCCAGCAATGACGCGGGTTTCAGGGCGATGACAAGCACCGCCCGTCGCATTGTTCAATGCTTCACGCCGGGTTGCTGAGACCCTTTGCTGCGCTCCTTCTTGGTCGCCGGTACCTTCCGCTCGCCGCCCGTACCGCCTGCGGCGGGCACCGGCGCCAATGGCCGCTCCAGCGCGAGATCGAGCACCTCGTCGATCCACTTCACCGGCACGATCTTGATGCCGTCGGTGACATTCGCAGGAATGTCGGCCAGGTCCTTCTTGTTCTCGTCAGGAATGATGACGGTAGTGATGCCGCCACGCAGGGCCGCCAACAGCTTTTCCTTGAGGCCACCGATCGCGGTGACGCGGCCACGCAACGTGATCTCGCCGGTCATCGCCACGTCCGCGCGCACGGGGTTCTTGGTCAGCGCGGATACCAGTGCGGTCACCATTGCGATGCCCGCACTCGGACCGTCTTTCGGCGTCGCGCCATCGGGCACGTGCAGGTGCACGTCGTGCTTCTGCAAGAACTCCGCATCGACGCCCAGGCTCACCGCCCGGCCGCGCACGACGGACATCGCCGCAGAACCCGATTCCTTCATCACATCGCCCAACTGTCCGGTGAGCAGCATGTTGCCCTTGCCGGGCACCAGCGCGACTTCGATCTGCAGCAGGTCGCCGCCGACTTCCGTCCACGCCAGCCCGGTGACCAGACCGATCTCGTTCTGCTCCTCGGCGCGGCCGAAGTCGTAGCGACGCACGCCGGCGTACTTCTCCAGATTCTTGGAGCTGACCTGCATCGCAGCCGCTTTCTTCTTTGCCGGCTTGGGCCCCGCCAGCGCGATCTCCTTGACCACCTTGCGGCAGATCTTGGCGACTTCACGCTCGAGATTACGCACACCGGACTCGCGCGTGTAGTAGCGCACCAGGTCGCGAATCGCGCTTTCAGCGATCTTCAGCTCGTCAGCCTTCAGGCCATTCGCCTTCAATTGCTTCGGCACGAGGTAACGCTGTGCGATGTTGACCTTCTCGTCCTCGGTGTAACCCGGGATGCGGATGACCTCCATGCGGTCCAGCAACGGACCCGGAATGTTCAGCGAATTCGAGGTCGCGACAAACATCACCTCGGACAGATCCAGATCGACCTCGAGGTAATGGTCGTTGAAGGCGTTGTTCTGTTCCGGATCCAGCACCTCGAGCAGCGCGGACGAGGGATCGCCGCGGAAGTCCATCGACATCTTGTCGATCTCGTCCAGCACGAACAGCGGGTTCTTGCTGCCGGTCTTGTTGAGGTTCTGCACGATGCGGCCCGGCATCGAGCCGACATAGGTCCGGCGATGTCCGCGGATTTCCGCCTCGTCGCGCACGCCGCCGAGCGACATGCGTACGAACTTGCGGTTGGTCGCCTTGGCGATGCTCTGGCCCAGCGAGGTCTTGCCGACGCCCGGCGGGCCGACCAGGCACAGGATCGGGCCCCGCAGCTTCTTCACGCGCGACTGCACCGCGAGGTACTCGAGGATGCGCTCCTTGACCTTCTCCAGACCGTAGTGGTCGGCGTCCAGCGTGTCCTGCGCGACCTTGAGATCCTTGCGCACCTTGGTGCGCTTGTTCCACGGCACGCCGAGCAGCCAGTCCAGATAGTTGCGGACGACCGCCGCCTCCGCCGACATCGGCG
Source organism: Pseudoxanthomonas sp. PXM01 (assembly GCF_014851815.1). Classification (GTDB taxonomy): domain Bacteria; phylum Pseudomonadota; class Gammaproteobacteria; order Xanthomonadales; family Xanthomonadaceae; genus Pseudoxanthomonas_A. Next base: position 105,857 of record NZ_JACVAJ010000002.1, read on the forward strand.
ACATCTGCTTGAGCTTGTTGAGTTCGTTGCGCGCCTTCGTTTCGACGGGCTTCGGCATGCCGGCCTCAGCGATCTTGCGTGCGAGCTCTTCCAGTTCGTTGGGCGCCTCGTCGAGCTCGCCCAGCTCCTTCTGGATGGCCTTCATCTGTTCGTTGAGGTAGTACTCGCGCTGGCTCTTCTCCATCTGCGACTTCACGCGCCCGCGGATGCGCTTCTCCAATTGCTGCACGTCGATTTCACCGTCGACGAAACCGACCAGCAGCTCAAGCCGCTCCCCGACCTCGACGGTTTCCAGCAGGCGCTGCTTGTCGCTCAGGCGCACGCCCAGGTGCGCGGCGATCGTGTCGGCAAGCCGGCTCGGCTCGTCGATCCCGGCCAGAGTCTGCAGCAGTTCGGGCGGCAGCTTGCGATTGGTCTTCACGTACTGCTCGAACAGGCCCATCAGCGAGCGGGCCACGGCCTCGATCTCGCGCGGCTCGCGGGCGTCAGTGGAATCGACCTCTTCGCCTTGTCCATACAGGGAGCCATCACGCTCGACGACATTCGACACGCTCACGCGCGTGGTGCCCTCGACCAGCACCTTGATCGTGCCATCCGGCAGCTTCAGCAACTGCAGGACCTGCGCGAGCGTGCCGACGGTGTACAGATCGGCCGCGGCAGGATCGTCCGTCTCGGCGGATTTCTGCGCCAGCAGGATGATGCGCTTGTCGGCCTCCATCGCCTGCTCCAGCGCACGCATGGACTTGTCACGCCCCACGAACAGCGGGATGACCATGTGCGGGAACACCACCACGTCACGTAGCGGAAGGACCGGCAGGTCGAGGATTTCAGTCTGGGGACGGCGGGGCATGGGGGCTCCAGCGAAGGTCGGAATACGGAGGTGCGTGCGCACCAATGGGCCCGTTATGGGGCCATCGCCGGGGGGATGCAAGAGCGTCGCCAAAACCCCAATGGAACCGGCGACTTGCAGGCGAGCGCCAGAAACTGAACAGGCGCCACGAGGGCGCCTGTCAGGAGAAGTTTTGCGGCCGGATCACTCCGCCGAGGCGACCTTCGGTGCCGGCGGATTCTGGTAGATCAGGTACGGCTCGGACTTGTGTTCGATCACCGACTCGTCCACGACCACCTTGCTGACGTTCTCCAGCGATGGCAACTCGTACATCGTGTCGAGCAGCACCGACTCCACGATCGTGCGGAGACCACGTGCGCCCGTCTTGCGCTTCAACGCCTTGCGGGCGATCGCCGACAACGCGTCGGGCCGGAACTCGAGTTCGACGCCTTCCATCTCGAACAGCTTCTTGAACTGCTTGGTGATGGCGTTCTTCGGCTCGGTGAGGATTTTGACCAGTGCGGTCTCGTCCAGTTCTTCCAGCGTGGCGACGACCGGCAGGCGGCCGACGAACTCGGGGATCAGGCCGAACTTGATCAGGTCTTCCGGTTCGACTTCCGACAAGACCTTGCCGACTTCCGGCTTCTTCTCGGAACTCTTCACCTTGGCACCGAAACCGATACCGCTGGCCTCGGTGCTGCGCTGCTGGATGATCTTGTCCAGGCCGGCGAACGCACCGCCGCAGATGAACAGGATGTTCTTGGTGTCGACCTGCAGGAATTCCTGCTGCGGGTGCTTGCGGCCGCCCTGCGGCGGAACGCTGGCGACCGTGCCTTCGATCAGCTTCAGCAGCGCCTGTTGCACGCCTTCGCCGGACACGTCCCGGGTGATCGACGGGTTCTCGCTCTTGCGCGAGATCTTGTCGATCTCGTCGATGTAGACGATGCCCTGCTGCGCCTTGTCGACATCGTAGTCGCACTTCTGCAGCAGCTTCTGGATGATGTTCTCCACGTCCTCGCCCACATAACCGGCTTCGGTCAGCGTGGTGGCATCGGCGATGGTGAACGGCACGTTGAGCAGGCGTGCCAGCGTCTCCGCCAGCAGCGTCTTGCCCGAACCGGTCGGGCCTGCGAGCAGGATGTTCGACTTGGCCAGTTCGACCTCGTCGTTCTTGCTGCGGCTCTCGATACGCTTGTAGTGGTTGTAGACCGCCACCGCCAACGTGCGCTTGGCGCGGTTCTGGCCGATCACGTACTGGTCCAGGACCTCGAGGATCTCGCGCGGCTTGGGCAGGTGGCTGCGGGCGGACTGCGCCTTCTCTTCCAGCTCTTCGCGGATGATGTCGTTGCACAGCTCCACGCATTCATCGCAGATGAACACGCTCGGGCCCGCGATCAGCTTGCGGACCTCGTGCTGGCTCTTGCCGCAGAACGAGCAGTACAGGATTTTTGTGCTGTCGCCGGAACGGCCCTGACGATCTTCGCTCATGCTGGTATTACTCGGTCGCTCAACCTGCCCGGGAGGGCTTGCGGTCGGAGAATAGCACACGGTCCCGGCGTGTCAGCCGGGCCCGTGAACAGGGGGATTTGGGCCAGAAAACCGCTCAATCCGGGGATCAGGCCGACTGGATGGAATCGTCCGGGCGACGCTCGAGCACCTGGTCGACCAGGCCATAGGCCTGCGAATCCGCCGCGCTCTTGAAGTTGTCGCGCTCGGTATCGCGCTCGATGGTTTCCAGCGACTGGCCCGTATGGTGGGACAGGATGGCGTTCAGCTTGGCGCGCAGCGTCAGGATCTCGCGGGCATGGATGTCGATATCCGTGGCCTGGCCCTGGAAGCCGCCCAGCGGCTGGTGGATCATCACGCGCGAATTCGGCAGCGCATACCGCTTGCCCTTCGCGCCCGCCGCCAGCAGCAGCGCGCCCATGCTGGCCGCCTGGCCCACGCAGATCGTGCTCACGTCCGGCTTGATGTACTGCATGGTGTCGTAGATGGCCATGCCGGCCGTCACCACGCCACCCGGCGAGTTGATGTACAGGCTGATGTCCTTCTCCGGATTTTCGGCTTCCAGAAACAACATCTGCGCCACGATGACGTTCGCCACGTGGTCGTCCACGCCGCCCACCAGGAAGATCACGCGCTCCTTCAGCAGACGGGAATAGATGTCGTAGGCGCGCTCGCCGCGGCTGGTCTGTTCGACCACCATCGGCACCAGGTTGAGGGCTTGGGTTTGAATGGTCATCGGTTCTCGCGCCTGTCGTTCATGGGAAGGTCCGGCCTAGGATAGCCGGACCTTCTGCCCGGGCGGGCGCCCGGATCAGTTGCGGATGGCTTCCTGGAAGGAAAGCGCCTGCTCGGTGTGCTGGGCGCGCTCGGCGATCCAGTCGATCACCTGCTCTTCCATCACACGACCCTGCAGACTGTTCATCAACTGGGGGTCGTTGCGGTACAACTCAATGACCTGCTCCGGCTCTTCGTAGGTCGAGGCGATCAGGCGCAGCGTCTCGTTCAGGCGCTTCGGGTCCAGGCGCAGCTGGTTGCGGCGGGCCACCTCGCCCACCAGCAGGCCGACCAGGACGCGCTTGCGGGCGGCATCCAAAAAGCCTTCGTGGGCATTGTCCGGGATCTGCACGTTCTGGCCCTGGCGGCGGGCCTGCTCGGCGGCCTGCTGGACCATCACGCGGGCCTCGTTCTCGACCAGGCGCGGCGGCATCTCGACATGGGCGTAGGCGGCAATCAGCTGCTCGCCGACTTCACGGCGCAGACGGGTCATCAGCGCGCCCTTCAGCTCACGCTCCAGGTTGCTGCGGATGTCCGAGCGGAACTGCTCGGCGTCGCCGCTCTTCACGCCGAAGCTGCGGATGAACTCGCGATCGACCTCGGGCAGCACCGATTCGGCCACGTCGGTGACCTTGACGTGCACGTCAACCTGGCGGCCCGCCAGCTGCGGCACACGCCAGTCGGCCGGGAACGTCACCGACACCGTCTTCTCGTCACCCTTCGTCAGGCCGACCAGCGCCTGTTCGATCTCGCCGAACATCACGCCCGACCCGATCAGGGTGGCGCCCTTTTCGGACCCTTCGGCCGGCATGCGCTCATCGCCCGCCTGCGACCACGTCTCCAGCGCAACACGGTCGCCTTCCTGCGCGCCACGTTCGACGACCTGGAAGGTGCGGCGCTGCATGCGCAGGTTGTCGATCATCTGGTCGATGTCGGCGTCGCTGACGTCGGCGGTATTGCGTACCACGGTGAGCTTGGCAACGTCGACGTCGCCGAAGTCCGGCACCACCTCGAACGTGGCGACGAAGTCCAGCTCGCCTTCGCCCTGCTTCTCGATGCGCGGGTTGCCGGCCAGCTGCAGCTCCTGGTCGCGTACGGCATTGTTGAAGGTCTCGCGCAGCAGGCCGTCGAGGGCTTCGGCACGCACCTGGTCACCGAAGCGCTGCTCGATGACCTTGGCCGGCACCTTGCCGGGGCGGAAGCCCTTGATGCGCGCGGTGCGCGACAGCTCGCGCAGGCGGCCGCCGATGTGGGTGTCCAGACGCTCCGCCGGCAGGCTGAAGCTCATGCGGCGCTCGAGATTGCCGACCGATTCGACCGAAACTTGCATACTCACTGACTCCTGCGGCCACGGCTCAGCCGGGGCGATGTTGATAATCCGGGACGCCTGGGACGCAGGCACAAGGCCCGTCCCGGCGGAACTTGCTAGTTTCGCCGATTCCGCCGCAGGCTGCCAGCGGGGACGGGACATCAGGATTGCGGAGCCGCCATCGGGGCCGCTCACGGGCATCGGCGGGGCCGTCTCGGCGCCAGCATGGTGCGAAAGGAGGGACTCGAACCCTCACGGGGGTTACCCGCTGGAACCTAAATCCAGTGCGTCTACCAATTCCGCCACTTTCGCAGGTCGCCGCATTGTACGCATCGGCCCGCCGGGCCCGGCAAGAAAAAAGCGCCCGGAGTGACCGGGCGCTTTCGGCTTTGGTGGGCTGTCAAGGATTCGAACCTTGGACCTATTGATTAAGAGTCAACTGCTCTACCAACTGAGCTAACAGCCCCGAAAAACTGGGCGCGTAGTGTACCCGCATCCCTTGCTTGTTACAAACCCTGCGAAGCAGGATTTTTGCATCGATGGGGTGGAAGACGGGATTTGAACCCGCGACCCCCGGAATCACAATCCGGTGCTCTAACCAACTGAGCTACATCCACCACTGAAACCTGTTGCTCCTGCCGAAGTTTGCCACACGTGGCGCGCCCGACAGGACTCGAACCTGTAACCGCCGGCTTAGAAGGCCGGTGCTCTATCCGGTTGAGCTACGGGCGCTCTGTCCGGATTGTCGCATCCCCGCCCTTCCGGAACACACCCTAGCGGCACATCAGACTGGTCGGGGTAGAGGGATTCGAACCCCCGACCCTCTGCTCCCAAAGCAGATGCGCTACCAGACTGCGCTATACCCCGACGAGGGTCCCGGCGTGACGTCTGGACGTCAACGAGGTCGCGTATTGTCGGAATCCGCGGCCCGACTGTCAAACAAAACGTGATCGACCCCGGCCTGCGATATGCTCCCGGTCTGGGGACAGCATGTCCAGCAACCACGTGAGGGGACCACCATGCGTAGCGGCAATCCGGCACTGAAGGAATCGACGTTCCTCGACCTTGGCAGCGGCGCGGTCGTCGCGCGCGACGGCGAGGCGATGACGCTCAACGGCACCATCAACAAGACCGGGATCCTCTTGTTGCTGACGGTGCTGACCGCCGCGTTCTCCTGGAACCAGGCGCTGGGCCCGGACGGCCTGCCCGCTCCCGGCTTCGCGGTGTACATGTGGGGCGGCGCCATCGGCGGCCTGGTGCTGGCGCTGATCACGGTCTTCAAGAAGACCTGGTCGCCCGTCACTGCGCCGCTGTACGCGCTGGTCGAAGGCTTCTTCCTGGGAGCAATCTCGGCGGTCTACAACGCGCAGTTCGGCGGCATCGTGATGCAGGCGGTGATGCTGACCTTCGGCATCCTGTTCGCGCTGCTGTTCGCCTACCGCAGCGGCCTGATCAAGGCTACCGAGAACTTCAAGCTGGGCGTGGTCGCCGCTACCGGCGGCATCGCACTGGTCTACCTGGCGACCATCGCGCTCGGCTTCTTCGGCATCAAGATTCCGTTGATCCACGAATCCGGCCTCATCGGCATCGGCTTCAGCCTGTTCGTCGTGGTCATCGCGTCGCTGAACCTGGTACTGGATTTCGACTTCATCGAAACCGGTGTCGAACAGGGCGCGCCGAAGTACATGGAGTGGTACGGCGCGTTCGGCCTGATGGTCACGCTGGTGTGGCTGTACCTGGAACTGCTGCGCCTGCTGTCGAAGCTGCAGTCGCGCGACTGAACACAACGCCGGTCTTCATGAAAAGGGCGCCTTCCGGCGCCCTTTTCTTTTCAGCCGTTCGCCGTGCTGGTCTGTCGATGCCGACGCGACGGCCACACCATGAAGAGCACGGTCACGATCGCAAGCAGCCAGCAGTAGTGCACCTTGCCCATCAGCGCCAGCGGCGACAGCCCGGCCAGTGAGGCCGCCAGCAGGATCTGCGCGCCGTACGGCAACAGGCTCTGGACGATGCAGACGAAGATGTCGAGCACGCTGGCCGCACGCGCGGGCGGTACGTCGTGGCGTTCGGCAATATCGCGCGCCACGCCGCCGCTGATCAGGATGGCCACCGTGTTGTTGGCGGTGAACACATCCGTCAGCGACGCCAGCGCGGCGATGCACCACTCGCCCGTACGACGCCCGGTGTTGCCACGGGCAAGCCGAGAAATCTGGGCCGCCAACCAGTGCAGACCGCCGCTGGCCTTCATCAGCGCACCCAGGCCGCCGATGAACAGCGCCAGCAGGGTGATTTCCACCACGCTCTCGAAGCCGGCGTAGATGTCGTCGGTGAAGGTGGGCAATCCGTAATCCTGCGGCCCGAAGAACACACCGAACAGCCCCGCGACCACCAGCCCGACGGTCAGCACGACCAGCACGTCGAGCCCGCTGATCGCCAGCGCCAGCACCAGCACATAGGGCAGCACCAGCCAGGGCGAGGCCGGTTCGGCCGCCTCGACGGGCGAAGCGTCGCCCACCACGGCCAGCAGCGCGAGCGTCACCACCGCGGCGGGCAGCGCGATCTTGATGTTCTCCCGGAACTTCTCGCGCACCGTGCAGCCCTGGGTACGGGCGGCGGCAATGGCCGTATCCGAGATGACGGACAGGTTGTCGCCGAAGGTCGCACCACCGATCACCGCACCCACCACCAGCGCGCGATCGATGCCGGCGGCATCGGACACGCCCAGCGCGATCGGGGTAACGGCCGCGATCGTGCCCATCGACGTACCCACCGCCAATGAGAGGAAGCCAGCCACCAGGAACAGTCCCGGCAGGATCAGCGCGGGCGGCAGCGCTCCCACGCCCAGTGCGACCACCGCATCCACGGCGCCGATCTGCTTGGTGACCATGGCAAAGCCGCCCGCCAGCAGGAAGATCAGGCACATCAGCACGATGTTGCTGTCGCCGATGCCCTGCAGCAGCGTGTCCATCGCCTTGACGCCTGCCCGGTGCGCGATCCACAGACCAAGCGCGATGGCCGGCAGGATCGCCACCGGCGCATGCAGCCGATAGAACCCCATCGCATCGCCCTGCTCGGTGTAATACAGGCCGGCGCCGAAGAACAGCGCCAGGAACAGCAGCAGCGGAGTCAGCGCGAGGGCGCTGGGACGGACGGACATGAACAGGGCCTTCTGCGTGGGCCGCGGATTGTGCGTGCCCTTCGCCTCGCATCCAACCTCATGGATGGGACATACGCAAACAAAAACGGGACGCTGCGCGTCCCGTTGCTGTACCGCCCGTCCGAAAGGCTCAGACGCGGCTGGCGATGGCCTTTGCGAACGTCATCGTGGTGCCGCTGCCACCCAGGTCCGGCGTCAGCGAATCCTTGGCTTCCAGCGTGGCGATGATCGCCGCGCGCAGGCGCTCGGCCTTGTCCGGCTGGCCCAGGTGGTCGAGCATCTGCGCCGCGCCCAGCAGCAGCGCGCACGGATTGGCGACACCCTTGCCGGCGATATCCGGCGCCGAACCGTGCACCGCTTCGAAGATCGCCGCATCGGCACCGATGTTGGCGCCCGGGGCCAGGCCCAGGCCGCCGACGAGGCCGGCGCACAGGTCGGAAATGATGTCGCCGAACAGGTTGGTGGTGACGATGATGTCGAACTGCTCCGGACGCATCACCAGCTGCATGCAGGTGTTGTCCACGATCATCTCGTTGGTCTCGATGTCGGGGTACTGCGCGGCGACTTCGCGCGCCACCTTCAGGAACAGGCCCGACGTGGTCTTCAGGATGTTCGCCTTGTGGACGATGGTGACCTTCTTGCGGCCGGTCTTGCGGGCCAGGTCGTAGGCGTAGCGCACGATGCGGTCGGAGCCCTTGCGGGTGATCTTCTGCGTCAGCAGGGCGGTTTCGCCGTCTTCCGAGATCGACTGGCCTTCGCCGATGTAGGCGCCTTCGGTGTTCTCGCGCACGGTGATCAGGTCAACGCCGGAGGCAAAGCGCGACTTGGTGTTCGGGAACGACTTGGCCGGGCGCACGTTGGCGTACAGATCGAAGTGGCGGCGCAGCGCCACGTTGATCGAACTGAAGCCCTCGCCCACCGGCGTGGTCAGCGGGCTTTTCAGGGCCACGCCGTTCTTGCGGATCGAGTCCAGGGTGGCCTGCGGCAGCAGGTCGCCATGCTTTTCGAGCGCCACCAGGCCGGCGTCAGCGTCTTCATAGGTCAGGCCGACCTTCATCGCGTCGAGCACGTACAGGGTGGCGTCCATGATCTCCGGGCCAATACCGTCGCCGCGGATGACCGTAATCGTCTGGGTCATTGAGTGGGGTTTCCGAACAGGGGCACGCGTCGGACGGGGTCGCGACGGGCGCAAAGGGGAAGAGGTTTGCGCGCCATTATGCCCGAGGGCCCCATGCGGGCCCAAATCGACGATGGTCGGAGACCCCGTGACGGGGCCGCCGGACACGCTCAGCCGTGGTCGTGGACGGCAGGCGCATCGGCCTGCCCGCCTTCCAGCTGGTCGAGGAAATCCACCGCTCGGCGCAGGTGCGGAATGACGATCGAACCGCCGACCACCAGGCCCACCGAGAACGTCTCGAAGAACTCTTCGCGCGTCACGCCGGCCTCCTTGCACTGGGCGACGTGGTAGCTGATGCAGTCGTCGCAGCGCAGGACCATCGAGGCGACCAGGCCCAGCAGCTCCTTGGTCTTCACGTCCAGCGCGCCTTCCTGGTAGGTCTGGGTGTCCAGCGCGAAGAAGCGGCGGACGACCTGGTTGGGCTCGTCCAGGATGCGCTTGTTCATGCGCTGGCGGAACTCGGTGAAGGCCTTCACCCGGTCCTGGCTGTCGTCGGCCGCGCTCATGCGGCACCTCCGGCCAGCAGCGGCTCCAGCTTGCCGGCGCGGTGCAGCGCGATCATGTCGTCGTAGCCGCCCACGTGGACGTCGCCGACGAAGATCTGCGGCACGCTGGTGCGCTTGGCCTTGGCGATCATCTTCTCGCGCTCGGCCGGATCCAGGTCGATCCGCACCTCGGTCCAGGCCTGGCCCCTGCTCTTGAGGAAGTTCTTCGCCGCCACGCAATACGGGCAGATGGCGGTGCTGTAAATGGTGATCTCGGGCGTGGTGCCTTGCGGGGTGTCGCTCAAGGGAGTTCTCCGGAACGAAAGGGACAGGCTGCGGTCCCAGCCAATATCGGGCGGATCGAACGGACTTCCAGCGGGGCGGCGTGGAACAGTGCGGACCGGTACTGGTCCGGTTAACCACGTATTCACTCGCCCGGATCGACGACCGGTCATCCTGATTAAGACGGCCATTATCCGCCACGGAGCCCGATTTGCGTCCCTTGCTGCTCGCCACCGTCCTGACCCTGACGCTCGCCGCACCGTTGGCCGCCTCGCAGGAAAGCCGTCTGCCCGACATCGGCTCCTCCGCCGGCGAACTGCTCACACCGGCCCGTCAGGCGCAATACGGCGGCATGATGCTGCGCGAGCTGCGCAACTACGGTTACCTGCTGGAGGACCCGTTGGTCACCGACTGGCTGCAGGGCGTCGGCGGCCGACTCGGCGCCGACAGCGACAACCCGCAGCAGTCGTACACCTTCTTCATGATGCGCGACCGGCAGATCAACGCCTTCGCCACCTTGGGCGGTTACATCGGCATGAACGCCGGCCTGGTGTTGACCGCCGATCGCGAGGACGAAGTCGCCGCGGTGCTGTCGCACGAAATCGCCCATGTCACCCAGCAGCACGTCCTGCGTGGCGTCGAGCGCGCCCAACGCGACCAGGTTCCCATCCTGCTCGGCATGCTCGGCGCCATCGTGCTGGCGCAGGCCGCCGGTGGCAGCTCCAGCGGCGACGCCTCGCAGGCGGCCATCGCCTCGGCGATGGGGCTGATGCAGCAGCGGCAGATCGACTACACCCGCTCCAACGAATCCGAAGCCGACCGGGTCGGCATCCGTACCCTGTCCCGTGCCGGCTACGACATCGATGCGATGGCCGGCTTCTTCGCCAAGCTGCAGCAGGCCACCCGGGTCGCGCGGGGCAGCGGCCGCGAATCGGTCCCGGACTACCTGCAGACCCACCCGGTTACCACCACCCGCATCAGCGAAGCGCGCCAGCGCGCCGACCAGATGCGGGGCAGCCAGGTCACGGCAACTACCAGCGTGCCCGGCGGCGAGCGGGTGGAGCGCTTCGACCGCAACGCCATCACCCTGCTTGAAACCCGCAGCGACAATCCCCTGCTGCCCATCCCGGTGACCCTGCCCTCGCAGGTGTTCCGCCAGGGCGACTCGGGAGAGTTCGACTGGGCCCGCGAGCGGCTGCGCGCCCTCAGCGCAAGCACGCCCTCGGCGGCCGTGCGCGAGTACGAGACACTGCGCCGCCAGGCCGGGAAGCCGCTGACCGGCCCGCAGCGCTATGGCCTGGCGGTGGCCCACCTGCAGGGTGGCGACACCCGCACCGCGTTCACCGAGCTGCAACGGCTGGCCGACGAGCACGACGACAACCTCTGGGTCCTGCTGTCGCTGGGAGAAGCCGAATCGCGCACCGGCCATGCAGCGGCGGCCAACCATCGCTTCGATGCGCTGATGCAGCGGTACCCCCAGAACCGTCCGGTCGCCCTGACCTATGCCAAGGTGTTGAACGAACAGGGGGGCCGCGAGGCCGGCCAGCGCGCGCAGGCCGTCCTGCGACCGTTGATGGCCCGCTCGGGCGATGACCCGGTGTTCCAGCAGCAGTTCGCCCGGGCCAACGAGCTGGCCGGCGACACCGCCCGCGCCGGCGAAGCCTATGCCGAGGCCGCCTACCTGAACGGCCGGCCGGAGCAGGCGCTGATCCAGCTGCAGAATCTCAAGAAGCAGGGCGACCTGGATTTCTATGCCCGCGCCCGGGTGGATGCCCGGATCGCCAGCATTACCCCCGAGGTGCTGGAGCTCCGGCGACAGGGTGTGCGCGACCCCGACATGGAACGCCGCTGACCGGCGATCGGGTCGCCTGCATGACAGTCCTGCGGCATGTCATGTAAACGTCACAAAATTGTCGTCTACTGGCGCGGTCCCTCCTCCCCTCCCCGGACCCTGCGTGCAGAAGCACATCCTGATCGTCGACGACGAGCCCGCCATCCGCGACATGGTGGCCTTCGCCCTGCGCAAGGGCGACTACGAACCGATCCACGCCGGCGACGCCCGCGAAGCCCAGAACGCCATCGCCGACCGCGTCCCGGACCTGATCCTGCTGGACTGGATGCTCCCCGGCACCAGTGGCCTGGAACTGGCCCGCCGCTGGCGCAAGGACGCCATGACCCGCGACGTGCCGATCATCATGCTGACCGCCCGTGGCGAGGAGAACGACCGCGTCGGCGGGCTGGAAGCCGGTGTCGACGACTACGTGGTCAAACCGTTCTCCGCCCGCGAGCTGCTGGCGCGTATCCGCGCCGTCATGCGCCGCTCGCGCGACGATGACGAGGACGGCAGCGTCGCCGTCGGCAACCTGCGCATCGACGGGGCCGCGCACCGCGTGTTCGCCGGCGATACCCCCGTCGCCATCGGCCCCACCGAGTACCGCCTGCTGCACTTCTTCATGACCCACCCCGAGCGCGTCTACTCGCGCACGCAGCTGCTCGACCATGTCTGGGGCGGCAGCGTCTACGTGGAAGAACGGACCGTCGACGTGCACATCCGCCGCCTGCGCAAGACGCTTGAACCGCACGCGCTGGAGAACATGGTGCAGACCGTCCGCGGCTCGGGTTACCGCTTCTCCGCGGCGATGTGACCCTGCAGGTTGCGCGGAAGCGCGGCCGGCGCAGGCTGTCACACACATCTGACACAATCGATCCATGCCCCACGACATCCGCACCGCCTGGTTCAAGACGCTCGGCCAACTGGCGCTGATCCTGGCGGCGGCGATCGTGGTCGGCCTGCTGCTGGGCCAGGTCTGGCCGGTGGTGACGCTGGCCGCGCTCGGTGTGGTGGCGTGGCACTACTGGCGCCTGCGCAAGGTCCTGCTGCGGCTGACGGCACGCCAGCGCATGGAGCCGGCCCAGGGCAAGGGCGTCTGGAACGAACTGGATCGCCTCCTGTTCCGCGGCCAGGCGGAAATGCGTACCCGCAAGCGGCGCCTGCTCGACATGCTGCGCGCCTACCGCGCCGCCGCCGCCGCCCTGCCCGATGCCGTGGTGGTGGTGGAACGCAACAGCCAGCGTGTGCAGTGGTTCAACAAGGCCGCCACCAACCTGCTGGGACTCCAGTATCCGACCGATATCGGCACCCCCGTCGGCGACCGCCTGCAGCCCTTGCCGATGTCGCACTGGCTGGCCGCCGGTCGCAATGCCGAACCCATGCTGGACGCCGCGTCGCCGGTGGACCCGCACCTGCGCCTCAACCTGCGGTTGATTCCCTACTCCGACGAGTACTGGCTGCTGGTCGCACGCGATGTCAGCAAGATGCTGCGGCTGGAGCAGATGCGGCGCGACTTCGTCGCCAACGTGTCGCATGAGCTCCGCACGCCACTGACCGTGGTGCACGGCTACCTCGACATGCTGGAGCCCACGGAGTATCCGGACTGGGCGCCGATGCTCAGCGAGATGCAGAAACAGTCGCAGCGCATGACGCAGCTGGTGGAAGACCTGCTGACGCTGTCGCGGCTGGAAGCGCAGGACAGCCTGCCCGACGAGAACGTGGCGATGGCACCGATGCTGGCGACGCTGCGGCGCGAGGCCGAAGCGCTCAGCCAGCGTCGCCATACCATCGTGGTGCAGGACGAAGCCAACCTAGACCTGTCCGGCTCCAACAAGGAGCTGCACAGCGCGTTCTCCAACCTGGTCAGCAATGCGGTGCGCTACACCCCGGTCGGCGGCACCATCACCGTCCGCTTCGCGCGCGAAGGCGACGGCGCGGTGCTGAGCGTGCGCGATACCGGCTACGGCATCCCGACCTCGCACCTGCCGCGCATCACCGAACGCTTCTACCGCGTATCCACAAGCCGGTCGCGCGAGAGCGGCGGCACCGGCCTGGGCCTGTCGATCGTCAAGCACGTGCTGAACCTCCACCAGGCCCGCCTCGAGATCGAAAGCGAGGTCGGCCAGGGCAGCGTGTTCTCCATCCATTTCGGTGCCGAACGCGTCGAGCCACGCCTCGACGTCACGACGCCACACACCACGGACAGCCAGATCGCATGAACGCCGCCCTGGATACGACATCCGCCAACGCGACCGGCGAAGACGCCCTTCGGGATCCATCGCTCTACCTCAACCGCGAGCTGTCCCAGCTGGACTTCAACTTCCGCGTGCTGGCGCAGGCACAGGACCCGTCGGTGCCGCTGCTGGAGCGCCTGCGTTTCCTGTGCATCTCCTGCACCAACCTGGACGAGTTCTTCGAGATCCGCGCCGCGACCGTGCGCCACGCGCTCGACTTCGGCCTGCCCCCGGGCGCGGATGGCATGAGCCCGGCCACCGTGCTCAACAAGATCCACGACCGCGCCGCCGAACTGGTGGACGCGCAGTACAAGTGCTGGAACGACGTGCTGCGTCCCGGCCTGGCCGAAGCCGGTGTGCGCGTATTCGGACGCGACAGCTGGAACGCGCGGCAGACGCGCTGGCTGCGCGCCTACTTCCGCAACGAGATCATGCCGGTGCTGTCGCCGCTGGGCCTGGACCCGGCGCACCCATTCCCGAAGATCCTCAACAAGTCGCTCAACATCGTGGTGGTGCTGAAGGGCAAGGACGCGTTCGGGCGCGCCGGCCACCTGGCCATCGTGCGCGCCCCGCGCTCGCTGCCGCGCATCATCCACCTGCCGCAGCGCGTGTCGGGCGGCGAGAACGACTTCGTCCTGCTGTCCTCGGTGCTGTCGGTGTTCGTGGACGAGTTGTTCCCCGGCATGGAAGTGAAGGGCTCGTATCAGTTCCGCGTGACCCGCAATTCCGAAGTGGTGGTGGACGAAGAGGAAGTCGAGAACCTGGCGCTGGCGCTGCGCGACGAACTGGTCGGTCGCGGTTACCGGCCGGCGGTGCGGCTGGAAATCGCGCACGATTGCCCCAAGCCCATCGTGCGGCAGTTGCTGCAGAACTTCGCACTGCCCGACAACGCGGTGTATCCGATCAACGGCCCGGTCAATCTCAACCGTGTCATCCAGGTGTACGACCTGGTGCAGCGCCCCGAGCTGAAGTACCCCGCCTTCACTCCGCGTCCGCTGCGCGACAGCGAGGCGATCTTCGAGAAGATCGCCGACGACGACGTGCTGCTGCACCACCCCTTCGATTCGTTCGGGGCCGTGCTCGACCTGATCAAGCAGGCGTCGGTCGATCCCGACGTGCTGGCGATCAAGCAGACGCTGTACCGCACCGGCAAGGACTCGGCCATCGTCGAGGCGCTGGTGCAGGCCGCGCGCAACGGCAAGGACGTCACCGTGGTGGTCGAATTGCGCGCGCGCTTCGACGAGGACGCCAACCTGGGTGTGGCCGACCGCCTGCAGGAAGCCGGCGCGCAGGTCGTGTACGGCGTGGTGGGCTACAAGACCCACGCCAAGATGCTGCTGATCGTGCGACGCGAAGGCCGCAAGCTGCGCCGCTACGTGCACCTCGGCACCGGCAACTACCACAGCGGCACCGCACGTGCGTACACCGACATCGGCCTGCTCACTGCCGATCCGGACATCGGCAACGACGTGCACCTGCTGTTCCAGCAGCTGTCGGGTCTGGCGCCCACCACCAAACTGAAGCGCCTGCTGCAGTCGCCTTTCACCCTGCATCCGGGACTGATCAAGAAGATCGAGCGCGAAGCCAAGCTGGCCAGGGCAGGCAAGCCGGCGCACATCATCGCCAAGATCAACGCCATCAACGAGCCGCGCATCATCCGCGCGCTGTACGCGGCGTCGCAGGCCGGCGTGCGGATCGACCTGATCGTGCGTGGCGCGTGCGCCGTACGCCCCGGCGTGCCGGGCATCTCGGACAACATCCGTGTACGTTCCATCGTCGGGCGCTTCCTCGAACACAGTCGCCTGTACTGGTTCGGCAACGACGGCTCGCCGGAGCTGTACTGCGCCAGTGCGGACTGGCTGGAGCGCAACCTGCTGCACCGTGTGGAGACCTGCTTCCCGATCCTCGACAAGGATCTTGCCGCGCGCGTCTTCAAGGATGGCCTGCAGAACTACCTGGACGACAACTGCAATGCGTGGGAACTGCAGGCCGACGGCAGCTACGTCAAGCTGACGCCCGGCGACGACGCGCCGCACTCCGCGCAGGGCACGCTGCTGGCGAAGGTGTGATGCGACCATTGGACGCATCCCGCGATGGCATGCGTCGTCATCGCGTTGAGGCATTGCGCGCCACCATTGGCTAAACTGGTCGCATGGCGCCCCTGACCTCCCCCACCTCCCCGCCGCTCCAGGACGGGGACCTGTTGGCCGCGATCGACCTGGGGTCCAACAGCTTCCACATGATCGTCGCGCGCTCGCTGCTGGGCCAGCTGCGCGTGGTCGACCGTCTGCGCGAAACCGTGCGCATGGCCGATGGCCTGGACAGCAAGGGCGGCCTGTCCGCCGCCGCACGGCAGCGCGCGCTCGACTGCCTGTCGCGTTTCGGCCAGCGCATCCGCGACATCCCCGCGATGCGCGTGCGCGCGCTGGCCACCAACACCGTGCGCCAGCTGCGCGACCCGCAGGAGTTCCTGTCGGCGGCGGAAGCCGCACTGGGCAAGCCGATCGAAGTGGTCTCCGGCCGCGAAGAAGCCCGCCTTATCTACCTGGGCGTGGCGCATGCGCAACCGCCGAAGACGAGCCAGCGCCGGCTGGTCATCGACATCGGTGGCGGTTCGACGGAATTCATCATCGGCCGCGGTTTCGAGACCCTGGAGCGCGAGAGCCTACAGGCCGGCTGCATCGCCAGCACGCGCCGCTTCTTCCCCGGCGGCAAGCTCTCGCGCAAGCGCTGGAAGGAAGCGCTCACCGAGATCGGCGCGGAGTTCCAGCAGTTCGCCGGCCTGTACCGCAATCTCGGTTGGCAGGAAGCCATCGGCTCGTCCGGCACCAACAAGGCCATCGGCGAGATCTGCGCGGCGATGAAGCTGACCAAGGGCGCGGTGACCGCCGAAGCACTGCCGCAGGTCCGCGACAAGCTGTTGCAGGCGGACCGCATCGAGGACATCGAGCTGCCCGGCCTGTCGAACGACCGGCGTCCGATCATCGCCGGCGGCGTGCTGGTGCTGGAGGCGGCGTTCGAGGCGCTGGGCCTGCAGCGGCTGATGGTCAGCAAGGCGGCGATGCGCGAGGGCATCCTGTTCGACATGCTGGGCCGCGGCAGCGAGAACGATCCGCGCGACCTGTCCACGGCGGCGCTGATGCAGCGCTACGGCATCGACGAGTTCCAGGCCGCGCGGGTGGAAGCCACTGCGATGCGCCTGTTCGAGCAGGTCGAGGATCGCTGGGGCCTGGACGACGACGATGCCCGCCTGCTCGGCTGGGCCGCACGCCTGCACGAGATCGGCCTGGTCATCGCGCACAGCCAGTACCACGTACACGGCGCCTACGTGCTGGAGCACTCCGACATCGAAGGCTTCTCGCGGCAGGAACAGCAGGTGCTGTCGGCGCTGGTGCGCACGCACCGCCGCGGCATACCGAAGACCGCCTTCGACGCGCTGCCCGACCGCCTGCTGCTGAGCGCCAAGCGCAAGGCCGCGCTGCTGCGCCTCGCCGTGCTGCTGCACCGTTCCCACGACGCCGAAGCCATTCCGCAACTCGATGCGACCGCCAGCGGCGACCGCCTGGACCTGGTGGTCAGCAAGAAGTGGATCGATTCCCGCCCCCTGCTCCGCTCCGACCTGGTCGGTGAACCCGAGGACATGCAGGGGTTGGGCGTCGCGTTCAAGCCGTTCGTGGCCTAGCGCCATCGTCGACAGGCCACGGAGGGCCGGCATGCTGAAGTGTATCGGCCTGATGGCCATCGCACTGGGAATGCTCGCATCGCCGTGCATCGCCATGGCGGCGGCACCGCCTGCCGAGCCCGACATCGATGCCGTCATCGAAGACCTGTGCTTCAAGCGTGTCGTGATGCTCGGTGAGGATTCCGGCCACGGCGCAGGGGCCACCGTGGCGATGAAGGGACGCATCATGGCCGCCCTGGTCGAACGTTGCGGTTTCGACACGATCTACTTCGAAAGCCCGGTGTATGACTTCCTGGATTTCGAAGAACGCCTGGCCGCGCGCGACGCCTCCCCGGCACTGCTCGGCGATGCCGTCGGTGCGATATGGACGGGAACACGGGAGTTCGAGCCGACGTTGCGCTGGCTGTGGGCGCAGGTCACTGCAGGCCACGTGCGGGTGCGCGGACTGGATATCCAGACGGGTGGCGTAACCCAGCACTTCTCGGCGAACACGCTCCCGCGGCGACTCGCCGCGCATGCGGGCGCGCAGCGCGATGCATGCGAAGACCAGCTCGGCCGCCTGACGCGATGGGAGTTCGATGCATCGAATCGCTACGACGATGCCTTCCGAGAACGGCTCCGTCGCTGCCTCACGGATATCGAACAGGTCCTGGCCACCTCGGACGCCGAGGTCGACCGGGCGTCGCACAGGATGGCCGTCGGCCTCCGCAGCTCCCTCGCCCTGGAGGATGGTCCCGGCTTCAACCTCCGCGACAAGGCGATGGCACAGAACTTCATGTGGCATCACGCGCGAACGCCAGGCGAACGCGCCATCCTCTGGACGTCGACCCGCCATGCGGTGAAGGCGACCCTGCCCGACCATCCCGAGCGGATCTCGCTGGGCATGCATCTCCAGGAGCACTTCGGCGACCTGCTCGCCAGCATCGGGTTCTCTGCGAAGCGAGGCGAGCACGGGCGTCCATCACGGAAACCCGTCAGCATCGCTAACGACGCTGACGCGCTCGAACACCGCGACCGCGGCACGGGCTACCTCGATCGTGCCCGTCTGCAGCAGATCGGAGATATCGCGTCATCGGTCGTCGCGTATCGGCAACCGCAGCATGCCGACTGGAGCGCCCTGCTGGATGGCATCGTGCTCCTGCCCGTGGAGACACCGCTCCATGCATTGGATGCAACGGGACCGGCATCGCCCGGCACATCCCCTCCAATGTGACTTGAGGTTACACTCGGACCAGCCCCGGTTCTGCGGCGTGGTCTACCCGACTTGCCCCACGCCATCCTCCCCGTCCGTCGTTGCGGCGGGGGCAGGACCCCAGGCCGACTATTTGTCGCGTACCTGCCTTCAGGAGGAAGTCCGTGATCGACAGTAGGAGTCCAGAACACGCATTGACCGACGCCTGGCTCGAAGGCGGACCGGGTGCCGTCGCCATCGCACGCAACGTCGACCGCCTGCTCGATGCGGTGCGCCGCCACCTCGACATGGATGTGGCCTTCGTCAGCGAATTCCACGGCAGTCACCGCGTGTTCCGGCATGTCGTCACCCGCCTCGACCGTGCACCGATCCGGCCCGGCGACTCCAGTCCGCTCGACGAGGGCTACTGCATGCGGGTGGTCGAAGGCAGCATCCCGCAGCTGATTCCCGACACGTCGGCGGTGCCAGCAGTGGTGCAGATCCCCGAGACGGCCGCCGTCCCCATCGGCTCGCACCTCAGCGTGCCCATCCAGCTGCGCGACGGCCGCGTCTATGGCACGTTCTGCTGCTTCAGCCTGGCCGCCAACCTGTCGCTGGGCGAGCGCGACCTGCACATGATGCGCGCGTTCGCCGACCTGCTCGCCTACCAGATCGACGGCGACCTGGATGCGGTGCAGGCCCACGAGGAAAAGGTCGCCCGCATCACCTCGGTGCTGGAAATGGGCCAGCCGCACATGGTGTTCCAGCCCATCTACCGCAGCAGCGAACGTCGCATCGTCGGCGTGGAGTGCCTGTCCCGCTTCGAGCTTGAACCGCGTCGCACGCCAGATGTCTGGTTCGCGGAAGCGCGCGAGATCGGTCTGGGCGTGCGGCTGGAGCTCAACGCCATCCTGTCCGCGCTGGACGGCCTGCGCGACGTCAAGGGCGACTTCTATGTAGCGCTTAACGTGTCGCCGCAGACCATCATCAGCGGCGGCATCGACGGCTACATCGACGACCTGGATCCGCACCGCGTGGTGCTGGAGATCACCGAGCACTCGCTGGTGGATGACTACAAGCTGCTCAACGAACGGCTGGTGCCGTTGCGTGAATCGGGCGTACGGATCGCGGTGGACGATGCCGGCGCCGGCTACGCCAGCATGCGCCACGTGCTGGCGATCCACCCGGACATCATCAAGCTCGACCTCAGCCTGACCCGTGACATCGACAGCGACTCGCCGCGCCGCGCGCTCGCGGCGGCGTTGATCGAATTCGCCCGCCAGACGCAGTCGCACGTGGTCGCCGAGGGCGTGGAAACCGCGACGGAGCTGGCGGCGCTGCAGGCGCTCGGCGTCGACGACGTGCAGGGTTACCACCTGGCGCGTCCGCTCGAGGTCGACGCCCTCGCCCGCCGGCTGGCCGCGGAGCGGCGGCGATACTGAGCCACGTCGCCGCCCTATCATGATCCGCCCCCCGGAATCCGCGACCACACGATGAAGACCTACCTCTTGGCCGACGGCCTGCCCGCCTCGCGCATCGCGTACGGCTGCATGCAGCTCAGCCGCGCCTGGGATGCCTCGCCGGTCACCGCGGACGAGCGCCGCCAGGCGCAACGACTGGTGGAGACCGCACTGGCCGGCGGCATCACCTTGTTCGACCACGCCGACATCTATGCGCGCGGCAAGTCCGAGCAGATCTTCGGTGACGTGCTCCGCACCTCACCGGCGCTGCGCGACCGCATGGTGCTGCAGTCCAAGTGCGGCATCCGCTTCGCCGACGATCCGTCCGGCACGCCCGGGCGTTACGACTTCAGCCACGCGCACATCGTGGCGTCGGTCGACGGTAGCCTGTCGCGGCTCGGCGTCGACCACCTGGACGTCTTGCTTCTGCACCGTCCCGATGCGCTGGTGGAACCGGAAGAGGTCGCACGCGCCTTCGACGACCTGCATGCCAGCGGCAAGGTGCGGCATTTCGGTGTCAGCAACCACACGCCAGCCCAGATCGACCTGCTCCGCCGTTACGTGCGACAGCCGCTCGTCGCCAATCAGGTGGAAGTCAGCCTGCTGCACCATCACCTGATCGACGACGGCGTGGTCGCCAATACCACCGGGC
Organism: Pseudoxanthomonas sp. PXM01; assembly: GCF_014851815.1. Classification (GTDB taxonomy): domain Bacteria; phylum Pseudomonadota; class Gammaproteobacteria; order Xanthomonadales; family Xanthomonadaceae; genus Pseudoxanthomonas_A. Next base: position 126,406 of record NZ_JACVAJ010000002.1, read on the forward strand.
ATGCCTACGCCTCCGCCGCGGGTACGCTGGATTACTGTCGCCTGCACGATCTCCGCGTTCAGGCCTGGTCGCCGCTGGCCGGCGGCAAGCTCGCCGCCACGTCGGAGTTCGCCGATCCCGTCGTTCGCGGCACGTCGCTGTTGCTTCGCCAGTTGGCGGAAGCGAAAAACGTCGCCCCGGAAGCGATCCAGCTCGCCTGGCTGCTGCGCCATCCCGCCGGTATCCAGCCCATCGTCGGCACCACGGACCCGGTCAGGCTCGCGGCCTGCTGCGCGGCCGATGGCGTCACGCTGAGCAGGGAAGAGTGGTATGCGCTGTTCACGGCGGCACGGGGGACCCGCGTACCGTGAGTCGCGAAGGGCGCACCTCGTGCGTGACGATCGTGCTCCTGGCGATGGGATTGTCCGGCTGCGCCACCGGGGCAGCACCCGCGACCGCTGACTGGTCGACCATGTCCGATGGCTGTCGGACGAGCGGATTGCCCGAAGTGGTTATCTGGCCGGAAGACGTGGGTGTGCAGCTGCATCCAACGGATGTCCTGATCGGGCGCATTCCCGATACCGGCAACGGCCCGGGATTGCTGGTCCACTTCAGACAGGGCCGGACCGGTGCTTTCGCACAGAGCGCAGAGCCACCGAAGCTCTTCATGGCCGTCGGCAACTGGAACACCAGTTGCTCCCTCCTCATCGACGCCGACACCTGTCCCGCCGCAGCGGCCATCTACCGCGACCTGGCGGAACGGAGCATTCCCATCGGTCATGCCTTCGATGCCCCCCTCGTCCCCACCGTTACACACGGCACCCAGTACTTCCTGAGCACGCGCGATGGTCACGGCAACCGGATGGACTGGTCGTATGTCGGGATCGATCATCCGCTGCAGGATGCGCTTGCGATGGCCCTCGACAGCCTGGCGCAATGCGCCGCGCCGGCCGCGCGCGCTTTCCAGCACCAGTACCCTGCACAAGCGGGACAACCGGCCATGTCGGCAGGACAACCATGACAAACCGGTACAACGAACCTCTTTACCAGATCGCCGCCATGACGTTCGTGGTGGTCTTGCCGCTGACGGTCGGACTCGCCTTCCTGGGCCCCCGCCTGCTGGGCCTCGCTGCAATACCCGAATGGATGATGGCGACACTGCTTGCACTCGGCCTGGCCTGCATCGTGACCGGCCCCCTGGCCTGGCGCTGGTTCTACCTGCGCAGGAAAGACTGACCCCAGCGAGCAGCTCCCGTCAGTTCCCCTGGAGCAGCGCCCCCTCTCTTGCGCCATGCTCCGTGCGCTCGTCGTACATGCGGTCCATGAGCCTGTACTTGTCGAGGATCCGCATGGCCTTGCTGTTGAAACTGCGCCCCATCGCCGCGCAATCGGAGGATGCCAGCGAGCCGGGCAACGCGCGGATTTCCTCCGCAGCCCGCATGCCGTGGGCGTAATGACCATGCTCGTGCCGGCGGAGCGCCTCGATGTAGCGTGCCCACTCGTTGACCAGACCACGCGAAGCTTTGACTCCCGGCGTCCACGCCGGCAGCGTTATCTTCCCCTGCAGATCGACCTGCACGTCGGTGAGCACACAGTCACCGCCCGATTGCGTCAGTCCGTATGACCAGTCCACCTGCCACTCCGCCAGGCCGTGGTACCGACGCCCCTCTTCGTCACGTGGCCCTTTCGCCTCCAGTTCCCGATGGATCTGCCGTGCCGTACTTCCGCTGACGAGGTAGTAGACGACAGTCAGCTCTCCCGCGACCGGATCATCACCGAGGCCCAGCGCCGGCGTCGTCATCAGCAATAGCCCCGACATCACGCAGACCCGCCGCATGTCCTCTCCTTGTCGAATACCCCGGCACGCATTCTTTCATGGACAGAACGGTTTGCGGACGAGGATCATGGGCTTCGGCGGACGCAGGCTGCCGGGCGCGGGACAGCGGCGATGCAGGCACCGTCCAACAGCAGGGACATGCGATGACATGAGACGGGAACGGCACGCCGTCATGTAACTCACGGCACGCACATCGGAACGCGCCGTTCGCATCTCGCCGCACCACCCGCCATTTCCCGCCTATCATCGTCGTCACGGCGAACCGCCGGCCCCCGCGACCGAGGGATGCCATGCCAGACAGCGCCATCAACCTGAAAGACAAGCTGACCCGCTTCTCGGATCACTGGTCACCCCGCGTCATCGCCGAGATGAACGACTACCAGTTCAAGCTCGCCAAGGTGCAGGGCGAGTTCGTGTGGCATGCGCACGCGGATACCGACGAAGTCTTCATCGTCATCGAGGGCGAGCTGACACTGGAGTTCCGCGACAAGGTGGTGCCGCTGTCGGCCGGCGAAATGTACGTCGTACCGAAGGGCACCGAGCATCGCCCCGTCGCGAAACACGAATGCAGCATCATGCTGGTGGAGCCGCGTGGCGTGGTGAACACCGGCGATGCTGGCGGCGCCTATACCGCCAGGAATGATGTATGGGTGTGACCATCGCGAAAGCGCCGCGCTCCCTGGTTTCCCCGGTCGGCGTCCCCGCCACCGGCATGACGCATACCGTTCAATCCCCGACCAGTGAAGGACCACGCCATGCCGCTTTTCGACGTACTTGAACGTGTCCGGAGACGTCCGGGCATGCATCTGCAACCCGCGGGTTTCGTCACGCTGTGCGCCTTCATCGAGGGATACGAGTCGGCCCTGATGGACCACGGGACCCACGACCACCACGACACGCTGTTCCTGATGCATTTTTCGGACTTCGTGCGGACCGTGACCGGACACGAGGACGATCGGGTTTCGCTCACCACGCCGGAGGGCATCCTGGATATCGGGCAACTCCATTGGCAGGCAGCCATCACCCGTACCGAACAGGATGACGGCAAGGCCATGGCGCTGTTCTTCGATCTGCTCGACCGTTTCAAGGCCTCGCACGGCCTGCGTTGAAACAGCCGAGCTTCCTACACGCCTCGCGACACATTCCAAACGGGAGACCTCACATGGGCACTTGGGGCATCGGGTCGTTCGAAAACGACGGCGCGGCGGACTTTCTGATCGACGTGCTGGACAGCGGAGATCTGTCGCTGATCCGCGAGGTGCTGGACAACGTACTGACGTCGACCGAATACGTGGAAGCGCCGGATGCGGTGCTGGCCATCGTGGCGGCGGAAGTCGTCGCTGCCGCGCGGGGCCGTGCCACGCTGGCGGCGCAGCAGGAGGAAGGACTGGCCGACTGGCTGGCACGCATCCGCCCCACGGTCGACGACGACCTGCGCCAGCAGGCGGGAAGCGCCCTGCGCCGCATCCTCGCCGAGCATTCGGAGCTCAGGGAGCTCTGGGAAGACACGGAGGATTTCCAGGATTGGCAGGCGGCGGTGACGGACCTCGCGCAACAGGTGCGGGCCTGACCCTACGATGTCGCCCTGATACTCCCGCCCAGCCCACACACGACCCGACGAGCACCCATGGCAGATCCCTACAACTCTTCTTCCGCCTACACGCCGGGCACTGCGCCCACGCGCAACCCGGCGCTGCCCTTGACCGATGCGATGGTGACGACCGCCATGGAACTGCCCGGTTACCGCGTCGTCCGCAGCCTGGGCCTGGTGCGCGGCATCACCGTGCGGTCGCGGTCGATCATCGGCAACTTCCTCGGTGGCCTGCAGACCATGCTGGGCGGCAACATCACCATCTACACGGAACTGTGCGAACAGGCGCGCAGCGCGACCTACCTCGACATGGTGCAGCACGCGCGGATGCTCGGTGGCAACGCCATCATCGCCGTGCGCTACGACGCCACCGACGTGATGGCAGGTCTGACCGAGGTGCTGTGCTACGGAACCGCGGTGGTGGTCGAACCACGCGATACCTGAGCCACGGGAACCCCGCCGCCGGCCATGTCCACCTCGTCCACGCCGCTGCCGAAGCGCCGCCGTCGCTCATGGTGGCCCAGACTGGCATGGATCGTGTTGATCCTGGGCGCCTATCCATCCGTCGTTCTGACGTACACGTGGTCCCATGTCCTTCGGAGCCCGCTCCCCGGTGGGCGTCACGGCCCACTCGATGCCCACAGGCACACGCTGGCCAGCGCGTGCGCGCGCCCGCGCCCGCGCTGACGATGTCGCGCCCGCCCCGCGGGCCTCCGCTATAGTCATCGCCGTCACGGCCGGCCCCACGCCGACGGGCAGTCCCTCGCATCCTTGCCGGAGGTTGTCATGAAGCGTGTGTTCCGTCTGATCCTGGCGGTCGTCGTCGGGGTGGTGGTCGGCAGTGTCGCCAACATGGCGTTGATCACGCTGGGGGGCCATGTCGTCCCACCGCCCGCCGGCGTCGACACCACGACGACCGAAGGCCTGAAAGCGGCGATGCCGCTGTTCGAACCAAGGCATTTCCTGTTTCCCCTCCTTGCGCACGCGATGGGCGCGCTGGTCGGCGCCGTCGTCGCCACGCTGATCACGCCCGGGCGGACCCGCGGCCCTGCGTGGGTGGTCGGGGCCTGCTTCCTGCTGGGCGGCATCGCCGCGGTCGCCCTGCTGCCCTCGCCGGTGTGGTTCACCGTCGTGGACCTGCTCCTCGCTTACCTGCCGATGGCCTGGCTGGGACATCGACTCGCATCCCGTGGAGGACGCCCGGCATGAACCGCAGCGACATCCGACTGTTGATGTCCGGATCAGGTCCGGTGCCCATGTGGGTCCGCCTGGGCGCAGGCGCCTGTGCGGTGGTGTGCGTCATGATCGGAGCACCGTGGCGCGCTTGGCATCCACTGGAACTGGCCATGGATGTGCTCGCGCCGCTGATGATGATTTCGCTGGCGTTCGCTCGTCGATGGGACAGCACCCTGCTGGGCGTCTCGCTGGTGCTGGGCACGGCATTGTGGGTGGCCATGCTGGCCGCGTGGCGCTGGTTGACGCTCAACGCATAGCAGGATGCCTGCGGTGAAGTTGTCCGCCATACGCTTGCACGCTCTTTCGCGGGAAGCCGTCACCGAGGAGCCGCACCACACGTATTCCTCGTTCCGCGTGCGCGGCAAGATCTTCGTGACCATTCCGCCGGAAGAGACCCACCTGCACGTCTTCGTCGGCGAAGAGGATCGCGAGCAGGCGCTGGCGATGTATCCGCATGCCGTCGAGAAGCTGTTCTGGGGCAGCAAGGTGCTGGGGCTGCGCGTGGACCTGGCCAAGGCCACGCCCGCAGTGGTCAAGGCGCTGGTCGACAAGGCCTACGAGACGCGCGTGCGCAAGGATGCCGGGACCCGACGCACGCGCACGTCGCGCGGACCCCGCAGGCATGCGCGGCGCAAGCGATTGACTACTGTGATGCCCACTCCGCAGGTAACCAAGCCATGCACCACGCAACCTCACTCTACTTCCAGCGCTTGGACAGGGGCCACTACACGGGCCATGCCGCGTTGGAACTGAATCTCCTGCACAACGATGCCGCCATAGCCATCACCGCCGACTTTCGTTGGCAGCCGGTCGTGAAGTTGCTCGACGGGCTGGTGCTGGACGACGCCGACACCAGCAACCACCACGTGCTGCTGCAACGCGCCCCACTGGAAGGACACGTGCTGTTCCTCTCCCACGACGGGGAGACCCGAGTGGTGTTCTCGTCGCTCGACGCGCTCATGGCGGCTGCGGATGCCGCCCTGGCTGATGGCATTGCGCTGCCCGAGCTTCATCCCTCGCTAGCCCCTGTGCCGGCGGACCAGCCCGGGCTCAGTGCCTTGGTCCAAGCCTGCGTCGACCAGGACGAGATCGAAGTGGCACTCGCACTGATCCCATCGCTGGATCTTGCCGACCACGGCCTGCTCTCGCACCTGGCCGTGCATGAGGACTTCTTCTTAGCAGAAGCCGTGGCGGCCGAGATCGCGAAGCGGCCGGATCCCACCTTGGCGACCATCGCGGCGCTGTGCGTGGCGCATGCACATCCGCAGGCGCGCAATGCCGGTCACCGGGCCTTGCGCGCCCTCGGCCGGTAAAGAAGCTCTATGGCGTCATCTGTCGGTCATCGCACCGCAACACGCGCGACACCTCCCTGCCCCAGCATGCGCAAAACGTGGAGCTGCGCATGCGCTTTGCCATCGTCACCGAGACCTATCCGCCGGAAGTGAACGGCGTGGCCCTGACCGTGCAGGGACTGGAAGCCGGTCTGCGCCAGCGCGGCCATGACGTCTCCGTGATCCGGCCACGCCAGCCGGGCGACGGCAGCTACATCGACGACACCCTGCTGGTCCGCGGCGCCAGCTTGCCGCGCTATCCGGGCCTGAAGTTCGGCCTGCCCGCCACGCGCCGCCTGCTGGCGCAATGGAAAGCCTCTCCACCGGACGCGATCTACGTGGCCACGGAAGGCCCTCTTGGCTGGTCGGCGTTGCGTGCGGCGCGACGGCTGGGCATTCCGGCGGCGACCGGCTTCCACACCCGCTTCGACGAATACATGCGCGACTATGGCGTGCGCTTCCTGCAGCACACGGCGCTGCGCTGGATGCGCCGCTTCCACAATGGTGCCGATGCCACACTGGTCCCGACGCGCGAACTGGCCGACTTCCTGGAATCGCAGGGCTTCCATCACGTGGTGCGGTTGGCGCGTGCGGTCGATGCACGCCATTTCAGTCCCGTGCAACGCGATGACACCTTGCGCAAGGAGTGGGGGATCGGCCCGGACGACCTGGCGGTGATCTACGTGGGCCGCATCGCCGCCGAAAAGAACCTGGACCTGTCGATCCGCGCGTTCCGCGCGATCCAGCAGACGCAGCCGAACGCGAAGTTCGTCTGGGTCGGCGACGGCCCCGTGCGCGAGCGGCTGGCGCAGGAACACCCGGACTTCCTTTTCTGCGGCGTGCAGCGCGGCGAAGCGCTGGCGCGGCACTTCGCCAGCGGCGACCTGTTCCTGTTCTCCAGCCACAGCGAAACCTTCGGCAACGTCACCCTGGAAGCGATGGCCAGCGGCGTGCCGACGGTGGCGTTCGACTACGGCGCCGCGCGCGAGCACCTGGTCGACGGCGTGCACGGTGCGGCGGTGGAAACCGATGACGACTTCCTCGCCGCCGCGCTGCGGCTGGCCACGGACGCCACGCTGCGACGGAGCCAGGGCAGCGCCGCCACCGCGGCGATGCGCGACCTGCACCCGGACCGCGTGGCGGCCGACTTCGATGCCCTGCTGACCGACCTCGCCCTGACACGGAGAAGCCACCATGCGTCCGTTGCTGCCGCGTAACGCCCTGATCGGCCGGGACACCGGCTGGTGCCTGCTCGCCAACCGCTGGGGAGAATGGAGCGGCGTGCGCCGCTTCTTCGCCATCGTCAGCCGGCTGGGCGACGGGGTGTTCTGGTACGTGCTGATGGCGGCGCTGATCGTGGCCGACGGCCTGGATGGGCTGGCCGCCTCCGCGCACCTGGCGGCGACCGGCGTCATCGCGCTGACCCTGTACAAGGCACTGAAGCGCTGGACCCGGCGGCCACGCCCGTTCGCCTCCGACGTGCGCATCCGCGCCTGGATCGCGCCGCTGGACGAATTCAGCTTCCCGTCCGGCCACGCGCTGCACGCGGTGGCGTTCACGGTGGTGGCACTGGCGCACTACCCGGTGCTGGCGCCGCTCCTGATTCCGTTCGCCGCCTGCGTGGCCGCGTCGCGGGTGGTCCTGGGCCTGCACTACCCCAGTGACGTGCTGGCCGCGACCGTGATCGGCACCACCCTGGCGGGGCTGTCGATCTGGCTGGTGCCGGGCGTCAGCCTGCTGGGCTGAGCACGACAGGCAAAGAATTACGAACTCACAGTTACGTTAAAATAACTCAATGTTATAAATTATTGACATTGAGTAAAGCCATGGATACCTTTGTCCCCGTCCAATCACCAACGGGGAGAGCACCATGCTGTCGCGCGAACGTTTCGCCTGGGTCTGGCTCGGCGCACTGGCCGTCGTCTTCGGCGCCTACTTCACCTATCTGTCGGTCAATGCCGATGCGGTTGCCGCCATGCACATGGGGCAGCGGATCCTCGTGCTCGCCGTGGCGCTGGGATCGTTGGGCGTCATCGCCGCCCTGACCTACCTGCTCGGACGGGACCGCGAGGAAGACGGTTCGCCCACGCCCATCGACGAGCGCGACCGGAGGATCGATTCGCGTGCGTCGGTGTACGCGTACTACGTGCTGATGGCCGGCATCATCGTGGTCGGCTGCGTCATGCCCTTCACCTCCGGCGGCTGGACCATCGTGCACGCCACGCTGCTGGCGATCGCCGTGGCCGAAGGTGTCCATGCCAGCCTGGTGATCCTGGGTTACCGTCGAGGCCTGCGTGTCTGACGCCCGGCTCACCAACCAGATCCGCACGCTGCGCTTCCTGGCGGGCGAGATGACGCAGGCCGACCTCGGCAAGCGCGTCGGCGTGACGCGGCAGACCATCGCCGCGATCGAAGCCGGCAAGTACTCGCCCACGCTGGAATGCGCGTTCCGCATCGCGGACGTGTTCGACAAGCCGCTGGCCGAGGTGTTCGGCTGGGAGCGCTGAGCGGCCTGGCCGCTCAGTCGAACCGTTCGACGCGTGCGCGCACCAGGGCGGGCTGCAGTTGCCCCGCCCAATCGCGATCATTCGCCACCTGTGCCTCGACACGGCTGTGGTCGAGCGCATCGATATCCAGGTCGGCAACGGCCCACACGTGATCGCCGGTGGTCTGCACCAGCACCCCGTCGGCGGGCAGACCACGGTCCATCGGGGCGAAGATCGCCGCCTCACCGGTGTTGATGTCGAGCGCCGGACTCCACGGCGCTTCGCCCGCGGTCACCGCCTGAGCGACGAATATCCGGTTCTCCAGCGCACGGGCGAGGCACCCCACTCGCACGCGGGTGGTGCCGGCGGCGGTGTCCGTGCAACTCGGCACCAGCAACAGGCGCGCACCGGCCTCGGCCTGCGCACGTACCGGCAACGGGAACTCGCTGTCGTAGCAGACGGCCACGCCGCAGCGCACGCCGTCGAGATCGAACACCTTCAGCGCATCGCCGCCTTCGATGACGCCCAGCCCTTTCTCGAACCCGGTCAACTGCAGTTTGTCCTGCCACGCGTGCGCGCCCTGTGGCGTGAACACGTCGCTGCGGTTGCGGTAGCGGCCTTCGCCGTACGCCAGCAGGAAACTGCCGGCGACGATGTGCAGGTCGAGTTCCTTCGCCAGCCGCGCGTACAGCGCCAGCCAGTCGTCGCGGTACCGCTGGATCGCGAGGAGTGAGGCGTGCAGGTCGGCCTGGATGGAGGCATCGAACGTGGCAGCCAGTTCCAGCGCCAGGTATTCCGGTAGCACCGCGATGCGCGCGCCCTGTGCGGCCGCGTCGCCCAGCACCCTCGCCTGCCGTTCGGCGAACGCGGCGAAATCCGTAGGCGCCTGGATGGCGTACTTGGCAACCGCGACCTTCATCGCATCGGCTCCAGGCCGCGCAGCCAGAAGGTCAACGCGTGGTCGACTTCGCCCCGGCCGATTTCGTTCCAGGCCAACCGCATCGTCATGCCGGGCTGGCGCGTATAGCCGCGCTTGTCCCAGAACACGTCGTTGCCGCGGTGTCCGTCGGGCCAACGCGGGTCGCCGGGTTCACGATCCACCGCGCAGAACGCCGTCCAGCCGAACCGACCCAGCGCACGCGCATGCGCTTCGCGATGATCGAAGAAGGCATGGCCGATGCCGTTGCCGCGGTAAGCCGGCAGCAGCACGGATTCGCCGAAGTAGAAGATGTCCTCCGGGTCCATGCCGCTGTCCACGAACGGCTGGCGGAAGGCCTCGGTGTCGTCCGCCAACGGCAGGCCGGTGGACGCGCCGACCACCTGCCCCGCATCCATCGCCAGCACGAACACGCTTTCGGCCGAGCGTGCATAGGCGTCGAGATAATCGCGTTCGAAGTCGAGGTCGCCTTCGTACAGATAGGGCCAGTCGCGGAACACCGCCACGCGCAGGCGCGCGACGTCGTCCAGCCACGGTGTGATTTCTGGCCCGCGATACAGGCCGATGGTGTAACCGGCAGTCATGCCGCCAGTGTAGCGGCATGGGCGCTGGCCTAGTGTGCGTGCGCCACGTGCCGGTGCGCGTGCTCGCCATCCTGCGCCAGCAGCCGGTAATGCACCCGGTCGGCATTGCCTAGGTCCACGCCGCGCGGGCGCGAGGCCACGCCGTCCTTGCCGAAATCCAGCACGGCGCCGACACCGGCGTACAGGTAGCGGTCGCCGAACGCCTTCAGCAGCGCGGCGAACGTCGGTTCGCCGGTGCAGTGGCCGGGCGCGATGTACTGGATGCGGTGCGCCTTCAAGGCATCGACGAGGCCGGCAATGGCGGTATCGTCGGCGTTGACGAAGTGGAAGCCGCCGATCACCAGATGGATCTGCGGATCGAGCTTGGCGGCCGCATCGACGATGTGCGCGATGCCCGGGTGCGAGCAGCCGACCACGAGCACCAGGCCCTTGTCGGTCCGGATGGCCAGCGACAACTCGCGCAGTTCGCGCGTCCCCGGCGCATCGGAGACGGCGGCGATCGTCCACACGCCCGGCGCGATCTCGGTGGTGTCGGCCAGCGGCTTGAAGTTGCCCGTGGGCCAGGCGCGACCGAACTGCAGGCGTTCGGCCGGTTCGCCGTCGTAGTAACGCATGCGTGCGGGCAACGAGGCGTCCTTGCGGTAGAAGCCGGACGGCAGCGACGAGCCGTAGATGCCGAAGCCTTCCTGCGGCGCGTAGACCGGCACCTGCGGATTGACCTTCAGCACCTCGACCAGGCCGGCCATGTGGTCGGCGTGGCGATGCGACATCACCACCGCATCCAGCCGCGACAGGTCGATGCCTTTCGCCTTGACGTTGCGCGCGAAGATCGCCGCATCGTTGCCGGTGTCGAACAGGATGCGCTTGCCGCCGGCCTCCACCAGCGCGGCGAAGCCCCAGTCCTTCTCCAGCGCGGGATCGTCGCCGAAGGCGTCGTAGATGACGGTGATGCGGGGGGCGGCGACATCGGCGGCGAACACGGGCGTGGCCAGGCAAGCGAAACCGAGGGCCAGAAGACGGAATAGGACACGCATGCGCAAGCTCCGGGAAGAGATCATCGCGAGCTTACGCGTCGCACCCTACGCCTCCGTGGTACTCATACCTTTGGACTGATAACCAGCACTCATGTGCTTATGCCGTACAGGCGTCCGCGCATGCATCACGACGTTCCTACATTGCGGCCCCTTCCCGGCGAAATCCTTCCGCCATCGCCCTCCGCAGCCACACACTGGCGAGCGTGGCCGACAGGTGCGCCACCACCAGGGGCAGGACGAACAGTGGAGCGAAACGTTCACCCGTCGCGAATGCCTTGCAGACCCAGAACATCGCAAGGCTTGCGGCAGCGAGCATCGGCAGGAACAGGGGGCGACAGAGGAACCCCAACAGCGCGGCAGCGACCGCGAACAGGGAGAACGGCACCCACAGGATCGACAGTGCGGTGAGAAGTGCACTCAACGAAGGCCGCTCCCTGCTCCGCCTAGTCCCACCAGCTGTAGACCACCAACCGCTCGTCCGGCAGCACCACGAGCCAGGCACCACCCGCGCGCTCCTGCGTGTAGTAGGCGCCATCCTGCCATGCCTTGGACAGGCGACGGCCCATGCCGGCCCCCACGTCCACATGCCCCACGCCGGGCCACAGGCCGGGGGCCGCTTCAGCCCGTCCCCATTCCTCCGGCAATGGCGAACGCCGCCACGCGGCGTAGCGGGCCGGGCCTCGCCGGGACAGCGCGCCGCGCGCGACCGTTGCCCCTTCGAAGTAGGCCAGGCCATCGCGCCGGATGGCGTCCGCCGCATCGTCGGACAGTTGCAGCACCACCGCGCCATGCGTTTCGCATCGCACCAGCAGGCTCAACAGCATGCATTCCAGCTGTCCCTGCGACATCGCGAAGCGCTGCATGCCGGATGTCTCGATCACCGACGGCAGCACCTGCTGCGCGCGATGGTAGATGCGTGCACGGTTCATCGCCCACCCCGCGGCAAGTACGAGCAGGAAGGCCGCAAGCGCGGCCTTCCAGGACGATCGGCGCGATGCCGGACGCATGGCTCAGCGCAGTTCCGTGCCGAGCGCATACCAGTCCACCTTGCGGGTGACCCACATGATCGCGGCCAGGATGCCGAATAGCAGCAGCGAGCCCATCAGCAGTGCATTGTCCTCGGACACTAGCAGGCCGTAGAGCACGCCATACAGCATCGTCAGCATCGTGGCGAAGCCGGCCGCCCGTATCCAGCTTCTCAGCACACCGGACAGGTAGACGAACTGCAGCCCGATGCACGCGACGGCCGAGACGAGGTAGGCCAGCCAGAAGGCGATGTGCTCGGACAGGCTGAGCAGCAACAGGAAGAAGATCGCCAGCGCCAGGCCCACCAGCAGGTACTGCAGCGGGTGGATCGGCAAGCGCTTGATCAGTTCGAACAGGGCGAAGCCGACGAAGGTCAGCACCACGAACAGGATGCCGTACTTGCTGGCGCGATCGGCCTGCGTGTAGACGTCGATGGGGTCGACCAGACCGACGTGCAGCGCATCCACGCCACCGTTCAACGGCGCGGCCAGCACGCGGCCTTCGACGATGCGGTCCGACTGCGACGCCCCACCGTCCTCGCCCCGCAACTGCTTCTGCGCATTGCTGGCCAGCGAGGAGATCTTCCAGGTGGCATTGAAACCCGAACCACCGACGTCGCTGGTGGGGGAATAGCCCTCGAACTTCGGATGCGGCCACGAGGACTTGATCCGGATGTCGTTGTTGTCGCCCAGCGGCACGACGGACAGCGCCTCGGTGCCCTTGAGCAGCAGCTTCATCTTCACCTGCTGGCCCGCCGCACGGCCTGCTGCGACGGCAGGCAACTCGGCATGGATGCCATCCAGGCGGGCACCCAGGTAGCCGGTACCGGACTTCAGCGGAAGCGTCGCGCCATCGACCTTCAGCTCCGGCGTGCCGGCGACACCGCGCACGTCGGAAATGCCGAACACGAGATACGGCGTGCCGTACTGGCGTTCCGCGCCAGTGGCCGACGGCCCTGGCAACGAGGGTTCGAACGTGGCGTCGAGGTCCGCATGCCATTCGTACACCCGGACCTTGTACAGGCCCACGCTACGTTCGGAAGGCGCCATGTGGCCCGCGACCTGCAGGGTCTTGGGCATCTGCAGCAGATGGCCGCTGGTCTTGTCCTCGCGCTGGCGCTTGACGCCCTTGTCGTCGATCCACTCGGAACGGCGGGTCTCCGACCATGGCACGACGCGGATGGGACCCGTGAGCCGCTGCTTGCCGGCCGTGCCCTGGACCACGCGATCGACCGCCTGCTGGCGGTACGCCTCGCGCTCCTGGATGGTGCCGCGGATCATCATCAGCGGGATGAGCAACAGCAGGACCAGCCCGCCGACGGTGAGAAAGCGCAACAGCAACTTCAATGACTTCATGTCGATGCCCCGGTTGGATACGCGGTGCATCGTCCAGCCCGTCGGTGCAACGGGCAGGAAGCGTGTTTGAAGGCTGTGTGAAGTGCGCCCCGTCGTTCGGGCGAAGGCCGGGATGACGATTCGAGCTTGCGCTACACCCTGGGCAGCGACAGCACCGCTTCCGCGCCACCCTCGGGGCGATTACCTAGGGAGGCTTCGCCACCATGCAATCGCATGACCTCACGCACGAACGGCAGGCCCAGGCCGGAGCTGCGCGGACCACCGTCGGGCCGTGGCAGCGAGTAGAAACGCTCGAATACGCGCTCCTGCGCGTAGTCGGGTACGCCGGGACCGCGGTCCCGCACGATGAAGCGGACCTCCCCGTCCGACGCGTCGATGGCCAGTTCCACCTTGCCGCCCGCTGGCGAGAACGCGATGGCGTTGTCGAGCAGGTTGGCCAGCGCGCGACGCAACAGGAAGGCATCGCCCTCCACCGCCCAGCTACCCGCCTGCGGCAGGCGCTCGACCATCACCCCCTGCGGCGTCAGCTTCGCGTCGAGGTCGCGCACCACCTCATCGGCCAGTGACGCGACATCGATGCGCTCGCGCCGCTGAAGCCAGCCGTGCTGCTCCACCTCGGCCAGGGCCAGCAGCTTGTCGATGGTCTCGGTCAGCCGCTGCTCCTGGGTCTGGATGTTGCGTGCGAAGCGCTGGCGCTCGGCCTCCGGCAACGGCTCCTGCAGCAGCTCCGCGGCTCCGCGGATGGCGGCCAGCGGCGACTTCATCTCGTGGGTCAGCGACTGCACGTACTGCTCGACGTAGGCCTTGCCTTCCAGCTTGCGGCGCATCGTTTCCAGTGCACGCCCGAGGTCGCCGATCTCGTCGGTGCGCGGGCGCGGCGGCGGCACCGGTTCGCCCGCGCTGACCGCCTGCGCATAGCGGTTCAGGCCGCCGATGCCGCGCATCAGCCACCACGTCATCAACACCCCGATCAGTGCGGAGATGCCGATCAGCCAGGCGCCACGCAGCAGGATGCTGCGCTGGCTGGCGACGATGAAGGGCTCGATGCTGCGGTTCGGCTGCGACAGCGTCAGCACGCCGATCAATCGTGTGCGGTCGGCGGGGTCGTAGATCGGCGCGGCCACGTGCATCACCGTGTTGGTCTTGTCGCCGGGCACTTCGGCGCTGGAGCGTGCGCCGTACTCGCCGCGCAGCGTGCGGTAGACGTCGTTCCAGCGCGAGTTGTCCCGGCCGACGTCGCGACCCTGCGAATCGAACACCACCGTACCTTTCGCATCGGTCACGGTCACGCGGTAGTCGACGCTGCGCTTCTGGAAACGCCACACCCAAGCCTTGGGATCCCGCTGCTGCGCCTCCGCCACATTGCCGGCGAACACGCCATCGGCGATGCGGCCGGACTTGAGGTCGTCGGCGGCCATCTCGGCCAGCATGTTGGCCGCGTCGACCAGCGTGGACTCCATCGCCTGACGGACGCCGGGCTTCACTTCGTTGACGAACACGCGCATCACGAAGAACGCGGCGATGCCGACGATCAGGAAGAAGCCGAGGACGAGCTTCAGCCCGAGCCGCATATCAGGTCTCGATGGCGTAGCCCAGTCCGCGGTGCGTGCGGATCGGGTCGGGGTCGGCACCGGCGGCGCGCAGCTTGGCGCGCAGGGTCTTCACGTGGGTGTCGACGGTGCGGTCGGCACTGTCGGCGTCGCTATCCCAGCCACGGTCCATCAGTTGCGCGCGGCTGAGGATCGCGCCGGGACGCTGCAGCAGGGCGTCCAGCAGCGCGTATTCGTAACGGGTCAGATCGAGCAACTGGTCGCGGAAGCGGATGCGGTGACCGTCGCGATCGACGGCGAAGGCGCCGCGCTCCAGCGATGCCCCGGCGTCCGCCTTGGGCGCAACGGAGCGCCGCAGACGCGCGCGCACGCGGGCCACCAGCTCACGGGGCGAAAAGGGTTTGGTGACGTAATCATCCGCGCCCAGTTCCAGCCCGAGCACACGGTCGATCTCGTCGTTGCGCGCGGTCAGGAAAATCACCGGCACGTCACTGAAGCCGCGCAGTTCGCGGCAGACATCGAAGCCGCTGGCATCCGGCAGGCCCACGTCCAGCACCACCACATCGACGCCACCGGCACGCACGCGCGGCGCGACCTCGCGCGCCAGCAGACAGTGGTCGGCCTCGATGCCCTCGCTGCGCAGCGCATACAGCACGGCGTCGGCGATGGCGGTTTCGTCTTCGGCAATCAGTACACGGGGCATGGCGCAAGCATATATGCTGCGCGCCATGAATTACCGCCATGCCTACCACGCCGGCAACCATGCCGACGTCCTCAAGCACATCGTCGTGCTGGCCTGCATCGATGCACTGAAGCGCAAGGACGCGCCGTTCTTCGTGCTCGACACCCACGCCGGGCGCGGCCGCTACATGCTGGGCGGCGCGGAAAGCCGCAAGACCTCGGAAGCCGCCGGCGGTGTGTTCAAGCTGATGGGGGCCGCCCGGTTGCCCGACCCGGCCGAGCGCTACCTGCGCGCGGTGGTGGCCAACAACCCGGTCGGCGCCCTGATCACCTATCCCGGCTCACCCCTGCTGGTCGCGCAGGCGTTGCGATCGCACGACCGGCTGGCGGCATGCGAGCTGCAACCCGATGAAGCGCAGGCGCTGCGCGAGGTGTTCGCCGACGACGACCGCGTCGTCGTGCATGCCCGCGATGGCTACGCCGCGATGAAGGCGCTGCTTCCGCCGCGCGTGGGCGAACAGCGCATTGCCCGCGGCATCGTACTGATCGATCCGCCCTACGAGGTGCAGGATGCCGAGTACCCGCAGATCCTGGCGTCGCTGCGCGATGCGCTGGAACGGTGGCCGGCCGCGACCTACGTGGTGTGGTACCCCATCAAGCAGCGACGCAGCCTGCTGCCGTTCTTCCGCAAGGCCGCGGCGCTGCCGTCGAAGGGCGCCTTTGTCGCCGAACTGCAGGTGCGCCCGGACGACTCCCCGCTGCGGCTCAACGGCAGCGGCATGCTGGTGATCAACCCACCCTGGCAGCTCGACCAGGCGCTGGCGCCGGTGCTGCCGGTGCTGGCCTCCACTTTGGGCGAAACCGGCGCCAGCCATCGCCTGGACTGGTTGCGGGACCCCGTCTGACCCCCTTCGCGACAACGACGCGGCGCCGTCGGGCGCTGTGCGAGAATCGCGCTCTCCTCCCTTCGACAGCCCCCTTTCCATGGCCGGATCCAGCCTGTTCGCCCTGATCGACGACATCGCCACCCTGCTGGACGACGTGTCGGTGATGACCAAGGTGGCGGCGAAGAAGACGGCCGGCGTGCTGGGCGACGACCTCGCGCTGAACGCGCAGCAGGTCACCGGCGTGAAAGCCGACCGCGAACTGCCGGTGGTGTGGGCGGTGGCGAAGGGCTCGGTGGTCAACAAGGCCATCCTGGTACCGGCTGCACTGGCGATCAGCGCGCTGGAGACCTGGCTGCACGGCAAGGGGTACAACGTCCCGCTGGTGACGCCGCTGATGATGCTGGGTGGCGCGTTCCTCTGCTTCGAGGGCGTGGAGAAGCTGGCGCACAAGTTCCTGCACAAGGGCGAGGACGACCAGCGCCACGCCGAGCGCGTGGCCGCGATCCAGGACGAGAACGTCGACATGGTCGCGTTCGAGAAGGACAAGGTGCGGGGCGCGATCCGCACCGACTTCATTCTCTCGGCCGAGATCATCGTCATCTCGCTGGGCACATTGGCGGGTCGTACCTTCATCGAGCAGGTGCTCACGCTGCTGGCCATCTCCGCGATCATGACCGTGGGCGTCTACGGCCTGGTCGGTGGCATCGTGAAGCTGGACGACGCCGGCCTGGCATTGGCGGCGGACAAGCGCGACAGCGGCTGGGCGCGGTTCAAGCGTGCCTTCGGCCGCGGCATCCTCTACAGCGCGCCCTACCTGATGAAGTTCCTGTCGATCGCCGGCACCGCCGCGATGTTCCTGGTCGGCGGCGGCATCCTCGTCCACAGCATCCCGGCGCTGCACCACTTCATCCAGCCGTATGCGGAAGGCGAGCTCGGCTGGCTGTGGGGCAGCCTGTTCAATGCCGCCGTTGGCGTGCTCACGGGCGCAGTGATCGTCGCCGTCGTCACGCTGGTCTCTCGCCTGCGCGGCAAACGCCACGGCGCCTGAACCCGGTCCTTCACCGCTCTCGCCGCGCCTCCGGATTTCATGCGAGCATCACGCCATGACCGCGCCGAAACGCCTCCCGCCCTGGCATGAACACTTCCGCCTGCCCAGCGGGCGCGAACTGCTGATCCGCCCGATCCGTCCCGAAGACGCCGGCCCCATCCAGGGCGCGTTCGGCCTGCTGGGACCGGAAGAGATCCGTCACCGCTTCATGTACGCGCTGAAGGAACTGACGCCTGAAATGGCGCAGCGCCTGACCCATCCCGACCCCAACAGCGAGTTCGCCCTGGTCGCGGCCGAAGCCTTGCCGCCGGGCGAGGCGCTGGTGGGGGCGGTGGCGCGCGCCGCCCTGGTGCCGCGGACCCGCGACGCGGAGTTCGCGATCCTGGTCAGCCACTTCATCGCCGGCCAGGGCCTGGGCCGCCACCTGATGCGCAAGCTGGCCAAGTGGGCTCGCTCGAAGAAGCTCGACCGCCTGTACGGCGACGTGCTCGACACCAACCAGCCGATGCTGGCGCTGGCGCAGTCGCTGGGGTTCAAGCGCGTGCGCGAGAACGACGGCTCGGGCCTGGTCCGCGTGGTGCTGGATCTGAACGAAGGTCCCTGAGCACTGCCGACCGGCGGTCGGCCCGCTGCGGCCACTTCCCTCGTCTTCCCGGGTAAGGCCGTGGCTGTCGCCACGCCAGCGGAGGCCGTCATGCCCCGATACGTGATCGAACGCGATGTCCAGGGCGCCGGCCTGATGACGCCGGCCGAACTGAAGGCCGTTTCACAGACCTCGTGCCGCGTACTGAACGAGCTGGGTCCGCAGGTGCAATGGGAGCACAGCTACGTCACCGACGACCGGATCTACTGCGTGTACCGCGCGCCGAGCGAGGATCTCGTGCTCGAGCATTCGCGCCGCGGCGGCTTTCCTGTCGACCGCATTTCCCTTGTCGCCGACGTGATCGATCCGCTGACCGCGGAATGATCCGTTCCGGGTCGTGACGGGCCCGCGCTGGCCCGCTTGGTAAACTGCGCGTCCCTTCGCGCTGGGCACCCCATGGTGTCCGGCGCTGCCGTTGTTTTGTGCGCCCATGACCGACACCAAGAAAAGCTCCCCGCCCGTTCCCCCGCTGCCCCGAGGCGGCCAGTCCCGTGCCTGGTGGCGTGCCCCCGCCTCGCCGACCGCGCTGGCGTGGTCGATCGCCGCCGCCGCGCAGGCGCATGACGGCCCGCTGCTGGTGGTCGCCCGCGACAACCATGAAGCGCACCAGCTCGAAGCCGACCTGCATACGCTGCTCGGCCCTGCGGACGATCTGCCGGTCGTGCCATTCCCGGATTGGGAAACGCTGCCCTACGACCAGTTCAGCCCGCACCCGGACATCGTCTCGCAGCGCCTGGCCGCCCTGCACCGCCTGCCCACGCTGGCGCGCGGCATCGTGATCGTGCCGGTGCAGACGCTGATGCAGCGGCTGTCTCCGCTGCGCCACATCGTCGGCGGCAGCTTCGACTACCGGGTCGGCCAGCGGCTGGATTTCGATGCCGAGAAGCGCCGGCTGGAGGCCGCCAGTTACCGCCATGTGCCGCAGGTACTGGACCCGGGCGACTTCGCCGTGCGTGGCGGCCTGCTCGACGTCTATCCGATGGGCGCGGACGCGCCGCTGCGCATCGAGCTGCTGGACGACACCATCGACTCGATCCGCCACTTCGATCCGGAAAGCCAGCGCTCGCTCGACAGGACCGATGCCGTGCAACTGCTGCCCGGCCGCGAAGTCCCGCTGGACGAACGGGCCGTCGAGCGCGCGATGACCCTGCTGCGCGACCGCTTCGATGTCGATACGCGCCGCAGCGCGCTGTACCAGGACCTGAAATCCGGACTGGCGCCGGCCGGCGTGGAGTACTACCTGCCGCTGTTCTTCGACCAGACCTCGACGCTGTTCGACTACCTCCGGCAAAGCGCGCTGCCGCTGCTGACCGACGGCTTCGGCGAGGCCGCCGAAGCGTTCTGGGCGCAGACCCGCAACCGCTACGAGCAACGACGCCACGACATCGAGCGTCCGCTGCTGCCGCCGGACGAGCTCTACCTGTCGCCGGATGGTCTGCGCGAACAGCTCAACCAGCGCGCACGCATCGAGGTCTGCGGCGCGCAGCACAGCCGGCACGCCGATGCGCTGCCGCTGGGCGAACAACCCCTGCCGCCGCTGCCGGTGGCGGCGAAGGACGCGCCTGCCGGCGACGCACTGAAGTCGTTCCTCGGCCACTACCCGGGCCGCGTGCTGATCGCTGCCGACTCGCCCGGCCGTCGCGAGGCGTTGCTGGAAGTGCTGCAGGCGGCCGAACTGAAGCCCGCGGTGGCCACCGACTTCGGCACGTTCCGCGCAGGCGGCGAACGCTTCGCGATCGCCGTCGCCCCGCTGGCCGACGGCTTCGCACTGGACGATCCGCGCATCGCGGTGCTGACCGAGCGCCAGCTGTTCCCCGAGCGCGCCACGCAGGCGCACCGGCGCAAGCGCACCGGCCGCGAGCCGGAAGCCATCATCCGCGACCTCGGCGAACTGACCGAAGGCGCGCCCATCGTCCATGAGGACCACGGCGTCGGCCGCTACCGTGGCCTGATCGCGATGGACGTGGGCGGCATGCCCGGCGAGTTCCTCGAGATCGAGTACGCCAAGGGCGACCGCCTGTACGTACCGGTCGCGCAACTGCACCTGATCAGCCGTTACTCCGGCGCGTCGGTGGAAACGGCACCGTTGCATTCGCTCGGCGGTGAAGCCTGGGCGAAGGCCAAGAAGAAGGCCGCCGAGAAGGTCCGCGACGTCGCCGCCGAGCTGCTGGAGATCCAGGCGCGCCGCCAGGCCCGCGCCGGCCTGGCGCTGCACCTGGATCGCGCGATGTACGAACCGTTCGCCGCGGGTTTCCCGTTCGAGGAGACGCCCGACCAGCACCATGCGATCGAGTCGGTGATCCGCGACCTTGCCAGCAGCCAGCCGATGGACCGCGTGGTCTGCGGCGACGTCGGCTTCGGCAAGACCGAGGTCGCCGTGCGCGCCGCCTTCGCCGCCGCCAGCGCCGGCAAGCAGGTGGCCGTGCTGGTGCCCACCACGCTGCTGGCCGAGCAGCACTACCGCAACTTCCGCGACCGCTTCGCCGACTGGCCGTTGAAGGTCGAGGTGCTGTCGCGCTTCAAGACCGCCAAGGAGATCAAGGCGGAGCTGGAGAAGCTGGCCGAAGGCAAGCTGGACGTCATCGTCGGCACGCACCGCCTGCTGCAGCCGGACGTGAAGTTCAAGGACCTGGGCCTGGTGATCGTGGACGAGGAGCAGCGCTTCGGCGTGCGCCAGAAGGAAGCGCTGAAGGCGCTGCGCGCCAACGTGCACCTGCTGACGCTGACCGCCACGCCGATCCCGCGCACGCTCAACATGGCGATGGCCGGCCTGCGCGACCTGTCCATCATCGCCACGCCACCGGCCAATCGCATGGCGGTGCAGACCTTCGTCACGCCGTGGGATGCGGCGTTGCTGAAGGAAGCCTTCCAGCGCGAACTGTCGCGCGGTGGCCAGGTGTACTTCCTGCACAACGACGTGGAGAGCATCGGCCGCATGCAGCGCGAGCTGCAGGAGCTGGTGCCGGAGGCACGCATCGGCGTGGCGCATGGGCAGATGCCCGAGCGCGAGCTGGAACAGGTGATGTTGGATTTCCAGAAGCAGCGTTTCAACGTGTTGCTGTGCACGACCATCATCGAGTCGGGCATCGACATCCCCAACGCCAACACCATCATCATGAACCGCGCCGACAAGTTCGGCCTGGCGCAGCTGCACCAGCTGCGTGGCCGCGTCGGCCGTTCGCATCACCGCTCCTATGCGTATCTCGTCGTGCCGGACAAGCGCAGCATCACCGCCGATGCGCAGCGCCGGCTGGAGGCGATCGCGTCGATGGACGAGCTGGGCGCGGGCTTCACCCTCGCCACGCACGACCTGGAAATCCGTGGCGCCGGCGAACTGCTCGGCGAAGACCAGAGCGGGCAGATGGCCGAGGTCGGTTTCAGCCTGTACACCGAACTGCTGGAACGCGCGGTGCGGTCGATCAAGGCCGGCCACCTGCCGGACGTCGATCTGGGCCAGGAGCGTCGTGGTGCCGAGGTCGAACTGAACGTCCCGTCGCTGATCCCCGACGATTACCTGCCGGACGTGCACACGCGCCTGACGCTGTACAAGCGCATCAGCAGCGCGCGTGACAAGGAGGAACTGCGCGACCTGCAGGTGGAGATGATCGACCGCTTCGGCCTGCTGCCGGATCCGGCCAAGTACCTGTTCGCCACGGCCGAACTGAAGCTGGCGGCCAACGATATGGGCATCCGCAAGCTGGAGCTCGGTGAGCATGGCGGCCGCATCGTGTTCGAGGCCAAGCCGAAGATCGACCCGATGGCGGTGATCCAGCTGATCCAGAAGCAGCCGAAGCTCTACACCATGGACGGTCCCGACAAGCTGCGCATCAAGGTGCCGTTGCCGGACGCGCCCGATCGCTTCAACGCGGCCAAGGCGTTGCTGACCACGCTGGCGCCGGGTTGAACATGTGCACGTCCCTGCCCCTCCTCCGTCGAGATTGCCCATGACCTTCGACCCCGCACCGGATTTCAGCGATATCGCCTGTTCCCTGGAGTCGCTGGCCCTGGCCATCGAAGTGCGCGATGCATACACGCGGGGGCACTGCGACCGCACCGGCCGCATCGCAAGGGCATTGGGCCAGTGCTTCGACCTGGACGCAGACCAGCTGGAACAACTCGAGCTGGCCGCCTATTTCCACGACGTCGGCAAGATCGGCGTACCCGACCGTGTGCTGTTGCACACGGGGCCGGTGGCCGACGAGGACTGGCCATCGATCCAGGCGCACAGCGAACTCGGAGAACGGATCTTCCTGGCCAGCGGGCATCGCCATGCCATCGCCGTCGCCGCCCTGATCCGCCATCATCACGAAGCCATCGACGGCAGCGGCTACCCCGACGGGCTGACCGGCGCGGCGATCCCGCTGGGGGCCCGCATCCTGCGGGTGGCCGACAGCTACGATGCGATGACGACACGTCGCCCCTATGCCGAAGGACGCGCGCACGAGACGGCGATGCGCATCCTGCATGCAGAGCAGGACGAAAAGGTCGATGCCGAGGTGTTCCGCGTATTCGAACGGCTGATGCGCGACGCCTCGCTGCGCGAGGCCTGAGCGCTACAACTGCGATTCGACCGGCAGCCAGCCGATCGCACGCGCGGTCCACCGGCGCCAGACGCTGGCTTCCGGCTCGCGGTCCCAGATGCGCGGTGGCTGTTGCGATGCGTCCTCCCAGCGCAGGGCGCCATCCTGCAGCCGCACGCGGTAACTCCGGTCGACGGCGATCTTCGCCTCGTAGCTGCGCAACAGGGCGGCGGCCGCGCTGCGATCACGGAACAGGATGCCCATCTCGGTGTTGAGGTTCACCGAGCGCGGATCGAGGTTGAACGAGCCGATGAAGCCCGCTTCGCCATCCACGGCGAACGCCTTGGTGTGCAGGCTGGCGCCGCTGGAGCCGAACAGGCTGCTGTCCTGCTTGCCGTGCGGCATGAGTTCGAACAGCTCCACGCCACCCTGCAGCAGCCGCACGCGGTACGGCGCGTAGCCCCCATGCACGGCCATCACGTCGTTGGCCGCCAGCGAGTTGGTCAGCACGCTGACGTCGACGCCTTCCGCCC
The DNA here is from genome assembly GCF_014851815.1 of Pseudoxanthomonas sp. PXM01. Taxonomy (GTDB): domain Bacteria; phylum Pseudomonadota; class Gammaproteobacteria; order Xanthomonadales; family Xanthomonadaceae; genus Pseudoxanthomonas_A. The sequence goes on from NZ_JACVAJ010000002.1 coordinate 149,664, forward strand.
GCTTGCCGACCAGCCAGCGCGTGCCCTCGTCGCCGGGCACGAAGTACGGCGAGATCACCCGCAGTTCGCGCTTCGCTTCGCCCATGGCCTTGCCCAGCCGATGCACCAGCCACTGTGCCTGCCCTTCGCCCTGGCCCTTGGCGGCCGGATCGGAGTACACGCCCACCTCGTCCAGCCAGTGCAGCGCATTGCCGCCGACCAGCGCGCGTACGCCGGGCGTGCTGCGCAGCCGTGCGACGTAGTCCGCCGCCTGCGTGGACCGGTAACCGGCGTCGCCGTTCTCGCGCAGCCTTTCCAGTGCGCCCGCTTCCGCCGTCGACAGGGCCGATAACGGAATCACCGAGGCGCTGTTCCAGAAGTCGTCGAAGATCGTCGCCGTCTGCGCGACGGCCGGCCCGAGCAGCACGGCATCCAGGTCCATGAAGTTGGTCTGCGCGGCGGCATCGAAGTACTCGTCGCCGACATTGCGTCCGCCGACCACCGCCACGCGGCCGTCGGCGATCCAGGCCTTGTTGTGCATGCGGCGGTTCATCGCCATCGGCCGCAGCAGCATTTCCGTTGCGCGGCCGAGCACGCCGGCACGGCTGCGCGACGGATTGAACAGTCGCACCTCGATGTTCGCGTGCGCGTCCAGCGCGGCCAGGTGCGAGTCCTTGCCGTGCGCGGTCATGTCGTCCAGCAGCAGGCGGACCCGCACACCACGATCGGCAGCGCGCAGGACTTCGTAGCTCAGCAGGTTGCCGGTGAAATCGTGGTTCCAGATGTAGTACTGCAGGTCCAGGCTGCGACCGGCAGCGCGTGCGGTGGCGGCGCGAACCGTGAAGGCATCCAGGTTGTCCGACAGCAGCGCCATGCCACTCTGTCTGCCGCGTTCGCGCAGCAGCGGCGCAACGGCGCGGTCGAGCGCGGTGGCGTCGGCGGCGGTGGGCAGCGACTGCGATGCAGCCCCCCGTGCGCCTTCGGCGAACCGGCCGTAGCTGTACAGCGCCACGCCGGAGGCCACCACCAGCACCAGCAGCGCGATCCCCAGTCGGCGCAGCCACTTGCGCATGGTGTCCCCTTCTTCACGTGTCCGGTCCTATCGTAGCGGCAGTCCCGTGAGGACGCTGCTTGCGCCGCCATGGCGGCCGTTGCACGCTCGGCTCCCGTCCCTCCGCCACCAGGATCACCATGCGCCTGCCGCACCGGTTCCGCTTTCCTTTCGCGCTGCTGCTGGCCTCGCTGGCAGCCGCCTGCAGCACCGTACCTTCGCGCGATGCGTCTGCGCCCTTGACCTTCGTCGTGGTCCGCCATGCGGAGAAGGCGACCGACGACCCCGAGAATCCCAGTCTCTCCGCCCTCGGGCAAGCGCGTGCCGCTGCACTGGCCGAGCGCCTGCGCGATGCGCCGCTGGTGGCCGCGTACGCCACCGAATACCGCCGTACGCAGCAAACCGCGCAACCCAGCGCCGACGCACATACGCTGCCGGTCACGGCGTACTACGCGCGAGGCCCGGCCAGCGAGATCGCCGCGCAATGGAAACAGGCGCACAAGGGCGGCACGGTGCTCGTCGTCGGCCACAGCAACACCGTGCCCGACCTGGTGGCGGCGCTTTGTAGCTGCACGGCGGCGCCGATGGACGACAGCGAATACGACCGCCTGTCCATCGTCCGCATCGGCGGCGACGGCCGCGCAACGCTGGAGGTCGGGCGCTACGGCGCCTCCCCGAATCCGTGAGCGCGATGTTTGGCGACTGGGACGGCAGCATCGCGGATGCCCGCCGGCTGCAGGAACGGCTGGCGACCGAGGTCTCGCTGCGCGACGACGTGCCGGACACGCCACGCTGGCTCGCGGGTTTCGATGTCGGCTTCGAGGACGAAGGCGCCACCACCCGTGCGGCCGCCGTGCTGCTGGCGGCCGACACGCTGCAACCGATAGCCTCCGACGTCGTGCGGATGCCGACCTCCATGCCGTACGTGCCCGGTCTGCTCAGTTTCCGCGAACTGCCTGCGCTGGTCGTCGCGCTGGGCCGTCTGCCGCATGCGCCCGACCTCGCCTTCATCGACGGCCAGGGCATCGCCCATCCGCGCCGGCTCGGCATCGCGGCGCACTTCGGCGTGGTCACCGGCCTACCCAGCATCGGCGTGGCGAAGAACGTGCTGTGCGGTAAGCACGAAACACTTGGCGCCCTCGCAGGCGAACGCATGTCGCTGATCCATCGCGGCGACCACATCGGCTGGGTGCTGCGCAGCAAGCCGCGCTGCAATCCGCTGATCGTGTCGCCCGGTCATCGCGTCTCGATGCAGGGCGCGCTGGACTGGGTATTGCGCACGCTGCGCGGCTACCGCCTGCCCGAGCCGACGCGGCTGGCCGACCGGCTGGCATCGCGGCGCGGCTGACACGCGCCGCCTCCGCCCACGATGGGGGATGCGGCGCAACGGATCGTTTCCGTATCGTGGACCGGCCGCCCGACATGCCGTGCGATGCTGCACGCACCCATCCGAGGATCCGTCATGACCACCCTCATCGCGCCCCGTGTGCACGACCTTGGCGGCGGCTTCAACGTCCGCCGCGCCGTCCCCAGCCTGCAGGCCCGCAGCGTGGGACCGTTCGTGTTCGTCGACCACATGGGCCCGGCGGTGTTCGAACCCGGGCGTGGCATCGACGTGCGCCCGCACCCGCACATCGGCCTGGCCACGGTGACCTACCTCTGGTCCGGCGCCATCCACCACAAGGACACGCTGGGCTCGGAACAGGTGATCACGCCCGGCGACGTCAACTGGATGACCGCGGGCCGCGGCATCGCACACTCCGAGCGCACCCCCGGCGACGTGCGCGCCGGCCGCCACGACGTGCACGGCATGCAGACCTGGGTGGCGCTGCCGAAGTCCGCCGAGGAAGTCGCCCCCGAGTTCCACCATCACACCGCGGCGACCTTGCCGCTGATCGAGCGCGCCGGTGCGCGCCTGCGCGTGATCGCCGGCCGTGCGTACGGCGAGGAATCGCCGGTGAAGGTGTTCAGCGGCACGTTCAATGTCGCGGTCGACCTGCAGCCGGACGCCGAACTGGAAATCGATGGCGGCCACGTCGAGCGCGCGCTCTACATTCTGGAAGGCGAGGCCCAGGTGGATGGCGCCGACATTCCCGAAAAGCACCTGGTGGTGTTCGACCGCGGCAGCCGTGCGGTGCTGCGCGCGAAGACGCCGGTGAAGGGCATGCTGCTGGGCGGCGAGCCGCTGGACGCGCCGCGACATCTCTGGTGGAACTTCGTCTCCAGTTCCAAGGAGCGCATCGAACAGGCCAAGCAGGACTGGCAGGAAGGCCGATTCGGCCACGTGCCCGGCGAAACCGAGTTCATCCCCTTGCCGGAGCGTTGAGCGCACCGCCCGTCGGCACCTAAATGTGACATCTACTTCATTAGCACCCGGATGCGTGCGCCGTAACGCAAAGCAAACATCTGCCGCGCCGGGCTTCCGCTATCGTGCGCGCACCGTCATGTGACGGGGCGCACGAAAGCGATGGGGGCTGGCATGAGTATGGTGAAGAGGCTCGCGGCAGAGTTCCTGGGGACCTTCTGGCTGGTGTTGGGGGGCTGCGGCAGCGCGGTGCTGGCGGCCAATTTCGGTGGCGACGGCAATCCGCTGGGCATCGGCCTGCTGGGCGTATCGCTCGCGTTCGGCCTGACGGTGCTGACCGGCGCCTACGCGTTCGGCCACGTCTCGGGTGGTCATTTCAATCCCGCGGTGAGTATCGGCCTGTGGGCGGGCGGGCGGTTCCCGGCGAAGGATCTGCTGCCGTACATCGTGGCGCAGGTGGTCGGTGGCCTGGCCGCAGGCTTCATCCTGTGGCAGATCGCCAAGGGAAGTCCGGCGTTCGCGGTCGATCCGAATGCCGCCGGCGCGTTCGCCAGCAATGGCTATGGCGCGATGTCGCCCGGTGGCTTCACCGTCGCGGCCGCCTTCCTGACCGAGGTGGTGCTGACGGCGTTCTTCCTGATCGTCATCATGGGGTCGACCCACGGTCGCGCACCGACCGGCTTCGCACCGATCGCGATCGGTCTGGCACTGACGCTGATCCACCTGATCAGCATCCCGGTCACCAACACGTCGGTGAACCCGGCCCGCTCCACGGCGGTGGCGCTGTTTGCCGGCCCTGCCGCCGTCGGTCAGCTGTGGCTGTTCTGGCTGGCACCGATCCTCGGCGGCCTGATCGGCGGCATGCTCTACGGCTGGCTGGGTCGCGACCGCGACTGAGCCCTGCGTCCGGTGCCCGGCACGGCCGGGCGCCGGCAGGTTCGATGTGACTGGGGTCGCCGTTCGCACGCGTACCGCGTTGTTTTGCGACGCAGCATGGGCTAAGGTCGGGACGACTGCCGGGGGAAAACGGCAGCCGGCACCGCGGAATGCAAGGGGATGATGCCAGGGCCAGCTTGGCCCACTGCGGTGTGCGGATGACGCTGCACTGCCCACGCTCGGGCATTCGATCCAGGGGATGACATGAAGACCGTGATTGCTGTTGGCCTCAGCCTCTTTGCCGCCACCGCGTGGGCGCAGTCGCCGCCCGCCTGCCCCACCCTGCCGGCCAATGCCGGCCTGACCTGGGAACAGCGGATCGATACCACGTTCATCACGTGCAAGGCGGTCACCACCGACGGCAGGCAGGTACTCAACGTGATGCTCACGGCGCGCGACCCCCGGATCAGCCTGGAGCGCCGCCTGCGCCAGGAGGAAAGTACGTTCTCCGGCGAGGAGATGTACTGGTACCGGCCGAACCTGGGCGGACAGGAAACCTCGCCCGCCATGGCGTCGCGCCGCATCGCCGTGGTCGAGTTCGACGACGACCGCTACGCGCAGGTCTGGATCAACGCGGGTTCGCCGGAAGAACTCGGGTCGCTGATTTCGCTGGCGCAGCAACTCGACGTGCGTGCCACGGGCGCGCTGCTCTCTGCGGGCAACTGACGCGGTGATGCCGGTGCGGGCCGAGCCCGCACCGGCACCTCAGAACCGGCCTTCCTGGAAATCCACGAACGCCTGCATCAGCTCCTGCCGCGTGTTCATGACGAACGGACCGTGGCGCATCACCGGCTCGCGCAGCGGACGCCCCGCCACCAGGATCAGCCGCGCAGGCTGACTGCCGGCACGCACCTGCAGCGTATCCCCACCGCCCAGCACGCCCATCTCGTGGGTATCCAGCGGACGCGCCTCATCGCCCTCGCCCACGGTCAGCGCGCCTTCGAACACGTAGGCGAACGCGTTGTGCCCGACCGGCAGCGTGTACTCCCACGCATGTCCCGGCTGCAGCGCGATGTCCAGATACACCGGATCGGTGGCCGGCTGCGAGATCGGGCCCTGCGTGTCGCCGACGGTACCGGCGATGACCTTCACTTCCACGCCCTTGGCCGGATGCGCGACCGGAATCTTCTCCGGCGCGAATTCCTGGTACTTCGGCGCGGTCATCTTCTCGCGCGCAGGCAGGTTCACCCACAGCTGGAAACCGCGCATGCGGCCGGACTCCTGCTCGGGCATTTCCGAATGAACCAGGCCACGGCCGGCGGTCATCCACTGCACCGCGCCCGGCGTCAGCAGGCCCTCGTTGCCATGGTTGTCGCGATGGCGCATGCGGCCATCGAGCATGTACGTAACGGTCTCGAAGCCGCGATGCGGATGCTCCGGGAACCCGGCGAGGTAATCCTCGGCCTTGTCGGTACCGAATTCGTCCAGCAGCAGGAACGGATCCAGGTCCGGCAGATCGGGACCGCCGATCACGCGGGTCAGCTTGACGCCGGCGCCATCGGACGTGGGTCGGCCACGGATCGTGCGGATCACGCGGGCGGGCGTGGTATCGGTCAGGGTGCTCATGGCGCCTCCTATTCAACTGCGGACAAGATGGCATCGACACCGCCGCTTCGGAACGGCGACCGCCGTAACCATCCGTTCCATGCATGGGTGCAGCGCGGATTGTGGCCCGTCGCGGCCGGCGCAGGTTCGCGACGCCCGCACATGCGCACGCCGGTACCGGTCAGGCGGTGCGGGGCAGCATCGTCCGCGCATGGCGCGTACGCAGCATCCATTCCGCGGCCAGCAGGTTCGGCACCCAGCACAGCCAGGCGATCGCCGGATAGGCGATGAGAAACGAGATGCCGGCGATCTGGCTGGCCGGCAGGTACAGCCGCAACGTCACCGCCGCCAGCGTCAGCGCATAACTGCGCAGCATCCAGTCGCGATGGTCGGCGATCCTGCGCTGGCGGATCGCGATCACCGCCAGCGCGGTCGTGCCCAGCCAGCACACCGCCAGCGCGCCGAAGCCGAACGCCGCCACCGCACCGGTGGAGGCCTGCGGCGCCATCGCCAGCGCGGCCAGTCCGCCCGCCGCGACCGCCACGACGTAGACGCGCCCCGTCCATCGATGCAGGGCCGGCCAGCGGTTGCGCAGCGTGGTATGTGTCTGCAGCGCACCGACGGCAATGGCGACCGCGCCACCCAGAAAATGCCCCCATGCCGACCCGGGCCGCAGCGCGAACAACTGGCGCACCAGCGGCGTGCGGAGGTCGTCGACCAGCGAGATGGCGATGGCGTAACCGGCCACGGCGAAAGCCAGCAGGGCCATCAGGCCCCAGGCGAAACGGCGCACGAGCATCGAAACGTCCCCCGCAGGCAGCCGCATCGTGCGGCCCGCGCACTATGTCGCAGACGCCACCCGGGCGCGACCGCCGTTGGTCAGGGGATCAGGCGATATAGACCGACTTGATGTTCATGAACTCATGGATGCCATGCTCGGCCAGTTCACGCCCAAAGCCGGAACGCTTGGTGCCGCCGAACGGAAGCCGCACGTCGCTGCGCACGATCGCGTTGACGAAGGCCGCACCGACATCCAACTGGCGCGCGATGCGGTTGCCGCGTTCGACATCCTTCGTCCACACGCTGCCGCCCAGGCCGAAGGTGGTGTCGTTGGCCACGCGCACGGCCTCCGCGTCGTCCTTCACCCGCAGGATGCTGGCGACGGGACCGAACAGCTCCTCTTCGTAGGCCGGCATGCCGGGCGCGACCGCGTCCAGGATCGAGGCCGGATAGCCGGCGTGGGAAGCGTCAGGTTCGCCGCCGAGCAGCACTTTCGCGCCCTTGGCCACGCTGGCCTGCACCTGCTTGTGCAGCTCGTCGCGCAGGTCCTGCCGCGCCATCGGGGCGAGTGTGGTCGCATCGTCCTGCGGATCGCCCAGCTGCAACTTCGCCGATGCCTCCACGAAGCGCTTCACGAATTCGTCGGCGATGCCGTCCTGCACGATGAAGCGCTTGGCCGCGATGCAGGTCTGCCCCGCATTGCCGAAGCGCGAGGCCACCGCGCCGGCGACCGTCTTCTCGAGGTCGGCATCGTCCAGCACGATGAAGGCGTCGCTGCCGCCCAGTTCCATCACGCTCTTCTTCAACTGGCTGCCGGCGTTGGACGCGACGGACCGTCCCGCGCGCTCGCTGCCGGTCAGCGTCACCGCGGCCACGCGCGCATCGCGGATCACCTCGGCCGCCTGGTCGTTGTCGATGTGCAGCACGCCGAACACGCCGTTTGGCAGGCCTGCCGCCGCCAGCGCTTCGGCGATGACATCCGCGCAGCGCGGCACGTTGCAGGCATGCTTGAGCACGGCGACGTTGCCGGCCATGAAGGCCGGTGCGAGGAAGCGGAACACCTGCCAGATCGGGAAATTCCACGGCATCACCGCCAGCACGCAACCGATCGGCTCGTAGCGCACGTAGCTGCGCTGGCCATCGGTGGCGACCGGCTGGTCCTGCAGGTAGTCGGCGGCGTGGTCGGCGTAGTAGTCGCAGGCACCGGCGCACTTGTCGACTTCGGCCAGCGCTTCCTTGCGCAGCTTGCCCATCTCGGCGGTCATGATGCGCTGGATGTCGTCGCGGCGGCGGCGCAGTTCCGCGCCTATCGCGCGCAGGATCTTGCCGCGCTCGGCCAGCGACAGCGCAGACCAGGCCGGGAACGCCTGCTGCGATGCCGCCAGTACGGCGTCCACCTGCGCGGATGTCATCAGTTCGTGACGGTAGTCGACCTTGCCGGTCGCGGGATTGACGGTTTCGACGGTCATGGCTTCACGCAAGGCGAAAGGAAGGCCGCCATTGTCGGCATGGCGGCGTTAGCGGTACGTGCGGACGTCACCCGTTGTCCTGCAACGCCAGCTGCATGTCGCGCTGGCGGCGCTTCTCCTCGCGCGCCATGAACCACCAGCCGATGAACGCCGCCACGCTGACCACCAGGATCATCAGCGTGGCCAATGCGTTGATCTTCGGGCTCAGGCCCAGGCGTACGGACGAGAACACCTTCATCGGCAATGTGGTCGAACTGGGACCGGCAACGAAGCTGGCGATCACCACGTCGTCCAGCGACAGCGTGAACGCCAGCAGCCAGCCGGAGACCAGCGCAGGCGCGATGATCGGAAGCGTGATCAGGAAAAACACCTTGATCCTGTTGGCACCGAGATCCATCGCCGCTTCTTCCAGCGACTTGTCCAGCTCGGACAGGCGCGAGGACACCACCACGGTGACGAAGGCCAGGGTGAAGGTCACATGCGCGATCCAGATCGACAGGATGCCGCGCGGCTGCAGGCCGACCACCTGCCCCAGCGAGACGAACATCAGCAGGATCGACAGGCCGATGATCACCTCGGGCATCACCAGCGGGGCGGTGATCAGCGCACCGAACAGCGTCTTGCCGGGAAAGCGCCGCATGCGTGTCATCACCAGCGCGGCCATCGTGCCGAGCACCACCGCTGCCGACGCGGTCCAGAACGCCACCTTGATGCTGATCCAGGCGGCCTGCAGCATCTGCTTGTCGCGGAACAGTTCGACGTACCACTTGAACGAGAAGCCGGACCACACCGTGGCCAGCCGCGATTCGTTGAAGGAATACACCATCAGGATGAAGACGGGGATGTAGAGGAAGGCGAATCCCAGCCCCAGCACCGTCCAGTTGACGGCGCGTTGTCCGGCGCGGCTCATGTCAGCCTCCCTTCCATCTCGCGCTGCTGTACCCGGTTGAAGATCAGGATCGGGATCAGCAGCAGGATCAGCATGACGATGGCCACGGCCGATGCCGCCGGCCAGTCGCGGTTGTTGAAGAACTCACCCCACAGCACCCGACCGATCATCAACGTGTCGGGGCCGCCGAGCAGTTCCGGGATCACGAACTCGCCGACCGCCGGGATCATCACCAGCATGCAGCCGGCGATGATGCCGGCCTTGGACAGCGGCAGGGTGATGGTGAAGAACGCCTTCCACGGCTTCGCACCCAGGTCATAGGCCGCTTCGAGCAACCGGTGGTCGTGCTTGACCAGGTTGGTGTACAGCGGCAGCACCATGAACGGCAGGTAGCAGTAGACGATGCCGATGTATGCCGCGAGCGGCGTGTAGAGGATCTGCAGCGGTTCGTCGATGATGCCGATCTTCATCAGCAGGTTGTTGAGCAGGCCGTTGTTCTTGAGGATGCCGATCCAGGCGTAGACGCGGATCAGGAACGACGTCCACGACGGCAGCACCACCAGCATCATCGCGATGTTGCGGGTGGAGGGCGGCAGGCGCGCGATCACGTAGGCGATCGGGTACGCGACCAGCAGCGCGAGGAAGGTCGAGATGGCCGCGATCTTGATCGAGCTGAGGTAGGCCGCCACGTACTGCGAATCGGTGAACAGCGCCGCGTAGTTGCCCAGGTTGAGCTTGAGCGTCAGCGCCTCGTCGATGTACTCGAGGATGGGCGTGTACGGCGGCATTGCGATCGCGAGCTTGGAGAACGAGATCTTCAGGACGATCAGGAACGGGATGGCGAAGAACAGCAGCAGCCACACGTAAGGCACCGAGATCACGCCCCAGCGTGGCCCCGGCAGGCGTTTACCCAGGGAGCGAAGGATGTTCATGAGGTCAGCACCACGCCGTCGTTGTCGCCCCACCACACCCAGACTTCATCGTTCCAGGTGAGCCCTTCGCTGGCCCAGCGCTGCACGTTGGCGAAGTTGGCCATGAACTTGTAGCCGCTGGGCAGGCGCACGTGGTAGACCGAATGGCTGCCGAAATACGCGATGTCCTCGATCACGCCCTTGGCCTTGTTGTGCGGCTGGGACGGCTCGCTCTTGCCGATGCCCAGCTTCTCCGGACGCACCGCGAAGCCGACTTCCTGCCCCTCGAAGCCCGAGATGCCGTGGCCGATGTAGATCGGGTCCGGCAGCTGCGGCGAGCGGATGGTGACGTAGTTGGCTTCGTCTTCCTCCACCGCACCTTCGATGAGGTTCACCGAGCCGATAAACTCGGCGGCGAAGCGGCTGGTCGGCTGTTCGTAGATCTCGTCGGGCGTGCCGACCTGGCGGATCCAGCCCTGGTCCATCAGCGCGATGCGGGTGGCCATGGTCATGGCCTCTTCCTGGTCATGGGTGACCATCACGCAGGTCACGCCCGACTTTTCGATGATGCTGACCAGCTCGAGCTGCATCTGCGAGCGCAGCTTCTTGTCCAGCGCGCCCATCGGCTCGTCGAGCAGCAGCAGCTTCGGCCCCTTGGCCAGCGACCGCGCCAGCGCCACGCGCTGCTGCTGGCCGCCGGAGAGCTGGTGCGGCTTGCGCTTGGCCAGCTTGCCCAGCTGCACCAGCGCCAGCATCTCCTCGACGCGCTTCTTGATGGCGTCCTTGGACAGCCCGTCCTGTTTCAGGCCGAAGGCGATGTTCTGCTCCACTGTCATGTGCGGGAACAGCGCATACGACTGGAACATCATGTTGAGCGGCCGCTCGTACGGCGGCAGGTCGTTGAGCAACTGCCCGTCCAGGTAGATCTTGCCGGACGAGGGTTTCTCGAACCCCGCCAGGCAGCGCAGCAGCGTGGACTTGCCGCTGCCCGAGCCACCCAGCAGTGCGAAGATCTCGCCCTTGCGGATGGTCAGGTTGGTGTCGTCCACCGCGACGAAGCCGTCGAACTCCTTGCGCACGTCGACGATGCGCAGGTACTCCTGCGCGTTCGCCTTGCCGTTCTGTGCCGCGCCATTGCCCTGTTCTGCCGCCATGGAGATCCCCTGGTCGCCGGGCTGCATGGGCGCCGGCGTGAATGTGGGTGGATGCGATCGCCTGTCCCGGGACGGACCCCGTCCGTCCCGGTCGCGGCGCTTACTTGCCGGTCTTCAGTTCCGTCCAGATACGGGTGTACTGGCGGTCCACTTCCGGCGGGATGATGGCGAAGGTGAACAGCTTGGCTTCCACCTCGGGCGTCGGATAGATCGTCGGATCGTCGGTGATCGACTTGTCCATCAGTTCCTTGGCCTTGGGAATGGCATTCGGGTAGCTGATGAAGTTGGAGTTGTTGGCCATCACCTGCGGATCGAGCAGGTTGTTGATGAAGGCGTACGCCTCGTCCAGGTGCTTGGCGTCCTTCGGGATGGCCAGCATGTCGAACCACTGCGGCGCGCCTTCCTTCGGGATGGCGTACGCGATGTTGACGCCGTTCTTGGCGTCGGCCGCGCGGTCGCGCGCCTGGATGATGTCGCCCGACCAGCCGACCACCAGGCAGGTGTCGCCGTTGGCCATCGCGTCGATGTACTGCGAGGAATGGAAGTTGGTGATGTACGGACGGATCGTCTTCAGCAGCGCCGCCGCCTTGTCGATCACCGCCGGATCCTGGCTGTTCGGATCCTCGCCCAGGTAGTTCAGCGCGATCGGGATGATCTCGGACGGCGTGTCGAGGAAGGTCACGCCGCAGTCTTTCAGGTTGCTGATGTTCTCCGGCTTGAACACGATGTCCAGGCTGTTGGCGATGTCGGTGTTGCCGAACGCGGCCTTGATCTTGTCGACGTTGTAGCCGATGCCGGTGGTGCCCCACATGTAGGGGATGGCGTACTGGTTGCCCGGGTCCTGGTTCTCCAGCCGCTTCATGATGGCGGGGTCCAGATTGGCGTAGTTGGGGATCTTGCTCTTGTCCAGCGGCAGGAACACGCCGGCCTGGATCTGCCGGCCGAGGAAATTCATCGTCGGCACGACCACGTCGTAACCGCTGCTGCCGGCCAGCAGCTTGGTCTCCAGCACTTCGTTGCTGTCGAACACGTCGTAGGTCACCTTGATGCCGGTCGCCTTCTCGAAGTTCGGGATGGTGTCCTCGGCGATGTAGTCCGACCAGTTGTAGACGTTGACCTGCTTGGCGCCGCCCGTATCGTCTCCGCCTTCACTGCCGGATTTGCCGCCGCAGGCGGCGAGGGTACACAGGGCCAGGGTGGTTGCCAGTACGCGCAGTTTCATCAATCTCTCTCCATTCGGCCCGCAAGGGCGCCTTGATGTGGTCCCGGACCGGCCATAGGCCGCCGCGGGCGTGCTGTCATTGCTGTGGCCGGTTCCGTGCCGTCGACGCTCCCCTTCTCCCCTCCCCGGTGGTGCCGGCCGCTCGCACGGCCCGCGCCACGATGACGAAGGGCGCGTCCGTCACGGCACGCGCCCCTCTGTATTTCAGCGCCCGGTCTTCAGTTCCGTCCAGATGCGCGTGTACTGGCGATCCACTTCCGGCGGCAGCACCGCGAAGGTGAACAGCTTCGCGTCCACGTCGGCCGGCGGATAGATCGTCGGATCGTCCGCGATGGCCTTGTCCACCAGCGGCTTCGATTCGGGCACCGGATTCGGGTAGGTCACGAAATTGGTGTTGGCCGCCGCGACCTTCGGGTCCAGCAGGTAGTTGATGAAGGCGTACGCGTTGTCGACGTTCTTGGCGTCCTTCGGGATGGCCAGCATGTCGAACCACTGCGGCGCACCTTCCTTCGGAATGGAGTACGCGATGTTGACGCCATTGCCCGACTCCGCGGCACGGTCGCGCGCCTGGATGACGTCGCCGGACCAGCCGACGACCAGGCAGACGTCGCCGTTGGCGAGGTCGTTGATGTACGAGGACGAGTGGAAGTTGCGGATGTAGGGACGGATCGTCTTCAACAGCGCCGCGGCCTTGTCGATCACGGCCGGGTCGAAGCTGTGCGGATCCTCGCCCAGGTAGTTGAGTGCGATCGGGATCAGTTCCGACGGCGTGTCCAGCACGGTGATGCCGCAGTCCTTCAGCTTGGCCGCGTTCTCCGGCTTGAACACCACGTCCCAGCTGCCGGTCACGGCGGTGTCGCCGAAGACGGCCTTGACCTTGTCGACGTTGTAGCCGATGCCGCTGGTGCCCCACAGGTAGGGTACGGCGAACTGGTTGCCCGGATCCTGCAGCGCGATGCGCTCCAGCATCTTCGGGTCGACGTTCTTCAGGTTGGGGATCTTGCTCTTGTCCAGCGGCAGGAACACGCCCGCCTGGATCTGGCGGCCGAGGAAGCTCAGCGACGGCACCACCACGTCGTAGCCGCTGCTGCCCGCCAGCAGCTTGGTCTCGACCATCTCGTCGCTGTCGAACACGTCGTAGGTCACCTTGACGCCCGACTGCTGCTCGAAGTTCGGAATGGTGTCCTCGGCGATGTAGTCGGACCAGTTGTAGACATTGAGCGCCTTCGCCGGCGCACCGTCGGCGGCCTGGCCGTCCTTGCCGCCACAGGCGGCCAGCACGGCGGCAGCCAGCATGACGGTGAGGGTTTTGAGCTTCATCGGGTTCTCCATGAACAGGATCGGGGGGATGCCAGCATCATACGCCCGGGCCGCGACGCTGTGACGCAGCGCACGGTCGGTCCGGCGCCGTTACATGCCCAGGTCCGCCGCGGTGTCGTTGAGCGCTTTCCACGTCTTGTCGAACAGTTCGTCGACCTGCGCACGGGTGATGATCAACGGCGGCGACAGCAACATGGCGTCCCAGGTCGCGCGCAGGATCAGCCCGTGCTTCAGCGCGTGGTCGCGGCAGCGCGGCCCCACGGTGCCGCGCTCGGGGAAGAACGCGCGCTTGCCCTTGTCCGGCACCAGTTCCAGCGCACCGACCATGCCGGCGATGCGCGCCTGCCCGACCAGGCGGTGTTCGCCGAGCTCGGCCCAGCGCTGCGCCAGGTACGGCGCGATCTCGTTCTTGGCTGTCTCGACGATCTTCTCGTCCTGCAGGATGCGGATGTTCTCCAGCGCCACGGCCGCGCAGACGGGATGGCCGGAATACGTCGCGCCGTGGGCGAGTTCGCCGCCCTGCTCCTTCAGCACCTTGGCCACGCGGTCGTTGAACATCGCCGCACCCAGCGGGATGTAACCCGACGTGATGCCCTTGGCGACCGGCATGATGTCCGGCTGGAAGCCGAAGTACTGCGAGCCGAACCACTCGCCGGTGCGGCCGAAGCCGCAGATGACCTCGTCGGCCACCAGCAGCACGTCGTACTTCCTGCAGATCCGCTCGATCTCCGGCCAGTAGGTCATCGGCGGGATGTAGACGCCGATGGCACCCATGATCGGCTCAGCAATGAAGGCCGCCACGCGGTCCGGCCCCAGTTCGAGGATCTTCTGCTCCAGCCGGCGCGCCGCGACCAGGCCGTACTCGTCCTCGGACAGGTCGCCGCCATCGGCGAACCAGAACGGCGGATCGATGTGGTGGATGTCCGGGATCGGCAGGCCGCCCTGCTTGTGCATGCCCTTCATGCCGCCCAGGCTGGCGCCGGCCATCGTGGTGCCGTGGTAGCCGTCGTGGCGGCCGATGAAGATGTTCTTCTGCGGCTGGTCCTGCACCGCCCAGAAGTGGCGGACCATGCGCAGGATGGTGTCGTTGGCTTCCGAACCGGAATTGACGAAGAACGAATGGTTGAGGTCGCCGGGCGCGAGTTCGGCCAGCTTGGCCGCGAGCGCGATGGTCGGCTCGGTCGTGCACTGGAAGAAGCTGTTGTAGTAGGCCAGCTGCGTCATCTGCTTCGACGCGGCCTCGCCCAGCTCCTTGCGGCCGTAGCCGATGTTGACGCACCACAGGCCGGCGAACGCGTCGAGCAGTTGGTTGCCGTCGGCATCCCAGACATAGCAGCCCTCACCCTTGGTCAGGATGCGCGTGCCCTTCTTCGCCAGCGCGGCGTTGTCGTTGAACGGATGCAGGTGGTGCTCGGCGTCGAGCTTCTGCAGGGTGCGGGTGTCGAGTTGGCTCATAAGGGCTCCGTGATGTCGAGCCCCTCTCCCACCGGGAGAGGGGTTGGGGTGAGGGTTCGGCGGAATCTTTGACGGTCAACCGTCCCGATGTCGCCGCACCCTCATCCGGCGCTTCGCGCCACCTTCTCCCGGCGGGAGAAGGGAACAACTATCAGACGTTCAACAACAGGAATTCCCGCTCCCACGAACTGATCACGCGGAAGAAGGTCTCGTACTCCTTGCGCTTGACCGAGACGTAGGCGCGCACGAAGCGCGCGCCCATCAGCTCCTGCAGCGGCTTGCTGCCTTCCAGTTCGTCCAGCGCCTCGCCCAGCGAGCGCGGCAGTTCGAAACCGATGTCCTGCGCGCTGCTGGCCAGCGGCTCGGTCGGCTTGAGCTGCTCGCGGATGCCGAGCAGGCCGCAGGCCAGCGTGCCGGCCATGGCGAGGTAGGGATTGGCGTCGGAACCGGCGAAGCGGCTCTCCACGCGCATGTTCTCCGGCGTATCCATCGGCACGCGCAGGCCGCAGGTGCGGTTGTCGTAGCCCCACTGCACGTTGATCGGCGCCACCTGGCCCAGCGCCAGCCGGCGGTAGGAATTGACGTTGGGGCCGAAGAACGCCATCGCCATCGGCACGTACTTCTGCAGACCGGCCAGGTAGTGCCCGAACAGCTTGCTGCCCTTGCCCTCGCTCTTGCCGGTGAATACGTTGCGGCCGGTCCTGATGTCCAGCAGGCTCTGGTGGATATGCATGGCGCTGCCCGGTTCGTTCTCCATCGGCTTGGCCAGGAACGTGGCGTACACCCCGTGGCGCAGGGCGGCCTCGCGCATCGTGCGCTTGAACAGGAACACCTGGTCGGCGCGCGACAGCGCATCGTCGTGGGTGAAGTTGACTTCAAGCTGCGCCGCGCCGGATTCGTGGATCAGCGTGTCCACGTCCAGTTCCATCGCCTCGCAGTAGTCGTACATCAGGTCGAGGATGGGATCGAATTCGTTGACCGCGTCGATCGAATACGACTGCCGCGCCGTTTCGGGCCGACCGGAACGGCCGGCAGGCGGCAGCAGCGGGAAATCCGGGTCGGTGTTCTTCTGCACCAGGAAGAATTCAAGCTCCGGCGCGACGACCGGGCGCAGGCCCTCCTTCTCGTACGCGGCCAGCACGCGGCGCAACACGTTGCGCGGTGCCAGCTCGTGCGGCTTGCCGTCCTTCGTGTAGCAGTCGTGGATGACCTGCGCGGTCGCATCGGCGGCCCACGGCACCATCCGCACCGTGTCGGGGTCCGGTCGCAGGAACATGTCGGAATCCGACGGCGATGTCAGTTCGTAGTAGTCGTCCGGATAATCGCCGGTGACGGTGGTGGCGAAGATGCCCTCCGGCAGACGCGTGCCGTAGTCGTGGCTGAACTTGTCGGCCGGGATGATCTTGCCGCGCGCATTGCCGGTGATATCCGGCACCAGGCATTCGACCTCGGTGATGCTGCGCTCCTTCAGCCAGCGCCGCAGCGAGCTTTCGGACTGCTCGGCGGTGTCGGTCTTGCTCTTTTTCCGCTGGGATTGTTTCTGGCTCATGGAAAGACGGTCCTGGGAGGGAAAGGCCGGCACACTGCGCCGGTCGCATGCGGCACGGGCGCGTCAGCGCCCGCCCTCCCATGGCGGGGGATGCCGCCGCTTCATGCTGCAGCTCCACGCCGTGCCGCACGGGCACGACACGCGTTGCCGAACGCCTGGAAGATCGCCAGGTAGAACGGGTTCTCCACGACCTTCCATTCCGGATGCCACTGCACGGCCAGCATGAAGGCGGCACCGTCGTGGCGGAACGCTTCGATCAGGCCGTCCGGTGCCTGTGCCTCGACCACCAGGCCGTCGCCCAGCCGGCGTACGCCTTGCCCATGCAGCGAATTGACGGTGGCCTGCGTGTCGCCGACCAGCGTGGCCAGCACACCGCCCGGCACCAGTGCGATGTCATGCGCGGGCCCGTACTGCACGTCGAGCGGATCGTCCTTGTTCTCGCGGTGGTCCATGAAACCGGGCTGCTCATGCACCTTCTGGTACAGGCTGCCCCCGAACGCCACGTTGACCTCCTGGAAGCCGCGGCAGATCGCCAGCACCGGCACCCCCAACTCGATGGCGAGCGGGATCAGCGGCAGATTGGTGGCGTCGCGGCGCGGATCCAGCAGGTTGCCTTCGTAGCTGGACTCGTCGCTGTAATGGTGCGGCTCGATGTTGCTGACCGCACCGGTCAGCAACAGCCCGTCCAGGCCATCGAGCACCTGCCGCAACGGCAACACCGGATCCAGCGTCGGGATCAGCAGCGGCAGGCAGCCCGCCCCGTCGACCACCGCGCGCACGTACTTCTCGCCAACGGCAAGGAAGGGATGCGCACCGATTTGCTTGTGGTCGGTCGGCAGACCGACCCGCGGCAGCGGGGTCATGCAGGAAGCCCGAAATGGCTTGCAGGCACGTTAACCCGGCCGTTTTATTTTTACAACACGACGCCTTCGAATGACGTTTTCAGCGCTGATATGGTGCGCCGCGGCACCAAATACGGGCATTTCCGCCAGTTACGGAAATCCCTCCGTTGAGTATTCTTGACGCATCGACTGCTCTGCTAAGCTGCCCCGCAGCCTCCTGGATGACCACCATGCGCCCCGATTTCGCTGCGCCTTCCCTGCCCGATGACGACGCCGCCACGCTGGCTGCACTTCCCGATTGCGAGCAGGTCGACCTGCTGCTGCCGGACATGAATGGCCTGCTGCGCGGCAAGCGCGTCACCCGCGACGCGCTGGAGAAGGTCTACCGCGATGGCGTCTGTCTGCCGATGTCGCTGATCGCGACCGACATCACCGGCAACACCGTGGAAGAAACCGGGCTGGGCTACGACATCGGCGACGAGGACCGCATCTGCCGTCCGGTGCCGGGCTCGTTGCGGCCGGTGCCCTGGTCGCCGCGCCCCGCCGCACAGTTGCTGCTGAGCATGGAGGACGCGCAGGGCGGCATGTTCGATGCCAACCCGCGCGAAGTGCTCAAGCGCGTGCTGGCGCGATACGCCGCGCGCGGCCTGAAGCCGGTGGTCGCGGTGGAACTGGAGTTCTACCTGTTCGACCAGCGCATGGACGATGCCGGCCGCCCGCGCACCTCGATCAATCCGGTCACCGGACAGCGCAACACCAGTACGCAGGTCTACTACATGGAAGACCTCAACGACTATCGCGGCTTCACCGATGGCGTGGCCGCCGCCTGCCGCGCGCAGCGTATCCCAGCCGACACCGCCGTGGCGGAATACGCGCCGGGCCAGTTCGAGATCAACCTCAAGCACCGCGACGACGCCCTGCTCGCCTGCGACGACGCCATCTACCTGAAGCGCGCGATCAAGGCGGTCGCGCAGCAGCAGGGCCTGATGGCCAGCTTCATGGCCAAGCCGTTCGCCGAACAGGCCGGCAGCGGCATGCATATCCACGCCAGCGTGCTGGATGCCGAAGGCCGCAACATCTTCGCGTCGCCGCCGTCCGAACCAGCAGATGCGCTGAAGCACGCCATCGGCGGCCTGCAGCGCAGTGACCAGGATTGCCTGCTGCTGTTCGCGCCGCACGCCAACAGCTACCGGCGCTTCGTGTTGAACGCATTCGTACCGCTCAACGACGTGTGGGGCTACAACAACCGTACCGTCGCCATGCGCATTCCGCACAGCGACGAGGCGAACACGCGCATCGAGCACCGCATCGCCGGCGCAGACGCCAACATCTATCTGGTCACCGCCGCGGTGCTGGCTGGGATGCTGCACGGCATGGAACACGGCTTCGATCCCGGCCCGCCGATCACCGGCAACGCCTACGACCAGACCGAGATCCGCACGCCGTTCTGGCGCGAGGCGATCGGGTCGTTCATGGGCAGCGAGTTCATCCGCGAACAGTTCGGCACTTCGTTCCAGCACATCTATGGCCAGCAGAAGCTCAAGGAGATGCACAGCTTCTACGCCGAGGTGACCGATCTGGAGTACGCGTGGTACCTGCGGTCGGTGTAAGCGGGGCCGTTTTCAGATGACGCCGCCGCCCTCCCCGCGCACCTACCCCGACAGCTGGTACGCCGCCAGCACCACGCCCCTGCCCGCCCAGCCCACGCTGGAAGGCGGGATCGACGCGGACGTCTGCATCCTCGGCGCCGGCTACACCGGTCTGTCGGCAGCGCTGGAACTGGCCGAAGCCGGCTACAGGGTCGTCGTGCTGGAGGCCGAGCGTATCGGCTGGGGCGCGTCGGGACGCAACGGCGGCCAGGCCATCGCCGGCTTCGGCTGCGGCGAAGCCAAGCTGGAAGCGCTGGTGGGCTTCGACGACGCGAAGAAGATGTTCGACCTGTCGGTGGACGGCCTGCGCTGGCTGCGCGGCCGGATCGACCGGCACGGCATCGCCTGCGACTGGCGCGACGGCCATGCCACCGTGCCGATCAAGCCTCGGCAGCAGCGCGACGTCGAACACGCCGTCGAGGATTTCAACACGCGCTACGGACATCCAGTGCAGTGGTGGAATCGCGAGCGCCTGCGCGCCGAACTCGCCAGCGAGCGCTACCTGGGCGCGATGTACGACCCGGTCAGCGGCCACCTGCATCCGCTGGCCTACGCGCTCGGCCTCGGGCGCGCCGCACTGGAGGCGGGCGTCCGCATCTTCGAAAGCTCCCGCGTGACCGAACTGGTACGCGGTGCGCGCCCCGTACTGAAGACCGCACAGGGCGAAGTCGTCTGCGACACCGCGATCCTGGCCGGCAACGCGCTGCTGCGCGGCATCGCCCCGGAGCTGGAGTCGCGGATGATGCCCGTCGGCACCTACATCGCCGCCACTCCACCGCTCGGCGAGGCGCGCGCACGCGACCTGATCCGCAACGACATGGCGGTGGCCGACACCAACTGGGCGTTGGACTACTTCCGCCTCGGTCGCGACCACCGGCTGCTGTTCGGCGGCCGCGCCAGCTACTCGACGATGACTCCGCCCAACCTGCGCGGCGTGATGACGCGACGCATGCACCGGGTGTTTCCGCAGCTGCGCGATGTCGGCATCGAATACCTGTGGGGCGGGATGATCGACATCTCGCTCAACCGCGCTCCGCACTGGGGTCGGTTGTCGCCGAACCTGTACTTCGCGCAGGGCTTCTCCGGCCATGGCCTGATCGCCGCGGGACTGGCGGGCACGGTGATGGCCGAGGCCATCCGCGGCCAGTCCGAGCGGCTCGACCTGTTCGCGAAGATCCACCACCACCCGTTCCCCGGCGGTCGCACCCTGCGCACACCGCTGCTGGTCGCGGCCATGGCCTGGTACAAGCTGCGCGACGCGCTCTGGTGAGGCGCCCGGCACGTCGTCCTATTCCGTGACGCCGCTCTCAAGTTCCACCCGCATGCGCCGATAGACGTGACAGGAAACCTTCCTCGGCCTCCCCGAGCATGTCCAGTCCGCAACGCGTCGCACCCAGCATCGCCAACGCCGCCCCCCTCCCCCAGCGCATCCTGGTGGTGGAGAACTCGCGCACGCATGCGCGTCTGATCGGCGAGGCGATCGAGCAGAAGCTCGCCCTGCCCGTGGTCTATGCCGCCACGCTGGCCGAGGCACGCACGGCGCTGGAAAAGCATCCGGACTGGTTCATGGTGGTCACCAGCCTGGTGCTGGCCGATGGCAGCCACGATGAGGTCGTCGAGTTCTTCCTGTCGCGCCAGTTGCCGACGGTCGTGGTCAGCGGCGTCTACGACGACGCGATGCGCGAACAGGTGCTGCGCCGGCAGGTTGTGGACTACGTACTGAAGAACACCCCGGGCAGCATCGACTACCTGGTCTGGCTGGTGCAGCGGCTGGAACGCAACCGCCGCATCGCCGCGCTGATCGTCGACGACTCCCGCTCCGCCCGCCAGCATGCGGCGGCACTGCTGTCGATGTACGGCTTCCGTGTGGTGGAAGCGGCCGACGGCGAAGCCGGGCTGGCGATGCTGGACGCGAATCCTGACATCCGCCTGGCCATCGTCGATCAGGAAATGCCGGGCATGAAGGGCCATGAGTTCACTCGCCGCCTGCGTGCGCGCCACGCGCGCGACCACCTGGCGATCATCGGCATTTCCGGCACCAGCGACGGCAGCCTGGTACCGCGCTTCCTGAAGAGCGGCGCCAACGACTTCCTGCATAAACCCTTTTCGCGCGAGGAGTTCTTCTGCCGCGTCTCGCAGAACATCGACCAGCTGGAACTGATCGGCACCCTGCAGGACCTCGCCACCCGCGACTTCCTGACCGGCCTGCCCAACCGCCGTCACTTCCTGGCCGAGTGCCACGCACTGCTGCCCAACACGCTGGGACGCCAGCAGGCCGTTACCGCGGCGATCATCGACATCGACCACTTCAAGCACATCAACGACAGCTACGGTCATGAGGCGGGCGACGTCGCGCTGAAGGCGGTCGCCCAGGCCATCGCGCGCCATGCCGGCTCGCAGGACCTGATCGCCCGCTTCGGCGGCGAGGAGTTCTGCGCCCTGGTGCCGTACCTGGGCGAGAGCGAATCGGTCGACTACTTCGAGTCGCTGCGCGCCACGATCGAGGCGCTGGAGGTCGATGTCGGCAGCCACAAGCTGCGCATGACCGTCAGCATCGGCGTGTTCCGCACCCGCTTCCCGGGCCAGACGCTCAACCACCTGATCAGCGAAGCGGATCGTCGGCTGTACCTGGCCAAGGCGGGTGGGCGGAACCGGGTGGTCTCAAGCGGCTGATCCTCTTTCCTGTGGGAGCGACGTAAGTCGCGAGCTTCCACCTCAGCGGCTGCAAAGCTCGCGACTTACGTCGCTCCCACACCTGTCACCATGTCAGCTCCCTGCGACCCTCTGTCGCAGCATTGATCCCGATCAATGCCGCGACGCGGGCGCGCACCTAGATTTCCCCTGCATTCCGGCATCCGCCGGCAGGGGACAGAGACATGACACTGCTGATCTGGCAGGACGACATGGATACGGGCATCGACATCATCGATGGCCAGCACCGCCGCATCGTGGAGATGATCAACCATCTGCACATCACCCAGAAATCGATGGAGCGCTTTGCCGTCGGCGAAGTGATCGACGAACTGGTCGACTACACCCTCTCCCACTTCGCTTTCGAAGAAGAACTGATGGAAGAGGCCGGCTACCCGTTCAGCGCCGCACACAAGCGTGTGCACGAGGTCTTCACCAAGCGCGTGTCCGAGTACCGCATGCGCTTCGAGGCCGGCGAGGACATCGTGGATGATCTGCGCAGCATGCTGTCGCGCTGGCTGTTCAACCATATCCGCAACGACGACAAGGCCTATGCGGACTCGGTGAAACGGCACCTCAACCAGTTCGTGCGCGAACACCAGCAGGGCGGCTGGCTCAGCCGCACCGTGAGGCGCCTGTTCGGTTAACGGGACGTACCGCGTCGCGGCATGACCAGCAACGCCAGCAGCGTCATCGCAGCCATCGCCGCCAGGTACCAGCCGACCGACGCCAGGCCGTAGCGCTCGCCCAACCGCGTCGCGATGTACGGTGCGGGCGACGCACCGAGGATACCGGCCAGGTTGAATGCCAGCGACGCGCCGGTATAGCGCACCACCGTGGGAAACATCTCTGCCAGGATCGTGCCGCACGGACCGTAGGTCAGCCCCATCGCAGCCAATCCCAGCGCCAGGAACGCGAGCACGCCCAGGTCGCTCCCGGATTCCAGCAGCGGCGCGAACACGAAACCGAAACCGATGATCAGCAGCGTGGCGACGATCATCGCGTTGCGCCGCCCGAAGCGGTCCGCATACAGCGCCGACACCGGGATGGTCAGCGCAAAGAACAGCACACCGACCATCTGCAGCATCAGGAAATGCTCACGCGTGTAGCCGAGCTTCGACGTACCCCAGCTCAGCGCGAACACCGTCATCAGGTAGAACAGCACGAACGTGGCGACCAGCGCGAAGGTGCCAGTCACCAGCGCGAACGGATGCTCGCGGATGGCCGTCAGCATCGGCACCTTGACGCGCTCGTCCTTGTCCAGCGTCTTCTGGAAGTCCGGCGTCTCGGCGATGCTCAGCCGCACCCACAGGCCGACGAACACCAGCACCGCGCTGGCAACGAACGGAATGCGCCAGCCCCAGGCGAGGAACTGCGCATCGCTCATCACCTCGGTCAGCAGGAGGAAGATCCCGGTCGAGCAAAGGAACCCGAGCGGCGCGCCCAACTGCGGAAACATGCCGTACCACGCGCGCTTGCCCGGCGGCGCGTTCTCCGTTGCCAGCAGTACCGCCCCGCCCCACTCGCCACCCAGGCCGATACCCTGCCCCAGCCGGCACAGCGCCAACAGCAATGGCGCCACGACGCCGACCTGCGCATAGGTCGGCAACAGGCCAATCAACACCGTGGAGATGCCCATCGTCAGCAGTGCCGCCACCAGCGTCGCCTTGCGGCCGATGCGATCGCCGAAGTGGCCAAACAACGCCGAACCCACCGGTCGTGCGATGAACGCCAGTGCGAAGGTGGCGAACGACTGCAGCGTCGCCGTGGTCGGATCGCTCTGCGGGAAGAACAGGTGCGGGAACACCAGCACCGCCGCCGTCGCGTAGATGTAGAAATCGAAGAACTCGATGGTGGTGCCGATCAGGCTGGCGAACAGCACGCGGCCGGGGGAGTTCGCGGGCGCGGGAGCAACGGCGGTGGCGGTCATGGACGGGCCGGTCGATGGGACGGGGCGATTCTGGCAGAACAGGCAGGGATGCTGTGGGAGCGATGTGAGTCGCGACCTCTGTCCGAGGTGGTGGACATCGGCATCGCGACTGACGTCGCTCCCACAGGAAGCATCGTCAACTCCCCAGGTTGATCCAGGTCGCCTTCATCTCGGTGTACTTGTCGAAGGCGTGCAGCGACTTGTCGCGGCCGTTGCCCGACTGCTTGTAGCCGCCGAACGGCGCGGTCATGTCGCCGCCATCCCAGTAGTTCACCCACACGCTGCCGGCGCGCAGCTTGCGCGCGACGCGGTGCGCGCGGCTGATGTCGCGTGTCCAAACGCCGGCGGCGAGACCGTACTCGCTGTCGTTGGCCATGCGCAGCGCCTCTTCTTCACGGTCGAAGCCGATCACCGACAGCACCGGGCCGAAGATCTCCTCGCGGCTGATTGTGTGCTCGTGCGCCACGTCGTCGAACACGGTCGGCTCGATGTAGCAGCCGCCGGCTTCCACCTCGGCGCGCGTTCCACCCAGCACCAGGCGGGCACCCTCGGCCTTGCCCTTCTCAATGTAGTCCAGCACGCGCTGCGTCTGACCTTCATCGACCATCGCCCCCATCGGCGCGCCGGGATCGAGTGGATGGCGCGGCCGCATCGCCTTGCCGGCCTCGACAACGCGTGCGACGAACTCGTCCTTGATCGAGCGCTCGACCAGCAGCCGCGACGCCGCGGTGCAGACCTCGCCCTGGTTGTAGAAGATGCCGCCCGCCGCCGCTTTCGCGGCGACGTCGAGATCATGCGCATCGGCAAAGACGATGTTCGGGCTCTTGCCGCCGCACTCCATGTACGCGCGCTTCATGTTCGACAGGCCCGCGCACTGCAGCAGGCGCTTGCCGACCGCGGTGGAGCCGGTGAACACCAGCCCATCGACATCCATGTGCAGCGCCAGCGGCTCACCGGCGGTCTTGCCGAAGCCCGGCACCACATTCAGCACGCCGGCCGGGATGCCCGCCTCGATGGCGATCTCGGCCAGCCGGATCGCCGTCAGCGGCGATTTCTCCGAGGGCTTCAACACGATGGAGTTGCCGGTCGCCAGCGCCGGCGCCAGCTTCCACGACGCCATCAGCAGCGGGAAATTCCACGGCACGATGGCGCCGACCACGCCCAGCGGTTCGCGCGTGATCAATCCCAGTTCGTCCGGACCGGTGGCGGCGACTTCGCCGTAGACCTTGTCCAGCGCCTCGGCGGTCCAGCCCATGCAGCGGATCGTCGCAGCGATGTCCACGTTGCGCGCATCGCTGACCGGCTTGCCCATGTCCAGCGACTCCAGCAGCGCCAGTTCGTCCGCATAACGCTCGATCAGCTGGGTGAACTTCAGCAGCACCTTCTTGCGGTGCGTCGGGCGCGCGTTCGACCAGGCGCCGGCATCGAAACTGCGACGCGCCGCGGCGACGGCCCGGTTGATGTCCTCTTCCTGCCCATCGGCGACCTGTCCCAGCACGCGCCCGTCGATCGGGCTGATGCAGTCGAAGGTCTTGCCGGCGGCAGCATCCACGTACTTGCCGTCGATAAACGCCTGCGTGCGGATCGACAAGCCGGCGGCCATCGCCTGCCAGTCCTGTTGCGTACGGGGATTGCTCATGGGGGCTCCAGGTTGGGTTTGTCCCCTTCTCCCACCGGGAGAAGGTGGCGCGAAGCGCCGGATGAGGGTTCGGCGGAGTCCACGATGCCGGTAACGCACTGGCTTCGCCGGACCCTCACCCCAACCCCTCTCCCGACGGGAGAGGGGCTCAAATCATCTAGAACGTCGCCGGTGTATTGGCGCTGACAATCACCGCATCCACCTCGCCGACATTGCGGAAGCGGTGCGGCATGCGACTCTCGAAGTAGTAGCCCTCGCCCGCCACCAGCACGCGGACCTGGTCGCCGACGGTGACCTCGACTTCACCGGCGATCACCACGCCGCCCTCCTCGCCGTCGTGCGCCAGCATGCTGTCGCCGGTGTCGCTGCCCGGCGGCATCACCTCACGCAGGATGCACATCTGCCGCTGTGGCCGGTGCTGGCCCAGCAGGAAATAGTGGATGCCGTTGCTGCCGACGTCGGGCAGGTCGCCGGCGCCGTAGAACGGGCTGTCGGGCAGCCCCTTCTCGAGGTCGAGGGTGAAGAAGTCGGCCAGCGAGATCGGGATGCCGTCCAGCACCTTCTTCAGCGAACTGACCGAGGGGCTGACCTTGTTCTGTTCGATCAGCGAGATGGTGCTGTTGGTGACGCCCACGCGTTTGGCCAGCTCGCGCTGGCTGAGGCCTTTGGATTTGCGGACCAGTTGCAGGCGTGCGCCGATATCCATCACCACCCTTGCCGGAAGACCGATGTGTTGCGGGATACTTTACACCCCGGGGCAGACGGGTCAATCCGCGTTCTCCGGGCGATTCGTCAGCCGGATGAACGTCGGCGGGCCAAGGCAGCGGAGGCGGCGCGGATTCGATCTTCGGCACGGTTGTAAAGTTTTTTCAACGCGCTAAGCTGCGCCCAGTCCTTGCCCCGGAGCCGTGATGAGCACTGACGACACCCCCTCCGCCCTGGCCGACCACTACGCGCGCCAGAACCTGGAAGCGCCCGGTTCGCTGGACAACTTCTGGATGCCGTTCACGGCCAACAAGCAGTTCAAGGCAAAGCCGCGTCTGCTCGCCAGTGCCTCGGGCATGTATTACCGGGATGTCGACGGCAACGAGGTGCTGGATGCCACCGCCGGCTTGTGGTGCTGCAACGCCGGCCATGCGCGTCCGCGCATCGTCGAAGCAGTGAAGCAGCAGATCGGCACGCTCGACTTCGCGCCCAACTTCTCGATGAGCTCGCCGCTGCCGTTCAAGCTGGCCGAGCGCCTGGCCGCACTGGCGCCGGGCGATCTGAACAAGGTGTTCTTCAGCAACTCCGGCTCCGAGGCCGTGGACAGCGCCCTGAAGATCGCCCTGGCCTACCACCGCGTGCGCGGCGAAGGCCAGCGCACGCGCTTCATCGGGCGCGAGAAGGGCTACCACGGCGTCGGCTTCGGCGGCATGTCGGTCGGCGGCCTGCCGAACAACCGCAAGTGGTTCGGCCCCGGCCTGCCCGCGGTCTCGCATATCCGCCACACGCTCGACGTATCGCGCAACGCCTTCTCGAAGGGCCTGCCGCCGCACGGCCTCGAGCTGGCCGAGGACCTCGAGCGTCAGATCGCGCTGTACGACGCGTCGACCATCGCGGCCGTCATCGTCGAACCGATCTCCGGTTCGGCCGGCGTGGTCATCCCGCCGGAGGGCTACCTGCAGCGCTTGCGCGAGATCTGCGACAAGCACGGCATCCTGCTGATCTTCGATGAAGTGATCACGGGCTTCGGTCGCGTCGGCCACGCCTTCGGTGCGCAACGCTTCGGCGTCACGCCGGACATGATCACCGCCGCCAAGGGCATCACCAACGGCTGTGTGCCGATGGGCGCCACCTTCGTGTCGGAGCGCCTGTTCGAGGCCTTCATGAGCGGGCCGGACAACGCCATCGACATGTTCCATGGCTACACCTACTCCGGCCATCCGCTGGCCTGCGCGGCCGCGCTGGCCACGCTGGATACCTATGAAGAGGAACACCTGTTCGACAAGGCGCTGCAGCTGGGCGATTACTGGCAGGAGGCCCTGCATTCGCTGAAGGGCCTGCCGAACGTCATCGACATCCGCAATTTCGGCCTGGTCGGCGCCATCGAACTGGCGCCGCGCGCGGGCGCCCCCGGCACCCGCGCCTACGACGTCTTCGCCCGCACCTTCCACGAAGGCCACGTGCTGACCCGGGTGACCGGCGACGTCATCGCCCTGTCCCCACCGCTGATCGTGGAAAAGGACCACATCGACCGGATCGTGAATGTCCTGGCGGACACCATACGGGCAACCGCGTAAAATTACGGATCAACGGCCCCAGCGCTCCCCCTCGCGCGAAGCCCCTTCCCGCTACTGGAGAGCAACATGCTGATTGGCGTCCCCAAGGAAATAAAGAACCACGAATACCGCATCGGCCTTACCCCGTCGGGCGCGCGCGAGCTGGTCTCGAATGGCCACCAGGTCATCGTGCAGCGCGACGGTGGCAAGGCCATCGGCCTGACCGATGAGCAGTACATCAAGGCCGGTGCTGAAATCGTCGACACGGCCGCGGAGATCTTTGCCCGCGCCGACATGATCATCAAGGTGAAGGAACCGCAGCCGAACGAGTGCGCCATGCTGCGCCCCGGCCAAGTGCTCTACACCTACCTGCACCTTGCGCCCGATCCCGAGCAGACCAAGGCGCTGGTCGCCTCCGGCGCCACCTGCATCGCCTACGAAACCGTCACCGACCGCAAAGGCGGCCTGCCGCTGCTGGCGCCGATGTCGGAAGTCGCCGGCCGCATGTCGATCCAGGCCGGCGCGCATGCGCTGGAGAAGGCGCAGGGCGGTTCCGGCGTGCTGCTCGGCGGCGTACCCGGCGTGAAGCCGGCCGAAGTGCTGGTGATCGGCGGCGGCGTGGTCGGCATCAACGCCGCGCGCATGGCGATGGGCATGAACGCGCACGTCACCATCCTCGACCGCTCGCTCGACCGCCTGAAGTACCTCGATGAACTGTACGGCCACCAGCTGACCACCATCTACTCGACCCGCGACGCCATCGAAGAGCGCCTGCCCGAGACCGACCTGGTGATCGGTGCCGTGCTGATCCCCGGCGCCGCCGCGCCCAAGCTGGTCTCGCGCGACCAGCTGAAGCTGATGCGTCCGGGCTCGGTGCTGGTGGACGTGGCGATCGACCAGGGCGGCTGCTTCGAGACCTCGAAGGCCACCACGCACCAGAACCCGACCTACGAAGTGGACGGCATCATCCACTACTGCGTCGCCAACATGCCGGGCGGCGTCGCCCGCACATCCACGTTCGCACTGACCAACGCCACCCTGCCCTTCGCCGTGCAACTGGCGAACAAGGGCGCGAAGCAGGCGCTGCTGGACGACGAGCACCTGCTCAACGGCCTGAACGTGCATGCCGGCAAGGTCACCTACAAGGCGGTCGCCGACGATCTCGGCTACGCCTACGTGCCGGCGCGCGAGGCGCTGGCCTGATCCATCCCTGAGGAGACATCGCATGAGCCATCCGCTGCACCATCATCTCAACGGACAGCGGGTGGAAGGCGGCAGCGGCCGCTTCGGCGATGTGTTCGACCCGGCCACCGGCACCGTCACCGCACGCGTGCCGCTGGCCTCGACCGATGACGTGAAACAGGCGGTGGACGCTGCGTCCGCCGCCTTTCCGGGCTGGTCCGCCACCACGCCGCTCAATCGCGCGCGGGTGATGTTCCGCTTCAAGGAGCTGCTCGAAACGCACGCGGGCGATCTGGCGAAAATCATCACGTCGGAACACGGCAAGGTGCTGTCCGACGCGCGCGGCGAAGTCACCCGCGGACTGGAAGTGGTGGAGTTCGCCTGCGGCATCCCGCATCTGCTCAAGGGCGAGCATTCGATGAACGTCGGTCGCGATGTCGATTCGTGGACCGAGTACGCGCCGCTGGGTGTCGTCGCCGGCATCACGCCGTTCAACTTTCCCGCGATGGTGCCGCTGTGGATGTTCCCGGTGGCGCTGGCCTGCGGCAACACCTTCGTGCTGAAGCCCTCCGAACGCGACCCGTCGGCCGCCCTGTTCATGGCCGACCTGCTGAAGCTGGCTGGCCTGCCGGACGGCGTGTTCAACGTCGTCCACGGCGACAAGGTGGCCGTCGATGCGCTGCTCGACGAGCCGCGCGTACAGGCGCTGAGCTTCGTCGGCTCCACGCCGATCGCCGAGTACATCTACGCGCGCGGCAGCGCCAACGGCAAGCGCGTGCAGGCGCTGGGCGGTGCGAAGAACCATATGGTCGTCCTGCCCGACGCCGACCTCGACGGTGCCGTGTCCGCGTTGCTTGGCGCCGGTTATGGCTCCGCCGGCGAACGCTGCATGGCGATCTCGGTAGCCGTCTGCGTGGGCGATGCCACCGCCGATGCACTGGTCGCGGCGCTGGCACCGAAAGTCGCCGCGCTGAAGATCGGTCCCGGCTGCCTCGATCCGGAAATGGGCCCGCTGGTCACCTCTGCACACCGCGACAAGGTGCGCGGCTATGTCGACGCCGGCGTGGCCGAGGGCGCCGACCTCGTCGTCGACGGACGCGGCCATGTGGTCGACGGCCACGCGGATGGCTTCTTCCTCGGCGGCTGCCTGTTCGACCGCGTCGCGCCGGACATGACGATCTACCGCGAGGAGATCTTCGGCCCGGTGCTGTGCGTCATGCGCGTGCCGGATCTCGACGCCGCACTGCAGTTGGTCAACGAGCACGAGTACGGCAACGGCACGGCGGTGTTCACCCGCGACGGTGGCGCGGCGCGCGAGTTCGCCCATCGCGTGCAGGCCGGCATGGTCGGCATCAACGTGCCGATCCCGGTGCCGATGGCCTTCCACAGCTTCGGCGGCTGGAAGCGCTCGATCTTCGGGCCGCTGCACGTGCACGGCCCGGACGGCGTGCGCTTCTATACGCGCCTGAAGACGATCACCGCCCGCTGGCCCGAGACGCATTCCGCCGAGTTCGTGATGCCGACGATGAAGTAAAGTCGGGGCCGGTTCCTTCACGGTACTGGCCCATGTACTCACGTCGTCTCCGCGTTTTCGCCGCACTCGCCTGCCTGGCCTCGTCGATGGCCGCATCGGCGGGCGAACCCGTCGCCCAGGTGCGCGTCGCCTTCGATCGCAACGGCGTTGTCGCCACGCGCGCCGAGGGCATGGCCGACCTGGCCACCGGACGCAAGATCACCGCCGACGATCCCGTTCGTGTCGCCTCGATCTCCAAGCTGGTGACGTCGATCGGGGTGATGCGACTGGTCGAAGCGGGCGAGCTCGATCTCGATGCCGACATCTCGACCTACCTGGGCTGGACGCTGCGCCATCCGCGCTTTCCCGACACGCCGATCACCCTGCGCCTGCTGCTGTCGCATCGTTCCAGCCTGACCGATGCCGCCGGCTACTACGCCACGCCGCTGGGGCAACCGCTGAAAGGCATCCTCGACGACCCGAAGGCTTGGGACGGCACACACGCGCCCGGCACGCACTTCCGCTACACCAATCTCAACTTCCCGTTGGTGACGATGGCGATGGAGAAGGTCACCAGCGAGCGTTTCGACCGGCTGATGCGCCGCCTGGTGCTGGAGCCGCTGAAGCTCGATGCCTGCTTCAACTGGGAAAGTTGCGACGCCGCCACCGCCACGCGCGCGGTCGTGCTCTACCGCGACGCGCAGCCCGTGCGCGACGACAACCGCGCCGGCAAGCCCGCCTGCGCCGTGGTCGTCGAGGATGGCGCGGACTGCGATCTGGCCCGTTGGAAGGCCGGCGAGAACGGCGCGCTGTTCTCACCCCAGGGCGGCCTGCGCATCTCGGCGAACGGCCTGGCGAAGATCGGTCGCCTGCTGCTCAACGGCGGCGAGGTCGACGGCATACGCCTGCTGGCCCCGGCCAGTGTCGACGCGATGATGGCGCCGCAGTGGACGTTCGACGGCCGCAACGGCGTGACCCATGAAGAGGACACCGGCGACGGGCAGAACAAGGCCTTCTTCTGCCGTTACGGCCTCGCCATGCAGACGCTGGCGACGCCCGTGGACGGCTGCGGCGACGATCCGTTCGGCGACCGCGTCGCCCGCGTCGGCCATTCCGGCGATGCCTACGGTCTGCGTTCCGGGCTGTGGGTCGACCGTGCGTCCGGCACGGGCGTGGCCTACTTCGCCACCGATGCCGGCGGTTCGCGCGGCGGTGCGCATTCCGCGTTCAGCCGCATCGAGGAAACGCTCGCCTCCGGACCGCCCTCGCCCTGACGCGACACGGTCCGCTCAAGATCTCCCTGTACCGGCCGATAGTGCCTACATGTCGGCCCGCGTCGATCGACGATGCGGGCGTCTTACGATCCAACAGGGGGATCCTTCACCATGACGTCACGTCCTACCGTCCTGCTTTGCGACGATTCGCGCGCCTTGCGCATGCTGGCCGCACGCCAACTGGAAGACTGCGGCTTCGATGTCGTCGGCGAAGCCGGCAACGGCCTCGAGGCCGTCAGTCAGTACCAGGCGCTCAAGCCCGATGTGGTACTGATGGACCTGGTGATGCCCGAATGCGACGGCAAGCAGGCGCTCGGCCGCATCCTGTCGCTGGACCCGGCCGCCCGCGTGGTGATCCTGAGTTCGCTGGGCGGACAGGCGGACATCGAGGAATGCCTCAAGCTGGGCGCCAGGTCGTACCTGCAGAAGCCGATCGATCCGGAGGTGATGGATCGCGTGTTGCACGAAGCGGTCGCCTGACCGCGCGCACGTCCTCCTTCCTCTTCAGTACGAGACCACACCATGGCAGCGAAATTCCTGGGCCAGTTCCTGCTGGAACGCGGCACCATCACCTCGGCGCAACTGCTGGCCGCACTCGACGCGCAGCGCGCCTCCAATCCCCTGCTCGGCGAACTCGCCGTGCACCACCAGATGCTGGATGCCGCGCAGGCCCGCCGCATCAACGATCGCCAGCGCGCCGAGGACCGGCGGTTCGGCGACATCGCGCTGGAAATGGGGTTGCTTGATGCCGGCCAGCTCGACGTGCTGCTGGCGGCGCAGAAGAAGGGCCGCAAACTGTTCGGGCAGGTCCTGATCGAACAGGGCACGCTGACCGCCGAGCAGCTGGAGAGCGAACTGGTCGCGCACCGCCGCGATCTGGACGAAGCCAACCATGCCCTCGCCCTCGGCATCGCCGGCCACGCGCTGGCCGACACTGCCACCAGCGCGATCCGCGTCAGCAACCGCCTGTTCCCGCGCCTGGTCGGAAGCCAGTGCCAGGCGTCGGGCATCGCCGATGCCGCTACGCTCGAGGCCTGCGAAGTCACCGCGCACGTCCGTATCGACGCCGGTACGGACTCACTGCTGATCGGCATCGGCTGCGGCCGCGCCACGATGCAGGCGATCGCCTGCGCCCTGCTGTCCATCGCACCCGCGCAATGCGACGACGAACTCGCCGTGGATGCGCTGGGCGAACTGGTCAACGTGCTGATGGGCTACGTGGTACGCGACACCCTGCCCGACGACGCCAGCTACCGCGCGCATCCGCCGAGCACCGCGCTCTCCGCCGCGGATCTCGCCGCGCGCGACAGCACACTGGCGCTGTCGATGGCGTCGCAGCGCGGCGATTTCGTCCTGATCGTCGGCTGACCGACGGGGCTGGGCGCTACGCCCGCGTCAGCCGCCACGCGCGGTGGATGCGGGCGTTGCGTTCGAAGTCCGGCGGGATCGTGCCCGCGCTGATCTCTTCGCAGCGCGCGAACTCGGCGATCGCATTCTCGTCCAGCTTGAAGCGGCGGAAGTTGTTGCTGAAGTACAGCACGCCACCCGGCGCCAGTCGGGCGACCGCCGCGCGCAGCAGACGCACCTGTTCCTTCTGCACGTCGAAATCGTCGGCGCGCGCGGAGTTCGAGAACGTCGGCGGATCGCAGAACACCAGGTCGTACTCGGCCTGCTCGGCCTCCAGCCAGCGCACAGCGTCCGCCTGCACCAGCCGGTGCTTCGCGCCGCCGAGGCCGTTCTCGGCCAGGTTGTCGGCGCACCATTGGAGGTACGTCGCGGACAGATCGACGCTGGTTGTCGTCGCGGCACCGGCCACCGCCGCCTGCACGCTCGCCACGCCGGTGTAGCAGAACAGGTTGAGGAACCGCTTGCCGCGCGCTTCCTGCGCCATGCGACGGCGCAAAGGACGATGGTCGAGGAACAGGCCGGTGTCGAGATAGTCGAACAGGTTCACCCGCAGCCGCGCATTCGATTCCTGCACGACGATGAATTCGTCGCGCTGCTGCATGCGGCCATACTTGGACCCACCCTTGCCGCGCTCCCGCGACTTCACTGCGATCTGCTCCTGCGGCACGCCGAACACCTCGCGGGTGGCGGCCAGCAGCTCGCTGAAACGACGGCGCACGTCGTGCTCGGGAATGGTCGCCGGTGCGGCGTACTCCTGCACATGCAGGAACGTCCGTGCCTGGCCGCCCTCTTCCTGGTACACGTCGATCGCGGCGGCGTACTCGGGCAGGTCGGCATCGTAGACGCGATAGCAGGTGACGCCGTCGCGCGTGCGCCAGCTCTTGAACTTCTTCTGGTTCTTGCGCAGGCGGTTGGCGACCATCTGCGCCCCATCGGACAACGGCTTCGCCTCGCGCGGCTCGCGCGCCGGCGTGGCGACCGGATCGCAGACGATCAGCGCGCATTCGATCGCGCCATTGAACAGCTGGTACTTCTTGCCGGCGCGCAGACCCGTCGCATACCCGAGATCGGCATTGCCGCACAGCAGGCTGGCGCGCCACTGAGGCACGGCGCGCTGCAATGCATCGCCCAGCGTGCGGTACAGCTCGGCGTCGGCCGCCAGGCGTTCGTCGTACGGCGGATTGCAGACCACCAGACCGCGCGGCGTTTCCTGCACCGGCAACTGCGCCACATCGCGCGCATCGAACTGCAACTGTCCGGCCAGTCCCGCGAGCACGGCATTGTCGCGCGCGGCACGGATCGCACCCAGGTCGATGTCGCTGCCGAAGAACACCGGCCGCAACGCCTTCCGCCCGTCGGTTTCGCGCTGCACCGCATCGGCGAACAGCGCGCGCCACGCGTCGACGTCGAACCCCAGCCAGCGCGACGGCAGCACGTTGCCGTGCCGTTGCAGGCCCGGCGCGACGTCGGCCGCCATCAACGCGCCCTCGATCAGCAGCGTGCCGCTGCCGCACATCGGGTCGAGCAGTGCGCCACCCTCGTGGTACAGCGCCGGCCAGCCACCGCGCATCAGCACGGCCGCCGCCAGGTTTTCCTTCAGCGGTGCATCGTTCTGCGCCTGCCGCCATCCACGCCGGTGCATCGGGCCGCCGCCCAGGTCGATCGAGATCGTCGCGCGGTTCTTGCGCAGCGACAGGTTGATGCGCACGTCCGGTTGTTCGACGTCCACCGACGGACGTTCCAGGCCCTGCTGGCGCAGGCGGTCCACCACGGCGTCCTTGACCCGCTGCGCGGCGAAGCGCGCATGCGTGATGGCGTCGCCCGAGACATGCGCATCCACCGACAGCGTCAGCTCGGACCGCGTGTGCTGTTCCCACGCGATCGCCATCACGCCGTCGTACAGCGCCTGCTCGTTGAGGCATTCGAACTCGGCGACGGGCCACAGGACGCGGCTCGCCAGCCGCGACCAGAGCACGGCGCGCTGCGCATCCGCCAGTTCGCCATCGGCATTGACGCCGGCGACGGTGGCGGTGGCCTTGGGCACGCCGAGCGCGAGCAGTTCGTCGGCAAGCAGGTATTCCAGGCCTTTCGCGCAGGAAACAAAGAACTTCAAGGGAAAACTCCGGAATTCGGGGCGGCAGCGCGTGGACGGGCGCAATTTTGCCGGATCGGAGGCAGGAACACACGGAAAACCCCGCCCGTGGAACCTCAGCAGGGCGACAGCCGCGCACCTTCACGCGACAGGGCGAGCCGGTGGGTCAGGTCCAGCCGTTCCAGCAGCGCTTCGTCGTGGGACACGATGACCAACGCGCCGCGGTATTGCCGCAGCATGCGCTCCAGCGCCTCCAGTCCATCCAGATCCAGGTGGTTGCCCGGCTCGTCGAGCAGCAGCAGGCCGGCCGGTTGCTCGGCATACAGGACGCAGGCCAGCGCAGCCTTCAGGCGCTCGCCGCCGCTCAGGCGCCCGCTGGGGTCTTCGATAAGGCGGGCATCCAGCCCCAGCAGGGCCAATCGCGTGCGCAGGGCGGATTCGACCTCCCCAGGGTTCGCCTCACGCAGTTGCGCCAGCACACTGGTGTCGGGATCCAGTCCGGCCAGACGCTGGTCGAGCCAGGCTACGGGCACGTGGGTGGTAACGCTTCCGGCCAGCGGCAGCACATGCCCGGCCATCGCCCGCAGCAGGGTGGATTTTCCGCTGCCATTGGGACCGGTGACACCGATGCGCTGCCGGCCGGTGACAATCAGGTCCATCCCGCCGACCGTGGCCGGCACGAACGGCAGCACGGCGCGCTCCATCCGCACCACGACACGATCCTGCGCCGCGGCCGGCGGCGTGAACATCGCCAGTTCGACCGCCGTCTCCTGCTTGTGTGCGGCTTCCCGTAGCTGCAGCGCGAGTTGCTCGCGGGCCGCCTGCTGGCGGACCGCAAAGCGGCCTGCGCTCTCCTCGCTGCGCGACTTGCGCAGACCGAGCAGGATCGGCGGCAGGTTGGCGTCGCGCGCATCGCGGTTGCCGCGTGCCTGTCGCCGTTGCTGGCGCTCCCGCTGCTCATGCAGCGCGCGTGCCTGCCGCTGCACCGCAGCCTTGGCCTGCGCCAGTTCGCGCTGCGTCTGTTGCCGCTCGTCCGTCTTGCTGTCCGCGTAGAAACGGTAGTTGCCGCCATACGTGCGCAGACCGCGCGGCGACAGTTCCTCGATGCGCACGACGGTGTCGAGCAGGCGGCGGTCATGGCTGATCACCAGCAGCCCGTTCGGCCATTGCGCCAGTTGCGCATGCAGCCGCTGCCGCTGATGGGCATCGAGATGATTGCTGGGTTCGTCGAGAATCAGGACATCGGCCTCGGACAGGAATGCGCCCGCCAGCGCGACACGCATCGCCTCTCCGCCGCTCAGCGTATCGGCGCGACGCCCGGGTGGCAGATCCGGCAAGCCCTGCGCGTCCAGCGCCAGCGCGAGCCGCTGGCGGATGTCCCAGCGATCGCCCAGCGCCTCGAAGTCGCGCACATCGGTACTGCCGGCTTCGATGCGCGCCAGCGCATCGAGCCAAGCGTCCACGCCGGCGAGCGAGGCGACGGTGGCGCCCGGCGGCACGTGGACCTGCTGCGGCAGGTAGTGGACGCAGCCACTTGCGCTGCGCTTGCCCGAACTCGGCGCGATCTCGCCAGCCAGCAGGCGCGCGAGCACGCTCTTGCCCACGCCATTGCGGCCGACCAGCCCCGTGGGGCGGCCGTCCAGATGCAGGTCGAGATCGGAGAACAGGATCCTGCCGTCAGGCAGGGACAACGACGCGCGGTCGAGCGTCAGGAACGGATGCGTCATGCGGATTCCACGGGATGCCATAGGAATGCCTCCGGCGCGAAGACCGGGAGGAACCTGGGCCGTCAGGCGACGGCGGCATCAATGGCGCATGGGCGTGAACACCTGGGACGAATGCAGGCCGCGATTCTACACGCAAGCCAGGACGTGGTCTGAACGCCACGCCCGCCGTGCGTTCAGAGCGACGCGAGCAACTGGCCGAACGCGCGAGCGGATGCCTCGACATGGTCGGAGAGGCGGTGCGTATCGTTGACCAGCAGCAGGCGCGCGCGACGCGGAAACGCCCAGTCGACCACGGCCTGTGCGGGGATCAGCTCGTCGTCCCAGCCATGGATGATCGACACCGGGATCGCGGCGGCGTCCAGTTCCGGCAGCGGCCCCATCGTGATCGGCGGCGCCATCAGGAACAGGCCGCGCACCGGCACCTCCAGCGAGATGCGCCCGGCGATGTAGGCGCCCAAGCTGGAACCGGCCAGCACCACCGGTCCGCGCGACGCCGCCGCCTGCGCCAAACCGCGCAGGCGCTCTTGGCGCGCGACGACGTCGCCCAGCGAGCTGACATCGCGGCGCGCATCCAGGTCGGTGAAGTCCGGCCGCTCGTGCGTCCAGCCAAGACGCTCGGCCACGTCGGCCAGCGCGGTGACCTTGGTCGCGTCCGGCCCGCTCTCGAAGCCGTGCGACAGGATGCAGTGGCCACGCATCACAGCGCCTCCACCGTGTCGCCCAGGCGGAACGTGCCGCCTTCGACGATGCGTGCACACAGGCCGCCGTGGCCGCGCATGGCGTTGTAGCCACCCGGACCCAGCGCGTCTTCCATGCGCGAACAGGGATCGCAGTCCTCCGTGCCTTCGAACACTGCATCGCCGATGCGAAAGCGACGGCCCTTCAGCGCGACCAACGGAATGCCCGACACCACCACGTTCCGGCGCAGCAGCGACGGCGCGAGATCCGGACGCTGCGCCAGCGCCGCAATGACCGGCAGGTGCTCGGCCTGGATCAGGGTGATGCCGCGCTTGCCACTGCCGCCCTTGTAGCGGTCGCCGACCAGACCGCCGCCGGTGACGGCTTCGACGGCCTCGGCAGCGACCATGACCTCATCGCGTGCGGGACGCAGGCCGATCCATTCGACCTTGCCGGCGCGCGGCAGGGTCGCCATCAGCTTGGCCAACGATGATTCAGGATTCAGTGGCATGGGCGACCGCACGCGACGTGGAAGGTCACCAGTTTACTGGACCGGCCTGGGGCCCGCCGCGCCTGCTAGCATCGGCGCATGAGCACCGAACGCACCGCCTTCGCACGTATCGTCGATCCGCTGCCCTACGAGGACAGACTCGAGGCGCGTACGCTGGACCAGATCGATCTGGTGGTCATCCACTGCACCGAACTGCCGGACCTGGCGACCGCGCGCGAGTACGGCGAGCGCATCCTGCACGCCTCAGGCACAGGCAACTGCGGCCACTATTACGTCGACCGCGACGGCAGCGTGCATGTCTACGTGCGGCCGGAGCGCGTCGCCCACCATGTACGCGGCTACAACCCGCGATCGGTCGGCATCGAACTGGTCAACACCGGCCGCTATCCGCACTGGCTGTCGACCGGCAGCCAGAGGATGGAAGAGCCCTACACCGACGCGCAGATCGCTTCGCTGGGCGCGCTGCTGGCGGACCTGCAGCGCGAACTGCCGTCGCTGCGCTTCATCGCCGGCCACGAGGACCT
Organism: Pseudoxanthomonas sp. PXM01; assembly: GCF_014851815.1. Lineage (GTDB taxonomy): Bacteria > Pseudomonadota > Gammaproteobacteria > Xanthomonadales > Xanthomonadaceae > Pseudoxanthomonas_A. The sequence goes on from NZ_JACVAJ010000002.1 coordinate 188,149, forward strand.
CGACACCGCCTGCGAGCCGGCCAGCGACGATGCGGACGTGCTCGTCCACCGCAAGATGGATCCGGGCCCGCTGTTCCCTTGGGACGTAGTGCTGCGTACCACGCCGCTGCAGCGCCTGCTGCCCTGACCGGGCCGCACGCGGCGGGCCGCTATAATCGCCGCTCGCCACGCATTCAGGCCCTGCCGTGCCCGCTCCCGAACCCGTCGTCTCCGAACTGATCGAACTGCTGTCGCTGGAGCGGCTGGAAGACAACCTGTTCCGCGGCCAGAGCCGCGACATCGGCACCAAGTACGTGTTCGGCGGCCAGGTACTGGGGCAGGCGCTGTCGGCCGCCCAAGCGACGGTGGAAGGTGGCTCCGGCAGCCGACGCGCGCACTCGCTGCACGCCTACTTCCTGCGCGCGGGCAACATCGAGGCGCCGATCGTTTACGAAGTGGACCGCACGCGCGACGGCGGCAGCTTCTCGGTGCGGCGCGTGACCGCCATCCAGCACGGCCGCGTGGTGTTCTTCTGCGCCGCCTCGTTCCAGGCCGAGGAAGAAGGCGCGGAACACCAGCTGTCGATGCCGGAAGTGCCGCAGCCGGAGGACATCGCCCCCGCTCCGCCCGTACCGGCCGAGGTGATGGCCACGCTGCCGCCGAAGGTGCAGCGCTGGATGTCGCGGCGCGGTCCGTTCGAGTTCCGCCACGTCTATCCACGCGACGAACTGAATCCGCCCAAGCGTCCGCCGTTCCAGCAGGTGTGGTTCCGCCTGAGCGAGCCGGTCGGCGATTCGCCGGAGTTGCATCGCGCACTGCTCGCCTACGCGTCCGATTTCCAGCTGCTGGGCACGGCGACCTATCCGCACGGCATCAGCTACTACCAGCCGAACGTGCAGATGGCCTCGCTCGACCACGCGCTGTGGTTCCACCGCCCCTTCCGCGCCGACGACTGGCTGCTGTATTCGATCGACAGCCCCAGCGCGAGCGGTTCGCGCGGGCTGGCGCGCGGCCAGATCTTCGACCGCCAGGGCCGACTGGTCGCCAGTACCGCGCAGGAGGGCCTGATCCGCGTGGTACCCGATGCCGAAGCGGCATCGGCCGTTCCCGCCAAGGACTGAGGAGCCAGCATGCGCCAGGTGTTTTCCAGCCAGCGGATCGAGACCGTCGAGGGCGTGGCCAAGCTGCTGACCGATGCCGGCATTCCCGTGCACATCAGCAACGGCCGCTCGTACCACAGCAAGCGCGGCGGGCAATTCAGCTATACCGAACCGGTGAAGGCACAGCTGCAACCCTCGGTCTGGGTACGGCACGCCGACGACCAGCCGCGCGCGCGCGAACTGCTGCGCGAGGCCGGCCTGCTGGAAACCACACGTCCCGGGTATGCGTCCACGCTGACGTTCAACAGCCCTCAGGAAGAGGCCACCGCGCCGCGGCCCTGGGCCTGGCGCATCCGCCTCGTCCTGCTGGCACTGATCGCCCTGGCGGCCGTCGTGATGTGGATGCGCCGTCCGGTGCCGCCACCGGCCGCCGTGCCGCAGCTGGAGCAGGCGCCGCCCGTCCAGCCTGCCCCGGCGGAGGAAGAGGAAGACCGCATCCGCATCCAGCCCGCCACCGGCGGCTGAGCACCCGGGTGGCATGCAAAGGCGCGTTGCGCAGTCCGGTCACATCCTGCTCGCAGGACCGTCTCGGTCATCACTCCCATCGATGACCCCGACGCCATGAACGCGATCGCCCTCGACCTGATGCTGCAGACCGAACTGCCCGCCGCCACCCGCGGCAGCCAGGAAGCCTATGGCCGCATCGTCCACGCCTGCCAGAACACGGTCACCGCCATCGCCTTGGCGATCACCCGCGACGTGCAGGCCAGCGAGGACATCGCGCAGGAGGCGTTCCTGAAGGCCTGGCAGCAACTCGACCGGCTGAAGAACAGCGCCAGCTTCCTGCCGTGGCTGCGGCAGATCACCCGCAACCTAGCACGCGACTGGCTGCGCGCGCAGCATGGCCGGCCGATGTCGGGCGAGGTGGCCGAGATCGCCATCGGCATGGCCGCCGATCCCGGTCCGACGCCGGCCGAACGCCTGTTGCAGACGGAAGAGGAAATCGTCGCCACCGAGATCATCTCGTCGCTGCCGGAAGACAGCCGCGAGACGCTGTTGCTGTTCTACCGCGAAGGCCAGAGTTCGCAGCAGGTCGCCGACCTGCTGGGCCTCAGCGATGCCGCCGTGCGCAAGCGCCTGTCGCGCGCCCGTGCGATGGTCCGCGACGAACTGCTGCAGCGCTTCGGCGAGTTCGCGCGATCCACCGCGCCGACCGCGGCCTTCACGATGATCGTGCTGGGCGGCCTGGTCGGCGCGATGCCGGCCGCGAGCGCGGCAACGGTGATCGGTTCCGGTGTCCTGGGCAGTGGCCTGGCCGGCAAGCTGGGAACGGGGGGACTCACCACCGGCGGCGTCACCGGCGGCGTCACCGGCGGCGTAGCCGGCGGTTCGCTGGGCGTGATCTTCGAGCAGGTCACCCAGCATCCCGCCGCACTGTGGGGCGCCATGGGCGGCGTACTCGGCGGCCTGATCGGTTATGCCTTCACCTGGTGGTACCTGGCACGCTTCTGCCAGACCGCGCAGGAGCGGCAGCAGGTGCGGCGTTTCATGGCGCTCAACACCATCACCGGCTCGGCCTGGCTGTTCTGCCTGATGCTGGCATCGCTGCTGGCAACCGGCTGGCAGGCCCTCGCGATCATCACGGTCGCGGGACTGTCAGCGGTCAACTACCAGTACCTCGTCATGCTGCCGAAGATCATGGACCCGATCCTCGCCTACCCCGTCAACGAGCGGCGGCGCCGCGGCTACGGCTACCTGATCGGTAAACAGGCGATCGTGCTCAGCAGCGTGCTCGCCGTAGGCGCTGTCGTGTTCGTCCTCATCCGCACGGGTCGCCTGGTCTTCTAGCCAACACGCGCGCGCACCGGCCGCGAAGGACCGGTGCGCGATGATGCGCTACTCAGCGACGGGTCGGCCGGCCCGCAGCCAGCTCGTCCTTGGACAGGAAGCCATCCTTGTTGGTGTCGAGCGCATCGAAGCGCGAGGCGAAACGGCCCTTGTCCTTCACCTCGTCGCGCGACAGGCGTCCGTCCTTGTTCGCATCCAGCGCCGTGAAACGCTCGTCCATGCGCGCCTGCATGCGCTGCTGGAACTCGGCACGGCGTGCGACATCGGCCTGGTCGATCTCGGCACGCGTCAGCTTGCCATCCTTGTCGGCGTCGGCCTTTGCGAACCATTCGTCACGACGCTGCTTGCCGCGCAACTCGCGGTCGGCACGGTCGATCACACCATCCTTGTTCGCATCCAGCGTCTCGAAGCGTGCAGCGAAACGCGGGTTCGCGGCGGCCTCGGCCTTGCTGATCCGGCCATCGCCGTCGGTATCGAGCTTCCCGACGCCGTCGCCGTGGCGCGGGCCGCCATGACGGCCATGGCCACGCATGCCCTTGCGCTGCGGACGCTCGTCGGCGGTCAGTTTGCCGTCGCCGTTCTTGTCCAGTTCGGCGAAACGCTCCGCCAGACGCGGATGCGCGGCGGCTTCGGCCTTGTCGATGGCGCCGTCGTTGTTCTTGTCGAGGCTGGCGCGCGCCGGCTTCGCGGCATCGCCGGTCTGCGTGGCGGCGAACGCGGATCCGGCGCCGAGGGCGGCCAGCACGGCCACGAAAAGCAGGGTCTTGCGGTTCATCGTGTTCTCCTGAAGACGCGGCGCCACCTGCGCCACTGGCAGGGAAAACGCGCCTGCACCCCGGCGGTTGACGCGCGGACGGACGCGTTCAGGCAGCGGACGGTCGCGATGCCCGAGACCGGGGCGCCGCAGTATGCTGGCCGCATGTCACTTCCGCTCGCCCGTGCCCTGTCGATCTTCGGCCATCCCATGCTGGTGCTGCCGATGGCCGTGCTGGCGATCGCGTTGGCCCAGGGCGATGCGCGGACAGCCGCATGGTCGGCGGCGGGCTTCGGCGCATTCGCTGCGCTGGTGATGGGCTACTCGTGGTGGCAAGTGCGTCGTGGGCGCTGGGGCCACGTGGATGCCAGCGCAACACACGAACGCAGCGCGTTGAACCGTTTCCTGCTGGTGGCCCTCACCGCCGGTGCCATCCTGGTCGCGTGGCGCGGCGGTCAGCCGCTGTTCGCACTGGGACTCGCGCTGTCCGCGGCCATGATCCTGGTCGCGATGCTGACGGCGCGCTGGTGCAAGCTGTCGCTGCATCTGGCATTCGTCGTCTTCGCGGCATGCCTGTTGCGCGAACTCGGCACCGTGTGGATGCTCGCGGCGTTGCTCTTCGCCGCCGCCGTGGCCTGGTCGCGTCTCGCGCTGCAGCGGCATACGCATCGCGACCTGGTCGCCGGCGCGGTGGCCGGCACGCTCGCGGGCCTCGCCTTCTGGCCATTGGCTGCCCACTGGACGCACTGACATGGGCGAGAACACACAGCCCATCGACGACCTGCGCCTGTTCCATACCGGCGAGCATCCGTGCGGCTACTGGCCCGACCGCGTCGCCCGCGATCTGGTGCTGGATCCACGCGATCCGCGTCTGCCGCAGCTTTATCCGGATGCGCTGGGCTGGGGCTTCCGCCGCTCCGGCGACATCGTCTACCGGCCGCACTGCCGGCAGTGCCGCGCCTGCGTCGCCGTGCGGATCCCGGTGGCCGACTTCGTCCCCGACCGCAGCCAGCGGCGCTGCGCGGCACGCAACGCGCACGTGGACACGCGGATCGTCGCTGCGCTGCGCGACGAGGAACACTTGGCCTTGTACCAGCGCTATCTCGCCGCGCGCCATCCGCTCGGCGGCATGGACGACCACGGCGCGACCGAGTTCGACCAGTTCCTGGTGGGCAGCTGGTCGCGCGGGCGCTTCGTCGAGCTGCGCGAAGACGGTCGCCTGCTGGCGGTCGCGGTGACCGACGTCATTCCCGGTGCGCTGTCCGCGGTCTACACGTTCTACGATCCCGCACTTGAATCGCGCAGCCTGGGCACACTGGCCATCCTGCGCCAGATCGAATGGGCGCGACGCGACGGCTACGCTCATCTGTATCTCGGCTACTGGATCGATGGCCATCGCAAGATGGACTACAAGCGCCGGTTCGCGCCGCTGGAATGCTTCGACGGACGGAGCTGGGTGCCTGCCGATCTGTGAGTCGAGCGTTGCACCCGGGCGTCTAATGTGAGGCGCAAATGTAAATGGCAACTCCGTGATTGAGTGCACAGAATGTTCCACCGACGCGACTGCGTGTCGGCGCTGGAACATCCACTCAATCGCTTGGAGCTTTCATGAAGTTCAACATTCTTGCCCTCGCGGCGCTGACCACCCTGGCGCTGGCCGCCTGCAAACCGGCCGACGATGCCGCGCCTGTTGCCGATGCGCCGACCGTCGAAGCCCCTGCTGCCTCCGGTGACATCGCCGCTGCTCCCGCAGACGCCACGACCGGCACCGTCGATGCCGGCACCGGTGTGCCCGAGTGCGACCAGTACCTGGAAAAGGTCTACGCCTGCATCAGCGACAAGGTGCCGGAAGCGCAGCGCGAGATGATGAAACAGGGCATCGAGCAGTCGAAAGCCGGCTGGTCGGCCCTGACCGACAAGACGGCACTGGCCGCCCAGTGCAAGACCGCGATGGACCAGGCCAAGACCGCCTACGCGGCGATGGGCTGCACGTTCTAAGCGTTTCCCGGGCCAACTCGTCGTTAGCCTGCAGCGCCCCGGTTTTCCGGGGCGCTTTTTTACGCCTGTCATCGTGACGTGACAGAATCCGCGCATGCGTACCCTCTTCCTCGTGTTCACGATGACCCTCGCCGCCTGCAGCTCGCCCGCCAAGATGGATGAGCCCGCCAGCCGGCAGGCCATGCCGCTGCGTGTGGCGACCTACAACACGTCGCTCTTTTCCGACGATGCGGGCGGCGTGATCCGGCAGCTTGAAGGCGATGACGCGCACGCGCGCAAGATCGCCGCGGTACTGCAGAAAGTGCGGCCCGACCTGGTGCTGCTCAACGAGTTCGACTACGACGAAGCGCATCGCGCTGCGGACCTGTTCCAGCGGCGCTACCTCGATGTCGCCCAACCCGGCGGCGGCGAACCGCTGCACTACGCGTACCGGTACCTCGCACCCGTGAACACGGGTGTTCCCAGCGGGCTGGACCTGGATCGCAACGGCTCGGTCGGCACCAGCGGCCGCGAGCGCGGCAACGACGCCTGGGGCTACGGCCTGCATCCCGGCCAGTACGGCATGCTGGTGCTGTCGCGCTTCCCGATCGACGTGGCCAAGGCGCGCACGTTCCAGTTGCTGCGCTGGAGCACGCTGCCGGGCGCCACCAATCCCGTGGACCCGACGTCGAACCAGGCGTTCTATCCTGACGCGATCTGGAAACAGCTGCGCCTGTCGTCGAAGTCGCACTGGGACGTGCCGGTGCAGACGCCGGGCGGCGTGGTGCACTTCCTCGTCTCGCATCCGACGCCCCCGGTGTTCGACGGTCCGGAGAACCGCAACGGCTTGCGCAATGCGGACGAGATCCGGTTGTGGCGCGAATACCTGACGTCACGCGATGCGCCCTGGCTTTGCGATGACCAGGGACGCTGCGGCGGACTGGCACCCGACGCGCGCTTCGTCATCGCAGGCGATCTCAACAACGACCCGGCCGACGGCGACGGGCATCACGAAGCGATCATCGAACTACTGGAGCACCCGCGCGTGATGCGCATGGCCACGCCGCGCAGCGAAGGCGGCGAAGAGACCGCGCTCGCCTACGCGGCCAAAGGACTGCAGCGTCGTGGTTCACCTGCGCATGTCACGGGCGATTTCGGCCGCCGCAACGGTGCGCTGCGGCTGGATTACGTGCTGCCGTCGACCGGCTTCAGCCTGACCGGCAGCGGCGTGTTCTGGCCGAAGAAGGATCACCCGGACGCCGCCATCGCCGACGGCAGCGACCATCACCTGGTGTGGGTGGACCTTACGCTGTAGGGGCCGACGGCGCCGCACTCACGCGTGGTCCGAAGCCGAACAGCGATTCGTTCTGTGCCGAGACGATCATCCGGATCATGCTGCCGGGCACCATCAGTTCCACCTGTACCTCATGACCTTCGGCGTCCTTGCCGACCAGCGTCATTTCGGTGAAGGCGCCGCCGGTGTCGATCTCCTTGCAGAAGATGTGCGGGCCTTCCGGTTGGTTGGTCAGATAGGGCTTGATCGCGTCGCCCAACGCTTCGAGCGCTTGCGGAAAGAAGAAGACGGCGTAGCCAGTGTTTCCGTTCACGGTGCGCGCCTCACGCCAGATCGATGGTGATGGCGGCGGCCGCATCGCGCGCCACCGCGCGTGCGGCATCGACGTCTGCGGCGCGCGCCAGCGTCACGCCCACGCGACGATGACCCTCCACGCGGGGCTTCCCGAACAAGCGCAGCGCGGTGTCGGGCGTCGTCAGCGCGCCTTCCACATTCCCGAACACCGGCACGCCGTGGCCGTGCGCCAGCATGGCGCAGGACGCGGACGGACCGCTCTGGCGGATCGCCGGGATCGGCAGGCCAAGGATGGCGCGCGCGTGCAGCGCGAATTCGGAGAGCTCCTGCGATACCAGCGTCACCAGACCAGTGTCGTGCGGGCGCGGCGAGACTTCGCTGAACCACACCTCGTCCCCCTTCACGAAGAGCTCCACGCCGAACAGGCCCCAGCCACCGAGGTCGTCGGTGACCGCGCCCGCGATCTGCTGCGCGCGCTCCAGCGCACGCGGCGACATCGGTTGCGGCTGCCAGCTTTCGCGGTAGTCGCCATCCTTCTGCCAGTGGCCGATGGGATCGCAGAATGAGGTGCCACCGGCATGGCGCACGGTCAGCAGGGTGATCTCGTAATCGAAGTCGATGAAGCCTTCCACGATGCAGCGGCCCGCGCCGGCGCGGCCGCCGGTCTGCGCGTAGTCCCACGCCGCATCGATATCGGCCTCGCTGCGCAACGTGCTCTGGCCCTTGCCGGAGGACGACATCACCGGCTTCACCACGCACGGCAGGCCGATCGCCTGCACCGCCTCGCGGTACTCCTCGCGCGTGTCGACGAAGCGGTATGGCGACGTCGGCAGGCCCAGCGTTTCCGCGGCCAGCCGGCGGATGCCTTCGCGGTCCATCGTCAGTCGTGCGGCGCGCGCGGTGGGAATGACCCGCGCGGCGCCTTCGGCTTCCAGCGCGACCAGGGTTTCGGTGTGGATGGCCTCGATCTCCGGCACGACCAGGTGCGGCTGCTCGCGGGCGATCAGCGCACGGATCGCGGCCGGGTCCAGCATGTCGAGCACGTGCGAACGATGCGCCACCTGCATGGCCGGCGCGTCCGCGTAGCGATCGGCGGCGATCACTTCCACGCCCAGGCGCTGCAGTTCGATGGCCACTTCCTTGCCCAGTTCGCCCGACCCCAGCAGCAGGACGCGGGTGGCATGAGGCGACAGTGGGGTTCCAAGGGTGGTCATGCGCAGGCGTCCGGAAAAGGGGGCGCCAGTTTAACGGGGCTGCCGACAGGCGGCGCCAACCGCCCGTTGACATCTGATATCAAATTGATATCTTTCAGCCTCAACCAAGGAAAAGTGCCATGAGAGAGAACGCCAAGTCGTCGTTGCCCGGTATTCCGGTCCTGCTGGGTGTCCTGCTGCTGGGCGCGGGGGCGCTCGCCATCTTCGTGACCGCCGCCGCGGGCAAGCTGCCTGCCGGGCTGATACTCGCCGTCCTGCTCGGCATCATCGCCATCTTCATCATGGCCGGCCTGTACAAGCTAGAGCCCAACCAGTCCGCCGTGCTCAGCCTGTTCGGCAAGTACGTGGGCACGGTGAAGGACAACGGCCTGCGCTGGAACAACCCGTTCTTCAGCAAGCGCAAGATCTCGCTGCGCATCCGCAACTTCGAGAGCAGCCGTCTGAAGGTCAACGAGCTGGATGGCAGCCCGATCGAGATCGCCGCGGTGATCGTGTGGCAGGTGGTCGATTCGGCCGAGGCCGTGTTCAACGTCGACGACTACGAGAGCTTCGTGCACATCCAGTCCGAATCTGCGCTGCGTGCGATGGCCTCCAGCTATCCGTACGACCAGCACGAAGAGGGCCAGATCGCCCTGCGCAGCCATCCGCAGGAGATCTCGCAGCACCTGCAGGAACAGATTGCCGAACGCCTGGGCAAGGCGGGCGTGGACGTGATCGAGGCGCGTATCAGCCACCTGGCCTACGCCCCGGAAATCGCCCAGGCGATGCTGCAGCGCCAGCAGGCCAACGCAGTGATCGCCGCGCGTACGCGCATCGTCGCCGGCGCCGTCGGCATGGTGGAGATGGCGCTGGCGGAGCTGCAGAAGAACGACGTGGTGAAGCTGGACGAAGAGCGCAAGGCGCAGATGGTCAGCAACCTGCTGGTCGTACTGTGCGGCGAGCGCGGCACCCAGCCGATCGTCAACACCGGCTCCATCTACTGACGCGGACACGTCGGCATGCATGCCCTCGTCCCGCTGGTCCTGGCCATCTCCGGCCTCCCTGCCCTGCTCATCGGCGCATGGATGAGCCGCGAGCCCGACGCGCGCTCGCGTGCCCTGGCCCTGCACTGGGTGCTGGTAGGCCTGGCGATCCAGGCCGGCGCCGTCGGCGTCTACTGGGCGGGCGATGACGACAGGATCGCGCAGGGCATCGTGATCGCGATGGTGGTGCTGGTGAATGCGCTGATCGTGTCGATGGTGCTGCGCCTGCGCCGCAACAGGAAGAACCCGTGAGCGAGAAGCAGGACAAGAAGGCCTATCCGCTGCGCATCAATGCCGAGGTGCTGGCGGCGATGCAACGGTGGGCGGACGACGAACTGCGATCGCTCAACGCCCAGATCGAATACGTGCTGCGCGATGCGCTGCGCAAGGCCGGGCGGCTGCCGAAGGGCGGCGCCCACGACACCGACAAGAAGGAATCGCCATGAACCACCGCTGGAGCCACAAGGTCGTCGAAGTCCCGTACAAGATGTTCGCCGGCAAGCTGAGCGACCGCATCCAGCAGGAGCTGGACAAGATGAGCGCGCAGGGATGGGAGCTGGTCAGCACCCTCTTCATCGAACACGAAGTCTCGGTGCGACTGTTCTTCAAGAAGCCTGCCTGAGCGGCGGCGCGATGGCCGGCCTGCTCAGACGGATCAAACGCCTCTGGATCGCGCTGGGACTGGCGGCCACCATCGTGTTCACCGCCTGGTGCCTGCTGGCCTACCGCGCCAACGCGGATGGCATCCGCGCATCGGTGTCCGATGGCCGCGTCGACGTCGCGCATGGCGATCACCGGTGGACGTTCCGCCCGCGCAGCATGCGGCCGCAGGCAACGGGGCTGTTGCTGTTCTCCGGCGCGCTGGTCGATCCGCGCGCCTACGCCCGGCTGGCACGCGATGCCGCCGCCGCGGGTCATCCCGCGGTCGTGGTCGAATTGCCCAAGCGCGGTGCGCTGGGCGGTGCGGAAGGATCGGCCGTCCTGCAGCGGGGCCGCGATGCGATGGCCGCCCTGCCCGAGGTGCGCTGCTGGGTCGTCGGGGGCCACTCCCGCGGCGGCGAAGTGGCGTCGCGTTACGTGCTTGCCTATCCCGACGCTGTCGCGGCCCTGCTGCTGGTCGGCACCTCGCACCCCCGCGACGTGGACCTGTCCGCGCTGACGATACCGGTCACCAAGCTGACCGGCGATCGCGACGGCCTCGCCACGCCCGAACGCGTCGCTCGAAACCGCCCCCTGCTGCCATCGACCACGCGCTGGGTCGACCTCCCGGGTGCCAACCACTCGCAGTTCGGGGACTACGGGCTCCAGCCCGGAGATCGGTTCGCACGACTGCCTCGCGAGCGCCAACACCGTCGACTGACCGAAGAAGTCCGCCGGCTGCTCACTGGCACGGCCGCCCTTCCCCTCTGCCATCCCTCATCGACTCCGCCGTAGGAACCGCCATGCAGCAGAAGCACGAATTCGATGTCGCTCCCTTGCCCTCCCATACCACCTGGTGGTTGTGGATCCCGATGCTGGTCGCCATCGGTGCGGCCGTCGCGGCGATCAGCATGGATTCGCATACCCCGCCTCCCGTGGCCGCCTGGCTGGTCGTGCCGTTCGTGTTGCTGGTCGGCATCGTGCTGACGCTGGCGCTTCGGCGCCGCCAGATCGCTCTCGACAACCGGACGCTGCTGGTGCGCGCGACGTTCTACTCGAAGACGCTGCCCGTGGAAGCCATCGACGTGGACAAGGCCCGCGTACTGAGCCTGGAGGAGCACACCGATCTGGCACCCATGTTGAAGACCAATGGCTTCAGCCTGCCGGGTTTCAAGGCCGGCCACTTCCGGCTTCGCAACCTGGGCAAGGCGTTCTGCCTGGTGACCGATCGCACCCGCGTGCTTACCCTGCCGCTGCGCGACGGTGGCATGGTGCTGCTGAGCCCAGCGCGTCCCGCCGACCTGCTCGCCCGGTTGCGCGAACTGGCGGCCCCCACGCCGCATCGCTAAGCTGCGGCCATGCACCGCCTGCCCGCCCGCGTCCTGACAACGCTGCTGCTCAACACGCCGCAGGTGGAGTTGTGGCCCGCCGACCTGCTGCGCGCGCGCGGCAATGCGGATGCGCGCGCGCTCGCCGGCGCACACACCGTACTGCGCCGCAAGCAGGATGGACGCTACCTGGCCGCCGTGTCGGCACACGCCGTCATTCCGATGGTGCCGGGCCTGCGCCGTGAGCCCGGGCTCGACGACGCGTGGGACGCGCTGGACCGGCTCGAGGGCGCCTCACGCGGCTTGGATGCGGATGCACAGGGCGTGCTGCCGCTGCATGCGCTGCAGGAGCGCCTGCACGCCCTCGGGCTCGACGACAGCTACGGCGAGCGCAGCGGCCTGGCCCTGGTCGCCGAGCCGGCCGCGCTGGCGTTCGCCGGACGCGACCGCTATCGCAGGCCGTTGTGGCTGACGGCTGCCGCCGCACGCGCCTGGCTCGCCATGCAGCGCGCGGCTTACGGGGAAGGCATCGTCCTCGACGCGATCTCCGGCTACCGCAGCCACGACTACCAACTCGGCATCTTTACCCGCAAGCTGGCGCGCGGGCAGACGGTCGAAGAGATCCTCACCGTCAACGCCGCACCCGGCTACAGCGAACACCATGGCGGTTGCGCGCTCGATATCGGCACACCCGGCGAGCCGCCGGCCGAAACGTCCTTCGAGAACACGCCCGCCTTCGCCTGGCTCACGCGGCACGCCGGCGACTTCGGCTTCGCCATGAGTTATCCGCGCGACAATCCGCACGGCATCGTCTACGAACCGTGGCACTGGTGCTATCGGCCGGCGGCCTGAGCAGCATGCGTCGTCGCGAAGCGTTGCGCTGCGCACTCGCTGCCGGTACCGCCGGATGGCTGGCAGCATGCAGCGACCCCGGCGGATCCGACGCGCGGTCGGCCAGCGATGTTGCCAGGCTCGACACTACCTCCCTTGCCGGCATCGTCAGGCCGACGACCACAGCTGGCGTCGTCGCGGCGCTGCGCGCCTCGCATGGCGCCATCTGCATCGCCGGCGCACGCTTCAGCATGGGTGGGCAGACACGCGAGCCCGACGCCTTGCAGTTCGATCTCGCCAGCATGGATCGATTGCTGCGGCTGGATCCTGTGGCTGGCATCGCGCGTGTCCAGGCCGGCATGCGCTGGCGCCGCCTGCAGACGCTGCTCGACCCGCACGACCTGGCGGTCAAGGTCATGCAGAGCTACAGCAACTTCAGCGTGGGTGGGTCCGTGTCGGTGAACTGCCATGGGCGCTACATCGGCGAGAGTGCGATCGCCAGTACGGTCCGCGCGCTGCAACTCGCCACGGCGGACGGTCGCACGCTGGAGCTCTCCCGCGACAGCGAACCGGCGCTGTTCGGCGCGGTGCTCGGCGGTTACGGCGGCCTGGGCGTGATCACGGAGGTGGAGCTCGACCTGGCGCGCAACGCGCGCATCGCACGCGCCGTGGCTGCGGTCCCGCTTGAGGACTACCCGGACTGGTTCGAGGCGAACGTGCTGGCCGGGGAAGGTGTCGTCCTGCACAACGCCGACCTGGTGCCTCCGGATTTCGACAAGCCGCTGGCCATCACCTGGTCGCGCACGGACGCGCCGCTGACCGATGCGCGCCGCCTCGTGCCGGAAGGGCTGGACTACAGCCGCGAGCAGAACCTCATCTGGTCGGCCACCGAGCTGCCGGGCGGCGATGCGCTCCGCGAACGCTACATGACACGGCGCCTGCTGACCGAACCCCGCGTGATCATGCGCAACTGCGAGGCGAGCCTGGATGTGGCCTCGATCGAACCGCGCACGCGGCGGGTATCGACCTACCTGCTGCAGGAGTACTTCATTCCGACCGGCGCGTTCCGCTCTTTCGCCGGACGGATGCGTGCCATCCTGCGCGCGGCGGATGCGGATGTCCTCAATGTTTCGATCCGGCATGCCGTCGAAGATACGACCTCGCTCATGCGCTGGGCCGACCGCGACATGTTCTGCTTCGTCCTCTACCACAAGCAGCGCACGTGGCAGGATGCGCGCGCCGCCAGCTGGACGCGGGCACTGATCGACGCCGCACTCGACCATGGTGGCCGCTACTACCTGCCCTACCGGCTGCACGCGACACGCAAGCAGTTCGCGCGCGCCTATCCGCAGGCGGAGGCGTTCGCCGCCATCAAACACGGCATCGACCCCGACAACCGGTTCCGCAACCTGCTGTGGGACCGCTACCTGCCCCGCGCGTAGCGCGGCCTCAGTCCTGCGACCGCCTAGTGGGCGTCTTCGCCTCGGTGCCGGCATCGGCGATACGCCACAGGTACTGCGCTGCATACGTGCGGTAAGGCCCCCACGTCTCGCCGCGCGCCGCCAGTTCCTTCCGCGTCGGCATGGCGTCCAGCTTGTCGACGAACTGCGCGCCCTTGCGCACGCCCAGATCATCGATCGGCAGCACATCCGGGCGACCCAGCCGGAACATCAGCATCATTTCCACCGTCCAGCGGCCGATGCCGCGCACGGGCACCAGCGCGGCGACGATCTCGTCTTCGTGCATCGTCGACATCTGCCGCAGCGTGGGGATTTCGCCACGCCGCTCGCGCGCCGCCAGATCGCGCAGCGCCAGCGTCTTGTTGCCGGACACGCCGCAGGCGCGCAGCGCCGCGTCGTCGATGCGGTCCAGGGTGTCGAAGTGGAGGCGCGCGCTGGCGATGACGGCTTCGACGCGACCGACGATGGTCGCCGCCGCCTTGCCGCTCAGTTGCTGGTAAAGGATCGCCCTGGCCAGCGCGTCGACCGGGTCGAAGGTTTTCTTCCAGGTGGGCTGCGGCTCGATGTAGCCGATCCGCTTCATCCACGCACCCAGCTTGCGGTCACGCCGGGTCAGGTGGTCCCAGGCGTGCTCCGTGTCGAAGCCGCGCGCGTGCCGGGGCATGGTGTCAGCGACGGATGGCGTCGATCGCCCACAACACCCAGCCCAGCATCAGGGTGATGCCGCCGGCGGGCGCCAACCGGGTCAGCAGGCCGAAGAGCGCCCCGCCCACCAGGCTTCCCGCGAACAGCAGCGTGCCCAGCAGCAGCAGACAGAGCGCCCCGGTTCCGAGACGCCGGGTCGTACCGGGCGCCAGTGCGGCCAGCGCCAGCCCGTGACCGAATGCGAACAGGGCAGCCATCTGCACATGCGACTGCGCCTGGGCAACCGCTATCCCGTGCGAGGCGTAGGCGGATAGACCCACCGCGACGGCCGCCAGTAGGCCGCCACTCAAAGCGAGGAACGAGGGTTTGCGTTGGCGTCGGTCGTAGTTCATCGGTTCGCGGGTCCCGGGATCGGGCGGGCATCCTGCCAGGGGAAGGACGTGCGATCCGGGAATCGCAACCCCACAAACACAACGCGCCGCATGAAGCGGCGCGTTGGGGTGGAGCGGGTCATCCGGGACAGGCGTCCGGGAAGGTTTACTGCTTGACGGCCCAGTAGACGTCGAACTTGCCGTCTTCCAGGAACGCGCCATCGACGCCGGACTTCCAGGACTCGTACGGACGGTCGACGACTTCGTGACCGGCGGTGACCGCCCAGGCACGCAGTGCATTGCGCTGGTTGTCCAACTGCGACATGTAACCCGTGTAGCTGCCGTAGGCCGACTTGCGGGCCTGCGTACGGACGTACTCCACCGGCGCACCGGACGGGATGGTGACCTTCAGTTCACCCGTGGAGGCGACCGGCGCCGACGGCGGCGTGACCGGAGCGGCACCCTCGGCGGCGGCGTCGGCCTTCGGCGCGGCGCTGCCCTTGCGGACCGGCTGGGCGACATCGAAGGCGTACTTCTCGGTGCCGAAGTCGGTGGTGATGATGCGCAGCGGGCCGGCGGCGACCAGGCCGTTGGCGTCCATCACGCGCTTGATCCATTCCTGGTTCGACTTGATCGAGCCCTTGATGGCGTCGTTGTTGCGGTCGATGTTGCCGGCGTTGACGACCAGCAGGTCCTCGGCGGGCACGTCGACGATCTTGAGGTCGCTCAGCGTGCTGCCCGCTTCGCGGTAATCGATGTTCGGCACGGTGGCGAGCATGTTGCTCAGCTTGCCCAGGCCGGCCTTGACGGCGTCGCCGACGTGGCGGCTGACGTACATGCCGGCATAACGGCCGATCAGGTTGAAGCCGTACGAGACCTCATAGCTCTGCGTGACCTTGACGTTGCGGTTGTTTTTGCCGCTCGGCTCCAGCGCGAAGGTGCTGCGCTTGTCGGTGCCCATGCGCTTGTCGACGATCGAGTAGACGATCTTGCCCGGGCCGCCGGTCGGCGCGGGGCGCTCGCTCTCGGTGATTTCCCAGCTGCCCTGTCCCCAGGCCGCGTTGGCGGAATTGAAGTCCACCTTGGCGCCGACACCCGTGTTGTCTTCGCCGCCGGAGTAGCTCAGCTCGTTGGCCGCGCTCGGAATCAGCGGATTCCAGTCCTTCAGACGACGCACGTTGTTCAGCGTGTCGAACACGATGGTCATGCGACGGTTGGTCTCGATGCTTTCCTGCAGCTGGCGCGAGGACGGCAGGACCAGGCCGATCACCAGAAACAGCGCCAGAACCAGCGCCAACGCAATCACGAACTCGATCAAACGGGTCATTCAGGAGTCTCCGGGGGCCGGTGCCTCGGCCGTGAAAAAAATGCACCGCGCATCCTAGCAGGGTTGCAGGGCTTCGGGCAGCCCATCTGACACCGGTTGGCCGCCCCTCTCCGGGACGTACGCGGGCGCATGCCGAGTTGCCGCTGGAAGCCCTGTTGCGCTGCAACGGCGGGCGTTTCCGCCATCCGGCCGGGGGCCTTCGCTACGGCCCCCGCGTCGCACGGCGCACCTCGTCGGGCGGGTGTATTCGCCTCAGACCAGCTGCAGCTCGAAGGCCTTCAGCACTGCCCGGGTGCGATCGCGCACGCCGAGCTTGGAGAGGATGTTGGAGACGTGGTTCTTGATGGTGCCTTCGGCCACGCCCAGCGAGTTGGCGATCTCCTTGTTGGAAAAGCCGCTGGCCATCAGGCGGAGGATCTCGGTCTCGCGGTCGGTCAGCGGGTCCGGCCGGTCCAGGCTGACGAACTCGTTGCGCATGTGTTCGAGCCCGGACAGCAGGCGCTGGGTGACGGCCGGCTGCACCAGCGAACCACCGTCGGCCACCGTGCGGATCGCGCCGACCAGCTGTTCCAGCGAGACATCCTTCAGCAGATACCCCTTCGCGCCCGCCTTCAGCCCGGCCAGGACCAGTTGGTCGTCGTCGAAGGTGGTCAGGATGATGGTGGGCGGCAACTGGCCCGCGCGCGCCAGCGCCTGCAGGGCCTCCAGGCCCGACATCACCGGCATGCGCATGTCCATCAGCACCACGTCGGGCTTGACCTGCGGGACCAGGTCCACGGCCTGCTTGCCGTCGGCGGCCTCGGCCACGACCTCGATGCCATCGTCCAGCGCCAGCAGGGAGCGGATGCCCTGGCGCACCAGGGTTTGATCGTCGACCAGACAGACACGGATCACGGGGTTCCTCCGGAGCTGAGCTCGGGTGTGGGTTCGGGTACGGGTTGGGGAGCGGAAAGGGGCGCGAGCGCGGGCGTCTCGGTCACGGGCAGGGCGATATGCAGGCAGAAGCCGCGCCCCGGCTGCGTTTCGATACGCAGTTCGCCGCCGTACTGGGCCAGGCGCTCGCGCATGCCGGTCAGACCGTTGCCGGCCACCACCTGCTGGCTGCCGGCACCGTCGTCGCGGGCGTCGATCAGGATCCGGGCGCCGTCGCGCCGGCAGTGCAGCCAGAGGTGCCGGGCACCGGCATGACGCACGGCGTTGGTGATGATCTCCTGGGTACAACGGAGCAACACGTGGGCGCGGTGCGGATCCTCGAGGGTCAGCGGCTCTTCGATGTCCATATGGATGGCCAGCGACGGCACCTTCTCGGCCAACGGCAACAGGGCGGCCCCCAGGTCGATCGCCCCACTGTCGCGCAGCTGGCTGACCGCCTCGCGCACGTCGGTCAGCAACAGACGGGCCAGCGTATGCGCCTGGCGCACGTGTTCCTGCGCACGCCCTTCCGTCATGTGGCCGGCCACTTCCAGGTTCAGACTGAGCGCGGTCAGGTGGTGGCCCAGCAGGTCGTGCAACTCGCGCGAAATGCGGGTGCGCTCGTTGACGCGGGCACTTTCGGCCAGCAGCACCCGCGTGGCGCGAAGCTCCGCGTTGAGCCGGCGCTGCTCCTCGCGCGCCTGGGCCTGCTGGCGCGCCACGTAGGTGGTGATGAGCACAAAGGCGGCGAAGCCCACGTAGAACATCGACTGGAAGAGCGCCTCCCAGAAATTGAAGTCGTCTCGCGCCATGAACGATGGCACCAGCAACACGTGCGCCGCGAGCAGCCAGGCCACCGCGAAGCGCAGTTCCAGCAGCCAGGGCAGCACGCCGGCCATGATCAGCAGCAGCACCGCGCCCAGGCCGGT
Source organism: Pseudoxanthomonas sp. PXM01 (assembly GCF_014851815.1). Lineage (GTDB taxonomy): Bacteria > Pseudomonadota > Gammaproteobacteria > Xanthomonadales > Xanthomonadaceae > Pseudoxanthomonas_A. The sequence continues at coordinate 206,073 of NZ_JACVAJ010000002.1, forward strand.
CTGCGTATAGAAGCCCACGCCGATCGCGGTGGCCGTCAGCACCATCGCCAGCGGCACGTTCCAGGCCACCGGCAGGCCGTCGCGCCGTCCGTCCAGGGCGCGCGTGGCGAGCCAGTAGACGCCGCCGAAGCTGAAATAGCACAGGGCCGTCAGCGGCAGGTTCACGCCCTGCCCGTCGGTTCCGCTTGACGGCGGCAGCACCCACACGTTCAGGATGATGGGAATTCCCACCAGGGCCCACGTATAGAGCCCGGCGGCGCGCAGCAGGCGGGTATGGCTGAGTCGTCCCAACATCCGGGCATCTTAGGCGGAATCGTCCGGATCCATGGCCCAACTAAAGTCATGCCGGCGTTGAAGCAAGGGACGGCCGGGTTCATCCCCGGCTCACCCGCGCCTCACCGGTCGCGGCAGCGCCATGCGATAATCCGCCCTCGGCCACGCGCCGCCCTGCAAGACCCGTTCGGAGTCAGGTAATGTCGATTGTCATCCGCGACGTGCGCGAGCACGAGCTGGATTCCGTCCTAGCCCTCAACAACAATGCCGGCCTGGCCATCCTGCCGCTGGATTCGGCCAAGGTCCGCCGCTTCTACGAGACGGCCGAATACTTCCGCGTCGCCGAGCGCGACGGCAACCTCGCCGGTTTCCTCGTCGGCTTCGGCTCCGGCACCGCGCACGACAGCAGCAACTTCGCCTGGTTCCGCGAACGCTACCCGCAGTTCTTCTACATCGACCGCATCGTCGTGGCCAGTCGCCGCCGCGGCGGCGGTGTGGGCCGTGCGTTTTACGCCGATGTGCAGAGCTTCGCCGAGCTGCGCTATCCGCACCTGGCTTGCGAAGTCTTCCTCGACCACGGCGCCGACCCGGCCCTGCTGTTCCACGGCAGCTTCGGTTTCCGCGAAGTGGGCCAGAACGTCATGGCCGAGGCGGAAGTCCGCGCCAGCATGCTGATGAAGGAACTCTGCAGCTATCCGTGGGTACGCGACACCTACGGGGATGCCCTGCCCGACCTCGCGTGGACCCGCACCCGCCTGCTGGCCGACGCCAGCGCACAACGGCCGACCGGTACATGAGCGTGACCCGGGCTTCCATGGACTACGAGCAGGCCGGCGAACTGAAGATCGGCCAGGTCGGTATCGCCAACCTCCGCATCCGCACCCTCGACGTCGACCAGCTGATCCGGGAGATGCGCGAACGCGTCGAGCGCGCGCCCAAGCTGTTCGGCCGCGCGGCGGTGATCGTCGATTTCGGCGGCCTGACCCGTCTGCCCGATGCGGACACCGCGCGCGCCCTGATCGACGGCCTGCGCGGCGCAGGCGTCATCCCGGTCGCGCTGGCCTACGGCACCCGCGAAACCGAAACGCTGTCCGAACAGCTCGGATTGCCGCTGCTGGCCAAGTTCCGCGCCCAGTACGAGCCGGTGGCCACGTCCGCACCCGCGCCTTCGCGCGCGGCGCCGGAACCCGCCCCGGCCAAGGCGCCCGTCGCGCCGGTCGCGAAAACGGCGGAGACGAAACCCGGGCTGGTGCAGAAGACCCCCGTGCGTTCGGGCCAGCAACTGTATGCCGAGAACCGCGACCTGACCGTGCTGAGCACCGTGGGCGCCGGCGCCGAAGTCATTTCCGATGGCTCCATCCACATCTACGGCCCCCTGCGAGGCCGCGCCCTCGCCGGCGCGCGCGGCAATGCCGACGCCCGCATCTTCTGCCGTGAATTCCATGCCGAACTGGTCGCCATCGCCGGCCACTACAAGGTGATGGAAGAAGTACCCAAGGAACTGCGTGGCAAGGCCGTGCAGATCTGGCTCGACCAGGACCAACTCAAGATCGTCGCGCAGGACTGACGCGCGGCGCCGACCGAACATAAGAACGACCAAGGAGAACACCGTTGGCTGAAATCATCGTAGTCACGTCCGGCAAGGGCGGCGTCGGCAAGACCACCACCAGCGCCAGCATCGCCTGCGGCCTGGCGCGCCGCGGCAAGAAGGTCGCGGTCATCGACTTCGACGTCGGCCTGCGCAACCTCGACCTCATCATGGGCTGCGAGCGCCGCGTCGTGTACGACTTCGTCAACGTCACCCAGGGCGAGGCGACGCTGAAGCAGGCACTGATCAAGGACAAGCGCTTCGACACGCTGTTCGTGCTGGCCGCTTCGCAGACGCGCGACAAGGATGCGCTGACCAAGGAAGGCGTGGAGAAGGTGCTGAAGGACCTGGACGCCGACGGCTTCGATTACATCGTCTGCGACTCGCCGGCCGGCATCGAGAAAGGCGCGTTCCTGGCCATGTACTTCGCCGATACCGCCATCGTGGTGGTGAACCCGGAAGTCTCCAGCGTGCGCGACTCCGACCGCATCCTCGGCCTGCTGGACTCCAAGACCCGCAAGGCCGAGAACGGCGAATCGCTGAAGCCGCACCTGCTGCTCACCCGCTACAGCCCGTCGCGGGTGGAAGGCGGCGAGATGCTGAGCATCAAGGACGTGGAAGAGGTGCTGGGGCTCAAGACGCTGGGCGTGATCCCGGAATCCGGCGACGTGCTCAATGCCTCGAACAAGGGCGAGCCGGTGATCCTTGAACTGGAATCGCCCGCCGGCCAGGCATACGACGATGCCGTCGGCAGGCTGCTGGGCGAAGACCGCCCGCTGCGCTTCACCACCGTGGAGAAGAAAGGCTTCTTCAGCAAGTTGTTCGGAGCCTGAGCATGGGCATGTTCGATTTCCTCAAGCCGAAGAAAGAAACCGCCTCCATCGCCAAGGATCGACTGCGGATCATCGTCGCGCAGGAGCGCACCACCCGTGGCGCGCCCGATTACCTGCCGATGCTGCAGCGCGAGCTGCTGGAAGTGATCAAGAAGTACGTCAATGTCGATGCCGAAGCGGTCAACGTGAAGCTGATCAAGGAAGGCGAGCACGACGTGCTGGACATCTCGGTGTCGCTGCAGGAAGGCAGCGCCTGACCGCGGGGGCGGAGCCCCGCTCCGCCCTTGCACCGTTCGACCATGGACGTCGTCGCAGACAGCGTCGAAGCCGAGGTGATGCGCGTCGACGCGCTGCCCTTTGCCGCGGCGGCGACCCTGCTGTCCCGTTACGGCCTGATGCTGCATCGCGTCGATGATGGCGCGTCCATCCCCGGCAGTTACTGGGGGGAACCCGAAGCTGGCGTCATCGCGCACAACGTCTATGTGCGCGGCGACACGCCCGTGCACTCGATGCTGCACGAAGCCTGCCACCTGATCGTGCTGCCACCGGAACGGCGTGCGCAGGTACACACCGACGCCACCGACTCGGTGATCGAAGAAGACGCCACCTGCTGCCTGCAGATCATCCTGGCCGACGACCTGCCGGGCGTGGGCCGTGGACGACTGATGACCGACATGGATGCGTGGGGGTACACGTATCGGCTTGGGTCGACGCAGGCGTGGTTCGAGCAGGACGCCGAGGACGCGCGTACCTTCCTCAGGGAACGTGGCCTGCCCCACTGCTGAGGCCGCTCCGCTGCCGGAGGTCGCGCTGTCGCACTTGCACCCCCTGCCCCGCTCTCACTACCCTTCCGGTTCCTGCGCCCGCGCACCCTGAAGGACGTCCCGTGAAGCACCGCCACCTCCTGCTCGCCCTCGCCGTCGGCGCGAGTGTCGCCACGCTCGCCGCCTGCAAGAAGGACGAGCCTGCCGTCGATACGGCCGCTGCACCAGCCGCACCGAAGGGCGAGACCGCCGACCAGTTCATCGCGCGCGTCAACTACGAATTCAAGAAGATGTATCCGGAGCTGACCGCCGCGCAGTGGCTGTCGAGCACCTACATCAACGACGACAGCCAGCTGCTGGCGGCCAAGGGCAACGAGCGCTACCTGACCCAGCTCAACAGCTGGATCGAACAGGCGAAGAAGTTCGAAGGCCAGCAGATGTCGCCTGAAACGGCGCGCGCCATCCAGCTGCTGAAGCTGGCCACCGCGATGCCGGCACCGAAGGATCCCGCCAAGCTCGCCGAGCTGACCCAGATCGCCACCAGGATGGAAGGCACCTACGGTGCGGGCAGCTATTGCACCGGCGAAGGCGATGCGAAGAAGTGCCGCCAGCTCGGCGAACTGGAAGACGTGCTGCGCAGCAGCCGCGACTACGATGCGCAACTCGATGCGTGGCAGGGCTGGCACACCATCGCCCAGCCGATGCGCAAGGACTACACGCGCTTCGTCGAACTGGTGAACGAAGGCTCGAAGGAAATGGGCTTCGCCGACGCCGGCGAAATGTGGCGCAGCGGCTACGACATGACCCCCGCCGAGATCGCCGCCGAGACCGACCGCCTGTGGGGCCAGGTCAAGCCGCTGTACGAGCAGCTGCACTGCTACACGCGCACCAAACTGCAGACCACCTACGGCGTGGAGAAGGGCCAGGTCAATGGCCTGCTGCCGGCGCACCTGATGGGCAACATGTGGCAGCAGGACTGGGGCAACCTGTGGGACGTGCTGGAGCCGTACAAGGGCGCCGGCGACCTCAACATCACCGCCGCACTGGAGAAGCAGTACCAGGCGGACTACCAGGCCGCGCTGGCGAAGGCCGGCCCCGGCCCGAACACCGATACGCTGTTCAAGGCCGAACGCGACGCGCAGCTGCAGGTCGCCCGGCAGATGACCGAGCGCGCGCAGGACTTCTATACCAGCCTCGGCATGCCCAAGCTGCCCGAGAGCTACTGGTCGAAGACGCAGTTCATCAAGCCGATGGACCGCGACGTGGTCTGCCACGCCAGCGCATGGGACATGAACATGACCGGCGATGTGCGCACCAAGATGTGCATCAAGCCAAACGAGGAAGATTTCACCACCATCTACCACGAGCTGGGCCACGTCTATTACTACCTGGCCTACAACAAGCTGCCGCCGCTGTTCCAGACCGGTGCGCACGACGGCTTCCACGAGGCGATCGGCGACACGATGGTGCTGGCGATGACTCCGGACTACCTGAAGTCGATCGGCATGATCGATGCCACGACGCAAAGCAACGAAGCGCTGATCAACAACCAGATGCGCATGGCGCTGGCCAAGGTCTCGTTCATGCCGTTCGGCCTGATGATCGACCGCTGGCGCTGGGGCGTGTTCGACGGCAGCATCAAGCCGGCCGACTACAACAAGGCGTGGTGGGAACTGAAGGCGAAGTACCAGGGCGTGGCGCCGGCCACCGCGCGCGGCGAGGACTTCTTCGATCCGGGCGCGAAGTACCACGTGCCGGGCAACACGCCGTATACGCGCTACTTCCTCTCGCACGTGCTGCAGTTCCAGTTCTACAAGGGCCTGTGCGATGCGGCCGGCTACAAGGGCCCGCTGTACAACTGCAGCTTCTACGGCAACAAGGCGGCGGGCCAGAAGTTCTGGGCGATGCTCGAGAAGGGCGCCAGCCAGCCGTGGCAAGGCACGCTGAAGGAACTGACCGGCACCGAGAAGATGGATGCCGGCGCGGTGCTGGAGTACTTCGCCCCGCTGCAGGACTGGCTGAAGCAGCAGAACGAGGGCCAGACCTGCGGCTGGCAGACGCCAGCGCCCGCGGCCGCCGCCGCAGCGCCCACGAAGTCGTAAGCGAACGCGATGGGCGGGTCGATGACGGCCCGCCCTTCCCCGGCACCAGACCCTGGAAAGGACGTCCTACCCATGACACATCCCATGACCTTCCGCCTGCTGGCGAGCCTGCTGCTCGCCGTGCCGTTGGCCGCGAGCGCCGCCGTCACCCAGGTGGCGGGTGAGGCCAGTCGCACCCCGGTCCAGACCGCGCCCGGCTGGAAGCTGGCGCAGTTCCCCGCACGCACCGCCACCCACGTCGGCTACCGCGAGATGGCGCTGGACCGGCTGGTGAAACTGCAGCAGTACAACGCCTCCGCCCGACCCAAGGCCATGCAGATCGGCATCGGTCGCCAGCTCGCGGGCGAAGGCATCGGCAGGACGACACCGGCCTTGCGCTGGGTACCGCTGGCATCCGGCGGCGCCGTCGCCCGCCTGCAGGTCAGTTCACCGGATGCGCTGGGATTGCGCGTGGGCCTGCAGGTGGCTGGACTGCATCCGCATGTCGAACTGAGATTCGGCGGCTCGGACGCGCCCACGCGTGTCGTTGCCGCGATCACCGCGGCCGAGGCCCGCCTGGCCGCCGACGCCCAGGGCATCTACTGGAGCCCCGCGACCGACGGCATCAGCCAGGTCATCGAGGTCTATCGCCCGGCGCACGTCACGGCGGCGCAGGCGCGGCTGCAGGCGCCGCAGGTGTCGCACCTGCTGGCCAACAGCGAAAACAACTTCAAGATCGTCGAGAAGATCGGCGAATCCGCGAGCTGCAACATCGATGCGGTGTGCCGCGTCGACAGCCTGGGACCCGCCTACGTGCAAGCGAAGAATGCCGTGGCGCACATGGTCTTCAATGTCTACACCACCGCCGGCGGCATCTACGGCACCTACATCTGCACCGGCACCCTGCTCAACGACACCACGCCAGGCACGCAGGTGCCGTGGTTCTACTCGGCGGACCACTGCTTCGCCGGTGGCAGCGACGGCGTACCGGTGCAGGACCGCGCCAAGGTCGCGCTCAGCCTCAACACCTACTGGGGTTACGAGAACTCGGTCTGCGGCACCAACAATGGCGTGCGCGCCAATCCGCTGACCGGCGGCGCGGACGTCATGTTCCACGACGCCAACGTCGACGCCCTGCTGCTGCGTCTTCGCAACGCTCCGCCGGCGTCGGCGACGTTCGCCGGCTGGGATGCCAGTCCGCTGGCCGCCAATGCCAGCGTGATCGCCCTGCACCATCCGTCCGGCGATGCCAAGAAGTACTCGCGTGGCCAGCATCTCACCGACGTCTATCCGGAGAACTTCACCGTCGGCTGGCAGGAGGGCACCACGGAGGGCGGCAGCAGCGGCTCCGGCCTGTTCACCCTGTATCGCGACAACAGTTACCGCCTGCGCGGCGGCCTGTACGGTGGAAGCGCGAGTTGCGCCAATGCCGGCAACCTCTCCAACCCGGGTAACCGCGACCACTACTCCCGTCTCGACCTGGTGTTCCCGCAGATCAAGCAGTGGCTCGCCGCCGATCCGGTCCGCGAGCACGGCACGCAGCCCCTGGTGCGTTCCGCCGGCGCGGTCGCACAGGGCCAGGGCGCACGGACCTCGCCCGCCACGGCTGCACCGGTACCTGCCGCCGTAACCGATCCGGCCGTACGCCAACGTCAGTCGCAGGCGGTGCCGTTGCGGGCCGGCACGCTCGAGCGCTGAGCCGGGCACGCACGCGAAGAGACAAGGCCGGCACCCGCCGGCCTTTTTTCTGCGTACGCACCCGCTTCATCGTGCGCACACGGAACGCAGCGAACCTGCGCACGACACCCTGCGGACCTGCCCATGCCGACGATCTTCACTCACGCGCTCATCCCGCTGGCGGCGGGCGTCGCGCTCGGCAGCAGACGAATCCCGCCCCGTCTGGTCGGCGCCGGCATGCTGGCCGCGATGCTGCCGGACGCGGATGTCCTGGCGTTCAAGCTGGGCATCGACTACGCGCATGCCTTCGGCCATCGGGGCGCCAGCCATTCCCTGGTGTTCGCGCTGGCCTGCGGTGCGCTCGCCGGCGCCGGTGCACGCGGGCTCCGGACATCGGCGATGACGGCGTTCCTGTTCATCGCGCTGTCGGCCGCGTCGCATCCGCTGCTGGATATGCTGACCGACGGCGGCCTGGGCGTCGCGCTGCTGTGGCCCTGGTCCGACGCCCGCCACTTCGCGCCGTGGCGGGTGATCGAGGTGTCGCCGTTCGCGAACCGCTTCTTCAGCGCGCGCGGCGTGGCCGTGCTGCTGTCGGAGTTCCGCTGGGTGTGGTTGCCGGTGTTGGCGCTCGCTGGCGCCACCGCCTGGTTGCGCCGTCAGCGCGTTCTTCCGTAGGAGCGACGTCGGTCGCGACCGTGCCGCCTGAGGACTCGATCACCAGGAAGACCAGCACGGGAGCCGCCGTCATGTCCCCTGCTGGCGCGCCAAGGGCATGTCGCGACTGACGTCGCTGCTACGGAAGGAATCCGCCGCTCAGTTCACGTCAGGCGCAGGATCCGGCTTGCGGTCCTTCATCTGTGCGGCCAGTTGTTCCTCGAACTGCTCAAGCGTCAGCCCTTGCGTGGCGGCCTCGATCACCGCGGTATCGCGCAGTTCGTCCGAATACACCAGCCGCACCGCATTGCCCTGCGCCTCGTGCAACGCGGCGGCCTGCTTGATCATTGCCAGCACTTCGGCGGCGCTGTCGGAGCTGCCGGCGATGCGGCCATCCATGCCCAGCACCCACACGCCCGCCTGGCGCACCACGCCCGCCAGCAGTTCGCCCTGGGGATTGCGCAGCTCGGCATGCGGCTCGATAGCGGGCGCATTCGCGCGCGCCTGGTTGTGCGCCTTGATCGCCTTGCGTTTCTTCGCTTCGCGGCGGGCCTTGGACTGGATCGACATGGGAGTTCTCGCGGACGGTCAGAGTTGATCGGTGGGTTCGAGCGCGGCGGCGTTCTTCGGGCATGCCAGCCGCCGACGATGGGCCTGCGCCTCCCATTGCCACATCAGCCAGCCCAGCAGCGTGAATCCCGCCATGCCGAGCGCCAGGTGCAGGCCATGATGGCTCAATAGCGGCGACAGCACACCGGCGACCACGGCATTGACGATCAGATTGCTGAACGCCTGCAGCGACGACGCCGCGCCACGCTGCCGCGGGTACATGTCGAGGATGGCCAGGGTCAGGATCGGGAACACCAGGGCCACGCCCAACGCCGCCAGCATCATCGGCAGCACCGCCCACGGCACCCGGATGTCGTCGCCGGCCCAGGCGTTGTAGCCCACGTTCGCCACCATGGCCAACGCCATGCAGGCGTAGCCGATCTTCACCAGCCGCGTGCCTTCGATGCGCCCGGCGGCGCGCCCGGACAGGAACGCGCCCAACACCATGCCGCCGATCGTGGGCAGGAACAGCCAGGCGAACTGCTGCTCGTCCAGGTGCAGCAGGTCCATCACGAACGCCGGTGCCGATGCGATGTACAGGAACAGGCCGGCGAAGCTCAGCGAACCGGCCAGCGCCAGCCGCAGGAAGCGCGGATTCCGCGCGATGCCCACGTAGTCGCGCAGCAGATGGCGCGGCGAGACCCGGTGGCGCACTTCCGGCGGATGCGTCTCCGGCAGCCAGCCGACCACCGCGACGATCAGCAGCAGCGAGAAGCCGGCCAGGAACCAGAAGATCATCGGCCATGCGCTCCAGCCGAGGATCCAGCCGCCCACGATCGGCGCGATGGCCGGGGCGATGCCGAAGATCATCGACACCTGGCTCATCAGCCGCTGGGCGTCGTCGCCATCGCGCGCATCGCGGATCACCGCACGCCCGACGATGAAGCCGACGCCGGCGGACAGGCCCTGCACGCCACGGAACAGCAGCAGCGTGCCCATGTCGGTGGCCATCGCGCAGCCCACCGACGCCAGCAGGAACACCACCAGCCCGCCCAGGATCACCCGCCGGCGGCCGAACGTGTCCGACAGCGGACCGTGCACCAGGCTCATCAACGCGTAGGTCAGCAGGTAGACGCTGATGGTCTGCTGCATCGCCACCTTGTCGGCACCCAGCTGCGCGGCCATGGCCGGGAACGCCGGAAAGATGGTGTCGATGGAGAACGGGCCGAACATCGCCAGTCCGCCCAGCAGCAGGGCCAGGCGCCGGTTCGAGATCGTGTGGGGGGCACTCATTGCGGGAAAACTCCGGACGGGCGCGGTGCGGCTTCATGAACAGGCCGCGCCGGGCTGCCCATGGTACGCCCAAACCGCCGGCCGGCCGTCCCGCCGGGCTATACTCCGCGGGCAAGACCCGGTGGGAGAAGCCCGTCGCCCGCGACGTGCTGCCGAAGGCGCAAACGCCCGTAATCGCTCAGGCCCGATACCACCACTGCAACGACACTCTGGAGAGACCGGCCGCCCATGCGGCAGCGCCGGCGCCGAAGGGGCACGAAGCGCGCGACCTCCTCGTCGGCGCGCTTCCAAACTCTCAGGCAAAAGGACAGAGGGGCATCCCACGCGCGGTTTCCGCGCGCCGGTCCCCATTGCCCTTCCCGGATGCCTTCCATGTCGAACACCCCCTCCCTGCGCGAGCTCGAGCACCACGGCGCGTTCCTCGAACGCCACATCGGCCCCAACGACGCCGAGATCACGCACATGCTGCGCGTGGTCGGACACGCCTCGCTCGATGCGATGACCGACGCCATCGTGCCGGCCAGCATCAAGTCCGCGCAGCCGCTGGCCCTGCCCGCCCCGATCAACGAAGAAGAAGCGCTGGCGAAGATCCGCGCCGTCGCCGACCGCAACCAGGTCTTCCGCAGCTTCATCGGCCAGGGCTACTACGGCACGCACACGCCGAAGGTCATCCTGCGCAACATTCTCGAGAACCCGGCCTGGTACACGGCCTACACGCCGTACCAGGCGGAAATCTCGCAGGGCCGCATGGAAGCGCTGATCAACTTCCAGACCATGGTCACCGACCTGACCGGCATGGAGATCGCCAGCGCCTCGCTGCTGGACGAAGGCACCGCCGCCGCCGAGGCGATGACGCTGGCCAAGCGCTCGGCCAAGTCGAAGTCGAACACCTTCCTGGTCGCCGGCGACGCCCATCCGCAGACGCTGGAAGTGCTGGCCACCCGCGCCGAGCCGCTGGGCATCACCGTCGAGGTCGTGCGCTCCACCGACGCCTTCCACGAGAAGCTCGCCGCCGGCGACTACTTCGGCGTGCTGGTGCAGTACCCCGCTTCCAGCGGCTGGGTCGCCGACTGGGCGAAGGACGCCGAGGCCATCCACGCGCACAACGCGCTGTTCGTCGTTGCCACCGACCTGCTGGCGCTGACCCTGCTGAAGCCGCCGGGCGAGATGGGCGCCGACATCGTGGTCGGCAACTCGCAGCGCTTCGGCGTGCCGTTCGGCTTCGGCGGACCGCACGCGGCCTTCATGGCCTGCCGCGATGCCTACAAGCGCAGCATGCCCGGCCGCTTGATCGGCGTGTCGGTCGACGCCGAAGGCAAGCCGGCCTATCGCCTGACCCTGCAGACGCGCGAGCAGCACATCCGCCGCGAGAAGGCCACCTCGAACATCTGTACCGCGCAGGTGCTGCTCGCCGTCATGGCCAGCATGTACGCCGTCTACCACGGTCCGGACGGCCTGGCCCGCATCGCCGGCCGCGTCGCCCGCCTGACCGCCATCCTCGCCGACGGTCTGCGCACGCTCGGCTATCCGGCCGTGCACGCCAGCGCGTTCGACACGCTGTGTATCGAGCCCGGCGACGCGCGCGACGCCATCCTGGCCCGCGCCCGCGCCGCCCGCCTCAACCTGCGCGTGCGCGGCAACGGCTCGCTGTGCATCTCGCTGGACGAAACCACCACGCGCGCCGACATCGACGCACTGTGGGGCGTATTCGCCGGTGAAGGCGCCACGCTGCCGTCGGTCGATGCGCTGGATGCCAGCGCACCGTCGCTGATCCCGGACGCCCTGCGCCGCACCAGCGATTTCCTCACCCACCCGGTGTTCAACACCCACCACAGCGAACACGAACTGCTGCGCTACATGCGCGCGCTGTCCGACAAGGACCTGGCGCTGGACCGCACCATGATCCCGCTGGGCAGCTGCACCATGAAGCTCAACGCCACCGCCGAGATGATCCCGGTGACGTGGCCGGAGTTCGGCAACATCCACCCGTTCGCACCGGTCGAACAGTCGCAGGGCTACCTGCAGCTGATCGACGAGCTGGAGGCGATGCTGGTCGAGTGCACCGGCTATGACGCGGTCAGCCTGCAGCCGAACTCCGGCGCGCAGGGCGAGTACGCCGGCCTGCTGGCGATCCGCGCCTACCATCGCGCGCGTGGCGAAGCGCACCGCGACATCTGCCTGATCCCCGAGTCCGCGCACGGCACCAACCCGGCCAGCGCGCAGATGTGCGGCATGACCGTGGTGGTCACCAAGTGCGACGCCAACGGCAACGTCGATGTGGAAGACATCCGCCGCGCCGCCGAGAAGTACAGCGAGCGCCTGGCCGCGATCATGATCACCTACCCGTCCACGCACGGCGTGTTCGAGGAGGACGTGGTCGCCATCTGCGACATCGTCCACCAGCACGGCGGCCAGGTGTACACCGACGGCGCCAACATGAACGCGCTGGTCGGCGTGGCCAAGCCCGGCAAGTGGGGCTCGGACGTCTCGCACCTCAACCTGCACAAGACGTTCTGCATCCCGCATGGCGGCGGCGGTCCCGGCGTGGGCCCGTGCGCGGTGAAGGCGCACCTGGCGCCGTACCTCCCGAAGAAACTCGGCGGCGAAGGCGACGTGGGCATGGTGTCGGCGGCGAGTTTCGGCAGCGCCAGCATCCTGCCGATCAGCTGGATGTACATCACGCTGATGGGCGCGGCCGGCCTGCGCAAGGCCACCCAGGTCGCCCTGCTCAACGCCAACTACATCGCCAAGCGGCTGGAGCCGCACTTCGAGACGCTGTACACCGGCCGCAACGGGCTGGTAGCGCACGAGTGCATCCTCGACCTGCGTCCGATCAAGGACCGCACCGGCATCAGCGCCGAGGACGTCGCCAAGCGCCTGATCGACTTCGGCTTCCATGCGCCCACGTTGAGCTTCCCGGTCGCCGGCACGCTGATGGTCGAGCCGACCGAAAGCGAATCGCAGCACGAGCTGGACCGCTTCATCGACGCGATGATCGAGATCCGCGAAGAGATCCGCGCGGTCGAGGACGGTCGCCTGGACCGCGAGGACAACCCGCTGAAGCACGCGCCGCACACCGCCACGATGGTGATGGCCAGCGAGTGGACGCACGCCTATCCGCGCGAACTGGCGGCGTTCCCGCTGGCCACGCTGAAGCTGCAGAAGTACTGGCCGCCGGTCTCCCGCGTGGACAACGTCTACGGCGACAAGAACGTCATGTGCGCCTGCATCCCGGTGGATGCGTACAAGGACGAAGTGGAAGCGTAAGCACCCGCTTCTCCCCGCTGGTCCGGCGAGGCCCCGCATGTCGGGGCCTCGCTTTTTTCACGGGCCCGTATCGCGAGATGCCGCCCGCGCCATCGCGCGCGTAAAGAGGTCTTCACGCCACACTGTGATATCACGTCAACGGGGCACTTGGCTCCGCAAGCACGCACGGCCGGCATGCAGACGACGGGATCGTGGCCCCGCCCCTTCTGGATTGTTCTCGCCTGTCTGGCGAGCCTGCTGGTCTCCGCTGTCGCCGACGCCTCCACCCTGGTCCGGGGCTACACCCCGCGCTACAGCGTCACTGCGCGTGGCGATCTGCTGCTCATCGGCAACACACTGATGACCTGCCCTGCCACCGCAGCGAACTGCACGGCTGCCCAGGGCGGCGGCAGTTTCAACAACAACAGTTTCTCGATGGACTGGGTGAACGCCGACAACGTCACCACCGCGCCTCAGAATTCCTCGACCGCCACCCTCAACATCCCGGCCGGCAGCACGGTGGTGTTCGCCGGCCTGTACTGGGGTGCCGACACCAGCGGCAGTGGCGCCGCCGCCGCGCCGACGCCCGCCAGTCGCAACGTGGTGCGCTTCGCCACGCCGGCGTCCGGCTATGCCAACACCACGGCGACCACGGTGGACGTGAGCGGCACCCGCTTCTCCGCGATGGCCGACGTGACCTCGCGCGTCCAGGCCGGCGGCTCCGGCGTCTACAAGGTCGCCGGCATCCAGGCCGGCCGCGGCACCGACCGCTACGCCGGCTGGTCGCTGGTGGTGGTGGTGACGAATCCCACCCTGCCGCCCCGCAACATGGTGGTGTTCGACGGCTACGCCACGATCAACAGCAGCGCGCCTACCGCCATCACCACCTCTGTCGCCGGCTTCCGCACGCCACCGACCGGCACCGTCGCATCGCGGGTCGGGTTCATCGCCTACGAAGGCGACCTCGACAGTACCGGCGACAGTTTCCAGGTCAACGGCACCAACCTCAGCAACGGCCTCAACCCCACCAGCAACGCCTTCAACTCGACGATCAGCAGCGGCGGCACCCACTTCACCTCGAAGAGCCCGCACTACCTCAACCAGCTCGGCTTCGATGCCGACCTGTTCGACACCACCCTGTTGCCCAACAACGCGACCTCCGCCACGCTGACGTTCACCACCGGCGGCGAAACCTATTTCCCTGCCGCCATCCTGTTCTCGACCCTGGTGTTCGAGCCGGTGATCGACTCCAACTTCAGGAAGTCGGTGACCGACCTCAATGGCGGCACCGTGGGCACGGGCGACATCCTCGAGTACACCCTCGCCTACGGGAACACCGGCAACGATGGTGCGTTGCAGGTGGTGGTGACGGATGCGATCCCTCCCAACACCACCTACGTGCCCGGCTCGCTGCAGATCGTCGCCGGCCCCAACGCGGGCGCCAAGAGCGATGCCATCGGCGACGATCAGGCCAACTTCGACAGTGCCAACAACCGCGTCGTGTTCCGCCTGGGCACGGGCGCGAACGGCCTGGTCGGCGGCACGCTGTCGCCGGGCACCAGCGGCAGCGTGCGCTTCCGTGTGCAGGTCAATGCCACGGCGCCGCAGAACACCACCATCCCCAACACTGCGGAAACCGCCTACGTGTCGGCCTCGCTCAACGAGGCGAAGACGGCCACCTCCAATACGGTATCGGTCACGGTGTCCAACCAGGCGGATGTGTCCATCACCAAGACCACCAGTGCGGCACAGGTCGTCGCCGGCGAACCGATGGAATTCACCCTGACCATCGACAACGCCGGCCCTGCTGCCGCCAACGGCACGGTGCTGCGCGACCCCGCGGTGGCGAATCTGGAATGCCTGGCCGCGCCGGCGCCTGGCAGCGCCACCTGCGAGGGCACCGGAGGCGCGCTGTGCCCCGGCGGCGTGGCCAGCGGACCGGTGTCGGTGGCGGCGCTGCAATCCGCGGGCGGCGTCGCACTCCCCGCGCTGCCTGCTGGCGGCCGCATCGTGGTCGAGCTGACCTGCATTCCCGCAAGTCCCTGATCGACACCCGGGCCACGGTCCGCGCCGGATGTGAGGCGAGCAGCGGAATCGCCGCTATCATCCGCCCATGCCCGATCTTGCCGCCCTCGCCCTCGACGCCCTGATCTTCATCGGTCTTGCCTGGGTCGCATGGCGTGCGCTGGGGCGGTCGATTCCGATCGCGGTCATCCCGATCATCATCGGCCTGTTGCTGGCGGCCACCGGCGTGCTGCCGGCCAGTTGGGGCGTACCGTCGAAGCTCGGTGACCAGATCGGCTTCCTCGGCGTGCTGCTGCTCGCGTTCACCGCGGGCCTGGAGACGCGCCAGTCGGCGCATCTGCCGACCGCCGCCGATGCCACGCCGCTGCCACGTACGCAGGCACTGCGCTTCGTCGCCAGCGCCGGCATGGCGCTGCTGCTGCCGTTCGCGCTCGGCACGCTGGCCGCGCACTACTACTTCACCGGCCTGCCGGGCTGGGACGCGCCGAAGGGCGGCGCCTGGATGGGCGCGCTGGCGATCGGCCTGTGCATCGCGGTCAGCGCACTGCCGGTGCTGATCGGCATCGTGCGCGAACTCGGTCCGCTGCATCGACCGCTGACCCAGCTCGCGCTGCGCATCGCGGTGATCGACGACGCGGTGCTGTGGACCGGCCTGGCGCTGTTGCTGCTGGTGGCCGAAGGCGGCTCGCTGCTGGCCGGCGCGTCCACCACGCATGTGTTCGCGGTGGGCGTGATCATCGTGCTCGCCGCGGCCGGATCGCTGGCGTCGCGCCTGCGTACGCCGCCGACCTGGCTTGTGTGGCTGTCGCTGCCGGTGTTCCTCGTCGCCGGCGCCTGGGCCAGTTCGCAACTCGGCCTGCATGCGCTGCTCGGCGCGTACTTCGGCGGCGCGATGGTGCCGCCGTCCTGGACGAAGCGCCTGCTGGTCGAACGGTTGGGCCAGATCGCCCTGATCGGCCTCGCGCCCCTGTTCTTCGGCCACAGCGGCCTGAAGATCGACGGCAGCGTGCTGGGCTGGGCGTCGCTGCAGGCCTCGCTGGTGCTGCTGGTGCTGGCGGTGGTCGCCAAGCTGGTCGCGGTGATGCTCTGCCCGCCGGCCTCCACGCTGTCGCGGCGCGAAGCGCTCGCGGTCGGTGCGCTGCTGCAATGCAAGGGCCTGATGGAAATCGTCGCCGCCACCATCCTGCGCGACCACGGCCTGCTGTCCGAGCACGCCTTCGCTGCACTCGTCACGCTGGCCGTGCTGTCGACGCTGCTGACCGGTCCGTTCTTCCGCACGCTGGTGAAGCGCCACGCGACCGCGGACGCGCACGGCCGTCAGCCCGCCTGAGGTCTACGCGTCCAGATAAGGACGCGATGTTTCCGTCAGCCAGCCCATGAACGCCTGCACGCGCTGCGGCAGGTGGCGGCGGTGCGCATACAGCAGCGTCACCGGCATCGGTTCGGCGCGGTAGTGCGGCAGCACTTCCACCAGCTGCCCCTGTTCGATCAACGTACGCAGCCCGGCCATCGGTGCCTGGATCAGGCCCAGTCCCGCCATGCACGCGGCTTCATAGGCATCGGAACTGTTGACCGTCAGTGCACCGGTCATCGGCAGGCTGGCGAACTGCGTGCCGTCCCAGTACTCCCAGCCGTCCGGCTTGCCACCGAAGGTGCTGGCGTAGTGGATCAGCCGATGCCCCTGCAGGTCGTCGAGGGATGTCGGAAGGCCATGGCGCTGCAGGTACGCCGGACTGGCGCACGTCACCACCCGCAACTCGCCCAGCGGCCGCGCGACCAGGCTGGTGTCGGCCAGCGTGCCGACCCGCAGCACGCAGTCGAAACCTTCCCGCACCACGTCGACACGGCGGTCGGTGCAGCTCAGTTCCAGCTCCAGCTGCGGGTGCGCCTGCAGGAAGTCCGGCAAATGCGGCAGCACGAAGTGCCGCGCGAAACGCGCCGGCATGTCCACCCTCAGGCGTCCACGTAGCGCCTGCGGCGTGCGCGCGAACAGATGCTGCACCTCGTCCATGTCGGCCAGCAGGTCGCGGCAGCGCTCGTAGAACGCCTGCCCATCTTGGGTCATCTGCACGCGCCGCGTGGTCCGGTGCAGCAGCTGCGTGCCGAGCCAGGCTTCCAGCTGCTGCACGGCGGTGGACACACTGGCCTTGGGCAGGCCCAGGCTGTCGGCGGCGCGGGTGAAGCTGGCCATCTCGGCGACCCGGACGAAGGCCTGCATGGCGTCGAGGCGGTTCATGACGGCTCCGGCGATTGTTCGTACATGACGAACGGTCCAATCAGTTTAAGCCGATTTATCCGCCCATTGCCGCTCAATACAGTGGCGCCACGGTGAATCCACCGCCCGTCCCCACTGGAGCCCCGCCATGACCACGCCCCCTTCCCCCCTCACCCTGATCACCGGCGGCAGCCGCGGGCTGGGCCGCAACATGGCCCTCGCCGTCGCCCGCCAGGGCCACGATGTGCTGATCACCTACCGCAGCCAGCAGGCCGAAGCCGCGGCCGTCGTCGCCGAGATCGAAGCACTCGGCCAGCGCGCCGCGGCGCTGCCGCTGGATGTCGGGCAGAGCGGCGGCTTCGACGCCTTCGCCGAGTCGGTGCGTGCGCAGCTCGCCGCATGGCATCGCGATCGCATCGACCACCTGGTCAACAATGCCGGCATGGGCGTGCACGCCGGCTTCGCCGAAACCACGCGCGAGCAGTTCGACGCGCTGGTCGACGTGCATCTCAAGTGTCCGTTCTTCCTGACCCAGACGCTGCTGCCGCTGATCGCCGACGGCGGCCGCATCGTCAACATCTCGTCCGGCCTGGCGCGCTTCGCCCTGCCCGGCTACGCCGCCTATGCGGCGATGAAGGGCGCAATGGAAGTGCTGACGCGCTACCAGGCCAAGGAACTCGGTGCGCGCGGCATCGCCGTGAACATCGTCGCTCCCGGCGCGATCGAAACCGACTTCGGCGGCGGTGCCGTCCGCGACAACGCCCAGCTCAATGCCTTCGTCGCTTCGCAGACCGCGCTCGGTCGCGTCGGCCAGCCGGACGATATCGGCGGTGTGGTCGCCTCGCTGCTGTCGCCCGCCATGGGGTGGGTCAACGCACAGCGCATCGAAGCGTCGGGCGGCATGTTCCTTTAAGCCATCAACGTTCCCTCTCCCCGTGCAACGGGGAGAGGGTGCCGAAGGCGGGTGAGGGGCGAACGGAAGCAGGATGACCGAGTTTCGCGACGCTTCCGCGTTCGGCGCGCTGCCCCTCATCCGCCCTTCGGGCACCTTCTCCCCGCCATGCGGGGAGAAGGATTCGGGCATCAGAACTCGACCTTCACCGACGGCGCACTGCGCTTCGCTTCGCCGTGGTAGACCGCTTCGATGTTGTTGCCGTCCGGATCCAGCACGAACGCACCGTAGTAACCGGGGTGGTAGTCGCGCAGGCCGGGGGCGCCGTTGTCCTTGCCGCCATGCGCCAAGGCGACCTCGTGGAAGCGGTCCACCATCGCGCGGTCCTGCGCCTGGAACGCCAGATGGTGCCGTCCGGTGAGCTTGCCGTCCGCCGCTTCGCTGTCCGCGGTGGAGACGAACAGCTCGTCGGCCCAGAAGTAGTTGTCGCCCTCGCCCGCCATCGGAATGCCGAGCACGTCGAACACGGCGGCGTAGAAGGTGCGGCTGGCTTCAAGATCGCGTACGACCAGCTGGATGTGGTCGATCAGGCGACCGCGGTGCAGTTCCTGGGTTTCCATGGCGTGATCCTCCGGTTGAAGAAACGGCAGTGATGACACGGAATGCGGACAGCGAGTGTCCGCGAGGCGCCGTTAACGCCGTCTCGACGCCGCGTGACGGACGCTGGCGCTCCGCCAGCCATCGCGAGCGCGCCATGCCCGAGTCCATCTACGACGCCCTGCACGAGAGCCACGAGGCGCAGCGCTTGCTGTGCCGCCGCCTGCTGCGCTCGAAACCCGGCACGCGCGAGCGGCTGGACCTGTTCACCGCGCTGCGCATCGAACTGGCGGCGCACGCGGCCGCGGAGGAACGCTTCCTCTACGTGCCCATCCTGATGGACGACCGCGGCCTGAACTCCTCGCGGCACGCGCTGCACGAACACCACGAGATCGATGAACTGGTGGAAGACATCCAGTCGCTCGATCCCCGTTATGCGGCATGGCTGAAGAAGGCGCGCGAGCTGTCGGAAAAGGTGCACCACCACCTGCGCGAGGAAGAGAAGAAGTTCTTCCAGGTCTCCGGCCGCATCCTCAGCACGACGAAGAAGGCGCAGTTGGCGCGCCAGTACCGGCGCGACTACGCGCGCATGCGACGCGAACTGGAAGCGGCATAGTCCTCGCACTACGCGTTCTTTACGGGATGCGGCACGGGACGCGGTAGAGGCTTTACGCGCACGCCCCCTATCGTGGCGTCACCGCACTCCGGTGCGCTTCATCGCTCCCATGTCCATCCTGATCCTGCGCGGCCCGCATGCCGCCATCCCGCCGTTCTCCGCGTCGTCCCATACTTTCTACCGTCCGCTGCGTGAGCGTGCCCGCGCCGCCGGACAGGCGCTGCACTGCCGCGCCTTCGCCAGCGTCCGCGAGCTGATCGCCGGCTTGCGGCGCGCACGCCGCGAACGCACCGACCTGCTGCTGCTCGACATCGGCGACCTCGCCCTGCGCGACACCGCACAGGCCACCGCGCTGCGCGCTGCGCTCGACGACCTGCCGTCGCCCTACATCGAAGTGCACGACGATGCCGCGCATGCACTGGAGCCGCGCGTGCAGCCGCAGCATGCCCCGCTGGTCACCGTCATCCTGCGCGACGACCTGTCGCGCGCCTATGCGATGGCGCTCGCCATCGCCCTGCGTCGCCTCGACCGTGCGACCGCGGCGGACGCCTTCCATGCCTGAGCCGGAGCCCCTCATGTCCATCCTCGTCATCCGTGGCCCCGAACACCACGATCGCCTGACCTCGCCGCCGCCTCCGCTGCCGCCGTCCGTACTGGGTGCACTCGTGCAGCGTGCAGCGTGCAGCGTGCAGCGTGCGGGCTGCGCGGGCCAGACGCTGGCCGTGCGCAGTTGCGGCTCCACCACCGAAGTGCTCACCGCCCTGCGTCTGGCCAACGAATGGGGCGTCCGCGCCACCCTGCTCGATCCCGGCGCACTGTCCGACCACCCGCTGCTGCAACGCGCGGTGCAGGGCCTGACGCATCCCTACGTGGAAGTGCACGACGGCCTGGGCGAACAGGAACCTTCCCTTCCTGCCTCCACCGGACGCCGCCTCGCGGTGGTCGATGGCTACGGCGCACGCAGCTATGCGCTGGCGCTGGAGATCGCGCTGGAACAACTGGGCTGCGCCGAGTGCGAGTGCGATGTGCACGTCGGCACCTGACGCGCCGCGTGAGTACTTCGCCGACTACGAGGTCTACCAGGAAGGTCATGCCGTCGCCTGGGGCCAAGTGACGTACCGCGCGCGCAACGCTGCGGACGCCACCGCGGCAGACGTGGTGGCGTCGTTGCGCCAACAGGCTGCTTACATGCACGAGGTAGACGCGGGCGCGATCCGGTTGCGTTGCATCGCACGCCTCTGATCCCCCTGTCATGCCGGCGTCATCCCGCTCGCGTACGTTGCCGGGTTTTCCGACAGGCGGGGCGACACGTTGGCCGAGCAGGCGATCCGGGCGCTGACACGCGTCTTCACCGACCAGGCGCCCGCCCTCCGTGGTTTCTTCGCGCGTCGCGGCGCCAACGACGAGGCCGAAGACCTGGTGCAGGAAACCTATCTCCGCCTGCTGCGTGCCCACCAGGGCGGTGGCGAGCGCATCGCCAATCCGGAGGCCTACCTCTATACCGTCGCCACCAACCTGGCGCGCGAACAGGCTGCGCGCCGGCAGCGCTCGCCGGTGCCGATCGAAGACGTCGAACAGGTGGCCGCGCTGATGACGAATCCGGAAGGCGTCGAGGACGCGACCGAGCGCGCGCAGCGCCAGCAGCACATGCACGTCCTGCTCGCCGGCCTGCCGGCACGCACGCGCGCCGTGCTGGTCATGCAGTACCGCGACGGCCTGACCTACCGCCAGATCGCCGACCGCATGGGTGTCTCCCCGCACATGGTGAAGAAGCACGTCGTGCGCGGGCTGGCGGTGTGCCGCCGTGCGGTCGGGGACGACCGATGAGCGACCGCCGCTTCGGCAGGATGAGCGCCACCGAGGAAGCCGCGCACTGGCATCTTTTGCAGCGCGAAGGCGCGTTGAGCGCGACCGACCAGCAGCGCTTCATGGATTGGCTGGTCGCGTCGCCCGACCATCTGCGCGAATACCTCGCGATGGCACGCGTGACCGCGGAACTGGGTGAAGCCCTGCGCACCCTGCCGGCCGATGCGGAGACCGATGCACTCATTGCCGGCCGTCCGGCGGATCACGCCAACGTCATCCCGCTGGGCCGTACACGAGCCATCGAGCATCCGCCCGCGCGCGCGACGCGCCGTACCTGGTTGCCACGCGCGGCTGCCGCGGCGACGCTGCTGCTGGCGGTCACCACCGGCTGGCAAGCGGTATCGCCTTCGCCGCGCCATTACCTTGCGCCGCATGGCGAGCCGCGCGTCTTCGCGCTGGATGACGGCACCGTGCTGCACCTCAATGCGGAAAGCGAAGCCAGTGTCTCGCTCGGCCTGTTCCACCGCCGCGTGGCGCTGACCCGCGGCCAGGCGAGCTTCGTGGTCGCGCCCGGCCGACGACCCTTCACCGTCCGCGCGGCCGGCATGGAGGTGCGCGACATCGGCACCACATTCGATGTTTCGCTGCAACGCGACCAGGCGCGCTTCGGTGTCACCGAAGGCCGCATCCACGTGGTCGATGAGGACGGCGCCGGACGGCTGCTGGCCGACCTGCAGGCGGGCCAGGCCGCGCGCATCGCGCAGGCGGATCGCCGGGTACACATCAGCCAGGAAGACAGCGACGTGCTGACCGCCTGGTGGGACCGGCGCGTCGTGTTCCGCGACGAGCCCCTGCGCGACATTGCCGACCGCTTCAACCGCATGAACCGCGTGCGCCTGCACGTGGACGACAACGTGGCCGGTGCGTTGCGTCTGACCGGCAACCTGCAGGCGAACGATCTCGCCTCGCTGCGCGCCTTCCTCGACGAGCAACCGTCACTGGCCACGACGGCGGACGCGCGCGAGATCCGCGTGCGTTCGCGCCACGTGCTGGTGCCCGGCGCGTACTGATCCAGCTGCTGTAAGAAAAAATTCACGAAGAAATCGGTGCCCGATCTTCTTCGTCGGGAATCGTAGGGAGGTGAGCACGCGTTGATCGCGCTGCCGCCACCCCACCCCACTGGACTCCCCGATGCGCCGACTCCTCGCTCTTTCCATCGCCCTCGCGCTGCAGGCCGCGACCGCCAATGTCGCGGCCCAGCAGGCGAACGTCGCGACCGACGCCATCCCGCCGCAGTCGCTCGATACCGCGCTCAACACGCTGTCGCGCCAGACCGGCCTGCAGTTCGTCTACAACGCGCAGGCCGGCAACCCGCGCACGCGCGCCGTGCCCGCCGGGCTGTCGTCCGAACAGGCGCTGACGCAACTGCTCGACGGCACCGGACTGCGCTACCGCTACCTCAACGCCAGCACCGTCACCATCGAAGCCGACGCGGCACCGGCTGCGCCCGCCGCGCCTGCTGCGGAACCTGCCCGCGCGCCTGCCGCCACAGCACCCACCGCACAAGCGGTGGACACGCAGGAGCTGGAAAGCATCGAAGTGGTCGGCAGCTACAGCCGCAGCCTGGAGCAGGCAGTCGACATCAAGCGCTACACCGTGGGCTTCTCGGACTCCATCGTGGCCACCGACGTCGCCGACTTCCCCGAACAGAACCTCGCCGAGGCGCTGCAGCGCATGCCCGGCGTGACCATCGAGCGCAACAAGGGCATGGGCAGCAAGGTCAACGTGCGCGGCCTGCCGTCCGAGTACACCCATGTGTCGATCAACGACCTGGCCACCGCCTCCGGCAGCGGCGGCCGCGACGTGGAGTTCGACCTGTTCGCCTCCGAGATCATCCAGCAGGTCACCGTGCAGAAGTCCCCCACCGCGGCGGACGAGGAAGGCGGCATCGCCGGCTCGGTGAAGATCTCCACTGCACGCCCGTTCGACTACAACGGCCGCAAGCTGGTGTTCTCGGCCGAGGGCGCACACAACTCGATCTCCGAGGAGACCGACCCGAAGTTCGCCTTCCTCGCCAGCGACACCTGGGGCGACTGGGGCGCACTGGTGTCGTTCTCGCACGCCGAGCGCACCAACCGCACGGATTCGACCTCCGGCATCAACTTCCGACCGATGTCGCGCTTCCTCGGCGCCTCCGGCACGCGCGGCTCGCAGGCCGAAGCGGTGATCGAGCGCGATACGGGCTGGGTGATCGACAACCGGGCGAACACCGCCGAGAGCAACCTGATCGTGTTCCAGGACAAGGTCGGTGACCGCGTCTACCTCAACGACCAGGACAAGTGGGGCGCCACCGCCTCGCTGCAGTACAAGCCCAGCCGCACCTTCAGCCTGACCTTCGACGCGATGGTCGGCGGCTACGACACCACCGAGGACGAGTACGACGCCGCCGCCTACTCGGCCTCCAGCCGCAGCACACTGGAGACGATCCACGAATACGACGACACCACCCTGTCCGACTACGGCATGCTGGTGCTGCGCGACGTGTCCTACACCGCGACCCAGCACGAGTTCCTGAGCAAGGAGCGCATCAACAAGACCGACTACGGCCAGTACAGCGTGGCCCTGGACTGGAACAACGACCTGTGGGACGTCGAGGCGATGGCCGGCTACTCGGGTGCCGAGAAGACGCTGGACTACTCCAATCTCAAGCATGTGGCCTACGCACCGTCGCGCACGCGCTGGACCGGCCGCAGCGGCGAGACCCTTCCCAGCGCCACCTCCGGCGGCTTCGACATGTACGGCTCGCCCGAGCGCTACCTGTTCGAGGCCTACGAGACCACGCTGGAGAAGATCAACGACGACAAGTACGCCGCCAAGGTCGACGTGACGCGCAAGCTGGAACTGCCGTTCCTCCCCGCGCTGCGCAGCGTGCAGTTCGGCGGCCGCTACACCGACCGCAGCAAGGAACGCCAGTACGGCGAGCTGAAGATCACCGGCCCGTCCGCCGGCAACACCTCGTGGGTGAACGTCCGCACGCTGGCCGACAGCCCTCTGCAGTGGATCGGCGACATCGTGCCGGGTGGCAACTACAGCGTGAAGGATCTCGACTGGCGACAGGTCTCCAACGACTTCGCCCGGGGCTACTTCCGCTATCCCGGCTTCTCCACGCCGTTCGACGACGCCCAGTACTACCGCGTCGACGAGGAAGTCGCCGCGCTGTACGCGATGACCAATTTCGACTTCACCCTCGGCCGCGTGCCGGTCACCGTGAACGCGGGCGCACGCTACGTCGATACATCGGTGACCTCGTTCGGCTACCACCCCGTGCAGAACCCCGACGGCAGCACCGGCTACACCGACACGCCGGTGTCGAAGGACGGCGGTTACACCGACGTGCTGCCCAGCTTCAACCTGACCGCCGAACTGGCCGACGGCCTGCTGCTGCGCGCCGCGGGTTCGGAAACGCTGATCCGTCCGGCGCTGGGTGACGTGGCCTACAAGCGCACGGCGAGCTGGAGTTCGTTCCGCTTCACCGACGGCAACCCGGACCTGAAGCCGACCTACGCCAAGCAGTGGGAAATCGGCCTGGAGAAGTACCTGGAGAACGGCGGCCTGCTGGCGGCGTCGTACTTCCGCAAGAAGATCGACGGCGTGGTGGTCAGCGCGCTGACCGGTGTGGTCGAGGACGTGGCCGTGTACAACGCCAACGGCACGCTCAACGGCTACTACGACTTCGACGTCTACCAGCCGGTGAATGCCAAGGGTTCGTACGACGTGGATGGCATCGAGCTGATCGCCAACCTGCCGCTGGCCACGTTCCACCCGGTGCTGGAAGGCTTCGGCCTCAACGCCAACTACACGATGCTGGACAGCTCGCTGGCCGGCGAGTCCGACCTCGGCATCCGCACACCGATGCCGGGCCTGGCGGAGAAGACCTGGAACCTGACCGCGTACTACGAGAACGCGCGCTTCGACGCCCGCGTGTCGTACAACCACAAGGACGAGTACGTGGAGTCGATCGGCTACAACATGTACCCGATCTGGCGCGATGCCTATGGCCAGCTCGATGTCTCGATCGGCTACCGGATCAGCGATCACCTGAAGCTGAGCCTGAAAGGCATCAACCTGACCGACGAAGAGACCAGCGGCTACACCATGGATCCATCGTTCCCGACCATGTACGAAAAGTCGGGCCGCCGCATCAGCCTGGGGCTGCGCGCCGACTTCTGATCCCCTGCGCGCCGTCGGCCCGTGCCGCGGCGCGCTTCTCTTTCCCGCGATCCTGCCGCACCCGCGGCGGCATCGCCGTGTCCTGCGAGGTTCACCATGCGCTCCTTCCTGTTGCTGGCCCTGCTGGCGGCTCCGCTCCCTGTCCTCGCCGCCGAAGGCGACACCGGCCGTGCCTGGCAACCCGGCGACCACCACGTGCACAGCGAATGGAGCGTCGACTGGAACCGCACCACTTCGCCGCCGACGCCGATCCGCGGCGGCGATTCACCGTACACGCGCAGCGACAACGCACGCCAGGCAGCGAAGTTCGGACTGACCTGGATGGTGCACACCGATCACGGCGGCCCCGGCCATTCGGTGGTGACGCGCGACCACGCCTGGCCCGCGCTGGAACAGGCGCGTCGCGACGTGCCCACGCTGATCCAGTTCAACGGCGCCGAATTCGACGTGCCCGCGGCGGAGCACGCGTCGTTGATCATCGCGCCATCGCCGCGCGAGCGCGATGAACTGGTGGAAATCGAACGCCGCTTCGGCCGCAGCGAACCTATCGACGGCGTGCAGCGCGACGATGGCCAGACCATGCTCGACGCACTGGCGCACATGCGCAGCCTGCCCGCGCCGCCACTCGTGTTCGTCAACCATCCCTCGCGTACCGCCAGCGGCGTCGGCATCTGGGGCGATGTGGATCCCACCGAACTGCGCGGCTGGCACGACACCGCACCACGCGTGCTGGTCGGCATGGAAGGCGCACCCGGCCACCAGGCCATCCGCAGCGAGCGCGGCCTGTACCGCAACGCCGCGGCACCGACCTTCGGCGGCTTCGACCAGATGACCGCGCAGGTCGGCGGCGTATGGGACACGTTGCTGGCGGAAGGACGACGCTTCTGGATCACCGCCACCTCCGACTCGCACGTCAACCTGCGCGATGGCGGCCGCGACTACGATCCCGGCGAATACAGCAAGACCTATGTGTGGGCGCGCCACGACGCGGACGACATCCTCGATGGCCTGCGGAACGGCCGCATGTTCGCGGTGACGGGCGACCTGGTCGACCGGCTCGAACTGCGCGTGCGCGCGGGCGGCAAGCGCGCGCCTTCCGCCACGCTCGGCGAGACGCTGGCGATGACGCCCGGCGACACGATGCGCATCGAACTGCGCGTGCGCCAACCCGCGCGCCCGAACACGCACGGCGACATGCCCGTGCTGGCGCAGATGGAAGTGATCGTCGGCTCGCCCGGCGATGACGGCGCGCCGGTGATGCAGACCCGGCGCTGGACCGCGGAGCAGTGGCGTCGCGACGGTGACTGGCGCGTCGTCACGTGGGAACTGCCTGTCCCGGCACGCGGCGCCTTCGTGCGTGCACGCGGCAGCAACACAGGGGAAGCGGCGCCGCTGGCCGACGTGCCCGGCGAGGATCCGTGGCAGGACCTGTGGTTCTATTCCAATCCGGTGTTCATCGACACCGCCGGCCCGCAGGCGCAACGCCCTGCACGTTGAGCACAAGACAGCGGGTGTTCACGCCCGCGCGTGATCCGGCCCGCAGTTCCCGCCATCGGCGCCCCATGCGTTGACGCGGTCTTTGCGAAACGCACGCGACACTTCACGTGTGGTCGATGCCGCAACCGCGGCGTGCCGGATCCAGGTGAAACAGCCACGGCGGCCACACCGGTACCGTTGTACGAAGCCCTAGCTTCGTCCAGCCTAGCTGCAAGTGCGTCCCCGTCCGAAGGATCGCTGGCGCGGTACCTGCTTCATCGCAGAAGGACGACGGAACGCGTGGCCTCAGCCGCGCGTTCCGTCTTTCTGCGGATCGGCGGAGGTACGGACATCGCAACGCGTGTCCGCGAACGCCTTCGACCCGGACAAAGAACCGGGTGCCGTCAATGTCGCGACCGCCAGCGTGGCCGCTGCAAGCAGCCCCGTGGCGCAATGCGGCACCAGGTCCATGGAGGTCATCGCTTCGCGCCGGAGCACGCGCCGGCGTCCGGCATCGGGCGAAAAGCGCTTCATACGTTCCTCGGCGGCAGCGGCACGCGCACGCGCGGGGTGACGTCGGCGGGCGACGCCAGCGACTGCATCTGGCAGAAGGTGGCGTCGTAGGCGGCGACCTCTTCTTGGTACTGGCAGAGCGCGCGGAACGGGTTGCGCGCCGACAGCGCCTGGGCCGAGGCACGCAGGCGTTCGCCGTCGGGATGGGTCTGCACCAGTGCGGCGACCCATACGGTCAGGGCTTCGAGTTGCCCCGTGGCGCGGGCGTCGCTGGTTTCCAGTCTTTCCAGCAGGGAATGCAAATGGGTCTGTGTGTACAACAGCATGGGGCAAGCGTCCGGTGCGTGATCACCGCGTCCTGGCCCCTGTTCCGGCTGCGGTTTCCCCTGATCACGCGCAGATGATGCGGCGGCGGCCAGGGCCGCCGCCGCGCGAGTCATGCGCCGTTAGGGAAAACGTGACTTGTGGCCTACCCGCGCAGGTTCACCTCGGCGACCTTGTCTTCGTAGTCCTCCTTGGGATCCACGCCCAGCAGCATCTTCACGCCGGCCAGCAGACTCTGCTCGTTGAGCCAGATCTCCGCGTGCTCGGCATCGAAACGCAGCAGCGCGAGTTTGGGATCGTCCTTGCCGCCTTCGTACCACGCGGCGATGAAGGGGTTCCACAGCCGCTCGATCACCGCGCGGTCGTCGTCGCGCACCAGCGACCCCTGCAGGCTGGCGAAGATGTCGTGTCCCATCGACGCGAAGGTGGCGATGGCGCGCTGCGGCGCTGACGTGCGCTGCGCGAGCAGGTTGTCGGTGGCAGTGAAGATCCACAACGGCCCGCGTCCCTCATGTTCCAGCAACGCCGTCATCGGACGCGTATGCCCGTCCTCGGCGCCGTCCAGGCCCAGCATCATCGTGCGATCGGACTTGATCGCCTTCCACAGCTTCTTCTCGAGTTCCTCGGGCGTATGCATGGCGCACTTCCTCGTCGGTGGTGCGCGCACGCTAGTCGCCGGGGCGTCGCGTCGCCGTCAACGGCATCGGCCATCGTCAGCCGTGCGTCATCTTTGTCGCGCCTGCGTCACGGCCGGCGTACTCGCGGATGAACGGTAGCGGCGTCTTTCACCACGCGTTCGCGATGGCGCGCGCAGGCTGGCCTCGCGATTCCCACAGGAGATCCGCCATGAATACCCCCCGTGTCCTGTTGTCGCTCGGCCTGATGTCGGTGATGTCGGCTGCCGTCGCGCAGACGTACGGCCCGCAGGACGAAGGCCGCCGCTTCAGCGATGGCAGCAAGATCGAATGCCGCAACGTGGAAGTGCAGAAGAACAGCCGCGATCCCAACCGCGTCGCCGGCACCGCCATCGGCGCGGTTGTCGGCGGCCTGCTGGGCAACCAGGTCGGCAGCGGCAACGGCAAGAAGGTCGCCACCGTCGGTGGCGCCGTAGCGGGCGGCGCAATCGGCCGCAAGGTGCAGGGCAACAGCCAGGAGAACAAGGGCGACCGCATCGTCGAACGTCGTTGCGAGCGCATCTACCGCTAAGTGCGTCTGCCCCCGGGACAGGCGCGCCGGGCGCCTGCGGTGACGAGGCCGCAGGCGCCTTTTTCTTTCCCTGACTGCGGTCATCGCCGCCGGGTCAGCGCATCGTCACAGTTCGTCCTGGCACGCCCGCTTCAGCCTGTCGTCGCCGCTGCCTGCGCAGCGGGCGGCGTAAAGGCGTGCCGCGTCGGCCTTGCCTGCACGACGGTTCAGGCGCACGCCATACGGCAGCAGTTCCGGCGGATCACCCAGGCTCTTGCGGCTGGTTTCCAGCACCTGCAGTGCCTGCTCGCGGTTGCTGCTGCGGCTGGCCATGTCCAGCGTGAGCTGGTGCAGCGCGAACAACGAGTCGTTGCGTCCGAGCTCGCCCTGCAGCACCGGCAGTGCCTTGTCGCGATCCATCTGCGACTCCATCAACCGCATCGCGGTGTAACGGATCAGCGGCGTTTCCGCTGCCGGACTCCGCACCAGCGCCTGCAGCACCGCATCCTGCTGGGGACGCGTCAGGCGCGTGGCATCGGCAGCCAGAACCTGGTGCGCCAGTTGCATGGACGCGAACATCGCATCCACCTGCGTGTCCCCCGCCCACGACAGCGCGCGCATGTCGGGCCGCTCCAGGTCGGCGTGTTTCGTTTCGATGTGCGCGCGCACCCGCTCGATGCGCTGCGCGGAGTCACGGTGCGTATTGCCGCCGGCCTGCTGCACGCGCTGCTGGGTGGCGCCGACCAGCGCGGTGATCAGATTGTCCACGCCCTTGTTGTCGTCGAGCCGACGCTTGGCCGAGCGCGCCTGGTCACTGTTCTGCAGGTAACGGCCCAGCGTCGCCGCCACACCCTGCTGCATGGCGGTGGACGGCGTACCCGCCTGCCGGCGTTGCTGCTCCCACAGTTCCATGCGGCCCAGCATGTCCATCATGGCGATCGGGTTGTAACCGGCAGCGACCATCAGGTCGGTCCCCATCCGATCGGCTTCATCCTCCTGCGCGCGTGCCCGCGTGGGCACGATGCCGGCCTGCACCGACTGCATCGCCGTCTCGCGCAGCAGCGCGTGGCGCACGTAGTCGGTGCTCGGGCGCGAGGTGCTGACGCCGGCGTACTCGCGGTCCAGGTAGATCGAGGTCAGGCCGGCGCCCACGCCCTTCGCGGTTTCCAGCGCGCTCTTGCCCGGGTGCTTGCGCAGCACATGCACGTATTCGTGCGCCAGCAGCGCGGCGATCTCGTCCTGGCTCTCCAGGCTCTGCAGCATGCCGGCCGCAACGAAGATGGACCCGTCCTCCGCCGCGTACGCCTGGAAGGTGGGGTCGGGAATCACGTAGACGCGCGCCGCCGGCGCCCTGGGCCCGGCGGCACGCCGGATCTCCTGCAATACCCGGTCCAGCGCGCCGTCCAGCTGCGGCTGCTGTACCACGCCATAGGCCCACCGTTGCCGTTCCACCGGCGTCATCGTGCGGTTCTGGCGGAACGACTGCAGCACGCCACCCAGCAACTGCGCGTTGCGGTTCAACCGCTCCAGGTCCTTGTCGCTGATCAGCGGCTTGCCCGCCTGCGCGGCCGGCGACGCGCAGGCCAGTGCGAACACCAGCAGCGCGCAGGCGCCGCGGCGCGCGTTCACGGACAGCCCTCGCCCGCACCGCGCACGCCGGCGGTAGCCGCGTCGCGGCTGGCGGTGACGCCGCTGCCCGTGCGCGCGGGTGCACAACGCACGCCGGGCGCCAGGCTCAGGTCGCCTTCGATGCGCAGCTTCAACTTGTCCACCCACACCGGGCCTGCGGCGGTCTGCACCTGCACATAGCCCTTGCGCGACACATCGAGCACCGGCGCGTTGGCCAGCGACGCCCCCGCTACGCTCTGGCCGGTACGCTTGAAGCGCTCGCCGTCCTGCTCGAACGTGGCCACCTGCTCACTGGTGGCCTGGATCACCTTCGCCTTCAGCGGCGTGCCGCCGTTCCCTGCCCACGCTGTCGCTGTCGCCGCCACCAGTACCGCCCGCAGCGCCCACGCCCGGCGCATCTTCGCTTTCGCCTTGTCCATTGCCCTGCTCCCGCTTGTCGGGGCCCTGCGGCCCGAGGTTTGCCACGTACCACGTCACGGCCAGCGCAAGTCCCAGCAGACCGATCCAGTCCTGCGGCGGCTGGTGCAGCACGCCCTGCGCGAACACCGCCACACCCAGCCCCAGCAGCACCGACAGCGCCGCCATCAACACCAGGCGTTTGATCGTGCCGCGCACCGTTACCAGGACGATGCCTGCCGCCAACGACAACAGCACCGCGTTGAGCAACGCCAGGCGATTGTTCGCGCCGTCGGTGCGGTGCGTGCGGCGTTCGCCCCAGGTCATCAGGTTGTCCAGCGCCATCGCATGCAGGTAGACGCCGGGAATCTGCTGGTGCACCGGCGACAGCACGCGGTCGTTGAGACCGGTCAGATGGGTGCCGACCAGAACTACGCGATCGGTCAATGCATCGCGCATCGCCTCGTCGTCCAGCTGTTCCTCGAACACGGTGAACGTGTACGCGCACTGCGCGCGATGGCGGTCCTCCACCTGCTCGTCGCGACCGCTGTTGAAGCTGTCCCACAGCAGCCGCGCCGAAGCGGCCAGCCGCGTGCCGAGGGCGACGTCACCGGTGCGCGTGCAGGCGCCGTTGCCGCCGCTGCCCCGCGGCAGTGTGCTGCCCCAGCGCACCACCATCGGCTGCGCCCGCGCCTGCGCGGACAGTGCCGAGACCGGCGCGCTGCATCCCGTCCCGCGCTCGGCGCACGCTGCTTCATACAGCGCCAACGCCACACTGCGCGCGTCGGCACCCCCGGTTCCGCCCACGTCCGTGCGCATCGCCGCGCCCTGGGCATTGATGTAGTCGCCGCGGATGCTCAACGGGTAATCGCTGCCCGCCCCCTGCCAACTGGTCACCACGTCGCGCGCACCGCCCGCGCCGGAAAAGATCGAACGTCCGCCCGGCGCGGCGACGCCGAAGTACACCGGAATCCCCGCCGCCGCGATTTCCTCGCCGATGCCCAGGCGTGCGTCCTCGTAGCTGTCGTCGTAGTCGCGACGCTGCTGCATCAGGATGTCCAGGTACACCGCGCGCGGACGCTGGGCCAGGATGCGGCGCAGCAGTTCGTCGTAATAGGTGTACTGCGGCGGCCACCCCACGCCGCGTGCCGCCAGCGTGTGGTCGTCGATCATCACCACCGCCACGTGGTCCTGCGCATCGCTGCCGTAGAACGGCGCCATCACGCGCGCGGTGATGCGCTGCGACTGCGCCTTGCTGGCGTTGTCCAGGCCGAACGGCTCGATCAGGTTGAACAGCAAGCCCAGCAGGAACACGCAGAAGAACACCAGCACGGTCGCGTCAACGACTTGCCCCGCGATACTGCGCGGACGCCAGGCGATGCCGTGCAGCCATGCCAATCTTGGATGCTTCGCGGCCAGTTGCGCCAGCCACGCACCCAGCCCCACCCCATCCCCGCGCGCGTCCGCGCCAGGCGGCGTGTCCTGTCCCTGCGGTGTGGCCTGCTCCGCCACGCTTTCCCCCGGTCTGCGCCGGCACCCCCGTCCCGGCTCCGTGCACCATAACGGCCGTTACGCAGGGCAGCAACCTCGACGCGCGCTACCCGTGCGTACGCCGGGCCACCGGCGGTTCCTGCGGCGCCAGCGCCGGCATGTCTTCCACCGCGCGTGGCTTGCCGATGTAGTAGCCCTGCAACCGGCTGCACCCCATGGCCGCCAGCATCTGTTTCTGCTCGAGCGTCTCCACGCCTTCGGCCACCACTTCCAGGCCGAGTTGCTGGCCCAGCATCACCACCGATTGCACGATGGCGGCGTGACGCGAGCCGGTGGTCATCTGCCGCACGAACTGGCGGTCGATCTTCAGTTCGTGCGCCGGCAGGTAAGCCAGGTACGACAAGCTGGAATACCCGGTACCGAAGTCGTCCAGCGAAATGCGCGCGCCCACCGCCTCCAGTTGCGTGAGAACCTCCACCGTGCGCTCGGGCTCGAGCATCGCCATCGATTCGGTGATCTCCAGCGTCAGCGCGCCCGGCGGCAGGCCGTGCCGGCGCATGGCCGAGGCGACCTGCGCCACCAGATAGTCGCCACGCACCTGTACCGGCGACAGGTTCACCGACACCGTGGGAACGCGCGCGCCGGCGCGACGCCACACCGCCCACTGGCGGCAGGCTTCATCCAGCACCCATTGGCCCAGGTCCACGATCAGGCCCACGCGCTCGGCCAGTGCGATGAAGCGGTCCGGCATCACCAGGCCCAGGCGCGGATGCTGCCAGCGCACCAAGGCCTCCATGCCGGCCATGCCGTTGTCCTGCGCACGCACCTGCGGCTGGTAGTGCAGCACCAGCTGTCCGCGTTCCAGGGCCTTGCGCAGTTCGTAGGTCAGTTGCAGCTGCCCCTGCACCTCGTCGCCCATCGACGGCGCGTAGAGGGCAAGGCCGTTGCGGCCGGCCTGCTTGATGTAATACATCGCCACGTCCGCGTGCGCGATCATCGACTGCGCATCCTCGCCGTCACCGGGATACTGCGCGATGCCGATACTCGCGCTCACCGTGACGTCGTCGTTCTCCTGCAAGCGGGTCGATTCCAGCAGCGCCGCCAGCAGGCGCTCGCCGCGCGCCGTGGCCTCGCCCACCTCGGTCACGCGCGTGACCATGACGAACTCGTCGCCGCCCAGCCGCGCCACCGTATCGTCGGCGGCCGCCATGCGCCGCAACGTGTCCGCCACGCGGACCAGCAGCGCGTCGCCCACGTGGTGGCCGAAAGCGTCATTGACGCCCTTGAAGCCATCCAGGTCGATGAACAGCAACGCGAACCGCTCGCCCTGCAACTGCGCGCGCAGGATGCGCTCCTGCAACTCGTCGGTCAGCATCATCCGGTTGGGCAGGCCGGTGAGCGCGTCGTGCATCGCCAGATGGGTCAACTGGCGGTTGGCCAGCTGCAGCGAATCCGACAGCCGCGCCGTGCGTTCGTGCAGCAGCCGGTCCAGCGCGCTCGCACCTATCGCGGTGCCCAGCACCGCGGTGTTCACCACCACCACCAACCAGGCCAGCGAATCGGGCGACAGCCCGTCGCGCAGCGCCGCACTGCAGATCGAGCCTTCGGGGAAGTGCGCCGCGGCCATGCCGGTGTAATGCATGCCGACGATGGCCACGCCCATCACGCCCGCAGCGAGCAGGCGGTGCAAGCGTTCGTGATGCGCGTTGTCACGCAGGCGATAGGCGATGGCGAGCGCGGCGCCGGCGGCGACGATGGCGATCAGCAACGAGGCGGCGAACCAGAGCGGCTTGTAGATGATATCCGGGTCCATCCGCATCGCTGCCATGCCGATGTAATGCATGGCCGCGATGCCCAGCCCCATCACCACCGCGCCGCTCACCAGGCGCAACCGGGTGACGTGGTCGCGGGTGACCAGCCACAACGCATAGCCGCTGGCCGCCACCGCCAGCAGCAGCGACAACAGGGTGATGCCGATGTCGTAGCCCAGCCGGATGGGCAGGCGCAGCGCGAGCATGCCGATGAAGTGCATCGACCACACGCCGATGCCCATCGCCAGCGCGCCGCCGGCCAGCCACCAGCGACGGGCGACCGGGTCGCTGGCGCGGATGCGTCCGGTGGTCTTCAGCGCGGCATACGAGGCCACGACGGCCACGACGAACGACGTGACCACCAGTTCCGGCACATAGGTCGCAACAAGCCCTGCTTCCATGGAACGTCCCTGGCACTCCTCTTCTGACAGCTACAACGGCGTGGCCATTCAAGAATGAAGCCGTGCGCCGACCACCGGCGTCGGCGCGATCGATTGTGCGGACGCTGTCACATTACAGCCGCCGCGTAGGGCTCGGCGGCGGCGATGCCGGGCGTGTGGGCGCTGTCCTTGCTCATGCCCCCGCCCCCGCGTATAACGACCGTTATAACGTCTGGAGACACCCCATGAAGCTCAAGATCACCGCCATCGGCAATTCCGCCGGCGTCATCCTGCCCCGCGAGCTGCTGGCACGCCTGCGCCTGGAGAAGGGCGACGAACTGCACGCGCTGGAAACCGCCGACGGCATCCGCCTGACCGTCTACGACCCCACGCTGGCCGAGCAGATGGAGATCGCCGAGCAGGTGATGCGGGAGGATCGCCAGGTCCTGCATAAGCTGGCGCAGTAGAGCGCGCCATGATCATCTGGATCAGCAGGACACTGGCCTTGGCCATCCACGACCGCCAACTCGCCGAGCATGGTGGGGGCACTGGCGTGCGCGACGACGGATTATTCGAGGCGGCCCTAGCGCGTCCGCAGCAACGCCATGCCTACGGCGACCCGCCTCCGGATCTTGCCGATCTCGCAGCAAGCCTCGCGTTCGCTCTCGCGCGCAACCATCCTTTCATCGACGGCAACAAGCGTACCGCCCACGTCTGCTATCGCGTCTTCCTCCGGCTCAACGGTGGCGATCTCGCAGCCAGTGATGAGGAGAAGTACGCGATGACACTGGGCCTTGCCGAAGGCTCCATCAGCGAAACCGAGTTCGCCGACTGGCTTCGCCCTCGCATCGGGATGACGGCGACCGGCAAGGTGCAGGAACCGCCGGCACGCTACGCCCGCTGACAGGCTGTCAGGTCAAACGGCCCTCCGGCCGGCACTGACATCGGCATCCCCAATGCGCGCCCCGTCGCGTCCGTGCGCCTGGGCGTCGAGTGCCGCGCGCAGTCCATCCAGGTCAGACGCCCGCGTCGGGCGCACCACGCGGGCACGCTCGCGACCGTCCTCCAGCACGATCACCGTCCGGCCAGAGCGTCACGCCGAACGAGCGTCCCAGCGGCCGCCCCTTGCCGTCCTCGATCTTGACGTGGGTGGTACCGGCCTCGCCGGCCAGCCAGTCGCGCAGCAGGGGCTGGGCGAGCCGGCAGCGCCCGCACCACGGCGCGCCGAACTCGAGCACCACGATACCTTCCATGGCATCGACGGCGCTGCGGGTCGGCTCCACGACCGCGTAGTCGACGCAGTAGGTCACGATGCCCTGGCGATCAGCCGCTCGATGTCGTCGAGCCGGCTGTTGGTCAGGTCCTTGCCGATCTCCGCCACGATCCGCTGCGCCGCTTCCTTATGCAGCAACGGGCGCATGCGGCCCAGCGTGGCAGGATCGGCGACCAGCACCAGGTGTTCGTACTGCTGTTTCAGCGCGCTGTCGTTCAGTCCTTGCGCCAATTGTTTCGCGAACGTCGCTTCGTCGATCTGACGGCTGGTGGCTTCGCCGGGCACGCTGCCCGAGGGTCCATCGTCGTTCGCGTTCATCAGTTCGAGCAGGTCGTACTGGTGCAACGACACCGCGCCGTCTTCGCCGCGGTTGCGGAAGATCCGCGCACCCTCGCCGTCGGCGACCACCACCAGCGCATCCACGGGCAGAGCATTCATATCGATCTCCTCGGAAGGTAAGCCCATGCGCAATGCGCCCCGCCGTCTCACGACGGAGCACATCGCGCGGCTGGTCAGTGCGGCTTCTGCCTGTCCAGGGTGAATGCGTCGGCGACCGCATGCTTGGCGCGATCCCACGTCAGCCGCGATCCGCCCTTGAAGCGGCCCCAGCCGCGTTCCAGGTCGTTCGACAGGCTGTCGTCCCACGGGCGCTCGGCATACTGGCTGCGCGCGTAAGTGCCGTAGCGGTAGGCAGAACGGTAGTCGTCGAACTCGTCGCCGTCCTGCCGGTACGGTGCCGTCTGGAAGCGCTGGGCGAACGTGTCGTCGGTGCGCGCGTACGCATCGTACGTGCGGTCGGCACGCTCCCACGCATCCTGCAGCGCCGGACGCGCGCGCTCCCAGTCAAGGCGCGACTCGCCGCGGCGCGCTTCCCAGCCCGCCTGCAGGCGGCGCTCCGTCTCGTCCCACGACTGTTCCGGATACTCGCCGCGCGCCACCGCGCCGGCTTGGTAGACGCCTGCGTAGTCGCGCTGGAAATCGTGCTCGCCCGAATAGTACGGACGCGTGGGTGCGGCTTCGCGCCAGTAGTCGACCTCGCCCGTCGGATCGATGCGTTCGGCCACGCCTTTGCCTGCCGCGGCGCCTAGCACCGTACCGGCAGCGGCGCCGATCAGTGTGCCGATGGGACCGAACACCGTGCCGGCCACGGCACCGGCGGCCAGGCCACCGGCGGCGCCACCGACGCCGACGCCGACCGGGTGCGAACCCGGTGCGCCACTGATGGGATCGCGGTTCGCATCGCGTTGTGAAGTATCGCGTGTCATCTGGAAAGTCCTCCGAATGCGGACGCCATGCGACATGCATCGCGTCATTCTGCGCACGCGCCGCCATGGCGAGTGCAGGGAATGCATTCGATGTTCCGCATCCGGGGTGACAGCGATGTGCACTCGCGTCATGTTGGTGAGTGCATCGTGACGGAAAGGTGCGTTTTCCGACAACCGGGCGTGAATGGCTGTCGCCCAGCGCGGCAAGCGTTTGCTAGATGCCGACGATGACGCTGTCCCGTGCATCGAACATCATGGCCGCTGCATCCGAGCGGCGCGGCAGCACGATGGCGAAGGTCGTGATGCGGCCGCCGGAATGCGCCGTCACCTCGCCGCCATGGGCTCGTGCGATCTCGCGCACGATGAACAGCCCCAGGCCCAAACTCGCGTGTTCGCCCTTGTGGGCGCTACTGGATCCCCGCCGCAAGGGATCGAACAGCGCGTTGATCGTATCGCTCGAGAGCGGCTCGCCGGTATTGCTCACCGAGACGCGCACCTGCACGTCCTCGCCCGTGACGGATACGTCGATCTCACCACGTTCGTCGCCGTACTTCGCCGCATTGGTCACCAGGTTGTGCACCGCTTCGCGGATACGCACCTCGTCGAAGTCGCCATGCACCGTCCCCGTCACCTGAAGCGTCAGCGGCGCTTCGGGCAACGCAGCGCGTAGCAGATCGACCTCCTCGGCGACCGCTTTGCCAAGATCGCACACCGATTTTTTTAAACCCATGCCGGCGCCCAGCGTGCTCCTGCAGTAATCCAACAGACTGTCCACGAGCTGCCCCAGTTGCACGGCCCCCTTGAGGATGCGCTCGGCCTGACGCGCATAGGGTGTATCCCGCGTACTGTCCGCCAACAGTTCCGCCGTGCCGATGACGGCGTGCAATGGGCCACGCAGATCGTGCCCAAGCGCGCCCAAGAAGACGTTGCGCCAGGATTCTTCCGTGCGAGAGAACTCGGCCAGTGATTCGGCGACCGCCTGGTCGATCGCTTCGTTGAAGCGGATCATGTCCTCGATCGACGCGGTGACCAGCGCCTCATCGGCCGCCCACAGCCGGAGCACCGAGGCCCGCAGGGCACGGTACTCGGCGATCATCTGGTTGACGCCGAAGCCGTCGTCCGCGCGGCTGCGGCCGTGGCTGGTAGCGGCCGATTCCGGGCCTGCGCGTTCGGGCGCGCGTCCCTCCGCCTTGGCGCGCTGCTGGGCGGGACTCTGCGCGGTGCGCAGGTCCAGTACGATCGCGCGCAGGATCAGCGGAATGTCGTTGCGCAAGGTCTTGACGTCGAACTTCACGCCGACCGGCGTTTGGGTGGTCGCAAACTCCACGGCGTCATCGAGGATCCGCTCGGTGTTCGCTTGGATGAAGTCGGCTAGTCGCATGAGCACTCCTTCCTGCTCCAGTCGTGGGGTGACGTCTGCGGTCATTCGTGTTCCTTCCGTCGCGTCACAGGGGCGGTGATCAGTCGGCGATGCTGCGCGGATCGCGCGGATCGTCGATATGGGGTTGCGGGTCCGGCGGCTGATCGGGCCCGCCGGGTACGTCGTCGGGATCCGACGGATCGCGTGGCATCGGCGGCGCCTGCGGATCTTCCGGGCGATACGGATCGCTGGGCGTGCCGGGCTCGCTCGGCTTGCCGGGCTCTGTCGGTTCACCGGGCGGCGTCGGCGTGCCCGGCGGCGTGGGTTTGCCCGGCTCGCTGGGTTTGGGCGTGCCGTGGGCAGTGATGGGGATCTGCATGCGTATCTCCTGCGCGCCGGCGGCGCGATCAGTCCTTCGCGGTGGAGGCCTGCAGCGCGGCGGCAACACCGGCATCGCCGGAGACCAGATCGGCCCAGCGCACTTCCACGCCGTTGCGACGTCCCTTTTCGACCAGCTTCAGGCCGTTGGGATCGATGGTCAGCGTGTACGCCTGTTCGCCGATGGAGAGTTCGCGCCGCAGCGCCTTGTCGAGAGGGGTCATGGTGCGTCCTATATCTGTGCGGGATGGTCGCGGAGCTGGCCTTCCGCAGCGCCGGGCTCCACAGCCGGATCGTTGCGTTCCTCGTTGGTACGTTTTCCGGGCGATTCGCCGCGCGTCATCGGGCCGTCGGGACGGCGTTGCCGCTCCCATGCATTCGGGGCCACGGGCGTGGCATCAGGGGTTTTGCGATCCATGGCGGGTCCTCGCTTGCGAGCGGCCAGCGTGGCCGGCAAAACGTTGAAGATGCGTGATGAGCGCGTGCAGGTTTTCAGCCCGCAGTCACCCGACGCGTCCTGATCGACTGGACGCTGAACCCGCGCATCGTCTGCGCACGGCGTCTTTACGAATGCGTCAGCAGCATGTCAGTCATGCTCTGCCAAGAACGCATCGATGCGCGTCTCTCCGACGCCGAAAGCCTGGTCCGCGCGCATGCCGACATCGGCGATCCGCAGCTGTTCCTGCGCAACCTGTGGACGCAGGTCTACGACCAGGCGCCCATGCACTTGCGCTCGGCCGTGCTGCGTCGCCTGCACGCCCTGTCGCGCCATCTCGGCGTGGCATACGTACACGGCGGCGAGGATGCCGCGCCGTCGTCGTGAGGCGGAAAGGCGTCAGTGCGTGGCGTGCAGCCGCGCCAGCGCCGCTTCGATGTCGTTGCGGCGGAACGGCTTGGCCAGCACCGGAGCGTCGGCGAAGCGCGGCGGCAATCCCTGCTGCCCGTAGCCGGTGGTGAACAGGAACGGCGTGCCGCGCTCGCGCAGCGCATCGGCGACCGGAAAGGACTCCGTGCCGGCGAGATTGACATCCACCACCGCCAGGTCGATCTGCAGCGCCTGCAGCTGCTCCAGCGCCTGGTCCAACGATGCGGCGGTACCGGCCACCTCGTAGCCCAGCGTCGGCAGCAGCTCCTCCATCAGCATGACCAGCATGAACTCGTCCTCGACGATGAAAACGCGCTTGGCGGCATCCGGGGTCATGCGACGGCTCCTGTGTTGGCGAGGGGGGCGGTGATCTCGCAGACCACGCCGGTGGGCAGGAAGTCCAGCGAGACGTGGCCACCCAGGTCATGGCGCAGGCCGCGTTCGATCATGCGCGAACCGAAGCCGCGCCGCGCCGGCGTGGCGACCGGCGGCCCGTCGCGTTCTTCCCAGCGCAGCACCAGGCAGTCGCGTCCATCGCGCGTCTCGCGCGTCCAGCGGATGTCGACATGGCCGTGCTCGCCCGACAGCGCGCCGTACTTCATCGCGTTGGTGCACAGCTCGTGCAGCGCCATGGTCAGCGCCAGCGCGCGCTGCGGTTCCAGTTCGATGGGAAAGCCCTGCAGGGTGAAGCGGTGGTTGTCGCCCTGCGTGCACGGCGCGATCGCGGTGCGCACGATCGCCTCCAGCGGCGCGTTCACCCATTGCTTCAGGGTCAGCATGTCGTGGGCTTGGCTCAACGCGTGCAGGCGCGCCTCGAAGCGGTCGTAGGCGGGCGACGCGTCGCCGTTGGTGCCCAGCGTCTGCAGGGCGATCGACTGCACGATGGCCAGCGTGTTCTTGACCCGGTGGTTGAGTTCGGCGAGCAGCAGGCGCTGGTGCTCTTCGTGGCGCTTGCGCTCGCTGATGTCGGTGGCCGCGCCGAACCATTCGGTGATCTGGCCGCCGATCGGGCGGATCGGCACCGCGCGCGAGGACACCCACGACCAGCCGCCGTCGTCGTTGCGGACGCGGTGCTCGGCTTCGTAGGGCGTCTGGGTGGCGCGCGCATGGGCGATGGCGTCGCGGACCCGGTCGCGGTCGTCGGGGTGGATCAGCACGTCCAGCCAGTCCGGCGTCAGCGAGCCATGCCGGCCCAGCAGCAGGCTGCCGCCGACGATGTCCACTTCGCTCCAGTCCGCGTTGGTGCGGTAGACCAGGTCGGTGGTGGCGTCGACCATCGCCGCCAGCCGCTCCTCGCTGCGACGGCGCGCGTCTTCATGCTGCTTGCGGTCGGTGACGTCGCGGGTGGTGCCGGCGACGGCCTCGACCTGCCCGTCCGGCCCAATCACCGGCATCAGCAGGTAATCGTAGATGCGGCGCCCGTTGGTGCCGTTGAACGGCACGTCGCCGCGCACCGGCTGGCGGGTGGCGACGACCTGATCGATCTCGCGGTCGTGCAACGCCGCATGCCAGGGCTCGTAGCCGATCTCCAGGCAGTTCTTGCCGATCGCCTCGTCCCAGGTCATGCCCCACATGGCGAGCAGCGCGGCATTGGCGTAGGTAAAGCGGTGCTGCAGGTCCCACATGTAGACCAGGTCGGGCGTGACCTGCAGGAGGGTTTCGTACAGCCGGGCTCGCTGCTCCAACGGAGCCGCCGGTCCGGCTGCCATCAACGGATTGTCCACGCGTGTCCTTGCCCACCTGCAACGCGTTCAGCTTATCGTCCGCGCGTGTTGGCAACCCGTGAAACCACGTGCGCCACATACCTGCGGTTAATCCTTCGCGAAACACAGCCTGCCGACGACGATGACGATCGCGATGGATAAACCGATGCCGCGGTCGACACGCCGGCACCGTCGATTCGCGTGTCGATGCGCTCCGACGCTGCCCTCAGCGGGCCTCCGTCAGCAGTCCGTACGCCACCAGCCCCCCGAACAGGAGCAGCAGGCCCAGCGCGAACACACCGGTCCCGATCACGCCGCGTTGCCAGCCTTTCAGCGCATTCCAGCGATCGGACAGGTCGGCGAACGGCACGCCCGTGACCGATTGCACCAGACCCGCCAGCGCGAATCCGCCGGGCACCACCATCGCCAGCAGACCGAACGGTCCGCCCGGCAACGCAAAGTCGGGGCTGGCGGCACGCTGCGCCGAATACCACGCGATGATGAAGCCGAACACGGTGCCCGATGCCGCGAACTGCAGGAAACCCCTGAAGCGGATGCTCACGATGCCGTCCTTGTCGTTCGATGATGTCAACGCGCGTCCGGCGCCGGGACCGGCGGCGCGAAAAGACCCTTCTGGCTATCCGCGAATGCGTAGCCGACCCTGCCGCCCTTCTGCGCAGCATGCACGCGCAGCACCAGCCAGTACCCGCCCAGCGACGCCGGCCCCTGCGTGGGAATCCTGAGGGTCGACGCCCCGGGGGACGCGGACTCGCCGGCCTTCAGCGTGGTCCTGTAGTCGATCGTGGACGAGCACGTCCCCAGGCTCCAGACCTCCACGGATTTCTGGTACGCCAGGCACACGCTGTAGCCCACGATCCAGCGCCCGTCGGGCGAGTCGGCGTTGGCGGTCAGGGTGACGTCGTCGAGCGCGATGGTGATG
The DNA here is from genome assembly GCF_014851815.1 of Pseudoxanthomonas sp. PXM01. GTDB lineage: Bacteria > Pseudomonadota > Gammaproteobacteria > Xanthomonadales > Xanthomonadaceae > Pseudoxanthomonas_A. The sequence continues at coordinate 248,401 of NZ_JACVAJ010000002.1, forward strand.
TCGCGCGCGGACACGGCCAGCGTGCCGGCCGCGGTGGCGCCGACACCCCAGTCGTCGCTGTTCGGCGCGAACGCGACCGGCGTCGCGCCCGCACTCGCACTCGCCTGCAGCAGGGCAACAAGGAACACGCTACTGATCATCTGCGCACTCTCCAGAAACCGGTGGGACGACAGGCACGAGGACGGAAGGAACGGCCACACGCCGGATGACCCCGCACGCCGCACGAGCGACACGTCACCTGCGAACCCGCAAGGCGATCATGAGCACCATCAAGGACAGGCCGAGCGCCACCCACACCAGACCGAAGACCAGGTTATACAGCGGCTGGCCGAAGAGTGTCAGCAGCGCTTGATCCAGGCCGCACGTGCGACCGCATGGCCCCGTCCCGTCGGGGCGCAGAAGCAGCATGACGGACCCGTAGCCCACCATCACGAGACCCAGGAAAACACCGAACGCGACAACGGCGCGCGGCGGTTGCTTTCGCATGGCCTTGGAGGATGTCTTCCGCATGCCGTTCAGCGCGGGTCCGATCCGTGAAGCGGATCCGGCGTAAGGCGGTCGGGCGGCTCCCCACTCCGCTTCACCGAAATCACTGCGAAGAGGAACGACAGGCTGAGCCACAGGATGAGCAGCGACTCGCACACGCGTCCGATTTCATGCGTGTACCCCATGGCAGCAAGCACTGCCGCGGCGTTGCTGCCGTCTGTCCCCGCCGGGACCGGCGGAGGCGTGCCGAACAGGAACACGTCCAACCACGTCACGATGGATTCGCTCCAGACAGCCCATATCGCGATCGCGGCCATGCAGGCGACCAGCGCGCCACCCGCGTATCTGCCGGCGCGCCAGGCAAGCAACAGAAGGCCCGCGAGCGCCGCCAGCCATCCCGCGTTCTGGGCCATCGTCAGTGCCAGTTGCATGCGACGCTCCTATCCGACCTGATGCCTGAGCCCTAGAACCGCCACGGCTGCGGATGCAGGAAGGGTTGCGCGATCATCAGCGCCCACAGCAGCAAGGCCGCGACGAGCGCCAGCTTCGCCGTAGGGCTCCGATAGGAGTCGGTGGCGGCCAGCAGCAGGAAGGACAGCGGCGCCAGCACATCCATGGCCAGCTGCAGCGGGTGGCGAAGGTTGAGCGATATCGCCAGGTAGATCGGCACGAGTGCGATGCAGAAATACGCCCCCCGGGCGAGTGGCGATATGCGCGAGGAAGGCCGGGATTGCTGCGTCATGCCCCTGCTCCATGTCCGTGTGGAAACGTTCGCGATGCGTCCGGGTACCCGCGTGACGTTCAAGGCGCCCCGTGATCCGATCATACCCGGCCCGCGGCCACCCGTAGGGCGGGCTCAAGCCCGCCGTCGCACGACGTCACCTCGCGTGGAAAGCGGCGAACATGGACTCCCGCGGGGTCCAATCCATCCAACGGCGCCTGCCGGCACGACGGCGGGCTTGAGCCCGCCCTACGCGCTAGTCGATGTAGGCCTGCTCGGCAGAGACGACGCGTCCGTCCTTCGCCTTGACCATGCACAGGAATCGCGACAACGGCGGCATGCCCACGTACATGATGGCGAGCGTGTCGAAGCCGCCCGACGATGACCAGCGGGCGCTGCGCGTGCTGGCACCGTCCTCGAGCGCCCGCTCGACCAGCGGCGCTGCGTCCGCACCGGGAAGGATCGACGCGCACATGGCCGCCGCCTTCCGCGAGGCCACGCGGTCGGCATATAGGCCGTAGGCGGAAAACACGGCAAACAGAACGACCAGCGCAAGCGCGATCTTGCCGAGCCCGACGACCAGGCTTCTCAGGAACTTGAGGAATGGCATCGACGCCGCACCAGGTGTAGGACGAGACGTCAGCCTACGCGATGCCTGCTCCGTAGGGCGGGCTCAAGCCCGCCGTCGCACGCCATCACGTCGCGCGGAAAGCAGCGAACACGGGTCCCCGCGGGGTCCAACCACACGACGCCTGCCGGCATCAGGACGGCGGGCTTGAGCCCGCCCTACGTGGCCGTCGCACGACATCACGTCGCACGGAAAGCGGCGAACACGGGTTCCCGCGTGATCCATCCACACGACACCTGCCGGCAGCAGGACGGCGGGCTTGGGCCCGCCCTGCGTGCGTGCGCTGCCTTACGCGTGGAAGCGCTCCACCGCTTCCAGCAGCTGCGCGGCCTGGTCCTGCAGGCTGTGCGCGGCGGCGGAGGCTTCCTCCACCAGGGCGGCGTTCTGCTGGGTGTTGTGGTCGATGTGGTTGATGGTCTGGTTGACCTGGTCCAGCGCGAGGCTCTGCTCCTGCGAGGCCTGGCTGATCTGGCCGATCAGCGCGCTCACCCGCGCCACGCTGGCGACGATCTCTTCCATGTTGGCGCCGGCGTCCTCCACCTGGCGGCTGCCCGCTTCCACCCGCGCCAGCGAATCGCCGATCAGCTGCTTGATCTCGCGCGCCGCACCGCCGCAGCGCTGCGCCAGCGAGCGCACTTCGCTCGCCACCACCGCGAATCCCCTGCCCTGCTCGCCCGCACGCGCCGCTTCGACGGCGGCGTTGAGCGCCAGGATGTTGGTCTGGAAGGCGATGCCGTCGATCACGCCGATGATGTCGGCGATACGCCGCGACGAGGCGTTGATCTGCGCCATGGTGTCCACCACGCCGTGCACCACCTGCCCGCCGCGTGCGGCGACATCGGTCGCGCCCACCGCCAGATCGGCGGCCATGCGGGCATTGTCGGCGGTGTGGCGCACGGTCGCGCTCAGCTCGGCCACCGACGAGGCGGTTTCCTCCACCGACGCGGCCTGCTGTTCGGTGCGCACGGACAGGTCGCTGTTGCCCGCGGCGATATCGCGCACGCCGGCATTGACCACTTCGGCCGCACCGTGGATGTCGCCTACCAGGCTGCCCATCATCTCGACCAGCGCATTGATGCCCTGGCACAGCTCGGCCACCGCGCCGTCCTTGTCGCGGGTCGGCACGCGCGCGGTCAGGTCGCCCGACTGCGCCGCCTGCACCACCTGCCGGCTCTGCGCCAGCGCGGCCTGCATGGCCAGCGTGGCGCGCACCTGCGCGGTCACGTCGGTGGCGTACTTGACCACCTTCACCGGGCGCCCGGAAGCGTCGAAGATCGGGTTGTACGAGGCCTGGATCCAGATCTCGCGCCCGCCCTTGCCATGGCGCAGGTACTGGCCGGCGTCGTACTCGCCGCGGCCCAGCTTCTGCCAGAACGCACGGTATTCGGCGCTGTCGCGGTACGCCGCGTCGGCGAACATGGAATGGTGCCGGCCCTGCACTTCCTCCAGCGTGTAGCCCATCGCATCGAGGAAATTCCGGTTGGCCGACAGGATGGTGCCGGCCAGGTCGAATTCGATCACCGCCTGCGACTTGCCGATCGCCGCCAGCTGACCGGCGTAATCGGCGGCCTGCAGCCTCTCGCGGGTGATGTCGGTGGCGAACTTGATGACCTTGTACGGTTTCCCGTGCGGGTCGAACACGGGGTTGTACGAGGCCTGGATCCAGACCTCGCGCCCGCCCTTGCCGAGGCGCCGGTACTGGCCTTCGTCGAATTCGCCGCGCCCCAGCCGCGCCCAGAAGTCGCGGTAGTCCGCACTCGCCGCGTAGTCGCCGTCGACGAACATGCGGTGGTGCCGGCCGACGATCTCCGGCAGCGTGTAGCCCAGGGCGCCGAGGAAGTTGGCGTTGGCCGTCAGGATGTTGCCGGCCAGGTCGAACTCGATGACGGCCTGCACCTTGTGCAGCGCATCCACCTGCGCCTGCAGTTCGGCCAGCCGCTGCCCTTCCTTCGCCGATACCCGCTGTCCGCCGCCGGCCAGCCGGGCGACCCACGAGCGCCACTCGAAGGCGGGTCGGGCGTGGTCGGGCGAGAAGGTGGCGGCAGTGGTCATGGTGATGCTCCTGGGTGTGTTCGCGATGGCGTACCCGGTCGGATCGACGGGGTGGCTGGCGCTGCGCCGGCGCGCTCACATCGATCGCACCGCACCTGCATAACGGCCCTGCGCACCCTGCCTTGAGGGCGCGATACGCCGACCGGGCAGGTAAATGCATATCCGTGACAAACCTCTGTTTTTCCGCTGTTTCGCGGTGCTAACGCATGGTGAGCAGCCCTTACGCGCGATACGCGACAACAACGCAGGCCTCGCCTCCACGCGATGCAAACATGTCCGGCGCGAGGATGGCCGCATGTCGCACTGACAGGATGTTGGCATGTCCACGTGGCCTCGCAGGACGGGAGGGTCGGACATCGTCCTGGTCGCCTTGCTGATGGTGGCGGGTGCCTGGTTGTCGATCCGCTGGGCCGTCGGGCCCGGCGCGCTGCCGGCCGTGTGGATGCCGGCCGGCCTGCTGTGCGCGTGGCTGCTGGTGCGGCCCCGCGACACGTGGTGGCGCTACGGGGTCGCCGGCCTGGCGGCGGATGCCGCGGGCCAATGGCTGGCCGGCACGCCGACCGCCATCGCGCTGCCGCTGGCCCTCTGCCATCTGTTCGAATCGTTCTGCGTCGCGTTCTTCATCCGCCGCAGCATTCCCGACATCAGCGATCCGCGGCACTGGGTGCATCTGGGCGGCGTCGCCACCGCCAGTACCGTCATCGCCTGCGCGATCTCGGGGGCGGTGGTGTCGCAACTGGCCCGCCTGGTGCCCGGCGCGGATCCGCTGATGACGTTCGCCCCGTGGTACGGCGCGCATGTACTGGGCCTGGTGATCGTGGGCACCACCGCGCTGGTCGTCCATGTGGAAGGCCTGCGCTCGCTCGCACCGCCGGGCCGGCGCATCGGCTTCCTGCTGGGCATGGCGCTGGTGGCGTTGATGGCCGGACTGGCGTTCTCGACCCACTACGCGCTGCTCTTCGTCACCTATCCGCCGGTGCTGTTCGCAGCGTTCCGCCACCGCTTCGGCGGCGTCGCGGTCGGCGTGTCGCTGCTCGCCGTCATCGGCGTAGGGTTCACCGCCGCGGGCCATGGCCCGCTCGCGGACCTGCCCGCGCTGGACGATGCCTGGCGCACGGTGCTGCTGCAGCTGTATCTCGCCGGTGCCTGCCTCATCACCCTGCCGGTGGTGCTGGCGATGGCCGAGCGCGACCGCCTGACCGCGCGCGTGCGCGACAGCGAGCAGCGCTACCGGCTGCTGGCCGACTTCTCCGGCGACCTGGTGGTGCGGCTGGATGCGGCCGGCGAGCGGACCTACGTGTCGCCGTCGTCGCGCGAAATGCTGGGCTGGGCGCCCGAGGAAATGCTGGGCACGCGCTGGGACCTGCTGCATCCCGACGACCGCGAGGCGCAACGGCAGGCGATGCTGGAAGTCGTCGCCTCCGGCCTGCCGCAGACGCACCGCTACCGCGTGCGCCATCGCGATGGCCGCTACGTGTGGACGGAAGTGGTGATGCGCTCGGCGCCGCGCGACGGCGGCGATGGCGCGCGCGACCTGATCCTGTCCGGGCGCGACATCAGCAAGCGCGTCGCCGCCGAACAGGCGTTGGAGGCCAGCCGGCAGGAACTGCAGCGGCTTTCGATGATCGATGCGCTCACCGGCATCGCCAACCGGCGCCAGCTGGAACACCGCCTGTCGCTGTCGATCTCGCGGCTGGGCGAGGAAGGCAGCGCGATGGCGCTGTTCTTCCTCGATATCGACTACTTCAAGGGCATCAACGACACCCATGGCCATACCAGTGGCGACGGCGTGATCCGCACCTTCGCCCAGCGGCTGCAGACGCACGCCGGCACCGACGCGCTGGTGGTCCGGCTGGGCGGCGACGAGTTCGTCATCCTGCTGGATGGCGACGTGACGCTGGCGTCCGCCACCAAGGTCGCGCGCAAGCTGCTGGTGGCGGTGCGGGCGCCCATGCGCATCGGCAACACCACGCTCACCGTGACCACCAGCATCGGCGTCGCGTTCACCGCCGGGCCAGCCAGCGAGGACGACCTGTTGGCGGCGGCGGACGAAGCCCTGTACAAAGCCAAGCAGAAGGGGCGCGACCGGTACGAGGTCGCGGTCGTCGCGGTGGGGGGCGACCCTGGCGGGAGGGGACACGGGACGGCCGCGCCGGCCAGCGACGATCCGTCGCGCGCCGGCCGCGGACGCCGCAGCAGATGGGGGACCGGATGAAGGCAGCAGCATCGGACGCCGCCACGGCACGCACCACGTTCGTGCGCTGGATCGGCATCTGGCTGGGGATCGTGATCAGCGCCGGCCTGCTGTTCACTATCTTCCTGGACCGTTCGGCGAGAACCGACGCCGCCCGCCGCCAGAGCATGGCGGTGACGATGGGCGTGGACCGGCTGCTGCATTTCGAGATCCGCAACCTGGAACGCGCCATGCGCGGCATGGCCACCATCGCGGACGGTTACGCCAACGACCACGAGGACCGGAGCCGCTGGGACCTGCCCGGCGAGATCCGCGGCGTCGTCTCCCGCCATGCGGAACTGCAGGACATCGACCTGTACGACCGGGACGGCCGCGCGATCTACCGCGGCGTCAGCGCCTACGGGCAGGACACCCTGCTGCTCGACATCCAGCGTGCGCCGCCGCGTGCGCTCAACGTCGGCCGGCTGATCGTCGAAGGACGTGCGGAGCCCATCGTGCCGCTGATGCTGCGCACGCCGGAAGGCCACTGGCTGGTGGCGCGCCTGCGCACGGCCGAGCTGCAGCGGATGCTGGAAGACCTGGATGTCGGCAAGGAAGGCAGCGTCGGCATCCTCAGCCACGACGGCATCGTGCTGGCGCGACGCGGCGCCAGCGGGGCGCACGTGGGGCGGCAGGTCCCGGTGCCCGCCGGCCTGGCATCGGGCGAGACCTCGCAGGTGGATGTGGTCAGCCGGCTGGACGGCGTGGAGCGCTTCGCGAGTTTCGCCGGCACCAGCGGCTATCCGTTCGTGGTGGCCGCCGGCATCTCGAAACGCGAGGCGCTGGCGCCGTGGCGGAACTACGCGGTGACCGCCATCGTGCTGCTGGCGCTGTACTGGCTGGGCACGCTCTACCTGATGCGCAGGACCGCCAGTTCGGAGTCCGCGCGCGACCTCGCCCACGACGAACTGCAGCGGCACGCGGACTGGCTGGCCAAGGCGCAGGAGGCCTCGCAGGCCGGCGTGTGGGCGATGGAACAGGACAGCGACCGCGTGCGCGCCTCGGCGCATGCCGCGCGCCTGTTCGGCTTCCCGCCGGTGCCCGGCATGCTGCCGCTGGGCGAGTTCTTCGCGCGGATGCACGACGACGACCGCGCGCGCGTTGAGCAGGCCTTCGCGGCGTCATGGGAGAACGGCACGCCGTTCCATGCCGAGTACCGCATCCTCCTGCCGGATGGCCGGCAGCGCTGGATCGACGCCAAGGGCGCGCCGGCCCACGACCCGGGCCAGGTGCCGCGCATGAGCGGCACCATCGTCGATGTCAGCGAGCGCCGCGACCAGCAGGAACAGCTGGCGCGGGCGGAAGCCCAGTTCCGCGAGCTGTTCGAACTGAACCCGCTGCCGTTCTGGGTCTACGACGTGCACACCCTGCGCTTCCTGGCGGTGAACGGCACGGCGATCCGCCGCTACGGTTACTCGCGCGAGGAATTCCTCGGCATGACCATCCTGCAGATCCGTCCGCCGGAGGAACACGCCGCGGTGCTGGCGAGCGTCGAGGAGGCCACCGAACCCGACGATGGGTTGCGTGTGTGGCTGCACGCCACGCGCAGCGGCAAGCGCATCCACGTGCGCATCCACAGCAGCCGCATCCGCTTCGACGGGCACGATGCGCGCCTGGTGCTGGCGGAGGATGTCAGCGAGCGGGTCGCCTACGAGTACGACCTGGCCTGGCGCGCGGCGCACGACGAGAACACCGGCCTGCTCAACCAGCGCACGTTCGTGGAGCGGGTGGAGCAGTTGACGCGGCACGATCCCGAGGCCACGTACGCGGTGGTGTACGTGCAGCTGCGCGACCTGGAGCTGGTGTCGCCGATGTTCGGGCGGCGCACGCGCGACGAGATCATCGCCGCCATCGCGCGCCGCATCGCCGCGACGGACGGCGGGGCCGGCCCGGTGGCCTACGTGCCGGCCGATGCCTTCCTGATCGCAGTGCCGCAGGCCGCGCAGTGGGATCGCGTGGTCGACGACCTGCACGCGCTGTTCGCCGCGCCGGTGGTGTCGGAGACCGGCAGCCACCGGGTGGAAGCCTGGATCGGCGTGGCGTTCCAGCAGCAGCCCGAGCAGAGCGGCGAAGAGGTCATCGGCCACGCCGCGCTGGCGGCGCTGCAGGCGCGCACCGAGAACGTGCCGACGATGCACTACACGGACCTGCTGGCGGAAAAGGCGAGCGCGCGCATGGCGATCGTCGGCCGGCTGCGGCATGCGCTGGCGAACGGGGAATTCGAGCTGTTCTTCCAGCCGATCCAGCGCATGCGCGACGGCACGGTGGTGTCCGCCGAGGCGTTGCTGCGCTGGCGCACGCCGGACGGTTACGTGCCGCCGTCGAGCTTCATTCCGCTGAGCGAGGAATCGGGGCTGATCGTCCCGATCGGCGAATGGGTCATCGAGCAGGCGGCGAAGGCGCAGGCGCGGCTGGTCGCGGCGGGTTTTCCGCAGGTCGCGGTGGCGATCAATGTATCCGCGGTGCAGTTCATGTCGGGCGCGGTACCACGGCAGATCCGCGAGGCGGCGCGGCGTCATGGGCTGGCGCGCGGTGCGCTGCATGTGGAGCTGACGGAAAGCGCGATGCTGCGGCGGCCGGATGCGGCGAAGTTCGCGATGGAGGAGTTGCAGCAGGACGGGGTGTGCGTGTCGATCGACGATTTCGGCACCGGTTTCTCCAGCATGGCCTACCTGCGCGACCTGTCGCTGGACCACCTGAAGATCGACCGCAGCTTCGTCGACCACGTGGACCAGGACCCGCGCAATGCGTCGATCTGCCGGGCGCTGATCGCGCTGGGCAAGGGCCTGGAACTGAGCATCGTGGCCGAAGGCGTGGAGCGCGCGGAGGAGCTGGCCTGGCTGTCCACCCACGGCGTGGAACAGGTGCAGGGCTACTACATCGCCCGCCCCGTGCCGCTGGAGGCGTTCATCGCGTGGCTGGAGGCGCCGGTGGAATCGCGGTGAGGGGTCGCCTCAGGCCGGTGTCCCCGTCGCACGCCTCACGTGGAGCGTCCCATCTTGACCAGCGATCTGAGCCACGGCGTTTCTGTCGCCAGTTGATCGTCGGGGGTGAACCACAGGCATCCCATCTTCTGCCATGCCAGGAGATCCAGCACGTCGTCGTTCGGACGCGTCGGCAACAGCACCGCGAGCCGAGGACGCTGTTCGGGAAAACGGAAGGAATAGGCATACAGCTGCCCTATCGCCATTCTGACCTGCGCTTCGTGGTCGCTGCTCTTGACCTCGATCAGCAGGTCCCTCCCGCCCACGCCCTTCTCCACCAGCACGTCGTACCTGGCGTCCCTGTTCCTGCCTTCAAGCAGTTCGAAACGGCCGCGCCACAAGCGCTCGAGACGATTCGTCATCGTGTTGTGCTGTTGACGGGCCTTGATGTCTGACGCCTGTGCGACGCGTTTGACATCTTCTTCGTCCTTGAGCGGCAGTTTGGATCCTTCCACCGGCTTGGTGACCAGCACGGATCCCTCGGCCAGCGGGCGCGCGCGGTTCCGTTTCCCCAGCGCATCATCCCTGTCTGTCACCACCTGTTCCAGGTTCGCCTGATCCAGGTCCACAGCGTCGTGAATGGTGCCGGTGCCGTACTGGCTGACCATCACCCAGTACTGCTCTTCCAGAGCCGAGTTGCCTGCGCCGTGGCGCGCCAGCAATGCCTTGATACCGTCCCGGCCATTGATGATGGGGAATCGTCCGCGGGGATCGAGCGAGAACAGCAAGGGCGTCAGCAGGAACGCCGGATTCATCTCCCGGCTCCCGCTGGGGTCCGGGATGGGAGGCAGCGCGTCGATGCGCGACGCCAGCTTCGCGCCATCCTTGTCGCTGTCCAGTGTCCTGGCCTTGCGTACCAGCGACCTGATCTCGGCGAGGTTCCTGCGTATCCAGGGCAGTGCGCTTTTCCTGTAGGCACTGTAGAAGTTGGTGAATCCGGTGTCCTGCCTGACAAGAGCAGGCAGATCCCGCGACCCGATGATTGCTCCGATGTGCTTCGCGGCATCGGCCAAGGTGGAGTCCTTGGCCAGCTGAGGGAATACATGCCGTAGCCCCGGTAGCTTCGCGCTGGCGACATAGCCAGCCCGCTCGCCGTCGGAGCTGCGTGTAATCCAGGTGAGCTGACAGAGCCCGTAAATCTGTTCGGCCGTGGGTGTGCCCTGCGCCAGCAGGTGCTTCGCGAAAACACCTATCAGCCTCTGGGTACGGCGCTGCCGCTCCTTCCATTCCTCTGCCATGCCGCTCTCCTGTCGGGTCTGCTGTAAGGGTCCGCGATGGGAGGACATCAAACAAGAAGGCCCCGCGATGCGGGGCCTTCGTCGTTCGGAACAGGGAGGCTCAGACCTTCGGCGGCGGCGTTCCGGCGATCGGGCGGCGGCGGCTGAAGCGCGAGGCCAATTCGCGGCGCGCATCGTCCACTGCCTGGTCCTTGCCGGCGACTTTCAGCACGCCGTAGACCTCAAGGGCGGCGGCCATCAGGTCGCTTCCGAGCGCGAGTTCGGTGTCGAGCATGCGCTGCACGAGGTGGGCGAGCCGTGCCACGCGCGGTCGCAGCACGCTAAGGGCCAGGTGATCCTGGCGGAAGGCGTCGATGTCGAAGTCGCGCGGCATCACGCCGGCATGCAGTTGGGCCACTTCCAGCGCCTTGTCGCAGAAGGCGCGCGACTTCGTCCCCATCTTCACCAGGTCCTGGCGTTCGTCGACGGTGAGGCCGATGAGGAGATCGAGGTCGGCTTCGAGGGCATTCAATGAGCCGTCGATGCGTTCCACGCGATCGGCGTCGAAGGTCATGCTGATGCGGTTCTGTGTCATGTGATTGCGTCCTTTCCGTGGTACCGGCCGGGTCCGGCCGGCACCCGCAGCCTACCCCCGCACACCCCCGCCGCGACCTGTCACTTTGCAAGTGAAGTAGTTCTCACACTACGGAGTTCGATTGGACGAAAAACATGGACGCGATACCGAAAAACTTCCGGCGATGGAGGAAAAACTCCCAGCGCTGACCGTTAGTGTGAGAAGAAACACCGAAAAACATGCAACGTTCCACCTAAAACTTCCAACGTTGACCGCTAGTGTGAGAAGAGAGGACGGAAAACTCGGAACGTTGGACCTAAAACTTCCAACGTCGGATGTTAGTGAGAGAAGAGAGAAGCAAAAACTTGGAACATTGGATGTTTGTGTGAGAAGAGGTGTTCTCCTCAGCGAAACAGTCCCATCAGTTGTCGTTGAGCCCATTGGGCGCGCGGGTGTGCAGTCGCTCCTTCCATGAACTTTCGACCGCAACCACATCCGGCATCTCCGTGTCCGGAGACACGCGCTGCAGGATGCTGAAGACAAAATTCGTCGGGTCCAGTCCTCGCAGGAGCCGGTTGCCGCCATGCCCGGAGTCGGCATAGTTCAACCAGCGGCCCAGCAGGTTCTCGCCGCCGGCCGCAGAACCGACGTAGCGCTTGCCCGACGCGCGATCGAAGATCAGATACACGCCCCGCCACTGGGAGAGCATGACCCGCCAACTGGCAGGCACCAGGGGCAACTGACTCCAATCGATCACCAGCGACTGCCAGTCGGGCATCGGCGGCACCAGCAGGCTCTCTTCATGGATGGCATGCACCGGGATCCGGTTCCTGTCCGACCAGCGCCACCAGGAGCGCTCGATGCCCGGCCACTGGACTACCAATCTTCCTTTCCATACCGACATGACATCCGTCTGCACCAGATCGAACCACTGCGAATGGTCGCGCTCCTGGGGCCCGCGCGTTCCGAGACTGCGCAGTTCCGCATTACCGGGAATCTTCCAGAAGTCGCGTGTCGACACCGTTTTTGATCCGGCGACGCCATACAGTCCGACGAACACAGCTCGGCCCGCTTCGTGACCGATGAAGGAAGCCAGATAGCGCGCCCGCGACAGCGCCTTCTCGACGACAGGGCCGTGGTTTTGCTGGTAAGCATTGAACACGCTGTGACGCTCTGCTGCGAGCCAAGGAAGCACCTTGCGCAGCTCCCGCTCGGTCGGACGGTGCCGCATGACGAGCACCTCATCAGGGCGGATACCTGCCTTCGCAAGAAGATCGTTGAGTTCGAACACGCCTGACATAGAGCGTTATCCAGGAGAGAGGCGTCGCGGGCGACAAAGCGTCCCCGGCAGCCCCACGACGCGTGGCTGCCGTCGCCATATACTCACATTTCAGGGGAGCAAAAAGACTGAGGAAGGGGTGGACATGAGCAACGAGGTGCAGGCGCTGCAAACCGCCCTTCGCCAGTTTGCGGAGGAACGGGACTGGGGTCAGTTCCATACCCCCAGGAATCTGGCGGCTTCCTTGTCCATCGAGGCCGCCGAGGTGCTGGAGCATTTCCAGTGGCTGACCGACCAGCAGAGCCAGGATCTTTCCCCGGAGCAACGGGAGAAGGTGGCGCTCGAGATCGCCGATGTCCTGCTCTACCTGCTGCAACTGTCCGACAAGCTCCAGATCGATCCGGTAGAGGCCGCCCAGCGGAAGCTGGCGTTGAACGCCGCCAAGTACCCGGTCGAGAAAGCCAAGGGCAGCAGCAAGAAGTACACGGAACTCTGACCGCACCGCCAAGGGGAAGGCACGCGTGATCGTTTACCAAGCGACAAAGACCACGTTCCTAGACGACAACGACAACCGGAACATCGAGGACGTCATCAATGCGGCCTACGTCCAGAAGACGGGTCGATACGCGTCCGATGCCGAGTTCAAGTCGTGGGCTGCCTCACTGCGCGAGATGTCGCGGGTTCTTCGCGACCCGCAGATTCCCGACGACATCGGCGTCGGCATTGAGTTCGGCATCCCGCAGACGGCCATGCGCATCGACTTCATCCTGTCTGGCGCGGACGATACGGGAACGCCCCATGTCGTGATCGTCGAACTAAAGCAGTGGTCGACCTCGAAGCTCAGCGACAAGGATGGCCTCATCGTCGCCAATCGCGGCGGGCGATCCGAGACGGAAGGCCCCCACCCCAGCTACCAGGCCTGGTCGTACGCGGCCCTGCTCAACGGCTTCAACGAGGCTGTGTACGAATCAGGCACCGCCCTTCGTCCCTGCGCTTATCTGCACAACTATCGGGATGACGGCATCATCCGCGATGCGCGCTATACCCCCTATCTCGACAAGGCACCGGTCTTCCTGAAGGGCGAGGAAGAGCTGAAGCTGCTACGCGACTTCATCAAGAAGCACGTCAGGAAGGGCGACAAGGGCGAACTGCTCTACAAGATCGAGAACGGCCGCATCCGACCCTCCAAGATGCTGGCCGATAGCCTGGGGAAGATGCTCAAGGGCAATCAGGAGTTCATCCTGATCGATGACCAGAAGGTCGTTTACGAGACCTGTCTGGCACGGGCCGAACAGGCCAGCGAGACACGAAAGCAAGTCGTCATCGTCAAGGGTGGCCCCGGCACCGGCAAGTCGGTGGTGGCCGTCAACCTGCTGGTGGCCCTGACGAAGCGCGGGCAGGTCACCAAGTACGTTTCCAAGAACGCAGCACCCCGTGCCGTCTATGCCAATAAGCTGGCGGGCCAGGTGCGGAGAGTGGAAGTCAGCAATATGTTCTCTGGCTCCGGGGGCTTCCACGAAGCCACGCCGAACACGTTCGACACGCTGGTCGTCGACGAGGCCCACCGACTCAACGCAAAGAGCGGCTTGTACGGAAACCTGGGCGAGAACCAGGTCATGGAGCTTATCCGCAGTGCCAAGTGCACCATCTTCTTCGTGGACGACGATCAGATCGTCACACTGGCCGACATCGGCCACACGAAGGAATTGATCCACTGGGCAAACGCCGCTGGCGCCGACATCACAACGCTGGAGCTCAGTTCTCAGTTCCGCTGCAACGGCTCAGATGGCTACGTTGCATGGCTGGACAACTGGCTCGGTATCCGCGAGACCGCCAACACCGACTTCGATCGCGACAGTTTCGACTTCCGGATCGTGGACTCCCCGGTGGAGCTACACGACCTGATCCGCGAGAAGAACAAGATCAACAACAAGTCCCGGGTCGTCGCAGGCTACTGCTGGGACTGGAAGAGCAAGAAGGATCCCAACGCCTACGACATCGAGATTCCGGAGTTTGGCTACCGGGCGCAGTGGAATTTAAGCGTGGATGGCAGCTTGTGGATCACCGCCGAAAACTCTGTTGAGCAGGTTGGGTGTATTCATACCTGCCAAGGATTAGAGCTGGACTACGTGGGAGTGATCATCGGCCCGGACTTGGCGCACCACAACGGCCACCTAGTTGCTCACCCGTCCAAGCGCTCAAAGCATGACCGCTCGATTCGAGGCTACAAGTCGAAAGCTAAGAAGGACGCCACCATGGAGAGTCGCGCGGACATCATTGTCAGAAACACCTATAAGACGCTAATGACGCGCGGCATAAAAGGCTGCTTTGTCTATGTAGACCGGGTACACAATGGTCAACAACATGATTAACTTTCAAGTGTTTGGCATCCAAGAGCGGCCATCCAACAACACAATAAACACAGTTAGGCTGTCAGCAAACAACTGGGATGACTACTCTTTCAAAACACTCTTCAACTCTTCCATCATTGAATCTTCGGGAGTTCTTACCGATCTGGGATCGGTAAAGATTGGTTTCGTTGGCCAACCCACTGGCTGGACGCTGCAGAACATCCCACGAAATTTTTTTGAGCTCCCAGACGGCTGGTTCTCGCTCGGCCAGAGCCCCGATTACTACCAAGCCATCATGAGCCTCAGCGAGCCAGATAGGCTCAATTACTTGCGATCAATGAGAGACGTAGTTTTCAATCCCCACATCCTTGAAACGATAGAGAATGAGCAGGTATTCAATAGCTCTCTAACAAGAAATATAAGCACACCACTTATTCGTGGACAATTCACAAGAATTGTCCAAGGATTTGCATCACTTACCGAGTTCAATTTCTTGTACGCGAGGCCGCAAAGCGAAAGAAAGTCTGGCGTTAACCTAAGTTTTAAAGTTGAAGTTGGATCAAAGCCTTCAACAAACATACACGTACTCATCGGACGAAACGGAGTCGGCAAGACGACCATCCTGAATGAAATGATATCGGCCGCAATCGAGCCTAGTTCTCCGGATGGCCCTGGCCGCTTCTACGAGAACAACGGCATCTTCGGAGTGAGCGAGCTTCCTCCGGACTACTTCAGCGGCGCCGTCTCGGTGTCATTCAGTGCTTTTGACCCCTTCACGCCTCCACCAGATAGAAGCGATATCGGGCATGGCCCTAGCTACTGTT
This sequence comes from Pseudoxanthomonas sp. PXM01, assembly GCF_014851815.1. Taxonomy (GTDB): domain Bacteria; phylum Pseudomonadota; class Gammaproteobacteria; order Xanthomonadales; family Xanthomonadaceae; genus Pseudoxanthomonas_A. Next base: position 263,750 of record NZ_JACVAJ010000002.1, read on the forward strand.
ACATCGGAATGAAGCAAATGCGCGCAGGCGTCGCGAGCCCAGCCGAGATGCCACCCAAGACCAGTCGGCAGCTCGTAAATGACCTTGTACTCAGCACTAAGGCGTGCCTAAGCCAATCTGAGCGCAGAAGCCGCTGGGAGAGAGCCATACGCCGCCTTGAATCGGATTCAAACTTCGCCGATATGGAGTTGGGAAGAATCGCGTCGAACTGGACTGCCGATGATGACTCTAATGAGCGAATAGTTCGCTCATTCGCTGAGCGGATGAGCTCTGGTCACGCGGTAGTCCTACTGACCATAAGTCGCCTTATCGAAAAAGTTGAAGAGAAAACCCTGGTTCTTATGGACGAACCAGAGAGCCATCTACATCCACCGCTGCTATCCGCTTTCACGAGAGCCCTTTCTGAACTTCTACATGACAGAAACGGAGTGGCGATCATCGCCACTCACTCACCAGTAATTCTCCAAGAAGTCCCAAGGTCCTGCGTATGGAAGCTAGATCGAAGGCGGACAAGCGGCCGCAGCGATCGACCAGAGACAGAGACATTTGGCGAGAACGTCGGAACCCTGACAAAAGAAGTGTTTGGGCTAGAAGTACAGAAGTCTGGCTTTCATGCAGTCCTTACCGACGAAGTCGCTCAAGGAAAGACTTTTGATCAAATTATGACCGAGTACAAGAATCAGCTCGGAACTGAGGCGACAGCTGTTCTTCTTGCTCTCATTAGAAATCGCGACAACGGTGGCTTCCAGTGAAGCTTCTTCAACCCCCCATCGTCCCTCAGATTGAAATTTTTGATGCATGCAAGAGTTCTGTAACCGACGCCTCATTCACGGCCCGACTAGAGGAATTGCGACCATATGTACCCCAAATCTCTAACCACTACGCACAACATGCCTCAACAGACTCACTGCACACACTAGTTTCGGCACATCACGGACACCCGGAACAAGTCATTAGCATCAACCTTACTAAGGGCGACTTAACCAGCCTGTACGAAAAGCACATGGTTAGCAGGTCTCCGGGCAGGGCACATTACGACAATCTATTGCTTTCAGCGCCGCTTTCGAAGTGCCCGTATTGTGGCTTTGGACAAGTTTCAACCCTCGATCATTTTGCTTCAAAATCAAGGTACCCGCTTTACTCCATAGAAGCACGCAACCTCGTTCCAGCATGCGCAGACTGCAACAAACTACTCGGTAGCGCTCCGATCACCGAAGACTCGCCGTTCCCCCATCCATATTTTGGAGACCCAAGAATCGAACGTGATACTTGGCTTCATGCAAGCATTGCTTGCACATCACCAACTACCGTCAGCTATTTCGTGGCATCGCCTGAGACTTGGGACGACCAACTAAGGCTAAGTATTGGAAATTACTTCAATGACCTTCAGTTGAAACGAAGATTCGCTATTGAGGGCAACTCAGCCATTGTTGAAATTAGCGACACACTGAGATTGATGGCCAACTTGGAGGATCGAATTCTTCATCTTAGGTCTATGGCAGCCGTCGATACTTCTCGCAGACGGAATTCCTGGCGAGCAGCCCTGTCAAGGGCGCTCGCCATTTCACTTCCATATGTCAATGGTGGGTACCTCCAATAGATTGCTGGGATGAAGGGGGCACGGTGCCCCCGCCCCATAATCGAGGCTTGCCCCTCAGAACCCCCGCGACAACCCGATGAAGATCGACGCGGTGCTGTCGGTGTCCCGCTCCAGCAGCGGGCTGTCGGACAGCTCGTCGGGCAGGCGGCTGTACTTGGCGAAGCTCATGATCGACCACTTCTCGCCGATCGGGCGGAAGTAGCTGAAGCCGATGTGCGGCACCGTCACCGCATCCGGCTTGTAGTTCACCACCCCGCGCGCCACCTCCTCCTTCAGCGTGCCGTAGTAGTAATTGGCCAGATCGTCCGACTGCCAGGTCACGCCCACCTGCGGCGTCAGCTGCCCCTTGCCGATCTGGAACGGATACCCGTACTGCAGCGACAGCTCCTGGCCCTCGCTGGTGCCCGTCGCATCGGCCAGCAGCTCCACGTCCAGTTCGCCACCGCGGCCCTTCCACTTCGCCGCCATGCCCACGTCGAACCCCTTGTCGCGGTCTTCCAGCTGACGGTAGTCGATGCCGTTGCGCGCCAGCTCGACGCGGCCCAGATCCTTCACGTCGAACCCGTCGAAGCGGAACTTGCCGATCGCCGCCAGCTCGAACGCATCGTTGTCGATGAACTTCCAGCCGGCGGTGATGCCCTGGAAGAAGAACCGCTCGCCGTTGTACGTCACCAGCGGGATCGGCATCACGTCCGAACCCTCACCCGCGTACTGGCCGTTCTTGATCATCGCGCCCAGCCCCACGCTCCAGCGCGGGGGACCGCCTTCGGGAGGACCGTCGCCATCGCCGGCCTGGGCGAACGCGACGGACGACATGCCGGACAGCAGCACGGACAACAGGAGCTTCTTCATGGGATGCAGGACCTCGTCTTGGGTGGGATGGGGCGTCCGCGTGGGGGAACCTGCGCGCGAAAACGCAGGGTGCGAACGTCCAACCCAGAATGGCGAGGCGATGTCGCTGCAATGTCGTACCTGGCGGCGCGGCGCTGAACGGATCCTGTCGCCCGCCCCTGCCCCACCCGCCGCGTCACCGCACCGACGTGCGAACGCGAAGCGCGCAGAAACGACAACGCCTGCCGACAACGCGGCAGGCGTCGATGCGGGTCGGAAGCGTGGGCCTACAGCGGGATGACGCTGGCCGACACGTCCAGGTGCGCGCGCGTGCCGGCGACGGTGCCGGCGTCGATGGCCAGGCGCCAGCCGAAGCGTTCGCAGATGCGGCCGATCAGGAACAGGCCCAGCCCCTGCCCGCGCGTGGGTGCTGCATGGCGCAGGCTCTCGCGGTAACGGCGCGCGGCTTCGACCGGATTGAAGCCGCTGCCCGAATCGACCACCGCGATGACGCCGTGCGACAGCGTCACCTCCACATAGCCGGCCTCGGTGTTCTCGATGGCATTGCGGATCAGGTTGCTGACCGCGATGCGCACCATCGCTTCCGGCGCGGCCAGATAGGTCGGCGGCAGCTCGCCCACGCGCAGCTGCGCACCCCGCCCTGCCAGCAGATGCTCGTGGTCCTCGACGATCCGCGGCAGGCACTCGTGCAACGCCGTGACCTCGGCGGGCTCGCTGCCGTTCTCCGGCTCGCGCGCCAGGTACAGCAGCGCCACCATGGTTTCGGACAGGCCTTCCACCGCATGTTCAATGCGCGCCAGCGCCGGCTGCGAGGTGTCTGGCAGCGACATCTGCTTGAGCACGTCGACCGCCCCGGCGATCACCGCGATGGGCGTGCGGAACTCGTGGCTGGCCTGGTCGAGCAGGCTGCGCTCGCGTTCGATGAACTGGCCCACGCGCTCCAGGTGCACGTTGCTGGCCTGCGCGATGACCTGGATCTCCTCGCGCAGGTAGGTGGTCGGCAAGCGTGCCGTGCTGTCGCGCGGATCGATGGCCTGCATGCGGTCGGCCAGGTCGCGGACCGGGCGCACCAGGTTCGCGTGCAGCCAGGCGATCACCGCCCAGATCATCAGCGCGAACGACAACGCCCACATCAGGCTCCACCACGACGTGCGGTTCTGCTGGTCCTCGATCGGCCCGATGTCGAGTTCGGTCACCAGCCGGCCCGGCGGCAGGTCGACGACCACCGCATGGAAACTGCCGTGGCCATCGAAGCCTTCGAGCTCGGTGAAATTGCGGAAGCCGTTCTCGGTGGAGTATTCGCCCGGCGGCAGGTCGGCCAGGTAGTCCGGCGCCGAGGTTGGCGCACCGGGCGCGATGTACCACGAGCGCACCAACCCCTCCTGCGGCAGCGCGTCGCCCGCGCGCACCCGCGCCGCGTGCTCGTCCGACACTTCACGCAGCAGGTCGGCCCAGTAGCGGTGCTCGATCAGGCCCTGGCTGCTGAAGTTCTGGAACGTCAGCGAGGTCATCATGATCAGTCCAAACACGACCAGCGCGACGGTGATGCCGCCGTGCACGCCGCGCGGCTTGAGGAGGCGGGCGAAGAGACTATTCAAGCACGCACAACCGGTAGCCGGTGCCGGGCACCGTATGCAGCAGCGTGGTTTCCGGCGCCTGTTCCAGTGCACGCCGCAGCACGTACATGTGCGAGCGCAACAGGTCGGTGCCGGGCACCTCGTCGCCCCACGCCGCGCGTTCCAGCTTTGCCCGCGACACCACCTGCGGGCTCTCGCGCATCAGCAGTTCCAGCAGGCGCCGGCCGGTGCGGGTCAGCACGATGCGGCGATCACCGCGCTGGATCTCCATCGTGCCCATGTGGAACTGCAGGTCGCCGACGCTCAGCACATCGTCCGGTGCGGCCGACTGGCGCAGGCGCGCCACCAGCGAGCGCAGCCGCACTTCGATCTCGGGCAGCGCCACCGGCTTGACCAGGTAGTCGTCCAGGCCGGACTCGAAGCCGTCGATCTTGTCCGACAACTGGTCGCGCGCGGTCAGCATGATCACCGGCACCTTCTTCTTCGCCTCGCCGCGCAGGCGGCGCAGCACGGTCAGGCCGTCCAGGCGCGGCAGGTTCCAGTCCAGCACGATGGCGTCGTAATCCTTCGAGGCCGCCAGGTGCAGGCCGGACAGGCCATCGGGCGCGGCATCCAGGTTGTGGCCGCAGCCTTCCAGGTAGTCGTAGAGGTTGGCCGCGAGCTGCGCGTTGTCCTCGATGATCAGGATCGACAGGGAGTCCCTGCTCATGGATCGTGCGCCTCGGGATGGGCGGGCAGAAAGTCGCGCATGGATCAGTACACCGCCGCGAGGTCCGCGCGCTCGATCCACTGTAGCACGGCGAAAACGGGCAGGAAGGCGAGCAGCAGGAGCATCGCGTTCAACGAATACTTCAGCAGCACGTACAGGCCGCGATGCCGCGCTTTCAGCACGACGGCGCGCCTGCGCAGCGGCGCGACCGCGGCGAACACGGCGGTCAGCGCGCCGCGCCGGTCCTCACCGGTATTGGGCACGGCCAGCGCGCGCGCCAGCTGCGAGTACAGCCGGTTGAACGCACGACCGAGCGGATTCATCGGCCGCTCCACGTCGCACATCAGGATCAGCCGCAGCGTGTCGGTGTCGTTGCGTGCGTAGTGCGGATAGGTTTCGTCGAACACGAAGTCACGTCCGTCGCGCCACGACAGCGCCTGCCCGTCCACGTTGATGAAGCAGGCATCGTCGTTCGGCGTGACCAGGCCCAGGTGGTAGCGAACGAACACGCCAGCGGATCCGAGTGCAGCGTCAGTTCCGCACCCGGCGGCAGCACCGAGAACATCGCCGCGCGGATGCCCGGCACCTGCGCCAGCAGCCACAGCGTTTCCGGGCACAGCCGCTGTGCGGAGGCGTGCGGCGTGCCGTACCAGCGCAGGTAGAACTTGCGCCAGCCGCGCTTGTAGAACGTGCGGAAGCCGAGGTCGTGGTAGCCGGCCGAGCCGGGCTGGCTGGTCGCCTCCAGCGCGCCGCTGGCGTACAGCGCCAACGCCTCGCTGCGGATGCGCGGCCAGTGCGCACGCAGGATGGAGATGCCATCCAGGTACGCGCTGTCGATCACCGGCCGCCGCGCGGCGCGGTGCGTGGCCAGGTACAGCAGGCAGTTGAGCGGCGCGAACACCGGCCAGCTCTTGCGCAGGTATTCGCCGAAGCCGGCGTAGCGCAGGCGGCCGCGCCAGCGGTAGACGTAGGCGATGGAGGCCACCGCATAGGCGCCGATCACGGCCAGCGCGAACGTGCTGACGTTCATGACAGATCCCCGAGGTAAAAAGGCGCGGACGGGGGCGCTTGCCTGACCCCCGCCGCGCAAGAAGGACCTGCCCCGATGCGCGTCCCGCCCATCGTCTTCATGCGCCCGCCTCCACCGCCGCCGCGTCCGCGGGACGACGCGCGGCGACCGCACGACGCACGCTGCCGAGGGCGTCGTCGACCAGGCTGTAGACCACCGGCACCACCAGCAGGCACAGCACGGTGGAGGTGATCAGCCCACCGATGACGACGATCGCCATCGGCGCACGGAAACTCGGATCGGCGCCGATGCCGAGCGCGACCGGCAGCATGCCGGCACCCATCGCGAGCGTGGTCATCACAATGGGACGCGCGCGCTTGCGGCAAGCATCGACGATGGCATCGCCGAGCACCATGCCGTGGTCGCGGCGCGCGATGACGATGTAGTCCACCAGGAGGATCGAATTCTTGGTGGTGATGCCCATCAGCATGATCAGCCCGATCATCGACGGCATCGACAGCGAGGCGCCGGTCAGGAACAGCGCCAGGAACGCGCCGGGAATCGCCAGCACCAGCGCCACCAGCACGGTCAGCGGCTGGGCGAAATCCTTCAGCAGCAGCACCAGCACCGCGTAGACGCAGAAGATGCCGGCCAGCATCGCCACGGCGAACCCGACCACCAGTTCGCCCATCACTTCGGCCTCGCCGGTGGCGGCATGGGCCACGCCACGCGGCAGGTTGCGCAGGCTGGGCAGCTTGTCGGCGGCGGCTTCGACATCGCCCAGCGGCTGCCCGTTGAGCTCGACCGCGAACTCGACGTTGCGCATGCGGTCGTAGCGTGTCAGCTCCGACGGGCCGGTCAGCAGCTGCAGGTCGGCAACGCTCTCCAGCGGCACCGGGCCGCGCGCACCGGGCACCGGCAGGCGGCGCAGCATGTCGAGGTCGTCGCGGCCGCGGTCGGCCAGCCGCACCACCACCGGCACCTGCCGCTCGCTGAGGTTCAACTTGGCCAGGTCCTGGCGATAGTCGCCGGCGGTGGCGATGCGCAGCGTTTCGGCGATGGCGGCGGAGGTCACGCCGAGGTCGGCGGCGCGGGCGAAGTCGGGCCGCACCACCAGCTCTGGACGCACCAGGCTGGCCGACGAGGTCACCGCGCCGACGCCGGGAATACCGCGCAGTTCGCGTTCGACCACGGCGGCATGGCGCGCGAGCGCGGCGCCGTCCTCCGAGGTCAGCACCAGTTCGTAGCCCTCGTCGTCGCCACCGCCGACGCGGATGCGCGCGCCGGGCAGGTCGAGCAGATCCTCGCGCAGGCGCGCTTCGATCTGCTGCCGCGTGCGGTCGCGCTCGCCGCGCGGCGCCAGGTTGGCAGTGAGCGTGGCGCGGGTGACGGTGCCGGGCTGCGCGTCCTCGCCGGGTTCGCCGCCGCCCGTGCTCGCGCCGATGGCGGTGTAGACCGAGACCACCTCGGCATGCGCGGCGATCAGGTCGCGGGCACGTTCGGCCAGTGCGCGCGTGTCCTGCAGCGTGCTGCCCGGGGGCAGCGTCAGCGTCACCTGCGCCTGGTCGCCGTCGTCGGCGGGAATGAATTCGCCTGGCAGCAGCGCGGCGACGCCGAGCCCGGAGACCACCAGCAGCGCCGCCGCCGCGGCGGTCGCCGCGCGATGACGCAGGCAGAGCCCGACCAGATCCAGATAACGCGCCAGCCAGCGCGGCGGCGCGTGCACCTTCTTCGGCGCCTTCAGCAGGTAGGCCGCCATGGTCGGGGTCAGCATGCGCGCCACCACCAGCGAGAAGAACACCGCCACCGCCGCGGTCCAGCCGAACTGCACGAAGTACATGCCGACCTCGCCGCCCATCAGCGAGGTGGGCAGGAACACCGCGATCAGGGTGAACGTGGTGGCCACCACCGCCAGCCCGATCTCGTCGGCGGCTTCGGTGGCCGCACGCATCGGCGTCTTGCCCATCAGCAGGTGGCGCTCGATGTTCTCGATCTCGACGATGGCGTCGTCGACCAGCACGCCGACCACCAGCGACAGCGACAGCAGCGACACCGTGTTGAGGCTGAAGCCCATCAGGTGCATCACCGCGAAGGTCGGGATGGCCGACAGCGGCAGCGCCACCGCGGCGATCAGCGTGGCGCGGCCATCGCGCAGGAAGCAGAACACCACCAGCACCGCCAGTGCGGCGCCTTCGTACAGCAGCATCATCGAGCCGTGGTAGTTCTCGGCGATGGGCGTGACGTGGTCGACCGCCTCGGCGAAGACGATCTCCGGATGCGCGGTGCGCAGTTCGTCGATCACCGCACGCGAGGCCTCGGCGACATCCAGTTCGCCGGCACCGCGCGAGCGCAGCACGTCGAAGGCGACCACCGGACGCCCGTCCATCAGCGCCATCGAGCGCGGCTCGGCGACGGTGTCGGACACGTCCGCGACCTGGTCCACGCGCAGGCGGCGACCGTCGCTCAGCGACACGTCCAGCCGCGCGATGTCCTGCGCCGCCTCGACCGTGGCGATGGTGCGCACGGACTGCTCCGCACCGCCGACATCGATGCGGCCGCCGGAGGCTTCCTGTTGCAGCTCGCGCAGCTGCCGCGACAGATCGGCGGCGGTGGCGTTGAACGCCAGCAGGCGCACCGGATCGAGTTCGACGCGGACTTCGCGGTCGACGCCACCGACGCGCGAGACCGCGCCGACACCGGGCACGGCCAGCAGCTTCTTGCTGACCTGGCTGTCGACGAACCACGACAGCGCCTCGTCGTCGCGCGTGGCCGAGGACACGGTGTAGGTCAGCACCGGCGCCGCGGCCAGTTCGCGCTTCCTGATGATCGGGTCCTGCAGGTCCGCGGGCAGATGGGCGCGGGTGGCGGAGACGGCGTCGCGCACGTCGTCCATTGCCTCCTGCACCGGCTTGCCGACCTGGAACTCGGCGGTGATCGTGGCGGCGCCGTCGGTCAGCGTGGTGACGATGTGCTTCAGGCCCTGCACGTTGGCCAGCGAGTCCTCGATCCGGCGCGCGACATCGTTCTCCAGTTGCGCGGGCGAGGCGCCGGGCAGCGCGGCCGTCACCGTGATGACCGGGAAGTCGATGTCGGGGAAGTTCTGCACCTTCATCGCCAGGAAGCCGCCGATGCCGGCCAGCGTCAGCAGGATGAAGAGCAGCGTGGTGGCGACCGGGTTGTGGATCGACCAGGTGGAGACGTTGAGGTTCACAGGGCGCTCCGCGCCAGCGCTTCGGCGTTCGCGCGCGACGCGCGGGACACGCGCGCATCGGCGGCATCCGGCGCCGCGTCGACCACGCGCACGGTGTCGCCTTCGCTGAGGAAGCCCAGGCCGGTGGCGATTACCGCATCGGTGGCCGCCAGGCCGGAGACGATCTCGATGCGGTCACCGATGCGGCGTCCCACCGCGACCTTCTTCGCGACCACGTCCGACGCCGGACCGACGCGCATCACGTAGTGGAAGCCGTCGCGCAGCAGCACGGCGCCCTGCGGCAGCGTCAGCGTGGCGGCCTCGCGCACGTCGATGTGGCCGGTGACGAACGCGCCGGCACGCAGCGCGTCGTGGCGCGGCAGGTCGACGTAGACCAGACCGCTGCGGGTCTGCGTGTCGATGTCGGGCGCGATCATCCGCAGCGTGCCGCGCACCTCGTCGTGTCCGGGCAGGCGGATCCGCACGTCCTGGCCCACGGCGAGCGCGTCGAGATCGGCGACGGCGACCGCGGCGCGCCATTCCAGCCGGCCGTCCTTGATCATGCGGAACAGCTCCTGCCCCGCCGGCACCACCGCGCCGACGGTGGCGCTGCGCACGGTGACGATGCCGTCGGCGGGCGCGAGCACACGCGTCTGCGCCAGTCGCTTGCGCTGGCGTTGCTCGGTGGCGCGCGCCGCCTGCAGCCGCGCCTGCGCCACCGCGGAGGCGGCGACATATTGCTCGACCTGCTGCCTGGACATCGCGCCGGAGCCGTCGAGCAGCGTCGCGCGCCGTGCATTGCCGGCCGCCTCCAGCGACTGGGCCTGCGCGACGGCGACGGCCGCGACGGCTTCGTCCACATCGGCCTCCACCAGCGCGGGATCGAACGTCGCCAGGATCTGGCCGCGACGGACGCGGTCGCCGACGTTGACGCGCACCTCGGTCAGGCGCAGCGCATCGGTATCGGCGCCGATGCTGGCTTCCTGCCAGGCGGCGATGCTGCCGCTGGCCGGCACGCGCACGGGCAGCGTGTCGATGCTGGGTCGGGTCAGGCTGACCGACAGCACCGGCGCGGGGTCGGCCGGTGCCGCCGAGGCGTCATCGCGGCCGACACCGAGGGCGATCAGGACGACCGCGACGACGGCCACGACCAGGATGAGAGCGATGCGACCGCGCTTCATGGGGAAGGAATTCCTCGGACTCCGGTTCCACAGCGCGCATCGACGCGCCGCGGCAGCACGCGGAATGGCGTGTGCGCGGCGGATGATGGAGGGGGGATGTCGTGGGAATGTCGCGCGGTGCGACGACGCGACGCAGGCTCAGTCGCGCAGCGTCAGCGTGGGATTCTCATCGATGGTGCCGTCTTCGTTGACCACGACGAAGCGGTCGCCTGCGCGGTTGAACAGCACGGGGATCGGCGTCTTGAACAGCGGACGACGGACGAACTTCAGGTGCCAGTGGAAGGTTTCCATCGTCTGCACGGTGGCCTGCTGCTCCGGCGTGAGGCCTGCGAGCAGCGTGGCGTCGTCCATCGCCCGGGCGTCCTTGCGGCGCTCGGGCGTGCGGGGGGCGGTGCCGGCGGTATCCGGCTCGGAGGGGTCGCGGGGGCGTTGCGGATCCGACATCCGGTGGGGGGCTCCTGATGGCGTGGACGAACACGCGCGCCACCGGCGCACGCAGGGTTACACCCTGTATCGGCCGACAGGAACAAAACGTGAGGGCGGAGATGCGACAGCTAGGTCCGGTTCAGCGACGCGGCATCAGACCCGCAGTTGCAGCGTGGGTTGTTCGTTGAGCGTGCCGTCTTCCTCGATGACCACGTAGCGCGTGTCCTCGCGGTCGAACAGCACCGGAATGGGCGCCTGGAACAGCGGGCGACGCACGAAGGCCAGCCGCCACTGGAAGATTTCCAGGGCTTCCAGCGTCATCAGCTGCGCAGGCGTCAGGCCCGTGCGCAACGCATCGGTGTCCGGCGCCGGCACGGCCTTGCGGCGTTCGGCGGGGGTGGACGCCTTCGCCGGCGCGGGCGAAGACCAGGGGCCGGTGATGACGGCGGCTCGGGCGGCACTACGGTACATGGGGGAAACTCCAACGATGGCTGGCGACACCTGGTATCCGTAACGGCCGCGGACGGCCGCTATTTAGGGTCGTGATGACGATGCAAGACGTGTGCCGGACCCGCAGGTCGGCGAATGCGCTCATTGGCGCAAGGTCAGCGTGGGGTGTTCGTCGATGCTGCCGTCTTCGCGGATCACCACGTAACGGGTCCCGGTGCGGTTGAACAGCACCGGGATGGCGGCCTTGAACACGGGCCAGCGCACGAATCCCAGGCGCCACTGGAAGCTTTCCATCGTCTCCAGCGTATCGAGTTGCGCGCGCGACAGGCCCGAACGCAGGGCGATGGGGTCGTTCGCAGACGTGTCGTCGCGACGATCGAGGAGGGTGGCCGCGGTCGCGGCATCCTCCGTCTCCAGGTCGTCGTGCGCGCGGTCGTTGGGGTCGAGCATGGGAATGGCTCCATGGAAAACAGGCGCGCGCACGCACGGACGGCACGGAGCGGCCGACGCAGGCACAACCAGGGAAAGGGATCTCCAGCGGCGTGGCGCCGCTTCACGCGGCCCGCCATCGATGCATAAAAAAAGCCCCGCATCCGCGGGGCTTCCTTTCAATGCGGCGTGCATCCGTGCACCCCTGTTATGTCGCGTTGCCACGCGGCGACAGGACACCCTGCGCCCGGACGTACGCTCGGTTACGCGAACGGATCCTGCAGCACCATGGTGTGGTCGCGGTCGGGACCGGTGCTGACGATGGCCAGCGGGCAACCCGACAGTTCCTCCAGCGCGCGCAGGTAGGCACGCGCGGCCGGCGGCAGCTTGTCCCACTCGGTGACGCCGTGGGTGTTCTCTTCCCAGCCCGGGAATTCCAGGTACACCGGCGTGCACTCTTCCCAGCCGGCGGCGTCGAGCGGTGCGTACTCGGTGCGCTTGCCGCGGTACTCGTACGCGATGCAGATCTTCAGCTTCTCCATGCCGTCCAGCACGTCGAGCTTGGTGATGCACAGGCCGGAGATGCCGTTGATGGCGACGGCGCGCTTCAGCGCGACGATGTCCATCCAGCCGCAGCGGCGCGGACGGCCGGTGGACGCGCCGTACTCCTGGCCACGGTCGCGGATGCCCTGGCCGACTTCGTCGTCCAGTTCGGTCGGGAACGGACCGCCGCCGACGCGCGTCGCATAGGCCTTGCAGATGCCGAGCACGTAGTCGATCGCGTCCGCGCCCACGCCGGTGCCGGCGAACGCGCCGCCGACGGTGGTGTTGGAACTGGTGACGTAGGGATAGGTGCCGTGGTCGATGTCGAGCAGTGCACCCTGCGCGCCTTCGAACAGCACGCGCTTACCCTGCTTGCGCAGGTCGTGCAGGATGCCGGCGACGTCGGACTTCATCGGCTGCACGTACTCGCCGAAGGCCAGCGCTTCGTCGTAGGTCTTCTGGAAATCGACCGGCTCGACGTTGAGGTACTTGGTCAGCACGAAGTTGTGGTAATCCAGCGCGGTGCGCAGGAGTTCTTCCAGCTGCTTCGGATAATGCAGGTCGGCCACGCGGATGCCGCGACGCGCCACCTTGTCTTCGTAGGCCGGGCCGATGCCGCGGCCGGTGGTGCCGATGGCCTTGCCGCCGGCGGCCTTCTCGCGGGCCTGATCGAGGGCGATGTGGTACGGCATGATCAGCGGCGTGGCCGGCGAGATCTTCAGACGCGAGCGCACTTCCACGCCCGCCGCTTCCAGCTCCGCGATTTCCTTCATCAGCGCGGCCGGCGACAGCACCACGCCGTTGCCGATCAGGCACAGCGCGTCGGGACGCAGGATGCCGGACGGGATCAGGTGAAGAACGGTCTTCTTGCCACCGATGACCAGCGTGTGGCCGGCATTGTGGCCGCCCTGGAAGCGGACGACGGCACCGATTTCCTCGGTGAGCAGATCGACGATCTTGCCCTTGCCTTCATCGCCCCACTGGGCGCCGAGAACGACGACTGACTGACCCATGACGGGTAACTCCTCGATTGTTGGCGGCCATCGGGGCCGCCGGAAGGGGTCGCGCTGGTCCACGGCGCCGTTGCCGCCGGCAGACTCCATCGGGGAGCCGCCCGCCACGCCGGGCCCAGACACGGAAAAAGCCGGCGGTCTTCCCACGCAGGGAGCCCGTCCGGCTTTTGTGCATTATCCGGGTTTATGGGGACGGGGGCTACCCTGGGCGGCCCGGGCTGGCGGCCTGGGCGTTCAGGAAGGAGGTGGGAGGCGGCCCCTCATCGGCCCGTGTATCCGGTCCGGGGCGGGCTCTTCGGATGCCCCCTCCCGTGAACGGAGAAAGGAGAACAGCCTAGCCCCCATCTCCCCTTCTCCCTGCGAAGCGGGGAGAAGGTGCCGAAGGCGGATGAGGGGCGAGCGCGGTGGTGATCGCCATCAGTACCGCATCCGTTTCACGCAGTACCACATCGTTCCAGAATCGCAGGACCTCAAAGCCTTCTCGTCGCAGGCGGGCGGTACGCAGTACGTCGTGTCGAATCTGCTCCAGATGCTGGCTGCCATCCAGCTCGATCACCAGGCCTGCTTCCGGACAAGCGAAGTCGGCGAAATACGGGCCGATGCGATATTGGCGTCGGAACTTCCATCCCAGCAGGCGCCGATTGCGCAACTGCCACCACAACACCCTTTCGGCTTCCGTCTGTTCCTGACGCAGGTAACGCTCGCGTTCGTGGTCCAAGGTGCTTCGCATGTGGCGGTCTCCGACGGATGGAGAACAGCCTGGCTTTTACGCATCGCGAGGGGGATCGGATAAAGGCATGGAGACGGATAGGAAAGCACCCCTCATCCGCCCTTCGGGCACCTTCTCCCCGCTTCGCAGGGAGAAGGAATACGGGTTTCGTGTCAGCGGACGGTGTTGTTCAACGAGCCTCAGTGCTTCACCCACCACAGCAGCGTCAACCCGAAGATCAGGATGAAACCGCCCACCGCGCGCACCTGGCCGTCGGACATCCGCAGCAGTTGCACGACAGCACGCTTCCAACTGGCCGGGATGGCGAACAGCACCAGGCCTTCGAGGATGGCGACCAGGCAGAGGGCGGACCAGAGTTCGGACATGAGTGGGGTTCCGGGCGTGCCAGCAAACGGCGAGGCGATGAAGACAGGAGGCTGAAACGGCACCGGCCGCCTCGTGGGCGGCCGGTGCGGGACTGCTCAGCGATCGCTGCGCATGTACTGGAGGAACGGATCGTCCTTGTCCAGCACGATCACGCCCTGTCCGTCCTTGAACGAGGTGCGGTAGGCCTCGAGGCTGCGCTGGAAGGCGTAGAACGACGCATCGCGGCCGGCGGCGGCACCGTAGATGCGGGCGGCTTCGGCATCGCCTTCGCCGCGCAGCTTCTGCGCATCGCGCTCGGCCTCGGCCAGCAGCACCGCGACATCGCGGTTGGCCTGCGCCTCGACGATGCGCGCCTGCTCCGCGCCCTGCGCGCGCAACGCGCTGGCCACCTGCGTGCGCTCGGCGCGCATGCGGTTGTAGACCTGGTCGATGACTTCGCTGTCGGTCGGCAGGTCGATCTGCTTGAAGCGGATATCGACCACCTGCATGCCCAGGTTCTTGGCGCCGGCGTTGATGCCCGGCAGCTGCTTCTCGATCAGCTCGTTGCGGTTGCCCGACACCAGCTGGGTCAACGTGCGCGAGTTGATCTCGTTGCGCAGCGATTCCTTGATGATCGGCGCCAGGCGCTCGGTGGCCAGTTCGGCCTGGCCGCCGGTCGCGCGGTAGAAATCCGCCGCGTTGACGATGAAGCCGATGGCGATGAAGTCGACGCTGACGTCCTTGCGCTCGGAGGTGAGCGAACGCTCGGGCGGGAACTCGTTGGCGGTGAAGCGGCGGTCGAAGACGCGCGCGGTTTCCACCAGCGGCAGCTTGAAATGCAGGCCGGGGCCGATCTCGCTGCGCACCACGCGGCCGAGGTTAAGCACCAGGCCCACCTGCCCTTCGCGCACGACGTACACCGAACCCATCAGGCCCAGCAGCACGGCCACGAGAATGCCGACGATCAGGGAATTCCTCATGGCTGCGCCTCCTCACGGCCGGCCGGGCGTGGGCTACGCGCCGAATTGCGGGAACTGGTCGGGGTGCTCTCCACCTGCGGCAGCACCTGGGTGGGCAGGACGCCCGCCGGCGGCTGCGTCGGTGCCGGGGCATTGCCCATCGGCACGTACAGCACCTGGCGGCTATCGCTGCCGACGATCTTGCGGTTGCCGGCCAGCACTTCCTGCACGGTATCCAGCCACAGGCGCTTGCGGGTGACTTCCGGGGCGTTGCGGTACTCGTCCAGCAGCAGGCTGAAGCGGGTCGCGTCACCGGTCGCCTTGGCGATGGCGGCGGTCTTGTAGCCTTCGGCCTGCGTGCGGATCTGCTGCGCGTCGCCGCGCGCCTCCGGCACGATGCGGGCCGCGACGGCACGCGCCTGCGACACCAGGCGCTCGTTTTCCTGCTGGGCGCTGTTGACCTCGTCGAACGCCGGCTTGACGGCTTCCGGCGGACGCGCGTCCTGCAGGCTCAGTTCGGTGACGACCAGGCCGGTGCGGTAGGCCTCGAGCGAGGCCTGCAGCGCGGTACCGGCGGTGGCGGACAGCGGACCACGGTTGTTCAGTGCGGCGTCGAGGTCGGAGCGGCCGATCACTTCGCGCACGGCGCTCTGGGCGGTCTGTTCCAGCACGCGGGTGGCGTCGGTGGTACCGAACAGGAACAGCTTGGGGTCGCCGACGCGGTACTGCACGTTGAACGATACGGTGATGATGTTCTCGTCGCGCGTCAGCACCGGCAGGCTGTTGCTGAAGGTGCGCACGCCGGTGGCGTTGACCTTGGTGACGCTCTCGATCGGCCAGGGGAACTTGAAGTTCGGGCCCGGCTGCATGGTGCGCGCGTACTGGCCGAAGCGCAGTACGACGCCACGGTCCTGTTCGCCGATCAGCTGGAAGCTGGAGAACAGCACCAGCAGGCCGATACCAAGCAGTACCCAGCGCAGCGGATTGCCACCGCCGCCGACACCGCCGAACAGGCTGCGCAGACGTTCGATCACGTCACCGATGCCACCGCCTCCCTGCGGGTTGCGCGGCTTCCAACTGTTGTTCCGGTTGCCGTTGTTGCCAGATCCGCCGCTGCCGCTGCCAGGGGTGTTCCAGGCCATGCCCACTCCATTCTGAAAGATTCGCGCGGCCGGGGCCGGCGCAGGTTTCGATTCTACTAGATAGGGGCGGCCTGGCCGGGAGGCAAGGCCGGGAGGTCATGCCTGCGACGCCCTGTCCTGTGGGAGCGACGTAAGTCGCGAACGGGCCGTGCATGCGGCGCCCAGCTTGCCCGGCAAAAGATTCGCGACTTACGTCGCTCCCACACCTACCCCCCGTCGCTGACTCCGCTCCTACTGCCACTCCTCCCGTTCCGCCTGCGGCAGCAGGGCTTCCAGCGGATGCCCGCCGGCCTGCGAGGCCAGGCGCTGGGCGTCGGCCAAGGCGAGGTCGACGGTGACGCGCCAGCCGTTTTCTTCGAAATCCTCGGCCAGCACGGCGCCCAGTGCATGCAGGCGCGAACGCAGGCGCGCGGAGTTCGCCGGCAGGTGCAGTTCGCCGCGCACGCGCTGGAAGCCCAGCCGCTGCGCCAGCGCACCCTTCAGCAGGTCGATGCCGACGCCATCGCGCGCGGACAGCCACACGCGCTCGCGGCCCATGCCGGCACTGGGCGCCTCGCCTTCGTCGACGCCGGGATCGGGCTGGTCGTGCCGCGGAGCGGCGCCGTCGATACGGTCGATCTTGTTGAAGACCAGCATCTGCGGCAGGTCGCCGGCGCCGATCTCCTGCAGTACCTCGTCGACCTGCGCGATGCGTTCCTCGCGGTGCGGGTCGGCCGCATCGATGACGTGCAGCAGCAGGTCGGCTTCGCGCGCCTCGCTCAGCGTGGAGCGGAAGGCCGCGACCAGTTCGTGCGGCAGATCGCGCACGAAGCCGACGGTGTCGGCCAGCACCACCGCTCCGCCGGGCAGGTCGATGCGGCGCACGGTCGGGTCCAGCGTGGCGAACAGCTGGTCGGCCGCGTAGGCCTCGGCACCGGTCAGCACATTGAACAGCGTGGACTTGCCGGCGTTGGTGTAGCCGACCAGGGCCACGCGCGGCAGCTCGCTGCGCACGCGGGCGCGGCGCATCTGCGTGCGCTGCACTTCGACTTTCTCCAGCCGCTTCTGCAGCTGCTCGACCCGCTTCTGCAGCAGGCGGCGGTCGGTTTCCAACTGCGTTTCGCCGGGACCGCGCAGGCCGATGGAGCCGCCGCGCTGGCGCTCCAGGTGGGTCCAGCCGCGCACCAGGCGCGTGGCCATGTGCCGCAGCTGCGCCAGTTCTACCTGCAGCTTGCCTTCGTGGCTGCGCGCGCGCTGGGCGAAGATGTCGAGGATCAACCCGGTGCGATCCAGCACGCGACGCTGCAGGAGTTTTTCCAGATTGCGTTCCTGGCCCGGCGACAGCGCGAAATTGACCAGGATCAGGTCGGCGCCGGTGGCATCGGCGGCCGCCTTCACTTCCTCCAGCTTGCCGCTGCCGATCAGCGTGGAGGGATTGGGGCGATCAATGCGCGCGGTGAGCAGCGCGGCGATGGTGGCGCCGGCCGAGCGCGCCAGGTCGCTGAATTCCTCGGTGATGCCGTCGTCGGGACGGCCGCCGGCATGCGGCTGGATCAGCAGCGCATGCTCGCCCTTGCGGGATCTTTCAAACAATGGGGTCGTGCCTCTTCAAGCGAGGCACGCATTATCACGCGGTTTCGTCTTCGCCGCCTTCCGCGTCCTCGTCACCCTGCTGCACGTAGCCGCCACCCGGACCCACGCGCACGTTGCGTGCCGGCACCACGGTGGAAATGGCGTGCTTGTAGACCATCTGGCTGACCGTGTTGCGCAGCAGGACCACGAACTGGTCGAAGGATTCGATGGTGCCCTGCAGCTTGATGCCGTTGACCAGGTAGACCGACACCGGGACGCGCTCGCGCCGCAGTGCATTCAGGAAAGGATCCTGCAGGGATTGCCCCTTGGACATGACGTACTCCCGCCTTGCGTTCTTATAGGTATGTAGTGGTGCCGTGCCGGGCCGACGACCTGCTCCCCTGTCGTCCCGGAACCCCGATGTTACACAACATCGGCCCGGCGGGGCGTTGCCAAGTCCGGCATCTGGTCCCAATTCCGCAGAATCCGGCCCGAACGGCTCACGATCGCGGCAAAAACAGCGCTAGCGCATCGTCCAGGGCGGCGTGATCGGTGGCGGGATCGAACCAGCGCGCGTCCAGCCCGCCCCGCAACCAGGTCAGCTGACGCTTGGCGAGCTGGCGCGTGGCGGCGATGGCACGCTCGCGGAACGCCGCCGCGTCACCCTGCCCGTCCAGGAACTCCCAGGCCTGGCGATAGCCCACGGCGCGCACCGCGGGCAGGTCGAGCGGCGCGACCACGGCCTGCATGCCGGGCAGCGCGCGCAGGCGACGGACTTCGTCGAGGAAGCCCTGTTCGAGCATCAGGTCGAAACGGCGTGCGATACGGTCATGCAGCACGGCCCGGTCGCCGGGCGCCAGCACCAGCTTCATCACCCGGAACGGCAGGCGTGCGCCGCGCGACTCTCGCTGCCACTGGCTGATCGGCGTGCCGGTCAGCCGATACACCTCCAGCGCCCGCTGGATGCGCTGGGGATCGGTGGCATGGATGCGGGCCGCGGCCGCAGGATCGACCTGGGCCAGCTCAGCATGTAGCGCAGGCCAGCCGCGGGTCGCCGCCTGCACGGCAAGGTCGGCGCGCACGGCAGTGTCCGCCGCCGGCATCGCCGCCAACCCCTCGAGCAGGGCCTGGAAATAGAGGCCGGTGCCGCCCGCCAGGATGGGCAGACGGCCACGCGCAGCGATGTCGTCCAGTGCACGCCGTGCGTCCTGCGCGAACTCGGCAGCGGAGTACGCCTGCCAGGGTTCGCGCACGTCGAGCAGATGGTGCGACACGCGGGCCTGCTCGGCGGCGGTCGGCTTGGCAGCCCCGATATCCAGGCCGCGATAGACCAGCGCCGAATCCACGCTGACGATTTCGCCGCCGAAACGTTCGGCCACCTCCAGTGCGAACGCCGTCTTGCCCGAGGCGGTCGGACCCATGATGGCGATGGCAGGCGGACGAAGGTCGAGTGGCATGCGGCATTCTCGCATCCCCTTCGGGGTGTGCCGTGCAAGGCCCGCGTCACCTTGTCGCACATTCGCCTCCCCGCGTTGCGCCAGTGCGACCACGCCTCACCGGGAGCGCGGTGGAATCACCGGAACATCCTGTTGTCATGCGGGCGACGCACGATCCGCACAGGTGACTGGCTTAATGCAGTGTGAGGACGCGCAGCCCTGCAATCGAACTGTCGTCGCACTACCGGGATGCCTGTGTCGATTAAGTGTGGCGCAGTACTCGATATCGAAAACTGCGTCTGGCTATTTCCATGAACCCGGATATCCTTCCATCGCGCGTGAAGGGTCCGATGTTTGGATTTCTCCACACGGATCGACGGGGGCGCCCTGCGGGGTGCGTGACGATCCGCCGCATACCCACCGCATGAGACCTGCATCTCCGGCGTGCCGCATGGCATGGCCGCGGACGCTGGAGGCATGCACGTCATTCCCCCGAAGACGCACATCCGCATGATCCGAAATGCCCTCGGCACTCTCCGTATCCCTTCCCTGGCTCTGGGATTCGGCCTTCTGCTGTCCGCCTGCGACGGTAGCCAGTCCTCCCTCGAGGATGCATCGGCCGTCACCGCCGACAGCGCCGCCCTGACCTCACCGGCGCCTGCCGCGCGGGTGACCGCATCGGCCGTCGCGGCCGCCGCGGTGGAATCCTCGGCAGTGTCCACACCCGTCATGTTCGTCACCCAGGTGCCGACCGCGGGCGCCGACCGCTTCTCCAGCCGTCTTGCCGCGTTCGCCAACCATATGGGCGACCTCGGCTCTGCGCCCCGTGGCGGCGACCTGATGATCCGCTACCCGGACGGTTCGCTGCGCAACCTGACGAAGGAAGCCGGCTACGGCATGGAAGGCCAGCAGGGCGCCAACGCGATCGCCGTGCGCGAACCCACCGTGCACTGGGATGGCCGCAAGGCGGTCTTCAGCATGGTGGTCGGAGCGCCGACGCGCCAGTACGGCACGGTCAACGTCAAGTGGCAGCTGTACGAGGTGACCAACCTCGCCCAGGGCCAGACGGCCGTGATCACCAAGGTGGCCAACCAGCCCACCGGCTACAACAACATCTCGCCGCTCTACAGCAGCGACGACCGCATCCTGTTCACCTCCGACCGCCCCCGCAGCGGCGAGGCGCATTTGTATCCGCAGCTGGACGAGTACGAGAGCACGCCCACCGTCGTCGGCATCTACAGCCTCACGCCGTCCACCGGCGAACTGCGCCTGCTCAACCATGCCCCGAGCGGCGCGTTCTCGCCGACCATCGACAGCTATGGCCGCGTGATCTTCACCCGCTGGGACCACCTGCAGCGCGACCAGCAGGCGGACGCCGGCAGTTTCGGCGACTTCAACTACGCCAGCGAAGCCGTGGGCGCGGCCAATGTCGGGCGCCAGGCGGAAGTCTTCCCCGAGTCCCGCAATGGCATGACGTCGGCGGCCTACGGCCGTATCAACGGATTCACCTTCAACCTGTTCTCTCCCTGGCAGATGAACCAGGACGGCACCGAAGAGCTGACGCTCAACCATATCGGCCGGCAGGAGTTGTCGTTCGGCTATCTGACGCGCTCGTTCGCCACCGATTCGGCGCTGTCCGACAACACGAACACCTCGATCATCGCCAACAAGAAGTACATCCGCAACGACGGCGGCATCTTCCAGATCCGCGAAGATCCTCGCACGCCGGGCACGTACTACGGCATCTATGCGCGCGAGTTCGGCTCGATGACCAGCGACCAGATCGTGCGCTTCACCGGTGCGCCCACGTTGAACGCCGAGCAGATGAAGGTCGAAGACGCTTCGCCCGCCGCGGTCAACAACAGCCTGTCCGGCGGCCGGTTCCGCAATCCGCTGCCGACCAGCACCGGCCACATGGTGTCCACCTACACGGCCAGCGCGACCACCGGCAACAACACCTCGTTCCGCCTGTACCAGCTGCGCACGGACGCCTCCGGCATGCTGATCGCCGGCAGCCCGCTGACGCCCGGCATCAGCAAGTCCATCACCTGGTGGAATCCCGACTCGCTGTCGTCCTTCAACGGCGTGCTGTGGGAACTGGAGGCCGTCGAGGTGGTGGCGCGTACGCGTCCGACCGGAAGCGCCGCCGCCGCTGCGCTGGAAGCGCCGGAGCGCGCGGTGCTGGCCGAAGAGCAGGTCAACGAGGCGGCCCTGCGCCAGTGGCTGAAGACCAACAATCTGTCGCTGATCGTCACCCGCAACCAGACCAGCCGCGATCGCGGCGACACGCAGCAGCCGTTCAACCTGCAGGTCCCCGGCGGTGCGAAGACCGCCAAGGCCAGCGGGCGCGTCTACGACATCTCCCACTACCAGGTCCTGCAGGGCAACCAAGTCCGCGCCTACAGCAACTTCAACAGCGGCCGCCGGGTGATCGCGCAGCCGATGGCGGCGAACAGCAACAATGTCGCCAACCCCAGCGGTCCGGCGGGCAGCGTGAAGATCGCCGCGGACGGCTCGACGGCCGTGTTCGTGCCGGCCAATCGCGCGCTGACCTGGCAGACCACGGATGCCAACGGCGAAGCGATCGTGCGCGAGCGCGTGTGGGTGACGATGCAGCCCGGCGAAATCCGCACCTGCGCCGGCTGCCATGGCGAGAACAGCGTGAACCAGGCCAACGGCGCGGAAGCCACCAACAAGCCTGAGGCCCTGCGTGCGCTGCTGCGGCAGTGGAAGCAGGCGACGGGCGGCAGCCCGACGCTCGTCAACGGCTCGCAGCCGCTGACCCCGACCCGCAGCACGAGCGCGACGTCGCAGCCGGTCGCGGCCGGCAGCGCCGCCGTCACCCCGACGGTGTCCACGTTGTCCACGTCGGTCATCGAACAGACGCGTCCGCTGTCCCGCGGTACCGCCGGCACGCCGCAGCGCACCGCCCGCGCAAGCCTGACCCGCTGATCGGTACCCGGCGCTTGTCGCCGGGGATGTCCCACCCTACCCGCCAGCGGCGCATGCCCTGGCGGGTTTTTGTTGGGCGGCTTTCAGTCGTCGTCGGGCCAGCGGATCGTTGGCGCGGCGGTCGCCTGCCGCGGTAGCGGCACCGCGGCGACGGCGCTCCAGACCTTCAGTGCGTCCACCGTCGCAGCCACGTCATGCACGCGCACGATGCGGGCGCCGCGTTGCGCGGCGATCAGGTGGGCGGCCACGGAGCCGGATACCCGCGCCGCCGGCATGTCGCGGCCGGTGAGCTGGCCGATGCTGCGCTTGCGCGACAGACCAGCCAACACCGGCACCCCCAGTTCGACGAAGCGCTCCAGCTGCGCGAGTAACTGCAGGTTGTGTGCGGTGTCCTTGCCGAAGCCGAAACCCGGGTCGACGACGATGCGCTTCTTCGGAATACCCGCCATCTCGGCGGCGAAGATGCGCTCGGCGAGGAAACGGTGGACCTCGCCGACGACGTCACCGTACTCCGGCGCGACCTGCATCGAACGTGGCTCGCCCTGCATGTGCATCAGCACCACCGGCACACCGAGCGCGGCCGCCGCGTCGAGCGCGCCCTCGCGGCGCAGCGCACAGACATCGTTGATCATGCCTGCGCCCGCCTCCACGGCGGCGCGCATCACCTCGGGCTTGTAGGTGTCGATGCTGATCGGCACGGCCACGCGCGCAGCGAGCTGCTCGATGACCGGAACCACGCGGCGCAGTTCCTCTTCCAGCGATACCTCGTCAGCACCCGGCCGCGTCGACTCGCCGCCGATGTCGAGCAGGTCGGCGCCCTCCTCCACCAAAGCCAGCGCATGCGCGATGGCGGCGTCGGTGGTGTCGTACGCACCGCCATCGGAAAACGAATCCGGGGTGACGTTGACGATGCCCATGACCTGCGGGCGATCCAGCTTCAGCACACGACCACCGCAGTCCAGCACAGGGGTGGTATCGAACATCACTTCTTCCCCTTCGGGTCGTCGTCGCGCGAGACCGCGCCCGAGCTGACGGCGAACGCGACGCCCAGGCCAAGGCCGATGGCGATGCCCGCACCGAGGTTGTCCATCGCTGTGCCGATCGCGATACCGATCGCGACGCCCGCGCCAATGCCGACCGGCAGCATCGGATACTTCGGACGCTTGTCGTTGTCTGCCATGGAACCCCGCGCAAAGAAAAAGGCCAGACATCAGTCTGGCCTTTCATCAGCGCACTGGCAACGCGCCTCAGGTCTGAGCGGCGGGCCCGCCGATCGGCGGCAGCGGACGCGACTCGGGCTTGTCGTCGTCCTTGCCAGCCTTGCTCCAACCCAGCGGCGGCGGCACTTCGCGGCCTTCCATGATGGCGTCAATCTGCGGCGCATCGATGGTTTCATACTGCATCAGGGCGTCCGCCATGATGTGCAGCTTGTCGATGTTGTCCGTAAGGATCTGGGTCGTTCGCGAGTAGGCCTTGTCCAGGATGCCGCGCACCACTTCGTCGATCTTGCGCGCGGTGTCGTCGGAGACGTTCTTGTGCTGCGACACCGAGCGCCCCAGGAAGACTTCCTCTTCTTCCTCGGCATAGGTAATCGGCCCCAACTCCTCGGACAGGCCCCACTTGGTGACCATGTTGCGCGCCATCTTGGTGGCCCGCTCGATGTCGTTGGACGCACCGGTGGTGACCTTGTCGGCACCGAAGATAAGCTCTTCCGCGACACGGCCGCCATACAGCGTGCACAGCCGGCTCTCGATGCCGGTGCGGTTGATGCTGTACTTGTCGCCTTCCGGCAGGTACACGGTGACGCCCAGCGCGCGGTCGCGCGGGATGATGGTCACCTTGTAGACCGGGTCGTGCTCGGGTACCAGACGGCCGACGATGGCGTGGCCGGACTCGTGGTAAGCCGTGTTGCGCTTTTCCTCCTCGCTCATCGCCATGGAGCGACGCTCGGTACCCATGATGATCTTGTCGCGGGCGCGGTCCAGATGATCCATCCGGACCTCCTTGGCGTTCTCGCGCGCGGCGAACAATGCGGCCTCGTTGCACAGGTTCGCCAGGTCGGCGCCACTGAACCCGGGCGTGCCACGGGCGATCACCATCGGCTCCACGTCGTCGGCCAGCGGCAGCTTGCGCATGTGCACGCGCAGGATCTGCTCGCGGCCCTTCACGTCGGGCAGGCCTACGGTGACCTGGCGATCGAAGCGGCCCGGACGCAGCAGCGCCGGATCCAGCACGTCGGGGCGGTTGGTCGCGGCGATTACGATGACGCCTTCGCCGCCTTCGAAACCGTCCATCTCGACCAGCAACTGGTTGAGGGTCTGCTCGCGCTCGTCATGACCGCCGCCCAGGCCGGCGCCACGATGGCGGCCGACGGCGTCGATCTCGTCGATGAAGATGATGCACGGCGCGTGCTTCTTGGCCTGCTCGAACATGTCGCGCACGCGGCTCGCGCCAACGCCGACGAACATCTCGACGAAGTCCGAACCGGAAATGCTGAAGAACGGCACCTTGGCCTCGCCCGCGATGGCCTTGGCCAGCAGCGTCTTGCCGGTACCCGGCTGGCCGACCATCAGCACGCCGCGCGGGATCTTGCCGCCCAGCTTCTGGAACTTGCCGGGATCGCGCAGGAACTCGACCAGTTCGCCGACTTCTTCCTTCGCTTCATCGCAGCCGGCGACGTCGGCGAAGGTCACCTTCACCTGGTCCTCGCCCTGCAGCTTGGCGCGCGACTTGCCGAAGGACATCGCGCCCTTCGCGCCACCGCCGCCGCCCTGCATCTGGCGCATGATGAAGATCCAGAAGCCGATGATCAGCAGCACCGGCAGGAAGTTCAGCAGGATGGTGGTCAGGCTGAGGCCGCTGGGCGGATCCTTCTGGATGATCTCGACCTTCTTGGTGCGCAGGTCATTGATCAGGTCGCGGTCGAACGGCGCGTTGATGGTCTTGGCGTCGCCGTTGCGCAAGGTGTAAGTGATCTCACCCACGCCACTGCGGGCGTCGCCCCCGAACTCGACACGCTGGACATTGCCGCTGTCGACCTGGTCGAGGAACGTGGAATACGTAGTACCGCCGGCCATGGCCGCAGTATTGCCGCCCTTCGGCGAGAAGCTCTGGAAGACGACCATCAGCACGACGGCGACGACTACCCACAGCAGCAGATTCTTGGTCAGGTCGTTCATCCGCATCGGCTCCGCTGTTCCTCTTTGCTCATTCGCACGTTACGCCACCTTACTTGATCTGGGTCCGCTTGCCCTGTCCCAGGGCGTACACCTCGGGAGAGCGCTTGCGGGACGCGTCCGGCTTGCGGATCGCCACCTTGTCATAGCGGCGGCGAAGCTCGCGGATGTAGTCGTCGGAGCCGGCGCCCTGGAACAACTTGATCAGGAACGCTCCGCCCGGCTTCAGGTGGCTGTCGGCGAACTCCATCGCCAACTCCGCCAGGTGCATCATCCGTGGCTGGTCCACCGCATCCACACCACTCTTATTGGGGGCCATATCCGACAGCACAAGGTCCACGCGTGCCCCGTCCAGCATCGCCTCCAGTTGGGATAGGACGCTGTCCTCCCTGAAATCCCCATGAAGGAACTCCACCCCGGCCAGCGGCGGCATGTCCAGGATGTCCATCGCCACCACCCGCCCGCTGTCGCCCAGCGCCTGCCGGACGAACTGCGACCAGCCACCCGGCGCCGCACCCAGGTCGACCACGACCATGCCCGGCTTGAGCAGGCGGTCGCGCTCCAGCAGTTCCTCCAGCTTGTAGGCCGCACGGGACCGGAGGCCCTCGGCCTGGGCCTTCTTCACGTAAGGATCGGAGAAGTGTTCCTTGAGCCAGCGCTGGCTGCTCTTGCTGCGGGTGGCCATGTCGGCGAGGTCTCCGGGCACGCTGCGACGGGAGCCGCCGGAGCCGTTCGTGGGGGCTGCCATGATACCCTGATCCCCCTTTTCGACCCGTACCGTGCCGCATGCCTGTAGTCCTGACCGCTGCCCAGACCCGTTTCCTGCGCGGCCAGGCCCACGACCTGAAGGCGCTGCTGCAGATCGGCAACAAGGGCATCACGCAGGCCTTCATCGCCGAGCTGGACGCCGTGCTGGAGCAGCACGAACTGGTCAAGGTCAAGGTCGCCGGCGAAGACCGAGAGGCACGCGACGCCATGATCGGGGAACTGGCCGACCAGGCCGATGCCGCCCTCGTGCAGCGGATCGGGCATACCGCCGTGCTGTACCGTCCCAGCAAGGAACGCCGGCAGATCGTGCTGCCGCGCGGCTGAGCCCGGCGCGCAGGCCGCCCGCCATGCAGTTGAACCACGAGCTTCCCGACTACGCCTTCACCCTGCGGTCCGCAGACGGACAGGTCGCACGGGTGAACGACCGGACGCTGGCAGCCAGCTTCATACTCTCGCCGCAGCAGCTCATCGAGACCTGGCCGGTCCAGGACAGCGCTGCGCTGACCCCGGACGATCTGGCCCCGCTGCTCGACCTGCAACCGGAAGTGATCCTGCTGGGAACAGGCGAACGCCAGATCTTCCCGCCTGCCGCCGTGATGGCCGCCTGCCTTCGCCGGGGCGTGGGCCTCGAAGTCATGACCAATGCGGCCGCCGCCCGCACGTTCAACGTACTGGCCAGTGAGTCGCGCAAGGTTGTGGCCGGATTCCTGCTGGCGCCACGCTGACCATCGCGGCGTGACGATGCGGCGCCTGCTCCTGCTGCTCATCGTCCTGTCCACCACCGCCTGCGCCCCTGTTCTGCCGGATGCCACCCAGCGTTACGAGGCGTGGCGACGCAGCAGCGACGCCGAGGCATTGGACGACTACGAACGCATGCTGGCCCGGGCCGGTGTCGGCGGGGTGGTTCCGATGTCTGCCCTGTTGCGGTCCAACCGTCGTTGGCGCATGTGCGGCCCCGAGTTCCTGCTACCACCACGCGAGCATGCGAGTGGGATCGTGCCTACGCTGCGCCTGGTCGCGCAGCTGGAGCGCATGGGTATCGTCGAGGGCGGCAACGTGCGCTCTGGCTACCGTTCTGCCGAAGTGAACCAGTGCGCCGGCGGGAGCACCCGCAGCCGGCACTTGCGCAACAACGCCCTGGATTTCGACCTGGCCGACGACACGCGCACCGAGGTGCTATGCGACTTCTGGCGCAAGCAGGGTCCTTCGCTGCACATGGGGCTGGGCTTCTACACGCCGACGAGGATCCACATCGACACCGCCGGCCACCGTACATGGGGTACGGACTACCGCAGAGGTACCTCGCTGTGCGTCAGGCCCCAGGATCGCACCGGGAGCCCCGCCAGCGGACGGCTCCCCTAACGCCCCACCCACACGTCATGCCGCTCAGCGCGCCGGCAGGTACAGCAGCGGATCCACCGGCTTGCCGTTGTGGCGGATCTCGAAGTGCAGCATCTCGCGCGACGCGCCGCTGCTGCCCATCTCCGCGATCTGCTGCCCGGCCTTGACGCTCTGGCCTTCGTTCACCAGTCGCTTGCGGTTGTGGCCATACGCCGACAACCAGGCCTCGCTGTGCTTGACGATGATCAGCTCCCCGTAGCCCACCAGGCCTGCGCCGGAATACACCACGACGCCGTCCGCCGCGGCGCGCACCGCCTGTCCGCTGCTGCCGGCGATGTCGACGCCCTGCTTGGTGGCGTCGCCCGCGACATAGCGGCCGATCAGATGACCGTCGGCCGGCCAGCGCCAGGAGAATCCGCTGCTTGCGGGCGCCGGCGTGGTGGCCGGGCGCGTGACCGTTGCCGGAGGCGGCGTCGGCCTCGTGGTCGTGCCGGTGGCTGGCTTCGTCGGCGTGGTGGCGGTGTTCGCCGTAGGGCGGCTGCCGCTGCTGCCCGGAAACAGCTTGAGCGACTGGCCGGGATAGATGGTGTACGGCGCCGCCAGGTTGTTCCAGCGGGCCAGGTCGTTGACGTCCACGCCGTTGCGGAACGCGATCCCGTAGAGCGTGTCGCCGCGCTGCACACGCACCGTGGCGCCGGGCTTGCCCTGGGATGTCTGCCGCATCGGCGGCGACGATCCGGAAGGTTCACGGACCACCGTAGTGGAGCAGGCGCCGAGCACCGCCATGGCGATGCCGATCAGGAAGGCGCGCGTGATGCGATGGCCGGAGCGGAGCGTCGTGGTCATGCGTTCGGTCGTTTCCTCAACAAGGCGGAACCGCAAGGCTCAACCGGTCAGTCGCTGGAACAGCTCGCGGGCGGCGACACCGCCGCCGCCGATCAGCACGCTGAAGTAGATGATCGTGCCGATGTTGGCCAGGTGGCCCAGCAGGATCGCCCCCCCGTCGCGCTGGATGAAGCCGATGGCATACAGCAGCAGCGCCAAGGCTGGCAGGGTGTTGCTGAATGGCACGAATCCGAACGGCGCCATCAACAGCAGCGCCGCGAGGATGAAAGCCAGGTTGTTGATGACGCCCTGCCCTGGACCGTCGACGAAGAAACGCAGCCGGTGCGGGCGACTGATCTTCTCCATGCGACGCACCCAGACCAGGCCCGCCGTCAGCCCCGGACGCAGGCGATCGGCCGGCAAGGCCTTGTCCTTGATCCGCTGCGGCAACCACAGCGGCCGGTTGAACAGGCGACTGACGCCGACCAGCAGGATGGCCGCACCGAACACCGTGCTCACGCCAGGGATCGAGACCGGGATCAGGAACACCAGCGTCAGCAGGATGGTCAGCAGCAGCAGACCTTCGTCGCTGAAGACATCCAGCAGTTCACCCAGGCTCAACTTGTCAGGCGGCAGCCGTTCGATGATGCCGGCCACCTGCTCGCCCAGCGAGACAGCGCTGTTGGGAAGCCCATCGTGTTGCGGGGAATTCGTCACGTCGTTCAATCCAGCGTGCCGGACAGCAGCGGCACGAACACCACCGGCGCCAGCGTGGTTTCCTCGACGCT
Source organism: Pseudoxanthomonas sp. PXM01 (assembly GCF_014851815.1). Taxonomy (GTDB): domain Bacteria; phylum Pseudomonadota; class Gammaproteobacteria; order Xanthomonadales; family Xanthomonadaceae; genus Pseudoxanthomonas_A. The sequence goes on from NZ_JACVAJ010000002.1 coordinate 292,742, forward strand.
GCCATCAGCGCGCTTCACCAGCCGCACCAGCGACTGCGAGCCGCTGCCGCCGACGGGCGCGACGAGTTGCCCGCCGACAGCGAGCTGTTCCACCAGCACCGGCACCAGCGCCGGCGCGGCCGCGGTGACGATGATGGCGTCGTAAGGGCCATGCTCGGCCCAGCCGATGCGACCGTCGTCGTGCTTGCTGCGCACGTTCATGCCCATCTGGCGCAGCCGTTTGCGGGCCTGCCGCAGCAGGTCGCCGATGCGCTCGACGGTGTAGACCTCCAGCCCCAGCACGGCCAGCACCGCGGCCTGGTAACCCGAGCCCGTGCCGATCTCCAGCACCTTCCTGGGTTCCGTCTCCAGCAGCACCTCGGTCATCCGCGCCACCACCCAGGGCTGCGAGATGGTCTGGCTGTGCCCGATCGGCAGTGCGGTGTCTTCGTACGCGCGCGTGGCGAGCGCTTCGTCGACGAACAGGTGTCGCGGCAGCGTGCGAATGGCATTGAGCACGCGCTCGTCGGCGATGCCTGACTCACGGAGGCGCTCGACCAGACGATCGCGCACACGCTGCGAGGTCATGCCCATGCCTACCGCCTCGGGCTGCAACCGCAACCGTGGCGTCATGCCGAGCCCTCGAGCGCGGCGGTCAGGCCACCGACCCAGCCCGCCACCTTTTCCAGCGCCTGGTAGCGGGTCAGGTCGACGTGGATGGGCGTGATCGAGATGTGGCCGGTGCGCACCGCATGGAAGTCGGTGCCCGGCCCCGCATCCTGCTCACGCCCGGCCGGACCGATCCAGTACACCGTGTGGCCACGCGGATCCGGTTGCGGAACGCAGGGCTCTGACCGGTGCCGGTTGCCAAGACGCGTGACCTCGAAGCCGCGCACGTCGGCCCATGCCAAGTCCGGCACGTTGACGTTGAGGATGGTGTCGGCCGGCAGTGGATCGGCCTTCAGTCGCGCCACGATCTCCACGGCGGCGCGCGCTGCGGTTTCGTAGTGCTTCGCATCGTGGTTCTTGGTAACCAGCGACATCGCCACCGCCGGCAGCCCCAGGAAGCGGCCTTCCATCGCCGCGGACACGGTGCCGGAATAGATGACGTCGTCGCCCAGGTTCGCGGTGTTGTTGATGCCCGACACCACGATGTCCGGCTCGAACTCCAGCATGCCGGTCAATGCCAGGTGCACGCAGTCGGTCGGTGTGCCGGCGATGCTGCAGGTGTAGTGATCGATGCGCTTCAGCCGGATCGGCAGGTCGAGCGTCAGCGAGTTGCTGGCACCGGAGCGGTCGCGGTCGGGCGCGACCACGTACACTTCATGGCCCGCGCTGCGCAGGCCCTCTGCCAGGATTCGGATGCCGGGGGCGTCGACGCCGTCGTCGTTGCTGACCAGTACGCGCATGGGTTTCCTCGAGAACGGCCCCATGATACCGGAACCGCGCCGAGGCTTCCCGCGCTTGCGTCATGTCGCGATGCCGCTACGCTGAGGGCATGTCCCGCTCCATGCCGCCCGATGACGATGACGCCGCGCTGTTCCGCGACGCGATAGGCGACGTGCGCAGGCTGCAGGAGGCGCCCCCGCCGCCGCGCAAGGCACCACCCCGGCCAGCCGCGCGCATGGCCGATCGAGACGAACACGATGCGCGCAGCGAGTTCCAGCGTGGCCTGGATGCGCTGGATCCGCACGCGGCTGGCGACGTCCTGAGCTATCGCCGCGAAGCGCTGTCGCCGCGCGCCTTCCAGCGCCTCAAGCGCGGACAGTTCTCGGTGCAGGACGAACTGGACCTGCACGGCGCAACAGCCCTGCAGGCGGAAGGATTGCTGCGGCGGTTCCTCGCGGACGCGCATGCGCACGACCATGGCTGCGTGCGTGTGATCCACGGCAAGGGGCAGCGGTCGGGGAGCGAGGCGCCGGCGTTGAAGAACCTGGTCGACCGGATGCTGCGTCAGCGTTCCGACGTGATGGCCTTCCACTCGGCACCGCCCACGCAGGGCGGCACGGGCGCGGTGCTGGTGCTGCTGGCGCACCGCTGACGCGGTCGCGGCCTGCGTTGGACCGCGCCCGCGACGCCAGCGTGTCTACTGCTGGCTGCCGGCTTTTTCTTCGATGCGGGGCGGATTGACCCACGTCAGCTGGATGCCGCGCCGCTTGGCGATGCGCTCCACATAGGCGATGTACTGCTGCTCGGCGGTCAGCGTGCGCTGCTCCGGCGGCGGTGCGGAGGCCGCTCCGCCCGTGCTGGCGCACGCAGCGAGCAGGCCACAGGTGGAAACGACGACGGCAAGACGCATCACGACGTTCATGGCGATCCCTCCGACACAGGGGAAGATGGTCCGACCTCGCCGATGCACTTCGAAGAAGGCCACGCGGCGGGCCTGATCTCGCTTATACGCCTGCGGTGGGACGCTTCCAGTGCCGTCAGCGGTGTTCCGACGGACGGTCGCCCTGCGATGCGTCGGCAACCTCTCCCAGCTCGTGCAGCACCGCGGTGGCGTAGCTTCCCGGCGGCAGCGAGAACACCAGGCGCAGCGCATCGGGCGACAGCCACGACCACGCCAGCCCGTCGGGCCGGAGGCGCAGCGCACGGCGCTCCTGCCGCAACCCTTCCCGCTCAAGCCCCTGCCGCAACGCCAGTGCATCGTCATCCTGCAGCGCGAGCACCTCGCGCTCGCGGGCGACTGCCTGCGTGCGCGGTTCCCCGGCACCCCATAGAGGTCCGGTGGGATGAATGTCGAAGTCTTCGAGTCGCTGCGCCAGTTGCTCGCTCCACGGTTCGGGCCCGAACACGCTGCGGCTGCCCGCGAGCATCCAGACCTCGCCGTCGATGCCACGATTCCAGCTGCCATCGGCCAGCCGCGCGGCCAGTACCCGGTTGAACAGCTCCGATCGCGCGGCCGATATCAGCAACGAGCGCTGCTCGCGCCGCACGCGCCGTCCCGCGAACATCGCCAGTGCGGCCGCCACGTTGCCGCCGTCGCGCCCGAAGCGCTGTTCGCCGAACCAGTTCGGCAGGCCATGTGCGGCGATATCGCGCAACCGCGCCTCGATGGTTCCGGCATCGCCTTCCATGCCCCGCAGCACCAGTTCGAACCGATTGCCGGCAAGCGCGCCGCGCGGCAGCTTGCGCGAATGCCAGGTCGACGCCAGCACCGTCAGGTCATCGGAAACGAGCGTTGCCAGATCCGGGGCCACCTTGCGCGGGAAGTGCACGCTGAACCGTTGCCGGGTGACCGCATGGCGATCCTTGAGGCCGGCATAGCCCACGCCCATCTCGGTGATCCCCGCCCACGCGGCGATGCGCTTGGCAGCGAATGCCGTATTCATGCCTCGCTTCTCGACAGTCAGCAGCAGGTGCTCGCCTTCGCCGGAAGGTTCGAAGCCGGGCAACTCCTCGACGACGAAGTCTTCCGGCACGCTGCGTATGCGTGCGGAGAGGACCGGCGCGCCGAACGCACGCGGCAACGCCTCGCTCATGCGCGTACCAGCAACACCACGGCCTGTGCCGCGATGCCTTCGCCCCGCCCGGTAAAACCCAGTTTTTCCGTCGTGGTCGCCTTGATGCTCACCGCATCCTGATCGATGCGCAGGTCCTCGGCCACGCAGGCGCGCATGGCGTCGGCGTGGGGCCCGACTTTCGGCCGCTCGCAGATCACGGTGACATCGACATTGCCAACCCGCCAGCCACGCTCGCCGATCAGCGCGTCGCAATGACGGACGAAGGCTCGGCTGTCTGCACCCTTCCAGCGATCGTCGGACGGCGGGAAGTGCCGTCCGATGTCGCCCAGCGCCAGCGCACCCAGCATCGCATCGCACAACGCGTGCAGCACGACGTCACCGTCGCTGTGCGCCAGCACGCCACGCTCGTGCGGAACGCGTACGCCGCCCAGCATGATGTGGTCGCCGTCGCCGAAGGCGTGCACGTCGAAGCCCTGGCCGATGCGGATGTTCAATGGGTTGGACATGCTTCTTCCGTTAGCGCGTCAGCGGGTCCGCTGCGCACGTTCATAGGCGAACCGCGCCAGGTCCGCCGGCGTGGTGATCTTGAAGTTGCTTTCGGAGCCTTCCACCAGCAAGGGGCGCAGGCCCAGGCGCTCCATCGCCATCGCCTCGTCGGTGACCTCGACGCCGTCGGCGGTCGCGGCTTCCAGCGCGCGGGTCAACTGCAGGCGGCGGAAAAGTTGCGGCGTGAAGGCGCGCCACAGCCGCTCGCGCGGCTCGGTGCCGTCGATGCCGCCATCGTCGCCGGCACGTTTCAGGGTGTCGCGGACCGGGGCGGCGAGGATCGCGCCGACCGGATCGTTGCGACCGCGCTCCAGCAGCTGGGACAGGTCCGTCAGCGACAGATTCGGACGTGCCGCATCGTGCACCAGCACGAAGTCGTCCGCGCGCACGTGCTCGGGCAGTGCGCGCAGGCCGGCCAGCACGGACGCCGCCCGGGTCGCGCCACCCACACAGACCTGCACGGGCTTGTCGGCGAATGACACCCAGCCGGGCCAGTCGGGATCGTTCTCCGATACCGGCACGACCGCACCTTCCACCGCATCATGCGCGAACAGCGCCGACAGGGTGTGCGCGATCAACAGCGCGCCGTCCACCATCAGATACTGTTTGGGGAGTTCAGCGCCGAAGCGGGTGCCACGTCCCGCCGCGGGCACGACGGCCCAGATACGGGCCATCAGGGTGCAGGCTCTGCGACATCGCTGTCGCCGCCGTCTTCGCTGGCGGCGGCCACCGGAGGGACCGGTTCGACCACGCGGTAGAACTTCTCGCCCGGCTTGATCATGCCCAGTTCGCTGCGCGCGCGTTCCTCCACCGCCGACTCGCCGGATTTGAGGTCCTCGACTTCGGCGGCCAGGGCGTCGTTGCGTTCCTGCAGGCCCGCGTTCTCGCGTTTCTGCACCTCGACCTGCTGCTCCAGCGCGACGACCTGGCCCGAACTGCCGACGCCGAACCAGAACTTGTACTGCAGCCATCCCAGCAGCAGTACCAGCACCAGCAGGAGCCAGGGCGCCTTGCGCATGGATTACTTCTTCAGCGACACGAAGGCGTTGCGACCGGCGTAACGCGCCTTGCCGCCCAGCGCCTCTTCGATGCGCAGCAGCTGGTTGTACTTGGCCACGCGGTCGCTGCGGCACAGTGAACCGGTCTTGATCTGCGTCGCGGTGGTGGCGACGGCGATGTCGGCGATCGTCGTGTCCTCGGTTTCACCCGAACGGTGCGACACCACGGCGGCATAGTTCGCGTGGTGCGCCATCGCGATCGCTTCCAACGTCTCGGTCAGCGTGCCGATCTGGTTGACCTTGATCAGGATGGCGTTGGCGGTGCCGGACTCGATGCCTTCCTTGAAGATCTTGGGATTGGTGACGAACAGGTCGTCGCCGACCAGCTGCACCTTGCTGCCGACACGGTCGGTCAGCAGCTTCCAGCCCGCCCAGTCGTCTTCGGCCAGGCCGTCCTCGATGGTGATGATCGGGTACTGCGCGGCCCAATCGGCCAGGAAGTCGACGAACTGCTCGCTGGTCAGGCGCTTGTTCTCGCCGACCAGGTGGTACTTGCCGTTGTCGAAGAATTCGCTGGAAGCCACGTCCAAGCCCAGCAGCACGTCTTCGCCGGCGGTGTAGCCGGCCTTGCCGATGGCTTCCAGGATGGTGTCCAGGGCCTCGACGTTGCTGCGGAAATCGGGGGCGAAGCCGCCCTCGTCGCCGACGGCCGTGCTCAGGCCGTGACCCTTCAGCACCGACTTCAGCGAGTGGAAGATCTCGGTGCCGGCGCGCAGCGATTCGGCGAAGGAGTCGAAGCCCACCGGTAGCACCATGAACTCCTGGAAGTCCACGTTGTTGTCGGCATGCGCACCGCCGTTGATGATGTTCATCATCGGCACCGGCAGGGTGACGTCGTTGCCGTTGGCCAGGTGCTGCCACAGCGGGACCTTCTTCGAAGCGGCCACGGCATGTGCGTTGGCCATCGACACGCCGAGCAGCGCGTTGGCGCCCAGGCGGCCTTTGTTCTCGGTGCCATCCAGATCGATCAGGCGACGGTCCAGACCCTCCTGGTCCGCGGCATCGAAGCCCTTCAGCGCGGACGCAATCGTCGTGTTGACGTTCTCCACCGCCTTGCGCACGCCCTTGCCCAGATAGCGGGTCTTGTCGCCATCACGCAGCTCGACCGCTTCCTTGGTGCCGGTCGAGGCGCCGGACGGCACCATGGCGCGACCGAAGGAACCGTCTTCCAGCGTGACCTCGGCTTCGAGGGTAGGATTGCCGCGGGAATCGAGGATTTCGCGGGCGTGGATCTTGGCGATCTGGGTCATCGTGTCGTGTGCTCAGCTCAGAGAGTGGATTCGAGGAAACCGTTCTTCTTGGTAATGCTGTCCAGCGCCAGCAACGTTTCCAGCAGCGCTTCCATCTTGTCCAGCGGCCATGCGTTCGGGCCATCGGACAGCGCCTTGGCCGGATCCGGGTGGGTCTCGGCGAACAGGCCTGCGACGCCGACCGCGACGGCCGCACGCGCCAGCACCGGCACGAACTCGCGCTGGCCGCCGGAGCTGCTGCCCTGCCCGCCCGGCAACTGCACCGAATGGGTCGCGTCGAACACCACCGGGCAGCCGGTATCGCGCATCACGCTCAGCGAGCGCATGTCGCTGACCAGGTTGTTGTAGCCGAACGAGGCGCCACGTTCGCAAACCATGATGTCCTGGTTGCCGGTGGCCTTGGCCTTCTCGACGACCGGCTTCATGTCCCATGGCGACAGGAACTGGCCCTTCTTGATGTTGACCGGCTTGCCGGCCGAGCAGACCTTCTTGATGAAGTCGGTCTGGCGCACCAGGAACGCCGGCGTCTGCAGCACGTCGACCACGGCGGCGACTTCGTCCATCGGCGTGTATTCGTGTACATCGGTGAGGACCGGTACGCCGACCTGCTTCTTCACCGCGTCGAGCACTTTCAGGCCTTCTTCCATGCCGGGACCGCGGAAACTGGTGCCGGAGGTGCGATTGGCCTTGTCGAAGCTGGACTTGAAGATGAAGTTCATTCCCAGCTTGCCGGTGATTTCCTTCAGGCGGCCGGCGACGTCGATCTGCAACTGCATCGACTCGATCACGCAGGGGCCGGCGATCAGGAACAGGGGCTGGTCCAGGCCGACGTCAAAACCACAGAGCTTCATTCCTCAACTCCTTCGTTGCGGGCGCCGCATACCGCGGCGCCGATGCATGACAGTTAGGCCCGCGCTTCCTTCAACAGCTTGCCGCCGGCCTTCTTCTCGCGCGCGGCGCGGATGAAGCCAACGAACAGCGGATGCCCGTCGCGCGGCGTGGACAGGAACTCCGGGTGGGCCTGGCAGGCCAGGAACCAGGGGTGCACGGCACGCGGCAGTTCCACCATCTCCACCAGCAGGTCATCCATCGACTTGGCGGCGATCACCAGGCCGGCGTCTTCCAACTGCGTGCGATAGCGGTTGTTGAACTCGTAACGATGGCGGTGACGCTCGGCCACGACGTCCTTCCCATAGAGATCGCGCGCCAGCGTACCGGGCTTCAGGCGTTGCTCCTGCAGGCCGAGCCGCATGGTGCCGCCAAGGTCGGAACGTTCGTCGCGCTTCTCGACATCGCCGCTGGCCGTGCGCCACTCGGTGATCAGACCGATCACCGGATGCGGCGACTGCTTGTCGTTCTCGGTGCTGTTGGCCTCGTCCAGGCCCGCCACATGGCGCGCATAGTCGACCACCGCCGCCTGCATGCCGTAGCAGATGCCGAAGTACGGCAGCTTCTGCTCGCGGGCGAAGCGCGAGGTCAGTACCTTGCCTTCGAAACCGCGATCACCGAATCCACCCGGCACCAGGATGCCGTCCACGCCCTGCAGCAGGGCCATGTCGGTGTCTTCCAGCTCCTGCGCTTCGATCCACTTCAGGTTGACGCGCGTGCGCTGGCGCAGGCCGCCGTGCTTGAGCGCCTCGCCGACGGACTTGTAGGCGTCCTGGTGATCGACGTACTTGCCGACGACCGCGATGGTCACTTCGTCCAGCGGGTTGAGCGTCGCGTCGACCGCGGCTTCCCACTCGTACAGGTCCGCAGACTTCGCGTTCTCGATGCGGAACTGGCGCAGGACGATCTCGTCCAGGCCCTGGCCATGCAGGCCCATCGGGATGCGGTACAGCACGTCCACGTCCGGCACGCTGATGACGGCGCGCTCCGGCACGTTGGTGAACAGCGAGATCTTCCGACGCTCGGAGTCCGGGATCGGCTGCTCGGAACGGCACAGCAGTACGTCGGGCTGGATACCGATCGAACGCAGTTCCTTCACCGAGTGCTGGGTGGGCTTGGTCTTCAGCTCACCCGCGGCGGCGACGTACGGCACCAGCGTCAGGTGCATGAACAGCGCCTTCTCCGGACCGCGCTCGGTGCGGATCTGGCGGATCGCCTCGAGGAACGGCAGCGACTCGATGTCGCCGACCGTACCGCCGATCTCGACCAGCGCTACGTCGAAGCCTTCGGTGGCCTCGTCGATGCAGCGGCGGATCTCGTCGGTGATGTGCGGGATCACCTGCACGGTCGCGCCCAGATAGTCGCCGCGGCGCTCCTTGCGGATCACGTTCTCGTAGATCCGGCCGGTGGTGACGGAGTTCTTGCGGCTCAGGCGCGTGCGCACGAAGCGCTCGTAGTGGCCCAGGTCCAGGTCGGTTTCGGCGCCGTCGTCGGTGACGTACACCTCACCGTGCTGGAACGGGCTCATGGTGCCCGGGTCGACGTTGATATAGGGGTCCAACTTCATCATCGTGACCTTCAGGCCACGTGCTTCGAGAATGGACGCAAGCGAAGCGGCGGCGATGCCCTTGCCTAGCGAGGACACAACGCCGCCGGTAACGAAAATCAGGGGAGTCATGGGCGGGGCTCCGGAAAGCCATAGTCTACAGGCAACGCGTGTCGCCCGGAAGCGCGACGCCCCGCCGAAGCGGGGCGTCTGTCAGTGGCCTTGTCGCCGAAAACCCTTGTACCGCAAGGCTTCCAGCGGACCTCCGGGACTCAGGGCTTGCGCTCTTCTTCCTCGTCACCGGCCTTCTTCTGCTGACCCTCGGCGGCCTTGCGCTGCTTGGCGGCGGCCTCGTTGGCCGCGCGACGGCGCGCCTTGGCCTCGGGATCGGAAGGATCACTGGTCTGGGACTGGTCCTGCTTCGGCTTGTCGGCATCGTTGCCGGTCCGGGACTGGGCGAAGGCCTGGACCGCGAACAGCGCAGCCACGGTGGCGGCGGACAGCAGCAACAGGTTGCGGGACTTCATGGCGATGCTCCTCGAGGATGATGGAAACATGGGGCGCCGGTCGGCGCATTCCAAGGGCATCCCTGTCCACGCGCGCAGTTTCAGGCTGTGCGACTGAACATGGCAAAAATCCGGCCCAGGCGGCACACTGCCGCACCCTTCGATTCCGACAGAGGACGTCGCATGCGCTTCTCCCTCCGGCTGCTCGCCACCCCCCTCGTCGTTCTGGCCCTGCTGCCCGCGGCGGCATGGGCGCAGCGCGCGCCGCTCCCCTTGAAGGACATCCGTCTGGACCAGATGGCGCAGGACACCCAGCGCACCAAGATCGACGACGACACCATCGAACTGGTCTGGCTGATCCCGTCGCTCTACTGGCAGGTGTCCGCAACCCAGCAGCAGGAGCTGAGCGAGGGCGACAGGAAGCGCTTCCTGGGGCAGCTGGACGACTACCTGCTGATCGCCGCCGTGCGCGGCAAAGTCGGCCTGATGGGCATCGACGAGTTCGCGGGTTCGGACGCACTGCTGGAAGACCTCCGCATCGTCGACGCCGCGGGCACCTCGTATTCCCCCCTTTCGCCGGCGCGCATTCCGTCGCAACTGAAGAACCTGCTCGCCGTGTTGCGACCGGTGATGGCCAACATGCTTGGCCCGATGGGCGACAACATGCACTTCGCTGTATTCAATGCGCGCGACGCCAAGGGCAAGCAACTGTTCGACCCTCTGGTGGACGGCCGTCTTCAGGTGCGCACCGCGAACAACAGCTACCCGTTCCGCGCGCCGCTGGGCAGCGTGCTGCCGCCCCAGCACGACCCGAAGACCGGTGAAAGCTTCCCCGGCGACTATCACTACAATCCCTACACCGGCGGAGCCCTGCAGGACTCCGCGCAGCCCCGCTGAGAACACGCACGCACCATGAGCAGCCGCTACAACGCCGCCGACATCGAAGTCCTTTCCGGCCTTGACCCCGTCAAGCGCCGGCCCGGCATGTACACCGACACCGCGCGCCCCAACCATCTGGCGCAGGAAGTCATCGACAACGCGGTGGACGAGGCGCTGGCCGGGCACGCCGGCAGCATCGAGGTCACTTTGTACAAGGATGGCAGCTGCGAAGTCAGCGATGACGGCCGCGGCATGCCGGTCGACATCCATCCCGAGGAAAAGATTCCGGGCGTCGAATTGATCCTCACCCGCCTGCATGCGGGTGGCAAGTTCAGCAACAAGAACTACACGTTCTCCGGCGGCCTGCATGGCGTGGGTGTCAGCGTGGTCAACGCGCTGTCCACACTGGTGGAAGTGCACATCAAGCGCGAAGGCAGCGAGCACCGCATCACCTTCCGCAACGGCGACCGCGCCACGCCGCTGGAAGTGGTCGGCAGCGTCGGCAAGAAGAATACCGGCACGCGCGTGCGCTTCTGGGCCGATCCCAAGTACTTCGACACGCCGAAATTCAACGTGCGCGCGCTCAGGCACCTGCTGCGCGCCAAGGCCGTGCTATGCCCGGGCCTGAACGTCACCCTGTTCGACGAAGCCACGGGCGAGCGCGACAGCTGGCACTACGAGGACGGCCTGCGCGACTACCTGCGCGGCGAGATGGCCGGCCGCGAGCTGTTGCCGCCGGAGCTGTTCGTCGGCCAGCTGAAGAAGGACAGCGAGGTCGTCGACTGGGCCGTGGCCTGGGTGCCGGAAGGCGAGCTGGTGCAGGAAAGCTACGTCAACCTGATTCCCACCGCCCAGCACGGCACGCACGTCAACGGCCTGCGCAGTGGCCTGACCGATGCGCTGCGCGAGTTCTGCGACTTCCGCAACCTGCTGCCGCGCGGCGTGAAGCTGGCACCGGAAGACGTGTGGGACCGCGTGACCTTCGTGCTGTCACTGAAGATGACCGACCCGCAGTTCAGCGGCCAGACCAAGGAACGCCTGTCCTCGCGCCAGGCCGCGGGCTTCATCGAGGGCGCCGCACACGATGCCTTCAGCCTGTGGCTGAACCAGCACGTCGACCTCGGCGAGAAGATCGCGCAGATCGCCATCGAACGCGCCAGCGCGCGCCTGAAGACGGAAAAGCAGGTCGTCCGCAAGAAAGTCACCCAAGGCCCCGCCCTGCCCGGCAAACTGGCCGACTGCATCAGCCAGGACCTGTCGCGCACCGAGCTGTTCCTGGTCGAAGGCGATTCGGCGGGCGGCAGCGCCAAGCAAGCGCGCGACAAGGATTTCCAGGCGATCCTGCCGCTGCGCGGCAAGATCCTCAACACCTGGGAAGTCGCCAGCACGTCGGTGCTCGCCTCCGATGAAGTCCACAACCTTGCCATCGCGATCGGCTGCGATCCAGGCAAGGACGACATCAGCGGACTGCGCTACGGCAAGGTCGTCATCCTCGCCGACGCGGACTCCGACGGCCTGCATATCGCTACGCTGCTGACGGCCCTGTTCCTGCGCCATTTCCCTGCGCTGGTGAATGCAGGCCACGTGTTCGTCGCGATGCCGCCGCTGTTCCGCGTCGACGTGGGCAAGCAGGTGTTCTACGCGCTGGACGAGGAAGAAAAGCGCCTGCTGCTGGAGAAGATCGAGCGCGAGAAGATCCGTGGCCAGGTCAACGTCACCCGCTTCAAAGGCCTGGGTGAAATGAACCCGTCCCAGTTGCGCGAGTCGACCATCCATCCCGATACCCGTCGCCTGGTTCAGCTGACGGTGGACGACGAGCCGCAGACGCGCGGCCTGATGGACATGCTGCTGGCGAAGAAGCGTGCGTCGGACCGCAAGGCGTGGCTGGAGACGAAGGGCGACCTGGCTTCATTGGAAGCCTGATAGCGGAAATCCGTTGCATGGGGCCGTTGCGACGGCCTCATCATGACAGGATCGGATTCTTCGCGAGGCGCGGTTGAACGCGTCGTTCACTTCCCCGATGCGATAACCGGCGCATGGCAACGGATCGCGACGCGCACCCCTATACCTTCGGGCTGGAAGAGGAGTACTTCCTCGTCCGCCGCAACGGCCGTCGCCTGCGGCATATGCCGCGGCGATTCTTCAGTGATTGCCGCGAAGCGCTGGGCGAGCGCTTCGGCAGCGAGATGCTGCAGACCCAGGTGGAAGTGCAGACCGGCGTGCACGACGACACGCGAGCCGCCGAAACCGACCTGCGCACGCTGCGTCGTACCGTCGGCGAGATCGCGCATCGGCATGGGCTCGGCATCCTGTCGGCCGGCACGCATCCCTCGGCGCAATGGCGCGGACAGCGCAGCACGGACAAGCCCCACTACGACCAGGTGATGGGCGAGCTGCAGATGCTGGGCCAGCGCAACTTGCTGTGCGGCCTGCATGTGCATGTGCAGCCAGCCGATCCCGGCCAGCGTGTTGCCCTGATGGCGCGCATGCAACCGTTCCTTCCGCTGCTGCTGGCGCTCAGTACGTCGTCTCCCTTCTGGATGGGGCATGCCACCGGCCTGATGGGCTACCGGCAGACGGCCTACCAGGAGATCCCGCGCACCGGACTGCCGCCGCTGTTCCGCAACCAGGCCGAGTACGACCACTACGTGCAGCGCATGGTCGACGGCCGCGCGATCAAGGATGCGAGCTTCCTCTGGTGGGCGCTGCGACCGTCGCTCGCGTTTCCCACGCTGGAGCTGCGCGTCACCGACGCCTGTACGGACCTGTGCGACGCATTGGCCATCGCGCAGATCTACCGTTGCCTGGTGCGGCACCTCGAGCGCAGGCCCACGCTGTATGCCGACCTGCAGGCGGGCGACCAGGCGATCGTGGCGGAGAACCTGTGGCGGGCGCAGCGTTATGGATTCGATGCCGGGCTGATCGACCTGGGCAGCCGTCGCCTGGTGTCAGTGCGCGAGATGCTGGAGAACACGCTGGAGGCGCTGGACGACGACATCCGCGCGCTCGACTGCACGCTGCAGGTCGAGCGGGTATGGAAGATCCTGGAGAATGGCACCAGCGCGCACGGACAGCTGGAGCGGTATCGCGCATGCAGGCAGGCTGGCGAAAGCCACGCCGACGCGTTGTCGCAGGTGGTGCAGTGGCTTGCCGACGCGAGCGTGGTCGCCTGACCGGCCGGTCAGCGCGCGATGGTCTTCTGCTGCGAGACCACGAACACGCCCGCCATCACCAGCACGGTGCCCGCGACCTGCCAGGGGCCCATCGGCTCTCCGAGCAGCAGCAGGCTGAGTACGATGGTCGACACGGGGCCGATCATGCCGACCTGCGCGGCGAGCGCGGAGCCGATGCGCGCCACGGCCATCATCACGGCCAGCACCGGGAGTACCGTGCACAGCGTGCCGTTGACCAGCGACAGCGCGTAGACCTCCCAAGGCAGCACCATCGCCTGCATCGGGCGCAGCACCACGAACTGCAGCAGGCACAGTACGCTGGCCACGCTGCTGGCGTACGCGGTCAGCCGCACCGCGCCCACGCGTGCGACCAGTTCGCCACTGCCCACGAGATAGAGCGCATAGGCCAAGGCGCTACCGAAGACCAGCACAGCGCCCAGCAGAATGTTCGATCCGCCTGCTTGCAGATCGTGGCCGAAGGCCAACGCCACGCCCGCATAACTGACCAGTAGCGCGATCGCCTGGCGGCGCGAGATGCGTTTGCCGAACGCCAGCCAGCCGATCAGTGCCACCAGCGTCGGAGTCAGATAGAGGATCAGCCGCTCCAGCGTGGCGGTGATGTAGGCCAGGCCCGCGAAATCGAGGAAGCTCGCGAGGTAGTAGCCGAGGAAACCCAGCAGCAGGATCCGCACGCGGTCCGCGTTCGACAACGGCGCGCTGCGGCGGGCGGCCCAGAACCCCATCAGCAGGAAGAACGGAAAGGCCACCAGCATGCGTAGCGCCAACAACGTGACCGCATCGGTGCCGTACCGGTAACCGAGCTTGACGATGATCGCCTTGCCCGAAAACGCGATGGCGCCCAACGCCGCGAGCACCAGGCCGGAGCGGCTGACCATCTGCAGGACCGGCCGCGACGCAGGCGCATCTACCGCTTCGGCCGGCGCCACGTCCAGCGGCTGCGCCAGTTCGTCTTCCGCCTGCGGGCGCGTCATTGCGGCGACATCAGGCCAGCGTGCATTCCAGCAGGCGCCGGATCAGCACCTGGGTACGCGCTGCGCGGTCCGGCACGTACGCGAACGTGTCCTCGTCCATGTAGTTGAGTTGGGCGAGCTCCAGCTGCACGGCCTGGATACCACGTTCGACATCGGCGTAGTGACGGGTGATGTAACCACCACGGAAGCGTCCGTTGACCACGGAACTGAAGTCCGTCTGCGAGGCCAGCACGTCTTCCAGCGCCTGCTGCAGCGCGGGCGAGCAGCTCGCACCGGCCGCCGTGCCCAGATTGAAATCCGGCAGGCGACCATCGAACAGGAACGGCACCACGCTGCGGATCGAGTGACCCTCCCACAGCACTGCACGCCCATGCACGTCATGGATGCGCGCCAGTTCTTCCTGCAGCGCGCGGTGGTACGGCCGCCAGTAGGTGTCCACGCGCGACGCGATATCGTCGGGTGTCGGCTCCCGTCCCGGCAGATACACGGGATCGCCACTGAAGCGCACGATCGGGCACAGGCCAGTGGTGTTCTGGCCCGGATACAGCGAGACGTCGTCTTCCGGCCGGTTCAAGTCGACCACGTAGCGCGAGTACGCGGGCACGATGATCGAGGCGCCCAGCTGGCGCGCGAAGTCGTACAGCTCGGCGACATGCCAGTCGGTATCCGGCACGCGCCGCGCCTCCGGCGTCAGGCGCGCCGCGATGTGGTCAGGCACCGACGTGCCGTTGTGCGGCAGGCTGATGAACAGCGGCGCCGTGCCGCGATGCAGGGTGAAGGTCTCCATGCCGCCATTGTATCGCCGTGCCCACAGAAGCCGGCTCACCGCATCAGCACGACTTCCTCGGCGCTGGTCGGGTGAATGGCGACGGTATCGTGCAGGTCGGCCAGGGTGATGCCCTTCTTCAGCGCCACCGCGAAGCCCTGGAGCATCTCGTCCGCGCCCTCGCCCAGCAGATGCAGACCGACGACACGCTTGTCCGCGCCTACCAGGACCAGCTTGAACAGGCTGCGCTGGGGCGAATCGGCCAATGCATGCAGCATGGGGCGGAAGCGCGCGGTCAGCACATGGACGTCATCGCCGTGGCGCTCGCGCGCCTCGGCCTCGGTCAGGCCTACCTGTCCGACCGGCGGGTGCGAGAACACCACGGTCGGGATCTGCGTGTAGTCCAACCGGGCGTCGGCCTGCCCGCCGAACAGCCGATCCATCAACCGGCGCGCCGCCGCGATGGCGACCGGCGTCAACGCCGCCTGCCCGGTGACGTCGCCGACGGCATGGACACCGGCAACGCAGGTGTCCTGGCGTGCATCCACCTGCACGAAACCCTTCGGGTCCAGCGCCACGCCGGCGGCCTCCAGTCCCATGTCTTGGGTCGATGCGCGACGCCCGGTGGCGAAGATCACCGTGTCGAAACGTCCCGTCCGCGTGCCGTCCTCCGCCAGCAACACCACGCCGTCGTCCGGGGCGCGCTCCAGCGCGGCCACCGCATGACCGAAATGCAGCCGCACACCGTGTTGGCGCATGTCGGCGACCAGTTCGTCGGTAATCTGCGTGTCGAAGCCGTCCAGCACGCGCGGCCCGCGCACGAACATCTCCACCTGGCTGCCCAGCGCCTGCAGCACGCCCGCCAGCTCGACCGCGACGTAACCGCCGCCGATGATCGCCACGCGTGCGGGCGCGGCACACAGGTTGAAAAAATCGTCGGACACCTTGCCCAGTTCGGCACCGGGGATATCCGGGCGTACCGGGTGCCCGCCGGTGGCGATCAGCAGATGCCTGGCGGTGAGCGGAACGCCGTCCGCATTGACCACGGTGTTCGCATCCAGCAGTCGTCCGCGGCACGGCATCAGTACGACGCCGCTCTCGTCCAGCCGCTTCATGTAGCTGGCATGGATGCCGGCGATGTAGCGCTGGCGATGGACGATGAACTCCTTCCAGTCCAGCGTGGGCGGTGACGTGTCGAAGCCCAGCGACGACGCCAGCGCGATCTTCTGCGACAGCTCCGCCGCCAGCCACATCGCCTTCTTCGGCACGCAGCCGACGTTGACGCAGGTGCCGCCGAGCTCTTTCGGCTCCAGCAACGCCACCTTCGCGCCGTACGACGCCGCGCGGAATGCACCGGCCAGGCCGCCCGAGCCGCCGCCGATCACGATGAGGTCGAACGCCTGGGGTTTCATGCGAATCGCTCCGGTCGGTACGGCGAAGGATCGAAGGCCGGTGTGCGGCCCGTCATCAGGTCGGCCATCAGCTGGCCGGTCGCGCTGCTCATGCTGATGCCGAGCATCCCGTGACCCGCGGCCATCCAGACATGCGCGTGGCCCGGCGCACGCCCCAACAGAGGAAGATCGTCCCACGTCATCGGTCGCCAGCCACACCAGCGCTCGTGCACTTCGCTGCCGACGGGTTCGCGCAGGAACTCGCGCGCACCCCGTTCCAGCGCGGCCAGCCGTGTTTCGTTGAGCGTGTCGTCATGGCCGGAGAACTCCATCGTGCTGCCGAGCCGGAATCCGCTCTCCCACACCGTCACGCACACGGAACGATCCTTCAGCACCATCGGGTGCCGCGGCACCACCGCCGGGCGCGAATACGTGATCGAGTAGCCCTTGCCCGGCTGGATCGGCGCGCGCAGGCCGAGCTTGCGTGCGAAATCGGGTGTCCAGGCGCCCAGCGCGATCACCGCATCGCGGCCTTCGCGCGGACCCTGCTCCGTCGTCAGCCGCACGCCGGCCGCGGCCGTCTCCAGGCGATCCACGCGGCAGTGCTCTTCGATGACGCCGCCGCGCTCGCGCACCACGCGCGCGAGTTCGGCCACGTAGCGATCGGGCCGCAGGCGGGCATCGCCGGGGAAGCGGATCGCGCCGGTGATACCGGGCAGCATCGCAGGCTCTTCAAGCAGGTAGGCGGTGCCGTCGAACACCTGCGTCGCGATGCCGAATTCCGCCAGCACCTTCGCTTCGTCCACGTACTGCTGAAACTTGCGCGGATCGCGGAACACGTAATCGAGTCCTTCTTCCTCGAATTCGCACGCCAACCGATATCGCCCAACCCAATCGGACAGCCGCGTTCGCGAATCATTGAGCAGCGCCGCCCGCGCCTGCGTGCTCTGCCGCCAGTCGCGCGCATTGCAGCGTGCAGCGAAACGCAGCAACCAGTGCCACAGGGCCGGGTCGACGCGGGGCTTGAGGTAGAGCGGCGCGTCCGGGGTGAACATCCAGCGCAGCGCCTGCGCCACC
This sequence comes from Pseudoxanthomonas sp. PXM01, assembly GCF_014851815.1. Lineage (GTDB taxonomy): Bacteria > Pseudomonadota > Gammaproteobacteria > Xanthomonadales > Xanthomonadaceae > Pseudoxanthomonas_A. Next base: position 310,257 of record NZ_JACVAJ010000002.1, read on the forward strand.
ACGCCTGGCGCCGCGAGTGGCGGCGCGTGGCTGGGCGTGATGGTGCCGCAGTTCCCATGGGAGGCACCGTCGCCCACGGCGCCGGCGTCGAGCACACGTACACCGCGTCCGGCTTCGAGCAGCGCCAGTGCGGTCGCCAGGCCGATGGCGCCACCGCCGATGATGAGGACGTCGTCGTGGGGAGAAGTCACCCCGGTAGTTTAGGGCCTGTCACCGCTCTTGACCCCTGACCTGGATCAAAGAGCGATGACGCGCCCTGGCCGGATCACGCCGTGCGCAGCCGCAGCGGTTGCGGCTTCAGATACGTCGCCGACCGCCACAGCCATTCCATCGGACCGAACCGGAATCGCGCCAGCCACAGATGGCTCACCAGCACCTGCAGGCCGAACAGCGCCAATGCGAACACCGGCTGCCAGGCGCGCGGCAACTGCTCGAAATAGCCCAGCCCGTAGCCGTAGAAGATCCAGGTGCAGACCAGCGACTGCATCAGGTAGTTGGTCAGCGCCATCCGCCCTGCCGGCGCCAGTGCGGACAGCGGCCGCCGCCACAGGGGAGAGCCCAGCGCGCGTACTACCCAGGCCGCGTAGCCCAGGCACATCAGCAGGTTTGCCGTCATCTGCAGCGCGAAGGCGGTGGCGATGCGCAGGTCGAACGAAGCGAAGTCCATCGTCGGTTCCAGCGCCACCGACCCCAGCATCGCCAGCAGGCCAACCGGCAAGGCCACCCAGCGCAGGCCCGCATACAGGCGCGGGAACTCCTGCGGACGCGCGATCGCGCCACTGCGCACGAACCAGGCGCCGATCAGGAACATGCCGAATACGATGAAACCGAACATGGTGATGTTGCTGAGTGCCATCCCTGTACTCTTCAGGCGCTGCAGCGTGGCCTCGGCGTAGGTGCCGCTGCCGTAGGCGGTCCGCTCGGCCTCGATCAGCACCTGCATCTGCTTGCCGATCTCGCCCATCATCTTGTCCCATCCCTCGGTGCCGCCCATCAGCGACCCCATCGCCCCCATCAGGTACATGAACCCGATCGGCATCACGTAGGCCACCAGTCCCATCCCCACATACCAGCGGTATGGCAACGTGCGGAACGCCAGCAGCAGGAACGAGCACAGCGCGTACATCATCAGGATGTCGCCCGCCCAGATGAAAAGCGCGTGGATCACGCCGATGCAGAGCAGCACCAGTCCGCGGCGCCAGTACACGCCGGCGAACGGGCGCCCCGCCTGCTCGGCGCGCTGCGACATCACGGCGAACCCCATGCCGAACAGCAGCGAGAACAGCGTATAGAACTTGCCCTGCACCAGCACGTAGATAAGCAGGTCGACAGTGCGGTCCATGCCGGTGAGCGCCGGATCCAACCCGCTGCCGGAGGCCATCACCGGCCCCACGAAACCTTCCAGGTTCATCAGCAGGATGCCCAGCAGCGCGAATCCACGCAGGACGTCCATCGCTTCTATGCGTTCGGTCACCGCGATCGGTGCCAGGTTCTCCGTGATCGTCGCCGTCATTCCTTTCCCCCGAGTTGGTCCGTCCGATTAGACCACGTGTGCTGCCGCCTCCTGCGTGCCAAAAGAAACGGCCCGCTTGCGCGGGCCGTCCGGATCACACGATGTCGTGCGGCTCAGTGGTGGTGGCCACCGTCGCCGTGCACGTGGCCGTGCTCGAGTTCTTCGGCGCTGGCTTCGCGCACTTCCACGATCTCCACGTCGAAGTGCAGATCCTTGCCGGCCATCGGGTGGTTGAGGTCCACGTCCACCACGCTCATGCCGACCTTCTGGATGGTCACCGCGCGCGGACCGAAGTTGGTCTGCAGCACGACCTGCTGGCCCGGCACCAGGCGCTGGTTGCCGAAATGCTTCTTGGGCACGCGCTGGCTCAGGCCGTCGCGACGCTCGCCGTAGGCATCGGCCGCCGCCACGTCCACGCCGAAGCTCTCGCCGGCTTCGCGGTCCTGCATGGCGTTTTCCAGGCCCGGGATGATGTTGCCGTGGCCGATCAGGATCGCCAGCGGCTCACGGTCCTTCGAGCTTTCGATCGGCTCCTGGCCGGCTTCGGACACGGTGTAGTGGAAACGGACGACGCTGTCTTTTGCGATTTTCATGCGGGACTCTGGACGGGGCCTACCAGGCGGCAGGACAGGCGCGGCTTGTCGGCCGCAAGGGAATGCGGCGAAGATGCGCCGCGATGAAGGCCCGACATTATCCCGGCTTGCCCGCGCCCGCGCCACTTCGGCCCTGGGGCCTGTCCCTGCTCTGCGCCGGCCTGCTGGCGCTGGCCGGCTGCGGCGGCTCCAAGCCACAGGCTCACAAGCCATCGCCCCCACCCAGCCAACGCGACTGGCCGGTGGTGGAGGCCGATGATCCGGCCGCCGCCACCTCCGTCCTGATGCGCGCGATCGGCCTGGTTGGCACGCCCTACCGCTACGGCGGCAACACACCGGAATCGGGCTTCGACTGCAGCGGCCTGGTGACCTACGTGTACCGGGACATGCTGGATCTGCGCCTGCCGCGCACCTCGCGCGAGCTGGCGCAGGTGCAAGGGCCAAAGATCGAGCCACGCCGCCTGGCACCGGCCGACCTGGTGTTCTTCGGCAGCAAGGGCAACGTCACCCACGTCGGCATTTATGTGGGGGAAGGCCGCTTCGTCCACGCCCCCAGCACCGGAGGGACAGTCCGGCTGGACCATCTCGACGGTCCCTACTGGCGGGACCATTACAGCGGCGCGAAACGCGTGCTTCGTTAGGATTCGGTCAAGTCTGTGACAGCGAACATTCACGCTTAACGAATAAATAACGATTTATGAACCAAATCGGGCCGATCAGCCGGCATTATCGCCCCTGACTTGTTAAACCCTACCCGCGCGTGACGACCGACGACCTGCCGACAGGCCAGCCAGCCGCCACCCACCGCCTGCCGCGGAGGGTTTCCCGATTCCTCATCAGCCTTGGCCTGTGCGCCATGGCGTCCGTCGTGCAGGCCCAGACTGCGCCTGCCGACGTCGACGCGGCGTCAATCCCGGCCTCGCCCGATGTCGTGGCGACCACGCCGGCACCGGCCAGCAAACCCGTCATCACCAGCGTCAAGGAAAAGGCAGCCGAAGCCGCCACCGCGACGCTCTCCGCCCTGCTCCCGCGCCTGGCGGCCAGCGACACGCTGCCGCTGGTCGACCGTTCGGCGATGGTGGCCGGCGACATCAGCAAGCTGCTGGCCGCGTACGACCTGAGCAAGGAAGGTGTGGTCTCGCAGGAACAGCAGGGTGGCAAGGTCCAGGCCGTCCTGCAGCGCGCGCTCGCGCTGATGGGCACACCGTACCGCTGGGGCGGCACCTCACCCGACAGCGGCTTCGACTGCAGTGGCCTGGTCGGCTACGTCTTCCGCACCGCACTGGGCATCGAACTGCCGCGCGTGTCCCGCGACATGGCCTCCAAGGCCGACGCGGAACTGGTCGCTGCACGCGACGAACTGCGCCAGGGCGACCTGGTGTTCTTCGGTCTGAAGGGCCGCATCAACCATGTCGGCATCTATGTCGGTGAAGGCCGCTTCCTGCATTCGCCGAGCAGCGGCAAGGACGTTCGCGTGGACAGCCTGATCACCGGCTATTGGGCCAACCGCTACCTGAGCGGCCGCCGCGTCGCGATGTAACGCGCCGCACGCCGGTGCTGCACCAAAGGAAGGCCGCCTCGTGCGGCCTTCGTGTTTTCCGGTGATCGCGGTGCGCCGCAGCTTGCGTCGAGCGGCGCGTTGCCGCCATTCTCCGGGGGCGCGTCGATCTTCGCGCATCACCTGACCGTTGCGCCGAAGGGGAGTCGTACGCGATGCAGGCTTCACTGTTGACCAATCTGATGCTCCCGTTGGCCCTGGGCATCATCATGCTCGGGCTGGGACTGGGCCTGACGCTGGAGGATTTCCGTCGCGTCGCACGCTATCCGCGCGCCGTCCTGATCGGCCTCGTGCTGCAGACGCTGGTGTTGCCATGGGTGGCGTTCGGCCTGGCGATCGGATTCGGCCTGCCTGCCGAACTCGCCGTGGGCCTGATGCTGCTGGCCGCCTCACCTGGTGGCGCCACCGCCAACATCTACAGCCACCTCGCCCGCGGCGATGTGGCCCTGAACATCACGCTCACCGCGATCAACAGCCTGCTGTGCCTGCTGACGCTGCCGGTGATCCTCAACCTGTCGCTGGAGTATTTCCTCGGCGCCGGCCAGTACGTCCCACCACCGACCAAGAAAGTGGTCGAGGTCGCCGCGATCATCCTGTTGCCCGTGGCCATCGGCATGCTGCTACGCGCGAAGGCGCCCGGCTTCGCCGCGCGGGCCGAGAAGCCGATCCGCCTGCTCTCCGTGCTGGTGCTCGCCCTGCTGGTGGTGGCCGCAGTCGCGCAGGAGTGGAAGACGCTGACCAGCTACTTCGCCATCGTCGGCCTGGCCTGCCTGCTGTTCAACCTCGCCAGCATGGGCTTCGGCTACGCCGCACCGTTGGCGCTGCGGCTGCCGAAGAAGCAGGCCATCGCCATCGCGATGGAGATCGGCATCCACAACGGCACGCTGGCGATCTTCATTGCGCTCAACGTGCTGCAGAACCCGACCGTCTCGGTACCGGCGGCGGTCTACAGCCTGCTGATGTTCGTCACCGCGGCGGTGTTCGCCTGGTGGGTGTCGCGCGGCACGCGCGAGGCCAGCGCCTAGCGGTCGGCGCCGGGTCCGCGCGCGACATAGGCCATGCCGATCGACGCGGGCGCCGTGTCGGCAAAACCGAACTGCGCATAGAGGTGCTTCGCTCCTCCGTCCGCAACCAGCATGACGTAGGCCGAGGGCGGCGCGTTGGCGCGCAGCCAGGCATCGAGCGCCGCCATGATGCGCCTGCCCAGTCCCTGGCCTTGGTGCTCCCGTTGCACGGCGATGTCCACGACGACGAACACCGTGCCGTTGTCGCCGACCAGCCGTCCCATGCCGATGACCTCGCCCGCCTTCACCAGGCTGACGCCGTACAGCGTGTTCGCCAGGCCGCGCTCGGCGGCTTCGGGCGACTTGGGCGACAGGCCGGTTTCGATGCGGAGACGGCGATAGGTCGTTGCGTCGGGAAACGAGGCGACCAGTTCGATCGTCCGGGCGTCACTCATGGCGACGGAGCGGCTTCATCCGCGAGACCCACGTTGCTGGACGCCCGCTCATAGACCTCGCGATCCAGCAGGCCGGTTTCCTTCGCCACCAGGACGGGCACCAGCATCTGGCCGGTGACGTTGGTCATCGTGCGCATCATGTCGAGGATGCGGTCGATCGCCACCAGCAGGCCGATGCCTTCCAGCGGCAGGTTGGCTGCGGTCAACACCACGGTGACCATCACCGTCGCCGTGCCCGGCACGCCGGCCGTGCCGAAGCTGCCCAGCACCGAGGCCAGCAGGATCAGGAAGTACTGGTTGACCGACAGGTCCAGGCCGAAATACTGCGCCACGAACACCGAGGTCAGTGCGGGATAGATCGCCCCGCAGCCATCCATCTTGATGCTCGCACCGAGCGGGACGGCGAACGCGGCGTAATCCTTGTCCACGCCCAGATTGTGGGTGACGCTGCGCAGTGCCACCGGCATCGAGGCGAAGCTGGACGAACTGGCGAACGCCACCTGCATGCCCGGCGCGGCGCCGCGGAAGAACTTCCACGGATTCAGGCCATGCGCCAGCAGCAGGCTGCCGTAGACCACAACGATGTGCAGCGCGCAGGCGACGTACAGCGCACCGATGTAGCTGCCCAGCGGCAGCAACTTTTCGAACCCATAGGTACCGACCAGGCTGCCGATCAGGCCGAACGTGCCGATCGGGGTCATTTCCAGCACGAAGCGTGTGACCTGCACCATCGTGTCGCTGGCCTCGCCGGCCAACTTGCGCAGGCCGGCGCTGCGCTCACCCAGCTTGACCAGCGCGAACCCGAGCAGGCCGGCGAAGAAGATCACCTGAAGGATCTTGCCGTCGGTCAGCGCCTTGAACGGATTGGCCGGCACGATGTCCAGCAGCACCTGCACGGGCGTGGGGACTTCGCGCACCTGATAGTCCGGCGCGGTCATCAGGCCCGTGATTCCCTTGCCGGGCTGCACAATCCAGCCCACCGCCAGGCCCACGCAGACCGCGAGCGCAGCCGTGATGGCGAACCACATGAAGGTGCGTCCACCGAGCGCGGCCACCGACTTCTGCCCATGCAGGCTGGAGACCGCGTTGATCACCGCGAAGAACACCAGCGGCACCGCGATCATCTTGATCAGCGTGACGTACAGGTCGCCCAGCGGCTTGAGCCAGACGCCCGCGGCCGGCCCCATCAGCCAGCCCGCGAGCGCACCCAGCACGAAGCCGGCGACGACGCGCTGCCAGAACGGGATCTTCAACCAGGCCGAGACCAGCTTCATCCAGACGACTCACATAAGCGGACGCGACACCTTAGCCCAAGGCCCCTCGTGCAGCGAGCCTTCACGCGGAATGCCGGGTGTCATGAACAGGACACTGCGCTGGCGTCATAATGGCGCGTCCATCATTCCCCCCGTTTGCCATGCCCTTGCGTTCTTTCGTTTCGCCGCTCGTCGGCATGACCCTGCTCACTGCACTGGCCGGTTGCGCCAGCATCTCGCCCTCCCCGGCTTCCGCGCTCCACGTCGACGTCCCGCCGGTCGCGCACCCGCAGGGTGAAACACCCCAGTGGTGGTATCGGAATGGTGCGGCGAAGGCCGCCGCGAACGGTGCGATGCAGGGCCGCGCGAAGAACGTCATCGTGTTCCTCGGCGACGGCATGAGCCTGACCACCGTGGCTGCGGCGCGCATCTTCGAAGGCCAGCGCAAGGGCACGCCCGGCGAAGAGAACCTGCTGAGCTGGGAGCGCTTCCCGCACACCGCCTTCAGCAAGACCTACAACACCGACTCGCAGACGCCCGACTCCGCCGGCACGATGACCGCGGTCGCCACCGGCGTAAAGTCGCACATGGGCGCCATCGGCGTGTCGGCGGGCCACAAGGGCGAATGCACGCCCGACGGCAGCAAGGACCTGCTCAGCTGGTTGACGCTCGCCGACAGTGCGGGCCTGTCCACCGGCATCGTCACCACCGCGCGCATCACCCACGCTACGCCTGCGGCGACGTATGCGCACGTCTCGCACCGCGACTGGGAAAACGACACCGACCTGCCGCCCGAAGCCATCGAGGCGGGCTGCAAGGACATCGCGCAGCAGCTGCTGACCGCAGCGCGTTTCGGCCATGGCCCCACCGTCGCGCTGGGTGGCGGTCGCGGCGAATTCCTGCCGATCGACGTGCGTGATCCCGAAGAGGACGACAAGGTCGGCCAGCGCCTGGACGGCCGCAACCTCGTCGCCGAGTGGCAGCAGGCGCATCCGCAGGGTGCCTACGTATGGAACACGCAGCAGTTGGAGGCGGCGGCCAACGCACCGCAACTGCTCGGCCTGTTCGAATACGACCACATGCAGTTCGAGCACGATCGCCGCAAGGACGCCCAGGGCGAGCCATCGCTGGCCGAACTGACGCGCGTCGCCATCCGCAACCTGTCGCACAACCAGGAAGGCTTCGTGCTGCTGGTGGAAGGCGCGCGCATCGACCACGCCAACCACTACGGCAACGCCTACCGCGCCCTCGACGAGACCGTCGCGATGTCGGACGCCGTGCAGGCAGCAGTGGATGCGACCTCGCGCGACGACACGCTGATCCTGGTCACCGCCGACCACTCGCACACGCTCAACTTCGTCGGCTATCCGGTGCGCGGCAACCCCATCCTCGGCAAGGTGCGCGGCCAGGGAGGCGAAGACGATACGCCGGGCGACCTCGCCCGCGACCAGAATGGCCAGACCTTCACCACGCTCACCTACGCCAACGGTCCCGGCTACACCGGCGCAAGCAACCGTCAGCCCGCAGGCCCGAAGCATTTCCTGCATGCGCCCAGCAGCGTCGAACCCTCGGAAGGCCGGCCCGACCTGAGCCATGTCGATACCGAGCACCCCGACTACCTGCAGGAGGCGCTGGTGCCGCTGAAGTCGGAGTCGCACGGCGGCGAAGACGTCGGCATCTGGGCCATCGGCCCGGGCAGCGACGCGGTACGCGGCACCGTCGAGCAGAACACGATCTACCACTTCGTCGTACAGGCGACACCGGCGCTGCGTGCACGCCTGTGCGCCGCTGGCACGTGCGATGCGAACGGCGTGCCGGTCGAGTTGCCGAAGCCGGTCGACTTCGAGAAGAAGTAAAAGAAACAAGGCTCCGGCCAATGCCGGAGCACGCGGATCAGAACGGCTTGGCCAGTACGAGCCAGATCACCGCGATCAACGCGAACAGCGGCAGTTCGTTGAACCACTTCAGTGCCGTCGGCGAAGGCAGTGACTTGCCCTTCGCCGCGCCCTTCAGCCAGCGGCCGGTGACGATGAAGTGCGCCAGGATAAGCGCCACCAGCGTCAGCTTGGCGTGCAGCCAGCCACCGCTGATCCCGAAGTGGAACCACAGCACGCCGCCGAGGATCACCGCGATCCCGAACATGCTGTGGCCGAAGCCGTACAGCCGGCGACCCATCAGCAGCAGCCGTGCCTGCACATCGGCCTGCCCTGTGGTCTCTGCCAGGTTGACCAGGATGCGCGGCAGGTAGAACACCGTCGCCATCCAGGCGATGACGAAGACGAGGTGGAAGGTCTTGACCCACAGGTACATGCGGCTGGCTCCGTCTGGCTGCGCAGGATGGCGTGCGGCGCATAGGATAGCGCGCCGCATCGCGTAAGCTTCCCGCCTTTCCGCACGCCGGACACACGCATGACCAAGCAGTACGACGCCGACTACTTCCAGCGCTGGTACCGCGAAGGCGACATCGGCGGCGCCCCGCGCCTCGCGCGCAAGGTGGCGCTGGCCGTCGCGGTGGCCGAGTACCACCTGGAGCGTCCGATCCGCACCGTGCTGGACATCGGCTGCGGCGAAGGGGCTTGGCGCGCACCGCTGCTGAAGCTGCGGCCGAAGCTGCAGTACCTCGGCTTCGACGCCAGCGAGTACGCCATCCGCCGTTTCGGACGCACGCGCAACCTGCACTACGCACGCTTCGAGGATTTCGAGTACCTGCGCCCCTGTGAACCTGTCGACCTACTGGTGTGCTCGGACGTGCTGCACTATGTGCCGACGCGCGAGCTGAAGCGCGGTCTGCCCGGGCTGGCGGAACTGTGCGGCGGCGTGGCGTTCCTGGAGACGTTTGCGAAGGAAGACGAGTTCGAGGGTGACCACGACGGCTTCCAGCCCCGCAAGGCGGCGTGGTATCGGCAGGCCTTCAACGGCGAGGGCTTCCAGTCCATCGGCAACCACTGCTGGCTGGGTCCGCGTTTGGCGGGCGACGTCGCCGTACTGGAGGCGGCGGACTACCGGCCGATAACCTGAACAGGCTACGCGCGGCGACCCCGGCTTTCCGGTATGCTGCGGCGCAGCACCACGCACCAAAAGTGGGATTCAGGACTGCCATGACCTTGTACCAACTGCACGAACTCGGACGCGCATGGATGGCGCCGCTGGCCTACATGGCCGAAGCGAACGCGCGCATCTTCTCCGCGCCCACCAGTTGGCTGTCGAACGTGCCGGGCGCCGAGCGCATCGCCGCCGGCAACGAACTGATTTACCGCATCGGCAAGGATTACGAAAAGCCGGCGTGGGAGATCCACGAGGTCGAGGTCGAAGGCCGCACCGTGCCGGTGGTCGAGCAGGAGATCGTCAAGAAGCCGTTCTGCCGCCTGTTGCGCTTCAAGCGCTACACCGACGACGCCGGCACCATCACGGCATTGAAGGATGATCCCACCGTGCTGGTGGTCGCGCCGCTGTCGGGCCACCATGCCACCCTGCTGCGCGACACCGTGCGCACGCTGCTGCGCGACCACAAGGTCTACGTGACCGACTGGGTCGACGCACGCATGGTGCCGGAGAGCGAAGGCGCTTTCAGCCTCGACGATTACGTCGGCTACGTCGAAGAGTTCATCCGCCACATCGGCGCGGATAACCTGCACGTGATCAGCGTCTGCCAGCCGACCGTGCCGGTGCTGGCGGCGGTGTCGCTGATGGCCGCGCGCGGCGAAGCCACGCCGCGTTCGCTGGTGATGATGGGCGGCCCGATCGACGCCCGCCGCAGCCCCACCGAAGTGAACAGCCTGGCCACGCGCAATCCGCTGTCGTGGTTCGAGAACAACGTCATCCACACGGTACCGATGCCCTACCCGGGCGAAGGCCGTCGCGTGTATCCCGGCTTCCTGCAGCACGCCGGCTTCATCGCGATGAACCCCAGCCGCCATTTCATGTCGCACTGGGATTTCTACGCCGACCTGGTGAAGGGCGACCAGCAGGACGCGGAATCGCACCGCAAGTTCTACGACGAGTACAACGCCGTGCTCGACATGCCGGCCGAGTATTACCTCGACACCATCCGCACCGTGTTCCAGGAATTCCTGCTGCCGCGCGGAAAGTGGAAGGTCAACGGCGAGCTGGTGACGCCTGCGGCGATCAAGAAGACCGCGCTGATGAGCATCGAGGGCGAACTCGACGACATCTCCGGCCAGGGCCAGACCGCCGCCGCGCACGACCTGTGCACCGGCATCGCGAAGGCGCACCACAGGCACCTGACGGTCGAGGGCGCCGGCCATTACGGCATCTTCAGCGGCCGCCGCTGGCGCGAGCAGGTCTATCCGCAGGTACGCGACTTCATCGCCAAATACGCGGGCTGACGCAGTCTTTCCTGTGGGAGCGACGTCAGTCGCGATGCTTTCCCTGCACCGCCGCGCGCTCACCGGCAAAATGAAAAGGCCGCCCTCGCAGGCGGCCTTTTCGTTCGCGACTGACGTCGCTCCCACATCTGACGTCACACCACCGGCATACGCACCAGCAGGTGCTTGGCCAGCCAGCCGTGGAACAGGCCGACCACGCGCGCCAGATGCAGCGTGGCGAACAGCAGGACGATGCCGACCACCGACGCCAGCGGCAGCAGCCAGGGCGCCTCGGTGACGAGGTTCCAGTCGCCGAAATTCATCACGTAGCCGTAGGGCAGGAAGAACGCCACAGGTGCGGCGATCAGCCCCAGTGACAGTGCCAGCAGCGTGATGGCGACGGAGAAGTACAGGATGCCCAGCGGATGCAGCAGCAGCAGGTACAGCATCGCGGTCCAGGTGCGACCATCGGTGAACAGCTCTTTCAGTCGCGTCATCCACGGTTTGTCGCGCTGCGTGTACAGCGGCCGACGCGGCATGCGTTCACCCAGCAGGACTTCGACGATGCGACCTTCGACCAGCGACAGCAGCCGCACCGACATCAGGAACAGCAGCAGCAGCGGAATGCCGATGATCAGGATCAGCAGACCGGCCGACAGGCTGGCGCCGGTCACGACCCAGGTGAAGTAGAACGTACCGGTCGCCAGCGACAGCAGCATGTAGAACAGCGCGCCGTACGTGCGCGGGTCGGCGGCGACGCCGAAGAACCGGCCGAGCAGCGACTTGCGCTTCGGCGGCACCGGCGGGCGCAGCGCCTTGGCGACCGTGACCTCGGTTTCGCGGTAGATGTCGGCGACCTCGTCCGGCGCGCCGTAACTGCCGGCGACCGAGGCGATGACCTCGGCTTCGGACTTGCCGGGGTTCTCCGCCAGTTCCGAGCGCAGGTACTCCTCCGCGTCGTAGACGGCGTCCTGGATCATGGCTTTGTCGGCACCTGCCAACGCGGCGCGCAGCTGGTCCAGGTATTCGGGGATGGAGGTGGGCAGGCGGCTGCCCGGGGCGGTGGTGGTGTTCATGCAGGAATCCCCTCAAGCACGGAATCGACGGAATCGCGGGTGGCACGCCAGGCGGCGGCCCAGGACTGCAGGGTCTGCCGCCCTGCCTCGGTGATGCGGTAGTAGCGACGGGGTGGCCCGGCTACCGAGGGTTCGACGAAGCTGTCCAGCAGCCCGCCGCCCTCCAGATTGCGCAGTACCGGGTACAGCGCGCTCTGCTTGCCGCTTAGGACGCCGTCGCCGACGCGCTCCAGCTGCTTGGCGATCAGGTAGCCGTACAGCGGCTCGCCGGCGCGGGCCAGGACCGCCAGCAGCGCCAGCGACACGGTGCCGGCACTGAGCTCTTTCTGGAACTTCTTCAGGTGGATGTCGGGCTCGTTCATCGCTCCCCCTCTGCGGGACCCCCGCTAGGTTGGAGACGATGCTATTACGAAGTTTGATATAGCGAATGTGCCAGTAGTCACTCTGACGCTTGGGCTGCCCACGGAGAGGCCGCCCCCGGGCGCCGGGAGGCCGCGGAGCTACGTCAGGAGGTAGCGAGGGGGGCGACTACTTGACCCGGCGCTTCTCGAGCTTGCGCGCCAGCGTGCGCCGGTGCAGACCCAAGCGGCGGGCGGCTTCGGAAATGTTGAAGTCGCTGGCGGCCAGCGCCTCGTGGATGTGCTCCCACTCCAGCGTCTTGATCGACGTGGTGCGCTCGGTCAGCTCGACGTCGGTGTCGCCGGTGGCGCGCTGGAAGGCGGCCTCGATGTCGTCGGTATTGGACGGCTTGGCCAGGTAGTGGCGGGCGCCGAGCTTGATGGCTTCCACAGCGGTCGCGATGCTCGCGTAGCCGGTCAGCACGATGATGACCATCTCCGGATCGAACGCGTGCAGGTGCTTCACGCTGGACAGGCCGGATGCACCGGCGGCGAGCTTGAGGTCGACGACAGCGTGGGTCGGGGCGAATTCCTCCAGCAACGCCGGCATGCCGTCTTCGCCCGCGAGATGACGCACCTGGTAACCGCGGCGTTCGAACGAGCGGACCAGCGTGCGCGCGAATGCCGCGTCGTCCTCGACGATCAGCAACCGGCGATCAGTCTTGCTCATCATCATCGTCGCCCTCCTCGATCGCGATGGCCGCCAGCGGCAGCGCCAGCGTGACGATGGCACCGCCCTGCGGCCGGTTCTTCGCCGTCAGGCTGCCACCCAGCGTACGCGCGACGTTCACCGAGAGGAACAGCCCCAGGCCACCGCCCGGCCGGCCCTTGCTGGTGTTGTAGGGCGTGCCCACCCGCTGCAGGACGTCCGCCACGAAGCCCGTGCCCGCGTCGCTGATCTCGATCACCAGCATGTCGCCGTCGCAGCGCGCGTCCATCGCCACCCAGTGCGGTGACGATTCCAGTGCATTGTCCAGCACGTTGAAGACCATCTGTCGCAGGCCGACGTCGGAGACGATGTCCGGATCCACGTCGCACCGGTTGCTGTAACGGAACGACGGCGGGTTGCGCGCGTCGCGCCATTCGTCCGCCAGGTCGTCGAGCATCGCGTGCAACGTGGTTTCGGTCGGCGCCTCGGCGCGTGGCCCACCGGCCGCGAGCAGGATGTTGGTGACGATCGATTTGCAGCGCGCCACCTGCGCCTGCATCTCCAGCACGTCGTTGTGCAGCTCGCCATCGGACGCCATCGTTGGCAGGTGCTGCCAGTCACCTAGGATCACCGAGAGCGTGGATAGCGGTGTGCCCAGTTCGTGCGCCGCACCCGAGGCCAGCAGGCCCATGCGGACGATGTGGTCTTCTTCCGCCGCACGCTGGCGCAGCTCCGCCAGGCGTGCATCGCGCTCGCGCAGGATGCGGCCGATGCGCGTGATGAAGACCACCAGCAGGCTCGCGATCAGCAGGAAGCAGATCAGCAGCCCCTGCACATAGTGGTCGGCCAGCCCGCGCGCGGGCGCCACCATAAGTTCGAGCGGCGTGCGCACCAGCGTCAGCCCGGTCACGCACACCGCCGCCGCCGCGGCGATCACCCAGCTCAGCGGTGCACGCAGCAGCACGGTGCCCAGCACGACCTGCAGCAGGTAGAGGAAGACGAATGGATTGGTGATGCCGCCGGACAGATAAAGCTGGATCGTCAGCGACGCCACGTCGACCAGCAGGCCCACCAGCAATGCGACGCTCGACACCTGCTCACTGCGTCGCCACCACAGGTGGCTGACCAGGTTGAAGACGGCGAGTGCGGCCAGCACGCCGCACATCAGGCCCAGCGGCAGGGCGATGTCCAGGCCGTACTGCACGACAAGGATGGTGGCCACCTGCCCCACCACGGCGATCCAGCGCAGCTGGATCAGCTGCTGCATGTTGCGAACGCCTGCGCGGTCGCGGGAATTGCTCACCGCAAAGATCCTGCGTGCGCTACCGGCAACCTCATCCTGGCTCGTGGGTGCGTGCATGATCGGGGTGCGTGCCTTTCCGGCGCCGATCATGGCGCAATCGGCGCTCCGACGCGACCACATAGCCGCCCGCCAGCAGCGTCAGCACGGCCATGCCGAACCAGGTCAGCGCATAGGACAGGTGCGAATCGCGGAATTTCACCACCGTCATGCCGCCACGCGGCCACTCCCGGGAGGCCTGGTCGCGGTCGGCATCGATGAAGAACGGCGCAACCTGCCCGGCAGGCAATTCCTGCTTCCGCGCGATGGCGGCGACGTCGCGGGAGTACCAGCGATCCTGGTCCGGCACGTTGTGGCGCAGGAAGCCGCCCTCCGGCTCGCTGATGCGCAGCAGGCCTTCCACCGCCACGCGGTCTGCCGGCGCTGGCGCGACGGTGCCACCAATCGGTACGAACCCCCGGTTCACCAGCACGTAGTCGCCTTCATCGGTCTGCAAGGGCTGCAGCACCCAGAAGCCGCCACCGAGCTCGGTGACCGCCTGCGTGCGCGCTTCACTGTCAGGCACGAAGCGCCCTGTCACCGCGACACGCCGATAGCTGTCGGCCGCCTCGGTGATCGCCGGCCACTGCGCGGGCGCGGGCACAGGCACGGCCTTCGCATGGATGCGGGCGTCGACGCGGGCGATCAGGTCGTGCTTCCACGCCATCCGCTGCAGTTGCCAGACGCCCAGCGCGACGAATCCGCAGAAGGCGACGGTCAGCAGCGCGCCGAACGCGACCCGCCACCGCCTGCGCGGCACATGGGGCGGGATCGCGGCGGCCGGATCGGTCACGGCAGGCTCTGCGCCGCTTCCTGCATCTGATGCATGTCGTGCGTGCCGGGCATCATGTTGGTGTTCATGTTGTGCATGACCCACAGGGTGCCGATCAGCACGATGACGAGCAGGACCGCGGTGAAGATCAGCGCGAACAGGTTCCAGCCGCCTTCCGACTTCGGATTCATGTGCAGGAAATAGACCATGTGCACCACCACCTGGACCATGGCGAAGGCCAGGATCACCAGCGTCGTGATGGCGGGCGTCGGCAGTACCTTGCCCATCACCAGCCAGAACGGGATCGCGGTCAGGATGACCGACAGCACAAAACCGGTCACGTACTCCTTCACGCTGACGTGCGGAATGCCGTCCTCGAGGAAGTCGTCGTGGTGCGAATCGGAGGAAGGATGGCTCATCACTGCACGCCCATCAGGTAGACGAAGGTGAAGACGCCGATCCAGACGACGTCGAGGAAGTGCCAGAACATCGAGAGGCAGGCGATGCGGCGCGTGGTGGTCCGGTTGAGGCCCCACTTGCGCACCTGGAAGCACAGTACGACCAGCCAGACGACGCCGAACAGCACGTGCAGGCCGTGCGTGCCGACCAGCGTGAAGAACGCCGACAGGAACGCGCTGCGCTGCGGGCCGGCCCCGATGTGGATCAGGTGGTGGAACTCGTAGATCTCGATCGCCAGGAAGCCCAGGCCCAGCAGCCCGGTGACCAGCAGCCAGCCGATCGTGGCGCGGCTGTTGCGCTTCATCATCGCCAGCATGGCGAAGCCGTAGGTGATCGACGACACCAGCAGGATCGCGGTGTTGATCGCGATCAGGTGCAGGTTCGGGAAGAACAGGTCACGGCCCGACGGACCGGCGGCGTAGCTGCCCGAGAACACGCCGAAGGTGGCGAACAGGCTGCCGAAGATCATCAGATCGCTGAGCAGGTAGATCCAGAACCCCAGCAGCGTGCCGTTCTCTGGATGATGCTTGCCCTCGATGTCGAGGAACACCGGCGAGCCGTCGGGCCGGTTCAGTGCGATGGCCTCAGACATGGACCTGCTCCAGCTGTGCGGTGCGCGCCTGCTCGGTCCTGGCGACCTCGTCGGCCGGGATGTAGTAATCGCGGTCACGGTCGAAGCTGTGCCAGATTGCGTAGACGATCGTCGCCAGCAGCGACACGCCCGCCAGCCACCAGACATGCCAGATCATCGCGAAACCGCACAGCGTGCTCAACACCGACAGGATCACGCCGGCACCGGTGTTGCGCGGCATGTGGATGGCCTTGAAGCCGCTGGTCGGACGCTCGAACCCGCGCTGCTTCATGTCCGTCCACGCATCGGTGTCGTGCACGACCGGAGTGAAGGCGAAGTTGTAGTCCGGCGGCGGCGAGGACGTCGACCACTCCAGCGTGCGGCCATGCCACGGGTCGCCGGTGTGGTCGCGCAGCTGTTCGCGGCGGCGGAAGCTGATGTAGATGCAGAACAGGAACGCGGCGATGCCGATCGCCACCAGCACTGCACCGAACGCGGCGATCTGGAACCAGATCTGCAGCGACGGATCGTCGAAGTGGCTCATGCGGCGGGTCACGCCCATCAGGCCCAGCACGTACAGCGGGGTGAACGCGAACCAGTAGCCGGCCAGCCAGAACCAGAACGAGACCTTGCCCCAGAAGTCGTCGAGCTTGAAGCCGAACGCCTTCGGGAACCAGTGCGTCATCGCGGCGAACAGGCCGAACACCACGCCACCGATGATGACGTTGTGGAAGTGGGCGACCAGGAACAGGCTGTTGTGCAGCACGAAGTCCGCCGGCGGCACCGCCAGCAGCACGCCGGTCATGCCGCCGACCACGAAGGTGACCATGAAGCCCATCGTCCACAGCATCGGCACTTCGAAGCGGATGCGGCCGCGGTACATGGTGAACAGCCAGTTGAAGATCTTCGCGCCCGTCGGGATCGAGATGATCATCGTGGTGATGCCGAAGAACGAGTTGACGCTGGCGCCCGAGCCCATGGTGAAGAAATGGTGCAGCCACACCAGGTACGACAGCACGGTGATGCAGACCGTGGCGTACACCATCGACGAGTAGCCGAACAGGCGCTTGCCGGAGTACGTGGATACGATCTCCGAGAACACGCCGAACAGCGGCAGGATCAGGATGTAGACCTCCGGGTGGCCCCAGATCCAGATCAGGTTGACGTACAGCATGGCGTTGCCGCCCAAGTCCGTCGTGAAGAAGTTCGTGCCGACGTAGCGGTCCAGCGTCATCAGCACCAGCACCGCGGTCAGCACCGGGAACGACACCACGATCAGCACGTTGGTGCATAGCGCCGTCCAGGTGAACACCGGCATCTTCATCATGCCCATGCCGGGCGCGCGCATCTTCAGGATGGTCACCAGCAGGTTGACGCCCGATAACAAGGTGCCGACGCCGGCTATCTGCAGCGCCCAGATGTAGTAGTCGAGTCCCACCCCGGGATCCTGGTTGCCCAGGTTGGACAGCGCCAGCCAACCGGACGTCGAGAACTCGCCCAGGAACAGCGACAGCATGACCAGCACCGCACCGGCAGTGGTCATCCAGAAGCTGAAGTTGTTGAGGAACGGGAACGCCACGTCGCGCGCGCCGATCTGCAGCGGCACCAGGTAGTTCATCAGGCCGGTGACCAGCGGCATGGCCACGAAGAAGATCATGATCACGCCGTGGGCGGTGAAGATCTGGTCGTAGTGGTGCGGCGGCAGGTAGCCCATGTTGTCGCCGAAGGCCATCGCCTGGTGCAGGCGCATCATGATGGCGTCGGCGAAGCCGCGCAGCAGCATCACCAGGCCCAGCACCATGTACATGATGCCGATCTTCTTGTGGTCGATGCTGGTGAACCACTCGCGCCACAGCCAGCCCCACAGCTTGTATCGGGTGATCACCGCAAGCAGCGCAAGGCCACCGAGGCAGGTGCCGATGAAGGTCGCGGCGATGATCGGGTCGTGCAGCATGGGAATCGCGTCCCAGGCCAGACGACCGGTGATCGGAGAGTGCGTGACGGTGCTGGTATCAAAAGCCATCGGGCGAATCCGGTGTATCCAGGGGTGTGGCGGCAGGGCGCGTCAGGGCGCTTTCAGGCCGCCAGCGGTCGGAACGGGTGAAACGCGGGCCGCCGCTTGCGCGGTCTCGACCGTGCAGAGGTCGGAACGCACGAAGGGACCGCTTGCGAGGTTGCCGCGGCGCGGACGCTGCAACGGGTCGGTGCTGTCCAGGCCACGTCCGCCCATCGCGTCATAGGCCATCATCTGGTCCATGCACAGGCGGTCGGTATCGACGCAGCGATTGACCACCGCATCGAACAGACCCGGATCGACCGACGCATACAGGCGCGCCGCCTCGCGGGAACTGGGCACTTCGAGCTGCAGGTACTCGGCGCGGGTCAGCGCCTTGCCGTCGGCGCGTGCCTCTTCGATCCAGCGGTCGAAGCCGGCATCGGACAGCGCATGGAAACGGAAGCGCATGTGCGAGAAGCCTTCGCCGCTGTAGTGCGACGAGAAGCCCTCGTAATCGCCTTCCTTGTTCATCACCGCGTGGAGCTTGGTCTCCATCGCCGGCATCGTGTAGATCATGCCCGCCAGCGCCGGCACGTAGAACGCGTTCATCGTCGACGACGAGGTCAGGCGGAAGGTAATCGGACGGTCGACCGGCGCCGCCATCTGGTTGACCGAAGCGACGCCGTACTCCGGATAGACGAACAGCCACTTCCAGTCGAGTGCGACCACCTGCACTTCCAGCGGCTTGACCTCTTCCGGCACCGGTCGCCCCTCGGCGATGCGGCCCAGCGGACGGTACGGATCCAGCAGGTGCGTACCGATCCAGGTCACCGCGCCCAGCGCGATGATGATCAGCAGCGGCACACCCCAGATGACCAGTTCCAGCTGCGTGGAATGGTCCCAGTCGGGCTTGTAGGTGGCCTGCGTGTTCGACGCGCGATAGCGCCAGGCGAACCAGAACGTCAGCGCGATCACCGGGATGATCACGATCAGCATCAGCGCCGTCGCCACCAGGATCAGATTGCCCTGGCGGGCGGCGATGTCGCCGGCGGGATTGAGGACCTGCAGGTTGCACCCCGACAGCACGGCGGCGGCGGAGATCGCCACGGCGGCCTGCAGGGCTCTGCGCATGAGGGACATGGGCGTGGGGCTTACAAATTGATCTGGATCAATGTAGTCGGCCGGCCCCGCGCGGAGTATTGGACGTTTTGTCCTATCGCGACGGCGGGTGCGGTCTGCGACCCTATGGGCGTACCTTTCCCCTGGTCCGACCCGGCAGCCCCGTTCCCATGGCGTCCATCAGCCCCACGACTTCCACCCACGACCATGGCACCAAGGCCCATGCCGATGTCGCCCCGGGCGAGATCGCCGTCGGCGTGGTGATCGGGCGCGCGTCCGAATACTTCGACTTCTTCGTCTTCGGCATCGCCTCGGCGCTGATCTTCCCGTCGGTGTTCTTCCCGTTCGTGGATCGCCTGGAAGGCACGCTGTGGTCGTTCGCGCTGTTCGCGCTGGCGTTCGTCGCGCGTCCGTTCGGCACCATGCTGTTCATGAAGATCCAGTCGCGCTGGGGCCGCGGGCTCAAGCTGACCGTGTCGCTGTTCCTGCTGGGCACCGCCACGGCGGGCATCGCGTTCCTGCCGGGCTACGGCTCGCTGGGCGTGGTCTCGATCGTGCTGCTGGCCATCCTGCGCGTGCTGCAGGGCCTGGCGCTGGGCGGTTCGTGGGACGGCCTGCCGTCGCTGCTCGCCTTGAATGCACCGAAAGAACGCCGCGGCTGGTACGCCATGCTCGGCCAGCTGGGCGCACCGGTCGGCTTCATCGTCGCCGCCGGCGTGTTCGCCTTCCTCTACGCCAGCCTGGAAGAAGCCGACCTGCTGACCTGGGGCTGGCGCTATCCGTTCTTCGTCGCCTTCGCGATCAACGTGGTGGCGCTGTTCGCGCGACTGCGCATCGTGGTCGCGGACGAGTATCAGGACAAGATGGGCGAGCTGGAACTGGAACCCACGCCGATCCGCGAGCTGTTCCAGGCCAAGGGCCGCCATGTGGTGATCGGCGCGTTCGCCGCGCTCGCCAGCTATGCGCTGTTCCACATCGTCACCATCTTCCCGCTGTCGTGGATCCTGCTGTATTCGCAGCAGTCGGTCGTCAGCTTCCTGCTGGTGCAGATCCTTGGCGCGTTCATCGCCGCCGGTGCCATCGTGGTGTCGGGGCTGATCGCCGACCGCGTCGGCCGTGCGCGCACGCTCGGCGGCCTGGCCGTCGGCATCGCGATGTTCAGCGGCTTCGCGCCCACGCTGATGGAAGGCGGTCCGGTCGGCCAAGGCGCCTTCATCCTGATCGGCTTCGCCCTGCTCGGCCTGTCGTACGGCCAGGCCGCGGGCGCGGTCACCGCCAACTTCGGCCGCCGCTACCGCTACACCGGCGCAGCGCTGACCTCCGACCTGGCGTGGCTGATCGGCGCCGGCTTCGCCCCGCTGGTCGCGTTGGGCCTGTGCGCCAACTTCGGCCTGTCGTGGCTGGGCGCCTACCTGCTGTCCGGCGCGCTGGGCACGCTGATCGCGCTGGGCATCAACCGCGCGAAGAACTACAAGACCTGATCGGCCACGGCTCCGTAGCCCGGGGCCGGCTACCCGCACGCCAGGCGCACTACAATCGGGGCATCCCGTGCCCCGGAGTGTCCATGCGCCGTCTGCCGCTGCTGCTCGCCTGCCTGCTCGCCCTCCCCGTCGCCCATGCGGCCGAACCGCCGAAGCCGCTGACGGCCAAGGACATCCTCGACGCTTCGCCGGACGCCGACTGGCGCACGCTGGATCCCGCGAACACGCTGTACATGGACGTGCCCGGCGGCCGCGTGGTGATCGAGCTGGCACCGGCGTTCGCGCCCGAGCACGTCGCCAACATCCGCACGCTCGCGCACGAAGGTTTCTGGAACGGCCTGGGCATCTACCGCTCGCACGACAACTTCGTCGTGCAGTTCGGCGATGCCGATGCGGAAGACGCCGCCAAGGCCAAGTCGCTCGGCACGGCGAAGACGAAGTTGCCGGCCGAGTTCGCGCGCAAGGCAGCTGGACTGAACTTCACCCGCCTGCCAGACGTGGACGGCTGGGCGCGGCAGGTGGGTTTCGTCGATGGCTTTCCCGCGGCCCGCGACCGGAAGGCCGGCGAAGCCTGGCTTGCGCACTGTTACGGCGCGCTGGGCGCCGGCCGCGGCGGCCCACCGGACAGCAGCAACGGCAGCGAGCTGTACGTGGTCACCGGACAGTCGCCGCGCCAGCTCGACCGCAACATCACCCTTGTCGGCCGCGTGGTGAAGGGCATGGAACTGCTCAGCGCGATCCCGCGCGGCCCGGAACCGATGGGTTTCTACGAGAACGCCGAGCAGCGCACGCCGATCACCGCCATCCGCCTGGCCCGCGACGTCCCGGAAAGCGAACGCGTGCCGCTGCAGGTACTGCGTACGGATTCCAAGACCTTTGCCGCCGCCACCGAAGCGCGTCGCAATCGTCGCGACGACTGGTACGTGCGGACGGCCGGCCACATCGACCTGTGCAACGTGCCCCTGCCGGTGCGTGAAGCGAAGCGCTGAGTCGTTGATCTTCCTGTGGGAGCGACGTCAGTCGCGATGACGCTGCCATGACGCCGTGATCGCGACTGACGTCGCTCCCACAACAATCGTCACGCCGCCCGCTGGCTCACCGCCACGCTGCCCAGGATCAGCGCACCCGCCGCCAGCATCGCCGGCGTCACCGGCTCATTGAGGAACAGCCAGGCGAAGCCGGCGCCGAACAGCGGCACCAGATAGGTCACCGTCGCCGCACGCGCGGGGCCGATACGGTGGATCAGGCGGTAGTACAGCAGGAAGGCGTAACCGGTGCAGACCACGCCGATGGCGATGGCGGCGCCCCACGCGCCCGCACTGATCGCATGCGTGGGCCAGTGCGTCGCCGCGAACGGCAGCACCAGCAGGGCCGCGCAGCTGAGCGTGGCGGCGGCCGCTGCCGCGGGTGGGATGCCGGCCAAGTGTTTGCGCACCAGGTTCACGCCGACGCCGTACAGCAGCGCGGCGGTCGAACCCGCGATGACCGCGCCACCGACACTCAATCCGCCGGCCTTGCTGGTCGCCAGCACGACGACGCCGATGAAGCCGACCAGCAGCGCCAGCGCGCGGCGCGTACCGATCTTCTGGCCGAAGAACAGGAAGCCGACCATTGCGGCGAACAGCACCGTCATCGCGTTGCAGATCGCGCCGATCGCGGCCGGCGAACGTTGCGCGGCCCACGCGAACAGCAGGAACGGGATCGCCGAGTTGATCGCGCCGATGATCGCCAGCTTCGGCCACATACCGGCACGGAAATGCGCGCGCTCGCGCCACAGGAACGGTAGCAGGACCAGGGCGCCCAGCGCGAGCCGCACCTCGACCAGCGCGAACGGGCCGAACGGATTGGCGGCGATGCGCATGAAGAGGAACGAACTGCCCCAGATCGCACCGAGCACCAGCAACTCCAGCGGGGTGCGCCAGTCGCGCTCCAGCGCTTGCGGAGGTGTCATAGCCATGCTGTCTCCCTGCGCCATCGCGGCAGCCCTCGTTCGTGCCTGCGGCCATTCTGGACCACCCGGGGGCGCCCACAAGCGCGTAGCATGCGGGCAAGCCACAAATCTCGCTTGTGTCTGGAACGACCATGAGCCTGCGCCCCGCCCTGCTGCCCGCCCTGGGTGTTTTCGCCGCCGCCGCACGCCACCAGAACTTCGCCCACGCGGCCGACGAACTGCACCTCACCGCCAGCGCGGTCAGCCACCACGTGCGCAAGCTGGAGGGACTGCTCGGGGTGGTGCTGTTCCAGCGCCATGCGCGCGGGGTGAAGCTCACCGCCGAAGGGCGGCAGCTGGCCGACGCCGCCAATGCGGCACTCGGCGACATCGATGCCGTCGCCTCGCACCTGCGGCTGGCCGGCAGGATCGCGACCCTGCGCATCACCACGCTGCACTCGCTGGCGTACTGCTGGCTGCTGCCGCGGCTACCCCGTTTCTGCGCGCGCCATCCGCATGTGCGCCTGCACGTGGACACCGGCATCGCGCTGACCCGTTTCGACGACGACGGCCCCGAACTCGGCATCCGCCATGGTCCCGGCCAATGGACCGGACTGACGTCGCATCACCTGATGGACGACGAACTGTTCCCGGTCGCCTCGCCCGCGCTGCCCGGACTCGATGCGGTGCAGGCGCCGCGCCAGATCGCGCAGTTGCCGCTGGTCACCGACCTGGCCCTGCAGGGCTGGCGCGACTGGTTCCGCGCCGCCGGCGTGCGTGGCCTGCGCCTGCCGCCGATGCACAGCTTCAACGACAGCACCGATGCGATGCGCGCCGCCGTCTACGGCGTGGGCGCGGCACTGGCGCGTCGCCACGTGGCGCAACCGTACCTGCAGCGCTACGAACTGGTGCGGCTACCCGGCCCCGCGCTGAAAGCCCGCTTCGCCTACTACGCCGTGCATCCGGCGCACCGGCCGCCCAGCGCCGCCGCACAGGCCTTCATCGACTGGCTGAAGGAAGAGGCACGCGACGAACGTACGCCGCTGCCGCCAATGCCGGACGATTTCCTCGGCCGCGCCGCGCCTGCCGTGCCGTAACACGGCAAGCGCAGCGGAGCGATCACGTGCGGCGTCGGCGCAACCGGCGCCATCCCGCGACCAGGATCGCAAGCACGATCAGCACGGGGATCAGGAATGCGACGGCGCGGATCGTCCACGCGGTGCCGCTGGCCAGCGTCGAGAAGAAATCACGGACGGCTTGCCGGATTTCGCCGCGACCGCTCTCTCCGCCCGGCGTTTCGAAACGCAACGACAGCTTCTGCGTCTGGATCCTGCGCTGCTGTTGCGCGGCTTCCTGGTCGGCTGCCTCCACCTGCGCCTCCAGCTTCGAGACCTGCTGCGACAGCGCGATCATGTCCGCCACCGAGAGGTCGCGGCGCTGCTGGAACGCCTGCAGACCGGACAACTCCTTCTGCAACCGGGAGCGCGTCAACGCGTTGTCGCGCACCGCTTCCGCCAGATCTTCCGCGCGCGTACTGCGGTCACCCAGGTCGGCGCCCTCGCTGGCGGCCGCGATCAGCGGTTCGACCCCCGACGGCACGATCCGGACCATGAGCATGCCGCGAGGCTCGTCGCCTCCGCGCTGGCTTACCTCCAGTACCGTGCAGTCGCCGTGCTGCTTGCGCAGACAAGCCTCCTGCAGCGCCTGTACGCGCGCGGGGATCCGCTCCGCCTCCAGTCGCAGCGTGACGTCGTGTTCGTAGGCCAGGAACTCGCCTGCGGAGGATTTCATGACCAGCGCGGCACGCGGCCGGCTGCCACTCTCCTGCTTGGCGCATCCCGCCAGCGCACCGCCCGCGGCCAGCACCACCACGGCCATCCGCAGCATGCCCGGCAAGCTCACAGCGCAGCTCCGTCGTACGCCACGACCGTCAGCGAAGCCAGGTCCACCTCCGGCAGGCAACGCACGTTCACCGCCGCCATCTGCGTGCCGGTCTTCGGATGGGCGGCTTCCCCGAACGGTGCGATGCCGCACACGGCACAGAAGTGGTGACGGATGTGGTGCTTGTTGAACGTGTAGGTGGACAGGTCGCCCTCCGGCGTCTTCAGCACCAGCGCCTCGCGCGGCACGAACCACAGCAGGCCGCCACGGCGACGGCACAGCGAGCAATTGCAATCGATCACGTCGCCGATGTCGCCCTCGACATCGAAGGCGACGCGACCGCAATGACAGCTTCCTTCATGCTTCATGACAGCGGTTCCTGGCCCCGGGGGCGCCAGCGTATATCGAATGGCACGGGTCCGGGCATGACCTTCGGCCTATGCTGTCGTTCCCGACCACCTTGCACCGCAACAGGATTCCCATGCGCAAGACCCTGCTCGCCGCCGCTCTGCTGGCCTCGCTGTCCGCCTGCCAGAAGAGTGAAGCTCCCGTCGCCGCCTCCGGTGCGGAAACCGCCGCCACGGCCACGGATACCGCGAAGGCCGACGCCGCCTTCGCCGACCTGTCCAAGCGCGCGCTCGAGGGCTGGCTGCAGCTGTCGCCGGTCAGCGCCACCCAGATCGGCGAACACAAGTACGACGGTGAGCTGGACGACCTCAGCGCCGACGGCCGCCAGAAGAGCCTCGCCTTCAGCAAGAAGACCCTCGGCGAACTGGACGCGATGGATGTCACCGCGCTGTCGCGCGAGAACCAGGTCGATGCGGCCATCCTGCGCAACCAGTTGCAGTACGACATCTGGACCGCGGAAACGCTGGAGAGCTGGGCGTGGGATCCGCAGGTCTACAACAACGTCGCTGGCGGCGCGATCTATGGGCTGATGGCGCGCGAGTTCGCGCCGCTGCCGGAGCGCCTGAAGTCCGCGACCGCGCGCATGCAGAAGATCCCCGCGCTGCTGGCGCAGGCACGCGAGAACCTCGACCCGGCGCGTGTGCCGAAGATCCATGCCGAGACCGTCGCCAAGCAGAACGCCGGCATCCTCAGCATCGTCGACACGTTCATCACACCGAACCTCAAGGACCTGCCCGAGGCCGACCGCCAGCAGGCGCAGGCCGCCATCGACGGCCTGAAGAAGGCGGTCGCCGAACACCAGGCCTGGCTGGACAAGACCCTGGTACCGAACGCGAAGGGCGACTTCCGCATCGGCCAGACGCTGTACGACCAGAAGCTGCAGTTCGCCCTGCTCTCGTCGCTGTCGCGCGCCGACATCAAGCAGCGCGCGGAAGGCGAACTCAAGCGCGTGCGCGATGAGATGTACGGCATCGCCCGCACCGTGCTGAAGGACAAGCCCGGCGCCCCGGCGCTGCCCGAGACGCCGACGGCGGATGAACAGCAGAAGGCCATCGAAGCGGCGCTGGAACTGGCCTACGCCGAGCGACCCGCGCGCGACAAGGTGGTGCCGGACGCGGAAGCCGCGCTGGCGCAGGCCACCGAGTTCGTCCGCAAGCACGACCTGGTGACGCTGCCCGACGCACCGGTGGAAATCATCGAGATGCCGGAATTCCAGCGCGGCGTGGCGGTGGCCTACTGCGATTCGCCGGGCCCGCTCGACAAGCACCTGAAGACGTTCTACGCCGTCTCGCCGATTCCGGAAGATTGGGACCAGACGCAGGTCGACTCGTTCCTGCGCGAATACAACAGCCGGATGATCCACCTGCTGAGCATCCACGAAGGCACGCCGGGTCATTACCTGGAAGGCTGGCACTCGGCCAAGTTCCCGTCGACGCTGCGCGCCGTGCTGCGCTCGGGCATGTTCGCCGAAGGCTGGGCGGTCTATACCGAGAAGATGATGTCCGACGCCGGCTACCTGGACAACGATCCCCTGTTCCACCTGGTGCAGATGAAGTTCTACCTGCGCACGATCGCCAACGCGATCCTCGACCAGGGCGTGCAGGTGGACGGCTGGACGCGCGAGCAGGCGATGGACCTGATGGTGCGCCAGACCTTCCAGCAGGAGCGTGAAGCCGCCGGCAAGTGGACGCGCGCGCAACTGACCTCGGCGCAGCTGCCCACCTACTTCGTCGGTGTGCAGGAACACTTCGACCTGCGCAAGGCCGCCGAGGCCAAGCAGGGCGCGCAGTTCAACCTGAAGGCCTATCACGACCAGGTGCTGTCCTACGGCGCCCCACCGGTGCGCTTCGTGCGCCAGCTGATGCTGGACGAACCGATCAAGTGACCTCCCGGCGAACGCGGGGATCCAGCGACTTACGCTTCAACGACGAAGGGCAGGCACATCGCCTGCCCTTCTTTTTTCATGCGTCGTGCAGGCGCGCATGGGCGACCAGCACGCCATTGGCGTCGGCATAGACCCAGTCGCCCGGCGCGACCGAGACGCCGGCGAACGACACCGGTACATCGACCTCGCCCAGATCGCGCCGGTCCGTCTTCATCGGGTGCGAGGCCAGCGCCTGCACACCCAACGGCAACGTGGCGAGCACCTCGACATCGCGCACGCAGCCGAAGATCACCAGGCCGGACCAGCCGTTCTTCACCGCATTGCCCGCGATCAGGTCGCCCAGCAGCGCGCGCCGCAGCGACCCGCCACCATCGACCACGATCACCCGGCCCTCGCCCGGCGTCATCGCCAGTTCGCGCACGCGGGAGTTGTCGTTGAGGCATTTCACCGTCACCGCCGACCCGGCGAAACGCGCCTGTCCGCCGAAGCTGCGGAACACCGGTTCGGCCACCTGCACGTCGGGGAACTGGTCGCAGAGGTCGGGCGTGGTCCAGGTCATGCGAGGTCTCCGGCGTGGGATGGTCCGATGGTAACGCGGCCGCGACGACGGCCGGGCTATGCTGCCGGCATGGACGATCTCTTCGCTTCGGCTCCCCCTACCGCGACCGCGGGCATTCGCGTCGGCATCGGCGGCTGGACCTTCGCGCCCTGGCGCAGCAACTTCTATCCGGCCGGTCTGGTGCAGCGGCGCGAGCTGGAATACGCCAGCCGCCAGCTGACCGCCATCGAGATCAACGGCACCTACTACGGCGCGCAGAAGCCGGCGACCTACGCCAGCTGGCGCGACCAGACCCCGGACGGCTTCGTGTTCTCGGCCAAGGCGCCCAAGCGCATCATGCAGTCGCGCTCGCTGGCGTCGACGCAAGCGCAGGTGGAGGATTTCGTCGGCGGCATCGCCGAACTCGGCGCGAAGCTGGGGCCGCTGGTCTGGCAGTTCGAGGCGGGCCGCCGCGTCGATGCGGAGGAACTGGATGCGTTCCTCTCGCTGCTGCCGCGCGAGATCGACGGACGTCCGCTGCGGCATGCGCTGGAAGTGCGCGATCCGGCGGCCGTGACGGCGGACCTGGTCGATCTGGCGCGACGCCACCAGGTCGCCACCGTCTTCACCGATTCCGGCGACTATCCATCGTTCGGCGACCTCACCGCCGACTTCGTCTACGCGCGGCTGATGCGCTCGCAGCCGATCGACACCGGCTACCCGCCGAAGGAACTCGCGCTGTGGGCCGAACGCGCGCGCGCCTGGTCGCGCGGCGAAGACATCGCCGGGCTGCCGCACGTGGGCGAACCCGCACCGGCGCTGCCGCGACGCGATGTGTTCGTGTACTTCATCAGCAGTGCGAAGGAACGCAATCCCGCTGCCGCGATGGAACTGATCCGCCGGCTGGGCAGCTGACGTCCACGCTCAGTATTGCAGCGGGCGCTTCATCAGCACGAACACCGCGACGCCTACGCCCACCAGGCAGGTAAAGGCGACATAGTGCGCGGGCGCCATCGCGCCCCACGACGTCGACAGCCAGGCGATCATCGGCGGCGTGAGTCCACCGAATACCGCGTACGCGACGTTGTACGAGAACGACAGGCCGGTGAAGCGCACCTCGGGCGGGAACGCGACCACCATCAGCGCCGGCGTCACGCCGGTCACGCCGCAGCAGAAGCCGGCCAGCGCGTACCACGCGACGAACTGATCGTGGTTACCCGACACCAGTGCACCGTACAGCGCATAGGCGGACAGGCCCAATCCCAGCGAACCGGCCAACAGCGCGCGTCCCACGCCGAAACGGTCCACCGCCCAGCCCGCCACCAGGCAGCCGGCGATCAGTGCCAGCGTCGCCAGGCTGTTGCCGCGGAAGGCGATGGCGGCATCGATGCCGAAGCTGGTCTGCACCAGCGTCGGCGTGAGCAGCACGATGACCACGATGGCCGCCGTCAGCTGCCACGACGCCAGCATCGACAGCACGACGGCCGGACGGTGTTCGCCGAGCACCTGCTTCACCGGCAGCTTGCGTGCCAGCTGCTTGCGCTCGCGCATCTCCACGAAGACCGGCGTTTCCTCCAGCCAGCGACGCAGCCACACGGCCACAAAGCCGAACACGCCGCCCAACACGAACGGCACGCGCCAGACCCCGGCCTGCACCTCGTCCGGGGTGTAGTTCGCGTTGATCCACGCCGCCAGCAGCGATCCGATCAGGATGCCGGCCGTCAGTCCCGCCGTCAGCGTCGCGCAGGCGATGCCGACGCGGCGGCGCGGCACATGCTCGGCGACGAAGACCCACGCGCCCGGCACCTCCCCCCCCACGGCGATGCCCTGCACCAGCCGCATCGCCAGCAACAGCAGTGGCGCCAGCACGCCGACCTGCGCATGCGTCGGCAACAGGCCGATCAGCAGCGTAGGCACCGACATCATGAAGACGCTGAGGGTGAACATGCGCTTGCGCCCCAGCCGGTCGCCGAAGTGCGCCATCACGATGCCGCCCAGCGGCCGCGCCACATAGCCGGCCGCGAAAATGCCGTACACCTGCAGCTGCGCCAGCCACGGCTCCGTGCCCGGCGGGAAGAACAGCACGCCGAGGGTCTTGGCGAAGAACACGAAGACGACGAAGTCGTAGAACTCCAGCGCCCCGCCCAGCGCCGACAGGCCCAGCGTCTTCGCATCGCGGCGGTCGAATGGGCGTTGCGATTGGGGCAGTGCGTCGCCGGTGCTCATGCGGGAATCCTGCGGCCCGGTACGGCCATGGCGCGCGAACATCGCATGGCGCGCGGTACGCGTCCAGCCTCCACCATCCTTCCGGTAGGAGCCAGCCACCTTCCTGTGGGAGCGACGTAAGTCGCGATTGCCGGCCGGCCTCGTGAAGCCCCCAAGGGCAAGGTGTCGAGGGCGAAGGGCATTGCGGTCGAAGCCGGGAAAAGCTCGCGACTTACGTCGCTCCCACAAGACAGGTTCCGAGCCCGGTGGTCGCGAGTGGTCCCATCGCCAGCCCCGCAAGGCTTCGGCGACAATGCACGGATGCCGATGACCCCGACCGCCAAGACCCAGTTGCAGATCCACCTGTGCGTGCTGCTGTGGGGCTTCACCCCGATCCTGGGCAAGCTGATCAGCCTGTCCGCCCTGCCGCTGGTGTGGTGGCGCATGCTGATCGTGGTGGTCGCCCTCGCCTTCCTGCCGCGCGTGTGGCGCGGGCTGCGCGCGATGTCGCCGAAACTGGTGCTGGCCTACTGCGGCATCGGGGTGATCGTGGCGCTGCACTGGTTGACCTTCTATGGCGCGATCAAGCTGTCCAATGCCTCGGTGGCGGTGACCTGTATCGCCCTGGCGCCGGCCTTCACGTCGGTGATCGAGCCCTGGCTGACGCGGCGGCCCTTCTCGTGGCGCGAGCTGCTGTTCGGCGTCGCGGTGCTGCCGGGCGTGGCGCTGGTGGTCGGCGGCATCCCGGATGGCATGCGGCTGGGCGTGCTGGTCGGTGCGATCTCGGCGCTGCTGGTGGCGGTGTTCGGCCCGCTCAACAAGCGCCTGATCGACCATGGCGAACCGCTGACGATCACCGGGCTGGAACTGGGCGCCGGCACGCTGCTGCTGACCCTGCTCGCACCGCTGATGCCGATGCTGTTCCCCGCCTTCGCCGGCGACCTGTTCGTGTTGCCCGGCCTGAAGGACGGCGCGCTGCTGGTGGTGCTGTCGCTGGCCTGCACGTTGCTGCCGTTCGCGCTGTCGCTGGTGGCGCTGAAGCATCTGAGCGCGTACGGCGTGCAGCTGGTGACCAACCTGGAACCGGTCTACGCCATCGTGCTGGCGATCGTGCTGCTGGGGGAACAGCGCGAACTGACGCCGCTGTTCTACCTCGGCGTGGGCATCATCCTGGCCGCCGTGTTCCTGCACCCGCTGGTGCAGCGCCCGAAGCGCATCGAGCACCCGGAGATGCTGGGCACCTCCGAGGCCAAGAACGTCGTCGACTGAAACATCGTCGACCGAAGCCGGTCAGCGAGCGACCAGCACCGGCACCGGGCTCAGCGCGATGACCTTCAGCGCGACCGAACCCACGAACAGCTGCTTCAGCGCGCCGCGGCCATGCGTGCCGACGACGACCAGGTCGGACTTCGATGCCTTCGCCTGCTTGACGATGCTTTCCGCGGGCTCGCCGACCAGATAGGTCTCCCGGAACGGCAGCCGCGCGCGCTTGAGCGCGGTGCGTGCCTTCTTCATCGCGTACGCGGCGTTCTCCGCGTGGTAACTCACCACGCCGTCCTTGCCCAGGTTCAGGGCGACCGAGCGCAGCAGCGGCGGATCGGCATAGAACAGGGTGATGTCCGGCGGTTCCGCCAGCGCCGCACTGAAGTCGACCAGCTGCCGCACGGCGGCCAGGCCGACCTCGCTTCCATCCACTGCCACCAGGATCTTCATCGTCGTGCTCCGCATGCAGGGCGAGCGCACGATGCGCCGCCGACACGGACACAATGCGTCCGCGGGTCGCAGCGCGCATTGATCGCGATCAAATCAGGCGGCGGCCACCACCCGGTCGCGCCCGCTGCGCTTGGCCTCGTATAGGGCCTGGTCGGCGCGGCGGAACATGGCCTCGGCGCTGTCGTCCCGCTGCCGGGCGGCCACGCCGATGCTGACGGAGACCGGCAGGCCGATCGGCAGCAGGCCCACGCTCTGGCGCATGAACTCGCACTGCAGGCGCGCCTCTTCCAGCGTGGCGCCGGGCATCAGGATGACGAACTCCTCGCCGCCATGGCGCGCCGCAAGTCCACGGCCCGCCGCCTGCGCCTTCAGCATGTCGCCCAGCGCCACCAGCACGCGGTCGCCCTCGTCGTGGCCGTGGAGGTCGTTGACCGTCTTGAAGTGGTCCACGTCGAGCACCGCAACGGCCAGCGGATCGCCGCTCTGCGCGGCCTTCTGCATGGCGCCGTCCAGCGCCGCCGTGAACGCGCGGCGGTTCGGAAGCCCGGTCAGCGGATCGGTCCTGGTCTGTTCCGAAAGATCGGCATTCTGCTGCTCCAGCTCGTCCTGGTACCGCTGCATCTGCTGCTCGTACCACGTACGCTCGTGCAGTTGGTGCCGCAATTGCTTGCTGACGCGACGCAGTTCGAGCAGCTGCACGATCTGCCGCGACAGCGCATCCAGCGCCTGCAACTGGAACGGCGCCAACGCGTGCGGGCGGTCGTCCACCACGCAGAGCGCGCCCAGCGCGAACCCCTCCTGCGTCACCAGCGGCGCGCCGGCGTAGAAGCGGATGCCGTTCGCCGCGGCCACCAGCGGATTGGACGAGAAACGCTGGTCGAGCGTGGCATCCGGCACCACCGTCGCAGCGCCCGGATCCAGCACCGTGTGTGCGCAGAACGAGGTGTCCAGCGACGGATCCGGACTTTCCATGCCCACCTGGGCCTTGAACCACTGGCGGTCGCCGTCGATCAGCGTCACCGCCGCCATCGGCACGCCGCAGATGCCGGCGGCGATGCGGACCAGGTCGTCGAACGCGCGCTCGGGTTCGCTGTCGAGGATGTCGAAGCTGCGTAGCGCGGCCAGACGGGCTTCTTCGTTGTCGGGCTTCGGCGGTCGGCTCATGCCGGCAGTCCTGTACCGGGGATGGGCAGAGTATGCCCGCGTCCGCTTAGCAGGTAAGCACCACTGACGCGACGTCGGTCACGCTACCGCTACCAGGTCTCCTGCTGCGGCAGCAGACCGCGCAGTTCCTGGTCGGTGAGGTTGCGCCAGCGCCCGGCCTTCAGGTCGCCCAGCTTCACGTTGTCGATGCGCACGCGCCGCAACTGGGTGACGCGGTAATCGAAGGCCGCGGCCATCAGGCGGATCTGCCGGTTCAGGCCCTGGGTCAGGGTGATGCGGAAACCGAACTTGGCGATCCGGCTGGTGCGGCACGGCAGCGTCATCTGCCCGTGCACGCGTACGCCACGCGCCATGCCGCGCAGGAACTCGTCGGTCACCGGCTTGTTCACCGCCACCAGGTATTCCTTTTCGTGGCGGTTCTCGGCGCGCAGGATCTGGTTGACGATGTCGCCGTTGCTGGTCAGCAGGATCAACCCTTCCGAATCCTTGTCCAGCCGACCGATCGGGAAGATGCGCTGCTCGTGGCCGATGAAGTCGACGATGTTGTCCTTCACCGACGACTCGGTGGTGCAGGTCACGCCGACCGGCTTGTTCAGCACGATGTAGACGTGCTTGCGCTTGCCGGCCTTGGCGGCGCGCACCTTGATCGACTGGCCGTCGACGCGCACCTCGTCGCCCTCGCCGACCACCGCGCCCATGCCGGCGGCAATGCCGTTGACGGTCACGCGGCGCTCGGCGATCAGGCGGTCGGCCTCGCGGCGGGAACAGAAGCCGGTCTCGGCGATGTGTTTGTTGAGGCGGGTGGTCATGCCGCCATTATCCGGGATCGGCCGCCCGGCGTGCGCGTCAGGCGGGTTCGGCCAACGCCTCGGCGGACACCGTGTCCACGCTCGCGCCCGCCATGAGTTCACCGATCGGGCACGGGGCATGGACCGCATAGCCCTGCGCATAGCCGATGCCCACCTCGCGCAGCTGCGCCAGCACCGCGTCGTTCTCCACCCATTCCGCCACCGTGACCTTCCCCAGTGCCTGGCCCATCTGGCTCATGGAACGGACCAGCGCCAGGTCGGACTCGCCGCGGGCGAGATCGCGGATGAAGGCGCCGTCGATCTTGAGGATGTCCACCGGCAGGCGCTTGAGGTAGGCGAACGACGACAGGCCGCTGCCGAAATCGTCCAGTGCGATCCGGCAACCGCGCGCGCGCATCGCATCGATGAAACGGCAGGCATCGTCCAGATTGGCGATCACCGCGGTCTCGGTGATCTCGAAGCACAGCCGCGTCGCGACGCCCGGGTGCCGGTCAAGCAGCAGGCCAACGTGTTCCAGGAACGCCGGATCGGCGATGGACTGTGCGGACACGTTTACGTGGCACAGCTCGACCTGCGCAAGATGGCCCGGGTGCCGGGCGAGGAACCCGCACACCGCATCCACCACGAAGCGGTCCACCGCCATGCCCTGCCCGTAACGCTCCATCGCCGGCAGGAAGACGCCCGGCGCATGCACCTCGCCCTCGCGATCGAGCAGGCGCACCAGCACTTCGTACTGCAGGCGTTCCCCGCCTGCCAGCGGAACGATCCGCTGCGCGTACAGCAGCAGGCGCTGTTCGGCGATGGCGAGCTGCGTGTGGGCAACCCATTCCAGTTCGCGCCGCCGGCGCGACAGACTGGGGTCGGAATCGCGGTAGCAGCGGATGCGGTTGCGGCCCTCTTCCTTGGCCACGTAGCACGCGGCGTCGGCGGCGCGCAGCAACCAGTCGACGTCGACCGCGTCGTCGTTGATCTCGGCCACGCCGATACTGCAGTTCAGGCCGAACATGCGGCCGTTCCAGCGGAAGGCGTCCTCGCCGAGCGCGGCATGGATCCGCGCCATCGCCGTTTCCGCTTCTTCCAGCGTGGTGTCGTGCAGGAGCACGGCGAACTCGTCGCCCCCTAAGCGCCCCACCCAGTCGCCGCGGCGCAGCTGCGCCGCCACGCGCTGCGCGAACTCGCACAGGAAGCGGTCCCCGGCCTCGTGGCCACAGGTGTCGTTGACCAGCTTGAACTGGTCCAGGTCGATGAAGCACAGCGTGTGCCGTTGACGGCATCCGCGCGCGCTGCCCAGGGCGCTGCCCAGCCGCCTCGCGATCTCGCGGCGGTTGATCAGGCCGGTCAGTTCGTCGTGGCTGGCCTGGTACGCGATCTCGCAGGCCAGTTCGTGCGCCTCGGACACGTCTTCCGCCAGCACGAACACCTGCTCGCCCCGTCCCGCCCGCGCGTCCACCACGGAGGCCGTCCAGCGCACCCAGCGCACCTCCCCGTCCGGGCGCAGGAAGCGGCGTTCGCCAGGCTCCCGCATGCGCGTCCAGTCGATCGCACCGGCCGCGTCCCGGTGCAGGTCGTCCGGATGCAGCACGTCCTGCAGGCGCAGTTCGCGCAGCTCCTGCAGCGGCCGCGACAGGATCTGCGCCAGCGCCTCGTTGGCCTGCGCGAACCGCCCTTCCCGGTCCAGCTTGAGCATCCCGACCACCGACTGATGGAACGCCATGCGGAACTCGCTCTCGGTCTCGCGCACGTGGCGCAGGGTCCCGCGCATCACCCGCAACGCGTAGGCACACAGCGCCACGAAGACGAGCGCGCTCAGACCCAGCAGGATCCGCCGCATGAAGTGCGCGCCTTCGGCCAGCGAGCGCGAGAACGCCAGTTCCTTGGGCCGCAGCCGGGCATCGATGGCCAGCAGGTGCCGCTGGTGGGCCTGCACGCTGGCCGCATCGAGCGGCCCCCGTGCGACCTGCGCCTCGAGCGTATCGGCCATGGCCACCAATTGGTCGACCTCGACCTCGGCTTCACGCCACAGGCGGACGGAGTCGCGGAAGTACGGCGCCTGTCCCAGCGCCCGGTACATCCAGATCAGCCGGCCGATGTCGTCCGGCGCGTTGTTCCCCTGCAGGAAGCCTGCGCGTGCGGCCTCGACATCCGCCGGATCCCGCTCCAGCGCGAGCCGGCCGGCACGGTCGCCCAGCGGCACGCGCAACGCCTCGCGCGCGGCCTCCAGGTCGGCCTGGCGCCCATGGCCGGCGTATCGGTAGAGCGCCAGGACGGCGCGCTGGTGCGCCTTCGACCAATGGCTCTCGCCGATGATGTAGGCAGTGGCGCCGGCCTGGGTTTCCAGCACGGCAGCCGTCAGCAGCGCACCCAGCGCGGAGAGCAGGATGAGCGCGGCCACCCGCGCGGGCAGCCGGTGCAGCCCGCGGTCGTCGTCCTGACGGCCGGGTCGTCCCCGTGCCCTGGCTACTCCGTTTTCCACCTATCGCTCCTGTCGGTCTGCGCGGAAGGAAGGCATCCGCGCCGGCCTCTGCCGTCGTTCATCGGCCGTGGAGCGCATGGCTTGAGGACCACGCTCCGGTCCGGGGATGTCCTGCCGACCAATGGTCGTGCCGCGTCAGCGGTCCAGATCGCCGTCGTCGACGGTCCCGGCGTCGACCACGCGGTCGCGTCCCGCGTGCTTGGCGCGGTACATGGCGCCATCGGCCCGGCGCAGCAGCGACGCGGGATCGGCATCCTCCGGCATCAGGGTGGCCAGGCCGATGCTGGCGGTGACGACCAGGCCATCGATACCCAGGCCTGCGCCCGCGGCACTGACCTGGCCCCGCATCGCCTCCAGCCGCGCACGCGCGGTCGCACCGCCGATGCCAGGCAGCAGCACCAGGAACTCCTCGCCGCCCATGCGGATCACGTCCGCCGGATCGCGTACGGCGCCGGTCAGCGTCGCCGCGACGGCGACCAGTACGCGGTCGCCGGCTTCGTGTCCGTGCACGTCGTTGATGCGCTTGAACAGGTCGATGTCCAGGAAGCCCACCGCCAGCGTGTCGTCGCCGGTGCGCGCGTCGCGCATGTGCTGCTCCAGCCGCTTCAGGCCGGCACGGCGGTTGGGCAGGCCGGTCAGTTCGTCGGTGTCGGCGAGTGCGCGCATCTCGTCGCGCTGGCGGCGCAACTGGCCCAGGCGCAGGTTCAGCACGTAGGCGCTGACGGTCAGGAACCAGGTGATCGAGAGCTGGATCGCTTCGACGCGGTATTCGATCAGCAGGCAGCTGTCGGCCAGGTCCATCGCCGCCATCGCCAGGAACGGCAGCACGGCGGCGATCGCCGGCACGGCATCGGCACGGTGGTGGCGCAGCAGGCCCAGTCCCAGCGCGAGCACCACCACACAGCCCATCACGAAGCCGCTGTCCATCGCCGTCGCCAGTTGCGACAGGCCGGCGGTCGGCAACCACGCCGTCGCCACGGCCAGCGCGCACAGGCCGGCGGTGAACCAGGGCAGCCAGCGCTGCGTCTTCGGCCAGATGCGTGCACCGCCGACCAGCAGCCACATCACGTACAGCAGGATCGGCAAGCCGACGCAGGAGAACGCCACCAGCCAGCGGGATTCCTGTCCGTCCACCGGCAGCCAGGGTTCGGGGTAGCCGCTGAGGCCGCTGAGCACGGACTGCCCCAGCACACTCAACGCGCACAGCAGGGTGTAGCCCAGGAAGACGCGGTCGCGCGTGCTCAGGAAGCCCATCAAGGCCATGAAGGCCAGGGCGATGGCGATGGCCACGCAGGCGGTACGCACCAGCAGGCGTGCGGTATCGAACTGCTGCACGGGACTCGGTGCGCCGATGCGCACGGTGGGTATCCAGCCCGGCTTCAGCGGCTTTTCCCACGCGACCTGGATCGGTTCGCGGTTGCCGGCCGCCGGTACCACCACCATGCCGACGCCGGCGCGGAAGCGCGAGTCGCGCGTGCGCGCATCGTGCATGCGTCCGCAGATCTCGCGGTCGCCGTGGTGCACGCGCACTTCGCCGGCGAAGATGTTGAAGACATTGATCGCCTGCGGCGCGCCCGACCAGCCCTCGGGCGGCGCGGGAATCTCGACGCGTTCGGTCAGTTCCGCCTGCATCCCGGGCGTACAGTGACGCTGCGGGGCCTGTTCGGACGTCGGTTCGCCGGTGACCAGATAGTCACGGCCGACCTGCGGGGCCGCCAGTGCCGGGCACGACAGGGCCACGAGCAGCAACAGCCACCCCGCGATCCCGCCTGCCCGTCCCCCTATCGACTTCACCAACACTCCGATACGTCGCCGCGTCCCGACATCCGGTGTGCTGGCTTGCGTCTGCGAAATGCAATATCTGTGCCACGTGCCGGCATCCCACGCCGGATCTGCCTCATTGCGCCGACGCTTCCGCGCCGGAGGCTGCCACCCTCACTCGCGTGGCGGCCCCTTGCGGTGCGGTTTGCCGGCGCCGAACGGCTTGTCG
The DNA here is from genome assembly GCF_014851815.1 of Pseudoxanthomonas sp. PXM01. GTDB lineage: Bacteria > Pseudomonadota > Gammaproteobacteria > Xanthomonadales > Xanthomonadaceae > Pseudoxanthomonas_A. Next base: position 347,814 of record NZ_JACVAJ010000002.1, read on the forward strand.
CCGCGCGGCTTGCCCTTGCCCGGGCCGCCGAACTTGCGCGGCGGCGCCGCGCCTGCGCCGGCACCACCACCCTCGCCCGGCTTGTGGATGCGCAGCTGCTGGCCGGACACCCAGACCTTCTTCAGGTGCATCAGCACTTCGCGCGGCATGCCTTCGGGCAGGTCCAGTGTGGTGTGGTCGTGCTGGATGTCGATGCGGCCGATGTAGCGGCTCTCCAGCCCCGCCTCGTTGGCGATCGCGCCGACGATGTTGGCCGGCTTCACGCCATGCGCGTGGCCCACTTCGATGCGGTACGTCTCCATGCCCACGTCCGGCGCACTGCGCGGAGCCTTGTCGGCGCGCGGACGGTCGGTGTCGGGGCGTTCGATCTTCGAGCGTTCCGGCTTGTCGAAACTGCGTGCCGGACGCTCGCCCGGGCCGTCGTCGCGGCGCGGACGCTCGTCGCGCTCGCGGCGCGGCGCGTTGCCGTAGGTCTCGCTGCGCACCGGGCGCTGTTCGCGCGGCGTGCGCTCCTGCGACAGCAGCAGCGGCGTGTCGCCCTGCACCAGCTGCGCCAGCGCGGCGGCGATGTCCACCGCCGGCACGTTCTGCTCGCGCTCGTAGCGCTCGATCAGCGCGCGGAATTCGCCGGCCTTGCCGGACGCCAGCGTGTCGGTGATGCGCGCCAGGAACTTCTCCACGCGACGGTCGTTGACCGCTTCCACGCTGGGCAGCTGCATTTCCTCGATCGGCTGGCGCGTGGCGCGCTCGATCGACCGCAGCATGCCCTTCTCGCGCGGGGTGACGAACAGGATCGCGTCGCCGGCGCGGCCCGCACGGCCGGTGCGGCCGATGCGGTGCACGTAGCTTTCGGTGTCGTACGGGATGTCGTAGTTCAGCACGTGGCTGATGCGCTCCACGTCCAGGCCGCGCGCGGCCACGTCGGTGGCGACCAGGATGTCCAGCTTGCCGTCCTTGAGCTGCTGGATGGTCTTCTCGCGTGCCGCCTGCTGCATGTCGCCGTTGATCGCCGCCGCCGCCAGGCCGCGGGCCTGCAGCTTGTCGGCCAGTTCCTCGGTCGCCGCCTTGGTGCGCGCGAAGATGATCATGCCGTCGAACGGTTCGACTTCCAGGATGCGGGTCAGCGCATCCAGCTTGTGCATGCCGCTGACCCACCAGTAGCGCTGACGGATGTTGGCCGAGGTGGTGGTCTTCGAGGCGATGTTCACCTCGACCGGTTCCTTCAGGTAGGTCTGCGCGATGCGGCGGATCGCCGGCGGCATCGTGGCGGAGAACAGCGCCACCTGGCGCGTTTCCGGGGTCTTCTTCAGCACCGTCTCGACGTCGTCGATGAAGCCCATGCGCAGCATTTCATCGGCTTCGTCGAGCACCAGCGTGGTCAGGCCGGACAGGTCCAGCGAGCCGCGCTCCAGGTGGTCGATCACGCGGCCGGGAGTGCCGACCACGACATGCACGCCGCGCTTCAGCGCCTGCAGCTGCGGGTAGTAGCTCTGTCCGCCGTAGATCGGCAACACGTGGAAGCCGGGAATCTTGCCGGCGTACTTCTGGAACGCCTCGGCCACCTGGATCGCCAGTTCGCGCGTCGGCGCCAGCACCAGCGCCTGCGGGCTGCCGGCTTTCAGGTCGATGTTGGACAGCACCGGCAGCGCGAACGCGGCGGTCTTGCCGGTGCCGGTCTGGGCCGTGCCCAGCACGTCGCGCTTGGCCAGCATGGCCGGGATGGTGGCCGCCTGGATCGGCGACGGACTCTCGTAGCCCACCTCGGTGACCGCCGCCATGACAGGCGCGGGCAGGCCGAGATCGGCGAACAGGAGGGGGGCTGGCGAGGGGGATTCGGTAGACATGCGGACACTCCGGGGCGTCGCGGAGCCGCACGCCGAGCCGCATATTGTGCGCTTTCGGGCGGCTCCTGTCGCGTTGCAGCACGATCCGGGGGCCGCGGCCGTGATTTTTCCGCCACCCCGGCGAATCACCTTCCAGACCGCACAATCGACGGGTGCCGGGATGGAAACGATCACGATCATGAACCCCCTGACGGACACGGACGCCTCCACTGACGCCTCCACGGACTTCCCGCGCCTGCTGCAACAGCACCGCGGCGTCCTGATGAAGGTCGCCGGCACGTATGCCTGGCACCCCGACGACCGCGACGACCTGGTGCAGGAGATCGCCACCCAGCTGTGGCGCGCCTGGCGGGACTACGACCCGGCGCGGCCGTTCTCCACCTGGATGTACCGGATCGCGCTGAACGTGGCCATTTCGCATGTCCGCAGCCGCACCCGCGGCGTGCAGCCAGAGGCCTGGCATGAGGACCACCACGACGTGGCCGACCCGCGCGCGCACGACCACGAAGGCCGCCAGCAGGTCGACCTGCTGTACCGCTTCATCCAGGCGCAGCCGCCGCTCGACCGCGCCCTGCTGCTGCTCTACCTGGAAGACCACAGCTACCGCGAGATGGCCGACGTGCTCGGCCTGAGCGAAACCAACGTCGCCACCAAGATCGGCCGGCTGAAGCAGCGGCTGCGCCAGGAACTCTGACCGATGAACCCTTCTTACGGAACGACCGCCATGGAACCCGATGACCTGAAACTCGCCTGGCAGACGCTGTCGCGCCGCCTCGAACGCCACGATGCGCTGCAGACGCATGTGCTGCTGGAGCAGCGCAAGCAGAAGGCACTGAACAGCCTGCGCCCGCTGTTCTGGGGCCAGGTGGTGCAGACCCTGTTCGGCATCCCCTTCATCCTGCTGGCCTCGCTGCTGTGGATCCACGGCGGACAATCCGCCGACGGTCTGCCGTGGACGACGATCGTGGCCGGCATCGTCGTGCAGCTCTACGGCATCGCGACCATCGCGATGGCCGGGCAGACGCTGCTGCGCATCCGCGAGATCGATTACGCGCAGCCCATCGTCGATATCCAGAAGCGGCTGGCGACGCTGCGCCGCACCTACCTCGTCAACGGCATGCTGGCCGGCTTGCCGTGGTGGTTCCTGTGGGTGCCACTGCTGATGGTGTTGGCCGGACTCGGCGGCACCAACCTGTATGCCCGCGCGCCGAGCGTGGTCTGGATCGGGCTGGGTGTCGGCGCAGCCGGGCTGGCGGCGACGGCGTGGTTCCATCGCTGGTCGCGCGATCCCGCGCGCCCGCGGCTCGCCAAGGCGATGGAAGACAGCGTGACCGGCGGCAGCCTGCGCCGCGCGCAGGCCCAGATCGACGAGGTCGCGCGCTTCGAGACCGAGTGAGCGGGCGGTACACTGCGCGCATGCAACGCATCGACTTCGACCTGGACGCCGGCCACGACTTCGTGGAACTCAACCAACTACTGAAGCTGGTCGGCATCGCCGACAGCGGCGGCCAGGGCAAGGCGATCGTGGCCAGCGGCGACGTGTCGGTGGATGGCGCGGTGGAACTGCGCAAGACCGCGAAGATCCGCGCCGGCCAGGTGGTGCGGATCGACGACACCGAGATCCGGGTGCTGGGCTGACGGAGCCAGGATGCAGCCGTGCCACGGCCTCGGCCCCTCCCGCGCGCCTTCCTTCATCACGACCCGTTTCTTGCTCCTGACGCACGCATGAAGGCCGCCATGCGGCTGGCCCTTGTCCGCGGCTGCCGGACCAGGAGCAGCCAGCTCCCGTCGCGCCTCCCGCCTGTCGCGTGAATGCAGCACGCCGCTCTACCCACACAGAGACTCGCCCGTGACGGAATCCGGCTGGCGCGCGAGCGCCCGCCTCGCGCAGCCGGCACTCAGCGTGCGGCGCCGGCGTCCAGCGGCGCCGCATCCGGCGGCGCACCCGCGTCATCGGGCACGGCTTCCACATCGGCCATGCGATCGAACTCCGACAGCGGGCTGTCGGCCGGGCACTTGGTATCGGGGAACCCGAACTGCGTGCGCAGCTCCAGACCGCAGGCCTGCATGTCGTCCAGCCCTGCACCCGCCTTCTTGCACGTGCTGTCGAAGCTGCGCATGAAGGCATCGCGGCGCATCACGAAGTCGCCCCCGCAGCGGCGCATCAACTGCAGGCGATCGAGGTCGTCCTGCGCCGCATTGGTGCCATCCAGGCCGTATTCCTGCAGTTCGTCCTTGCTCAGCAGGCGCAGCCGGCGGTTGGGCACGGTCATCATCAGGTCGGCGACCGCGACGGCGACGCCGTTGCGCTCCAGGTAGTCCTTCACCCGTCCGTAAACACCGCGCAGTTCCTCGTTGAGCTCGGCGCGTGTGGTGGCGGTGGAACTCATGCGGATGATGCGATGCACGCCCACCTTGCCGGAGATCATCCGGTTGTCGCCCGCACCCAGCACGAACACGCAGGCGCTGTGGCAGACCGAGCCCTCGCGCACCCAGATCGTCCAACCGCCGGCGCCGATGACGTCGCCGGCCTTGATCGCGTCTTCGACCTGCCCACCGGCGGAATCGAGATCCAGGATGCGCTTGTGGATGCCCATGCGCCCGGCGATGTCGGCGACCCGTGCAACCAGATCGGTGAAATCGGAGGCGATCTTGCCCTGGTAGCGCAAGCGCAGCACACCGCCTTTCTGGCACGGCGACAGCGCGTCGACCACGCTGAAGAACGCCAGCGACTCCAGTGCGGCGCCATCGCCTTCGCCGGTGTTGTATTCGGCCTGGCAGCTGACCCAGGCCTGGCCGGAGGTCACTTTCGACACCGGCCAGTCGGTCGGCATGCCCTCGCCCGGGGCGTCGGCCGGCGGCGACACCACCGGTCCGGTCGACACGGCACCATCGCCGCGCTCGGCCTGCCTGGCCGGCGTATCGGCCGGCAGCGCGGGCGGCGCTTCGGCCACCGCATCGGACGCACTCTCGGGAGCGCCCGGACCACAGGCAGCCAGCAGGACGGCAATCAGCAGCGCAGCAAGGGGAAGGTGGGGATTGCGGGACAGCATCCGGTCGATCACAGCACGACGCCAGGCCGCGAGGGCCTGGCTTGGAGGGGGTCGGCCTAGTCTAGGGTCAAATCGAGCGCGGGGGCCCACCGTGCGATGAACCCGGGGCCGCATTCCGCCTCACAACAGCGCCCACAGCACCTGCAGCAGCCCCCACAGCGACACGGCCCAGATCAGCGTGCGCAGGTACGGAATGCCCGCCGCATACACGGGTACGTAGGCGAGTCGCGCCCAGAAGTAGCACTGCGCGCCGAGCGCGGTGTTGGCATCGCCGCGCCCGAGCGCCACCACCGCGAGAACGGCGGCAGCGAAGAAGGGGAACGTCTCCAGGAAGTTGCGCAACGCGCGGTCCACCCGCGCGGCGACGCCCGTCAGCGGCGGCAACGCGGCATCGCGCGCGCCGACGTTCCACTTCAGCCCGCGCTGGTGGGTGGTCAGTGCGGCGCCGACCAGCACGTGCACCAGGCCCAGGGCAATGGACCAGGCCAGCATCTTCAGTTCGACCGGCATGACGACGACTCCCCGCGGATGGTGCCGTGCACTCTAGCGCAGCCGGCACGCGGCCTGCGTGCCGCAGGCATGGGGCCATGCATCCCGCTTGTCTCGCCGATCGCGCCATCACGCGCGTGGCGCGTGCGGCCTCCGCCCTGCTGCCCGCATGCCCCTGCGCGAAGTCCGCTCCAGCGTCGTTCTGGTGCTCGCAGCACGAACGATGACGTACATACGGAAACCTACGACGGCGCTCCCTGAACGAAGCAGCCGCGCTTGCGGCCTGTCGGTGATTTCGGTATCACATTGCTACGGAGTGTCGGCTCCGCAGGGGAATGCAGTGGCGATACACCAGGACCTTTGGCGGCCTGTCCAGTGGGCACAGCGCTTTGCGGCCGCGCTTGCGTGGCTGCTGGCCGCCACGCTGACCCTGGTGGATGCGGGCAGCGGCCACTTCCTGGACGACAGCGTGCCGGTCGTCGGCGTGCTGGTGGCCATCGCCACCTGGCGCAGCACACAGCGTCCGGTCCGGCTGGCCGTGGCGGGCCTGCTGACGAGCCTGTTCCTCATGCACCTGTGGCAGTTCCACGCGCTCGGCATCTGCCTGGTGCTGGCGGCGGCGACCGTCATCGCCTGGATGCGGGTCTGGCGCGGCTTCTGGCCGGAATTCGTCATGCGCATCTTCGCCGCCACCCTGCTGCTCCTCGCCGTGCAGCCGGTGCTGGGTGCGCTGCAACCCGGCGCGGTCCAGCCCGAGATCGGCTGGTCGCTGTCGCTGTCGGCGCTGGCGATGTTCCTGCTGGTCTACACCCCCGCGCTACGGGAAGGACGCACGCTGGACACCAGTACCGAACTGGTCGCCTTCGTGATGGCCTTCGCGTTGATCGCGCTGGTCGGCTGGCATGTCCCCGGCAGCCTGGTCGGCAAGATGGGCGTGAATTTTCCGCCGATGCGCCCCCTCTCCACGCTGTGCGTCGCCGGTGTGGCGCTGGCGCTGTTGCTGCGCCAGCGCGACCGGGAACGCCCGGCATGGGCGCTGCTCGCGCTCATCGCGGTGCCGCTGCTGCTCACACTGCTGCAGACGCTGGGCGGCGTCACCACGCCGGTCAACGCGCTGCTGCATCAGCTGGGCTGGCTGCCGCGCGCCTCGACACCGCTGATCGGCGGCTACACCGACTATGCGGTGCTCACTGGCTGGCTGGCCGTCGCGATGCTGCCGCAGGCGCTGCAGCGCTGGGAAAGCATCCGCTGGGGCATCACCCGCGGCTTCGGCATCGCGCTGGCCTCCGTCGCCGGCATGGCGACGCTCGGCTTGCTGATCCAGCTGCCGTACCACCGCGAAGGCCTGTCGATCTACCAGATTTCGCTGACGTCCTCCGCGCAGCTGGTGGCGATGGGCCTGGCGCTGGCGGTCGCTGGCGAGAACTCGCTGCGCGAGCGCCTGTTCGGCGTGCTGCCGATGGCGGCGGCGCTGATGCTGGGCGGCATGTACTGGGGGGCCGCGACGGCCGACCGCGATGCGATGGCGCGCAACGTCATGAAGACGCAGACGGCCAGCGCGGCGCCGACCTTCCTGCGTGGCATGGAACTCCGCCGCGGCGCCCTGCGCCAGCTGTCCGCGTCGCTGACCGCCGCGGCACCCGACGCCGCCGAAGGCCTGTTCCACCACTACGTCGACGACATGGTCAGCGCGTACGCCGGCTTCCGCGTGGTCCGCAGCGTGGGCGACGGCGGCGAGTTCCGGTGGGTGGAGCCTGGTTTCGACGCCCCGGTCGCACCCTCGCCGCCCGCGCCGGTCGCGCAGACGGGCCATCTGCACGCGGTCCCGGGCGGGTGGTGGCTGACGGTCGATACCGCGGGCCGCCGCACGCAGGGGTTCATCGCGCTGGACGGTTTCGTGAAGACGCTGGTCAAGGCGGTGCTCTCGGATCGCCCGGTGCGCGCGACCGCGGACGGCATGGACACGCTGGAGCAGGGCGAGCCGCAGGGGTCGCCGCTGTCGGTGGAGCGCGTGCCCCTGCCCGGCCATGATGTGCAACTCGAACTGTGGGCGCCGCCGGCCCTGAACTCGTTCACGCTGCCGCGCGCGCTCGTCGTCGGCGGCCTCAGCAGCGGTCTGCTGATCGCGTTCGTGCTGTTCCTTCTGGACATCTCGCGGCGCCGATCTTCGGAGGCGGCGGAAACCGCACGCTCGCTGCTGCTGGAAACCGAGCGCCGCCTCGATGCGCAGCGGCGCCTCAACGATGCCGCCGCGATGGACAGCGCCACCGGCCTGCCGCGCTTCTCGGCGCAGGCCAGCCTCATTACCGAGCGGATCGCCGCGCCGTCGGCGCACGGTCACGGCCTGGCGATCGTCGACCTCGATGGATTCGGCATGGTCAACGACTCCTTCGGGCACGACGGCGGGGACGAAGTGCTGCGCAGGATGGGCCAGCGGATCTCCGCGGCGTGCGAGGGCCAAGGCGCCGTGTACCGCTACGGCGGCGAAGGGTTCCTGGTGCTTTTCCCCGACATCGACATCGACCAGCTCAGCCGGTGCGCGGAAGAGATCCGCCGCGCGGTGGGGCAGCCGGTCGCGCTGTATTCCACCCATCCGTCGTTCACCGTCACCGCCAGCATCGGCCTGGCGCATGCGCCCGAACACGGTGCCGACCTGCAGACGCTGCTGCGCTGCGCCGACGACGCCCGTCACCTGGCCAAGCGCGCGGGGCGCAACCAGGTGCGCCTGCCGTCGGCCACCACGCAGCAGGAAACCAGCGACCGCCTGAGCCGCGTCACCGCCCTGCGCGAGGCCGTCGCCCGGGGCCAGTTGAGGCTGGTCTACCAGCCCGTGGTGGCCGGTGACTCGTCGCAGCTCACCGGCTTCGAGGCGCTCGCGCGCTGGCGCCATCCCGCCTGGGGGGACGTGCCGCCGTCGGTCTTCATTCCGCTGGCGGAAAGCGCGGGGCTGATGGAAGACATCGGCCACTTCGTCCTGGAACAGGCCTGCCAGCAGCTGGCGCGATGGCGCGCCATGGGCCTGCGCACGCTGGGCATGGCGGTGAATCTGTCGCCGAGCCAGCTCGGCCAGCCCACGCTGGCGCCGTGGATCGCCGACTGCCTGCAACGCCACGACCTGCCGCCCGACGCGCTGACGCTGGAGCTGACCGAAAGCGTGCTGGTGGAGGACATGGGCGCCGCGCAGCAGATGCTGCAGACCCTGCATGCACTCGGGGTACGGCTGGCGCTGGACGATTTCGGCACCGGGTACTCCAGCATGGCGTACCTGCAGCGCCTGCCGCTGGACATCCTCAAGATCGACCGCAGTTTCGTCGACGGCATCGCGGCGGAAAGCACCGACCGCGCCATCGCGCGCACCATCCTCGTGCTGGCGCACGAAATGGGCATGCGCACGATCGCCGAGGGCGTGGAGACCTCCGAACAGATGCACGCGCTGCAGCAGATGGGCTGCGACGAGATGCAGGGCTATTTCTTCGGCCGCCCGATGGAGGTCGACGAAGCCACCACGCTGGCGCGCGGCGAACTGCGTCACGCGCAGGCCTGAAGGCGCGACGGGCGCCCTGCGTCAGCGCACGCCGTCGCGCAGCTGCTCGACGAACGCGCGGCCGGCGGGACCGGGCGGCGTATCCTTGCGCCACACCGCGCGCATCGGCATCTGCGCATAGCGTGGGTCCGCCTCCGCGAGGCGCAGGCGCTTCAGGCGGCCGGCGGCGAGATCGTCCTCGACGATGTGCAGCGGCATGTGGCCCCAGCCGAGACCGGCGCGCAGGAAGGCATGTTTGGCGCCGAGGTCCGCCAGCCGCCAGGTCAGCGGCGACTGCACTGCGAAGTCGCGGCCCGAGGTCAACGGCGTGCGGTCGGTCAGCACCAGCTGCACCTGCTTCACCAGCACCTTCGCCGGCACGGCACCGCGCACCGCCGCCATCGCGTGCGAGGGAGCGACAACGGTGACGAAGGGCACCGGCTGCAGGGGCTCGGTATCGAGTTCGTCCGGCAGCTCCGGCAACGAGCCGACGACGCCCAACCGGCAGGTGCCGTCCAGCACCGGCTGGACCACGCCACCCAGCACTTCGACGTACAGCCGCAAGGGCGTGTGCGGAAACGCCGTGCCGCTGTGCGCCGCGGCGCGGGTCAGCGCCTGCATCGGGAACATGACGTCCACCGCCACCGACAGCTCCGGCTCCAGGCCTTCGGCGACGCTACGGGCGCGCGCCTTGAACGTGTCCATGTGCTCGGCCACCGCGCGCGCCTCCACCAGCAGTGCGCGGCCGGCATCGGTGAGTTGCGGATAACGGGCGCTGCGGTCGAACAGCGTCACGCCCAGTTGCAACTCCAGGTTGGCGAGCGTCTGGCTGACCACCGATTGCGCGCGTCGCAGCTTGCGTCCCGCTGCGGAAAAACTGCCCTGCTCTGCCGCCGCGATGAAGGTGCGCAGCTGGTCGAGGGTGACGGCGTCGAGCATATATCGCTCCAGACGATGGATTTCATCGAAATATATAGGCTTCCGCCATAGATGGCGACGACCTAACCTGCACTCCGTACCTGCTGCACCCACCCCATTCCCCGGAGCCCACCATGTCCACCGTTACCGCCACCCCCAGCACTCTTCGCGTTCCCGCCCTGCGTGGCGCCGCCGACCTGACCGGCCGCACGCTGCTCGCCTCGCTGTTCGTCATTTCCGGCCTCGGCAAGCTGGCCGCCTATGCCGGCACCGCCGGCTACATGGCATCCGTCGGCGTCCCCGGCGCCCTGCTGCCGCTGGTCATCGCACTGGAAGTCGTCGGCGGCCTGGCGATCATCGCCGGTTACCAGACGCGCATCGTCGCCAGCCTGCTCGCCGCGTTCTCGATTGCGAGTGCGGTGCTGTTCCATAGCAACCTCGGCGACCAGATCCAGCAGATCATGTTCCTGAAGAACATCGCCATCGCCGGTGGCTTCATCACGCTGGCGGCGCGCGGCGCCGGCGGCTGGAGCGTCGACAACCGCTGATCCAGCATCTCACCCGGCATCACGGAAACGCCGGCCTTGCGCCGGCGTTTCCGTGTCCGCGACGGGCGCGGCCCGCACGCCGGTACAAGCCCCACCGGCAGGGGTATGCGAGCGTGCAGGCTGCCCCCGCCGCTGGAGTCCAGCATGCCCGGCCGCTATCTTCCCCTTCTGTGTCTCTCGGGCCTGTTCGCCTGCGCGGCCGCGGCATCGGCGACGGGGATGGAGCGGCTGCCGGCGACACTGTTCGCCGCGCTGCCCGCCGATGTCCGTCATCCGGAGAGCCTGGCGGTCGACCCGGCCAGCGGTGAGGTCTATGTCGGCACGTTCGACGCACGCGAGCCCGCGTCGTCGCGCAACAACCAGCTGCTGCGCTTCGATGCCGACGGTCGCCTGCTGGCGCAACGCAGCTTCGGCGCGACGCCGCTGACGGGCATCGGATTCTTCAAGGGCAAGCTGTACGTGCTGAACTTCGGCGCGTCGACGCTGCAACGGCTCGACGCCGCGTTCACCGCCACGTCGCCGATCGAGGACCTGGCGACGTTCGCCGCGCTGGTGCCTGCGGCACCGCCTCCGCGGCCCATCGCCAATCCCGATGGCAGCCAGGACCTGGTCACCTACGGGTCGCAGGGATTCCCGGCGATCAACGGGCTGGTCTTCGACCGTACCGGCGCACTCTATGTGTCGGACTCCTTCCAGGGCGCCATCTACCGCATCGCCCAGGCCGCGACGTGCAAGCCGTGCCGCGTCGAGGTGTTCGCGCGCGATCCGCTGCTGGCGACCACCGGGGCGCTGCCGTTCGGTGCGAACGGACTGGCGTTCAACGCGGACGAATCGATCCTGTACATCAACAATGCCGGCGACGGCCGCGTGCTGCGGCGGCGCATGCCGCAGGGCGACATCGAGATCCTCGCCGACGGCGTCTACGGCGCCGACGGCCTGCTGTTCCACCAGGGACTGCTGTGGGTGGCGGCGAACCAGATCGACACTCTCGTCGCGCTCGACGAGCGCGGACGCGTGCGCCACCGCGCGGGGGATTTCCTCGGCGTGACCGCGGACGGCGCACCGCGCGGCTTGCTGTTTCCGGCGGCGAGCGCCGTGCAGGGCCATCGCATGATCGTCGCCAATCTCGCCCTGCCGCTCACGCCGGCCGTCGGCGATGAGTGGGAGGAGGACGTCACCCGCTGGAACCTCATGCAGTTCGATCTTCCCGATCCGCCACCGCCTGCCCCGTGAGGAACATCGCATGCTCAACATCACCCCGTTCGGTTGGTTCCATACCGCCATCAGCCTGGTCTCGCTGTTCGGCGGCCTGTACGCGCTGCTGCGCTACCACGACATCCGCTACGCGACCGCCTTGGGCAAGACCTACACCTGGTTCACTGTCGCCACGTGCCTGACCAGTTTTTTCCTGATGCGAACCGGCAAGCTGAGCGAAGCGCACGGGCTGACCGTGCTGACGCTGATCGTGCTGGCCGCCGCGGTGCTGCTGGGCCGCAACGCCGTGCTTGGTTCGTGGCGGCATGTCGCGGCCTCGCTGGCCTTCACGCTGACCGTGTACTTCCACTTCATCCCGGGCTTCACCGAAACGCTGACGCGCGTGCCGATCGGCGCGCCGCTGGTGTCTGGTCCGCAGGATCCGCTGCTGCAGAAGCTGGTAGGCGCGACGTTCCTCGTGTTCCTGGTGGGCATGATCCTGCAGGTGAGGTATCTGCGGCGCGGCCGCCTCCACGTGCCGCATCCTGCGACCTGAGCCTGAGGAATACCTGGCGCGATGCTCACCGCATTGCCGCTGCTCGACACCTTGCTCGACGCGCACGCGTCGTCGCTGGGTGGTGATGCCATGGGCTATCGGAATCACGCCTACCGGGTGGCGAACTTCTACTGGCGGTTGCTGCCCGGCAATGCGGACATGCTGGAGAAGCTGAGCATCGCGGTGGCTTTCCATGATCTCGGCATCTGGACGGCAGGCACGTTCGACTATCTGCCGCCTTCGCGCGCGCTGGCGCGTGACCACCTGCGCGCGATCGGCCGGGCGGGATGGCAGCGCGATGTGGACGCGATGATCGCCCACCACCACCGGTGCCGGCGCATGCCACCGGAGACGCATGCGAGCGTGGAGACGTTCCGGCGCGCGGACTGGATCGACGTCAGCAACGGCGTGCTGCGTTTCGGCCTGACCCGCGACGTCGTTCGCGACGTCAGGGCTGCGTTCCCCGACGCGGGCTTCCATCGTCGCCTGCTGCATCTCACCTTGCAGCGGCTGCGGCGACACCCGTTCTCGCCCCTGCCGATGATGCGGTGGTGACGATGGGGATCGCCCTGAATCGCGCCGACGGACGGTCATTGACTTATATAGTTAGGACTCCTAACTTATTCGCCATGATCGATACCCCCTTCCAACGCAGGCAGGCCACGCGCGGACTCGAGCAGCTGTCCGCGCTGGTCCGTGCGCAGTCATGGCGCCAGGACGGCACGCCGTCGCTGCCGCCGACCCAGGCTGCGGTGTTGCGCATGCTGCAGGGCGTACAGGACGGCCTGCGAGCACGCCAGATCGCCGAGCGCCTGGGCGTGTCGGCGGCGAGCCTCAGCGATTCGCTGAAGGCGCTGGAAGGCAAACAATGGATCCGCCGCACGCCCGATCCCGACGACGCCCGCGCCGCACGCGTGCGCCTGACCTCGTCCGGCTCGCGCATGGCCACGCAACTGCAGCGCCCCGACCAGGGCATGGGTTCTCTGGTCGAATCGCTGGGCGAAGCCGATCTCGGCGCGCTGCTGCGCGTGACGCAGTTGCTGATCAACGAAGCGCAGGAACAGGGCCTGGCCACCGGCCTGCGCACCTGCCTGGGTTGCACCTTTTTCCGCCCCTTCGCTTCCGGCCAGCGCGATGCACCGCATGTCTGCGCGTTCCTGGACAAGGCGTTCGGCGACGCGGAGTTGCGCGTGGATTGCGCGGAGCAGCAGCCCGACGACGAATCCCGCCAGGAGCGCGTGCTGCGCTTCCGGCAACCGACTCCGCCCTAGGCGGAAACAAGAAGGGCGGCGCCCGACTGCCATCGGACGCCGCCCGGTACCCCCCACCCACCCTACGAGAGCAAGCAAGAGGAATTCGATTATGCGCCAGAACATCTCCCGACGTTTCGCGTTGGCCGCCGCGCTCGCGCTGGCCATCGGCGGCGTGCACGCCCACGACGGCAAAGCCCACACCGGCGGCATCGCATCCGCCGCGAACAAGGCCGTGACGGCCGACTTCGACATCGTCCACACCAAGATCACCACCGAAAAGAACATCGCCACCTTTCACATGGCCGTCTCCGGCAAGGCCGGCAAGACCACGCCGGCGGCGACCGGCAAACTGGCCGGCAGCGATGTGTTTTCCTACGTGTGGCCGACCACCATCGACCCTTACGAAGTCGGCTTCGAGAAAGGCGCCGGCATCCTAGCGATGGCGGTCACCGCACATCCCGACTTCGACGACACGCCGCTGTACGACGAGAACGGCGACGGCAAGCTCGACAACGATGGCGACCTCTGGCACAGCCACTGGGTCGTGCTGCAGCCGAACGAGGCCTGCGGTCCCGGTGCGCTAGGCGTGGTCGACATTCCGGAAGGCAGCAAGCCGCGCCTGCCGAAGACGTGGCCGGGCTTCCCCATCCTGCTCGACAGCCCGGGCTGGAGCCCGACGCTCAACGCGGAGACGGTGGAAGTGAAAGTGCCGTTCGACGACATCGGCGTGGTCACCGCCGGCAGCTTCGACGGTGTGACCTCCGGCCTGCGCGTCAATGCCAGCGTGCATGCACCGCTGCTGTGCGTGGTGGACGTGTTCAAGGTCGCCTCCGGCAATCTCAGCCTGCCCGGCAAGCCGAACAAGTAACCGCTCCCGCGCCGGCCTGCACAGGGCCGGCGCGACCCTACCGGACAACCCCCATGAACCTCATTGATCGTCCGGCGCCACCCTGGCAGGTGGACCGCTGGTTCAACACGCCCCACGCCATCACCCTGGAGTCCCTGCGCGGCAAGGTCGTCGTGCTGGAAGCCTTCCAGATGCTCTGCCCCGGATGCGTCGCGCACGGCCTGCCCCAAGCCGCGCGCGTGCACGCCACGTTCCCGCACGACCAGGTCGCCGTCATTGGGCTGCATACCGTCTTCGAGCACCACGCGGCGATGACGCCGGTCGCCCTGGAAGCCTTCCTGCACGAGTACCGCATCGCGTTCCCCGTCGGCGTGGATCGGCCCGGCATGCGCGGACCGATTCCGCAGACGATGGAGGCCTACGCCATGCGCGGCACGCCGACCCTGCTGGTGATCGACGCGCAGGGCCGCCTTCGCCACCAGCATTTCGGCCAGGTCAGCGATCTGGTGCTGGGCGCGCAGATCGCATCGCTGGTGCACGAAGCGGAAGCTTTCGCAGCCAGCGAAGAGACGCAATCGCCCCCGCGGGCGGACGCCGGCTGCGATGCGAATGGTTGTGCGATCCCGGGCTGAGGCCTGTTGGCCGGTCCTCCGTGACCGCCGCGTTCAAGTGGTCACAGGGGCTTCACGGCGCGTTCGCGCCACTCAGGTTTGGATAGCACCATGCACCGCGCCCCGGCCCCTTTTTCGCTGCTGCACCGCCTGGCCTTCATGGGCCTGGGGATGACGCTTGCGGTGCTCAGCGGGGCGTTGTTTCCCTGAGCTGTCAGGACGCCGGCGCCGCCGGATCCAGCTCCGCCGCCCACGACAGGGCCATGGTCCGCTCCTCGGGCGCAAAAGTCCGCATCTCCGTCCTCGGCATCACCCTGTCGGCCAGTCCGGTGACCGTCACCAGCCAGCGCTTGTCGGTGACCACCGCAGCGCGCGCGAAGCGGTCGTACTCGCCGCGCTTGGACAGCGCGTAGCGCAGGTCCTTGCCGATCACTTCCAGCGCCAGCCCATGCAGATCGCTGATGTCGCTGACCACGGCGATGCGCTCGAAGCGCGCCAGCCGCGATTCGATGTCGGAGATGCAAGCGTCGTAATCTGCGCCGGTGAGTTCGTCGGTAAACCGGTATGCCGCGACGTGCGGCGGGCTCGCCAGGATGTCGATCATGCGCGGGCTCCATGAAAACCAGCCGCGACCTTAGCCCGTGCCGGCGGCACCGTGCGTCAAATCCGCTTCACGAAGCTGCACCGTGCCGGCACGCGCTAGCGCTCCTCGCGCGTGAGCGACCAGAAGCCGATATCGCGACGCACCCGGTAGCCGAGCTGTTCGTACAGCGTCTTCGCGCGCGGATTCTCGTGGCTGACGTGCAGGAACGGTTGCACGCCGCGCGCCAGCGTTTCATTGGTCAGCCACGTCGTCAGGCGGCGCGCATAGCCGCGGCCGTTGAAGTCCGGATGCGTGCAGATGGCGCTCATCTCCCGGCTGTCCGCATTGCCCAGTCGTTCACCGATCATCGCCGCGAGTCGGCCGTCCTCGTAGATGCCGAAGTAGCGCCCCAATTCCATCGTGCGTTCGCGGAAGTAGTGCGGATAGACCAGCGCGGTCAGCGCCAGCACCTCGTTGCGCTGCGCATCGCCGAGCGGCACGATGTCCGGACCCTCGCCCACCACCAGCGGCGCGTCGCACACCATCTGCGCGAGCGGGCGGAAGGCCTGCAGATTCCAGCCTTCGTGTCGCGATGGCGCGATCCCGATCAGGTACACCGACTCGCCCGGGGCCACCAGCGTGTCGAGCGCGCGTTCCGTCGGGACGTCGGCGGACGCGACCCCCAGGAACGGGGCATAGACGGCCGGGTAGCGCGCCACGTCGCCGGCATGCAGGGCGATGTCGCCGTGGATGGAATCCAGAGCGGACCAGAACGGGTTGTCGAGGGTGGTGGTCATGGGCGTGTGTGCCGGGGGAACCACGATTATCCACGCGTGGACCTGTGGTGCATCCGGCAATGGTGCTCCGTATGCTGCGCGCATGACGACCTCGCCCGTTCTCCGGTCCCTTCGCGCCGTGTCCATTGCCTCGGTCCTGTTGCTGGCCGGCTGCGTGACCGCCCCGCCTGCACCCACGCGACCGCCTGCCGACACCCGCAGCGAGATCGTGCGACGTATGCCCGCCAAGGTCGCTGATCGCGAACGGTGGGCGGCCGACATCGAGACCGCGTTTGCCGCGCAGCGGATCGCACCGAACAGCGAGAACATCTGCGCGGTGCTGGCGGTCACCGAACAGGAGTCGGGCTACGTCGCCAATCCCGCCGTCGCCAACCTGCCGAAGATCGCGCGCGGCGAGATCGACCGTCGCGCCGCGGCCATGCACGTGCCGAGGTTCCTCGGCGACGCCGCGCTGGCGTTGCGCTCACCGGACGGACGCACCTACGCGGAACGCCTGCGCGTGGTGCGCACCGAGCGCGACCTCAGCGACATCTACGAGGACATGATCGGCAGCGTGCCGCTGGGCAAGCGCCTGTTCACCGACTACAACCCGGTGCAGACCGGCGGACCGATGCAGGTGGGCATTCCGTTCGCCGAATCGAAGGCCGCCGGCTATCCCTATCCGGTCGACGGCAGCATCCGCGACGAAGTGTTCACCCGGCGCGGCGGCCTGTACTTCGGCATCGCCCATCTGCTGGGTTACCAGACGCCCTACACGCGCAAGGTGCACCGCTTCGCCGACTACAACGCTGGCTGGTACGCCAGCCGCAATGCGGCGTTCCAGAGCGCGGTCGGCGTCGCGGCCGGCGCCACGCTCGCGCTCGATGGCGACCTGCTCACGCCCGGTGCGCCGCTGGACAAACCGGGCCAGACCGAACGTGCCGTACGCCAGCTGGCCGGCGCACTGCGCATGGACGAGCGCGCGATCCGCGACGCACTGGAGCGCGGCAGCCGGCTCGATTTCGACGACACCGATCTGTACGCGCGGGTCTACGCCCTGGCCGAAGCGCGCGCAGGAAAACCGCTGCCGCGCGCGATCATCCCGGGCATCCGGCTGGAAAGCCCCAAGATCACCCGCGAACTGACCACCGCCTGGTTCGCCACGCGGGTGGACGAACGCTACCGGAACTGCCTGCAACGCTGAGGGCGCGTCAGCCGCCGAACGTACCCCACCAGCGCGCGAACGTCTGCCATTCCTGCGTACCCGGCACCAGGTGCATCAGGACGAAGTTGATCGCGAAGACCGCGGTGACGAACGGGAACACGCCGCGTCCATGTGGCGTCCGGCGTTCGAACCCCATCAACAACCCCAGCACGACGAACGTCACTGCGTAACCGCCCCACGAAGGATTGAAGCGCACCCCTTCCGGCAACAGCGCGAGCACCAGGCGCGCCATCGCCGGATCGATCATCACCAGCGCCGTGGCGACCATGTAACGCGCGTGCCGTGCCGGGTCGCGCCGATGGCGGATGGCGAGCCCCCAGAACAGCGCCAGCATCAGCGATGCCGCCATGCCCAGGTACAGCAACATGGCCTGCAATCCGAACATCTCCGCGGGCGCCGCCGCCATGCGCAGATGCGACAGCCACAACGCGGTCAGCACTACGCCGGGCATCACCCCATAGGAGAACTGGCCGATCTGCCGGTGCAGCGCCACGCGCCGTGTCCGGATCAGCCAAGACTGCACCAGCAGCATCGCCATCCATGCCAGCATCAGGCCGGCATGCAGATGGGTGACCGCATCGGCCAGGCCCAGCCGGCTGAAGTACGTCTTCCAGAAGCCCAGTCCCGCCAGCGCGAGCAGGCCCCACATCCACACACCACTGCCGACGCCCCAAAGACCCGGCCGGCGCGGGACCGCGCCTGTTGAAGAAACCGCCATCACGCCACCTTCCTGTTGATCGTGGCAGGTTGAACGCCCCACCGGATCGGCACCGGACAGCCGCCTGTCGAATTCCGCGTCGCCCGCTCGTCGCGTTCAGGAAGGCGCCATTCCGGTGCCGCATTCCCGGAGGTTTCCATGCCGTACATCGATGGTTTCGTGGCCGCCGTGCCCACCGCCAACAAGCAGAAGTTCATCGACCACGCGAGTCTCGGCGATCCCGTGTTCATCGAGCAGGGCGCCACGCGCGTGATGGAGTGCTGGGAGGAGGACGTGCCGGACGGCAAGGTCACCGACTTCCGCAAGACCGTGCAGGCAAAGGAAGACGAGAGCGTGGTGTTCTCGTGGATCGAATGGCCCGACAAGGCCACCCGCGATGCCGGCATGAAGAAGATGATGGACGACCCGCGCATGTCGCCGGAGAACAACCCGATGCCGTTCGACGGCAAGCGGCTGATCTACGGCGGCTTCGTGCCGGCACTGGAACTGGGCAAGAACGGTGCGCGCTCGCCCTATGTGGACGGATTCGTGCTTGCCGTTCCCACCCAGGCCAAGGCCGCGTTCACCGAGCACGCCACGCTGTTCGACAAGGTCTTCATGGACTTCGGTGCGACCCGCATCATCGAAGGCTGGGGCGATGATGTGCCGCGCGGCAAGCAGACCGACTTCTATCGTGCCGTCCAGGCGAAGGACGACGAGACCGTCGCGTTCTCGTGGGTCGAATGGCCCGACAAGGCCACGCGCGATGCCGGCATGAAGAAGATGATGGAAGACCCGCGCATGGATCCGGCCAACCAGGACAATCCGCCGATGCCGTTCGATGGCAAGCGCATGATCTTCGGCGGCTTTACGCCGGTGGTCGAACTGCACGCATGACCCGAAGGATGCCGTGGGCGCCGATGTCGCCCCGGCATCCCTAGTGGTACTCGCGCGTAAAACTTCACACTGTCATCACGTCGCTCACGACCGATGCCATCGCTGCACGTTCGCGTACACGTGTATCCCCGCATTTCCTGACACATGCACGATGCTGGCGCATCGTGCACCACGCCAGTGCGCAGCGCGAAAAGCGTATGGAAACTTCGGCATTCAGGACATAACGCGAATTACTTTCGCGTCGTTGCGCCTCGCCCTGTGATCGTCGACTCACTTCAAGCACTTCGCTGCCGCCTAAGGTGATTGCGGTAACGCGACGCCGTCGTACGACGGCGTTACGCCGGTTACCGCTGTGCCTGGGACAGCACGCCATCCATTGCTGCCCGCACACAAGAGAGATCCACCACTTCCAACGCACTATTCAGGGGCGCAACGCATGGGCAAGAGAGAGAAGCCGTACGCACGTGTTTCCAGGACGCCGCTGGCGTCCGCAGTGAGATGGGCCCTGATCGCCGCCACCGTGGTCGGCAGCAGCCATGCCGCCGCCCAGACGGCGGAACCGGCGGCCGCGCCAGCCGCCACGCCACCGGCCGAGGAGGCCACCACGCTCGACACCGTGTCCGTGCTCGGCAGCCGTGGGTTGCCGCGTTCGGTGTCCACGTCCGCGGTGCCGATCGACATCATCAGCGCCGAGGAATTCCGCAACCAGGGCGCGACCGATGCGCTCGACCAGCTGCGCGTGCTGGTGCCGTCGTTCAACGTCAGTACCATTCCGATCGACGATGCCGCCAGCCTGGTGCGTCCCGCCAACCTGCGCGGCCTGCCGCCGGACAACACGCTGGTGCTGGTCAACGGCAAGCGCTTCCATCGCTCGGCCGTCATCACGTTCCTCGGCCATGGCCTGTCGGACGGTTCGCAGGGCCCCGACCTGTCGGTATTCCCGTCGATGGCGCTGGAACAGGTGGAAGTGCTGCGCGATGGTGCGGCGGCGCAGTACGGCTCCGACGCCATCGCCGGCGTCATCAACTTCGGCCTGAAGAAGATCAGCGAAGGCGGCGCGTTCGAGGCGTTCGCCGGCCAGTACTACGAAGGCGACGGCTTCACCACCCAGTACACCGCGCAGATCGGCCTGCCGCTGACCGCACGCGGCTACGCCACGCTGACCGCGGAATGGCGCAATGCCGACGACACCTCGCGCAGCGTGCAGCGCAACGACGCCGCAGCCGCCATCGCCGCGGGCTATCCGGGCGTGCCGGACCCTGCACAGATCTGGGGCTCGCCGGAGGTCAACGACGACATCAAGTTCGTCGCCAACCTCGGCATCAGCGGCGACAGCGTCGATGTCTACCTGTTCGGCAACTACGCGCAGCGCGACATCGATGGCGGCTTCTATTTCCGCGACCCGACCGCGCGCTCCGGCGTGTACTCCAACGATGGCGGCGAAACGCTGCTGATCGGCAACACCACGGGGGTCGGCACCTGTCCGACCATTGCGTTGCGCGACGGCGCAGGCAACCTCATCCCGTACAGCACGGTCAGCACGGCCGTGGCGGCCCTGCCGTCGAACTGCTTCACCTTCCTGTCGTCGCTGCCGGGCGGCTTCACGCCACGCTTCGGCGGCTCGCTGGAGGACGTCTCGGTGGTCGGCGGCGTCAAGGGCACGTGGGGCAACGCGTGGCACTGGGATGCCAGCGTGACCTACGGCCGCAACGACATCGACTTCACCATCTACAACACGGTCAACGCGTCGCTCGGCGCGGCGCAGCCCGACGGCCTGCGCTTCCATCCCGGCGGCAACTCACAGACCGAGAAAGGCGTGAACTTCGACGTCGGCACCGACATCGAGACCACGTTCACCGCACAACCGCTGCGCCTGTCGGCCGGTGCGGAATGGCGCGAGGAGAGCTTCGAGGTGAAGTCCGGCGACGGTCCGTCCACCGCCATCGGCCCGCTGACGCAGCAGGGCTTCGCGCTGGGTTCCAACGGCTTCAACGGCTTCAGCCCGCGCACGGCCGGCGAATGGGATCGCAGGAACTGGGCGGTCTACCTCGATCTGGAAGCACAGTTCACCGAGCAGTTCCTGCTGGCCGCCGCCGTGCGTCGCGAGGACTTCGACGACTTCGGCAGCACCACCAACGGCAAGCTGACCGGTCGTTTCGACGTCACCGACACGTTCGCCCTGCGTGGCGCCCTCAACACCGGCTTCCGCGCGCCCACGCCCGGCCAGGCCAACATCAGCCAGATCACCACGGCGTTCGAAGGCAGCGCGCTGATCGACATCGCCACGCTGCCGCCGACCAATCCCATCGCCCAGCTGAAGGGATCCCGCGCGCTCACGCCCGAGGAATCCAGGAGCGCGTCGCTGGGGCTGGTATGGAGCAGTGGCGACTGGCTGGTGACGGTGGACGGCTACCACATCGAAGTCGAGGACCGCATCGCGCTGAGCACCAGTTTCGAGCTGACCGACGCCGAGCGCGCGGCGCTGGTGGCCTCGGGCAATCCGGAAGCGGCCTCGCTCAACTCGGTGACCTACTTCGGCAACGCCTTCGACACCACCACCACCGGCGTCGACGTGGTGACCAGCGTCGAGACCGGGCACTTCGGCGGCAAGACGACGTATGCGCTGGCGGCGAACTGGAACAAGTCCGAGGTGGACCGCTACGACGCCAACTTCATCAACGAGGCCCGCGTCTACAAGATCGAGGAGTCGCTGCCGAAGACCAAGGGCTACTTCAGCGTCAACCACCAGCGCGAGATCTTCCACGCCAACCTGCGCCTCAGCTACTACGGCTCGTGGTACGAAGATCATCTGGACAGCGGCGCCATCCTGGTCGAAGACGGCGGCCTACCGATCTACGAAGACAGCAAGGTGATCGTCGATGCCGAGGTGGGCTGGACGTTCCCGTCGGGCCTGTACGTCAACGTCGGTGCGCAGAACCTGTTCGACGAGACCCCGGACGACAATCCGTGGGGCGCGGCGGTCGCCGGTGCGGCGTATCCGGTGCATTCGCCGTACGGCTTCAACGGCGGCTTCTACTACGCCCGCGTGGGCTGGAAGTTCTGACAATGCAGTAGACCGGAGCCGGTGTCCGCGTGGGCACCGGCTTCCGGATCAGCCGGGCGTCGCCCCTCGCGCGACATCCTTCGCCACCTCCGCGACCAGCGCGCGCAGCCACTGGTGCGCCGGATCGTGGCGGTAGCGCACATGCCACGCCATCTCCAGCGGGAACGTGCCCAGATCCACCGGTGTGGGCAGTACCTTCAGGCGCGGATCGCGCGCCAGCTGCGCACAGATCAGCTTCGGCAGCGTGGCGCAGTAGTCGGTGGCCGCCACCAGTTCGGGAATCGACAGGAAATGCGTCACCGACACGGCGACGTCGCGCCGTAGCCCCTGCTTTTCCAGGGCCTGGAACAGGCCGGCGCGCAGCTTGCCCGGCGGCACCACGTTGACGTGCCGCAACTGTTCGTACTGCGCCTTCGACAGGCGCTTGTTGACCACCGGATGATCGGCCCGCACCACGCAGGCGACACCATCGTCGCCCAGGTGCTGCACCACCAGATTGTCCGGGGGCTCGACGAACCGCCCCAACACCATCGCGGTTTCGCCTGACATCGCCCCGGTCTCGGCCAGGTCGGTACCGAACGGGACCA
The DNA here is from genome assembly GCF_014851815.1 of Pseudoxanthomonas sp. PXM01. Lineage (GTDB taxonomy): Bacteria > Pseudomonadota > Gammaproteobacteria > Xanthomonadales > Xanthomonadaceae > Pseudoxanthomonas_A. Next base: position 370,479 of record NZ_JACVAJ010000002.1, read on the forward strand.
GGCGCAGGCGAATGCCCGGCGCGCGCGCGCGCAGCCGCGCCGCAATGGCGGGCACCAGCACGAACTCGAAATAACTGTTCGGCGCCAGGGTGAAGAGCCGCTCTTCCTTCGCCGGATCGAAGTGGCGCTGACCGAGCACCGCCGCATCCAGCTGCGCCAGCGCCGCGGCGATGCCGGGCGCCAGCTCGATGGCCTTCTGCGTCGGCTGCATGCCGTAGCGCTCACGGATGAACAGCGGGTCCTGCAGCATCTCGCGCAACCGCACCAATGCGTTCGACAGCGCGGGCTGGGTGATGCCCAGCCGTTCGGCCGCACGGGTCACGTTGCGCTCGTCCATCAGCGCCAGGAACACGGGCAGCAAGTTGAGGTCGTAGCGCATGCAGTCATATTGAATTCCATATATCTGGAATTCAACAAATAAATTGGCCGAATGCCTTGGCGGCGCGCAGGCTGTATCCATCCCGGCGAGGCGCCGGACCGGTAACCGAAGGCGCCTCCGCTCTCCTCACTACACCGCCCGTCTGGAGCCTGCCATGTCATCCGCCGCCCTGTTCTCCCCCACCCGCCTCGGCGCCATCGAGGTCCGCAACCGCATCGCCATGGCGCCGCTCACCCGCTCGCGCGCCGGCATGGATGGCGTGCAGACGCCGCTGGCCATCGACTACTACGGCCAGCGCGCCTCGGCCGGGCTGATCATCACCGAGGCCACCAACATCTCCCGTCAGGGCCGCGGCTATGCTTACACGCCGGGCCTCTACACCGATGCCCACGTCGAGGCGTGGAAGCCGGTCACCGACGCCGTGCATGCCCGGGGCGGGCGCATCGTGGTGCAGCTCTGGCACGTCGGCCGCATGTCGCATAGCAGCCTGCAGGAAGGCGGCGCCGATCCTGTCGCCCCCTCGGCCATCCAGGCCGGCGGCAGCGTCTTCACCGAAGCCGGCCACGTGCGGCCGTCGATGCCGCGCGCCCTGGCCACCGACGAGATCGCCGGCATCATCGGCCACTACCGCCAGGCCGCACAGCGGGCGAAGGGCGCCGGCTTCGATGGCGTGGAAGTGCACGCCGCCAACGGCTACCTGCTGGAACAGTTCCTGCGCGACAGTACCAACCATCGCGACGACCGCTACGGCGGCTCGCTGGAGAACCGCGCACGGCTGCTGCTTGAGGTTACCGCTGCGGTCGCCGACGTCTGGGGCGCGGATCGCGTGGGCCTGCGCCTGTCGCCGCTGTCCACCGCGGTCGGCGACACGCCGCTGGACAGCCGCACGATGGAGACGCACCTCTACGTGGCGCGCCGCCTCGGCGAAATGGGCCTGGCCTACCTGCATGTGGTCGAAGGCCAGCTGCACGCCGGCAACGGCGCCGATGACTTCGATGTGAAGGCGCTGCGTGATGCGTTCGGCGGCGCCTACCTCGCCAACAACGGCTACGACCGTCAGCGCGCGCTCGACGCCACCGCCAGCGGCCGCGCCGACATGATCGCGTTCGGCAAGCCCTTCATCGGCAACCCCGACCTGGTCGAACGCCTGCGCGAAGACGCTCCGCTGTTCGACGCGCCGACGGCCGGCTACTTCGGCGGCGGTGCGGAAGGCTATACGCAGTTCACTGCCCCGCAGGCGCACGCGGCCTGATCCCGACATCCCTATCCCCTCCATCTCGATCCCTCAGGAGTCCACCATGTCCCTCCACGACCTGCTTCCCGGCAAGCTCGGTTTCGGCACCGCACCGCTCGGCAACATGTTCCGCGACATTCCGGAAGCCGAAGCGCGCGCCACCGTCGAGGCCGCCTGGAACGACGGCATCCGCTACTTCGACAACGCGCCCTTCTACGGCGCCGGGCTGGCGGAAATCCGCATGGGCGACGCGCTGGCCGACAAGCCACGCGACCAGTACGTCATCAGCACCAAAGTCGGCCGGCTGATCCTGGACGAAGTCGAGGAGATCAGCGCCCGCGACCTCGGCGAGAAAGGCGACGTCTTCAAGTACGGACGTCCCAACAGGATCGTCAACGACTATTCCTACGACGCCACCCTGCGCTCGATCGACGACAGCCTGAAGCGGCTGAAGACCGACCGCATCGACATCGCATGGGTGCACGACATCGCGCAGGATTTCTACGGCGACGACTGGCTGTCGATGTTCGAGCAGGCGCGCACCGGTGCCTTCAGGGCGCTCGATCGTCTCCGCGATGAAGGCGCCATCAAGGCGTGGGGCCTGGGCGTGAACCGCGTCGAGCCGATCGAACTGCTGCTGGAACTGGAAGGACCGCGTCCCGACGGCTTCCTGCTCGCCGGCCGCTATACCCTGCTCGACCACGCACGCGCGTTGCAGCGGGTGATGCCGAAGGTGGCGGAACGCGGCCTCGGCATCGTGGTCGGCGGCCCTTACAGCTCGGGCGCGCTGGTCGGCGGTCCGAACTTCGAGTACGCGCCGGCCACGCCACAGATCCTCGACAAGGTGGCGCGCATCAAGGCGCTCGCCGACCGCTACGGCATCAGCATGAAGGCCGCCGGCCTGCAGTTCGCGCTGGCGAATACCGCCGTCGCGGCCGTCATTCCCGGCGCCAGCAAGCCCGACCGCATCGCCGAGGACAGCGCGGCACTGAAGGAAGTCGTCCCCGCCGGCTTCTGGCGCGACATGCGCAGCGCGGGCCTGGTGCATCCCGAGGCGCCGCTGCCCGAAGGTTGATCCGACCGTCCGTTCCCCACCGCCCTCGTCAACGCGAGGGCGGTTTGCGTTCCTGGATGCGCCGACGCGGTGCCTGCGCTTCGCGCTCGTCCATATCGCGCACGCGACGGCCGGCCTCCCGGATCAGGTCCGGCAGCAGATGGGCCTCCGGCAAGTGCTTCCAGTACTTCTGTGGCATCTCCTGCCGCATCATCCGGGTATTGAGTCGTGCCGGATTGAAGATGTTGGCGTAGTAGGTACGCCACAGCGCGTCCTCGGCATCGTCGGCCGGTGCATCGGAACGCTGCGCACCCTCGCCGGCCCACAAATCGGCACCGTCCCACTGCACGCTGCGGTACGGCGTCAAGATCGCCCAGCGCATGCCGGCGAAGCGGCGCATGAAGAACGGCGCAACCCGATCAACGATGTAGTGGTCGGGCTCGAACCAGGCGATGTAGGTGTTGTCCTCGCCGTCGACCTGGCGGAAACGCACGAACGCTTTCATCTTGTGGCTATCGCGGCGCACCGCCTGTGACCAGCGGGTGGCGCGATGTACGTCGGCATCGGTGGCGCGATCCAGCAGCGCACGCTCGCCGTTGCCGATCCGCCACAGCAGGCGATAGAGCAACGCGTGCCTGCCGACATCGCGATGACACAGCACCGACGCCGCGAACGCCATGAACTCCGCCGGCACCGACAGTCCCTTCCGGATCACCGGCTGGTCTGTCACGGCGGACGCCGCGAGCAACTCGCCCTGCGCATCGGCCTGCCACTCCACGGATTCCGGCGGCAGCTCCGCTTCCCAGGCATGACGCGCCTGCACGCGCCACGCATCCAGGTCCCACGCAGGCATCACGGTCGCACGGAACATCCCGACGCCTCAACCGAACAGGTCGGCTTGGCGCGGCGCCGGCGCCAGTTCGCTGCGCAGCCGCACCGGATCGTCGAGGCGCTGACGCGGATGGTGGTCGAGCAGGATGACGAACGGGAGGACCTTCTGCAGCGGCGCGCGCAGGCGCGCCAAATCCGCGACGCGCAACCTGCCCTGCCGGCGCGAATCGACGATGCGCTGCACGTTGCGTGCACCCAGGCCCGGTACGCGCAGCAGCATCTCGCGCGGCGCGCTGTTGAGGTCGACCGGGAACCGCTCCGGATGGCGAAGCGCCCAGGCCAGCTTCGGATCGATGTCCAGGTCGAGCATGCCGCCCTGCGTGCCGGTCTCTTCGACGATTTCCTTCACGTCGAACTCGTAGAAGCGGAGCAGCCAGTCGGCCTGGTACAGGCGGTGCTCGCGCTGCAGCGGTGGCGCGCGCAACGGCAGCTGCGTCGATGCGTCCGGAATCGGACTGAAGGCGGAGTAGTAGACGCGGCGCATGCGGAACTGACGATAGAGCGCATCGCTACTGGCCAGGATCGCGCGGTCGTCGGCGGCATCCGCGCCGACGATCATCTGCGTGCTCTGCCCCGCGGGTGCGAACTTGGGGGGGCGCTTCCGCTTCGGCTGTGCCTCCTTCTTGTCGGGCTTCGCCGCCTGGATGCGCCAATGCAGCTCGCCCATCGCATCGCGGATGCCCTGCGCCTCCTTCTGCGGCGCGAGCTGCTTCAGGCCGGCCTCGGTCGGCAGCTCGACGTTGATGCTCAGGCGATCGGCATAGCGGCCAGCCGCCGCGAGCAGTTCAGGCGACGCTTCCGGAATCGTCTTCAGGTGAATGTAGCCGGCGAAGCGGTGATCCTCGCGCAGGCTGCGCGCGACCTCGACCATCTGCTCCATCGTGTAGTCGCCGTTGCGGATGATGCCGCTGGAGAGGAACAGGCCCTCGATGTAGTTGCGCTTGTAGAACTCCAGCGTCAACCGCACGACTTCGGCGGTGGCGAAACGCGCGCGCGGCACGTTGCTCGACACGCGATTGACGCAGTAGGCGCAGTCGTAGATGCAGAAGTTGGTCAGCAGGATCTTCAGCAGCGACACGCAGCGTCCATCCGGCGTGTACGAGTGGCAGATGCCCATGCCCTCGGTGCTGCCGATCCCACCCTTGCCCAGCGAATGCCGCTTGCCTGCGCCGCTGGACGCACACGATGCATCGTACTTGGCCGCATCGGCGAGGATCGCGAGCTTGTCTTTCAGTTGCATGGCGACATGGTATCCGGCGCGCGCTCAAGCGATGAGACGAAACGGCGCGCCGGAATGCACGGCCTGGATAATCTGAACGGAAAGCGCGCCATCGAGGGCAGCGCCGCGCCATGGGTGTCCGTGAAGACGGCAACGCGCGCCTGACTGCGCACCGCTACACGCTGAGGATCGACTTCCAGTGCGCCAGCCTGTCCGCGATCAGCGCCACGCGCTGGCGATCGTCGCGTCCGTCCAGGATCGCGACCTCGTCCGCTTCGGCACGCAGGTAGACGCCCGCTGTCCGCGCGTTGACGTCGTCGCCACGTGTCGTGAAGTAGCCGCTGGCGCGTTCGGCCGACTCCAGCCGGATCTCGCCCGTGCCTTCCAACTGCGGCGCGTCGGGATGCAGCGGTCGCTCGCCCCTCCAGTAATAGAAGACGGCGGAGCCGTCCTCCTTTTCGCGTACCGCCTCGCTCCAGTAGCGCGCCGACAGCGTGCCGTCCGCGTGCCAGCCACTGCCCTTCATCTCCAGCGCACCAACGCGGTTGCGCGTCAGGCGCACCAGCCCGAGCGCCGATGGCTCCTTTTCGCTGCGCTGGGTGAGCGAGAACTGCCACCATGCCCCCTCGACGCGCGACGCCTGGCCTTCGCTGACGATGGCACTGCGCAGCTTCTGGCAGATCGCTTTGGTTTCCGCAGCGGTGCCGGCGCCTTCGTAGCGCACGCAGGTCAGGCCCAGCAGGTCGGTCGGCAGCTTCGCGCCGCTGGCGTGCAGGATGAACGTGCGGCGCATGCCCAGCACGCCACCGAACAGACCCGCTTCGAACACCACGTTGTCGCGGGGCGATGCCTGTCCGGGCAGCGCTTCGTCCGCCGCCGGCGTGCGCGTGGTCCAGTCGTCCTGCGCGAACACGAACGCGGCGAAATCCACCTGCCGCGTCAGTTCCAGCAGCCGTCCCAATGTGGTGGTGCCGGGATTGAACGTGGTGGTCCACGGCTCCACATCGGCAACGTCTTCCAGTCCGCGCGTCAGCGCCTGCAGCAGCTTGGCCTGCTTGCCCGACGAACCGAGAAAAATGCGTGGCTTTGCCATGGCGCGCGTCCGGCGGCGGGATTACCCGGGGCGGGCAGCGTACCGCCATTCCGGCCTGGCACTCTGGCAGGTCTGTGCGGATGTCGTGTTGCGCCGATCTACGGTGCCAGAGAAGCGGAAGATGCCGGCCGCCCAGCGAGCCGGAGCCCAGGCCAGTGCCTTCCGTTCGCCTGTTCCGCAGGCCGGCGGTGTGTCCCCGATCCACCGTCGTGCCGCAGACCTACAGCTTGAACAGCGGCTGCAGCTTCCGCGCCAGCCAGCCCGGGAACCGCAGCGGCGCATCCAGGGCGGATACGCAGATGCAGGCCGCACCGGGGACCGTAACGGGCTGATGCTCGACGTCGCTGTCGAGGTCGGCGACGTCGCCGGGGGCGAACTGGCCCAGCGCATCGTGGTACGCGCCGCGCAGGATCTGGGTCAGCTCGGTACCGCCATGGCCGTGCACCGGCATGCTGCGGCCGGGACCGATCTTCAGCAACAGCAAGGTACCGGTCTTCGTGTTGGGGGCCCGGATGCAGTGCACGCCGGGCGCCATCCAGCGCCATTTCAATGCGCGATAGGAACTGCCGAAGTACGGATGCAGCGGTGTCGGCAAACGGTCGTCGTCCTCGTAGGGCGCGCTGCGCGGCTCCGGGGCCGCGATCGCCGGCGGTGCATCGTCCAATCGCTGCAGCATCTCCGCGCGCAGGTCGGCGAAGCGGTCCGGGACGATGCCGGCCGGCTGCTGGTGCTCAATCAGCTGGCCGCCGACGCGCTCGGCTTCCGCCACCCGCGCGCGGCAATGCGCGCAGGTCTCCAGATGGGTGGCGGCCACGGTCGCCACTTCGACTGCCAGCGCACCGGCCGCGTAGCTGACCACGGTGGACGCATCGAGATGATGGTGCGGATTCACGACTGACCTCTTACCAGACCCTGCAGGCGCAGGAACGCGCGCCGAAGGTGGGACTTCACGGTGCCCAGCGGCATCTGCAATTCATCGGCGATGTCCTGGTGACTCTTGGCTTCGAAGTACGACATGCGCATCAGTCGCGCCTGCACGGCGGGCAGCTCCTCGATGCGACGCTGCAGGTGGACGTGTTCGGCATAGTCCTCGGCCGAGCTGAAGGGACGCGCCAGTTCCTCGTCGCTGGCGGGCAGCGCCTCTTCGAGTATCTGCACCCAGCCCGGTTCGCGACGCACCCGGTCGATATGCAGGTTGCGGCCGATCCGGAACAGCCAGGTCGACACCGCCCCCTGCTGCGGGTCATACATCGACGCGCGTTGCCACAGGCGCAGCAGCGCCTCCTGCGACAGTTCCTCCGCGACCGCCTCGGGACTGCCGAGCCCGCGCAGGTACAGGCACAGGCGCGGCATGAAGTGGTCGTACAGGCGCATGAAGCTGGCGCGGTCGCGCAGCCGGGCCACCGCGACCATCTCGCCGGTCCAGTCGTGGGTGTCGCGCGGGGCGGGCGTGGGCGTGGACACCGTCCGGGCCGCCCCGGGGGGCGACAGTCTCCTGGTGAAGTCGGACGGCATGGTAAGGCCAGCTCCTGCTGCGGCTCGTGACGGCAGGCTCTACGGGGCACCGTGCGATTTGGATGCAGGACGGATCGCGACCGGATCTGCATCCGGACGCGCGATGTCGCCGTATGCCGGACCAAGCCCCCGGAGACCGGTCGCATGCCCGCACGTCCCTCCCCTCACGCGCTGGTCGGTGCGGCGATCCTGATCGCCCTGAGCCACGCCGCGATGGCGACCACTGAGATCCAGCAGCAGGAAGCCCGTGCCTATGCCCGCAAAGGCGAGACACTGCTCTACCACGAGTCCCACTGGCGTTACCGGCAGGACGGCGCCGCACGAAGGCTGGTGCTGTACCGCTGCCCGGACGGGCGCGCATTCGCGCGCAAGACCGTGGTCGAACGGACGACGGCGCAGGCCCCGGACTTCGATTTCGAGGACGCCCGCGATGGTTACCGCGAAGGCGTGCGCAGCGGACCGCAGGGACGCGTGGTCTACGTCCGGACGAGTGCGAAAGCCGCGCTGAAGGAACGACCGCTCGCGGTGCCGGCCGCCGGCGTGATCGATGCCGGCTTCGACGCCAGCGTCCGCCTGCACTGGGCGACATTGCAGGGCGGCCGCCCGGTGACCCAGCCCTTCCTGCTGCCGAGCCGCATGGCGTTCGAGCCGGTGCGACTGGAGCCGGGGCCTGCCGTGCGCTGGAACGGCATCCCCGCGCGGCGCCTGTCGATGCGGCTGGACCGCTGGTACGGCTTCATCGCACCGACGATGCAGCTGACTTACGCCAGCGCGGACCGGCGACTGCTGGAGTTCGCCGGCATCGCGACGATCCGCGATGCGGCGGGACGGCACCAGGACGTGCGCATCGCGTTCCCCGCGCCGGCGGTACCCGCCGATGCACGCGCCCTGCAGGCCGCGCTGGCGACGCCATTGGTGTCGCAGTGCGCGTCCTGAAGGATATCGCTGCATCCGATCCGCTCGCCGCTGCGTATGTCTCCTGAACGCAGCGGAGAAACATGCGATGCCGGCAGTTGCTTCCCCCTCCCTTCCGCTGGCCACCCGCGCGCTCGCCACGCTGCGTCGCTGGTTCGATACCGAGGCCCGCGTGGACGGGCATGCCGACGTCGGCCGCCGCATCGACTGGCTGCGTGCCGTGCCGTTCCTCGGCATGCACCTGGCCTGCGTGGCGGTGCTATGGGTCGGCGTGTCGCCGATCGCGGTGATCGTGGCGGTCGCGCTGTACGCGCTGCGCATGTTCGCCATCACTGCGTTCTACCACCGCTATTTTTCGCACCGCACGTTCCGCGCCTCGCGCGTGGTGCAGTTCGTGTTCGCGCTGATCGGTGCGGCCAGCGTGCAGCGCGGACCGCTGTGGTGGGCCGCGCACCACCGCAACCATCACCGCCATGCCGACACCGCGGCGGATCCGCATTCGCCGAACGTGCACGGCTTCTGGTGGAGCCATGCGGGCTGGTTCCTGACCCGTGAGGGCTTCCGCACAGACTGGTCGCGCATTCCCGATCTGGCCGGCTATCCGGAACTGCGCTGGCTGGACCGCTACGACACGGTGATCCCGGTGCTGCTCGCCGCCGGCCTCTACGGCCTCGGCGAGGGGCTGGAACGCGTCGCGCCTGCGCTCGGCACCAGCGGCCCGCAACTGCTGGTGTGGGGCTTCTTCATCTCGACGGTGGTGCTGTTCCATGCCACCGTCACCATCAACTCGCTGGCACATCGCTTCGGCAAGCGCCGCTTCGACACGCGCGACGACAGCCGCAACAACCTGTGGCTGGCGTTGCTGACCTTCGGCGAGGGCTGGCACAACAACCATCATTTCTTCCCGGGCACCGCGCGCCAGGGCTTCCGCTGGTGGGAAGTGGACCTCACCTGGTACGGCCTGCGCCTGCTGGCGATGCTCGGGCTTGTGCACGACCTCAAGCCGGTGCCCGCCTGGGTGCTGGCGAAGGCGAGGCGCTGAGCATGCGCATCGCCGTCATCGGATCGGGGATCGCCGGGCTGGCATCGGCCTGGTGGCTGTCGCACCACCACGATGTCGTGCTGTACGAAGCCAACGACTATCTCGGCGGGCATACGCACACGCACGACGTCGAACAGGCCGGCCGGCGCTACGCCATCGACAGCGGCTTCATCGTCTTCAACCAGGACCACTACCCGCGTCTCTGCAGCCTGTTCGACGACCTTGGTGTGGCCTCGCAGCCCACCACGATGAGCTTCTCCGTGCACAGCGAGCGCACCGGCCTGGAGTACAACGCCACCACCCTGGACACGCTGTTCTGCCAGCGCCGCAACCTGGTGTCGCCGCGCTTCCTCGGCATGCTTCGGGACCTGGCGCGCTTCTACCGCGAGGCGCCTGCCCTGCTGAGCACCAGCGAGCCCGGCCCGACGCTCGGCGACTACCTGCAGAGCGGTCGCTATGGCGCGGCGTTCCGCAACGAACACCTGATCCCGATGGCGTCCGCACTGTGGTCGTCGCCACCGCAGCAGATCCTTGATTTCCCTGCGCGTTACCTGGTGCAGTTCATGGCCAATCACCGGATGCTGACGCTGGGCCGGCGCGCACCGTGGCGCGTCGTGAGCGGTGGGTCCGCCACCTACGTGCGTGCACTGCGCGAGCGCTGGCGCGTTCAGGAACGTCTGTCGTGCCCGGTCTATGCCGTGCGGCGCGATGCGGGCAGCGTCGAAGTCGTCAGCGAGCATGGGCGCGAGCGCTACGACCACGCCGTGCTCGCCTGCCACAGCGACACCGCGCTCGCCCTGCTGCAGGGCGATGCCGACGCACGCGAGCGGGAGATCCTCGGCGCGATGCGCTACCAGACCAACGACACCGTGCTGCACACCGACGCGTCCCTCCTGCCACGCCGGCGCAAGGCCTGGGCGGCATGGAATGCGCACATACCCCGCGATCCGGACGCGCCCTGCACCGTCAGCTACTGCATGAACCTGCTGCAGGGCGTTGACGCGCCCGAGCCCTTCATCGTCACGCTCAACCGCAGCGAGGCGATCGATCCCGCGCGCGTCCTGCGGCGCATGCAATACCGCCATCCGGTACACGATCACGCGATGGTGGCGGCGCAGCGCCGCAAGGCCGAGATCCAGGGCCGCCGGCGCACCTGGTTCGCCGGTGCGTACTGGGGCTGGGGCTTCCACGAGGACGGCATCCGCAGCGCGCACGACCTGGTCGACGCCTTCCTTGCCCGGCATCACGGCGAAGGCGTCGATCTCGGCATCGAGTTCGCGTCGGCATGACCGCACCATTGGCCAGCGCGGTCTACGAAGGCTGGGTGCGCCATCGCCGGCACACGCCGCGGCCGCATGCGTTCCGGTACCGGATGGCGCAGCTCTACCTGGACCTGGACGAACTGGACCGCGTGTTCGACCGGCGCTGGCTGTGGTCGATGGATCGTCGCAACCTGGCCGAGTTCCGTCGTAGCGATTATCTCGCGCCGCACGACCTGCCACTCACCGATGCCGTGCGCGACCGCGTGGCACGGCAGCTGGGCCGGCGCCCGGCGGGCCCTATTCGTCTGCTGACGCATCTGCGCTACGGCGGCCTGGTCTTCAACCCGGTGAGCTTCTACTACTGCTTCCAGCCCGACGGCGTCACGCTGGACGCGGTTGTCGCGGAAATCACCAACACGCCCTGGCGTGAGCGGCACAGCTACGTGCTGCCGGTGAGCGAGGGCGTGCCGCATGGCGATGGCTGGGAATGGGGTTTCGACAAGGCCTTCCATGTCTCGCCCTTCCTGCCGATGGACTGCGCCTACCGCTGGCGCTTCGGCACGCCCGACGACGCACTGCGCGTGCACATGCAGGTGGACCGCGAGGGCCGGCGCGCCTTCGACGCCACGCTGACACTGGTGAGGCGACCCTTGCAGGGCGCCTCGCTCGCGCGCGTGCTGTGGCGCTATCCGCTGATGACCGCGCAGGTGGTCGGCGGCATCCACTGGCAGGCCTTGCGCCTGTGGCTGAAGCGAACGCCGGTCCACGACCACCCTTCCCTCTCCCGCGAAACCCCATGAACGAGATCGCCCACGTTTCCACCCCCGTTGTCTTCGGCGCGCTGGACCGCTCGCTGCGCACGCAGCTGCTCGCCCGCCTCGACGACCTGGACCACGGCACGCTGGTGGTGCGCGATGCGCTGGGCGAACACCGCTTCGGCAATGCGAACGGTGATGCGTTGCCTCCCGTGCACCTGTGGGTGGACGACCCCGCCTTCTACCGCGCCGTTGCCGCGCAGGGCAGTGTCGGTGCGGGCGAGGCGTACATCGCCGGACATTGGCGCTGCGACGACCTGGTCACGCTGGTGCGCCTGCTGGTGCGCAACCGCGCCCTGCTGGACGGGATGGAGACCGGCATCGCGCGGCTGGGCGGCTGGGCGCTGCGCAGCTGGCATGCGCTGCGCCGCAATACGCGCGAAGGCAGCCGCCGCAACATCGCCGCGCATTACGACCTGGGCAACGACTTCTTCGCGCTGTTCCTTTCGCCGGATCTGATGTACTCGTCGGCGATGTTCGCCGCGCCGGAGGAGGAACTGGAAACGGCCTCGTTCCGCAAGCTCGACGCCGTGTGCCGGAAACTGGCGCTGTCGCCGGAGGACCGCGTCGTCGAGATCGGCACCGGCTGGGGCGGCTTCGCTCTGCATGCCGCGCGCCACCACGGCTGCCACGTCACCACCACCACGATCTCGCGCGAGCAGCATGCGCTGGCTACCCAGCGCGTGGCCGAGGCCGGCCTGCAGGACCGCGTCACCCTGCTGCTGCAGGACTACCGCGACCTGCAGGGTACGTACGACAAGCTGGTCTCCATCGAGATGATCGAGGCGATCGGCGCGCATTACCTCGACACCTTCTTCGGAAAACTCGGCGCGCTGCTGCGACCGGGCGGCCAGGCGCTGCTGCAGGCCATCACCATCGAAGACCACCGCTACGTGCAGGCGCGCGATTCGGTGGACTTCATCAAGCGCTTCGTCTTTCCCGGCAGCTTCATCCCATCGCTGGAAGCGATGTATGGCGCGAAGACCCGTTCCAGCGACCTGCAGGTGCTGCACCAGGAGGACTTCGGCCTGTCCTACGCCTACACGCTGCGGGCCTGGCGCCGCCACTTCCTGACCCGCCTGAACGACGTGCGCGCGCAGGGTTTCGACGAACGCTTCATCCGCCTGTGGGAGTTCTACCTGGCCTATTGCGAAGGCGGCTTCCTGGAGCGTTCCATCGGCGTGTCGCACCTGCTGATGCAACGCCCGCCGCATGCCGGCGAGGGGGCACGATGAACCTGCTGCCTGCGATCGCGATCGTCTGGGGCGTGTCGCTGCTGGCCATGACCGTCGGCTGGGGGTGGCAACGTCGCCACACCAATGCCGGCATGGTCGATGTGGTGTGGACGGCGTGCGTGGGGTTCGCCGCGATCTTCCTGGCCGCGTGCGGCGATGGCGCCTGGCAGGCGCGCGTCGCGCTGGCGGTGCTGGGCGGCAGCTGGGGCCTGCGCCTGGCCTTGCACCTGTGGCAGCGCGTCACCCACGAACCGGAAGACGGCCGTTACCAGTATCTGCGCGCGCACTGGCGCGGCCACCAGGGCAAGTTCTACCTGTTCTTTGCCGGGCAGTCGTTGCTGGTGCTGCTGTTCGCCCTGCCGTTCGCCGCCGTGGCGCGAAGCCCGGTCGCGACGTTCTGGCCGTGGATCGCGCTGGCCGCCTTGCTCGGCATCGCCAGCGTCGTGGGCGAGTCCCTCGCCGACCGCCAGCTCGCCCGCTTCCGCGCCGATCCGGCGAACCGCGGCCGCACTTGCCGCGAAGGGCTGTGGCGCTACTCGCGCCATCCCAACTACTTCTTCGAATGGCTGCATTGGTTCGCGTACATCGCGCTGGCGGTGGGTTCACCGTGGTTCTGGCTGTCGTTGAGCGGTCCGCTGGTGATGTTCGTGTTCCTGCGCTGGATCAGCGGCATTCCCTTCACCGAAGCGCAGGCGCTGCGCACGCGCGGCGAGGACTACCGCGACTACCAGCGCACCACACCCATGCTGTTCCCCTGGTTTCCCAAACCTGCCGCCCGGGAGGCGACGCGATGAATGCCATGGTCGACGAACTCGCCGCCGACCGCGCGGCCCCCGGCCTGCTCGGCCTGGCCGAGCGCGGACTGCTGCCCGATGCGCTGATCCGCGCCGGCATCCGCCAACTCTGCGCACAACGGCTGCGCGACGAGGGCGCCGGCGGGCAGGCGGCGCAGTCGGCGCAGCTGGCCCACCGGCTGTGGGCGCTACGCCAAGGCGCCCTGGCGATGCACACCGATGCGGCCAATCGCCAGCATTACGAACTGCCGGCGGATTTTTTCCGCCACTGCCTCGGCCACCGGCTGAAGTACAGCAGCTGCTACTACCCCGCCGGTGACGAGACGCTGGACCAGGCCGAGGACGCGATGCTGGCGCTGTACGGCGAACGCGCCGGCCTGGCCGACGGACAGGACATCCTGGAACTCGGCTGCGGCTGGGGTTCACTGACGCTGTGGATGGCCGAGCGGTATCCGGACGCACGCATCACCGCGGTATCGAATTCGCACTCGCAACGCCGGTTCATCGAAGCACGGTGCGACGAACGCGGCCTGCACAACGTCCGCGTCATCACCTGCGACGTCAACCAGTTGCAGCTGGACGAGCAGGCCTTCGACCGCTGCGTGTCGGTGGAGATGTTCGAGCACGTCAGCAATCATGCCGCGCTGATGCGGCGTATCCACGATGCGCTGCGCCCGGGCGGCGCGCTGTTCGTGCACATCTTCGTCCATCGCCACCTGATGTATCCGTTCGAGACGCAGGGCGAGGACAACTGGATGGGTCGGCACTTCTTCACCGGCGGCATGATGCCGTCGGCCGACCTGCTGCTGTTCTTCCAGGACCATCTGCACCTGCAGCAGCGCTGGCTGCTGGACGGCACGCACTACCAGCGCACCGCGAATCATTGGCTGGACAATCACGACGCCAACCGCGACGCCGTGATGGCGGTGCTGCGACAGGCCTATGGCGATGCGGCACCGCTGTGGAACCAGCGCTGGCGCATGTTCTGGATGGCCTGCGCCGAACTGTTCGGCTACCGCGACGGTCAGGAATGGCTGGTCGCGCACTACCGGTTCCAGCGGCCTGGAGGACACTGACATGCGCACCCTGCCCTTCGCCCTGCTGGCGCTGATCGTCGCCACCACCGCCGCCTGCCGCCAGGGCAACGTCAAACCATCGATCGCCACCGCGGCGCCGGTGGACGTGGCGCGCTTCATGGGCGACTGGTACGTCATCGCCCATATTCCGTCGTTTCCCGAACGCGACGCCTACGCGGCGGTCGAATCGTATGCACAGCGACCGGATGGCCGCATCCAGACCACGTTCCGCTACCGCAAGGGCGCACTCGACGGTCCGGAGAAGACGATGCACCCCGTCGGCACCGTGCGTCCGGAGGGCGGTGGCGCGGTCTGGGGCATGCAGTTCGTCTGGCCGATCCAGGCCGAGTACGTCATCGCCTGGGTCGATGCCGACTACCGGCAGACGATCGTCGGGCGCAGCAAGCGCGACTACGTGTGGCTGATGGCACGCACGCCACGGATCCCGGAGTCGGATTACCAGATGCGGGTGAAGCAGATCGAGGCGATGGGGTACGACATCTCGAAGCTCCGGCGCGTGCCGCACTGACGGCGCAACGGCGACCCGCCCCGCAGGCAGGCGGCAGGCCCGCGAGGGCCGGCCGCCGTACCATCATCGACGTCAGCCGCGCGTCGCCTTCTTCTCGTTCTTGTCCGCACGCTTTTCCTTCAGCGTTTTCGCGGGCTTCTTCTTCTGCTCTTTCTTCTTGTCCAGGCCCTTCGCCATCACGTGCACTCCCATGGTCGCTGCGACGGCGGCGAGCATGACACATCCATCGACGACCGGTATGCGCGTCGAAACGCCGTACCGCCGGACTGTCCGATCGGCCGGCGAGCACCGCCTGCGCTCCGACCGCGACACCCTGCGAGACCCGGGGCCGGCCCGCGAAGTAGCCCCGACCCACACCGGGCGGGAAGAACAGGCAAAAGGAGAGGGAACGTTGGACTGTTTTTCGGGAAGAGGCGTACGTTGACGGGCGTTGCGCTGCTGCGTCCCGCTGGCTGGGTGGTGCACTGATCAACCGAGGCAGGTCCCGCGCCTGCTCGCTTGCAGCGCCACGTCTTGCATCCAGTTCCAGTCGCCCCAGTGGGCTCCGGGAACCCTGTGCCCCGCCGATCTGGAAGGAGCCTCAGATGCCGTCGTCGCTATCCCGCTTGTCTGCCTGAATGTGGATGACGCGGCGTCCATGCAGCCGGGCATCCAGCGAGAAGGCGCCTGGACCCAGGAGCACCATCGCGACCAACAATGCGAGATGTCCGGCTGACATCACTGGATGTCCTGAACCCGCAAGCAGTGCAATGACAACCCCGCACGCCAGTAGCGCGGCAGCGCGGCACACTATTCCCGCCAGCAACGCGATCACCAGCAACGTCACCAGCAGGTAGAGCATCGCCGCCCCACCGCGGGTGGATTGCGTTGCCATCGCGTGGCCCACGATGGCGAGCGCACCGCCCACGCGAAGGACCAGCAATCCGGCGCCAACCACGCCGTCGGGGAATCTGCATACGTATCCGGCCATGCGCCACCGTAGCCCGTCCGGGCTGAAGTGGCAGACCCGAAAGAGGGGAGCCGGACAACCTGATCGAAGGTAAACTCGCGCCGAGCAACCCGGGCCTGCACCGCTGGCTAACGCCATTCCCAACAGACGGTAGTGATTGATGCGGTTTCTCAAGACACTCGTCCTCGGCGCGCTCGTATCGCTGCCCTGCCCCGTACTGGCGGAGCAGGCGCAGGTGCTCGGACGTTACGTGCACCAGCGCTGGCTGGAAGGAACCGAAGCCCCCATACCCGTCGTTTCCATGGCGCAAGGCCCTGACGGCTTCATCTGGCTGGCCACCGGAGACGGCCTGTTCCGCTTCGATGGCGTTCGCTTCGAGCGACTCGACGCCGAGGTGCCTCTCAGGAACGACCCACCCAGCGCGCTCCTGATGACCCGTAGCGGCGATGTCTGGATAAGCTTCGAGGCCTCGCACCGGTTTGCCTTCTACAGCCGAGGTGCGCTGCGCTTGCTGGACGGCCCGCCGGCGCCGAGCCGGATCGTGGGCATGGTCGAAGGTCTGGATGGCGCCATATGGGCGCTTACTTCGAACTACAACGCTGAGGTCCTGCGGTTCAAGGACGGCGCCTGGCAGACATTCAACGCGCGGCAGGGACTGCCGGAAAGCAATGCCTCCCACATGATCATGGCCCGAGATGGCACGCTGTGGATTGCAGGCAGCGAGGGCGTCGCCTGGCTTGAGCCGGGTGCGGAGAGGTTCGCGTTCCTTCGCACGGAATCGAGCGCTCGCGTGTCGCAGGATCCGCACGGGAAGATATGGATTTCCGACAGGACCGGTACCTACCCCGCCACCATGACCGGGGAAGCCCTGGCGACCCCTGGCCCGAAGCCGCGCTTCCCCACCGGAGAGCTGGACATACGCGGCGGACCGATCTTCGATCGGCACGGCAATCTCTGGATTGCGACCCGCTACCAAGGACTGAAACTTTTTCCTGGGCCAGGGCCTTCCGGCGTTGCCGACGACGCCTTGCCCGAGACCTTCACGGGCAAGCAGGGCTTGTCATCCGACGTGACGAACGGGCTCTTCGAGGACAGGGAGGGCAACCTGTGGGTGAGCACGGAAGGTGGGCTGGACCGGCTGCGTGCGGCCACCCTCGTCCGCCATCCTGCACTGTCATCGCCGGCGCGCTTCGGGGACAAGCTGCTCGCCGGAGCCGATGGAGCCATCTACATCGGCCAGGCAAGCACCATCTTCCGGGTGCCGCCGCAGGGCGACCCCGCACCGATCATCCGCGGCATCGTTGAGCCGGAAGCGATGTGCGAAGCGCATGACGGCTCGCTATGGGTGGCCCTGCGCCATGAAGTCATCGTCTGGTCGCCGGACGGGATAAGGGAAAGGATCGAACGCCCGGATCGTCAGGCCAGGCACAACATCGCCTACGACTGCGCTATCGATGCCGGCGGCAGCTTCTGGATGTCCGCCGCAGGCGGTGGCGTGCATCGATATCGCAAAGGTCGTTGGGAGCAGGTGTTCGAGGGCGGGCGGGATGCCAACTTCTACCCGACCACCCTGACGACGACACCGACCGGCAGCGTGGTCTTCCAGTCGGGGGATCGTCTGGTCTGGGTGGAAGACACGGGCTTGTCGACGAGCAGGCTTGGCTTCGGCGACAGCCAGCTCAAGGTGCTGACGATGCAGCAGACCGGGAAGAGCCTGTACGTTGCAGGGGCGTTCGGCCTGTCCCGCTACCTTGGCGACAAGGTGGAGACCGCGTGGTCGCCCGACATCTCGCCTGGCAGTCGAATCAACGGTGTTGTCGAAACCCCGGCCGGCGACCTCTGGCTGGCCTACCCGAGAATGCTTGTGCGGCTGTCTGCCGGGGAACTCGAACGTGCATTCCGTGATCGGAAACTCCCCTCTTCGACGTTCGCGCTGGGGCGCGGTGATGGCCTGACGAGCAGGCCACATTCGCATTCCCAGCGCGCCATGGTGCGAGGCGGTGATGGACGCCTGTGGATCGCGACCGAGACCGGCACGCTCTGGATGGATCCGGAAGACATCATTCGCGACCGGACGATCCCGGGCGTTGCGATCACTGCGCTGAGGACCGAAGCGCTTTCCTTCCGGGACCCTGCCGCCGTTCGGCTGCCGCCTGCCACCCCCAAGATCGAAATCGACTACGCGGCGCTCAGCTTCGTCGACCAGCAGCGCATCAAGGTCCGCTACCGGCTGGAAGGATTCGACCAGGACTGGGTGTATCCGGGCCAGCGACGCCAGGCCTTCTACACGAATCTCCCTCCGGGGAAGTATCGTTTCCAGGTGATGGCGGCCAACCTGGACGGCGTGTGGAACCCGGCCCCCGCCGCGCTCGAGTTCGAGATTCCGAAAACCTTCTACCAGTCCGGCTGGTTCCTGTTGCTGTGCACGGCCACGGTACTGACGATCCTGTTCGCGCTGCACCGTCTGCGCATTGTCCAGGCGGGCAATCGCATACGCTCGCGTCTCGAAGAGCGCAATGCCGAGCGTGAGCGTATCGCCCGCGAGCTTCACGACACGTTGCTGCAGGGCGTCATGGGGCTCATCCTCCGATTCCAGGCGGTAGCGAATCGCGTGTCCAGCGAAGCCGCTCTCGGCAAGCAGTTGGATACAGCGCTCGCGGCCGCGGATGCCGTCGTGGTGGATGCCCGCAATCGTGTCCGGGACTTGCGTGGTGCAGACGAGGCCGCAGACCTTCTCTCCACACTCCGGCGGGTGGCGGCCGAAACGCCATTTTCCCCGCCCGTTCCCGTTCGCCTGCTCATAGAAGGCCAGCCACGTCCGCTTCACCCGCTGGTTTCAGCCGAGACTGTCAAGATCTTCAGCGAAGCCCTGTTGAATGTGGCTCACCATTCGCGCGCCTCGTCTGCGGAAATCGCGGTCGGGTTCGAATCCAGGCAGCTGGCGATCAGGCTTCGCGACGATGGCGTCGGAATTCCGGCCCAGGTACTGAAAGCCGGCCGCAAGGATGGCCATTTCGGCCTGGTCGGCATGAGGGAGCGCGCGGAGCGAATGGGTGGCGCACTCAACATCACAAGCGTCACGGGACAAGGAACCGAAGTGACGTTGCTCATTCCAGCGCGCCTTGCGTATGGCAGACGAAGTCCCAGGAAAGTGGCATGGTGGAAGCGATTCATGGGGAAGCACCGAAATGACTGACGTTCCTGCGCGTGTGCTGGTGGTCGACGACCATCCGGTCCTGCGATCCGGCGTAGCCGCGCTGCTCGAGGACCGGACCGACGTCGTGCTTGTCGGCGAGGCCAGCAACGGGCAGGAGGCGATCACCGCATTCCGCACGCTCAGGCCGGACGTCGTCCTGATGGACCTGCAGATGCCGGGAACGAACGGCCTCGACGCCATCCTGGCCATCCGTGCCGAACATCCGGGCGCCCGCATCATCGTACTGACGACGTATCACGGGGACAGCCAGGCCGTTCGTGCCCTGAAGGCCGGGGCGATGGGGTATCTGCTCAAGAGTGGGCTGAGGACCGAGCTGGTCGATGCCATCCTGAACGTCCATCGGGGGCAACGCCATGTCCACCGGGATGTGGCCGATGAGATCGCACGCCACATCGGCGAAGAGACGCTCAGCGAACGGGAAGTCGCCATTCTCAGGCTCGTTGCCAACGGGAAAGCCAACAAGCAGATTGGTGCCGATCTCGACCTGTCGGAAGCGACGGTGAAAGGGCATCTGAAGAACATCTTTGCGAAGCTCAATGTTGCCGACAGGACCCATGCCGTGACCATCGCGGCGCGCCGCGGCATCATCGACCTCTGATCAGCGATGCCCCACGCGAGCACGGGGCACAGCGCAGCGCACCGAAAGCTGGCCCATCACGTCCAGGACGGAGCCCCGATCACGCGGCCACGCTGCCGTCCAGCGCGGTGGCGGCGTACTGGTTCGGCCTCATTCCCGTCGCGGCCTTGAATGACCTCGAGAAGTGGCTGTGATCGAAGTAGCCGAGCTCCCCGGCCAGTTTCAACAGGGAGCCCTCGCCCGCCGCCAGCCGCCGCTCCGCTTCGATGACGCGCCGCCATCGCACATACTGCATGGGGCTCATTCCAATCTCGTCGCGGAATGTCCGTGCGAAGTGGAACCGGCTCATGCAGGCCACGCCCGCGATCGCCTCAAGGGACAGCGGCTCACGAAAGCGTTCCTCGATGTAGACGATCGCTCTCGCCAGGCATTTCACTCGTGCACTCCTTCGTCCATGCGGCTTGGCGTCCGACGCAGCGAGACCTCTGGCGGTGCGGAGGGCCGCGCTTGCTCCGACGGCGTGGTTCGCAGGAATCGTGGAATCGACAGGCATTTCGTGAACTCCAGTCTGATGGGGAACCCGCACATCCGTTAGGACGGCCGGATCAGCCCGCGCGGCCCAACCTCGCCACGCTGCGGATTTCGACCTTCAGGTTCGGGAAAGCCAGGCGTTGCACCTGGACGATCGTGCTCGCGATCGCCATCGAGTGGCTGCCGAATACACGAGAACCCAGGGCTTTCCTTGCCGAGAAGGCTTCATCCATGTCCGTGGCAAAGATGATCTCGTCCACCAGATCCTCCATGCCGGCGCCGAACCTCGTCAGGATGCGTGCGGTATTCGCGTAAGCGGCTTCCATCTGCTGGTGCGTGGTCTCGATCCCTTCGAAGCTGCCGCGCTCGTCGTGTCCGACCTGGCCTGCGATGTACAGCGTGCCATCCGCTCGTACGGCCTGTGCATAGCCGTACTCGCTTTCCCAGGCATGCCCGAAACCAAAGACTTCCTTCTCGATTGCCATCGCTGAAACCTCCTGTTGTCAATGCACCATTGATCGATCGTACGAAGACTCGCGCTGGAACCAGGCCGCGAGTCCGATGTGCCCACGCCGATGCATGACGGCCGGCACCAGGGAGCTCTTCCCCACCGATGCGCCGAGCAGCAGGGCGCCCGCCGCTTCGACAACAGTGCGCGTGTCACCGCTGAGGTCCATGAAACGCTGCAGCAGATAGGACAAGGGTGCGCACTCCGGACCCGCGATTTCCACCGCGGCTCCGTCAGGGTCCTCATCGATCATCGCCGCCAGCAGATAAGCGACGTCGAACGCCGCGATGGGTTGGAACAAGGTCTCCGGAACGGTGACGACGCCGCGCGCCGACTGTCGGCGGATCAGATCGGCCATCTGTTCGTAGAGATGGGTGCCGCGCACGATCGTGGTGGGAATGTCCGCGTTGCGCAGGTCGAACTCGCGCTGACGCACCCGCCTGACGAGATCGTTGTCGTCGCGTCCCGCGCCCATGCCCGAGAAAGAGACGCAGTGCCTGATGTCGGCCGCCGCCGGATGCCAGAGCCAGTCGATCAGCCGCTGCCCTTCCAGCCAACCATGGTCCTCGTCATCGAGGGAAAGATCGATGACGACCTGCGGTGGTTCGCCATGGCGATCGAAGCGCTCCGCCACGGCTTTCCATCCCCGGCTCACTGCAACCCGGTGCCCGTTCACGGACAGCATGCCGTGCAGCGGACGGGCGACCGTCGGGTCGGTTGCGATGATCGAGACAAGCATGGCGGCAGCCGCGTCCTGTTTTGCCGAGCCACTGTTGCCGGCCCATGGGTTACCACAGTCGGATAGGGTCCACGCGGCGCCGGAGGGGATGCCGGCGCCGCGTGGACGGGTCACCGTGCCCAGGGAGGGGGAGAAGCACGGCAGACCCGAGAGAAAGCTCAGTCGGACGACCGTTTCGCGTCGACGGCGAAGCGGCCCGACCCGGTGACCAGCAACAGCAGGCATCCACCGGCAATGCAAAGATTCTTGTAGAAGTTGACGGTGTCGATGTAGCGCTGCTCACCTTCCGTCAGCCAGAACGGATGACCGATCAGGCCGGCGGCGATGGTGTAGATCGCAAGCAGGCAAGCCGCCGACCGGGTCCACAGACCGACAACGATGAGTGCGCCGCCCCCCAGTTCGATCACCACGGCCGCCACGGCGGCGAACTGGCTCGCCGGGACGCCGAGTTGCTGCATGTAGGCGCTCGTCCCGGCGACATCCATCAGCTTGCTCCAGCCGAACACGAGGAAAAGTGTCGCCAGCAGTACCCTCGCCAGCAGAACCATGTGGTCCTCCGCGCGCCGAGGCGTGCGTGCCAGGCCCATCGATGCGGTGCCCATCTCAATGTCCGTGCTTGATGGGCGTGGTCAGCACGGTATCCGTCTTGTCCACGACGAACACCGCCAGCAGGCTCGCCGGCTCGGTCTTGCTCGCATTCGCACTGACGTCGTGCCTATCGCCGGGGAGTTCGGTGAAGTTCTGACCCTTGGTGAACGTCCGCACTGGTCCGCCGTTGAGTTGATTCAGCACCGCGCCTTCCAGGACGGTCGCATAGATCAAGGCGGACTTCGCATGGTAGTGCGGCGCGTTCACACCACCCGGCTCGTATTCAACGAGGATTCCCCGGACCACCTTGTCGGGCAGGCCGGGCACTTCGTGCTCGTACACCTGCGTAACCTTGGTGCCCTTGTATTCCTGCGCCACAACGGGGGCGACCAAGCCGATGGTCGACAACAACAGCACGGCAAGCATGGTCTTCATGGGTTTGTCTCCTTCGTGTCAGGCCGCCAGCCGGCGGCGGATCCAGCTTTCGAAATCGATCTTTCCGAGTCGTGTCTGTCCCAGCGGTACCAGCGAGTCGTCCAGTACTTCACCGCCGAAGTAGCGTGCTGCCGGGTCGCGCTCGACCGCGCGCGGATCGCCCACGGCCTGCAGGTATCGGCGCACGAAGACGTTGAAAGGCTCTCGCTCCGGACCCGCGATCTCAACCGTGCCCTGCAGCGGCCCACCCGTCGCCACGTCGGCCAGGGCTGCGGCGACATCGTCTGCTGCAATGGGCTGGAACATACCGCCGGCCAGCCGTACGACGCCTTCCACGACACTGCCGTCGGCAATGCCACCCAGGAACTCGAAGAACTGGGTGGACCTCACGATGGTGAAGGGGATGCCGCTGTTCTTCACGACATTCTCCTGCGCCACCTTGGCGTTGAAGTATCCGTTCCCGGGCATGCGATCCGAACCCACGATGGACAACAGCACGTGATGCCTGACGCCCGCGTCCGCCTCCACGCGTGCGATGTTGCGACCGGATTGCTCGAAGAATGCACGCACCGCCTGTTCCTCGAAGGACGGTGCGTTGGAGACGTCGACCACGACCTCGGCACCCTGCATCGCTTCGGACAGCCCGGCACCGGTCACCGTGTTGACGCCCGTATCCAGGGCGGCGGCCACTGCGTCGTGACCGGCTGCGCGCAGCAGACTCACCAGCTTCGATCCGATCAGACCGGTACCCCCCACGACCACCACTCGCTTAGCACTCATTTTCTTGTTCCTCGAACTTCAGGTGGGGAGTGCAACTTCAGGCCAGGCACTCCGATGGATTCGAATCATCGACGGGGCGAACGTCATGTTCTTGAACAATGTTGCCAACCTCGGCATGCCGCCGATGGAGGGTTGTATCGCCTTCCCACCTCTCAGCAAGAGGCCGAGTTGTTTGCATCGCGTGTGGACAGCTCCCCGAACGCACCGAGTTCGTGTGCCGTTACGCGGTCCTGATGCGGAGCGTGTCGCGCTGCATCCATCCGGGGATGCCTTGCCTGATTGGCAAATCTCTTGGGCGTAGTTCCCGAGACACGCCGGAAGACGTTGCTGAAATGCGCCTGGTCGCAGAAGCCGAGGTCCGCGGCAAGCGCGGCCAGGTCGAGCCAGGGGTCCTGGCACAGCGCATGCTGTGCTGCCTCGATCCTGCGCCGAGCCACGTACTCCACAAAGGTCATGCCCATGGACAACGTGAAGCATCGTGAGAAGTGGTACCGGCTCACGCCCGCCGCATTGGCCACACCCTCAAGCCGCAGCGGGCAGAAGAGATGGCCATCGATGTAGGCGTGAGCGCGCGCAAGCGCCCCTTTTCTCAGCCCCCGGGAACTGCTTGGTTCCCTGACGAGGGTGAGGCGCGGTGTCGCGCAGGCATCATCGGGACGTATCGACATTGGTCATTCCCAGGCCATGGATCGGATGTTGCGATCGGCTGCCTGGTGAGGATGGCTGTACAGGGAGGTTTGTGAATCCCCCGATGGCATCGCCCCGGCACTCTCGTTCGGGGTGCTTTTTTCTACGCCTTTCGGACTATGGGGAGGTCAGGCTCCCTTGAGTAACCTGCGTCCTTCCCCGCCGGGGTGCAGGGAGGCAAGGAAAACGCCATGGACGACCCGATCCGGGTATTGGTGATCGTCGACGACGCAATACTTCGCGAGGAGGTCCTGACAGTACTGTCTCAGCAACAGGACCTGTCCACGGTTGTGGACACATCCGCAGTGACGAACGCCAGCGCCTCTCTCGTCACACGCCAGGCGCACGTGGCGATCGTCGAATTGAATCGGCTCTGCATGAATGACCATGCGCTGGCGCAAGCGCTGCATCACCAGCTCCCCGGCACCCGCATCATCGCGCTGGCTCCCGATGTCGACGGCCCTGAGCCACCCGTGTCTTCCGCGGCCGGTGTTTCGGGATGCGTGCTCGAAGGCCGCTTGGGCCATGATCTTGTCGCCGCCATCCGTTCCGCCAGACCGCTCGCCTCCGTAGCCTCACGCGTCAGCGCGGAAGAGAAGACGTCATCGGCCGTCGACGCCAGGCTGACACGCAGGGAGGCCGAGATCCTGCAACTTGTGGCATCGGGCAATTCCAACAAGGCGATCGCCAACCAGCTCGAGCTGAGCGAGATGACGGTCAAGGCGCACATGCGGAACATCCTTGCCAAGCTGTCGGCAAGCGACAGGACTCACGCCGTGACCATCGCGATAAAGCTCGGCTTCATCGCCATCTAGAACAGCCGGTCTGCGGCAAGGAATCCCGCCGTCATCGCCACCACCAGCAACGCACCCTGCAGACGCGGCGGTGCCGGCACCGGGATATCCAACCAGCGGCAGGCGACGCCGATGCAGAGCGCCAGTACGATGCCGACCAGGGCGGTGATCATGGCGCGTCGCTCCGTGGCGTCCGTCCGGTGGGACCGCCGCAGTCGCGCCGGTGCTGCGCTTCGCGGCGGACGAGCACACGGTCCGCCAGCATGTAACCGCTGGTCATCGCGACGACCAGCAGTGCGCCGACCAGCACAGGCGGTGCCGGCACGGGCACGCCGAAAGCGCGGCAGCCGAAACCGATGCCGAAGCCGAGCAGGAGCCCGGCGACGAATTTCACGTTCATGCCAAAGCCCCGTGGGAGGGGATGGAGAGTGGAGCCACGCCTGGCGCGCCACCGATGAAGTGGCGCACGAGCGGCCGCTGCGCAGGGTCGTCGAGCGTTTCCAGCAGGGCGTCCTGGATCGCGCGTTCGTCCTCGGTCACGCGTTCGTGCTGGCGCAGGTGTTCGCGCCACGAACTGTCGACGAAATACTCCAGGTACAGTCCGGGCTGGGTGCTGTCCTCGGCGACGCCCCATTGCAGCGCACCGTTGCGGCGACGCGCGTGTCCGAGCGGCTGCAGGCGGCGCAGGAACTCCTCACGCTGCGTCGGCGCGACCCGGTACTCGATCGTCACCAGCACCGGACCGCGGTCATCGTGGATGTCCTCGGCGATCACCGGCTGCGGCCAGTGGCCAGAAGGCGTGACGTTGACGTGCGCGGCCGCCCCCAGCCTGAAGCGGACGCTGGCCACGGCGGCCACCGCCGTGCCCAGCGCGGAGGCCATCAGCGCCTGCGGCGACCCGATGGCTTGCGCCAGCCAGCCCCAACCGAGGCTGCCGATCGCCATACCGGCGGAAAACACCACGATGTACAACGAGAGCGCGCGGGCGCGCACCCAGGCGGGCACCGCCGTCTGCGCGGCGATCTGCAGCGACGACAGCACGGTGATCCAGGCAAAGCCGGCCAGCAGCGCCACGGCATACAGCAGCGGGATCCAGCGCAGCCAGGCGATGGCCAGGATGCACAACGCATAGGCCAGCGTCGCCACCATGACCATGCGGTCGGGATCCATACGTGCGCGCAGCCCGGGCAGCAGCATCGCGCCGCCGATGGCACCGGCACCGATGCATCCGAGCAACAGCCCGTAGGTGCCGGCGCTCGCGGCCAGGTCCTGTTTCACGACGATGGGCAGCAGCGCCGTCAGCGCGCTGGCGAACGTGAAGAAGCAGGCGGCCTTCACCAGCACCGCCTGCAGCACGCTGGCCTGGGTGGCATAGCGCAGCCCGGCGCGCAGGGCGACGCCGAACGTCTCGGGCGGCAGCACCGACACCGTCGGCGTGCGCCGCCAGCGCCACAGCACGATCGCCACGGCAAGGAAGGTCAGTGCGTTGACCGCGAATGCCCAGGCGATGCCGGCCTGCGCCACGATCAGGCCGCCCAGCGCGGGACCGGTCGCGCGCGCGATGTTCATGCTCAGCGAGCCCAGCGCCACGGCCGGTCCAAGCATGGGTTTGGGCACCAGCTCCGGCGTGGTGGCCTGCTGCGCCGGCATCGCCATCGCCGCGCCGATGCCGAGCGCGAACGTCAGGGCGATGAGGGTCCATGGGCCCAGTGCGTCGAGGTGCGCGAGCACCGCCAGCGTGCTGGCCACCAGCAGCATCCACAGCTGCGCGACGATCAGGTAGCGGCGACGGTCGACGATGTCCGCCAGCGTGCCGGCGACGATGGCCAGCACCACCACCGGCAGGGTGGTCGCCGACTGCACGGCGGCGACCATCAACGGCGAGTTCGTCGTTTCGGCCATGATCCAGGCGGCCGCGACATCGTGTACCCAGGTGCCGATGTTGCCGACCAGGATCGCGAGCCAGAGCGCGCGGAACGTCGGTTGTCCCAACGGGGACCAGGGGCCGTGCGGAGCGGGCGTGGACATCGTCAGAACGCGAAGCAGGCGCAGCCGAGCGTGCCCCAGAACGCCTGCAGGTCGCGCGTCGGCACGGCGTGATGGGCCGCGTGGTGGTGGCCGGCAGGGTCGTGCGCGTGCACGCGGCATGCCGGGCCGTGCGCATGGGCCAGTGCCGCACTGGCCTGCGCCAGCGTGCCGCCCTGGTAGCCGCCGAAGCGGTTGACCGGCGACCAGTCGGGCATCGGCGCCGGCAGCGTCGGTGCGTGCGGTGCAAACGGCCCGGTTCCGTGCACGATGCGGCCGCCCACCACCGTCAGCACGCTGGTGATGTCGGGGATGTCGTCTTCGGCCACGGCGAAGTAGTCGGCCGACAGCAGTGCGCAGTCGGCGAACTGACCGGGCGCCAGTCGGCCCTTGCGCGCCTGCTCGGTGGAAAACCACGCGCTGCCGTGCGTCCACAGTTGCAGGGCTTCTTCGCGTTCCAGCCGGTTGTCGTCGCCGTACATCTGCAGGCCGCCGAGCGTGCGTCCGCTGACCAGCCAGTACAGGGCCACCCACGGGTTGTAGCTGGCGACGCGGGTGGCGTCGGTGCCGGCGCCGACCGGTACGCCGGCCTGCAGCATCCGCCGCACCGGCGGCGTATGTCGCAGCGCATCCTTGCCGTAGCGCGCAGCGAAGAACTCGCCCTGGTAGGCCATGCGATGCTGGATGGCGATGCCCCCGCCCAGCGCACGCACGCGGTCGATGTTGCGCGGCGAGATGGTTTCCGCGTGATCGACGATCCAGTGCAGGCCGTCGAACGGCACCTCGCGGTTCACCTGCTCGTAGACGTCGAGCACGCGGGTGATGCTCTCATCGTAAGTGACGTGGATGCGGAACGGCCAGCGCTGTTCGGCGAGGAAGCGCACCACGTTCGCCAGTTCGCCCTCGAGCGTCGCCGGCAGGTCGGGGCGCGGCTCGCGGAAGTCCTCGAAGTCCGCCGCCGAAAACACCAGCATCTCGCCGGCGCCGTTGTGGCGCAGCAGATCGTCGCCCTGGCCGGGCTTCAGCATCGTCGACCAGCGCTGGAAATCGGCCAGCTCCTCGCCCTTCTTCTGGGTGAAGAGGTTGTAGGCGATGCGCACCGTCAGCTGTCCGTCGGCGTGCAGCTGCTCGATGATCCGGTAGTCCTCCGGATAGTTCTGGAAGCCGCCGCCGGCGTCGATCACCGAGGTGATGCCCAGCCGGTTGAGCTCGCGCATGAAATGCCGCGTGGAGTTGAGCTGGTAGTCCGCCGGCAGGCGTGGCCCCATCGCCAGCGTCGCATAGAGGATCAACGCGTTGGGCTTCGCCAGCAGCAGGCCGGTGGGATTGCCTGCCTTGTCGCGCTGGATCTCACCGCCGGGCGGGTTCGGTGTTTCCTTGGTGTAGCCCACCGCGCGCAATGCGGCGCGGTTGAGCAGGGCGCGGTCGTACAGGTGCAGGATGAAAACCGGCGTGTCGGGTGCGGCGGCGTTCAACTCCTCCAGCGTCGGCAAGCGCTTTTCGGCGAACTGCGATTCGCTGAAACCCCCGACCACGCGCACCCATTGCGGCGCCGGGGTGACGGCGACCTGCGCCTTCAGCATCGCCATGGCATCGGCCAGCGAGCGCAAACCGTCCCAGCGCAGCTCCAGGTTGTAGTTTAGGCCGCCGCGGATCAGGTGCGTGTGGCTGTCGTTGAGACCGGGCACCAGCCGACGGCCGCCGGCATCGATCACACGGGTGGTATCGCGGGAGTGCGCCATCACCTGCGCCTCGTCGCCCACCGCCAACACGCGACCGTCGGCGAATGCGATGGCGCTGGCGGAAGGCAGCGACGCATCCAGCGTGGTGATGCGCGCGTTGCGCAGGATCAGGTCGGCCATGCGGGGATCTCCGGGTCGGGCGCTGCCAGGCAGCGCCGCGAGCGTGGCGGCGGCCGCCACGCCCTTCAGCAGGTGGCGGCGCGTATCGTCAACGGCCATGCGTGCTCCCCGCGCGCGACGCACGCAGGACATCCAGGGACAGGGCGCCAGGACCGGTCAGCGCAACCGCGAGGTTGGCCAGCAACCACAGCAACGGATACTCGATACCGCCGTGCATCCAGAACCAGCCATGCGGCAGGTTCAAGGCGACGGTGACGCCGAGGAACGCCGCCGAGCCCAGTGCGGCGACGCGCGTGCATGCACCGATGACCACCATCAGGCCGACGGCGGTCTGCAGCGTGGCGAGCAGCAACGGCAGCGGTGCCGCGGAGGGCAGGCCGAAGTGCGCGAGTTCGGCGGCGAACCCTGCGATGCCAGGTCCGCCGAACCATCCCAACAACTTCCCCAGCCCATGCGGCAGCAGGAAACCACCCGCCGCCAGCCGCAAGGTCAACAGTCCGGCGGCTGCGGTGTGCGGGCGCTCAAAGGACACGGGGCCGGCGACCATCGCGGTCTCCCGTCAATGGCCTTCAGACGCGCCGAACATGCTGTAGGCGTACTGGATGCCCAGGCCGTAACCACCCGCATGAATCCTCGCAATCCCCGTCGTGAGCTCGTACGTCTCTGCCCTCGCCCAGTCCCGCTGGAGTTCCAGCAGGTACTGCACGCTGGTCATGGGAATCGCTCCGGCCTGCACCATCCTGTCCATCGCGCGATCATGGGCTTCGTTGGTCACGTCACCACAGGCATCGGCAATTACATACACCTCGAAGCCCTGGTCGATGGCGGACAGCACGGGGCCCACGATACACACGCTGGTCCAGAGTCCGGCCATCACAACCCTGCCCTTGCCGATCGCGTTGACCGCATCGATCACCTGCGCGTCTTCCCATGCGTTCATCGTCGTCCTGTCGAGCACGGGGCTGTCGGGGTACGCAGCCACCACTTCCGGAAACAGCGGGCCCGAGAAGGACTTCGATGCGACGGTGGTTACGATCGAACTGACTCCGAATCCTGCAGCGCCCTTGGCGACCAGTGCGACGTTGTTCCGCAACGTAACGTGGTCGATCGACTGCGTGGCGAAGGCCATCTGCGACTGGTGGTCTATCAGGAGCAGCGTATGGTCGGATGGCGTAAGCAGCGTCTTGGCGGCGGCAGCGGTTGCACTGGGCATGGAGGCACCTTCTCGCAGGGGGAGTTGGGAACCCTATCCAGCGCCCGGTACGCCGGTATTGGATGGCCTTGCTTTTCCGTCCCGACAAGCTCGCGTAATACGGGACTCACAGCGCATGAAGCAGTCGGATCACTTCGGCGATGGCCTCGTCATTGAGATGAAGGTCGTGCCCTCCGTGCACGATATGCGTCGATGCGGCGCCTGGTAGCACCGCACTCGACAACGGAACGATCCCGTCCCCCTCAGGCACGGCTCCGCGCTTGCGCGCAGCGATGGTGTGGTACGAAACACCAGGCGCAGGCAGTAACGACTCGGCGGCCAGCCTGATGGGTTGCGAATGCCGTAGCGTCACGATGCTGTTCAGATCGCCATTGAGATACGAGGTCCTGAGCCCCTCCCTCACCGCGGCAGGATTGGCCCGGGTCACCCGCCGCAGGGCATGTACTTCCTCCGCCCGGCGACCGACCAGGCGGTGGAAAACCCGTCCCAGTGTGGCATCCGCCAACGGACTGCCCCGATGTGGTGCCGCCATGAAGATGGCGTGGGATACCCCGTCGTAAGGCATGAAACGGAAAAGCTCCAGCAGCACTTCGATATCGGCTGGGTCGGCATCGAGCGATGCCGGCGGCCGGGAGAAGGCCGCATCCCACAATGCGTCGCCGCTGTCCGCGCACAGCAGACGAGCCACTACACCTCCCAGGCTGTGCCCGACCAGCACGGCATGCCTCCTTGCCGGGTCGTCCCCTCCCGGATCGAGGACGCCCCATGCGTGATCGAGATGCTGCTGCAGGCGCCGCCTGAGGACGAGCAGCGGCGCATCCGTGCTGTAGACCATGTGCCAGACCTGGTATCTGTCTCTCAGCTCGGCATCGTTCCAGACCGCGCTCGACAGCTTCGCCCACGTCAACGGGTTGCTTCCCAACCCATGGATCATGATCAGCGGCCTCTTGCCGGGATCGTAGTCTTCAAGCAGGTAGAGACCTGCCCTTCTTCCGACTTCCCTGCCCCCCAACAGGCCGTATACGCCAAGCCTTCGCAAGGGGCTGCTCCGCGTACCCCACGCATAGAACGCCGCGTGATCCGATGCCAGCGGATAGGAAGCGTCGCCACGGTTGAGAGGCCCGTGCCGATCCGCGTCTGCAATGATCAGTCTGGGGCGCGCACCTTCATGTCCTGCTTCTATCCATGCCGTGGCGGGCCTGAAGACCCCTTCCGGAGGAAACAGGTCGCAGTGCGGCGCATCGGTGCAGCGCTGTGCCCACAGCGCCACCGGCACACCGAATCCTTCCTGCGGCCGGGGATTGCCCTGGTAGGGAGGAATGGCCACGTCGCTGGCGACATGGAACCGGAACGAGGGTGCGAGGTAAGGCGACAGACCGCGCATCTCGAGCTCGAAATCCTGCCCGGCGAATCGCACATGCGGAGCTCCGTAAGCAATCGGGGCTTCTCCGTCAACGCTGGACAGATAGCGTCGTGTGCATCGGTTCGCCTGGCTG
The DNA here is from genome assembly GCF_014851815.1 of Pseudoxanthomonas sp. PXM01. Classification (GTDB taxonomy): domain Bacteria; phylum Pseudomonadota; class Gammaproteobacteria; order Xanthomonadales; family Xanthomonadaceae; genus Pseudoxanthomonas_A. Next base: position 401,933 of record NZ_JACVAJ010000002.1, read on the forward strand.
ACCAGCGCATCGCGATACTCCTGCCTGACCGTGGGCAGCAGGCGGCTGGCCAGCGCCGCACACCGCAGCCAGTCTTTCCTCAGCTGGACGTCCGTCCGCTCACCTTGGCGCCGTAGACCGGCGTGTCCTTCCAGCGCCGCAGATCCGCCCCCGCTTGTGGCCCGGAGGCACCCTGCGAGCGGCACCGTGATCACGACGATGACGCACAGGCGCCATAGGAGTCTGGAGCAGGAGTCCATGGAGTAGATCGTCTTCTGGCGAGGACAACGCGACAGCCATCCTCCAGCACGCGAACATCATTGCGCTTGGATGGTTGTGCGCCTGTGCGGCAGGCGCCAACCGCACACTTTTTCTATACCCGGAACACCGCCAGGCCGACGCTTCGCATCTGCCCTGGCGGTTTCCACGCCCCGGGAGTCCTTGCCACCTACCATTGGGAGATGTCATGAGCCAGAGAATCGATTACTTCAAAGTGGCGCATGACGCCTCCAGGAAACTCATGGAGTTCAACGCCACGGTGCACAAGAAAGCCGTCGTCAATGAGCTGGCCCACCTGATCACCCTGCGGGCATCCCAGCTCAACGGATGCGCATTCTGCGTCGACATGCATTCGAAGGAAGCCAAGCTGCACGGCGAACGGGAACTGCGCCTGTACCACCTGCCCGTCTGGCGGGAATCCCCCCTGTTCTCCGAGCGCGAACGCGTGGCGCTGGAGTGGACCGAGGCACTGACGCAACTCACGCCTGCCGGAATCTCCGATGATCTCTATGCTCGGGCCTTGCAGCACCTCACGGAAGAAGAGATTGCCGACATCTCCATGCTGGTCGTCGCCATCAATGGCTGGAACCGCCTGGGTATCGCCTTCAGAGCGGTTCCGGGTTCGGCGGACAAGGCATTCGGGCTGGACAAGGCCAATCTGAGTTGATGCGCTGGAAGGCGCCACGTGCTCGACGCCCCATCCGCACACGTGCCCGCTCGCTCGTGGCCTGACACGTGCACGCAAACGCGGTCAGGCATCAGGAAGGTCGATGCCCTCCAGCCTGGCGCTCAGCTGCCACAGCCTTTCCGCCCGGGAGGTGTCGACCGCATAGGCGCGCACGCCGCGCAACCGCTCGGGTTCGACAGGCGCGATGTCGCAGTCTTCGCAATAGACGCCTCCCTGCCCCTCAAGCGCAGGTGCGGTGGCGCACCACACGGTGGTCGCCGCACCTTGCGCCACGTTCTTCAAGTCGCGCGCCGGATCGATCACAGGCGATCCATCGGGATGGATCGCCCCATAGGCTTCGATGTCCTCCCGGCTGAAATGCTTGGCCAGATTGCCGAGGATGGCACCCGGATGGACGGCATATGCGTGCACTCCAAGATCACGGCCCCGCTTGTCCAATGCCACCGCAAACAAGCTGTTCGCGGTCTTGGACTGTCCATAGGCTTGCATCGCGTCATAGGGCCGCTCGCGGTAATCGACATCGTCGAAATCGATGTCTCCCAACATGTGTCCCCGCGAGGAAAGCACCACGACCCTCGCACCTCCGGCCGCCGCAAGGGCCGGCCAGAGCCTGCATACAAGCCTGAAGTGTCCCAGATGATTGGTGGAGAACTGCCCCTCATGCCCGTCGGCATCACGGAACAAAGGGGGCGCCATGATGCCGGCACTCAACACCAGGCGCTGCAGCGGCGAGCGCCGAGCGAGGAACGTCTTCGCAAAGGCGTCGATCGACGCCCTGTCCAACAGATCCATTGGCATCACCTCGGCCGAGGGCACGGCGGCCAGTGCTGCCGCCGCTGCCTGTTCGTCCCGGGCCGGCACGATCACATGTGCGCCCCGGGATGCGAGGACTCGAGCGGCTTCACGCCCCAGCCCGGACGCGCCGCCGGTGATGATGGCGGTGGTTCCCGACAGGTCGATGCCTGCGGCGACTTCATCCGCGGTGGTGGCCGGACCGAACCCTGTTCCCAGCGGTTGCTGGAGATTGTTGTCGATGGACATGCGTGGCACCTGATTGGAGTGGCACAGGATGTCGCGGGTGACGACGGCACTCCATACTGGATCGTCCCCATTCCTGTCGCGAACGTCCCATGAGTGCGCCCGATGATCCGCTGTCGCAGGTCCTGTTCCTGTCGGAGGCACGTGCGGCGGTCTCCACGGGCCTGGAAGCGCATGGACACTGGGCGATAAGCGTTCCGCCGACGCACCTGCTGAAGTGCAATGCAGTGAGGCGAGGCGAATGCTGGCTGGACGCGGGTGGAACACAGGTGCTGTTGAGAGCAGGAGATTGTTTCCTGGTCGCGCCCGACCAGGCGTTCGTGCTGGCGACGGATCTGTCATTGCCGCCCGTACCTGCCGAGCACGTGTTCGCCGCCTGTGGATCAATGCCGTTCGCCAGGCTGGATGCAGGTGCGGGCGGCGAATTCCGGTGTATCGGCGGGAGAATGGAACTCCCGGATGCGGCCGAGGTGCTGACGACTGCGTTGCCACCGGTGGCGATCCTGCGTGCGGGTAACCAGGCGACGAGTCGCGTGGGCTGGTTGCTCGATCGCTTCGAAGAAGAGTCCAGGCAGACGGCGCCAGGCAGTGCCGCCGTTGCGGCGGCACTGATGCAGCTGGTCTTCATCGAGCTTCTTCGCGGCCTCCCCGACATCCAGGCGAGCGGTTGGCTGGCCGCGCTCGCAGATCCCCGGCTGGGCCTTGCCCTGCAGGCCATCCACCGCCATCCCGGCAAGCCCTGGCGACTCTCGGATCTGGCGGAGGCCGCCCACATGTCGCGATCCCGCTTTGCACGCCGGTTCCACGACATGGTCGGCCGTCCCCCGATGGACTACCTGCTGCACTGGCGCATGGCACTGGCCAGGCGCCAGCTCGCGCGTCCCGGCGTCACCGTGGCAGAGGTCGCGGAGACGCTGGGATACAGCTCGGAAAGCGCATTCGGAAGCGCGTACCGACGGGTGACTGGAAACACTCCGCGCGGTCAGCGGACCTCCTGATCCGGATAGCCATACTCAACGCGGGAGGCGTGGCAGGAACTTCCCACGCATCATCTGCATGTAGTCGGCCTCCGATGTCGATCGCCTGGCATCGACCAGCGGCTTGATGTCCTCCGTCGCCACGTAGCGCAACTGCGTCGTGCCATCCGTCACCGCGTCGAAGATGACCTTCGCAACGTCCGCGGAGCTGGCCAGCCGGTTGGCGCGCAGGCCCGCAAAGACCTCTTCGGCCCCGGCGATGAACGCCGCATAGTCATCGGGCGCGGCGGGCGCCGCTGCGGCCTCCTGTGCCAGGCGCTTGGAAAACTGCGTGTCCAGCACGCCACCCGGTTCCACGATCTTGACGATGATGCCTTGCGACAGGAGTTCGTACGACAGCGATTCCGAGAATCCCTCGAGGGCGAATTTGCTGGCGTTGTAGGCGGAGATCATCGGCAGGCCGAAAACACCCGCACCGGAACTGACGTTGACGATGACGCCTTGCTGGCGATGGCGGAAGTGCGGAAGGATGGCCCGCGTGACGTCCATGACGCCAAACACATTGACGTCGAACTGTTCTTGGATCTTTTTGCGGGGGAGCGACTCGAACACCCCCCACAAACTGAATCCCGCGTTGTTGACGAGCGCATCGATATGGCCGAACCGGTCGATGGCGGTGTTCAATGCCGCCTGAATGCTCTCCGGGTCCTGCACATCGAGATGTGTCACGAGCACGTTCGGTTGTCCGTCCAGTTCCGGGACAGCCGCGGTGTTCCGCATTGTGGCAACGACGTTGTAGCCCTTGGCAGCAAACAGCCGGGCGCTCTCCAGGCCAAAGCCCGAGGACGCACCGGTGATGAGGACGGTCGACATGGAAACTCCTGCGTGTGGAAGAGGCAGGAAATCTAGGTGCGTCTCCTCAGGACGACAAGGCGCCGTGCGCCGCATGCACCCATGAAAGAAACAGGACAATGGCAAGACCCGACATAGCGAATCTCAACACCGCACTCTGGGTGGCACGCCATCGCAACTTCAGGCGCGCCGCCGCCGAACTTGGCATGTCGCCGTCGGCTGTCAGCCATGCGATATCGGATCTGGAAGACCGCCTCGGTGTAAGGCTGTTCAATCGCACGACCCGCAGCGTGTCGCTGACACCTGCGGGCGAGGAGTTCATCCACAGGGTGGAACCCGCACTGCAACAGCTTGCGCTGGCGCTTGAGGCGATGAACCAGCACCGGGAGACGCCTTCGGGCAGGATTCGATTGAACACCTCCGTGGGCGGCGCCCACTTGCTGCTTGCTCCGATCCTGTTGCCCTTTCTCGCCCTCTATCCGGAGGTACAGGTGGAGCTTGCCCTGGACGATGGCCTGATCGACATCGTCGACCACGAGTTCGACATCGGAGCGCGATTGATCGAAAGCGTTCCCAAGGACATGGTCGCGGTCCTGTGCAGTCCACCGCTTCGACTGGTCGCGGTGGCGTCACCCGCCTATGTCGCCGCGCATGGAGCCCCCCACGTGCCGGAGGACCTGCTTGGACATGCGTGTTTCAGGCTTCGATTCCCCAACGGCGGCATCTACAAGTGGGAGTTCTCGAAGGACGGTGTCACCAAGGAGATCGATGTCCGGGGACAGCTGACACTCAGCGGCCATCATGATCTCGCCCTGCAAGGTGCCATCGCAGGACACGGCGTGGCGCTCGTCGCGGAACACGTTGCACGACCCCATCTGGAGCGAGCGGCGCTGGTGACGCTGCTCGACGACTGGACGCCGCCGTTCCCGGGCCTGGCCCTCTTCTACCCGCCGGGACGACCCATCACCGCGGCCCTGCGTGCCTTCATCGATCACGCCAAGTCACCCGACCACTGGCCGCAGTAATGCCGATGCCAACGCCGCGTTCCCCACTCCCATCCCATCGCACCACAGGAACATGATGACGCAGAGCCCTTTGCCCACCGTACTGCTGGTCGAAGACGACGCCGTCCTGCGCGACCGCGTACTGATACCGAGACTGTCGGAATACGGCTTTTCCGTCACCGGCGTCGAGACCGTGCGCGAGCTCTATCGGCAGGCGGCGATGATGCTCCCCCCGATCGTGGTACTCGATGTCGGTCTCCCGGATGGGGATGGATTCTCCGCTGCGCGGTGGCTACGGTCCGCGTTCCCGACCACGGGGATCGTCATGCTCACCGGACGGGGGGATGTGCCGGACCATGTTCGGGGATTGAACGAGGGGGCCGACGCGTACCTCGCCAAGCCCGTGGCGCCAGAGCTTCTCGCCGCGACGCTGCACAGTCTGGCTCGCCGGCTCCAGCTCACGGCCACCGGCAAGGTGGGGGCGCCTGTTGCACGCTGGCACCTCGATGCCGAAGGCTGGTGTCTGGTGTCGCCCGACCAGCGCCGTCTGGCGTTGACGCGAAGCGAGCGGAAGGTCCTGGTCCGGCTGATGGCCGGTGCGGGCACTGTCGTGACGCGCGACCAGTTGATCGAGTCGATGACCGACAACATCCACGACTTCGATCCACACAGGCTGGACTCGCTGATCCACCGGCTGCGCCGCAAGGTGCAGGAGGCCTGCGGCCTCTCGCTCCCGTTGACGTCCGTCCACGGGGAAGGCTACATGATCACGCCGTGACAACCCCATCGGGGATGCTTGCCCCACCCGGCCCCGGGTCCGCCGGCACACGTGGCAGACGGATGATCACGCAGGTGCCACGGCCTGACTCGCTCTCAAGCATGATCGTTCCATCGGCCGCCGTCACGAAGGCATGAGTCGTAGCCAAGCCCAGCCCGGTTCCGCTGCCGGGCGGCTTGGTACTGAAGAAGGGTTCGAACGCCTGGGCGCGCACCGCCTCACTCATCCCCTCGCCGGTATCGGACAGCCTCACCACGGCATGCGTGTGTCCGTCCTGCAACTGGATCCGGAACGTTCCGCCATGTGGCATCGCGTCCCTGGCGTTGGCCGCAATGTTGAGCAGCGCCAGCTCGAACTGCGGCTGGTCGATGGTCACCCAGTACGGCTGCTCGCCCGCATCGAATCGCAGCAGGACCGCCGGCGGAAACATCTGCTTGATCAGGGGCTGCACCCCCCGCAGGACCTGCCCAAGCTCCACGATCCTGGGCCTCGAGGGATCGGTGCGACTGAACTGCAGAAGTTTCCGCGCAATCTCGATGCCACGCTCCGCACTCTTCTCCACACAGTACAGCGCATCCGCCAACGCGGCTGCGTCATTCGCGAGGCTCCCTGACGGCTCGTCCAGTCGATGACGCTCTCGCGCCAGACCGGAGATGATCCCGAGCACGTTGTTGAAGTCATGGGCGATGCCATTGGCCATTCGCCCCGCCATCTCCATCTTCTGCGCATGCACCAACTGGATCTGGACGCGCTCACGCTCCGCAATCTCGCGCTCCAGACGCTGCAGGCGCTCATCGGACTCCGTCAGGCTGGCTCGCAGCGCCGTGATGCAGCGGTCAAGCACGATGGTCACGACAAAGTAGGCGAACGCCGCCGAAGGGAGGAAATGGAAAGGATCGCTACGGCCAGCCGCCTCGTCGACGAACGAGCCCAGAACGAAGATCGTCATCAGCGTCAAGAAGACCCACCACAGCGCCCGCCTTCCGATCACCAGCCCGCTGACGATGAGCACCAGCATCTGCGAGGTCTGGTCGACCATGTGCTTCTCGAAGCCCAACGACAGGTAGCCGACCAACAGGCCGACCAGCAGGCTGCCGCAGAACGTCGTGACCGCGACGCGAAGCAGGCCGCGACGGATCGCGAAGATGCCCGCGAAGGCACACAGCGCTACCGCCATGTCCGCCACCATCACGTGCTGCCAGCCAGTCGACACGTCTATCGATGCAACATGTCGTGCCCAGTTGATCGGCAATGTCGTTCCGACCACGAAAAACAGGATCTGCATGATCGGCGCGTTTCGCCGATCGATGGGATCGACAACGGGAACATTCCGTAGCCATTTGTAGAGCGCGCCTGACATCCCCGCACGATAGCGCACCGTCGAACGATGTTGATGCACCACATCGAATCCATGCCCTGTCGCGGTGAGAAGTCTGTGAGAAGTAGGTGAGACCAAGTGTGTGACAAGTCATCGACGTGCCACTTAGTGTCGCTCCCGATTCGTCGGACGATCACGGGAACGCGAACAGCGCGGCTCGTCAGGCTGCCAGGGAAACGGCATCCACGCTGGTGCAGCGCGAACCATCGCTTGACTGCTCCAGATCCACGCAACTCACTTGAGCTGATTCATGGACAAGACGCTTCCCGTCCGCCGGATTTCCGGCGGGCTTTCGCCCACACGTACGTCATCCCCCGCCCGTGCCACGCGCCTGCCCTTGCGGCATGTGCTGATGGTCTCCATTGGCCTCGCCCTCGCGTCACCGTTCGCGAATCCTGCACGCGCGACAGACATCCGGTCTCTGGCACCGTCTGTCACGTCCTCGCTTGGGGATGCAGACGTTCTGACCGCGGACTCGACCGAGGACGATATCGCCTCGACATCGACGCTGGTCGAGGCGACCGATGCGACATCCGCAGAGCACTATTTGCACGCTAACGGTGCCGGCGACGGAAGCGACGCCGCGATGGCCGTAGGCGACAACGCACTCGCGGTGGGTGTGGGAGCCTACGCAGAAGGCGCCAGTGCGTCGGCCGTCGGTCATGGTGCCATGGCGCTGGGCGACGACAGCACCGCGGTGGGCGCGTTCGGGCTGGCCGCCGGGCAAGGATCATCCTCCTTCGGCTTCGGCAGTGTCGCCCTGGGCGACTACAGCACCGCGATGGGCTATGGCGCCAACGCGGCGGGCTATGCGGCCATGGCGTTCGGCCATCAGAGCAGCGCTGCAGGTGACGGCGCCGTCGCCATCGGCGGTCAGGCGCTGCTGACATTGAATCCGGGCGAGAGCGAGACGGCGTGGTTCACCACGCGCGCTGATGGTCAGCTCTCCACCGCGCTGGGCCCGGGCGCTGCGTCCTACGGGGCTGTCTCGATAGCATTGGGATCCGGCGCCGAGGCATTGGGCGACATGAGTGTCGCGCTGGGCTTCCGCGCCCAGGCTGACTTTTCTTCGATCGCCGTGGGTACATTCGCGTCCGCACGCGCTGACAGCTCGGTCGCGATCGGCAGTTTCAGCGCCGCGCAAGGGCACTTTTCCGTAGCGATGGGCGAAGCCGCTACGTCTCGTGGACAGAATTCCGTCGCGCTGGGGTCCGCCTCGCTCGCCCAGTCCGACCAGAGTACGGCAGTCGGGTACTTCGCCCGTGCGTGGGCGTACCAGTCACTCGCGATGGGCAATGCAGCACTGGCCGATGGCATTTCCTCCAATGCGATCGGATTCCAGGCACACACCTGGGGAGACGGCAGCATCGCCTTCGGATCCCGTGCACAGACCGGCGGCGACCGCCCGCCGGGCGAGTTGCCTCCACCGACGTGCGAAACCGGGGAAGAGGATGGCTGTGAGGTCGGCCCCTTCAACACCAGTGCCGTGGAGAAGCCGGCGTTTGCCATCGCGATCGGTGAGGATGCCCACGCCTTCGGCACGGGCAGCATTGCGCTGGGCCATCGATCCCTGACGTTGAGCGAGAACAGTGTCGCGCTGGGCGCGGGATCACTGGCGGACAGGGACAACACGATCTCTGTCGGCGCCGCCGTCGACTGGTACCGCAAGGACGGGACGCTTGTCGCCGCCTTCCAGCGTCAGATCACCAATGTCGCGGCGGGCACGGAAGACCACGATGCCGTGAACGTGGCCCAGATGAAGATGTTCGCCGAAGCATTGGGCGGCGGAGCGTCGGTTCAGTTCGGCATGCTCAACGCGCCGACCTATCGCATCCAGGGCTCGGACTACTACGACGTGGGTGCTGCGTTTGCTGCCGTCGATAGCCGGCTGGACCAGCTGCAGGGCGCCATTGATGGCATCCCCTCGGGTCCTCCCGGCCCTCCGGGCCCGCCAGGTCCTCCAGGCCCACCCAGTGAGCCAGAGCCGCCGACCGGCGATCCGCCGCCCACCTCAGGTTCCGGCAACGTCGCGTATGACGGAGAAGACCGGTCCAGTCTGACGTTGGGTGGTGCCAACGGCACGCAGATCCGCAACGTTGCCAACGGTGTTGCGCCCACCGATGCGGTCAACAAGGGGCAGATGGACGCCGGTGACGCCGCCACGCTCGACTCTGCCAACCGCTATACCGACACGGTGGCCACTCGCACGCTCAGCTCGGCCAACGCTTATACCGATCGCCGTGTCGAAGCGTTGAGCGACGACTTCATGGCATTCACGCGCGACATCGAGAAGCGCCTCGTCAACCAGGACAAGCGCATGGACCGGCTCGGCGCGATGAGCTCGGCCATGATGAGCATGTCGATCAACGCGGCGGGCAGTCGCAGCCCACGCGGCAGGATCGCGGTGGGCGCGGGTTGGCAGAACGGTGAGAGTGCGCTCTCCGTCGGCTATGCCAAATCAGTCGGAGAACGCGCTTCTTTCAGCATCGGTGGCGCGTTCACGAACGACGACAGCTCCCTCGGTGCCGGCTTCGGCATCGACCTCTAGGACAGCCTCTCCTGGGCGCCCTCAAGGCGCCCCAGCGTATCCCTGATCGGAAACCAACATGCGCAGCCATACCCGCTACTTCATCGCCCTACTTCTCGCCAGCCTCGCCTGCGATCTTTCCGCCGCGGCACCTGTCGGGGTAAGCAAGGCCAGCAAGCGTCCCAACACGTCGCTGCCATCATCACCGACGGCCCCGTCCTATCGACCGGACGCGGTATCAACGGGCCAGCCAGGCATCACCCGTTTCATCGTCAAGTATCGAGCGGAAAGCACCGCCTTCCGGCAGCGTGGCGCAGCGATCTCCGGGATGGCCAAGGCCGCCACACAAGCGGGCCTTCGTGCACGGGTTGGAGCGCCGGGTGGCGCTGCCTTGTCTTTCCAGCACATCCGGCGGATGGGAAGCGGCGCCGATATCCTGCAGCCGTCGAGAAAGCTCGATCGCACCGAGGCTGACGCCTTGCTCGATCAGCTCCGCGCCGATCCGGACGTCGTTTATGTGCAGCCCGACGTCATGAAGTACGCAACCGCTCCCGTACCGAACGACCCCCGCTTTGCGGATCTCCAGTGGGACTTCACCCATCCCTCCGCGGGCGTGGGCGCGCTGGAGGCGTGGAACGTGTCGACCGGTCGCGGCACGGTCGTCGCCGTCCTCGACACCGGCTACGTGAACCATCGGGACCTGGACGCGAACATCGTGCCCGGCTACGACTTCATCAGCTGGTACGGTCAGGAAATCGATGGCGTCCGCTATCCGGACATCGCGGGCGATGGCAATGGACGCGACGCGGATGCACGCGACACCGGCGACTGGCTCGACGGTACGGAAGACTTCTGCGGAAGTGCGACCTCCCCCAGTTCGTGGCATGGCACCCATGTGGCGGGAACGATCGCAGCGGTCGCCAACAATGCGATCGGCATCGCCGGTCTGGCTCATGGCGCGAAGATCCAGCCGATCCGTGTACTGGGCCACTGTGGCGGCCTGACGTCCGACATCGCGGACGGCATCATCTGGGCCTCGGGTGGACGTATCGAGGGCGTTGCCGACAACCCGACGCCTGCGGAGGTCATCAACCTGAGCCTTGGCAGCTACGGCGCCTGCACGGCGGATCCCGCTACCCAGGACGCGATCAACGGCGCCATCTCACGCGGTGTCACCGTCGTGGTCGCTGCCGGCAACAACAACATGAACGCCGCAAGCTTCAGTCCGGCAAGTTGCGCAGGCGTCATCACGGTGGGCGCCACCGGCGTGGATGGCGCCAAGGCCTACTACTCGAACTACGGCAGCGTGGTCACGGTGGCGGCACCCGGCGGAAACGCGGTGTACAGCAGCGACGGTGATGACGCATGGATCTGGTCCCCGGTCAATGCCAGCACCACCTCCCCCACGCCCAGTCCGGCAGGCGATGTCATCGGTGGAAAGATCGGCACGTCCATGGCCGCGCCGCACGTCGCCGCCATCGCCGCGCTGATGCAGAGCGCATCGGTTTCTGCGGGGCACGGGGCGTTGCGTCCGGAACTCATCCGCTCGGCCATCAGGGCATCCGTCAAACCCTTCACTCGCCAGCCGTCGGCCTCCGCGGCCATCGGAACAGGCATCGTGGATGCAGCAGCCGCGGTGAAAGCGGCGTCACTGGGCATCAGTGAGACCAGCCTGGCGATCCCGTTGACGAACAGGGTCGCGCTCAATGGTCAGGCGTTGGGCGCGGGAGAGTCCGCTTCGTACCGAATCGAGGTGCCGTCCGGCACCCGCAGCGTCACCCTGCGCAGCTACGGCGGGACGGGCGACGTGACGCTGCTGGCAGGTCGCAATGCGGTTCCCACCACAACGCAGAACATCGGCCGCTCGGCGCGTGCCGGGAACACCGAAGCACTGGTGATCACCAACCCTACGCCAGGAACCTACTACCTGAAACTGCTGGGTGTCGCGGCCTCGCATGAAGTCAGCGTCATCGCGACCTTCTGAATGAATCGCGCGGCGCAGCGTCTGCGCCGCGCATCCTTTCCATGACGATCCCCATAGCAAAGCCCGTTGATTCGCTGGCGCACAGGATGCGGCTGGCACGCCTGGGCGCAGGCCTCTCTCAGGCCCACCTCGCCCGCATCATCGGCGTGCATCGAAGTGCCGTGGCCCAATGGGAGCGGGAACCGGGCGGTACGTACCCCAATGTCGACCATCTGGTCCGGGTAGCGACCCTCACACGTGTCGCGTTCGAGTGGCTCGCCACGGGTCGTGGCGATCGGGATGCGACATCCATCGCCAGCAACAGGACACAGACTGGCGCTGATCTGAATGTCCTGGAGCTGCGGGTGGTGAATGCCCTGAGAAGAGTCAGCATCAAGCGGCAGGAAACACTGTGCAAGCTCCTCGAGGAGCTCACACGCTAGCGACGCTCACGCACCGAAGCGCGCGGATCGGGCGCACAGGATGCCGCCCTCGCACGTGGCGAACCGTCCATGGCGGTTCGCCCGCAAACAATTGCTATCCGTGCCTCCGGCACCGGAGAGATAGTCACCCTGTCACCACGAACAGGGCGTACGCAATGAGCGAACTTGACCATTCCGCACCCAGCAATCCCGGCCGCCGGGACGTGCTGGCGCTTGGCGTGGGCGCTGCCACCCTGATGCTGGCCAGTGCACTGCCGTTCCCTTCCGTCGCCGCGTCCGGCGACCTTTCCCCCATGACCGGAGACGCCACCATGTCGCATGTAACCACGAAAGACGGTGTAGACATTTTCTACAAGGACTGGGGTCCCCGCTCGGGCCAGCCGATCGTGTTCCATCACGGGTGGCCGCTGAGCAGCGATGACTGGGACGCGCAGATCCTCTTCTTTGTCGGCAAGGGCTATCGCGTCATCGCGCATGACCGGCGTGGTCATGGCCGTTCGTCGCAGGTCAATGAAGGCCATGACATGGACCACTACGCCGACGACGTTCTTGCAGTCGTGGAACACCTCGATCTGCGCAATGCGGTCCACATCGGGCATTCGACCGGCGGCGGTGAAGCCTTGCACTACGTCGCGCGGCACGGCCAGAAACAGGGACGCGTCGCAAAGCTCGTCCTGATCGGCGCGGTTCCTCCCATCATGCTGAAGACGGCCGCCTATCCCGGCGGCCTGCCGATGGAAGTCTTCGACGGCTTCCGCAGTGCGCTGGCAGCCAACCGCGCGCAGTTCTATCTGGACCTGCCCACCGGACCGTTCTATGGCTTCAATCGTCCTGGTGCGAAGTCCATCCCGGGGGTGATCCAGAACTGGTGGCGCCAGGGAATGGCGGGAGGTGCGAAGGCGCATTACGACGGCATCAAGGCGTTCTCGGAAACGGACTTCACCGAGGACCTCAAGTCCGTGACGGTGCCGGCGCTGGTCATGCACGGCGACGATGATCAGGTCGTACCCATCGCGAACTCGGCGCCGCTGTCTGCGAAGCTGCTCAGGAACGGCACGCTGAAGGTGTATCCGGGCTATCCGCATGGCATGTGCACGACGCACGCAGACGTGATCAATGCGGATCTTCTTGCGTTCATCAAGCGCTGACAGGCGACGGAGACGGCGGTGGACACACACGGCGAAGCGGATGCCATCCGGAGAGCGTTCATGAAGCTCGCAGCGTTCGGCCTGCCCCTGCTGGCCGCGCATAACCGGGCCACCGCGACCAGCGCGCTCGGCGACAGGAACACCGCGACCCCGACGTGGGGTCCGCTCCGCCGGGTGCATGCCGGCCAACTCCACGTCGGCTACCACGAGCTCGGCCCTCCCCATGGAGAGCCCGTCCTTCTGCTGCATGGGTTTCCGTACGACATCCACAGCTATGTCGACGTCGCGCCCGCTCTGGCTGCCGAGGGGTGCCGCGTACTCGTCCCCCACCTTCGCGGCCACGGGCCAACGACGTTCCTGAATGCTCGCGAACCCCGCTCGGGCCAACAGGGCGCCATCGGTCAGGACGTGATTGATCTGCTCGATGCCCTGCACATCGAGCAGGCGCTGGTCGCCGGTTATGACTGGGGCGGACGTGCCGCCTGCGTGGCCGCCGCGCTCTGGCCCGAGCGCTGCACTGGCCTGGTCTCGGTGAACGGCTATCTGATCCAGGACATAGCGCAGGCCGCAACGCCTTTGCCTGCCAGGGTCGAGCACGGCCTGTGGTACCAGCATTACTTCCAGACGGAAAGAGGCCGCGCCGGCCTGGCCGCGCACCGCCGAGAGATCGCGGAAATCCTGTGGAAGAACAACTCGCCAGGCTGGCAGTTCGACAACGAGACGTTCCAGCGATCCGCCGCCGCCTTCGACAACCCGGACTACGTCGACGTCGTCATCCACTCCTACCGGCACCGGATGGGACTCGCCGAGGGCTACGCCCGCTATGACGCGATCGAGAAAGCGTTGGCGATGAAACCTGTCATCCGGGTGCCTGCGATCACGCTGGACGGCGCGGAGGACGGCGTGGTTGCCGCCACCGATGGAAGCGCGAGCCGGGTGCTGTTCGGACAGCGCGAGCACCGCATCGTCGAAGGCGCGGGTCACAACCTTCCGCAGGAAACGCCGGCCGCTTTCATCACAGCGGTGATGGATCTCATTCGGCGTGACTGGTGAGGGCACAAGCTCCCGCTTTAACAGACCGCACAGCTATTGAATCTTCAATGCGCTAGTCCTGACTGGGATGCCATGCGGTTGGCGGACCCGCTTCGCACGAAGCGTGGAATCTGGTTGAAGCCTGCAACCCGGTTCAACTATTCCAGGCACGCGCCGATACCGTGATCTATCGACCGTACCCGATACGCCATGCGAATCTCACCCAACCCTCTGGTGGCTGCGGGCAGCACCGGAAGCAAGGCAGAACCACGGCCGCACAGTGGGCTGAATTCGCACAACAAGATCCGTCAAGACGCTGAGCCTGGGCATGGAGCGCAAGCCCACTCCATGTCAGCAGGGCTATCAAGGCTCTCCCGCTCGGTCAGTGCTCCAGGCATGAGCGCAGACCAGCTCGACGCCATGCTGAAGACGTCCTTGAAAATGAAGTCGATACGCAACGATTCGAGCATCCCGGAGGAGGCCAAGAGAAAGCTGCTTAAGCCTTTGGAGCTGGCCAACCAGAATGCCGTCCTGATAGCTGACGCCAAGGCAGAGCAAGAGGAGAAATCACAGATTGTCGAGGCCGCCGAAAGGCGTGCCGATGCAATCCAGACGTCCGGGCAGGAGATTGCAGAGTCCATGGGCGTGGAAAATGCGACGCCTGCTGCGCCCGAAGGCCCCCATGCCTCGGAACGTGCGGAGGAGACGCAGACCGGCTCGGAGGACATTGCGCCAGAAAAGGCTTCCGTCCCCGCGCCCACAACCGTTGGTACATCCCCCAACTACTCAGCCTCTCCCCCATCCAACGTCGGCCAGCTTGTCGACGTGCAAGCATAGGTGGCTGCGCTGCTTACCGCAGTGGATTGGCCGCACGCATTGACCATCTGGAGATGGACATCTCTTCGCTTTCCGCGCGGACCCTAGCACCACGGTCTGGTGGCGCCACCGATATCCAACCCTATCGTGGTACGGAACCCGCGTACTCATCCATCAGCGCTCTACTCATGGCGCGGAGTTCTTCGGCCGGGTACCAGCGCCCGGACACCATGACCCCTTGCGGCTCGCGAAGGCGCGACAGATCCTCCAGCGGGTTGCCGGCGCTCAGAACCAGATCGGCCCTACTCCCCACTTCCACTGTGCCGAACGGCTCGATGTCCGGGACGTGTTGCCTGAAGAATGCACCGGGTTGGGTCGTGGCGGTCGACAGCGACTGGTAGCGCGTCAGTCCCGCGTCATGCAACGCACGCAGGTTGTCGTGCACGGCGAACCCGGGTACCAATCCGGGTATCGAGGGCGCGTCGGTTCCCATCACGAGCGGCACGCCTGAGTCATTGAGCGTCTTGATGAAATCAGCAAGGAACCGTCGGTTGTCCTCGATGCCGGGGCCGGTGCGTTTGGCATAGCCAGAGTTCTCCCATGCGACGCGCTGCTCCGGCGTAAGCATGTGGGCCTCGGGCGCATCCAGATAGGAGGCAAGGACATCGGGTCTACCCCATTGCGCGGCGATGGTGGCGTAGGTACTGAGGTCGGCGGTGACGTAAGTGCCCTGCTGCCGGAGCCATGCCGCGGTGCGCTTTATCTTTGCATCCGATGGCAACGCGTCCGGGCCGGTTTCGTCGAAGACCGTGTAGAGGAACTCTTCAGCGTGCGCAATGAGCGATTGACCGGCTTCGATCTGTCGCTCCAGCCCCACGGACGTGACGCCATGCCCGACTACCGGCAAGCCCTGCCCGCGCGCCTCCCGGACTAGCGCGGCAAAGGCTTCCGCACTCAGATCGTTGTACACCTTGATGAAGCGGTAGCCGTTGGTCTTCGCGATTCCAACCGCCGCACGTGCCTGCTCCGGCGTCTCCACGAACAGATGCGCATAGCGCGGCGAACCATCGACGATGAAGGCGGCATCGACCTGTGGTCCCGGGATCTCGCCGCGATTGGCACGCGGTCGCACGCGCGCGACAAAGCCTGGGCGCGCATCGCCCATATTGACAATGCGCGTAACGCCGTTGGCGAGATAGTTGGTCAGATCTCCGCGCGTATCTGAATGCACGTGAAGGTCGGTCAGCCCCGGTGACAGATACGCTTTACCCAGCCCATCAATGATCCGCGCCCCCGTCGGGACTGACACCGAGCGGCCGATGGCCTCGATGCGTCCGTTCCGCACGAGGACCGTCGTGTTGCCCAGGATCCGCTCGCGGTCCATCGGTACGACGTTCACGCGAACGAACGCGACGGTTCCGCTGGCGGATGGCAAATCGCCTTGAGGTTCGCTATGCGCGATAGGCCACAGCATGGCCAGACAGAGCACGATAAGTCTTCTTGGCATGGTCGCAAGGTGTCGCTTGTCCATGCTGTTTGGGTGTGCCACTGTGTGGAGCCGTTTCCTACTTGCCTGCATCGGACATTTCCCTAGGCCTGACCCGCTCCGCAGAGCAGCGTCGGCCATGTCAGACCGCGGTCCAAAGTGGTTAGGAAAAAATCTTTGCCATAGCGGGAATGGAGTGCCCTCCCGCATATCCGACAGTGCCGATCGGAATCTTGCCGTTGGTCGCCTCGATCACCCGGCCAGCCCAGAAAGGCTCGAAACCTCCGCATAGCTCAATGAACTGTGCACCCTCTGCAACAAGATCGACGGCAACCTGCACGACGGCCGCTTGCTCTGGAACGGCCACCACCATGCTTCGCATCCCGCCACGTTCAATCACCATCCGATCTGTTTTGGGGTCGGTCTCTGGCGCTTCGAAGATAAATGCCCAGGTAATCATACGATTCCGTTTGTCATGAGGCAGCCTGGCTCGGCTGCTGGCTGGCAGTCGTACTCGTCCATCCCCAGGAGAGAACGGCTTGCACTACTCACGGATCCCGGCCTGCGGAAGTTCCGCCGTCATCGTCACGATCTTGTCCATCAGGACGGCCGGCAGATCGTGGCCCATGCCGTCCATGACGACAAAGCGCGCGCCGGGGACTACCTTGGCGACATCTTGGCCAAGCTGGCGGGGAAGCAGGGGATCATGCGCCCCATGCAGGACCAGCGTGGGGGAGCGGATCGCGGACAAGCGCCCACGCAGGTCGCCGAGAGCCAGCAGCGCGGCACCCTGCCGCTGCGGGGCATCGGCGTCGCGATCCCTGCTGAGCGATCGTTCCAGTTCGCGGCGCGCACGTGGCTCATCCCACGGCGCGTCCGGCGCTGCGAACGCACGCGCATAGGCCATTCGCCGTTCGAGCATCGCCTCCTGCGATTCCCCTGGCGCCGGTTGCGGCAGACCCACGAACAGATCGGGCTTTGCAGGGATCGCCACGCCGGGAGTTCCGCTGTTGGCAGCGATCAGGGTCAACGTCGCGACGAGTTCGGGTCGCTCGAGTGCGACCAGCGCGCCGATCGTGGCGCCTCCGGAGAAGCCGACGATGGCCACCCGGTCCATCTGCAGGCAATCGAGCAAGGCGATGACGTCCGCTGCCATCTGCCCTGCGGTGTAGGGCAACGGTGGCTCGCGCCCCTCTGCCATCGCGGCGAAGAGCTTTGCGAAATCCGGCGCTCCCGCGTCTGCGAAATGCGTCGACTCGCCCGCGTCGCGCAAGTCAGGCATGAGCACGCGATGACCACGGTCGACGAAGCCGTCCACCAGTTCACGCGGCCAGTCGATGCGCTGCATGCCGATGCCGGGAAGCAACAGCACGGGAGTGCCCTCGCCCGAGCCCTCGATCGCATAAGACATGTCGATGTCGTTGACCTTGGCTACACCGGTTGTCGCAGCGGCGGAGACTTGGCATGCCTCTGCATGCACATCTGCGACCAGCAGGCCGCCCGCCAACAGAATGATCTTCAGGAATGTCATACCGCCCTCCTCTGGGGTACTTGAATGGATGGAGCAAGACCCGCGCCAGTCGGGCCTGGCACACTGTGCCGAGCGTGAGTCGGGGCGGCACCGGTGCGCGCCAGCGTCGGAGTCGTTCCATAGCAGCGGCGGAACGCCCGACTGAAGGAACTCTGGCACTCGAACCCGGTAGCTTCCGCGATGTCCGCGAACGGCATGGATGTATGGCGGACGAGTTCCAGGGCGTGCTCGAGCCTACGGTGGATGCTGAATTCAGACAGCGTCATGCCGAACACCATCCGGAACGACCTGGCGAGATGCCAGACCGAGTAGTTGGCGAGCCGCGACATCATCGCCATGTCCAGCGACCGGTCCGGATGGGCGAGGATGATGTGGCGCAGCTTGAGCAGGCGCAGCAGCATCCTGCGCCGGTTCTGCTGTGTTCTTCCGGTGCAGCGTTGCATCAGCAGCCGGAGTGCATCTTGGTCCCCGGTGATGCGGTCGATGAGGTCACCTACCCCGGTTTCCGGCATGGCGGGGCCTCCACGCGACGCGCGCGCAAGATGGATAAGGTGGCGCGCCACGTGCCGGGATGCCACGGCTTCGTCCGGAAACAGCGTCGACAGCTTGCGGCCGCATGCACCTGCATCCACCCACGCCTCCGGGGTGCCGCACAGCGTCAGCCAACTCGCGTCCTTGAATGAACGCAGTTGCAGGGGACTGTCCCACACCAGCACGCGCCCCCGCGGAATGCTCCACTCCACCGCTTGCGACGATGCATGCAGCCAGCCATCGAGCGCCAGCGTGACCGAGACCCATCCGTTGGGTACCTCCAGGATCGCGCCATTGGCACACCCGCGCACCATCTGCAGGCCGGGAGGATCCTCTTGGCTGACGCGGTGGGCCGCATTGAACTTCAACCGTGCGAAGCGCGGTGGGACGAAGCTGCCCCGGCCTACCCCGTGCCGCACTGAGCGAGGGTGAGCGGGGAAGAGGTGGAGACCTGTCGGCTGGAGATCCATCATTCGTCCTGACAGAGGATTCACTGGATCGTGGCCAGTCTTGGAAACCGCCACAAGGACCCTGGGGACGAACTGTCAGCACTCCGGGATGAACGACCGGACCGCAGTGCCGAAGCGGCGGAATGGGCTGTTACCCTTTCGCCATGGTCGTACGCAACCCGCGCTTCTGGCTCGCCGTGACGGCATGGTGGACCCTCCACGGCCTCATCCTGGCTATCGAGGGGATGACCATGCGCAGTGCCGCGGGCGAGCCGCTGCGCGGTTTCATGCACGCGCTCGCCGCCGGCCTCGTGAGCGCTTGGCTGTGGATACCGCTTACCGCCGGCCTCGTCGCGCTGTCCGAGCGGATGCCGCTCGAACAGCGCCCCCTGCACCGTGCGTTGCTGGTGCACTTCGTCGCGGTGGCCTGCGTCATTGTCTTCCGGGCGATCGCGGTCTACGTGCTCAATCCCTTCATCGACTGGTACCCGCAGCAGCCGCGGCTAGGCACCGTGCTCATCGCCAGCCTGGTGAACAATTTCCTGACCGCCTGGCTCATTGTGGGCGTTGCGCACTCCCTGCTGTTCCACAGGCGGTCCAGGGAACGGGAGCGACAGGCGATCGCCTTGGAAGCACGGCTGGCTACCGCGCGCCTACAGGTGCTATCGAACCAGTTGAATCCGCACTTCCTCTTCAATGCGCTCAACTCCGTAGCGGAGCTGGTACACCACAACCCGGATGCAGCCGACCGGATGCTGGTCGCGCTCGGCAAGCTGTTGCGGGAAAGCCTGGATGGCTCGGGTAAGCAGGAGGTACCGCTGCGCGAGGAATTGTCCCTGCTGGAGCAGTACGTCAGCCTGGAACGGCTTCGCCTCGAGGACAGGCTCCGGCTTCGATGGGACGTGGACCCGTCGCTGCTGTCCGAGCCGGTACCCAGGCTGCTCCTGCAACCCCTGGTCGAGAACGCGGTGCACCATGCGATCGGCCAGCGCATTGAGCCTGGCAACGTCACCGTGTCGATCCGGCGCATCGACCGCCGGATGCTCGTGGAGATCCGCGACGACGGTGCCGGGCTACGCCCCGACAGCGTCGAAGGCATCGGGCTGGGTAACACCCGGGAACGGCTGGAGGCACTCTACGGCGCCGATTGCGTGCTCGAACTGCTGCCGGCACCCGGGGGTATCGGCACGATGGCCCGCGTTGTGCTGCCGATCGGGGATAGAGGAATGCCGCGATGAAGCCGCTCAGAGTCCTGATCGCGGACGACGAGCCGATGGCACGCCTTCGACTGGAACGCCTCATCGGACACATGGCGGGTGCAGAGGTCGTGGCCGTGTGCAGCAATGCACGTGCGGCCATCGATGCCATCGGAGCGCATGCACCGGACGTCGCCTTCCTCGACATCCGCATGCCCGATGCCACCGGCTTCGACGTGCTGTCGGCGGTGCGCGCCCACGGCACCCTGTTCGTGTTCGTGACGGCGCACGCCGAGTACGCCACGACGGCCTTTGATGAACATGCCGTCGATTACCTGGTCAAACCCTATACCGCAGAACGGTTGGCGACAGCCATGGAGCGGGTGCGCCAGCGCCTCGAAGGTGTTGCGCCCTTGGAGAAAGCGGACGGTGGCGCACGCGAGTACCTGTCCCGGATCTCCGCCACGGTTGGGCGCCGGGTCAGGATCATCGCCGTTGACCAGATCGACCACGTACGTGCGCAGGCGAACTACGTGGAAGTCCATGTCGATGGCCGCGAATACCTGATCCGGAGCACAATCGGCGACCTCGCCCTCCGTCTGGACCCCAGCGAGTTCATGCGCGTGCACCGCTCCAGCCTCGTCCGCATCGCGGCGGTCGAGAGCCTCGAATCGGACGGCAGCGCGAGATACAGACTGCACATGCGCGGCGGATACACCGTGCTGAGTGGGAGGAGCTACCGCGAGGCCGTACGCTCCGCGTTCGGCCTCGGGTAGTCGGTCGGTGCCTTGGATGCGTGAGCACCCAAGGCGAGCACCCGGTCAGAACTTCTGCTGGTACTTCATGTAAACGAAGCGGCCGATGTCGTACTGACCGTGGTAGGACACGTTGGCGCTGGGCTGGCTGTAGAACTGCGGGCCTTGGCGGTCGAACACGTTGTTCGCACCGATCGCAATGGTCGCATTCCACGGGGCGCTCCAGCGGAGCTCCAGGTCGTTGAACGTGATCGAACCCATCTCGTTGATCGCACGCGTCTGTGCCGGATTGGCGGCGCGGAACGTCGGATTTGTGCACTCATCGGGAAACAGCGTGGCCGAGAGGCAGGTTTCCTTCTGCGACGAGTAGTAACGCGCCCCCCAGGTAGCACCGAAGCTGCCCATGTTCCAGGTCACGTTCGCGTTGGAGCGGATACGGTGCGTCCCCAGGAAGCCCGGCGAGGTGGCGTAACCCACCAGCTGCTGCGGCAGGGTGGTCGGGCTGGTGTCGGTCTTTATTTCATCCTTGCTGGTGTAGGTGGTCTGCCAGGTCAGGTTGAAGGTACCGAAACCTTCCGTCGCCAGACGATAGCTCAGGTCCAGATCGAAGCCTTCGGTTTCGCGGAAGCCGGCGTTGATGCCGGTGAAACGCAGGCTGTTGACGAAGCCCAGCGTTGCGTCACGCGTGAAGTCCGTGCAGCGCGAAGCCACGCCCAGGATGTAGCAGTCGTTCAGCATCTGCGTCGGGCTGTCGGCAACGATCGTGTCGTCGATGCGGATGTTCCACCAGTCCAGGCTGATGTTCAGGCCTTCTGCGAAGCCCGGGCTCCACACCACGCCAAAGGTCTTGGACTCCGAGGTTTCCGGAATCAGGTTCTCGTTGGCGCCGGAGAAGAACGCCACCGGCGTCTGCGCATTGCCCGAGCCCACCGGGGTCAGGCCCTGGCCCAGCTGGCGGTACGTGTTGGCGAGCGCGGCACCCATGGCAGCAACGCAGTTCGCACGCGTCGTCGCATTGGTGGCCGAGCTACCGAAGTTGGTGTCGCAGGGATCGGTGAAGAACGAGAACGTCTGCGAACCACCGCCGTACAGGTCGGCGATCGTCGGGGCGCGGAAGCCCTCGGCGTAGGTGCCGCGGAACAGCAGCGAGTCGATCGGCTTCCACTTGAAACCGAACTTGCTGTTCAACGTGTCACCGAAGGTGTCGTAGTCCGAGTAACGCGTAGCGATGTTGAAGCTCAGCTCCTGCGCGCCCGGGAGGTCCGACAGCAGCGGGATCGCCAACTCGGCGTAGATTTCATCGACCTTGTAGCTGCCGTCCGTCGGACCGGCCGACAGGGTGGTCGAGTTGCCGGTGACCGCCATGGCATCCGGGATGAACTCGCCCGATTCCTTGCGGCTTTCCACGCCGACCGCGAAGCCCAGGTCGCCGCCCGGCAGGGCGAACAGCGAACCCGCGATGTTGGCGGTGAAGACTTCGGTCTCGGTCTCGCCCGAGGAGTTCAGCGTCTGGAACAGGAAGTCGATCAGCGCCTGGTTGCCGGTCAGGCCGCCATCACCCACGCGACCGTAGGGGATGAACGGATTCCACGGCACGCAGCTGGCCAGCGGGATCGGGGCAGCGGCGGTACCGCACTGCACGACGCCCTGGGCGTTGAGGAAGGACGGACCCACGGCCTGACCGACGCGCGCGACGTTCAGGTTGCCGTAGTTCTCCTGGGTGACCTTGTTGTTGTTGTACAGGTAGCCAACATCCCAGTCGAAGATGCGCTCTCCCACGTCGAAGCTGCCTTCCAGCGCGGCAGAGAACCGCCATGTGGTGGACGTGGGACGATCCACGCGCGGGATCTCCCACGTACGGCGCCAGTAGTTGACGGCCTGCGGCGTGGCGTAGCCGTGGTGCGTGCCGACCGGGTTGTAGTAGCTGTTGATCGCCATGGTGGTGCCGGCGAACGCGCCGCTCTGGAACGGATAACCGGCAACCTGGCGCTCGGCGTCGCGCTGGCTGTACATCATGTTGCCGCGGAAGCGCATTGCGTCATTGATGTCGAAGACGCCATCGACGAACAGCGAGCGGCTTTCCAGCGGCGTACGTAGGTGGGTCTGCTGGTTGGTGTTGCTCTTGTCGACCGTCGAACCGTTCGGATCAGCGGCGCCGGTACCCGTGTTGGTGTTCAGCGCGTGGAAGTTGTTGATGTTGCGCCAGTCCGCACCCTGATTCAGGACGCGGTTGCCGCCCAAACCGGCGGGCAGGTTGATCACGCCCCACTGGCTGACCGTGGTCCAGCCGCGGGTCGGGTGCCACTGACCTTGCGGATACTGCGAGAACGGCCGATCGGCCGCCATCACCTCTTCTTCCTTGCGGTACTCCACGGCAGCGGTCAGCGAGCCACGGTCACCGGTGAAGCCCATGACGAAGTCGGCACGGGTGGTTGCGCCGTCACCTTCGCTGTACTGACCGTAGTAGGTCTGAGCGGTGGCGCCTTCGAAATTGGAACGCGTGATGATATTGATTACGCCGGCGATGGCGTCGGAACCGTAGATCGACGAGGCGCCGTCCTTCAGCACTTCGATGCGCTCGACCGCGGCGGTCGGGATCAGCGAAATGTCCTGCAGGCCATTCGTCGCGATTCCGAGTCGTTTGCCGTTGACCAGGATCAGGGTGCGCGTTGGGCCCAGGTTACGCATGTCGATGAACTGGCCTCCCACGTTCTCGCCGGCCGACAGCGGCTGGGCGCGGCTGATGGCAGGCGCTCCGACGGCGGAGATGTTCTGCAGGATGTCGGCGACCGACTGGAAGCCCTGCTTTTCGATGTCCGCGCGGCTGATGGTCAGCACGGGAGCGGCGTTCTCGACGTCGACCTGGCGGATGCGCGAGCCGGTGACTTCGATCCGGTCCAGCGTGGTGGTATCGGCCTGCTCCTGGGCCGTGACCGGTGAGGCTGCGAACAAGCCAGACATGCCTGCGGCAGTGGCGAGAGCGTAGCGAATGGCCGATGCGAGTGGTTGGGTCTGCATGATGACTCCGGATGGATGAGATGCGCGGCGATACCGGCCCTGCGAACCTACAAATTCTTAACCATCCGATTTACGCACCCGCCGCCAGCCCGTTTGGCACGATCCGTCAACTCACCACGCCAGGGGATTCGCTCGCGGTTCTTGCCAATCCATGCACAACACCACGTCCCGGCTGGCGTGAGTATCTCCGCTTCAAAACGGCAGGAGTTGATGATGCAAGCGTCTCAACCAGGGCAGCCGATCGGGGATGAGGGCACCACTTCACGCTGGGAGACGCTGGCGCTGCTGTGTCTGCGCGTCCTCGTCGGAAGCTTCCTCGTATGGGGCGTGACCGACAACATCATCTTTCCGGCAAAGATGGACATCTTCGAAGCATTCCTCGAGACCCACGGCTTTCCATGGCCGGGATTGAGCGCACGTGTATCGGTATGGGCGCAGTTCCTGTGCGGCCTGTCATTCCTGAGCGGCGTAGGGTTCCGGCTGGCCGGCGCGGTTTGCGCACTCAACTTCACGGTCGCGGTCGTGATGGTGGACTACAAGTTCGGCATACGCGGGGCGTTCCCTGCCGCGCTGCTGGCTGTGACTGGACTGTATTTCTCAGCACGCGGTCCTGGTCGCGCAGCCTTGCGTTTGCGTCGCGTGTGGGCCGGCTCAAGGAAGTAGCACGCAAGCCCACCCGAATCTGCACGCAGCGCAGTAGCCAGGGCTTGACGAGTTAGGTTTCTGATTCCAGAAACCGATACATGACGTACGCATCCACATGGCCAAGCTGCTTGTGCCGGAAAGCCTTTGGAAGTGTTCCAGCGATAAAGAACCCGAATCGCTTGTACAACTCAACAGCAGCCCGGTTTGAGCTGACGACGTAGTTGAACTGCATTGCCATGAAGCCCTCTTTTCTGGCTTGGGCAAGGCTGTGCTGGACAAGAGCTGTGCCAACGCCGCTGCCCTGAGCGACAGGACGCACAAGATAGGTGGCACTTGCAACGTGATTGCCGCTGTCGGGGTAATTGGCGCCAAGCTTGTACATGCCGAGAACATCAGCTCCGATGACCGCCACGTAGGCGGTATGGGAGCCAAACCAATGCGACTGGAATGTCTCCCGAGTGAACTGCTCGGAGAATGGCAGAGCATCCCCAGCGGAAATGATCGACCGGAAGATGTCCCACATTGAACTCAGATCGTTGGCTGTTGCTTGTCGTATTCCCATGGAGATTGAAAAGACACCCAATACGGCCCGGGTCAAGCCGCGCCGTAAAGCGGCGTCGGCCATGTCAGGCTACGGCCCAAGGTTGTTAGGAATTTCGCTGCGCGACCCTCGCATCAGTCTGCTGGCCCCTGCTTGATGAAGTTCACCATCATCTGCAGGTAGCCCTCCGGCTGGCGGGTCGAAACACGCTCGCCCTTCGAGTCTATTTCAAACTCGTACATGCCATGGTCCGCCTGCGGAAACGTCGCCGTCGTGATGGGGCGGCCCGCGCGCTTGAGTACGTCCAGCCTCCGCAACGTCTCGAAGGGCGGCGCATCGCGATCCTGTCCGCCGAAGATCCATAGCTGCGGCACGTCCAGGTTGGCCAGCACCGGCATCGGATCGTAGTGCGCCGGCACCCCTTCCAGGAGTGCCGGAAAATCCCGGCGCACTACGGACTCGGGCGTAGTGAGGAGGTAGGACGTGAAGTTCCCGCGGACGAATGGGAACCAGGGCTCATTCCCGTACTTCGCCTTCACCGCCTCGAGCTGCTCGAACCCGTCCGTGAAGTCGCTTTCGACGATGGCGGCGGTCGCGTCCGCAATGTCGCTTGCCTTGCGCTGCACGCCCGCATCGAAGCCTGCGCGCTCCATGTCGAAGGCGATCGCCTCGCGATCTTCCTCGAGCGGTGAGACCGCGAGGCCGAAGCTGACGATCACGAAGTCCGCCGGCTCGATCTTCGCGGCCAAGGGGGCCACCCAGCCGCCCTGGCTGCCGCCCTGGTATCCGATGCGCCCGCCTGCGCGCCTGCCGGCGAGACGCTTGGCCTCGCGCATGGCGTGGACCGCATCGGTGGCCAGCGTGAGGTAGTTCTGGGTGTAGCGCCCACCCGATTTCCCGGTACCGCGCTTGTCGTAGGCGAAGACGCCGATGCCCTGGCTCGCCAGTTCGCGCTGGAGGGAGTATGACTCCACCGCCGAGGAGCGTTCCGCGCCATGGACCAGCACGACCAGCGGCACGCGGCCGTCACCCGGCGGGAGCGTCAGCCGTCCATGCAGCGTGGTCCCGCTTCCCTGGAAGCGCGTATCGATCTGCATGAGCGGTCGCCGTTTTCCCGGCATCCCGTCGAACAGGATCTCGCCGCGCTCGCAGTCCACCACCGTCAGCCGATGACCATCCGGACGATCGGTCCAGCCGAGCGTGCTCGTCCACACACCGTCCGCTTGCCGTGCCAATGCTCCGGTCTGACCGTCGGGTCGGCGCCAACGGAGCGCGCCGGCTGCACCTGGCCCGAGATCGAGCGCACTGCCGTCGACCAAGCGATAGCCGCCCGTATGGCAGGGAGCGGCGGGCGCCTCGGATGCCGCGGGTCCGGCCGCCAGCACGCCTGCATGGAATGCGGCCAAGGCGAGGCCCACGGTGATCGACAATCTGTGCATAACGGGCCATTTACGTTAGTATTTACGTAAATGCTGTCGCGTTTGGGTTGGCGCGTCAACCCCGGGAGATCGACCACAACATGACCGACTTCATCCAACGACAAGGGCCCGCGTTCCTCGCCCACCTGTTGCGGCGCCTTGCCGACGAGCTCGTGCAGGGCGCGACGGAGTGGTATCCGACGGTCGGCGTAACGGCACCGCCGCGCACGATATCCACGCTGCTGGCCTTGGACGAGCATGGCCCATTGGGCGTCACGGAGCTGGCGGGCCTGCTGCGACAGTCGCATCCGCTGGTGATCATCTGGATCAAGGAGCTGACCAGGTTGTCGCTGGTGAAGTCGCGCGATGATCCGTCCGACCGTCGCAGGACTCTGGTGGCGCTGACGAAGAAAGGGCGCGACGAGTTGGTCCGAATCCGCAACGCCCTGGTGGTGATGGAGCAAGCATCCACCGAACTGCTGGCGCTGGCCGGGCCCGATTCGTTCCAGGTGCTGTGGGCGCTGGAACAGAACTGCCGGAAGCTTCCGTTCCTGCAGCGCCTGCAGGAGAAAGAACGTCAGAGCGGGGACATCACGCCCCAGGGCTGAAGCACTGGCTACGTGATTTCCCTGAAGCACTCGACGAGAAACTCCAACGTTGCACGCACGGCGGGCAGCTGGCCCCGCCGATGCGGCATCACCAGCGACGTCGTCACGGTACCGGCGTTCCACGCCGGAAGTACGCGCACCAGTTGTGAAGAGGCGATCGCATCACGGCACATCCGCTCCGGCAGGCAGACGACGCCGAGCGCCGCAATGGCGGCGGCGATAAGTACCACGGTTTCGTTCGCCACCATCGCCTGCTGCGGGGAGACCTCCGCGTGTTGACCGTGCGCGCCGAACAGGCGCCATACCCCCGCGGAGGGCGCGGCGAGCAGGCCCAGATGATCCTGCAGATCGGCAGGGGACTGCGGCATCCCCTGCAGATCGATATACCCGGGCGCCGCGACCAGAATGATCGGTTCGACGAGCAGCTGCCGCTGCACCAGGCCCGAATCCGGCAGCGGTGCGAAATGGCTGCGCACCGCAATATCCACACCTTCTTGTAACACGTCGACGAAGCGGTCGGTGACGTCGAGCTCCACCCGCACCTTCGGATACGCACGCGCCAGGCGCGGCAGGTGCGCGGCGAGATCACGCTGCGCGACCGGAACGGATGCACTGATGCGCACGGTGCCGCTGGGTTCGGCCTGACGCCGGCGGACGATGGCCTCGGCAGCCTCGGCTTCGACCAGGGCCGCGCGCGCATGGTCGTAGAAGTCCCGTCCGAGTTCGGTGAGGGTGAAGCTGCGCGACGTGCGCTGGATCAGTCGCGTCGACAGCGCATCCTCGAGCTCGGCGACACGTTTGCTGATGGTGGATTTGGGAAGACCAAGCCGGCGCGAGGCTGCGGCAAAGCCCCCGCTTTCGACGGCCGCGACGAAAAGCACCAGATCATTGAGATTGAGCATGCAGGCCGATCAAAGTCTACACATGTGGATGATAAGTCCATTTTTTGCCGACTAGTAAGCCAAAGTCCATGAAACTACCTTGTCCGGGACGGCCATGACCGGTCGACCACCCTCCCAGACAGGAATCCACGCCATGCAGACCTCCCGTGACAACCACCCTCCCGTTCTGTTCTACGGCGTGCCTTCGGGATGTTCATTCGGCTCCATCGTTGCCCTGGAATGGCTCGGCCTGCCCTACCACCTCTGCCGCATCGAGATGCCCGGCGTCGTCAGCAGCGACGCCTACAAGCGCATCAACGCGGTCGGCGAAACGCCCACGCTGCGGACCGCGGCAGGTGACTTCATCAGCGAGAGCATCGCAATCCTCAACCACATCGGGGCATCGGATCTCGATCGTGGAATCGCTTTCGCACAGGGAACACCGGGCTTCGACCGGCTCAACCAGATGCTGGCGTATCTCAACACCAGCCTTTTCGATGCGTACGCCCCGTTTTGGTACACCTTGGAACATGAGCTCGACCCCAGCGATAAGAAAGTGCTGACGGACTATGGCCAAGCCAAGGTGCTCAAGGCGCATACCGATCTTGAGGCGATGGTGGGCGAGAAGCCTTGGCTGCTGGGCGAGCACCGCACGCTCGCTGATGCGTACTTCATCGGGATCGCTCGATGGAATGAATATCATCAGGTCGTCGACCGCCGGGAGTACCCGAACCTGCAGCGCATCTATGACCAGTTGGAGGCCGATCCAGCGGTCGTCTTCGCACATGCGATCGAACGGCAGCAGCCTCCGATCGGTGCAGTCGGCCTCATCGGCCACATCGCGCTCGAAGAGGTATTGGAGCAGGTTTTGTCCGCCAAGTGAGCGAAGGCCGATCACTGGACTGCAGCCTGTGGATGCATCGCACCTCAAGGCTGACCATCGCCTCCGAAGTACGCACGCGTGCGGTCGCGCCGCACGGTGGAGGATCCGATCCGAAAGTCCGCGCTGGGTCGCAAACAGCCTCGCCATCCCGGCAGCGCTTACAGGAACGGCCCGCAATCGCGGGCCGTTCAGCAGTCATCGTCACTACAATCCTCACACCATCGGCAGCTTCAACCCCTGCTCCTTCGCGCACTGCACGGCAATGTCGTAGCCGGCATCGGCATGGCGCATCACGCCGGTGCCGGGGTCGTTCCACAGTACGCGGGCGATGCGCTTGTCCGCCTCCTCGGTGCCGTCGCAGACGATGACCACGCCGGAGTGCTGCGAGTAGCCCATGCCGACGCCGCCGCCGTGGTGCAGCGATACCCAGGTGGCACCACCCGCGACGTTCAACATCGCGTTCAACAGCGGCCAGTCGGAAACCGCATCGCTGCCGTCCTTCATCGCTTCGGTCTCGCGGTTCGGCGAGGCCACACTGCCGCTGTCCAGGTGATCGCGGCCGATCACCACCGGCGCCTTCAGTTCACCGTTGCGCACCATCTCGTTGAACGCGAGGCCCAGCTTGTGGCGCAGACCCAGGCCGACCCAGCAGATGCGCGCCGGCAGACCCTGGAAGCTGATGCGCTCACGCGCCATGTCCAGCCAGCGATGCAGGTGGGCATCGTCGGGGATCAGTTCCTTGACCTTGGCATCGGTCTTGTAGATGTCCTCCGGATCGCCACTCAGCGCGACCCAGCGGAACGGACCCACGCCGCGGCAGAACAGCGGGCGTACGTAGGCCGGCACGAAACCGGGGAAGTCGAACGCGTTCTTCAAGCCCTGGTCGAACGCCATCTGGCGGATGTTGTTGCCGTAATCGAAGGTCGGCACGCCCATCGTCTGGAACGCCAGCATCGCTTCCACGTGCACGCGCATCGCCTGCTTGGCGGCATCGCGCACGCGCTCGGGGTCGGACTTCTGCGCGGCCAACCACTGCTCGACCGTCCAGCCGATCGGCAGGTAGCCGTGCACGGGATCATGCGCGCTGGTCTGGTCGGTGACGGCATCCGGACGCACGCCGCGCTTCACCAGTTCCGGCAGGATCTCGGCGGCGTTGCCGAGCAGTGCGATGGATTTCGCTTCTCCTGCCGCGGTGTACTTCGCGATGCGCGCAAGCGCGTCGTCGAGGTCGGTGGCCTGTTCGTCCACGTAGCGTGTGCGCAGGCGCATGTCGATGCTGGACTGGCGGCATTCGATGTTCAGCGAGCTGGCGCCGGCCAGCGCCGCGGCCAGCGGCTGCGCGCCGCCCATGCCACCGAGGCCGGCGGTGAGGATCCACTTGCCGGTCAGGTTGCCGCCGTAATGCTGGCGACCCATCTCGACGAAGGTTTCGTAGGTGCCCTGCACGATGCCCTGGCTGCCGATGTAGATCCACGAGCCGGCGGTCATCTGGCCGTACATCGCCAGACCCTTCTTGTCGAGTTCGTTGAAGTGCTCCCATGTGGCCCAGTGCGGCACCAGGTTGGAGTTGGCGATCAGCACGCGCGGCGCATCGGCATGCGTGGGGAAGATGCCGACCGGCTTGCCCGACTGCACCAGCAGGGTTTCGTTGTCGTCGAGTTCGCGCAGCGACTTCAGGATGGCGTCGTAGCAGGCCCAGTCGCGCGCGGCACGACCGATACCGCCGTAGACGACCAGCGCGGTGGGATCCTCGGCCACTTCCGCATCCAGGTTGTTCTGCAGCATCCGGTACGGCGCTTCGCTGAGCCAGGACTTGCAGGTGAGCGTGGCGCCGCGCGGGGCGCGGATGACGCGGGACGGGTCGTGGCGGGGATCGGACATGGCGGGTTCCAGATGCAGATTGGCCGCCATTATCGCGGCGGCCCGCGGTCGGGCGCGAGCCGGGGCGATGCTGCAGTGCGTGATCGCTGGCATGGCAGAATCGGACCATGACGCCCCTCCGCTTCCCTGCCCTGCTGCTGGCCGGCCTGTTGGCAACGGCGCCGCTGGCCGCTGCAGCACAGGACCGCGTACTGGTGTTCTCGAAGACGGCGAAGTTCCGCCACGAGTCCATTCCGGTAGCCGTGGCGACGCTGCAGCGCCTGGCGGCTGCCGAGGGCATGGCGGTGGATGCGACCGAGGACGCCGACGTGTTCACCGCCGCCAATCTGGCGCGCTACCGCGTGGTGGTGTTCGCCAGCACCACGGGCGATGTGCTGAACGAGGCCCAGCAGGCGGCGATGGAAGGGTTCGTGCGCGGCGGCGGCGGCTTCGTCGGTGTGCATGCCGCCGCGGACACGGAGTACGACTGGCCCTGGTACGGGCGGCTGGTAGGCGCCTACTTCAAGAACCACCCACCGGGACTGCAGTCCACGCACGTGCAGCCGGAGCACGACGGCCAGCCCGTCGGCGCACGCTGGCCGATCACCGACGAGCTGTACAACTACCGCGCGAATCCGCGGCCGCAGGTACGCGTCATCGCCACGGTGGACGAACGCGAGTACGAGGGCGGACAGATGGGTGACGACCACCCGATCGCCTGGTGCCACGCTTTCGATGGGGGCCGCAGCTGGTACACCGGGTGGGGCCACGAAGCGGCTGTCTACGCCGATGCGAACGTCGTCGCGCACCTCCTGGGCGGGCTGCGTTACGCCGCCGGACGTTCGGACGATTGCTGAGCCTGGCCGCTTCCCGCATATCGCGCGGGAAGCGGGCGCAGGGGCCCGGCCTCAGTTCATCGCCGGATCGAGCGCGCGCAACGCATCGGCGAGGTTGGTGTGGCCGGTACGGTCGATGTCGTCCTTGCTGTAGACGCGACCAGGCTGGCCGGTGCAGCGCGGCTTGCCGTCACGCTGGGTGATGCGGCTGCCGGTGTGGCGCAGGCAGTTCTCCTCGGACAGACGCTTCTTGCCATCGGCTGCCACGGGGGTCTGCCCGTCGGGGGCCGCCTGCGGGACCCGTTCTGCGGGGGTTGGCGCAGCGGTTGTCACCTGTTCGGTGGTGGTCTGCGCCTGTGCGGTCGCGGCGGCCAGGCTGACCGCCAGGGCCAGCATCAGGGGAAGGCGTTTCATGGGCGGCTCCCGGGCGTGAATGTGACTTCACGATACGCCTGCCGCCTGCGGACAGCACCTCGGCAACGCCCTGCGTTTAGGCCAGCCTCAGCCAGCGGGACAGGCGGCGCCTTCACCGTCGCGGAAGCGCTGCACGGCTCCGGCGTCGGCCGGTTGCGGCGGGATGCCATCGTCGAACAGCACCCGCCAGACGCCATCATCGCCACGCTGCCAGACCGAGCCGAACCGCCCGATCCGGGTGGCCCCGGTCTTCGGGTCCTCATACAGCGCGGGACCGCTCGAATAGGCGGTGCGGCCGTCGCCGCCCAAGGTGACGACAGCCGGGTACCAGCGCAGGACAAGTGCGGTGCCGTCGATCAGGCCAGCCCACTCGCGAGTGATCGCCTCGCGGCCACGGGTCGGTTTTCCGCTGACGCCGAACGCGGCATCCGGGTGCAGGTGCTCGGCGAAGGCCGCGGCGTCGTGCTCGGCGACGGAGCGGGCGAAGCTCTGTTCACGCTGCCAGACCGCGCATTCGGCCCCGCGGATGGCATCGGTGGCGCCTGCGCGGCAAGGCGCGATGGCGCACGCCAGCAGCAGCACGGACGAAAGTCGGACGACCTGTGTCATGCGGATGCTCCCTGAGTCTGCCAAGCTGTACGCGATTTCAGCTTCTGCACCTACCGCATGCGCCTGCCATTGGTCAGGGTGACGGTGCTGGCCGCCCTGATGTGGACGGCCGGCTGCACCACCACCCCCTCCGCTCCCTCCACGACGCCGCCCGCACCGCATAGCGTCGTCCTGATCTCCATCGACGGCCTGCCGGCCAGCGCCCTGGGCCGCGGCAACACCCCCACGCTCGACAGGCTCGCCCGCGAGGGCGTGCGCGCCGACTGGATGAATCCCTCCTACCCGGTGCTGACGTTCCCGAACCACTTCACCCTGGTCACGGGCCTGCGCCCGGACCGCCACGGGATCATCCACAACAGCATGCGCGACGACGCCGTCGGCGGCTTCAAGGTGACCGACAAGGCGGCCGGCGCCGATGCGCGCTGGTGGCAGGGAGAACCGATCTGGAACACCGCCGGCCAGGCCGGGCTGCGCACCGCCGTCTGGGCATGGCCGGGCAATGCCGCACCGATCAACGGCCTGCGCCCCACGCGCTGGGTACCGTACTCGCCGGAGATCGATTCCGCCGCGCGCGCCGACCAGGTCGCGGCCTGGATGACAGAACCGCCGGCCACCCGCCCGCACCTGGCCGCGCTGTATATCGAGCGCGTCGACAACGTCGGCCATGAAAAGGGGCCCGATGCACCGGAGACGCGCGCGGCGATCCGCGAAGTGGACGCGGCCGTCGGCCGCATCGTGCAGGCACTGGACGCGCACGGCCTGAGGGCATCGACCGACATCGTGGTGGTCTCCGATCACGGGATGGCGCCGGTGCGTCCGGACCAGTACATCGCCATCGAGGACATGGCCACGATCGAGCAGGCCGAAGCGGTCAGCACCGGCCAGGTGATCGGCTTCAATCCGCGTGCGGGTCATGAGGCGTCCACCGCAAAGCGCCTGCTCGGCCGCCACGACCATTACGAATGCTGGCGCAAGCAGGACCTGCCGGCGCGCTGGCATTACGGCGCGCATCCGCGCGTGCCCGCGATCGTCTGCCAGTTCGACGAGGGCTGGAACGGTGTGCCCGCCGAGCAACTGGCGCGGGTGCCGACCGACCGCCTGAACCGCGGTTCGCATGGCTACGACAACACGCTGCCCTCCATGCGCGCGGTGTTCGTGGCCGCAGGCCCGAGCTTTCGCCACGGCATCACGTTGCCCGCGTTCGACAACGTGGATGTCTATCCGCTGCTGGCCACGCTGCTGGGCATCACGCCGGCGCACAACGACGGTTCGACGGACGTGTTCACGCCCGCGCTGATGCCGCGGACAGGCGCCTCCCATTGATGTCCGGAACCGGTGAGTCCGTGCGCAGGGGCGGTGCTAGCCTGCCCGCATGGTCACCGATGCCACCGCCCTGCCCGATCCGCGCGTCTGCGAACAGGCGCGACTGAGCCGCGATGCCCGCTTCGACGGGCTGTTCTTCACCGCCGTCACCAGCACGCGGATCTACTGCCGGCCGGTCTGCCCGGCGCCGGCACCGAAGCCGTCCAACATCGTCTACTACCGCCATGCGGCGGCGGCCGAAGCGGCCGGCTTCCGTCCCTGCCTGCGCTGCCGCCCGGAGCTCGCGCCCGGCGACGGCGCATGGCGGCGCGGCGACGATGTGGTCGCGCGTGCGCTGAAGATGATCGATCAGGGCGCACTGGTCGATGCGCCGCTGGCGAGCCTGGCCGACAAGGTGGGGCTGGGCGAACGGCAGTTGCGCCGTCTCTTCAGCGAACGATTGGGCGCGACCCCTACCGAAGTGCATGGCACGCGCCGGCTGCTGTTCGCCAAGCAGTTGCTGACCGAGACCGCGCTGCCGATCACGCAGGTGGCGCTGGCGGCCGGCTTCGGCAGCCTGACCCGCTTCAACACCACGTTCCGCGAGGAGTACCGCATGGCGCCGCGCGAACTGCGCAAGCGCGAAGCGACGCCTTCGCATGACGTGATGACGCTGCGGCTGGGCTATCGCCCCCCCTACGATCTGGCTGCGATGCTGGATTTCCTGCGCGGGCGCGCGTTGCCGGGCGTGGAAGTGGTCGATGACGCCAGTTACCTGCGCGTGATCGGCACGGCCGATGCGCCGGGCTGGCTGCGCGTCAGCGCGTGGGGCGCGGATGCGCATGCGCTCAAGCTGGAACTGCATGGCGCCGCACCCGCGCGCTTGCTGGGCATCGTGCATCGGTTGCGCCGCATGTTCGACCTGGATGCGGATCCGCACGTCATCGCGCAGGCGCTCGGCGGCGATCCCCGCCTGCGTCCACTGCTGGAGGCACGTCCCGGCCTGCGCCTGCCGAGCGGCTGGGATGGTTTCGAGATCGCGGTGCGCGCGGTGATCGGCCAGCAGGTCAGCGTGGCGGCCGCGCGCACGCTGACCGCGCGGTTGGCGCAACGGCATGGCACGCCACTGGACATGGGAACCGAGGGACTGACGCACCTGTTCCCGACGCCGGATCGACTGGTCGACGTCGACCTGACCGAGATCGGCCTGACCCGCGCGCGCGCCGACACGATCCGCGGACTGTCGCGCGCGCTGCTGGACGGTCGCGTCGACTTCCATCCCGAACGGACGCTGGACGATTTCACTGCACGCTGGGTGGCCCTGCCCGGCATCGGTCCGTGGACCGCGCACTACATGGCGCTGCGCGCGCTCGGCCATCCGGATGCCTTCCCCGCCGACGACCTGGTGCTGCAGAAAGCCGTACCCACCGATGGCGTACGCATGACCGCGAAGGCGCTGACCGCTCGCGCCGAAGCCTGGCGGCCGTGGCGCGCGTATGCGGTGATCCATGTGTGGAAGGGCAGCATGGCGGCGCCGAAACCCGCGGCTGTTGTGGGAGCGACGTGAGTCGCGATGAAGCTTTACCGATAACCCATCGCGACTCACGTCGCTCCCACAGGACACATCACCCTTATCCTGCCCCCATGATCCTCTACCGCCACCTCGACAGCCCCGTCGGCCTGCTCACCGTCGCCGCGACCGATGCCGGTCTGCATGCGATCGAGTTCCCGCGCAATCGGCATCCTGCCGATCGGCACAGCTGGACCGAAGGCGACCACGCGTTGATCGGCCTGGCGGCCCGGCAACTGGACGAGTACTTCGCAGGCAAACGCCATGCCTTCGACCTGCCGCTGGCACCCCGCGGTACAGAATTCCAGCTCACGGTATGGATGACGCTGGCCGGCATCGGCTATGGCGAGACGATCAGCTATGCGCAACTGGCGCAGCGCGTGGGCAAACCCACGGCGATGCGCGCGGTCGGCGCGGCGAACGGGCGCAACCCACTGCCGATCGTGCTGCCCTGCCATCGCGTGATCGGCGCGGACGGCTCGTTGACCGGTTTCGGCGGCGGCCTGCCGACCAAGCAGTTCCTGCTGGAACTCGAAGGCGCATTGAAGAAGGCCGACGACCTGTTCGGCTGACGCGCCTACATGCCGCGGAATCGCTGCTGGAACGCGGCGCTGACCGGCAACACGTCGGTGCGCCCCTTGACGCTGAGGTGATGGCGGCCGAGTTCGTCCTTGCGTACGCGATCGATCGCCTGCACACGAACCAGCACGCCGCGGTGCACCTGCCAGAACACCTCCGGGTCCAGCCCGCCCAGCAGTTCTTTCAGCGTCATCCGGATGATCGCCTCGTCGCCGGCGGTGACGACGCGCACGTACTTGTCCTGTGCCTGGAAGAACAGCACATCGTCGATGGCGATCATCCGCACGCTGTCGCCGACACTGGCGGTGATCCAGCGGATCAGCCGGTCGCCCTGCGGGCGCAGGCGCGCCTCCAGATCGTCGATCAGCGTGCGCAGGTCCGGAGCACGCGCATCAGCAAGCCGCTCGCGCACGCGGGCGACCGCCTGTTCGAGCCGCGCATCCTGCACCGGCTTGAGCAGGTAGTCGGCGGCGCCGGCCTCGAACGCGCGGATCGCGTAGTCCTCGTAGGCGGTGGTGAAGACGACCAGGCCGCCCTGCGCGACGACCTGGCGTGCGACATCCAGCCCGCTGACACCCGGCATGCGGATGTCGAGGAAGGCGACCTGCGGTCGATGCTGCGCGACCGCCTCCATCGCGGATACGCCGTCTTCGCAGATCGCGACCACGTCAAGCTCCGGCCACGCTGCGCGCAACTGCTGCTGCAACGCGCGGCGCTGCGGCGCCTCGTCTTCGGCGATCAGGGCGGTCACGGTATTCATTCCGGTGAACCTACCGGCACCCGGATCTCGGCGCAAACCCCGCGACCGGCCGTATTGGGCGTCAACGCGAAGGCGGCACTCGTACCGTAACGTGCCGCCAGCTGTTCGCGCACGTTCGCCAGGCCGACGCCGGTGCTCAGACCGGGCTGCAGGCCGGCGCCATCGTCGCGCACCTGGACGCGCAGCACGCCGTCATCACGGGACGCGTCGATCTCGATCCGGCCCGGGCCGGGACGTGGCTCGATGCCGTGCTTGATCGCGTTTTCCACCAGTGTGATCAACAGCGAAGGCGGGAAAGGCAACGCACGCAGTGGCTCCTCGGCCCGCACGGTGTACGTCAGCCGCCCGCCCATGCGCACCTGCATCAGCACGAGATAACTCGCGCAGATATCGAGTTGCTGGCCCAGCGTCGCATGCAGGCCGCGGTCGTCGCGCAGCTTGGGAATGGTCGCGCGCAGGAAATCGACCAGCGCGTCCAGCGTGGCCTCGGCCTGCGCGGGATCCTGCCGCACCAGCGCGCGCACCGACGCCAGCGTGTTGAACAGGAAGTGCGGTTCCACCTGTGCCTGGAGTACGCCCAGGCGCAGGTCCGCTTCGTGCACACGACTTTCCAGGGCGTGCACTTCACGCGCATGGTGGTGATCGTCCCAGCGGCGCCGTTCGCTGAAATAGGCGCGCAAGGCCAGACCGCCACCGAACAGGCCGTAGATGAGCACCAGCGCGGCCACATTGATCGCCAGCCCGATCGCTTTCAGCAGCGGCGCGACCGGCGCCATCTGTTCGGCCGTCGGCAGGCCGGCGGCCACCATGCCCGGCCTGATCAGCTGCTCGATGTATGACGAAGCAACGCGATCCACGAAGAAGCTCAACACCATGCCGGCCAATACCGCCATCACCACGGCCTTGCGCTCACGCGCCTCCGGCCAGCGTGCATGGCGCACCGCCGTGGCCAGCGCGGGGCCCAGGGTCGCCATCAGGCTGAACGCAACGAACTGGATGACCGTGACCTTCGACGCGACCGCAACGTCGCGGACGGCGATCCCGGTGCCCGCGCCGATGAACACGGCCACCACGGCGATGACACTGCAGAACAGCAGGCTGCGTCCTGCCAACCAGCGCAGGCCGAACACCGGATACCGGCGATAGCGGCTGAGGACGGTGGTGCCGCCCACCAGCACGTCCGCAGGCAGCGGATCACCCAGCAGGTAGTTGTCGCGCGATCCGCTCACTTCCTTTCACCCCGCAGCTGCTGGCCCGCCTGCTTCAGCGTCAGTGCCACCACCTTGCCTGCCGCATCACGCTCGAAGCTGATCTCCGCGCCCACCGCGTCCATGACGAAGACATCCCGTTGCACCGCCTTCACGGGCAACGCGGGTTGACCCGTGCCCTGCACCGTCAGCGCATCACCCTGCACCCTGACGGTCAGGCCGAAGCCCGGCACCAGCGGATACTCGCCTTCGTAGTCGGGCAGCGTGGCGGCTTCGACGGCAAAGGCCGGCCGGGTCGTCGCCTTGTCGATGCGCGTGGCCGGCACTGCGGCTCCCATCTGCATCCAGATGAACGTGTAGCCATCCGCACCACGCTGCGGCCGCAGCACGGCATCGAAATCGCGCGGGTAGAAATCGCCGGCACTGTCGTGGCCCATCCTGTACGCGCCCTGCCCGGCGGGATGGATCTCCAGGGCGTCGCCCTGGCGGCGCAGCGTCATCTTCATGCCGCCGGCCAACGCATAGTCGCCCACCAGCCCATCGAGCAACGCGGCATCGGGTTTGACTTCGACGCGCGGCTTGCCCAGCGGGAAGCTGGTGTCGACCAGGTGCAACCCCAGCGAGCCCAGGCTGCCGATCGAGTTCCATGTCGTATCCGAGAGGATCACCACACCGCGTCGCTGGTCCTTGTCGAACGAGACGAACGACGAGAAGCCCCCCGTGCCGCCTTCATGCACGTGCACCGTGCGGCCGCCGACCGGCATCAGCATCCAGTTCATCGCCATCGGCGGTGCATCGGACACTTTCTGCTGCGACAGCTTCAGCGCCGGGGCGATGATGCTCGCTTCCGCACCCAGTTGACCCTGCACGTAGCGGACCATGTCATCGAGCGTGGCGCGCACGCCACCGACACCGGCGAGATTGGTCTGGAAGCGCCACGCAGGCGTTGGCCTTGCATTCGGCGTGTGTCCGACCGCAGCGCGTACGCCGGCCGGCGGCGTGTTGATATAGGCGTGCTGCATGCCGAGTGGCGCGAACAGCCGCTGCTTCATCAACGTTTCCATGTCCGTGCCGGCGCGCCGCGCCACGGCATACGACAGCACCATCGAGGCGAAGTTGGAGTATTCGAACGTCGTGCCCGGTGCGGCCGCCAACGTGACGTCGCCGAGCGACGCGAGCAACGCCGCTTCGTCCAGCTTCGCGTACGGGTCGGTCATGTCCGGCGCGCCCATGCGCGAGGGCAACGACGGCAGGCCGGAGGTATGGGTGACGATTTGCCGCAGCAGGATGGGCTTGCCCTGGTAGTCCGGCAGCTTCGTGCCCGGGGGAAGCCAGGCGGACAGCGGATCGTCCAGCGACCCCTTGCCGTGCCCGATCAGGTCGGCCAGCAGCGCGGCGGTCATGGTCTTGCTGACCGAACCGATCTCGAACGCGGTATCCGGCCCGATGCGGGCGGCATCCTTCGGATCCGCGCACTGGAACGTGCGGGCCACGGATCCGTTCTCGATCACCGCCACCGCCATGCAGGCGCCGGTGCGGTCGCCCTGCAGGCGCCTGGCGACCGTGTCGGCCAGCGTGGCGTCGGTCATGGCATGGGCGGAACCACTGGCGACGGCCAGCGTCAGGGCAAGGGTGTGCGAGTAGGGCATGGCGAAGCTCCTGTAGGGACAAGAGCCATGCTGCCGCAGGCGCTTAACCGGTATGCGCCTATCGGATGGGACCTGGAATGCCGGCGATGGAACCCCCGATCCGGCCGATGACCGATGGCACAGGCGGGTCATCGCCGGCCGGCCTCAATCACGCAGCAGTCGCCGGAGTGTTTCGCCGTAACGGCGCGCGATGGCCTCGCCGTCCGCATGCCGTCCCTCGGAAACGACGGTGCGTCCCGCCACGCGGACCTGCTTCACCAGCGGCCGATTGCCGGCGAACAGCCAGCGGTCGACGACGTCGTCGACCGTGGCGCCCGCCAGCACCGGAGCGGCGGCATCCAGCAGCACCGCGTCTTCTCTGACGGACTGGAAGCCCGTGGCATCCGATGCGCTGTCCAGCACGCCCCCCAGCAGCGTTTCGCCGACGCTCGGCGAATGCGTGGTCACGGCGATGTTGCGGTGACGCGTGACCAGGCGCTGGCCGTACTCCAGCCAGCGCAACTCCTCGACCGGCGACACCGACACGTGCGAATCCGAGCCGATGCCCCAGCGCCCGCCCGCCTGAAGGTAGTCGCGCAACGGGAACAGGCCGTCACCGAGGTTGGCCTCCGTGGTCGGACAGATCGCGACGGTGGCGCCGCGGGATGCGATGCCGCGCGTCTCTTCCTGCGTCAGGTGGGTGGCATGCACCAGCGTCCAGCGACGGTCGACGGCAAACTCCCGCAGCAGCCATTCGACAGGTCGCGCGTTGCGGACCGCCAGGCTGTCCTGGACTTCGCCCACCTGTTCGGCGATGTGGATGTGGATCGGCGCGTCGGCCGGCAGCGCCGCCAGCACCTCGCGCATCGCGGATTCCGGCACCGCACGCAGGCTGTGGAACGCGCAGCCGATGCGCACTTGCGCGTCCTGCAACGGATGCAGGTCCTCGAGCAGCCGGAGGAAGTCCCCGACACCGTGGCCGAAGCGCTGCTGCCGTGCCGACAGCGCCCGCCCGTCGAAACCGCCCGTCATGTACAGCACCGGCAACAACGTCATGCGGATGCCGGTGTCGCGCGCAGCGGCGATCAGCGCCTTCGACATGGCGGCCCGATCGGCGTACGGCGTGCCGTCGGGCTGGTGGTGCACGTAATGGAATTCGCAGACGGTCGTGTATCCGGCCTCCAGCATCTCGGCATAGAGCTGCGTCGCCACGGCGTACGTGCTGTCCGGATCCATCCGCGCCGCGAAGCGGTACATGATCTCGCGCCAGGTCCAGAAGCTGTCCTCCGGATGCGTCTGCCGTTCCGCCAGACCGGCCATGGCGCGCTGGAAGGCATGCGAATGCAGATTGGCGATGCCCGGTACACGCCAGCCGCCTTCGACAGCGGTAGCCAAGCCTGCGGTGGAATCGGGGTTCGACATGGCGGTGCTTACGGCCGGCGACAGGGGTGCGTTAGGCTACCGCGTCGCCACCGCCAAGGCACCTGCATGGATCCGTCGTCCACACCGCTCATCGCGATCGCCCTTGCGCTGTCCGCCGTCGCGGTTTCGTTGACGGTGGCAGCCATCGCCGTTCACGCGCAGAAGAAGAACGCGCGGGCGACAGCAGGGGCTGCGGGCGGTGGCGAAGGAAGTGCCGGCCAGCACAGCGATGCCGGCTGCGATGCGGACAGCGGCGGTGGTTGCGATGGAGGCGGCGGTGGCGACTGAAGCAGTGGACGTGCGGTGGGACGGCGTACTGGTGAACGCCCGCCTCGTCACCCTCACCGGTGATGCGGGATATGGCGTGATCGAGGATGGCGCGCTGGGCTGGCGCGACGGCATGCTGGCCTTCGCCGGCCCTCGCGCCACCTTGCCGGCAGCACCCGACGCGCTGGCGGACGAGGTGGTCGATGCGCAGGGCGACTGGGTGACACCCGGCCTGATCGATTGCCATACGCACGTCGTGTTTGGCGGCGACCGCGCGGGCGAGTTCGAGCAGCGCCTGCAAGGGGCGAGTTACGAGGAGATCGCACGCGCCGGCGGCGGTATCGTGTCGACCGTACGTGCCACCCGCGAGGCCGATGAAGACGAACTATTCGCCCAGTCGCTGCCACGTGCACGCGCACTGCGCGACGACGGCGTGACCACGCTGGAGATCAAGTCCGGCTACGGGCTGGACCTGGAGAACGAGCGCAAGATGCTGCGCGTGGCGCGCAGAATCGGCGGGGAGCTCGGCATCACGATACGTACCACGTTCCTCGGTGCCCACGCGCTGCCACCGGAGTATGCCGGGCGCGCGGACGACTACATCGCTGCGGTCTGCGCGTGGCTGCCGACCTTGCATGCGGAAGGACTGGTGGATGCCGTGGATGCGTTCTGCGAGCGCATCGGCTTCACTGCTGCGCAGACGCAGCGTGTGTTCGAAACGGCGCGGGCGCTCGGACTGCCGGTGAAGCTGCATGCGGACCAGCTCAGCGACGGCGGCGGCGCGGCGCTGGTGGCCGGCTTCGGTGGCCTGTCCGCCGATCATGTCGAATACACCTCGGAAGCCGGCGTGGCCGCGATGAAGCGGGCCGGCAGCGTGGCGGTGCTGCTGCCTGGCGCATTCCATGTGCTGCGCGAAACGACGCTGCCTCCGCTGGACGCGTTCCGTTCGCACGGCGTGCCGATGGCGGTGGCCACCGACTGCAATCCGGGCACGTCACCGCTGCAGTCGCTGCGGCTGGCGATGTCGCTGGCCTGCACGCATTTCCGTCTGACGCCCGAGGAAGCACTGCGCGGCGCGACCGTGCATGCGGCGCAGGCGTTGGGAATGCCGGACCGCGGACGCCTGGTCGCCGGACAGCGCGCGGACTTCGTGCGCTGGCGCATCGGCCAGCCTGCGCAGCTGGCGTACTGGCTCGGCGGCGACCTGGTGTCTGCCGTGCACGCAGGCGGACGCGCGGTGGCGACGGACCTGTAAAAAACGAAAACCCCGGCCGGGGCCGGGGTTCCGTGTTCGCTGCCGGCCGAGCCGGCGCGGATGGCTTACGCCTTGGCGACGGCCTTCTTGGCGACGGCCTTCTTGACCGGCGCCTTCACCACGGCCTTCTTGGCGGTGGCAGTAGCAGCCACGGCGGCCTTGGCGACGGTGCTCTTGCGCGCATTGCCGTAGCTCGACGAATAGCGCTTGCCCTTGGCCGTCTTGCGATCACCCTTGCCCATCTCTGTTCTCCTGATTCGATGAAAAGTCCGCCCGGGTCTGGGCGGCTGCGCGGGCGTCCACCGGTTCGGGGACCGCGCGCGAGGCCGCAAAGCCTATCACAGCAGGGCCTTCCCGGCCGCTGCCGAGTCCCGGAACGGGGTCAGTGCGCGCAGCTGGCGTCGTGCACGTGCCAGTGGTTCAGGCGCAGATTCAACAGATGGGCAAGGCCCACCAGCATGCCGCCGACCGTCATCACGATGGCGTGGGGCACCACCGACTCGTGCAGCGGCGCATACAGCACGCCTGCCCACAGCGCGGCCAGGCCGAACAGCAACATGCCCAGCGCGCGGAAGGCGCGATGGCGGCGGTAGCCCCAGACCAGGCTGAAAAGGCCAAGCACGGTCACGAACACCACGAAGGCGCGTTCGAAGCCATCGCCCAGCCAGACCGACAACCCCAGCGACGGGATGACGGCCAACAGCAACGGCGTGATGGCGCAATGCAATGCGCAGACCAGCGAACCGGCAGCGGCGAAGCGGTCGAGCAGGGAGCGGAAAGAAGACTTCATGGGAAACAAGTATGACTTCTGGGAGGGTTA
This sequence comes from Pseudoxanthomonas sp. PXM01, assembly GCF_014851815.1. Taxonomy (GTDB): domain Bacteria; phylum Pseudomonadota; class Gammaproteobacteria; order Xanthomonadales; family Xanthomonadaceae; genus Pseudoxanthomonas_A. The sequence goes on from NZ_JACVAJ010000002.1 coordinate 445,307, forward strand.
TATTGTCACTATTGGTATAATATAACATCATTCTTCACCCTCACGAGCGCACCACCCCCATGCCCAACGCACACCGCCTGTCTCCCGTCCCCTCGACCCTTGCCGTTGCCCTCGCCCTTGCGCTGATCTCTCCGCTGGCGTCGGCCGACGACGCCTCCGGGGCGACCCCCAAGGATCTGGACGCCGTGGTGGTGACCGCTTCGCCGCTGAAGGGCAATGCCGAATCCGTGGCGACCCCGGTCGACGTGCTGTACGGCGAGGACCTGGACAAAGCCAAGGCCGGCACCCTCGGCGAGACCGTCGCCAAGCTGCCCGGGGTGCAGACCACTTACTTCGGCACCGGCGTGGGCCGCCCGATCATCCGCGGTCTGGAAGGCCCCCGCGTGCAGGTGCTGTCCGGCGGCATCGGCTCGATGGACGCGTCCACGGTCAGCGCCGACCATGCGGTCAGCATCGAACCCTTCCTCGCCGACCAGATCGAAGTCCTGAAGGGTCCAGCCACCCTGCTGTTCGGCAGCGGCGCCATCGGCGGCGCGGTCAACGTGGTGGATGGACGGCTTGCCGAGTCGATTCCCGACCAGCCCCTGAGCGGCCGCGCCGAAGTCCGTGGCAACACGGTGAACGACGAGCGCACCGGCATGTTCCGTCTTGACGGCGTGAACCGGAACTGGGTGTTGCATGTCGACGGTCTGGTGCGCGATACCGACGACTACGACATCCCCGGTGTCGCCATCCTGCACGACCACGAGGAAGGCGAGGAGCACGAAGAAGAGCCCCAGCCCAACGGCACGCTGCCCAACAGCTCGGTCCGAACCAAGGCCGGCGCGATCGGTGCGACCTATCTGGGCGACCGCGGCTACTTCGGTCTGGCCGCGAGCACCTACCGCAGCAACTACGGCATTCCCGCCGGCGCGCACGTGCATGGCGAGGAAGACCACGATCATGACCATGACGGCGAAGAAGACCACGGCCACGAGGAGCACGAGGAAGGCCCCGTGCGCATCGACATGGTGCAGAACCGGCTGGACATGAAGGCAGGCCTCTACAACCCGGTGTCGTTCCTGGAAAGCATCAACCTGCGCGCCGCCTGGAACGACTACGAGCACCTCGAACTGGAAGGCGACGAGATCGGCACGCGCTTCACCAACGAGGGCTACGACGCACGCCTGGAAGCCGTACAGAAGACGTGGAACGGCTGGCGCGGCGCGTTCGGCCTGCAGTTCGGCAGCACCGACTTCAACGCGGTCGGCGCCGAGGCTTTCGTACCCGCCACCATCACCGACACGCTGGGCCTGTTCGTCGTGCAGGAAAAGGATTTCGGTCCGTGGAAGCTGGAACTTGGCGGTCGCTACGACCAGGTCAAGCTGAAGCCCGACGACCGCCCCTCCACCGATTTCGACGCGATCAACCTGTCGGCCGCTGCCATCTGGCGCCTGAGCGACGGCTTCGACCTGCGATTCGGCCTGGACCGCTCCGAGCGCGCGCCGACGAACGAGGAACTGTTCGCGGGCGGCACGCACGTGGCCACGCAGTCGATCGAGATCGGCGATACCACGCTCGATACTGAGAAGGGCGTGCGTGCTGAGATTGGCGCGCACTGGCATACCGACCGCGTGGACCTGAAGCTCGCGGTGTACCAGACGAAGTTCAAGGACTTCATCTACCTCACCGACACCGGCGTGGAAGAGCACGGCTACCCGGTACGCCTGTGGACGCAGGACGATGCGACCTTCACCGGTGCAGAGGCCGAGGCAAAGATCCAGCTCGCCGACACGGCGGCCGGCGCGTGGGACCTTCGCCTCTATGGTGACTACGTGCGGGCGAAGCTCGACGGCAACGGCTTGCGCACGGTCGCGTTCGAAGTCCCGCACGGCGACCACACGCATGGCTATGAGGTCGATGTCGCCCAGGGCGGCTATCTGCCCCGCATCTCGCCGATGCGCGTGGGCGCCGACCTTGGCTGGTCGCTGGGTGGCTGGCGCGCTTCGCTCGGCGCGGTGCGCTACAGCAAGCAGGACGACGTGGCGCAGAACGAGCACGCCAGCGACGGCTACACGCTGGTCGATGCGCACATGGCCTACCGCTGGGATCGCACGGCATCGAGCTGGGAGGTGTTCCTGGACGGCAGCAACCTGACCGACGAAGAAGCGCGCCCGCACACCTCGCTGCTGCGCGACTATGCACCGCTGCCGGGTCGCGGCGTGGCGTTCGGCATCCGCGCCTACTTCTGATCCCCTGAGTTCCTCCCCCCGGGGCGGCTGGCCGGCATGGCAGCCGCCCTTCTTGACAACAATTATGTGCATATACACATAATCACCACGCCATCACCCACCCTCCCCCATGACGCCGCCTGCCGCCCCCGTCACGCCCAGCCTGTGCACCTGCTTCCGCCTGCGCCGCGCCAGTCGCCGGGTGACCCAGGTGTACGACCATGAACTTGCCGCCGTCGGGCTGAGCCTCAACCAGTATTCGATCCTGCGCCGCACCGAGCGCGAGTCCCGCGTGCTCGGCGGGTTGGCGGATGAGCTGGGCATGGACCGCACCACGCTCACCCGCAACCTGTCGCCACTGGTCGACGCTGGCCTGGTGGAAACGGTCCGCGGCCGCGATGCCCGCCAGCGCATGATCGGTCTCACCCAGGCCGGTCGCGACCGACTCGCCGCCGCGAAGCCGTACTGGCGGCGTGCACAGGACCTCATCGACACGATGCTGGGTGAAACCGGCATCCAGACCCTGCATGGAGATCTCGATCGCCTGGACGAACGGCTGCGCCAGCATCTGGGAGAGGCCCCATGAACGCCACTGTTGCCGCGCCTGCCCCACGCATGCACTGGGGCCTCCTGCTTGCAGCCTCGGCCACGCTGATGATCACCATGGGTGCTCGGCAGACCACCGGCCTGTTCGTGGCGCCGATCCACCAGGACACCGGCATCGGCATCGCGGCGATCAGCTTCGCGCTCGCCATCGGCCAGTTCACCTGGGGAGCGGTGCAGCCGGTGTTCGGCGCGCTTGCCGACAAGCGCGGCTCCACGGGCGTACTGGTATTCGGGGCCATCCTGCTATCGCTTGGCCTCGCGCTGACGCCGCAGCTGACCTCGCCCTGGGGTCTGATGTTCACACTGGGCCTGCTGACGGCCGCAGGCGCGGGCGCCGGCAGCTTCTCCATCCTGATCGGCGCCACGGCGCAACAGCTCGCACCGGAGAAACGTTCTTTCGCCGCAGGCTTCATCAACGCGGGCGGATCGCTGGGACAGTTCGTGTTCGCACCGCTGGTCCAGGCGGTCATCGCGTTCGCCGGCTGGGCCAGCGCCATGTATACGCTGGCGGTCGCCTCGCTGCTGGCGATCCCGCTCGCTTTTCCACTGCGCAAGAAGGCCGTGGCGGCATCCGGCACGCCGACGGCCACCGCGATCGGCGACATCAGCCTGAAGCAACAGATCGCCATCGCCCTGCGCGATCGCAGTTACTGGATGCTGCATCTCGGCTTCTTCACCTGCGGCGTGCACATCGCCTTCCTGGTCACGCATCTGCCGGGCGAAGTCGCGCTGTGCGGCCTGCCAGCCAGCGTGTCGGCGGCTGCGCTGATGCTGATCGGCCTGTTCAACGTGGCCGGCAGCCTGATCGCAGGTGCACTGGGCCAGCGTGTGCGGATGAAGTGGATCCTGGCGGTGATGTACGCCAGCCGCGCGGTGATGATCGCGCTGTACCTGATGGCGCCCCCTACCCCGCTGACGTTCTACATCTTCGCGGCCGCGCTGGGCTTCACCTGGCTGGCGACCGTCCCGCCGACGGCGGGCCTGGTCGGAAAACTGTTCGGCCCGCGCTACCTGGGCACACTGTTCGGACTGACCTTGTTGTCGCACCAGATCGGCGGCTTCTTCGGCGCCTGGCTTGGCGGCCTGGCGCTGGAACGCTCCGGCGACTACACGTGGATGTGGTATCTCGACATGGGCTTGGCGCTGATCGCCGCGGTCGCCAACCTGCCGATCCGCGAACGTTCACCCAAGGCGGTGCCAGCAACGGCTTGAGCGGTGCCCCTGTAGGAGCGACGTAAGTCGCGACCGCACGCCATCCGGCGCCGGATACACCAATAAGAGGCCATTGACGAAAGCTGCCTCATCCTTCGCGAGACAACGATTCACTACGCTACAAGTCAGCAGTCGCGACTTACGTCGCTCCTACAGCAGCAGCCTTATGCAGCCGCGCACCGCGCGCACAGCCCATGCACTTCCAGTGTCTGCGCCTGCGGCTGGAAGCCCAGCGCCTTCGCGCGCGCATCGAGGGCCGCGACCACCTCGCGGTCCTCCAGCTCCACCGCGCTGTGGCAGCGGTCGCAAATGAGGAACGGCACCGAATGCTGGGCGCTGTTGGGGTGATGGCAGGCGACGAAGGCGTTCACCGATTCGAGCTTGTGCACGAAGCCGTTGGCCATCAGGAAGTCGAGCGCGCGATAGACGGTCGGCGGCGCATCGGCGCCGACACCCTTGGTGGCGCGCACCCATTCCAGCAGCTCGTACGCCTTCACTGGCTTTCCGGCTTCGGCAATCAGCTGCAGCACGCGCGCGCGGATCGGCGTCAGCCGCAGGCCGCGCTCCTGGCACGCGTGTTCCACCGCGGCCACGAACGCCTGAGCGTCGTGGACATGGTGGTGCGGGTCGGTGCAGGTATGGGCGTGCGGCATGGGCGATCCGGAATCAGGCGGACGTGCCTACTTTGATGAGTGCGGCGTCGATGCGTTTCAAGGCCTCGTCGCGACCGGCCAGGTAGACGGTCTGCGAGATGTCGGGGCTGACCTGGGTACCGGTGATGGCCACGCGCAGCGGCTGTGCCACCTTGCCCATGCCGAGTTCCAGCGCCGCCGCGGCTTCGTGCAGCGCCGCCGACACGTTCTCCGCGGTCCACTCCGCCAGCGCCGCCAGGCACTCGCGGGCCTTGGCCAATGGAGCCTGGGCGGCAGCCCCCAGATGCTTCGCCACGGCCGCGTCGTCGTACGCGGTCAGCGGCTGGAACCAGACCACGGCCTTCTCAGCCATGTCCTTCAGCGTCTGCACGCGGTCGCGCAGCGCGACCACCACATCGGCCGGCGCCGGACCCATCGTCAGGTCGATACCCAGCTTCTCCAACTGAAAGACGAGGTGCGGCGCGATGTCCGCAGGCGCATCCGTCTTCAGGTAGTGCTGGTTCACCCAGCCCAGCTTGGCCATGTCCAGGCGCGCGGCCTTGGAGTTCACGTCCTTCACGTCGAACAGATCGATCAGCTCCTGCCGCGAGAACAGCTCCTGGTCACCGTGCGACCAACCCAGGCGCGCCAGATAGTTGATCAGCGCATGCGGCAGATAGCCGGCGTCCTTGTACTGCATCACGTCGGCCGCGCCGGTGCGCTTGGACAGCTTGGCGCCCTCCTCGTCCAGGATCATCGGCATGTGCGCGAACTTCGGCACCGGCGCGCCCAGCGCCTCGTAGATGTTGATCTGGCGCGGCGTATTGTTGATGTGGTCGTCGCCGCGGATCACCTCGGTGATGCCCATGTCCCAGTCGTCGACCACGACGGCGAAGTTGTAGGTCGGGTAGCCGTCCGGACGGAAGATCACCATGTCGTCGAGCTCGCTGTTGGCGATCTCGATGCGACCCTTGATCAGGTCGTCGAAGGCGACCACGCCGTCGAGCGGATTCTTGAAGCGGATCACCCGGTTCGGATCGTCGCGGTGCGGCAGGTTCTGCTCGCGCGCGGCGCCGTTGTAGCGCGGCTTCTCCTGCTTCGCCATCGCGGCCTCGCGCATGGCATCCAGCTCCTCGCGCGTTTCGTAGGCGTAATAGGCCTTGCCCGATGCGACCAATTGCTCCGCGACCTCACGGTAGCGATCGATGCGCTGCGTCTGATAGACCGGGCCTTCGTCGTATCCCAGGCCCAGCCAGTCCATCGCATCGAGGATCGCGTCGATGGCGGCCTGCGTGCTGCGCTCGCGGTCGGTGTCCTCGATGCGCAGGATGAAATCGCCGCCTCGATGGCGCGCCTCCAGCCAGCAATACAGCGCCGTGCGGGCGCCGCCGATATGCAGGTAGCCGGTGGGACTGGGGGCGAAGCGGGTGCGGCAGGCCATGGTGGACTCGATGAACGGTATGACGCCAATTTTAACCTGCATGGGCCGTATTTCCCTGCCCGTTCCGGGGCAGGGCTTAGAATTCGGCCATGACCACGCTCTTCATCTCCGACCTGCACCTGGACGCCGAACGGCCGGCCGTGACCGAACTGTTTGGTGCGTTCATGCAGAAGGAAGGCACGCAGGCCGACGCGCTCTACATCCTCGGCGACCTGTTCGAGGCCTGGGTCGGCGACGACGATCCGTCCGATACCGGCGCCTACGTGGCCGCCCGCATCCGTGAGGTCGCCGACGCTGGCGTACCGGTGTTCTTCATCCGCGGCAACCGCGATTTCCTGCTGGGCGATGCGTTCGCGCGAGGCGCCGGCATGCGCATCCTGCCCGATCCGGCCGTGGTCATGCTGTACGGGAAGCCGGTCCTGCTGATGCATGGCGACCTGCTGTGTACCGGCGACACCGCCTACCAGGCGTTCCGCGCACAGACCCGCAACCCGGCCTGGCAGGCGCAGTTCCTGTCGCAGCCACTCGCCGCCAGACTGGCCTTCGCGGCCCAGGCACGTGCGGCCAGCGCCGCCCACCAGGGCGGCATGAAGCAGAACGACAGGACGCAGTTCGAGACGCTGACCGACGTGGCGCCGGCCACCGTGGACGCAACCTTCGCGCAGTTCGGCATCGACACGATGATCCATGGCCATACGCATCGGCCCGCGATCCACGACCTCACGGTCGGCACCCATGCCTGTCGGCGCATTGTGCTGGGCGACTGGTACGAACAGGGATCGGTGCTGCGCGTGGAGCCGGACGGGATGGCGCTGGACTCGCTCTGAGCGCCGGCTCGGAAGGAATGTCGTCTGTAGGAGCGACGTAAGTCGCGATGAGGGCGCCGCGGCAGTTCATCGCGACTTACGTCGCTCCCACACCGACCCCACCGTCGACGTCATGGCGCCTCGAGCGCCGCCAGTTCGTCCTCGTCGAAGCCGGCCAGCAGGCGCGCTTCGATGTTGAACGGCCCGTGCAGGTAGCCGCCGGCGTATTCCTTCAGCAGTTCGCGAAAGCGTGCGCGCGGTTCGATGCCCCGCTGGGCGCAGTACCAACGGTACCAGCGCGAACCGGCGGCGACATGCGCGACTTCCTCGCGCAGGATCAGGTCGAGGATCGCCACAGTGGCCTCATCACCCAGGTCACGCAGCTTGACGATCATCCCGGGCGTCACGTCCAGGCCGCGCGCCTCCAGCACGCGCGGCACCAGCGCCATTCGCGCCAGGCCGTCATGTGCGGTCTTCTCGGTCATTTCCCACAGGCCGTTGTGGGCGTCGAAGTCGCCGTAGTCGTGCTCCAGCTCACGCAAGCGATCGCGCAAGAGCACGAAATGGCGCGACTCATCGTGCGCCACCTGCACCCAGTCGGCGTAGAACGCCGCCGGCAGTCCACGGAAGCGGTACACCGCATCCCAGGCCAGGTCGATGGCGTTCAGTTCGATGTGCGCGATGGCATGGATGAAGGCCGCCCTGCCCTGCACGCTGCCCAGGCCACGGCGCGGCAGGTCGCGTGGATGCACCAGCGTGGGCTTCGTCGGTCGCCCCGGCATCCGGATGGGATCAGGCAACGGCGCGTCGTCAGGAATCAGTAACTCGCCACGCGCGAATGCGGCGGCGTACTGCTGCGTCAGCGCGACCTTGGTGTCGACCTCCGCCGCATCCAGGCAGATGCGGGCGGCCTCGAACAGCGTGGTCATGCCGGCGCGAACCGCGTCAGCCGACGCGGCGCTTGCGCTTGGCTTCGTCGGAGCGGGCCTGCTCGATACGTTCGAAGTACCCCGGCTCGATGCCCGTGACGTACTTCCCGTCGAAGCACGACGAATCGAACTCCGCCAGGTTCGGGTTGCCCTCGCGCACGGCCGCTTCCAGATCCTCGAGGTCCTGGTAGATCAGCCAGTCGCAGCCCAGTTCGCGTTCGATATCCTCGACGGTGCGGTTGTGCGCGACCAGTTCGTCGGCGGCCGGCATGTCGATGCCGTAGATGTTCGGGTGACGCACCGGCGGCGCGGCGCTGGCCAGGTAGACCTTGCGCGCACCGGCATCGCGCGCCATCTGCACGATCTGCTTGGAGGTGGTGCCACGCACGATGGAGTCGTCGACCAGCAGCACGACGCGGTTGCGGAATTCCAGGTTGATCGGGTTGAGCTTGCGGCGCACGGATTTCACGCGCTCGCCCTGCCCCGGCATGATGAACGTCCGGCCGACGTAGCGGTTCTTGATGAACCCCTCGCGGTACTTCACGCCCAGCACGTTGGAGATCTCCAGCGCGGCGTCGCGCGAGGTATCCGGGATCGGGATGATGGTGTCGATGTCGTGGTCGGGACGCAGGCGCAGGATCTTCTCGCCCAGCTTCACGCCCATGCGCATGCGCGCCTTGTGCACCGACACGTTGTCGATCATCGAGTCCGGGCGCGCGAAGTAAACGTATTCGAAGATGCACGGCGCATGCTCGGGCGCGTCGGCGACGATCTCACTGAACAGTTCGCCGCGCGCGGTGATCACGATCGCTTCGCCCGGCTGCACGTCGCGCATGCGCACGAAACCGAGGATGTCGAGCGCGGCGGATTCCGACGCGATGATGTATTCGGTGCCCTCGCCGTGCTCGCGCTTGCCCAGCACCAGCGGACGGATGCCGTGCGGATCGCGGAACGCCACCAGGCCCAGGCCCAGCACGACGCTGACGACGGCATAGCCGCCCTTCACGCGACGGTGCACGCCGGCGACGGCGCGGATCGCCGCTTCCGGCGTCAGCGTGCGCTGCAGGTCCAGCTCGTGCGCGAACACGTTCAGCAGCACTTCGCTGTCCGAGTCGGTGTTGATGTTGCGGCGGTCCTGCGCGAACACGTCCTGCCGCAGCGATTCGGTATTGATCAGGTTGCCGTTGTGCGCCAGCGCGATGCCGTACGGCGAATTGACGTAGAACGGCTGCGCCTCGTCCATGCCTTCGGAGCCGGCGGTCGGATAACGGCAGTGGGCGATGCCCACGCGGCCTTCCAGCACGCTCATGGCCTTGGCGTTGAACACGTCCCGCACCAGCCCGTTGTCCTTGTGCACGCGCAGGCGCGTGCCGTCGGCCGTGGCGATGCCGGCGGCGTCCTGTCCGCGATGCTGGAGGACGGTCAGCCCGTCATAAAGCTGGCCGGCAACGTTCTGGTTGCCGACGATTCCGACGATGCCGCACATGGGGGATCTACTCCGGTTTCGACGCGGGCGAGGCGGGCGGTGGGACGTGCTCCTGCGGTGCGCCGGAGTCGTCCAGCGGCAGGGGCAAGAGGTTTTGCAGGCGCGCATTATCGCCCGCCGGCCGGCCGTTGCCAAAGTCCAGTTCCTGCACAGTCCATTCCGGCAGCCATTGCGACAGCCACTGCGCGCCAGGCAGCAGGACGGGCACGACGGATGAACGCTGCCATTCAGGTTCGCGTGGCAGATCGGTGAATGCGGTCAGCAGCAGCACGATGCAGGCGACGAGTACCCCACGCGCCAGCCCGAGCGCGAGTCCCAGCACACGGTCCAGGCCCGACAGGCCGACCGATGTGACCAGATGGCGAATGGCCCATCCGGTCAGCCCGACGAAGATCATCACGCCGACGAAGCTCAGCACGTAGCCGCCCAGCAGCTCGCTCGCCGATGGCTGGCCGTCGCTGGCCAGCAGGTGCGCGACATCGCCGCCGTAATGGAACGCCACCCAGCCCGACAGCAGCCAGGCGACCATCGAGGCGAGCGCACTGATGAAGCCGCGCATCAGGCCGAACAGGGTCGACACGCCGACGATGGCCAGCAGCGTCAGGTCGAGCGCGCTCACGCAGCGCGCCCGGGGCTATCCGTCATGCGCTCGGGCGATGCCATCAAGGGTGCGGGCGCACCATGCCGTCGACGCCGATCTTCGACGCGACCTGCGTTTTCAACCGGTCCGCATCGGCACGACTGGCGACCGGGCCTATGCGCACGCGGCTGAGCGTGCCCTTGTCGGTGCGGACCTGCTCGACGAAGGCGCTGAACCCGGCGCCACGTGCACGATCGCGCAAGGCGTTGGCATCGGCAGCATTCGAGAAGGCGCCCAGTTGCACCGCGAAACCGGTACCGGAGGCTGCCGGCTTGGCGGTTTCAGCCGGCTTGGGCGCCGGGGCTGCAGGTTTGACGGCGGGCGGCGGTACCGGCCTGGTCTCGGCCGTCGTCGTGGCGACGGGTTTGGCTTCGGTTGCGGCGGGCTTCGGTGCGGGCTTGGCCGGCTCCGGCGGCAGCGCCTGGGTGGTGACCGCCGGTGCGGCGGGCGCGGCGACAGACGCCGCAGGCACGGGCGCCGTCGCCGTCGGCGCCGCGGCGGGAACGTCCAGCGTCACCACCTGCGCGTTGACGTCGCTACGGACCCTGATCGCGTCCAGGCGCGCGGCTTCGGCCTGCGGCCGGTCGACGTAGGGGCCGACGCGAACGCGGAAGGCCGGCTTGCCATTGATGGTCGCCGGCTCGACGAAGCCCGGGAGCTTCGCCTGCTTCACGCGGACCAGCACGGCGTCCGCGTCGGACTGCGTGGCATAGGCGCCGAAGCTGACAGCGAAGTTGCCCCCCGCGGTGGCGGCCGGTTGCAGCACGCCGTCGGCAGGTGCCGGCTCCGCGGCAGGCGCAGCGACCTGGCCCTGCAGGCCCACCGCACCGGTGGCGGGCGCATTGCCCGGTGTCACCAGCGGCAGCTCGCGCGTCTCGAACTCGCCGCCGGCAGCGGGCGGTACGTCCAGTGGCACGTCGGACACGCCGCTGTCGGGCGCGGGTCCCTTGACCAGCATGGGCAGGAAGATGACGGCCAGCGCCACCAGCACGACCGCGCCGATCAGGCGCTGTTTCAGGGCAGTATCCATCCAGGTCCACGGCTGCTGCGGCGGGAATGCCGCGGCGATTATACGGCGCGCCCTCGCGCGCTTTCCGTCATCGACCTGAATGCAGGACCCGCATTGCGTCGGCCACGGTGTGGAAGGAGCCGAACACCAGCACGCGGTCGCCCGGCACCGACGCGTCGCGCGCCGCCTGCAATGCGTCGGACACGGTGGCGTGCAGGTCCGGCGCGTCTTGCTTGAATGCGCCTTCCAGGCGGGCGGCTAGTTGTTCGGCGGTCTGCGAGCGCTGTCCGATCGCCAGGCCAGCGAGGAACCAGTGCACCGGCACACCGGCGAATGCTTCCACCACGCCGACCACGTCCTTGTCGGCAAGCGCGGCGAACACCACGCGGGTCGCGCCCGCGATCGGGTGCGTCTGCAACCACGCGGTTAGTTCGCGTGCCGCCTGGGGGTTGTGGCCGACATCCAGCACCACGTCCACGCCGTCGCGTTCCAACCGCTGCAGCCGCCCTGGCAATGCCGCCCCGGCTACGCCTTCTGCGAACGCGCCGTCGGGCACCGGCTCGCCCGGCAAGGCGCGCAGCGCGGCGATCGCCGTCGCCGCGTTCGCGCGTTGCGACGGCGCGGACAATGCCGGCGACGGCAGTTCGAGTTCGGCGCCGACTTCACGCCAGCGCCAGCGCTGGCTGTCGATCGGCTCGTGGAAGAAGTCGCTGCCGAGCCGCAATGCGTTCGCACCCAGCGTGTAGGCATGCCGCAGCACACTGGACGGCGAGTCCACTTCGCCCAGCACCAGGGGCTTCCACGCGCGGGCGATGCCGGCCTTCTCGACCCCGATGGCTTCGCGGTCGTTGCCCAGCCAGTCGGTGTGGTCGATGTCGACGGTGGTGATGACGGCGACATCGGGGTCGACGATGTTCACCGCATCCAGGCGCCCGCCCAGGCCGATCTCCAGCACCGCAAGGTCCAGCCCGGCACGTTCGAACAACCACAGCGCCGCCAGCGTGCCGAACTCGAAATAGGTCAGCGGCGTGTCGCCGCGCGCGGCCTCGACCGATTCGAATGCGGCCACCAGCGATGCATCATCGGCCTCCTTGCCATCGATGCGCACGCGCTCGTTGTAGCGCAGCAGGTGCGGCGAGGTGTAGGCGCCCACCTTCCAGCCGGCGGCGCGCGCGATGGCGTCGATGAAGGTCACGGTCGAGCCCTTGCCGTTGGTGCCACCGACCATGATGACGCGGGCACCCGGCCTGCCCAGCGGCAACCGCGTCGCGACCGCGCGCACGCGGTCCAGGCCCATCTCGATGGACCTGGTGTGTTGCTGCTCGATATGGGAGAGCCAGTCGTCGAGAGTGCGCATGGCGCGCATTATCCCCTACGGCGGGTCCGGATCAGCGGTGTTCGCCCGGCGGTGTCGGCGGTGGCGGGATGATGCGCTGCCTGCCTTCGGCACGCATCGCGGCGTCGAAACGCTCGCATACCGACGCCTCCTGCGAGCCACAGAGCCCACTGCTGACCCAGAACGCCTTCTTGCCGTCGCTGACGAGCCTGCGCCGGATCACCGACGGCGCGAGCGCAGAACCGGCCTGATGCAGTTCCCAGGTCGAGATATCGAGGCCATCGTGGAGCCGATAGACGCTGACGCCGTTCGATGGCGCCTGTACCTGCTCGCCCTTGGACGACAGCAGCGCGACGGCTTCATCTACGCTGTCCATCGGCATCGCCTGGGGATCCGGCAAGTAGGACGGTACGGTCGCATCCGCGTCGGCCTGGACCTCCGGCACCTGCATGCGACGCCATTGCTCCAGATCGCGCTCGAAACCGGCCGAACGCGAGGGCGAGTGCGAGTACGTCGCATCGGTGTTGAAGTCGACGGGGATACGCACCCTGCCCGCCACCGCCCTGCCGTCGCGCACCGCAGGAGTGAACCGCCAGGTACGGGCCGCTTCACTGGCGGCGGCATCGAGCGCAGGGATGCCCGAACTCTTTTCGACCATCACCCGGGTCGCCATGCCGCATGCGTCGTGGTCGATCACCAGCGTGACGATGCCGCGGTCGCCTTCCTTCAGGCCCTCGGGCAGCGAAGGCGGACGCGGCTCGACTATCTCGCGGCCGGCGCATTCCGCTGGCAGAGGCGGCAACGCCTCGGCCGTCGCGCACGCCACCCGCCCGAACATCAGCACGAGACCCAGACACACCGGTGCAGCGATCTTCATTCCTTTCCCCTGGAGTGACGCGACAAGCTTCGCAACGTAGTCCGTTCAGCACTGCGCCGAGGAACGGCGCGATGCGTGCCTCATCGCCCGGGTCCGGGCTCCAGCGGAACAGCACGTTGCCGGTAAGGGCGCTGCACGCCCCGGTCAAGGCGCGCGCATACGTCGGCCTCCATCGCCTCGCACAGTACACGCGTCACCAGATAGGCATGGCGCCCGTCGTGCGCCACGCGCTTACGGACCAGGGCCGGCGCATAGTAGTGCGCGCCTTCGTATACGAGCCAACGGGTCCTGTCGTTCTCGCCATCGAGCGTGTAGATGGCGACGCCAGGCGGCATGCCTGCCGTACTGCGTTGGCTACCGCGTGCCTTCAGCATGGCGATGGCATCCGCCACGTTGCCCACCTCAAGCGGAACCGGATCCTCGATGTATCCCGGCACCGTACCATCGGCATCGAGCTCCACCGACGATGCAGGCATCTGCAGCCGCGACGGCAGGGTGAGCGCGCGCTCCCGCATTGCTTCATCCTCGGCATCGCCGGGCTCCCACGCGAACGACACGGGAATACGTACCCTGCCCCGCGCTGGAACGCCATTCACGACCGCAGACGAAAAGCGCCATGTCCTGGCGGCTTCGATAGCCGCCTTGTCGAGCGCGCGGTTGCGTGAACTCTGCTCGACGAACACCTGCTCAACCGCGCCATCCAGGCCGACGTCCATGATCAGCACCACGGTGCCGGTGATGCCGAGATAAAACTCCTCGGCGGGATACCGCGGCGGTGGCGATTCGATCACCGCCGGGAAGACGTCTTCGACCGCCCACGCCACCGGCACGGCGGTCAGCATGGCGGCCAGCAGGAGCAGGCGATGCATCGCCAGTCGCCTCATCGTCATTCCCCGTGGACCGTAAACCCCGACGCCCTTACAGCGCCCGATGCTTCGCTTCGCCGAAGAACGGCGTGTGGTGCGCGCAGTCGTTGAGGCGCACGACTTCAAGCTGGTCCACCGACGGGCCTTCCAGCAGGTTGAGCGTGGTCGGCGCCTGACGGAACGTCCACAGCTTGGCGATCGGCAGGCCCAGGATGCGGCACAGCAGGACGCGATTGACCGCATCGTGCGCGACGATCAGCAACGTATCGTCGTCGCCCAGGCCTTCGGCGGCACGCGCGAGGCCGCGCCACGAGCGGTCGAGCACCTGGCGCAGCGATTCGCCGCCCGGCATCAGCACGGTGTCAGGCTCTTCGCGCCAGGCGAGCAGGCGTGCGGGATCCTTGTCCTGGATCTCGCTGGCCAGCAGGCCTTCCCATTCGCCGTGCGCGATCTCCTGCAGATCCGGATCGGTCTGCAGCATCTCTGCGCGCGCATCGCCCAGGGCGAGCTTCGCGGTGAGCTGCGCACGCGATAGCGGCGACGCCACCGCCCGGTCGATGCGAACCTCCTCCAAACGCTGGCCCAGCGCCTTGGCCTGGCCTTCGCCGACCGGCGACAGCGGGATATCGATCTGGCCCTGGTAACGGCCTTCAGCGTTCCACGGCGTTTCGCCATGGCGGGCAAGCAGGATGCGCATGCGTCAGTGTGTCCATTCGGGGTAAGCGGTCCTGCTTCCGGCAGCCGGAAACGAAGACGGGAGCGGATGATACCCGCTCCCGTCCCGTGCCTGCCGCTAAGTTGCAGGTGTTACTTGCCGACGCCCATTTCCGTCAGCAACTGCGGCGCCGGGTAGACCTCCTGCATGATCCAGCGCAGGTAGCGACCGTCCACGGCGATCATGCGGGTCATCTTCGGATCGAACACCCAGTTGGAGCTCACCGATTCCCAGTTGCCGTCGAAGGCCAGGCCGATCAGCTTGCCGTGCGCGTCGAGCACCGGCGAGCCCGAATTGCCGCCGGTGATGTCCAGGTTCGACAGGTAGTTCACCGGCACGGAACCGAGGCGCTTGTCTTCCAGCCCGCCGTAGCGCTTGGCGGCCACCGCATCGAGCAGCGCCTTCGGCGAATCGAACGGATCCTCGCCGGTTTCCTTGGCGACCACGCCTTCCAGCGTCGTGAACGGGGTGTATTCCACGCCGTCCTTCGGCGCGTAACCCATGACGTTGCCGAAGGTGATGCGCAGCGACAGGTTGGCGTCGGGATAGACGAACTCGCCCTGGCTCTTCTTGTAGTCGGCCAGCGCCTGCAGGAACACCGGGCGCGCGGCCAGGTTCTCGCCGGCGCGCGTCTTGCGCTCCTGCTCCAGCTGCAGCAGCGTCGGCATCACCGCCACCGCGTACTGGATGGCCGGATCCTTGCTGGCCTCGAACGCCTTGCGGTCGGCGGCGAACCACTTCAGCCGCTCCTCGGTGCTGCCGAGCTGGGTGCCGGCGAGACGATCCAGCGCGCGCTTCACCGCGGCGGCATCGTTGCCGCCCAGCCAGGTATCGATGGCGGCCACGCGCTGGTTGGCCGGCAGCTTGAGGTACTCGTTCAACCAGTATTCCTGCAGCTGGCGGTCCATCGCGGCCACGTAACGGCGCTCGAGCTGCTTCTGCGCGCCCTCGATGGACGGCAGGTCGCGCTCCTGGTAACCCGACTCGCGCTCGGCGTTCGGCTTCTCGCGCTCGATCGACAGCCGGTACAGCTGAGCGGCGGAACCGACCACCGCGGTGTTGTTGAACATCGCCAGCGTCAGGTCGCGCTCGCGCGTGGTCTTGTTCTGCTCGAGCAGCGCCAGCAGCTTGGCGTGCGCGTCGAGCGCGGGCTGGCCCTTGGCGCCCTGCCCCTTCAGCCAGGCCAGCACCTCGGCTTCCTCGCGCTGCTTCTGGCCGGCGGCGTCGATGCGCTTGAAGCCTTCCAGCTGGCCATCGTAGTTCTTGCTGGTGTTGTTCCAGCCGGCCATCGTGTTGGCGTACTTCACCTGGATGTCGGCGTTCTTCTTGCCGGCGTCCTGCACCATCGCGATCTGGTTCTTGTAGTGGCGCGCGATGGTCGGGTAGGTCCACGCGGCGGTGTTGTCGAATTCCGCCGCGAGTGCGTAGCGGTTGGTCGAACCCGGATAGCCGGCGACCATCACGAAGTCGCCCTCGCCCAGCGGCTGGTCGGCGAACTTCAGCCAGTGCTTCGGCTGGTACGGCACGTTGTCCTTCGAGTACGCCGCCGGCTTGCCGTCCTTGCCGACGTAAGCGCGGTAGAAGGCGAAGTCGCCGGTGTGGCGCGGCCACATCCAGTTGTCGATGTCGCCGCCGTACTTGCCCACGCTGCCCGGGGGCGCGTACGCCAGGCGCACGTCCTTGATCTCCAGGTTCTTGAACAGCCGGTAGGTGTTGCCGCCGGAGAAGCTGTACAGGCGGCAGCGGAAGCCGGCATCGGCCTCGCAGTCGGCGATCAGCTTCTTCTCGAACGCTTCCAGCGCCTTCGTGCGCGCCAGTGCGTCGTCGCCGGCAGCCGCGATGGCGGCCTGCGCATCCTTGGTCACGTCGGTGATGTCATCAAGCACGAACACACGCGCATTCGGACCGGCGCTGACTTCGTCCGTGGTGGCCGGCGCGTTGAACCCGTTCTTGATCAGGTTGTTCTCGGCGGTCGAGTTCAGCTGGATCGCACCGTAGGCGCAGTGGTGGTTGGTCACCACCAGGCCGTTGGGCGACACGAAACTGGCGGTGCAGCCGCCCAGCGCGACCACCGCGCCCATCGGATCGCCGGTCAGGTTGGCCAGCTGCTGCGGCGACAGCTTCAGGCCCGCCTTCTTCAGCGGCCCGGCGATTTCGGGAAGCTGCTGCGGCACCCACATGCCCTCGCCGGCATGGGCGAACTGGGCGGCGAGCAGGGACAAGGGAACCGCGATGGCGGCGGCGAGCAGGTTCGGACGCATGGAAACCCCGGGTCTGGCAGGAAAGTTCCGATTGTAATGAACCTGTCACCGCGGCCGACCCATGACTTTCGTCCTAGGAAGACGGACGCCCGCAGGGTCCGGCGTGTCAAGGCGCCCTGCAACAGGGCGCCGTGGAGGCGGGGCGTATAATCCGCGCCCTCATTCCCTGGATCGACGCCCGATGGCACAGACGATGAAGGCGCTGGTGAAGCGCGAGGCCGGCAAAGGCATCTGGATGGAGGAACTGCCCGTCCCTCAGCCCGGCCCCAACGAGGTGCTGATCAAGCTGGAGAAGACCGCCATCTGCGGCACCGACCTGCACATCTACCTGTGGGACGAGTGGAGCCAGCGCACCATCAAGCCCGGCCTGACCATCGGCCACGAGTTCGTGGGGCGCATCGCGCAGCTGGGCTCCGCCGTCACCGGTTACGAGGTCGGCCAGCGCGTGTCCGCCGAAGGCCACATCGTCTGCGGCCATTGCCGCAACTGCCGCGGTGGTCGCCAGCACCTGTGCCCGAACACCGTCGGCATCGGCGTGAACCGCAACGGCGCCTTCGCCGAATACATGGTGATGCCGGCCAGCAACCTGTGGCCGATTCCCGACCAGATCCCGTCCGAACTGGCCGCCTTCTTCGACCCCTACGGCAACGCGGCGCACTGCGCGCTGGAGTTCGACGTGGTGGGCGAAGACGTGCTGATCACCGGCGCGGGTCCGATCGGCATCATCGCCGCCGGCATCTGCAAGCACATCGGCGCGCGCAATGTGGTGGTCACCGACGTCAACGACTTCCGCCTGAAGCTGGCCGCCGACATGGGCGCCACGCGCGTGGTCAACGTCGCCAACACCTCACTGAAGGACGTGATGGCCGACCTGCACATGGAAGGCTTCGACGTGGGCCTGGAGATGAGCGGCAACCCGCGCGCCTTCAACGACATGCTCGACTGCATGTACCACGGCGGCAAGATCGCGATGCTCGGCATCATGCCCAAGGGCGCCGGCTGCGACTGGGACAAGATCATCTTCAAGGGTCTCACCGTGCAGGGCATCTACGGCCGCAAGATGTACGAGACCTGGTACAAGATGACGCAGCTGGTGTTGAGCGGCTTCCCGCTGGGCAAGGTGCTGACCCACCAGCTGCCGATCGACGATTTCCAGAAGGGGTTCGACCTGATGGAACAGGGCAAGGCCGGCAAGGTCGTGTTGAGCTGGAACTGATTCCGCACGCCCCCCGCGGCGAAAAGAAAAGGGCGCCTTGCGGCGCCCTTTTCCGTTGCTATGCGGCTGCGATCAATTGCCGACGCTGAGCGTCAGCACCACGCGATCGTCGGCGAACTTGCCGAACAGGTCGTCGCCCTTGCCGTTCGTGCCGACGTAGCCGAGTGAAGCCGACACCGCGCCCCAGCTCTTGCTGAAGCCCAGGTTCCAGTCCACGTAGTTCTCACCCAGCGCGTCTTCGGTTTTGTTGTAGCCCACGCCGGCGTTGAAGCTGTAGTCGTTCGGCAGGCCCCACTCGCCACCGGCATTGAAGTACCACGCGTCTTCATCGGTACCGCCGAAGTCGTCGCTGTAGGCCACGGTCAGGCTGTAGGTCTCGGCGAACGTGGTCTTGGTGATCAGCTCGGCGAAGTTGAGATCGGCCGCATCCGGATAGGTGTAGCGATTGACCATCACGTCGAAGTTGACGTTCTCGCTGAAATCCACGTTATAGCCGACAAAGTAGTCGACTTCGAAGTCCGGCTTGTTGCCACCGAAATCGACACCCGAAGCCCACGCGCCCGCATAGAAACCGCCGGGGATGTTGAAGGTCAGACCGGCCTGGGCGGTCGGGTTCTCGTCCGACTGCGACACGCCGCGCCAGGCGTAGTCGGACGTCGCCGCGAGCGACCAGTTGATCAGCGGGGTTTCTTCTTCCGCGTCCTGAGCAAAGGCCGCCATGGGCAGGGACAGCAGCAGGGCGGTGGCAAGGGCGGTGCAGAGCTTGGCGGGCGTCATCCGGGGTTCTCCTGGGCGGTTGGGGCGTTGGCCGTGAGTTAAACCGTCATCACGACTTCACGGTTTTTTAACTGCGCCCCGATAGTGCGCCGCACCAATCGCTCGCGTCAAGTGCTGGTTGACTTCCCCTGAAATTGGTTTCTTTTTCAATTAATTCAGCAGGTTACGTCGCATCACGCTGGTGCCGTTGCACCGTCGCGGGGAAACCAGCCGAACCGTTTTGGTGCCAAGCGGACCGTCTGCCCCGGCGCGGTGGTGGGTCCCTCGCGCTCGGCCGGCAGCTCGACATCCAGCTCGACCTCACTGCCGGCGACACGTGTGCGCAGACGCAGACGGGGCCCGGTGCGTTGGGCGCCGATGATCGTCGCCGGCCACGCTTCAGGATGGGTCGCATCCACCAGGTGGAGATCCTCGGGACGCACGTAGACCTCCGCCTCCCCCCGCCCTGCCTGGCCACGCGGCCGCAGGGGCAGTCCCGCAACATGCAGGGCTCCTCCGTCCCACTGCGCCGGCACGCGGTTCACCGCGCCCACGAACGAGTACACGAAGGGGGACGCCGGCATATCGTAGGCATCGGCGGGACTGCCCAGTTGTTCGATGCGGCCGCGGTTGAGGATGGCCACCCGGTCGGCGAGTTCCAACGCCTCTTCCTGATCATGGGTCACGAAGATCGTGGTCAGTCCGGTGCGGTCGTGCAGTTCGCGCAGCCAGCGGCGCAGATCGCGGCGCACCTGCGCATCGAGTGCGCCGAAGGGTTCGTCCAGCAGCAGGACCCGCGGCTCGATGGCCAGCGCGCGGGCCAATGCCACACGTTGCCGCTGGCCGCCGGAGAGCTGCGCCGGATAGCGGGTGCCGAAGCCTTCCAGCTGCACCAGCGAGAGCAACTCGGCAACGCGCGTACGGATGGTCGCGTCGGGCACGCGGTCACGCCCCTTGCGCACACGCAGGCCGAACGCGACGTTCTCCTCCACCGTCAGGTGACGGAACAGCGCGTAATGCTGGAATACGAAGCCTGCGCGACGCGCCTGCACAGTGAGGCGTGTCGCATCCTCGCCATCGAACAGCACGCGCCCGCTGTCCGCCTGCTCAAGGCCGGCGATCACACGCAGCAGCGTGGTCTTCCCGGAGCCCGACGGGCCGAGCAACGCCAGCAGCTCGCCCTTGCGGATGTCCAGCGATACATCGTCCAAGGCGGCGAAGCTGCCGAAGCGCTTGACCAGGTGTTCGATCTTGATGCCCATGAAATGCCCTGTCAGTGACGGTGGTTGGCGGCCAGCGCTTCGCCGTGGCGCCATTCCAGCCAAGTCTTCAATACCAGTGTCAGCAGCGCGGTCAGCGCCAGCAGCGACGCGGCCGCGAACGCGGCGCTGTACGCGTACTCGTTGTAAAGGATCTCCACGTGCAGCGGCAGCGTATTGGTGCGCCCGCGGATGTGGCCGGACACAACCGATACGGCGCCGAACTCGCCCAGCGCGCGCGCACTGCACAACAGCACGCCGTACAGCAGCGCCCAGCGGATGTTCGGCAACGTCACCCGCCAGAACGTCTGCCAGCCGTTGGCGCCCAGGCTGAGCGCAGCCAGCTCCTCGTCGGTGCCCTGCTGCTCCATCAGCGGCATCAGTTCGCGCGCGATGAACGGGAACGTCACGAAGATCGTCGCCAGCACGATGCCCGGCAGCGCGAAGATGATCTTCGGCAGCTGCAGGTGCAGATCGCCCAGCAGCGGCAAGGTGACATGCCAGCCCTCGTCGATCAACGAGTACGCCCAGCCCTGCGCACCGAAGATCAGCACGTAGATAAGGCCCGCCACCACCGGCGACACCGCGAACGGCAGATCGATCAGCGTCACCAGCCAGCGCTTGCCGCGGAACTCGTGCTTGCTGACGGCCCAGGCGGCGGCCACGCCGAAGACGAGGTTGAGCGGCACGACGATGGCGGTCACCAGCAGCGTCAGCTGTACCGCCGCCAGCGCATCCGCTTCGAGAATGGCGGCGACGAACGCGGTCCAACCGCCGCGCAGCGCTTCCACGAACACCAGTGCCAACGGCAGCAGCAGGAACGACAGCAGGAACCCCAGCGCACCCAGCACCAGCAGCACCTGCACCCACACAGGCTCGGTGGTGGCGGCATGGCGACGGACGGGACGTGCGGGCACTTCCACGGCGGACGACTCCGGGGGAATGGCGATGACGGCGGAGATGGTGTCGCCCATGTTAGCCCCCTGCCCGCTTGCCGGTGCGCTGCAGGCGCGCTTGCAGGGTGTTGATAAGCAGCAGCAGCGCGAACGAGAGCAGCAGCATCGCCGCGGCGATCGCGGTGGCGCCTTCGTAATCGAACTCCTCCAGCTTGATGGTGATCAGCAGAGGCGCGATCTCCGAGACGCCCGGCAAGTTGCCGGCAATGAAGATCACCGAGCCGTACTCGCCCACGCCGCGCGCGAACGCCAGCGCGAAACCCGCCAGTACGGCAGGCCACAACGTCGGCAACACCACATGGCGCACCGCCTGCCAGCGACTCGCGCCGAGCGTGGCGGCCGCTTCCTCCAGTTCGGTTTCGATTTCGGCCAGCACGGGCTGCACCACCCGCACCACGAACGGCAGGCCGATGAACACCAGCGCCACGCTGATGCCGAGCGGCGTGTAAGCGACCTTGACGCCGGCGGCCTCCAGCCACTGCCCGATCCAGCCGGTCGGCCCGTACAGCGCCGTCAGCGCGATGCCGGCCACCGCCGTGGGCAGCGCGAACGGGAGGTCGATCATCGCATCGAACAGGCGCTTGCCCGGGAAGCGATAGCGCACGAACACCCACGCGACCAGCGTACCCATCACTGCGTTGAACGCGGCCGCCGCCAATGCGGTGCCGAAGCTGATGCGCAACGCCGCCAGCACGCGCGGCTCGGTCCAGATGGACCAGATGCCGGCCGGCCCCAGCCCGCTGGCTTTGGCGAACACCCCCACCAGGGGAATGAGGACGATCAGCCCCAGCCAGGCCAGCGTATAGCCCAGGCTGAGGCCGAAACCGGGAATGACGCGCTTGGCGCGCGCCTTTCCCGGCCAGGGATGCACTGCCGCCACGTTACTTCGCCTGGATCTGGTCGAACACGCCACCGTCGGCGAAATGCGTGGCCTGCGCCTTCGCCCAGGAGCCGAAGACGCCATCGATCGTCACCAGCTCCAGCTTGGGGAACCGCGCGATGTCTTCCGGCGCGGCGTACTGCGGATGGCGCGGACGGTAGTAGTGCTTGGCGGCCAGGCGCTGGCCCGTGGGCGAATACAGGTACTTCAGGTAGGCCTGCGCCGCCTCGCGCGTGCCGTGCTTGTCTACGTTGCGGTCGACCAGGGCCACCGGCGGCTCGGCGAGGATCGACAGCGACGGCACCACGATGTCGAACTTGTCCGGACCCAGTTCCTCGATCGACAGGAAGGCTTCGTTCTCCCACGCCAGCAGCACGTCGCCGATCCCGCGCTGCACGAAGGTGGTGGTCGAGCCGCGTGCCCCGGTATCGAGCACCGGCACATTGCGGAACAACCCACGCACGAAGTTGCGCGTCTTCGCCTCGTCGCCCTTGAATATCTTCAGGCCGTAGGCCCATGCCGCCAGGTAGTTCCAGCGCGCACCACCGGAGGTTTTCGGATTCGGCGTGATCACCGAAATGCCCGGCTTCACCAGGTCGTGCCAGTCGCGGATCTTCTTCGGGTTGCCCTTGCGCACCAGGAACACGATCGTCGACGTGTACGGCGCGCTGTTCTCCGGTAACCGCGATTGCCAGTTCGCCGGAAACAGCTTGGCGCGCTGGGCGATGGAGTCGACGTCGTACGCCAGCGCGAGCGTGACCACGTCGGCCTCGAGGCCGTCGATGACCGAACGTGCCTGCTTGCCCGAACCGCCGTGCGAGGTCTCGATGCTGACCTTCTGTCCTTTCGTCTTCTGCCAGTCGGCGGCGAACGCGGCATTGAACTCGCGGTAGAACTCGCGCGTCGGGTCGTACGATACATTGAGCAGCTTGATGTCCTTGGCGCCCGCCGCCGCCGCCAGGGTCAGGCCGATAGCGAGCAGTGCGTTGCGTGTATGGCGTCGGATGGAAGTCTTCATGCGATGTCTCCGGGAATCAGAAGGCGACCTGTAGTCGCGAGAACACGGCCTTTTCGTCTTCGCGATCCGCGCCTGCCGCGGCACCGCCCTCGAACTGCGTGTCCAGGTAGTTGACGACCAGCTTCAGGTTGCTGGTGAGGTACCAGTTGACGCCGACCGTCCACGCCTTTGCTCGACGGGCGGACACCGCGGGATCAGCGAACAGCGGAAATGCGCCATCGTCGATGTCGAGTTCGCCGTAACGGCCTACCAGTTCCCATGCACCCCAACCGCCGCCGGGGCTGAACGGGCTCGACGGTTTGACCACACCGCGATAGCTGGCGTCTTCGCCGGTAAGCACCCAGCTGGCAGTTGCCTGCCACGCCGTGTTCTCCAGGTCCGCACGCGTGCCTGCCGCCGCACCGCTGGTGACCAGCAGTTCCTGCTTCGAGGCGATGTACTCGGCCAGCAGGCCGAAACGGCCACGATAGAGATACCCCTGCGGCGAGAAGCGGCTGTGCTCGCCATCCGCCGCGATCGCACTGCGGTAGTTGAAGAACTGCGCCTGTCCCTGCGTGCGATAGCGCGGCAGGAAGTTGTTGCCCGCGCCCTGCTTGTCGCCGATGCTGCCGGCAATGCCGAAGCCAAGGCCGGACCACGAACTGCTGGTGTTCTTGAACGGCTCGAAGAAGATGCGACCGGCGTACTCGAACTCGTTGTCCGGATTGGTGGTCGCGGCATCGCGGCCATCGGGCGCACCGTTGTAGACGCCCGCCACGTAGCTCACCCGTCCTTCGGCGAACTCGCCCTGCGCCTGGATGCCCAGGTCGCGGTTGGGCGCCAGTTCGGTGGGGAAGCTGCGCTCGATCAGGCCGATCGCGCTGCCGGACTGCAGCCGTTCCAGCCCGATCGGGCCCTTGACCTTGCCCGCGCGCAGCGTGAAGGCCGGATCCAGCTTCACGTCGACGTAGGCGTCGACGATCGTCGCACTGTCGCCGGCGAACTCCGGCGTCAGGCGGAACGACACCAGCTTGCCCAGCGAACCCTCGATGGTCGGGCGGATGCGACGGAACAGGAACGTGTCGTTCTGCGGCAAAGCGTCGTCGTCGAGGAAGAAGCGCGCGTCACCCTGCACCAGCCCGCGCAGCTTGAACTCGAACTCGCCGTTGGCCGACCTGAGCGATGCACCCTTGTCGTTCACCGCGACCACCGGCGCGTCCTTGGCCTTGGCGGCGGTTTCCTCCTGCTGCAGTTCGAGACGACGTTCCAGGATGCGCAGGCGCTGGTCCAGGTCGCCCAGGGTCGCAGGACCCGACTCGCCCTCCGCCGCCACGGGCGCCGGCGCGTCGCCGACGCGGCGCTCCAGGGCTTCCAGTCGTTGCAGCAGTTCCTGCACGCTGGGCTGGCTCTGTGCGGATACGGGGAGGGCCAGCGAACAGGCCAACGCGCCGAGGATGGCGACGCCGCTGCCTTTCCGCTTGCGTGGGCCCGAGTGTGTCCGCATGACCGCATTTCCCCGCGTGAAGGCCCGTCGTGGGCCGGAGACGCGATGCTGCGTGCGCACATCCAAGCAGGGAAATGACGAAACTGGGGTCGCTTATGCCGTATCCGCATGACGCGGCAGGGGTGTTGCGAGCGACGGGTAGAATGGCGCCTTTCCCGCTCATTGCACCGCCATGGCCAACCCGCTGACCGCCCATTACGCCACCACCCTCGATGAGATCCGCGCACAAGGCCTGTTCAAGGCCGAGCGGATCATCACCAGCCCGCAGTCGGCAGAGATCACCCTGGCCGACGGACGGACGGTGCTGAACTTCTGCGCCAACAACTACCTGGGCCTGGCCGACCATCCGGACATCATCGCGGCGGCCAAGGACGCGTTGGACACGCATGGCTTCGGCATGGCGTCGGTGCGCTTCATCTGCGGTACGCAGGACCTGCACAAGCAGTTGGAGCAGACGATCGCCGACTTCTTCGGCACCGAAGACACGATCCTCTATGCCGCCTGCTTCGACGCCAACGGCGGCCTGTTCGAGCCGCTGCTGGGCGAAGACGACGCCATCATCTCCGACGCACTGAACCACGCCTCGATCATCGACGGCGTGCGCCTGTGCAAGGCCAAGCGCTTCCGCTACGCCAACTGCGACATGGCCGACCTCGAGGCGCAGCTGCAGGCGGCCGACGCAGCAGGCTGCAAGACCAAGCTGATCACCACCGACGGCGTGTTCTCGATGGATGGCTTCATTGCGCCCCTGGACGAGATCACCGCGCTGGCGAAGAAGTACAACGCCCTGGTGCACATCGACGAATGCCATGCCACCGGCTTCCTCGGCGCCACCGGCCGCGGGTCGGCCGAGGTGAAGGGCGTGCTGGACCGCATCGACATCATCACCGGCACGCTGGGCAAGGCGATGGGCGGCGCGCTGGGCGGCTTCACCACGGCGCGCAGGGAGGTGATCGAACTGCTGCGCCAGCGCTCACGGCCCTATCTGTTCTCCAACTCGCTGCCGCCGCACGTGGTGGCTGCGGGCATCAAGGCGTTCGAGATGCTGTCCGCCGCCGGCCACCTGCGTGAGCAGTTGCAGGAGAACACGCGCTACTTCCGCGAGAAGATGACGGCCGCCGGTTTCGACATCAAGCCGGGCGTGCACCCGATCAGCCCGGTGATGCTGTACGACGCACCGCTGGCGCAGCGCTTCGCCGAGCGTCTGCTGGAAGAAGGCATCTATGCGATCGGCTTCTTCTTCCCGGTGGTGCCCAAGGAACAGGCGCGCATCCGCACGCAGATCAGCGCCGCGCACACGCGCGAACACCTGGACCGTGCGATCGACGCCTTCATCCGCATCGGCCGCGAACTGGGCGTGGTGAAGGCCTGATCGCGACGCCGGCGCGCCTGCGTATCAGCGGGCGCGCTTGGCGGTGCTGGCGGTCTTCGGCTTCGCCGGCGCCCCCTTGGCCACGCGGATGCCGCGGGCCTTCATCCACGCATCGAATTCCTCGGCCGTCATGCTGCGGCCGTTCTGCTGCATGTCGAAACGGTGTCCGTGCGGACCGACCTTGACGGTGACCACCTCGTCCGTGGCGGCCTGCTTCGCTGCAGTGGATGAGGGTTTTGTAGCGCAGCCTGTCGTCAGGCCAAAGACGAGCAGCACGGCGCAGCACAACGGCAGGCGCGGGATCGAACGGTGCATGGTGATTTCCCCAAGGTCAGCGCGGACGAGTGTAGGCAGGCCCCTCGCCACGAACCCGGACCGCCGTCTCGCAATCAGCGGCCGGTCGTCGGCGCGAGCACGTCACGCTCGTGCGGTTCGAGCATGCGCCATGCGCCCTTGCCCAGCCCCCCCAACGCCAGTGGTCCGATGGCGACGCGTACGAGCCGCAGAACCCCGATGTCGAACGCGGCCAACAGGCGTCGGATCTGCCGGTTGCGCCCCTCGTCCAGCACGATTTCCAGCCATGCGTTGCGCTCGCCGCTCCTGAGCACCTGTGCCGAACGGGCGGAAAGGTGTTCGCCATCTGCGCTTACGCCGGTCTTCAATCGGTGTATCAGCGCATCATCCGGCAGCGTGTCGATCTGCACGTGGTACGTCTTTTCCGGCCCCAGCGCGGGATCGGTAATGCGGGCCGCCCACTCGGGATCGTTGGTGAACAGCAGTAGGCCTTCGCTGGCCTTGTCGAGCCTGCCGACCGGCGCGACCCAGGGCAGTTCCGCGCCATCCAGGCACCGGTACACCGTGTCGCGTCCCTGTTCGTCGCGTGCCGTGGTCACCAGGCCACGCGGTTTGTTGAGCATCAGGTAGCAGCGCTCCGGCGCAGCGCTCGCCAGGCCATCCACGCGGATTACGGCCCGGCCGACGACCACCGGAAACTCGGGATCCCGCACGATGCGCCCATCGACGGACACCCGCCCTTCGACGATCCAGCGCGCGGCTTCGCTACGCGAACACACGCCCTGCTTGGACAGCACGCGGGCCAGGCCATGACGCACTCCCTGCCCGGACGGTACACGGGAGCGCGCGGCACGCGAGGTTTCGCGAAAAGGAGGTCTGCGCGTACTCATCGGGGACCGACAGGAGAACGGCCGGGAGACCGGCCGTTCGTGGATCAGTTCTTCTTGGCAGGCTCGGCAGGTGCCGGTGCGGGCGCTGCCGCCGGAGTACCCGGCGCCTTCACCACGCGCACGCCGCGCGACTTCATCCACGCATCGAATTCGTCGGCCGTCATGCGCTTGCCGTTCTGGCTCATATCGAAGCGCCAAGGCGTGTTGTCGTGCGCGGTCTTCGGCTGGTACGCCGCCGAGCTGGACGTGGCGGCCGCAGCCGACGGCGCGGCCGGCAATGCCTTGGCGATGTTGCGGCAACCTTCGATGCGCAGTCGCATCAGCACGCGCTCGACCGACTGCGATTCGTCGAAGGCATGCGACGCCAGCACGCCCGAGGGCGCACCCAGTTGCGTGGCGGCAGCGGTGAATTCCGGTGCGACCGGTGCGATCACCGTGGCGGGCGTCTTCAGCGGCGGCGGCACCAGGCTGCCACTGCAGTCCGGGGCCGCATGGGCGGCGGGAATCGCGGCGATGCACAGCACACTGGCGAACACATGACGACGCATCGGCACAACTCCTGACGGTTTACAGCTGGACGTGCCCGGAGTGTAGGCAGCGCGCCAGGGCATGGCAAGAAATTGCCCGTTGCGTGACGCGTCAATGCGGAAAGACGGAAGCGCGGTCACGCAAAACCCGCGCACCGTGCCGTAAAAAAGAAGCCCGGCGCGAGGCCGGGCTTCGGGTGTTGCGGGAAGAGCGTCCGATCAGTTCTGGACGTTCAGTTCCGTACGACGGTTGCGCTCGCTCTTGCAGCCCGGCAGGGTCTGCGCGGTCGGCTCCAGCGGACGGCTCTCGCCGTAACCGATCGGACCCACCAGACGCGAGGCGCTGACGCCATTGTTGGTCAGGTAGTCGTACACGGTCTGCGAACGACGCTGCGACAGCGACTGGTTGTAGGCGTCCGCACCGCACAGGTCGGTGTGGCCGGCCACTTCGACGCGCAGGTCGGGGTAGCGCTTCAGGATCTCGGCGGCTTCGCTGAGGATCGCGATCGCGTCCGGACGCAGGGTCGACTTGTCGAAGTCGAAGTTCACGCCCTTCAGGTCGATCGAGACCTGCACCGGGCAGCCGTCCGGACCGATGGTCTGGCCAGCCTGCGAACCGGGGCACTTGTCGTCGCAGTTGTTGACGCCGTCGCCGTCGTCATCCAGGTCGGCGCAGCTCGGGGCAGCCGGCGGCGGGGCCGGCGGCGGAGCGGTTTCGGCCTTCGGGCCAAGCGGGATCACGACGCCAACCGAAGCCAGCACGTCGCCGAACCAGTCTTCCTGCGGAGCGGCAGCGCTCTGGTCGTCGAAGTCGGCACGATAGGCAACTTCGGCGCGCACGCCGACGCGCTTGTCGAGCGTGGTCTGCAGACCGACGCCCAGCTTGGCGGCGAGGTTGTTGTCACGACGCTGGTTGGACGCGTTGATCAGCGACTCTTCTTCCGAACGCTGCATGCCCAGGCCCGCCACGATGTAGGGGTTCCAGCCGCGGCCTTCCTGGACGAAGTGGCGACGCAGGTCCAGCGAGATGCCGTACTGGCTCCACAGCGCATCACGGTTGTCTTCGAACTTCGGGTTCTGATAGTTCAGCTCACCGTCCAGCGACCAGTTCGGGCTGATGAACTTGCCCAGGCCCAGGCCCAGGAAAGGGGCATTGCGGGTGGTGCGGTCATCGTCCTGCAGGTTGAAGCCAGCCGAACCCGTCAGGTACCAGCGGTCATCGAACTCCTGCGCCATCGCGTGGTTCGCGAGGCTCAGGCCGCCCAGCAGCGCGGCGCAGAGAATCTTCTTGTTCATTTGCAGCTCCTTTCCTTGTAAAAGTTCAGTAGTAGAGAAACCGAAGTGCTTCGCTTACGGCAGTTCTAGTTGTTATTCGAGGCGACAGGCTGCCGTCGCCTTGCTGAACAGATTATGCGGGGGTATGTGAAGACTGTGTTAACGGTACCATAACAAGTTGGCCAAGGTTAACACTCTGTAAGAGAACTCGCGCAGATCCGCCCTGTTCCAAGCGCCGTGGCCGCCGACCATCACAGCAGCCGGGCAAGTCCAGTAACGGCAACACACCGGTCCATCCAAGACCCTTGGTAAGTCTCCCTCGGGGGCCGATGCTCGCATCATGAACCTGCCTGCTCCCGCCGTACACCGTCTCCCGAGCCTGTTCCTGTCGCATGGCTCCCCCATGCTGGCGATCGAGGACTCGCCCACCGGCCGATTCCTCGACCAGCTGGGAGGCCTCCTGCCCCGGCCTCGCGCCATCCTGGTGGCCTCTGCGCATTTCGTCCACGCGCGCCCGACGCTCACGGCCACGCCTGCGCCGAAGACGATCCACGACTTCGGCGGGTTCCCGGCACCGCTTTACCGGATCCAGTATCCGACGGCCGGTGCGCCGACACTCGCCCACGACATCGCAGCGCGCCTGAACGCCGCCGGATTCGAAGCGCACGAAGACGACCACCATGGACTGGATCATGGCGTCTGGGTCCCGTTGAGGCGGATGTATCCAGCGTCGGACATCCCGGTGGTCGCGCTGTCCGTAAACCCCTCCCAAAGCGCCGAGTGGCACTACCGGCTGGGCCGGGCACTTGCGCCGTTGCGGGACGAGGGCGTGCTGATGGTCGGCTCCGGCGGCTTTTCCCACAATCTGCGCGCACTGGATTGGCAGCACGCGCGAGCCAACACATACCCGTGGGTGACGGCGTTCACCGATCCGTTGCGCGCTGCGCTGCTGGAAGGCGACGCGGCCGCCGCGCTCGACTGGATCTCGCTGCCGCATGCGGCCCAGAACCATCCCACCACCGAGCACCTCTATCCGCTCTACGTGGCGCTCGGTGCGGGCGGCGAGGGCGCGAAGGGACGATTGCTCCATCGCGACGTGGAAATGGGTGGACTGGCGCTGGACGCCTTCGCGTTCGACACAGCCTGACTACACCGCCAGTCCGCGTTCCCACGGCGGATCGTCACCGAACTGGTCGGTCAGGAATTCCACGAACGCACGCACCCGCGGCGGCACCAGCCGGCGCTGCGGCATGACAGCACTGATCGCGGTCGTGGCCAGCGGAAAGTCCGGCAGCACGACCTGCAGCCTCCCGGTGCGCAGGTCGTCCGCCACGTGCCAAAGCGAATGCACGACGATGCCCTCCCCCGCCAGCGACGCATCGCGCAGCACCTCGCCGAAGTTGCTTTCGAAGCGCCCGTGCACGCGAACCGCGACCTCGCCGCCCTCCGGCGTGCTCAGCCGCCAGACGTCCTGGCGTCCACCGCTGCCGAACAGCAACAGGCAATCATGGTCGGCCAGCTCTTCGGGCGTCCGGGGGGTGCCGTGCCTGCGCAGGTAGTCCGGCGACGCGCACAGCACGCGACGGTTGGGGGCGATGCGCCGCGCGACCAGCCGTGAGTCGTCCAGCGCCCCGATGCGGATGGCGAGGTCGAAGCCCTCACTCACCAGATCCACCACGTTGTCGCTGAGGTGGACGCTGAGCCGCACCTTCGGGTGGCGCGCCAGGAAGGCCGGCAGCAGCGGCGACACGTACTGGCGCCCGAACGAGGCCGACATGGTGACCCTCAGCGTGCCGGCAACCTCATTGGCAGCCTCGCGCAGGCCGCTGCCCAGCGACTCCAGCTCCTCGACCAGTACCCGCCCCTGCTGCGCCAGGGCCAGGCCTTCAGGCGTGGGATGCAGACTACGCGTGGTCCGGTGCAGCAGCCGCACGCCCAGCTCCTTCTCCAGCCGCTTCAGGCGCTGACTGGCCACCGCCACCGACAGGTCCAGGCTGTGGGCCGCCGCCGTGATGGAGCCGAGGTCGAGCACGCGCAGGAACAGGGTCAGGTCACCGACACGATCCATTTTCAATAATTCATTGAAAGTGATTCGTCATCTTCTCGGTTTTTCATCTGCGGGGGAAGGGGCACGCTGCACGCCTTCTTTCCCACCCCGCCCTCTTCCATGTCGCCCGTCTCCTCCTCTTCCCGGATGCCGCTGGGGCTTTACGCCCTGACCGCCGGCGCCTTCGGCATCGGCACCACCGAGTTCGTCATCATGGGCCTGCTGATGCAGGTCGCCGCCGACCTGCAGGTCTCCATCGCCGCCGCCGGCCTGCTGATCTCCGGCTATGCGCTGGGCGTGTTCGTCGGTGCGCCGCTGCTGACCGCCGCGACCAGCCGCATGCCGCGAAAGGCGGTGCTGGTGGCACTGATGATCGTATTCACCCTCGGCAACCTGGCCTGCGCGCTGGCGCCGAACTACGAACTGCTGATGGCGGCGCGCGTGGTGACCTCGCTCGCGCATGGCACTTTCTTCGGCGTTGGCGCCGTGGTCGCCACCGGCATGGTCAGCGAAGACCGCAAGGCCTCGGCCATCTCCATCATGTTCACCGGCCTGACCGTCGCCACCCTGCTCGGTGTGCCGGCGGGCGCGTGGCTGGGCCTGGAGTTCGGCTGGCGCGCGACGTTCTGGGCGGTGACCGCCATCGGCGTGCTGGCCACGATCATCATCGCCACCCTGGTGCCAGCCGACCGCAGCGCGCCCGCGCCACTGCCGTTCCGCGACGAGCTGCGCGTGGTCGCGCGTCCGCAGGTAGTGCTGGGACTGCTGATGACCGTGCTCGGTTTCGGCGGCATGTTCAC
The DNA here is from genome assembly GCF_014851815.1 of Pseudoxanthomonas sp. PXM01. Taxonomy (GTDB): domain Bacteria; phylum Pseudomonadota; class Gammaproteobacteria; order Xanthomonadales; family Xanthomonadaceae; genus Pseudoxanthomonas_A. Next base: position 477,106 of record NZ_JACVAJ010000002.1, read on the forward strand.
CGTGTACACCTATATCCAGCCATTGCTGACGCAGGTCACCGGCTTCGCCGATGCGGCGGTCTCGCCGATCCTGCTGGTGTTCGGCGTCGGCATGATCGTCGGCAACCTGCTCGGCGGCCGCTTCGCCGACCGTCGCCTGGCACCTGCTTTGCTCGGCACGCTCGCGCTGCTGGCGCTGGTGATGGGCGCGATGACCTTCGTGCTGCACAGTCAGTGGACGATGATCGCGTTCACCGGCCTGCTCGGCGCGGCTGCATTCGCCACGGTCTCGCCGCTGCAGCTCTGGGTGTTGCAGAAGGCCAGCGATGCCCAGAGCCTGGCGTCCAGCCTCAACATCGGCGCCTTCAATCTCGGCAATGCACTGGGCGCCTGGCTCGGTGGCGTGGTGATCTCGCAAGGCCTGGGCCTCTCGGCGCTGCCCTGGGTCGCCGCGCTGGTGCCTGCGTCAGCCTTCGCCGTCGCGCTTTGGGCGCTGGCGCTCGAGCGTCGCCAGCGTTTCCCGCTGGTTCCGGAAGCGGACTGCGCCTGATCCGCCCTTCGTCGCATCGCCTCTTTACTGCGCGCGCCGCATCATCGCGGCACGCCTCCCGACTCTCCCACGAGGATCCACCATGAAAGCCGTCGCCCTCACCCGCTACCTGCCAATCGACGATCCGCAGTCACTGGTCGATGTCGAACTCGAGACACCCACCGCCACCGGCCACGACATCCTCGTGCGCGTGGAAGCCGTGTCGGTGAATCCGGTCGACACCAAAGTCCGCTCGCCCAAGCCGCAGGTCGAAGCGCAGCCGAAGGTGCTGGGCTACGACGCCGCCGGCGTGGTCGAAGCGGTCGGCGATGCCGTCACCCGCTTCAAGCCCGGCGATACCGTGTACTACGCCGGCGACATCACCCGTCCCGGCAGCAATGCGCAGTTCCAGCTGGCCGACGAACGCATCGTCGGCCGCAAGCCCGCCTCGCTGGATTTCGCGCAGGCCGCCGCGCTGCCGCTGACCACGATCACCGCCTGGGAGCTCCTGTTCGACCGCATGCCGTACGTCATCGATGGCGGCGGCAACGGCAAGTCGCTGCTGGTGATCGCCGGTGCCGGCGGCGTCGGCTCGATCGCGATCCAGCTGGCCAAGCGCGCGGGCTTCACCGTCGTTGCGACCGCCTCGCGCCACGACACCATCGACTGGTGCAAGGCGCTCGGCGCCGACCACGTGATCAACCATCGCGAACCGCTCGGCCCGCAGCTGAAGGCGCTGGGCTTCGACACCATCGACGCGGCGCTCAATCTCGCCGACACCGACCGCTACTGGACCGAGCTGGGCGAGTTGCTGTCGCCGCTCGGCCATGTCGGCCTGATCGTCGAACCGCGCGGCGAGCTGCGCATCGGCGACCCCTACAAGGCCAAGAGCATCGGCATCCACTGGGAAATGATGTTCGCCCGCCCGCGCTTCCGCACCGCCGACATGGGCGAACAGGGCGCACTGCTGGATCGCGTCGCCGACCTGATCGATGCCGGTCAGCTGCGCGGCACGCTCACCGACACGTTGTCACCGATCGACGCGGCGAACCTGCGCGAAGCACATCGCCGTCTCGAATCCGGCACCACCATCGGCAAGCTGGTGCTCGCCGGCTGGTAAAGGCGAAAAGAGCTGTGGGGGCGACGTAAGTCGCGACTGGACGGCGGAGACATCTTCATCTCCTGACGACTCCATCGCGACTTACGTCGCTCCCACAGCATTATGTTGCCTTACGCGGCTGCGGCATCCCCGCTGCGGTCGCGTTTCAGCACCGCGACCGGCTCGGCCCACGTGCTCGCCGCGCGGCGCTTGCTGGTCGCCAGCACCAGGTCGGACGGCTCGAACACGTTGACGTTGTGCGTGATCGGCGTGGTCAGGATGTACTGCGCATCGGTCGAGCGCAGGAAGCGGCCGACCTTCTCGATGTTGGCGACGTCGAGGTGCGCGAACGGTTCGTCGATGAAGACGAAGCCGCCCGGTTGCTCCTCGTCGCGCAGCAGCGCCACCAGCAGCAGCAGCGACTTCATGACCTGCTGGCCACCCGAGGCTTCGCCGTCGTCCAGGCCGATCCAGCCCTTGCGGTCGAAGTCGAAGCGCACGGTCAGGCCGGCCTGCGCCAGCGCCGTATCCTCGTTCACCAGTTCGGGCAGTTCCGCGTCCACGCCGATGCCGGCGAGATCGCCCAGGGCGGCCAGGTTGCGCTTGTAGCGACGTACCGTAGCGCGCAGCACGTTGATGTACGCGCCACGCGCCTCCTCGGTCAGACGACGGGCACGATGCAGATGCGTTTCGCGCTTGCCGATGGCGGCTTCCAATCCCGCATGGTCGGCGCCGAACTTGTCGCGCAGGGCGACGCAGCCTTCGTCCTCGACATAACCACCGCGTGCGATGCGCTCATCGATGCGCTCGAGTTCACGGCGCACGGCACTGCTGCTTTCGTATTCCTCGCGTGCCGCGCGCAGCACGGCGGCGCTGCGCCACGCCGCCGGCATCTGCGCACGACGGCGACGGAAGTCGACGATCCGCTGCGCCAGCGCCAGACGTTCCTGCCCGATCTGCTGGCCACGCTCCTTCAGCTCGCCGGCCAGCGCCTTGATTTCGCCGGCACGGCTGGCGGCCGCGATGCCTTCCGCCTTGTCGAGCGCTTCCAGACCATCCAGCCGCTGACGTGCCTCTGCCAGTGCCGCGGCCGCCTCGGCGGCGGCATCCGCCAAGGCAGGCAGGCGCTCGGCGGCATCGGCGAACTCCGCCGCGCGCGTGACCAGTTCCTGACCGGCGTCCAGACCGAGCAGGCGCGACTGCGCCCCGTCCAGCTGTCGGCGCAAGGTCGCCAGGGCGTCCTCGCGAACCTGCGCACGGTCCTGCAGCATGGCCTGCTCCGACCGCAGCGATGCCAGATGCGCCTGACGCGCACCGGCGCCGAAGTGATGCGCGCCACCGCCGATGTGGCGGCCACCGCGCTGTTCGCGCAGGTAGCCCTTGGCGGTGATCCAGTCCTGGCCCTTCGACAAGCGATGACCGGCCTCGACGTCGGCCACGCGCTGGATGCGGTCCAGATGGCGCGGCAGCCACGCGGGCGGATCGTCGGAGAAGCGCACGACTTCGAGCAGCGAACCCCGGGTCGCCTTCTCGACGGGTGCGCGGTCGGCGACGACGAAATGCCGGTACTGCAGCTGCTCGCCGAGGCGCCACGCCTCGCGCGCGTCCTTCGGATGTTCCAGTAGCACCAGGTGACGGTACGGCGCCAGCACCGCTTCCACGGCCGTCGCCCAGTCGGGATCGACCACGTCGACCAGCTCGGTCAGTACCCGATGCGCAATGCCCTGCCGGTCCAGCGCAGCGCGGAAGTCGCGCTCGAACGGTTCGATCACCCGGCCACCGCCGCTGAGCGCAGCGACCTGCGCGACGATCTCGCCGGTTCGCTGGCGGTCACGCTCGGCTTCCAGCTTCAGTTCGGCCTGGCGACGGCGACCGTCCTCCAGTTCACGACTCAGGGCGTCGACATCGGCGCCGCCGCGTTCGGCCTGCAGCTTCGCCAGTTCATCATGGCGGCGCACCAGCGATTCGGCATCGCGCGCGTGGTCGCGCGCCTGGGTGAAGGCGGCTTCGGCCTGCTTGAGCTGCGCGCGCGTGTCGACCAGATCGGAACCGGCGCGATCGCGCTGCAACTGGGCGGCCACTTCCTGCGCCAGCAGGCTGGCATGCGCGCGTTCCCGCTCACGCAGCGCGCGGCGCAGGCCAGTCAGGCGCGGTCGCGCGCCTTCGACGGTGGCGCGCAGGTCGGCGAGTTCCACCTTGGGCGCGATCTCGGTCTGCAGACGGTTGCGCTGCGAGCGCAGCGACAGGCCATCCTCGAACGAGCGCACGTCGGCGCGTGCGGACTCCAGCTTCACGTGCAACTCGGCCAAGCCCTGCTGCAGCTGACCGATCTCCTTCTCCACGTCGAACTGCTCGCTGCGGGCGCGCTGGTAGTCGTCCAGCACCGCCTTGTCTTCGAACACGTCGAACACCAGTTGCAGCAGCTCACGCGGCGACAACTGGCACAGCTTGTCGGTCGCGCCCTGCTCCAGCGTCAGCACGCGGCAGATCGCGCGGCTCAGACCGGCACCCGCCAGGCGCACGCGGTAGTCGCGCACGCCCAGCCAATCGCCGCCCTGGTCCAGCGTTTCGACCGGCACGTCGCCGGCGACGATCTGGTAGTCGCGCGACCAGTCGCCCCCGCGCTTGCGAATGCGGCAGGCGATGGTGACCTGCTCGTCCATGTGCGGGAAGAACGCGCGCTTGCCGCGGCGGTCGACCGGATTGCTGACCACCGCGCGCAGCCAGGCGTACGGCTTGCCGTTGTGGCGCAGGTAGGTCTTGTAGTCGCGCGCCATGTCGCGGTCGTCGATGGCGAGCAGCGTGCGCAGCGCATCAAGCAGGGTGGTCTTGCCGGACCCGTTCGGCCCGACCACGGTGATGACCGACGCGTCCAGCGGCAGCGTGTAGCGCTGCCAGTAGTCCCAGTGGACGACTTCCAGGCTGCGGAACTCAAACATCGGCCGGCTCCTCGTTCACTTCGTCCAGGCTGTCGTCCGCGGGCAACGCAGGGGCATTCGCCTGCGAGGCGCGCGCCTCCTCGATCACGTACGCCAGCGCACCGTCCATCACGCGGCTGGCGATGCGTTCGTAGTCGAACGCCAGGTCGAGCAGCGGGCCTTCCTGGATGCGCTCGCGGCGGCGCACGATGAAGCCGTGCCGCTGCAGCGTGCCGAGATTCATCTGCAAACGCCCCTTGCCACCGAGCTTGTCGGCGAAGTCGGCCAGCAGCGTGCGCTCGTTGATCGGTTCGATCAGTTCGGACCCGACCGGCACCGGCTTCAGCTCGGCGAACATCTGCTCCTGCTCGTGCTGGCGATCGCCCTCCTGGCGTGCGATCTGGCGTTGGCGTTTCGGCAGCACCAGCAGCGCCCACAGCACGACCAGCAGCGCGATGGTGTCGCGGCCGAGCGACAGGTTGCTGGCAGCCCAGGCGTCGCCATGGCCGAACACCTCGCTCTCCTGCGCGCGCGCGATGCCGACGGCGACGTGGGCGGCGTAGGGGTGTTCGAGCAGGCGCAGGCCGGCGGCAGCGAGGCGGCGGTCGAGGTCGTCGCGCAGTTCGGCGTCGACAAGCACCTGGCGCACGGCGCGGTCGTCGCGCGGCAGCCAGCGCTCGGCCAGCAGCCGCGCGATCAGGGAAGCGATGGGGTCATTCATGCGGTACGGGCTTTCTTCTTGCGGGAAGGCGCAGGCGCAGCCTGCGTCTCTGGGGTCTGCGGCAGCAGGCGGCCGCGGCTCATGTAGGCCACGCCGGCGCGCTGGACGGATTCGAATTCGGCATCGACATGCCACTGCATCGGCAGCTGCGCCAGCGAGGCCGCCACGCCGTTGCGGTTCTCCGCACCGGCATCACCGATCAGGCCGAGCAGCGACAGGCGGTAGGCGCTGACCGCGAAGCCGTCCTGCGGCACCCAGTCCGACAGCGGCGCTTCGGTGTCGAGCGCGGCGAGCTGGTCGAACCATCGTTCGGCATGGCCGTAGTCGTTCTGCACGACCGGCGCCTGCGTCTCGGTCGGCGCGGCCTGCGACGGCGGCAGCGAGGCGTCGTCCTGCGCGGCACGTTCGCGTTCGACCAGTTCGTATTCGGCCACGTCCAGTGCGATCGGCCCCAGCGCGAACGCCGGCTGCGGCATGCGCGCCAGCACGTCGTCGGCCAGCGCGGTCAGTGCCGCGGTGTCGAGCACGCGCAAATAGCGGTTGACGTCGGATGACGACAATCCGCTCGCGCCGAGGTGCACGCGGTGGCGGTCCAGCTGGTTCAGCGCGCGCTGGAACACCGACGCCTGCCGCAGCAGCGCACTCTGCGCGCGGCCGATCTGCTGCGCGACGCGGTGGGTGGCGGTATCGAGGTCGCCGTCGGCGGCGATATCGCGGATCAGCTCGGTGCCCTTCTCCACCCATTGCCAGACCGATTGCAGGGTGTCGGCGGCGCGCTGGATGCGGTGTTCCGAACCGCTGAGCACGGCCTGGTCGAAGTCCTCGCGCAGCTCGTTCAATCGCGACAGCAGGTGTTGCAGGTCGTCCGCCTTGACCCGGCCGACGGCCTGGCCGGCGGCGAGCTGGGCGGTGACGTAGGCGAGTTCGTCGCCCTCGCGCTGGAACTGCAGCAGCAGGCCGATCGAGGCCAGCGCCTGGCGGCCGACCGGGCTGATGCGGTAGCGCTGGCTGGCGGCGTCCCACAGCAGCAGGCCGTTCTCGCGCAGGCGGCCGAGCACGGTGTCGAACTTGACCGGGTCCAGGTAGGCGAACTGGTCACGCAGCTCCTGCGGCGACCAGTCCGGCGCTTCGCCGCGCTCGCCGAGGGTGCGCAGGACCAGCAGGCGCACCATGACGCTCTCCTCGCCGCCATGGAACAGCGTCGAGAAGGCCCGCAGCAGGTCACGGGCGTTGAGCAGGGGGTGGAGGTCCGGCAGGTCGGCGGCGGCGAAGCCGGCGCGCAGGTAGTCGTGCAGGGGCGGTGAGGCGGTGTCCATGAAAGGCCGGGAACCTGGGTGCCCCCATGGTCCCCGAGCCGCCCGCGCCGGACAACTCTTGCAAGGCGGGCGGGTCTGTGCCCTGCTTCGCGCCGCGGATGCCGCTTGCGCCGGACGCCCGGGCGCGGCATCGTTCGCTCCTTCCATACGCACGCGTATCCACAGCCCGCATGACGTCGACCGCCGCCGCCACCGACTCTTCCGCCTACCCGCACCTGTTCACCCCGCTGGACCTGGGCTTCACCACCGTACGCAACCGCGTGCTGATGGGGTCGATGCACACTGGACTGGAAGACCGGGCGAAGGATTTCCCCCGACTGGCGGCCTACTTCGCCGAACGCGCGGCCGGTGGCGTGGGGCTGATCGTCACCGGCGGGTTCTCGCCGAACCTGGTGGGCTGGCTGAAACCGTTCGGCGGCAAGCTGTCGTGGCCGTGGGAAGCGCGCCCGCACAAGTTCGTGACGACGGCCGTGCACGAGCACGGCGTGAAGATCTGCGCGCAACTGCTGCACGCCGGCCGCTACGGCTACCACCCGCTGACCGTGGCGCCGTCGAGGCTGAAGGCCCCGATCAACCCCTTCACCCCGCGCGCGCTGTCCGCCCGTGGCATCGAGCGCCAGATCAGCGCCTACGCCAACGCGGCGAAGCTGGCGCGCGATGCCGGCTACGACGGCGTCGAGATCATGGGTTCGGAGGGGTACTTCATCAACGAGTTCACCGCCCCGCGTACGAACCAGCGCAACGACGCCTGGGGCGGCACGCCGGAGAAGCGGATGCGCTTCGCGGTGGAGATCGTCCGCCGCGTGCGCGAGGCGGTCGGTCCGGACTTCATCATCATCTACCGCCTGTCGCTGCTGGACCTGGTCGAGGACGGCAACCAGTGGGAGGAAATCGTCCAGCAGGCCAAGGCTGTGGAAGCGGCCGGCGCGACGATCATCAATTCCGGCATCGGCTGGCACGAGGCGCGCGTACCGACCATCGTCACCTCGGTGCCGCGCGCGGCCTTCGTCGACGTCACCGCCAAGCTCAAGCCGCATGTGCGCGTGCCGCTGGTGGCGACCAACCGCATCAACATGCCGGACGTGGCCGAGGGCATCCTCGCCTCAGGCAAGGCCGACATGGTGTCGCTGGCGCGCCCGCTGCTGGCCGACCCGCAGTGGGCTGCCAAGGCACGCGCCGGCACGCCGCAGGCGATCAACACCTGCATCGCCTGCAACCAGGCCTGCCTGGACCATGTGTTCGAGAACAAGCTCGCCAGCTGCCTGGTCAATCCGCGCGCCTGCCACGAGACCGACCTCCTCTACAAGAAGACGTTCGCACCGAAGACGGTCGCGGTCGTCGGTGCCGGCCCGGCCGGCCTGGCCTGCGCGACCGTCGCCGCCGAGCGCGGCCACCGGGTGACCCTGTTCGATGCGGCGGACGAGATCGGCGGCCAGTTCAACTACGCCAAGCGGATCCCGGGCAAGGAGGAGTTCCACGAGACGCTGCGCTATTTCCGCCAGCGGCTGGAGGAAACGCGCGTCGACGTGAAGCTGTCCACGCCGGTGACGGCCGCCGAGCTGACCGGCTTCGACGAGGTCGTGCTGGCCACCGGCATCACCCCGCGCAAGGTCGCCTTCCCCGGCGCCGACCACGCCAAGGTCGTCAGCTATGTGGATGTGCTGTCGGGTCGCGTCACCGTGGGCGCCCGCGCGGCGCTGATCGGCGCGGGCGGCATCGGCTTCGACGTGGCCGAGTACCTGACCCACGAAAGCCATTCGCCCTCGCTGGACCCCGCCCGCTGGATGGCCGAATGGGGCGTGGACCCGACCTTCGAAGCCCGCGGCAGCCTGGTGAAGCCGCAGCCGGAGCCGCCGGTGCGCGAGGTCTGGCTGCTGCAGCGCAGTGCCGGCAAGCCGGGTGCCCGCCTGGGCAAGACCAGCGGCTGGGTCCACCGGGCCACGCTGAAGGCCAAGCAGGTGAAGATGCTGGGCGGCGTGGAGTACCTGGGCGTGGACGACACCGGCCTGCGCATCAAGGTGGAGGGCGCCGAGCAGCTGTTGCCGGTCGACCACGTGGTGGTCTGCGCCGGCCAGGAGCCGCGCCGCGACCTGCAGGCCGACCTGATCGCCGCCGGCAAGACGCCGCACCTGATCGGTGGCGCCGACGTGGCCGCGGAACTGGACGCCAAGCGCGCGATCGACCAGGGCAGCCGGCTGGCAGCGAGGCTGTAGCGTCGAGCTTGCTCGACGCCGCACGGGTGGGTGAGCCACTCAAAACAGCGGAGCAAGCTCCGCTCTACGACCCTGTTCCGGGCGTCGATTTGCCCTTGCGGCTGCGACGTTCCTCACAGTTTCCAGCCAGACGGACACCCCCGGCGTCAAGCCGACCCGTTCAGGCCGAGTTGGGACTGCCCCCCCTACCTTGCGCCGACTTTCCGGCCCGCCGCCCAGTTCAGGCGGGCTGAGCCCGGCGCTCGGACCCCCTCTTGGTCCGGCCTTGCCGGTCCCCGGGCAGCCCGTGTGAAGGCTGCCTCCCCATGACGCCCTGCCGCATGTCCCAGGTTTGCCGCTCCCATCGTGACGGGAGAGGCAGGGGTGCGGGAAAGACGGAGCAAGGAGTTCCCATGAAACTGGCCTGGATCCTATGGCTGTCGCAGATGTTGCCGCAGCCGGCCGCCGATTCGCTTTGCCTCAGCACCACCGTTTACCTGGAAGCCCGCGACCAGACCCTGCGCGGCCAGCAAGCCGTCGCCGAAGTAGCCTTGCGCCGTCGCGACAGCGGCCTGTGGGGCGATTCCGTCTGCTCCGTGGTCACCGCCCGCAAACAGTTCGCCCCGACCATCGTGGGCCCGAACACCCGCCTGAAGAACCCGGACGCCTGGGCCAAGTCGGTCAGCGTCGCCCTGAACGCCGAGCGCAACTGGGCCCTGCCGCCCGGCCAGCGCAAGGAGATCGTGCCGGGCGCCAGCCACTTCATGGCGCACCAGATCGCCAGCCCGAGCTGGCGCAACGCGTATCACGTGGCCACCATCGGCGACCACACGTTCCTGCGCGTGCAGAAGCTCAAGCCGCGTTCCTGAGACGGCAAGTCGTGATGATGCGACGGTCCGTTGCACCGCGCATCACGCTGGAAACATTCGAGGCCCGCGATAATCGCGGGCCTTTCTTTTTCCAGGGGACACTGCATGAAGCTCTATACCAAGCCCGGCGCCTGCTCGACCGCCGACCACATCGCACTGCAGTGGACCGGACAACCGTTCGATGTGCAGGTGATGACGGCGACCGAGATGAAGGAACCCGCCTACCTGGCGATCAATCCGACCGGCGCCGTGCCGGCCATCGTCGACGGCGACTTCGTGCTCACGCAGAACGCCGCGATCATGGGCTACATCGCCGACGCGTATCCTCAGGCGCATCTCGCCGGCGACGGTTCGCCGCAGCAGCGCGCGCTGGCCGCCAAGTGGCTGGCGTTCGTCAATTCGGACCTGCATCCGGCGTTCCACCCGCTGTTCGGGCCGGCACGCTTCATCGGCGACGAAACGCAGTTCGACGCGGTGAAGGACGCCGCCCGCAAGCGGCTGCGCGGCCTGTTCGAAAGCGCGGAAAAACAGCTGGAAGGCCGCGACTGGCTGGCCGGCTTCCGCAGCTTCGCCGATCCGTACTTCTACATCACGCTGCGCTGGGCGGCGCGCACCGGCGTCGATCTTTCCGGCTTGCCGAACATCGCAGCGTTCACGCAGCGCATGGAGGCCGATGCCGGTGTGCAGGCCGCCCTGAAGGCCGAAGGCCTGAGCTGACCGCGATGCGCGCGCGTCAGGCCACCGACGCGCGCACTTCCTCCAGCCAGCGGGTGGCGAAAGTGTGGTCGCGCGCCTTCGTCAGCGCGGTGGCCACGTCGGGCAGCAGCGCCACCAGCTCGTCGGCATCGGCGCAGCGCTCGACCTTGAGCTGCAGGAAGTATCCCTTCAACCCGATATGTGAGCGGATGTCGTCGGTGATGCGTGCGTAGAGCAGGTTGTAGCGGTCGGCCGCCGTGCGCGTGGCCGCCTGCAGCGTATCGCCCGGCTTGGGGGCGGACACGGCGGCCAGCACCCACGCCGCGCCCGAACGCCGTTCGATCAGTCCTTCCGCTTCCAGTTGTTGCAGGGCGTCGTCGGGCGCATGCAGCCCGCTCATCATCGTCCGCAGTTCATCGTCGTTGCGCTGGCCATCCACCAGCAACAGGATCGAACGCAGCACCGCCGGCAGCTTGCGCGTGCGCTGCTGGATCTCGTTGCGTCCGGCCTCGGTCTTGCACCACATCGTCTGCATGGCGTCCCCCTGCATCGCACGACGGGCCTCTCCCGACGGTCGCGATGCACCCCTAGCGTCCGCCAGTAGTACCGCGCCGGACCCGTTCCGGGCTGCCACGCGGGTCACACAAACGACACGGGGCCGCCCGACCTTCGTCGAAGCGGCCCCGCGGACACCTGTCGGCGCGGCTCAGCGCTGGTCGATCGGCACGAAGGCCAGGTCTTCCGGGCCCGTGTAATTGGCGCTGGGACGGATGATCTTGCCATCGATGCGCTGTTCGATGACGTGCGCGCTCCAGCCGCTGGTGCGGGCGATCACGAACAGCGGCGTGAACATCGCCGTCGGCACGCCCATCATGTGGTAGCTGACCGCACTGAACCAGTCGAGGTTCGGGAACATCTTCTTGATGTCCCACATCACCGACTCCAGCCGCTCGGCGATGTCGTACATCTTCGTGCTCGACTGCTCGACCGACAGCTCCTTCGCCACGTTCTTGATGACGTCGTTGCGCGGATCGCCGGTGGTGTAGACCGGATGACCGAAGCCGATCACCACTTCCTTGCGCTCCACGCGCGCCTTGATGTCGGCCTCGGCTTCGTCCGGCGTTTCGTAGCGCTTCTGCACTTCGAACGCGACCTCGTTGGCGCCGCCGTGCTTCGGACCGCGCAGCGCGCCGATGCCGCCGGCGATGGCCGAGTGCATGTCGCTGCCGGTGCCGGCGATGACACGACAGGTGAAGGTCGAGGCATTGAACTCGTGCTCGGCGTACAGGATCAGCGAGGTGTGCATCGCGCGCACCCAGCTGTCCTTCGGCTTCTCGCCGTGGAGCAGATGCAGGAAGTGACCGCCGATGGAATCGTCGTCGGTCTCCACGTCGATGGCGCGGCCGTTGTGGCTCCAGTGGTACCAGTACAGCAGCATCGAGCCCAGCGAGGCCATCAGCTTGTCGGCGATGTCGCGTGCGCCGGGATGGTTGTGGTCGTCCTTTTCGGGCGACACGCAGCCGAGCACGGACACGCCGGTGCGCATCACGTCCATCGGGTGCGCCGACGGCGGCAGTTCTTCCAGCGCGGCCTTCACTGCGGCCGGGATGCCGCGCAGCGACTTCAGCTTGGCCTTGTAGCCGGCCAGTTCGGCGCGGTTGGGCAGCTTGCCGTGCACCAGCAGGTAGGCGACTTCTTCGAACTCACTGGTCGTGGCCAGGTCGAGGATGTCGTAACCGCGGTAGTGCAGGTCGTTGCCGCTGCGGCCGACCGTGCACAGCGCGGTGTTGCCGGCGGCGGTACCCGACAGCGCGACGGATTTTTTCGGCTTGAAGCCGGGGGCAGGCGTGGTTTCGCTCATGGTGGACTCCCTACTCACTTCTTTGCGGAAAACAGGGTATCGAGCTTCTGCTCGAAGGCGTGGTAGCCGATGCGGTCGTACAGCTCTTCGCGCGTCTGCATGGTATCGACCACGTTCTGCTGGTGACCGTCGCGGCGGATCGCCTGGTAGACGTTCTCGGCGGCCTTGTTCATGGCGCGGAATGCGGACAGCGGATACAGCTGGATCGCCACGCCGACCGAGGCCAGCTCGTCGCGGGTGAACAGCGGCGTCTTGCCGAACTCGGTGATGTTGGCCAGCACCGGCACCTTCACCGCGTCGACGAAGCGCTGGTAGGTCGGCAGGTCGTAGGCGGCTTCAGCGAAGATGCCGTCGGCGCCGGCCTCGACGCAGGCGATGGCGCGTTCGATGGCAGCATCGACGCCCTCGACCTGGATGGCGTCGGTGCGCGCGATCAGGAAGAAGTCCGGATCGGTCTTGGCATCGGCGGCGGCCTTGACGCGGTCGACCATCTCGCCGGCCGACACGATCTCCTTGCCGGGACGATGGCCACAGCGCTTGGCGCCGACCTGGTCCTCGATGTGGCAGGCGGCCGCGCCGGCCTTGATCAACGACTTCACCGTGCGCTCGATGTTGAACGCACTGGGGCCGAAGCCGGTGTCGATGTCGACCATCAGCGGCAGGTCGCAAACATCGGTGATGCGACGGACATCGATCAGCACGTCTTCCAGCGTATTGATGCCCAGGTCGGGCAGGCCCAGCGAGCCCGCGGCGACACCGCCGCCCGACAGGTAGATCGCCTTGTAGCCGGCGCGCTTGGCCAGCAGGGCATGGTTGGCGTTGATGGCGCCGATCACCTGCAGCGGCGATTCGGCGGCGAGGGCGGCGCGGAATTTCGCACCTGCGGAAACGGAACTCATGGGAACTCCTGTCGATCTGGCGCCCGGACGTGCCGGCCGCCGGAGGTGCGTGAAGGGTACGCCCCTCTTCGGGTCGCAAATCTGGCACTATCCGCAGGGTTGATCAATCTTGATCGAATCAATCAATATTTTCGCATGGCGTCCTCCACCGACCTGCTGACCGCGCGCGAGACCTGCCGCCTGCTGGGCATCAGCCAGGCCACGCTGTACGCCTATGTCAGCCGCGGCCTGCTGGAGTCGCGTCCGGGCAAGGACCAACGCAGCCGCCTGTACCTGCTGCAGGACGTGGAGCGGCTGGCGCAGCGCAAACAGGTGGGGCGCGGGGCGGCCCGTGGCGCGGCGCAGAGCCTGGACCGTGGGCTGCCGGTGCTGGAAACGCGCATCTCGCTGATCCGTCCCGATGGACCCTACTACCGCGGCCGCTCGGCGATCGCGATGGTGCAGGACGGCGCCACGCTGGAAGACGTCGCCCGGCAGCTGTGGGGCGGCGGCGAGGACGACCCGTTCGCCGAGCCGTCACTGACGCAATGGCCGACGGTCGTCGCACCGCTCGCCAGTGACGCCTCGCTGCCGCCGCTGGAACGCGCGATGGCGGCCATTCCGTTGCTCGCACTCGACGTGCGCCATTCCTTCAGCTCGGCGCCGCGCGTACGTCATGAGATCGCGGCGGGGCTGCTGCGCCACAACGCAGCACTGCTCGTCGCCCGACCACCCTCCGACGCGCCGGTGCATCGCGTGCTGGCGCAGGCCTGGCATCCCGATGACGACGGTTTCGCCGAACTCGTGCGTGCCGCCCTGGTGGTCTGCGCGGACCACGAACTCAACGTCTCCGCGTTCGCCGCGCGCGTGGTCGCCTCCACCGGCGCGCATCTGCACGCCACCGTCTGCAGCGGCCTGGCGGCGCTGTCCGGCCCGCGCCACGGCGGCGCCACCGCGCGCGCCTACGCCCTGATCGCCGACGCCAGCGAAGCACGCTCGCCGCGCGCCTTCATCGCGCAGCGCTGGCAGCGTGGCGACGACCTGCCCGGCTTCGGACATGCGCTGTATCCACAAGGCGATCCGCGGGGCGCCGAACTGCTGGCGCGTGCCCGTGCGCGCCACGCCGGCGAGCGCGAGATGGCCGCGCTGGAGACACTGATCGCCGCGACGGAAGACATCAGCGGCCTGCGGCCGAACATCGACTTCATGCTTGCCGCCATCTGCCACCTCAACCGCCTGCCGGCGACACCGGCACTGGTGATGTTCGCCGCCGGCCGTCTCGCGGGATGGCTGGCGCATGCGCTGGAACAGCAGGCGCAGGGCCGGTTGATCCGTCCGCGGGCGAGCTATACGGGCGTGACGCCGCCTGCAACATCGGCGTGATTGACTGGCATCCCGCGGATGCGTGGGTTTGACATCACCGACGCATGCAGGGACCCTGCCCGGGCCCGTCTTTCTCCTGCTGCTGCAATGCGCCCTGCCCTTGCCCTGTGCCTGCTGCTGACGATGATGACCCCCACCACCATCGCCCGGGACACCGACGCGCCCGACGTGACCGCGACGTCGCGCGCCACGACGCCCGTTCCACCGCCACCGAGCTGGCTGTCCGATCTGGATGCGCTGTACGACACCGACCTGCGTGCGGTCGGCCTGGACGACCGCACGTTCAATGCCGAGCACTGGTGGTCGGTCGCCACGCCACTGCTGGACAAACATCATGGCTTCCGCATCGACGAGATCGGACGCAGCGTCGAGGACCGTCCACTGCGCCACGTGCGCTGGGGAACCGGCAAGACCTCCGTGCTGCTGTGGTCGCAGATGCATGGCGACGAGAGCACGGCGTCAATGGCGCTGGCCGACCTGTTCCGCTTCCTTGGCGAACACGCGGACCATCCGCTGGTGAAACAACTGCACGCGAACACCACGCTGCACATCTTTCCGATCGTGAACCCCGACGGTGCCGCGCGTTTCCAGCGCCGCAACGCGCAAGGCATCGACCTCAATCGTGATGCGCGGATGCTGGCGACGCCCGAGGCTCGCACGCTGAAAGCCCTGTTCGACCAGGTGAAGCCGACCTACGGTTTCAACCTGCACGACCAGCGCGTCGGCTACCGCGCAGGCAACTCGGATCGCGGCACGGCCATCGCGCTGCTGTCGCCGCCCTACAACCACGCCGCCGACGTCAACGACGTGCGCACGCGCGCCATCGAAGTGGCCGGCGTCATCCGCACGGCATTGGAGCCCTACCTCGCCGGCCACATCGCGCGCTGGGACGAGGAGTTCGACCCGCGCGCGTTCGGCGACCTGACCACGCAGTGGGGCGCCAGCACCGTGCTGATCGAAGCGGGCGGCATCGAAGGCGACGTGCAGAAGCAGCGCCTGCGCAAGCTCTACTTCCTCGGTCTGGTGGCGGCACTGGACAGCATCGCCACCGGCAAGCATGCGGGCGTTTCGCCCGCGCTGTATCGCGACCTGCCGGAGAACGGCGATGTCTGGCCGGACCTGGCGCTGCGCGGCGGCACCCTTTCCGTGCCCGGCCATCCGCCGACGCGCGCCGACCTGCTGGTCAACTTCCGCAATCCGCTGACCGAGACCGGTGGTGCGATCGCAGACGTCGGCGACCTCGGCACGAAGAAGGCGCGCCGCACCATCGATGCACGCGGCCTGTTCATCGTGCCGATTGCAGGACATGCGGGCGAACGCACCGTCATCGAAGCCAATGACGACAACGATGAAGACGCAGGCTCGCCGATGCCGCTTACGCCAGGCGCTTCGGCGCGCTTCGTGCTCAGCCGCGACCCGCAAGGCCGCGACGTGGTGTGGACGCTGGACGGCGACGTGGATCCGGCGACGCCCTCGCCGCCGGTCCGCTGACGCGTCTCAGCTGCCGACCTCTGGTCCGCGCAGCAGCGCGCGCTTCACTTCCTCCAGCGCGTTGGGATCGTCCAGCGTCGACAGATCGCCAGGATCGGCGCCCTGCGCCAACGCCTGCAGCGAGCGTCGCAACAGCTTGCCCGAGCGGGTCTTCGGCAGCGCGTTGACGATGTAGACGCGCGCAGGCCGCGCCACCGCCCCCAGGCGCTGCTCGACCGTGCGACGCATCCCATCGGCGGCCTGTACGCGCTCGTGTGGCTCTTCCGTCGCCTGGCGCAGCGTGGCGAACACCACCGGCACCTGTCCCTTCAGCTCATCCGCAACACCGATGACGGCCGCTTCCGCGACGGCGGCGAAACCCGACACCGACTCCTCGATCTCGCGCGTGCCCAGGCGGTGGCCGGCGACGTTGATGACGTCATCGGTGCGGCCGAGGATGAAGGTGTAGCCGTCCTCGTCGCGGATCGCCCAGTCCAGCGAGCTGTACAGCAGCTCCTTGAAGTGGCTGAAGTAGCTGGACAGGAAACGCGCATCGTCGTTCCAGATGGTGGTCATGCAGCCCGGCGGCAGCGGCGGCTGCATCACCAGCACGCCCTTCTGTCCGGGACCGACTTCCTCACCGGACGCCTCGTCGATCACCTTCATCCGGTAGCCGAGATTCGGGAAGCCGGGTGAGCCGAACCGCACGGGCTTCATGTCCAGGCCGGGCAGCAGCGTCAGCGCCGGCCAACCCGTTTCGGTCTGCCAGTAGTTGTCGATCACCGGCTTGCCGATCGCATCGGTGATCCAGTGCGCGGTCGGTTCGTCCAGCGGCTCGCCGGCGAGGAACAGGTATTTCAGTTCGGACAGATCGTGGCGTTTGATGAAATCGATGTCGTGCTTCTTCAGCACACGCACCGCCGTCGGCGACGAGAACATCGTGCGCACGCCGTACTGCTCGCACAGCGCCCACCAGATGCCGGCGTCGGGATTGATCGGCAGACCTTCGTACAGCACCGACGTCGCACCGACGATCAGCGGCCCGTACACGTTGTACGAATGGCCGACGGCCCAGCCGACGTCGGAGGTGGAGAACATCACCTGCCCCGGCCCGACATCGAACACGGTGCGCATCGACAGCGCCATCGCCACCGCATAGCCGCCGACATCGCGCTGCACGCCCTTCGGCTTGCCGGTGGTGCCGGAGGTGTAGAGCAGGTAACTGGGTTCGTTCGACTCCAGCCATTCCACCGGCACCTCCGCATCGCCAACCTCGGCGCGCAGCGTGGCGTAGTCCTCGTCGCGCCCGGCGACCTTCGGTTCGGCGGGATCCAGCCCTCGCGACACGATCAACACCTTCGGTGGCGGCGTCACCGCCTGTGCACAGGCCTCGTCTACCAGCGACTTGTAGGGAATGACCTTGCCGCCCCGGCTGCCGGCATCGGCGGCGATCAGAAGTTTCGGTTGTGCGTCGTCGATGCGCAGCGCCAGGTTGTGCGCAGCGAACCCACCGAACACCACCGAGTGCACCGCACCGATGCGCGCGCAGGCGAGCATTGCGAAAACCGCTTCGGCCATGTTGGGCATGTAGATGACGACACGATCGCCGCGGCCGACATCGAGTTTCTTCAACACCGCCGCGAACGCATTCACCTCGCGATACAGGTCGCGGTAGGTCAGCTCGCGGGTGACGTCGGTTTCGGTGGATACCGCCACCAGCGCCAACTGATCGCCGCGCTCGGCGAGATGACGGTCGACCGCGTTGTAGCAGAGGTTGGTCTGCCCACCGACGAACCAGCGGCGGAACGGCGGCGTCGAATAGTCCAGTATCTGCTGCGGCGGGACGTGCCAGTGGATCGCCTTGGCCTCCTCGCCCCAGAAGGCCTCGGGCTGCTCGATCGAGCGCCGATAGACGTCTTCGTATGCCATGCGATCCTCCCAGATGCAGCGACTGGGACGAGCATAGTCCCGCGCTGTGGCAGCGGCCCTCCTACCTTGGTCGCATGGGACACGCGGTCGCATGCAGGCGCGGCGGCCGGCCGTCCATCACGCCAGCGGCAACGCGCTGTCCGCGCGGCACAGGCGGTCGTGCAGGGTGCGCACGGTGTCGATGCCGGCGTCGGTGCGCCCGTCGCCCAGCGTGCGTACGTAGCGGCACGCCGCGAAGCCATCTGAACGCCGCTCGTAGTCGGCCACCCACTGCATGCGGTCGGCCATGCGCTCCGGGTTGATCGGCCAGGTGCCCGGACGTGGCCGCATATGCCGGTTGATGCCGATGCGCCACGGCTTCGGGCTGACGCGTGCGCGGAAACAATGCTGGCGCACGCACATCACGGCGTACACCGGATCGGTCTGCAACGCGGTGAAACAGGCTTCGACCGCCGGCTCGTGCGGATCGAACGCGCGATGCATCGCCAGCAGCCGGATACCCGCGGGGGTGCGGTACTGACGCAGCTGCCAGTCCGGATGCTGCTCGACAAAGGTCTCTATCCGACGATCCGCCCGTGCCTCCGGACCACCGTCCCTGCCCATGCGTGATGCGTGGATGCGACGACTGATCCATGCGGCCAGCCACAGCGCAAAGGTGACCGCCACGATGCCGACCATCCACGACGAAGCTGCCAGACCGACCAACAGGGCTAAGGCCAGCAGCGGCCATCGGACCTTGCGCTTGAGCGCCGGCTCCGGCCCTGGATCGTGCAGGTCGATGTCCACGAACAATGCGCTCGGCGTGTTGAGGCAAAGCGCGCCATAAGAGTTGCGCGTGATGACGCAGTCGCCTTCCCGCGCGACGATCTCCTCGCGGATCGGCACGCCCACGGCACCGTTGTACGGCTGCTTGCCTTCGCGGCGCGGCAGCGGCTCGCCTGCCAGCACACGCTCGAACGCTTCGCGCGTACGCACATCCGCTAATGCTTGCGCATCATCCAGGCTCAGGTCGGACCAGCCAAAGCGACGGACCGTGACCTGCCTTCCCTTCGCGCGGTGTTGGAGCCGTCCTTCGGCCCAATATTTCGGAACGATCATGTCGACTCCCTTCAACTGGACGGATCGAAACAAGAACGCCGGGACATGCCCGGCGTTCCTGGACTCACGGCAGATGCCGGCGGATCAGCCCAGCAGGTGCGCCACGCCGCTGCGCTCTTCTTCCAGCTCGCCCAGCGTCTTGTCGATCGCGGCCTGGCTGAAGGCGTCGACCGGCAGGTCCTTCACCATCGTGTACTCACCGTTCTCGGTGGTCACCGCGAAGCCGAACATCACGCCTTCCGGGATGCCGTAGCTGCCGTCGGACGGAATACCCATCGTCACCCACTTGCCGTTGCTGCCCAGCACCCAGTCGCGCACGTGGTCGATGGCGGCGTTGGCGGCCGAAGCGGCCGACGACAGACCGCGCGCCTCGATGATCGCGGCACCACGCTTGCCGACCTTCGGGATGAACTCGTTCGCGTTCCAGTCGGCGTCGTTGATCTTGTCCTTCAGCGACTGGCCGTTGACGGTGGCGAAGCGGTAGTCCGGGTACATGGTCGGGCTGTGGTTGCCCCACACGACCAGCTTCTCGATGTCGCCGACGGCCACGCCAGCCTTGTTGGCCAGCTGCGACAGCGCGCGGTTGTGATCCAGGCGCAGCATGGCGGTGAAGTTCTTGGCCGGCAGGTCCGGCGCCGACTTCATCGCGATGTAGGCGTTGGTGTTGGCCGGGTTGCCGACCACCAGCACCTTGACGTTGCGCGATGCGACCTTGTTCAGCGCGGCGCCCTGGGCGGTGAAGATCTTGGCGTTCTCCAGCAGCAGGTCCTTGCGCTCCATGCCCGGGCCGCGCGGACGCGCGCCGACCAGCAGGGCCACGTCGACGTCCTTGAACGCGGCTTCCGGATCATCGGTGCCGACGATGCCAGCCAGCAGCGGGAACGCGCAGTCTTCCAGCTCCATGATCACGCCCTGCAGCGCGGCCTGGGCCTTCTCCAGCGGCAGCTCGAGCAGCTGCAGGATGACCGGCTGGTCCTTGCCCAGCATTTCGCCGGAGGCGATGCGGAACAGCAGCGCGTAGCCGATCTGGCCAGCAGCGCCGGTGACGGCAACACGGACGGGGGTTTTCATGATGCGGATCCTCGGGGTTTCGTAGGGCGGGCGTCGGCCCGCCGCGTGGGGACAGCGTGGGCCGTGGCCCACAGTGCGATTACTTCAACTCGGCGAAAAATTCCTGGAAGCGTTGCAGGCCCGGCGCCAGCTGCGGCGTCGGGCAGGTGTAGCTGATGCGCAGCGCGCGCGGCTCGCCGAACGCGGAACCCGGCACGCAGGCCACGCCCTTGGCATCGAGCAGCACGCTGCAGAAGTCGACGTCGTTCTCGATCTTCACGCCGTTGTGCGACTTGCCGAATGCGCAACTGATGTCGGGGAACACATAGAACGCGCCCTGCGGACGCGGGCAGACCACGCCCGGGATCGCTTCCATCGCCGCCAGCACCTGGTCGCGCTTGGCCTGGAACTCGGCGTTCTTCTGCGCGGGCACGTCCTGCGGACCGGTCAGCGCGGCAATCGCCGCGGCGGTGACCACTTCCGGCACGTTGGTGATGTGGTTGGAGTTCATCGTGGTCAGCGCTTTCGCGACCGACTCCGGACCGGCCATGAAACCGACGCGCCAACCCGGCATGCCGTAGGTCTTCGACAGCGAGTCGACGAACACCGTGCGCTCGCGCAGTTCCGGCCGCGCCTGCACGAAGTTGGTGTAGGCCAGGCCGTCGAACAGCATGCGGTTGTAGATGTCGTCGGTGATGATCCAGGTGTCCGGATACTTCACCAGCACGTCGGCCAGCGCAGCGATCTCGTCGCGCGTGTAGACCATGCCCGTCGGATTGGACGGGTTGTTGAACAGGAAGACTTTGGGTTTGTGCGTCGCCAGCGCATCGTCCAGCTGCGCCGGTGTCAGCTTGTAGTCCTGGCTGGCGGGACACGGCAGCGGCACGGCCTTCGCGTTGACGATGTCGGCGATGTCGGCGTACGTGGTCCAGTACGGCGACGGATAGGCGATGGTGCCGCCTTCGTCCAGCAGCGACTCGGCCAGGTTGTACAGGATGTGCTTGGCGCCGATGCCGGTGGACAGGTTGGCGCGGGTGTAGCCGGTCAGGCCGAGCGCTTCGATGTGCTGCAGGAACGCATCCAGCAGCGCATCGGTGCCGCGGTTGCTGCCGTACTGGCCGGAGTCCTTCGCCAGCGCGTCGCGCGCAGCCTGGTAGACGTGGTCACCGGGCAGGAAATTCGGAACGCCGATCGAAAAGCTGATGATGTCGCGGCCTTCGGCCTTCAGCTTCTTGGCCTTCTCGGCCACCGCCATGATCGCACTTGGCTTGGCGCGACCGATGCGCCGGGCAAGCAGGGGCATTGCACAACCTCGCGTGGGAACGGTTAGGGAGCGTCGTCGCCGTCGTTTTTGCGGCGCAAAATGGTATCACGGCACCCCGCCGCGACCGACTAGCCCATGGTCTAGGCCGCGGGCATCACCGGCGCCCGGTCACTGGTAGTCGACGACGTCGCCCAGGTCGTAGTTCTCGTCGAAATAGGCCTGCCACTGGGCATAGGCCGCGCGCAGGCAGGACGGCGAGTCGCAGGCATCCAGTTGGCGGGTCGCCGCGGCCACCGTCCTGTCGCCGTCGGGATAGCGGTCCGCCAGTTCCTTGAACTGTTTGCGCATGCCGGCATCCAGCGCACCGAACTCCTCGTGCCCGCAGACCAGCGCGGCACGCACGCTGCCGGCGGGCGCATCGGTCTCGCAGGGACCGCCCTCATCCTGCCCGGCGGCGCGGATCGCTTCGGCCACGCCCTCGCGGTCGCGCGCGGTCAGACGGCGCACGAAACCCAGGTCCTCGGTCTGACCGCCACCCCAGGTAATCCGCAGGGTGAAGGCGCCTTCCGTCGTCGAGTCCGGCACCTTGCGCACCGTGACGGTCTCGCTCGGCCCGCTGTCCGAGGTCACGTGCAGGGCCAGCGTGCCGTTGTCCAGGTCGACATCCTCGACGGTACCGTTGAGCCAGACGCCGTCACGCACCACGCGCAGCCCTCCACTCGCCTGCCACTCGAAGAGATAGAGCGTTTCCGCGTCGTCCCCCTCGCTTTCTTCCGTGCTCCACAGACCTTCCAGGCTCCGCTGGAAGCTTTCCGCCGACGGCGGCTCCACTTCCGGCGCCGCCTCGATGGGGTCGATATCGGTGTCCTGACGGCAGGACGCCAGCATCATGACAGCCATGAGCAGCAGGGCCAGGCGCACGAAGCGCAGGCAGCGATCCTTCAAGATGGTGCTCCCAAAGAAAAAGGGCCGGTCAGTGGCCGGCCCTTTCATTCCATCACGCGGACAGGAAGCGGTTCCACTCCGCCACGCGCTCGGCCTTGGCGGCCAGCACGGCATCGGCGTCGCCAGCGATGGTCACCTTGGTGATCAGGTCGCCCTGCTTGACCGAATCCACGACGTCCTGACCTTCCAGGACCTTGCCGAACACGGTGTGGCGGCCATCCAGGTGCGGGGTGGGCACGTGGGTGATGAAGAACTGGCTGCCGTTGGTGTTCGGGCCGGCGTTGGCCATCGACAGCACGCCGCGCTCATGGCGCACGCCGTTGTTGGTCTCGTCCTCGAAGCGGTAGCCCGGACCGCCGCGGCCGGAGCCCTCGGGGCAGCCGCCCTGGATCATGAAGTCCGGGATCACGCGGTGGAAGTTCAGGCCGTCGTAGAAGCCGCGCTTGGCCAGGTTGACGAAATTGGCCACCGTCAGCGGGGCCTTGTCGGGGTAAAGCTCGATCGTGATCGGGCCGTGCGAGGTGTCGAAGGTGGCGGTCAGCTGACTCATGGAACGGTTCTCCAGGGGTGATTGAGGGAACGGCGGGGCACTGCCGGCAGCCTCCTGCGTGCGCGGGGCACTCGCGGGGCGGATGCAGCGGGCCCGTCAGCCCGGTCGGCGACGACCGGGATGGCGAAGGGGGAGCGCCGGGTCTGCCAGGCAGGTCCGGCCCTGTTGCCAGATCACGGCGCCGGACCGGGATTTCAAGGGCTGGCCCCCACGGCGGCGTTCATTCTGGCGTTTTTCGATAAATCAGGTGCTTAGCGCACCGCAGCCCGCTATAATACGCCGCTTCTTTCCGCCCACGTCCTCGCGCCCTGCCCCTTTGCAAGGGGGTATCCGGGTGCGCTTTTCCGATCCCAGAATCCATGTCCATCGAAAACCTCCGCAATATCGCGATCGTCGCGCACGTCGACCATGGCAAGACCACCCTCGTCGACCAGCTGCTGAAGCAGTCCGGCACCCTCTCCGAGCGCACCGTGCTGGCCGAGCGTGTGATGGACAGCAACGACCAGGAAAAGGAACGTGGCATCACGATCCTGGCCAAGAACACCGCCATCACCTGGCAGGGCAACCGCATCAACATCGTCGACACCCCGGGCCACGCCGACTTCGGCGGCGAGGTCGAGCGCGTGCTGTCGATGGTCGACACCGTGCTGATCCTGGTCGACGCGATGGACGGCCCGATGCCGCAGACGCGCTTCGTCACCCAGAAGGCGTTCGCGATGGGCTTCAAGCCGATCGTGGTGATCAACAAGGTCGACCGCCCCGGCTCGCGTCCGGAATGGGTCGTGGAGCAGGTGTGGGACCTGTTCGACCGCCTGGGCGCCACGCCCGAGCAGATGGACTTCCCGATCGTCTACGCCTCGGCGCTGAACGGTTACGCCGGCCTGGAAGACAGCGTGCGCGGTGGCGACATGACCCCGCTGTACGAAGCGATCATGCAGCACGCGCCGAAGCCGGAAGTGGATCCGGAAGGCGCCTTCCAGATGCGCATCAGCCAGCTGGACTACAACAACTTCGTCGGCGTCATCGGCATCGGCCGCATCCAGCGCGGCACGCTGAAGAAGAACATGCCGGTCGCCGTCATCGACCGCGAAGGCAAGAAGCGCCAGGGCAAGGTGCTGCAGGTGCTGGGCTTCCTGGGCCTGGAGCGCATCGAGCAGGACAGCGCCGAGGCCGGCGACATCGTCGCCATCTCCGGCATCCAGGACCTGACGATCTCCGACACCGTCTGCGCGCTGGACACCCCGGAAGCGCTGCCGGCGCTGACCGTCGACGAGCCGACGATCTCGATGACCTTCCAGGTCAACAACTCGCCGTTCGCCGGCAACAAGGACCTGTCGGGCGGCAAGTTCCTGACCAGCCGCCAGCTGAAGGAGCGCCTGGAGCGCGAGACCGTGCACAACGTGGCGCTGAAGGTCGAACAGCTGGAAGACGCGGACAAGTTCCTGGTCTCCGGCCGTGGCGAACTGCACCTGTCGGTGCTGATCGAGAACATGCGTCGCGAGGGCTATGAACTGGCCGTATCGCGCCCGGAAGTGATCATCAAGGAGATCGACGGCCAGCAGATGGAGCCGATCGAGCAGCTCGTCGTCGATGTGGAAGAAAACCACCAGGGCGGCGTGATGGAGAAGCTCGGCGTCCGCAAGGGTCAGCTGAAGAACATGGAGCCGGACGGCAAGGGCCGTGTGCGCCTGGACTACCAGATCCCGGCGCGTGGCCTGATCGGCTTCCAGAACGAGTTCAAGACGCTGACCCAGGGCTCGGGCCTGCTGTTCCACGTGTTCGACCACTACGGCCCGAAGGAACAGGGCGCCATCGCCAAGCGCCTCAACGGCGTGATGATCGCCAATGCGCCGGGCGCCACGCCGGCCTACTCGCTGGGCCCGCTGCAGGAGCGCGGCAAGCTGTTCGCCGCCGAAGGCGACAACGTGTACGAAGGCCAGCTGATCGGTATCCACTCCAAGGACAACGACCTGACCGTCAACGCGATCAAGACCAAGCCGCTGACCAACATGCGTGCGTCGGGCAAGGACGATGCCATCCAGCTGACCCCGGCGATCAAGTTCTCGCTGGAACAGGCACTGGACTTCATCGACGACGACGAGCTGGTCGAGATCACGCCGAAGGAAATCCGCCTGCGCAAGAAGTTCCTGACGGAAAGCGACCGCAAGCGCGCCTCGCGCGCCGCCTGATCGTCGCACCGCGCCTTGGAGACCTCCGCGTACAACCCGGATCCCAGGGCGCACCCCGGTCTGCACGCCATCGCCCTGTTCGAGGGCGCCAAGGGCGTGCTGGCCCTGGCCTTCGCCGGCGGACTGCTGGCGCTGGGCCCGGATCGCCTGCGCGAGAGCGTGCAGGCGATCATCAGCCGCTTCGTTCCCAGCGCCGGTCCCGGCGTGATGGGCCAGTGGCTGGACAAGATCAACCCCGAGTCCGTCCATATCGCGGTGCTGATCATCGCGGTCTACGCCGCCATGCGGCTGTTGGAGGCGTGGGGTCTGTGGCGCGCGCGCGCCTGGGCGTCGTGGCTGGGCTGCATCGGCTCGGCCGCCTATCTGCCGCTGGAGGTCAACGCGCTGTACCGCCACCCCGGCTGGCCCACGGCGGCGTTGCTGGTCGTCAACCTCGTGATCGTCTGGGTGCTCTGGCGCGACATCCGCCGCCGCAAGAACATTTGACGCACAGCCCGGCCGCTGCGTAGCCTGCGGCAACCCCGCGAAGGTGACTGCATGCGTCGACTCCTGCTGCCGTTCTGCCTGACGCTCGCCCTGGCCGCCTGCCAGCCGGCGACGCCACCGGCCGCGACGGCACCCGCGCCGACCGACTTCATCTATGCCGAGCTCGACATCGCCGACCTGCAGTCGCGCATGCAGTCGGGCGAACTGGACAGCCGCAAGCTCACCCAGGCCTACCTGGACCGCATCGCCGCAGTCGACAAGACCGGGCCGCAACTGAATGCCGTCATCGAGCTGAATCCCGATGCCCTGAAGGAAGCCGCGCTGCGCGACGTCGAACGGCGCGCCAACACCGTGCGCGGGCCGCTGCATGGCATCCCGGTGTTGCTGAAGGACAACATCGACGCGGTGCCGATGGCCACGTCCGCCGGCTCGTTGGCCCTGAAGGATTTCCGTCCGGGCCAGGACGCCTTCCTGGTCCGCCGGCTGCGCGACGCCGGCGCAGTCATCCTCGGCAAGACCAACCTGAGCGAGTGGGCCAATTTCCGCTCCACGCATTCCACCTCAGGCTGGAGCGGACGCGGTGGCCAGACCCGCAACCCTTACGCCCTGGACCGCAACCCCTGCGGGTCGAGCTCGGGCAGTGCGGTGGCGGTGTCGGCCAACCTCGTCACGATCAGCGTAGGCACCGAAACCGACGGCAGCATCCTGTGCCCGGCAGCCATCAATGGCATCGTGGGACTGAAGCCGACGGTTGGCCTGATCAGTCGGCAAGGCATCCTGCCGATTTCGCACAGCCAGGACACCGCGGGCCCGATGGCCCGCAGCGTGTCGGACGCGGCCCTGCTGCTCGCCGCGCTGGCCGGCCGGGATACCGCGGATGCGGCGACCACCCAGGCCGCCTGGAACACCACACTCGACTACAGCGCGCGCCTGAAACCAGGTGCGCTCAAGGGCGCCCGTATTGGCGTGCTGCGCAGCAAGGCGGCGATCCACCCCGACGCGGCGGCCGCACTGGAAGGCGCGATCCAGGTGATGCGCGAAGCCGGCGCGATCATCGTGGATGCGGAGATCCCCACCGATGGCCAATGGAACGAGGACGAACTCCAGCTGATGCTGTACGAGTTCAAGCACGGCGTGGAGCGGTACCTGACGGAGCGCCGTGCGCCGCTCACGACGCTGACGCAGCTGATCGGTTACAACGAGCAGTACCGGGTCTCCGAGATGCCCTTCTTCGGCCAGGAACTGTTCGAACAGGCCAACGCCAAGGGCGGACTGGGGGACGCGGAGTACATCGCCGCCCGCAGCCGCGCGCGCCGGCTGGCGGGGCCGGAAGGCATCGATGCCGCGCTCAAGGCCCAGCAACTGGTCGCGCTGATCGCGCCGACCACCGGACCGGCTTGGCTGACCGACCACAAGGCAGGCGATCACTTTCCCGGCGCCGGCTACGGTGCAGCGGCCGTGGCCGGCTATCCCAGCCTCACCATCCCGATGGGCCACAGCGATGGCCTGCCGCTCGGCGTCGTGTTCATCGGTCCGGCATGGAGCGAAGCACAGCTGATCGCGCTGGGTTACGACTATGAACAACGCACGCGGGCACGCAAGCCACCGGAGTATTGGCCCACGCTGCCACCTCGCACGCCACGACGTTGAGGTTGGGTCGATAAGTGTGAGCCATTTTGTGCACGGAAGCGCTTGCAGGCGATCTCCGTTCGTGGCGTCATAACCGCCAACCAGCAGGCGGGGATCTCACGCGTGGAGTCAGGCGCGGACCGGGCATCGGAACTGCGGGCGTTCAGTGGATCGGAGTCCACCGCCCGCCGACGGCAGCGCAATCTGAATTCGCTGGCGTGGGGCGTACTGGTCATCGCCAGCCTGCTCTCCCTGTGGGCCGGCGCCACGGCCTGGCAGCAGGCACGGGAACACGCCCGTGCGCAGTTCGACGCCCGTGCAGACGCCGTGGCCACCGCTGTCGCCACGCACATGAACGCCTACGAAGACACCGTGCGCGCCGCCGCCGCGGTGCTCGAGGGGCGTGAGGACATCGGGCAGGACGAGTTCCTGGCCTTCGTCGAGAAGCTGCAAGTGCCCACCCGCCATGCCGGCGTGCATGGACTGGGTTTCGCCCGTCGCGTGCAGCTGGGGGAGCGCGACGCCTACGTCGCCGCCCAACGTGCGCGCTATGGCGATGGGTTCGCCATCCACCCCGCCGGCGATCGTTCCGAATACGTGGTGATCGACCTGCTCTATCCGGCGGCACCCGGCATGCGGCCGCTGCTCGGCAAGGACGTGATGGCGGAGGCCTCGCGTCGCAGCGCCATCGAGTCCGCGCGCGACAGCGGCGAGCTGGCTTCGGCGCCGCTGGTGGCGCTGGGCGACGCTGCCAAAGGCAGCACCGGCCTCGCCGGCTTCCTGCTGTACGCGCCGGTCTACGCCGATCCGGTCGACGCACGCGGAAGCATGGAGGCCCGGCGCCGCCTGCTGCGCGGCTTCGCCACCGCCGGCTTCGGCTGGCAGCGCGTGATGGAGGACGCGGTGGGCCACGCGGGCAGCGGCGAGTTCGATCTCCAGCTGCTCGCGCGCGATTCCGGCGACGCGCCGATCTTCCAGTCCGGGACGCTGAAGGCCCGCCACGGCGAAGGCTGGCAGCCCGCCTTCACCGCGCAGCGCGAACTCCGCCTGCTGGGAAGCGACTGGCGCCTCGTCCTGCAGTCGCCGCCCTTGCGCGAGGCGTTGCCCGGGCTGGCCTCCATCGCACTGCTGACCTTGTGCGGCATCGGCCTGGGCGTGCTGTTGTTCCTGCTGCTGCACAATCTCGCGCGCACCGAGCGCCGCAGCCGCGCACTGCTGGACGCCGTGGCCGACCACCTCCCTGCCCTGATCGCCTACATCGACGGCAACGGCCGCTACGGCTTCGCCAATCGCGCCTGCCGTGCGTGGTCGGGGTCGCCCGAGGGCTGGAACGATCGCCCCGTGGACGAGGTTCACGCCGATGCCCCGGGCTTCCTCGCCTCGCTCAGGCGCGCGATGCGGGACTGCACGCCGGACCATTGGATCGCATGGGAAACCGAGCTGGGACAGCCCGCGCGCGCGGTCCACCTTTACCTGGTGCCGGATGTCGCGTCGGGCCGGAAGATCGCTGGCTGGTACCTGATGGGGAACGATGTCAGCGAGCAGGTGCAGGCGCACCGCGAGCTTGCCATGGCCCGCGACCACCTCAAGCGCGTCACCGATCGCCTGCCCGCCCTGATTGCGCAGTTCGATACGCAGCAACGCCTGGTCTTCCACAACCGCGCGTTCGCCGAGCAGGTCCGCTGGCGGACGCCTCCGCGGGCGGGCGCGACCATGCGCGACCTGTTCGGTGAAGACGCGTACCAGCGGCGCACGCCGCATGTCGAGGCGGCCCTCGCCGGACGCGAAGGCGAGTTCGAAAGCAGCTTCTCCACCGCCGACGGCACGCGCAGGATGCACAGCTTCTATACGCCGGATGTCGACGACACAGGCACCGTGGCGGGCTTCTTCGTGATGTCGGTCGACGTCACCGAAAAGAGCCGCCTCGAACACGCGCTGCACGACGCCAACGAACTGGCCGAAGTCACGCTGACCTCCATCAGCGAGGCCGTCATCACCGTGGACGTGGCGAGCCGCGTGACGTACATGAATCCGACTGCCGAAGCGCTCTGCGGCTGGAGTCTCGAACAGGCACTCGGCGAGCCACTGGACCAGGTGGCATCGCTGGCACGCATCGCGTCATCGGAGGACGAGGACGGGTTGCATCCGACCGGGCTTCCGGGCGACCTGCAGCTGGTGCGCCGCGACGGAAGCCGCTTGCTGGTGGAACGTTCGCTGTCCGCCATCCACGATCGCGATGAGCGCATGGTCGGCACGGTGATGGTCCTGCGCGACATCACCGAGTCGCGCGCCCTCAGCTCGCGCATGACCTATCTCGCGCACCACGACGCACTGACCGGCCTGCCCAACCGGCTGCAGCTCAACGCGCGCCTCGGGCAAGCCATCACGCACGCCACCAATCATGGCAACGGCATCGCGGTGCTGTTCCTCGACCTGGACCTGTTCAAGCACGTCAACGATGCGCTCGGCCACCACACCGGCGACGAACTGCTGCAGCAGGTGGCGCGTCGTATCCAGCGCAACATCGGCAATCTCGGCACCGTGTACCGCACCGGCGGCGACGAGTTCGTCGTGCTGCTGCCCGACATCCTGTCGCGCGACAGCGTGCTGCAGATCGCCGACCGGCTGCTGGCCCTCGCCGGTACGCCGTACACGGTAGCCTCGCACGAGCTGCACCAGGCATTCAGCATCGGCATCAGCCTGTTCCCCGAGGACGGCTACGACGCCGCCACGCTGATGATGCGCGCCGACGCCGCCATGTACCTGGCCAAGCGCAACGGCCGCAATGCCACGCGCTTCTATACGCGCGAGTTGGCCACCAGCGTGGACGCGCGCATCGAACTGGAGAACAGCCTGCGCCGCAGCCTGCGCAACGGCGATCTCTCGTTGCACTACCAGCCGCAGGTCGATCGTGTCAGCGGTCGCATCGTCGGTGTCGAGGGCCTGGCCCGCTGGCAGCGCGGCGACCGCCTGATCATGCCGGGCGAGTTCCTGCCGATCGCCGAGGAAACCAACCTCATCGTCGATATCGACCAGTGGGCGATCCGCGCCGCCTGCCGGCAGAACAGGATCTGGCAACAGGCGGGGTTGCCGCCGATCCGCGTCTCCGTCAACGTCGCCGCCGCGAACTTCGATACGGACGACCTCGTGGACACCGTGGTGGAGGCACTGCAGGACAGCGGGCTGCCTGCCGAGTTCCTCGAGCTCGAAGTCACCGAGACCACGCTGATGCGCGACGTGCAACGCACCGACCGCACGCTGCGGGCGTTGAAGGCCCTGGGCGTGCGCATCGCCATCGACGACTTCGGCACCGGCTTCTCGAGCCTCAGCTATCTGGGCAACTACGGCTTCAACGTGCTGAAGATCGACCAGTCGTTCGTCCGTGATGTGTCCGAGCCCAACCAGGCCGCCATCACGCGCGCCATCATCAGCCTCGCCGCGCAGCTGCAATGCCGCACGATCGCCGAGGGCGTCGAAACCCTGGAACAGGCGGCCTGGCTTGCGGCCAACGGCTGCGACGAGCTGCAGGGCAATTACTTCAGCAAACCCTTGCCAGCCACGGAGTTCGCGAAACTCTACGCCCGCGACACGATCTGGGAGATCCCGCAGAACACCACCGGCGCCGACAACCCGGCGCGCTAAAGCGCGACGCGACGACCGCTCAGCGCGCGGCGGGAGCGGCCAGCTGGTTCTGCTTGTGCACGATGCTCATCGCGATCTCCAGCGACTGCTCGTAGTTCAGCCGCGGATCGACGGTCGAGCGGTACGCCCGCTCCAGGTCCGCATCGGTCAGCTCGCGCGCGCCACCGGTGCATTCGGTGACGTCCTCGCCGGTCAGCTCCAGGTGTACGCCACCCAGCCGCGTTCCCGCGGCGGCATGCAGGTCGAACGACTGCTCCACCTCGCTGCGCACATTGTCGAAGCGACGCGTCTTGAACCCGTTGCTGGTGCTTTCGGTGTTGCCATGCATCGGGTCGCAGACCCACAGCACGCGACGGCCATCGCGGCGCACCGCGTCCAGCAGCGGCGGCAGCTTGTCGGCGATCTGCCCTGCGCCCATGCGGTGGATAAAGGTCAGGCGCCCGCCTTCGTCCTCCGGGTTCAGCACGTCGATCAGCCGCAGCAGCTGGTCCGGGGTGACCGAGGGGCCGACCTTGATCGCGATCGGGTTGCGCACGCCGCGCAGGTACTCCACGTGCGCGCCATCGACGGCGGCGGTACGCATGCCGATCCACGGATAGTGCGTGCTGAGGTTGAACCAGCCCCACTGGCGCGGCACCTCACGGGTCAGCCCTTCCTCGTAAGGCAGCAGTAGCGCCTCGTGCGAGGTGTAGAAATCGATCCGGTTGAGGTTGTGCACTTCGGAGCCCGACAGGGTCTCCATGAACCTCACCGCATCGCCGATGGAGGCGACCATCTGCTGGTACTCCGCCGCCAGCGGCGAGTAACCGACCCAGTTGAGATTCCAGTACTCGGGATGGTGCAGGTCGGCGAAGCCGCCGTCGATCAGCGCACGCACGAAGTTCATCGTCATGGCCGAGCGCGCATGCGCCTTGATCATGCGCCGCGGATCGGGCACACGCGCCTCGGCGGTGAACTCCGGCGCGTTGACCACGTCGCCACGGTAGCTGGGCAGCGACACGCCATCGCGCGTCTCGGTGTCCGCCGAACGCGGCTTGGCGTACTGCCCGGCGAAGCGGCCGACGCGCACGACCGGCAGGCGCAGCCCGTGCACCAGCACGAGGCTCATCTGCAGAAGCACCTTCAAACGGTTCGAGATCAGCCCGGACTCGCAGTCGCTGAAATTCTCGGCACAGTCGCCGCCCTGCAGCAGGAAGCGCTTGCCTTCCTGCGCCTCGGCCAGCTGCTTCTTCAGCGAAAAGATCTCCCACGACGTCACCAGCGGCGGCAGCTTGCGCAGCTCACCCAGCACGGACTCCAGCGCGGCTGCATCCGGATAGGTGGGCATCTGCATCGCAGGCCGCGCGCGCCAGCTGTCCGGCGCCCAGTTCGGCGGCAGGGAGACGGCGCGCAGGTTGCGGTCGGACGGGTTCATGGCGGACTCCTGGGGGCCCACCATCGTGCCAGATTGGTGCGCCGCGTCAAATCAGCGGAAGGTCGAGGTCCTGCGGGCGCGAAAGCCGATCCAGAGCGCCCAGACCGCCAGCAGCACGAACCACACCAGGCTCCACATGGGCATGGTCAGGCCGAGGAAACTCCAATCGATCGTGCTGCAGTCGCCCTTGGCCGCCAGCACCTTCTGCACGACACCGAGCCACGTGTTGTTCTCGATCATGTAGTCCCAGCCGGGACCGCAGCTCGGCATCAGTGGTGGGTACAGCTGGACCCACACGTGCTTGCCGGCAATGCCGATGCCGGTCGCCGCGCCGAGGAAGGCCAGCACACCGTACGCTTTGCGCCCGCCCGGCCGCCGCGGGCCATGCAGCGCCCCGAGCAGGAACATCACGCCCGTCGCGGCGAAGGCCAGACGCTGGAAGATGCAGAACGGGCACGGCTCCAACTGGTGAACGAACTGCACGTACAGCGCATAACCCAGCAGGCCCGCGCAGATCGCGAAACCCAGGAAGCACTGCGCGCGGAAACTCCAGCGAAGAGGATTCATCGGCACCGGTGGCATGAGGTCTTGCCCGCATTATCCACGCGTAATGGGCCGTACGTCACCTTGCGGCGATCTGCCGCATCCGCCGGGACACGTCGACACCCATCTGGAAACAAAAACCCCGGCATTCGCCGGGGTTTCTGGTGTCCTGCAGGGCGCGAGGCTTACTCGGCCGCCGCTTCCGGGCGGTCGACCAGCTCGACGTACGCCATCGGGGCGTTGTCGCCGGCGCGGAAGCCGCACTTCAGGATGCGCAGGTAACCACCCGGGCGCGACTGGTAGCGCGGGCCGAGGGTGGTGAACAGCGTGCCGACGGCTTCCTTGTCGCGCAGACGCGAAAACGCCAGGCGGCGGTTGGCCACGCCATCGATCTTGCCGAGGGTGATCAGCGGCTCGGCGACGCGGCGCAGTTCCTTGGCCTTCGGCAGGGTGGTCTTGATCAGGCCGTGCTTGATCAGCGAGGCGGCCATGTTGCGGAACATCGCTTCGCGATGGGCGCTGGTGCGGTTGAACTTGCGACCGGCTTTCTGGTGGCGCATGGATTGGATTCCTGTTGAATGATGGGACGTTGGATTTCGCTGTCGCCATCCTGGCGTTGAAGCAGTGGACTGCGGGTGGTCCGGACCGGCCATCCTTGACCGGAGCGTCGCGGGCCTTCAGGTCCGTCGACGAGGTAGAACCTTTGAAACAACAGAACTCCCGCGCGAACGCGGGAGTTCCGTATCACTTCATCAACCAAGCATGCCGTGCTGGGCGACACCGGCCGGCGGCCAGTTCTCCAGCTTCATGCCCAGCGACAGGCCGCGCTGCGCCAGGACTTCCTTGATCTCGGTCAGCGACTTCTTGCCGAGGTTCGGGGTCTTGAGCAGTTCGACTTCCGTCTTCTGGATCAGGTCGCCGATGTAGTAGATGCTCTCGGCCTTCAGGCAGTTGGCCGAACGCACGGTCAGCTCCAGGTCGTCGATCGGGCGCAGCAGCACCGGATCCACGCCGCTGGCCGCCTGCTTCGGCGCGCCGCGGTCGCGGTGCGTGAAGTCACCGAACACCGACAGCTGGTCGCTGAGGATGTCGGCGGCGGTGCGCACGGCTTCCTCGGCATCGATCGTGCCGTTGGTTTCGATGTCCAGGACCAGCTTGTCCAGGTCGGTGCGCTGCTCGACGCGCGCGGCTTCCACCGCGTACGCGACGCGACGGACCGGCGAGAACGAGGCGTCCAGCACCAGACGGCCGATCGCACGGGTCTCTTCGTCCGGACGACGACGGGCAGCGGCAGGCTGGTAGCCGAAACCACGCTCGATCTTCAGGCGCATGTTCAGCGCCGTGTCCTTGGTCAGGTTGCAGATGACCAGTTCCGGATTCAGGATCTCGACGTTGTGGTCGGTCTTGATGTCGCCGGCGGTGACCACGCCCGGGCCCTGCTTGGCCAGGCTCAGCGTGGAGGAGTCGCCGCTGTGGATGCGGATGGCCACATCCTTCAGGTTCAACAGCACTTCCAGCACGTCTTCCTGCATGCCTTCGATGGTGCTGTATTCGTGCAGCACGCCATCGATCTCGACTTCGGTGATTGCGAAGCCGGGGATCGACGACAGCAGCACGCGGCGCAACGCATTGCCGAGCGTATGGCCGTAACCACGCTCCAGCGGTTCGATGACCACCTTCGCGCGATTACCGGTCAGGCGCTCGATCTGCGGGCCGCGGGGGCGCAGCACTTGCTGAGTAATACCCGTCATGTTGCTTTGTCTCCTGCGGTCCCCCGGTCGCCCGGGGGTGCGTGAATGAATTACTTCGAGTACAACTCGACGATCAGCGCTTCGTTGATGTCGGCGGGCAGGTCCGAACGCGCCGGAACCGCCTTGAACACGCCGCTGAACTTCTTGGCGTCGACTTCAACCCACGACGGGTTCAGGTCGAGCTGCTCGGCAACCGTCAGCGACTCCTGCACGCGGAGCTGCTTCTGGGCCTTCTCGGACAGCGCGATCGCGTCACCGGCCTTCACCTGGTAGGACGGCAGGTTGACCGGCTTGCCATTGACCAGCACGCCACGGTGCGAGACCAGCTGGCGGGCGGCCGGACGGGTCACGGCGAAGCCCATGCGGTAGATGACGTTGTCGAGACGGGTTTCCAGCAGCTGCAGCAGGTTCTCGCCGGTATTGCCCTTCTTGGTCGAGGCCTTCTTGTAGTAGTTGCGGAACTGACGCTCCAGCAGGCCGTAGATACGCTTGACCTTCTGCTTCTCGCGCAGCTGGGTGGCGTAGTCGGACAGCTTGCCCTTGCGGGCGGTCGCGCCGTGCTGGCCGGGCTTCTGCTCCAGCTTGCACTTCGAGTCCAGCGCACGGGCCGGGCTCTTGAGCGACAGGTCGGCGCCTTCGCGGCGCGCGAGCTTACAGGTAGGACCGATATAACGAGCCATTTCTTATCGCCCCCTTAGACGCGACGCTTTTTCGGCGGACGGCACCCGTTGTGCGGGATCGGCGTCACGTCGATGATGTTGGTGATCTTGTAGCCCACGTTGTTCAACGAACGCACGGCCGACTCACGACCCGGACCCGGGCCCTTGATGCGGACTTCCAGCGACTTCACGCCGTAGTCCAGAGCTGCACGGCCGGCCTTTTCGGCAGCGACCTGCGCCGCAAACGGCGTGGACTTGCGGGAACCGCGGAAACCGGCACCACCCGAGGTCGCCCACGAGAGCGCATTGCCCTGGCGGTCGGTGATGGTGACGATGGTGTTGTTGAAAGAAGCGTGGACGTGGGCGACGCCGTCGGTGATGACGCGCTTGATCTTCTTCTTGACTTTGGCAGCAGCTGGCTTGGCCATGATGGTCGCCCCTTACTTCTTGATGGCTTTGCGCGGACCCTTGCGGGTGCGGGCATTGGTGCGGGTGCGCTGGCCACGCAGCGGCAGGCCGCGACGGTGGCGCAGACCGCGATAGCAACCCAGGTCCATCAGGCGCTTGATCGCGATGCCGACTTCACGGCGCAGGTCGCCCTCGACCACGTACTTGCCGACTTCGGCGCGCAGGCGCTCGACTTCCGGCTCCGACAGGTCGCGGATCTTGGTGGTCGACACGACGCCAGCGGCTTCGCAGACCTTCTTGGAACGGGTACGGCCAATGCCGAAAATGCTTTGCAAACCGACCCAGACATGCTTCTGGGCAGGCAGGTTGACACCTGCAATACGCGCCATGACGCGGTTCTCCAACTGTGAGTATTGGCCCGTGTACGGTCATCCCGGGCGGGATTCGCGCAGACAGGCGGAGTGAACTGGAAATTCTAACAAGATCCGGTGTTTACGGGAAGCCCATGCCGGCAGAGCCGACGTTGGACCGGCATGGGGAGTGTGCCCATGCTCCGGCGCCGGAACCTGCCTGGCGCAGGACCGGGGTCTCCCCTGGTCCCGCCCCGCCCGCGCTACTCTGGCGCAGGGACTGGCCGGTTCGCACCCCCGCACCGGATCGCTGCGGGGGCCGCCCATCTAAGTCAGCCGGCCATGAGGGCCGGACTGGTGCGGTAAGCCCGCAATTATATCTCAGTTGCGGGGGGCAAGACCGCCCCGCGAACCACCCTTCAGGTTGGCCTTCTTCAACAGGCTCTCGTACTGGTGCGACATCAGGTGCGCCTGGATCTGCGCGATGAAGTCCATCACCACCACCACCACGATCAGCAGCGACGTACCGCCGAAGTAGAACGAGGTGTTCAGCTGCGTGCGCATCACTTCCGGCAGCAGGCAGACCGCCACCAGGTACATCGAACCGATCGCCGTCAGGCGGGTCAGCACGCCGTCGACGTAGTCGGCGGTCGCCTTGCCCGGACGGATACCCGGGATCAGTGCGCCCGACTTCTTCAGGTTCTCGGCGGTTTCCTGCGAGTTGAACACCAGCGCCGTGTAGAAGAACGCGAAGCCGATGATCATCGCGGCGAACACGATCATGTGCAGCGGCTCACCCGGGGCGAGCGCATTGGAGATGCGCTGCAGCCACGTGGTGGCACCACTGTTCTGGCCGGACCACATCGCCAGCGTAGCCGGGAAGGCCAGGATGCTGGAGGCGAAGATCGGCGGGATCACGCCAGCCATGTTGAGCTTCAGCGGCAGGAACGAGGTCTGGTTCATGTACGCGTTGCGACCGCCCTGGCGGCGCGCGTAATTCACCGTGATCCGTCGCTGTCCGCGCTCCACGAACACAACCAGGAACGTGAAGCCCAGCACCACCACCGCGATGATCAGCAGCGAAATGAAGCTGAGCGTGCCGTCGCGGAAAGCGCCGACCGTCTGGATGACCGCACCCGGCAGGCCGGCCACGATGCCCGCAAAGATGATCAGCGAAACACCGTTGCCGATGCCGCGCTCGGTGACCTGCTCACCGATCCACATCAGGAAGATGGTGCCCGCGGTCAGTGCCACAACGGCGGTCAGCACGAAGCCCATGCCCGGCGCGTAGACCACCGGCATGCCGCCCGGCGCAACCTGGTTCTGCAGCGCGGTGGCGATACTGCCGCCCTGCACGATCGCCAGCAGCACGGCACCGATGCGCGAGTACTGGGTGATCTTGCGGCGACCGGACTCGCCTTCCTTCTGCAGCGCTTTCAGGCTGGGGAAGATGTGCACGCCCAGCTGCATCACGATCGATGCCGAGATGTAGGGCATGACGTTCAGCGCGAAGATGCTGAAACGGTGCAGGGCGCCGCCCGAGAACATGTTGAACATGTCCACGATGCCGCCGCCCTGCGCCTGCATCATCGCAAGCATGGCATCGGGATTGACGCCCGGGACCGGGATGAAACAGCCGATCCGGTAGACGATCAGCGCACCCAGGACGAACAGCAGGCGCTGGCGAAGTTCAGTGAACTTGCCTGCGCCTGCCAGTGCACCGGCGGCATTACCCTGCGCCATGCGTCCGTTACTCCTGCACGCTGCCGCCGGCAGCCTCGATGGCGGCCTTGGCACCGGCCGTGGCGGCCACGCCCTTCAGCACGAACTTCTTGGTCAGCTCGCCCTTCTTGACGATCTTGGCGCGCTTGGCGGTGCTGGGCACCAGCTTGGCGGCACGCAGCGCGGCGAAGTCGATCTCGCCGGCTTCCAGCTTCTCGAGCTGGTACGACAGCACTTCGGCGCAATCCAGCTTCAGCTTGGAGCGGAAACCGACCTTCGGCAGACGCTTGATCAGCGGCATCTGGCCGCCTTCGAACTTCGCCTTGATCTTGCCCTTACCAGCGCGTGCGAACGAGCCCTTGTGGCCGCGACCGGCGGTCTTGCCCAGGCCGGAACCGATACCGCGGCCGACGCGGGTGCGTTCGGTGCGGGCGCCGTCGGCGGGCTTCAGTGTGTTGAGACGCATGTTGATTACTCCTCGACCTTGACGAGGTAGTGAACCTTGGCGATCAGGCCGCGCACCTGCGGGCTGTCCTTCAGTTCACGCACATCGTTGAGCTTGTTCAGGCCCAGCGCCTTCACCGACAGGCGGTGACGCGACTGGGAACCACGCAGGCCGCGCACCAGGCGCACCTTGACGGTCTTGTTCGACTCGTTAGCCATTGAGGAGTTCCTCCACCTTCTTGCCGCGCTTGGCCGCAATGCGGGTCGGCGACTGCATGTCGCTCAGGCCCTTCAGCGTGGCGCGCACCAGGTTGATCGGGTTGCGCGAACCGACGGCCTTCGCCAGCACGTTCTTCACGCCGACCGCTTCCAGCACGGCGCGCATGGCGCCGCCGGCGATGACGCCCGTACCTTCCGACGCCGGCTGCATGAACACGCGCGCCGCGCCGTGGCCGGCCTTCACCGGGTGCCACAGGGTGCCGTTGTTCAGATCGACATTCAGCATGCCCTTACGGGCGTATTCCATCGACTTCTGGATGGCGACCGGCACTTCGCGCGCCTTGCCATAGCCGAAACCGATCTTGCCGTTGCCGTCGCCCACCACCGTCAGTGCGGTGAAGGTGAACTGGCGACCGCCCTTGACGGTCTTGCTGACGCGATTGACCGCGACCAGCTTCTCGATCATGCCGTCGTCGACTTTCTCTTCGCGGTTGCGGTCGCGATCGCGACCCCGCGACTGACGTTCTTCTGCCATTGCTTGAATTCCTATGTGGTTGAGGTATGTACGGCTTGGCCGCTTATGGTTGTTGTGTGGAGCGGTGACGCAACGGTCGCTGCAGAAGAGCAACCGCGCCCGGCGCAACCCGCGCCGGCAGGACAAGGCATGGGGTCGCCCCCATGCCTTTCAAGATTAGAACTGCAGACCGCCTTCGCGGGCCGCATCGGCCAGGGCCTTGATGCGGCCGTGGTAGCGGTAACCCGAACGGTCGAATGCGATCTTCTCGATGCCTTCGGCCTTGGCGCGCTCGGCGATGACCTTGCCCACGCGGGCAGCGGCATCGCTGTTCTTGCCGTTCTTCAGGCCATCCTTCACATCGGCCTGCAGCGTGTTGGCCGACGCGATGACCTTGGAGCCATCGGCGGTGAACAGCTGGGCGTAGATGTGCTGGCCGGTGCGCAGCACCGACAGGCGCGGCACGCCGAGTTCGCGGATGTGCGCGCGGGTCGACTTGGCACGGCGCAGGCGGGCGGTGTTCTTGATGCTCATGATCTGGTTCCTCGAAGCCGAAAGCCCGGTTAGGCCTTCTTCGCTTCCTTGCGGATGATGGTTTCGTCGGAGTACTTCACGCCCTTGCCCTTGTAGGGTTCCGGCGGACGGAAACCGCGGATCTTGGCGGCAACTTCACCAACGCGCTGCTTGTCGGCGCCCTGCACCAGGATTTCGGTCTGGGTCGGGGTGACGATGGTGATGCCTTCCGGCGTCTTGAACAGGATCGGATGGGAGAAACCCAGCGACAGGTTCAGGTCCTTGCCCTGCATCGCAGCGCGGTAACCCACGCCGACCAGCTCGAGCTTGCGCTCGAAACCGTCCGACACGCCTTTGACCATGTTGGCCAGGATCGCGCGGATGGTGCCGGTGATGGCGTCGTCGGCCGGGGTGACCGGCGACAGGTTGACCGTACCGTTGTCGACGTTCAGTTCGACGCCGGCCGGCTTGGCGATGGACAGGGTGCCCTTCGGGCCCTTGACGTTGAGGGTTTCACCCTGGGCATTCAGTTCGACGCCCTTGGGGAGATTGATCGGCTTCTTGGCTACGCGGGACATGTCTGGGCTCCTTCGCTTAGGCCACGAAGCACAGGACTTCACCACCCACGCCGGCCGCACGGGCCTGCGCATCGGTCATGATGCCCTTCGAGGTGGAGATGATGGCGACGCCCAGGCCACCGAGGACCTTGGGCAGCTCAGCCTTGCCACGGTACTGGCGCAGGCCCGAACGGGACACGCGGCTCAGCTTCTCGATGACCGGCTTGCCTTCGAAATACTTCAGGACGATCTCAAGCTCGGCCTTGTTGTTCTCGGTCTTCGTCACGCGGACGTCGCCGACATAGCCTTCCGCCTTGAGGACGTTGGCGATCGAGGTCTTGATCTTGGAGGACGGCATCTTCACCGTCGGCTTGCCAACAGCGGCGGCATTGCGAATGCGCACCAGCATATCGGCGATGGGATCAGTCATGCTCATTAGAGTCTGCCTTATGAGTAGCACCGATATCCGCTTTCGCGAAAATCTTGCGTTGTCCCTGGAATCCCCCAGGCGGGCGGCCGGTTCCCCGACCCTCCCCCGGCCAAGCCGCGGGAGCCGAACATTGTACAACAACAAGTCCGGCATGTGCCGGACTTGTCCTTGAAACCACGGGGGAGTCCTGGAGGGACGCCCCTGGCGTCCTTACCAGCTGGCCTTGCGCAGGCCGGGGACGTCGCCGTTCATGGTGGCCTTGCGCAGCATGTTGCGGCCCAGGCCGAACTTGCGGTACACGCCACGCGAACGACCGGACAGCTCGCAGCGGTTGCGCTGGCGGCTCGGCGAGGAGTCGCGGGGCAGCTTCTGCAGCTTGACGACCGCGTCGGCCTTCTCTTCGTACGAGGCGTTCTGGCTGGAGATGATCTTCTTCAGCGCGTCACGCTTCGCAGCGTACTGCTTGGCCAGCTTTTCCCGCTTGATGTCGCGGTTGACCATCGAGGTCTTTGCCATGATGTCGTTTTCCTAGCGAATCAGTTGCGGAACGGGAACTTGAACGCTTCGAGCAGCGCCTTGGCTTCGGCGTCGTTCTTGGCGGTCGTCGTGATGGCGATATCCATGCCGCGGATCGCGTCGACGGCGTCGAAGTCGATTTCCGGGAAGATGATCTGTTCCTTCACGCCCATGTTGTAGTTGCCGCGACCGTCGAACGAACGGCCGGACACGCCACGGAAGTCGCGGACGCGCGGCAGCGAGATGCTGATCAGGCGATCCAGGAATTCGTACATCTTGGCGCGACGCAGGGTGACCTTGCAGCCGATCGGCCAGCCGTCGCGGATCTTGAACGAAGCCACCGACACGCGGGACTTGGTCGTGATCGGCTTCTGGCCGGTGATCTTGGCCAGGTCGGCCACGGCGTTTTCCAGGATCTTCTTGTTGGTCGCCGCTTCACCCACACCCATGTTGATGGTGATCTTGGTGATCTTCGGCACTTCCATCGGATTGGTGTAGCCGAACTTCTTCATCAGAGCCGGCGCCACTTCTTCCTTGTAGATTTTTTCGAGACGGGTGGTCATGTCCTCATTCCTCAGGCGTCGAGCGCCTCACCGCTGGAGCGGAACACACGCAGTTTGCGTCCATCCTCCAGCACCTTGAAACCGATACGCTCGCCCTTGCCCGTTGCCGGGTTGAACAGCGCGACATTGGAGATGTGGATCGAGCGCTCGCTCTCAACCACGCCACCCGCGACACCGGCCTGCGGGTTCGGCTTGGTATGGCGCTTGACGACGTTGACGTTGGACACGACCACGCGGTCGCCATCCACACGCACCACATCACCCTTCTTGCCCTTGTCCTTGCCGGCGGTGACGACGACCTGGTCGCCCTTCTTGATACGGTTTGCCATTTCTATGTCCTCCGCTCAGAGCACTTCAGGCGCGAGCGAAACGATCTTCATGAACTTCTCGGAACGCAGCTCGCGGGTCACGGGCCCGAAGATACGGGTACCGATCGGCTCCTGCTTGTTGTTCAGCAGGACGGCGGCGTTGCCATCGAAGCGGATCAGCGAGCCGTCGGGACGACGGACACCCTTGCGGGTACGCACGACCACGGCGTCGTAGACTTCGCCCTTCTTGACCTTGCCACGCGGGATGGCGTCCTTGACGGTCACCTTGATGATGTCGCCGATGCCGGCGTAACGGCGCTTCGAGCCGCCCAGCACCTTGATGCACATCAGTTCTTTGGCACCGGAGTTGTCGGCTGCATCAAGGTAGCTCTGCATCTGGATCATGAGTCAGATCTCCTTTATTCAGCCGCGCGGGTGATGATTTCCACCACGCGCCAGTTCTTGGTCTTGGACATCGGGGCGATCTCGGTCACGCGCACCACGTCGCCTTCCTTGCAGCTGTTGTCCGCGTCGTGCGCGTGCAGCTTCGTGGAACGCTTGATGTACTTGCCGTACAGGGCGTGCTTGACCTGACGCTCCACCAGGATGGTGACCGTCTTGTCCATCTTATTGCTGACGACGCGGCCTTCGATGGTGCGTTGCGCTTTGTCTTTGTTATCGCTCATCTTGGTCGCTCCTTACTTCTGGCTGCCCAGCAGGGTCTTGACGCGAGCGATCTCGCGACGGACCCGGCGGGTTTCATGCGTCTTCGGCAGCTGGCCGGTCACCTTCTGCATGCGCAGGGAGAATTGCTCCTTGCGCAGTTCGGTCAGGTGGGCCTTCAGCTCGTCAGCCGATTTCTCGCGGAGTTGCTTGAGTTCCATTAGCGCACCGTCCGGGTCACGAAAGTGGTG
This sequence comes from Pseudoxanthomonas sp. PXM01, assembly GCF_014851815.1. GTDB lineage: Bacteria > Pseudomonadota > Gammaproteobacteria > Xanthomonadales > Xanthomonadaceae > Pseudoxanthomonas_A. The sequence goes on from NZ_JACVAJ010000002.1 coordinate 519,624, forward strand.
GTGACCGACAGCTTGGCCGCGGCCAGGCGGAACGCCTCGCGCGCGATGTCCTCGCTGACGCCTTCGATTTCATAGATCATGCGGCCCGGCTGGATCTGGGCGACCCAGTACTCGACGTTGCCCTTACCCGAACCCATTCGAACTTCGATGGGCTTCTTGGTGATCGGCTTGTCGGGGAACACACGGATCCACATCTTGCCGCCGCGCTTGACGTAGCGACTGATCGAGCGGCGGGCCGCTTCGATCTGGCGCGCGGTCAGCTGACCGTGCGCCGTGGCCTTCAGGCCGTACTCGCCGAAACTGACGAGGTTTCCGCTCCAGCTCAGGCCTTCGTTACGGCCCTTGTGCATCTTGCGGTACTTGGTTCGCTTGGGTTGCAACATGACTGATTACCTCGCGTCGCGGTCACGAGCCGGGCGCGACGGACGTTCGCTGCGCTCGGGGCGCGCGTCGTCCTGCTTCTCCTGACCCACCTGGCTGAAATCGAAGATTTCGCCCTTGTAGACCCACACCTTGATGCCGATGATGCCGTAGGTGGTCTTCGCCTCGGCAAAACCGTAATCGATGTCGGCACGCAGCGTGTGCAGCGGCACGCGGCCTTCGCGGTACCACTCCGAACGGGCGATTTCCGCACCGTTCAAGCGGCCAGCGACGTTGACCTTGATGCCCAGGGCACCCAGGCGCATCGCATTGCCCACGGCGCGCTTCATGGCGCGACGGAACATGATGCGGCGTTCCAGCTGCTGCGCGATCGATTCGGCCACCAGCTGGGCGTCCAGCTCGGGCTTGCGCACTTCGGTGACGTTGATGTGCGCCGGGACGCCCATCAGGTCGCTCACTTCCTTGCGCAGCTTCTCGATGTCCTCACCGCGCTTGCCGATCACCACGCCCGGACGGGCGGTGTGGATGGTCACGCGGGCGGTCTTGGCCGGACGCTCGATCAGGATCTTGGAAATGCCCGCCTGCGCCAGCTTCTTGCGAAGCATCTCGCGCACCTTCAGGTCCGCGGCGAGGTAGTCGGCGTAGTCGCGCTTGTTGGCGAACCACTTGGAATTCCAGTCCTTGGCGATGCCCAGGCGGATACCGGTCGGATGAACTTTGTGACCCATACTTATTTGCCCTCGCCCACGACCACGGTGATGTGGCTGGTGCGCTTCAGAATGCGGGTGCCACGGCCCTTGGCGCGGGCCATGAAACGCTTCAGCATCGGACCTTCGTCGACCATGATGGTCTTGACCTTCAGCTCGTCGACGTCGGCGCCCTGGTTGTTCTCGGCGTTGGCGATGGCGGACTCCACGACCTTCTTGATCAGGTGGGCAGCCTTCTTGTCCGAGAACTTCAGCAGGTTGACGGCGCGTTCGGCCGGCAGGCCACGCACCTGGTCAGCGACCAGGCGGGCCTTCTGGGGGGAGATGCGCGCAGTGCGCAGGATGGCTTTCGCTTCCATGGTCATCTCTCCTTACTTCTTGCCGCCGGCTTTCTTGTCGCCACCGTGACCCTTGAAGGTACGGGTGACGGCAAATTCGCCGAGCTTGTGGCCGACCATGTTCTCGTTGACCAGCACCGGAACGTGGTTCTTGCCGTTGTGGATGGCGATCGTGAAGCCCACCATTTCCGGCAGGATCATCGAACGGCGCGACCAGGTCTTGATCGGCTTCTTGCTGCCGCCCGCGGCCTCCACCTTCTTGACGAGGTGGTGATCGACGAACGGGCCCTTCTTGAGTGAACGTGCCATGGTCGATTAGCCCCTACGATCGCGGACGATGAATTGCTGCGTGCGCTTGTTCTTGCGCGTCTTGTAACCCTTGGTCGGCACACCCCACGGGGTGACCGGATGCGGATTACCCTGGCCGGCCTTGGCTTCACCACCACCGTGCGGGTGGTCGACCGGGTTCATGGCCGCACCGCGGACGGTCGGCTTGATACCACGCCAGCGCTTCGCACCGGCCTTGCCGAGCTTCTCCAGGCTGTGCTCGTCGTTGCCGACTTCGCCAACCGTGGCGCGGCACTCGACCTGCACCTTGCGCATTTCGCCGGAGCGGAGGCGCAGCGTGGCGAAGCCCTGCTCGCGGGCGACCAGCTGCACGGCGGCGCCGGCGGCGCGGGCGATCTGTGCGCCCTTGCCGGGCTTCAGCTCGATGCCGTGGATCGTCGTACCGACCGGGATATTGCGCAGCGGCAGCGTGTTGCCGGCCTTGATCGGGGCATCGCTACCGGCGATGACCTGGTCACCGGCCTTCAGGCCCTTCGGGGCGATGATGTAGCGACGCTCGCCATCGACGTAGCACAGCAGCGCGATGTGCGCGGTGCGGTTGGGATCGTATTCGATCCGCTCCACACGCGCCGGGATGCCTTCCTTGTCGCGCTTGAAGTCGATGATGCGGTAATGCTGCTTGTGGCCACCGCCGATATGACGGGTGGTGATGCGACCGTGGTGGTTGCGACCGCCGGACTTGCTCTGCTTCTCGAGCAGCGCAGCATGCGGAGCACCCTTGTGCAGGTCGGGCGTCACCACGCGGACCGCCGAACGGCGACCGGGGGAGGTGGGCTTGAATTTCATCAATGGCATGTGGGTCTACCTCAGGCCTTGGCCGACACGTCGATGGCCTGACCATCGGCCAGACGCACGTACGCCTTGCGCCAGTCGCCGCGGCGGCCGGCGCGGTTACGGAAGGACTTGTTCTTGCCCTTGACGTTGACCACGTTGACCGTCTCGACCTTGACGTCGAACAGCTGCTCGACCGCGGCCTTCACATCGGCCTTGGTGGCATCGTTCGAGACTTCGAAGACGTATTGGTTGGAGAGTTCCTGCAGGCGCACGGTCTTTTCGGAGACGCGCGGAGCACGCAGCACGGCAAAAATCTTTTCGTTGCTGATCATGCCAGCCACTCCTCGATCTTCTTGACGGCGTCGGCCGTGATCAGCACGGAGTCGGCACCGACCAGCGCTGCCGGGTCCAGGCCCTGCACGTCGCGCACTTCCACGTAGGGAAGGTTGCGGGCGGACAGGTACAGGTGCTCGGAGGCATCTTCGGTGACGATCAGCGGACGCCGACCCAGGTCCAGGCCCTTCAGCTTTTCAACCAGGGCGCTGGTCTTGGTGGCGTCCACATCGAACGCTTCCACGACCTTCAGGCGGTTCTGGCGGTTCAGCTCGGACAGGATCGAGCTGATGGCCGCGCGGTACATCTTGCGGTTGACCTTCTGCGCGAAGCTGCGCGGCTTGGCCGCGAAGGTCACGCCGCCGCCGACGAAGATCGGCGCGGTCAGGGCACCGTGACGAGCACCGCCACCCTTCTGCTTCTTGGACTTCTTGGTGGTGCCGTTCACTTCGGCGCGCGTCTTCTGCGCCTTGGTGCCGGCACGACCGGCGTTGCGGTAGGCAACGACGACCTGGTGGACCAGATCTTCGCTGAACTCGCGGCCGAACACGTCGTCGGAGACCGACAGCTTGTTGGCGCTACCTGTAATGGCTAGTTCCATGGTCGTTCTCCTCAACCCTTGCTCGCCGGACGCACGATCACGTCGCCACCCGGCGCACCCGGCACGGCGCCGCGAACGGCGATCAGGCCGCGCTCGGCGTCCACGCGGACGACTTCCAGGTTCTGCGTGCTCTGCTGCACGGCACCCATGTGGCCCGACATCTTCTTGCCCGGGAACACGCGACCCGGCGTCTGACGCTGACCCAGCGAACCCGGCGCGCGATGCGACAGCGAGTTACCGTGGGTGGCGTCGCCCATGCGGAAGTTCCAGCGCTTGATGGTGCCCTGGAAGCCCTTGCCTTTGGTGACGCCCTGGACGTCGACGATCTGGCCGACTTCGAAGATGTCAGCCTTGATCTCGCCGCCGACGGTGAAGTCGCCCAGCTTGTCGGCTTCCACGCGCAGCTCCCACAGGCCACGACCGGCTTCGACCTTGGCCTTGGCCAGGTGACCGGCGACCGGCTTGGTGATCAGCGAGGCGCGACGGCTGCCCACGGCGACCTGCACGGCGCTGTAGCCGTCGGCTTCCGGGGTCTTGATCTGGGTGATGCGGTTCGGGGTAGCTTCGATCAGCGTCACCGGAATGGACTTGCCATCTTCGGTGAACACGCGGGTCATGCCAGCCTTGCGGCCGACGAGACCCAACGAATATTTCTTCGCGGTCATGGTCGTGGGCCTCAGGTCAGCTTGATCTGCACGTCGACGCCAGCCGCGAGCTCGAGCTTCATCAGCGCGTCCACGGTCTTGTCGTTGGGATCGACGATGTCGAGCACGCGCTTGTGCGTGCGGGTTTCGTACTGGTCACGCGCGTCCTTGTCGACGTGCGGGGAAACCAGGATGGTGTAGCGCTCGATCTTGGTCGGCAGCGGGATCGGGCCGCGCACTTGCGCGCCGGTCCGCTTGGCTGTCTCGACGATCTCGCTGGCCGAGCGGTCGATCAGACGATGATCGTACGCCTTGAGCCGGATTCGGATCTTTTGGTCCGCCATGACGGAAATTTCCTTCGTTAAAGAGCGACGGGCGCGGCCTCTGGGATGCCTTGCCCCGGTTAGTCCAAGCTGTTCCAGCCCCCCACCGACCGCGTGAACTCCACGGACGGAAAGTGCCGGAATCGGCTGGGGATCTTCCTGAAAAACTAGGCAGGCCGGTAAACCGGCCCGCCCAGACATGAAAGTATAGGACGCGTGACGCACCCCGTCAACCACCGGGGCACCCCGCCCGACCCGAAGGCCTGCAGGAAGGCACGCGACACTCCGTGTCTGGCGAACACGAGGCACTTCCTGCACCTCTTTTCGCGGTAGAACCAACGGCCTCCCAGGGGGCGCTGGCGGATCAAGCGATTCCTATCGGGCCAAGCGGCTTTCAAGGGGCGCGCATCATAGCGCATGTTTTGCCGTTTTGCAGCATTTCCACCCCATCACGGATGGATTTCTGCAAACAAAAGGCGGACCGAGGTTCCGGTCCGCCCTTGTCGCTGTCCGGCGAGTCCTCGCCGGGACCGCAGGGGCTTACTTGATGATCTTGGCCACCACGCCGGCGCCGACCGTACGGCCGCCTTCGCGGATCGCGAAGCGCAGGCCTTCGTCCATCGCCACCGGGTTGATCAGGGTGACCACCATCTTGATGTTGTCGCCCGGCATCACCATTTCCACGCCTTCCGGCAGGGTCACGGCGCCCGTGATGTCGGTCGTGCGGAAGTAGAACTGCGGACGGTAGCCCTTGAAGAACGGGGTGTGACGGCCGCCTTCGTCCTTGCTCAGCACGTAGACTTCGGCTTCGAACTCGGTGTGCGGGGTGATCGAACCCGGCTTGGCCAGCACCTGGCCACGCTCCACGTCGTCACGCTTGGTGCCGCGCAGCAGCAGACCGGCGTTGTCGCCCGCCTGGCCCTGGTCCAGCAGCTTGCGGAACATTTCCACGCCCGTGACCGTGGTCTTCTGGGTCGGACGGATACCGACGATTTCGATTTCCTCGCCCACCTTGATCACGCCGCGCTCGATACGACCGGTCACCACGGTGCCGCGGCCCGAGATCGAGAACACGTCTTCCACCGGCATCAGGAACGGCTTGTCGACGTCGCGTTCCGGGGTCGGGATCCAGGTGTCCAGCGCATCGACCAGCTTCAGGATCGCCGGCACGCCGATTTCGCTCTGGTCGCCTTCCAGCGCCAGACGGGCCGAGCCCGAGATGATCGGGGTGTCGTCGCCCGGGAACTCGTACTTGCTCAGCAGCTCACGGACTTCCATTTCCACCAGCTCGAGCAGCTCGGCGTCGTCCACCATGTCGGCCTTGTTCAGGAACACGACGATGTACGGCACGCCGACCTGGCGCGAGAGCAGGATGTGCTCGCGGGTCTGCGGCATCGGGCCGTCAGCGGCCGAGCACACCAGGATCGCGCCGTCCATCTGGGCGGCACCGGTGATCATGTTCTTCACGTAGTCGGCGTGGCCGGGGCAATCCACGTGCGCGTAGTGGCGCGAGGCGGATTCGTATTCCACGTGGGCCGTGGAGATCGTGATGCCGCGCGCCTTCTCTTCCGGCGCCGCGTCGATCGCGTCATAGGCCTTGAACTCGCCACCGAAACGCTCCGCGCCGATCTTCGTCAGCGCCGCCGTCAGCGTCGTCTTGCCGTGGTCAACGTGACCAATCGTGCCCACGTTCACGTGGGGCTTGGTGCGTTCGAACTTACCCTTTGCCATTGTCTTCTACCTTGTTATGCGTGATTCGTGACGGGAATGCAGGGCATCGCGATCGCAATGCCCTGCCCCAACTCTTAGTTCTTCTTGACGACCGCGTCGGCGATGTTGGCCGGCGCTTCCGCGTAGTGGTCGAACTCCATCGAGAACGTGGCGCGACCCTGCGACATCGAACGCAGCGTGGTGGCGTAGCCGAACATTTCGCCCAGCGGCACCATCGCGGCGATCACCTTGCCGGACGGACTGTCGTCCTGACCCTGCAGGATGCCGCGACGACGGCTCACGTCGCCCATCACGTCGCCCAGATAGTCTTCCGGGGTGACGATCTCGACCTTCATCATCGGCTCCAGCAGGACCGGCTGGGCCTTGCTGAAAGCTTCCTTGAAGGCCATCGAGCCGGCGACCTTGAACGCCATTTCGTTGGAGTCGACGTCATGGAACGAACCGTCCACGGCCTTGATGGCGATGTCGACCACCGGGAAGCCGGCCAGCGGGCCGCTCTTCATGGCGTCTTCGATGCCCTTGCCCGCGGCAGCCACGTATTCCTTCGGCACGACGCCGCCGACGATGGCGCTCTCGTACGAGAAGCCCACGCCACGCTCGACCGGCGACATTTCGATGACGATGTGGCCGTACTGGCCGCGACCGCCCGACTGGCGCACGAACTTGCCGTCCTGCTTGACCGACTTGCGGATGGTCTCGCGGTAGGCCACCTGCGGCTTGCCGACGTTGGCTTCCACGTTGAACTCGCGCTTCATGCGGTCCACCAGGATTTCCAGGTGCAGCTCGCCCATGCCCGAGATGATCGTCTGGCCGGATTCTTCGTCCGTCTTGACGCGGAACGAGGGATCTTCCTGCGCCAGGCGGCCCAGGGCCAGACCCATCTTTTCCTGATCGGACTTGGTCTTCGGCTCCACCGCCATCGAGATGACGGGTTCCGGGAACACCATGCGCTCGAGCGTGATGATGTGGTCGAGCGAGCACAGCGTGTCACCCGTGGTGACGTCCTTCAGGCCGACCGCCGCCGCGATGTCGCCGGCACGCACTTCCTTGATCTCGTCGCGCTGGTTGGAGTGCATCTGCAGGATGCGGCCCACGCGCTCCTTCTTCGACTTGACCGGGTTGTACACGGCGTCGCCGGAGTTCAGCACGCCCGAGTAGACGCGGAAGAACGTCAGCGAACCCACGAACGGGTCCGTCATGATCTTGAACGCCAGCGCCGAGAACGGCTCGTTGTCGCCCGCCTTGCGGCTGTCTTCCTTCTCGTTCTCGTCGATGCCCTGCACCGGCGGACGATCGGTCGGCGACGGCAGCAGCTGGATCACGCCGTCGAGCATGGCCTGCACGCCCTTGTTCTTGAACGCGGAGCCGCAGTAGACCGGAATCACTTCCACCTTCAGCGTGCGCTCGCGCAGGCCGGCGATGATCTCGGCCTCGGACAAGTCGCCCTCATTGAGGTACTTGTCCATCAGCTCTTCGCTGGCTTCCGCGGCCGCTTCGACCATGAAGGCACGGTCCGCCGCGGCCTTGTCGGCCAGCTCGGCAGGAATGTCGCGGTACTCGAACTTGGTGCCCTGCGAAGCAACGTCCCAGTGGATGTACTTCATCTTGAGCAGGTCGATGACGCCCTCGAAGCCGTCTTCGGCACCGACCGGCACCTGCATCGGCACCGGGTACGCACCCAGACGCGTCTTCAGCTGGTCGACGACCTTGAAGAAGTCGGCACCGGTACGGTCCATCTTGTTGACGAACGCGAGGCGCGGCACGGCGTACTTGTTCGCCTGGCGCCACACGGTCTCGGACTGCGGCTGCACGCCGCCGACGGCGCACAGCACGAACACCGCGCCGTCGAGCACGCGCAGCGAACGCTCGACTTCGATGGTGAAGTCGACGTGGCCGGGGGTGTCGATGATGTTGAAGCGGTGCTGCGGCAGGGACTTGTCCATGCCCGTCCAGAACGCCGTGGTGGCGGCGGACGTGATGGTGATGCCGCGCTCCTGCTCCTGCTCCATCCAGTCCATGGTCGCGGCACCGTCGTGCACTTCACCGATCTTGTGGCTGACGCCGGTGTAGAACAGGATGCGCTCGGACGTGGTGGTCTTGCCGGCGTCGATGTGCGCCATGATGCCGAAATTGCGGTAACGCTCGATGGGAGTGGTGCGAGCCACGACAGTCTCTCTTTTCTGATGGAGGGCCAGCAGGATGCGGGGGCCTTCCGTGGAGGGCGGATCTTCAGATGGCCGAACGCCGCCTTTCGGCGGCCTTCGGTGCGGAGCGCGGAATACGCGCCCCAGGTGGCACCTAGATGGTGCCGATGACCCTTGCTTGCAAGGGTCCGGAGGCCGTTACCAGCGGTAGTGCGCGAACGCCTTGTTCGCTTCCGCCATGCGGTGGGTCTCTTCACGCTTCTTGATGGCGCCGCCACGGTTCTCGGAGGCGTCCAGCAGTTCGGCAGCCAGCTTGCGCGGCATGGTGTTCTCGCCACGCTTGCGCGCGGACTCGATCAGCCAGCGCATCGCCAGCGCCATGCGGCGCGACGAACGCACTTCGACCGGCACCTGGTAGGTGGCACCGCCGACGCGGCGCGACTTCACTTCGACGGCCGGGGACACGTTGTCCAGCGCCTTCTCGACCAGCTCGAGGGCGTTGGGGTTCTTTTCGCCGATGACGTCCATGGCGCCGTAGACGATCTTCTCGGCGACCGACTTCTTGCCGCTCAGCATCACCATGTTGATGAAGCGGGCAATCGTCTGGCTGCCGTGCTTGGGGTCCGGCAGGATTTCACGTTGGGGGGCAGAGCCTTTGCGCGACATGATTCTTTTTCCTTAAGCCTTGGGACGCTTGGCGCCGTACTTGGAACGGCCCTGGCGACGCTTGGCGACGCCCGAGGCGTCGAGCGAGCCGCGCACGGTGTGGTAGCGCACGCCCGGCAGGTCCTTCACACGGCCGCCGCGCACGAGCACCACGGAGTGCTCCTGCAGGTTGTGGCCTTCACCGCCGATGTAGCTGATGATTTCTTCCTGGTTGGTCAGGCGCACCTTGGCGACCTTGCGAAGCGCCGAGTTCGGCTTCTTCGGGGTGGTCGTATAGACACGGGTGCACACGCCGCGACGCTGCGGGCAGTTGTCCAGCGCGGGCGACTGGCTCTTGTACGTGGGGGCCTGCCGCGGCTTGCGGACCAGCTGATTGACGGTTGCCATAGTGGATTCTTCGTGTGAAGGCCGGAGCCTTGTTTGACATGAAAACGAAGGCAGGCCGTATGACGGCCCACCTAGACGGAAAAGTATAGCCGGCAACCCGCCCGACCGTCAACGCGACGGAGGTGGGTGCCTGCCAACTGACTGCGATCCCGCCCTTCCTGGGCCGAAAACGAGGCGCGTCCTGCGCCTCTTTTCGTGGTCTGGGACGGCCCGAGGGCCGTCAGGTAGTACGGTTTAGCTGGCGCTGGACTCCTCGCCGGCTTCGTCGGTGGCCACGGCCGCAGCCGCCGGGGCGGACTCGGTGCTGCCGCCCGACAGGGCATTCACTTCCGCCTCGGTCAGGCCGGAAGCATTGCGGCGGCGCTGGTTGTGGTACGCCAGGCCGGTGCCGGCCGGGATGAGCCGGCCGACGATGACGTTTTCCTTCAGGCCGCGCAGCGTGTCGCGGGTGCCGCGGACGGCCGCTTCGGTCAGCACGCGGGTGGTCTCCTGGAACGACGCCGCCGAGATGAACGACTCGGTCGCCAACGAGGCCTTGGTGATGCCCAGCAGGACCGGATCGTACTTCGCGGGCAGCTCGTTGCGGGCCAGCAGCTTGGCGTTTTCTTCGATGAAACGCTGCTTCTCGACCTGCTCGCCGGCCAGGAACTTGCTGTTGCCGGCGTCGGTGATTTCCACCTTGCGCAGCATCTGGCGGGTGATGACCTCGATGTGCTTGTCGTTGATCTTCACGCCCTGCAGGCGGTAGACGTCCTGGATTTCCTTGACCAGATACGCCGCCAGCGGCTCGACACCCAGCAGACGCAGGATGTCCTGCGGGCTCGGCTCGCCGTCCACGATGGTTTCGCCCTTGGCCACGTGCTCGCCTTCGAACACGATGATCTGGCGGAACTTCGGGATCAGTTCCTCGTGCTCCGAACCATCGGTGTCCTTGATGATCAGGCGCTGCTTGCCCTTGGTGTCCTTGCCGAAGCTGATGACGCCGGAGCGCTCGGCCAGGATCGCCGGGTCCTTCGGCTTGCGGGCTTCGAACAGGTCGGCGACGCGCGGCAGACCACCGGTGATGTCGCGGGTCTTCGACGCTTCCTGCGGCACCTTGGTGACCACGTCACCCACGCCGACGGGCGCGCCGTCCTGCAGATTGACGATCGAGCGCGGCGGCAGCAGGTACTGCGCCGGCAGGTCGGTACCGGGGATGCTGAGGTCCTTGCCGTCCTTGTCCACGATGCGGACGATCGGACGCAGGTCCTTGCCCTGCGAACCGCGACGCTTCGGATCGGTGATCTCGCGCGAGGCCAGGCCGGTCAGGTCGTCGGTCTTCTCGATGACGGTAACGCCGTCCACGAAGTCCACGAAGCGCACGAAACCGGCCACTTCCGACACGATCGGGTGGTTATGCGGATCCCAGTTGGCCACGGCCTGGCCGGCGGTGATCTGGTCGCCGTCCTTGACGTTGATGGTGGCGCCGTAGGGCAGCTTGTAGCGCTCGCGCTCGCGACCATGGCCGTCGAGTACCGACAGTTCGCCCGAACGCGAGACCGCGACCAAGCTGCCGTTCGCGTGCTCGACGAACTTCAGGTTGTTGAACTTGATCGAGCCGGTCGTCTTGACGGTGATGTTGTCCACGGCAGCGGCACGCGATGCGGCACCACCGATGTGGAACGTACGCATGGTCAGCTGGGTGCCGGGCTCGCCGATCGACTGCGCGGCGATGACGCCGACCGCTTCACCGATGTTGACGATGTGGCCACGGGCCAGGTCACGGCCGTAGCAGTGCGCGCAGACGCCGAAGTTGGATTCGCAGGTGATGGTGGAACGCACCTTCAGGGCCTGCACGCCCGCATCTTCCAGCTTCTGCACCCACGCTTCGTCGAGCAGCGTGTTGCGGGTGACGATCGGATCCTCGTCGTTGCCCGGCAGGAACACGTCCTCGGCCACGATACGTCCCAGCACGCGGTCGCGCAGCGGCTCGACCACGTCGCCACCTTCCACGATCGGGGTCATGGTGAGGCCTTCGGTGCCGCCACAGTCGACCTCGGTGATCACCACGTCCTGCGCCACGTCGACCAGGCGACGGGTCAGGTAACCGGAGTTCGCCGTCTTCAACGCGGTATCGGCCAGACCCTTACGGGCACCGTGCGTGGAGTTGAAGTACTCCTGCACGTTCAGGCCTTCGCGGAAGTTCGCCTTGATGGGCGTCTCGATGATCGAGCCGTCGGGACGGGCCATCAGGCCGCGCATGCCGGCCAGCTGGCGGATCTGCGCCTGGCTACCACGGGCGCCGGAGTCGGCCATGATGTACAGCGAGTTCATCGACTTCTCGTTGATGGTCTCGCCCTTGGCGTTCTGCACCTTGTCGGTACCGATGGTGTCCATCATCGCCTTGGCGATGCGCTCGTTGGTGCGCGACCAGATGTCGACCACCTTGTTGTAGCGCTCGCCGGCGGTGACCAGACCGCTTTGGTACTGCTCCTGGATTTCCAGCACTTCCTGTTCGGCTTCGCCCAGGATGCCCTTCTTCTCGGACGGGATCAGCATGTCGTCGATGCCGATGGAGACGCCGGCGCGCGTGGCGTACGCGAAGCCGGTGTACATCAGCTTGTCGGCGAACACGACCGTGTCCTTCAGGCCCAGCATGCGGTAGCTGGAGTTGATCAGGCGGCTGATGGCCTTCTTGTTCAACTCGGTATTGACCAGCGCGAACGGCAGGCCTTCCGGCAGGATCTCGGCGAGCAGCGCACGACCGATCGTGGTCTCCACGATGCTGGTCTGCTGGCTGCGGCCACCTTCCTCGTCGATCACAGTGCCACTGATGCGGACCTTGACCTTCGCGTGCAGCTCGACGGCGCGGTTGTCATAGGCGCGCTTGACCTCGGCGATGTTGGCGAAGGCCATGCCCTCGCCCTTCTTGTTCTCCAGAGCGCGGGTCATGTAATACAGACCCAGCACGACGTCCTGCGACGGCACGATGATCGGCTCGCCGTTGGCCGGCGACAGGATGTTGTTGGAGGACATCATCAGCGCGCGCGCTTCAAGCTGGGCTTCCAGCGAGAGCGGCACGTGGACGGCCATCTGGTCACCGTCGAAGTCGGCGTTGAACGCGGTGCAGACCAGCGGGTGCAGCTGGATGGCCTTGCCTTCGATCAGCACGGGCTCGAACGCCTGGATGCCCAGGCGGTGCAGCGTCGGCGCGCGGTTCAGCAGCACCGGGTGCTCGCGGATGACCTCTTCCAGGATGTCCCAGACGTCGGCTTCTTCGCGCTCGACCAGCTTCTTGGCGGCCTTGATGGTGGTGGCCAAGCCGCGACGCTGCAGCTTGGCGAACACGAACGGCTTGAACAGCTCCAGCGCCATCTTCTTGGGCAGGCCGCACTCGTGCAGGCGCAGCGTCGGACCGACCACGATGACCGAACGGCCGGAGTAGTCGACGCGCTTGCCCAGCAGGTTCTGGCGGAAGCGGCCCTGCTTGCCCTTGATCATGTCGGCCAGCGACTTCAGCGGGCGCTTGTTGGTGCCGGTGATGGCGCGGCCGCGGCGGCCGTTGTCCATCAGGGCGTCAACCGACTCCTGCAACATGCGCTTTTCGTTGCGCACGATGATGTCCGGAGCATTGAGCTCCAGCAGGCGGCGCAGGCGGTTGTTGCGGTTGATGACGCGGCGGTACAGGTCATTCAGGTCGGAGGTCGCGAAGCGGCCGCCGTCCAGCGGGACCAGCGGACGCAGGTCCGGCGGCAGCACCGGCAGCACGGTCATGACCATCCATTCCGGACGGTTGCCCGACTCCAGGAACGCTTCCATCAGCTTGATGCGCTTGGTGAGGCGCTTGAGCTTGGTTTCCGAACCGGTGCTGGCGATGTCCTCGCGCAGGTTCACCATCTCGGCCTGCAGGTCGATCGTGCGCAGCAGGTCGTAGACGGCCTCGGCGCCCATGGCGGCGTCGAAGTCGTCGCCGTGTTCCTGGCGCGCCTGCATGAACTGCTCTTCGGTCAGCAGCTGGCGGCGTTCGAGCGAGGTCAGGCCCGGCTCGGTGACGACATAGGCTTCGAAATACAGCACGCGCTCGATGTCGCGCAGGGTCATGTCCAGCATCAGGCCGATGCGCGACGGCAGCGACTTGAGGAACCAGATGTGCGCGACCGGGCTGGCCAGGTCGATGTGGCCCATGCGCTCGCGGCGCACCTTGGCCAGCGTCACTTCCGTGCCGCACTTCTCGCAGACGACGCCGCGGTGCTTCATGCGCTTGTACTTGCCGCACAGGCACTCGTAGTCCTTGATCGGGCCGAAGATGGCCGAGCAGAACAGGCCGTCGCGTTCCGGCTTGAACGTACGGTAGTTGATGGTTTCCGGCTTCTTCACTTCGCCGAAGGACCACGAACGGATCAGGTCCGGCGAGGCCAGCGCGATCTTGATCGCGTCGAAGTCCAGCGTCTGGCGCTGCTGGTTGAAGAGGTTGAGCAGGTCTTTCATGGTGTTTCTCCGTCAGGAGGAATCTTTGTCGATGGCGGGTTGACCGGGGTCGATCGGCGCAGCGGCAGGTCAGTGCCGCCGCGCCACATCGATCAGTCTTCCAGTTCCATGTTGATGGCAAGCGAGCGGATTTCCTTCACCAGCACGTTGAAGGATTCCGGCATGCCCGCGACCATCTCGTGGGCGCCGTCGACGATGTTCTTGTACATCTGGTTGCGGCCCTGCACGTCGTCCGACTTGACCGTCAGCATTTCCTGCAGGGTGTGCGCCGCGCCGTAGGCTTCCAGCGCCCAGACTTCCATTTCACCGAAGCGCTGGCCGCCGAACTGCGCCTTGCCGCCCAGCGGCTGCTGGGTGACGAGCGAGTACGGACCGGTGGAGCGCGCGTGCATCTTGTCGTCGACCAGGTGGTTCAGCTTCAGCATGTGCATGTAGCCGACCGTGGTGTGGCGATCGAACGCCTCGCCGGTGCGGCCGTCGAACAGCTGCGTCTGGCCGCTGATCGGCAGGTCCGCGAGCTCGAGCATGTGCTTGATCTCGGTTTCCGCCGCGCCGTCGAACACCGGGGTGGCCATCGGCACGCCGTCGGTCAGGTTCTTGGCCAGCGCGATCAGTTCCGCATCGCTGAACTGGTCCAGGTCCACGCGGTCCTCGCCCAGCTTCTGGTCGTGGTTGTAGATCTGGGTCAGGAACTTGCGCAGGTCGGCCACCTTGGCCTGGGCTTCCAGCATCTCCTGGATCTTGCGACCCAGGCCCTTGGCGGCCCAGCCCAGGTGCACTTCCAGCACCTGACCGATGTTCATACGCGACGGCACGCCCAGCGGGTTCAGCACGATGTCCACGGTCTCGCCGGTGGCCATGTACGGCATGTCCTCGACGGGCACGATGGTCGACACGACACCCTTGTTGCCGTGGCGGCCGGCCATCTTGTCGCCCGGCTGGATGCGGCGCTTCACGGCCAGGTAGACCTTGACCATCTTCAGCACGCCCGGGGCGAGGTCGTCGCCGGCGGTGATCTTGCCGCGCTTGTCGGCGAAGCGACGCTCGAACTCCTTCTCGTGCGCCTGGATCTGCATCTGGGCGCGCTCGATGGCGTCGGACGCGTCATCGTCCTTCATGCGCAGGGTGAACCACTCGGACTTCTTCAGGCCGTCGAGGTAGGCGTCGGAGATCGCGTCGCCCTTCTTCAGCGTGCCCGGACCACCGTTGGCGACCTTGCCGACCAGCTGCGAACGCAGGCGGGCGTAGATGGCGCCTTCCAGGATGCGGAACTGGTCGTCGAAGTCCTTCTTGACGCGCTTGATCTCGTTTTCCTCGATCTGGCGCGCGCGCTTGTCCTTCTCGATGCCGTCGCGGGTGAAGACCTGCACGTCGATGACGGTGCCGTCCATGCCCGGCGGCACGCGCAGCGAGCTGTCCTTCACGTCCGAAGCCTTCTCGCCGAAGATCGCGCGCAGCAGCTTCTCTTCCGGGGTCAGCTGGCTCTCGCCCTTCGGCGTGACCTTGCCGACCATGATGTCGCCGGCGCGCACTTCGGCGCCGATGTACACCACGCCGCTCTCGTCGAGGCGGTTCAGCGCCTGCTCGGAGACGTTCGGGATGTCGGCGGAGATTTCCTCCGGCCCCAGTTTGGTGTCGCGCGCGACGCAGGTCAGCTCTTCGATGTGGATCGTGGTGTAGCGATCCTCTTCCACCACGCGCTCGGAGAGCAGGATGGAGTCTTCGAAGTTGTAGCCGTTCCACGGCATGAACGCGATCAGCATGTTCTGGCCCAGCGCCAGCTCGCCGATGTCGGTCGAGGGACCGTCGGCCAGCACGTCGCCGCGCGCGACCACGTCGCCCACGTTCACCAGCGGACGCTGGTTGATGCAGGTGTTCTGGTTGGAGCGCGTGTACTTGATCAGCGAGTAGATGTCGACGCCGGCATCGGTTTCGCCGGAGATCTCGACCTCGTTGACCTTCACCACGATGCGGCCGGCGTCGATCTGCTCGACCACGCCGCCACGACGGGCGTTCACGGTCACGCCCGAGTCGCGCGCCACGGCGCGCTCGATGCCGGTACCGACCAGCGGCTTCTGCGCACGCAGCGTCGGCACGGCCTGGCGCTGCATGTTGGCACCCATCAGTGCGCGGTTGGCGTCATCGTGCTCCAGGAACGGCACCAGCGCCGCCGCGACCGACACGGTCTGCATCGGCGAGACGTCCATGTAGTCCACTTCGCTCGGCGGTTTCAGGAGCGACTCGCCCTGGTAGCGGCACGGCACGAACTGCTCGGTCAGGCGGCTCTTGGCGTCATGCAGCGCGTTGGCCTGCGCGATGACGTACTCGTTCTCTTCGATCGCCGACAGGTACTCGATCTCGTCGGTGATCGTGCCGTCCACGACCTTGCGGTACGGCGTCTCGAGGAAGCCGTAGCTGTTGGTGCGCGCGTACACCGCCAGCGAGTTGATCAGGCCGATGTTCGGGCCTTCCGGCGTCTCGATGGTGCAGACGCGGCCGTAGTGGGTCGGATGCACGTCGCGGACTTCGAACCCGGCGCGCTCGCGGGTCAGGCCGCCCGGGCCGAGGGCCGAGACGCGACGCTTGTGCGTGACTTCCGACAGCGGGTTGTTCTGATCCATGAACTGCGACAGCTGCGAGGAGCCGAAGAACTCCTTGATCGCGGCGGCCACGGGCTTGGCGTTGATCAGTTCCTGCGGGGTCAGGCCCTCGGACTCGGCCATCGACAGGCGCTCCTTCACGGCGCGCTCGACGCGGACCAGGCCGACGCGGAACACGTTCTCGGCCATTTCGCCGACCGAACGCACGCGACGGTTGCCCAGGTGGTCGATGTCATCGACCGTGCCGCGGCCGTTGCGGATCTCGGTCAGGACCTTGATGACGTCCAGGATGTCCGAGGTCTCGCCCAGGCTGGCGACCAGGCGCTTGGCCTCTTCGTCATTGCGCGCGCCGAAGTACTTCTTGTCGTACAGGACGGCTTCGCCGGTGGTTTCCTTGCGGCCCACGCGGCGGTTGAACTTCATGCGGCCGACGTTCGACAGGTCGTAGCGCTCGAACGTGAAGAACAGGTTGTGGAACAGGTTCTGCGCGGCATCCTTGGTCGGCGGCTCGCCGGGACGCATCATGCGGTAGATCTCGACCAGCGCTTCCAGCTGGGTCTTGGTCGGGTCGATGCGCAGGGTGTTGGACAGGTACGGACCACGGTCCAGATCGTTGACCCACAACGTGCCCACGGCGTCCACGCCGGCCTTGCGGAACTTGGCCAGCTGGTCGTCGGTGATCTCGTCGTTGGCGGCGGCCAGCAGCTCGCCGGTATTCGCGTCGATCACGTCGTGCGACAGGATGCGGCCGACGAGGTACTCATCCGGCACGGCCAGCGCGGCGATGCCGGACTGTTCCAGCTGCTTCACGTGACGCGCGGTGATGCGCTTGCCGGCTTCCACGATGACCTTGTCGCCATCGGCCAGATCGAAGTTCAGCGTCTCGCCGCGCAGGCGCTCGGAGACCAGTTCCAGCTGCACGCCTTCCGGCAGGATGTGGAAGGTGTTGACGTCGAAGAACTCGTTGAGCATCTCCTCGTTGGAGTAGCCCAGCGCGCGCAGCAGGATCGAGACCGGCAGCTTGCGGCGACGGTCGATACGCGTGAACAGCGCGTCCTTCGGGTCGAACTCGAAGTCCAGCCAGGAGCCGCGGTAAGGAATGATGCGGGCGCTGTACAGCAGCTTGCCCGAGCTGTGCGTCTTGCCGCGGTCGTGATCGAAGAACACGCCCGGCGAACGGTGCAGCTGCGAGACGATGACGCGCTCGGTGCCGTTGACGATGAAGGTGCCGTTGTCGGTCATGAGCGGAATCTCGCCCAGATAGACCTCCTGCTCCTTCACGTACTTGATCGCCTTGGTGGACGACTCGCGATCGTAGATCACCAGGCGCACGGTGACGCGCAGCGGGGCGCCGTAGCTCAGGCCACGGTTGCGGCACTCGCGCTCGTCGAACACGGGCTCGCCGAGCTTGTAGCCGACGTATTCCAGCGCTGCGTTGCCGCTGTAGCTGGCGATCGGGAAGACCGACTTCAGCGCAGCGTGCAGGCCACGGTCTTCGCGCTTGGCGGGATCGGTGTGCTCCTGCAGGAACTCACGGTAGGAGTCGACCTGGATGGCCAGCAGGAACGGGACCTCGAGGATCGACCGCTGCTTGCCGAAATCCTTGCGGATGCGCTTCTTCTCGGTGAACGAATATGTCGTCATGTTGACTGTGCCTTTGGCAGCGTGGGGCGCGCGTCCGCGACCACACGGGGGACATTCTTTCGAACGGGGGAATTTTCAGTTGGAAGTCGCTGGTATTGCCGGCACCAGCACGCCTTCTGCCGCTACTTCCAACTACAAACTCGCGTTTACATCGCTACGTCTTGAAACGACCGAAGGCCAGGGGCTTTCGCCCCCGGCCTCGGCTTGTCGCCTAGGTGAACCGGCGACGGATACGACTTACTTGACTTCGACGCTCGCACCAGCGGCTTCGAGTTCCTTCTTGAACTTGTCGGCGTCTTCCTTCGACACGCCTTCCTTCAGCACGCCGCCGGCCTCGGTGAGGTCCTTGGCTTCCTTCAGGCCCAGGCCGGTGATGGCGCGGACAGCCTTGATGACGTCGACCTTCTTGGCACCGGCGTCCTTCAGGACGATGGTGAACTCGGTCTGCTCTTCGACCGGGGCGGCGGCAGCGGCCGGACCGGCAGCAGCGGCGACCGGGGCGGCGGCGGAAACGCCGAACTTCTCTTCGATGGCCTTGACCAGCTCCATCACTTCCATCAGGGTCTTGCCGGCAATGGCGTCGACGATCTGTTCGTTGGAAAGGGACATTGTGTTTACCTTTGGAAATTATCTGGGATTAGGGTTCGTAGAACCGTAAAGACGTCGAACTCAGGCTTCAGCCGGGGCTTCCGCAGCGGCTTCCGCCGGTGCATCGCCACCACCCTGCTGATCGGCCACGGCCTTGACGGCGCGGGCGAACATCGTGGCGGGCTCGGCCAGCACGCGGGCCAGCATGGCCAGCGCCTGATCACGGGTCGGCAGCGATGCCAGGACTTCCACATGGCTGGCCGGATACAGCTGGCCACCCACGGAGACGACCTTCGGCTGCAGCTTGTCGTTACCCTTGGCGAATTCCTTGATCAGGCGACCGGCAGCGCCGGGCTCCTCGGTCGAAAACGCATACAGCAGCGGGCCGACGAGCTTGTCCTGGACAACCTCGAATTCGGTACCGGCGATGGCACGCACGGCCAGGGTGTTCTTGACAACTTTCAAGAACACGCCGGTCTCGCGAGCCTTCTTGCGCATCGCGGTCATCTGGGTGACCGTGGTGCCTGCGTATTCGGCAGCGACCAGGGAGTGCGCCTTGGAGGCGACGTCTGCCAGTTCGGCGACTACTTCTTGCTTCTGGGACAGATTGAGAGCCATACACTCCTCACTAATTGACTCCGCTTGCGGCTCCTGCCGCTCGCGGTCCTGGACGGCGTCCATCCTGGATGCCGGGGACTTGCGGTCCCGTCGGTGGCCTGTCTGACTGGCCGGCCTTGCGGCCAGCACCAGAAAACTTCCAGAAGGCGGCACCATCTGCGCAGGCGCACTCCCTGACGGGAATGGATTAAGCGATCCCGCTAGCCACGACGGCGATTCCCTGCCAACACGAGCCTCCGTGCCCGTCGTCGTTGCGCGCTGACCGCACCTGCGGTCTTTGACGGCTGTCGCTTGCACCGGGACCCCGGCCTGGGCGACTGCCCTCAAAATTCGTTGCGCCCTGCCCCGCGTCGCGGGACAGGGGTGATGCGATTACTTCAGGGACAGCGAGGACTGGTCCACGGTCACGCCGGGGCCCATGGTCGAGCTGACCGAGATCTTCTGCAGGTACTGACCCTTCGAGGTGGCCGGCTTGGCCTTCACCAGGTCGATCAGCAGCGCCTGCAGGTTCGACTTCAGCGCTTCGTCCTCGAAGCTGGCCTTGCCGATGGTGCAGTGGATGATGCCGGCCTTGTCGGTGCGGTAACGCACCTGGCCCGACTTGGCGTTCTTGACCGCCTCGGCCGGGTTCGGCGACACGGTGCCGACCTTCGGGTTCGGCATCAGGCCGCGCGGGCCCAGCACCGTACCGAGCTTACCGACCACGCGCATCGCGTCCGGCGTGGCGATGACCACGTCGTAGTTGATGTCGCCGGCCAGCATCTTCTCGGCCAGGTCGTCCATGCCGACGGCTTCGGCGCCAGCGGCGGCGGCTTCGTCAGCCTTCGCGCCGGCCGGGGCGAACACCGCCACGCGGACCGACTTGCCGGTACCGGCGGGCAGCACGGTCGAACCGCGCACCTGCTGGTCGGACTTCTTGGCGTCCACGCCCAGGCGAACGGCGACGTCCACGGACTCGACGAACTTGGACTTGACCGCGGTCTTGATGATCTTCAGGGCCTCGTCAATGGCGTACGCCTTGCCGGGGGTCACGGCGGCCAGGATGGCCTTCTGTCGCTTGTTCTGTGCCATCTCTTAACCCTCTACCGTCAGGCCCATGGAGCGGGCCGAACCCGCGATCGTGCGCACCGCTGCGTCCAGGTCGGCCGCGGTCAGGTCGGGTTCCTTCGCCTTGGCGATGTCCTCGAGCTGCTTGCGGGTGACCTTGCCCACCTTCTCGGTGTTCGGGCGCTTGGAGCCGGACGTGATGCCGACGGCCTTCTTCAGCAGGATCGACGCCGGCGGCGTCTTCGTGATGAAGGTGAAGGTACGGTCGGAATAGGCCGTGATGACCACCGGAATCGGCAGGCCCGGCTCCAGCTTCTGCGTGGCGGCGTTGAACGCCTTGCAGAATTCCATGATGTTCAGGCCGCGCTGACCCAGCGCAGGACCGACCGGCGGCGAGGGGTTGGCCTGACCGGCCTTCACCTGTAGCTTGATGTAACCGACAACTTTCTTTGCCATGTGAGTACTCTCCGGGTGCTAGCGCCTGGGTAACAGGCTCCCCATCGGACCGGGAAAATCACGCGTCCCGGCATCGCGTTTTCTTGAACGCACCAATGGCCGCCCGAAGGCGGCCATGGCTCCTGCCCGGCATCGCCGTCAGGGAGCCGCGCAGTATATCAGGGTTTTACGGCTCCGGCCGAACCTGCCGGGCCGCCGGATCAGGCCTTCTCGACCTGGCCAAACTCCAGCTCCACCGGGGTGGAACGGCCGAAGATCAGCACTGCAACGCGCAGGCGGCTCTTCTCGTAATTGACTTCCTCGACCACGCCATTGAAGTCGTTGAACGGGCCGTCGGTGACGCGCACCATCTCGCCCGGCTCGAACAACACCTTGGGCCGGGGCTTCTCGACGCCTTCCTGGACGCGATCGAGGATGGCAGCAGCCTCTTCGTCGCGGATCGGCAGCGGACGGTCCGCGGTGCCACCAATGAAGCCGAGTACCTTGGAGGTGTCCTTCACCAGGTGCCAGCTCTCGTTGTCCATGCGCGGGATACCCGCCTCATCATGGGTTTCGATCTGGACAAGCACGTAGCCCGGGAAAAACTTGCGCTCGGAACGGCGCTTCTGGCCGGAGCGCATTTCCACGACCTCTTCGGTCGGGACCAGGACATCGCCGAACTTTTCCTGCATGTCGTCGCGGACGATGCGGTCGCGGAGGGCCTGGGCCACCGACTTCTCGAAGCCCGAGTAGGCATGGACGACATACCAACGCTTCACTGCGGCACTCTCCTCAACGGCCAAAATTCAGGAACAGCTCGATCGCCTTCTGGATGCCGAAATCGAAGGCAGCCAAGATCAGGCTGAGGATAATGACCACAATGACGACCACCCAGGTCGTGCGGGTCGCTTCCTCACGGGTCGGCCACACCACCTTGCGCAGCTCGAAGCGGGATTCGGACAGAAACTCGCGCGTATCGCGACCCTTGCCGGTCTGCAGGAACACCAGCGCACCCAGCACCAGGCCAGCCACCACCGCCAGTGCACGCACGGGCGTGGTCCACTGGCCATTGAACCACCACCATGCGACCAGCCCGGCCACGACCAGCGCAAGCGCCAGGACGTACTTGGCGATGTCGGCTGCAGGCGTGCCGGCTTTGGATTGTTCGACCTTGCTGTTCAAGTCAATTGTCGCTCTTTGCTTTTGGGGAGCACCGGGGACCCGGGCTCCGCGAGGAAGGAAGTGGCACGCCAGGAGGGACTCGAACCCCCAACCTGCGGTTTTGGAGACCGCTGCTCTGCCAATTGAGCTACTGGCGTATCGATTTGCTACAACCTTCCCTTAGACGGCGAAGGCGGACCGAGGTTCCGGTCCGCCCTTGTCGCTGTCCGGCGAGTCCTCGCCGGGACCGCAGGGGCTTACTTGATGATCTTGGCCACCACGCCGGCGCCGACCGTACGGCCGCCTTCGCGGATCGCGAAGCGCAGGCCTTCGTCCATCGCCACCGGGTTGATCAGGGTGACCACCATCTTGATGTTGTCGCCCGGCATCACCATTTCCACGCCTTCCGGCAGGGTCACGGCGCCCGTGATGTCGGTCGTGCGGAAGTAGAACTGCGGACGGTAGCCCTTGAAGAACGGGGTGTGACGGCCGCCTTCGTCCTTGCTCAGCACGTAGACTTCGGCTTCGAACTCGGTGTGCGGGGTGATCGAACCCGGCTTGGCCAGCACCTGGCCACGCTCCACGTCGTCACGCTTGGTGCCGCGCAGCAGCAGACCGGCGTTGTCGCCCGCCTGGCCCTGGTCCAGCAGCTTGCGGAACATTTCCACGCCCGTGACCGTGGTCTTCTGGGTCGGACGGATACCGACGATTTCGATTTCCTCGCCCACCTTGATCACGCCGCGCTCGATACGACCGGTCACCACGGTGCCGCGGCCCGAGATCGAGAACAAGTCTTCCACCGGCATCAGGAACGGCTTGTCGACGTCGCGTTCCGGGGTCGGGATCCAGGTGTCCAGCGCATCGACCAGCTTCAGGATCGCCGGCACGCCGATTTCGCTCTGGTCGCCTTCCAGCGCCAGACGGGCCGAGCCCGAGATGATCGGGGTGTCGTCGCCCGGGAACTCGTACTTGCTCAGCAGCTCACGGACTTCCATTTCCACCAGCTCGAGCAGCTCGGCGTCGTCCACCATGTCGGCCTTGTTCAGGAACACGACGATGTACGGCACGCCGACCTGGCGCGAGAGCAGGATGTGCTCGCGGGTCTGCGGCATCGGGCCGTCAGCGGCCGAGCACACCAGGATCGCGCCGTCCATCTGGGCGGCACCGGTGATCATGTTCTTCACGTAGTCGGCGTGGCCGGGGCAATCCACGTGCGCGTAGTGGCGCGAGGCGGATTCGTATTCCACGTGGGCCGTGGAGATCGTGATGCCGCGCGCCTTCTCTTCCGGCGCCGCGTCGATCGCGTCATAGGCCTTGAACTCGCCACCGAAACGCTCCGCGCCGATCTTCGTCAGCGCCGCCGTCAGCGTCGTCTTGCCGTGGTCAACGTGACCAATCGTGCCCACGTTCACGTGGGGCTTGGTGCGTTCGAACTTACCCTTTGCCATGGCTGCTGGTTCTCGAGTGGATCAAATGGATGGAAGTGGTGCTCACGAAAGGAATCGAACCTTCGACCTCCTCCTTACCAAGGAGGTGCTCTACCGACTGAGCTACGTGAGCGTGAAACCGGTTGTGTTGCCTGGATTGCCGCTGGTCCTGCACGGGTGTTCAGTGGAGCGGGAGACGGGAATCGAACCCGCACTAGTAGCTTGGAAGGCTACAGTTCTACCATTGAACTACTCCCGCACCGGGAGACCACTACAACTCGAAACAACAACGAAAACTGGTGGAGGGAGGTGGATTCGAACCACCGAAGGCGTAAGCCAGCAGATTTACAGTCTGCCCCCGTTGGCCGCTTGGGTATCCCTCCGGGATCACCGGACTGACCCGGCCTGGAGGCCAAATCAAACCAGGGTGAAACAGCCCGAGATTTTGGCGTGTGCCGACACGTCTGTCAACGCGTCCGGGAGACTTTTTTCTCAGACATTGAACCGGAAATGCAGGACATCGCCTTCCTGCACACGATATTCCTTGCCTTCCAGCCGCAGGCGGCCGGCATCGCGGGCACCCGCCTCGCCCTTGTACTTGAGAAAGTCGTCGAACGCGATGGTCTCGGCGCGGATGAAGCCCTTCTCGAAATCCGTGTGGATGACCGCCGCTGCTTGGGGTGCGGTGGATCCGCCCCGGACCGTCCAGGCCCGCACTTCCTTCACGCCGGCGGTGAAGTAGGTCTGCAGGCCCAGCAGCGTATAGGCCGCCCGGATGACCCGGTTTAGGCCAGGCTCGTCCAGCCCGAGATCGGCCAGGAAGGCGTCCCGGTCGGCGTCGTCGAGCTGGGACAGCTCTTCCTCGATGGCAGCCGACACCGGCACCACCTGCGCGCCTTCGGTCGCGGCGCGGGCACGCACGGCGTCCAGGTGCGGATTATTTTCGAACCCGTCCTCCAGCACGTTGGCCACGTACATCACCGGCTTCAGCGTCAGCAGGAACAGGTCGCGGACCAGCGCCTTCTCCTCCTCGTCCAGCCCCAGCGCGCGGCCCGGCTTGCCGTCATTGAGACCGGCCTGCAGCTTCTGCAGCACGGGCTTGCGGGCGATGGCGTCCTTCTCGCCCTGCTTGGCCGAGCGTTCGGCACGATTCAGCGCCTTCTCGACGCTATCGAGGTCCGCCAGCGCCAGCTCGGTATCGATGGTGTCGATATCCGAGATCGGATCGATGCGGTTGTTGACGTGGATGACGTCGTCGTTCTCGAAGCAGCGCACCACATGGGTGATCGCATCCACCTCGCGGATGTGCGCCAGGAACTTGTTGCCCAGGCCTTCACCACTGGCCGCACCCGCCACCAGACCGGCGATGTCGACGAACTCGACCGCCGTCGGGATGACCTTCTGCGGCTTGACGATCTCGGCCAGCTGGTTGAGGCGCAGGTCCGGTACCGGCACCACGCCCACGTTGGGCTCGATGGTGCAGAACGGGAAGTTGGCCGCGGCGATGCCCGCCTTGGTCAGCGCGTTGAACAGGGTGGACTTGCCGACGTTCGGCAGACCCACGATGCCACATTTGATGCCCATGTCTACATCCCGGATTCGTTATTCGTGATTGGCGATTCGCAGCGGAGGCCCGCCCGCAAATCATCAATCACCAATGACCAATCATGCCTTCTGCGTGTGCAGTCGCGTCATCGCGTCCATGAAGTTGCCCGCCACCGCCAAGGGCAGCACATCCATCGCATCATCGATCGCGCGCGCGATCAGCACTTCATCGTCCTTGCCCGGCCTGCCAAGCACCCAACCCGTCACCCGGTCCTTGTGCCCGGGATGGCCGATGCCGATCCGCAGCCGGTGGAACTTGCCGTGTCCGAGATGCTGGATGGTGTCGCGCAGGCCGTTCTGGCCGCCATGGCCGCCATCGAACTTCAGGCGTGCGGCGCCCGGCGCAAGGTCCAGTTCGTCATGCGCGAGCAGCGCCTCTTCCGGCGCGATCTTCCAGAAGCGCAGCGCGGCCGCCACCGACTTGCCACTAAGATTCATGAAGGTGGCCGGCTTCAGCAGCCACACCGGCTGACCGGCAATCACGACCTTCGCGGTCTCGCCGAACAGCTTGCTGTCCAGCCCAAAACGCTCACCCTGCCGTTCCGCCAGGGCGTCGACAAAATGGAACCCGGCGTTGTGCCGGGTTCGGGCATGTTCGGCACCGGGATTGCCCAGTCCGACGATGAGGCGCAAGCCTGCCATGGGGACGCATCACGCGCCTGCGCCCGCCGGAGCGGGCGCAGGTTCACGCGATTACTTGTCGTCCTTCTTGGCGACCTTCGAAGCCGGCACGTCGGCCGACTCGGCCGGCGCTTCTTCGGCTTCTTCCTTGCCGTGCTTGGCGATCACGACGGCGACGTCGTGTTCCTTGCCCAGCTTCAGCTCGGGGATGGTCACGCCGGCCGGCAGCTTGACGTCGGACAGGTGGATCACCGCACCGATGGCCAGGTCGGCCAGGTCGATCTCGATGAATTCCGGCAGGTCCTTCGGCAGGCACTCGACGACGACTTCGTTCAGCTCATGGGTGACCACGACTTCGGCGGACTTGCCGGCCGGCGACTTGTCTTCGTTGAGGAAGTGCAGCGGCACCGCGGTGCGCAGCGTCTCGTTCTCGTTCACGCGCTGGAAGTCCAGGTGCATGATCTGCTGCTTGAACGGATGGCGCTGCATGTCACGCAGCAGCACCTTCTGGATGTCGCCGTTGAGGCTCAGGTCCAGGATCGACGAGTAGAACCAGTCGTGCTGGGAGGCCAGCCAGACTTCGTTGTGGTTCAGCTGGATGCTGACCGGCTTCAGTTCGCCACCGTAAACGATGGCAGGCACGGTGCCCGCGTGACGGAGGCGGCGGCTCGCACCCTTACCCTCGTCTTCGCGGCGCTCGACCTTGATTTCATGCGTCTTAGCCATTTTCTTCACTACCTAGTTGTTGGACCGCCCTTCGGCGATCTGATGAAAGGTTCACCCGCGACCAGATGAACCCGGAGAGCCGCCCGCCGATGGTCCGGCGCGCAGCGGAGACTCAATCCACGTACAACGAACTGACCGACTCGCCGAAGGCGATGCGGCGGATCGTTTCCGCCAGCAGTTCCGCCACCGACAGCTGGCGGATCTTGCTGCAGCCCTGCGCCTGCGGCGAGAGCGGGATCGTGTCGGTGACGACGAGTTCGTCGAGCACCGAGTTGTTCAGATTGTCCACCGCCGGGCCCGAGAGCACGGGATGGGTGCAGTACGCCGCCACCTTGTTGGCGCCGTGCTGTTTCAGCGCGGCGGCGGCAGCGCAAAGCGTACCGGCGGTGTCGACGATGTCGTCCACCAGCACGCAGTCCTTGCCTTCCACGTCGCCGATGATGTTCATCACCGTGGCGACGTTGGCGCGCGGGCGGCGCTTGTCGATGATCGCCAGATCGGCGTCATCCAGGCGCTTGGCCACCGCACGGGCGCGCACCACACCACCCACGTCCGGCGACACCACCAGCAGGTTCTCCGTGCCGTAGGCGCGCCAGATGTCGGCCAGCAGCAGCGGAGACGCATACACGTTGTCGACCGGGATATCGAAGAAACCCTGGATCTGGTCGGCATGCAGATCGACCGTCAGCACGCGATCCGCGCTGACGGCGCCGAACATCTTCGCCGCCACCTTCGCCGTGATCGGCACGCGCGAAGAGCGCATACGGCGATCCTGGCGGGCGTAGCCGAAGTACGGCACCACCGCGGTGACGCTGCTGGCCGAGGCGCGCTTCAGCGCGTCGATCAGGACCAGCAGCTCCACCAGGTTTTCGGCGCTCGGCGCGCAGGTCGGCTGCACGACGAACACTTCCTGTCGGCGCACGTTTTCCTGGATCTCAACCTGGACTTCGCCGTCGGAGAACCGGGACACCAGCGCCTTGCCGGGACGCACGCCCAGCTCGCGGCAGATGCTGTTCGCCAACGGCTTGTTGGCGTTGCCGGAGAACACGAGCAGGTTACGTTCGTCTTGCATGGGTCGTCTCGGCGGATGCAGCTGGACTGGATTGGCAGGGGCGGAAGGATTCGAACCTACGAATGCCGGGATCAAAACCCGGTGCCTTAACCACTTGGCGACGCCCCTAGGCGTAC
This sequence comes from Pseudoxanthomonas sp. PXM01, assembly GCF_014851815.1. Lineage (GTDB taxonomy): Bacteria > Pseudomonadota > Gammaproteobacteria > Xanthomonadales > Xanthomonadaceae > Pseudoxanthomonas_A. The sequence continues at coordinate 547,128 of NZ_JACVAJ010000002.1, forward strand.
TTCTCCGTCCCGCGAACCTGCGCCAGCGCATCCAGCAGCGGCGAGCGCGCTGCGCCCTCCACCACCCAGGCATGAAGCCCGGCAGGCAGTGACGCCAGTGCGGCCTCGGCAGAGGTCCGATCAGCGAACTCGACAAAGCAGCCGCCGCCGGAACCCGTCAAACGTGGCGCACCGATCTGCGACAGGGCCTGGAAGGCTGCCTCGATGGCAGGCTCCTGGCGACGCACGACCGGCTCGAACGCGTTGCCGAGCAGTGATCCCGAAACGAAGTCCGATATTTTCGCGGGTGCAGCATCACGCGTCAAATCCGGCGACGCGAAAAGGGCTGCCGTCGGCACGTGGACACCCGGATCCACCAGCAGATACCAGGCTGGCGCGAGGGTAAGGGGCGCCAGAATATCACCCACACCTTCGGCCCACGCATTCTCACCACGGACGAAGACAGGCACGTCCGCACCTAGCTGCAGCCCCAGCGACGCCAGCCGATCTGTCGCCTGGCCGCAGCCCCAGATCTGGTCCAGGGCGAGCAGTACGGTCGCGGCATCCGACGATCCGCCGCCGAAACCGCCGCCGGCCGGGATGCGCTTTTCGACGCCGATGTCCACACCTTCAGCGACATTAGCTTCTTTTTTAAGCAGCCTGGCTGCACGAACGACCAGGTCCTCCGCCTCCAGGACGCCCGGGGCGGACTCCCCCACCCGTCGGATCTCGCCATCCGCCCGAACCCGCAGGTGGATCGTGTCCCCCCACGCCAACAGCCGGAACACGGTCTGCAACAGGTGGTAGCCGTCGGCACGACGCCCGACGATCTGCAGGACCAGGTTGAGCTTGGCCGGGGCTGGCCAGGCCGACCAGCCCTCCTCCGCCGGGAACGCGCTCACTGCGGCGCCAGTTGCCACTGATCGACGGCGACCTTGACGGTAGCACCCTGCCGACGCGCCTCCATACGACGCGGCATGACCGGCTGGGTACCCTCGGCCGGGAACCAGTCCAGATAGTCCACCCGCCATCCCTGCTGGGTCAGGCTCCGCACCCGGCCATCGGCGGCGTACTCCGTGCCCTCCACGGCGGCGGAGGGATCGGCGACACCGCGGGCCCAGTGCACCATCGAGGCGACCGGGATATCCCAGCCGGTGGCCTCGCGCAGCAGACGATCGGCATCGAGGCCTTCGCGCGATCCTCCCTCCAGGCCATCCAGGCGGGCCGCCCGGGTCTGCAGGTCGCCGCCGAGGCGCCAGCTCTGCCGGGTGACTGGCGCGCTCAGGGCCACCTGGTAAGCCGTGCCCGTCTGTTGCCAGTCGATACGGCCACTGCCGCCCTTCCCGTTCGCATTGACGGCCACCCGCCCGGCAAACGACCAGTCCGGCTGCGACGCCAGCCATGCCGCACGGGTGGCCTGCGCTGCCTGTGCCGCCGCCAGCGCCTCGGGATCGCTCAGCATCGGCGAATCCACGGCCGGGCCACGCGTGGCGCAGCCCGCCATCGACAGGGCTGCAAGCCCCGCCAGCAGGAAACCTAAAACCTTCATGCGCCTGTCTTCTCCAGCGCCCGCAGCAGCGAGCGATTGTCGGGGTCGAGCTTGCGAGCCTCGTCGAAATACCGGCGCGCCTCGTCCTTCTGTCCCATCACCCACAGCACTTCGGCCACGTGCGCGGCGATCTCGGGGTCCTTCTGCAGCGTGAAGGCACGCCGCAGTTCGACCAGTGCTTCCGCATTGCGGCCGAGCCGGTACAGCACCCAGCCGTAGCTGTCGATGATGGCCGCGTCGTCCGGCACCGCGGTGCGCGCGCGATCGATCAACTCCAGCGCCTCCTGGTAGCGCGTGGTGCGGTCGGCCAACGTGTAACCCAGTGCATTGAGCGCCGCCACATTGTCAGGCTCGATCACCAGGATGCGCCGGAAATCGGCCTCCGCATGGTCGATGCGGTCGCGTCGTTCCCACGCCAATCCACGCGAATACAGCAGCGCCAGGTCGTCCGGATAGGCGGCCAGCCCGCGCGCGAAAACTTCCAGCTCGCCCTCGTCCTGCTCGTCCTGCTGACGCAGTTCGGCCTCCATGAGATAGGCGTCGCGTCGCGTGCCATCCTCGACGCTGGCGTCGCCCTGCAGTGCGCGGGCTTCGGCGAAGGCTTCGTCCTTGCGACCGAGGTCGAACAACGCCTTCAGCGTACGGAGGCGGGCATCGGCGCGCTGGTCTCCCGCCGGAACGCTGCGGTACCACGCGAGCGCTTCCTCGCGCTTCTCCAGGAACTCCGCCATCTGGCCTAGCAGCAGGCGCCGGTCCGGGCTGTATTCCGTCGGCTGGTCCGTGCCGACCTTTTTCAGTTCCTCGTACAGCGCATTCAAGGCGGCCTTGTCGTCGGCCTTGGCCAGCAGTTGCGCACGCAATCCGTAGGTCAGCGTGTCCTGGGGGCCCTGCCCCATGGCGTGCGAGGCCGCGGCGGGATCGCCCAGCCGGTCGTACTCCTCGGCCAGCTTCAGCCGCAGTGCCGGATCGGTCGCCGCCTTGGGCAGCAGGCCATCCAGTACGACGCGCGCCTCCTGCTTGCGGTCGGCCTGCAGCAACTGGCTGGCCTGCAGCAGCGCAACCAACGGCTCGCCGGAGAATCGTTTCACGACATCGCCGACCATGCGCTCGGCCAGCGCAGGCTGCTCCAGTTGCTGGGCAAGGCCGGTGAATGCCAGCCACGGCTGCAGCTTGTTCGGAATGGCGCCGTCGTCCACCAGTTCGCGCAGCAATCGCGGCGCCAGCGCCGGATCCTTGCCCCCGCTTCCCAGCGCGGTCAGCGCGTAGCGCCAGCCCAGGTCATCGGCATCCTTCATCAAGGCGGACAGTTCCCGGCGTGCGACCCGCGCCTGACCCTGGCGCAGCGCCAACGTGGCCTCCGCGCCACGCAGGGCCAGCGTGCGCGGTCCCCGCGCCCGCCACAGCTTGATCGCCTCGGCCGCCCGGGCATCGTCCTTGGCCAGCAGCGCGATGCGGGTGGCGCGCTCGGCCAACCCGGCGTCGTCGCCCCGCTTCGCCGCGTCGAGATACCAGCGCGCGGCCTCCGGCAGCTGTCCTGCCTGCAGGGCGAATTCGCCTGCCATGACCGTGCCCAGCGCATCGTCGGGCTGGTCGGCGGGCGGAGCCGCTTTCGCCGCCATGGCGGACGGGACAGCGGCCGCGAGGACCAGCGCGGCAACCCAGCTGCGAATCATTTCGGGCATGAACGTCACGTCGGCCGTAAAATGGCGGCCCTGATATGAGCCAGCAGCTTACTGCAAGCGCCTGAACGATGACGTTGTGGGTCCTCGGATTGAACCACCAGACCGCGCCGGTCGACCTGCGCGAACGCGTGGCGTTCGACGCCGGCACGGTGCCGCACGCATTGTCGTCGCTGCGGGCGCTGCCCGACGTGGTCGAGGCCGCCCTGCTGTCGACCTGCAACCGCACCGAGCTGTACGCGGTGGCCGAGGACGGCGATGTGCTGGCGAGCTGGCTGGCCACCCATGCCGAGGGCCTCGAGGGCTACCTCTACCGCCATCGCGATGCGGACGCCGTGCGCCATCTGTTCCGGGTCGCGATCGGGCTGGATTCGATGGTGCTGGGCGAACCGCAGATCCTCGGCCAGGTGAAGGACGCCTGGGCCACGGCGCGCGAACACGGTGCGCTCGGCAACCGCCTGGACCGCCTGTTCCAGCAGACCTTCGCCGTCGCCAAGCGCGCGCGCACCGATACCCGCGTCGGTGCGAACCCGGTATCGGTCGCCTCCACCGCGGTGCGCCTGGCGCAGAACTCCTTCGCCCGCCTCAGTGACTCCACCGTCCTGCTGGTCGGCGCCGGCGAAACCATCGAGCTGGCCGCCAAGCACCTGAGCGAAGGCAAGGTGCGCCGGCTGCTGGTCGCCAACCGCACGCTGGCGCACGCGCAGGAACTGGCCACGCGCCACGGCGGCTACGCGCTGCCGCTGACCGACCTGGAACGGCATCTGGCCGAAGCCGACGTGGTGTTCTCCGCCACCGCGGCGCGCGAGCCCGTCGTGCTGCAGGCCCAGGTCGCGGCCGCGCTGGCCAAGCGCAAGCACAAGCCGATGCTGCTGTTCGACCTGGCGGTGCCGCGCGACATCGAGGCATCCGTGGCCGAGTTGCCCGATGCCTACCTCTACACGGTCGACGACCTGGAGCGCGCGGTCGAGGACAACCGTCGCGGGCGTCGTGAAGCCGCCGATGCCGCCGAAGCGATCATCGATGTGCAGGTCGGGCGCTTCATGGAAAGCCTGCTTGCCGGCTCCCGCCAGGAGCCGCTGAAGCGCCTGCGTGCGTTGGGCGAGTCCACCCGCGAGGACGTGCTGGCCAAGGCGCGCCAGCAACTCGCCAACGGCCGCGAACCGGAGCAGGTGCTGGAGTTCCTCGCGCACACGCTGACCAACCGCCTGCTGCATCCGCCGACCGCGGCGCTGCGCGAAGCCGCCATGAGCGGCGACGGCGACTTGGCGCGCGCCGCCGACCGCCTGTTCCCCGCGCAGCCGCCCTACTCCCATCTGAAGAAAGACGATGACGCCGACGCTGCGCCGTAAGCTCGAAGCGTTGGCCGAGCGCCGGGAAGAACTCGAACGCCTGCTCGCCGATCCCGGCGTGATCGGCGACAGCGACCGCTTCCGCGCCTTCTCGCGCGAGTTCTCGCAGCTGGAACCGGTGGCCACCGCGATGGCGGAAGAGAAGCGTGCGCAGGCCGACCTCGCCGCCGCGCAGGCAATGCGCGACGACCCGGAGCTGGCCGAACTGGCCGACGAGGAGATCGCCGCTGCCCAGCAACGCCTGGCGCAGCTGGACGACGAACTGATGCTGTTGCTGCTGCCGAAGGACAACCGCGACGAGGGCAACCTGTTCCTCGAAGTGCGCGCCGGCACCGGCGGCGACGAAGCCGCGATCTTCGCCGGCGACCTGTTCCGCATGTACGCCCGCTATGCCGAGCGCCGAGGCTGGAAGGTCGAGATCGAATCCGACAGTCCCGGCGAACATGGCGGCTACAAGGAAGTGGTGGCGCGCGTCGTCGGCCGCGGCGCGTATTCCAAGCTGAAGTTCGAGTCCGGCACCCATCGCGTGCAGCGCGTGCCTGAAACCGAATCGCAGGGTCGTATCCACACGTCGGCGGCGACGGTGGCGATCATTCCGGACGTGGACGAGGTCGACGACATCGTCATCAATCCGGCCGACCTGAAGGTCGACACCTTCCGCTCCTCCGGCGCCGGCGGCCAACACGTCAACAAGACCGAGTCGGCGATCCGCATCACCCACGTGCCCAGTGGCATGGTGGTGGAATGCCAGACCGAGCGCAGCCAGCATGCCAACCGCGACAAGGCGATGAAGCGCCTGAAGGCGCAGCTGCTCGACGCAGAACGCAGCAAACAGCAGGCCGCGCAGGCGGAGACCCGCAAGCTGCAGGTCGGCAGCGGCGACCGCAGCCAGCGCATCCGCACCTACAACTTTCCGCAGGGCCGCATCACCGACCACCGTGTCGAGGGCCTTACGCTGTACGACCTGCCCAACATCATCCAGGGCGACCTGGACGAACTGATCGACCGCCTCGGCCGCGAGCACCTGGCCGACGAACTCGCACGGCTGACGGAGGCCGCATGACCGCCACGATCAGGAAAGCGACGCCGGACGACCTCGACACTGTCGCCCCGCTGTTCGACCTGTACCGTGTGTTCTACGGCAAGCCGTCGGATCCGGCGCTGGCCCGCGACTTCATCCAGGCGCGCATGGCGCGCAACGAATCAGTGATCCTGCTGGCGGAGATCGGGCGGGATACCGTCGGCTTCACCCAGCTCTATCCCGCCTTCTCGTCGGTCAGCGCCACCCGCACCTGGATCCTCAACGACCTGCTGGTAGTGCCGGAAGCGCGGCGCAGCGGCGTGGCCCGTGCATTGCTGGTCGCCGCCGCGGATTTCGCGCGCGACGACGGCGCGCTGCGGCTGGAACTGGAAACCGACCACGACAACGCGACCGCGCAGGCGCTGTACCACGCGATGGGCTGGACCGCGTACGACGGCACGCTGCGCTTCCGCCTGCCGCTGCGATGAGCCGCGTCGGTCCGGCCGTCAGCGAGCGTGATCGCCTGCGGCAGGCCGTGAGTGCGCAACCGCAGGATTTCATCGCCTGGGTCATGCTGGCCGATGCCGAACTCGACCACGGCGATGCCGAGGCCGGACTTCGCGCCGCGCAGCGCGCATTGAACCTGCGGCCACGGCATCCCGAAGCGCTCGCGCGACTCGGCCGCAGCCATTGGCTGTCAGGCCAGCACGTACAGGCCGCGCAGGCATTGAGCGAGGCCGCCGCGCAGGCGCCGCAGCATCCCGGCATCGCGCTGTGGCTCGGACACGCGTTGGAAGACGCCGGCGAGGCCGAAGCCGCCGCGCAGGCTTACGAACACGCCTACCGGTTGATGCCCGGCGAACCGATGTTCGCCGCCCATCTGCTCAACTGGCGCCGCAAGCTATGCGATTGGCGCGACCTCGACACGCTGTCGGCGCAGGTGCGTCGCGCCGTGCGTGAGGGGCATGGCGTCGTCGAACCGTTCGCGTTCCTCAGTGAAGACGCGAGCGCGAACGAGCAACTCGCCTGCGCCCGCCAGCGCGCGCAAGCGATAGCCGCCGTCATCCGTCCGTTGCCGCTCGCACCTCGCGCAGCAGAAGACGCACCGCTGCGCCTGGGCTTCCTGTCCAACGGTTTCGGTGCGCATCCCACCGGCCTGCTGACGGTGGCGTTCTTCGAGGCGTTGCAGGTGCAGGAAGCGGTGTCCACGCACCTGTTCGCGCTTACACCCGATGACGGCGGCCCCATCCGGCAACGGCTGACCGCCGCGACGCAGCTGCACGACGTCGCCGGACAATCGCATGCGCGCATCGCGCAGGCCATCCGCGACCAGCGCATCGACGTGCTGTACGACCTGCGCGGCTGGGGCGGCGGCGGCACGCCGGAAGTGCTGGCGATGCGGCCCGCACCCGTGCAGGTCAACTGGCTGGCCTATCCCGGCACGTCCGGGGCGCCGTGGATCGATTACGTGCTGGCGGACCGCTTCGCCCTGCCCGATACGCTGGTGCCGTCGTACAGCGAAACCGTCGCGTATCTGCCTGGCGCCTTCCAGCCGTCGGACACGCGCCGCTCGATCGACACGCCGCCTTCGCGCGAGGCCTGCGGCCTGCCCGCCACCGGCGTTGTCTTCGCCTGCTTCAACAACAGCTACAAGCTCAATCCACGCAGCGTGTCGCGCATGCTCGATGTGCTGGCGAACGTCGACGGCAGCGTGCTGTGGCTGTTGTCCGGACCGGGCCGGGCCGACGAGCGCCTGCGCGCAGCCGCGCAGGCGCGCGGCATCGATCCCGCGCGACTGGTGTTCATGCGCAAGCTGCCGCATGCGGAGTACGTGGCGCGCTACCGGCACGTCGACCTGTTCCTCGACACGCATCCGTACAACGCACACACCACCGCGTCCGATGCGCTGTGGGCGGGCTGTGCAGTGCTGACCTGCCCGGGCATGACGTTCGCCGCGCGCGTCGCCGGCAGCCTCAACCATCATCTCGGCCTGGGTGACATGAACGTGCCCGATGATGCGACGTTCGTCGCCACCGCCATCCGGCTGGGTCGCGATGCCGATGCGCGCGCCGCCCTGCGCACCCGCCTGCAGACCGCGATCACCCACGCACCGCTGTTCGACATGCCCCGGTTCGCGGAAGGATTCGCCGGCATCGCCCGGCGCATGGCTGACCGGCACCGCAAGGGCCTGCCGCCCGCGCCACTCGACTGACCCGCGATTGCGCTACCCTGCCGGCATGAGCCATGCCGATGCCTTGATCCCGCTGCACCTCTGCGTGCTGACCGTTTCGGACAGCCGCACCCTCGCCGAAGACCGCTCCGGCGACTACCTCATCGACGCCCTCACGCAGGAAGGTCATCAGCTGCACGAGCGCGCCCTGCTGCCCGACGACCGTTACCGCCTGCGCGCGCAGGTCTCGCAGTGGATCGCCGATCCCGCCGTCGACGGCATCCTGGTGACCGGCGGCACCGGCTTCACCGGGCGCGACTCCACGCCCGAAGCGCTGCTGCCGCTGCTCGACAAGGAAATGCCGGGCTTCGGCGAACTGTTCCGCCATGTCAGCGTCGAAGAGATCGGCACGTCGTCGCTGCAGTCGCGCGCGTTCGCCGGACTGGCGAACCAGACGTTCATCTTCTGCCTGCCCGGTTCCACCTCAGCCTGCCGCACGGCGTGGGAAAAGATCATCCGTGCGCAACTCGATGCGCGCACGCGACCGTGCAACCTGGCCACGCTGCGTCCCCGCCTGAAGGAATGAGCAAGGAGAGCCTGCGATGTCCCTCGATGCCACCCTGCGTCTGCTCACCAAGGCCAGCGGCCTGACCGCCGCCGATCTCGCCGCCGCCATCCCGCGCGCCGGCGTGGCCACGGTGAAGTCCTGGCTCGCCGGCGAGAAGATGCCCGGCGGCGACCAGCTCGCCGCACTGGCGCGTGCCTTCGGCATCCCGGCCGGCGCACTGCTGTCGGAACTGGCCACGACGCTGGACCCCGCCCGCACGCAGGGCGAACACGACCTGCTCGCCGCCTACCGCGCGCTCAACACGCGCCAGCAAGGCGCATTGCTGGAAGTCGCCCGCGGCATGGCCGGGCACAAGGCCCGCCGCAAGCGCTGATTCCCCACCACCGCACAGGATGCCGCGATGAAACCGCTCAAGCGCAAGGACTACGAAGCCCGGCTCAAGCCGCTGCAACTGGAACTGGCGGCGATGGCGCGCTGGGCCTCGCACTGCGGCGCCCGCATCGTGGTGGTGATGGAAGGCCGCGACACCGCCGGCAAGGGCGGCGCGATCGGCGCGATCACCGAGCACCTCAATCCGCGCCAGTGTCGCGTGGTGGCACTGCCCAAGCCGAGCGAGCGCGAAGCCACGCAGTGGTATTTCCAGCGTTACATCTCGCACCTTCCGGCGGCCGGCGAGATCGTCCTGTTCGACCGCAGCTGGTACAACCGCGCCGGCGTCGAGAAGGTGATGGGCTACTGCACCGACGAACAGCACGCGCGCTTCCTGCAACAGGCGCCGGTGTTCGAGCGCGGCATCACCGACGACGGCATCCTGCTGTTCAAGTACTGGCTGTGCGTGGACCAGGCGCAGCAGGAAGAGCGCTTCGCCGAGCGCGCCGACGAACCGCTGAAGAGCTGGAAGCTGTCGCCGATCGACCTGAAGGCGCGCGAGAAGTACGCCGACTACACCGCCGCGCGCGAGACCATGCTCAAGGCCACGCACACCAGGCACGCGCCGTGGACGCTGGTCGACTTCAACGACCAGCGCAGCGGGCGGCTGACGTTGATCCGTGACCTGCTCGACCGCCTGCCCGACACGCAGGTGCCGCTGGAACCGCTGGGCCTGCCGCCGCTGAAGGGCAAGCTGCACAAGGAGCGCTACGGCGTGCTGAAGCCGATCAAGCCGCAGCCCGGCGGCTGATCGATGCGGTTGCCCCTGATGGCCACGCTGTGGCTGCTCGCTGCACCCGTACTGGCGCAGGATGCGCCGCCGCAGGAGGATGCGTCCGCAACCACACTGGATACCCTGGTCGTGCGCCCGGAGCCGGAGGAAGTGCTGGATCTCTACCGCTTCGAGAATCCGGTGGATGTCGAGCCGACGGCGTTCGGGCGCAGTTGGAAGGAACCGACCAGCCTGGAGCAGTTGGGCAAGAACGGCGGCATCGTGCCGGTACTGGTCGGACTCGCCGCGAAAGGCATCCAGGCCGGCGCGCGCAAGATCCCCGGCTGGAAGGAGCCGATGCAGGCCGTTGTCGCACGGCCGCCACCGCTGGACGAGGAACAGCAGGCACGCGCCCTGCGCCTGCACGACGCCGGCGAGCCGCGGTGATGCGCGTCAGCCGGTGACGAAACCTTCGTTCACCGGCATCGTCCACGCCTCGCGCACGACCGCATCGACGCGCGCGGCAGGAGGCCCTAGGCGCAACCACGCTTCCAGCGCATCGAGCGCCACGGCATCACTGTCGACGATCACCTCCACGCGACCATCCGGAAGATTGGTCGCACGACCGGACAGGCCGAGATCCAACGCACGCTCGCGTGTCGAGGCGCGATAGAACACGCCCTGCACCTTGCCGCTGACCAGGAAGCGGGCGCCCGCCATCAGGCCTTCGCTTTCGGACCACCGGCAGCCGCAATGGCCGCTTCGATCTCCTTGCCGGTCACCGGGCCGAGGAACTGCTTGGCGACCTTGCCGTCCGGCGCGATCAGATAGGTGAGCGGCAGGCCGCGCGGCGTGGCGAAATCGGCCGGCGGGTTGTACACGTCGAGGATGGCGATCGGATACACGACCGGCCGTTCGGCGAGGAACGCCTTCAGTTCGTCCGCTTCGATTTCCTCGTAGGCGAGACCGATCACCTCGATATGCTCGTTGTCCTTGTCGAGCGCGGACAGGTCGGGCATTTCCTTCAGGCAGGGTGCGCACCAGGTCGCCCAGAAGTTCACCACCACCCACTTGCCGCGCCGGTCGGCCAGCGCGTACTCGGCACCGTCCAGCGTCTTCAGCTGCAGCGTGGGGATCTCCGCCGTGCGATCGGCCGGCTTCTGCGCGGCGGGATCGATGGCCTGCACGTGCGCTTCGATCGCCGGACCGGCGACCTCGGCAGGCGCCGAGCCGGCATTGCAGGCCGCCAGCGTCAGCACGAAAGCCAGCGACAGGGAGGAAACGGACTTCATGCAGGCTCCTGGTTGGATTCGACGAACAGGTCGCTGACGCGCTTCTTCAACAGTTCGCGCAAGGGCATGCGCAGGTCGTCCAGCGCGGCGCGCGCGGCGCGACCCAGCACATCGTCATGGAACGGAAGATGCGCTTCGGCGACCGGGATGCGCAGCTGGCAGGCTTCATAGAGATCGCACAAGGTCAGGTCGTCCAGATCGCGCGACAGCAGCCATTCGCCTTCCTCGTCGCGACGCAGCAGGTTGATGCCGGACAGCTGGCCCAGCATCTGCTGGATCAGCGAATCGGTCAGCATCGGTTCCATCGCCAGGATCTGGTCGCTGTGCAGGCCGCGACCCTGCTCGCGTGCCTGCGAGAAACGGCCGAGCATGCGCAGCAGCCCATACAGTTCGTAGCCCAGCGGCAGGCGCATGGCGACCGGCTGGTAGCGGAAGGCGGCCATGCCCGACGCCAGCGATGCGCCCAGCAGCACCGCGACCCAGCACAGGAAGATCCACAGCAGCAGGATGGGCGCGGCCGCCACCGCGCCATAGATCTTCTGGTAGGAATTGAAGCTGCCCAGATAGAGACCGAGGCCCCACTTCGCCAGCTCCAGCAGCACCGTCGCTAGTAGCGCACCCGCCACCGCATAGCGCCACTTGATGGTCCGGTGCGGCACCACGCGGTAGATCACCACGATGGCCGCCAGTTCGATCAGCACCGGCGCCACGCTCAGCGACAGCGCCTGCAGCCATTTGCCGCCGCTGGTCGCGAACACCGGCAGCGCATAGAAGCGCGCGGACAGCGCCAGCGAGGCCGCCGCCATAAGCGCCCCCAGCGTCAGCACGGTCCAGTACACCAGGAAGCGCGACAGCTTCGGCCGTGCGCTGTGCACGCGCCAGATGCGGTTGAAGGTGGTCTCGATGCTGTTGAGCGTGATCAGCAGCGACGCCACCAGCGCGATCACGCCCACTGCGGTCAGCTTGCCGGTGTTGGCCAGGAAACCGTCCAGGCGCTCCTTCAGGCTCACCGCCGCGCCGGGCAGGAAATTGGCGAAGATGTAGTCGCGCAACTGCGCGCTCCATTCCTGGAACACCGGGAATGCGGACAGCACGCCGAATACCACCATCGCCAGCGGGACGAGCGCGAACAGGGTGGTATAGGCCAGCGAACCGGCGGCCTGGAACAGGCGGTCGTCGAGGAAGCGCTTGGCCAGGAAGCGGAAGAACGTGCCCATCCGCGCACGGTCGCGCACGCGGTCGGTCCAGCGGTTCAACGTATCCAGGGGCTCCATGGGCGGAAGGGTAACCGATGCGTCACGGGTCCGACATCGCCGATACTAGGCGCCTTCCACGCAATGAAGATGGCCCGATGCCCGAGATCCTGGTGCTCTACTACAGCCGCGGCGGGTCCGTGGCGCGGCTGGCGCGGCAGATCGCGCGCGGCATCGGCGAAGTGGACGGCATGTCCGCGCGCCTGCGCACCGTGCCACCGGTGGCGGCGGTGACGCAGCAGGCCGCACCGCCGGTACCCGAGGATGGCGCCCCCTACGTGGACAAACAGGACCTGGCCGAGTGCAGTGGCCTGATCCTCGGCAGCCCCACCCGCTTCGGCAACATGGCCGCGCCGGTCAAGCACTTCATCGACGGCCTGGGCGCGGAATGGGCCAGCGGCACGCTGGTCGGCAAACCGGCGGCGGTGTTCACCTCCACCGCCACCCAGCACGGCGGCCAGGAATCCACCCTGCTGTCGATGCAGGTGCCACTGCTCCACCACGGCTGCGTGATCGTCGGCATTCCGTTCACCGAACCGCAGCTCAGCACCACGCGCACCGGCGGCACGCCGTACGGCGCCAGCCATGTGGCCGGTGGCGAGGACGATCCGCATCCCAGCGATGAAGAAGCCGCGCTCGCGCGTGCGCTCGGCCGTCGCGTCGCGGACATCGCGCGCCGGCTGGAGCCGCGCTGATGGACCGCTCGCGCCTGCTGCTCGCCGGCCTGCTGCAACTGCTGGCCATCCTGTACGCGGTATGGTTCTGGGGCGACCGCCAGTACACGCTGGCGCTGCTGGTGTTCTCGCTGCCTCCGTTGCTGTTGATGATTGGCGTGATGGCGCGGCGGCGGACGGCGGCGTTCTGGGCCGGCGTGTTCGCGCTGTTCTGGTTTTCGCATGCGGTGATGGTGGCGTGGGCCGATCCGGTGAAGGCAAAGTTCGCCTGGGTGGGTATCGTGCTGTCGATTGGGATCGTGCTGGCGACCAGTTGGCCGGCGTTCGCCAAACGGTTCGGCAGGAAGGGCTGATGCGCTTCGTCGCCGCGCTGCTGTTGTGCCTGCTGGCGCCCTGCGCGTGGGCGCAGGAAGACGCGGTCTGCGAGCCCGGCGAACCTGAGCGCGCGGAGAATCGCGACGGCAGCGTGCTGACCGTGCAGACCGAATGTGCGTCGCCCGAGCTGCGTCGCTATGTCGCCACGCTTACTTGCGACGGTGGCCGCGTGTGCGACCGGCTGGAGGTCACCCAGGAGGTGGTCTACAACAGCATGGGGAACATAGGCCTGATCGACCTGGACGAGGACGGGATGCACGAGGTCGAGGTCCGCGGCATGTGCGGCGCCGGACCGAACTGCGAGGGCAACGTCTACCGGATCGACCCGGCCACGCGGACGCTGCAGCACTTCTTCAGCGGTGGCTATTACGAGCTGCAGGTCATCGACGGCTGGCTGGTGGAGGCCGGACGCAGCAGCTGCTGCAGCTGGGAGTTCCACCTGTGGCAGCTGGATGCACCGCACGCGCTGCCGCTGGAGTACGACAACATGGACCTGATGGTGCAGGTGGGCGCCAGCGGCGACGCGGACACCGTCGAGGGCGTGGTGTGCACGTTCCTGCGCCAAAGCGGCGATAATTCGCAGGTGGTGGCCCCGCCCTCGCGCGCGCTGGAACGGATCTGCGAGCACTACGGCGAGGCCTACGAGCTGACTTCCCCCGATACAACGCCTGGCGCGCCGTGAGCGCCGGCAGGAGCCTTGAGATGGACGAGCTGCTGATCGTCACCACCGGTGGCACGATCGACAAGATCTACTTCGACGACAAATCCGACTACCAGATCGGCGACCCGCAGATCGGCATGATCCTGCGCGAGCTGGGGGTGACGTTCCGTTTCACGGTCATCCCGATCCTGCGCAAGGATTCGCTGCACATCACCGACGAGGACCGCGAGCTGGTCCGCGCGACCATCGCGGCGCAGTCGACGAAGCATGTGCTGGTCACGCACGGCACCGACAGCATGGTGCAGACGGGCCATGTGCTGGCGTCGATCCCTGACAAGACCATCGTGATGACCGGCGCGCTCAGCCCGGCCCGCTTCCGCGGCTCGGACGCCGAGTTCAACATCGGCTGCGCCATCGGCGCGGTGCAGTCGCTGCCGTCGGGCGTATACATCGCCATGAACGGACGGATCTGGGATCCGGCGAAGGTGCGGAAGAACGTGGCGGCGAACCGGTTCGAGGCCGTTTGACGCTGCGAAGCGGCTGAGCATCATGAACGACAGGGCCCGCGCATGCGGGCCTTGTCGTTGAAGGGCCGGAGCGACGCCTCGCCGCCCCCTTGCCCGTGCGGCCGGCACCCGGATCGGAATCGGGGCACAAGGATGCCCACCGGGCCAAGGCCGGAGCATCCGATGACGCGATTGGCGCCCTCGTGCGTCTTATCCTGCGTCGACCCACAGGAGCGCCCATGCCAAGCCGGTCCGCCACGCCCTCGCACCCCACGTTCGAGCAGCTCAACCGTCGCTTCCGCCCGGCGTTGATGGCGTTCTTCCTGCGTCGTCTCGGCCACCACGCCGAAGCCGAGGACCTGACCCAGGAGGTGTTCGTGCGGCTGGCCAGCGTGGATACCGACCGCATGGATTCGAGCGAGGCCTACATCTTCCGCATGGCCGCCAACCTGCTCCGCGATCGCAGCCGCCGCGAGAAGGTGCGCTTCGACTACCGCGCGACCGCGCAGGCCGAGGAAGACGCCAATCTCGACCTGCTCGACCCCTCGCGCGTCGCGGCCAGCCGGCAGTCGCTGGAAGGCGTGGCCACGGCCCTGCGCGAACTGCCCGAGGACACCCGCATCATGTTCGTGCTGTATCGGCTGGAACACCTGGACAGGCGTGATATCGCCGCCGCCTTCGAGACGTCGGCCAGCACGGTCGACCGCCACCTGGCCCGCGCCATGGCCCACCTTGCCCGCAGGATGGGGGACGCATGAACCCGATCGACGACATGGACGCCGACCCCATCGATGTCGCCAGCCATTGGTGCCTGCAACTGGCCGATGGCCGCCTGCAGGGCGATGCGCTCGCCCGCTTCCAGGCCTGGCTGGACGAGGATCCGCGCCACCGTGCCGCCTTCGATACGGTGGCCAGGACCTGGCAGGCCTTCGATGCCTCGCCCGCGGCGCCTTCGTTGATGGCCATGCGCGAGGAAGCGCTGTCCCACTACGCACGTCGCCAGTCGCGTCGCTGGCGACGCCCGGCGGGCATGCGCCGCCCGATGCTTGCGGCGGTGGCGGCGTGCCTGCTGCTTGCCGTCGCTGGATGGGGATGGATCCAGGCGCAGCCCGACGTCTACCGCACCGGTCTCGGCGAGCGCCAGCTCGTGCGCCTGGACGACGGCTCGCAACTCTCGCTGGATGCCGATACGCAGGTCGAGGTGCGCTACAACCATGACCGCCGCCAGCTGGTGCTGCGCCAGGGTCGCGCGCGCTTCCAGGTCATGCGTGATCCGCTACGCCCCTTCAGTGTCTCCGCAGGCGATCGCACCGTGGTCGCCACCGGCACCGAGTTCAGCGTCGAACTGCTGGCGGCACAGGTGCACGTGGTGCTCTACGAAGGCAGCGTCGACGTGCTGCCCCGGGATGCCGCCGCCTCCCCGCCGCCGTCAGCATCGCCCCCGTCTCCGTCCACCGTCCACCGCACCCGGGAGATGCGCCTCGTGCCCGGCCAGGAACTGGTCGCAGGCATCGACGCGGCCGACGCCCGCATCCGCGAGGTCGATGCGCCGCGCACGCGCGGCTGGGAGAGCGGGCAGCTGTCGTTCAACGATGAGCCGCTCGGCCAGGCCATCGAGCGCATGAACCGCTATGCCGGATCGCACGTGCTCGCCACCGGCGACGTTCCCAGCGCCTCGCTGCGCATCAGCGGGACATTCACGGCAGGAGACAACGAGGCCTTCGTGGAAGGCATCACCGGCGTTTTCCCGGTCACGGTCCGCGAAGAAGGCCCGCGCTATGTCTTCGTCCAACGCCCCGGCACGTCAACGCCAGAGGAGAAGATGACAACACAGTGACGCGATCGCGCAGCTGGTGCGTCTTACCCATGGACGCCACCACCACCTTGCACGCCATCGCCACGGGGACCCCATGACTGCCACGCCACTGCGCTCCTTCCACCGCACGCGTTTCTGCCTCGCCATCGCCGCCATTCTCGCGCTGCCCAGTACGTCGGCATTCGCACAGCAGGCCATCGACACCCCGAACACGGCGCAACCCGCGCCGATCCGCTTCGACATACCGGCACAACCGTTGCCGGACGCGCTGCAGGCGTTCGCACGGGCATCGCGCCAGCAGGTGTCGTTCGATGCCGGCCAGCTGGCCGGACGCCGGTCGCAAGCGCTCCACGGCGACTACACCAGCGACGACGCGCTGCATCGCCTGCTGGAAGGCAGCGGTGTGGAAGCCACCCGCGGGCGCCGCGGCGTCTGGCTGGTGAAGCCGGCCCACACGCCATCCCCGTCCGCCGCACAGGATCCTGCCTCGCTGGAAGCCGTGGTCGTCACCGGCACGCACATCCGCGACGTCGCACCCACCGGTTCGCCGGTGGTCGTGATCGATGCCGAGGAGATCCGGCGCAGCGGTTACTCCGGCACCGAACAACTGCTGCAGGCCTTGCCGCAGAACTTCCGCGGCGGCGACGCCGGCGCCTCGGCGGACGTCAACTTCAGCACGGGCTCCCAACGCGGCTTCAACATGACCTCGGGCTCGGGCGTGAACCTGCGCGGCCTCGGCGCAAATGCCACCCTGGTGCTGATCAACGGACGCCGCATCTCGGCATCGTCCGGCGGTACGTTCACCGACATCTCGATGATCCCGCTCGATGCCATCGAGCGGATCGAAGTGCTGACCGACGGCGCATCCGCCGTCTATGGCGCCGATGCCGTGGGTGGCGTGGTCAACTTCATCCTCAAGTCCGACTACGACAGCGCGGAAACCCGCCTTTCCTATGGCGCCACCACGCGCGACGGGCGCGACGAGTACCGCGTCTCGCACACGATGGGCCAGCGCTGGCGCAACGGCGGCATGCTGCTGACCGCCGACTACCTGCACCAGAGCCAGCTGATGGCCAGCGAGCGTGCCTTCACGAGCAACGTCCCTGCACCGACGACCCTGATGCCTTCGAACAAGCTGGCCTCGCTGGTGTTCAGCGGCGAACAGGCCCTGGGCGACGCACTCACCCTGAAGGGCGATCTGCAGTACTCGCGCGCGCGCCGCTTCTCCACCACCACCAGTGGGGTCGGGCGCAGCGACAGCGACATCACCCCGATCCGGAAGAACGCGGCGCTCACCCTCGACTACGCCCTGTCCAACGACTGGAACATGTCGCTCGACGTGTTCGCCAGCGAAGAAGAAGCCCGCAGCCGCCTGAATGCATTCCGGCCCAATGGCGACCCCGACTACGACTACCTGCACATCCGCACGCAGGAACAACGCGGCACCGAGCTCAAGGGTTCCGGCAAGGTGGCGGAACTGCCCGGCGGCAGCATGCGACTGGCGCTCGGCATGGGCTACAAGGAAGAGGACTACCACCGCAGCATCGATCTCTACGGCACCAACCAGCAAGCCGACCGCCGCAACACCTCGGCCTTCGCGGAGGTGCACATCCCGCTGGTCGGCGAGGGCAATGCACGCAGCGGCGTGCGCCGGCTCGACCTGTCGCTGGCGGCCCGCCATGACGATTACTCCGACTTCGGCAGCACCAACAACCCGCGCATCGGCCTGTCCTGGTCGCCGACCGAGCGCCTGACCGTTCGCTCCAGCTACAGCACCTCCTTTCGCGCACCGGCGATCGGCGAAGAAGCCCGCTTCAGCAGCAACGGCCTGATCGGCGCCGAGATCAGCAGCTTCCCGGTCGATCCGGAAGGCAACCAGTGGGTGCCGGTGCTGATGTGGCTGGGCTCGGAGCCGCTCACACCGGAACTCGCGCGCAACCGCAGTATCGGCATCGACTGGAAGCCCGCCTTCGCCGACGGCATGAGCATCGCGCTGACGTACTACGACATCCGCTACACCGACCGCATCGTGCTGCCTCCACTGACGATGACGGCGCTGCTGGATCCGGCATTGCAGGGCTTCGTACAGCGCTACGACAATCCGGAACAGCTGCGTGCACTGGTCGACGCCGCCATCGCCGATGGTGTCCGGCTGATGGACTACACCTTCGGTGAGTTCGGCCCCGATCCGCTCTCGCAGACCACCACCGCCTTCAGCTATCTGTGGACGAATGCCGCGAGGGTGGACATGAGCGGCTTCGACCTCGGCGTGCGCTACCCGTTTCGCCGCAACGATCACTTCTTCGACATCGGCCTCGATGCCAGCTACATCCACACGACCGAAACCCGGTTGAACCAGACCGCACCGCCCTACGACGTGGTCGGCACGTTCGGCAATCCCCCGAAATGGCGGGCACGCGGTTCGTTTTCCTGGACGTACCTCGACCTGTCGACCAGCCTCAACGTCAACTTCAGCGACGCCTACACCGACACCACGGGGCTTGTGGAACGGCCCGTCCGTGCGTACACCACCGTCGACCTGGTGACCCGTTATGCCTTTGCGCCCGAGGCGCGCGGCCTGCTCGATGGGCTCTCGCTCTCGCTCAACGTGGTCAACCTGTTCGACGAGCAGCCGCCCTACATCACGTCCAGCGGGCGTGGTGCGCATTACGACCCGGCCAATGCCAGCCCGCTCGGCCGGATGGTGTCGCTGCAAGTCGCCAAGCGCTGGTAAGGGAGAAGCCCACATGCGCCTTTCTCATGCCTGCCGTCGGCTGGTCGTCAGCCTCTTCCTGTTCGTGACCCTGCCTGCCCTCGCGGCCACCGCCACCGGACCGCAACGGTTCGGCATCGGCGACGCCCCTCCTGCGCTCGAAACCCTGGCGTGGATCAAGGACAAGCCGGTGCAGCCACTGGCTCCCGGCCAGGTCCACGTGGTCAACTTCTTCGCCACCTGGTGCGGGGCTTCCCGCGAGTCGATGACGCTGATGTCGCGGATGGCGCGCCAACACGGCCCGGCGCTGACCATCATCGGGGTGAACGTGCGCGAATCCGAGCGCGGCACCGCCACGGTCGACGCGGTGTCGCGCTTCGTCGCCGAACGCCCCGAGAGCTTCGCGTACTCGGTCGCCATGGATGCGCCGGAGACCACGCCGCTGTTCACCCGCTGGATGCGTGGCGCCGGGATGTACGCCATCCCGACCGCGTTCATCATCGGGCGCGATGGGCGCGTGGCATGGATCGGCATCGCCATCGATGACGGCAATTCCTATCCCTTCGAACAGGCGTTGGCCGATGCCCTGCGCGATGGCGTGGATCTCGATCGGTCACGCAAGCTGCATGCGGAAACATCGGCCCAGATCGCGGAGTACCTGCGCGACCGCGAGATCCTCGCCGACATGGATGCGGCGCAGGCGCGCGGCGATCATGCGGCGACCCTGGCCGCCGCGGATGCCGTCATCGCCGCGCACCCGGACTACCGGCTGCGCACCGCGTACACCCGGCTCGGCGCCATGCTGCACCTCGACGAGGCCGGCGCCCTCGCCTTCGCGGAACAGGAACTCGACGCGTTGAAAGGCGGTGAATTCGAGGACCGGGCCGAGGTCATCGCCGGCAGTCTCGGCAGCGTCATCGCGCGCCATCCGAAGGCCTCGCCGCACGCGCAGGCGGTTGCGATGTCCTACCTGCAGCGCGGACTGCGCGCCGATCCCGCCGGCTACGGCGGCGTGCTCAACTGGCTGAACATCGCCGCCCTGGAGCATGCCCGTGGCAACCGGCAGCAAGCGATCGAGGCGCAGACGCAAGCCTTGCGCCTGACGGATGGCGTGCGTCAGATCACGCCGGACATGCGTGCGAGCATCGAGAAGAAGCTGGAGACCTATCGCGCGGCACCGGAGGATTCCGTCGATTGAGGGCAGAGGCACTCGGAAGGATATGTACTCAGACCCCTGCCTTCGATCCGGGATCTGGCGAAGGCAGGGAGAAACGTAGCGGCAACTCGGTTTTTGGCAGCGTAAGAAAGACAGGGCCCGCGGATGCGGGCCTTGTCGTTGAAGGGTCGGAGCGACTCCTCGCCGCCCCCTTGCCCGTGGCGGCCGGCACCCGGATCGGAATCCGGGCACCTCGGATGCCTACGGCGGCGAGATGACGTAGGCGCAGAGGCTTGCCGACGTCGGGACGGCCTTTGCACCCATGCCCTCGTAGAGCGAGATAGCCCTGTGATTGCTGGAGCGCACATTGTTGACCACAAGTTCCCGGCACCCCTTGTCGCGTGCCTTCTGCCGCAACCGCTCGACCACGATGCTTCCGTAGCCACGTGAGCGCTGTCTCGAATCGATTTCGATCTTCTCCAGCACAAAGCTGGCGCCGGGTTCGAACCAGCCATGGGCACGGCCTACCCGGCGGCCATCGAGCCACGGCTCGACGACATAGTGCCGCCGCTGACCGCTCTCATCGAAGCGCCAGTCTGCTTTCAGTTGAAGATGGTTCGGTTTCAAAGATGTCCTGCTGGGCGGCAAAGGCCTGACGCCTGCGTTGCGCAGGGCCGGCGTGCGGGCGCGGATTCTAGCGCACCTTGGAAACAGGGGTCAGAGCACCGCTCTCAACGGCTGTTCACTATTCACCTGATCGTCAGGCGGGCCCGCGAACGCGGACATGCCTTGTCAAGCAAGGGATTGGCCTGGACATCAATCCATGCGGGATAGCCCGGGTCTACCAGACCGCCGCGCGAGTCGGAAACGTACCCTGACCTTGATTCTGGCGGAAAACACGCCGCCTCCTCGGGTTGGAGCCAACCTGCGCGCTACACGGGCTCGAAGCGCTCCAGCGCCCTTTCAGCATCGGCGTACAGAAAGATGTCGACATTGAGCGGGGCGGAATCCGATGCCGCCACGACGATGCGCTTGCCACACTCGCCTCCAAGCAACACGCCTGCCAGGACGCGTGCGCGCGCCGCCGCCTGTGGAGAGGCGGGTCCCCGCCCTGCGAAATGGGTGTAGGGCTCAGAGCCTATCGTCGGCCCCTGTGCTCCCTGCTCGGTCCATTCGACTCTCCAGAGAGGGGTCGCTTGCTGTATGAGGAAAGGGCGATTCAGCTCTCGCCAGGAGCACGCCACTTTTTCCGCACGACTCACGCCGATCGGAAAGACCTCAAACCGGAAACCGGCCGGGCGCCCCTCGGTCGTGAACACGAACGGCGCACCTGCGGCAGTACGCAAGGCGACAAACAGATGCCAGTAGCCGTCGTCCTGAGCATGGGCATCTATCGTCGTTCCTGGCAGCGCGGAGAGATCGAGGTCAGCGGTGAACTCGGGCAACGGCACGTGCATTCCCACTTGGCATTCCCCCGCATCGCAGAACGGGCCCAGAGTACGGTCGCTTGCAGCCCCTCGTCCGACCCGTCAACCGCCCGTCGGCAACTGCCATTCCGATTGGCGCCTGTAGCGCTCGATCACCGCGTTGGCCGCCGGCGTGCTGCATGGATGGGATTTCAGCACGTCCAGGGTCCTGGTGCGGATGATTTCATCATGCCCAATGAAGAACGCTTCGAGATCGGACGCAGGTGCTCCATGCTTCTGCACCAGTTCGATCCTGACGGCATGAGCGACCTTCCGGAAGTTCGCGTCGTGTGCCTCGCTCAGCTCGGGCGTGGACACGCCACAGGCTGCTGCGACCGCCTTCGAGGCGACGAACTCGTCGTAGATCCTGAAGAGGTTTTTCTCCTGCGGAGGCTGTGCCGCCTGCGATGCGCCCGACGGCGGAGGCGTGGGCGGCGTGGGCGGCGTGCTCGATTGCCCGGAGCATCCCGTGGCACCGAGCATGGCGGCGAGCACAACAGGTAAAAGCCCTCGTACGTAGCCCACAGCCAGCTCCCCGGTGATCCTCGCGCGCCTATCCGCTGACACCCATTGATAGCACATCGGGGACAGGCGCGATAAGTCTTTTCCGCGGGCCGAACGCGCCGCTAGAGTCGCCACCAGCAAGGCCGCTTGAAGCAGGGCGATGTCAGATTCCACAGACAGGCAGGACATGGGGCCGGACGCGCTGCTGGCGGCCCTGGATACGCTCGGCATCCCCGCCGCCATCACGACCGAGGACGGCGGGATCATCGGACTTGGCCGGACGTGGCGGGACTTCGCCGCACTGGACGAAACCGCGGGCGGGATGGCGTGGGACCGTCTCGTGCCGGCGTCCCACCTGGACGCACTGCGCGCATGGCTGACACGCATGCCATGCGAAGGAGAGGCGCCCGCTCTCGAATGCCCGCTTGCCCACGCCTCCGGCGCGATGCGCTGGCACCAGCTCGGCAAGCGGCTCGTGGCATCGGGCGAGGCCGTTCGCTGGCTCTGCTACGCAACGGACATCGGCGCACTCAAACGGCGGGAAACGCGGCTCAACGATGAAGCCTCCCTCCAGGCGAAGATGCTCGACGTCAGCGTGGATTGCATCAAGCTCATCGCCCCGGACGGATGCCTCCTCCACATCAACAGGGCCGGTTGCCTGGCGCTGGGCGTATCGGCCGAAGAAAGTGTCGGCAAGCGCTGGTCGTCCCTCCTTCCCGAAGAAATCCGGGCGAGCGCGGAAGCGTCGCTGGCCGATGCCACGGCGGGCAGGACCAGCCGGTTCCCCGGCCGCAGCGTTTCCGACGCGATGGGCGAGCAGTTCTGGGACAACCTGCTGACACCCGTGCTGGACGAGGACGGCGGAACGCGATCGGTCCTGTGCGTTTCCCGGGAAGTCACCGCGGAGCACCGCGCGGTACAGACACTGCGGGAGAATGAGGGGCGTCTCGCGATGGCCGCCAAGGTCGGTGGTCTGGGGATCTGGGACTACGACATCGCTGGTGACCGGCTTCATTGCGACGCGTCCTGGTATCGCATCATGGGACGGGACCCGAGCGATACGATCCAGACCATCGCCGAGTTTCGTCCGCTGATCCATCCGGAAGACGTCGACCGCGCGACAGACGTAGGCAGGACCGCCTCGGATCTGCTCGCCGAGGACCTCGACTACTCCATCACGTTCCGTGTCGTCCGCCCCAACGGGGATATCCGGTGGGTGAGGTCGCTGGCGTACCTGGAACAAAAGGAGGGTCGTGCCGTTCGCGCCGTGGGGTTCGTCGCCGATATCACCGATGCATGGCGCGGCGAGTTGGCGCTCCGGGATGCGAATCGTGCGCTCGAGGAAGAGAAGACCTCGCTGGCCAGGAAGGTGCTGGAGGATCCGCTGACCGGCATCTCCAACCGCCGCCATCTGGACAGCGAACTCGCGCGGGTCTGGGTGCACGCCAACGAGACGGCCCAGCCGCTCTGCGTGGGAATGATCGATGTCGATCGGTTCAAGCAGTTCAACGACCGGTACGGCCATCTGGCTGGCGACGCTGCGCTCAAGCGGATCGCGAAGGCCCTCCAGGGCGTGGCGCGGCGAACCGACCTGGTGGCACGCTACGGGGGCGAGGAATTCGCGTTCGTGCTCGCCGGCACCGCGGATCCCACGGTGACCATGGACAGGTTCCTTGATGCCGTGGCGGGTCTGGCAATCCCGCACGAGGACTCGCCGACGGGACGTCTTTCGATCAGCGGCGGCGTTGTGGTGTCGCTGTCCGTCACCGAATCACCCAAGCACCTGATACAGGCGAGCGACGAGGCACTCTACGAAGCGAAGCTGGGTGGCCGCGACAGGTTCGTCGTGCGCGTCCTGCCAGGACCGTAGGCGGGAGTCGTCGGCGAGGCATTCCGTGTAGCCATGGCCGCATACACGGCGCAGCGCACCGCAGGCTTCAACCGCGCTAAGGCCGCTGCCGGGGTTTGGCCGCGCGATACTGCCCCTTGTCGCCCGCACGCGCCCCACTCGGATCGCCATTAATGCAGATGACGCCCCCGCAGATGACGGCATCCGAGGCGTAGAAGGCCTGCACGACAGGCACCGCGTCTTCGTACCGCTGGAGTTCTTCCTTCGTGGTGGTCAGCTCGCGTCGGTAGTAGCCAAGCAATGCCCAACCGACGAGAAGCACCATCAGCAGGATGGCCCCAGCAGTGCCGAGCCACACCCATACCGTCCTGCCGGCATTACGCAGTTGTGCGGATGCCACGGATACCGCGCGACCGTACTCCGTGGCCACCGGCGAAACGGCCTCTTTCGCATCCAGCGCAATGCGGTTGCCGGCTCCGTCCACGATGGCCGCAATGTCTCGACGGAACTGCGCGACCTCCTGTCGCAACGACTGCACCTGATCGCCGATGGCCGCGCTCATGCGCGCCTCGCGCTGAACCAGCTCGGCGCGCAGCAGCATCAGGGCCTTTACGGCATCCACTGGCGTGGCTGCCGCACTCGTATTGACGTCTTCCATGACACCTCCCTTTTTCGAGTCCCGTGTACCCCGGACTCTCACATGCGCCGCTAGCGCGCCATCTGCCGTTCGTGAGACTGCGGCTGCTCGACAGCTTGGTTCTGCGAGAGCCATTGCTCGCCTTGTTCTTTCATGTTCCGACCTTCCGCAGATCTCGCAAACTCAACGGCGGCACGATCGGCGGAAATACTGTCGCCAGACATGACGGCGGCGAGGTAGCGGTCTGTCAAGGACTCGTCCAAACGCGCGGGCGATTCGTGAAGCATTCCCTGATGTCCGTCCGCTCGTTGGGCTGGCTCCTGCTCCCTGTTCTGGATGGACGCACCCTCAATATCCGGCTGCATCAGCATATCTCGAGCAAAATCGGGTCGAGGTCGTGTGTCTGGAGCGCGTGGGTCGATATGCAACAAGGGCACGGCCACGCCATCGCGCGTAATGCTCAACTCGACCACCCCATTGTCACGATCCGTCCGAGTGACTTGACTGCGCTCGATCTCACGCCACTCGCCGTCGATGATCCCGTGACCACGACCATCTCGGTTCCATTGCAGGAAGTCGTTGCCTGAAGCATACAGGCCGGCGGTGTGACCGGCAGGCGCCCCCTGAAAGCGGACGTCTTGCGCCCGGGTACCGCCAGCATCCAATACTTCGACAAAGGCACGCCCCTGCGCTGGCACCAGGAACAGATTCTTGATTGTTGAGTACTCTGCCGGCAGATTGGGGTGCGCTGGATTCTGACCAAGCTGCGTCGGATTGACGAGCGGGTCTGCCAGTACGCTCTGCCACGCAGCATGGAGTGGGTTGTTCGCTTCGGAACCACGCAATGAGATCACTAGTTCTGCACCGCGCAACGCGTTGTCGCGATCACCTTGAAGATGCCGTGGAACTGCAGCTTTCAGGTCATCCACCGAGTCGATGGTTCCAGTCTCGATTCGCTGGACAATTCCCGGCCAGTTCCGCCGCCCGTCCTGGTTCTCAAGCTTGGAGATAAGTGTGGCCATGCGGATCTGATCGTCGGACGTGGCGTTCCGATATAGCGAAGTGCCTTCCAGCTCACGAATCGAACCGCCGTCCCGGAGCAGATGATTGACCTGCCGGACATCTTGGTTGTGGACAAAGGTAGTGCCGTCGTCCGAGCGAAGAAACTCATTCAGGCGGGTCTTGATACCTGCCGGTACGTCATACCCATTGTCGGCGACGGTCTGCCGGTCACCTCGAATCTCGTTGCCCTGGCGCCGTAATGCAGCGCTGGCCATGTTGTACTCGGCCTGGGTCAGTGTCAGGTTGGGCCGCTGGTGCGCATTCCCTTGTGCCCAAGCCTGGTAAGCGTCGAGCAACTGATCGGCGTTGCGATTCGTATCGTTGCGCTGCTGACCGAAATCGGTTTGCAGTGTGCCGATGGAATAGCCACTGTTGTAGATCGGCTCAAGCTGCCCCTCTCGAAACACACCGGCCTCGCGAGGCTCTCCTCGTGCCGTATCCCCTTCCCGGTGGATGTAGCCGGCGAATGCCAGATCATAGGCGACATTGCGACCGCGCAAGCTACCTTCAGAAGCTACGCCAACCGCAAAATAGATCGTGGCCCTGAGCTCACTCTCTGTAAGTGTTGTTGGTTGGAGTTGTGCGTTCACGCTTGTGCCTCCTGGCGTGTTCTGTCTCTACTCCCTGACGTCGATGATGCGGACGCTTCCCATGGGCCCGATAGGCGACAAGTCTTTGCTGCTCAACCGGATCACCTTGTCACCGATGGCGATGAGGATCGTGTTGTCACGAAGGTCCACCGCGAGTGTCGGGAGGGTGTCCCAGCATTCTTTCTGGCTGTTGTAGTCGGCAATGATTTTCGTGATCGGCACGAACCCTGGCTCGGCTTCCCCCTGTAAGGGAGCCTGCGTGCGAGCAACATAGGCGGTTGTCTCGCAGATGGATTTCCCACCGAACAGAAGTCGCACGTCGATCGGTGTATCGACCTCCTTGGGAATTCCGTGAGGCCCGATCACCGTCTTGCGCTCGAACAGTGAGTCACCCAGCACGACCTCATGCCCCCCGCCCTTTCGATCCTTCCAGCCACCGTAAACCGCGGGTCGGTCGTTACCTACGGTGTACGGCACTCCCGGAACGGATGCGTATCGAATCCCGTCAGGGGTGGTGAAACTGTAGGCGAAGGTGTAATCCAGCCTTTCGGCAGGAAAGTTCGATTCGATCGGATCCACCTGGACGGCCGCTACGCGCTCACCCGAGAAGAACTCCAAGGCCTGTGCTACGCCATTCTCAGGCGACGACATCAGCCAGAGTTTCGACGGGTTTCGGCGCTCATCAATGATGACTTCCTCCGCCGGGAATTCACGCTCTGCTACGACCGTAGCTGGCCAATTCACATAGGGCTGAATGCTGGTTCCAGCTGGCGACTTTCCTACGTGCTGGCAACCAGACAACAGTGCAAAAGGGACCATGCCAAGAAGCAATACGAACCCATACTTTGGTCTTGACCGATGGAGATCACTTCGCCGCGTCGTGTGTCCACCATCCAAGCAGGGCGACGCGGCGGGGATCCTGCCCGAGCGCCACCAGAATGAGGCCAAGAGTAGTTTCGTCATTCCCTACAACCTCCTGTCGATTGCCGCAATTCCTTTCGTATCAATCGATAGCGCCGTCCACTTCGTCGAGGCGCACATCCTCTGTTGCTATCTACACCGCATTCAAGAGAAACGCATTTATGAAGGATGGAAGACAGGTTCTTCCGGCTATCCTCCGTCACAGTGAATGTGAAATTCACAAACATCCAATCTGACGATAGACGGCGACATAGAAAAGAAAAGCCCCGGCCAAAGCCGGGGTTCTTCCTGCACATCCCTGCGCACTCCCTCAGAGCGCAATCCTCAGAAAGTGATACTCCAGCTGTTGATGTAGCCGGTATCAGCCGCCGCACGGTCACGCGCACGCAGGCGCCACGAACCGTTGAGCGCTTCGCTGGACAGGTTCACCGTATACGTCTGGTTGATGTTGTCTGCACTGCCGCCCGTGCGGTTGTGCAGCACATACACCGACCCGTCCGGCGCCAGCAGGTCGACGATCAGGTCGCCCTTGTACGTGTGCACGATGTTGACCGCCACCTGCGCATTGCTCGGCGCATTGCCCGTCCGACCCGACACCGCGATGGTGCTGGTCACGCCCGTCGTGTTGTTGTCCGGGATGTTGACGTCGGTGCCGTTGGTGTACGTCTGCACGCCACCCACCGGCGGCGTACCACCCTGCGCCGCGACCACCGCCGCGTCCGCATTCACGATGCCCGCCCCGCAGCCACCCGAACACGTGCCCGGCAACGGACGCGCCGTGTTCTTGATGATGGTCTCCACCTGCGCCGGCGTCAGGGGCGACGGAGCCGCGGCCTGCATCAGCGCGACCACGCCGGCCACATGCGGCGCCGCCATCGACGTACCGTTGTACGACGCGTAGCTGGCGCTGCCCGGCGTGGTGGTGCCGGTGTTGAGCGTGGACAGGATGCTCGCACCCGGCGCCGAGATATCGATGCCCGTACCGTAGTTGGAGAAGCTGGCGCGCGAACCGGCCGAGGTCGTCGCCGCCACGGCGATGACGTTCGGGCAGTTCGCCGGCACCGCGGTGGACACGTTGGCGTTGCTGTTGCCCGCCGCCACCACCACCGTGGTGCCGCGACCGACCGCACCGTTGATCGCGTTCTGGTAGGTGGCCGAACAGGTACCGCCGCCGCCGAGCGACATGTTGATGACTTCGGCCGGATTGGCGTTCGCCGGCACACCGCTCACCGTACCGCCCGAGGCCCAGGTGATCGCATCGGCGATGTCCGAGGTCAGGCCACCGCAGCGGCCCAGCACGCGCACCGGCACGACCTTCGCACCGAACGCGGTACCGGCCACGCCGGTGCTGTTGTTGGTCACCGCCGCCACCGTGCCCGCCACATGCGTGCCGTGCCAGCTGGAATTGCTGACCGGCGAGCCGCTGTAGCACTCGTTCGCCACCGGGTTCCAGTCGCCTTCGTCGTTCGGGTTGGAATCGCGGCCGTTGCCGTCGCGCGAGACGAACGTGTCGCTGATGAAGTCGTAGCCCGGCAGGATGTTCGCGTTGAGGTCGGCATGGTTGGTGATGCCGGTGTCGATCACCGCGACCACCACGCCCGCACCGGTGGACTTGTCCCAGGCCGGACGCACGTTGATGCCGGAGGCGGTGGTGCCGAAGCCCCATTGCTCGGACAGGCGCGCATCGTTCGGGGTCAGCACGGCGTACATGCGCTGGTCGACTTCGACGTATTCGACATTCGGATCCGCAGCCAGCTGGCGCATCAGCGATTCGGCTTCCACGCGGTCCAGCTTGCGGTCGGCGCGCACGACGTCCGCACCACCGGCGGCCAGGCGACGCAACTTCTCCAGCCCCAGCGCACGGCCGCCGCGCTTGGCGACGCCCGTACTGGCCGCCGTACTCAGCGAGCGCTGCAGCTGCGTCGCATTGGTGCTTTCCGTACTGCCGTCGCGGTACTTCACGATGAAACGGTCGTAGCCGCCGGGTTCTTCCACCTGCAAGCCGCTCATGTCGACGCGACCGGCCATCGCCGGCAGCGCGTACAACGACGCGAGCACGGCGGACGACAGGCACAGCAGGCGCACACGCGAACCACGCTTTGCAAATCCGGACATCAGACTCTCCCTCAAAGATGAAATGAAAAGCCGCCAATGCGGCAATAACCCGGTCGAGGGCGCTGGGCAGGTACGAGGGGGTGGACAGGCTGTTGCGTTCGACCGGATGAACGCGCTGCGATGCAGGGCGTACAGCGACGCTATCGGTTTGCGACCACGTGAATCAGCGATGAAAGACACAGTTCGCAACGACATGTTGCAAACGTAATCATCGGAATACATGCATGAAGCGATGGTCACCGGTAGACATCGCCGCGTAGATTCATTTACGTGTCGTGCGCGTGATGAGTGCGAATTTTTTATTCGCATCACTGCTTCTTCTCTGCATAAAAAAAGCCCGCTTGTCAGCGGGCTTTTTTCTGCGACGCGTTGCGGATCAGTCGCGCAGCTTCACCAGCCAGCCGTGGCGATCCGGCAGGCGGCCGTACTGGATGTCGGTGAGTTCCTTGCGGATGCCCATCGTCACCTCGCCGGCCGGCGCGTTGATGTCGCCGACTTCGAAACCGCGGCCCTTCAGCTGGCCGATCGGCGTGATTACCGCAGCGGTGCCGCAGGCGAACACTTCGACGATGTCGCCCGAGGCGACGCCCTGCTTCCACTCGTCGATGGAAATCCTGCGCTCTTCGACGGTGTGGCCGCGGTCGCGTGCGATCTGGATGATGCTGTCGCGGGTGATGCCTTCCAGGATGCTGCCCGACAGTTCCGGCGTGGCGATGCGGCCGTCCTTGTAGACCAGGAACACATTCATGCCGCCCAGCTCTTCCAGGTACTTGCCTTCGACCGGATCGAGGAACAGCACCTGCGAGCAGCCCTGCGCCTGTGCTTCCTGCTGCGGCAGCAGCGAGGCGGCGTAGTTGCCGCCGCACTTGGCGGCACCGGTGCCGCCCTTGCCCGCACGCGCATAGTCCTCGGACAGCCAGATCGACACCGGCGCCACGCCCTTGGCGAAGTACGCGCCGGCGGGACTGGCGATGACGTAGTAACCGGCCTGCTGCGCGGCGCGCACACCGAGGAAGGCCTCGGTGGCGATCATGAAGGGACGGAAGTACAGGCTGGTCTCGGGCGCCGACGGCACCCAGTCGCCGTCGATGGCGACCAGCTGGCGCAGCGACTCGACGAATTCGTTGACCGGCAGCTGCGGCAGCGCCAGGCGCGCGGCCGAGCGCTGCAGGCGCGCACCGTTGGCATCGGGGCGATAGGTCCAGATGGAGCCGTCGGCATGGCGGTAGGCCTTGATGCCTTCGAAGATCTCCTGGCCGTAATGCAGCACCGAGGCGGCCGGGTCGAGCGACAGCGGACCGTAGGCGCGCACTTCGGCGTCGTGCCAGCCCTGCGCCTTGTCCCAGGTGATGGCGACCATGTGGTCGGTGAAGTGCAGGCCGAACCCGGGATTGGCGAGGATGGCGTCGCGCTCGGCCGCGGTGCGGGCCTTGTCGGAGCGGGTCACGCGGTAGGTCAACGGGGCGGCGTTCATCACGTTCATCTCTTCCTTCCTGACGGGTTCTGCAAGGGACGAGCCGGGGGCTCAGAGCATGCCGGTTTCCAGCTTGGCGGCATCGGACATCATGTGGCGGCCCCACGGCGGATCGAACACCAGGTCGACGTCGGCCTCGGCGATGGTGGGGATCATTTCCAGCTTGCTGCGTACGTCATCGACCAGGATCTCGCCCATGCCGCAGCCGGGCGCGGTCAGCGTCATCTTCACCTCGACGCCGCGCTGGCCGTCGTCGCGGGTGGTGAGGTTGGCCTCGTACACCAGGCCGAGGTCGACGATGTTGAACGGGATTTCCGGATCGAAGCAGGTGCGCAGCTGGTTCCAGACCAGCGCCTCGACCTCTTCATCGCTGGCGTTGTCGGGCAGCGACAGCGGCTCGGTGGGCTCCTTGCCGATCGCGTCGGCATCCTTGCCCGCGATGCGGAACAGGTTGCCTTCGACGAAGACCGTATAGCTGCCGCCCAGTGCCTGGGTGATGTAGCCATAGCTGCCGGCCGGCAGGGTGACGAGTTCGCCCTGCGGCACCAGCACGGCGGCGCAGTCGCGGGAGAATTGGACGGGTTCGCTGCTGCGGGAGTACATGCCAGACCAGATGGGGGCGCGCGTGGGGCGCTGCAAGACGGCCTATTGTAGCCCCCGCACCCCGGCGGTCGCGTTCAGGCCCTATCCTTGGCGGCCCTGCCGGAGTCTCCATGTCCCCCGCCCCGCGTCGCATCCCCCGCTGGCTGCTCCCCGTGATGCTCGTCGTGGCCAGCGCCTGCGTGCTGGTGATCTGGGTGTCGCTGGCGCTCTACCTGCAGCGCCAGACCGGCTGGATGGCCCTGCTGGTCGCGCTCGACGTGGTGCTGGTGCTGCGCCTGGGCGGGATGGCTGCCGGCACGCGCCGCGCGGTGCTGGCCGCAGGGGTCACCGTCGCGATCTCGGCGATGGCGCTGTGGACGGTGCCCGCGACCCAGCTCGGGTTCGCGCTCGGACTCAGTCCATGGGAATCCGCCCTGCGGCTGGGTGCGCACCATGGCTGGACACTGATCTCCCTCACCACCACGCCGCTGGACGTAGTGGCACTGGTGGCGGCCCCGCTGCTGGCGGCCTGGTGGACGCGCTGAGGGCAGTGCCGGAATTCGCACCACGCCCTTCGCCATCCTCCGTCGCAGGGACATACGCATGAAACATCGGCTCGCCCCCGCGCTTCCCCTGCTGGTCGGTGGCGGCTTGCTGATCGGAACGCTGGACCTGCTCTTCGCCTTCGGCTTCTGGGCACCGCGCGGCGCCACCTTCACCGGCATCCTGCACTCGATCGCCGCCGGCTGGTACGGCGCGCAGAGCCGCGAAATGGGGCTGCACAGTGCCGTTGTGGGCGCGCTGTCGCACTACCTGATCGCCAGTACCTTCGTACTCGCCTACTGGGCGGCGGCGGGCGGGTGGCCAGCGCTACTCCGCCATCCATGGATCTGCGGCAGCGCCTACGGCGTGGCGCTGTACCTGGCGATGAACTTCATCGTGTTGCCGCTGTCTGCCGCCGGCGAGCCGAGCTTCGCGGACACTGCATGGGTGGCCAGCAGTGTCGTTGCCCATGCGCTCATCGGCGTGCTCTGCGCCTGGTTCGCGCGCAAGGCGCGGCGATACTGAGCGTGGCCGGCGGGCAGTATCCGCCGCGCCTTCAGTGCCCGCCGTCCAGCGCCTTCAGTTCGCTGACCAGCGCATTCGCCATCTCGCTGCCGTCGCCGTAGAGCATGCGGGTGTTGTCGGCGTAGAACAGCGCATTTTCGATGCCGGCGAACCCGGTGCCCTTGCCGCGCTTGATGACGATAGTGTTCTTCGAATTGACCACATCGAGGATCGGCATGCCGTAGATCGGCGACGCGGGATCGGTCTTCGCCACCGGATTCACCACGTCGTTGGCGCCGATCACCAGCGACACGTCGGTGTTGGCGAACTCGGGGTTGATGTCGTCCATGTCGGCGATCAGGTCGTACGGCACGCCCGCTTCGGCGAGCAGCACGTTCATGTGGCCCGGCATGCGGCCGGCGACCGGGTGGATGGCGAACTTCACCTTGACCCCGCGATCCATCAGCTTCTGCGTCAGCTCCCAGATCTTGTGCTGCGCCTGCGCCACCGCCAGGCCGTAACCCGGCACGATCACCACGCGTTCGGCGTAGGCCATCATCGCGGCGACATCGGCCGCTTCGATGGGTTTCATCGAACCGCCGATCTCCTGCATCGCCGCACTGCCGCCACCGAAGTTGGAGAACAGCACGTTGGTGATCTTGCGGTTCATCGCCTTGGCCATCAGACGCGTCAGCAGCATGCCGGCCGCGCCGACCATGGTGCCGGCAATGATCAGCGCCTCGTTGCCCAGCACATAGCCCTCGAACGCGACGGCCAGGCCGGTGAACGCGTTGTACAGCGAGATCACCACCGGCATGTCGGCGCCGCCGATGGGCAGCGTCATCAGCACGCCCAGCGCCAGCGACAGCACGAAGAAGGCGATGATCCACGGCATCGCCAGCGTGGTCAGCGCCATCACGCCGCAGACCACCGCGGCCAGCGCGACCAGCGCGTTGAACCACTGCTGGCCGGGGAAGGTGTAGCGCTTGTCCATGCGCCCGTCGAGCTTGGCCCAGGCGATCACCGAGCCGGTCAGCGAGACCGCGCCGATCAGCGCGCCGATCACCGCCAGCGACAGAGTGAAGGTCGACGGCGCGAGTTCCCCCGACGAATAGCGCACCAGTTCCACCGCGCCGATGGCCGCGGCCGAACCGCCGCCCATGCCGTTGAACAGCGCGACCATCTGCGGCATGTCGGTGATGGCGACCTTCTTGCCCCAGATCCAGTTGAGGCCCACGCCGATCACGATGGCCGCGATCATCAGGCCGATGTTGTGCAGCCCAGGCAGGAAGAACGTCGCGATGGTGGCGATCAACATGCCGGCACCCGCCCACTGGATGCCGCTGCGCGCGGTCTTGGGGCTGGCCATGCGCTGCAGGCCGAGCAGGAACAGCGTGGCCGCGACGAAATAGCTCAGCTTCACCAGTGTCAACGCACTCATGCCCGGCTCCCTTCCGACGACGACGCGGATTGCTTGTCCAACCGATGGTGTTCACGCATTTCGATGGCTGTCTTGAGCAGGCCGACCATGCCGAGTCCGAAGGCCACCAGGCCGAGCGAGAGCTGGTTCACCGCGGTGGTATCGGCCAGGTACGCCCCTGCCAGCCCGCCAGCCATCGCACCGAACGCATAGAACGCGAGCAGTGCCAGCATCCAGCGCCCCTTCCGCGGGTCCTGCCAGACGCGGCGCGACATCTCGTTCTGCGTGCGCGTGGGGTCCTGCAGCGAGGACAGGCCGATGCCCACGCCGGCATACAGCAACGCGTAGTTCCAGTCGTCGTAGACCGGCGACCAGCTGGCCGTGGATACGGCCGCGATCGACCAGGCCGACTTGGCCATGTAGCCCAGCGCGACCAGCAACGCGGGGTACTGCAGATAGCTCCCCCACTGGAAGACATCCCGGACCGACCAACGCTGGCGTGCAGGCATCAGGGCAGCGCTGCTCACTTGCCACCCGCCGGCGGCTTGCTGCTCTTGAACATCTCCAGCATGCGCTCGGTGACCACGTAACCGCCGGCGGCGTTGCCCGCACCCAGCAGCACAGCAATGAAGCCGATGGCCTTCTCCAGCGTCGTGTCGGCATGGCCCAGCACGACCATCGCGCCGATCAGCACGATGCCGTGGATGAAGTTGGAGCCGGACATCAGCGGCGTGTGCAGGATCACCGGCACCCGCGAAATGATCACGTGGCCGGCGATGGCCGCCAGCATGAAGATGTACAGCGCCACGAACCCGTCGCTCATCCGCTCCCCCATCCTGTCCACGTTGTCGATGCACGGGCGCTGCCCGGTGCTTCCGCATCATAACCGCACCTGAACCCGGCGGTGGGTGGCGCCACCGCGTCAACCTCCGGCCACCTCGGGCGTTTCCGTGCCTGCAACACCCACCCCACGAAGGAGCCGACCATGAAGCGCATGTCGTTGCTGGGCCTGACCATCCTGCTGCTTGCCGCCACCGGGACCGCCATTGCCGGCGATCGTGGCGATCGCATCGACCAGCGCCTGGACCGCAAGGGCGAGCGCATCGAATACCGGCTGGACGCGCGTGGGGTCCGCATCGAGCGCCAGTTCGACCGCCGTGCGCAGTGGGCCGACCAGCATGGCCGTCCGCACCTCGCCAACCGCCTGGAGCGCCGGGGCGACCGTGTCGATGCGCGGCTGGACCGCAAGGGCGAGCGCGCCGAGGCACGCTGGGACCATCGCGGCGACCGCATCGATCGTCGCCTCGACCGTCGCGGCTGATTCACGGCGCCGGCCGCTAAGCTATGTTGGTGAGCACCGCATCAAGCCCGTTGCCCGACGCGTCGTCGCCCAGTCCGCTGGCGGCGACGCTGGACCTGTTCCTGGCCGACATCGGACCGCGGGCGTTCCGCTTCGCCGAGGCCGGCCTGCGCCATCGCGAGGATGCGCTGGATGCCGTGCAGGACGCGATGATGAAGATGCTGGCCTACCGCGAGCATCCGGCGGCCGAGTGGTCACCGCTGTTCTGGAGCATCCTGCGCCGGCGCATCATCGACATGCAGCGTCGCGCCGGTTTCCGGCTGCGCTGGCTGCTGCCGACCGGCGACCGCGGCGAAGAAAGCCCGGTGGACTGGGCACCGGACCACGGTGCCGGCCCCGCACAGACGCATGACCAGCGCGAAGCCTACGCACGACTGGTGCAGGCCCTGCGCGCCCTGCCCAACCGGCAACGCGAGGCATTCACCTTGCGCGTACTCGAAGAACTGGACGTCGCCGACACGGCGCGCGCCATGGGCTGCTCGGAAGGATCGGTGAAGACCCATCTGTCCCGCGCGCGCGACGCCCTGCAACGGCAACTGGAGGAATTCCGATGAACCACGACAACGGCCATGGCATGGACCCGCAGGCCCGGCGCCTGCATCAGGCCGCCCTGGCCCAGGTATCGCCGCAGACGCTGATGCGGTTGCGCGCCGCGCGCCATGAGGCCGGCCTGCAGGCGTCGCCCGTCGGCCATGGCCGTACGTGGCGCTGGTTGACGGCCACCGCGTTCTCGGCGGTGTTGGCGGTGGGCATCGGCCTGCAATGGCTGCCCCGCACCCCCACGGTTCCCGCGTCGGCGCCCGTCGCCGCCGTCCCGTCCGATGGCGACGCCATCGTGGACGAACTGGGGGTCGCCGGCACGTTCGACGAAGATCCCGATCTTTACCTGTGGCTGGCATCCGCCGATGCACAGCCCCTTGCCATGGAGTCGACCCGATGAAGGTCCCTGTCCTTCGTATCCTCGCCCTCGGCCTGGTGTTCGCCGCCGGTCAAGCGTTCGCACAGGCATCCCCTGCCCCCCTGCCGGCGTGGGACAAGCTGACGCCGCAACAGCGGGAGGCGCTGATCGCACCCGTGCGCGACCGCTGGAACCGCGAACCGGAAGATCGTGCCCGCATGCTGGAACGCGCGCAGCGCTGGCAGGCCATGACCCCCGAGCAGCGCGCGCAGGCCCGCCATGGCATGAAGCGCTTCGAGGACATGAACCCCGACCAGCGCCGCGAGGCGCGCGCGCTTTACGGCCACATGAAGGCGCTCACGCCCGAGCAGCGGGACGCATTGCGCGAGCAATGGAAGAAGATGACACCCGCACAGCGCGAGGCCTGGATGCGCGACAACGCGCCGCCGCGACGCGATCGCGACCGGCGCCCGACGCCCTGACGGCATCCGGCACGCCGCTCAGTCGGCGTGCACGTCCCGCATCAGCAGCATGTCGTAGATCCGACGTTCGCGCTCGGCATCGAATCCGCAATCCCGGACCCGCTCGCGCGGGTTTTTCCACGTGCCGAACAGCAGATCCCACAGCGGCAGGCCGTAGTTGTCGGCGTGATGCCCGGCTTGATGGTGCACGCGATGCATCTCGGGGCGCTGGACGAACCAGCCGATCCAGCGCGGCGAGCGCGTGTCCGAATGGATGTAGAGGTTGAAGGCGCTGACCAGCAGCAACGCGACGATGGCGGACAACGGCGTCAGCCCTAGCAGCCAGTAAGCGCTCAGGCAGGTGATGAAGGTCGCCGCCACTGCGTCCAGTGGATGCGCGAAGAAGGCCGTCAGCGATTCGATGCGGCGCGGACTGTGGTGGATCTGGTGGAACGTTCGCCACAGGAACGGGACCCGGTGCGCGGCGCGATGCCACCCGTAGGCGATGAGGCTGGCGAGCAGGAACGTGAGCACGCCCCCTGTCACCGGGTCGATGCGGTCCGCCAGCGACAGCAGGGCGTGCCGCGAAAACCAGTCGCCGAACAGGTGGCCCGTGGCCAGCGCGGCGGCGGCCTGGACGATGTTCAGGGAGCCCGCCAGGATCATCCAGCGACGATCGCAATGGGACTTCGACGCGGGCGCGATGACTTCGACGGTGAAGATCAGCGCGAACAGCAGCGCGATCGCGAGATAGGCGAACACCATCATCGGCGACATGTCAGGCGACCGCCGCGCGCGCCTCGCGGTCGGGCCAGACGGTCTTCGCCAGCAGTTCGTCGTCCCAGTCGAACTGCAGCGCGCCCTCCTTGACGAACAGCGCGACGAAGTTCAACACGTTGCGCGCGTACATCTCGCTGGCGTGCACGGCGCCGAGGCTGGCGAGGTTGAGCGGACCGGCGATCGTCACGCCGTCGTGCGCGTAGGTCTCGCCCGGTCGCGTCAGTTCGCAGTTGCCGCCGGTCTCGGCGGCGAGATCGACGATGACGCTGCCCGGCTTCATCCCCTGGACCATCGCGGTGGTGATGATCTTCGGCGCGGGCCGGCCCGGCACGGCCGCGGTGCAGACCACCACATCGATGCCTTTCAGGTGATCGGCCAGGCGCTGCTGCTGCAGCGCGCGCTCCTCTTCCGTCAGCTGGCGCGCGTAGCCGCCCTCGCCCGCCGCGCTGACGCCGAGGTCGAGGAACTTGCCGCCCAGCGATTCGATCTGTTCGCGCGTCTCCGGACGCACGTCGAAGCCTTCGACCTGCGCACCGAGGCGCTTGGCCGTGGCCACGCCCTGCAGGCCTGCGACACCGGCACCCACGATCAGCACCTTCGACGGGCGGATCGTGCCCGCGGCGGTCGTTAGCATCGGGAAGAAGCGCGGCGCGAGCTGCGCGGCGATCAGCACCGCCTTGTAACCGGCCATGCCGGCCTGCGAACTGAGCACGTCCATCGCCTGCGCGCGCGTCGTGCGCGGCAACCGTTCCAGCGGGAATGCCTGGATGCCCTTCGCCTGCAGGGCAGCGGTGCGCGCGGGATCGGCCGACGGTTGCAGCACGCCGACCAACGTCGCACCGGACTTCAAACCACCGATCGCCTCCGCTGACGGCGGCTGCACGCACAACACCAGGTCCGCACTGCCTCGTGCCTGGTCGTCGCCCAGTTCGGCACCCGCGTCGGTGTAGGCCGTGTCGACGAAGCCGGCGTCGGCACCGGCACCATGCTCCACGACGACGCGCGCGCCGGCGGCGATCAGCTTCTTGACGGTTTCCGGCGTCGCGGCCACGCGGCGTTCGCCGGCAGCGGTTTCCTTCAGTACCCGAACTTCGACCGCCATTGCGCCCCTCGTCGTTAGGTCGTCCGTGGGGCGATGCTAACAGAGCGCGGCAGCGCCGCGCGGAGGCCATCCGGTCAGGCGGGCGCGGCGGCCGAGGGAACCGGCTCGAGCCGTTCGATCACGCCCTGCATGGCGCTGTCGAACGCGTCTTCGCTCTGGTGCGTACGCAGGCGGCCCAGCCGCACCATCGCCGCCAGTTCTTCCGGCGAGGCGACGCAGAACCGCACGCCGCGGCGGTTGACGAACAGCAGACGCGAGGAGATCGGGCTGACCCACGACAGCTTGCCCGCCTGCACCCGGTTGTCCTTGTCGATGAAGTCCAGCCAGGTGCCGATCGGCAGACCGCGGAAATGGTCCGCGTCGCTGTGGTCGAAATCGAGCGTGTCGGCCCCCGCCACCAGGTGGATGGGCGTGGCCTCCTCGTCGACGACAGGCTTGGGCAGCACCACCTGCGGCAGTTCCGGCAACGCTTTTTCCAGGTCGGGACGCGCGGCGGCCACGGCCTGCAGCGTGTCGTGCAACGCATCGACCGCACCGGCGGCGGCGTCCTGGTTCATGCCGACGCTGGCGAACACCTTGAGCATCTGCGATCGCCACGCCTGCAACCACGGCTTGCCGACCACGTGCCGCTGCGCCTCGGTCAGTTCCTCGAGCACGCCATCGGCCAGGGCCAGCGATTCGCGCAGACCTTCGCCTTCGTCGCCTTCGCGCAACACCGCCATGGTGACGTGATGGGCCCAGGGCTGGCGCAGGAAATCCTCGATCGCCTGCGGCACACGCCGGTCGGCCAGGCGCTCGTCCAGTTCTGCGGTCATGCGCGCACGCGCGGCCTCCAGGCGCTCCTGGCCGCGCTGGATCTCGGCAGCACGGCGCTCGGCGATCTCGATGCGGCGGCGGTGCTGTTCCAGGTACGCGCGGAACTCTTCTTCCAAGGTCAGGAAGATGGCCAGGTTCTCGTTGAACTCGGCGACCAGGCGGTCGACGACTTCCTCGACCTTGGTCAGCAGCGTGCGCTCGGCGGCGCTCTCGCCGTTGTTGCCCTCGCAGGCCTCGGCCAGCACGTTGAGCAGGCGGCGCGCCGGGTGGGTCTTCTGCACGAACATGCGGCGGTCGAGCAGCGCCACCTTCACGAACGGCACCACCAGGCGACCGATCAGCTCGCGCGGACGGCCTTCCAGGTCGCGCTCGTCGAGCATGACGTCGAACAGCATGCCGACCAGGTCGATCGCATCCTCGTCGACCGGCGCCAGGCGCGCCTGCGACGGATCCACGCCCAACTGGGTGGCGCTGCTGAGCACTTCGTTCTTCAGCCGCTGCGACAGCGACTCGCCGGTGTCGCCGATCGCCGCGCGCAGCGTGGCGCTGGGCGAGGCCTGCAGTAGCGACAGGACCGACAGCATCTCGCGCTGCGACAGATCGCGCTGGCGGGGATCGACGGCACGCGCCTCTGGGGCCTCACCGGTATCCCGGCCGCGACGCGACTCCTGCAACAGGTGGTGCAGGGCTTCCAGCAGCACGCCCTGTGCGCCGGGTGCGGACCCGTAGCCCGGCGGCACGTCGCCGAAGCCGGGGGCAGCCGGCGCGGCCTGGGTGGCCTGCAGACCACGGCTGACGCCTGCCATGCGGTTGAGGAACCGGGCCGCCCATGCGGGCGCGCCGGGGTCTTCACCATCGCCCGTGGCATCCAGGTCCGGGGCGGCCTCACCGACCGATGCGGCGGCGGCGGCCGGCGGACGGCGCGCAGGCAGTTCCGGCATCACGCCGACCTGCATCAGGCGCTGGTCCAGCGACGCGTAGATGCGGGCGATGGCAGGTACAAGGTCGCGCTCGCACAGCTTGATCACCACCAGCCGGACGTCGGGCGCCAGATCGCAGGCCACGAAGGCCTGGTGGACGGCGACGCCGATGTGCTCCGGACCGATCGGGTTGAGGTCGCTGTCGAGTGTGACATCGCCGGCGATCCAGCCGAGCCGGCGATCCAGTCGCCCCAGCACGGGCTTGCATTCGCGCTGGATGACGCTGGCGAAATTGCGCACGGCCAGGCGCGACTCCAGCTCCTGCTCGGACACCAGGCTGAGGGTGTCGTCCGCCGATTCCACGAACACGCGTTCGGCGGGCGACGGCTGGCCGGCCTCGAGCGCCTTCCATGACCGCTGCAACTGGGCGCGGAACCGCCCGATGATGTCCTCGCGACGACGGCGCAGTTCGCGCATCGCATCGAGGAAGGCCATCTGCGAAGGACCGGCGCGTTCGGCGCGGTCGAACAAGGCATCGTCGAATCGCCCCAGCGCCACCGCGAAGGCATCGACCAGCGGCGGGACGGCGGCGTCGCGCGCCTGCTCCAGCAGGCGCGTGTCGCGCCCGGGGCGGTCGGCGATGTTCGGGACATTCGACATGCGCAGGGTTCCCCGCCCGGGGGGGCGAAAGAAAGGTGGGGGATACGGACGGGGATCCGTGATGACATCGTAGGAAATCCGGCCGACAGGCAACCGTGACGTCCTCGGCAGTTTGATGCCGCGCAACACGTTACCTCATCGGAGAGCGTTGCGGCACAGGGCTTGCATGGCGCCCGAACGTGCCCGCGTCAGGGCGATGCAGGGACCACCAGACGGTCCACCACCCCCTGCATGGCGCTGTAGAACGCATCCTCGTCGCGGTGCATCCGCACGCGCCCGAGCTGCCCCATCACCACCAGTTCCTGGACCGATGCCACGCAGATGCGCGCACCTGCGCGATTGACGAACATCATGCGGCCCGACACCGGGCTGATCCAGCTCAGCCTGCCAGCCTGCACGCGATTGTCCTTGTCGACGAAATCCAGCCAGCTGCCCTCCCGCAAGTGCTGGAAATAATCCGTCATCACCGGATCCTGCCGCCCCAGCCCTTCCTGCAGTTCATGCGACTCCAGCAAGCCGGGCAGCAACGGCGCGGGCACGGCGGGCGACAGCGACGCATCCGCGGCGACCGGCGCATCCTCCCGTGGCGCGACGAGCGCGGCGAAGAGCTGCTCGCGCTGCCGCGCGACGACATCCTTCGCCTGCCCCGAGGCCATCCACATCGGCTGCAGCCAATCCAGCGCCGCGTGCCAGGCGCGTACGTCACCGCGATCGTTCGCCACCGCGACCGCCTCGAGCAGACCGTCCAGCATCATCGGCGCCGCCCGTGGCTTGTTGAGAGCCTGCATGCGCGCCGCGTACGCCGGCCAACCGTCCACCAGAACCCGCCGCACCGCCATGGGCATGTCGTGCGCCTGCAACCTGGCCTCGAGGTCTGCGGCAAACTGCGCCACGACCGCGGCTTCGGCATCCTTCGCCTGTTGTTCGGCGGCCAGCGCGCGCTCGACCTTGTCCGCCTCGCTGCGATAGCGCGCGTAGAAGTCATTGAACTCCGTGCGCGCCACGCGGAACACCGACTGGCTTTCGTCGAAATCCGCGACCAGCCGCAGTACGGTGTCCCTTACCTTTTCCAGCAGCAGGCGCTGCGCTTCGTTCTCGCCGGGGTTCCCGTCGCAGGCTTCGACCAGCACGTTCAGCAGGCGGCGCGCCGAATGCGTGGCCTGCAGGAACAGCTTGCGGTCCTGCAGGGCGACCTTGGTCATCGGCGCCATCAGTCGCCCCAGTACATGGATCTGGTCCTGGCCGAGATGGCTCTCGCGGAAGATCACCTCGAACAGCATGCCGACCAGGTCGACCACGTTCTCGTCGGCATCGGAGATGGCCACCGCTTCCGGCGCGACACCCAATCCCGCCGCATGCAGGAAGATCTGCCGCTTGAAGGCCGCCTTCAGTTTCTCGGGCGTGGCCAGCACTTCGGCATGCACCTCCGGCGCGGCGATCTGCAACAGGGTCAGCGCCACCACCAGTTCGCGCTGCGACAACGAGGTCCGCACCGCCGGGGACGCCGTGGCACTCGGGCCGCGCGCGTGCCGATGCCGGGACGCCTCCAGCAACTGGTGGAGTGCCGGCGGCAGCGTGCCGGTCTCCGATGGCGCAACCGGCGCATCGGCATCCCCGTTGTCCCACGACACGAAGAACCGCGTCATCCAGTCCGGCTCGCTCGTCGCTTCGTCACCCGCACTGGGGATCGCCTGCGCGCGGCGCAGGCGCGGACCGGTGCTGTCCTGCGGCCCCAGGCGACGCACCAGTCGCGCATGCATGGATTCGTAGATCGGCCCGATGAGTTCGACGAACTCGCGCGCGCAGCATTGCATCGCCAGTGCGCGGACGTTGCCGGGCAGCGCCCCATCCGTCAGGCCGCGATACACCGCCATCGCGATGCGCGCTGGCGAATACGGCGCGCTGTCGGGCGACAGGCGGATCCCCATGTCCAGCCATGTCAGGTAACCATTGAGGCGCAGCAGTTCGGACTGCCATTCGCGTGAGATGACATCCGCCAACTGTTCGGTCGCCAGCCGAACGTCCAGTTCGTCCTCTTCGACCAGGCCAAGCCCCGCCTCGTCGCGCTCCCGCCCGAACCGCACCGTGGGCGCCTCGCCTGCCGACGCCGTGCGCCAAGCCGAGGCCATGTCGTCGCGGAAGCCGCGCAGGATCGCCTCCCTGCGCTCCTTGAGCGCCAGCAGGCCATCCAGGTAAGGGCCACGATCCAGCTCCATGCGTTCCAGCCGGTCCAGCATCGGCTGCCGCAGTCCGTCCACCACATCGGTGAATGCCGCCTCCAAGGGCGCCTGCATCGCCTCGCGCAGCAACTCGACGAGCGGATGGCCTGACGTGGGAAGAGGCGGCGGCGTAGCAGGCATTGCGTCGTTCGGTCGGCCAGGTTGTCCACGGCGGCCCGTATCGACTCACGGTTCCGTGCGTACCAGCGGACCGTAACGCGTCCGCTGCGATTAAACTCGTGCATCGATACTGTGTACTGCATCCCACTATAAGGCGACTCGATGCCCACTGAAAGCCTGCTGCAGGTACTGGACGCGCGACGTTCCGTGCCATCGAAGCAACTGGGTGAACCCGGCCCCGATGCGGCCACGCTGGCCCGCATGCTGGCCTCGGCCGTGCGCGTGCCGGACCACGGCAAGCTGGTGCCGTTCCGTTTCATCCATATCCGCGGCGATGCACGCCACGCGCTGGGCGACCGGTTGGCCGCGCGCACGCGCGCGCTCGACCCGGATGCACCCGATGCCGCCGTGGAAAAGGACCGTGGCCGCTTCTCCAGTGCGCCCGACATCATCACGGTGGTCGCGCGCCTGACGCCCGGCCACAAGGTGCCCGAACAGGAACAGCTGCTCACCGCCGGCAGCGTCTGCTTTGCCCTGTTGCAGGCGGCACAGGCGTGCGGCTTCGGTGCGCAATGGCTGACCGGCTGGATGGCCTACGACGATCACGTCTCGCAGCTGCTGGGCCTTGCCGCGAACGAGAAGGTCGCCGGCTTCATCCACATCGGCACGCCGCGGCTGCAGGCGCCCGAGCGGGAACGCCCGGATCCCGCCGCACTGCTGAGCGAGTGGACACCCGATGCCTGAGGGGCTGCACCCGCGCCCGCTCTACCTGGTCGATGCCAGCCTGTACGTGTTTCGCGCCTGGCATTCGATGCCGGACGAATTCCAGGATGCCGACGGCTGGCCGACCAATGCGGTTCACGGCTTCGCGCGTTTCCTCCTCGAGTTGCTGGAGAAGGAGCGACCTGCGCACATCGCCATCGCGTTCGACGAGGCGCTGGACAGCTGTTTCCGCAACCACCTCTATCCGGCGTACAAGGCCAACCGCGATCCCGCGCCGGAGGAACTCCGCCGCCAGTTCACCCACTGCAAGGCCCTCTGCGCCGCACTCGGACTGAGCGTGCTGGCTCACGGCGAGTACGAGGCGGACGACCTCATCGGCAGCGCCCTGCACGCGGCGCGTCCGCAGGGATTCCGCGGCGTCATCGTGTCGGCCGACAAGGACCTGTCGCAGTTGCTGCAGGAACACGACGAGCAGTGGGATTTTGCGCGCGGCCAGCGCTGGGGCATGGCCGGCGTGAAGGCACGCCACGGCGTGGAGGCGCGGCAGATCGCCGACTACCTGGCGCTGACCGGCGATGCCGTGGACAACATTCCCGGCGTGAGCGGCATCGGCGCGAAATCCGCCGCGGTGCTGCTCGCGCATTTCGGCGACCTGGACACGCTGCTGGCGCGCATGGACGAAGTCGCCTTCCTGCGACTGCGTGGCGCGGCCACGATGGCGGTTCGCCTGCGCGAACAACGCGAGCAGGCGTTGCTGTGGCGTCAACTCACGACCATCGCGCTGGATGCGCCGCTGGGCGACATCGCCACCGGCCACGTGCGT
This sequence comes from Pseudoxanthomonas sp. PXM01, assembly GCF_014851815.1. Taxonomy (GTDB): domain Bacteria; phylum Pseudomonadota; class Gammaproteobacteria; order Xanthomonadales; family Xanthomonadaceae; genus Pseudoxanthomonas_A. Next base: position 591,582 of record NZ_JACVAJ010000002.1, read on the forward strand.
GGCCAGGCCGACAGCGACATGCTGTCGGGACTGTCGGACGCCCTGCGTTTCGGCCCGATGACGCGACGGCGGTTGCGCGTGGCGGCGGGGTTGCAGGACTGACGAAGACTGCCATCACATGATGCAGCCGGTAGAATGCGGCCAGTGATTTCAGGGAAGGCTGTAATGCATCTGCTTGTGTGTGGTGGTGCCGGCTACGTCGGTTCCCACGTGGCCAGGGTTCTCGACGCCAGAGGCCATCGCGTCACGGTCCTCGACAATCTCAGCACCGGTCACGCCGAGGCTGTCCGCTGGGGACCCCTGGTCCGGGCAGACATCCTCGATGTCGACAGCCTGGAGGCGATTCGGTCGCCCACGTACGCCTCAGCATCCTGAAGGCGCTCTTCGCCCCTTACACACGAGACTTCCGAGATGAAACTGCCGCACTTCCTGTCCAGCTACTTGAAGCACAGCAAGGAGTTCATGGCCGCCCACGAAGAGGGCGAAGCGATGGCGCTGGCCGTGGGTGGCGACTACGAGGCGGTCGGCTCGCTCGAGTTCCAGTTGCTCAAGCATCTTGGCCTGTTGCCGGAACACCGCATCATCGACGTCGGATGCGGCAGCGGGCGCCTGGCCTCGCAACTTGCGAACTACCTTTCCGGCGAATATGTCGGCATCGACGTGGTGCCTGATCTTTTCCAGTACGCGCAGAGCCGTTGTGGGCGAGACGACTGGCGCTTCTATGCCGCGCCCGGGACCACGATTCCTGAACCCGACCAGTCCGCGGATTTCATCGTGTTCTTCTCGGTCTTCACGCACCTCCAGTTCGAAGAGACGTATCGGTACCTGCGTGACGCGAAACGCGTGCTCAAGCCGGGCGGGAAGATCGTCTTCTCGTTCCTCGAATTCCGCATCCCCTCACACTGGAACATCTTCGAAGCCTCGCTCAAGGACGAGCGACACGACAAGGTGCTGAACCAATTCATGGACCGCGATGGAATCCATGCCTGGGCTTCGAACCTGGGGCTGGTGGTGGAGCGAGTGCTGGACGGCAACAACAACTACATCCCGCTCGACCAGCCGGTCCGCTGGGATGATGGGCGCGAAATGAAGGAAGCCGGCAGCCTGGGTCAATCCTGCTGTGTGCTGGGTCTGCCCCCAGCCTGATCGGCAGTCGTTGCCTAGGTGGTGATCCGGACTGCCACCTGCACCCACTGGGTACGCCATAGATGCTCGAAGGAGCGCCCGTGCGCGGCACTTCAATCGAGCAATGCGCGGTGCTCAGCGTCTCAGAACTCACCATCCACCCGCCCCGTTGCTTGGCATGCCGGCGCGCCTTCCTCCATGATGGAACCCCCTTCGGGCAACGCGCATTCACCTCATGCCCCCAACGGCCAACCGATCCGCAGAAGAAGTGATGTCTAGGCTGCGGGAAATCAGCTATCCCGCACTCTATGTGGAAGAGGACAAGTGGTACAGCTACAAGCTGATATCGCTGCACGCCGCTATCGCCGAAATCTCCCTGCCCGGCGACTACGCCCAGTTCGGCGTGTTTGAAGGGCGATGCGCGCGCTTCATTGCGAACTTTCTTCGCGGTGGGCGCCAGTTGCATCTGTTCGACAGTTTCGAGGGTCTTCCCGAGGACTGGATCGGGCAATTCAAGAAAGGGGCTTTTTCACTGCCGCCCGAATCCATCCCTACGTTCGACAACGATGCCATTCACGTCCATCCGGGCTGGTTCTCCGACACCATTCCCGAGGTGCGTGACCAGTTCACATCCCCACTGGCATTTATCCACGCGGATGCCGATCTTTACAGCTCCACCCTTGATCTTCTCGATGGCATGAATGACCTCATCGCGCCCGGCACAATCATCCTGTTCGACGAGTACGCCATGGAAAGTCAGGGCGAGTATGACGATGGCGAGCATCGTGCATTGATGGAATGGGCTGCGCGATACAACCGAAAGTTCGATTATCTCTGGCGAACCGCCCACGCGCAGCTAGCCATCCGCATCACCGACTGATCCAACCGGACTAAGGCCTCAAACGCTTAACCGTGCCACGTGCGTAGCACAGCCTTCATGGGACAAAAGGTCGCGACCTGATATCCGGATTCTGGACGCCTCCGCACAGCGGCATTGCCCGCAGTCGCGTTGGCCTGCGTGGAACCCACCCGCTATCGCGATACCCCCGATTTCAGATAGCGCGACTACCAGAATCCTCCTGGTAAGACACTTCATCCACCACATGCATGCCGCCAGCAATCGGCAGCCGGTAGAACTGCATGTTCAACAGCATCACCGCAAGATTCAGTGTCTTGGGACTGACGTCCGGGTGCGTCTTGATACCGGCATGGCGCGAATCGAAAAACGCCACATGGCTCCGCATCGGCTCACCCAGCGTCTCCATTACGTAGGGATACTGTGGAGATCTCTTCGAGCACAATATCGCAATGGGGGGCAGTCGATCGAGGTCAGTCGATGCAGCCAGACGACCGAACTTGGTCTTCTTGTCTTCCGGAAACACTCCCACCGTGAAATGGGAGTCGTTGAAAGTTCTGATGTAGTACTCATCCGCAAGAATCGGATCAGCAGCCACTACCGGATAGTTCCCGAGTAGACCATGGTACAGCGCCGCTGAGCCGCCCTTGCTTGCCCCATAGAGCACGACATCCCGAGAGTCGACCCGGAATCGCCCGGCAACGTCGGCAATCAGACCTTGCACGTGATTTTCCGTCTCTGGCAAGCCCAAGGTGTTCATGTAATAGCCACCGACGACACCACCAAAATCGGCAATACGCAGCACCGCCGTACCGGCCGGGAGGTACTTCTGGATGGTTGCAAAGTTCTGTTCGAAATGTCGCATCAGACTGGAAGTACGGATCTTCCCGGCCATGGACGAAAACACCACGACGAGTCGCGTAGTGGCCAAGCCTGCTAATGGCTCATCTACGCTATATACCAGATCGTGGCGATCGACCTCGCAAGGCCCATCCTTGACTCGTTGCCACAGCTTTCCAATAAATGAGTGATGCACAAACGAGGTCACGCCCTCTTTCAGCATGTAAGCCACGAATGCGTGATTGGCAAGCTCGACTACCACACTGCGGACCGACTTATCCTTCATCGCAAGATCAAGCAGGTTGCGTGCATCGCAGGCAACCGAAGCATGATCGACGCGCAGAATGCGCAACATCGGATTATCAGCGACAAGCCTTGAAACCCCACAAGACTGAAGCTCGGACAGCGAAACTTTCACGTCGGTCCTTCCCGCAAGCGCGGGAACAACAACATTCTGCGAAATGGACATAGTACGAACCTCCAATTGCCACTCGCGCTGCAGCCTACTCGAGTGCGATAACGACTGTGTCGACGCCAGATCATCCATCAGACCCAGTAGGCGGATTTCATGAAGGATCTCCAAGCAAGAACACAGAGAGCCTTTAGCTAAGGGAAGGTACAAACAAGTCTGCCGTTGCCCATGATCCGTACGCAGGGGTGGCAGTTATCCGGCCCTTCCTAAAGCTTATCCGCCTGTCTTCAGGCGCATCAATGAACCCATGCTTGCGCTTCAGGATTCACGCCGACTACACGGCTATAGAACTGACCCAGAGCATCCGCCTGGTGCGCGTGCCAATCAAATTCTGGCTTGGGCAACGCGCCATCTAGGAAGCGGCGCATGCCTTCGAGCAACCCTTGCTCATCGTTGTCGACGAAGTTCGCCGGGAACATGTGCTTCACGTCCGCGTTGCCGGAAATGTCCGTGGCAACAAATGGCAAGCCGAGAATAAGGGACTCGATAAGCGACATGGTCTTGGCCTCATGGTTTGACGACAGAACAAAGCAATCGGCATGGCGGAGATAGGGATAGGGATTCGCGCGAAAACCCAGAAAATGGATTCGATCCGTCAGGCCCAACTGCTCCACCAAAGCCCAGAGTTCACCACGCAACGGCCCATCGCCAAGGAACAACAGCTTCGGCCGAGCATCTTCCGCTGCAAGGCGTGCAAACGCGCGGATCAGCTTCGCCTGATCCTTTTCGACGGACATCCGGCCCATGTTGATGAACACAGGTCCGACGCCAAACAAGCTTGCATCGGCCCCATCGATCTCCTCATCGGCCAACGCAAGAATCCGTTCCGGATCCTGCACATTCTCGCTACTGATGAACTTCTCCGGAGGGATACCCAACCAGCCAGCAAGCTTCTCCGTATTCACAATGCGCGATTGCTCACAGACGCATGCCAAGGCATCCGCGTGCGGATAGATCCTCAGCATGCGCATCAGTTCCGGAAACCTGGCAACGTACTCGTCGTAGATGTCGCTATGAAGATAGATGACCTTGCGCGCCGCATCCGTACCAAAATTAAGGACTGCTGCCCAGAACGCGTCGTATCCCGAGAATGCAACGACCGCGTCGAACTTCGCCGTGCCAAATGTGCGTTCGTACTCGCGCGAGAAGATGCCCTTGATGATGACCATCTGGTCGTCATTAAACGCTTGCTGCCCACTTTCGTACTTCGTGCGCAGCCAGCGCTCCTCCCAGGTCATCGGGACCGTACCGTGACGTGAAACAACCGCGATATCCTCCGGCAGTCGCGCGAACTGGCTGCGCGCGCTGCGATCGAACTCGAGCGCGCCAGAGGCGATCGGCACAGTGAGGTGCAGCCGCGACCGGTCGATATGCCTGGCGAGATTGAGGAAGGACGTGGTGATGCCGTTGGGTTGGAAGCCACCACCATGAATCAGGATGCGCTTCCCTGCTCCCGAACCCGGATCCACCACGCAGGTGGTGGCATCCTTGAAAAGGAAATCCACTACACGCTCCGTCGCACGCCCGTCGTCGTGTGTATTGAAACGGGACTGAGCCGCTGCGTGGTGGTCCGCATCCGCCAACTGACCATCGAGCGCCCTGCCCAGGGCTTCGCTCAATGCCTCCACGTCACAACACTTGTAGCCCGGCATTTCATCCATGGCGAAGTACATGCCGCGCTCACGGCTGTACTCCTCCAGATCATAGGTGTAGTAAAGCACCGGCCTGCCGGTGGGCAGGAAGTCGAAGAAGATGCTGGAATAGTCGGTAATCAGCACGTCGACAACCGACAGTAGCTCGTTGGTGTCGAGCGCTGCCGGTGCGACGATGCAGCCCATGACCTTGTCGGCATCGAATACCTTTTCCATCAGGTGATGCCCACGAAAGACGATGTCGCAATCGTGCCGAGTCGCAAGCAACTCGATGTCCGCCTTGGCCTTGTCCACCTCGTACGACACCGTCTCCAACGTGCCGCGCCAGGTGGGCGCATACAAGACGACCGGCCGACGTCCACCCACACCGAGCTGGGCACGGATTGCAGCACGTCTTGCATCGCTCGCATTGAGCGTGAGATCGACACGCGGATAGCCGGTCTCAGCAAGCTTTCCACCCATCGTGTGGCGAATATCGTAGCTGTCGAACAGCACTCCCGTAGTATGCGGATTTGGGCTGATGATATGCGTCGCCTGCAGGAAGTTCCGCTGCGCGCGCTTGTGATCCTGGAACTTGTACTGCTGCTGCTTCCCCAATGTCTTCAACGGCGTGCCATGCCATGTGGCAAGGAATTTCTGCCCTTCGCGGCGCACGAAATACTGTGGGAATACCGTATTGTTGACGAGATACTTCGCAGTCGCCAGATAGCGTAGATACAGATCCGAAGGGCGTGGCGCGAATACCACATTGGGGTAATGCCGCAGAGAGTCCGGCACACGCTCCGGATCATTGATGACCCAGACGTGCAACAGAGACTTGTAATCCGGATGATTAACCAGATACTCAAATATCGCCAGTGGATTGCATGAGTACTGCTTGCCAATATGGCTCTCGTAGACAATCACATTGTCCCTGAGTGGCAGGCTCTTCATGTACTCGACATAGGTGGCGGGAAGAACCTCGGATGGATGCGCCTTCGCCAATGCCGCCGAGTCGATACCAGACGCCACTTGGGTAATGTAGGTCTGGCGGAAGGCCCGGCAGGCTTCCTCGAACCTACCGGCTCTAAACAACGAAAAACCCAACCGATAGAACCATTTCGATTGATAGGTGACGCTACGATCTAGGGCATCGGCATAAGCAGATGCGGCACCTGCCCAATCTTCTTTACGCTCAAGCGCCTCGCCCAAGCGGCAGTGAATGGCTGCATCAGTAGTATCTATCGCGACAGCATCACGTATCGCGACCTCCAGCTCCACATCCAACTCGGCCATGTAGGCCTGGAAAACCGACTCGCCGGCCGTCTCCCCGCCCTTGTGTTCCGCAACAGCTTGGGACTCTGTCGCACCTTGGGCGACCGCCTCCCGCAGTCCGACGGCGTCAGGCTCTGCATGCACGTACGCCCCACCATCGACGAGTGCGTTCTTGCGTTGCGCGATATGCTCCAAGCAAGCCGCCTCATACCGGCCTGCCTCGGCAAGCACATATGCCCTGCGGTAATGCCAGTAGGGCATGGGCTTTTCACTCAGCCGGATGCCAATAGCGTAGGCTTGGCCGGCCTCATCCCAGAGAGCCATCCGCTCCAGCACGAACCCCAAGCGATAATGCCAGTATGCCGCACCAAGAGGATTGAGCGACAAAGCCCGACGGTAAGAAGCCCGGGCCGCATCCCATCGGTAGCAACGGTCATGCGCCATACCCAGACGATAGTGCAGTTCGGCGTCGAGTGGGAATTCGCGCAAGCGCGTTTCATAAGCAATCGCGGCATCCGACCAGTAGCCTCGTGCCTGATGGAGTGCCCCGACACCAAACTGCTTCGCACCTGAGTCCGGATCGAGCCTGATCGCCTCCGTATAGGCAGTGTTTGCCAGCTTAGTCTGACCAGCCTTCTCGGCAGCATAGCCAAGGCCATACCACCACTTCCCATTCTTGGGATTGATGGCCATTGCCCGTGAATACGCCACGACAGCCGCGTCAAAACGACGCATTTCCTTGTGCGCCTCTGCCAGCTTGAACCACCATTCCGACTGGCTTTCGTCTCCTATGAGCGCCTGCTGCCAAGAATCCGCCGCTTGCCACCACTTGCTTTGTCGCGACAGCAGCGCAGCGAGACGCGCATGCGTTGCTGCATCATCCCACTGCTTGGAAAGCGCGCAGCGGCACAGCATTTCAGCAAGCGCCAGCATCTTTCGGTTTTCCAAGACGCTCGCGAGCCTGATGCAGGCCGTGGCGTCCACGATGGCATCTTCCACAATGGCGTCACACGCGTCACGCAATTGCTGATGCTCTGCCGGCAGCATGGGCGTCGCGGAACGTGTGGAAAGACCTTGGCGTCGCCCCTCATCCAGATAATGCGCAAGTGGATTGACTTGACCTGGATTACCTACCAGATGGACGATGGCATACCAGAAAGCATCGAAATCAGGGTGAGGATTGCGCAACTCCCTAAAACCCCATCGGCAGAAGTGCACCAACGGATTCATCTTGGCTTTCTTTACATCGGGATATGTCTTCAGATAATAGCGAGTACTAAAGAATGGGCATGGGTCGTACCCACTCTTGGCGCCTTGCTTCAGGTAATGCATGATCGGATCGACATCCGCGGACGCCGCGCTCGGATAAGCAGCAAGATAGCCCTCGCGGTCGAACACGCCTGACTGGGCAATAATCTCCGCATCGTCGATCATCTGCTGGCTTGCAGCTCCCTCGTTCGGCTTGATACTGGCCGCTTCCGCACCATGCTCAAGATAGTGTCGGAACGGATTGATTCCGCGAAGAGCTACCTCAGGATGCTCACGTGCATAGCGCAAGTGATCGAAGCCAGCACACGGGAGCCTCCCTTCAGCAGCCCCATGGCGAACATAATGTTCAACCGGATCGATGCCGGCTTGAGCCACATCCGGGTTTTGCTGTAGATAGCCTTCGCGGTCGAACTGGGCACAGCTCTGGAGAAAGGCGATGTCCTGCTCGACCTGGCTTTCCTGGGACTTATCGCCCCGAAGTCGCTGCCTTATTGCGCGCAGCAACCCAGCACCTTCCACTGCCACATTCCTACTTTCCTGGGTGCTCATTGCGTCACCCCGACGACACTGATGGCAAGCGACTGTTTGATTTCAGTCGTGGAAATACTTTCCGTCCTGGGCAAGTAGCGCACTTGACAGAACTCGGACAGGAAATCGAACTTGCCCTCCCAGTCATGCCCCATCACGAAAACGGCGGCACCATAGCGCTTGATATCGTCGACCTTCTGCTCCCAGTTGTGCTCGGGAAAAACTTCGTCGACATAGCGGATTGATTCCAGAACCACCTTGCGGTTTTCGAAGTTCAGCAGGGACGATTTATGCTTTCCGCGATTGAACTCGTCACTCGACAGCCCCACCACAAGCCTGTCGCCCAGCGCACGAGCGCGACGCAAGAGGTTGATGTGCCCGATGTGCAGGATATCGAACGTCCCGTACGTGATTACCGTCTTCATTCCAATCCCCAACGAATATGGGCTGCGCCACCCAGCACATCCCTGTCTGAAATACGTTTTACCTGCTCCACCACGCGCCGTGCGTTGCCGTCGTCGAGATAGTGGAAGAACAGGCGTCTCTTCCATTCCATCGCATCTTCGCCCCCAGGCTCGGGCGGTCTGAATACGCGCTCCAACGCCGACATCAGCTCATCGAACGAGCCCGTTACTTCGCCCGGGAATACGTCACGCAGCTGGTAGAAGAATCCCCGCTCCATGAATTCGTACTGGACCTCGTCGAACGCAAAACTGACCGCCGGCTTCCCGGTCACCATGAAATCCATGAAGCAACTGGAGTAGTCCGTCAGCAGCACCGACGCCGCACGGTAGAGCACCTCTATGTTCGGGAATGCGTCGTCCGACAGGTCAATGCACCGGCCATCCATTCGCAGCGACCTGGAATAAGACCTGGCCGTATCGGCCATGTGCTCGCGCACACCGAGCACCGCATGGTGCCTGTCGAGCCAGTCCACCAGCCTCGCTTTCTCGCTATCGGAGAACTCGTAGTAGGCGCTGTCCTGACCATTCCTGAAGGTGGGAACGAACAGCACCAGCTTCCTGCCTGCCATCAGATCGAGCAGTGACGCGAACTCCTGCCGCAGATCCTCCGGCAGCCTGTCGAGGTCCCGGAGGATGAAATCGATCCGCGGCAGGCCGGTCATCCACACGTCCTCGTAGGACAGGGGATAGAACGCGGATGCCATCGCCATGCGGTCGACTTCGGAAGAACTGATCACGGACCGGTACTTCCGGTGTTCGTCCCGCAGGGCGCCGAGCCGGCCCGCCTGATCCACGGAAGCGTATCCGATGCGCTTCAACGGGATGCCATGCCAGAGATTGATGACGTTGCGCAGATCGCAGGCGATCGGATGGACGACGTTCCTGGGCACGCTGTGGCGGATGAAGACCGTCCCGCAACGCATCAGCAACTGCTGGCCTTCCTCGCTGTACAGCGAAACCACGTGCACGTTCTCACCCTCGACGTCCACGACGCGCTCACGGGTCAGCACCACTTTGGTAATGGCCGGATCATTCCTGACATCCTCGAAGACGGCCCTTTCGTTGCCACTGAAGCGGTGTGTGAAGCCACAGACCGGGAATGCCCACCATGTGCGCTGCTTCCGGACTTCCAGGTCCTGCGCGGCGAATTCCGCGTCCGTCAGCAGGCGTCCAAGCTTTCGGCCTCCCTCGCTCCAGGTCTCAGCGCTGCCTAGACTCAACGCCAGGCGCTTCGGGTCGACGACCCTGTCGATGTGCCGCTGGATGGCGCCGACATCGCACCCCGGCACCTTCTCCTTTACGCGGTCCACCCACGCGCTCAACCCGGGCACGCCGTAATGGTTGTCCGTCAGCAGCAATCGCTTCAACAGCGGAAAGCCCTTCTCGATCAGGCAGAAGTACCAGCCACTGAATGCCGGATGGAAAGGATAGAGTTGATCGATGAACGTGTTGAACGAGAAGCCCTTGGAAATCAGGTAGCGCGTCAATCCGACTTCGTACTTGAGGATGACGTCCTTCTTCGAAACCTGGGGTACGACGCTGGACATCAACCGCCTGAAGTCCACGTCATCGAGGACGTTCCGCCGATAGGCCACGAAATATGACCCCACGTGGAAGTCGTAGGTGTAGTCCTTCTCGAACTCGCCCAGCAGGGAGCCCTTGACCACACCCAGCGGGATGGGGTCACGGAAGCGGTTGCGCGACGCATGGGCGGTCGCAGCGATCCCCTTGGTCGCCTGAAGCCCCCACCAGTCGCAAGGCATGGCATCCATCTTCTCGAAGACCTGATCGAGGTCGCGCAGCAGGTAGCAGCTGTCGTTTGCGAAGAGGACCTCGTCGTACGACTGCAGCGCCCCCCAACCCACCCGATGCACGGCGAGCTCCGAGTACGAGCCGAAGTCGTAGGCGCCATGCCGCGCGGCCCACGCTCCCTTGGTAATGCCGGCCAGCTTGTCCAGCTCGCCTTCGCGCATCTCGCAGTCAGCGAAATAGTAGACGTCGGCGTGACGGCTGAGTTCGCGCACATATGCGACCACGCAGTCGTCCACGAGGCCGTCCTTGTCGAAGCCGGCGAACAGGCAGGCGCGGCGGATGCTACGTCCCGGCAATCCCTGGACCAGTGTCTCCACCGATCTCGGGCGCGGCGGCGTGCCCGGCCGCGTCGAGTCGCCCCGCGCAATACCCACGCGCATGTACTCGACGAGCGGATTGACGCCCTCGTCGCGGGGATCCATATGCATCGACCAATACCACCACACGTCGAAGCGGGGACCTGGATTGCGAAGCTCCTTCCACCCCGACTCGCAGAAATGCGCGAGCGGATTCATGGCCGAGGCCAGTACATCGCCATTGTTCGACAAGTAATAACGGTCGTCGAACATCTCGCATGCCACGCGCCCTTCGGCGCTGCCATGGCGCAGATAGTGCAACAAAGGGTCCGCGCCGCTCTCATCGACATCGGCATACCGGTCGAGGTAGGCCCGCCTGTCGAACAGCCCCGACCGCTCGATAATGCCGTAGGCCGGCTCCTCGACAGGTATGGTGCTGTACCTCAGTGCGCGCCCGTGCCGACGGTAGTGCTCCAGCGGATTCAGCCCGGTATCGTGCTCACCATTGAGATAGACCCTGGCGTACCAGCTGGTGTCGAAATCCGCAGAAGCGCTTCGTCCCTCGCGAGCGCCATGCTGCAGGAAGTGCAGAAATGGATTCTGGCCGCTGGCGACCACGTCCGGGTACGACTCCAAATAGTAGCGAGAGTCGAAGCCCTCGCAGGGACTTCTCCCTTCACTGGCACCGAGCGCCTCGTAGTGGCCGATGGCGTCCATGCCCGCCTCGGCTACGTCGGGGTAAAGCGCCAAGTAGCGCGCTTCGTCGAACAGTCCCGATGCGCGCAGGGCGTTGGCGACGACCGACTCGGGGGGAGCGACCTCCAGGCCCGCGGCCTTGCCGACGAGTTGATAATGGCGAAGCGGAGACAGGGACGCCCGCTCCTCGGCACTCATGTGCTGCGATGCGTACCAGGCGGCCTTGAACCCGGATGATGGATCGCGCTGCTCGCGCCAGCCATTTGCGCAGTAGTGGACGAACGGCGACTGCCCCGCACCGGCGACATCCGGATAAGCGGCGAGGTACTCGGCGGGATCGAACCCGTCGCAAGGCTTACCACCGCCTTTCTCTCCGACCCGCAGATAGTGGGTGATGGGATCCAAGCGACTGGTCGCGGCGGCGGGAAAGCTCGCCTTGTAGAACGCGGCATCGAACGCACCGGCGTTCTTCAACGTCCGGTACTCTTCCATTTCCCGCACTGAAGATTTTCCGCGAATCCAGGCCCAGATGATCTTCATTGCATGTTCCAGGTCGATGCTCGTCCGAAGGGATCGTTACTCAGCACCGGCAGGACCGGCGCCGGACACGGCCTCTGGTCAGCCTGAACCGGTAGCGCCCGCGCCCTCATCGGATACCGATTCCACGACGCACGACCTGACCAGCGGCAACGACGGCCCCAAGCGCGACACGCTCGATCCCACGCTGACGCGAAGTTCGCCCGGCAGCGCTTCGACGCTCACCGGCTGCGACACGGGCAGGACGAACTTGAAACCATACTTGCCTCCGCGCTTGCCGAGATACTCATTGACGTCGTCGCGCTGGATGCGCTCGAATGTCTCCAGCAGGTGCTTCGTTCCCTGGAACTCCAGGCTGAAAACATTCGGCTCCTTGCCGCGTTCGTCAGTGGCCCAACCGACTACTTCCACCTGCGTGCGGCTGCTCCGGATCCGTTCGATGGCGCCCTGGGTGCTACCGAACAGGATCGGGTCGGAACTCACCGCCGCATCGCGCTCCTCGGCGGACGCCTGCGAGACGATATCCCGGTAGATATCCAAGCCGTCCGTAATGCTGCCGAAGAAGCGCATGCGCCCCTTCTCGAGAACCAGTGCCTTGTTGCAGGTGTTGCGGAGGAGGTTGGTACTGTGGCTCGCCAGCACGACGATACGGCTGCCCTCGAATCGTCCCTTCATGCGCTTGCGCGCGCGATCGACGAAAGCAGCGTCGCCGGTGGACAGCCATTCGTCCATCAGCAGGATGTCCGGCTGGACCGCAGTGGTGATGGAAAATCCAAGCCGCATGCGCTGGCCGCTGGACAGGCTGTACAACGGATACTCCGCCTTGTCCTCGAGCCCTGCGAACTCCAGGATCTCCTTGGCAACGGACTTCAGTTGCCGGTATCTCAGGCCCATCGCCGTCCCGCGCAGGAAGATGTTCTCCGCCACGGAAGCCTGCTCGGAGAAGCCCAGCAGCGGATTGAGCAGCGAGTGGCGCGAGCCCTCGACGCGCAGCACGCCCGCGGTGGGCGTGTAGGCGCCATTCAGCACGCGCAGCAGCGTCGTCTTGCCCGCGCCGTTGAGGCCCATGACACCGATGCGGTCGCCGTCCTTCGCTTCGAAATTCACGCCCGACAGGATCGCGCTCTGGTATCGAACGGAGCCGGAAATGGTCGCCAGCAAATCGCTGTACCCCTTCTTGCCGGTCTTGTGGACTTCGGTGGGCAGTTCCAGGGAAATGTTGTACGCCCGTAGCAATGCACTCACTTGTGGATTCCTCTCAAAGCCAAGCGGGCACGCGGCGCGCGAAACGGGAGTAGAAGATGGCGGCCAGCAGGATCCCCACGACCGTCATCACACCCAGGTAGACGAAAGTAAGCGGCTCGATCTGCGTATCTAGCAGGGGGGCACGGATCACTTCGAGCATGTGATGGAACGGATTGCCGCGCATCAACGCGCCCTGCATCGTGCCCGGCGGCGCCGAGTCCGAGAACCAGAAGATGGGCGTGATCAGGAAGACACCCAGCATGACACTGCCCAGGAAATCGTTGACGTCCGGGAACCGCGCTCCCAGCAACGCCAGCAGGATGCCGTAGACGAACAGGTTCACCAGCACTAGCAGGAAGCCGGCGAGAGACAACAGTACACCCACCGCCGGTACCGTCGTCTCGCCCACGAGCGCAATCACCAGCAAAGGAACGGCGAAGATAAAATGGATGACAGCCCTCGCCAGCGGCCGCATCACGAAATCCGTGAGCTGCAGATTGCCTTCCAGAATGTAAGGCCGATACGCGGCGAAGCTCGCGCCAGCCTCCATGAGCATCGTCGACGTGAGCCGGAAAACCATAAAGCCGAACCCGATGTGGGCAAGGAAGTTGGCGGCGGGACGGCCCTGCACCGCTGCAAGGAACCCGCCCAGGCCCCAGATGTAGATGATAGGCGGGAAGAAGATCCAGAACAGCCCGAGCACGTTCTTGCGGTACTTTGTGATCACATCGAGCCAGCTGGCATAGAGCCAGTGGTCCGGCTTGCGGAAACTCTCGGCGAGGTGCCGGAAGAAAAGACTCATCGTACGGTCTACCTGGAACTTCAGTGTCGAATGGGGACGCCGGATACCCGCAGGCGCGGAGAGCGAGGGGGGAACGCAAGGCCGTAATCGCCTTGGTCGAGCGTCAGGTTGGGGTTGTAGGCGGGGTCGTCATGGAGGACAGCGCCCCACCGCCACTTCATGGCGTGGACTTCCGCGGCGAAGCGTTCCTGCTTAGCAGGGGAATCCTCGCTGCCCCGGCTGGCGGATTCGTAGTGGTAGAGCTCGGCGTAGGGCGTCCAGACATTGCGGTAACCGCACTCAAGGAGTCTGAGGCAGAAATCGATGTCGTTGAAGGCGACGGGCAGTGCTTCGTCGAACCCACCGACCTCCTCGAAGACGCTGCGTCGTACCGCCATGCACGCCGCCGTCACCGCGCTCATGTTCTGCGCCACCCACGCGCGCGCCATGTAGCCCGGCGTGCCCCGCCCCATGCGCGTGTAGATATGTCCTGCCACGCCACCCAGGCCCAGCACCACGCCCGCATGCTGAATGGTGTCGTCCGGGTAGTAGAGCATCGCACCCACCGCACCGGTGTCGCGCTGCTTCGCGCGCGCAACCAGCTCGGTCAACCAGGAGGCGTCGATCACTTCCGTGTCGTTGTTGAGCAGGCAAATGACCTCGCCCGTCGCTTCGCGTACACCGTGGTTAACGATGGCCGAGAAATTGAAGGGGATCGGATAGTCCAGCACACGGATGCCAGGCGTCTGCCGCAGCTCCCTCAACAGAGTCCTCGTGGCCGCATCTACGCTTCCGTTGTCCACCACCACCACCTCGAAGTCCGGGTAATCCGTCTTCTCCATCACGCTGCGGACGCAGACGGACAGCAGGTCCGCCCTGTCGCGCGTGGGGATGATGATGCTGACCTTGGGCGTTTTGGCGAGCGCCGGACGCGTGCGGTAACAACCCGGCGACACGACTTCCACCGTGCCGGTGCGTCCGATGCGCTGAAGGTGCTCCTGCACCGCGCGACGTCCTGCTTCGGACGCATAGCTCTTCTGGTCTCCCCCCAGCGCCGTGGACCCTTCGATCGCGCGCCAGTGGTAGAGCACCTTGGGGATGTGGCAGATCTGTTCCGGCGCCAGTACTTCGGTGCATCGCAAAACCAGGTCGTGATCCTGCGACCCCTCGAACCCGGGGCGCAACACGCCGACCTGTGCCAGCAAGAGGGTCTCCACCACCATCAGGTGGCAGATGTAGTTCTGGGAACGGAGCAGTTCCGGATTCCATCCGGGCTTGAAATGAGGCTCGAAACGACGGCCCGCCTCGTCGATCTTGTCTTCGTCGCTGTACAGCAGCCGTGCCTGTGGATGCTCCGCGAGCGCCAGCACCACCTGGTGCAGCGCATCCGCACTCAGCTCGTCATCGTGATCGAGAAAGGCCACGTGGCTGCCGGTGACCATGGCAAGCGCCGTATTGGTGGCTTCGCTGATGTGGCCATTCCGTTCCCGAACGGCGACCTTGATCCGCACGTCCTCCCGTGCGTACGCCTGCAGGCATTCCACGATCCGCGGATCGGGAGACGCGTCATCCGCGATGCAGAGTTCCCAGTTCAGGTACGTCTGCTCGCGGACACTGTCGATGCAGCGCTTGAGCAGCGCCAGCGGCGTGTTGTAGACGGGAAGCACCACGGAGATCAGCGGGCCATTCGAATACTGGCCGGCCTGCATGCGCGCGTGCTCCAATCCACCGCCTTTGAGCGGATCGAAATGGTCCAGCCACGAGACATAACCGCCAGCGGTATGGCGCGACGAACCGTAATGCCGGTGCACCAGTTCGTCGACAGCAGGACTCAACCCCTGCCGACGGACCTCTTTGATGAATCCGATCAAGCGACCGGCGAGCGCCCACGAAGATCGCTGGCCCGACCCGCTGGACCTGCCATCGCCCTGCAGCAGCACCCACAAGGCATGCAATCGGGTAATGCGACGGAACCTCATGGCTCCGATCTGGAAGCGCGCAGGCCGGATGGTCGGGTCGAAACGCAGTGCGCGTAGTGGCCGACTGATCAGCACCAGCGCCCGCATGCCCCCATCGAGATCGGGTTGAGACAGAGGGATGCGCGTGGCTTCGCTGCAGCCGCCACCGTAATCGGGGTAAAGGCAGGGGCGCTGGACGACACCCTCGGAAACCAAAAGCGTGACATCCATCACGTACCAGCCGGGCGCCAAAGCATGGATGCCCTGCTCGGGGTCGACGCGGAACTGTGGATCGTCGCCCACCGCCTCGTATTCCACCGCAGCAGACGACACCGCATGGGCCACAAGCTGCAGGAGGGGAGTCAGCCGTGCGCTGACCGGTGCCATCCAGGAAGATCGCCAAAAACGCCAAGACATGATTCTTGCGGGCTGACCGTCACTGGCGCCCCCTGCTCCCCGAAGTGCGGGGCGTCCTCCCCGACAGGCAAGTGTAACAATGTTTACTGAGGGTTCGTCATGGGACGGTCATAAAGGACAGATCCAGTACGTTAAACAGTGACCTTTCCATATAATTAACAAATGTGAAGGAGCCTCGTATGACTGAGCTGGACCAGCAACCCGCCCGTATCGTCTGGCAAGGCAAGTACCAGCGGATGATGGTCCGCGGCACATGGGAGTACGTCGAGCGCGCACACGCGGGCGGTCTGGCGGCGATCATCATCGCGGTGACACCGGACGACAACGTGCTGTTCGTCGAACAGTTCCGCGTGCCGCTGCAGGCGCGCACCATCGAGATGCCGGCCGGCCTGGTGGGCGACATCCACGCCGGCGAGTCGATCGAGGTGTCCGCGATCCGCGAACTGGAGGAGGAAACCGGCTGGACCGCCGACCATGCGGAAGTGCTGATGATCGGCCCCACGTCGTCCGGCAGCAGCAGCGAGAAGATCGCCTTCGTCCGTGCTACCGGTCTGCGCAAGGTCGGTGACGGCGGCGGCGATGGCGATGAAGACATCACCGTGCACACCATTCCCCGCACGCGTGCCGCCGCGTGGCTGGCGCAGAAGATGGGCGAAGGCTACGAACTGGATGCCAAGCTATGGGCCGGGCTGTGGATGATCGACCATACCCTCGACGGGACACCTCGCGCCTGACTCTTCAAGCCGCCTTGACGCCATAACCCGCCAGACGCCATACGCCCTGCTCTTCGTGCCGCAGCGTCACCACTTCGCGATGCGGCGCATCGGTCGCGCCGAACGACACCATGAACTCGAGCCGCGCGTACGTGCCCGGCAGCCAGCGCGCCTGCATCCCGGGCTGATCGACCCTGATGGCCGTCCAGCGCCGGCCCGTGCCGCGGCCCAGCACGCCGTGGCGATGGGTGAGCGAGTCGATGAAGGCGGCGCGCGGCATGGATTGCCGTACCGCCTTTGAGGCCGCGTCCCATAGCACATCGTGCTGCCCCTGCTCGATGGCCTTGATGAAGCGCATCGCCGCCATGCCCAACCGCGTGATGTCGACGTCTTCCAGCCCCACCCTGCCCGCACCCGCCTGCATTGCATCCGTCATCGCCGCACTCGCCTCATCGTCTGATCGCCGCCACGCATCCAGGGCGTGGCATCCACCCGACTTGTTCGCATGCATGCGCATCGACCGGACAGGTCGGCCCGGGCACCGATGTCGCGCTGTGACGTGCCGCTAGTTTCCGGTCAGGTGCTGGCGGAAGAAGGCGAGCGTGCGCTGCCACGACAGTTCCGCCGCTGCCTGGTCGTAGCGCGGGGTGGTGTCGTTGTGGAAGCCATGGTTCACGCCCGGATAGACATACGCCGTGTAGGCGACGCCCGCCGCTTTCAAGTGCTGCTCATAGGCCGGCCAGCCGGCGTTGACGCGCGTGTCCAGCTCGGCGAACTGCAGCAGCAGCGGCGCCCTGATGCGCGCTGCCTCTTCCGCGGCCGGCTGGCCACCGTAATACGGCACGCCGGCGTCGACGAACTCGGGCAACCGTGAGGCGAGCAGGTTGGTCACCAGGCCGCCGAAACAGAAGCCCACCACGCCGAGCTTGCCGTTGTTGCGCGGCAATGCGTGCGCAAAGCGCGCGGCGGCTTCCAGATCGGCCAACACCTTGTCGCGATCCAGTTTCGCCTGCATCTCGCGACCGGCGTCGTCGTTACCCGGATAGCCACCGAGCGGGTACAGCGCATCTGGCGCGAACGCGATGAATCCCGCCACCGCCAGCCGACGAGCAACGTCTTCGATGTACGGATTGAGCCCGCGGTTCTCGTGCACGACCAACACCACTGGATACCGCCCTTCCGCACGCGGCATCGCCAGCAGCCCGCGACCTTCGCCATGACCCTCGGGCGCGGGAAACGTGCGGTAGACCGTGGTAATGCGCGGATCGTCCGCGGCTACCTGCGCGGCGAATGCGTACTGCGGGGTCAGTGCCGCGAGCAGGGCCGCTGCCGTGGTGCCGCCCACCGCGAACTGCGCCGCGCCGGCAAGGAAGCCGCGCCGGTCGACGCGGCCGTGCACGTAGTCGTCATAAAGATCCAGCACGCGCTGGTCGAACCCGGAAGCCGGCTTGCGGTCTGCGCCCATCAAGTACTCCCCTGCGTGATGATCCTGGCGACGTGCTTTCAGGCGAAGGCGTCGGTCGCGCGCACCAGCGCGTCGACGTTCTCGGCCTCGAACGCGGAATGGCCAGAGGCCGGCGTGATCTCGAGCTTCGCCTTCGGCCACGCCTTGTGCAGTTCCCACGCATTGGCGATCGGACAGACCACGTCGTAGCGACCATGCACGATCACACCCGGGATGTCGGCGATGCGCGAGGCATCGCGCAGCAGCTGGTCTTCGACCTCGAAGAAACCACCGTTGACGAAGTAGTGGTTCTCGATGCGCGCGAACGCCAGCGCGAACTCGGGTTCTTCGTGGCCGCTGACGAAATCGGCGTCCACGTGCAGGAAGCTCGTCGCGCCTTCCCACACACTCCAGGCCTTCGCGGCGGCCAGGCGGGTCGCCTTGTCATCGGAGGTCAGGCGGCGGTGGAAGGCCGAGATCAGGTCATGGCGTTCGACCGACGGAATCGCGGTGATGTAGTGTTCCCACGCATCCGGGAACAGGCGGCTGGCGCCCTCCTGGTAGAACCATTCCAGTTCCCAGCGGCGCAGCATGAAGATGCCGCGCAGCACCAGTTCGGTCACGCGTCGCGGATGCGTTTCCGCGTAGGCCAGGGCCAGCGTCGAGCCCCAGCTGCCGCCGAACACCTGCCAGCGTTCGATGCCGAGTTTCTCGCGCAGCGTCTCGATGTCGGCCACCAGATCCCAGGTGGTGTTGTCGACCAGGTCCGCATGCGGCGTGGACCGACCGGAGCCGCGCTGGTCGAACAGCACGATGCGGTACTTGGCCGGGTCGTGGAAACGGCGCATCTTCGGGCTGCAGCCCGCGCCGGGGCCGCCGTGCAGCAGCACCACCGGCTTGCCGTCCGGCTTGCCGCACTGTTCGTAGTACAGCGTGTGGCGGTCGTCGACCTTCAGCGTGCCGGTGTCGAACGGCTCGATATCGGGATACAGCGTGCGCATGGGCGGTGGATCCTGGACGAAAGCCGACAGTCTAGCGGTTGGTGTCTTGCCCTTCCGTTACGCGGCCCAGGCTGACGCGGTCGCGCTGCTCGAGATCGACTTCCGTCGCGACATCGATGAAACCCGCGGCCTGCAACAGACCCCGGATCGCCTCACCCTGCTCCCAGCCATGCTCGAGCAGCAGCCAGCCGCCGGGAAGCAGATGCGACGGCGCCGTCGCCACGATTTCGCGGATAGCGTCCAGCCCGTCGGCACCCGATGACAGCGCGGCGGGCGGTTCGAAGCGCAGATCGCCTTGCCCAAGGTGGGGATCGCCGTCGGCGATATAGGGCGGATTGCTGGCGATCAGGTCGAAGCGCTCGCGCGCCAAAGGCGCCAGCCAGCTACCGTGACGGAACACGACGTTCGCAACCTCGTTGCTGCGCGCGTTCTGTTGCGCGACCTGCAAGGCCGCCTCGCTGAAATCGGTCGCCACCACTTCGGCCTGCGGGCGCTCGCTGGCGATAGCCAGGGCAATCGCGCCGGTGCCGGTGCCGAGATCGGCGACGCGCAAGCGATGGTCGGCCGGCAACCGCTCCAGTGCCAGTTCGACCAGCCGTTCGGTCTCGGGACGGGGGATCAGCGTTGCGGGCGACACCTGCAGGTCGAGGGTCCAGAACCCGCGTCGGCCGAGCAGGTAGGCCAGCGGCTCGCCCGCCTCCCGCCGCGCCAGCAATGCTTCGAAGGCCAATGCCTCCGGTCCGGGCAACGGATCGTCGCCATGCGCGAACAGCCACGCCCGGTCGCGCCCCAGCACGTGCAACAGCAGGTGCTCGGCTTCGTGGCGGGCATCGGGACCGGATAGACGGGCCGAGGCGGCGCGCAGGGCCAGGTCGAGTCGGGCGGTGGGCAGGTCGGCAGGCATCGCCGCGCATGGTACCGGGCGGCGCCCTTCCGGACGCAGCCGTCTCGCCGCGACGCACCATCATGGTGCTCTATGGCGTATGGACACCTGATGGCGCAGCTGTCCACGCAATTGGCGACAAAAGGATCAGGATCCTCGCACCCGGCGTACATTCATAGGGCAATCGGATCGCCGACCGCCACATCCGAAATCCATCAAGTCATTGAAAAACAACACATTCATCCGCATATAAGCCTGGCTTGCTCGCGCTCGATGCGGATGGACGGCTTTTTCGATAGTTAAAAACTATCTATTCAATTCCATCAATCGATTTGAGATATCAATAGTCGCTGCCTACCATGGCCCCATCGCTTCACCACACCCACTCCACTCACGAGGATCTTCCATGTCCCTGATCAACACCGCGGTCCAGCCGTTCAAGACCACCGCCTTCCACAACGGCGAATTCGTCGAAGTCACCGACGGCACCCTGAAGGGCAAGTGGTCGGTCCTGATCTTCATGCCGGCCGCCTTCACCTTCAATTGCCCGACCGAAGTGGAAGACGCCGCCGCCAACTACGCCGAGTTCCAGAAGGCTGGCGCCGAGGTCTACATCGTCACCACCGACACGCACTTCTCGCACAAGGTGTGGCACGAAACCTCCCCGGCCGTGGGCAAGGCCCAGTTCCCGCTGGTCGGCGACCCGACCCACCAGCTGACCCGCGCCTTCGGCGTGCACATCGAAGAAGAAGGCCTGGCCCTGCGCGGCACCTTCGTCATCAACCCGGAAGGCGTCATCAAGACCGCCGAGATCCACAGCAACGAGATCGCCCGTGACGTGTCGGAGACCCTGCGCAAGCTGAAGGCCGCGCAGTTCACCGCCGCCAACCCCGGCCAGGTCTGCCCGGCCAAGTGGAAGGAAGGCGCGCAGACGATCGCTCCGTCGCTGGACCTGGTCGGCAAGATCTAAGTCCCGCTTCAACGGCGCGTTCCTTCTGCGGACGCGCCGTGCTCCACCGAATTGCACCACCGCATCACACCACCTCCGGGCCACCGGCCCGGAGGTCGGTCGCCACGGACGTTTGCAGCAGCGGCATGCGCCGCTTGCCGGTTCCCCCTCCCTGACCGGCTCCCTCTCTCCCCCCGGCGCATGCCGCTCCTGCAAACGCCTGACCTCCCTCCCCCGATTCCTCTCACGGAGACGTTCGCCATGCTGGACGCCAATCTGAAGACGCAGCTCAAGGCCTACCTCGAAAAGGCCGTGCGCCCGATCCACATCACTGCGCAGCTGGACGACAGTGCCGCTTCGTCCGAGCTGCAGGCCTTGCTGCGCGACCTGCAGGACGCCTCCGACAAGATCAGCATCATCGAACAGCGCGGTGGCGAGCGCACGCCGTCGTTCGCGCTGACCTCGCCGGGCCACGACATCCACCTGACCTTCGCCGGCCTGCCGATGGGCCACGAGTTCACCTCGCTGGTGCTGGCGTTGCTGCAGGTCGGTGGCCACCCGTCGAAGCTCGCGCAGGACGTGATCGAACAGATCCGTGACCTGGACGGCGACTACCGCTTCGAGACCTATTTCTCGCTGACCTGCCAGAGCTGCCCGGACGTAGTGCAGGCGCTGAACCTGATGAGCGTGCTCAACCCCCGCATTCAGCATGTCGCCATCGACGGCGCGCTGTTCCAGCAGGAAGTCGAGGCGCGCGAAGTGCTGTCGGTGCCCTTCATCTTCCTCAACGGCGCCGTGTTCGGTGCGGGTCGTATGGGCGTGCCCGAGATCCTCGCCAAGCTCGATACCAACTCGGCGGCACGTGCGGCGGCGAAGATCGCGGCCAAGGACGCGTTCGACGTGCTCGTCGTCGGCGGCGGTCCCGCCGGCGCATCCGCGGCGATCTACGCTGCCCGCAAGGGCATCCGCACCGGCATCGCCGCCGAGCGCTTCGGCGGCCAGGTGCTGGACACGATGGCCATCGAGAACTTCATCTCCGTGCCGTACACCGAAGGTCCCAAGCTGGCGGCCGCGCTGGAACAGCACGTCAAGGACTACCAGGTCGACGTGATGGACCTGCAGCGTGCGGAAAAGCTGGTGCCTGCGGGCAAGGACGGGCTGGTCGAAGTGCAGCTCGCCAACGGCGCGTCGCTGAAATCGAGGACCGTGGTCCTCTCCACCGGTGCGCGCTGGCGGCAGATGAACGTGCCCGGCGAGAACGAGTACCGCAACAAGGGCGTCGCCTACTGCCCGCACTGCGATGGTCCGCTGTTCAAGGGCAAGCGTGTGGCGGTGATCGGCGGCGGCAACTCCGGCGTCGAGGCCGCGATCGACCTGGCCGGCATCGTGGCGCACGTGACGCTGATCGAGTTCGACAGCCAGCTGCGTGCCGACGACGTGCTGCAGCGCAAGCTGCGCAGCCTGCCGAACGTGCGCATCGTCACCAGCGCGCAGACCACCGAAGTGCTGGGCGACGGCAGCAAGGTCAACGGCCTGGTCTACAAGGACCGCGCCGGTGGCGACACGCACCGCGTGGAGCTGGAGGGCGTCTTCGTGCAGATCGGTCTGCTGCCGAACACCGAATGGCTGAAGGGCGTGGTGGACCTGAGTCCGCGCGGCGAGATCATCGTCGATGATCGCGGCCAGACCAGTGTGCCGGGCGTGTTCGCCGCCGGCGACGCGACGACGGTGCCGTACAAGCAGATCGTCATCGCCATGGGCGAAGGCTCGAAGGCCGCGTTGAGCGCGTTCGACCACCTGATCCGCACGTCGGCACCGGTGGAAACCCCGGACGCGGTCGCGGCATGATGCAGGGGTGCGGGCCGTACACCGGTCCGCGCCAGTCGCACGCAAGGCGGTTCCCTGAGGGAGGAGTCCGATGAACCTGCGCGATCTCAAGTACCTGGTGGCCCTGGCCGACCACAAGCATTTCGGCCGCGCCGCCGCGGCGTGCTACGTCAGCCAGCCCACGCTGTCGACCCAGATCAAGAAGCTGGAAGACGAACTGGGCGTGCCGCTGGTGGAGCGCGCCCCGCGCAAGGTCATGCTGACGCCCGCCGGAAGAGACGCCGCCGACCGCGCGCGCCGCATCGTCGCCGAAGTCGAACAGATGAAGGAAGCCGCGCGCCGCAGCCAGGACCCCGAAGCCGGCACGGTACGGCTGGGCATCTTTCCCACGCTAGGCCCGTACCTGCTGCCGCATGTCGTGCCTCGCATCCGCGCACGCTTTCCACAGCTGGAACTGCTGCTGGTCGAAGAGAAGAGCGATGTGTTGCTGTCGCGCCTGCGCGAGGGTCGGCTCGATGCGGGCCTGCTGGCGCTGCCGGTGACGGACGATCAACTGCACACCGAGTTCCTGTTCGAAGAACCGTTCGTGCTGGCGGTGCCGGAATCGCATCCGCTGGCGCGGCGCGACTCGCTGAGCCTGGCCGAGCTGTCGCAACAACAGTTGCTGCTGCTGGAAGATGGCCATTGCCTGCGCGAGCAGGCGCTGGACGTGTGCCGCCTGTCCGGCGCCAACGAAAAGTCCGAGTTCCGCGCGACCAGCCTGGAAACACTGCGGCAGATGGTCGCCGCCGATGTCGGCATCACCCTGCTGCCGACGCTGGCGGTGAAGCCGCCGGTCGCACGCTCGGAGAACATCCATCTGCTCGGCTTCAGCGACTCGCATCCGAGCCGCCAGATCGCAATGGTGTGGCGCAAGAGCTCGGCCATGGCCGACTTCCTGCAGCAACTGGCGCAGGTGTTCCGCGAGCTGCCGCCCGGCCTGTTCGAGCCGGATGCGCCCCTGCCCCAGGTATCCGCGACGACGGAACGCTCCAGCACGCACGCAGCTTGAAGCCATCGCGCTTCCGGGCTACGGTAGGCGCGCAAAAAATGAAACCGATGGGCGGCGCGGCAACGCGTCGCCCGTTTCCTTTTGCGCGACCCCAAAACCAGAGAGCACACGATGAACAACACCCGCACCAGCGGCCTGCCGCCTTCGCTCCCGCCGCTTGTGGTCTCCAGCCGCGACCTGTCCCGCCTGGAGGCCCTGCTCGATACACCCGTGCTGCGCCGGCATCCGGCCGCGCTCGCGCTGATGGACGAACTGAACCGCGCCGACGTGCGCGCGCCGGACGAGATGCCGGACAACGTGGTGACGATGCACTCGCGGGTGGAATGCGAGGACGAGCTCACCGGCGAGCACCATCGCCTGACCCTGGTGTACCCCCACGAAGCGAACGTCGAGACCGGCCTGGTCTCCGTGCTCGCGCCCGTCGGCAGCGCGCTGCTCGGACTCTCGATCGGCCAGACGATCGACTGGCAGGCGTCCGGCAACCGGCCGCTGCGGCTGCGCGTCACCGCGATCGACTACCAGCCCGAAGCCAGCGGCGCCCTGCATCGCTGACCCGCGTCCGCGCTATCGCCTCAATCCACGAAAACCATCGTCCCGTGCCGGGTCCGCCCGCGCGGGACAGGGCATACTTGTCGCCCCGTTGTCCCCCTGCCCCGAATCCCATGTCCGATACGTCCCCCTCCAAGCTGCAGCAGCTCCGCGAACTCTCCGTCGTCGTGGCCGACACCGGCGACTACGACGCCATCAAGCGCCTCAAGCCGGTGGACTGCACCACCAATCCCACGCTGGTGAAGAAGGCGCTCGACTTGCCGGTCTACGCCGACCTGATCGAAGAGCAACTGGCCTGGGCACGCGCGCAGGGCGGTGGTGAAGCCTTGGTGGATGAGGTCGTGGACCGCCTGACGATCGGCGTCGGCGCGAAGCTCGCCGGCCTGATCCCCGGCCGTGTCTCCACCGAAGTCGACGCCGACCAGGCGTACGACACCGCCGCCACCGTGGCCAAGGCGCGCAAGTTCGTGCAGATGTACGCCGACCAGGGCATCGGCCGCGACCGCATCCTGATCAAGGTCGCCTCCACCTGGGAAGGCGTGGAAGCCGCGCGCCAGCTGCAGGCCGAAGGCATCGACTGCAACCTCACCCTGATCTTCAACCCGACCCAGGCCATCGCCTGCGCCGAAGCCGGCGCATTCCTGATCTCGCCGTTCGTGGGTCGCATCCTGGACTGGTATGTGGCCAACGGCCAGACGCCGGCGACCATCGACGAAGACCCGGGCGTGGTGTTCGTGCGCGGCGTCTATGCCGAGTTCAAGCGTCGCGGATCGCCGACGGTGGTGATGGGCGCGTCGTTCCGCTCGACCGCGCAGATCGAAGCGCTGGCCGGCTGCGACCGCCTGACCATTTCGCCCGACCTGCTGGAAAAGCTCGACCAGGACCACGGCGACCTGCCGCGCAAGCTGTCACCCGGCGCCAAGGAAGCAGTGGACGCCGCACCCGTGACGGCCGAGAGTTTCGCCGCCGCGATCGAGGCCGATCCGATGGCGAAGGAAAAACTGGCCACCGGCATCGAGATCTTCGCCAAGGACCTGGTTGCACTGCGCGCGACCATCCGCGAGAAGCTGGCCGCCTGACGCCTCGCCCGCACTTCGCGGATGAGCCTGCGTACGTTGCTGGTGATCGCACTGCTGGCCGGCATCGCCGGCTGGTGGTTCTCCGATCATCGTCGCGGCCCGCGTGCTCCCGCGACGGTGGGAGCCATGCCGACCGCCTGCCCCCTGCCACCCCGCGTCGCTGCGGGGGAGCCGCCCTTGCAGACCGACGTCCCCGATGACGTGAGGCCATTCGCCTTGCAGGCGGCCACGCTCACGCCGCTGGCGGGCTTCAGCATCGAGGCGCGCGTGCTGTCGCGCGAGGACTATCGCAGCGGGCGCGAGGCGGATCTGTCGCCGGTCGACTTCGCGCTCGGCTGGCAACGCATGGAAGAGGACGCGGTGATCGCTGCGCTCGATATCCGCCAGTCCTCGCGCTGGTACCACTACCGTTGGCGCGACCGGCCGCCACTGCCGCAGGACGAGATCGCCCGCAGCAGCGCCAACATGCACATGATCCCCGGCAACGACGCCATCGCGCAGGCGCTGGCCGACGTGCGCAAGGATGAGCGCGTCCGCATCGAGGGCTGGCTGGTGGAAGCGAAAGCCGACGACGGCTGGCGCTGGCGCAGCTCGACGCGCCGCACCGATACCGGCGGCGGCGCCTGCGAAGTCGTTTACGTCTGCGGCGTCACGCGTTTGTAGAAAGAAGCACGCCGTGGGAGCGACGTGAGTCGCGACACTGCCACGGTCGGTTCAAACAGCCTCGCGACTCACGTCGCTCCCACAACCAGCCTCCTCACGCGTCGAGGCCGATCGGGCAGCTCACGCCGGTGCCACCGAGCCCGCAATAGCCGTTCGGATTCTTCGCCAGGTACTGCTGGTGGTAATCCTCGGCGTAGTAGAACGGCGGCGCCGGATACACGACTTCGGTGGTGATGGCACCGTAGCCGGCAGCCTGCAGCTGCTGCTGGTAAGCCTGCAGGCTGGCGTCCGCAGCCGCCTGCTGTTCCGGCGTATGGGCATGGATACCGGACCGGTACTGCGTCCCGACGTCGTTGCCCTGGCGCATGCCCTGCGTGGGGTCATGGCTTTCCCAGAACACCTGCAGCAGCCGTTCGAACGACACCTGGGTCGGGTCGTACACCACACGCACGACTTCGTTGTGGCCGGTCTGGCCGGAGCAGACCTCCTCGTAGGTGGCATTGGGCGTGCCGCCGCCGGCATAGCCGACCGACGTGCTGTACACGCCGGGCACGTTCCAGAACTTGCGCTCGGCGCCCCAGAAACAGCCCAGGCCGAACTCGACCTGCTGCAAGCCGTCGAACGCGTCGCGCAGCGGGTGTCCGTTGACGAAATGCACGTTGTGCAGCGGCAGCGGCGTGCCGCGACCCGGCAGCATGTCTTCCGCGCGCGGCATGCGCTGCTTGTAGGCTCCGATACCCAGCATGGCGAACCTCGTGATCGTGGGGAACGACGGATCAGGCCGGCAGGATGCCCATGCCTTCGTCGTCGCCTTCCAAGATGGGGCCTTCGTCGCGCGATTCCAGTCCCAGCGCCTGCACCACCTGCTCCGCCTCGGGGAACGCTGTGTCCGGGACGCAGACCCGCAGCACGCCGAACAGCGGCAGTTCGCCCATGCCGCCCAGCAGCGACTCGCCGAACACGAAGGCCGGACTCTCCACCTCTTCCAGCGCGTGCTTCACCAGATGGGCGTCGAACAGGTTGTCGGCCAGGTAGATCACGCGCATGGATTCGTCCTCCATGGCCAGACTACACCGCTGCCCGTCTAAAGCGGCTTGCGCAGCCTGTCCGTGTCCGCCACCGATTCAGTTTCCGCCACTGCCGCGGAGCGCCATTCCCGCATTGCAGGCAGCGCGAACAGGGCCTGCAGGTAGGCGCGTGCCGTGTCGTCGACCTCCACGCCGTAGCCTTCGAAGCGAATAGCCACGGGGGCATACATGGCGTCGACGATGCCGAACCCGCCGAACAGGAAGTCTCCGCCCGCCCCATGCGCAGCGCGCAGCTGACGCCAGAGTGCCTGTACGCGGTCGATATCGCGCTGGGCGGCCTCGTCCCAGGTGTAGGCGTCCGGCGTGCGCCGACTGTTCATCGGCAGCTGCGTGCGCAGCGCGACGAAGCCCGAATGCATTTCCGCGGCGGCGGCACGAGCCAGGGCGCGGACTGCCAGGTCTGCAGGCCAGCCACGGCCATCGAGCCAGCGCTCGTTGGCGTACTCGCAGATTGCCAGCGAATCCCACACATGGACCCCGCCATCGTGCAGCGCCGGCACCTTGCCGGTGGGCGAATGCCGCCGTGCCTGCGCGGTGAAGTCGGGCGCGTCCAGCAGCAGCCGGACCTCCTCGAAGGCGACGCCGAAATGGCGCAGCAGCAACCAGGGACGCAGCGACCAGGACGAGTAGTTCTTGTTGCCGATGACCAGGACCGGAAGGCTCATGCTGGGCTCCACGCGCGCCGAGGCTGTTCAGGATAGACCAGCCGCCCCCCGGGACCGGCTAAACTTGCCGTTTTCCACGCCCCAACGCCCCCGATGTCCGACGCTGCCCCCGCCCCCGACGCCCTTCCCGAAAAGAAGGACTTCATCCGCCAGATCGTGCGCGAGGACCTGGCCGCCGGACGCCACACGTCGGTGAAGACCCGCTTCCCACCCGAACCGAACGGCTACCTGCACATCGGCCACGCCAAGGCGATCTGCCTGGACTTCGGTATCGCCGGGGAGTTCGGCGGCGTCTGCAACCTGCGCCTGGACGACACCAATCCGGCCAAGGAAGACCCGGAGTACGTGCGCGCCATCCAGGATGACGTGCGCTGGCTGGGCTTCGATTGGCACGACCTGCGCCACGCCTCGGATTACTTCGAGGTGCTGTACCTGGCCGGCGAGAAGCTGATCCGCCAGGGCGACGCTTTCGTCTGCGACCTGAGCGCGGAGGAAGTGCGCGAGTACCGCGGCACGCTGACCGAACCGGGCCGCAATTCGCCCTACCGCGACCGCAGCGTGGAAGAGAACCTGGACCTGTTCCGCCGCATGCGCGCGGGCGAGTTCCCCGATGGCGCGCGCACGCTACGCGCCAAGATCGACATGGCCAGCGGCAACATCAACCTGCGCGACCCGGCGCTGTACCGCATCAAGCACGTCGAGCACCAGAACACCGGCAACGACTGGCCGATCTACCCGATGTACGACTACGCGCATTCGCTGAGCGATGCGGTGGAAGGCATCACCCATTCGCTGTGCACGCTGGAATTCGAAGACCATCGTCCGCTGTACGACTGGTGCGTGGACAAGGTGGACCTGGCCGGCTCGCCCGACCTGATCGCACCGCTGCTGGCCAAGGGCCTGCCGAAGGAAGCCAGCAAGCCGCGCCAGATCGAATTCTCGCGGTTGAACTTCAACTACCTGGTGATGAGCAAGCGCAAGCTGCTGGCGATGGTCAACGACCAGCTCGTCGACGGCTGGGACGACCCGCGCATGCCGACCCTGCAGGGCATCCGCCGTCGCGGCTACACCCCGGCCGCGCTGCGCCTGATGGTGGACCGCGTGGGCATCAGCAAGCAGAACTCGCTGCTGGACATCTCGATCCTGGAAGGCGCATTGCGCGAGGATCTGGATACCGCCGCGCCGCGCCGGATGGGCGTGGTCGACCCAGTAAAGCTGGTGCTGGCGAACCTGCCGGAAGACCACGAGGAGTCGCTGACGTTCTCCAACCACCCGAAGGACGAGTCTTTCGGCCAGCGCAGCGTGCCGTTCTCGCGCGAGTTGTGGATCGAGCGCGAGGACTTCGAGGAAGTCCCGCCGAAGGGCTTCAAGCGCCTGACCACGGGCGGCGAAGTGCGCCTGCGCGGCGCCGGCATCGTGCGCTGCGATGAGGTGATCAAGAACGACGCCGGGGAGATCGTCGAGCTGCGCGGCTGGCTGGATCCCGAGTCGCGTCCCGGCATGGCCGGTGCCGAGCGCAAGATCAAGGGCACCATCCACTGGGTCAGCGCGAAGCACGCGGTGGCGGCGGAAATCCGCGTGTACGACCGCCTGTTCACCGTACCGAACCCGGACGACGAATCCGAAGGCAAGACCTACCGCGACTACATGAATCCGGAATCGCGCCGCACGGTCACCGGCTACGTGGAGCCTGCCGCAGCGAGCGCCACGCCGGAACAGTCGTTCCAGTTCGAACGTACCGGCTATTTCGTCGCCGACCGCTACGACCACACGTCGGAGCGTCCCGTGTTCAACCGCAGCGTGACCCTGCGCGACACCTGGGCCACCAAGGCCTGACACCGGCGGCTTTCACCGCCCGTTGAGGCGGTGGCCGGCAGGCTGGCGCACCACCACCGAAGGAAGGAGTCCGCCATGTCCCGCACCGTGCAGCGTCTGTCGTTCGCCCTGTTGTCCTGCCTTCTTGTCGTCGCGCTGGCAGGTTGCGCAGCGCCCGCCTCCTCCGATGGCACTGCAGGCGATCTGCCCCCGGCCTCGACGCCCTCGCCCAAGCCGACCGGCGGAAACCAGCCGCCGCGCGAGGCCGGTGCGGTCACCGTCGACTACGCCTGCAAGACCAGCGCCGACTGCGCGGTGAAGAACGTCGGCAACTGTTGCGGCGCCATGCCGGCCTGCGTCAACAAGAACAGCCCCACCGATCCGCAGGGCGTGCAGGCGCAATGCGCCGCCAGCGGCCGCATGGGCATCTGCGGCTTCGCCGACGTGACGGCCTGCCAATGCGTCAGCGGCCGCTGCGAATCCGATTCCTCCGTCGCCAAGTTGCCTGCCCAGTAATGCTCTATCAACAGATCCACCTGACCCTGCCCGCCTGGACCCACGATCTGGTCGATCCCGCCGCGACGTACGCGAGCGACGAAGACAAGGTCGCGCTGGCGATCGACCTGTCGCGCCGCAACGTGGACGCCAACAGCGGCGGGCCGTTCGGTGCCGTCGTGTTCGGCCCCGACCACCGCGTGATCTCCCTCGGCGTGAACCGCGTGATGCCGCATACCTGCTCGCTGGCGCATGCCGAGACCATGGCCTACATGCTGGCGCAGCAACGCCTGCAGACGCCGCGCCTCAACGACGTGCTGGCGCCGGTGGTGCTGGCTACGTCATCGCAGCCCTGCTGCCAGTGCTACGGCGCCACCATCTGGGCCGGTATCGATCGCCTGCTGATCGGTGCGCGCGCCGAGGACGTGATGGAACTGACCGAGTTCGACGAAGGCCCGTTGCCGGCCGACTGGATCGGCGAACTCAACCGGCGCGGCATCGAGGTCGTGCGCGACGTGCGCCGCGAAGATGCACGTGCGGTTCTGAAGCGCTACGGCGAGCAGGGCGGCGACAAGTACTGATCCTGCGCAGGAGAAGCCATCGCCCCCGGCTTCTCCTGTACCCTGTCGGTGCGGCAGGAGCCGCAGCCACCCGCCATGCCCATCGCCATGTCATCGACGACCGGCCTGCTGGCTTATTGCCGCCAGGGATTCGAACCCGAACTTGCCGCCGAACTGAGCGAGCGCGCCGCGCTGGCCGGGTTCGCCGGCTATGCCCGCGCGCAACGCAACGACGGTCACGTCGTCTTCGCCTGCGACCAGGCCGAGGCACTGGACCGTGCGCTGCCGTGGCGCGACCTGATCTTCGCCCGGCAGAAGCTGCGCCTGCTCGCCGAACTGCGCGGCATCGATCCGAAGGACCGCATCACGCCGATCCTTGCCGCACTGTCCGGTGCCGGGCGCTACGGCGACCTGTGGGTCGAGCATCCGGATTCCGACAGCGCCAAGCCACTGGCCGGACTGGCACGCAGTTTCGGCAATGCGCTGCGTCCCGCACTGCGCAAGGCGGGCTTTCTGACCGAGAAGGACGATGCGCGTCTGCCACGCCTGCACGTGGTGTTCGTGCAGGGTGACCACCTGTTCCTGTGCGTCGCCGATAACCGCGACAGCGCGCCCTGGCCGCTCGGCATCCCGCGGCTGAAGCTGCTGCCGGACGCGCCGTCGCGCTCGGCGCTGAAGCTGGAGGAAGCCTTCCTCTCGCTGCTCGACGACCACCAGCGCGAGACGCTGCTGAAGCCGGGCATGACCGCCGCCGACCTTGGCGCTGCGCCCGGCGGCTGGACCTGGGTGCTGACCCGCCATCACCTGCGCGTGACCAGCGTGGACAACGGGCCATTGCGCGAACACGTGCTGGCGACCGGACTGGTCGAACACCTGCGTGCGGACGGTTTCCACTGGAAGCCGACGCAGTCGCTGGACTGGATGGTCTGCGACATGGTCGAGCAGCCGCGCCGCGTGGCCGAGCGGATGGCGCAGTGGTTCCGCGAAGGCTGGTGCCGGCATGCGGTGTTCAACCTCAAGCTGCCGATGAAGAAACGCTGGGACGAGACGAAGCTGTGCCTGGAGCTGTTCGCGGACCAGGCAGAGCGGCCGTTGCGGGTCAGCGCGCGCCAGCTCTATCACGACCGCGAAGAGATCACGGTGTTCGCCACGCCGCGCTGACAACGCGCTGCACATTTTCATAACCAGGGAGCACGCATGGCGTCGCACGTCGTGGGCAGAATCGGTACGGTCATCGCCATCGCAGGCTTGGCCGGATGCGCATCGGTCGAAAGCGGTTCTTCCGCACCGGCGACTTCCTGGTATACCGCTCGCGATGTCATCGGCGACGGCGTCTTCAGCGCCGGCATCGAAGGGCCGGCGTTCGGCCCCGATGGCGCCCTGTATGCCGTGAGCTATGGGCGCGACGGCACGATCGGCCGGGTGACGTTCGATGCCGATGGCAGCGCGCGCGCCTCACTGTTCGCCACCCTGCCGGAAGGCAGCACCGGCAACGGCATCCGCTTCGGCACCGACGGCAGCATGTACATCGCCGACTACAGCGGGCACCACGTGCTGCGCATCGCGCCCGGCGAACGCGACGCGAAGGTGTTTGCACGCATGCCGCAGGCCAACCAGCCCAACGACATCGCACTCTCTCCCGACGGCACCCTGTACGCCAGCGATCCGAAATGGGCCGACAACAGCGGCCAGCTGTGGCGCATCGACCGCAGCGGCACGCCGCACCTGCTCGAAGCCGGCATGGGCACCACCAACGGCGTGGAAGTCAGCCCGAACGGCAAGCACCTCTACGTCAACGAAAGCGTGCAGCGCAACGTGTGGGTCTACGACATCCGCGCCGACGGCAGCATCGGCAACAAGCGCCTGCTGATCGCCTTCAACGACCACGGCATGGACGGGATGCGCACCGACGTGAAGGGCAACCTCTACATCGCCCGTTACGGCGCCGGCGTGGTCGCGGTGGTGTCGCCCGAGGGCAGGCTGCTGCGCGAAGTGAAGCTGAAGGGACAGAAGCCCACCAACGTCGCGTTCGGCGGCGGCGACGGCCGCACGGTCTACGTCACCCTGCAGGACCGGGGCGCCATCGAGGCGTTCCGCGCCGAACACCCTGGGCGTGAAGCCGGCCTGTGACGGGGGGCCACTGACGTCTCAGGTACTGACACCCCAGCGTGGCAAGATGCCTCCCTGATACGGAGAACGACGATGCTGCCCATCGAACTCAAGGACCCTGCCGGCTTCGGCACCGAGTTCCTGCGCCTGACCCTGCTGCAGGGCTTCCAGTCGCTGACCAAGCGTGACCTGGAACTGCTGATCTTCGTGCTGCTCGAGCGCGACGGCGCCATCGGCCGCGACGAATCCAACTTCACCGTCGCCGGCAAGCTGCGGGTGACGCCGGCGAAGATCAAGGCGTTGCGCCGGGACGGCTATGCCCGCTGGCGCGCGCTGGTACCGGAGGAGCGCGACGCCGCGCTTCAGCGCATCGTCGCCAGCGCCTTGACCGAGGCGAACCTGAAGTCGGGCGCGAAGCATGTCAGCGAACGCAGCCGCAAGGACGGCTTCCTCGCCATCCGCGTCGAGCACCCGGACGACCACCAGCAGTTCGAGCAGGCCATCCTCGACGTCGGGGCGCTGCCGGTCTACGAGCGCAACCGGGAAGTGGTGGCGGTCCGCTTCGATACGCTGCTGGCGATCGCCGAGCGCTGGGGTTACCTGCAGCCCGACCCCGCGGCGGTCACCGAGGCACTGAAGCGGCTGACGCCGACCTCCGAAGAAGTTGCCGACCTGCTGAAGAAGGACGTCACCAAGCTGCGCTGGCAGGACGCGCGCAACGCGCTCAACAGTCTCGGCGCCAAGGCAGTGGCCAGCACCGCCGAGGGCGGACTGAAGGGCCTGCTGAAGATCGTGTTTCCCTTCATCCCGGGCTGACCGGGATCAAGCCGCGGCGATCTCAACGCGCGTCCCGCCGGCGCGCGCGGAGGCAAAGATCGCGTCCAGGGCCAGCATGTCGCGCCAGCCCTCTTCTCCGGGTACGCGCGGCGATCGGCCCTCGATGATGGCCAACGCATCGGCATCCATCTGCCGCGCCTGCTGCGCGGGCGTCGCGCCGATCACCGCATCGAAGCGGCGACCGTCGCTGGCTTCGCCCCGCACGCCTTCGTAGGCCTGGAACGGCGACAGTTCGTACCAGCCACCCGCGCAGTCCGCACGCAGCCGGTTCATGTTTTCGCCGAAACTGGTGGCGCAATCCGCCGTCACGCCATGGGGGAATTCGAGACGGAAGCGCATCGTTTCGTCGACACCCTGGAAGATGTCAGGCCGCTGCACGGACGGCGTCGCCGTCACCGCGACGGGTTCGGCGCCGGCGGTGTAGCGCGCCGCATTCAGCGCGTAGACGCCCATGTCGTACATCGCACCGCCGCCCCGCGCAGCATCCAGCCGCCAGTTGTCGCCGCTGGCGCCGTCGAACCCATGGAACCCCGCCTCGGCGCGGATGCGCTGCAGGCGCCCGAACGGCCGCGACGCCGCCAGGTCCATCACCGCCTGCGTGTTCGGTTCGTGCTGCATGCGGTAGCCGATCGCCAGTTGCACGCGGTGCGTCCGGCAGGCGTCGATCATCGCGCGCGCCTCGGCCGCATCCATCGCCATCGGCTTCTCGCACCACACGTGCTTGCCGGCCGCGGCGGCGCGCAGGGTGAACGGCTTGTGCAGGTGGTTGGGCAGCACGACGTAGACCACGTCGATGTCGGGGTTGTCGGCGATACGGTCGAAGCCCGCGTAGTCGTAGATATTGCGGTCAGGAATACCGTAGCGACGCTGCCACGTCTCCGCCTTGGCCGGCGTACCGGTGACGATGCCCGCCAGCCGGCAGTACTGCGTCATCTGCAGGGCGGGCGCGAGCAGATCGCGGCTGTAGTAGCCCAGTCCCACCAGGGCGACGCCGATGGGGCGCCGCCCCCGGGCGCGTGCGTTCGGCAGCATGCCAGCCACGCCCGCGGCACCCAGGGCAGCAAGCAGGCGCCGGCGTAGACGATCGGGGGACGCGTGTTCGACGGCCATCGCGGATGCCTCGGGTGGGAACCACGAGGCTACCGTATCAGCGGGCGCAGCGTTTCAGCGCGCGCGCTGGCCCGCGGCGTGCCGCCAGAAGAAATCCACCAGCGGCGGCAGCTTGCCGGCCAGGCCCAGCAGCGGACCGCGCAACAGGGTCAGGTGCATCTCGTCGTTGGAGAACAGGCGGTTGATGCCCTCGAAGGCGTAGGCGGCGGTCGCGTTCTCGCTGCGACGCTGGCGCGCCCAGCGCTCGATCCGATGCGTTGCGGCCCAGTCGACACGACGGCCCTGCGCGGCACGGATGCCATCGCGCAATGCGGCCACGTCACGCAGGCCGAGGTTGACGCCCTGCCCCGCCAGCGGATGCACGACATGCGCCGCATCGCCGGCGACGACGATGCGGCCGGCCACGTAGTCCTTCGCCAGTTGCCGCTTCAGCGGGAAAGCGGCGCGCGGCGATGCCGCGTCCACCTGGCCGAGCTTGCCGCCCATTGCCAGCGTCAGTTCCCGGCCGAACGCGGCATCGTCCAGCGTCAGCACGCGCTGCGCCTCGTCGTCCGGCAGGGTCCAGACGATCGAGCTGAGCCCGTCCGCGAACGGCAGGAAGGCCAGTGGCCCGGTCGGCAGGAAGCGCTGCCAGGCGGTGTCCTCGTGCGGCATGCCGGTGCGCACGAACGCGACCACGCCGCGCTGCGCATAGTCATGCGCCGCGACCTCCAGGCCGGCGAGACGGCGCAAGGTGGAATCAGCGCCATCGGCCGCCACCGCCAGCCGCGCATCGAGCCGCGATCCGTCGTCCAACCGGAGCGTCACGCCGGTGTCGTCCTGCTCCATCGCCTCCACGCGTGCCGGGCAGCGGACCTGCACGCCGGCCGCCGGCAACGCGGCCCACAGCCGGTCGACCAGCAGTGCGTTCTCGACGATCCAGCCCAGCTGCGTGCGGCCCAGCGCATCGGCATCGAAGCGCAGTTCGTCGCCACCGCCGGCATCCCATACCCGCATGCGCCGATAGGGCTGCGCACGCGCATCGCGCACGGCGCTCCACGCACCTGCTTCGTCGAGCAGCGCCGCGTTGTCCGGCGCGAACGCATAGACACGCAGGTCCGGTTGCGCCGGTGACCAGGACAAAGGCTCGCGCCCCTCGACCAGCGCGACGTCCAGTCCCTCGCGCGCCAGCACCAGCGCGCAGGCGGCACCCACCACGCCGCCACCGACGACGGCGACATCGATCTGTCCACGCCGCTTCATGCGGCCTCCCCGCGGCACAGCGCCGGCACATCGCCACGGAAGCCCATCGCACCGCCCACCAGGAACGATTGCAACGACGGCTGCGCATCCACCGCCACCAGGCCCAGGCTGCGCAGCGGCTTCAGCAACGGCGACGGGTTGGCGGTCAGTCGCGCCAGGCCGTCGGAAAAGGCCAACGTGCGCTCGCGGTCTTCCTGCCGGCGCGTGGCGTAGGCCGCCAGGCTGGCCGCATCACCCGGATCGTCGTGGCGGGCGATCTCCTCGGCCAAGGTCAGCGCATCGCGCAGGCCGAGGTTGAAACCCTGTGCACCGATCGGGTGGATCGTCTGCGCCGCGTTGCCCAGCACCACGGCGCGGTCGGCGACCAGTCGTTGCGCGACGACACGGATGATCGGATACGCGCTACGGTCGCCGCTGCCGGTCAGGCGGCCGATGCGCCAGCCCACGGCATGCTGCAGCCGTGCCAGCCAGGCCGCTTCGTCCAGTGCGGCGACGGCGTCGGCTTCATCACGGGCTACGCCGTGGATAACGCCCCAATGGCGGTCCCCGCGCGGCAACAGTGCTGTCGGGCCGGTATCGCAGAGGCGTTCGTAGGCCGTGCCATCGGGCGCCTGCGTGGCGCGCACGCGCGCCACGAACAGGGTCTGGCCGTAATCGTGTTCGTCCACGCCGATGCCGAGCGCCTCGCGCACGGCACTGCGGGTGCCGTCGGCCGCAACGACAAGGCGGGCATGCAGCGTACGTTCGCCATCGGCATCGGCGATCCGCAGCGCGCGGTACCCCGCTTCTTCCTCTCCGAACCCGACAAAGCGCGCCGGCCGATAGCGCGTGAGCCGCTTCAGGCTGTCCAGCCCTGCCTCCAGCGCCTCGCCGAAGTCGCGCGCCACCACCACCTGCCCGAACATTGCGCGGCCGTAGTCGCCGGCATCGAGCCGCACCCGGCCGAAATCGCCCTGGCGGCTGACATGGATGCGTCGGATCGGCCCGGTCGGCGTGCGCAATTGCTGCATCACGCCCAGCGCGGTCAGTGCATTGACCGTCGCGGCGGCGAAGCTGAGGTTGCGCTGGTCGAACACGGCGGGCATCTGCCCCGCCGGACTGGCTTCCACCAGCCCCACGTCCAGTCCCTGCCGGTCCAGGGCGATGGCCAGGCTGGCACCCACCAGCCCCCCGCCCACGATCACCACGTCATGCCGTTCTTTCATGCGTTCATCATAGCGCCCCGCCTACGGCCCTCCCGTCCGTCGGCATCCGGCACGCAGGCTCCGGTAGAATGCGGGGCTGAGTCTCCGGAACCGTGCCGATGAACACCACTTCCCAACGCGTCGTCGTGCTGACGCTGGTCGCCGCCCTGCTGGTCCTGACCCGTCTGCACCTGCCCACCACGTTCGGCCACATCGGCCCGTTGCCCGATGCCAGCTGGGCCGCGTTCTTCATCGGCGGCTACTACCTGCGCACGTGGTCGCGCTGGGCGTTCCCGCTGTTCATGGCCGCCGCGGTGGTCGTGGACTACATCGTGATCAGCGGCCAGGGCATCAACTTCTGGACGCACTACTGCGTGTCGCCGGCGTACTGGTTCCTGCTGCCGGCCTACGGCGCGATGTGGGTGGGCGGTTCGCTGGTCCGCCGCTACCAGTCCGCCAACCACGGCCGCACTCTGGCCCTGCTGGTGGGCAGCCTGCTGGCCTCGGTCACCGTGTGCCACCTGCTGAGCCAGGGCAGCTTCTACTGGCTGAGCCCGGTGGTCAGCGAACCCACCGTCGCGGGCTGGTGGAAGAACTTCAGCGACTGGTACGTGCCCTACCTGCGCGTGGCCGCGATCTATGTGGGCCTGGCGGTCATCGTGCACGTGCTGGTCGAGCAGGTCGTGCGCCTCGCCAAGCCGCACGGCCGCACCGCCGACTGATCCGACCGATGGGCAACCGCCTTTCGAAGATCTACACCCGCACCGGCGACGACGGCAGTACGGGATTGGGCGATGGCACGCGCGTGGGCAAGGACTCCGCGCGCGTCACAGCCTACGGCACGGTGGACGAGGCCAATTCGGCCATCGGCGTGCTGCTGGCGGTGCCCAGCGTGCAGGACGACATCCGCACCCTGCTGACCACGGTGCAGCACCAACTGTTCGATCTGGGGGGCGAGCTGTGCATCCCCGGCCATGCGGCGATCACCGGCGACGATGTCGATGCGCTGGAACGGCAGCTGGACCACTACAACGACGACCTGCCGCCGCTGAAGGACTTCATCCTGCCGGCCGGCGGCGAAGCGGCGTCGCGCTGCCATCTGGCCCGCACCATTGTGCGCCGTGCCGAGCGCGAGACCGTCACCCTGGCCCGCCACGACGCCGTGCGGCCGGAAGCGATCCGCTACCTCAACCGGTTGTCCGACCTGCTGTTCGTGCTGGCCCGTGTGCTCGCCCGCGCCGACGGGCAGGGCGAAGTGCTGTGGAAGCACGAGCGGCGGCATTCCTGACCGCGCGGTCTTCCCCCAAGGTCGGATGACGGCGCGGCCGGCACCGCGCATAGAATGGTCCCCGACATCCATCGGGAGAGGCGGTTCCCGCCCTGACGGGGCAACGCCGGCACCTTGATCATCTACACCCACCCTGCCTGCCTGTTGCACGATCCGGGTCCCGAGCACCCGGAGCGTCCTGCACGACTGGAAGTCGTGCTCGAGGCCCTGCGCGAACATCACGCCGACGCCGACTGGCGCGAAGCGCCGATCGTGAAACTGGGCGACCTGCGGCGCGTACACGACGAGACCCTGGTGCGCGACGTGCTGGAGGCCGACATCGCCGGCTACCGCATGCTCGATCCGGACACGGTCATCTGCCCGGCCTCGCGCGCGGCAGCGCTGCGGGCGGCCGGCGCGGGCGTGGCGGCGGTGGATGCCGTGATGAACGGCGACGACCGGACGGTGTTCTGCGCCGTTCGCCCGCCGGGCCACCATGCGACCGGCACGGCGGCGATGGGTTTCTGCCTGTTCAACAACATCGCCGTGGCCGCGGCGTATGCCTGCGACAAGCACGGGCTGGAACGGGTGGCGGTGATCGATTTCGACGTCCACCACGGCAACGGCACCCAGGCCATCTTCTACAACGACCCGCGCGTGGCCTATTTCAGCAGCCACGAATCCGGTATCTACCCGCATAGCGGCGCCCCGTACGAGCGCGGCGTCGGCAACATGTTCAATGCCCTGCTGCCGCCGGGCAGCGGCGGCTTCCGCTTCCAGAACACGTGGGCCGACGAACTGCTGCCCGCCCTGGAGGACTTCAAGCCGCAGCTGCTGCTGATCTCCGCCGGCTTCGACGCCCACATGCGCGACCCGCTCGCCGACCTGATGCTGGAGACCGAGGACTTCGGCTGGCTGACGCGGAAACTGCGCGACGTGGCGCGACGCCATGCCGGTGGCCGGGTCGTTTCGATGCTCGAAGGGGGGTACGACCTGGAGGCTCTGCGCGATTGCGCGAAGGTCCACGTGGACGAGCTTCGCTGACCCGGAAGGCCCACGGGCCGGTCGCTGAACCCTGCCCGTCATCGCCCGGAGGCCTTCATTGCCCGCATGCATGGGATGCGGCAAGCTAACGACCGTTTTTCGTCCGACAGCGAGCCCAGCACCGCGTGCGCACCGCCCTCCGCCTGCTCCCGTTGCCCTTCAGCATCGCCCTGTGCCTGCCCGCACTGGCGGACGATGAGAAGCCTGAAAGCTGGGCGCTCTGCCCGATCCAGGATGTGATCCCGGCCTTTGGCGGCGCGCCACAGCCTTCCGCTGCGGGCAGCCCGCAGGCAACCCGCGACCAGCGTGCCGAACAGGCCACCTCCATCGAGGGCGACAGCCTCGGGGGAACGGAGACCAATCTGGAGTACCAGGGGAACGTGGCCCTGAGCCGTGGCGACCAGTTCCTTGGTGCCGACAACCTGAAGTACGACCAGGAGAAGGACACCTACGTCGCCGACGGGCACATCCGTTACCAGGACACCGGCATCCGCCTGATCGCCGACACGGCGCGCGGCAACCAGGAGGCCGATACCCACCAGATCGACAACGTCCGCTACCAGCTCGTCTCCCGCCGGGGCAATGGCGGCGCCGACCGCATCGACATGAAGGGGCCGGAAGGCAGCCTGCTGCATTCGACCTATTCCACGTGCGATCCCGAAGACCGCCGTTGGGAACTCCGCTCGCGGCGCATCGACATCAACACCGATGATGGCTGGGGCGTGGCGCGCGGCGCGACGATCCGCCTCGGCAAGGTGCCGGTGCTGTACGTGCCCTACCTGAAGTTCCCGATCGACGACCAGCGCCACACCGGCCTGCTGTACCCGGCGATCGGCCTGTCGGGGCGCAACGGCTTCGACTGGAAGCAGCCCATCTACCTGAACCTGGCGCCGAACTACGACGCCACGCTCGAGCCCCGCATCATGACCGAGCGCGGCTTCCAGCTGGGCGCCGAGTTCCGCTACCTCTACGAGAAGGGCCGCGGCGAAATCCAGGGCAGCTGGATGAACAAGGACGACCTGGTCCGGGACCGGATGAGCGAGTCCACCTACGACCCGGACAACCAGAACAATCCCGATCCGGACGATGGGCGTGGATTCCTGTCGTACGTCGGCTCCCACCGTTTCAACCGGAACTGGCAGGCGCGCGCCAACCTGACCTGGCTCAGCGATGCGCGCTATCAGGAAGACTTCGGCAACTCTCTTTACGGACAGTCGTTTTCGTCCGTGACGAGTACCGCGGGCGTGTATGGCGCTGGCGAGTTCTGGACCGCCGGCCTGATGGCCGACCATTGGCAGCTGTCCGACTATCTCAGCAGCGAGCGTTCGCTCCCCTACGACCGCCTGCCGCGTGTCTACCTCAACTGGAGCCAGCCGCTCAGTCGCTGGATCAACGTGGGCGGCCATGCGGAAGCGGTAAGGTTCCAGCACGATGAAAAGGCCGGCGGCAGCCGCCTCGACATCAAACCGACGATTTCCTTTCCGATCCAGGGCGCAGCCTGGTACATCACGCCGACGCTGGCGTACCGGCACACCGAGTACCGGCTTGAAGCCGATCTCGCGCAGGAGACCGCCGTCCGTCAGGCACGTGCGGCCTACGGCGTACCCGCCGCCCAGGTGACGCCGGCGATGATCGCCGAGTTCTATGACCGCTCCCCCAGCCGCAGCCTGCCGATCGGCTCGCTGGATGCCGGCGTGTATTTCGACCGCGAGACCGAGATCAAGGGCGACCGCTTCCTGCAGACGCTGGAACCGCGGCTGTTCTATCTCAACGCGCCGTATCGCGAACAGGACGGCCTGCCGATCTTCGACACGCGCCCGTTCAACTTCAGCTACGGCCAGCTGTTCCGCGACAACCGCTATACCGGCCCGGACCGCCAGACCGATGCCAACCAGCTGACGCTGGCGCTGACCACCCGTCTCCTGCGCCAGAAGGATGGCTTCGAGCGCCTGTCGGCGAGCATCGGCCAGATCCGCTACTTCGACGACAGCCGCGTGGTGCTGCCCGGCGAAACCCCTCTGGAGCAGGGAAAGTCGGCGTGGGTGGTCGACGCCAATTACGCCCCGACCGACCGCTGGACCATCGGCGCCTCCTACCAGTGGGACCCGAAGTTCCGGCGCGAGGACCTGGCCAGTGTGCGCGCGCGTTACCTGCTGCCGGACGACGGGGTGGTCAACATCACCTACCGCCGTCGCCGCGACCTGCTGGAGCAGGCCGACTTCTCGTTCCTGTACCCGGTCACGCCCGCATGGAGTGTCGTCGGCCGTTACTACCACTCCTTCTACCGCGATGCGTCGACACGTCAGGAGCCCGGCCTGCTGGAAGGCGTCGCCGGCGTCCAGTGGGACAGTTGCTGCCTCGCCGTCCGCGCGCTGGTGCGCAGGTACGTTCGCAATCGCGAAGGCGACATGAACACGGGCTTCCAGGTCGAGTTCGTCCTGAAGGGCCTGGGCTCGGCGGGCCAGGACACGGACCGTACGCTGCGCCGTGCTATCCTCGGTTACTACCGAGACGACCTCTATCTCGTCCCACCGAGCAATATCGCGCCGCGTCCGGACGACACCTCCTACGCTCCGGATCCGATGCCATGACCAAGCCGTTTTCCCGCCTCTTTATCGCCGGCCTGCTGACCCTGTCGACGGCTGCCGCGCCCGTCCTGGCGCAGACCCTCCAGCCGCTGGACCGTATCGCGGCGGTCGTCAACGAAGACGTGGTGCTGCAGAGCGAGCTCGACCGCGCCGTGCAGAACGTGCTGACCCAGTACGCCAACCAGCCGGGCCAGCTGCCGCCGCGCGCGGTGCTGGAACGCCAGGTACTCGAGCGCCTGGTGCTGGTCAAGCTGCAGGTCGCGCGTGCAGCGGAGACCGGCGTACGCGTCAATGACGCCGACCTCAACAACGCGGTCAACGCCGTTGCCCAGCAGAACGGCACCACCCCGGACGGTCTGCGTCAGCGGCTGGAAGCCGATGGCATGTCGTTCCCGGAGTTCCGCAATTCGCTGCGCGACGAAATCACCATCCAGCGCCTCAAGCAGGGCTTCGCGCAGACCCGCGTGAACGTCAGCGAGGGCGAAGTCGATGCCGCGCTGGCCGCCCAGGCCGCCAGCGGTACGCAGTACCGCTTGGCCCACATCCTGGTTGCGCTGCCCGACGGCGCCAGCGCCGAACAGATCAGTACGGGCCAGGGCAAGATCGACGGCGTCAAGGCGCTGGTCGACAAGGGCGAAATCGAATTCGCCGCCGCCGCGGTGCGCTATTCCGACAGCCCCAACGCGCTGGAAGGCGGCGACCTGGGCTGGCGCAGCGTGGATGAAATCCCGACCGCCTTCGTCGAGATGCTGAAGGGCATGAGCCCGGGCCAGGTCGTCGGTCCCCTGCGCGGCCCCAGCGGCTTCCAGCTGCTGAAGCTGGTGGAGACGCGCGACGCCGCGCAGGCCGAGAAGCGTTCCGTCGAGGAGTACAACGCACGCCACATCCTGGTTCGCATCACCCCGACCCAGGATGCCGCGGCCGCAAAGGCCAAGATCGACACGCTGCGCGCCCGCATCGCCGGCGGTGCAGATTTCGTCGCCGTGGCCAAGGAATCCACCGAGGATGCGAACAGCCGCGATGACGGTGGCGACCTGGGCTGGTTCCCGGCCGATGCGTTCGGTCCGGCATTCGGCAGGGAAGTGACCGGCCTGCAGGATGGCCAGGTGAGCGCACCATTCCGCACGGACGCTGGCTGGCACATCGTCCAGCGCGTTGGTGCCCGCCAGACCGACGTGACCGACCAGAACCGCCGTGCCCAGGTACGCGACACCATCGGCCGCCGCAAGGCGGAAGACGAGTACAACCGCTACCTGCAGGAGCTGCGTGGCGAAGCCTACGTGAGCTTCCGCACCGGCGACCGCGCCGAGACCACGCCGGGCGGCTGACATGACGCCCCGGCTGGCG
Source organism: Pseudoxanthomonas sp. PXM01 (assembly GCF_014851815.1). GTDB lineage: Bacteria > Pseudomonadota > Gammaproteobacteria > Xanthomonadales > Xanthomonadaceae > Pseudoxanthomonas_A. The sequence continues at coordinate 635,294 of NZ_JACVAJ010000002.1, forward strand.
CTGGTCCCGGGCGAGCCTGGCGGCATTGGACCGGAGCTCTGCGTGCGGTTGGCGCAGGTGCTCCGCCAGGACTGCACCCTGCTCGCTTTCGGTGACGCCGCCACCCTGGGCGCCGCGGCGGACGTGCTGGGCCTCCCGCTCCGCCTGCTTGCAGAACACGATGTCGCCACCCAGCCTGGCGACCTCCGCCTGCGGCCTGTTCCGAACGCGGTGGCCACTACGTTCGGCAAGACCGAACCCGGGAATGCACGGGCCGTCATCGATGCGCTGACGCACGCGGCGGATGCCTGTCTTCAGGGTCGGCTGGACGGCCTTGTGACGGGCCCGGTGCACAAGGCAGCCATCAATGCGGGCGGCATCGCCTACAGCGGCACCACCGAACTGCTCGCCGACCATGCCAGTCGGCCGGTGGTGATGATGCTGGCGAACGACATCGTGCGCGTCGCGCTGGCGACGACCCACCTGCCCTTGCGCGCTGTCCCCGATGCGATCACATCCGCGGCGCTGGAGCAGGTCCTGCGCATCACGCATACCGCGCTGCGCAGCGACTTCGGCATCGCCGATCCCGTCATCGCCGTACTCGGCCTCAATCCGCATGCGGGCGAAGCCGGGCATCTGGGGCACGAGGAGATCGAGGTCATCGAACCGCTGCTGCACGCGTTGCGCGCGGACGGCATGCGCCTGGAAGGTCCGCTGCCCGCCGATACCGCGTTCCTGCCGCAGAAGCTGGGCGGCTTCGACGCGGTGGTCGCGATGTACCACGACCAGGGTCTGCCGGTGCTCAAGTACAGCGGCTTCGAGCAGGCCGTGAACCTGACGCTGGGCCTGCCGTATCCACGCGTGGCGGTCGACCACGGCACCGCGCTCGACCTGGCCGGCAAGGGGGTCGCCGACCCGTCCAGCCTGCTGGCAGCCGTCACCACCTGTGCACGCATGGCGGCACGGCGCCAAGGCTGACACCTTGCGGCCGACGGGAGCAGCGGCATTCCCGCATAATTCCCGCATGTCGCATTTCAAGGCTCCCCCCAAGAAGTCCCTCGGCCAGCACTTCCTGACCGACCGCAGCTACATCGACAAGATCGTGATGGCAGTGAACCCGCAGCCCGGCGACCGGCTGGTGGAGATCGGACCTGGCCAGGGCGCGATCACCTTTCCGCTGCTGCGGAAACATGGCGAGCTGACCGCCATCGAGTTCGACCGCGACCTGATCACGCCGCTGATGGAGGCGTCCGAAGGCGTCGGCCGGCTGACGATCATCCACAAGAACGTGCTGGACGTGGACTTCGGCAAGCTCGCCGGCGACGACAAGCTGCGCCTGGTGGGCAACCTGCCGTACAACCTGTCGTCGCCGATCCTGTTCCATGCGATCGAACACGCCGCGTCGATCCACGACATGGTCTTCATGCTGCAAAAGGAAGTCGTGGACCGCATGGCCGCCGAACCCGGCAGCAAGGTCTATGGCCGCCTCAGCGTGATGTTGCAAGCCTACTGTCGCGTGGATTCGCTGTTCGTCGTGCCGCCGGGCGCCTTCCGTCCGCCACCGAAAGTCGACTCGGCGGTGGCGCGACTGGTACCGCGCGATGCGTCCGCCGTCGGCATCGCGGACCACCGGCGCTTCGGGGACGTGGTGCGTGCGGCGTTCGGCCAGCGCCGCAAGACCCTGCGCAATGCTCTGGGCGGCACGTGCTCGACCGACCAGATCGAAGCCGCCGGCCTGCGTCCCGATGCGCGCGCCGAACAGATCGAGGTCGAGGGCTTCGTCCGTCTTGCCAACCTGCCGGCGGAAGGCTGACCCACGCTCCACCACGGCGTCGTTTCCGCTTTTACACGCCTTTGCATACACTTCCCGCATGGATTCCCCCGACTACGCCATCGACGTCGATGTCGCGACGCGCTTCCTGGACGATCAGTCCACGCCCGAGGACGGGCGTTACGTGTTCGCGTACACCATCCGCATCCACAACCGCGGCCGTGTGCCCGCGCAGTTGCTGCGCCGTCACTGGGTCATCACTGATGCGAACGGCAAGGTGGAAACCGTGGATGGCGAGGGCGTGGTAGGCGAGCAACCCTGGCTGAGGCCGGGCGAGGATTTCCGCTATACGTCCGGCGCCATCCTCGAGACCTCGCTGGGCACCATGCAGGGACGCTACGACATGCTCGCCGACGACGGCACCCGCTTCGACGCTCCCATCGCCACCTTCACCCTGTCCGTCCCGCGGACGCTGCACTGAGGCCGCGGCGCGATGAGTGTCTGGGCCATCGGCGACCTGCAGGGCTGCTACGACGCCACACAGCGGCTGCTCGAGAAGATCCGCTTCGATCCCGCGCAGGACCGTCTCTGGTTCTGCGGCGACCTGGTCAACCGCGGCGGCCAGTCGCTGGAAACGCTGCGGCTGGTGTATTCGCTGCGCGAGCACAGCACCACGGTGCTGGGCAACCACGACCTGTCGCTGCTGGCCATCGGCGAACGCTCGCCGGACGAACAGCGCAAGGTCAATCCCGACCTGCAGCGCGTGGTGCTCGCGGACGACGCACGCGTGCTGCTGGACTGGCTGCGCATGCAGAAGCTGGTACACGTGGACCGTGAGCTGGGCTGGATGATGGTGCATGCCGGCCTGGCGCCGAAATGGACCACCGCACTGGCCGAAAAGCATGCGCGCGAAGTCGAACAGCAGCTGCACGGCAACGCCTATCGCAAGCTGTTCCGCAACATGTACGGCGACAAGCCCAACTGGGCGCCGCACCTGTCGGGCCACGACCGTTCGCGCGCCATCATCAACGTGCTCACCCGCATGCGCTACTGCACGCCGCGTGGCCGTATGGCGATCGAGGAAAAGGGCGCACCCGGCCGCCAGGCGCAGGGCCTGTATCCCTGGTACGAAGTGCCAGGCCGTGCCGAGCGCGATCTGAAGATCGTCTGCGGCCACTGGTCCACACTGGGCCTGATGATCGGGCATGGTGTGCATGCGATCGATACCGGCGCCGTGTGGGGCGGCAAGCTCACCGCGTTGCAGCTGGATACGGATGATGTCCGCCTCGTGCAGGTGCCCGGTCGCGACGTCCCGCCACCGCCCAAGGGCGAACTGCCGAAGGACTGAGCATGCGACGGGCGCGGCTATCGACGCTGTGCCTGATCCTGCTGGCGCTCACGGCCTGCCGCGATGAGACGCCGGTCGCCGTCGACACCGCGCCGCCAGCCGCCGCCGCGCCGGATGCGCCTCCCGCCATCTCGCCCCCGCTTGTCGCCGCGGCACGTGCGCAGATCGGCGTGGTCCGCGTGTACGACCCGACCTACTTCAGCCTCTCGTACCCCGGCGGCGATGTGCCGTCCGATCGCGGCGTCTGTACGGACGTGGTCATACGCGCGTTACGCACACAGGGGCTGGACCTGCAGCAGGCGATCCACGACGACATGCGTATTCACTTCGATGGATACCCGAATCTGTGGGGACTGGTCCGTCCAGATCGCAACATCGATCATCGACGCGTTCCCAACCAGATGCACTGGTTCGAACGACAGGGATGGCAGCAGGCCATTGGCAGTTCGGCGGACGATTTCTCGCCCGGCGACATCGTCGCCTGGAAGCTCACGGGCAGCGGCCTGCTGCATATCGGCATCGTGTCGGACCGGCGCAGTCGTGATGGCACGCCGCTGATCCTGCACAACATCAATGCGGGCACGCAGGAAGACCATCTGCTGTTCCAGCACGCGATCATCGGCCACTATCGTCCGCCGGCGGCGCTGTCGCGCGGCTAGCGCGCGCGATGGTACTCCACGAAGTCGAACGCCAGTGCGTGCTTCGCATCGACACCATGGGATTCTCGGGCGACCTCGCGCCAATCCGCAGGATCGAACACCGGGAAGAACGCATGGGCACCGTCGACGATCGTGTCGACCTCGGTCACATGTAGCACGTCGGCGCGCTCCAGCGTCTGCGCATACACCTCGCCACCGCCGATCACGCACAGCTCTTCCGCCTCCTGTCCGGCTGCGATACCGATCGCCTCATCGACCGACATCACCGCCTGCATACCCTCGAACGGCACGCGACCGCGGCGGGTCAGCACCAGGTTGAGTCGTCCGGGAAGCGCACGGCCGAGCGACTCGGCCGTTTTGCGCCCCATGAGCACCGGCTTGCCGAGCGTCAGCGCCTTGAAGCGCTTCAGGTCGTCGGGCAGGCGCCAGGGAAGATCATTGTCGCGACCGATGGCGCGGTGACGGTCCAGCGCGACGACCAGCGAGATCCGCATCGCGGCTCAGACCGCCACCGGCGCCTTGATCGCCGGAAGCGGGTCGTAACCATGGATCTCGATGTCGTCGAAGGTGAAGCCGAACAGGTCGGTCACGTCAGGATTGAGGTGCAGCTTCGGCAGCGCGCGCGGCGTGCGCGACAGCTGCTCGCGCGCCTGTTCGTAATGGTTCGAATACAGGTGCGCGTCGCCGAGCGTATGTACGAAGTCGCCCACGCCGAGGCCCGTCGCCTGCGCCACCATGTGCGTCAGCAGCGCGTAGCTGGCGATGTTGAACGGCACGCCCAGGAAGATGTCGCCGCTGCGCTGGTACAGCTGGCAGCTGAGCTTGCCGTCCACCACGTAGAACTGGAACAGCGAATGGCACGGCATCAACGCCATCTTCGGCAGCTCGGCCACGTTCCACGCACTGATCACCAGACGGCGCGAGTCGGGGTTGCGCTTGATCTCGTCCACCAGCCACTGCATCTGGTCGATGGTCTTTCCATCCGCGCCTTCCCAGCTGCGCCACTGTTTGCCGTACACCGGCCCCAGTTCGCCATGCTCGTCGGCCCACTCGTCCCAGATGCTGACCTTGTTGTCCTTGAGGTAGGCGATGTTGGTCTCGCCCTTCAGGAACCAAAGCAGTTCATGGATGATCGAGCGCAGGTGCAGCTTCTTGGTGGTGACCAGCGGGAAGCCTTCGTTGAGGTCGAAGCGCATCTGCCAACCGAACACGCTGCGCGTGCCGGTGCCGGTGCGGTCGGACTTCTCGGCGCCCTGCTCAAGCACGTGGCGCAACAGGTCGAGATACTGCTTCATGCCTTGGCTCCGGCGGGGGTGTTCATGCGGTTTCCTTGCCGGCGGCCGGCGCAGGCACGACAGGCTGCAGCGTCGGCGCACGACGCGACAGCCACAGCAGGTACAGGCCCAGCAGCACCAGCGGCAGGCTGAGGATCTGGCCCTTGGTCAACCAGTCCCACGCGACATAGTGGCCTTCGTCCGGCACACGCACGAACTCCACCAGGAAGCGGAAGACGCCGTACATCAATGCGAACAGGCCGGAGACGAGATAGCGCGGACGCGGCTTGCGCGATACCAGCCAAAGCACGACGAACATCACCAGTCCTTCGAGGAAGGCCTGGTAGAGCTGCGAGGGATGGCGGGCGAACGGGTCGAGCGCGCCAGCAGCGTACTGCGCCTGCAACTGGGCGGCATCCAGCGTACGCAGCGCCGGATCGGTCGGGAAAATCACGCCCCAGCCCGCTTCTGTCGGCTTGCCCCACAGCTCCGCACCGATGAAATTGCCGAGGCGGCCGAAGCCCAGCCCGGGCGGCACCAGAGGCGCCACGAAATCCATCGTGTCGAAGAAATGCAGCCGGTGCTTGCGCGACCACCACAGCGCCGCCGCCATCACGCCGATCAGGCCGCCGTGGAAACTCATGCCGCCTTCCCACACCTTGAAGATCGACAGCGGATTGTCGAGGAAGGTGCCGAAGCCGTAGAACAACACGTAGCCGATGCGTCCGCCCAGCACCACGCCGAGCATGGCGTAGAACAACAGATCGGAGAACGCGTCCGCGTTGACGCCAGGCAGTCGGCCTTGCGACGCCCGCAGGCGCCCCAGCCACCAGGCCGTGATGAACGCGAGCAGGTACATCAGGCCGTACCAGTGAAGCTTGACCGGACCCAGCGAGAAGATGATCGGATCGATCTGGTGGAGGTAGATCATGCGCCTCGGCGTGGCCGGTGGAGATGGGCTATTTTGCCCCAGCCGGTCCGCGCGTGGATGACCACGGACCGCATCGACGCCCCTCAATCCAGCAGATGGGGCCGATTGGGCAGTTCATCTTCGTCCTGCTGTCCGTCGGACTGCGGGAAATGCCGCGCCAGGTGATCCGACACGGCGCGGATGCCTTCCAGGATCGCCTGCTCGGGATGGTCTGCCCGCATCTCCGCCTCGATCAGGCGGCACACCGCGGCCCATTCCGCGTCGCTCACGCGCCCGGTCAGTCCGCGGTCGGCCACGATCTCGATCCGGTGGTCGGCCAGCAGCAGGTAGATCAGCACACCGTTGTTGGCGTCGGTGTCCCAGGTGCGCAGGCGGACGAACGCTTCGTGCGCGCGCTCCCGCGCCTGCGTACCGGCCAGCAACGCGCCGGGCGGCAGATTGGACTCGACTGCGAACATGACCTCGCCGCGATGACTGCGTTCACCGTCGGCGATCGCCTGGGTGATGCGCTGCAGACTGTCCTCCGGGAACAGCCTGCGCGACGACGGCGCGAACAGATGGCGCAGCAGCCTCATCACCAGCTCCCCGAGGCGCCACCGCCTCCCGACATGCCGCCACCTCCACCCCAGCCGCCACCCCCTCCGAAACCACCGCCTCCCCAGCCACCGCCGCCGAAGCCACCCCAGCCGCCGTGGCGTGCAAAACTCCCGGACGAGCCGGCGAGCAGACCGTAGAACAGGCCCAGGATGCCCGCGAAGGCTGTCAGCGGAATGATCGATGACAGCAACAGCACGACACCACCGGCCGCGCCACCGGTGAACACGCCGCGCAACAGTCGGGGGGCACGGCCGAATACGCCGCGGACCATGGTGGCAACGACGAACGCTGCGAACAGGGCGAACAATGCGCCGCTCCCGCCACGGGCCTGGCCGGTGCGGTTGTCGCTCACCGGTTCGGGCAACGCTTCACCATCGACCAGTTTCACCAGTACCGCCGTCGCATCGGTGATGCCACCTGCGAAGTCGCCGGCGCGGAACTTCGGCACCAGATACTCCTGGATGATGCGGTTGGCGATGGCATCGGGAATGGCGCCTTCCAGCCCGTATCCCGTGTGGATGCGCACGCGCCGGTCGTCCTTGGCGACCACCAGCATGACGGCATCGTCCACACCCTTGCGCCCCAGCTTCCACTGGTCGAACACGCGCTGGGTGTAGTCGAAGATGTCTTCCGGCTGCGTGCTCGGCACGATCAGTACCTGCAGCTGGCTGCCCTTGCGCTGCTGCAAGGCCAGCGCCTGCGTTTCCAGCTGCTGCTTCTGCGCCGCATCCAGCGTGCCGGTGGTGTCGACCACCGGCGAATCGAGTGCGGGGATGGGCGCGAGCGACTGCGCCCCGGCGGGCACGACGATCAGCAGCAGGCAGAACGCCAGCGCGCGGAGCATGGGAAGGCTACGTCGCCGCTCAGTTGTCCGGCGACGGCGCGGGCGGCGGTGTCGGCTGCTGCGGCGCGGCCGGTGCAGGCGGCGGCGTGCCGAAATCCACCGCCGGCGCTTCCGAAATCGCCGCCTCGTTCTCGACGGAGAAGTTCGGCTTTTCCTTCGCGCCGGTGATCTTGGCGGTGATCAGTTGCGGGAACTGGCGGATGTAGGTGTTGTAGTCCTGCACCAGCTGGATGTAACGGCCGCGCGCGACGGTGATGCGGTTCTCGGTGCCTTCCAGCTGCGCCTGCAGGTCGCGGAAGGACTGGTCGGATTTCAGGTTCGGGTAGTTCTCGGTGACCATCAACAGCCGGTTCAACGTGCCGGACAACTCGCCCTGTGCCTGCTGGAACTGTTGCAGCGACGCGGCATCGTCGGCATTGACCTGGATCTGGCCGACGCGCGCGCGCGCGTTGGTCACGTCGGTCAGCACCTGGCGCTCCTGCTGGGCGTAGCCCTGCACGGTCTTGACCAGGTTCGGAATCAGGTCCGCACGGCGCTTGTACTGGTTGAGCACTTCCGACCAGCCCGCCTTCACCGCTTCATCCTTCTGCTGGATGGCGTTGTAGCCGCAGCCGGACAGCAACGCGACGAGCACGACGAGCAACCACAGACGCGACACCTGGCGCATGGCACAGCACTCCATTGAAGGACGCGCCGATTGCAGCACCTCGCCCGGAACCGTGCAAGCACCATCATGGATGCGCAGGGTTGTTACCGGATCGTGAAAAGCGAAGGGCTCCCGTCGGGAGCCCTTCGTGTGCGATCTCCGCCGCGTGCGCTTACTCGCGCAGCATGCGCTGGTTGGCGCGCTTCTTCGCCCACAGGTTGAGGCACTCCACCACGGCGGAGAAGCCCATCGCGCCGTACAGGTAGCCCTTCTCGATGTGCAGCTCGAAGCCATCCAGCAGCAGGTAAGCACCGACGGCCACGATGAAGGCCAGCGCCAGCATCTTGATGGTCGGGTTGTTGTCGATGAACTGGCCCAGCGGCTTGGCCGCCAGCAGCATGACCATCACCGCCAGCAGGATCGCGGCCACCATCACCGGCGTGTGGTTTGCCATGCCAACGGCCGCGATCACCGAGTCCAGCGAGAACACGATGTCGATGACGGCGATCTGCGCGATGACGCCGGCGAACGACACGGCCGGACGCGTGTGCACGTCTTCCGAATCCGGCTCGCCCTTCACCAGTTCCAGGATTTCCTTGGTGCCCTTCACCAGCAGGAACAGACCGCCGATGATCAGCACCAGGTCGCGCACCGAGATGCCCTGGCCGAACACGGTGAACAGGTCGGCGGTCAGGCCCGCCAGCCAGGCCAGCGTCAGCAGTAGCAGGATGCGGGTGATGCACGCCACCGCGATGCCGAACTTGCGCGCGACTTCGCGCTGGTGCGGCGGCAGCTTGCTCACCGCGATGGAAATGAAGACCAGGTTGTCGATGCCCAGCACGATCTCGATCGCGCTCAGCGTGACCAGCGTGATCCACACCTGGGGATCGGAAAGCAGTTCCATCATCGGGGAGTACCTTGGTTCAGATCAGAAAGTCAGAGATAGCGGGGTGCGAGGATCAGGCCCCAGCACAGCAGCACGTTCATCATCAGCACGAAGACGGCGGCGGAGCCCATGTCCTTCGCGCGACCGGCGAGTTCGTGGTGCTCGGGGCCGTAGCGCTCGATCACCGCTTCCACCGCGGAATTCAACAGTTCGGCCGCCAGCACCAGCAGGCAGCTGCCGATCATCACGGCGCGTTCCAGCCCGCCCCCCCCGAGCCACAGCGCCAGCGGCGCCAGGACGGCCAGCAGGTACACCTCCAGGCGGAACGAGGATTCGTGCACCCACGCCGCGCGCAGTCCCTGCAGGGACCAGACGGCGGCCTTGAGGATGCGGCCCGGGCCGCGGGGGAGATGTCCGATTTCGTCAGCCATGGGCAGGTCGATGCGAAGGAGGCCCCGCATCGTCCCCGGCCGGCCAGGCGGTGCCTGGGCCAGCAGGGGTCGGATCGGGTGGAACCGGCGCAGGTGGTGCGCCAAGGTGGCGATTTTGCCACAAGGTGCCCCCGCGCCGGTTTGCATCACCCGTCCCCGGCTGGTCCACTAGGTGCGACCTGCCCCCGAGGAGCCCTTCCCCCGTGACGTTCCCGCACTCCCTTCGCCTGCCCCTGTCCGCGCTCGCCCTGGTCGCCGTGCTGACCGCCTGCGCGGGCAGCCCGCCCGCGACCTCCGACGCGCCTTCCGCCCCCCCCGCGAAGACCGCTCCCCGCATTCCGGACCAGGTTTCCAACGCGGCCTGGGAGACCGACATGCAGCGTTTCGCAGCCGAGGATGCGCAATCGCCGCCGCCGCGGGGCGGCGTGGTGTTCACCGGCAGTTCGTCGATCCGCCTGTGGGACACACTGGCGCAGGATTTCCCGGGTGTTCCGGTGATCAACCGCGGCTTCGGCGGGTCCGAACTGCGCGACAGCACCTGGTACGCGGACCGCACCATCGTGCCGTACGCGCCGCGGCAGATCCTGATCTACGCCGGCGACAACGATCTGAATTCGGGCCGCTCGCCGCAGCAGCTGCGCGCGGACTTCATCGCCTTCGTCGAACGCGTGCGCCGCGACCTGCCGAAGGCGAAGATCGGCTACATCAGCACCAAGCCCAGCCCGTCGCGCGCGCAGCTGCTGCCCGCGCAACGTGAAGCGAACGCGCTGGTAGCCGCGGAAGCGAAACGTCTGGGCGTGGATTACATCGACGTCTTCACGCCAATGCTGGACGCCGCCGGCCAGCCGAACGAGGCGCTCTTCATCGACGACCGCCTGCACATGAATGCCGCCGGCTACGACATCTGGCAGCGGGTGATCACCCCCTACGTGAAGTGACCACGCGCCCGCGCCGGCGGATCACCGTCGGCGCGGCGCGCCTTCGTTCTGGTGCAGGCTCAGCAGGTTGCCATCCGGATCGAGAAAGTCCAGGGTCAACCCGCCATCGGGTGCTTCGCTGACCGGTACCACGATCTCCACGCCCTTCGCGGCCAGCGCCTCGGCATGGTCGTCGATGCCGCCATCGAGGCTGAAGACGACGACCGGCGATTCGCCTGCGCGCGCCGGGCGCGGGATGAACACCAGCGCCAGTTCGCCGACCTCGCCCGTCGCGAACGGGCCGTCGTGCCCGTCCATCGTGTCGATCGGCAAGCCCAGGGTGTCGCGGTAGAACGCCACCGACCGGGCCAGGTCGGAGACGAAGAACACGATGGCTCCTACCTTGCAGTGCGTGAGCATGGGATGTCCTCCTGTGTGATTCCCTTCTGTCCGTTGCCGCGGGAACGCGATATGTGAGCACCGGCATCGATCAGGATCAGATGCCCGTCCGGGTCGTGCGTTCCCAGGCCCTCGCCCGCCTGCATCGCGGCCTTCAGCGCGCGCCGGGCCAGGCCGAAGGCGAGGTCGACGCGGCGGGCGGGATCACGCATACGCGCCAGCGCGATGCTGTCGGCGCGCACCGTCGGGGACTGCGCGGCGAGCGTCTTGCGGATGCGGGTCAGGCGCTGCCGGAACGCCGTCGGCTCGATCCGCAGGATCCAGCGGATCTCGTCCGCCGACAGCCCGTGCAGCGCCAGCACGGCCAGACGGCGCGCAGAAGGCGGCAGCGTCCCGAACCAGAGCAGCTGCGTCGCCGGGTGTGCGGCGGCATCTCCGAGCGTCGCGGGATCGGCGGCATCCTCCACGTCGAGGCCCGCTTGTGCTTCGCGCCGGCGCCGACGGACCGCCGTGCGTGCGGCCATCGCCGCCTGGCGACGGAGTACGCCGGACAGCCAGGGCAGGTCATGCCGTCCGGCGACCACGCCGGCGAGCAGCGTGTCCTGCACCAGGTCCTCCGCCTCGTCCGCACGGCGGCACAGCCGCAACGCCTGCGCGCGCAGGGTGCGATAGACCGCCAGCGTCAGTGCTTCTCCTCGACCTTCCGACGATGCCGTCACTCAGGCGTCCTGGTAGATGGCGGTGCCGCGCGTGCCGTCCGGCCGCACCCAGCCGCGGTACATGCCGCGAGTGTTGAGCACGAGCGCGAGATTGCCGTCGCGGTCCACCGCGATCGCACCCCCGTCGCCGCCATGTTGCGGCACCTCGCCGAGAATGACGTCTTCCACCGCATCGCGCAGACGATCGCCGCGGTAGGCGACGCGTGCGGCGATGTCGTGGGCCGCCGCGTTGCGGATGTAGAACTCGCCCCAGCCACTGCACGATACCGCGCAGCGTGCATCGGCCCAAGTGCCGGCGCCGATCACCGGCGAGTCGCCGACACGCCCCCAGCGCTTGTTGGTCATGCCGCCGGTGGAGGTCGCGGCCGCCAGGTGTCCGCGGCTGTCCAGTGCCACCGCGCCGACCGTGCCGAAGTACTTGCCGCGCAGGTCGTCGTTGGCGTGCCAGGCCTGTTGCTCGCGTTGCTGCGCATCGCGCAGTTGCGCGCGCCGCGCCTCGGTCGAGAACCAGCCGTTCGGCACGCGCTCGATGGCCGGCTGGGTGTCGGCGAACTGCTCGGCGCCGTCGCCGATCAGGAACACGTGCGGCGAATCCTCCAGCACGCGCCGTGCCAGCCGCACGGGATGGCGCACGGTCATCACGCCCGCGACCGAGCCGGCGCGACGGTGTCGTCCGTCCATGATCGAGGCATCGAGTTCGTGCCGGCCTTCGGCGGTGAACACCGACCCGCGCCCGGCGTTGAAATGCGGCGAATCCTCGAGCACGGCCACCGCGGCTTCCACCGCGTCGAGCGCGCTGCCGCCGGTGGCGAGGATGGCATGGCCGGCGTCGAGCGCACGCGCGAGTTCGGCGTGGATCGCGTTTTCCAAGTCGGTGCCCAGGCTGCCCGGTTCGATCACGCCGGCACCGCCATGGATCGCGAGTGCAAGCGGCCGGCGGGACGAATGCGGGCTCATGGCGCAGGCACCACCGGAAGGCGCGACGGGACTTCAGCATACTCCCGCCGTCGCGCCGCACCAGCCCCGCGGATGGCCTATTGCGAGCGCAGCGCCTCGATGGGATCGAGCTGCGACGCCTTGCGCGCCGGGTAGTAACCGAAGAACAGGCCGGTGGCGATCGAGAAGCCCGCGGCAAGCCCGATGACCTGCCCGTTCAACGCGACCGGCAGTTCGCTGAACTGCCCCACCAGCAGCGCACCGACGACGCCGATGACGATGCCCAGCACGCCGCCGCCGAGCGACAGCAGCATGGCCTCGGCGAGGAACTGCCGGCGCACGTCGCCCGGCCCCGCGCCCACCGCCATGCGCAGGCCGATCTCGCGGATGCGCTCGGTCACCGACACCAGCATGATGTTCATGATGCCGATGCCGCCGACGATCAGCGAGATGGTCGCCACCGCGCCCAGCAGCAGCGACATCAGCTTGGTGGTGGCGGTGCGCGTGGCGACGATCTCAGAGATGTTGCGGACGTTGAAGTCGTCCTCTTCGCCCGGACTGATCTTGTGGCGCTGGCGCAGCAGCGCTTCCACTTCGCCCTGCACGTAGCCAAGGTCCTTGGCGTCGGCCACGGTCAACGCGACCTGCTGCACGGCACCCGGCGGCAGGCCCATCGAGCCCATCAGGCGGCGGCGCGCGGTCTCCAGCGGCACCATCATCACGTCGTCCTGGTCCTGGCCGAAGCCGCCCTGCCCTTTCGGTGCCAGCGTGCCGACGACGGTGAACGGCACGCGGCCCAGGCGCACGGTCTGGCCGATGCCGCTGTCCTCGCCGAACAGGGTGCGCCGCACCGTCTCGCCCAGGATCACCACCTTGTCGGCGCTGGAATAGTCCTGCGCATCGAAGCCTTCGCCGTTGGCGATGACCCAGCTGTTGATGTCGAAGAAGTCGGCCTGCACGCCCTGCCAGCTGGTCGAGGCATTGTTCTCGGCGAACACGATCTGGGTGTTGCCCCGCAACGCGCCGGCCACGTACTGCACTTCCGGGATCTCGTTGCGGATGGCGTCGACGTCGCCTTCCTTCAGTGTGTAGAAGCTGCTGGAGCTCATGCGCACGCCACCGCCGCCGGGACCGCGGCCGGCGCCCGGGCTGATATCCAGGCGCTGCGAGCCCAGTCCGGAGACCAGCTTGTCGATCTCGGCCTGCGTGCCCTGGCCCACCGACACCATGACGATGACGGCGGCGATGCCGATGATCACGCCCAGCGACGTCAGCGCGCTGCGCATCCAGTTGCCACGCAGCGCATGCAGCGCGGTGCGCAGGATGTCGGAGAACTTCATGGCCGGCCTCCCGCATGGTCCGTGTCTTCGTGCAGTTCGCCGTCGCGCATCACCAGGATGCGGTCGGCGTGCGCGGCGACTTCCGCGTCGTGGGTGATCAGGATGACGGTGTGGCCGTCGTCGCGCAGGCGCTTGAACAGCGCCAGGATCTCCTCGCCGGTCTTGCTGTCCAGTGCGCCGGTCGGTTCGTCGGCCAGCAGGATCGGCGGCTGGTTGATCAGCGCGCGCGCGATGGCGACACGCTGCTGCTGGCCACCGGACAGTTCATTGGGACGATGGCCGGCCCGCTCGGCCAGCCCGACTGCGGCCAGCGCCTGGCGCGCGCGTTCGGCGCGCTCGCCGGGCGGGACCTGCGCATAGCCTAGCGGCATCGCCACATTGTCCAGCGCCGTCATCCGTGGCAGCAGGTGGAAGCCCTGGAACACGAAGCCGATCTTCTCGCGGCGCAGGATCGCCAACTGCTCGGCGTCCAGCGTGGCCACGTCGATACCGTCGCACAGGTAGCGGCCGTCGCTGGGCGTGTCCAAGCAGCCGATCAGGTTCATCAGCGTGGACTTGCCCGACCCGGACGGTCCCATGATGGCGACGAAGTCGCCGCGGTCCACACGCATGTCCACGCCGCGCAGCGCGATCACTTCCGCCTCCGTGCCGGCGGAGTAGACCTTGCCCAGCGCGTGCGTCTGGATGACCGGGATGCGGTCGTCGATGGTCGCGGACGGCGCGCTCATTCCTTCGCGCGCTCGCCCACGACCACCACGTCGCCTTCCTTCACCGCGCCGGACACCTCGGTGCTGGTGCCATCGCTGGCACCCACGCGCACCTGCACCTGCTCGGGCTTGCCGTTGACCAGCTTGTACAGCGGCGCCCGCTTGGCGCCGAGCAGCGTGCGTAGTTCGCCATCCCAACGCTGCTTCTGCGTGTCGTCCAGCGTCGCGCGGAACGGCGCGAAATCCTGCTGCATGCGCTCGGCCATGCGCTGGCGGATCTGTGCCTGCATCGCGCCGCCGCCACCGCTGCTGTTGCCGCCGGGGCGCGGGCCACCGCCCGGTCCACCGAACATGCTCGCGCCACCGCGCTGCTGCGCCTGCGCCGCGCGCGCGGCCTGGCGTTCGCGCAATGCCGCCAGCGCCGTATCGAACGCAGCCTGCTGGTCCGGTTTCAGTTGCAGGCTGCCGGCCACCCGCACCAGATCGTCGCTGACGCCGCTGCCGCTTCGGTTCTGGCCGCCCTGCGGGGCCTGCGCGCCGGCGGCGGCGTTGGCTTCCTCGCCCGTCGGCTTGTAGCGCAGCGCCGCGTTGGAGATCTTGAGGATATCGTCGCGCTTGCTGACCTCGATCTCGGCATTGACGGTCAGGCCGGGCAGCAGCGTGCCGTCGCTGTTGTCCACGCTGACCACCACCGGATAGGTCACCACGTTGCTGGTGGTGGTGGCGGACAGGCGCACCTGCTGCACCTCGCCGCGGAACTGGCGGTCGGCAAAGGCATCGACGGTGAACGATACCGCTTGGCCGACCTTGACCTGGCCGATGTCGGCCTCGTCGACGGCCAGTTCGATCTTCATCTTCGACAGGTCTTCGGCGATGGTGAACAGTTCCGGCGCCTGCAGGCTGGCCGCCACGGTCTGGCCCGGCTCGATGCTGCGGGTCAGCACCACGCCGTCCACCGGCGAGCGGATGACGGTGCGGTCCAGGTTGACGCGGGTGGTCTGGGTCGATGCGGTCTGCTGGCGGATCGAGGCCTGCGCGGCATTGACCTGCGCGCGCGCCTGGTCGCGCGCGGCGCGGGCCAGGTCGACGTCGCTCTGCGCGACCAGCTTCTGCGTGCCGAGATCGGCCTTGCGGGTGTAGTCCAGCTCGGCGTTCGCCAGTGTGGCCTGGGCCTGCTTCAGGCTGGCCTGCGCGTTGGCGATCTGCGCGTTGCCCTGTTCGATCTGGGCTTCGTAGGTGCTCGGGTCGATGCGCGCCAGCACTTCACCCTTCTTCACTTCGCTGTTGTAGTCGACCAGCACGTCGGTGACCTGACCGGAGATCTGGCTGCCGACGGTGACCGTGGAAATGGCGCTGAGCGTGCCGGTGGCCGAGATGGCGACGCGGATGTCGCCACGTTCGACGGTCGCGGTGCGGTAGGCGCTTTCGGTGCCGTCGGCCTTGTGCGCGGTCCAGTACCAGGCCCCCGCGCCGAGGATCGCGACGACGGCGACCCCGAGCAGGATCTTGGGAAGCGGGGATGTCTTGCGGGGAGCGGTGCGTGCTGGCTGGCTCATGCAGTGAGTCGGCTTGGAGAGTAGGAAGTCGGGAACGGGAACGCGCCCGAGGCCGCGGCGTTGACAGCCCGCGGCGCCGGTCAGTTCCCGTATAGATTAAGGAACGAAGCGGATGGTCGCGGTGGTGCCGCGACCCAGCTCGCTGTCCAGCTCGATCTTCCAGCCGAAGCGGTCGCACAACCGGCTGACGATCGACAGGCCCAGGCCGCTGCCGTGCGGGCGCGTGGGATCGGCGCGGTAGAAGGGCTCGAACACCCGCACCATCGACTCGGCCGACATGCCGATGCCGGTGTCCCGCACGACCACGCGGTCCGGCTCCAGCAGCACGTCGATGCGGCCACGGTCGGTATAGGCGCAGGCGTTGCGCAGCAGGTTGCTGACGACCACCTGGAACACCCGCGGCGGCGCGTGCAGGCGCGGACGCGCGTGCAGCGTGACTTCCAGGTCGACCGGCTTGTTGAGCAGCAGTGTGCGCGCGTTCTCGGCCTCGTCCATGACGATGTCGGCCACGTCGAAGTCCTCGCTCTGCGGCTCGACCTCGGCCTCGCGGGCGAGGATCAGGAACGCATCGATCACCGCTTCCATGTCGCGGCCGGCACGCTGGATGCGCTGCAGTGCACGCGCCACGCGCGGCGGCGAATCCTCGGCCATGCCCATGTCGGTGGCCACGCGGATCACCGTCAACGGCGTGCGCAGTTCATGGCTGGCATCGCGGGTGAAGTCGCGCTCACGGGCCACGTGCGCGCTGACGCGCTGGGCCAGCCCATGCAGCGCGGCGGCCAGCTGGCGCGCCTCGCCCTGCACGTCGCTCGGCAGCCTGTCCGGGGCCAGCGCACTGACGTCCGGGCGCCGCGGATCCCACTCCGCGACCTGCCGCGCCAGCCAGCTGACCGGCGACACCAGCCGCTTGGAAGCGCGATACGTCAGCCACGACACGAGATAGATCGCGACCAGCGTCATGATGATCGGCACCGTGCCGAAGTAGAACGCCAATCGCTCGGCCTGCGAGCGCAGGAACACCAGGTACAGGCGACCCTCGGGCTGCTCGTCGACCAGCACGAGCAGATCGTCATCCTTCAGTTCGTGGAAGCCGGGCCGCAGCTCGCGCAGGTTTTCCGGCAACACCAGGTTCGAATGCCCCTTCACCACCAGGTAGCCGCGCAGGTTGTGCGTGTTCGGCGGCGGTTGCGCGGTGCTGGCGCTGTAGAGCTGCCAGAAGTGGGTGGCTTCTTCCTGCAGCGCGGTGTTCATCAGGCTGTGCTTGATGACCGCGGAAATCAGGTACACACCCAGCACGATGGCCAGGCTGACCATCACGGCCTGCAGGATGAAGGCGATCCTGAGTTTGCGGGGCAGGCCGTGGTGGCGCATGGGGATTCGTCGGGCGAAGGCGGGAGTATGCCTTGCGCCGACGGCCGGGTCAGCCGATATCGGCGATACGGTAGCCCGCGCTCTGCACCGTGTGCAGCAGCGGCTTGTCGAAGGGTTTGTCGATCACCTTGCGCAGGTTGTACAGGTGGCTGCGCAGCGTGTCCGAGTCCGGCAGTCCGTTACCCCAGATCTCGCGCTCGATCTCCTGGCGGGTCACCACGCGCGGCGATTCGCGCATCAGGATGGTCAGCAGGCGCAGGCCGATGGGCGACAGCATCAGCTCGGTGCCGCCGCGGGTGGCGCGCATGCTGACCGGGTCCAGCACCAGGTCCGCGACCTTCAGCACCTCGGCGCCCACCTGGCGCCGCTCCCGGCGGATCAGGGCGCGCAACCGGGCTTCCAGTTCCTGGATGGCGAACGGCTTGGTCAGGTAGTCGTCGGCGCCGGAACTCAGACCGGTCAGCTTGTCGTCCAGCGTGTCGCGTGCGGTCAGCATCAGGACCGGCGTGGACTTGCGGGCCTCGTTCCTCAGGCGCTTGCAGACTTCCATGCCGTCCAGCCGCGGCAGCATCAGGTCCAGGACCAGCACGTCGTAGCTGTTCTCCACCGCCAGGCGGTAGCCGTCCAGGCCGTCGGTGGCGTAGTCGACTTCGAACCCCCGCCCTTCGAGATACTCGCCGATCATCTCGGAAATGTTGCGGTTGTCTTCCACCACCAGCACCAGACCCGCGGTTTCCTGACTGTGTCGCATACCGACTCCTTGAGAGGCTTCAGGTTTGTGAAACTACCGGTCGACCGGTAGACACCGCGTGAAGATGCCCTCTCCATTCAGCCGGCAGTTGGGATTACGCTTCGCCCTCCTCCTCCGACGGCCCTGCCATGATCGACCGCGTCCTGCCCCTCTTCCTGCTGCTGGCGTCCAACGTCTTCATGACGTTCGCCTGGTACGGACACCTCAAGTACAAGTCAGCGCCCCTGTTCCTCGTGATCCTGGCGAGCTGGGGCATCGCCTTCTTCGAGTACATGCTGATGGTGCCGGCCAACCGCATGGGCAGTGCGGTCTACTCGGTGGTGCAGCTGAAGACGATCCAGGAAATCCTGACCCTGCTGGTCTTCGCCGGCTTCAGCACCTGGTACCTGGGCCAGCCGCTGAAGTGGAACCACTACGCCGCCTTCGCCCTGATCGTGGGCGCGGCGTTCCTGATGTTTTACGAGTGAGCAGCCAACTCAGAACCGGATCTTGCCGGTGAGGATGTCCTTGAACATCACCCAGTCGCCGGCGAAGGAATAGAACGGGTGCTTGAAGGTGGCGGGCCGGTTCTTTTCGAAGAAGAAGTGGCCCACCCAGGCGAAGCCGTAGCCGCAGAACAGCGCGGCGAGCAGCCACCACGCGTTGCGTTCGACGATGGCCAGCGCCAGCAGGGCGAGCACGCCACAACTGCCGATGAAGTGCAGCCGCCGCGAGGTGCGGTTGCTGTGTTCGTTGAGGTAGAACGGATAGAACTCGCGGAAGCTGGCGAAGCGGCTCATGTCCCCTCCCACAGGGTCAGGCGGCGCGTGGCGCGAACATGATCACCGCCATGCCGGCCAGGCACAAGCCGGCGCCCAGCAGGTCCCAGCGCGTCGGCTTCACCGCATCCACCGCCCACAGCCACGCGATCGCCATGTTGACGTAGACGCCGCCGTAGGCCGCGTACACGCGGCCGGACGCCGTCGGATGCAGGGTCAGCAGCCACGCGAACAACGCGAGGCTGGCCGCCGCGGGCACCAGCAGCCAGGCGCTTCCTTCCTTGCGTAGCCACAGGTAGGGGAGATAACAGCCGACGATCTCGGCCAGCGCAGTGACGAGGAACAGCAGCAGGGTCTTCATGTCGCCAGTAGAGCGGAGCTTGCTCCGCTGGACAACCCGCGCACCCATGAACCGTAGAGCGGAGCTTGCTCCGCTGCTTTTCCCGGGAGAGTCGGCGCAGCCGAGCAAGCTCGGCTCTACGGAACTTCGCCCTGCTTCACCCGCGCCCACAACGCTTCCTGCTGCGCCAGCGACAGCGCGGACATCGTCGTGCCCTCGGCGGCAGCGATCGCCTCCATCGCGCGGAAACGACGCTCGAACTTCAGGTTGGCGCGGCGCAGCGCGCCGCCCACGTCCACCTTGGCGTGGCGCGCCAGGTTCGCCGCGACGAACAGCAGGTCGCCGATCTCATCCTCCAGCCGCGCATCGCGCTCGGGCGACGGGGATGCGGCGAGTTCGACGCGCACCTCGTCGATCTCTTCGTGCAGCTTGTCGATCACCGGCGCGGTATCCGGCCAGTCGAAGCCGACCCGCGCCGCACGCGACTGCAACTTGATCGCACGCTGCCATTCGGGCAGCCCGCGCGAGACACCCGCCAGCGCGGACGAATCTTCCTCGCCCGCCGCCTTGCGCTCAGCGGCCTTGATCGCTTCCCAGTTGACCGTCTGCGCTTCCGCATCGGCGAACGAGGCATCGCCGAAGACATGCGGATGACGGCGCACCATCTTGTCGCAGATCGCATCGACGACGTCACCGAACGCGAAGGCGCCCTGCTCCTTTGCCATCTGCGCATGGAAGACGACCTGCAGCAGCAGGTCGCCCAGCTCGTCCTTCAACGCCGGCAGGTCGCCCCGATCGATCGCATCCGCGACCTCGTAGGCCTCTTCCACCGTATACGGCGCGATGGTGGAGAAGTCCTGCTCCAGATCCCACGGGCAACCACCGTCCGGATCGCGCAGGCGGGCCATGATGGCCAGCAGCCGTCCGATGTCGCCGTCAGGCGCTGCGGGCATGTCCATTCGCATCGTCCTGCGTCTGCGCCAGCCACATGCGCCACGGCAGCGTCATGTCGCCCAACGCGACGAAGTCGCCATTGAGCAGCGTTTCGCGGCGGTTGTAGCGGAACGCACGACCATCCGGCGCCAGAAGCGCGCCACCGGCGGCTTCCAGCACGCACTGCGCGGCTGCCGTGTCCCATTCGCTGGTCGGGCCAAAGCGCGGGTATACGTCGAGCGTGCCCTCGGCAATGCGGCAGAACTTCAGCGAGGAACCCAGCGCGACCGTTTCGATGTCGCCCATGCCGTCGAGGAAGGCCTGCGTGCGGGCATCGCGGTGAGACCGGCTGGCCGCGACCTTCAGCGCACCGGTGGCCGGTGCGCGCGTGCGGATCTGCGCATCCACGTCGCCGACGCGGCGGTAGGCATTGCGACCCTGCCGCGCGTGCCAGGTCTCGCCGGTCACCGGCGCATGGACCACGCCGAAGATCGGTTCGTTCTGTTCGATCAGCGCGATGTTGACGGTGAACTCGCCATTGCGCTTGATGAACTCGCGCGTGCCGTCCAGCGGGTCCACCAGCCAGTAGGTCGGCCACTGGCTGCGCTCGGACCACGGGATGTCCGCGGCTTCCTCCGACAGCACCGGCCACTGCGGGGTCAACCGGCGCAGGCCGTCGGTGATCACCTGGTGGGCGGCCATGTCGGCGGCGGTCAGCGGGCTGTCGTCGTTCTTGCGCTGCACGTCGAAGGCACCCTCGTACACGGCCATGATGGCCTGGCCCGCTTCGCGGGCGATGACGATGACGGCTTCGTGCAGGTCGGCGGTCATCCGGCTCATGTACGCGTGTTCAACCATTCGCGGGCGATGAACAGCGCTGCCAGCGAACGGCCTTCCGAAAAATCCTCGCGCAGCATCAGCTGGTCGAGGTCTTGCAACTTCCAGGGCACTACTTCCAACTCCTCGGGTTCATCCCCCGGCAGGCGCTCGGGGTACAGGTCTCTTGCCACCACCAGCCAGGACTGGTGGCTCATGTAGGTGGGCGCCAGGGTCAGGGCACGCAGCACGTCGAGGCGGCGCGCGCCGAAGCCGGCTTCTTCCTTCAGTTCGCGGTCGGCAGCCTGTTCGGGCGTCTCGCCGGCGTCGATGCGGCCTTTCACCAGACCCAGTTCGTAGCGGTGCATGCCGGCGGCGTACTCGCGCACCAGCAACACGGTTTCCTCGTCCTGCATCGGCACCACGACCACCGCACCATGCCCCTGCGACTGCAGACGGTGGTAACGACGGCGCTCGCCGTTGCTGAATTCCAGGTCCAGCTCTTCGACGTGGCGGTCCGGCCCGTCGGTGCGCTGGGTGATCCCGTGGATGGTGGGCAGGCGGCTCATGCGACGGAGCGTTGTCCGCCCACGCCACGCGATGCGCGGCGACGGCAGGGGGCGGTGCCCGATATCATGGGGGGATGCGACAACAGGATCATCAGAAGGGAATGCTAGCAGAGGCGGACGAGTGGCGTGCCCGTGACTTGTCCGTGCTGTGGCATCCCTGCACGCAGATGCGTGAACACCCGCACACCTTGCCGCTGGTGCCGATCGCCCGCGGCGAAGGCGCGTGGCTGATCGGCCACGACGGCACGCGCTACCTGGATGCGGTAAGCAGCTGGTGGACCAATCTGTTCGGTCATGCCGAACCGCGCATCGGCGCCGCCATCGCCGCACAGGCGGGGTCGCTCGAGCAGGTGATGCTGGCCGGTTTCACCCACGCACCGGCGGTCGAACTGGCCGAGCGGCTGCTGGCGGTGGCGCCGCGGCAGGCGGGGCGTGCGCCGCTGTCCAAGGTGTTCTACGCCGACAATGGCTCGGCGGGCGTGGAAGTGGCGCTGAAGATGGCGTTCCACTGGTTCCACAACCGCGGCGAGCACCGGCGCACGAAGTTCATCGCGCTGGAGAACGGCTACCACGGCGAGACGCTCGGCGCGCTGGCGGTCGGCGACATCCCGCTGTACCGGCGGGTGTATGCGCCGCTGCTGACCGAAGCGCTGTTCGCGCCCTCGCCCGACGCCTACCTGGCGCAGCCCGGCGAGACACCGGCCGACTGCGCGCGACGTGCCGCCGATGCGCTGGCCGCGCTGCTGGACAGGCATGCGGACGAGGTCTGCGCGGTCATCGTCGAGCCGCGCGTGCAGTGCGCCGGCGGCATGCGCATGCATCACCCCGACTATCTGGCGCGCGTGCGCGAACTGTGCGACGCCAGCGGCGCGTTCCTGATCGCCGACGAGATCGCGGTGGGTTTCGGCCGCACCGGCACGCTGTTCGCCAGCGAGCAGAGCGGCGTGATGCCCGATCTGCTGTGCCTGTCGAAGGGACTGACCGGCGGCTTCCTGCCGCTGGCCGCGGTGCTTGCCACGCAGACGATCTACGACGGCTTCCTCGATGATTCGCGCGAACGCGCGTTCCTGCATTCGCACAGCTACACCGGCAACCCGCTGGCGTGTGCGGCAGCGCTGGCGTCGCTGGATATCTTCCGTGCCGACGATGTGCTGGCACGCAATCGCGCCATGGCGCGCACGATGGCGGCATTTGCCGAGCCCCTGGCGAGTCACCGACACGTGGCCGACGTGCGCCAGGCCGGCATGATGCTGGCCTTCGAACTGACGCAGGACGGCGACAAGGCAACGCCGTTCCCCGCCGCCGCGCGCATCGGCCTGAAGGCGTACCGCGCGGCGCTGGCGCGCGGTGTGGTGCTGCGCCCGCTCGGCGACGTGCTGTACTGGATGCCCCCCTACTGCGTGGACGAGGACGCCCTGCGGATGCTCGCCGACGTCACCCGCCACGCCATCGACGAGGCCACGTCATGCGCCTGACCCGCTGCCATGTGGATGCCGCGCTCGCCGTCGGCACCTCGCTCGCGCTGCCCGATGCCGCCGCCAACCACCTCGCTCGCGTGCTGAGGCTGCGCGAAGGCGACGGCTGCGTGCTGTTCAACGGTGACGGGCGCGACTTCGATGCGCGCATCACCGCGATCAGCAAGCGCGGCGTGCTGGCCGACATCGTCGGCGCGCGCACCATCGACAACGAATCTCCGCTGCACGTCACCCTGCTGCAGGGCATCGCGCGCGGGGAAAAGATGGACCTGATCCTGCAGAAGGCCACCGAGCTGGGCGTGGCGGCGTTCATTCCGGTGATGGCCGAGCGCACCGAGGTGAAGCTGGACGCCGAACGCACGGAAAAACGCGTCGCGCACTGGCGCAGTGTCATCGCCTCTGCCTGTGAGCAGAGCGGCCGCGCACGCTTGCCGACGCTGGCGCCCCCCGCCGCCTTGATCGATGCGGTACGCACCGTCGACGACGGGGCCGCGAAGCTGACGCTTGACCCGACCGGCGACGTCGCGCTGTCCACGGTCGAGGTCGCCGCAGGTGGCGTGGTGGTGGCGATCGGACCGGAAGGCGGCTGGTCGCCGCGTGATCGCGACATCCTGTCGGCCGCCGGCTTCACCGGACTGCGCCTCGGCCCGCGCATCCTGCGTACCGAAACCGCCGGACTGGCGGCTATCGCCGCATTGCAGTCGAGATTCGGAGACCTGTAGGGCGGGCTCAAGCCCGCCATCGCACGGCGTCGGGTCCACACAGCGGCAGACCAGGGCGCTCTTAGTCCTTGCGGATTGAGTGGTGGGCCAAGGCCCACCCTACGCAGCATCAGGCCGCGTTGGCCAGCGCGTCACCGATCATCGTCTCCACGAGCTCCAGGTCGGGCAGCACGGCGGCTTCGTCACCGAGCAGCACGCGGACCTTCACCCCGACCGGAAGATCCTCCTCGGTCGCGTCGGCAAGCAGGCCGTCGCGCGGCACCGATACCAGCCGCGGGAACGACGGCGTCAGCAGGGCGAAATAAGGGCGGTCCTTGTCGCCGCTCAGCGCCTTCAGCACGACGATCTTGCTGTTCAGCGCCACCGGTTCGCCGGCGTTGCCGGTCAGGCGTCCGAACGCGACCAGCGGTACCGGCCAGCCGTGCCAGTCGATCCGGCCGGGCAGCCAGTCGGGCATGTCCGCGACCGGCTCCACGGGCGCGCGCGTCAGCACTTCGGCGACGGTGGCGTTGGGCAGGAGCAGGCGGTATTCGCCGGCCTGGATCAGGACGCCGCGGATTTCGTCGTTGGAATGGGCCATCGTATGTTCCTCAGAACCAGCGGTCGGTCAGGCGCTGCGCGATCTGCGCGGGCGAGCCCAGGTCGGCGCCGCGCGCCGCGAGCGCCTTGGGCGCGGCGGGGTCGTAGCAGCCTTCCTGCGACTGGCCCATGACCAGCGCCCCTTCACTGCCCAGCGTGGCTGCGGCATCGACCAGCGCGGTGTCGCTGCCGCTCAGCAGCAACACGGCGCTGTCGGCCGGCGGCAGCTGCGGAATCATCGTGTGGATCACCGCGCCGGGGCGGAAACTCACTACGCCCGCATCGACGAACGGCACCACGTCACCGGGCAGCACGTACACATGCCCCGCGTCGGCGGCCTTGCCGGCTTCCGCCAGCAGCACCGGCATGTGCGACACGCGCTCCATCTGCCGGACTAGGTTGTCGTAGCGGCCACCATCGAGGCGCAGGTGCACCATCACCGGCTTCGGGAAACCGGTCGGCAGGTCGGCCAGCAGCTTGCGCACCGCATCGGGGCCGCCGATGCCGGCGAACACCAGCACCGCGCCCTGCACGCGCGCCGACGCGAGACTGCCTGCTTCCAGCGGTTCCAGCTCCAGCTTCGACAGGTCGAAGCCGGCGTGGCCGGTGCTGGTCGCGGCCGGTGCGGGAGGCAGTGGTGGCGGTCCTCCGGTCGGCAATTCGGGGAGCGGCGGCGGAACGGCCGGAGCCTCCGCCTGTGCGGTCGCCGACCGCAGCCAGGCGTCCGCATCGATGACCTGTTCGTCCGTGTCGCGCGCCTGGAAACTGCCGGTGTAGGCGAAATCGTCGCTCGGGAGTTCCAGCGCCATGCCGGCGGCCTCCTCGAGGTGCAGCGAGATCTCCGCACCTTCGTGCAACTGGGCCGGTGTCACCGGCAGGCCGGGCTCCAGCTGCAGGGCCACGTCTTCTTCGCGGCCCGGCGGCAGCACGTCACGGTGGCCGTGCAATTTGGCGGCCAGATGGCGCGCCCAGCGCTGGGCGTCCCAGCCCTGGCGGCGCGCGGCGAGTTCGGCCTCGTCGAAGATCACCGCGACCGCGGGATCGTGCAGCACGCTGTCGAAGCGTTCCAGGCTGTCCTCGATGGCCGGTTCCAGCGCCACCAGCACCACCTGCGGTGCACTGTTGCCCAGCGCCTCGGCATCGAGCGCATTGGGGTCGTCTTCCAGCACGATCTCGGCGCCGGCCTCGTGCAGCGCCACGCGCAGGCGCTCGCGCGCCTCGCCCGGGCGCGCCAGCAGGGCGACGCGTTTGGCTTCACTCACGGACACGGGCGATTCCCAGCAGGTCGTACACGTTGCGCATCAGGTCGAGCTCCTGGTACGGCTTGCCCAGGTAGCGCTGCACGCCGATGTCGAAGGCGCGCTGGCGATGCTTGTCGCCGGTACGCGAGGTGATCATGACGATGGGCACGTCCTTGAAGCGCGGATCGGCCTTCATCGCCGTGGCCAGCTCGTAACCGTCCATACGCGGCATTTCGATGTCGAGCAGCATCAGGTCGGGCACGCGCTCGTCCAGTTTCTCGAGTGCCTCGACGCCATCGCGCGCGGCGGTGACCTCGAAGTTGTGGCGCTCCAGCACGCGGCTGGTCACCTTGCGCATGGTCAGCGAGTCGTCGACCACCATCACCAGCGGCACGCGGCGCTGTTCGACCACGGGTGCCTGCTGCGCGGGCTCCTGCGGCTGCGCCAGGTGGCGACGCACCAGCGGTGCGGCATCCAGGATCACCACCACGCTGCCGTCGCCGGTGATCGTGGCGCCGTAGATGCCGGGGATCGACGCGATCTGCGGACCGACCGGCTTGACCACGATTTCGCGGTTGCCGAGCACCTGGTCCACGGCCACGGCGGCACGCAGGTCGCCCGAACGCACCAGCAGGAGCGGCACCTGCGGCTGGCCTTCGGCCTTGGCGGCGCCCTGGCCGACCAGGTGGCCCAGGTTGTACAGCGGGTAGTCTTCGCCGGCGTAGTGGTAGCTGCCCGCACCCGCACCGAAACGTGCGTGGCTGATGCGACCGATGCCGCTGACCGCTGCCACCGGCACGGCGAACTGCGTCTCGCCGATCTGCACGAACACGGCCTGGCTGACGGCCAGCGTCTGCGGCAGGCGCAGGGTGAAGGTCGCACCCTTGCCCGGCACCGAGCTGATTTCCAGCGAACCGCCCAGCTGGCGGACTTCGTTGTAGACCACGTCCATGCCCACGCCACGGCCGGCCAGCTGGCTGACCTTGTCGGCGGTGCTGAAGCCGGGCTCGAGGATCAGGCGGTCCAGCGCGGTGTCGGGCAGCACGGCGCCCGGCTGCAGCAGGCCGCGCTGTTCGGCGCGCTTGCGGATGGCGTCGCGGTTCAGGCCGGCGCCGTCGTCGGACACCTCCAGCACCATTTCCGAGCCTTCGCGGCGCAGGGCGACATGCACCGTGCCCTCTTCCGGCTTGCCCGCCTTGCGGCGTTCCTTCGGCGTCTCCAGGCCATGCGCGATCGAGTTGCGCAGCAAGTGCTCCAGTGGCGCCGTCATGCGGTCCAGCACGTTGCGATCCATTTCGCCGTGCGTACCGGAGAACTGCAGGCTGACCTGCTTGTGCGTCTCGGTCGCGGCCTGGCGCAGCACGCGGCGCAGGCGCGGCACGATGCCTTCGAACGGCAGCATGCGCGCGCGCATCAGGCCGTCCTGCAGTTCCGAGCTGACGCGCGACTGCTGCTGCAGCAGGCTGTCGTACTGGCGCGCGAGGTCGTCCAGCACACCCTGCAGGCCGCTGATGTCGGCCGCCGATTCGGCGAGCGCGCGGCTCAGCTGCTGCAACGTGGAGAAGCGATCGAGTTCCAGCGGGTCGAACGTCGGGTCCTGCTTGTCGTGTTCGCGCTGGTAACGGGCGACGATCTGCGCCTCCGTTTCCAGGTCGAGGCGACGCAGCTGGTCGTGCATGCGGATGTTGGTGCGGTCCAGTTCCGCCATCGCACCGCGGAACGCACCCAGCTGCTGTTCCAGGCGGGCGCGGTAGATCGCGACTTCGCCGGCGTTGTTGACCAGACGGTCCAGCAAATCGGCGCGGACGCGCACCTGCTCCTGCTGCCCGACGGGGAAGAACTCTTCCTCGACCGGTGCAGCCGCTTCGGTGTCGATCGGCGCAGACAGCGGCGCGAGCTCGACCGGTGCGGCGGGCGCATCCGTCGTCGCCGGCGCATCCGGCAGTTCGATGCCGCGGGCGCGCGCGTTGAACTCCGCGACCATGCCGTCCGGGATGGAGACGGTGCGGCGCGCGGTGACACGGGCAAGCTGCGCATGCAGGGTGTCGAAGCCGCGTTCCAGCAGCTGGATGCCGCGGCGGTCCAGCTCGGTGCGCTGACCGGCAATCGACTCCAGCATCGACTCGATCGCGTGACCCAGGTCGCCGACGGCGTGGATGCCCGCCATGCGCGCGCCACCCTTCAGCGTGTGCAGATCGCGCTGCAGGCCGGTGAGCAGCGTGCGGTCTTCCGGCGTTTCACGCAGCTTGGCGATGAGGTCGTCGGAGTGGTCCAGCAGGTCGTTGCCTTCCTCGACGAAGATCTCGACCAGGTCCAGGTCGAGCCCGGTCAGGTCGAGCGCGTCTTCCGGCTCCGGCATGTCGGCGGGTGCGGTCACGGCAGACTCCTCGACTTCGACGGAGGCAACGGCTTCGACTTCGGCGTCCTGCAGTGCGGGGGCTTCCGCAGCGGGTGCATCTTCGACATCCGCGACATCCGCGATGTCCTGGACCTCGACGGTCTCGTCGAGGGCGGCCGGCTCCGGCACGGCGTCCTCGACAACCGCATCCTCGACGGAACCCAAGGCGTTGGTGTCATCCGCGGAAGCGGTCTCGCCGGCGGATGCGTCGTCCTGCGGGACAACGGACAGCACTTCTGCCGCCACCGCTTCGTCTTCCGTTGAGCCCGGCACTGCGTCGAGGCTGTCGACGGTATCGCCCTCGACGGTGATTTCTTCGACGGTGACCTCTTCGACGGCGTCGGCGACGTCTGTCGTCCAGGCGGCGGTCTCCGACACGTCGTCGGAGAGTTCCGCGGGAGCGGCTTCGTCCTGCGCGGCGACGTCATCGACCGGGACGGACAGATCCGCTTCGGTCGCCACGTCACTGTCACCAGCGTCGGCTGTCGATGCGTCGTCCGCCTCGGCGAGGAACGCGGGCAGGTCGCCATCGACCACCAGCGCATCCTCTTCGGCGTCGGAGGCCGCTTCGTCGGCTACCAGCCCGACGACGTCCGCATCGGACACCGCAACGGACTCCTCGGTCGCCATCGAGGCGTCCTCGATGACATCGACCAGGCCGGTATCGGCTTCGGCGACGACACTCTCCTCCGCCTCGGCGGATGCCTCTTCCTCATGGACGTCGCTGCCCGCAGGTGCCGCAGCCTCGGCATCCGGCGTCTGCGTGCGCGGCAGGATGCGGTAATCGATGTCGTAGAAGGTGACGCTCTGGTCCACGGGCGCCGGGGTTTCCGGCACCACGGGCACATCGACCGACGCTGTCTCCGCCGCGTCGTCCGTCGCCTCTTCGATCACAACTCCGACAGCGGCATCGGGAACGGAATCCTCGACGGGCACGGCGGCTTCGAATCCACCGGCGCCGTTGGCCGCCTCGGCATCGAGGTAGGCCGACAGGTCCATCGCCAGCAGCTCGACGTCCGACGGCCCGACGGGCGGGGCGATCGGCGTCTGGCCGACGTAGGTTCCCTGGCGCGTGTCGTCCACGATCTGCGCACCCTGCCGCACGTCGGGCAGGCTGTCGGTCAGCGCACGCAACTGGCCCGCGAGGGCAGCGAACACGGGGATGCGCGGCGACGGCGCCTGCAGTGCCGCGACGCTGCGACGGATCGCCTGCGCGGTATCGGCGAACGCGGAAACGCCTTCCGGCGTCGGCGTTTCGCCGGCCGCCAGCAGCCGCTTGGTGTACTGCTCGGCCGCGGAGGTGACGTGGGTGATCTCCGGTACGTCGGCCATCGCCAGCGCGCCGTTCATCGTGTGGATCGCGCGCAGCAATTCCTCGGTGACCGGCGTGGCTTCGACCTGCGCCTTCTGCAGCCAGTGGTCGACCGTATCGAGATGATTGTCGACCTCGGCTTCGAGGATTTCGCGCAGCACCGCGTCGACCGACGCCGGCGTGCCTTCGGTTTCCGGTTCGAACACGGCCGGCGCGTCGTCGACGAAGGCGACCGGCGCCACGGGCGTCGGCTCGACGAAGTCGGCCTGCTCTTCCAGCACGGTCGGCTCGGCGCTGTAGTACGCGTCCTCGCCCGCGGCCAGGCGGTCCGCCACGTCCTGCAGGCCGGCCAGGTCGGCGGTGACGCTGCCCTGTCCGCGCAGCGCGGCATTGAGCTGAGGCAGCGTGTCGCAGGCCTGTTCGAGCAGGACTTCGACGGCGTGGCTGGGAGCGCGCGTGCGGTCCAGCACGCGGTTGAGCATGTTCTCGACCTTCCAGCTGAACTCGCCGAGCGTCTTGGCGCCCACCAGGCGCCCGCTGCCCTTCAGCGTGTGGAACACGCGGCGGATCGGCCGCAGGCGCTCCAGGTCTTCGGTGTTGTTGCGCCAGGCCGGCAGCAGCTGCCGCAGGTTGACGATCTCTTCGTCGAATTCCTCGAGGAACACCTCGCGGATGTCGTCGTCGATGTCGGTGCTGTCGCCATCGAACCCACCCATGATCGCGGACGGCACGGCGGCCGCGGCCGCTGCGATCTCGTGGCGCAGGTCGGGCAACGTATCGGTTTCGACCACCGGCGCGGGTGCCTCGGCGTCAACCGGCGCGTCAACCGCCGTGTCGAGCACCGTGGTGTCGACAGCGTCGACCGCGGTATCGATTGCATTGCGGTCGCCGGCCTCGATCGGCAGGTCGAATGCAGGCACCTCCGCTTCGACCGTCGCCGGCGAAGCGGTGCCTTCTTCCTCGAAGCCCACGGGATCGAACGGGTTCGCACCCGCGTTCGACGGCGGTGCCGGCGCGGCATCAAGCGGCTCCAGCGAAAGCGTGCCGAACGACGCCGGTGCAGGTGCTTCGGCGGCAGGTTCGGAGGCCGCTTCGACGGCGGGCGTCGTCACGGTCACCGGCGCCTCGGCGACGGGCGCTTCCGACGATGCGACGGCTTCCGCCGGCAACGGCCAGTAACGCAGCGCTTCCAGGCTGCCCCGGGTGATCTCGAGGATGTCCTCGCGGTTGGGACGCCGCTCGCGCAGCGCCTCCAGGTAATACTCCAGACTGGCCATCGCGTCGGCCAGGGTGTCCAGCTGCTGGCCACCGGGGACGCGCTTCTTGCCGATCAGCTCGCCACTCACGTAGCGCTTCACACCGACGACGTAGTCGCCGGCCTGGCCGAGTTCGAGCATGCGCAGCGCGCCCGCCACTTCGTCCAGCAGGCGCGGGACATCCGCCAGTTCGGCGTGGTCCCAGTTGGTTTCGATGAAGGCGACGAAGCGCTCGCGCGCACCGGCGAAGTTGATGATGGCTTCCTGCGCCAGCACCTCGACCGTGCGCTGCGATTCCGCCGCGCTCGGGTCCTGTTCGGCATCGCCACTGCCCAGCCGCGCGACCTGATCGTCCAGCGACGCGTCGACGTACAGCAGCGCACCGGCGACGTCGAGCAGGGTCCCCTCGTCGGCCGGACGCGACCCGGAGGCCACCTCGCGCAACGTGTCGCGCTGCTGCAGCACGACGTCGCGCGCCACGCCCAGCCCCATCATGCCGAGCGTATCGGCGACATTGCCCAGTTCGGTGACCTGCGAGTCGAGCTCGTTCGCGTCGCTGCCCGTGCGCAGGTGCAGGTCCAGCGCGTCCTTCACGCGCAGCAGTTCTTCCTTGACCGCGTTGCCGACGGTGTCCAGCAGCTCGCGATTGCGGCCACTCAGGCTGCTGCGCGCGTGGTCGATCTCGGCTTCGCTCGGGGCCGCTTCGTCGCGGGCGCCGCCCGGGAACAGCATGCTTTCGTTGAGGCCCGGCGCACCGCGCGAGGCACGGATCTCGTTGAGCAGCGGCAGCAGCACGATCGGGATGTCGCGATGGCCTTCCTGCAGGCGCTCCAGGTAGTCCGGCAGCAGCACCGCGCCACGCATCAGCGTGGCGCACGCCTCGTCGCGATCGCCCACGGCACCGTCCTGCAACGCCTTGGCGAGCAGTTCGAGTTCTTCGGCGACCATCGCCGGCGCGTACAGCTCGACCATGCGCAGCGTGCCCTGCACCTGGTGCAGGTAGCCGGCGCAGAAGCGCATGCGGCTGGTATCGGCCGGGGCTTCGACGAACGCTTCGATCTCCTGGCGGACCAGGCGCAGCGTCTCGTCCAGTTCGGGCTTGACCCAGCCGAGCACGGCGTGGCTCATGGCTTCGCGCAGCGCACTCATGGGCGTGCTCCCGCGGCGACGGCAGGACCGTCAGCCTTGCGCTGCTGGCAGGCGGGATGGCGTAGGAAGTTCATGCAGTGCGTCCCGTCCTCAGCCCGGCAGCTTGAAGTCGGCGACCGAGCGGCGCAGGTCCGCGGCCAACTGCGCCAGGTGGCCGATGGACTCGGCGGTCTGGCCGGCGCCCAGCGAGGTCTGCGAGGTGATCTGGCGGATCACGCCCATCGTCTGGGTGATGTCCAATGCCGCCGACGACTGCTGCTGCGCGGCGCTGGAGATGCCCTTGATGAGGTTGTTGAGGTCGTTCGACACGCGCTCGATCTCGCCCAGCGCGGTGCCCGCGTCCTCGGCCAGGCGCGCACCGGACACCACTTCGGCGGTGGTCTGCTCCATCGAGCTGACCGCTTCGTTGGTATCGGCCTGAATCGTCTGCACCAGCGATTCGATGCGGCGCGTCGCGCCCGAGGTGCGTTCGGCGAGGCGTTGCACTTCGTCGGCCACGACCGCGAAACCGCGCCCCGCTTCACCGGCAGAGGCCGCCTGCACGGCCGCGTTGAGCGCCAGGATGTTGGTCTGTTCGGAAATGTCGTTGATCAGTTCCACGACCGAGCCGATTTCCTGCGACGACTCGCCCAGGCGCTTGATGCGCTTGGAGGTTTCCTGGATCTGGTCGCGGATCTGGTCCATGCCGCGGATCGTCTCGCGCACCACGCCCGCGCCCTCGGTCGCGATCTGCACCGAGCGCTGCGCCACTTCGGCGGACTCGGTGGAGTTCTTCGACACCTGGTCGATGCTGGTCGCGATCTCGCTGATGCGGTCGGAGGCGGTGGTGATCTGGTCGGCCTGGTGGCCGGCGGCTTCCGCCAGCTGCAGCGCGGTGGCCTGCGTTTCCTGCGTCGACGCCGCCACCTGCACCGAGGTGTCGTTGATCGTCGTCACCAGGTTGCGCAGTTCGTCCACGGCGTAGTTGATGGCGTCCGCGATCGCGCCGGTCATGTCCTCGGTCACCGAGGCCTTCACCGTCAGGTCGCCTTCACCCAGCGAGGAAATTTCGTCCAGCAGCCGCATGATCGCCTGTTGGTTGCGGCTGTTGTATTCCACCTGCGTCTGGTAGCGCATTTCCTGCTCGCGCTGGCGGGTGCGGTACAGCGAGTACAGCAGGCCGATGATGGAGATCAGCGCCGCGGCACCGGAGGCGATGCCCAGCCAGAAGTTCGGGAACAGGCGCGTGTCGCGCACCGAGCCGAACGCCGAGAACGCCTGGAACAGGTTGGTGCTGTCCTGGAGCATCTGGCCGGAGCCGTTGGTGAGCGCGGCGGCGGCCGACTGCGCGGCGAACAGGTTGCGCGAGCTCGCCAGGATCGCGTCCAGGTCCTTCTTCATCGCCGTCCACAGGGTCTGCGAGTTCTGCAGGGCCGACAGCGCGGCGGCATTGCGGACCGGGGCGATGCCGAGATCGGGATTGCCTTCGCGCAGGCCGTCCAGCACCTGGCCGAACAGCACGGCGTCGCGGCCCAGCGCGTCGCCAGCGGTGGCGGCACCGGCGCCACCGGCGCGGATTTCCGTCACGCGGCGGGCCATGGTGCCGGCCAGCACGACCTGCTGCAGCGCGCTGTAGATCTGCGACGACGGCGCACCGCCGGCGGACATGGCACGCACCACTTCGTTGAGCTGTGCCTGCAGGCTGGGCACCTGGGTGGCGAACCGGTCGGCGTTGCCGGCCAGCGCCAGTACGGCGGCTTCGGAGGCGACGATCTGGTCGGCGTTCTTGCCCAGCGGCGCCCAGGTGGCGCTCAGCTTGGCCAGCGGGCCGGAGATGGCGCCTTCGTTGCCGAAGCGGGTCTGCAGGTCGGAGACGGTGGATTCGACCGACTGCTTGGTCTCCTTGAACGCCTTGAACGCCTCGGCGTTGCCGGCCACGGCTTCCCGGCCCTGGTTGGTCAACTGCTGCGACAGCACGCGCATGTCCGATGCGCCGGTGCTGGCGCCGGACAGGCGACTGCCCTGGTAGGTGGCCACACCGGTGTTGGCACCGAAGACCAGCACCGATAGCGCCAGCAGCAACAGCCAGAAATTGTTGCCGAAACTGCCGACCTTGCCGGCGCTAGGAGAATCCGTCGCAGTGCTCATCGTTCAACCCCTGATTGTTCTTGTCGTCCGCGCTCAGAGCGCGGTCTGGCGGAATTCCGGCGTGCGCGCCAACAGCCCCAGCGCGAAAACGCCCCACCGCTGATCGTCGCTGGCGAAAGCGCGATCGATGAAATGCCCGTAGCGGCCGTCCGCCAGATCCCCCGGCTCGACCTGCTGCGATTCGTGGAAACTGCGCTGGCCGTACAGCTCGTCGATGGTCAGCGCGACATCGCCACCGGCCTGGCGCATGACCAGCACGCGCTGGCCCTCGTGCAGCACGGTGCGTTCGCCTTCGAGGAACTGCTTCAGGTCCACGACCGGAAACAGGTTGCCGCGCAGGTTGCCGATCCCCAGCAGCCACGGCTGCGCGCCCGGCACCGGCGTGACCGGCGGCATCTGCACGATTTCCACCACTTCCCCGAAGTTGGAAATCAGCCGGCGCTTGCCGACGCGGTAGCCGACGCCACGGTACTGGTCCTGCGCGATCTCGCGCGCCGGCTGCAGCACGGCATGCGCCAGGCTGCGGCGCTCGTATTCGGCCAGCGTATCGAACGGTGTGCGGATCATCGCCCGCCCCCTGTGCACTCAGTGCGAATGATCACCATGGCGCCAGCCCCTCAGGTGCTGACGTGGGCGCGGATGGCGTCGAGGAGTTCCTCGCGCGTGAACGGCTTGGTCAGGTACTGCTCCGAGCCGACGATGCGCCCGCGCGCCTTGTCGAACAGGCTGTCCTTGGACGACAGCATGATGACCGGCGTGGACTTGAACACCTGGTTGTTCTTGATCAGCGCACAGGTCTGGTACCCGTCCAGGCGCGGCATCATGATGTCCACGAAGATGATCTGCGGCTGCTGGTCGGCGATCTTGGCCAGGGCCTCGAACCCGTCGGTCGCGGTCACGACTTCGCAACCCTCGCGTTTCAGCAGGGTTTCCGCGGTGCGGCGGATGGTTTTCGAGTCATCGATCACCATGACCCGTAGGCCGTGGAGTCCACCGGCCTGGCCTTCGTTCTGCGTCATTACCTGATTTCCCCATGCGCGCGTGGCTTCATTGACGAACCGGCCACGCTGCGTTGCTGCTTATATCCCCCATCCCGGCGCGCACTGTCAAGCCGCGCCTTTCCGGTGCGCGTCGCTGAACGGCATCATGCGATCCACGTCTCAATTTTCCGCCACCGGGCGGACGCGGTGTTCCACCGGCGTCCGGACCGGCGGCCGCGTCCGCCCTGATACCATGCGGCGTCTCCCGCAGAACCGCCCCCATGCCGCTGGACGTCATCGTCGTCATGGACCCGATCGGGTCCATCAAGATCGCCAAGGACACCACCTTCGCCATGCTGCTGGAAGCCCAGCGGCGCGGTCACCGCCTCCACTACGTCATCCCCGGCCGCCTGTCGCTGCGCGAGGGCGTGGCCCAGGCCCAGGTCGCGGCGTTGACGGTGAAGGACGACAAGGCCGGCTGGTCCACCCTCGGCGATACGCGCACGCTGACGTTCGGCCCCGGCCAGGTCGTGCTGATGCGCAAGGATCCGCCGGTCGACGACCAGTATCTCTACGACACGCACGTGCTGGGCGTCGCGCAGCAGGCCGGCGCGCTGATCGTCAACGATCCGCAGGGCCTGCGCGATTTCAACGAGAAGCTGGCGGCGCTGCTCTTCCCGCAATGCTGCC
This sequence comes from Pseudoxanthomonas sp. PXM01, assembly GCF_014851815.1. Lineage (GTDB taxonomy): Bacteria > Pseudomonadota > Gammaproteobacteria > Xanthomonadales > Xanthomonadaceae > Pseudoxanthomonas_A. Next base: position 670,701 of record NZ_JACVAJ010000002.1, read on the forward strand.
CTCCCACCCTGGTGAGCCGCGACCCGGCCGCGCTCAAGGCCTTCGTGGCCGAGCATGGCGAGGCGGTGCTGAAGCCGCTGGACGGCATGGGCGGCCGCTCGATCTTCCGCGTGAAGGCCGGCGACCCCAACACCAACGTCATTCTGGAAACGCTGATCGGCGGCGGCAACTTCACCCTGGCCCAACGCTTCATCCCCGGCATCAAGGACGGCGACAAGCGCGTGCTGCTGGTCGATGGCGAGCCGGTGGACTACGCGCTGGCACGCATTCCGCAGGGCGACGAGTTCCGCGGCAACCTGGCCGCCGGCGGCCGCGGCGAGGGCCGTCCACTAAGCGAGCGCGACCGCTGGATCGCCGCGCAGGTCGGCCCGGAGATGAAGCGCCGCGGCATGCTGTTCGTCGGCCTGGACGTGATCGGCGACTACCTGACCGAGGTCAACGTCACCAGCCCCACCTGCGTGCGCGAGCTGGACGGCCAGTACGGCCTGAACATCGCCGGCCAGCTGTTCGACGCCATCGAGAAGAAGCTGGCCGCCTGAGATGTCGGCCGTCCCCGTTCCACCGCCGAAGATCGGCGCGAACGAACGCCTCGGCGCCACCCTGGCGCTGTCGCTGATCGTGCACGGCCTGCTGGTGCTCGGCGTGGGCTTCGCCCTGGACGACGCCGCGCCGGTGATGCCGACGCTGGACGTGATCCTCAGCCAGACCAGCACGCCGCTGACGCCGAAGGAAGCCGACTTCCTCGCCGCCGCCAACCAGGAAGGCGGCGGCGAAAGCGACCAGGCCAGGCGCCCGCGCGACAGCCAGGCCGGCTGGATCCCCCAACCCGACACCGGCTTGGCGCCGCAGCCGCTGCGCGCGCAGACCACCGCGCCGGTGCCGCCGCCGGAGAGCCGCGTGGTGACCACGCGCGACAGCGAGACCCGCGCGCCTGCCGCCGAAGCACGCCCGCAGCCGGACCAGCCCGAGCTGCCTCAGGGCGAACAGAAAGTGCAGCGCGATGCCGAGATGGCACGACTGGCGGCGGAGTACCACCTGCGCTCGGAGCTGTACGCCAAGCGGCCGAAGCGCAAGTTCGTCTCGGCCAGCACCAAGGAATACGTCTACGCGAACTACCTGCGCGCCTGGGTGGATCGCGCCGAGCGCGTGGGCAACCTCAACTACCCCGACGAAGCGCGCCGCCGGCGTCTGGCCGGCACGCTGGTGATCAGTGTGGCGGTGCGCCGCGACGGTAGCGTCGAGCAGACCCGCATCATCCAGTCCAGCGGCGTGCCGCTGCTCGACTCGACGGCGCAGCGCATCGTGCAGTTGTCCTCGCCGTTCCCGCCGCTGCCGGAAACGGCGGAAAACGTCGACGTCCTGCACGTCACCCGCACCTGGCGCTTCCTGCCGGGCGGCGAAGTGCGCGACGAGTAACGCAGGCGCACGCCTCAGCGGGAGGCGCGCAAGGCTTTCTGTTCTTCCAGCGTCAGCGCGACGTTGTTGCGCAGGTAGGCGGGCTCGACAAGCTCGGGCGCCACCATCTCGCCCCGGGCGAACGCGTCTGCCGCGAGTCGCGCGAGATCCGCCGCATGCGGCAATGCCTGTGCATCGATGCGGACGAAGCGGGATGACAGGCGCGCGGCCAGCACACCCTCGCCCGCCGCGAAACCGGTCCCTACGCCGATCCAGCCGGCGTCATCACCCGCCAGCGCGTAATCGGCAGGTGCGATCACCGCTTCGCCCGACGTTGCCTCGAGACGGTCGCCACGATGCACGAAGGTGCCCGTGTAGACCTCGCCCATACGCGCGTCGATCGCCGCAAGAATGGGGTGCGCGGTGCCGACGTCGCAGCCGCCTTCGCCCGCCGTCACCCGCGGTGGCGGCACCTGCGAGGCCAGTACTGCGAGCGTGGACACCGGCACCAGTGGCCGGTCCAGCGCCAACGCGATGCCCTGCGCGAGCGCGATGGCCAGGCGCACGCCGGTAAAGGCGCCGGGACCACGGCTCAGCGCGATGGCATCGAGCTGGCTGCGCACGATGCCTGCTTCCACCAGCAGGTGCTCGGCCCAAGGCAGCGCAAGTTCGGCATGCCGTCGCGGCGCGATTTCGAAACGCTCGCGCACCTCGCCATCGACGTAGACGGCAATGGAACAGGCTTCGGTAGCGGTTTCGAAGGCGAGCAGCTTCATGGGACGGACGGGACGGGGAAAGGGGGCTAGCTTAAACGCTGGCGCGTTTGCGCGATCGCCACCCCGCATCGGTGGAAACCCCGCGGCTGCTCTCTGGACGTCGGGTGCTGCCTGATTACCTGCCTCCCGCTGCGGGCCTCGTCTTCAAGGCGTCAGGTATGGCGCCACAGGCTCGGCCTGACGCTGCCGGTCTATCGCCAGCAGATCCTTGAGGATCGCGGTGTGGCCTGCTCCACCGATCACCAGCACGCGACGCCCGGGCGCGGCTGCATTCTGCACGTTGGCGTACATGCGGAAATTGCGATGCCACCAGCTGGCCGATGCATCGGCGCCCACGAATCCGCCGCCGGCATCCACCGCATTCGTGGCGATGTACAGGTCCTTGTTCTCGCGATCCCGCTCCGGAGTGTTGGCCAGCCGCAGCAGTTCGGGTAACGGCAGCGTCGCCTGCTCGCGCGCCTCGCGTGCGGACAATGCCGCGAACACCGCGTCCATGGCCGCCTTCCGATCAGGCTCGCGCTCGGCGATGTAGGCGAACAACGCCTCCCCCTTCCAGTGCACCTCATCCTCGTCAAAGCAGGTCACACCATCGAGGCCGGCCAGCTTGGCCACGCGGTAGCCGATCTGCTGGATTTCGTTGATGCCCAGCGTCGCGCCGTCATCACGGTACGCCACATAGGCCGCATCCTGCCGCGCCTGCGCCGATCGCTCGCATTCGACGAGCACATCGGTCGGCCGGAATGCTGCCAGTCGTGACGCCAGCCCCGCCAGATAGGCCTGGTTGGCGGCCGTCATCACGTCGATGACGTCCGCCTTCACCACGTCCCGACCAGGATTGGCGAAGTGGAACACCCCCAGCATCATGACCTTCGCAGGCTCCGGCGCAGGTTCGGCGGCGCGCCCCTGTACCGGTATCCCCGCCGCGCACAGCAACACCAGTGAGAACCACGACACGCGAAAACCCATCTCGAACTCCTGGACCAGACGAAGGCAAGTCCTTCGTCAGATGCAACAGACAGGCAGAGGGTTTAACCCAGCTCGATCTCCGTAGCGGGCGTCGGATTCGGTCCGGTCAGAAGCGTGCGTCCGCAAACCAGTCGTCCGCATCGCCGGCACGTGCCGGCGCCGGCGCCGCTTCCTCGACCTCGGCACCGAAGAAGCGCTGTACGTCCTGCACGCGCTGGGTGCGGCGGAACGGCGGCAGCGAGTCGAGAAAAACGCGTCCGTACGGCTTGCCGGTCAGGCGCGGGTCGCACAGCACCAGCACGCCACGGTCGGTCTCGCTGCGGATCAGCCGGCCGACCGCCTGCTTCAATGCGATCACCGCCTGCGGCAGCTGTTCGTCGCGGAACGGATTGCCACCGGCACGGCGCACCGCTTCCAGGCGCGCCTCGAACACCGGATCGTCGGGCGCGGCGAACGGCAGCTTGTCGACCACCACCACGCTCAAGGCATCGCCGACCACGTCGACGCCTTCGCGGAAGCTGGCCGCGCCCAGCAGCACGCCGTTGCCGGACTCGCGGAACCGCTGCAGCAGCGTGCCGCGCGGCGCCTCGCCCTGCACGAACAGCGGCCAAGGACCTCCGCGTAGCGCCTCCGCGGCTTCGCGCAACGCGCGGTGCGAGGCGAACAACAGGAAGGCACGGCCCTGCGACGCCTCCAGCACCGGCCTCAGCGTCGCGATCAGGCCCGCGCCATAGCCCGGCGCATTCGGATCAGGCAATCCGGTGGGCAGGTAGCACAGCGCCTGCTGCGGCCAATCGAATGGACTCGGCTGCAGCAGCGTCGGCGGATCGTCCAGGCCCAGCCGCACGGCGAGATGGTCGAAGCGGCCACCTACCGCCAGCGTGGCCGAGGTGAATACCCACGCCGCACGCGACTGCTCGCGATGCTGGCGCAGCGGTCCGGAGACATCGAGCGGCGTGCGCTGGCAGCGGAACGCACGCGGGGTGAGTTCGTACCAGAGCACGTCGCCATCGTCGGCCTGCGCCGCCTCCGTGTCGTCGAATGCACCCGCGCCGGACGGCGCGGCATGCCAGCGCGACAGGCGCTTGGCGAATTCGGTGGCGCGCGCGGCGCAGGCTTCGAGCCCCAACGACGCCTGCGCCAGCGGTGCGAGCGCCGCGGACAGGTCGGCGAGCGCATGCTCGATGGCATCGAACCCCGCGCCGACCTCGGGCCTGGCCAGCAGGCGCTCGCGGGTGCCGCGCGCCGGCATGCCCTCCATGGCCGCGCGCGCCTCGCGCAACGCCTGTTCCAGCGCACGCACGGGCGGCTGCAAGGCGGCCAGTGCGCCCGCCGCGTCCTTCGACTCCGTCAGGCAATCGCGCGCCAGTTCCTGCAGCGGCCGCATGCCGAAGCCTTCGCCGAAGAAATTGGCGGCGAGTTCAGGCAGCTGGTGCGCCTCGTCGATGACGAACGCCTGCGCGCCCGGGAGGATCTCGCCGAAGCCCTCCTGCTTCAGCGCCAGGTCGGCGAGCAGCAGATGGTGGTTGACGACCACGATGTCGGCCGCCTGTGCGCGCTGGCGCGCCTGCACCACGAAGCAGTCGTCCCAGAACGGGCACTCGCTGCCCAGGCAGTTGTCGATCGTCGACGTGACCAGCGGCAGCAGCGGCGAGTCGTCCGGCAAGGCGGCCAGTTCCGCCATGTCGCCGTATTGCGTGCGTCCGCCCCACGCGACGATGCGCTGGAACTGGTCCACCTGCTCGCGGCTGGTGAACGTGGTGCGCAGCGCCTGCGGATCGCCCTTGGCCTGGTTGAGGCGGTAGCGGCACAGGTAGTTGCTGCGTCCCTTCAACAGCGCGGACTTCAGCCCGGCCACGCCGAGCGCATCGCGCACGCGCGGCAGGTCGCGGTGGTAGAGCTGGTCCTGCAGCGCGCGCGTGCCGGTTGAGACGATGGTCTTCAGGCCCGACAGCAGCGCAGGCACCAGATAGGCGAAGGTCTTGCCGGTGCCCGTGCCGGCTTCGGCCAGCAGCACATCGCGCGCGTCGAAGGCGTCGGCGATCGCCGCGGTCAGGCGCTGCTGGGCGTCGCGGGGGGCGAAGGCATCGAGTCGTTCCGCCAGCGCACCGCCCTCGCTGAGGGCATCGCGGCTGGCCTGGGCTAGCTGGGACATCGGGAAAACAGGAGGCGGCGTGCAGCGGCAAGGGTACCGCGTCACGGACGCGGCATGCGCCTCACATCCGCTCGATGACCGGCACGGTGCACGCGTCGCGCTTGCTCTCCGCCTCGATGATCGCCGCGCGCAGGGTCGCCGCGCGCGCGGCATGCTGGGCCGCGTCCTCCGGCGTGTGCCGTGCGGGCAGGGGTTGATGCACGGCGAGTTCATGCTGGCGCACCTGACGCACGGTCTCCCAGTGCTGGCGGCACAACGGACCCACCTGCGAGCCCAGCTGGAAGGCGCGCTGCGCCAGTGTGTCGGCGCGCGCGTAGTCGCCCTGCAGCATCGCCACTTCGGCCCGTTCCTGCAGCACGGCGGGATCTTCCGGCACCAGCAGCAAGGCCTGGTTCAACGCGTCCGCCGCCCTGGCGACGTCGCGCGCCGCGCGCGCCTGCTGCGCCGTCTCGCGCAGATCCTCGACCTGCGGATCGCGCAGCGGCTGCACGGCGAGCTCGCGGTCGTCGTCCCCGGCGGCGGCATCGATGGCGGCGACGCGCTGGTCAGGCGTCAGCGGATCGCGCACGACCGGCGTCTCGGGCACCGGCGCGGAGACGCAGCCGGCCAGCAGGATCAGGACAAGAGAGAGTGCGTACTTCATGGTCATGGCTGTTGCGGAGGCGCTTCCTGTGGCGGCGGTGCGGGTTCTTCCTTGCGATCCAGGCCGAACCAGCTGCGCCAGCCGCCACCTTCGGATTCCTCGCCCTCGACCGGCGCCTGTTCGATGACGCAAGGCGCATAGGCCGGTGTGAAGCCGGAGACGAACGGCAGCTGCCGGGCTTCCGGACAGCTGGCATCGGTGGTGTTGGATCCGGCGACCCACTGCCAGTCCAGGCCCTTGCCCGACACCTTCAGCGGTGCGCTCGGCAACCGCGCGAACAGGCCCGACCACACGCGCATCGCGCCGGTGCCGCCGTACAGGCCGGTCTGCTCGTTCTGGTCATTGCCCATCCACACCACCGCGAGGTGATCGCCGGTGTAGCCGGCGTACCAGCTGTCGCGACTGTCGTTGCTGGTGCCGGTCTTGCCCGCGGACTGCAAACGACCCAGGCCATCGCCGATCAGCTGGCGGCCGGTGCCGTTCGATACGACCTGCTGCAACGCCACCGTGATGAGGTTGGCGGCGATCGAATCGCCTTCCTGCGCCGGCGCCGGCGTCTTGTCGTAGCGCTTGAGCAGCTTGCCATCGGGATCGAGCACTCCGCGCACCGCGTGCAGCGGCTGGATCTCGCCGCCCGAAGCGAGGAACTGGTACAGCTGCGCCATCGCGTACGGGCTCTGGTCGGTGGAGCCCAGGATCAAGGCCGGGTTCGGTTCCGCCTGGATGCCGGCCAGCACCCGGATGAGTTGCGCCAGGCGGTCCGGTTCGACCTTCATGCCCACGCGCACGGTGGCCTGGTTGTACGAGCGCGCCAGCGCGTCGACCAGGCGCACGGTGCCATGGCTGCGGCGGTCGGCGTTGGCCGGCGTCCAGCGCCGGTTCTTGCCCAGTTGCACGGTCACCGGCGAATCGTCGACCCACGACGCCAGTGAATACTGGTCCGGCTGCGCCAGCGCGAGCAGGTAGACGAATGGCTTCAACAGCGAGCCGACCGGCCGCTGCGCTTCGACGGCGCGGTTGAAGCCGACTTCGGACACGTTGCGGCTGCCGACCACGGCCAGCACGTCGCCGTCGTGCACGTCGGTCACCACCATGCCGGCCTGCAGCGTCGGCCGGCGTTTGTTCTCCAGCGCCTTGATCGTGCGCGTCACCGACGATTCGGCGTACGCCTGCGCCGACGGCGACATGCCGGTGAGCACCGTCAGGCCTGCTCCCTGCAGCGCACTCTCGGGATAGTCGCGCGCCAGCTGGCGGCGGACCAGGTCCACGTAGGCGGGGAAACGGTTGGCGGCGGCCATGCCCGGCGTCTTGGTCACGCCCAGTGGCGCGGCAAGCGCACGCTTGTACTCGGCATCGTCGAGCAGGCCGGTCTCGTGCAGCTTGAGCAGCGCGTAGTCGCGGCGCTCCTTCGCACGTTCCGGGTTGCGCCGCGGGTCGTAGTACGACGGCCCCTTCACCATGCCGATGAGAAGCGCGATCTGCTCGGTGGTCAGGCTGTCGAGGTCGCGCCCGAACCAGAACTCCGCGCCGGCGGCGACGCCGTGGATCGCCTGGCTGCCCCGCTGCCCCAGGTACACCTGGTTGAAGTACGCCTCCAGGATCGTGCGCTTGTCGTAGCGCGCCTCCAGGATCAACGCGTAGAGGATCTCGTTGAACTTGCGCGTCGGCGTCTGTTCCTTGCCGATGCCGAGCAGGCCGCTGCGTGCGAGCTGCTGGGTCAGCGTGCTGGCGCCCTGCCGCGTGTCGCCGCCGGAGCGCACCAGCAACCACGCCGCGCGCACCATGCCCGACAGGTCGATGCCGTGGTGGTCCTTGAAATCGCGGTCCTCGACCGCCTGCAGGCCGGTCACCAGCAGTTCCGGCACCTCTTCCAGCCGCACCAGCCGACGCTCTTCCTGCTTCTGTCCGTACAACGTGGCGATCCGCGCCGGATCCAGTCGCGCCGCCTTGAGGTTCTGCTTGCGGCCGAGGTCGCGCACCGCGGCAATACGGCCATCGGACAGGCTGACCTGCAACCGGCGCGGTACCACACGCCCGTCCACGTCGATGAAACCACGGCTGGAAATGGTGAAGCGGCCACCCTCGCGCGTGTAGGTGCCCGGGCTCTCGCCGCTACCGTCGTCGCGGTACGCCGCGGCGTCGAGTTCGGTCTTCAGCGTCTGCGCGTCCATCGCCAGGCCCGGCGCGACCTGCAGCGGCCGCGCATAGACGCGGGTGGGGATCTGCCAGCGCAACTCGCCGAAACGTTCGGTGACCTGGTGGTTCAGGTACAGCGTGTACGGGATCAGGAAGCCCAATCCCAGACCCACCGCGGCCAGACCCCATGTCAGCAGGCGTTGCCGCCAGACGGGACCGCCGTCGTCGTCGATGTCGTCTTCGTCCAGTGCTTCGTCGTCGTAGTCGTTGCGGGCCACAGGGGATGCGACAATGGGAATTCGGGCGAGTCTAGCGCAGCCATCCGCGGTGCGCCCGGCCCGTTTCCCCCTTGCTCAGCTGGAGTTGCAACGGAATGTCGATGTCGTGGGCCGACGTGCGCTTCATGCTGGAACGCATGCGCGGCCTGGTCCGGCGAGGACTGGCCAGCCTGCGCACGCGGGGCCTGGGCCCCACGTGGGCGCGGGTACGACGGCAGTTCGCGCGTCGCGTGCTTCCGGCCTCCGCGCCGCTCCATGTTCCCGCGGCGGCACCGTTCGCGCCGTTCGCGGTACCGGCAAACGATGCCCCGCGCGCCAGCATCGTGATTCCGGTCTACAACCAGGCGGCCTACACGCTCGCCTGCCTGCGCGCCCTGGCGGAATACCCGCCGGCCGCGACCTGCGAGATCCTCGTCGTCGACGACGGGTCCAGCGACGAGACCGGCGAGTGGATGCCGCAGATCGCCGGACTGCGATACCACCGCCGCCCCGCCAACGGTGGTTTCATCGCGGCGTGCAACGACGGCGCGGCACTGGCGAACGGCGCCCATCTGGTCTTCCTCAACAACGACACGGTGCCGCAACCGGGCTGGCTCGATGCGCTGCTCGACACGTTCGGAGCCCACCCGGATGCCGGACTGGTCGGCGCGCAGCTGATCTACCCGGATGGACGCCTGCAGGAAGCCGGCGGCGTGGTGTTCGACGACGGCTCGGCCTGGAACTACGGACGCTTCGACTCGCCGGACGATCCCCGCTACGCCAGCCTGCGCGACGCGGCCTATTGTTCGGGCGCCGCCGTCGCGGTGCCTACCCCGCTGTTCCGCGAGTTGGGCGGCTTCGACACGCGCTACGCGCCGGCCTACTACGAAGACACCGACCTCGCCTTCGCCGTGCGCGCACGCGGTCTTCGCGTGCTCTACCAGCCCGCATCGCGGGTGGTGCATCTGGAAGGCATCACCTCCGGCACCGACACCGCAAGCGGCACCAAGGCCTACCAGGTGCGCAACCGTGGCGTGTTCGCGGAAAAATGGCGGGAAGCGCTCGCGCGACAGCCGCGCGCCGGCACCGTACCGACCGCCGGCTCGGTCGTGCGTCCGCGACGGCAGATCCTCGTCGTCGATGCGGAAACGCCGCGTCCGCTGCACGACTCCGCCTCCCTGCGCTTGGTCAACCTGATGCGGATGCTGGTGGAAGACGGGGCCCATGTCGTGTTCCTGCCCGCCGACCTTCACCACGCAGGCGACGATACCGCGCGACTGCGACGCCACGGCATCGAGGCCTGGCACGCACCGTTCGCGGCACGCGCATCGGCGTGGCTGCGCGAGCACGGCCACCGCTTCGACGTGGTCATGCTGTCGCGCCACTACGTCGCCGCGGAGTTCCTGCCCTTGGTCCGGCGCTTCGCGCCGCAGGCCAAGGTGGTGTTCGACACGGTCGACCTGCACTTCCTGCGCGAACGGCGCGGCGCTGAACTGGCGGGTGATGCCGGCCTGGAGCGCGCCGCCGAACGCACGCGCGACCGCGAGCTCACGCTGATCCGCCAGGCCGATGCCACGCTGGTGGTGAGTCCGGTGGAGCGCGACATGCTGGCCGGGTTGCTGCCGGATGCATGCGTGGAGGTGGTGGCGAACCTCCACGAGGTGGCCGATAGCGGGCTTCCCTTCGGGCAACGGCACGATCTGGTGTTCGTGGGCGGCTTCCGTCATCCGCCCAATGTCGATGCGGTGCGCTGGTTCGGCGGCGAGGTGTTTCCGTTGATCCGCGCACGGCAACCCGGCATCCGCTTCCACTGCATCGGGATGGCGCCAACCGCCGAGGTGCTCGCCCTGCAGTCGCAGCCGGGCATTGTCGTGCACGGGCACGTGGCGGAGCTGGAGCCTTACATGGCCGGCGCTCGCATCGCGCTGGCGCCGCTGCGCTTCGGCGCCGGCGTGAAGGGCAAGGTCAACCTGAGCATGGCGCACGGGCAACCGGTGGTGGCGACCTCGTGCGCGATCGAAGGCATGCACCTGACGGACGGACACGACGTGCTGGTGGCCGACGACGCCGCCGGGTTCGCGGAAGCGGTGCTGCGACTGTACGCCGATGCGGCGCTGTGGCAGCGGCTCGCCGACAACGGCCGCGAGAACATCACCCGCCATTTCTCGATGGACGCCGCCCGCGACACGGTGCGCCGCGTCTTCCTGCACTAGGGAGCGATGGCCGCCTGCGCCACGCGGACACGCGAGGCGAAGTCGTCCAGGCCGGCGACCGCGCCATCCAGCCGCCGCGCCTCCTGCAACGCCTGCCCCGCGAACGCCAGATCGCCCGCACCCAGGCGTTCCGTGCCCACCGCGATCCATTTTTCCGCCAGCCGTCGGCGTGCGTCCTGCAAGGCGGGATCGCGCGGCTCCAGGGTCTGCCAGGCCTGCTGGCAGGCCTGCGCGCGGCGGATGCGATTGGCGCGCAGTTCGTCTTCGTAGCAGGTGCGGACGGCGGGCATCAGGCGAATCGCCGCCTGTTTCACCGCCGCACTTTCGGGGGACAGCGCCTGCGCCGCGCGCAACGTGTCGTAGGCACTCTCCCCCGGTGGCGTCAGCCACTGGCCTTGCGCCTCGGCGTGCGCCATCCGTGCGAGCAGCACACCGACCCGGCGGTCCCGCTCGCGTGCGGTCATCGACGGCGCCGCGTTCTGGCGCTGCCGCGCCTGGCGTGCCCGCGCGACGGCCTGCTCCGCCTGCGCCACGCCGGCCGCCTGCGGCGCCAGCTCGCGCGCCAGCCGCAGCTCCTGCTGCGCCTGCGCGAAATTGAAATCGCCGGCCTCGCGCTCCGCCTGCCGGGCATGCGCGATACCGACCTGCTCAAGACCCTGCCGTGCCGCAGCATCGTCCGGCAGGGCCGACGCGACCGCCTCATAGGCCGCGCGTGCGGAGGCGAGCCGGCCTCGCGCCAGGTCGCGCGTACCTGCGCGACGCCGCGCATCCACTGCGGCCGCCAGCGCAGCTTCGGCCTGAGGCAGATCGACATGGCCGGCGTCGAACGTGCGCGCCGCCGCGATCCTGGCCGCCGCCTCGCCGAGCTCGCCGCGGCGGAGCTGCGATCCGGCTTCCTGCAGCAGGTCCGACAACGCGTCTTCCCTGCCCTCCAGCGCCTCGATGCGTGTCGGCTGCAGCGCCAGCACGCGCCGGTACAGCGGCAGGGCCGTGTCATCACCGCCCCACAGGTGCTCGTCCGCGTGCGCACGCGCCGCCGCCGCAAGCAAGCCGTCGATACCCGCATGCTCGGCCTCGCGCGCGCGCAGTCTCGCCGCCAGCGCATCCGCCTGCGGCCGCGGCACCTGCAGGTCGCGGGCGAGCGCGAGCCGCGCACGCACGTCGTCGAACCGGTTCTGCTGCAGGGCCGCGTCCGCCGACTGCAACGCGGCCAGTGCGACGCGGCGCAGACCGTCGGCCGCCTCGGTACGATCGTTGTCGAGCGCCTGCGCCGCTTCGTACAGCTGGCGCGCACCACTGCCATCGGCCGCATCCAGCCGCCCGGCGCGCAACGCCTGGTCCGCCTGGTCGAGCAGCGACTGGATGCGGGTCTGCGGCCACACCATGTCAGCCAGCGGCTGGCGCAGGACGATGACGAGCAGGATGAAGCCGATGGCGGCCGCTACCGCCCATCGCCAATGGCGCCGATCGCGCCACACCGGGCCGGGAGCACGGCGCGGGTCGGCGTCGAGCCCTGCGGTATGCGTCCAGTCGATGCGCGGTTCGATGCGTCGGCCCCGTCCGGCGCCATGGTGGTCTTCGCGGGTCACGCCCGCAGCATAACCACTCAGCCTGAACGTCGTGCGTCTTCCACCCCGGGCAGCGCATCCAGCTTGCCCAGCAGCGTCGACAGCTGTCCGAAGTCGGCGACCTTCAGCCGCAGCCGCAGATGCACGCGGCCACTGGTGCGGTTGCTCTGGCTGTTGATGTCCAGCACGTTGGCTTCTTCCTGCGCGATCAGCGTGGTGATGTCCTTGAGCAGCCACTTACGATCGAGCGCCGTGACCTGCACGTCCACCTCGTATCCCCCGCCGGCCTGGCCCCATTCCACCGGCAGCACGCGTTGCGGACTGGTCGCGGCCAGTCGCGCGAAAGCCACGCAGTCCGCGCGGTGCACGGTCACGCCGCGGACCCGCGTCAGGTAGCCGGCGATAGGTTCGCCGGGCACCGGCTGGCAGCACTTGGCCAGCTGCACCAGCAGGTTGCCCACGCCCTGCACGGTGAACTTCGACTTGCCCGGCTTGGCGACCCTGCGCGGCGGTCGCAGTACCGGTAGCGAAACCGTATCCGGCTCGGCCGCGGCACGTTGCTCTTCGTGCAGCGCACGCCCGACCTGGTGCGGGCCGACGTCGCCCAGCGCGACCTGGATGTAGAGCTCCTCGACGCTGTCGGCATGGAACTTCTTCGCCGCGCCCGTCAGGTCGGCGTGGTGCAGCCCCAGCCGCTTCAGCTCCTTCTCCAGCAGGTCGCGACCGGCCTGCAGGTTGCGCGCGCGATCCAGCTTGTGGAACCACGCGCGCACCTTGTCGCGCGAGCGCCCGCTGGCGAGAAAGCCGTTGGCCTGCAGCAGCCAGTCGCGCCGCGGCTCCGGTTCCTTCGAGGTCAGGATCTCGACCCGGTCACCGCTGCGCAGCACATGGCTGAGCGACACGATGCGGCCGTTGACCTTTGCGCCGCGCGTGCGGTGACCCACCATGGTGTGCACGTGGTAGGCGAAGTCGAGCACGGTGCCGCTCCGCGGCAGGTCGACCACTTCTCCCTTCGGCGTCAGCGCGTAGATCCGGTCCTCGACCAGTTCCGCATCCAGTTCGCCGGCGAGGCTGCCTTCGCCGCCGGAACCCTCCGCCGCACCATCGAGCAGCCGGCGCATCCACGCGATCTTGCGATCGAAGGCATCGCCGCCACCCTTGCCTTCCTTGTACTTCCAGTGCGCCGCCACACCCAGTTCGGCCTGCGCGTGCATTTCGTGCGTGCGGATCTGCACTTCGACCGTGCGCCCTTCCGGGCCGACCACGGCCGTGTGCAGCGAGCGGTAGTCGTTGGCCTTCGGGCGCGCGATGTAATCGTCGAACTCGCTGGGGATCGGCACCCACAGCGCATGCACGATGCCGAGCGCGGCGTAGCACGCGGCAACGTCGTCCACCGCGATGCGGACCGCGCGCAGGTCGTACAGCTCGTCGAAGCCGACCTGCTTGCGCTGCATTTTCCGCCAGATGCTGTAGATGTGCTTCGGCCGGCCGCTGATGTCCGCCCGGATGCCATGCTCGGCCAGTGCCGCCCGCAGCGCGTCGATGACCTCGCCGATGTAGCGCTCGCGGCCGATGCGCTTCTCGTCGAGTTGCGTGGCGATCTGCTTGTACACCTGCGGCTGCAGGTAGCGGAATGCGAGGTCTTCCAGCTCCCATTTCAGCTGCCAGATGCCCAGCCGGTTGGCCAGCGGCGCGTGGATGTCGCGGGTGAGGCGCGCCAGCGCCTGCCGTTCGGATTCGGGCAGGGCGCCCGCGGCGCGCATGCGGGCGAGCTGCCGGGCCAGCAGGATGGTGACCACGCGCAGGTCGCGCACGATCGCCAGCAGCAGCCGGCGCAAGCCTTCCGTGTTCACTCCCCGTGCCTGTTCCGCATGCAGCGCCCAGACCTGGGCCGCCGCCACCTGCCCCTCCAGCAGGTCCGCCAGCCCGGGGACCTGGCTGCCCACCGGCTCGGCCAGTGCCGGCACGCCATGCAGCAGGGCGGCGAGCACGACATCGCCATCCGCTCCCAGCGTCACCAGCGTGTCGAGCGTGTCGGCAAGCACGCCGATCGTGTCCGGCATGTCGCCCGGCGGCGGAGCGGCGTCCACCGCTCCGGCGAGCGCGCGACGCAGCGGTGCCGGCAACCCCTGGATCGCGGGTCGTTGCAGCAGCGTGGTGATGTCCTGGACGGGGGAAGGCATGGGCGCGGGGCTGGGCGGTCAAGCGCCGCCGGAATGACTACACTACCGGCCAGTCGACCGCCGGAACAACCATGAAGATGAGCCGCTTGTTTCTATCCATCGCGCTGCTGGTCGCATCCACGTGCGCCGTCGCGCAGCAGAATTCTCTCGAGCCGCTGCGCAACGCGATGAGCGACAGCGAGTTCAAGGCCGCCGGCCTGGACAAGCTGAGCGCGGAGGAACTCGCCGCGCTCGATGCGTGGCTGCAGCAACGCGTCGGCCAGCAGACCGCGCAGGCGGCTGCGCAGGCGAAGCAGGAGGGCCGCAAGGAGGTCGAACAGGAGACCCGCGGGTTCTTCGATTTCGGCACCACCGAGCCGATACAGAGCACGATCGTCGGCGCGTTCAACGGTTTCGCGAAGGGACGCCAGTACACGCTCGCCAATGGCCAGGTGTGGGAACAGGTCGAGCCGGCATCGCTCGCAGGCGTCCGTCGCACCGATCCCGTGGTGAAGATCACGCCGTCGCGCTTCGGCAACACATGGTTCCTGAAGATCGACGGCTACAACACCGCCGCACCCGTCCGCCGCATCAAATGACCGACCGAGAACATCCATGCGCCTGAAACGCCTCCTGCCCCTTGTCGCCCTGTGCATCGTCGCCCTGCCCTTGCATGCCCGCGACTACGTCGACATCCAGAATCGCCTCACGCCGGAACAGATGAAGGCCACCGGCCTGGACCAGCTGAGCAGCGAGCAACTGCAACTGCTCAACAACCTGCTCGATGAGGACAGGAAAGCGGTCGTTGAAGAAGTCCGCAAGGAGCGCAGGGACGATGGTCAGCGCGTGACGGGCACCCTGTTCGGCAGCGACGGACTGCAGCCGGTCGCCAGTGCGCTGGCCGCCAACAGCCTCAAGGGCTGGTCGCGCGGCACCGTGTTCACCCTGGAGAACGGCCAGCGCTGGCGGGTGATCGACGGCGAGTACTACGCGGGCAAGCCGCTCGGCAACGCCAAGGTCACGGTTTCGCCCGGCAAGATCAGCGGCTGGTACCTGCAGGTCGAAGGCCACAATCCGCGGCCCAAGGTGCAGCGCGCCGACTGACGCGCACACGATGCCTTACCCGCGCAGCGCCTGCAGGCGTTGCGCGAGCTTCTTCGGCGACACGCCGCTCTTCGCGCCCAGTTCCTGCGCGAACACCGACACCCGCAGTTCCTCCAGGTCCCACCGCAGCGCCTGCCAGTCCGGTGCCTGCGCGATGCCATCCTCGTTCGCCTGCGCCAACGCGTCGGCGAACGGCTTGAGTTCCAGCATGCGTACCTGGTCCTTCGCGGGATCGCGCTTGGCGCGTTCGGCGCGCAGGGTCATCGCCTTCAGGTAGCGCGGCAGCTGCGCCAGCGCATCGGCCGGCGTGTCGCGCAGGAAACCCGGATGCACCAGCGCCGCCAACTGCGCGCGCAGGTCGTCGAGGTTGCCGCGCGCCCACCCCATCAACGGCGCCTCCAGTTGCGGCTTCAACTCCGCGACCGCCGACAGGATGGCCTCGACCAGCTTCAGCCGCTCCATCGCTTCACCGAACAGGCGCTTGCCGGCGTCGTCGCGCCGCTGCTCGAACGCGGCGCGGTCGCGGATCGCGTCGAGCCCGTCGGCCAGCACCGCGTTCATCGCCGCATCGACGATGTCGCCGCGCAACCGCTCCTGCGATTCGATCGCCGCGTACAGCAACCCCGTCTTCGGCGACACCGGCAACTGCTTGCGCGCCTGCTTCACCTTGTCGGCCAGCGCGATCTCCAGCAGCCGACGTACGCCACCCGGATGCGCCGCGGCCGCTTCCCCGCGGTCGGCGAACACCTGCAGCGCCACCGTCTCGCCGTCATCGCGCAGCGCGGGATACGCCGGCACGCCGGCTTCGCCGGGCACCTCGCGCGGAATCGGCTGCGCGGGGAAGTCGCGCAATCCGGTGGCCGCCATCTCGCGGCCCGCGCGCGCGGCAAACGCCTGCCCCGCCTGCGCGCCGAAACGGGCGCGCAGTTCGTCGAGGTCGCGCGACTCGGCCAGCACCTTGCCTTCGCCGCCGCCGCGCGGATCTTCGCGCAGCCGCAGGTTCATGCGCAGGTGCGGCTCCAGCGCGGCTTCGTCGAAGTCGAGCGCGGTGACCGTCACGCCGGTGGCGCGCGACAGGAAGCGCGCCAGCTCACCGCGGATATCGTCCACGGTCGGCTTCGCGAACGCCTCGAAGAACGCGCGGCCGTAATCCGGCGCCGGCACGTAATTGCGCCGCATCGCCTTGGGCAGGCTGCGGATCAGGCCGGCCGCCTTGTCGGCGACGAAACCGGGCGCCAGCCATGACAGTCGCGTGGGATCGAGCGCGTTGAGCAGGTGCAGCGGCACCGCCAGCGTCACGCCGTCATCGACGGATCCCGGCTCGAACCGGTAATGCAGCGGCAGGCGCGCATCGCCCAGCGCGAAATACTTCGGATAGCGGTCTTCCTCGCTGCCCTCGCCCGGCAGCAGGTCGGCCAGCGACCAGTGCAGCGCGCGGCGCTTGTCGGCCGGCAAGGCCTTCCACCACGCATCGAGGCCGGCGGCGGAATGGATATCCGCCGGCACGCGGTCCAGGTACCAGCGCGCCTGCCAGTCCTCGTCGGCGACCAGGCCGGCGCGACGCAGCTTGGCTTCTTCTTCGCGCGCCTGCTCCAGCGTCTTGAGGTTGTCGGCGACGAACGACGCGCGCGTCGTGATCTCGCCGGTCACCAGCCCTTGGCGCACGAAAATGTCGTGCGCTTCGCCCGGTGCGATACGGCCGTAGTGCACCGGCTTCTTCGGCGCCAGCACCAGGCCGAACAGGCTGATCTGCTCCGACGCCAGCACCTGCCCCTGCGCGCGCGACCAGTGCGGGCCGAAATGCTTGCGCAGCAGCAGGTGCGGCAGTTCGGCGATGACCCAGTCCGGTTCGATCGCGGCCAGCGTCATGCCCCACACCTTCTGCGTGTCCAGCAGGTTGGCGGCCAGCAGCCAGGGCGGCGGGCGCTTCGACAACGGCGAGCCCGGGAACGGCAGGAAGCGGCGTTGCCGGGGCGCCTGGAAATCGCCCTTGTCGGTGCGATGGCCGACCTGCGTGGGCAGGCCCGCGACCAGCGCGCGGTGCAGGGTCTGGTAGGCGGCGGCGCGCACACGCTCGCTGAAGCCGCCCGCGGCAGGCGCCTGTTGCTTCTGCGCACTGACGGCGACCGGCGCCGGTGCAGCCTCGGTCTTGCCCTCGCGTGCGAGACGCGCGGCGCGATGCAGCTGGCCACGTGTCGCTTTCACCGCGGCGGCGTCATCGCGCGCGGCGGGCGGCGCGCTGCTGCCGGCGAGCAGTGGCGCCATCGACGCGTCGGCCGCTTCTTCCTTCCAGCCCAGCTCCTCGCACAGCAGGCGCAGCTGGCGATGCAATTCGCGCCATTCGCGCATGCGCAGGAAACCGAGGAAATGGCGGCCGCACCAGTCGCGCAACTTGGACTGGGTCAGGTCTTCATGCGCCTGCCGATATGCATCCCACAGACGCAGCACGCCGACGAACTCGGAGCGCCCGTCGGCGAATTGCGCGTGTGCCGTGTCGGCCGCGCCACGCGCGTCGGCAGGACGCTCGCGCGGGTCCTGGATGCCGAGGAACGAGGCGATCACCAGCATCGGCCGCAGGCAGCCGGCGGCCTGCGCGGCCACCAGCATGCGCGCCAGCTTCACGTCGACCGGCAGCCGCGCCATCTGCTTGCCGATGGCGGTCATGCGTCGCTCGTTGTCGATCGCACCGAGTTCGGCCAGCTGCTGCCAGCCGTCGGCGACCGCGCGCTCGTCCGGCGCTTCCAGGAACGGGAAATCCTCGATCCGGCCCAGGCCCAGCTGCAGCATGCGCAGGATCACCCCGGCCAGGCTGGAACGGCGGATCTCCGGATCGGTGAACTCCGCGCGCGCCTGGAAGTCCGCTTCGGCATACAGGCGGTAGCAGATGCCCTCGGCGATGCGGCCGCAGCGGCCCTTGCGCTGGTTGGCGCTGGCCTGCGAGACCGGTTCGATGTGCAAGCGGTCGAGCTTGTTGCGCGGGCTGTAGCGCTTGACGCGCGCGAAGCCCGGATCGACCACGTAGCGGATGCGCGGCACCGTCAGCGAGGTCTCGGCGACGTTGGTGGCCAGCACGATGCGCCGGTTCGGCCCCGGATTGAACACCCGGTCCTGGTCCTGGTTGGACAGGCGCGCGTACAGCGGCAGCACCTCGGTGTTGCGGTACTTGCGACGCTCCAGCGACTGGTGCGCATCGCGGATCTCGCGCTCGCCGGGCAGGAAGACCAGCACGTCGCCGCGCGCATCCTGCCGGGTGATCTCGTCCACCGCCGCCACGATGCCGTCGTTGACCGTGCGCTCGCCTTCCTGTTCGCCTTCGCCTTCCAGCGCGCGGTACCGCACCTCCACCGGATAGGTGCGGCCTTCCACGCTGATCACCGGCGCATCGTCGAAGTGCTTGGCGAAGCGTTCGGTATCGATGGTCGCCGAGGTCACGATGACCTTCAGGTCGCGGCGCTTGCGCAGCAGCTGCTTCAGATAGCCGAGCAGGAAGTCGATGTTGAGGCTGCGTTCGTGCGCCTCGTCGACGATGATCGTGTCGTAGGCCGACAACCAGCGGTCGCTGGCGATCTCCGCCAGCAGGATGCCGTCGGTCATGAACTTGATGTGGGTGTCTTCGCCGACCTGGTCGTTGAAGCGCACCTGGAAGCCGACGCCGCGGCCGAGCTCGGTGTTCAACTCTTCGGCCACGCGCCGCGCCACCGCGCGCGCGGCGATGCGGCGTGGCTGGGTGCAGCCGATCATGCCGGCCACACCGCGGCCGGCGGCCAGGCACAGCTTGGGCAGCTGGGTGGTCTTGCCGGAGCCGGTCTCGCCGGCGATGACGACGACCTGGTGGTTCCGGATCAGCTCGACGATGCGCTCGCCCTCGCGGGCGATGGGAAGCGACTCATCCAGGATCACCGCCGGCACGGCCGATAGGCGCCGCTCGCGGGTGGCGATCGAGGCCATCAATGCCTGTTCGAAGGCCTGCCGCGCGCCGGCATCGGCCGGCTTGCCCTGCCAGCGCGACCACAGCCCGTGCAGCCGGCCACGGTCCCGGCTCAGTGCACCGTCGAGCGCACGCCGCCCCTGGTCGAGGGCGGCGCGCTCGGGGGTACGGTCGGGGGTGGGATGGCGGGGGGTCGTCATTCTTTAAGCACGGCGTTGAAACTTTTCGCTCACGCCACATGTTCTAGTGTGTCTATTGTGCCGCCTCAACCCACCTACAGGAGAATCCGCATGGCCAAGCCGAAGACCAAGCCCGCCAAGACCAAGGCCACCTCCGTGGCTGCGCCCCTCGCAACCGCCCCGTCGGCACCGAACATCGATATCGGGATCAGTGGCGGCGAACGCAAGAAGATCGCCGACGGCCTGTCGCGCTTCCTGGCCGACAGCTACACGCTGTACCTGAAGACCCACAATTTCCACTGGAACATCACCGGCGCGATGTTCAATTCGCTGCATACGATGTTCGAAACCCAGTACACCGAGCAGTGGACCGCACTGGACGAAATCGCCGAGCGCATCCGCGCGCTGGGCTTCAACGCCCCGGGCTCGTACCGCGAGTTCGTCAGCCTGACCTCGATCCCGGAAGAGCCGGGCCTGAGCGACAGCGCCGACTGGCGCGAGATGGTGCGCCAGCTGGTGATCGGCAATGAAGCCGTCTGCCGTACCGCGCGCAAGGTGCTGGATATCGCGGACGACGCCGACGATGCCCCGACAGAGGACCTGCTGACGCAGCGCCTGCAGACCCACGAGAAGTACGCCTGGATGCTGCGCTCGCTGCTGCAGTAATCCACGCTTCCGTGACGCACCGACGCCCGGCCCCTGCCGGGCGTCCTGCTTTTCGCGCCCGGATCGGGGTTTTCCTACACGCATCGCCGCCGTGGGCGCGACCGGCCCGCCCGGGCGCCGGGTTATCCTGTGCCCATGTCGTCCCCCGCACTTGAAACACTGCAGCGCGTCTTCGGTTACAGCGCCTTCCGTGGCCACCAGCAGGCGATCGTCGAACACCTCGCCGCCGGCCACGATGCCCTGGTCCTCATGCCGACCGGTGCTGGCAAATCCCTGTGCTACCAGGTGCCCGCACTGCTGCGCGACGGCACCGGCATCGTCGTCTCCCCGCTGATCGCACTGATGCAGGACCAGGTGGATGCGCTGCGCCAACTGGGCGTGCGTGCGGCCTTCCTGAATTCCTCACTGGCGGCGGACGAAGCCCAGCAGGTCGAACAGGCGCTGCTGGCGGGTGAGCTGGACCTGCTGTACGTCGCGCCCGAGCGCCTGCTGACCGGTCGCTTCCTGTCGCTGCTGGACCGCAGCCGGATCGCGCTGTTCGCGATCGACGAAGCGCACTGCGTCTCGGCCTGGGGCCACGACTTCCGCCGCGAGTACCTGGAACTGACCCTGCTGCACGAGCGCTGGCCGGACGTGCCGCGCATCGCGCTGACCGCGACCGCCGATCCGCCGACCCAGCGCGAGATCGCCGAGCGGCTGAACCTGGTCGAGGCCGAGAAGTTCGTCAGCTCGTTCGACCGACCCAACATCCGCTACACCGTGGTGCAGAAGGACACCGCACGCCACCAGCTGCGCGACATGCTGCGCAAGCACCGTGGCGAGGCCGGCATCGTCTACTGCCTGTCGCGCAAGCGGGTGGAACAGTTCGCCGACTACCTGGCCGAGCAGGGTTTCAATGCCCTGCCCTACCACGCGGGCCTGGATGCCAGCGTGCGCGCCCACAACCAGCGGCGGTTCCTGCGCGAGGAAGGCATCGTGATGGTGGCGACCATCGCCTTCGGCATGGGCATCGACAAGCCGGACGTGCGCTTCGTGGCGCACGTGGACCTGCCCAAGTCGATGGAAGGCTATTACCAGGAGACCGGTCGCGCCGGTCGTGACGGCGAGGCCGCCGAAGCCTGGCTCTGCTACGGCCTGGGCGATGTGGTGCTGCTGAAGCAGATGATCGAACAGGGCGAGGCCGGCGAGGAGCGCAAGCGGCTGGAGCGGCGCAAGCTGGACCAGCTGCTGGGCTACTGCGAGTCCACCCAGTGCCGGCGGCAGGTGCTGCTGGCCGGCTTCGGCGAAACCTATCCGCACGAGTGCGGCAACTGCGACAACTGCCTGAGCCCGGCCGAGACCTGGGACGCCACCGAGGCCGCGCAGAAGGCCTTGAGCTGCGTGTACCGCAGCGGCCAGCGCTTCGGCGTGAACCATGTCATCGACGTGCTGCGCGGCAGCGAGAGCGAGCGCATCCGCCAGTGCGGCCACGACCACCTGACCACCTACGGCATCGGCAAGGACCTGGACGCGACCGCGTGGCGCAGCGTATTCCGCCAGTTGGTGGCCTGCGGCCTGCTGGAAGTGGAGGCCGAGTTCGGCAGCCTGCGCCTGACCGAGGGCAGCCGCGCGGTGCTGCGCGGCGAGCGCCGCCTGCAGCTGCGCAAGGAGCAGCGCGAAAAGCGCGAGCGCGACCGCGGATCGCGCAGCGGCGTGCCGGTCCAGGCCGCCGACCTGCCGCGCTTCCAGGTGCTGCGCGACCTGCGCGCTCAACTCGCGCGCGAGCAGAACGTCCCCGCCTACGTCATCTTCCACGACAGTACGCTGCGCAACATCGCCGAGCAGCAGCCCGCCACGCTGGACGAACTGGCCCGGGTCGGCGGTATCGGCGGCGCCAAGCTGGAGCGCTACGGCCAGCGCGTGCTGGACGTGCTGGGTGCGGCGGGGTGAAGTTCCCTGCCCGCGCGCGCCGATCTCAGCCGACGTTCAATCCGCGGCTGTTAGGTTGCCTTTCAGGTCCGCCAGCCGGCGCGCCCTCCTTCCGGGATGTCCCATGAAGACCTTGCCCATCGCATTGCTGGCCCTGCTGACCACCGCGCCTGCGCTCGCGCAGCCGACGGCGGAAGCACTCGACCTGAGCGTGCCGCGGGAGGCGACCTATGCCAAGGATCCGCCGGGCACCTGGTATGGCGACCGCCAGCCGGCACGGACGAAGGACACGGCGCCGGCTGCCCCCATCGATCCCTGCGTGTACTACGGCGACGATGACGGCGACGGTGTGTCCGGCAGCGTGACCACCGGCATCGGCTACAGCAAGGGCCACGGCCGCAGCACCTACAACGCGGCCAACCTCAATCTCTGCAAGACCACGTACGACGACGAAGGCAAGCCGCGTACGTTCAACTTCAATATCAACGTCGAGCGCTACGACGGGCCCGGTGGCTACTACGGCCCCTACGGTTACCCCGGCGGCCCGATGATGCGCGGCGCACCGCGCCCGTAAGCCGTTCAGTCGCGCGTGGCGACGCGCGCGACCAAGGCCACCGCCACCAGCAGTACGACCAGCAGGCCCAGCGCTGCCGCCAGCGAGGTCAGCTTGGCGATGAAGCCCAGCGCCGCCGGCCCCAGCAGCACCCCTGCGTAACCCATGGTGGTGACCGCGGCGACCGCCAGGTGCGTGGGCATGCTGCGCTGACGCCCGGCGGCGGAGAACATCACCGGCACCACGTTGGCAGCGCCGGCACCGACCAGCGCGAAGCCGGCCAGACCGACCAACGACGACGGCACCAGGATCGCCAGCGTGAAGCCCGCCGCCGCGATCAACGCACCGCACACAACCACACGGAACGCACCCAGCGCCTGCACGATGCGGTCGCCGGTCAGGCGGCCGATCGTCATCGTCACCGCGAAGGCAACGTAACCGAAGCCGGCGGTGGCCGGATCGGCGTTGCGCACGGAGGTCAGGAACACCGCGCTCCAGTCCAGCACCGCACCTTCGGACAGGAACATCGCGAAGCACACCGCACCGACCAGCAACACGCGCCCGCGCGGCAACACGAACGCCGGATGGTCGCCGGCGCCGCCGTCCACCAGCAGGCCCCGGCGCGAGGCCGCCAACAGCGTCGCCGCGACGATCGCCATGCCGCCGATCGCCAGCAGCGGCGACGCACCGAGCGCCAGCGCACCGGCCACGCCGCCGGCACCGGCGATGCCGCCGACGCTGTACATGCCGTGGAAGCCGGACATCATCGCGCGGCCGCTGGCGCGTTCGACGATCACCGCCTGCACATTCATCACCACGTCGAGCACGCCCATGCTGGCGCCGAACACGGCCAGCACCAGCGCGAGCACGGGAATGCTGGGCGCCAGCATCAACGCCGGCATGCACAGGCAGATCATCGCGCCCGCCGCCAGGATCATGCGGCGGCAACCGAACCGTGCCGCGAGCCCGCCGGCCAGCGGCATCATCAGCACCGAGCCCACGCCCAGGCACAGCAGCATCAGGCCGAGTTGGCCGTCGTCCAGCGCGAGCTTGCGCTTGGCGAACGGGATCAGCGGCGCCCACGCCGAGATGGCGAAGCCGCCGATGAAGAAGGCGATGCGGGTGGCGATGCGTTCGCGCGCGCCGGGGGCCGGCATCGCGGCGTCACTCACGGACATGCGGCTCAGGGCGCCAGCAGTTCGAACGGCACCGCGTCGCCGACCGCGCTGGACGGCGCGACCCACAGGTCGAACAGGCCGGGCTCGGCGACAGGGCGGTTGTCGATGCCATGGAACTCCAGATCAGCGCGCGTCAGCGTGAACTCGACGTCCTGCGACTCGCCGGCGGCGAGCGCGATCTTGCGGAAGCGCTTCAGTTCGCGCACCGGACGCACGCGGCTGGCGGTACGGTCGCGCAGGTAGAGCTGCACGACTTCTTCGCCCGCACGCGCACCGGTATTGGTGATGCGCGTGCGGATGGTCAGCGTGTCGCCCCAGGCCAGCGTCTGCGTGTCGAGTTGAGGCACGCCGTAGTCGAAGCGCGTGTACGACAGGCCATGGCCGAACGGATAGAGCGCGGCGTGGGTAACTTCGCGCCAGCGCGTCTGGAAGAAGCGCGGGGTACCCGGCACGTTGGGACGGCCGGTGGCGGGATGGTTGTAGAAGTACGGCTGCTGGCCAGCGTCCTGCGGGAAGCTCACCGGCAGGCGTGCGGACGGGTTGTAGTCGCCGAACACCACGTCGGCGATGGCCGGACCGGTCTGCGTGCCGAGGAACCAGCCGACCAGGATCGCCCGCGCTTCGCGCACGGCGCCTTCCAGCGCCAGCGCGCGGCCATTGCGCAACACCACGACGACCGGCTTGCCGGTGGCGACGACCGCCTCGGCCAGCGCCTGCTGCGCGGCCGGGAGCACGATCTGCGTGCGCGACTGCGCTTCGCCGGAGAACTCGTGCGGTTCGCCCACGGCCAGCAGTACGACGTCGGCCGCGCGCGCGGCGGCGACCGCCGCGTCGATGCCGCCGTCGATCGCCTCCTCGATGCCGCTGCCCGGCACGACGACCAGCGCGGACGGATCGTCCAGCGCGGCACGCACGCCGGTTTCCACGTCCACCATGCGTGAGGCGTCGCCGAAGATGTTCCAGCAACCGCCGAGGTTGGCCGTGTCCTGCGCGAACGGCCCGATCAGCGCGATGCGCTGGCCGGTCTTCTTCAGCGGCAGCAGGTCGCCCTCGTTCTTCAGCAGCACGATGGAGCGGCGCGCGCAGTCGCGCGCCAGCGCATCGTGCGCGGCGATGTGCGACTGGTCGGCTTCGCGTTCGGCATCGAGGCAGCGGTAGGGATCATCGAACAGGCCGACCGCGGCCTTGACGTGCAGCACGCGGCGCACGGCTTCGTCGACCTCGTCCATGCCCAGCCGGCCATCGGCGACCAGTGTGGCGACGTGGCCGGCGTAGATGCCGCTCTGCAGGCTCATGTCCAGGCCGGCCGACAGCGCCTTCTGCGCGGCGTCGGCTTCGTCGCTGGCGTAGCCGTGCGCGATCAGCTCCAGGTCGGAGGTGTAGTCGGACACCACGAAGCCTTCGAACTTCCACTCGCCGCGCAGGATGTCGGTCAGCAGTTCGCGGTTGGCCGAGGCCGGCACGCCGTTGATGTCGTTGAACGAGCTCATCAGCGTCAGCGCGCCGGCGTCGATCGCGGCCTTGAACGGCGGCAGGTGGATATCGCGCAACGTCTGCGGCGCCATGTCCACGAAGTTGTAGTCCAGGCCGGCAGAGATCGCGCCATAGGCGGCGAAGTGCTTCGGCGTGGTCAGCAGCGAATCGGCGGCGGTCAGGTCCGGGCCCTGGAAACCACGCACGCGGGCGGCGGCCAGTTCGCAGGAGAGATGCACGTCCTCGCCGGAGGTCTCCGCCACGCGGCCCCAGCGCTGGTCGCGCGCGATGTCGACCATCGGCGCGAACGTCCAGTGGATGCCGGCGGCGGTGGCTTCCTTCGCGGTGGCGCGCGCGGTGCGCTCGGCCAGCTCGGGTTCGAAGCTGGCGGCTTCGCCCAGCGGGATCGGGAACACCGTGCGCATGCCGTGGATGACGTCGGCCCCCAGCAGCAGCGGGATGCCGAGCCGGCTCTCCTCCACCGCGATGCGCTGCGCCTCGCGGCCTTCCGCCGCGCCCACGCCGTTGAACAGCGCGCCCACGCGACCGCTGCGGATCTGCTCGCGTACCTGCTCGGCATCGCGCGCGAAGGTCTCCGGATTGACCTCGAAGGCGAACGGCCGCAGCGCATCGGCGAAGGCGCCGAGCTGGCCGATCTTTTCCTCCAGCGTCATCCCGGCGATCAGGCCTTCGATCCTTCGCTGATGCGGCATGTAAGCGGTCCTCCCGGGAACGCCGGTGTTACGGGGGAGCCATTATGAAAACGTTTACAGGCGGGGTCAAACCCACTGGGAGCGGGCTCCGCCTGGCCCTCCAGGATGCGCCGCGATGCTTATCCGGCCATGCCGGAATGGCGCAGCAGCGCATCGATGCGGGGGGCGCGGCCGCGGAAGGCGCGAAAATTGTCGGCGGCAGCCCGGCTTCCGCCACGCGCCAGCACCTCGCGACGGAAACGCGCGCCGGTGTCGGCGACCTCGGTCGGGGCCTCCTCGAAGGCCGCATAGGCGTCGGCGCTCAGCACCTCGGCCCACTTGTAGCTGTAGTACCCCGCCCCGTAGCCGCCGGCGAAGATATGGCTGAACTGGTGGGGGAAGCGATTCCAGTCCGGCGGAATGTTCACCGCCACCTCGGCGCGCACGCGGTCCAGCAAGGCGAGCACGCTGTCATCGGCGGGATCGAAGCCACTGTGCAGCTGCATGTCGAACAGGCCGAACTCGAGCTGGCGCACGGTGGCCATGCCGCTCTGATAGTTCTTGGCCGCCACCATCCGGTCGAACAGCGCGCGCGGCAGCGGTTCGCCGGTATCCACATGCGCGGTCATCGCCTGCACGCGCGCCCATTCCCAGCAGAAGTTCTCCATGAACTGGCTGGGCAGCTCCACCGCATCCCACTCCACGCCGTTGATGCCCGCCACGCCGAGTTCACCGACCTGGGTCAGCAACTGGTGCAGGCCATGACCCATTTCGTGGAACAGGGTGGTGACGTCGTTGTGGCTGAAGGTGGCCGGCTTGCCGTCCATGCCCCTGCCGAAGTTGCACACCAGATAGACCAGGGGCGTCTGCGTACCGCGCGCTGTCTCGCGGCGGTTGCGGCAGTCGTCCATCCAGGCACCGCCGCGCTTGCCTTCGCGGGCGTACAGGTCGAGATAGAACTGACCGACCAGCGCACCGTCGCTGTCGATCAGGCGATAGAAACGCACATCCGGATGCCAGGTCGGCGCGGTGTCCTGTTCGACGCGCAGCCCGTAGAGATCGCCGATCACGCCGAACAGCCCGGCCAGCACTGCCGGCTCGGTGAAGTACTGCTTCACTTCCTGCGCGGAGAAGCTGTAGCGCGCCTGCTTGAGCTTTTCGCTGGCGTAGGCCAGGTCCCAAGCCTCCAGCGTTTCCAGGCCGAGTTGTTCGTGGGCGAACGCTTCCAGCTCCGCCCGATCGCGCTGCGCATGCGGTTTGGCGCGTGCGGCGAGGTCGCGCAGGAAGCTCAGCACGTCATCGGGCGTGTCGGCCATCTTGGTGGCCAGTGAATACTCCGCGTAGCTGGCAAAACCCAGCATCACAGCCAGTTCCGACCGCAGGGCGAGGATGCGATCGATCAGCGCGGAGTTGTCGAGCGCCGCGTTGTCGGCGAGTTCGGACGCGCGCACCGCATTCGCGTGGTACAGCGTCTCGCGCAGCGCGCGGTCGTCCGCATAGGCCTGCACCGGCAGGTAGCACGGCATCTGCAGGGTGAACTTCCAGCCCGGCTCGTCGTCGGCCTTGGCCGCCGCGCGCGCGGCCGACACCACGTCGGCCGGCAGGCCGCCGAGGTGCTGCTTGTCCTTGATCCAGAACTCGTACTCGTCGGTCGCATCCAGCACGTTCTGCGAGAACTTGGCGGAGAGCCCGGCAAGCTCTTCCTTCACCGCGGCGAAGCGCACCTTCTGCTCCTCCGGCAACTCGGCACCGCCGAGCCTGAAATCGCGCAACGCATTGTCCAACACCTTGCGACGCGCTTCGTCGTACTGCGCCGCTTCGGGCGCATCGGCCAGTGCACGGTACTGCCGGTAAAGCGCGAGGTTCTGTCCCAGCGCGCTCCAGAAGCGCGTCACCTTCGGCAACTGCGCGTTGTAGGCAGCGCGCAGCGCCGGGCTGTTCATCACGGCTTCCAGGTGGGTGACCTGGTTCCAGGCGCGTGCCAGGCGCTCGGTGGCATCGTCCAGCGGTACCGCGAACGCATCCCAACTGACAGGCGCGACGGCTTCGGCCGTCTTCACCGCCGCCTCGGCCTCGGCCAGCAACTGGTCGATGGCAGGGGCGATGTGCTCGGGACGGATCGCATCGAAATGCGGCAGGCCGGAGAAGTCGAGCAATGGATTGGTCATGGGGGCGTCTCGTTCAGAAGGGGGTATTCAGTTCGGCCAATCGGCCTGGGCCAGCGCGGGCAACCCGCGCCCGGCCACCGCCGCGGCGATGGCGTCGTCGCTTTCCACGATGGGGATGCCGCGCTGCAGATACCAGTCCCGGTTGTAGTAGCTGTGCGCATAGCGTTCACCGCTGTCGCACAGGATGCTGACGATCGAGCCGGCCTGCGCTTGCGCACGCATGCGCGTGGCCGCCGCAAGGATCCCGACGAAATTGGTGCCGGTCGACCCGCCGACGCGCCGCCCGAGTACCGCGCTGACGTGGCGCATGGCGCCCAGGCTCAGCGCATCCGGCACCTTGACCATCGCGTCGATGCAGGCCGGGATGAAACTGGGCTCGGAGTGCGGCCGCCCGATACCCTCGATGCCGGAACCGCGCGCGCAGGTCAGCGTCGTGTCTTCGCAGCCGTCTCGGGCGCCCCGGTAATGGTCGAAGAAGACCGAATGCTCGGGATCCGCGCACAGCACACGCGTCGGGTGGCGGCGGTAGCGCACGTAGCGCCCGAGGGTGGCACTGGTGCCGCCGGTGCCCGGACTGCAGACGATCCATGCCGGCACCGGATGCGGTTCGGCTTCCATCTGCTTGAAGATGGATTCGGCGATGTTGTTGTTCGCGCGCCAGTCGGTGGCCCGCTCGGCGTAGGTGAACTGGTCCATGAAATGGCCCCCGCTCTCCTGCGCCAGTTGCCGTGAAACCTCATTGATCGCCGCCGCCTGCTCGACCAGGTGGCAACGCCCACCCTGGAACTGGATCGCGGCGATCTTGTCCGGCGACGTCGACGACGGCATCACCGCGATGAAGGGCAAGCCCAGCAGGCGCGCGAAATAGGCTTCGGACACCGCGGTGGAACCGCTGGATGCCTCGATGACCGGCGCGCCCTCGCGCAGCCAGCCGTTCGCCAGCGCGTACAGGAACAGCGAGCGCGCGAGCCGGTGCTTCAGGCTGCCGGTCGGGTGACTGGATTCGTCCTTGAGGTAGACGTCGATGCCGGGAAAGCCGGGCAGCGGCAGCGGGATCAGGTGGGTGTCGGCGGACCGGTTGTAGTCCGCTTCGATGCGCTGGATCGCCTGCGCCGTCCAGTCACGCGCTGCCGTGGTCACGCGGAAGATTTCCTGCCGGGCGCCGACGCGAACGCAGCGCATGATGGCGCGGCGGCGGGATGTGCGTGGTGGGCCGTGAAGGATTCGAACCTTCGACCAAAAGATTAAAAGTCTTCTGCTCTACCGACTGAGCTAACGGCCCGGAAACGCATCCCGGCCTTGCACCGGGATGCGCATTCTAGCGCATCGTCCGCGAAGGGGCGAAATCCGCCTGCCTCACACGTAATGCGTGGGGTCCGGCACGCCGGCGTCGGCGAAGCCGGCAGCGCGCAGGCGGCAGGCATCGCAGTGTCCGCAGGCGCGGCCTTGGTCGTCAGCTTGGTAGCAGGACACGGTCTGCGCGAAATCGACGCCCAGCCGCACGCCTTCGCGCACGATGTCGGCCTTGCTCATGCGCAGCAGTGGCGCCTGGATGCGCAGGCCGGCGCCTTCCACGCCCGCCTTGGTCGCGACATTGGCGAGCACCTCGAAGGCCTGGATGAACTCAGGGCGGCAATCCGGGTAGCCCGAATAGTCCACCGCATTGACGCCGCAGAAGATGTCGTTGGCGCCCAGCACTTCGGCCCAGCCCAGCGCCACCGACAGCATGATGGTGTTGCGCGCCGGCACGTAGGTCACCGGGATGCCCGGCCCGCCGGCTTCCGGCACGTCGATGTCGTCGGTCAGCGCGGAGCCGCCGATGCTGCGCAGGTCCACGTGGACGGTCTTGTGCGCGGCGGCGCCGAGCGTGCTGGCGACGCGCGCGGCGGCGTCGAGTTCGGAGGTATGGCGCTGGCCGTAGCGCACACTGAGCGCATGCACGGCGAAGCCCTGTTCGCGGGCGATGGCGACGACGACGGCGGAGTCCATGCCTCCGGACAGCAGGACGACGGCATTCTTCATGGGGCGATGCTTCGTGGGGTGAAAGGTAGGCTACCGCAGGCGCTGCGTCAGCGGCCCGGTTCGTCGTTCCACAGCAGCTTGTGCAGCTGCATCTGGAAGCGCACCGGCAGGCGGTCCTCGACGATCCAGTCCGCCAGGTCGCGCGGCGACAGTTCGGATTTGCTGGGCGAGAACAGCACGTCGCAGCGCTCGGCCAGCCGGTGCTCGGCGAGCATGCCACGCGCCCATTCGTAGTCGGCGCGGCTGCACAGGACGAACTTCACCTGGTCGCGCGCGGTGAGCAGCGGCAGGTTCTCCAGCCGGTTGCGTGCCACTTCCTTCGAGCAGGGCGTCTTCAGGTCAACCACGCGCGACACGCGCGGATCGACATCGGTGATGTCCAACGCGCCCGACGTTTCCAGCGACACGTCGAAACCGGCATCGCACAGCTTCCTCAGCAGCAGCAGGCAGCGCTTCTGCGACAGCGGCTCGCCACCGGTGACGCAGACGTGGCGGACGCCCTGGCGCGCGACTTCAGCGACGATGTCGTCGATCTCGCGCCACTCGCCGCCGTGGAAGGCGTAGGCGGTGTCGCAGTACTGGCAGCGCAGCGGGCAGCCGGTCAGGCGGACGAAGACCGTGGGCCAGCCGACCGCGTTCGCCTCGCCCTGCAGGGACAGGAAGATCTCGGTGATCTTGAGGCGTTCCAGCGGGGACTGGACGATCTCGCTGGGGCGGGCGGCGTCATTCATGGGGTGCGCATGATACGCCCTGGCGGCCCGGCATCTCCGCCAGGCGCGCCGGACGTGGCCGCCTCAGCGCAGGCGACCGAGCTGGATGGCGCGCAGCCGGTCGTCGGCCGTGCGGGCGACGTCGGTGCCGGGATACTTGGCGATGACCTCGCCCAGGGTGCGCTCGGCTTCGGGCAGCTTGCCCAGTCCGTAGTCGCACAGGCCGATCTTCAGCAGGGCGCCAGGCGCCTTGTCGTGGGTCGGGTACTGCACCAGCAGCGCGCGGAACTGTTCCGCGGCCAGTGCGTAATTCTGGGTGACGTAATAACTCTCGCCCAGCCAGTAAAGCGCGTTGGGCGCATACACGCCGCTGGGGTAAAGCTGCAGGAAACTGGTGAACAACTGCGCCGCATCGGCGTACTCGCCGGCCTTGAGACGGTCGAACGCGACGTTGTAGGCGGTGCGCTCGTCGCCGGCGGCGGACAGCGCGCCCATGTCGCCATGGACGCTGGGCGGACGTTCGGCGGTCGCCCCTGCAACGGGCGCCGGCGTGGTGGCCGGCGCAACGACGGGGGCACTGCCCAGGGGTGGCGCGGCAGGCGTTGTGCCGGTCGGGGCGGGTGCGGTGCCGCCTTCCAGACGGTTGAGGCGACCGTCCAGGTCGAGATACTGGTCGCGGCCGCGCTGCTTGAGCTGCTCGTTCTCGTTCTGCAGCTGCTCCAGCTGGGCGCGCAACTCGCGGAGCTCCGCTTCCTGCTGGGTGACCTTGTTGAGCAGGTCGAGGTTCTGCTGCGGGTTGTTGGCCTTCGCCTCCAGCGCGGCCACGCGATCGGCCAGGCTGACGCGTTGCGCGTACGCGGGAGCGGCGGCCACGAGGGCCGCCGCCAGGACCAGCAGATAGGTCTTTTTCGCGATCATCGTGTCGACGACGGCTTACTTCGCCGTGTAGACGATCTCGACGCGACGGTTCTGCGACCAGGACGCTTCGTCCGAGCCAGTCGCGACCGGGCGCTCTTCGCCGTAGCTGACCACGGTCAGCTGGCTGGCCGAACCGCCGTTCGCCTGCAGGGCCGAATTCACGGCATTGCCGCGGCGCTCGCCCAGACCCAGGTTGTACTCGCGGCTGCCGCGCTCGTCGGCGTGGCCTTCCAGCGTGATGCGCGAGGACGGACGGTCACGCAGGTACTTGGCGTGGCAACCCATGATGGCCTGGAACTCCGGCTTCAGGGCGTCCTGGTCCAGATCGAAGTACACCACGCGCTGGCGCAGGCAGGCGTCGGTGTCCAGATCGTTCGGGCCGTACAGGCCGGACGTGGTCGGCGTCGTCGGGGTGGTCGGGGTGGTGGTCGTGGTGTCGGTCGGCGGGGTCGGCTTGACGTCCTTCTTACAGCCAGCCAGCACGGCGACGGACATCATGGAGAGCAGCAGAACACGGGTGGTCTTGTTCATGATCATTCCTTGCGTCGTTGGAACGGGGGATCGGTGGAACCGGGGGTCACATTGTAGACAGAAAATTAACGCTGGGTGCGGTAGGGCGACCACGCCGGCTCGCGAACGTCGGCGTTGGCGACCACCAGACGCTGGCGCACGCGCGCATCGGCCGACACGGCGTACAGCACGCCGCGTCCACCTTCCCGCGCCGCATACAGCACCATGCTGGCGTTCGGCGCAAAGCTCGGCGACTCGTCCAGCGAGCCCGGCGACAGCGACGTCCAGCGCGCACCACCCAGACTGGTGTCCATCAGGGCGATGCGGTAATTGTTGCCGCTGCCCTGCACCACCGCGACCTTCTTGCCATCGAAGCCGATGCTGGCCGTGGCGTTGTAGTTGCCCTCGAAGGTCACCCGGCTGGCGCTGCCACCACCCGCCGGTACGCGGTAGATCTGCGGACGGCCGCCGCGGTCGGAGGTGAAGTAGATGCTGCTGCCATCCGGACTCCACACCGGTTCGGTGTCGATCGCCGACGTGGTGGTCAGCTGGCGCAGCGAACGGCTGCCCAGGTCCATCACGTAGATCTCGGGATTGCCGCTGCGCGACAGCGTCAGCGCCAGCTGGCGGCCGTCCGGCGAGAACGAGGGCGCACCGTTGATGCCACGGAAGCTGGCCACCTTCTCGCGCGCACCGGTGGAGATGTCCTGGATGAAGATGGCCGAGTTGCCGCCTTCGAAGCTCACGTAGGCCAGTTTGCGACCATCCGGGCTCCACGACGGCGACAGCAGCGGCTCGGCCGAGCGCACCACGGTCTGCGGGTTGAAGCCATCGGAGTCGGCCACCATCAGCGCGTAGCGCGTCGCCTTGCCGGTGCCGGCGGCGGTGATGTAAGCGATGCGGGTCCAGAACGCGCCGCGCACGCCGAGGATTTTTTCGTAGATCGCGTCGGCCATCTGGTGGGCGACATCGCGCAGCGCGTTGGCGCGCGCGGTCTTCACCTCGCCGAGCAGCCGCTCCTGCTTGGCCACATCGAACAGTTCGTACTCCACGCGGTAGCTGCCGTCGCCAGCATCGGCGACGCGACCGACCACGATGTAGTCCTGCCGCAGCGCGCGCCAGGTCGGGTACTGGATCTCGCTACCGCGCGTGGGGCGTTCGGTGATGCGCGCTTCGGGCAGGGTACGGAAGGCGCCCGAGCGCTCCAGGTCGGCGCGCACCACGGCCGAGACGTCGGTCGGCGGCGCGGTGGTGCCCTGGTAAGGCATGGGCACGATGGTGATCGGCAGGGCCGAGGCGTTGCCGCCGATGATGTCGATCTCCAGACCCTGCTGCTGGGCGGATGCCAGCGCCGGGACGAGAGCGAGCAGGAACAGGGCAAACCAGCGCAGCGGTTTCTTCATGGGCAACGGCTCTGGGGTTGAACGGGGCGGCAAAGGGATACCAGCCCGCGCGTGAACGTTTTAACAATTGTGAACGGAGGGCGGCGAAACGTCGTGTGAAGTCAACGGTCCCGGGCTTCGAAGTTCAGGGTCAGGGTCCGGGCGAACACCGATTCGTAGCCCCGATACGGCAGCGGCTGGGCCTTCAGCACGGCACGCTCGACGGAATCCTGGCCCGCGGGGTCCATCGCACAGCCCGGCTGGACCTCCGCGCTGACTACTTCCCCACCTGGCAACTGACGGATCACGACCTTGCAGCGCGTTCCCACGGGGATGGACTCGGGCCGTGTCCACTGGCGCAACACCGCCTCCTGGATGGCGGCGGCATAGCGGCCGCGCAGATCCTCGTCGGTGCCGCCGTTGCCTACCGGGCCGCCTGCCGGTGCCGGCGTGGAGGCCGCGGCCCCGGCGGCCTGCCGCGCACGGGCATCGGCCAGCTGACGAAGCTTCTGCTCAGCCAATTGCTGCTCCCGCTGCGCCTGCGTGCGCTGACGACGGATTTCCTCCAGACGCTTCTTGTCGGCCTCGGCCTTCTGCGCGGCTTCGGCGGCGATGCGCTTCTGCCGGTCTTCTTCCTGCTGCGCGGCCAGCCGGCGCTGCTGTTCGGCCTGCTCCTGGCGCTTGCGCTCGGTCAGGTCGATCTGCTCCTGGCGGCGCTTGGCTT
This sequence comes from Pseudoxanthomonas sp. PXM01, assembly GCF_014851815.1. Lineage (GTDB taxonomy): Bacteria > Pseudomonadota > Gammaproteobacteria > Xanthomonadales > Xanthomonadaceae > Pseudoxanthomonas_A. Next base: position 705,087 of record NZ_JACVAJ010000002.1, read on the forward strand.
CCTGCTCCTGCAGGGCCTTCTCCTGCGAGATCGCATCGCGGCGCGCTTCGTCCTGATCGACATCGTCCGGCACGGGGATGCGCTCCTGGGCATTGGCCTGGCGCTCGACCGGTGCGTCCTGAGGTGCGGGCTCGGGAATCGGCTGCGGCGGCGGGGTGGTGTCCTCGGGGGCCGGCTCCTGCACGGGCTCCGGCATCGGCGCCGGCTGGAAATCCAGGGCGCGCTCGACCGCCCGCTGGTCGGCAGCGGACACGTCCAGCGTGGCTTCCATCGACTGCGAGCCTGCGGCATTCAGGCGATCGCGGTCCCACTTGAAGTACGGCGACACCAGCAGCACGACGAGCAGCAGCACGTGCAGGCCGATGGCCCACGCCACCGCCCGACCCAACCCCTCGTCCTGCGGGGGGCGCTGGCGCTGGAGCACCTCAGCGTGCATTGCCACCCGCGTTGGTCATCAGGCTGACGTTGCTGACCTTGGCACGGCGCAGCACATCCATGGCATCGAGCACCTTCTGGTACGGCGCAGCGCCTTCGGCGGCCACCATGATGCGCAGCTCGTTGCCCTGCTCCGCGCGGATCGCGGCGACCTGGGCCTCGAGCGTGGCCGCGTCCAGCACCTCGGGCTGCTTGGCTTCCGGCAGCTTCAGGCCATAGCGGCCGTCGGGATACGCGATGACGATGACAGGCTCGTTGCGCGTCTCGACCGCCTTCGCGTTGGACGACGGCAGTTTCACGTCCACGCTCAGCGTGAGCAGCGGCGCGGTCACCATGAAAATGATCAGCAGCACCAGCATCACGTCGATGTAGGGCACGACGTTGATCTCGGACTTCAGCTTGCGCCGCTTGCGATGGATGATGCTTCCGGCCATGGCGTGCCCCGCTTACTCGCCCGAATTCTGGCGCTGGAGGATGGAACTGAACTCCTCGGCGAAGCTTTCGTAGCGCACGGCCAGCCGCTCGACGCGGGTGGTGAAGCGGTTGTAGGCCCACACGGCGGGAATGGCGACGAACAGGCCGATGGCGGTGGCGAACAGCGCTTCCGAGATGCCCGGCGCGACGGCGGCGATACCCGCCTGTTCGCCACTGTTGAGCATGTCGTGCATGGTCACCATGATGCCGAATACCGTACCGACCAGGCCCACGTAGGGTGCCGTCGAACCGATGTTCGCCAGCAGTTCCAGGTTGCGCTCCAGCTGGTCGACTTCGCGCGTGTAGGTCACGCGCATGGCGCGCTGCGCGCCTTCGAGCTGCGCGCGACCATCGAGACCGCGCTTGTCGCGCAGGCGGGTGAACTCACGGAAGCCCGCTTCGAAGATGGCCTCCAGGCCGGTGACCACGCGGTTGCGGTCGGCGGCGCCGGCGTAGAGCTTGTGCAGTTCGGCGCCGGACCAGAAGCGGCCTTCGAACTCGTCGGCATCGCGGTTCGCGGTCTTGAACACACGCCCCTTGCGGAAAATGATCACCCAGCTGATCACCGATCCGACCAGCAGCAACAGCACGATCAACTGCACCGGCAGGCTCGCCTTGAGCATCAGATCGATGTAGTTGATCCCGCTGTGCGTGGTGGCAGCGGCGGCCTCGGCAGCGGCGGCAGCCGTCTCGGGCGGCAATGCCTCCGTTACGACTTCCTGGAAGGCCAGCAGCGTTGCGATCATCCGTCGTTCCTCGTGTCTCGGTTCGTGGTGCGTATCGGGTTAAAGCGGCCGGCCCGGGGATTCGAGTCGACGGAACTCCTGGTACAACGCATCGGGCAGCCCGACGGGTTTGAATGTCGACGCGCGGAGCGCAGCGACCTTCACCTCCGCGGTCAGCAGAACCTCGCCGTCCCGTTCGATGGACTGGGCGAAGACCACGCTGGCCCGCTTGCACTCATGGATGCGCGCGCTGACCTGGAGCAGATCGTCCAGCCGTGCGGGGCGCAGGAAATCCAAGCGCATCGAACGGACGGCGAACACCAGGTCGTGGGTTTGGCGCAATCGCTCCTGGGCGTAACCACCGGCCCGTAACCACTCGGTACGGGTCCGTTCCAGGAAGGCGACATATTGCGCGTGGTACACCACGCCACCGGCGTCGGTATCTTCCCAATAGACGCGTGTCGGAAAGATGAACGGAGCCGCATCCCCGGCGATCGTCTTCGAATCAGTCGTCAAAGCATGCGCTCCCGCACGGTGTGATGCATACCAACCTGTAACCAGTGAGGTCTAGAACAGTTCGCCCGATGCCTCGCCGGCCTCCGGCACCCGCCCTTTCGGCGTCAGCCCGAGGTGCAGGTAAGCCTTACGAGTCGCCATGCGACCGCGTGCGGTACGGATCAGAAACCCCTGCTGGATGAGGTAGGGCTCGATGACGTCTTCCAGCGTGCCCCGCTCTTCGCTGAGCGCTGCCGCCAGCGACTCCACGCCCACCGGACCGCCGTCGAAGCTGTCCATGATGGTGCGCAGCATGCGGCGGTCCAGCTCGTCGAAGCCTTCCGGATCCACCTTCAGCATCTGCATGGCGGCCCGTGCGACATCCACGTCGATATGGCCGTTGGCCTTGACCTGGGCGTAGTCGCGCACACGCCGCAGCAGGCGGTTGGCGATGCGCGGCGTCCCGCGTGCACGGCGGGCGATCTCGGCAGCGCCTTCCGGCACGCAGTCCATGCCGAGGATGCGGGCCGAGCGCTGCACGATGCGGGTCAGTTCCTCAGGCGAGTAGAACTCCAGCCGTTGCACGATGCCGAAGCGGTCGCGCAGCGGCGCGGTCAGCAATCCCGCGCGCGTGGTGGCGCCGATAAGGGTGAACGGCGGCAGGTCGAGCTTGATCGAACGGGCGGCTGGACCTTCGCCGATCATGATGTCGATCTGGAAATCTTCCATCGCCGGATACAGCACTTCCTCGACCACCGGCGACAGGCGATGGATCTCGTCGACGAACAGCACGTCGTGCGGCTGGAGGTTGGTCAACAACGCGGCCAGGTCGCCGGCCTTCTCGATCACCGGGCCGGAGGTGACCCGCAGGTTCACGCCCAGCTCGTTGGCGATGACATGACTCAGCGTGGTCTTGCCGAGCCCAGGCGGCCCGAAGATCAGCACGTGGTCCAGCGCCTCGCCCCTTCCCTTCGCCGCCTGGATATAGATGTCCAACTGCTCGCGGACCGGCTTCTGGCCGAGGTACTCGTCCAGTCGCTTGGGGCGGATGCTGGCCTCGATGGCGTCGTCTTCGCGCGTGGCGGACGAATCGATGATGCGGTCTGCGGTCATGCGCCCATTATGACGGACGGATTCACCCCGCGGCCGCTCGATCAGGCCGCGACGGCGTCGTTGGCCCTCGACCCGCGTGTCAGTCGCAGGTATGACCTGTGCCACAGCCATTCCAGCGGACCCCGCTTGGCATGTCGTTGCCACAGGTGGGCGAACAGCATCACGCCGGCGGCGACAAGGAGGTAGATCCCCACCGTGGCGGGAACCGACCAGGCCTCAGGTACGCGACGCGCCAGACCCAGGCCCCAGTCGTAGCACAGCGCCGATGCCAGCAGGTTCTGCAGCACGTAGCCGCTCAGGGCCATGCGACCTACCTCGGCGAGGCGGCGCCCGAGTGCGCCCGGCTGTGGACGGCGATGGAAGGCCTCCGCCACCGCCGCAAGCAGGCCCATCGCGACGAACGGCGCCGTGCCGTAGCGCCCGGCCATGATGCCGGCATCGCCGCCGAACACGCCCATCGCCATGTCGATGGGCCAGGCGACGCCGAGCCCCAGCACGATCAGCCAACGGCGCAGGCGCACGCCCCGTGCTTCGAACACCCCCGCCTCCAGCAGCCGCGCGCCCAGCAGGAACAGCGCCACGCTCATCGGTGCGATGAAGAACATCTCTTCGCGGAACAACCAGACGTTATCGACGCGCGACTGCACCATGTCCCACCAGCCCGATCCGGTGGCGGCCGTCACCCCGCCCGGCATGTCGCCATCGAAGAACGCCAGCACCAGCACCACGAGGCCGAGAAACAGGAAGTGCACGCCGGCGGCGACCGCCAGCCACGCAGTCCTGCCACGGCTTCCCAACCGCAGCATGAAGGCCACGACCACCGAGGTGATCGCATAGCCCATCAGCACGTCGAACTCGACGACGAACAGGTAGTTCAGCACGCCGTCGACGAACAGCAGCGCGGCGCGCACCAGATAGGGGCCGGGCCAGCGGATGCCTGCGGCGAGCGCGGACCGCTGCTGCAAGACGATGCCCATACCGAACATCAGCGCAAGCAGGCCGAGGAACTTGCCCTGCGTCAGCTGCTGCAGGGCCAACGTGCCCCAATGCATGTCGTCGGACTGGCCCCAGCCTGTCGCGAGGTAGCCGAGCAGGCCGCCCGGGTACATGAAGATCCAGATGTTGGTGCCCAGCGTGCCGAGGATCGCGATGCCCCGAAGGACATCGAGCACGATCAGGCGGTCATGCAGTGGCATCCGGCGTCCTTGCGTGAGCGGTGACCGAGTGTACGGCACCGCCTTGCGCGCGACGCGGGGTCAGATCTCGACCTGCGCGCCCAACTCCACGAGCCGATTGCCGGGAATCCGGAAGAAGCCGGTAGCGGGCGCGGCGTTGCGGTGCATGACCGCGAACAGCTTGTCGCGCCAGATCGGCATGCCGCGACGGCGGATGGCGACCACGCTTTCGCGGCTGGCGAAATAGGTGGTGTCCATCGGATCGAAATAGATGCCACCCTTGTCGCACGAGCGCATCAGCGCCGCCGGCACGTCCGGCGTCTCCATGAAGCCATAGCGCACGATCACGCGATAGAAGTCGTCGCCGATCGATTCGATCTTCAGCTTCTTCGCCGGCGGCGCGTACGGCACCGTCAGCGTCTCGACCGTCAGGAACACGTTGCGCTCGTGCAGCACCTTGTTGTGCTTGAGGTTGTGCAGCAACGCATGCGGCACCATGCCGGTCTGCGCGGTCAGGAACACCGCCGTGCCCGGCACGCGCACCGGCGGCGCCAGCATCAGGCCCGGCAGGAACGTGTCCAGCTGGATGCCGTCCTTGCGGATCTCGGCGGTCAGCAGTTCGCGGCCACGACGCCAGGTGCGCAGCAGGGTGAACAGGATCGTGCCCAGCACCACCGGGAACCAGCCGCCCTGCAGGATCTTCGCGCCGTTGGCGATCACGAAGGCGACGTCGGCGACCAGGAACAGCGCGCACAACGGCAACACCCAGCGGCGCCACTTCGGCCACAGCGCGCGCGCCACGATGGCCAGCAGCAGCGTGTCGATCAGCATGGTGGCCGACACCGAGATGCCGTACGCGGTCGCCAGCGCCGAGGAGCTGCGGAACGCCAGCACCAGGCCGATGACGATGATCATCATCATCCAGTTGATGCCGGGGATATAGATCTGGCCGATGGTGTCGTGCGAGGTGTGCTTGATGTGCATGCGCGGGATGTAGCCGAGCTGCATCGCCTGGCGCGCAATGGAGAAGCCGCCGGTGATGACCGCCTGCGAGGCGATCACGGTGGCGGCGGTGGCCAGCACGATCATCGGGATGCGCCCCCACTCCGGCACGCCGATGTAGAACGGGTTCTTGATCGCCGCCGGGTTTTCCAGGATCAGCGCACCCTGGCCCAGGTAGTTCAGCATCAGCGCCGGCAGCACGAACCAGTACCACGCGAGCCGGATCGGGCGCGCACCGAAGTGGCCCATGTCCGTGTAGATGGCTTCACCGCCGGTTACCGCCAGCACCACGGCGCCCAGGATGAAGATGCCGTGCCAGTGGTGAGTGAGGAAGAAGTTGACCGCCCACACCGGATTGATCGCATGCAGCACTTCGGTCTCGTGGGTGATGTTGATCACCCCCAGCACCGCCAGCACCAGGAACCAGGTCACGGTGATCGGGCCGAACACCTTGCCCACCTTGGCGGTGCCGAACCGCTGGGTGGCGAACAGGCTGACCAGCACCACCAGCGTGATCGGCACGATCCAGCTGTGCATCTGCGGCGCGACCACTTCCAGTCCTTCCACGGCCGAAAGCACCGAGATGGCCGGCGTGATGACGCCATCGCCGAAGAACAGCGAAGCCCCGAAGATGCCGAGGATGCCGACCAGGTAGGCCGAGCGCGACCCCTTCGCGAGGCTCCGCTGGGCCAGCGCCATCAGCGCCATGATGCCGCCCTCGCCTTCGTTGTCGGCACGCATGATGATGGTCACGTACTTCACCGTGACCACCATGGTCAGCGCCCAGAAAACCAGCGACAGCACGCCGAGCACGGTGTCGTGGTCGGCGACCAGGCCGTAGTGGCCGGAGAACGCCTCCTTCAGGGTGTACAGCGGGCTGGTGCCGATGTCGCCGAACACCACGCCGATGGCGCCGATGACCAAGGTGGCGAGACTGGCGTTGCCGTGCCCGTGGTGATGCCCATGGGGAGCGGACGACGCGGAATGCGAAGGGGTGGACATGGCGGCCGGCAGGGTAGCGCTGGAGAAGTGAAGGGATGCTCTAGAGCGACGGTCAGCGCAGCGCGGCCTGCAGGGCCTTGCGGATGATCATCGCCGCATCGTCGCCCGGTGCGGTGGCGTCGCGCGCCATCCGCGTGGCTTCGGCCGGCTTGTAGCCGAGCTGCTGCAGGGCGATGGTCGCCTCGGACTGCGGGTCGACCGGCAGCGCGGTGATGCCGCCCACGCCCGTGCCCATCAGGTCCGCCGCGCGGTCGCGCAGCTCCACCACCATGCGTTCGGCGGTCTTCTTGCCGATACCGGGGATGCGCGTCAGCGCCGTGATGTCGCCGGCCTGCACCATGCGCGCAAACTCGTCCACGCTGGCGCCGGACAGCACGGCCAGCGCGATCTTCGCGCCGATGCCGGTGACCTTCTGCACGTCGCGGAACAGGCGGCGCTCGCCTTCGCGCAGGAAGCCGTACAGCGACACGCTGTCTTCCTTCTGCGCGTAGTGGGTGAACAGCAACACCTCGCGCCCCACGTCCGGCAGGTCGTAGAAGGTGCTCATCGGGGCTTCCAGTTCGTAGCCCACGCCGCCGACATCGATCACCAGCCAGGGCGGCGACTTGTACGCCAGGATGCCGCGCAGACGTCCGATCATTTCCTGCTCCAGGCCAGTTGCGAACTCACGCCCAGCCGTTTGGCGGTGGCGCGTACGTGTGCGTGGGTGATGGCGACGGCCAGCGCATCGGCGGCATCGGCCTGCAACTTGCCGTGCAGGTTCAGCATGATGCCGACCATGTGCTGGATCTGGGACTTCTCGGCGCTGCCGCGGCCGACCACGGCCAGCTTCACTTCCTTGGCGGCGTACTCGTGCACCGGCAGGTCGCGCAGGACAACGGCACTGATGGCGGCGCCACGCGCCTGCCCCAGCTTCAGGGCCGAATCGGGATTGCGCGCCATGAAGACTTTTTCGATGGCCACTTCGTCCGGCTGCCAGGTCGCGATGGCCTCGGTGAGGTCGTCCAGCAGGCGGCGCAAGCGTTGCGGGAAATCATCCGCGCCCAGCAGCACCAGCGGCGCGTGGTGGACATGCGTGACCTTGCCTGCGGCATCGACATCGATGATGCCGATGCCGGTGCGCTGCGAGCCGGGATCGATGCCGAGGATGCGGGTCACGGGATCGGCTTACGCGTACGCGTCGGCGCCCAGGTCGGCATTGGAGTAGACATCCTGGACGTCGTCCAGGTCTTCCAGCATGTCCAGCAGCTTCTTCACCTGCAGGGCGGTCTCGCCTTCCACGCTGATGTCGTTGTCGGCGCGGTAGGTGGTCTCGGCATGGTCCGGGGCCAGGCCGGCAGCCGTCATCGCATCCTTCACGGACTGGAAGGCATCCGGCGTGGTGACCACGTCGATGGAGCCGTCGTCCGGGTAGACGACGATGTCATCGGCGCCCGCTTCGATCGCGGCTTCGGTGATCTTCTCTTCGTCCGCGCCGGGCGCGTAGCTCAGCACGCCCAGGCGCTTGAACATGAAGGCCACCGAGCCCTCGGTGCCCATGTTGCCGCCGTGCTTGCCGAAGGCGTGGCGCACTTCGGCCACGGTGCGCACGCGGTTGTCGGTCAGGCAGTCGACGATCACGGCGACGCCGCCGGGCGCATAGCCTTCGTAGCGGATCTCCTCGAAGACCACGCCTTCCAGTTCACCGGTCGCCTTCTTGATGGCGCGCTCGATGACGTCCTTCGACATGTTGGCCGCCAGGCCCTTGTCGACGGCCACGCGCAGGCGCGGATTGTTGGCGGGCTCACCGCCACCGGCGCGTGCCGCCACGCCGATCTCACGGATGATCTTGGTGAAGATCTTGCCCCGTTTGGCATCGGTGGCGTTCTTGCGGGCTTCGATCGACGGGCCTCTGCCCATGGGAACTTCCGGAGTGCACTGACGAGGGCGCGGATTATACGCGCCCGCACACGGACGTCAGTCGACGACCCGGAAGCGGCCCTCGCGCAGGAAGCAGGCCGCCTGCCGGGCCGCCTCCGCGGAGAAGACCAGGCCCGTATGGCTGGACGCCACGACGCAGTGGTCCGCCAGGCCCGGCAGCCGCGTCTCGTCCAGGCCCACCGTGCCGTCGGATTCGCCATCGAAGCGGGTGAGCAGCCGCCCGATACCCCGCGCGACATTGCCGGCCACCATGCCGACCGGCACGCGCCCATTCCAAGGCGGACAACCCGCCTGCAGCAACGCACCGCTGCGCCCCAGCACCGGTGCCGTCCAGGGCGAGCGCCCCAGGCTGCGTGCCGTGTTGCTGCCGCACAGGGGCGAACCGAGGCATACAAGACGTTGCACGGGCAGGCCCGGCGTGCGGCGCAGCGCCTCCAGGCCGATCAGACCCCCCAGGCTGTGGCCGACCAGATGCACCGCCGCCCCGGCCTTCAGTCGCGTCGTGAGCCCGGTGATGGCCGGTTCCGGCCCACCGAGGATGCTCGGATAACCGAACGCCTCGACTTCGAAGCCCTCCTGCCGCAGGCGGCGCGCCAGCGGCGCCAACCATGACTTCGCATTCCAGATGCCATGCACCAGCACCACGCGGGGGAGAGAGGTCGATCGTCCTGTCATGCGACGGAGTGTCGACGAAGCGGGATGCACTTGCCAGCCACGCTCAGTGCACCGCCTGCTGGCGCTTCCACTCGCGCGGCGACAGCCCACTATGCGCCTTGAAGGCGCGCGACAGCGCCGCCTCGCTGCCGTAACCCACGTCCGACGCCACCACCTTCAGCGGCTTGCCGCGCCGTAGCGCCTGCTGCGCCAGGCCCACGCGCCAGCCCTGCAGGTACTGCCCGGGCGTCAGCCCCAGCGCTTCACGGAACGTGTTGGCGAAGACCGTGCGCGACAGCCCGGCCACGCGCGCCAGTTCCTCCAGCGTCCAGTCCTTCGCCGGCGCTTCGTGCATGGCGACGATCGCGTTGCGCAGGCGTGGGTGCGACAACCCGGCCAGCATGCCGCCCTTCACTTCGCCGGTTTCCATCAGCTGGCGCAGCACCTGGATCATCACCACCTCGAACAGGCGATTGACCAGCGCGGTGCGCCCGCAGCGCTGGGTGAAGGCCTCTTCGAACAGCAGCGCCAGCACGTCCTGGGCGCCGTGCAGGCTGGCCAGCGGCACGCACACCACATCCGGCAGCGCGGCGCTGATCGGGTTCTGCGCACCACCCTCGAACCGCACGCTGGCGCAGGCCATGTCCGCACCCCGCTCCTCGTCACTGACGAAGCGGTGCGTCAGCGCGCGCGGATAGAGCAGCAGGCTGGGCGTATCGATGCGCAGCGACGTCGTGCCATGGAACACCTCCAGGGGCCCGCGCTGGATCAGGTGCAGTTGGCCGACGCCGGGCTCGGCCTCCAGCGTGTTGACGCCGCACAGCGCACCGGCATGGAACACCGCTGCGCTGACGGAAAAGCGTTCCAGCAGGACCGCAAGGCGATCGACCATGGAAGTACTCCCGATCAAGTTTTCAGGATTCTATATCACCTTACGTACGTGGTGGCGGCGCAAAGTACACCTCACCGGACGGCCACCCGCCGGACCACCCCCCAACCCACCCAGGAAACCGCCATGTCCATCGAAAAGATCCTCTACACCGCCACCGCCACCGCCTCGGGCGGCCGCGAAGGCCAGGCCACCTCGTCCGACGGCGTGCTCGACGTCAAGCTGTCCACCCCGCGCGAGCTGGGCGGCGCCGGCGGCGACGGCACCAACCCGGAACAGCTGTTCGCGGCCGGCTGGTCGGCCTGCTTCCTGGGCGCGCTGAAGTTCGTCGCCGGCAAGCAGAAGGTCGCCCTGCCTTCGACCACCACCGTCACCGGCAAGGTCGGCATCGGCCAGATTCCCACCGGTTTCGGCATCCAGGCCGAACTGACCATCGTCGCCCCCGGCGTGGACCGCGTGCAGCTGCAGGCCCTGGTCGACGCCGCCCACATCGTCTGCCCGTACTCCAACGCCACGCGCGGCAACATCGACGTGACGCTGGTGCTCGCCGACTGATCCCCCTTCCTTCCTGACCCACCACCTTTCGCAGGAACCGACACCATGAACGTCTTCACCCGTACCCTCGCCGTCACCCTGCTGGCCGTCGCCACCCAGGCCAGCCTCTCCGCCCACGCGACACCGGCCACGGCGCCCGTCGCCGTCGAGCGCACCGCCAGCACCCTCACCACTGCCGACGGCGTGCAGCTGTACTACAAGGACTGGGGCCCGAAGAACGGCCCGGTCGTCACCTTCAGCCACGGTTGGCCGCTGTCGTCGGACAGCTGGGAATCGCAGATGATCTTCCTGGCCTCCAAGGGCTACCGCGTGGTCGCGCACGATCGCCGCGGCCATGGCCGCTCCAGCCAGCCGTGGGACGGCAACGACATGGACCACTACGCCGACGACCTGGCCACCGTGATCAACACGCTGGACCTGAAGGACGTCACCCTGGTCGGCTTCTCCACCGGCGGCGGCGAAGTGGCCCGCTACATCGGCCGCCATGGCACCAGCCGGGTGAAGAAGGCCGTACTGATCAGCGCCGTGCCGCCGCTGATGCTGAAGACCGCCGACAACCCGGGCGGCCTGCCGATCGAAGTGTTCGACGGCATCCGCAAGGGCTCGCTGGACAACCGCGCGCAGCTCTACAAGGACATCGCCTCGGGCCCGTTCTACGGCTTCAACCGTCCGGGCGCGAAGGTCTCGCAGGGTCTGATCGACAGCTGGTGGGCGCAGGGCATGCAGGGCGGCCACAAGAACACGTACGACTCGATCGCCGCGTTCTCGGCCACCGACTTCCGCGCCGACCTGAAGAAGTTCGACATCCCCACCCTGGTCATCCACGGCGACGACGACCAGATCGTCCCCATCGACGCCGCCGGCAAAGCCTCCGCCGCGCAGATCAAGAACGCCAAGCTGATCGTCTACCCCGGCGCCCCACACGGCCTGACCGACACCCACAAGGACCGCGTCAACCAGGACCTGCTCGACTTCCTGCAGAAGTAAGCACAGCACCACAAACAGCAACGGCCGCTTACGCGGCCGTTTGCTTTTGCTCTCCCCCACCCCGATGCGCCAGCGAGCCCACCAGACCCGGAGGGCGGCGGACAAGGATGTCCGCCGTTTTCCGCCTCGCCAGGAAGGCGAGTCGGAAAATCCCGATAGCACCCAGATCATGGGATTGCTTCGTCGGGGAAGACGCTTTCTTTTGGTGACTTTTCTTTGCGTCAACAAAGAAAAGTTACCCGCACGCCGAAGGCGAGCGGAACGCTTTGCAGGTCAGCCGGTGGAAGCATCCCGCCGCAGGATGAACTCATCGTCTAGCGTCCTGCCGACCGCGAACTTGTACCCCCCGACGCGCGAAAACCCCTGCCGCTCATAGAACCGCTGCGCGCCGAAGTTCTCCGACCACACCCCGATCCACAACGTCCGCGGCCCGTCCTTCAACAACCACTGCTCGACTTCGGCGAACAGCTTGCCGCCCCACCCGCCGTTCTGGTGCGAAGCCAGCACATACAGCCGCTTCAACTCGCCATCGCGCTTCACCACCTCAGCGTGCGGCAACCCGCACGGCCCGGCGGCCGCGTGCCCCACGGCCACGCCATCGTCTTCCAGCAGCCAGACCGCGTACTCAGGATGCGCAAGGATGACGCGCTGCTTGTCGACGTCATAGGCATCGGCGAGGAACGCCGCCAGATCCTCGGCCGGATACAGATGGCCGAAGGTCTCGGTGAACGTGCGCGACGCCAGATCCGACAGGACCATGGCGTCATCGACGGTGGCACGACGGATCCGCACGCTTACGCGTCCTCTTCTTCCTCTTCTTCCTCTTCCTCTTCTTCCTCTTCGTCCGCCTCGTCTTCCTCGTCAGCGTCCTCGTCTTCTTCCTCTTCGTACTCTTCTTCGTCTTCTTCTTCGTAATCGTCTTCGCCGAAGTCCTCACCGTCCCAGCGGCCCTGGCCATCCGGCACGAAGGTCACCGCCATCGCCGCCGGCGACGTGCCGACGCGCACCAGCCAGCCACCGAACACGCGCGCGCGCTCCGTCACCAGCGCCGCATCGGCGCCTTCATTGCCCAGGCGTTCCCACTCCAGCGAAAAAGCAACTTCCGTCATTTCTTGAGTTCTCTCGATCAGTCTTTCTTAGGACGAACCTGGATGTGCACTTCCGCCAGCTGCTCATCCGGGATGGGAGAGGGTGCACCGGTCATCAGGCATTGCGCGCTGGTGGTCTTGGGGAACGGGATGACGTCGCGGATCGATTCCGTTCCCGCCATCAGCGCGGCGATGCGGTCGATGCCGAACGCGATGCCGCCGTGCGGCGGCGCGCCGAAGCGCAACGCGTCCAGCAGGAAGCCGAACTTGGCTTCCGCTTCCTCGGCGCCGATACCGAGAAGCTCGAACACCGTGCTCTGCATCTCGGGGCGGTGGATGCGGATCGAACCGCCGCCGATCTCGTTGCCGTTCAGCACCATGTCGTAACCGCGGGACACGGCCGTCTTCGCGTTCGCGCGCAGGTCGGCGATGTCGTCCACCGCCGGCGCGGTGAAGGGGTGATGCAGGGCGACGTAGCGCTGCGCTTCGTCGTCGTACTCGAACATCGGGAAATCGGTGACCCACAACGGCGTCCAGCCGTCCTGCACCAGACCGAAGTCCTTGCCGGCCTTGAGGCGCAGCGCGCCCATGAAGTCGGAGACCTTGTTGTAGCCGCCGGCACCGAAGAACACGATGTCGCCATTGCCGGCGCCGACGTGCTTGACCAGCGCCGCGAACGCGTCCTCGGCGAAGAACTTCTGGATCGGCGAGCTGACCGCGCCGGCGTCGTCGATCTTGATGTAGGCCAGGCCCTTGGCGCCGTACTTGGCGGCATGCGCGGCGTACTCGTCGATCTGCTTGCGGCTCAGCGAGGCGCCGCCCGGAATGCGCAGCGCGGCGACGCGGCCGTCCGGATCATTGGCGGCGCCGGTGAACACGGCGAACTCGCTGGACTTCACCAGTTCGGCCACGTCGACCAGTTCCAGCGTGATGCGGAGGTCCGGCTTGTCCGAGCCGTAACGGCGCATCGCCTCGGCCCAGGTCATGCGCGGGAACGGGTTGGCCAGTTCCACGTCCATCACTTCCTTGAAGATGTCGCGGATCATGCCTTCGACGGCGTCCTGCACGTCGCGCTCGCGCACGAAGGCGAACTCCATGTCGAGCTGGGTGAACTCGAGCTGGCGGTCGGCGCGGAGCGCTTCGTCGCGGAAGCAGCGCGCGATCTGGTAGTAGCGGTCGAAGCCGGCCACCATCAGGATCTGCTTGAACAGCTGCGGCGACTGCGGCAGCGCGTAGAACTCGCCGGGATGCATGCGCGCCGGCACCAGGAAGTCGCGCGCGCCTTCCGGCGTGGCCTTGGTCAGGATCGGCGTCTCGATGTCCTGGAAGCCGCGTGCGTCCAGCCAGCGGCGCAGCGCCTGCACCAGGCGGATGCGGGTGCGCTGCTTGCGCTGCATGTCGGGGCTGCGCAGGTCCAGATAGCGGTACTTCAGGCGAACGTCTTCGCCCGGGTTCTCGTGGTGGTGGAACGGCAGCGGCTCGGCCTTGTTGAGCACCGTGATGCCCGTGGCGATCACCTCCACCTGGCCGGTGCGGATCTTGGTATTGACGGCCTCACGCGCACGCACGACACCCTCGACCTGCAGCACGTCCTCGTACCCCAGCGACGCGGCGACCTTGAAGACCTCGGCATTGGACGGATCCACCGTCACCTGCACGATTCCTTCGTGGTCACGCAGGTCGATGAAGCAGACGCCGCCGAGGTTGCGGGCGACGTCGGTCCAGCCGCACAGGGTCACGGTCTGGCCGATCATGGCCTCGTCGACGAGGCCGCAGAAATGGGTACGCATGGGAACTCCAGGGGGTCATCCGGCATCGCCGGAAGGGGATGCGACGGCCAGCGGCCGTCCTAGCCGGCTAGTTTACCCGGTCCCCCGGCCCGCCTCCGCTCCGGATTAACATTCCCGGCGTATGCTGGCGCCTCCCCAGGAGGGTGCCGCCATGAAGAAGCCGCTGTTGCAGTCCGTTCTCGTACTGTTGCTGGCCCTGGCGGCCGGCAGTGCTACCGCCCAGATCGCGCCCAAGGCCTATGCCCCGGAGAACCTGCGCACGCTGTCGGTGCAGGACCAGACCCGGGTGATCAGCCTGGAGTACTCGGAACAGTCCCGCGGCCGCCGCATCCCGGACGACCAGTTGCGGTTCTATCTGGACCAGGTCAACCGCTCCAACTGGACCTTCGGCCGCATCAAGCAGGACATCGCCCAGTCGCTCGGGGGCAACAACGGCGGCTGGAACCCGAACCCGCCACCGTCCGGCGGTCAGGTCACCTGCGAAAGCAAGGACAACCGCCGCCGCGAATGCCAGACCGGCTTCCGCCGCAACGCGGTGCTGGTGCAGAACCTGTCCGGCACGCGCTGCGTCGAAGGCCAGAACTGGGGCAGTGGCAATGGCACCGTCTGGGTCGATCGAGGCTGCCGCGGCCGGTTCGCCGAAGGCAACACCGGCGGCGACTGGGGCGGCAACGGCGGCGTGGTGAAGTGCGAGAGCGCGAACGGCGCCTACCGCGAGTGCCGCACCAGCTTCCGCGGCCGCGCTGTCATCCAGCGGAACCTGTCCTCGACCCGCTGCACGGAGAACCAGAACTGGGGCCAGCGCCAGGGCATGGTCTGGGTGCGCAGCGGTTGCCGCGCCGAGTTCCGCGATTCGGGCACCGGCTGGGGGGGCGGCAACAGCGACTACAGCGTCACCTGCAGCAGCGACGACAACCGCCGCAGGACCTGCGCCTACGATGCCCGCCAGGGCCGGCCGATCCTGTTGCAGCAGCTGTCCAACAACAGCTGCCGGGAAGGCTACAGCTGGGGCTACGCCGGCAACCAGGTGTGGGTGGACCGTGGCTGCCGCGGCCGCTTCGGGCCGCGCTGACGCCTGGGCTCAGCCCTCGACTTCGGCGCCCCACGGCGCCGGCGGCAACGCGACCGGCGCGGTGAGATCGAACTCCACCCGGAACAACCGGCCGTTGGGGCGACTCAACTCGTAGACGAAGGTTTTCGCCGGCACCAGCTCCATCGCCCAGGTGTTCGTCACCGAGGCCGCCAACCCTTCCCGCTCGAACATCGCGATGGATTCGGCGTCCACAGGGAATGCCTGGCGCTGCGGCGTTCCCGCCACCGCCGTGTCGCCGCCGTACATCGTCACCGGATCCGGGCTGCCGTCTTCATGGCGATGGTCGTGCTTGAGCCGCAAGCCGTTCGCCGTGCGCGTGAGCACCCAGGTGCGCGAATGATCGTCGCCCACATGGAAGGGCACGCGGATCTCCTGCGTGGACGCATCGCAGCCGCGCACGTGCATGACCAGCGTCTTGCCTTCGAACGGATCGGGTGTCGTGGAGGCGGGCTGGTTCGCCGTGATGCGGCCAGCGTAGGCCTTTCCGCAATGCGCGGCCAGGGATGCGAGGAACGCATCCGACGGCGGCGGCGCCTCCTTGCCCTGCACCGATGCTGCTGCGCTCAAAGCCAGCAATGCATATCCACCTTTCATCCACACGGTCCGCTTCATTCAGTTTCCCCACACTGGTGCAATGTCCCTTTATACCGCGCGATGCGGGCAAGTCACAGGCGCGAACGACGCTGAGCATCCGGACGCGATGCGTGCATGACGACATCATGTTCAGTTTGCGCATGGCAGCGTCGGCACATCCATGTTTCAGGGGATTGACCGACTCATGACGTTTTTGCGACCGCACGCGCCCTCGCGGGCAAGGAGCCGCGCAACGATGCGGGAGGGCTGAACGATGTCCCTCTGGCTTGTTCCGTGCTCGCTTCTGCTCGCCTGCCTGCTGATGGCGTCGCCCCGCTGGCGCCGCGTCAAGGCCGCAGCATTCTGTGTGTGGCTGCTGTCGCTGGCGGTGTGGTGGCTGGTGGATCGCCTGAGCGGCGACGGCATCAATGCCGCCACGCTCTACCACCTGCAGACCGGCCTGAAAGGCGCCGGCATCGCGGAATTCCGCAACGTCATCTCGGTGTTCGCCGTGTTCGCCGTGCTCGCCCTGGCCTCGTTGCTGCTGTTGCGCGTACGCCGCTTCCAGATGCGCCGTCACGGCGGATGGCTGTCGGCAGCATTCGCCGCCACCTTCATCGCAGCGGTCGTGGGCAGCCCCGTCTTCGCCGATGGCCTGCGGCTCTATCGGGCCACGCTGCCGACCGACGTCACCGCCGTGTCCGCGGAATACGTCATCCCGCACGCCCCCGTGGAGCGCGCGCGCAACATCGTCTGGATCTACGGCGAGAGCCTCGAGCGCACGTACCTGGACCAGAAGGTCTTTCCGGAGCTGATGCCGCATCTCTCGCGCCTGGCGGGACAGGCAGCCGACTTCCGCGGCATCGCGTCGCCGGAAGGCAGCGGTTGGACCATCGCCGGGCTGGTGTCCTCGATGTGCGGCGTGCCGCTGACGACCGCGCGCGGCGACGAGAACAGCATGGGTCGCATGGGCCGCTTCCTGCCCGGCGCGTACTGCCTGGGCGACTACCTGAAACAGCAGGGCTACCGCCTGCATTTCAGTGGCGGCGCGGATGCCTCGTTCGCCGCGAAGGGCAGCTTCCTCGCCAGCCACGGTTTCGACCGGATCAAGGAACGCGGCTACTACGAGAAGGCAGGCGTGGCGCGCGAGCACTTCTCGGACTGGGGCATCCACGACGACGTGCTGCTCGACGACGTGTTCGCCGATTTCATGACCCTGTCGGCGCGCGGCGCGCCCTTCATGCTCACCACGCTGACGATGGATACGCACCACCCCGCCGGCCACCTGCCGGTGTCGTGCAAGGGTGAGCGCTACGAGAGCCGTCATGGCGACGTCGGCCTGCTCAACGCACTCAAGTGCACCGACCGGCTGATTTCCTCGCTGGTCGACAGGATCCGCAACAGCCCATATGCGCAGGACACCCTCATCGTCATCGCGTCCGACCACCTGGCCATGCCGAACGACCTCAGTGGCGTGCTGGCGGACATGCCGCGTGAAAACCTGCTGCTGATGCTGGCGCCCGACCTGCCCGCCGGCCAGATCGACCGGGGCGGCAGCACGCTCGACACCGGCGCGACGGTCCTGCAGATGCTCCATCCGCAGCAGACCGCGCTGGGCTTCGGCCGTTCGCTGCTGGCGGATCCTCCCCGGGATGGTGCGAGCCTCGCCGCCCGCGATGGCGATGCATCGGGGTATCGCCCGTATCTGGGTTACGCGCGCCAGCTGTGGATGGGGCGCGACACCGGCACGCTGCGCATGGAAGGCGACCACGTGGTGGTGGGCGACCAGCAGATCCGCCCGCCGGTGATGCTGGAGTACGACAAGACCTGGAACATCAGTTCGATCGTGCTCGAGGATGCACCGCGCCAGTTCATGCGCGACCCCGACAACGTGCTCGCCTACATCGATCGCTGCACGGCGTTCGAGGACGCGCTGCCGCTGGGCGAATGGTGCGCGCTGCTGGTCGATCGCAACAACGACCTGAAGCTGTATGCCGATGCGGATCTCGCGCGCGGCGTGAAGATCGATACGCCGCTCGAAGTCAGCAACGAACCGCGCCCGCGACCGCGCCGCCCGCTCACGCTGAGCCAGGAATCGCGCCGCATGCTGGCGGGGCAGTACCAGGTGCGGCTGCGTCCGCAGCGGCTGCCCAGCCATCCGTTCTGGCTGGAAGCCGTGTCAGCGGACGGCAAGGTGATCCATGCGCGCGAGTGGGTGAATGTGGTGCCGGGTGCCGGCGGCCAGATCCGCCTGCCGATGTGGCTGGACACTGCCGTGGACGACCTGGTGATCCGCGCGTGGCTGGACTACACGGAGGAGATGCCCCTGGAGGGCATCGCCATGACCCGCGTCTCGGGCCGTCCGCGCTCCTGACCGCACATGCGCCGCGCTGCCTGATGCGCGGCGCTCTCCAGCGTTCTTACTCGGCTGCCGGCTTCGCGGCGCTGGGCTTGACGTCGGTCTTCGATGGTTCGCTCTTGGCCGCAGGCGCCGACTCGGTCGAAGGCTTGGAGTCGCCCGACGGCTTGGCGCCTTCGCCGCCATCGGCGAGGTTGCGCTTCTTGTCACCGTCCTTCTTGAAGTCGGTCTCGTACCAGCCGCTGCCCGCCAGACGGAACGACGGCGCGGTCAACTGCCGCTTCACCGCCTGCGCGCTGCACGCCGGGCAGGTATCGGGGTCAGGGTCGGACAACTTCTGCAGGCGGTCGAAACTGTGGCCGCACTGGGTGCATTCGAAGGCGTAGATGGGCATGAGGCGGGGGATACGGACGTGGACCGGACGTATTGTGGGGCTGCGGCGCGCGGTTTCAATCCCGGCGAGTTGGGCATCGGGCGGCGCTTGCAGCGCATTCTGGCCCATGGCGGAAGCAGCGGGGCCAAAACTGGCGACGCATGCGCCGCCGGTGCAACTCTGATATCCAGGTCGGAACCACACCCGCTTGAGCGGCGCCGATGGCGCTCCATTGCGCGGATCCTGGTAAGCGGTCTGATAGATCTCCCGGATGCCGAAGAACCCCCGAGCTGTCCGCGTCACTGGCCGGTAGTACCCGACGATGGTGGAGCACATGTCCGCATTGGCGGCGGCCGCATCGGCGCACGAACGGAAATAGCGCTGACTGCGATCCGGTAAGCGCGCCAGCGCCCAGGTGTCGTAGAACGCATTGCCCCGGACCTCCCAGAACAGCGGCGTATCGCGAATGACATCGGAAACGATCTGGTCGTTGCCTGTGCCATCGGCCCTGCGAACCTTCCGAGCCGTCACCTCCATGGCGCCATAGAGCGTCATCCACCCCACATTGCGTGGCCAGCCCCCCTGCGGCTGTTCGCTTTGCCATTCACCCAGCACATCGACGCTGGTCGCCTGTGGCTGGTTCTGCACGGCATCCACGCTGAGGCCCAGCAGCATCTTGTCGGCCGTGGCGGCGGATTTGGAACGCGCCAGATAGACGATGTTTGCCACCGACGGAACGTGGCTGTCGAGCCGCCACAGCTGCACTTCTGCATTCGCCGTGTCCACACGCAACGAACGATCCCAGTCGAGGCTCCAGCTGAAGGGCTGGCCGCCCGTGGCCGGCGCCGGCTGCAGGGTGACCTCGTTGACGTTGGTGCCGTGCCCGATCGTGCTGTTCGAGCCCGTGGCCTGCAACTGGTGCAGGACGTAGTCGCACTCGTCGAAATAGAATCCGCCGCCCTGCAGGGGCTGCTCGCAGAACCAAGGCAATGCGCGGTTCCCGCCAGTCAACTGCGGCCATCCCTCCAGATGGGACCATCCGGGCAGGCTGGAAGCCGCGAACACGCGGTACTCGATGCGCTCTCCCCGAGGCGTGCCTGCATAGAACTCCTCCCAGTGCGCCTCCAGCAACCAGATGTCCACCCCGTGCCCTGATGCGAGGCGGACCAGGCGGTGGGCGCCTGCCAGGCCGATAATCCCGCCGCTTCCCTTGAGCGAACGCTGGATCTCATGCCTCGGTGTGAGTTCAAGCCCACCACCGGCATCCAGTCGCACCGAGTAGTTGGGCGCGCGCAACGGCGTGTTCTCATACAGATCGAAACTGCCGTCCGGCTTGCGCGCCAGCAAATGAACATTGCCCGCTGCAGGGGCGACGCTGCGGTACGGCATCCCGTCAATCATCAAGAGTTTTTCCGGGAGCTGCTGCAGACTGCTCAACGGCGCTGAATCCGGGATCTGCGCGAGATGGGCCGGCGCCACCTCCCAGCTTGCCTCGGCGAAACTCGTGTACGCCGCGCGATCGCGGACCAGAGCGAAACCGTCCGGATAAGACGATGGCAACCGCTCCGGCTCGTGCGCCAGCTGGTCGATGACATGGGTCATGACGGCGAGGTCGGGAGTAACCGCCGCACGAAGGCCGTCTCGGAGCTGCCTGTCGTCGAGCGGATCACGCCCGCCCAGGGCATGGCGAACCAGCCAGCTCAACGCGGTACGGAACGCCGATACGTTGAGGGAGGAGATCTCCTGGGCATCGGCATGCAGATCATCCCCAGCGAACGCTCGCGCCTGGGCGACGGTGCCGACGATCGAACTGAAGTGCAGTGCGGACGCGCGCGCATGCACCGTGATCATCGCCGATGGGTCCGGCAGGCCGAGATCGACCGTATAGGTGTCGCCGACGACATTGGCGGCGTAGGAGCTTGCCCCAACCTGGACGTCGATCCGCAGACCTGCGGGAACCGATCGCAGGCCCAGCACGCGGCCGGACAGCCGCAAGGGCGGCTGCCTTACCAACGGCTGCGACCCGTCGACCCGTATCGCTCCCGCAGGCACCGCCATCGTGAAAGCGGATGTCCTGTGCTCGTCGGCCATCTGCAATGCCGGGATCGAACGAGTCGTCGCGAATCCCACCAACGCCACCAGCGCGACGATCGCGGCGGTCCTTGCCTGCTGCTTCCCCATGTCCTGCCCCCGTGCGGCCACTTCCCCAAGCGGCATCCGCGGGGGCCAGCCTACCGCATCCTGCAGATGCGGGTCACGCCTCGTCGTACAGCGCCGACCAGGCCTCCTCGGCCTTGGACAGCTGCTCCTGCAGCGCTTCGCGGTCCCGGCCCAGCCGTGCGGCGAGGTCGGCATCGGCGTAGCTGTTCGGGTCCGCGAGCTGCGCGTCCACGTCGGCCAGCTTGCCTTCCAGTTCGGCGACCTTGGCTTCCGCGGCGGCCAGCTTCACCGGATTGACCTTGCGCGCAGGGGCCGGCGCGGTCTTCGGTGCGGGCGCCGGCTCGCTGCGCAGCGGTTTGCTGCCCTGCGCCGAGGCGCGCGTGCGCAGCCAGGCGGCATATTCGTCGAGATCGCCGGCGAAGGGTTCGACCACGCCATCGGCGACGCGCCAGAACGTGTCGCAGACCAGGCCGATCAGGTGGCGATCATGCGACACCATCACGATGGCGCCGTCGAAATCGCTGAGTGCCTCGGCCAGCGCCTCGCGCATTTCCAGATCGAGGTGGTTGGTCGGTTCGTCGAGCAGCAGCACGTTCGGCTGCTGCCACGCGATCAGCGCCAGCGCGAGGCGCGCGCGTTCGCCACCGGAGAAGCCGTCGACCGGCTCGAAGGCGCGATCGCCGGGGAAGTTCCACTTGCCGAGGAAGTCGCGGAACGACTGGTTGCTGGCGTCCGGCGACAGGTCGCGGAAATGGTCCATCGGCGACTGGCCTTCGTGTAGCGACTCCACCGTGTGCTGCGCGAAGTAGCCGATGCGCAGGTCCGGATGCGCCATGCGGTCGCCCGCCATCACCGCCAGTTCGCCCACCAGCGTCTTCACCAGCGTGGTCTTGCCGGCGCCGTTCGGGCCAAGCAGACCGATGCGCTGTCCCGCTTCCAGGCCGAAACCGACGTCGTGCAGGATCACCGCACCGGGACCATAGCCGGCCTCGACGTGGTTCAGGCGGATCAGCGAGAACGGGAGCTTGGCCGGCTCGGCGAATTCGATGCGGAACTCGCGCTCGGCGCGCACCGCCTCGGTACCGGCGAGCTTGGCCAGGCGCTTCATGCGGCTCTGCGCCTGCGCCGCCTTCGAGGCCTTGGCCTTGAAACGGTCGATGAAGCTCTGCAGGTGCGCGCGTTCGGCCTGTTCCTTTTCGTGCGCGATCTGCTGCTGGCGCAGCTGTTCGGCGCGCTGGCGTTCGAAGTCGGTATAGCCGCCGGTGTACAGCTTGGCGCCGCCGCCGTGCAGGTGCAGCGTGTGGGTGGCGACGTTGTCGAGGAATTCGCGGTCGTGCGAGATCAGCAGCAGCGTGCCGGGGTACTTCAGCAGCCACTGCTCCAGCCAGAGCACCGCGTCCATGTCGAGGTGGTTGGTGGGTTCGTCGAGCAGCAGCAGGTCGCTGGGCATCATCAGTGCGCGCGCCAGGTTCAGGCGCACGCGCCAGCCGCCGGAGAACGACGACACCGCACGGTGGTGCGTATCGGCCGGGAAGCCGAGGCCGTGCAGCAGCTTGCCCGCGCGCGCTTCGGCATCGTAGGCGCCGAGTTCGGCCATCTTCTGGTGCGCGTTGGCGACCGCTTCCCAGTCTTCGCGCGCGCTGGCATCGGCTTCGGCCTGCAGCACCGCGGCGACTTCGGTATCGCCGCCGAGCACGAACGTCAGGGCCGGGTCGGGCAGCGACGGGGTTTCCTGCGCCACGCTGGCGATGCGCACCTTGCCGGGCAGGTCGAGGTCGCCCTTGTCCGCTTCCAGTTCACCCTGGACGGCGGCGAACAGGCTGGATTTGCCCGCACCGTTGCGACCGACCACGCCCACGCGGTAGCCGGCGTGCAGGGTCAGGTCGACGTTGGACAGCAGCAGGCGCTCGCCGCGGCGGAGCGCGAAATTACGAAGGGCAATCAAGAAACAACCTACGGGGATTTGGGGGGACGCGGCCGCGTAGTTTATCGATAGCGCACCTCCTCACACTTGTTAACAAAGCATTGACATGCCCTTTCCACCCCTGTAACCAGAACAGGTAGCATCTAAGTCCATGGTTTCAAAGGAAACTTTGCAAGCCCTGATCCACTTGAAGTCGCACTTCGCTGTCTTTCCCGGAGCTCCCCCATGACCCGCACGCTGTCGCCCCTGACCCTCGCCATCAGCCTGGCCCTGGTCGCCCCCACCGCTTTCGCGCAGGAATCGGCCCCCGCCGACGCCCGCACGCTGGACACCCTGATCGTCACGGGTACCCGCGTCTCCGACCGCACGGTCGCCGAGTCCCAGTCGCCCATCGACATCATCACGCCGGAAGTCCTGCAATCGACCGGCACCACGGAACTGGCCACCGCGCTGGCCCGCGCCCTGCCCTCGCTGAACTTCCCGCGTCCGGCCGTCACCGACGGCACCAGCGGCGTGCGCCCGGCGCAGTTGCGCGGCCTGTCGCCCGACCAGGTCCTGATCCTCGTCAACGGCAAGCGCCGCCACATCTCGGCGCTGGTCAACGTCAACGGCAGCATCGGCCGCGGCTCGTCCGCGGTGGATCTCAACGCGATCCCGGTGTCGGCAATCGAGCGCGTGGAAGTGCTGCGCGACGGCGCGTCCGCGCAGTACGGCTCCGACGCCATCGCCGGTGTCGTCAACATCGTGCTGAAGGGCGCCGGCAAGGGCGGCAGCCTGGCGGTCGACGTGGGCGGTTACTCCGCCGGCGACGGCGGCAATACGCAGCTCTCCGGCGATGCCGGCGTGTCGTTCGGCGATGGCCGCGGCTTCGTGCATGTCGCCGGGCAGCTGACCCAGCAGGACAAGACCGATCGCGCCGGGCCGTACCAGGGCACCTCGCCCAACACCGGCAACAACCCGGCGATCGGCCAGGTCGCCTTCGTCTACGGCGATCCGAAGGTGGACGCGGGCGCGGTGTCTGCGAACGCCGGTTTCGACTTCAGCGACAACGTCAGTGCCTACGCCACCGCCATCGCCAGCAACCGCGACATCGTCTCGTTCGCCTTCTACCGCTCGATCGGCCACAACGCACTCGTGCCGCAGGTGTATCCGGAGGGCTACGTGCCCGAGATCAACCAGCTGTCGCAGGACCGCTCGCTGGTCGCCGGCATCAAGGGCGACACCGAAAGCGGCTGGAAGTGGGACGTCAGCTACAACTACGGCTACAACCACCTGAAGTTCTACACCCAGAACAGCATCAACTACAGTCTGGGCGTGAACAGCCCGCGACGCTTCTACGACGGCGCGCTTGAGTACACCCAGAACGTGCTGAATGCCGACGTCAGCAAGCCGCTGGAGATCGGACTGGCCTATCCCGCCACGCTGTCGTTCGGCGCCGAGTACCGCCAGGAGAAGTGGAACCAGTCGCCGGGCGAGCTGAATTCGTACACCGGCAGCGGCGCGCAGGGCTTCGCCGGCTTCACCCCGGCCAACGCCGTGCATTCGGATCGCGACAGCTACGCGGCCTATGTGGGCCTGGAAGCCGACCTCACAGAGAAGTTCTCCGCCGGCATCGCCGGACGCTACGAGGACTATTCCGACTTCGGCAGCGAGGTGTCGGGCAAGCTGTCCGCACGCTACGCCTTCACCGATGCGGTGGCGCTGCGCGCCACGGTCGCCAGCGGCTTCCGTGCCCCGGCGCTCGCGCAGCAGTACTACCAGGTGGTGACCTCGCAGTACAACGCCTCGCTCGACCGCTTCTTCGAATCCGGCACCTTCCCCGCGACCGGCGCCGTCGCACAGGCGCTGGGCGCCGATCCGCTGACCGCGGAGACCTCGCTGTCGTACGGCGTGGGCCTGGTGCTGCAGCCGATCGATCGCCTGTACGTGACCATCGACGCGTACCAGATCGACATCGACGACCGCATCGTGCTGTCCTCCAATCTGCTGCTGGGCGGCAACGCCGCAGCGCAGGCGCTGCTGTCCAGCCTGGGCGTCAACGGCGTCACCAGCGCGCGCTACTTCACCAACGCCGCCGACACCCGCACCCGCGGTATCGACGTGATCGCGCAGTACACGGTGCCGTTCGAGAACAGCAGCCTCGCCCTGACCGCCGGCTACAACCACAACAAGACCGAGATCCAGCGCATCGCGCCGAATCCCGCCGAACTGACCGCGCTGGGCGCGAACCTGTGGCGCATCGGCCGCGACGAACAGGGCCGCATCGAAGAGGGCTATCCGCGCGACAAGACCACGCTGACGGCAGCGTGGAAGCTGGCCCGCTGGGACTTCACCTTCGGCGCCACCCGTTACGGCGAGTTCACCACGCGCATCAGCGAGACCGGCAATCCCGCCAACGACCAGACCTACGGCGCCAAGTGGATCCTGGACGCGTCCACCAGCTACCGTCCGAGCGAGAACTGGACGCTGACGCTGGGTGCGGACAACCTGCTGGACGAGTACCCGGATCGCACCATCTTCCCGAACTCGAACAGTGGCCAGTTCCCCTACAGTAGCCAGTCGCCGGGCGGCTTCAATGGTGCGTACGTCTACGGGCGCATCGCCTACCGGTGGTAACGGGCCTCATCGCCTGAGCGCTCCGGAACGCCCCGCCCCGCGCGGGGCGTTTCCGTTGTGGCGGCAGCGGAATGCGCTGTGCGCCGCGATGGACGCGCGCGACGCGCGTTTGCCGCAGGGTGTCCGCATCGGCGACACTCGCCCCTCATGCAGAGGAAGAACGCCCGTCGATGCATCATGACACCGACCTGATCAACATCATCGCGGTGGGCCTGGCCCTGGCCTTCGTGCTGGGGGCGATCGCCCACAAGCTGCGCTTCTCGCCGCTGGTCGGTTATCTGGTCGCCGGCATCTTCGTCGGTCCGTTCACCCCCGGCTTCGTCGCCGACCAGGAACTCGCCACCCAGCTGTCCGAACTCGGCGTGATGCTGCTGATGTTCGGCGTGGGCCTGCATTTCTCGCTGGAAGACCTGCTGGAAGTGAAGGCGATCGCCATTCCGGGCGCGATCGTGCAGATACTGGTCGCCACCGGCCTCGGCTGGGCGCTGGCGTGGGGCATGGGCTGGACGCCGCTCAACGGGTTCGTGTTCGGCCTCGCGTTGTCAGTGGCGAGCACGGTGGTGCTGTTGCGGGCGATGGAGGAACGCCGCCTGCTGGAGACCAAGCGCGGCCGCATCGCCGTGGGCTGGCTGATCGTCGAAGACCTGGTGATGGTGCTCGCGCTGGTGATGCTGCCGGTGCTGGCCTCCACCTTCGGTCCCGACAACGGCGACGAGCCGGCGACCTTCGGCCGCTTCGCGGTGGAGATCGCCTGGACCTTCATCAAGCTGGGCGCCTTCGTCGCCTTCATGCTGCTGGTCGGCCGCCGCGTGATTCCGTGGACGCTGGAGAAGATCGCGGCCACGGGCTCGCGCGAGCTGTTCACCCTGTCAGTGCTGGCCATCGCACTGGGCGTGGCGTTCGGCTCGGCGATGCTGTTCGGCGTGTCGTTCGCGCTGGGCGCGTTCTTCGCCGGCATGCTGCTCAACGAGTCGGAGCTGAGCCACAAGGCCGCCAACGACTCGCTGCCGCTGCGCGACGCATTCGCCGTGCTGTTCTTCGTCTCGGTGGGCATGCTGTTCAACCCGGCGATCGTCGTGGCGCATCCCTGGCAGGTGCTGGCCACGTTCGGCATCATCGTGCTGGGCAAGTCGGTGGCCGCCTACTACATCGTCAAGGCGTTCAAGCACCCCACCGGCACGGCGCTGACGATCTCGGTCAGCCTGGCGCAGATCGGCGAGTTCTCCTTCATCCTCGCCGCACTGGGTGTCGCGCTGAAGATCCTGCCGCCGGAGGGACGCGACCTGATCCTCGCCGGCTCGCTGCTGTCGATCATCGCCAACCCCTTCCTGTTCACCTGGCTGGACCGCTGGCAGAAGAAGCAGGAAGCCCTGGCCCCCGCACCGGTCGTACCCGAAGTGCCGCCGGGCCCGTCGCTGGACGTTACCGACCACGCCATCATCATCGGCTACGGCCGCGTGGGCAGCGAACTGGCGCGCGTCCTGCGCGACCGCGGCGTGCCGCTGATCGTGATCGACGACAACGGCGACCACGTCGCCCGCGCGCACGATGCCGGCATCCCGGCGATCCGCGGCAGCGCCGCTGCCGATCGCGTGCTGGCCGAAGCGCATCCGGAGCGCGCCAAGATCGCGGTGCTGGCGATTCCGCAGCCGCTGGAGGCCGGTGAGGCATTGGCCAAGCTGCGCGCCATCAACCCCGGCCTGACGCTGCTCGCACGGGCGCACAGCGAGGGCGAGGTGAAGCACCTGCTGGAACACGGCGCCGACGGCGCAGTGCTGGCCGAACGCGAACTGGCGTTCTCGCTGGCGGAAATGGTGATGTCCACGCCCCCCTACCGCCCGCAACGCGCGACGGCCTGAGTCCGGACTCAGTCGCGCGCGGCCTGCGCTTCGGCCGCCACGTCCGCCAGGACCTCCGCCAGCGGGCGCGGTGCGCCATAGAGATAACCCTGCACGCGGTGCACGCCGAGGCGCCGCAGGCAGAACTCGGTGTCCTCGTCCTCGACGAACTCGGCCACCGTGGTCGCACCGAAGGCCTTGGCCACCGCGACCGACGCCTGCACGACCGCATAGTCCTTGCCGAGCTGGGCAACGTTGCGCACGAAGGAACCGTCGATCTTGATCACGTCGACCGGCAGCTCGCGCAGACGGGCGAAGCTCTGCATGCCGGTGCCGAAATCGTCGATGGCGATGTGGCAGCCCAGCGCACGCAGGTCGGTGAGCAGATGGCTGGCGGCGGCCGTGTTGGAGATGGCGGCGGTTTCGGTGACCTCGAAGCACAGCGCACTCATCGGCAGCGGCGACCCGGCCAGCAACGTGCGCAGTTCGACCTGGAAGCTCATCGAGGCCAGGCTCTGGCCGGTGAGGTTGATCGCGATCTCACGGCAGTGGGGCAGCGCGCCGGGGGATTTCCGCAGCAGCCGGAACAATGCGCGCATGACCGCCAGGTCGAGCTCTGCACCGCGCCCGGCCGCCTCCAGTGGCGCCATGAAGCGCGCGGGCGACATGATCTCGCCGCGCTCGTCAATCAGACGGCAGAGCACTTCGCCGGCGAGCATCCGCGGTTCGGCACTGGCTCCCATGTCGGCGGTGAGGTCGCGGATCGGCTGGAAGTACAAGGCCACGCGCTCGCTGCGCAGGCTGGCCAGCGCCTCGGTGGCGTCGTGCAGCTGGCGACGGTGGGTGCGACGTACCTGCGTGTCGCCGACCTCGCTGTAGCGCGGCCGCAGTTCGCCGTGCTGGCGGGCTTCGAACGCCAGGTGCGACGCGGCCAGCACGGCGCCGTCGATCACGCTGGCGTGGGTGCCGCTGAACGCCGCCACGCCGAGATAAGGCAGCAGGCGGATGGGTTCGCCGCCGACATCAATCTCGGCATGCTCCACCCGCGCCATCACGCGCTCCCACAGGTCCGCGTCGCGTCCGGGCCGGGGCAACAGCGCGAACTGGCCGGTGCCCACGTAATAGGTCTCGACCAGATCCTCCAGGCGGCGCGCCGTCGCGTTCATCGCCTGCGCCTGCGTATCGAGGCCGAAGCCGGCGACCAGCGTGTCGGTCTGGTCGAGCAGCAGGTAGCCCAGTTCGGCCCGCGGCAGTGGGCGGCCCGTGCGCTCCCGCAGCGCCTTGAGGTTGGGCAGGCCCGTCACCTGATCACGCTGCGTCTCTTCCGACAGCTGCTCGGCCAGTGCGGACCGGTCGCGGTTGGTCAGCCACAGGTACAGCATCGCCAGCAGCAGGATGTTCATCTCCACCGCGATGTGCAGCAGGTTGAAGAAGCCCACGGGCGTGTTGGCGTACTCGGCCGTGCCGGCCACCATGCCGACCAGCAGCAGCAGGGTCAGCGACAGCGACAGCATGGCCCAGCGTGGAGACAACCTCAGCATGCACCAGGCGAGCACGACCAGCACCGCGAACCGGTAGTCCATCAGCACGGGCCCGGACAGCAGCGTGGCGAAGCCGTTGAAGGCGTGGCGCACCTGCACCGCCGCCCACAGGCTGATCGCAAGCCCCAGGCCCAACGTCAGTGGCCACAACCAGTGCGTACCGGTGCCGGCGCGCGGCGTGGGTTCGCTGCGCTCCAGCCAGCCGATGACCAGCGGCAGGGTCACGACCACCACGCCGAACTGCTTGGCGAAGAACATCTGGAATGCCGCACTCAGCGCATCGGCCGGCGACGACACCAGCACGATGCTGAGCCCGAGCAGGGCCATCACCAGCGGGAACACCAGCAGGCCGATCGCCGCGAACCGCACCAGGTCGCCCCGCTGCAGGCGCGCGCCCGCGTTACGAGGCCATCCCATCCAGCGTACGCACGCCAGGGTCCAGGCGAACTGCAGCAGGTAGGTCGCGGC
Organism: Pseudoxanthomonas sp. PXM01; assembly: GCF_014851815.1. Lineage (GTDB taxonomy): Bacteria > Pseudomonadota > Gammaproteobacteria > Xanthomonadales > Xanthomonadaceae > Pseudoxanthomonas_A. Next base: position 734,336 of record NZ_JACVAJ010000002.1, read on the forward strand.
ACCCCACGCCAGCATCCATGTCGGTTGCCCGTCGTCGAACAGGTACAGCTGGCGCAGCGTCCAGCCGACGAACGTCAGCGCGAAGCAACCCGCCACCACGCGACGGTCGCGCACCAGCATGGCGATGGCCAGCAGTAGCCCGGTATGCAGATGGATGAGCGAGGCGTCGGCGATCTCGCCGAAGAAATCGATCCGGTAGCGGATGGGCACCTGCTGCAGCAGCAGGCACAGGCCCCCGAGCACGAGCACCTGCATGCTCCCGCCCAGGCCACGCACCGGTTGCCCTGCATGATCGGCCATCGGTCGGTCCTTGCCCCAGAGTGCTCGCCGCCAGCGGATGCTCGACGTGGCGCAGCCCTGCCCCATCGCGGGCTACACCATAACGTACTACTACGCGGTGACGGACGAAAGCAGGACACGCCTGCGCCGACCACCGGTCAGCGCGCGACGTCGAACACCAACTGCCCGCCTTCCGCGCGCACGCGCACCGTGTCGCCCGCAGCGAATGCGCCGGACAGGATCTTGTGCGCCAGCGGGTTTTCCAGCTGCGCCTGGATGGCCCGCTTCAGCGGCCGTGCGCCGTACACCGGATCGAAGCCGACGTTGCCCAGCAGCGTCAGCGCCGAATCGTCCAGCTCCAGCGCGATCTGGCGCTCGGCCAGTCGCTTGCCCAGGTAGCGCGTCTGGATGCGCGCGATCTCGCGGATCTGCGCCTTGTCGAGCGGGTGGAACACGACGATGTCGTCCAGCCGGTTGATGAACTCCGGCCGGAAGTGCGCCTGCACCACGGCCATCACCCCGGCCTTCATCTGCGTGTATCGCTCCGGACTGTCGACCGAGCCGTCGCTCTCGGACATCTCCTGGATCAGGCTGGAGCCGAGGTTCGAGGTCATCACGATGACGGTGTTGCGGAAGTCGACCGTGCGGCCCTGCCCATCGGTCAGGCGGCCGTCGTCGAGCACTTGCAGCAGGATGTTGAACACATCCGGATGCGCTTTCTCCACCTCGTCCAGCAGGATCACGCTGTACGGACGGCGACGCACGGCCTCGGTCAGGTAACCGCCTTCCTCGTAGCCGACATAGCCCGGGGGAGCGCCGACCAGCCGGCTGACCGCGTGCTTCTCCATGAACTCGCTCATGTCGATGCGGATCATCGCGTCGCTGCTGTCGAACAGGAACTCGGCCAGCGCCTTGCACAGCTCGGTCTTGCCGACGCCGGTCGGACCCAGGAACAGGAACGAGCCACTGGGGCGGTCGGGATCGGAAATGCCGGCGCGCGAACGGCGCACCGCATCGGACACGACCCTGATCGCCTCTTCCTGGCCGATCACGCGACCACGCAGCGACTGCTCCATCTGCAGCAGCTTCTCGCGCTCACCCTCCAGCATCTTGCTGACCGGGATACCGGTCCAGCGGCTGACGACTTCGGCGATTTCCTCGTCGGTCACCTTGTCCTGCAGCAGCTTGAAGCCCTTCTGCTCGGCTTCCTGCGCGGCGGAGAGCTGCTTCTCCAGTTCCGGCAGCTGGCCGTACTGCAGCTCGCTCATGCGTGCGTAGTCCTGCTTGCGCTGCGCGGCTTCCAGTTCCAGTTTCACGCGCTCGATCTGCTCCTTGATCTTGGTCGCGCCGGTCAGCGTGGCTTTCTCCGCCTTCCAGATTTCCTCCAGGTCGTTGAACTCGCGCTGCAGCGCTTCGATCTCGGTCTCGAGATCGGCCAGGCGCTGCTTGGACTGCGCGTCCTTTTCCTTCTTCAAGGCCTCGCGCTGGATCTTCAGCTGGATCAGCCGGCGCTCCATGCGGTCCATCTCTTCCGGCTTGGAGTCGATCTCCATGCGGATGCGGCTGGCGGCCTCGTCCATCAGGTCGATGGCCTTGTCCGGCAACTGGCGGTCGGCGATGTAGCGGTGGCTCAGCTGCGCGGCGGCGACGATCGCCGGATCGGTGATCTCGACGCCGTGGTGCACGGCGTACTTCTCCTTCAACCCACGCAGGATGGCGATGGTGTCCTCGACGCTGGGTTCGCCGACGAACACCTTCTGGAAGCGGCGCTCCAGCGCGGCGTCCTTCTCGACGTACTTGCGGTACTCATCCAGCGTGGTCGCACCGATGCAGTGCAGTTCGCCGCGCGCCAGCGCGGGCTTCAGCATGTTGCCGGCATCCATCGAGCCTTCCGCCTTGCCGGCGCCGACCATGGTGTGCAGCTCATCGATGAACAGGATGATCTGGCCTTCGTTCTTGGCTAGGTCGTTGAGCACGCCCTTCAGGCGCTCCTCGAATTCGCCGCGGAACTTGGCGCCGGCGATCAGCGCGCCCATGTCCAGCGACAGCACGCGCTTGCCGCGCAGGCCTTCAGGTACTTCGCCGTTGACGATGCGCTGCGCCAGGCCTTCGACGATGGCGGTCTTGCCCACGCCCGGCTCGCCGATCAGCACCGGGTTGTTCTTGGTACGCCGCTGCAGGACCTGGATGGTGCGGCGGATCTCCTCGTCGCGGCCGATCACCGGGTCGAGCTTGCCGATCTCGGCGCGCTCGGTCAGGTCGATGGTGTACTTCTCCAGCGCCTGGCGCTGGTCTTCGGCGTTCTCGGACTGCACCTTCTCGCCACCGCGCAGGCGCTCAATCGCGGTGCGCAGCTTCTGCTTGTCGGCACCGCTGGCCTTCAGCTCCTGGCCGGCGGCCCCGCTGTCGTCCAGCGCGGCCAGCAGGAACCACTCGCTGGCGATGTAGGTATCGCCGGCGTCCTGCGCGAGCTTGTCGGTGACGTTGAGCAGGCGCGACAGATCGTTGCCGATGGAGAGATTACCGGCCTGGCCGGTCACCTTCGGCAGCTTCTCCAGCGCTTCGCCCAGCCGCTCGCGCAGCACGGGCACGTTGACGCCGGCCTGCGCCAGCAACGGCCGCGAGCTGCCGCCCTGCTGTTCGAGCAGTGCGGTCAGCACGTGGACGGGTTCGATCATGGTGTGGTCGCGGCCCACGGCCAGCGACTGCGCGTCGGCCAGCGACTGCTGGAAACGCGAGGTCAGTTTGTCCATCCGCATCGGAAGAACCTCAAGGAAGTAGGGGCCGGCGAACGCCAGCCGATGCTACCCAGATGCGGTTAAGCGCCGGTGTTTCAAGACCGGTTGAGACCGGAATTCACCGTTGGGTGGGCCTTGGCCCACCACTCATGTCGATACCGGGAGGGTCACTCGGCGACCGGAGCCGTCGGCTTCTGCAGCGACAGCAGGCCCAGCAGCACCGCCAGCGCGGCATAGGCGCCGGCGAACTGCCACAGGATGGTCGCGCGCAGACCTTCGACGTCCCACGGCAGGTAGATGCCGCCGCGCGGGTCGACCGAGTGGATGATGCCGAACAGCGTCAGCACGGCACCCACCAGCAGCGCGACGACGGCGCGGCCGTTGCGTCCGTCGATCATCGCCACCAGCGCCGTGGTCCAGATCATCGCGGTGATGATGAAGCCATTGCCGAGCGTCACGATCGTCGCCAGGTCCGGCAGGCCGTGGCCGTCGACGCCTTCGTACAGGCCGGCGAAGTGGTCCGGCGCGATCCACGCCGGATTGCCGAACTTGATCGTCAGCAGGTACGCCACCGACGGCAGGAAGCCCAGCGCCACCGCGATGGCGTGCTTGCGCGGTGTTTCGGTGAAGGCCTGCACGGTGATGTCCAGGCCGACGTAGACGATGATCGGCGCCAGCACCGCGACCGGCAGCCACTGCACCAGGCCCGATACGTAGCCCAGCACGCCGCCCAGGCCGATGAAAAGGCCGGTCAGCAGCGTGTAACCCTTGCGCGCGCCCATGTGCTTGTAGGCGGGCTGGCCGATGTAGGGCGTGGTCTGCGCGACGCCGCCGCAGAAGCCGGCGACCAGTGTCGACACCGCTTCGGCCAGCAGCACGTCGCGCGTGCGGTAGTCGTCGCCAGCAGCGCGCGCGCTTTCGCTGACGTTGATGCCGCCCACCACCATCAGCAGGCCGAACGGCAGCAGCAGCGGCAGGTAGGGCACGGTGTACGCCAGACCGTCCAGCCAGCCCAGCGTCGGTAGCGGCAGCGTCACCGCCAGCGGCACCGCGTCCGGCACCTTGAAGCCCGGCGCACCGAGGCCGGCAAGACCCAGCGCGTAGTACAGCGTGGTACCGACGATGAAGGCCAGCAGCACGCCGGGAATCTTCACCGGCAGCTTGCCCTTGGCGACCAGTACATACAGCAGCAGGCCGAAGGTGACGAAACCGACGACGGGCTGGCGCAGCGTTTCGATCAGCGGCAGGAAACCCAGCAGCGTCAGCGCCGCGCCGCCGATGGAACCGAGCAGGCCGGCGCGCGGCACCGCACGCGTCACCGCATCGCCGAAGAACGACAGCACCAGCTTCAGCACGCCCATCACCACCAGCGACGCCATGCCGAGTTGCCACGTGGCCGTGGCCGCGGCCTGTTCGTCCATGCCCGCCTGCTTGAAGCCGACGAACGCCGGACCCAGCACCAGCAGCGCCATGCCGATGCTGGTGGGCGCGTCGAGGCCCAGCGGCATCGCGGTGACGTCGTCGCGCCCCGTCTTCGCCGCCAACCGGTGCGCCATCCACGTGTAGATCAGGTTGCCGACCAGCACGCCCAGCGCGGTGCCGGGGAACATGCGGGTGAACACCACCTCGGCCGGGAACTGGAAGATGCCGATCAGCGCGGCGGCGATGAAGCCGAGGATGGACAGGTTGTCCACCACCAGGCCGAAGAAACCGTTGAGGTCGCCGGGAACGAACCAGCGGCGCACGGGAGTAGCCGATGCGGTCATGGAGTCGGGAATCAGTGGGGTGGGCGGAAGGCCGCCAGCATAAGCGCCCGCACGCACGGCGGGCGCACCGGGTTCAGAACGATACGTCCACCGCGTGGCGGGACCACAGCACCGACTGGTGGCCGGTGGCCTGCTTCCATGCCAGACGGATCGCCTCGATGTCGGCGCGGCGCTGCGGCGTGTCCTCGTGCAGTACGACGAGCACCTTGGTCTTCAGGCGGTTCGGTTCGCCGGCGCCGCGGAACAGCCACTGGCCGTAGGCGTCGAACACGGTCAGGCCGTCCGGGAAGCGCGCGGTCACTTCCTTGTCGAGGAACGCGCGCCACCGCTCCTCGGTGATCGTCTCGGCCTGCGGACGGTCCGCGGGTCCAGTTTCCTTGCCCACACCGAAGTACAGCTCGCTACGCACCCAGCCGGCGGCCTGCGCGGGACGCAGTGCATCGCCCTGCAGCGATGCGGTCGTGGCCGACGGCGCGTCGGCAGGGCGGACGCTGGCGCATCCGGACACGGCCAGCAACGCGGTGGCCAGGAAGAGACTTCTCAACAGCATGGGGGCACTCCGATGGGGACAGGTACTGTCGGCGCACATGATCGCGCATCGAAATAACTGCTGGTTATGAGGACATGGGATCACGCCATGGCCTTGGACGGTCATGCAGGCGAACCGGCACGGTAAGGTTCCGTCACCCCGGCACAGCCCAATGACTGGGGACGACGACCCACACGACACACCTTGTCCCGATGCCGACCGCACGACCCGCAGCCGCCCACGTCCCCCTTGGTCTCTCCCCACACGGGACCGGCGGCTGCGGCTGTCGTTGCCGCTGATCCGGCCACCGTCGTCCGCTCCACCTTTCCCGTACCCCACCCGTCAGGAGTTCCCATGTCCCGCCTCACCGTGGCGCCGCTCGGCGCTGCCATCGCGCTTGCCCTCGCCTTTCCCGCATTCGCCCAGCAGGCGCCCGCCGCCGGCACCACCGACCTGGACGCGGTGATCGTCACCGGTACTCGCGCCAGCGACCGCACGGCACTGGAATCGACCTCGCCGATCGACGTGCTGACCGCCGAGGACATCCGCAAGGCCGGCGTGCTCAACGGTGAGCTGGGCAGCGCGCTGCAGGCGCTGCTGCCGTCGTTCAACTTCCCGCGCCAGTCCAACTCCGGCGGCGCCGACCACGTGCGTGCGGCGCAGCTGCGCGGCCTCGCTCCCGACCAGGTGCTGGTGCTGGTCAACGGCAAGCGCCGCCACACCACCGCGCTGGTGTCGACGGGCTCGAAGATCGGACGCGGTACCACGCCGGTGGACTTCAACGCGATCCCGGTGACGGCAATCAAGCGCATCGAAGTCCTGCGCGACGGTGCGGGCGCGCAGTACGGCTCCGATGCGGTCGCCGGCGTGGTCAACATCATCCTCGACGACGCGCCCGAGGGTGGTGCCTGGGAAGCCAGCTTCGGCCTGCATCACACCGACGTCGAGCCGATCGGCCAGACGCTGACCGACGGCCAGACCAGCTTCCTGTCGGGCAAGGTCGGTACCGCGGTCGGCGATGGTGGCTTCTTCCGCGTCGGCTTCGAGCTGAAGAACCGCGAGGCGACGAACCGCGCCGGCTTCGACCAGGTGCCGCCGTGGGACCAGTCGCCGGCCAACCTGGCCGTGCAGGGCCAGCGCAACTACCACCTGGGCGATGGCGAATCCAAGGACATCAATGCCTGGATCAACGCCGGCGTGCCGGTGGGCGAAGCGTCGGAGTTCTACGTCTTCGGCACGTACAACAAGCGCGACACCGTCGGCGCCAACTACTTCCGCTATCCGGACGGCGTGTCGAACTGGCCGGAGGTGTACCCGAATGGCTACCGCCCGGTGTCGCTGGGCGAGAACCAGGACGTCGCCGTCGTCGGCGGTGTGCGCGGCCAGTGGGGCAGCTGGGACTACGACGCCAGCGTCAACCACGGTGGCAACAGCTTCACCTACCGCCTGCGCGATTCGCTCAATGCCTCGCTCGGCCCGAGCAGCCCGACGCGCTTCAAGACCGGCGACTACGAGTCCTCGCAGACGCTGGCCAATCTCGACCTGAGCCGTGGTTTCGGCAGCGGTGACACCACGCACGACGTCGCCTTCGGCGCGGAATTCCGCTTCGAGGAATACGAGACCGGCGCCGGCGATCCCGCCAGCTACGCGGCCGGCCCGTACATCGACCGCCCGACCGGTTCGCAGGCCGGTGGCGGCCTGACCCCGCAGGACGTGGCCAACCTCGACCGTGATGTCGCCAGCGTCTACGCCGCGCTGTCCAGCAGCTTCGGCGAGAAGCTGACCACCGACGTCGCCGTGCGCTACGAGCACTACAGCGACTTCGGTGGCGAACTGACCGGCAAGGTCGCCGCGCGCTACGAATTCGCCCCGGCGTTCGCGCTGCGCGGCGCGCTGTCGAACAACTTCCGCGCGCCGTCGCTGGCGCAGATCGGCTACGAGTCCACCTCGACCGGCTACAGCGCCGCCGGCCAGCTGACCCAGGGCCGCCTGCTGTCGGTCAACAACCCGATCGCCCGCGCACTGGGTGCGCAGGCGCTGGACCCGGAGAAGTCGATCAACGCCAGCCTCGGCTTCACCAGCCGGATCGGCGAGCACTTCGACCTGTCGCTGGATGTGTTCCATATCGAGATCGACGACCGCATCGCACTGTCCGAGAGCATCACCGGCGACGCACTGACCGACTTCGTCGAGGACGAGTTCGGCGTGCGCGGCGTGCAGAGCGTCAACTTCTTCACCAACGCCGCCGACACCCGCACGCAGGGCGTGGAACTGGTGACGAACTGGCGCCAGGCGCTGGCCGGCGGCAACCTGCTGCTCACCGGCACCTACAGCTACGCCAAGACCGAGCTGAAGAACATCGTCGCCACGCCGGCGCAGCTGCTGGCGCTGGATCCGTCCTACCAGCTGTTCGGCGTGGAGGAGAGCAACACCCTCACCGACGCCGCCCCGCGCACCCGCGCGCAGTTCACCGCCAACTGGAACAGCGACCGCTGGAACCTGCTCGGCCGCGTCAGCCGCCATGGCAGTGCCAAGCGCGTGTTCAATTTCGGCGGCGGCTTCGAGCCGGAACAGCGCTACGGCGCCGAATGGCAGCTCGACGCCGAGGTCGAATACAAGCTCACGTCCAGGTGGAGCGTGGCGTTGGGCGGCCTGAACCTGACCGATGAGTATCCGGACCTGTCGAACGAGGACATCTACTACTTCGGCAACCTGCCGTACGACGTGCTCTCGCCGATCGGCAGCAACGGCGCGTACTACTACACGCGCGTCCGTTACACGTTCTGAGGTCCGTGAGCGCCGTCATCCCGGCGTAGGCCGGGACCCAGTGCCGTTGGTTCTTGCATGCGGAAGCGAATTCTCTGCGGGCAAAAGAGTCGCTGGGTCCCGGCATGCGCCGGGATGACGATCATGGGGGCCGACCGGATACGTGCGTCTATTCCAGGAAGCGTGCCCACTCTTCCTGCGTCGGCACGCGGCATTCCGTCGTGCCGAACCACCGGTACCGGTTGCGTGCCAGCAAGCGGTACAACGGATCGCGTACTGCCCGCGGCACCACGGCGATCACCGTCGCCAGGCGCCACACGCCACCCAGCCCGGTCAGCACTCGACGGATCGCATCGCTGTCGGTCCAGGCCTGCGCGCCGTCCACCAGCAGGAACGAGGCCGGATCGTCGGGATCCAGGCCGTGACCCGCCAACAAGGCGCGCCCCGCCTGCGACTGCATCGCGGCGAAGCGGTAGCGCCCTTCGCGATCATGCTTCAGCAGGAAGCGCACCCAGCCGTTGCACAGCACGCAGACGCCATCGAAGACGATGACCGGCCCCTCCTTGCGTGCGGGATCACCCGACATCCAGCCATCCCTTGTAGTGCACCAGCAGGCCGGCGATCGGCAGCGATGCCCACACGTCGAAGCGGTAGCGCTCGCCGTCGGCGGATTCGCGCGCCCCCACGCCGGTGAACCAGCGCGCCGGCAGCGACACGCCGAATACGCGGACACGTACGACGCGCCACGTGATGGTGCCGTCCATGACGTCGAGCCGGAATCCGAACGTCGCCAGGCCGAGGCGTTCGCACAGCATATCGCCCTCGCGCCACAGGCGTGACGGCATCGCGCGGCCGCCGATGAAGCGGATCCAGCGTTCCTGCAGCGGCGAGGCATCGATCTCCACGCACAGCGGACCGTTACCCGCAGGCGGCAGGCGCGTGGCGGCCGCCACGAGTCGGGATAGCAGCGTGCTTCCACGCTCCACCTGGACCTCGCCCCGGTACCGATTCATCCCTTGCGCCACGTGCAGTGCGTGCACCGGCGCGGCCAGCGTGCCGAACGCCGGCCCCAGCACCTGCGCGAACAGCGACCTTACGGCTGCATCCATGCGAGCGTGGCAATGCGGCCGCTGCGGCCGTCGCGGCGATGCGAGAAGAAGCGTTCGGGCTCGCTGATCGTGCAGAGGTCGCCACCATGGATGTCGGTGGCCGCCATGCCTCGCGCCACCAGTCGACGACGCGCCAATGCCGGCAGGTCGGCCAGCCAGTGGTCGGGACGCGTCGGGATGAAGCAGGACGCAGCGCCGGCATCGTGGGCGACGAAGACGTCGAACACGTCCTTACCCACTTCGTAGCGCGCCGGACCCGCCGCCGGGCCGATCCACGCGACCACGTCGGCTGCGGGCGTCGTCATGGCATCCAGCGCGGCTTCCAGCATGCCTTTCGACAGGCCGGGCCAGCCGGCATGCGCGGCGGCGATCTCGAGGCCATCCTTCGCGGCGAACACCACCGGCAGGCAGTCGGCCGTGAGGATGGCGAGGACCACGCCCGGCGTCGATGTCACCAGCGCGTCGGCGACCGGCTCGGCCGCGTCGGTATCGGCCGGCGCGTCCACGCGCACCACGTCCGTGCCATGCACCTGCTTCAGCCAGTGCGGCGTGGACGGCAGGCCGGCGAACTCGACCAACTGCGCGCGGTTGCGCGCGACGACCGCAGGATCATCGCCGTCGGCCGCGTACCTGTTTCCGAGATTGAACGTGTCGAACGGCGCCGCGGAGAACCCGGCGCCATGTCGTTGCGTGGTGAATGCATGCACGCCGGCGGGTGCCGGCCAGTCGGCGGGCACCGACGGCGCGCGGTTCATCCGCGCTTGGCCTGGCTGTCCGCGCGCAGTGCCGCCAGCAACGCCACCATGTCGGCCGGCACCGGCGCGGTGACGCGGACCGGCTCGCCGCTGACGGGATGCGCGAACTCCAGCGTCTCGGCATGCAGCGCCTGCCGGCGGAAGCTGCGCAGCACGGCGATCAGTTCGTCGCTCGCGCCCTTCGGCAGCCGCAGCGGACCGCCGTACAGCGGGTCGCCGATGATCGGGTACTTGATGTGTGCCATGTGTACGCGGATCTGGTGCGTGCGGCCGGTTTCCAGCCGGCATTCCAGCGCGGTGTGCGCACGGAAGCGTTCGCGCAGGCGGTAGTGTGTGACGGCGTCGCGGCCGTCCTCGCGCACCGCCATCTTCAGGCGGTCGCGCGGATGGCGGTCGATCGGCGCATTGGCGGTGCCGCCGGACACCATCGCGCCGACCACCACCGCCAGGTACTGGCGGTGCACATCGCGCGAGGCCAGCTGCGCCACCAGCGAGGTGTGCGCCGGCAGCGTGCGTGCCACCACCATGACCCCGGAGGTGTCCTTGTCCAGGCGGTGCACGATGCCCGCGCGCGGCAAGGCCGACAGCGACGGGTCGCGGAACAGCAGCGCATTGACCAGGGTGCCGGTCGGATTGCCCGCACCCGGGTGCACCACCAGGCCCGCCGGCTTGTCCAGCACGAAGACGTGCTCGTCCTCGTACAGGATGTCCAGCGGGATGTCTTCCGGCTCGGCATGGGTCTGGGTATCCAGCACCACGTCCAGGCTGGCGGTCTCGCCGCCACGGACGGGATCGCGAGGCCGCACGGTCTGGCCGTCCAGCAGCGCATTGCCGGACTTGATCCACTCGGTCAGGCGCGAGCGGGAGAATTCGGGGAACAGCTCGGCCAGGGCGGCGTCGAAGCGCCGGCCGGCGGCGCCGGCGGGCACGATGGCCGTGCGGAGGGTGTCAGGAGTGTCGGGGGAATCGGGTTCGGTCATGCGGAAAGACGTCCAGGGAGGCCAGGATCCGGTCCGTATTGGCCGAATGTTCATGGCGAAGGCGGCGCCTAGGCTATCATCGACGGCCTGTTTCCCTGCCGCGGCCTGCCGCCAGCCCATGACCCAGCGTGCCTTCTCCCGCTTCTCCCGCTCCTCCGCGACCTCCCGCCTCGTCCTGCTGGCCGTGGTCGTCGCCTTCGCCGGCACCGGCTGCGGCAAGATCTTCAAGAAGAAGGACGCCGCCGAGAACCAGCCCGTCGAGGTGATGTACGAGGAAGCCCACCGGGCGATGGTCAACAACAACTGGGACCGCGGCCTGCAGAACTTCCGCCGCCTGATCGCCCAGTACCCATACGGCCCGTACACCGAGCAGGCGCTGATGGAAACGGCCTACGCCGAGTACAAGGCCGGCCGGCTGGACGACGCGGTGACCACGATTGACCGTTTCATCCGCACCTACCCGACCCACCGCCACATCCCGTACATGTATTACCTGCGCGGGCTGGCCAACTCCAACCGCGACACGGTGTTCCTGCAGAAGGTGTGGCGCCTCGACGCCAGCCGCCGCGACCTGGCCACGCCGATGCAGGGCTACAACGACTTCGCCCGCGTCGCCGAGAACTATCCCAACAGCCGCTACGCCGCCGACGCGCGCCAGCGCATGATCCTGCTGCGCGACCAGTTCGCGCTGCACGAGCTGGATACCGCGATCTACTACCTGCGCCGCGACGCATGGGTGTCGGCCGCCAGCCGCGCCCGCTACCTGCTGGAAACCTACCCGCAGAGCAGCTACCAGTACGATGCCGTCGCCGTGCTCGCCGAGGCCTACACCCACCTGGGCAACCAGGCACTGGCCGCCGACGCCAAGCGCGTGCTTGAACTCAACGACCCGAAGCACCCCTGGCTGGCCGGCAAGTTCCCGGACTATCCGTGGATGGTGCGTCGCCTGAACCCGTTCGCCGGCGAGAAGTCGAGCAACACGGTGGAACAGCGCAAGAACGACTGACCGTCCAGCCGGTCACGGAACGAAAAAGGGCCGCGAGGCCCTTTTTCTTTGCCCGTGTACCGCCGCGGGCGGTCAGTCCTTGCCTCCGGCCTTGTCCCAGTCGAACCGGGTGAGCACTGCCAGTTGCTGCGGCTCCATCACGCCGTTGTGTTCGATGCCATCGATCACCCACGTCGGGAACACCGTGATGCCCGCCGCCGCGCAGGCGGAGGTCATGGGGGTGTTGCGGCCGCCGGGCGAGCACTCGATGTAGGGCAGCTGTTCCGCCGCATGGCCGAAGTGCCGCTTCTGCCGGCTGCATTCCACGCACCACGATGCGCCGTAGAACTTCGCACCGTAGTCGGTCAGATGCTGCGCCAGCGCGGCCGCACGGCGGCTTTCCGGCCGCTGGTGCAACAGGCCGCTCTGGTGCACGTGCAGGACGGCCACGATCAGCAGCACCGGCACGGCCTGCACGGCCCACCATCGCCCCCAGGCGTGGCCGGGCGCCGACGCCGGGCGACGCACCGTCAGCCACACGAACATCGCCACCAGGACCGCCAGCGAGGCGAGGCAGCCGACGCAGAACGCATCGAGCACCAGCTTGCCTACGGCCGTCAGGTACAGGCTGATCGCCAGCCCCAGCAGCACCAGCCGCCATTGCCGTTGCCACCGCAGCAGCGGCGACGCCTTGCGCGCCAGCGACACCAACGCGACGACGGCGTACAGGCCGAAGCCCCACAACGCCATCGGCAGGCCCAGCAGCGTGGACCAGCCGCTGCGCTGGATCGCCTCGCAGCCGCCACCGGCGGTGCAGAACGCCGACGCTGAGCCGCTGCCCGCCGTCCACGCCAGGTAGCCGGTGATCAGCAGCCCCAGCACCGCCAGCGCCAGCATCACCCGGTCCGGCGGCGTTGCCGGACGCGGCGCGGGCGTGGCGGGTCGGTCGCGGTGTGCGGTGCGCTTCTTCTTCCTGCTCATGTCGTTCTCCGTATCGGCCGGGCGCGGCGCGCGGCCGAGGTCACAGCGCGTACTTGTTGGTGATCGGATAGCGGCGCTCGCGGCCGAACGCGCGGCGCGAGACCTTCGGCCCGGGCGCGGCCTGGTGGCGCTTCCACTCGTTGATGCGCACCAGCCGCAGCATGCGGTCGACGGTGGCGGCGTCGAATCCGACGGCGACGATCTCGTCGCGCGACTGCTCCAGGTCGACGTAGCGGAACAGGATCGCATCCAGCACATCGTACGGCGGCAGAGAATCCTGGTCCTTCTGGTTCTCGCGCAGTTCCGCCGACGGCGGGCGGTCGATCACCGCCGGCGGGATCACAGGCGCACCGCCCACCGTGTTGCGCCAGCGCGCCAGCGCGAACACCTCGGTCTTGTACAGGTCCTTGATCGGCGCGTAGCCGCCGCACATGTCGCCGTAGATGGTGGCGTAGCCGACCGCGTACTCGCTCTTGTTGCCGGTGGTCAGCAGCAGGCCGCCGAACTTGTTGCTCAGCGCCATCAGGATCACGCCGCGACTGCGCGACTGCAGGTTCTCCTCGGTGGTGTCGGCCGCCTTGTCGCCGAACACCGGACCGAGCGCCTCCAGGAAGCCCTTGAACGGCGCCTCGATCGAGATCGCCTCCAGCTTCACGCCCAGGGCCGCGCACTGCTCGGCCGCCAGGTCGTTCGACAGGCCGGCGGTGTAGCGCGACGGCAACCGCACGGCAGTGACGTTCTCCGGACCCAGCGCATCCACCGCCAGCGCCAGCACGATGGCCGAATCGATACCCCCGGACAGCCCCAGCCACACCTTGGAGAAACCGTTCTTGCCGCAGTAGTCGCGGATGCCGCGCACGATCGCGCGCCAGGCCAGCGCGTCGCGACTTTCGTCGCCATCGTCCATCCACACGACCGGACTGAACTTGCGCGTGGCCACGTCGAAGTCCACGACCAGCCACTGGTCGGTGAACGCGGCGGCCGCCGGATGCACGGTGCCATCGCCGTCGGCGACCACGGAGGCGCCGTCGAACACCACCGCATCCTGCCCGCCCACCACGTTGAGGTAGGCCAGCGCCATGCCGGTCTCGCGCGTACGCTCGGCAATCAGCGCATCGCGCTGCGCATGCTTGTCGCGGTCGAACGGCGAGGCATTCGGCACCAGCGTCAGCACCGCGCCCGCCTCCGCTGTGTCGGCCAGCGGCTCGGGAAACCAGAGGTCCTCGCAGATCACCAGGCCCAGCGGCACGCCCTTGACCTCGAAGTTGCAGGCGCCGCCGTCCGGGTCGACGTCGAAGTAGCGACGCTCGTCGAATACCGCGTAGTTCGGCAGCTCGCGCTTGCGGTAGGTGGTTTCGACCACACCGTCGCGCAGCACGCTGGCCGCGTTGTACACCACGCTGCCCGCGCTCTGCGGCCAGCCCACCACGGCGACGATGCCATGCGTGGTCGCTGCGATCTCCGCCAGCGCCGCTTCGCAGTCGGCCAGGAATCTCGGCCGCAGCAGCAAGTCTTCCGGCGGGTAGCCACTGACCGCCAGTTCGGGGAACAGCACCACATCCGCCCCGTACTCGTCGCGCGCCTCGGCGATCATGCGCCGGATGCTGGCGCTGTTCTGCGCGACGCCGCCGACCGGGAAGTCGAACTGCGCCATGGCGATGCGTAACGAAGCCGTCATACCGTCTCCAGAAAAGCGAAAGGCCGCACGCGGCGGCCTTTCGTGTGCCTCAGGCGATTCTACTTACTTCTTCAGGCGCGCCGCGATGGCCGCACCCAGGTCGCCCGGCGAACGCACGGTGGTCACGCCCGCGGCTTCCATCGCCGCGAACTTGCCTTCCGCCGTGCCCTTGCCGCCGCTGGCGATCGCACCGGCGTGGCCCATGCGCTTGCCGGCCGGGGCCGAGGCGCCCGCGATGAAGCCGACGACCGGCTTCTTCACGAACTGCTTGATGTACTCGGCACCCGCCTCCTCGGCATCGCCGCCGATTTCGCCGACCATGATGATGCCTTCGGTCTGCGGGTCTTCGTTGAACAGCTTCAGGCAGTCGACGAAGTTCAGGCCGTTGATCGGGTCGCCGCCGATGCCGATGCAGGTCGACTGGCCCAGGCCCACTTCGGTGGTCTGCTTGACCGCTTCATAGGTCAGCGTGCCGGAGCGCGACACGATGCCGATCTTGCCCGGCTTGTGGATGTGGCCCGGCATGATGCCGATCTTGCACTCGCCCGGCGTGATCACGCCGGGGCAGTTCGGACCGACCAGCACGGTGTCCGGATGGGCGCGGGTCAGCACGTTCTTGACGCGCAGCATGTCCAGCACCGGGATGCCTTCGGTGATGCAGACGATGACCTTGATGCCGGCCGCGGCCGCTTCAAGGATCGCATCGGCCGCGAACGGCGGCGGGACGTAGATGACGGACGCGTCGGCGCCCGTGCTCTTGACCGCATCGGCGACGGTGTCGAACACCGGCAGGTCGATGTGGGTGGTGCCGCCCTTGCCCGGGGTGACGCCGCCGACGACCTGGGTGCCGTACTCGATCATCTGGGTGGCGTGGAAGGTGCCCTGCTGGCCGGTGAAGCCCTGCACGATCACCTTGGTGTTCTTGTTGATCAAAACGCTCATGGGATGTCCTTCGGTGTCGTGGATTAGGCGGCGTTCTTGACCGCTTCAACGACCTTCTTGGCGCCGTCGTTGATGTTGTCGGCCGGAATGATGGCCATGCCGCTGTCGCGCAGCAGCTGCTTGCCTTCTTCCACGTTGGTGCCTTCCAGGCGCACGACCACGGGCACCTTGACGCCCACTTCCTTCACCGCGGCGATGATGCCCTCGGCGATCATGTCGCAGCGGACGATGCCGCCGAAGATGTTGACGAAGATGCCTTCGACCTTGTCCGAGGACAGGATCAGCTTGAAGGCCTCGATCACGCGCTGCTTGTTGGCGCCGCCGCCCACGTCGAGGAAGTTCGCCGGCTCGCCGCCGTTGAGCTTGATGACGTCCATGGTGGCCATCGCCAGGCCCGCGCCGTTGACCATGCAGCCGATGTTGCCGTCCATGGTCACGTAGTTGATGTCCAGCTCCGAGGCCGTCACTTCGGTCTCGTCTTCCTGGCTCTTGTCGCGCATCGCGACCAGCGCCTTCTGGCGGAAGTTGGCGTTGTCGTCGCTGTTGAACTTGCCGTCCAACGCGTACAGGTTGCCGTCGTCCAGGATCGCCAGCGGGTTGATCTCGACCAGCGCCAGGTCCTTCTCGTTGAAGATGCGGTACAGGTTCACCATGATGTTGGCGAACTGGCCAGCCTGCTTGGCCGTCAGGCCCATCTTGAAGCCGAACTCGCGGCCTTGGTAACCCTGCACGCCTTCGACGAAGTCGACATTGAGCGTGTGGATCTTGTCCGGCGTCTCAGCCGCGACCTGCTCGATCTCCACGCCGCCTTCCGAAGAAGCGATGTAGGTGATGGTCTTGGTGCCGCGGTCGACGAGGACCGACAGGTAGAGCTCCTTGACGATCTCGCCGGCGGTGGTCACCAGCACCAGGTTGACCGGCAGCTCGACGCCGGCGGTCTGGTAGGTGGCCATCTTGGTGCCGAGCATCTTGGCGGCGGCCGCCTTCACGTCGTCGGTGGTCTTGCAGAACTTGACGCCGCCGGCCTTGCCGCGGCCGCCCGCGTGGATCTGGGCCTTGACCATCCAGGGGCCGTTGCCGAGGGACTGGGCGGCTGCGACGGCTTCATCTGCCGTGGCCGCGACTTTGCCGGCCGGGACCGGGATGCCGTACTCGGCCAGCAGCTGCTTGGCCTGATATTCGTGGAAATTCATGCGTCACCGTGGGTAGGGAACAGAAGACACTGCCCGGGCCGGGGCCGTGGGGGCGGAGGCCGGGCAAGCCCCCTATTGTCGCCGACGCGGCCGGGGGGCGCAAAACCCGGGGTCTAAGCCTTTGGTGGCAAAGGGGTGGCTGGGCGATACGGCGGCCCGCATGCCTATACTGTGGGCCTCGCCTACAGGGGAAGTACGCGTTTGCGCCAGGCCCAGTCGCTCCTGTCCCGCCTCGAATCGGTACCGCGCCGCGAACTGTACTTCTTCGCCCTGTACCGGTTGCTGGAAGCCGGGATCCTGGCTGCGCTGATGTTCAGCCCGCTGGGCGAGGTGCTGGGCAAGCCGCGCCACGAAGACCTGGGCATGGTCGTGGCCGTGGGTTACCTGGTGCTCGCGCTGGTGCTGTTCTTCGTCGGTCGCAGCGTGCAGTGGCTGGTCTGGATCGTTTTCCTCAGCGTATGCATCGACATCCTGGTCGCCGCGCTCATCACCCATGCCCTGCCCGGCGCCACCGCCGGCGTGGCGATGATGCTGCTGTTCAACGTGTCGGCCGCGGCGCTGCTGCTCCCGCGTACGCGGATGGCGCTGGCGGTGGCCCTGCTGGCCATCGGCGGCCTGTTCGGGGAGTACCTGTTCACCCAGTTCCACGACGGCGGCACGGCACGCTCGGCCGCCGAGGTCATCATGTTCGCGGTGAGCTACCTGGCGCTGGCGTACCTGGCGCACCAGGCCGGCCAGAAGGCGCGCACCAGTCAGGCCCTGGCGGACAAGCGCGGTGAGGAAGTCGCCAACCTGTTCGAGGTCAACGAACTGATCATCCGCCGCATGCGCACGGGCGTGCTGGTGGTGGATGCGGACAACCACATCAAGCTGGCCAACGAGGCCGCCAGCCTGCTGCTGGGCGACGGCGGCGACGGCCAGGGTGCCGATGGGAAGGGCGTGTCCCTGCTGCATGCCGCACCGGAACTGGCCCGCCGCCTGCAGCGCTGGCGCAACGGCTGGCAAACCGACGAGACGCCGATGCAGTTCTCGCCCGACCAGCCCGAGGTGCAGCCGCGCTTCGCCCGGCTGCTGGCCGACAGCGAGACCTCGCTGATCTTCCTGGACGACGCCACGGTGGTCTCGCGCCGGGCGGAATCGCTGACGCTGGCCGCGCTCGGCCGCTTCTCCGCCAGCCTGGCGCACGAGATCCGCAATCCGCTGGCGGCCATCAACTACGCCGTGCAGTTGCTGGAGGAATCCCAGCAGGTCAACGACGGCGACCGCCGGCTGCTGCAGATCATCCACCAGCAGTGCCAGCGCACCAACGGCATCGTCGAAAGCGTGCTGGGCCTGGCCCGCCGCGAGCGCGCCACGCCCGAGCATGTCGACCTCAACGCCTTCGTCCGGCGCTTCGTCGACGATTACCAGCAGACGCTGTCCATCGAGACCGACACGCTGGAAACCATCATCGGTGCGAAGGCGGTGCCGGCACTGGTCGATCCGCGCCACCTGCAGCAGGTGGTGACCGTGCTGGTGCAGAACGCGCTGAACTACGGCCGCCTGCCGGGCGAATCCGCACGCATCCGCGTCCGCGTGTTCAATGCCGAGAATCGTCCGACCATCGATGTGATGGACCGTGGTCCCGGCATCCCCGAGGCCGTGGCCGCGCAGCTGTTCCGGCCCTTCTTCACCACGTCCGAGCACGGCACCGGCCTGGGCCTGTATATCGCCCGCGAGCTGTGCCGGGCCAACCAGGCCACGCTGGAATACGTGCCCGTCCCCGGTGGCGGCAGCTGCTTCCGCGTCACCCTGCCCGGTCCGCACGCACTGCTGCCGGCCTGACGTGCCCGCCGCCGCCAGGTTTTCCGCCCCGGCGGCACCTCGCGTACCATGATTCACATTCAGTCGTTACACTGGCGGCACAGGGGCACGAGGGGAGATGCATGAATCAAAGCCGTAGCGCCCTGATCGTCGACGACGAACGCGACATCCGTGAACTGCTGACGCTGACGCTGGGCCGCATGGGCCTGCGCATCGATACCGCCGCCAATCTCGGCGAGGCCCGCGAGCTGCTGGGCCGCAACACCTACGACCTCTGCTTCACCGACATGCGCCTGCCCGACGGCAACGGCATCGATCTGGTCGGCGAGATCTCGCGCAATTACCCCAATACGCCGGTGGCCATGATCACCGCGTTCGGCAACATCGAACTGGCGGTGGAAGCGCTGAAGGCCGGTGCCTTCGACTTCGTCAGCAAGCCGGTCGACCTGGCCGTCCTGCGCGGACTGGTCAAGCACGCGTTGGAGTTGAACAACAGCGATCGCGCGCCGCCGCCGCCGCCACCGCCGGAACAGGCCAGCCGCCTGCTCGGCGCCTCGGCCGCGATGGACGGCCTGCGCGAGACCATCGGCAAGGTCGCCCGCAGCCAGGCGCCGGTCTACATCATGGGCGAGTCGGGTACCGGCAAAGAGCTGGTCGCCCGCACGATCCACGAACAGGGCGCGCGCGCGTCCGGCCCCTTCATTCCGGTCAACTGCGGCGCGATCCCCGCCGAGCTGATGGAAAGCGAATTCTTCGGCCACAAGAAGGGCAGCTTCACCGGTGCGCATGCCGACAAGCAGGGCCTGTTCCAGGCGGCGAATGGCGGCACGCTGTTCCTCGACGAGGTGGCCGAGCTGCCGCTGCCGATGCAGGTGAAGCTGCTGCGCGCCATCCAGGAGAAGGCGGTGCGCCCGGTCGGCGCCTCCGGTGAGGTGCAGGTGGACGTGCGCATCCTGTCAGCCACCCACAAGGACCTGGGCGAACTGGCCGCGGACGGCCGCTTCCGCCATGACCTGTACTACCGCATCAACGTCATCGAGCTGCGCGTGCCGCCCCTGCGCGAACGCACTGGCGACCTGGCCCAACTGACCACCGCCATCCTGGAGCGGCTCGCCGCCCAGCACGGCCGCATGGCGCCGTCGGTGTCGCCGGAGGCGATGGAGGCGCTGGGCCGATATCCGTTCCCCGGCAATGTGCGCGAACTGGAGAACATCCTGGAGCGCGCGCTGGCCATGTCCGAGGGCCACAGCATCGAGATCGACGACCTCTACCTGCCGCAGGCGCCGGCCGGCAAGAAGTTCGGTGGCGATTTCAGTCCTGGCGAGGTGGTCCGCGATGCGCCCGGCGCCGTGGACGTGGACCCGGCCGCCGGTGGCGCCCTGCCCGACTACATCGAGCAACTGGAGCGCGCCGCCATCCAGAAGGCGCTGGAAGAGAACCGCTGGAACAAGACCAAGGCGGCCGCCCAGCTGGGCATCACCTTCCGGGCGCTGCGCTACAAGCTCAAGAAGCTGGGCATGGAGTAGGCCGTTCAAGGCCTTACGCCACACCTATATATATGTCTCGATGCAAACGTGCACGGCATCGCACAGTGACCCGGGTGACGCGAAGCGTCACATTCTGACGCAACCCGTCATCTCACCAAGGGAGCGTCAGCGGATTGGCGGAGAGCGGCCCGAAACGATCCATCGCTCAATCTGTGACACGAGCCGGGATTGACCGCATTCCCCGATACACAACGTAAAAGAATGATGCGATAGTCCCGCCCGACTTCGGTGTCAGGGTTTCCTCCCGGGGAAGTGTGGGGGAATCGCTGGGGGTATCAGAAGTTGGCACGCATCCTGCTCTACATCACCTGCACGCGTCGTATGTTGTACGCGGCGCCCACGGTCCATGTAGGGACACGGGGCTTGTGTCCCTAACCATCAAGCCAAATCCTGAAAGGGGAAATACCATGAAGAAGAACGCCCAGGGCTTCACCCTGATCGAACTGATGATCGTCGTCGCCATCATCGCCATCCTGGCCGCCATCGCGCTGCCGGCCTACAACAACTACCGCATCCGCTCGGCCGAGAATGCCTGCCTCGGCGAAGCCAAGGCCTACATGAACTCCTGGCTGGCCGCTTCGGTGTCCGATCTGGATCTGCCCAACCACGCCAGCCTCTCCGCGTGCACCCCGCTGGCTGCTGCTCCCTCGGGCTCCGGTAACACGACGTTCACGCCGGCCGCCCCGGGCGACGCCGATACCACCTGCTCCAACACGACCGCGACCTGCTCGATCGCCGGCCGCTAAGTTCAGCGTCAAGCGTTTCCACGAAAAGCCCCTCTTACGAGGGGCTTTTCTTTTGGTCACTGCTCGCGATCAGCGCATTCTCGCTACACAATCCGTGACGCCGATCCCGCTTCTCGTGAAATCCAGCCCGCCATCTGGCTCAATGTTTGCTTGTGAGCAGCGGGAGAACGCTTTCAACGGGGATACCATCATGCGCAGTTCTGCACACGGCTTCACACTGATCGAACTGATGATCGTGGTGGCCATCATCGCCATCCTGGCCGCTATCGCCATGCCGGCCTACAACAACTATCGCGTCCGCTCGGCCGAGACCGCCTGCTTGGCCGAGGCCAAGAACTACGCCAACTTCTCGTTGGCCGCGATCTACAACAACTCGACACCCGCCGCAGCGACGGCAAGCGCCTGTGCCAGCATCGACACGGCCACGGACATCGACACGGACATTACCGGCACTCCGCAGTCGCCGGGCACTCGCACGACCAACTGCGACATGAATACCGGAAGCTGCTCACTCAACTGATCTAGCCGCCTTCGCGCAGCACTTCGTACGGACAGCTGCATCCGACCGATGCCGATGGCCGATAATCCGGCCACTGGTCGTCCATCACGCGAACGTACATGCCCCACACCCTCGGCCGCTTCCTGCTGCCCACCCTGCTAGTCGCCCTGCTTGCAGGCGTTCTGTTCACTCCCGGCCTGCCGGGCGCCTTCGTCTTTGACGATCTGCCCAACATCGTCAACGACGAGAACCTCAAGCTGACCGAGCTGAGTACCGAAGCGCTCGTCAATGTGGTCACCTCGCCCCAACGCTCCGGCACGCTGCGGATGCTGCCCACGCTCAGCTTCGCCATTGACCACTGGCGGGCCGGCAGCATGGACCCGGCAACGTTCAAGATCACCAACATCATCATCCATGCCGTCACGGCACTGGTCCTCGCCTGGTTCTTCCGCAGCCTGCTGCTGATGACCGGCGTATCCGCAAGGCGGGTAGTGTGGATCGCTCCCGCCCTGGCCCTGGCCTGGGCCATCCATCCGCTGCAGGTGTCTTCGGTGCTGTACGTGGTGCAGCGCATGCAGACCATGGGCACGCTGTTCCTGGTGCTCGCCCTGTGGGCCTACCTGCAGGCGCGGCAGGCCCAGGTCACCGGCCGCCCAGGTCGTACGGGCTTCCTGCTGGCCGTGCTGTGCTGGGCCATCGCCTTGGGCTGCAAGGAAGACTCCGTGCTGTTGCCTGCCTATGCGCTGGCGCTGGAGCTGACCGTATTGCGCTTCGCCGCCGCCGACGCACAGCTCGCCCGGCGGCTGCGCATCGGCTATCTGCTGGCGGTCCTTGCCGGCTTGGCGGCGTTCGTACTTGTGATCGTTCCCAGCCATTGGAGCCCGGACACGCTGGCGCATCGGAACTTCTCCACGCCGGAACGCCTGCTCACCCAGGGCCGCGTGCTGTGCATGTACCTGTGGCAGATCGTCTGGCCACTGCCCCAACAGATGCCGTTCTACTACGACTGGCTACAGCCTTCCCGTAGCCTGCTGCAGCCCTGGACGACCCTGCCCGCCATCGCCGTCCTGCTGGCCCTGCTTGCCAGTGCATGGCGGCTGCGAACAACGCTGCCGCTGTTCTCGCTGGGCGTTCTGCTGTTCTTCGCCGCCCACAGCATCACCAGCAACGTGATCGCGCTGGAACTGGCCTTCGAGCACCGCAATCACTTCGCGCTGATCGGCGCGGTGTTGGCCATCGGCAGCCTGCTGGCGGCCGCGTTCAGGCGCATCGATATCAAACCCCTCGTCCAGGCAGGCGCATGCATCTTCTTGCTTGTGGCCTTGTCCACAGCCACCCTGTTGCGCGCCCATAGCTGGCGCAGCAGTCTCTCGCTGGCAGAAGCCAACGCGCAGCACGCGCCCCTGTCCGCACGCGCGCAGATTGCTCTCTGCGCGGAGTACTTCGAAGTAGGGGGCGGGGTGACACCGAACAATCCGCGCCTGGACGATGCCATCGCAAGTTGCGAGGCAGGCACGACGGCAGCACCGGAGTCCCTTAACAATCCTGCGCTCCTGATCGTGCTGAAGACGCTTCGCGGCGACATCACGCAGGCGGACTGGGATCTCTTCCAGCAACGGTTGCAAGCCGTCCACATGACCTGGGACAACCGCCGTGCTCCCAACATCCTGATCTACCACTTCCGCAAGGGCGTGGCGCTGGACAAGCGCGAGCTGCTCAAGGTTCTCGACACACTGATTGAGCGTGCACCGCCATCCGAAGAACCTTTCAGCATGGTGTCACGAGGCTACTTCGTGTTGAACGATCTGGGAGAGCCCGACCTCGCGATGCCGTACTTCATCCGCGCCATCGAAGCGGCAGCTCCCCAAGATCCGTTCCCGCAGCAACTGGCGGGAGAGCTGCGGGACAAGGGCAGGCCGGACCTCGCCGAAAAGGTAGAGCGCGCCGGTTTGTCCCGCCGTGGTGCGCCCCGCGCATCAGGCAGCAATCAGTAAGCGAAGCCAGCACGTACGGCACGAGAGCGAACGACACTCCAGGCGGCGTTCGCATCCGTACCCGCCAGCAGCATAGGACGATATCGACGAGGTGATGGAGAAC
Organism: Pseudoxanthomonas sp. PXM01; assembly: GCF_014851815.1. GTDB lineage: Bacteria > Pseudomonadota > Gammaproteobacteria > Xanthomonadales > Xanthomonadaceae > Pseudoxanthomonas_A. The sequence goes on from NZ_JACVAJ010000002.1 coordinate 757,729, forward strand.
CCGCGCCTCTCAGGATCGCCCCGTGCGTCTGGCATGGCGATCCAGGGTGAGCCGCAACATGGCTGCACAGTCCTGCCATTCGGGTGATGCCACGTCGGGAATGGACGGTATCGACAACTGTGCCGAGATCCTTTCGGCCAGCATCTGCACATCGCCCGGTGCGTAGAGCGATTGCGGGCTGGATGCGAGAAGCGCTTCGACATCACCCAATGCTGCGGCAACCACGGGTATCCGCATCGCCAGCATTTCGTGCAACTTCAGCGGAAAGCAGTAGCGCCCGAATGCGGAGTCGCGATTGCAGACTACGCCGACGTCCAGGGCGGCCAACAACTCCGGCACGCCTTGTTGGGGCAACATCCCGAGATCCACTATCCGCGGATGGCGCCGACGGCCGAAGCTGCCGTCGGTAGGGCCCGCGTGGACCAGCCACAGGCCGGCGTCGTCCTGGGCAAGCCGTTCGAAGGCGTCGAACAGGTCGCTGATGCCCCGGTCCGCCGTCAGTGCGCCGGCCGTCCCGATGATGCGCGCATCCTGGGGCAATCCCAGCGACGCCCGTGCATGGGTCTTGTCCCGCTCATGGAACAGGTCCTTGCGGATGCCATTGATGACCACATCGATGGGGCGAGTCGTGTGATAGCGCGTACGCACGTAGTCGGACAGCGTGTCGCTGACGGTCGTGAGCGCAGCCGCTTGCCTGCAGGCCGACCGGAACGCCGTGGTCAAGCCAGGGGTTCGCGACAAGCCGAAACTTTCGTAGTTGTCGTAGAGGTCGATCACGCACGGAATGCCTCTGCGCTTCGACCAGCGCATCGCCAACACCGCCTGCAGCATGTCCGAGCTCGCCCAGACGACATCCGGCGTCCAGTCCGATGTCATGGCATCGAGCCAGGCATCGTGCCGGATGAGACCGACAGGTATCGCATTGCGGGAACGCCACTCCATCCCTGCATCGTCGAAGCGGCCGGCATCCGCACCGGTTCGTCGACGGTAGCTGAGCGTGCAGATGCGTACTTCATCTCCCAGCTTCGACAGGCCAGCAGGCAGTTGGTACAGCCTCCCGAACCGGTCATTCACCAGATCCTTTCCGGTGTACTGGCGTTTGCAGATCACCAGGACGCGCATCACGCCTCCGCCTCCACAAGCGCTTCCAGCCGTTCAAGATTGCGTGCCGCCACGTCCTCTATACGGAACCGCTGCTCGACGATCGATCTCGCCGTGTCGCCACGTGCGCGCCACTCCTCGTCCGTCGCCGACAGCATCGCTTCCAGCGTCGACGCCAGGCTTGCGGTGTCTCCTGCGGCGCACACCCACCCCGCTCCCTCCTGCACGGCAAGATCAATGCCGCCGCAGGATGTGCACAGCACGGGAAGCCCTGCCTCCATCGCCTCCAGCGCGGAATTGGACATCCCCTCGTAACGCGAGGGGAGCAGGAAACCGTCCGCCATCGCCAGCTTCGCCCTCACGTCATCCTTGTCCAACACGCCGGCAAACCGCACGACATGCCCCAGCTCCGCGGCGTCGACGCGCTCGGCAAGCGATTGTCGCAGAGGGCCGTCGCCGTAGAGATCGATGATGCACCGATCCGCGAGATGCCCGATGCGTGCCAATGCGTCAATGAGCAGATCCAGACCCTTCTGGTGCACGAAACGGCCTGTCCACATCAGGCGTTTCGGGCGACCGGCTCCATTCCGCCGGATCAGGGGCCCGACGTCGATGCCATTGGGAATCCTGCTCCGCCGCGGGCGGTTCAGGCCGATTGCATCCAGTTCTCCGGCAATGTCCTCATTGATGAGGTTGATCGCATCCACCTGGCGGTCCAGCAGGCGCCGCCAAAGCGGCCACCCCGGCACCGACAGCAGGAAACTCGCATCTCCCTGTCCCTTCGCGTTGATGGGAACCACCATCACCGGCCAACGCACCATGCGGATCCATTTGGCGAACGACAGGCCCAGTGCTGCATCCCCCATTCCCCGACAGTAGACGACATCGAATCGCGCGCGATTCCGCCAGACGAACACCAGCAACGACGCGAGATATGTCGCACCGCGGATGCCACGTCCCATGTTGTCCATCGTGCCGATCCGGTGTGTCCTGACGCTCGCCTGCCCGAGTTTGGCGTTTCCATCGGGGATGCGGAAACCCGCCACTTCGACGCGCGCACCCAAGCGGCACCAATGCTCGATGAGACGCGCGGTCTGATGCTCCGCGCCACCCATGACCCAGGGCGGCAGGTTCGCGAGCACCAGCACCCGCATGACCGAATCAACCATGGCGCCGCAGCCACGCGAGGTAGGACAGCGCTGCCCACAGGGCATAGGCGGCGTCCCGCCTTCCGGACAGATGCGCCTTCCAAATGCCGTCGACGTGAGCGCGTGACGGCAGCGCGTCGCCCATGCTGGACATCAGCTCCGTTGCCCACGGCTTGAGGGGACCCCGCAACCAGTCTCCGATCGGCACGTCGAAGCCCTGCTTCCTGCGTTGCGCGACCTCACCCGGGATTCGCCGGGTGAGCAATGCCCGCAGCCAGCGCTTCCCTTCGCCACGTCCCGCGTGGCTGCCCGGGGGCAACTGCCACGACAGAGCCTGGATCCGTGGATCGAGCAAGGGGACGCGCATCTCGAGTCCGACCGACATGCTGGCCCGGTCCACCTTCGTATGTATCCCTTCCGGCAACCCGAGTATCTGATCGACAAATCGCATGCGCTCCCCGGACGCGTGCAGCGTGCGTGGCGGCGAAGGCCAATGCGGCCACCGTCCCCTCATCTCGGGTGCACCTTGCGCCATCGACTCGGGAAACTGCAGTACGCGGCGGTAATAGTCGTCGAAATCCAGCGCCGCCAGGCGTCCTCCGAGCCGGCCACTGGCGCGTGATGTGCTCCCGATGGGGAGCACGTCTGAGAGCGTACGCAGTCCGGCACCTACACCTTGCCTACCTCGGGAGCCCAAGCTACCTGCAGCGCTCCACCATGCTTTCGCGTCGAGATGCCGCTGATAGCCTTCGAACAGTTCATCTCCCCCATCGCCCGTCAGTGCGACAGGCGCCTTTCGACGAACCGCCTCGGAGACGAGCACCGCAGGGATCTGTGCGGGGTCCGCGAAAGGTTCGTCGTAGATGTCCGGCAACCGATCAACCAATGCCAATGCGGCGCCGGCGGGGCATCGGATCTCCTCATGCAGCGTGCCGAGTTGGCGTGCCACGGCGGCGGCGTGCGCCGATTCGTCCACGCCGGGCTCATCGAACGCCACGGTGAAGGTCCTGACCTGCCCCGGCGCATGACGCACCATGCTCGACACGACGAGCGTCGAATCGATGCCTCCGGAGAGCAGTGCAGCGACCGGAACATCCGCCTGCATGCGAAGGCGGACCGCGTCGTCGAGCAGGGCATCAAGCCGGTCGAGCCATTCGTTGTCGCTCAGGCCCTGCTCGCGCGCGCCGTCCGCAGGCAGTTGTTCCTCGAGGCGATGCCACGGCGTGAGCCGGGCGGCGAATTCCTCGCAGGAGGGCACGCGCGCTTCGTCGCCGGGACGCAGCACGAGGCAGCCGCCCGCAGGCAGCTTGAAGACACCGGGATGGATGCTCAGCGGCGCAGGCACATAGCCGAACGCCAGCATCCACGACAGCGCGTCATGATCGACGCCCCCACGCCAGTCAGGGTGCGTACGGAGCGCGGACAACTCGGACGCAAACGCGATGCCGCCACCGATCCAGCCCACGTAGAGGGGCTTCTCGCCAGTGGCATCCCGCGCCAGCCACAGCTCCTGCTTCTCGCGATCCCAGACCGCAATCGCAAACATGCCATTGCACCTCGCCAGCGTCTCAACCACGCCATGGCGGGCGATGCATTCCAGCAGAACCTCGGTATCCGAGTGCCCTCGCCAGGGAATCGAATGCCCGGCATCAAGCTGTGCCCTGAGATCACGGTGGTTGTATATCTCGCCATTGAAGGCGATGACCCATCGCTCGTCCGCGGACGCCATCGGTTGTGCCCCGGCAGGGCTGAGATCGACGATGGCAAGCCTGCGGTGAGCGAATCCCACGGGGCCATCTGGATTCCATATTCCCTCGCTATCGGGACCACGGTGGCGCAGGGCCGTCGCTGCTGAGCCGAGGAACCCTCGCCTCGTCGATGCGCTTCCTCCCAGAAAGCCAGTCAAGCCACACATGGCAATGAGCCCCGAACCATCAGCTGCGCTTCCTAAGTACTACAAGCACCACGTCCGGAAGTGTCTTCCCGTTGTGCTTTTCGCGCCGTGCCTGTCGACGAACTTCAGAAACAAGCCGGCTCGGGTTAGCCAAAAGATGGCGCAGCAGGCTCACCGCTTTCGCAGCGGGACTCCACGAAGCCGAGGACGGGCTGGTCTGCAACACCAGACTCCTGAGCGTTCGCGCGAAAACCGATGATGCGTCCGGAAAAACCATACTCACATGCATATCCAGCCGATGTGCCAGTGCCTGAAGCGACTTCACCGACCATCTCGTCAGGTGATGGGGCGGCATATTGAATGGATCGGGCCAGGCGTGCTCGTAACTCATCGGAGTGATGGGCACTGAGAACATGATAAGCCCGCGCTCGCTAAGGCAGTCACGAGCACGCTCGAGCATCCCGACGGGATCGTCAACATGTTCGACGACATGCCAGAAGGTCACGGCGTCGAGGCTGACTCCATCCAAGCCAAACGACGAGAGGTCACCATGCCGCACATTCAGGCCACGCGCTACCGAGGCCGCCACGACATCAGGATTCTGGTCTATGCCGTGCGCGATGACGCCGGGGATCGTTGATATTGCTTCGAGGAATCGACCCTCGCCACTTCCGGCATCGAGCACCACGGCGCTCCGACCGGAAGATGTTTCTTCCAGAATCCTTGCAGCCTCATCCCACTCCCAACGATGTTTCGGGTACGGAAACTTTGCGGTCGTCAACCACACGTAGAACTCTTCGCCAGGATTCCGCATGGGGTTGGCGAACTCCAGGCCGCATCCTTCACACTTTGCAATACTCTGCACCAGGGCCGTTGAAGGCAGATATTCGATGCCTAGTGCATTCGCCATGGCCCTGAGCGAGCGCCCCGAGAGCGGGTGATCGAAAGCATAAGCCGCTGCGGAGCAAACCGGACAGGCGAGAGGATGCCCGTGTCCGGCCGATTTCGACTCACTCTCTTGCTGTGCATCCATGGATCACATCGCCTCAGTCAGACCTCAACGTCAACCTATCGCGGACCCGCCCTGGGCCTCGCTACGGAAGCGTCGCTCCCATCTACGCCACATTGCACAGAATCGATCCCGACTACGTGCAACGCGGCAACTCAACGCCCTTCTACGCCGAACTATGGCTTGATGAACTGGCGGCCCGTGTAATCAATTCGATGCAGCAGTGCCGGAATCCCCTTGGCCATGAGGTACTCGTCCGTGGCCTTCCTCGCGCCTTGCCAATGCCCGTAGTCGTCGACCACCACTACGCCACGCATTGAAACCCTCGGATAGAGATGCTCGAACTCGTGCAGAGTCGACTCGTACCAGTCGGTATCCAGTCGCAGGTAAGCGATGCATTCTGGAGCTTCGGCGGGAATCGTTTCCTCTACGACCCCTTGGCTAAACCTGCAAGACTCCATTGGATAGCCCGTAGAAGCCATATTGCGACGAACCTCATCCACTCCTGCTTCGCACCAGCGCTGCCCAACCTTCTTCTTTGAATACTCCTGAAAAACGGAAGCCGCTTTCTCGCCATGCAAGTCCAGATCGTCCGCTCCGGGTTCTGTCATTCCGGAAAACGTATCGAACAGTACAAGCTCGCGTTGCTCGCCAAGTCTCAGCAGGGTCAGCGCAGCGGCCATCATCTGCCCTCCTCGCCACACGCCACACTCAACGATGGCGCCCGGAATCGAGTGCTTGACCACGTACTCGACGGCCGAAATCGTAGACAGCGTACTTTCAGCCCCCACCATCGTGAACGGCGAAACCCGCTCGAGGATTTCACGATGCCATGCAGGAAGGTCCAGAAACTGGCGGTTCCTGTTGAACTCCCGAAAAGCCCGCAAGAATCTCCTCATGAACCTTCTCCAGAAAAGTCATTCAATCAACCGTGTGGCCATGCGCTTCTCTACAACCTGGCAGTACCAGCCCGACCCTCAAACACCAGGCGAACTTGCTTTATGGCCAGTGGAAACCCACGCCACCATCACTACACTCAAACAAGCCATCCACCATTCCGCCCACAGCAGAGCCTTCAATGCTCCTGCCAAACCCAGATGAGGCACCCACCAGCCCATGAGCGCAACCATCATCACCAAGCCGGATAGCTCTACGGTTATGCGCACGCGCTTACGTCCGTAGCCAAGCAACATATTGCCCAACAGCATTCTCAGGCAGTACGCGGGAACCCACCAGGCGACGAGCGCAGCAAGCGGTACCAGACCGGCAAAGCCGTCACCCAGCAAGAGAGTGATCAGCGCCATCGCCAGACCGACAAGCCAGCCGGCCACAGCGCCATATGCCAGAACAACAGCAATCAGCAGCAGGACGTGGTGTGGCGACAGTGGCCGATCGCCTCCCGCCCTGAACAAACGCGGCATGATCGTGGTCGTCAACGCCTCCACAGGCAAGGCCGCCACCGACGCCAGCCGGTAGCCTGCCGTGTACTCCCCGGCTACCGCACCGCCTCCGGCGTACATGACCGCCGTCTTGTCCAGCGATGTCAGCGCCAGCCCGCTCGCCCATATCGAGGCAAAACCCAACCCCGACCTGAGTTCCACCGCGCCTGCCGTTCGCGACGTCCGCGGAAGATCCAGTTGCATGTGCGCTCGACGCCAGATCCATGAAATGGCAAGCAACGTCGCTACAACATGCAGCACCACGTACTCATTGAGGTCGCCGGCAGGCCAAATGAAGAGATAGATTCCCGCTGCTACGACACGGGCAAGAGAGAGCACGACAGGTACAGCCGCGGATTCGCCCATACGCCCCAAGGACGCATACGTGAACGCAACCTGCGCACAGAGTGGAGCCAGCACGACTTCGGCGATACCGATCGACACGACGACAAGGACTGTCGTATCAACGCCCATGGACAAGGCAAGTGCGAGGTAGAGTGCCAGCAGCAACGGAGCACTCCACGCCAGGCAAGAACGAACCAGCACCCAGTGGCGCGCAAGTGCCGAGTGGTCGCGCGCGACATTCTCGTAGAGCCGCAGGCCCATCCCGAGTGCCGCGAAGCCGCCGAGCGCCAATCCCAAACCGGCCAGACCCGAGAACGTACCGTATCCCTGCGGACCGAGCGCGCGCGCGAGCAACAGTACCCATGCCAATTGCAGCGCAAGTCTCGCTGCATTCCAGACGAGCACGACCGAGACGCTCTTCGCCAGCGTCTGGATCATAAGTCTGGCCCGCAGGTCGCGCTCACGGGTGCCCCATCGCACGCTCCAGGAGCGTGCCGTACGCAGCGGCACGCGACTCCCAATCGAATCCGGCAATATCCTGCAGCCTCGGCGACTCGTCCGCCTCGAGCGCCCGCAGAACGGACTCCGACAACGATAGAGCGTCTCCTGGCTCGGCCCCATGTACCGCGGCGCAGAACGCCGTCAATGCACGGGTCGCGGGCAAACGGGACACCACGACCGGACAACCGCAACCAAGAGCCTCGATGAGCACTAGCCCCAGTCCGTCCTGATCCCCCGACTTGGCCGCGACGAAGGGAGCGACAAACAGGGCCGCCCGTCGATACAGCGCGGGCAGTTCGTCCTGGCTCACCGCCCCAACGAACTCCACGATGTCCGTCAAACCGAGCACTTGCGCTTGCGCTCGCCTCGCATCCAGCTCGGGACCGAACCCGGCGACCGTCAACGTTACGTCCGGACGGACAGACCTGATCAGAGGCATCGCTTCCAACAAGTGGCGCAAGCCCTTCTTTTCCACTAGCCGACCCACGAACAGGAGTTGCGACCGCGATCTGGTGACGCTCGTATCCGGGCGATAGCGCTGTTTCAGATCCACGCCCATCGGCTCCACCGCAACACCCTTCACATCCAGGCCCAACGCCCCCATTTCGTCCCGCATGCCTTCGCTGACAACGGTGGTACCGGCGGCGCGACGCGCGACAAACCGCTTGATCGAGGGTAGTGGCCAGGACCGCATTGCGAACAGATCCGCGCCGTGCGACGTCACGACAAAAGGCGGCTTTCGTCCGCCGATCAAGGTAAGCATCGCCGCGATGAAGCCCTGCGGGATCAACCAGTGCGCGTGCACCACATCGATCTTCCTTCGCCTCAGCAGGCGAAAGAAGCTCCACGCCATGGAGAGCAGAAAGCCGGGGACCAGCAACAGCTTCCACGGGCTGCCGCGCAGGTTGGCGACAATGCCCCCATCATTGACCAGCGTTTCCAGCGCCTCAGGCGCATAGCGGTAACGGATGACCTCGACGCCATCGAGGACTTCCCGGGGAAGCGCGCCGGGCGCGTGCGGTCCGAGCACCACGACCTGGAAGCGGTCCGTGAGCCGCCTGGACAGTTCGTGCACGAATCCCGGCTCCGGGTCGCCTCGCCACCGCGGATAGGTCGACGTCATCACCAGCAGCGTCGGCAGCACCTCGCCTCCCGCCATCGGCGAATGCCTACTCATCCCGCCGATAGGTCAGCGACGTGATCTGCTCCGAGATCAGGCCGATCAGGAAAATGATGACGGCCGCACTGAACAGCAGGACGCTCATGTTGGTGAAGCGCCCCTGCGTCAGGAACGTGAAAGCGTAGTAAGCGAGCGCCGTCAGGAAGAACACGCCTGCCGTCGGTGCGAACAGCTTGAGCGGCGAGTACAGGGTGGCGATCTTGAAAATGATCAGCAGGAAGCGGACACCATCGCGGAGCGGACGGATATGGCTCTTGCCGACACGCTTGGCCACCGGGATGGGCATGTAGGCCACCGCGTAGGCGCTGCGGAAGAACGCCATGGTGCTGGTGGTGGGATAACTGAAGCCATTGGGCAACAGGTGGATGAACTCGCGGAACCGCCCCGCCCGGACCACGCGGAACCCCGAGGTCAGGTCCTTGACCTCGAATCCCGTCATCCGGCTGGCGAGCCAGTTGTAGAAGGCATTCGCCGCACCCCGATGCACGCCGGCCTGGCCGGACCAGTCGCGCGCCCCCACCACCATGTCGTATCCCTCGTCCAGTTTCACGAGCAGGGCCGGGATGCAGGCGGGGTCGTGCTGGCCGTCCGCGTCCATGAAGACGAGGATGTCGCCTGCGGCCGCGCGGGCACCGCGCTTGATCGCGGCACCGTTGCCCATCGAGTACGGGGAGGAGAGGACGCGCGCACCCAGCGACGCCGCGACCTGTGCGGTGTCGTCGGTCGAGCCATCGTCGACCACGATGATCTCGGCGCCCGGCACCTGCGCCAGCAGTGCCGGCAACGTGCGGCGCAACCCTTCTGCCTCGTTCTTGGCAGGCAGAATGACGGAAATGGTCATGTTCGTCCCCTTTACGGCAAGCTTAGCCGGAAGCAGGGAGTGCGGGAATCCCGACGCATGCCCCCTTCGCGCGAGGAGGTGCGCGCGCATCGATGCGGGGGCGAAGCGTCTTCCGGTCAGCGTCCGGGAAGCACGCCCGGAAAGCGTCCGCCATCACGTTTCTGCCGCTGCGCCCCGGGACCGCGCGCTTCGGTCGCACGTTGATTGGCGCATTCCTTGCTTGGCTTGATCACCGCGTCATCCGGATGGCTGCGGTAGGCTGTCGCTGCATCGCCGTGTCCGTTACGGCTCCGACCATCGTCGGGATACCCGGCGCGCCGGGATGCAGTCGGGCGCTATATCCTTGTCATCGTTGATTCTGTCGTTTGGGAAGCCTCCACCATGAATGCAGTCGCCGCCCCCAATCTCGTAGGTATCACCGGCCTGGCCCGTCGGCTGGTGCAGGATGGCGCACTGGACGAGACCGCCGCCCGCACCGCGATGGCCAACGCCACCGAGGCCAAGATGCCGTTGCCGCAGTGGATCGCGGAGAAGCGCCTGGTCACCGCTCCCCAGCTGGCGGCCGCCAACGCGATGGAATTCGGCATGTCCCTGCTGGACGCCTCCGCGTTCGACCCGGCCCACAATGCGATCAAGCTGGTCAGCGAGGAGCTGGTGCAGAAGCACCAGGTGCTGCCGCTGTTCAAGCGCGGCGGCAAGCTGTTCGTCGGTGTGGCCGACCCCACCCGCAGCCACTCGGCGCTGGACGAGATCAAGTTCCACACCAACCTGATCGTCGAGCCGATCCTGGTCGACGAGGACCAGTTGCGGCGCACGCTGGACCAGTGGCAGAGCGCCGCGGCCAGCCTCAGCGGCGGCTTCGGCGACGATGAGGACGGGCTGGAGAACCTGGATGTGGATGCCGGCGACGAGGACGGCGCCAGCGACAATGCCGTGGACGCCAAGGGCGACGACACGCCGGTGGTGAAGTTCGTCAACAAGGTGCTGGTGGATGCGATCAAGCGCGGCGCCTCGGACATCCACTTCGAGCCCTACGAAACCGACTACCGCGTCCGCCTGCGCATCGACGGCATCCTCAAGCAGGTGGCCAAGGCGCCGACCAAGCTGAAGGACCGCATCGCCGCGCGCATCAAGGTGATGGCGCAGCTGGACATCGCCGAAAAGCGCGTCCCCCAGGACGGCCGCATCAAGCTGAACCTGTCGAAGACCAAGCAGATCGACTTCCGCGTCAGCTCGCTGCCGACGCTGTTCGGCGAGAAGATCGTGCTGCGTATCCTGGACGGCAGTGCGGCCAAACTGGGCATCGACAAGCTGGGCTACGAGCCCGACCAGCAGAAGCTGTTCGAGGAGGCCATCCACAAGCCCTACGGCATGGTGCTGGTGACCGGACCGACCGGCTCGGGCAAGACGGTCAGCCTGTACACGGCGCTGGGCATCCTGAACGACGAGACCCGCAACATCTCCACCGCGGAAGACCCGGTGGAAATCCGCCTGCCGGGCGTGAACCAGGTGCAGCAGAACAACCGTCGCGGCATGACCTTCGCCGCCGCGCTGCGCAGCTTCCTGCGCCAGGATCCCGACATCATCATGGTCGGCGAAATCCGCGACCTGGAAACCGCCGAGATCGCCATCAAGGCGGCACAGACCGGCCACATGGTGCTGTCCACGCTGCATACCAACGATGCGCCCCAGACCATCGCACGCCTGATGAACATGGGCATCGCACCCTACAACATCACCAGTTCGGTGACGCTGGTCATCGCCCAGCGCCTGGCCCGCCGCCTGTGCAGCAAGTGCAAGCGGCCGATGGACATTCCGCCCCACGCCCTCGTGGCCGAGGGCTTCAGTGAAGCCGAGGTGCAGGCCGGATTCACCATCTACGAGGCCGTCGGCTGCGACGAGTGCACCAGCGGCTACAAGGGCCGTACCGGCATCTACCAGGTGATGCCGATGAGCGAGGCGATCCAGGAAATCGTGCTGGAAGGCGGCAACGCCCTGCAGATCGCCGAGGTCGCCCAGAAGGCCGGCATCAACGACCTGCGCAAGTCGGCCCTGCTCAAGGTGCGCAACGGCGTCACCAGCCTGGCCGAGATCAATCGCGTCACCAAGGACTGAGGGCGAACGACCCGAACGCCGGGCGAACCGCTGCCGCGGGCAGCTTTCGCCCGCTGCGGGTTGTTCATGTCACCGAAACCCGGCCGCCGTCACAGGCGCGGCGCTTCCATTGGGCCGATTACCGGCTACCATGCGGCATTGACAGTCCGGGTGGGGAAATCCGGACAGGGGACTACCGATGGCCGTGACCCGTTCCGCCGCGAAGAAGACCGCAACCGCGCCCGTTCGCGAGAACCCGCTGAGCCTGTTCGTCTGGGAAGGCACCGACAAGCGCGGTGTCAAGATGAAGGGCGAGCAGAACTCCAAGAACGCGAACTTCCTGCGTGCGGAGCTGCGCAAGCAGGGCATCACGCCCACCATCGTCAAGCCCAAGGGCAAGCCGCTGTTCGGCGCGGCCGGCAAGCCGGTGACGCCGAAGGACATCGCGTTCTTCAGTCGCCAGATGGCGACCATGATGAAGTCCGGCGTGCCGATCGTGTCGTCGCTCGAGATCATCGAGAGCGGCCAGAAGAACATCCGCATGAAGAAGATGGTCGAGCAGATCCGCTTCGACATCGAAGGCGGCTCCTCGCTGCACGAAGCCATCAGCAAGTTCCCGGTGCAGTTCGACGAGCTCTACCGCAACCTCGTCCGTGCGGGCGAGTCGGCCGGCGTGCTGGAGACCGTGCTGGAAACGGTCGCCAACTACAAGGAAAACATCGAAGCCCTCAAGGGCAAGATCAAGAAGGCGCTGTTCTATCCGGCGGCGGTGATCGCGGTGGCCATCCTGGTCACCTCGGTGATCCTGATGTTCGTCATCCCGGAGTTCGAGAAGACCTTCGCCAGCTTCGGCACCGAACTGCCCGCCTTCACCCAGATGATCATGGGGGCGTCCCGTATCATGGTCAGCTGGTGGTGGCTCATCCTGATCGTGGTGGTGGGTACCATCTTCCTGACACTGTTCATGTTCAAGCGGTCCCCCGCCTTCCAGCATGCCGTCGACAAGATGGTCCTGAAGGTACCGGTGATCGGCCAGATCATGCACAACTCCTCGGTCGCGCGTTTCGCGCGCACGACGGCGGTGACCTTCAAGGCCGGCGTGCCGCTGGTCGAGGCGCTGGACACCGTGGCAGGCGCCACCGGCAATACTGTGTACGAGAAGGCCGTGCATCGCATGCGCGACGACGTGTCGGTCGGTTATCCGCTGAACATGGCGATGAAGCAGACCCAGCTGTTCCCGCACATGGTGGTGCAGATGACCGCCATCGGCGAGGAAGCCGGCGCGCTGGACACCATGCTGTTCAAGGTGGCCGAGTACTTCGAGCAGGAGGTCAACAACGCGGTCGACGCGCTGTCGAGCCTGATCGAGCCCTTCATCATGGTGATCATCGGCGTGCTGGTCGGCGGCCTGGTCATCGGCATGTACCTGCCCATCTTCAAGATCGCGGCGACGGTGGTCGGCTGATACGTGGCGTTCCTCGATCAACACCCTGAACTGGGATACCCGGTAGTCGCAGGCCTCGGCCTGCTGGTGGGCAGCTTCCTCAACGTGGTCATCCTGCGGCTGCCACGGCGGCTGGAGTGGGAGTGGAAGCGCGACGCGCGCGAAGTGCTGGAGGAACCGGAGCTCTACGACCCGCCGCCGCCCGGCATCGTGGTCGAGCGCTCGCACTGTCCGCACTGCAAGACCGCGCTGTCCTGGTACGAGAACATCCCGCTGTTCAGCTGGCTCGCGCTGCGCGGCAAGTGCCGGCATTGCAAGGCACCGATCTCGCCGCAGTATCCCCTCGTCGAGCTTCTGACCGCCCTGCTGGCGGTGGCCTCGGTGTGGCGGTTCGGCTTCGGCTGGCAGGGCTTCGGTGCGGCGCTGCTGAGCTGCTACCTGGTGGCGCTGAGCGGCATCGACCTGCGTACGCGGCTGTTGCCCGACCAGTTGACTTTGCCGCTGATGTGGCTGGGCCTGATCGGCAGCCTCGATAACCTCTACATGCCGGCCAAGCCCGCCCTGCTGGGCGCGATCGCGGGCTATGTCTCGCTGTGGCTTGTCTGGTGGATCTTCAAGCAGGTCACCGGCAAGGAAGGCATGGGCCGCGGCGACTTCAAGCTGCTGGCGGCACTGGGCGCCTGGGTCGGTCTGAGCGGCGTGCTGCCGATCATCCTGATCTCCTCGCTGGTGGGCGCCGTGGTGGGCTCAGCCTGGCTGGCCATCAAGGGCCGTGACCGCGCGACCCCCATTCCGTTCGGGCCCTACCTCGCGATCGCGGGTTTGATCGTGTTCTTCTGGGGCCCGGCCCAGATGGTCGACGCGTATCTGCGCTTCGCGGGCCTGCAGTAGGTCCGCTTCGGGGCTGAGCCCGCATGCCCTGCTCCATACTCCGCCCATGAGCGATTACTTCATCGGACTGACCGGCGGCATCGCGTCGGGAAAGAGCGCGCTGGAGAAGGCCTTCGCCGCGCACGGCATCGTCGTGGCCGATGCCGACCTGCTGGCCCGCGAGGTGGTGCAACCGGGCACGCCCGCGCTGGCCGCCGTGGTGGAACGTTTCGGACGCGATGTGCTGCTGGCGGATGGCCAGCTGGATCGCGCCGCCCTGCGCCAGCGGGTGTTCGGCAACGACGGGGAACGGCGTGCGCTTGAAGCGATCCTGCACCCTGCCATTCGCGTGCGCCTGCAGGAGATCTGCCGGAACGCGACCAGTCCCTACGCCATCGCGATGGTCCCGCTCCTGACCGAAGGCGGCGGCCGTGCGGCCTATCCATGGCTGCACCGCATCCTGGTCGTCGACACGCCCGCTGCCGTGCAGAAGGCGCGACTGATGCAGCGCGACGGCATCGACGCCGATCTGGCGGAGCGGATGATGGCCGCGCAGGCATCGCGTGCGGACCGGCTTGCGCTGGCCGACGACATCATCGTCAACGATGGCGACATCGCCCACCTGCAACGCGCGGCCGATGCGCTGCACCGGCGCTACCTGGCGCTAGCCGCGCCCGTGCCGACGACCTAACGCTCCCAGAGTCCCCGGATGGCGGCGATCCCCTGTGCACCGTGCCGGCGCGCTTGCGGGATGTCCGTCGGAACCAGGCCGCCGATGGCATAGAGCGGCAACGACACGCCCTCGCGCAGACCGGCGAAGCCGGGCCACCCCAGCGGTTCGCCGACGGGATGGGTCTGGGTCGGATAGACACTGCCCACGACGGCGAAATCGCAACCCAGCGCTTCCGCCTGACGCACGTCCGCTGCCGCGTGGCAGGACGCCGCGACCGGCAAACCCTCCGGCAGCGGGCGCGTCGACCGCTCGTGCAGCTGCGAAGCGCGCAGATGGACGCCGACCTGCAGCGCGCGCGCCAGCTCCACATCGCCATTGAGCAGCACCTCGACGCCCGCCTCCCGGCACCGCGCAACGGCCTGCGTCGCCAACGCCTTCCATGCACCCTCGTCCAGGCTGCGCGCGCGTACCTGGACGCGCCTGATGCCGTCGGCGAGCGCCTGCTCCAGGGCGGCCAGCCAAGGGGCGAGCGCTTCCGGTTCGGGCGTGACGAGATAACGGTCCGGTTGCCGCAGCGCCGCCACCACGGGGCGGTCGGCAGGCGGCATGTCGTAGCGCATCAGCTTGTCGGGCGCGACCCACGCCAGCGCTTGGCCCTCATGCCCACGCGGCGTACCGGTCCAGCCCGTCAGGTGCCGCACCTCCAGGCACAGCCGCTTGTCGGGGTACTGTTGCGGGACGCTGATGACGTGATCGCCCACCCGCGCCTCGATGCCGAGCTCCTCGCGCAGCTCGCGCACCAGCGCGTCCTCGGGGCTTTCGCCCGGCTCCTGCTTGCCGCCGGGAAACTCCCAGCGCCCGGCCAGGTCGCGCCCCTCCGTGCGCCGGGCCAGCAGGATGCGGCCGCGCGCGTCGGTGATGACGGCAGCCATGACATGGATGGAGCGCAGGGGTGTGAGCATGGAAGCAGCTTGCCGGGAACCGGCGGGTAGACGCAAATAGCCCCGCCCGCCGAGGTCCAAAGAAAAGGCCGCGCAGTGCGCGGCCTTTTCCGTCAGGCGATGCCGCGAAGCCTCAGGCCAGCTGGCCGTGGCAGTGCTTGAACTTCTTGCCGCTGCCGCAGGGGCACGGGTCGTTGCGGCCGACCTTGGGCGCATCGCGGTGCGCCGGCACGGGGCCGGACTGCACGTAACCACCCTGCGCGGCGGCGATCTGCTGTGCCTGTTCGGCCTCTTCGTCGGCGCCGTAGCCGCCGGCATCCTGGTGCTGGAACTGCATCTGCCGGGCCTGCGCCTCGGCCATGGCGCGCTCCCGCGCTTCCAGTGCGGCGACCTCTTCCTCGCTGCGGATGCGCACGCGCGACAGCAGGGTGACCACTTCGCTCTTCACCCGCTCCAGCATGCTGGAGAACAGTTCGAAGGCTTCCTTCTTGTACTCCTGCTTGGGCTGCTTCTGCGCATAGCCGCGCAGATGGATGCCCTGGCGCAGGTAGTCCATGCGCGCCAGGTGCTCCTTCCAGTTCTTGTCGAGCACGGTCAGCATGATGTGCTTTTCCAGTGCGCGCATGGTCTCGCCGCCGACCACGGCTTCCTTGTCGGCGAAGTGCTGATCCATGGCTTCCTGCACGCGGCGCTCGATGGTCTCTGCGTCGAGGTCGTCGGTCTCCTCGCGCCAGCGGGTCACGGGAATTTCTGCTCCCATCTCCTCGCCCAGTTCGCTTTCCAGGCCGCGCAGGTCCCACTGTTCGTCCACCGAATTCAGCGGCACGAAGCGGGCGACCGTCTCGGCGACCACGTCGCCGCGGATGCCGTCGATGTTGTCCTTCACCGATTCGGCGTCGAGCAGTTCGTCGCGCTGGGCGTAGATCACCTTGCGCTGGTCGTTGTTGACGTCATCGAAGTCGAGCAGGTTCTTGCGGATGTCGAAGTTGTGCGCTTCCACCTTGCGCTGCGCCTTCTCGATCTGCCGGCTGACCAGCTTGTCCTCGATGACGTCGTCTTCCTTCATGCCGATCAGCTTCATCGCCTTCTGGACCCAGTCCGAGGCGAAGATGCGCATCAGGTTGTCTTCCAGCGACAGGTAGAAGCGGGACGAACCCGGATCGCCCTGACGGCCGGAACGGCCACGCAGCTGGTTGTCGATGCGGCGCGATTCGTGGCGTTCGGTGCCGACGATGTGCAGGCCGCCGGCGGCTTTCACTTCGTCGTGGCGCTTCTGCCACTCGGCCTTGATGGCGGCGCGCGCAGCGTCATCGGCCTCTTCGCCCAGCGCTTCGTACTCGGCTTCCAGCGAACCACCCAGCACGATGTCGGTACCGCGGCCGGCCATGTTGGTGGCGATGGTGATCGCACCCGGACGACCGGCCTGCGCGACGATGTGCGCTTCGCGCTCGTGCTGCTTGGCGTTGAGCACTTCGTGCGGCACGCCGGCCTTGTTGAGGAAATCGGACAGCATTTCCGACGTTTCGATCGAGGTCGTACCGACCAGCACCGGCTGGCCACGCTGGTAGCACTCCTGGATGTCAGCCAGCACCGCCTTGAACTTGCCTTGGCGGTTGAGGAACACCTGGTCGGGCGAATCCTTGCGCACGGTCGGGCGGTTGGTCGGGATGACGATGACTTCCAGGCCGTAGATGCTCTGGAACTCGAAGGCTTCCGTGTCGGCCGTACCGGTCATGCCGGACAGCTTGTTGTACATGCGGAACAGGTTCTGGAACGTCACGCTGGCCAGCGTCTGGTTCTCGCGCTGGACCGGCACGCCTTCCTTCGCCTCGACCGCCTGGTGCAGGCCGTCTGACCAGCGGCGGCCCGTCAGCGTGCGGCCGGTGAACTCGTCGACGATGACCACTTCGCCGTCGCGCACGATGTAGTCGACATCGCGCTGGTAGATGGCGTGCGCGCGCAGCGCGGCGTTGAGGTGGTGCACGACCGACAGGTTGTTGGCGCCGTACAGCGGTTCTTCTTCGCTGATGATGCCGGCCTGCAGCAGCAGCTCCTCGGCGTGCTCCATGCCCGCTTCGGACAGGTGCACCTGCTTGCCCTTCTCGTCGACCCAGTAATCGCCCTCGCCTTCCTCGCTCTCCTGCTTGATCAGCTGGGGCACGATGCGGTTGACGCGGATGTACAGCTCGGGCGACTCGTCGGCCGGGCCGGAGATGATCAGCGGGGTACGCGCTTCGTCGATCAGGATGGAGTCGACTTCGTCGACGATGGCGTAGTGCAGGCCACGCTGGAAGCGGTCGGCGCGCGACATCGCCATGTTGTCGCGCAGGTAGTCGAAGCCGAATTCGTTGTTGGTGCCGTAGGTGATGTCGGCCGCGTAGGCAGCGCTCTTGTCGCCATGCGGCATGCCCGGGTACACCACGCCGACCGTCAGGCCCAGCCAGTTGTACAGGCGACCCATCCAGGCCGAGTCGCGGCGGGCCAGGTAGTCGTTCACGGTGACGACGTGCACGCCCTTGCCTTCCAGCGCATTGAGGTAGGTCGGCAGGGTGGCGACCAGCGTCTTGCCCTCGCCGGTACGCATTTCGGCGATCTTGCCCAGGTGCAGCACCATGCCGCCGATCAGCTGCACGTCGTAGTGGCGCATGCCCAGCACGCGGCGGCTGGCCTCGCGGCAGACCGCGAAGGCTTCGGGCAGGATCTTGTCGAGCGCTTCTCCGCCGGCGATGCGCTGCTGGAACTCCGGCGTCTTTGCCTTCAGCTGCTCGTCGGTGAGCTTCTGCAGCTCCGCTTCCAGCGCGTTGATCTTGTCGACGGAGCGGTGCAGCTGCTTGAGCAGGCGCTCGTTGCGGCTGCCGAAGACACGGGTGAGCAGGTTGTTGATCATGTAGGGAACCGGAAAGGAAGGGAACGCCGGGGTGGCGCAGCGTGTACGCCCCCAAAACGAAACAGGGCGCAAGGCGCCCTGTCTGGCAACACCATATTGTAGCTTGGGGCGCCGCCCGAGGAATCAAGGCGGGCCGTCAGACCGCCCCGCTCCCGGTTGGTTCCGCGCGATCAGCCGCGCTTGACCTGGCCCACCGGCGTCGGGCCTTCGCCCAGGAACTTGCGCGGATTGACCACGCGCCCGTTTTCCCACACTTCGAAGTGCACGTGCGCGCCGGTCGAGCGTCCGGTCGAGCCGGCCTTGGCCACTTCCTGACCCACGCGCACCAGGTCGCCGGCCCGCACGCTGAGGCGCGAGTTGTGCGCATAGCGGGTGACGTAGCCGTTGCCATGGTCGACGTCGATGACGTTGCCGTAGCCGCCCTTCACGCCGGCGAAGCTCACCACGCCGTCGGCCACCGACAGGACGGGATCGCCGACGCGCGCCTTGAAGTCGATGCCCTTGTGGTTCTGGCCGCCGCCGCCGAACGGGTCGGCGCGACCGCCGAAACCGGAGGTGATGTAGCTGTTGGCGATCGGCATGCGGCCCGGGGTCGCGTTCTTGTCCAGTTCGCGGTTGAACAGCAACGCTTCCAGCACCGACAGCTGGCGACCGGAGGCGGCGAACTGCCGCTCCAGGTTGTCCACGCCGTCCTTCAGATCGGCGGGCTTCATGTCGAAGGACACGTCGTTGCCGCCGACGCCGACCGGCTCGTTGAAGTCGAACTCGCCGTCCTGCAGCTGGCCTACGCGGGTCAGGCGCTCACCCAGGGCATTCAGGCGGTTGGCCTGCGCCTGCAGCTCGCCCAGGCGCGCGGCCATCGCGTTGATTTCCTGCTGGGCGCCACGGCGCACCTGCTCCAGTTCCGCATTGCGCTGCTCGGCCTTGGCCTGCAGCAGCGACACCTGGCCCATGCCGGCGGCGCTGCGGCCCGCCGCGCCGACCAGCAGGCCGGCCGCGACCAGCACCGCGGCACTGGCCAGCGGACGTGCGTGGAACGCGAGGCGGATGCGGTAAGCACCATGGGCGGACGCATGGGCCCACCAGGTACGCGAATTGTTTACGATGGTCTTAAAGCTCATAGATACCGATGTCTGATTCGAAGTCCAAGCCGCGCCGTACCGGCATCGCGCAACCTGCCTTGCAGGCTGCCCTGACGGATGCCGCCACCGACCCGGTGCGTCGCGCCCTATGGCTCGACGCCTTGGAACAGCAGCTTCGCCCCTGCCTTCCGCCCGCCCTGGCGCCGCATTGCCGATTGGCGAACGTGGCAGGCAAGCGGCTCGTTTTTATCGTCGACTCCCCCGTGTGGAACGCCCGGCTTCGCCTGGCGGCACCCGAATTGATCAACGTGGCCCAATCCATCGGACTGGCGGTCACCGAAGTCACCGCCAAGACGAGCCTCGCGCCGCTGATGAAGCCTGCGCAGGACCCGGTCGTACCCGTATCGGAGGCTTCCCGCAGAGGGCTGCAAGCGGCCCTCGACCTCCTGTCGGCGCCAGACTCCGCCGGCGCCTCCACCCCGCGGGGCGGTCATCGTGGGCGGCGGAAAAATTGACCCGGCCATCACGAAGGACGGGGCATGGTACCGGCCACCGCCGGTCGGGGCGTTAGTCAGAAGTTAACAAGTCGTTAGGATTCGGACCGGAATCCGACTCGGGTCACACTTTCGCACAAGCGTAACCATTCCCATGCCAGCGCGTGACGGGGATGGGAAACCGGTCGACAGGAAGGTCACCGTCCCGACGGGACGGCGGTCTCAGATGGCCAGGGCAGGCGTCGCGTAAGTGACCGGGGACGACCTGGCGCCCTCTTCGAAGGTCACTTCTTCCCAGGCCGAGGTCTCGGCCAGCAGGGCACGGACCAGCTTGTTGTTCAGTGCATGGCCCGACTTGAAGCCCTCATAGGCGCCCAGGATGGGCTTGCCGGCGAGGTACAGGTCGCCGATGGCGTCGAGGATCTTGTGGCGGACGAATTCGTCCGCGTAGCGCAGGCCGTCCTCGTTGAGGACACGGAACTCGTCCAGCACGATCGCGTTGTCCATCGAGCCACCGAGGCCGAGGTTGCGCTCGCGCATGTACTCCAGGTCGCGCATGAAACCGAACGTACGCGCGCGCGCGACTTCCTTGATGTAGGCGCCGGTGGAGAAGTCCACTTCCGCCCGCGACTGCGAGGCCGGGATCATCGGGTGGTCGAACTTGACGGTGAAGCCCAGCTTGAAGCCGTCGTAGGGCTCGAAGCGCGCCACCTTGTCGCCCTCGGTGACTTCCACCGGGCGGATGATGCGGATGAAGCGCTTCGGGGCGTCCTGCTCGGCGATGCCGGCGGACTGGATCAGGAACACGAACGGACCGGCGGAGCCGTCCATGATCGGCAGCTCGGCCGAGGACAGTTCCACATAGGCATTGTCGACGCCGAGGCCGGCCATGGCCGACATCAGGTGCTCGACGGTCTGCACCTTGGCGCCTTCGCAGGTCAGGCCGGTGCACAGCGTGGTCTCGGTGACCAGCTCCGCACTCGCGGGAATCTCCACCACCGGTGCCAGATCGATGCGCCGGAACACGATGCCGGTATCCACGGGGGCCGGACGCAAGGTCATGTAGACCTTTTCGCCACTGTGCAGCCCCACGCCCGTCGCGCGGATCACGTTCTTGAGGGTGCGTTGCTGGGCCATCGATAGGAATCGCAGGTGGGGGGGACCTGAGCGGGCAGCGAGAATATCACGCAGACCACTGAATCTTAACGGAAGAACCGGTCTGTCCCACCCCTGCAACAACGGCCTGCCAGGGCCGTCGGGAAAGGGCTGCCGGACCGGCGAAGGTCCGGCAGCGAAGGGACATGGCGATGGAACGGCACATCATCTGCGCCCTCCCCGGTTGATGGGAGAGGGTGGGGGTGGGCGCGCCTCGAAGACTGACCTCGCGCTGTCGTTGCTTTGTCGACGTCAGCCAGCGTTGCTCGACACCCATCCCCTCCTTCCCCCGCGAGCGGAGGAAGGGGTACGTCACATCAGTCGGCCTGGCGGCGCAGGAACGCCGGGATGTCCAGGTAGTCGGACGGCAGTTCCGCCGAGACCGGCGCGGACGCCGGTGCCGACGGCGCGGGCGAGGCCGAACCACGGCGCAGGCCCAGGCCACTGGTCGCGGCGCTGATCGGATCCATCGAGAAGCCGTCGTCGATCGGCATGCCGGTGGTGGCGTCGCGGACCAGCTTGATCGGCGCGCGCATCGGCTCGCGCAGGTCGCCGCCACGGCCGACCGGCTGGCGGGCGGCATTGCGGTTCAGGCCGGTGGCCACCACGGTCACGCGCACTTCGTCCTGCATGTCCGGATCCAGCACGGTGCCGACGACCACGGTCGCGTCTTCCGAGGCGAAACCTTCGATGGTGCGACCCACTTCGTCGAACTCGGCCATGGTGAAGTCCGGGCCGGCGGTGATGTTGACCAGGATGCCGTTGGCGCCGTTGAGATTGACGTCGTCCAGCAGCGGGTTCTGGATCGCGGCCTCGGCGGCGGCCTGCGCGCGGTCGTCGCCGCGTGCCGAGCCGGTACCCATCATGGCCAGGCCCATCTCGCTCATCACGGTGCGGACGTCGGCGAAGTCGACGTTGATCAGGCCCGGGCGGACGATCAGGTCGGCGATGCCCTGCACGGCGCCGAGCAGCACGTCGTTGGCGGCGCGGAAGGCCTGGATCATCGTGGCGTTGCGGCCGAGCACGGTGATCAGCTTTTCGTTCGGGATGGTGATCAGCGAGTCGCAGTGGTGGCTCAGCTCCTCGATGCCCTTCAGCGCGACCTGCATGCGGCGGCGGCCTTCGAAGGGGAACGGCTTGGTGACCACGGCGACGGTCAGGATGCCCATCTCCTTGGCCAGCTGCGCCACGACCGGCGCGGCGCCGGTGCCGGTGCCGCCACCCATGCCGGCGGTGATGAACACCATGTCGGCGCCGTCGAGGGCGTCGATGATGCGCTCGCGGTCTTCCAGCGCGGCCTGGCGGCCGACTTCCGGATTCGCGCCCGCGCCCAGGCCCTTGGTGACGTTGCTGCCCAACTGCAGCTGCAGCTTGGCGCCGCAGTTCTTGATCGCCTGCGAATCGGTGTTGGCGGTGATGAACTCCACGCCGTCCACGCTGCCGTTGACCATGTGCGCCACGGCGTTGCCGCCGCCGCCGCCCACGCCCACGACCTTGATCACCGCATTCGGGGCCATCTTTTCAACCAGTTCGAAATGTGCCATGTCCTTGTCCTCGTTTATT
Organism: Pseudoxanthomonas sp. PXM01; assembly: GCF_014851815.1. Lineage (GTDB taxonomy): Bacteria > Pseudomonadota > Gammaproteobacteria > Xanthomonadales > Xanthomonadaceae > Pseudoxanthomonas_A. Next base: position 780,390 of record NZ_JACVAJ010000002.1, read on the forward strand.
TAGTTATGTGCTGCTGGGTGGAACGAACGTCGTGACGCCTTCAACTTCGCGGAGGATGTCGCCTCACTCAGAACTCGCCGCGATACCAGTTCTGCAGTTTCTTGAACCAGCTGCCCGCCTTGCCCGTGGGCAACGACGGACGCCGGGGGTGTTCGATCTGGCTGCCCATCAGCAGCAGGCCGACGCCGGTGGCATGCACCGGATTGCCAACCACTTCGCCCAGGCCGGTGACGTGCTGCGGGATGCCGACGCGCACGGGCATCTGCAGCATTTCTTCGGCCAGTTCGACCACGCCTTCCATCTTCGCGGCGCCGCCGGTCAGCACCATGCCGGCGCGCACGCGCTCCTCGAAACCGGAGCGGCGCAGTTCGGCCTGCACCATTTCGAAGATTTCCTCGTAGCGCTGCTGCACGGCCTGCGCCAGCGCATGGCGCGGCAGGCGACGCGGCGGACGGTCGCCGACGCTGGGCACCTGGATGCTCTCTTCCGCCGTCGCCAGCTGGGCGAGCGCGCAGGCGTAGCGCACCTTGATCTGCTCGGCTTCCGGCGTCGGCGTGCGCAGCATGTGCGCGATGTCGTTGGTCACCTGGTCGCCGGCGATCGGCAGCGACGCGGTGTGGCAGATCGCGCCCTGCACGAACACCGCCAGGTCGGTGGTGCCCGCGCCCATGTCGACCAGCACCACGCCGAGCTCGCGCTCGTCGCTGGTCAGCACGGCGACGCTGGAGGCCAGCGACGAGAAGATCAGGTCGTCGATCTGCAGCCCGCAGCGCTGCACGCACTTGCTGATGTTGGCAGCGGCGGACTGCGCGCAGAACACCAGGTGCGCGTCCACTTCCAAGCGCACGCCGGTCATGCCGACCGGGTTGCGGATGCCTTCCTGCGAGTTGTCCAGCTTGTACTCGCGCGGGATGGCATGGAGGATCTTCTGGTCGGCCGGGATCGCGACCGCCTTGGCGGCTTCCAGCACGCGATCAAGATCGCCCCAGGTCACTTCGCCGTCGCGGATCGGCACGATGCCGGGCGAGTTGCGGCACTGCACGTGGTTGCCCGAGATCGACGCATAGACGGAGCGGATCTCGCAGCCGGCCATCAGCTCGGCTTCCTCGATCGCGCGCTGGATCGACTGCACGGTGGATTCGATGTCCACGACGACGCCGCGCTTGAGACCGCGCGACTCGTGCGAGCCGATGCCGATCACTTCGATCGGATTGCCCGGTGCGTATTCGCCGACCAGCGCCGTCACCTTGGACGTGCCGATATCCAGTCCGACGATCAGCGATTTGTCACCCTTGCGATTCATGTAGTGCCCTGCAGAAGACGACCTGCAACCGCGATCGGCGCAGGCAATGGAGTCGGTGTTGAAGCCGGCGGCGGCGCCTTTGGCGCTTCGCCCCAGCTGAGCGCGAAGCCGTTGGTGTAGCGCAGATCGGCACGCACCAAAGGCTGTGCCTGTGCAGCAAGCAGCTGCGGCAGCATCCGTGCGAAGCGGCCGAGGCGCGGTCGCGCATCGGCGCGCCCCACCACCACCTGCGTGCCATTGCCCAGCAGCAGCGACCAGCTGCCGCGGGCGTCCATCACCAGCGTGGTGACGTCCAGGCCCATGGGTGCGAACAGCTGGCGCGACTCGTTGTAGAGCGCGGTGACTTCCTGCACCTGCGACTCGGGACCACCGAGCTGCGGCAGCGCCAGGCCGGCGAGTTCCTTCGGCATCGGGAACAGGCGGCCATGCTCGGACAGCAGCTTGTCGTCGCCCCAGCGTGCGAACGGCTTGTGCTCGGTGATGCGGACTTCCAGCACGTCCGGCCAGCGCTTGCGAACTTCCGCGCGCTCCACCCACGGCAGCTTCTCGACCGCGTGCTTGGCATCCTCCAGGCGCACGGCGAAGAAGCCGCGACGCGCGTAGGGCAGCACCGTCGCCTGCAGCTGCGAAGCGTCCACACGCGCGAGTTCGCCCTGCACACGCAGGCGGGACAGCGGCCACCGATCGGCGCCGATCCAGCCGTTGACCACGGCCACGACCGGCAGCGCGACCAGCGCCAGCGCGATCAGCCAGGTCAGGATGCGCAGGGCGGCGTTCATCAGCCCGCCACCTCCGGCACCGTCTGCTCGAGGATGCGCCAGCACAGTTCTTCGAACCCGATGCCGACCTGTGCCGCTTCCTTCGGCACCAGCGAATGGCTGGTCATGCCCGGCGCGGTGTTCACTTCCATCAGCAGGAAACGGCCGTCGGCGTGACGCATCACGTCCACGCGACCCCAGCCGCTGCAGCCCGCGGCGCGGAAACCGGCCAGCGCCAGCGCACGGATCTGCGCTTCATCGCCGGCATCCTCCAGACCGGGGCACAGATACTGCGTGTCCTCGGCGATGTACTTGGCGTGGTAGTCGTACCAGCCCGTCGCCGGCACGATACGCACCGACGGCAACGCCAGGTCGCCGAGGATGGCGACGGTGAACTCGCCACCGGTCAGCATCTGCTCGGCCAACAGTTCGCCGGGATACGACGAGGCGAACGCGGCGGCCGGCGCCAGGTCGTCTTCGCCCTGGATCTGGAACACGCCGACGCTGGAGCCTTCCGCCGATGGCTTCACGAACACCGGGAAACCGAGGGAACGCACCGCAGCCGCCAGATCGTCGCCCGGCGCGATGCGCACGAAGCTGGCGGTCGGCAGGCCGGCGGCCTGCCACACCTGCTTGGTACGGATCTTGTCCATCGTCAGCGCGGAACCCAGCACGCCGGGGCCGGTGTACGGCACGCCGAGCGACTGCAGCAGGCCCTGCAGCACGCCGTTCTCGCCGTCGCCACCATGCATGATGTTGAACACGCGATCGACCTTGCCAGCGCGGATCGCTTCGACCAGGGCCGGCACGCCGTCCACCGCGAACGCCTGCACGCCGCGCGCAAGCAGCGCGTCGAGCACGTTCTGCCCCGAGTTCAGCGACACCTCGCGTTCGCTGGACACGCCACCCAGCAGCACGGCGACACGACCGAAACGCGAGGCGTCGATGAAGCGCAGCGGCGGTACAGTGATCGCGTTCATGCGGAATCCTTCGCGGCGAAACCGTGCGCCGCGAGGTGCTGCGACATGTGACCGATATCGCCGGCGCCCATCAGCAGCAGCAGATCGCCGTCCTGCAGGACATCCGGCAGCACGTCGACCAGGTCGCTGACCTGGCTGACCACCACGGGCTCGTTGCGGCCGCGTGCGCGGATCGCGCGGGCCAGCGACTTGGCATCGGCACCGGCGATCGGCTGTTCACCGGCCGGGTACACCTCACTCAGCACCAGCGCGTCGACTTCCGACAGCACGGCGGCGAACGCATCGAACTGGTCTCGGGTACGGCTGTAGCGATGCGGCTGGAAGGCGACCACCAGCCGCTTGTGCGGCCAGCCGCCGCGCGCGGCGGCGAACACCGCGGCGAGCTCCTTCGGATGATGGCCGTAGTCGTCGACCAGCTGCACACGCGCACCCTGCGGCGTGGCGATCTCACCGAGGTCGTTGAAGCGGCGACCGATGCCGGCGAACTTCTCCAGCGCGGCGGCGATGTTCTCCGGCGAAACGCCGAGCTGCCAGCCGATGGCGGCGGCGGCCAGCGCGTTCTGCACGTTGTGGCGACCCGGCAGCGCCAGGCTGACGCGGATGCTGGCGTCCTCGGGCAGGCGCAGCGTGAAGTGCATGCGGCCGCCTTCCTGCTCGACATCCTCGGCACGCACGTCGGCGTTTTCAGCGAAGCCGTAGCTCATCACGTGGCGCGGCGTATCGGCCGCGATGGCGGCGACCTCCGGATCGTCGATGCACAGCACTGCCAGTCCGTAGAACGGCAGGCGCTGCAGGAATTCGGCGAACGCGGCCTTGACCCGCTCGAAGTCGTTGCCGTAATTCTCCAGATGATCGGCATCGATGTTGGTGACGATGGAGATCAGCGGGTTCAGGCGCAGGAAGCTGCCGTCGCTCTCGTCGGCTTCGGCCACCAGCCACTGGCCATCGCCGAGCTTGGCGTTCGCGCCGGCGGCGAGCAACTGGCCGCCAATGACAAAGGTCGGGTCGAGCCCGCCCTCGCTCAGCACGGCCGCGGCCAGGCTGGTGGTGGTGGTCTTGCCGTGCGTGCCGGCCACGGCGATGCCGCGGCGGAAGCGCATCAGCTCGGCCAGCATCGCCGCACGCGGCACGATCGGAATGCGCTGGCTGCGCGCTTCCATCAGTTCGGGGTTGTCGTGCTTGATGGCGCTGGAGACGACCACGCAGTCGGTGCCGAGCACGTTGGAGGCGTTGTGCCCGCGCATCACGCGCGCGCCCAGCGACGCCAGGCGGCGGGTCGACGCGTTGTCGGCATTGTCCGAACCGGAGACTTCGTAGCCCAGCGTGCACAGCACTTCGGCGATGCCGCTCATGCCCGAGCCGCCGATGCCGACGAAGTGGACCCGGCGGAATGCCTGGGCCAGGTTGCCGGTGTGCTGCAGGCGGCGCTCGCGTGCGGCGGCCATCATCATGCCTGCGTCCTCATCTTGACTGCTTCCTCGAGAATGATGTCGGCGATGCGGTCGGCCGCATCGGGTTTTGCCAGCGTGCGCGCCGCTTCCGCCATCGACAGGCGTGCGCCTGCGTCGTTGATCAGGCGACGCAGCGTGGCGGCCAACGCGTCGGCGAGCATGTCGTCCTGCTTCAGCAGCACGGCCGCGTCGCGTTCGACCAGGTATTCGGCATTGCGGGTCTGGTGGTCGTCGACGGCCTGCGGGAACGGCACCAGCACGCTGCCGACACCGACTGCACACAGTTCGGCCAGCGTCGACGCGCCGGCGCGGCAGACCACCAGGTCCGCCCACGCGTAGGCCGCGGCCATGTCGGTGATGAAAGCCTCCACGCTCGCGGTCACGCCCGCATCCGTGTACGCCTTCGCGGCTTCGTCGCGCAGCTTCTCACCGCACTGGTGGCGCACGTCGATGCTGCCTGCCGGGAGTGCGGCCAGCGCACGCGGCACGGCCATGTTCAAGGCGCGGGCGCCCTGGCTGCCGCCCAGCACCAGCAGGCGCAGCGGGCCTTCGCGACCGGCAAGGCGTGATGCCGGCGGTGCGACCGCCGCGATCTCGTCGCGCACCGGATTGCCGACCACATCCTCGCGGCCCGGGAACGCGCCGGGGAAGCCCGACATGATCCGGCGCGCGACCTTGGCCAGCACGCGGTTGGTGAAGCCGGCAGCGCGGTTCTGTTCGTGCACCAGCAACGGCAGTCCCATCAGCCGCGCGGCCACGCCGCCCGGTCCCGAGGCGAAGCCGCCGAAACTGACCACTGCCCGCGGCGCGCGACGACGCAGCACGAAGCCGGCAGCGCGGATCGCACGCAGCACGCGCACGGGTGCGCCGAGCAGCGCCAGTGTGCCCTTGCCGCGCAGGCCGGTGATCGCAAGCGTGTCCAGCGGAATGTCGTGCTGCGGCACCAGCCGCGTTTCCATGGCGCCATCCGCGCCCAGCCAGACGACCGGCACGCCGCGCGTGCGCAGCACCTTGGCCACGGCCAGCGCAGGAAAGATGTGGCCGCCGGTACCGCCGGCCATGATCATCACGGGAGCCGCCATCGTCGCGCTCATGCCAACCTCTCGAAGGTCGGCTCGATGCGCTGGTGCGGGCGGCCGGTGCCACGCAGCGTCTGCGACAACGATGCCGTTGCCGTTGCCGTTGCCGATGCAGCCGGCGCCGGGCGCGGGTCGGTCGGCACGCGCGGCGCATCGCCGGCGCCCTGAATGGCTTCGCCGCGCAGCGCGACCTGGCGCTGCGTGCGCTCCAGTTCATAGGACACGCGCAGCAGCAGGCCCATCGCCACGCAGGTCATGAGGATGCTGGAGCCACCGGAGGAAATCAGCGGCAGGGTCAGGCCCTTGGTCGGCAACAGCCCCAGGTTCACGCCCATCGACACGAAGCTCTGCATACCGATCCACAGCGCCACACCGAAGGCGACGTAGCCGGCGAAGTGGCGGCGCATCTCCACGCAACGCAGACCGATGACGAAGGCGCGGCCGACCAGCAGCGCGTACAGCGCCACCACCAGGCAGACGCCGGTGAAGCCGAGTTCCTCGCCGATCACGGAGAAGATGAAGTCGGTATGCACTTCCGGCAGGTAGTTGAGCTTCAGCACCGAGCCGCCCAGGCCGATGCCGCCCCACTCGCCGCGGCCGATGGCCATCAGCGCGTTGGTCAGCTGGTAGCCGCTGCCGAACGGATCCGCCCACGGATCCGAGAACGACGTCAGACGGCGCATGCGATAGGGCTCGGCGATCGCGACGATGGCGAGGATCGGCAGCCCCACCAGCACCGGGCCGAACATGCGCGGCATGTTCACGCCACCCAGCACCAGCATGCCGGCGGTGATCGCCAGCAGCAGCGAGGACGAACCGAAGTCGGGCTGCAGCAACAGCAGCACGACCAGCAGCACCACCACGCCCAGCGGCTTCAGCATCGCCGCCCAGGTGGCATTCACTTCATCGCGGAAGCGCACCAGGTAGCTGGCCAGCCAGACGATGAAGAACACCTTCACCACTTCGACCACCTGGAAGTTCGACACGCCCAGGTTGATCCAGCGGTGCGCGCCCTTGACGCTGACGCCCAGGCCGGGCACGAACACCATCAGCAGCAGCACCACGCAGCCGAGCAGCAGCAGATGGTTGCGCGCCTCGATGCTCTTCAGCTCGGTGCGCGTCACCCACCACGCCAGGCCGGCGCCGGCCACCAGGAACATGCCGTGGCGGATCAGGTAGTAGAACGGATTGCCGTGCTGGTAGATCGACGCCGACGCCACCATCACCACGCCCAACGACGCCAGCGCCAGCATGGCGCCGAGCAGCCACGGGTCGAAGCGGCCCCCGATGGCTTCCAGTCGCGTGGCCTGGCGCGGCGTGTCGTTCATCAGCGCACCTTCAACGTGGCCAGGCCGATCAGGACCAGCACGACGGAGATGATCCAGAAGCGCACGATCACGCGCGGCTCGGGCCAGCCCTTCAGTTCGAAGTGGTGGTGGATCGGCGCCATGCGGAACACGCGCTTGCCGGTCAGCTTGAACGACGCCACCTGGATCATCACCGACAGCGTCTCGATGACGAAGATGCCGCCCATGATCACCAGCACCAGTTCCTGGCGCACGATCACCGCGATGGTGCCCAGCACGGCGCCCAGCGCTAGCGCGCCGATGTCGCCCATGAACACCATGGCCGGATAGGTGTTGAACCACAGGAAGCCCAGGCCCGCGCCGGCGATCGCCGCGCAGATGATGGTCAGCTCGCCCGCGCCCGGCACCGGCGGGATCTGCAGGTAGTTGGAGAACACCGCGTTGCCCGAGGCATAGGCGAACACGCCCAGCGCACAGGCCACCAGCACGGTCGGCATGATCGCCAGACCATCCAGTCCGTCGGTCAGGTTCACGGCGTTGGAGAATCCGACGATCCAGAAGTACGCGATGGCCACGAAGCCGATGCCCGCCAGCGGCAACGCGATCGACTTGAAGAACGGCACGTAGAACGTGGTGGCCGCGGGCACATCGGCGTACAGGTACAGGTAGAGGCCGGCCGCCAGGCCGAAGATCGACTGCAGCAGGTATTTCCAGCGCGACTTCAGGCCATTGGGATCGCGCTTGACGATCTTGATCCAGTCGTCGTACCAGCCGATGGCGCCGAAGGTCAGCATCACCAGCAGCACCACCCACACGTACTTGTTGCGCAGGTCGCCCCACAGCAGCACGGACAGCAGCACCGTCATCAGGATCAGCGCGCCGCCCATCGTCGGCGTGCCGGCCTTGGAGAAGTGCGACTGCGGGCCGTCCTTGCGGATCGGCTGGCCACCCTTCAGCTGGCCGAGCTTGCGGATCACCGCCGGCCCCAGCCACAGCGACAGCGCCAACGACGTCAGCGCGGCCAGGATGCCGCGGAACGTCAGGTAGCCGAACAGGCCGAAGAAGTTTTCCAGGCTCTGCAGCCAGCGAGCCAGTTCAAGCAACATGCGATGCGTCCTCCCCGGTGGACAGCAGGGCGGCGACGATCCGGTCCATCGCGCTGCCGCGCGAACCCTTGACCAGACAGCGCACGCCGGCCCGCAAGTCGGCGCGCAGGGCGTCGGCCAGCGAGGCGTGGTCTTGGAATGAATGCGCGCCTTCGCCGAAGGCGGCGGCGGCGGCGGCGCTGAGCGGGCCCAGCGTGTAGAGGCGACGCAGGCCGGCGGCCTTCGCGCGGGCGCCCATCTCGGCGTGCAGCGCCTGTTCGTCGGCACCCAGCTCGCGCATGTCGCCCAGCACCAGCCAGCCCTCGCCACCCACCTGCCTGCTGGCAGCCGCGAGCGTGTCGATGGCGGCGATCAGCGAGCCGGGATTGGCGTTGTAGCTGTCGTCGATCACCACCGCACCATTCGGCAGCGTGCGCGCGACCTGGCGACCGGCGACCGGCTGCGCAGCCGACAGGCCGTCGGCGATGATCGCCAGCGACACGCCGCAGGCCATCGCGATGCCGGCCGCAGCCAGTGCATTGAGTACGTTGTGGCGGCCCGGCAGCTGCAGTTCGACGGCGACTTCGCCATGCGGCGCCACCAGCACGAAATCCGAGCCGTCCGCCGTCGCGCGGATATCGCGCGCGGTCAGGTCGGCGGTCGCGTCCAGGCCGAAGCGCAGGATGCGGCGATCCGGCACGCGGCTCGCGAAGTATTCGGCGAAAGCATCGTCGGCGTTGATCACCGCGGTGCCGTCGGCCGGCAACGCCTCGTAGATGGCGCCCTTGGTTTCGGCCACGCCCATCAGCGAGCCCATACGCTCGAGATGCGCGGCCGCGATGTTGTTCACCAGCGCGACTTCCGGCGTGACGATGTCGGTCAGATAGGCGATATCGCCCGGCTTGCCCGCACCCATCTCGTAGACCGAGAAGTCGGCATCGTCCGGACCGTCGATGACGGCCATCGGCAGGCCGATCTCGTTGTTGCGGTTGCCGGGATTGAAGTAGGTGACGCCCGCACGCTGCAGGATCGACACCACCAGCGTCTTCACCGTGGTCTTGCCGTTGCTGCCGGTGATGGCGACCGCCTTCTCGACACGGTCGCGCTGCAGGCCCGCGGCGATCCGCGCCAGCGCCAGTTGCGTGTCCGGCACCACCACCTGCGGTACATCGACCTTCACTTCATGGTCGACCAGCACCGCGGCGGCGCCGCGCATGGAGGCGTCGTAGGCGAAATCGTGGCCATCGAAACGCTCGCCGCGCAGCGCGACGTACAGACTGCCCGGCACCAGCGTGCGGGTGTCATGGGTCAGCGAACCGATCACCAGGTCGTCGCCGATCAGTTCACCGCCCGCCCAGTGCGCCAGCAGGGAAAGGGGAAGCCGCTTCATCGACGGTCCTCCAGTGCCTGCCGGGCGACGGCGGTGTCGTCGAACGGGTGTTTCACGCCGTGGATTTCCTGGTACGGCTCGTGGCCCTTGCCGGCCACCAGCACGATGTCGTCGGGTCCGGCCTGCGCCACCGCCTGCGCGATCGCCTGTGCGCGGTCGCGCTGCACGAGGATCGCGTCGGGCTTCGCGAAGCCGGCCATGATGTCGGCGACGATGCGGTCGCCATCCTCGGTGCGCGGATTGTCGTCGGTGACCAGCACCACATCCGCCAGACGCTCGGCGATGGCGGCCATCTGCGGACGCTTGCCGGTATCGCGATCGCCGCCGCAGCCGAACACGCAGAACAGCCGGCCCTGCACGTGGTCGCGCAGGCTGGCCAACGCCTGCTCCAGTGCATCCGGCGTATGCGCGTAGTCGATGACGACCAGCGGGCGACGATTGCCGGACGCGTCGGCATCGCCACCGAGCCGGTTCATCCGGCCATGGATGGGCGCCAGCCGCGACAGCGTGCGCGCGATCTCGGCGGTCGTGTCGCCCAGCGCATGCAGCACGCCAGCCACCGCCAGCAGGTTGTCCACGTTGAAGCGGCCCAGCAGGCGCGACTGCACCGGCTGCGAGTCCTCGCCGATGCCCAGGTCGAAGGCGATGCCGCTGCCGTCAAGCCGCAGCGCATCCGCACGCACGGCCGCTTCGCCCTGCCCGCGCGAGCTCACGCCGATGCGCTGCAGGCCATGCGGCAGCCGTCCGAACAGCTCGCGTCCGTAGGCATCGTCGAGGTTCACGACGCCGGCCTTCAGACCGTCGCGCGAGAACAGCAGCGACTTGGCGGCACCGTAGCGCTCCATGTCGCCGTGGTAGTCCAGGTGGTCGCGCGTGAGGTTGGTGAACACGCCGACATCGAAGTGCACGGCGTCCACACGGCCCTGGTCCAGCGCATGCGAGCTGACTTCCATCGCGACGGCCTTGGCGCCGGCGTCGCGGAACTGCGCCAGCAGCGCGTGCATCTGCAGCACCAGCGGCGTGGTGAAGCCGGTCGGCACCACTTCGCCGTACATGCCCGCGCCCAGCGTGCCGACGGTCGCGCAGCGGACGCCGCGCAGGTGCCAGGCCTGCGCGAGCAACTGCACCGTCGAGGTCTTGCCGTTGGTGCCGGTGACGCCGACCATCTTCATGTCGTGCGACGGCGCCGCATGGAAGCGGTCCGCCATCGTGCCCATGCGCGCGCGCAGGCCCGGCACGGCGATCGCATCGCGCGGCGCCTCCAGTCCATCCGGCACCGGCGGCTCGAACAGGATCGCACTGGCGCCGTTTTCCTTCGCCTGCGCGGCGAAGTTCAGGCCGTGCGCGCCGAAACCGGCGATGGCGACGAAGGCATCGCCGGACTGCACGCTGCGGCTGTCCAGCGTCAGTCCGCGCACGACGATGTCGCGCGGCACGTCGACGTCCGGCAGCAGTTCGGCGAGCGCCATCATCCGCCTCATCGCGTCGCCCCCGTCGCCGGCAGTGCGGCCTGCGGCGCATCGAACGCGGACGGGTCCGTCGTGTCGATGACGTCATCGGCGATGGGGGTCGGCACGGCAGCCGGCGCGGCCACGCCGGGCTTGTGCGTGTTCTTGGCCTGTGCGGCGAGCCAGGACTCGATGTCGTCCGGCGGCACGTCCATCAGGCGCAACGTTCCGTCCATGACGTCATGGAACACGGGCGCCGCCACCAGGCCGCCGTAGTAGCCGCCTTCCTGCGAATCGTTGATCACCACGACGGCGGCGAAGCGCGGATTGCTGGCCGGCACCAGACCGGCGAAGAACGAGGCGTAGCGGCCCTTCGCGTAGCCGCCGCCCGAGGCGATGCGCGCCGTACCCGTCTTGCCGGCCACGCGGTAGCCGAGCACACCGGCACGCTTGGCGCCGCCCTGGGTGACCACGGTTTCCATCATGCCAACGACTTCGTGCGCGATCGCCGGATCCAGCACCTGCGGCGCTTCGCCACGCTGGCCCTTCACGAACGTGGGCGTCACCAGCTTGCCTCCGTTGCCCAGCGCCGAATACGCGCGCGCGATCTGCAACGGCGTCACCGCCAGGCCATAGCCGTACGACATCGTCGCCTTCTGCAGGCCGTTCCAGCGATCCGGTGGCGCCAGCATGCCGGCGGACTCGCCCGGAAAGCCGCTACCCGGCTTCTGGCCATAGCCGAAGCTGTGGATGCTCTCGTAGAAGTAGGCGTTAGGCAGCTTCTCGGCGATCTTGATCGAGCCGATGTTGGAGCTCTTGGTGATGACGCCGGTGACGGTCAGCACGCCGTTGTTCCGCGGCACATCGCGGATGGTGTAGCGGCTGTTCAGCGCCATGTAGCCGGGATTGGTGTTGACCAGCGTCGACGGCGTGACCACGCCGGCCTTCAAGGCCGTCGATACCGTCAGCGGCTTCATGGTCGAGCCCGGCTCGATCATGTCGGTCAGCGCGCGGTTGCGGCGCGCATCCGGCTTCACCCGGTCGATCGCGTTGGGGTTGTAGGTCGGCAGGTTGACCATCGCCAGCACTTCGCCCGTGGCCACGTCCATGATCACGATGGACCCGCTGCTGGCCTGGTGCTCGAGCAGCGCATTGCGCAATTCCCGGTGCGCCAGGTACTGGATGCGGCGGTCGATGCTGAGCGTCAGATCCTTGCCCGGCTGCGCGGAGCGGACCAGGTCGACGTTCTCGACGATGCGGCCGCGGTTGTCGCGGATCACCTTCTGCGCGCCCGGCGTGCCGCTGAGCCATTCGTCGAAGGCCAGTTCCAGCCCTTCCTGGCCGCGGTCGTCGATGTTGGTGAAGCCCAGCACGTGGGCCATCGCCGGCCCCTGCGGATAGAAACGGCGGAACTCGCGCTGTGAGAACACACCGGGAATCTTGTGCGCAAGGATCTTCTGCGCCTCGTCCGGATTGATCCGGCGCTTGAGGTACAGGAACTCCTTGTCGGCCTTCTGCGACAGGCGATTGGTCAGATGGTCCAGCGGCACGCCCAGCGCCTGCGCCAGCTCGGGCAGGCGATCCGGGGTCTTCAGCAGTTCCTGTGGATTGCCCCACACCGATTCCACCGGCGACGACACGGCCACCGGCTCGCCGTTGCGGTCGGTGATCATGCCGCGCGAGGTCGGAATCGGAATCTCGCGCAGGAAGCGTGCATCGCCCTGCCGCTGGTAGAAATCGTGGTTGATCAGCTGCACGTAGGCCGCACGACCGACCAGGCTGACCGAGCACAGGCCCATCGCGCCGAGCACCAGCGCCAGGCGGCCGCGCAGGTTGAAGCGGGCACGGTTGCGGTTCTTGGCGGGCGCGGTGTTCATGGGCGGATCACCACCACGTCGGCCGCTTCCGGGGACTTCATGCCCAGGCGCACGCGCGCGACCTGGTCGATGCGCGTGGCCTCGGCGACCGTGGCCTGTTCGAGCTGCAGCCGGCCGAACTCGACGTTCAGCTCATCGCGCGCGCGTTCCAGCCGCGTCACTTCGTCGAACAGCACGCGATGACGATGGCGCGCGTAGACCACGCCGATCGCCGAGGCGATGTTGGCCAGCACCAGCACAATGATCAGGAAGCGGCTCATGCGGCCACCTCCAGCTTTTCCGCCACGCGCAGCACGGCGCTGCGGGCGCGCGGGTTGGACGAAATCTCGTCGGCCTCACCCTTCTGCCCACTACCGATGGCGCGCAGCGTGGGGGTGAAGTCGATCGCCACCGGCAGGCGGCGATTGGCCGGCGGTGCCTTGGCGTGCTTGTTGATGAACTGCTTGACGATACGGTCTTCCAGCGAATGGAAGCTGATCACCGCCAGCCGACCACCGACCTTCAGTCGCGCCAGCGCCGCGTCCAGCCCGGCTTCAAGGTCGGCCAGTTCGCGATTGATGTGGATGCGGATGCCCTGGAAGCTGCGCGTGGCCGGGTGAATCTTCTCGCCGCGCGGCATCACCGACGCGATCACGGCGGCGAGGTCACCGGTGCGGGTGAACGGCTGGGTGGCACGACGCGCGACAATGGCGCGCGCAATGCGGCGACTCTGCTTCTCCTCGCCGTAGGTCCACAGCACGTCGGCGATCTCGCGCTCGTCGGCGCGCGCGATCCACGCGGCGGCGCTTTCACCGGACTCCGGATCCATGCGCATGTCGAGCGGGCCGTCCTTGCCGAAGCTGAAACCGCGCTCAGCCACGTCGAGTTGCGGCGACGACACGCCCAAGTCCAGCAGCACGCCGTCGAGGCCTGCGGCCGTTTCGCTCCACTGCGCGAGCGAAGCGAAGCTGCCGCGGAAGATCGACACGCGCGCATCGCCCGCGAACGTCTGTTCGGCATGCGCGATCGCGTCGGGATCCTTGTCCATCAACAGCAGCCGGCCTCCCGGGCCGAGTTGTTGCAGCACGCCGCGCGCGTGGCCTCCGCGCCCGAAGGTGCCGTCCAGGTATGTTCCGTCCTCTTTCACCTGCAGCCCTTCCATGACCTGCGTGTACAACACCGGCAAGTGCAGCGCTGGGAGGTGACCGGCCGGCGCGGACTGCCGCTTGCCGTCACCGGTGCTCACAAGCGCAGCTCGAGCATGTGTGCGCTCAGATCGTCGTCAGTGAGGGTCTGACGGATCTGCGCGTGGTGCGCCTGCTCGCTCCAGAGTTCGAATTTCTCGCCCATGCCCAGCAGCACGGCCTTCTTCTCGATGCCCACCGCGCTGCGATGGCTGGCCGGGATGCTGATGCGCCCGTTGCCGTCCAGTTCGACCGGCGATGCCGCGCCGATGAGCTTCAGCTGCAGGCTGCGGTGCGCCTTCTGGGTGCTGGGCAGCTTGCTGACGTCGTCGCGGACGCGCTGCCAGACCTTCTCGGGGTACAGGTACAGGCTGCCGCCTTCGAACGGGTTGTAGGTGATCACCAGGCGGTTGCCGCACTCGCGCGCGACGAGGTCGCGGTACGCGGTGGGCACCGCGAGCCGTCCCTTGTCGTCCACTGTGATGGCGGTCTCACCCTGAAACACAGCCCCTGCCTTCCCGACGCTCATTGAGCGATCAATTGAACCACGAAAAACCACTGAAAACCCGGTTTTCCCTCTGTTGCCCACCTTAGCAGCGCGCACAGGGTTGTCAACAGGAAGAACGACCTGAAATCACTTGGCGGATCAATGGCTTGCAGCAAACTTCAGAGACTTGTTCAAGCCTTATCCACAAGTTGCTGTTTCGTCTCAAATTTTGAGATTGAGGAATGATTCAGTGAGGTGACCGTCGTTTCACATGAACGCTGGCGTGGGCGCGTCGGCAGGAGTGGAACTGCGCAAACCGGGGGCCCAGAATCGGCCCATGTGCCTTGTCGCCCTCGCCTGGAAAGTCCACCCACGCTGGCGCCTGCTGCTGGCCGGCAATCGCGACGAGTTCCACGGCCGCCCCACCGCCCCGCTCGCCCATTGGGTGGCGTCGCCGGATCTGATGGCGGGGCAGGACCTGCAGTCGGGCGGAACCTGGGCCGGCGTGGACGCCGGCGGCCGAATGGCGGTGGTGACCAACGTGCGCGACCCGGCCATCCAGGTGCCGGGCGCCCCGTCCCGCGGCCAGCTGGCGGCGGGGTTCCTGCAATCGCCCGACAGCGCCGACCATCGCGCCACCGGCCTGCTGGTAGCCGCCGAGGTCTTCGCCCCCTTCAACCTGCTGCTGGCCGATGCGGAGGATTGCGAGTACCTCAGCAACTACCCCACGCCCCGCCGGCTCTCGCTCGCCCCGGGCGTGCACGGTCTTTCCAATGGCGACCTCGACGAACCCTGGCCGAAGACGATGGCGCTGAAGCAGCGCCTGGCTGGCTGGCTGACCTCGGACGATGAAGACGTGTCGCCGCTCTGGCAGGCGCTGGCGGACGAGACGCAGGCGCCCGACGATCGCCTGCCCGATACGGGCGTCGGCATCGACCTCGAACGCATGTTGTCGCCCGCCTTCATCCGCGGCGACCGCTACGGGACGCGCGCCAGCACGCTGATCGCCATCGACCATGCGGGGCATGGCTGGATCAGCGAGCGGAGATTCGGGCCGGAGGGGGTGTTCGAGGGAGAGACGACGCTGCGGATCGGGGCTTGGGCGTAGCCAGCTGCTCTGCAGCTGAAAGTCGGTGATCGCGACTTACGTCGCTCCCACAAAAACCCTCAAGAGATATCCGAACTGCGCTTCACCAGCCCCCTGAGTCAGGGGGCAATTCGCATCAACGGTGCGAATGGGGGTGTGGCAGCGACGGCCCGGGGCCCGAAGTTCGCGCAGCGAACTTTGGGAGCTGCATCGCGCGTCGCGCGATGCAGTTGGCGGCGGAGCCGGCCGGTAAGCCGGGTTCTGTCGTGGACAGTCATTCCTCTAGGCGCAACGTCACCGTTACGCTCAAGCAACCTACCCGGAGACACTGCGGGCCGCAGCATAGCCTCCCTATTTGGTCTTGCTCCCGGTGGGGTTTGCCGTGCCGGTCCGTTGCCGGACTCGCGGTGCGCTCTTACCGCACCATTTCACCCTTGCCACGCATTCCGAAGAACCGTTCGGCGGTATCTTTCTGTTGCACTTTCCGTCGGCTCGCGCCGCCCAGGCGTTACCTGGCACCGTGCCCTGTGGAGCCCGGACTTTCCTCGGCATCGTTTCCAATGACGCGACTGTCTGGCCGACTCCGCCATGGGTATTGTCGCACGGCGATCCGCGGAACCGGACTGGCGCCTCACTCGAGCGTATCGACCCACTCCCGTACCTCCGCTGCGCCCACCGGCCAGCGCAGCGTCCGCCCCAACTGTCGAGACAGTCCGGCGGCGCATATCAGCCGGGGTGTGCTGCTGCCGTAGCCCACGGTCACAGGCGGCAAGCGCTCCGCCAGCGAGGACGGCTCGGCCTCCTCATGGATCACCCTGCCGTCCCCATCGCGCAGGCGAAGCGCGAGCGCCCGCATCACGATGCCATGAGCATTACAACGAACCCCCATCCTGGTCTCGGTGACACCGACCTCGGGAAGTCGGGTGCCCGCCGGAAAATCCCGCGCGATCACGAAGGGTGAACGGGTCCATGCTCGCCATTCCCCCTCGGACAACTCGAGGGTGCCGGTATCCACCTGCTGCGAATCCGCCTGGTCAGGCATCGTCCGCACCCACTCGGCGCGGACATGCGGCACCGATGCCAGCCCGCAACACATCAACAACCAAGCCGATTTTTTCACCCTGCGCATCCCCGGTGGATCCTGCAACCGACACGGCGACGGCGCAGAGGATGAAACGACGGACATGCCACCGTGGCGCGATGATCGATCAACTTCCGTACAACGCCTTGCGCGGCGCGCCGGTGATCTCGGCGGCGAGCTTGGCGGCCGCCGATGGTGGCAAATGCTCGTTGAGCAGGGCGTAGACGCGGCGACCTTCGACCAGCCGCGCATCCAGGTCGTCGCCGGCGCCCTGCACCATCACCACGAACTCGCCCTTGCGCTGGTTGTCGTCGGCCTCGACGCGCTGCTGCAGGTCCGCCAGCGTGCCGTCGAGGACGGTCTCGAACAGCTTGGTCAGCTCGCGTGCCAGCACGGCCGGACGGTCGTCGCCGAAGGCCGCGCGCATGTCGGCCAGCGATTCGGCGATACGGTGCGAGGACTCGTAGAACACCAGCGTGCGTGTCTCGCCGGCCAGTCGCTGCAGCTGCTCCCGCCGCGCGGAGGCTTTCGCTGGCAGGAAGCCTTCGAAGGTGAACCGGTCGCTGGGCAGCCCCGCCACGCTGAGCGCGGCGATGGCAGCACAGGCACCCGGCAGCGGACTGACCTTGATGCCCGCAGCGCGCGCCGCGCGGACCAGGCGGAAGCCGGGATCGCTGACCAGGGGGGTGCCGGCGTCGCTGACCAGAGCCAGCGATTCGCCGGCCAGCAGGCGCTCGACCACGCGCTGCGACAAGGCATCCTCGTTGTGCTCGTGCAAGGCCAGCAGCGGCGTGGACACGCCGAAGTGCGACATCAGCTGGCCGCTGCGGCGGGTGTCCTCCGCACAGATCGCCGCCACGCCCCGCAGGGTCTCCAGCGCGCGCGGCGTCAGGTCGCCCAGGTTGCCGATCGGGGTGGCGACGATGAACAGGGTTCCGGCTGGCATTCCAGTGGGGCTCGGTGGCTGGGGGTAGAATCGTAGCCGGTTCCCCTGCCTGAACACCGACGATGCCCTTGGACCTGCCTGTCGCCCGCACGCTTTCTGCACGCATCCGTCCCGCCCGGACCCTGGTGGCCCTGCTGCTGGTCGCCTTTCTGGCCAGCTGCGCGACCACGCCGGGCGCAGGTCCCACCCCCTCGGCGGCGCGTTTTGCGCCGGCGTTCGCCAGTGCCGCGACGCTGGCCCGCCAGGATGCCGCCCTCACCGGCCAGGCGCGCAGCGACAACGCACGCGAAATCGACCGCCTGCTGGCCACGCTGGACGACGCCACCCTCACCCGCGATGCCGCCGCCCTGCCCGCGGGCGACCCGCTGTACAACTTCGCCGGCCGTGCGCTGCAACGCCGCGGCCTGCCGCTGCCGCGTCCGTTCGATCGCGGCACGCAATGGCGCTTCGATACCGCCAATCGCCCGCCTGCCGAGTCCGACGGCTACCGGCCGCCGGTGAAGCTGGCCGTGCTGCTGCCCCTGTCGGGCAACCTCGCCACCGCCGCCGCGCCCGTGCGTGACGGGCTGCTCGCGGGTTACTACGGCGAACGCCGCCGCCGCCCCGACATCCAGTTCTACGACACCACCGGCACGGCCGCCGGCGCGACCGCCGCCTATGCGCGCGCCACCGCCGAGGGCGCCGACTTCGTGATCGGTCCGCTCGGTCGCGACGAGGTGAGCGCACTGTTCCAGCAACCGCAGCTGGCCACCCCGCTGCTGGTGCTCAACCGCGGCACGGTGGCCGTGCCGGAGGGCAACGCCGGTTTCTCGCTGGCGCCCGAAGACGACGGTCTGGCCGCAGCGGAGTATCTGTTCGCGCGCGAGCGGCGGACGGCGCTCGTCATCGAAGGCAGCGACGACAACGGACGCCGCGCCTCGCAGGCGTTCGCCGAACGTTTCGCCGAACGCGGCGGCAAGGTCACGCGCGTGATCCGCGTGCAGGATGTCCCGGGCGATCTGTCGGCCGTGCTCGCCACCGCCGCGCAGGAGGGCGCCGATGCGGTGTTCCTGGCGGTCCGCGGAAACACCGCGCGCGCGCTGACGCCGCAGCTGGCGCTGGCCGGCCTGGGCGGCAAGACGCGCGTGGGCACCTCGCAGCTGACCTCGGGCACCGGAAAACCCGAAGAAGACATGGCACTGGATGGCATCGCGTTCCCGACCGAAGCCTGGACCTCGCGTGGCGTGCCGGCCCTGCCCGCCGCCAGCGTCACCGGCGAGCGCGTGCCGACCGCGCGCGGTCCGGCCGCGCGCCTGTTCGCGTTCGGCTACGACGCCTGGCTGCTGACCGCGTATCTCGAGAAGCTGGCGTTGGGCGCCAACACCGAGTTGCGCGGCGCCACCGGCCGCCTGCAGCTGGACGGCTTCGGCAACGTGGTGCGCACGCCGTCGTGGTCGACCTTCACCGCTGGCCGCCCTGCCCCCATCGCGGATGGCGGTTGACCGGCGCGCCCGCGGGCACGCCGTCGAAGTCGCCGCGCGCGATCTGCTGCGGCGGGAAGGCCTGACCGAGCTCGCCACCAACGCGAACTACCGCGGCGGCGAACTCGACCTGGTGATGCAGGATGCCCGCCGGCCCGGTGCGTCGACGGTCGTGTTCGTCGAAGTGCGTTATCGCCAGTCGCAAGCGTTCGGCGGCGGCGCGGCGTCCGTCGACGTCGGCAAGCGCCGCCGCCTGGTGCACGCGGCGCAACGCTTCCTGCAGGACCATCCGGCGCTCGCCGACGCGCCGTGCCGCTTTGACGTGGTGGATGCACAGGGCGATCCCGCTTCGCCCCGGCTCGAGTGGATCCGCGACGCCTTCCGCGCGGACGAGGTGTGACCGCTACAGCCCGGCCGACAGCAGCAGTTCGCGCGCGAGCCCGTGCCGGCGCTGCGATGACGACGTCCCTGCCCTCAGCGTTGACGCCAGCGCGGCCGCCGCCGTGCGCAGTTCGGGGACGGCGGTGATTTCCCACAGATGCCCACGCAGCAGCGGCCCGAGGCAGTAGAGCCCGCGCACTGGTGCACCATGACGATCGAGTACCTGCAGGTCGTCGCCGACCTCGGCACCCAGGCCATGCGGATCGGACACCAGCAGGCCCGCTTCGACCAGGTGCGACACCAGCGGATGCGTCGTGCGCACGATGTCGGTATCCAACCCGGTGGCGCGGATGACGTAGTCGTACTGCGCCACATCCGCCTGCTCCTCACCACGCCCGCGCAGCAGCACTTCCGCACCTTGCGCGCGCAGGCCGGCGCGCAGCAGGCGCGCGGCACGCACCTGCAGCTGCCCGCTCGCCTGCAGCCCCTCGATCACCTCGGCGACGCGCGGTGCGATGCGGTGCCGCGCCACTTCCCAGTGCGATCGCAGGTGGCGCAGGAACCGCGCGCGCTGCGCGTCGGGCAGGCTGCGCCAGAACGCCTGCGTGTGCGGCCGCAGGCCGTCCACCACGCTGCGCCAGTCCGGCGCGACATGGACGAGCGAACGGACGGCAGCGAGCAATGCACGCAGGTCGCGCCCGCCCAGCGCCTGGCGGATGCTCGGCGGCAGTTCGATGGCCGGTCCCGCCACGGCAGCATGCGCGCGCGGCAACAGTCCATGGCGCGAGATCGCGGTCAGTCCGCCCCGATGTCCGCGTGCGGCCAGCGTCGCCGCCACGTCGGCCATGGTCAGCCCGGTACCGACGATCAGCACGCGTGCGTCCGTCTCGATGCGTTCCAGCGCATCGTCCTGCCAGGGCCAACCGATGTAGCGCGGACTCTGCGCGAGCCGCGGCCCGATGCCCGCCAGACGTTGCGGCGGCAACGCACCCAGCGCCAGCACCACGCGGTCGCTGGCGAAGTAGCCGCCATCGTCCAGGTGCACGCGATAGCCCTCGCCGACGCGTGTGATCGCGATGGCTTCCTGCCGTATCAGCGACAGATTGCCGGCGGCTTCATGCGCCTCACGCAGGCGTTCGGCCAGATAGTCGCCGTATGCGACGCGCGGCAGGAACTCGTCGCGACCGCGCGGCCCCAGGCTGAGCCACGTCGCGAAGTCGTCCGGTCTGTCGGGATGCGTCCCCAACAGGCCGGCACGCACGTTGAGCAGGTGTTCCGGACGCGCTTGTCCGTACGCCACGCCGCGCGCGAAGGTATCGCCCACGCCGACCAGGCACACCTCCGGTGCGCCTTCCTCCGTCGACGCCAGCTGTGTCGCCAGCACGCTGCCGCTGAAACCCGCTCCCACGATGGTGATGCGCATGTATGTCTCCGGTCGATTGGGCCGGCCGATTTCTAGCAGCCGCGTCTCGGGCGGATGTAAGGAATCGGTTAGCTCGACACGCACAAGGGAAGCCGGACGATCACGCTGCGCGCGAAGACGTTGATTTACCGGCGCTGACACGGGATCCCGGATGGACATAGCGAAGCGGCATGTGCACATGCCGGCGCAGTATCAGGGCAGGACAGCGAGCGAACGATCCGTACAATGTCCGCATGGATGGAACGCTGCCCCCCGCACTGCATGATGCGATGTCGATCCGTCTCGGCGACGGCTGGCTGACCGGCGAGGCCTGCCGTCCCTTCGGTGGCGACGATTCGCGGCGATGGGTGATGCCGACAGCCGTCGCGTTGCCATCAACGCAGGACGATGTCGTCGCCGTCGTTCGCGCATGCCGCGAGCATCGCGTGCCGATCGTCGCGCGTGGCGCCGGCACCGGCACGACCGGCGCGGCGGTGCCGATGCCGGGCGGCGTGGTGGTGTCGTTTGCGCGCATGGATCGCATCGTCGATATCCGCGCCGCGGACCGCTGCGTGGTAGTGCAGCCGGGCGTGCTGAACGGCGAACTGCAGCATGCACTCGCGCCGCACGGCCTGTTCTGGCCACCGGACCCGTCGAGCGCGGATGCCTGCAGCGTGGGCGGCAATCTCGCCACCAATGCGGGTGGACCGCGCGCCGTGAAGTACGGCACCGCGCGCGACAACGTGCTCGGCCTGGTCGCCGTGACCGGTGCGGGCGAACTGATCCGCTGCGGTGGCGCGTATACCAAGGACGCGACCGGCTACGACCTCACCCACCTGATCGTCGGCAGCGAGGGCACGCTGGCGATCATCGTCGAGGCGACCCTGAAGCTGGCAGCGCGACCGCGTGCGCAGGCAGGCTTGCGTGTGCTCTACCGCGACGCGGCCACCGCGGCGGCCGCGGTGTCGCGCATCATGGCGCGGCCGGCGACACCGGCGATGCTGGAATTCATGGACCGCAGCGCGATCGCGCTGATCCGCCGCAACGGCAGCGACGTGCCCGATGCCGGCGCGATGCTGCTGGTCGAGGCCGACGGCGACGAGGACACGCTGCCTTATGCGCTGCAGGCGTTGGCCGATGCGGCCGAGGGTGACGGCATGCTCGCGCTGGATGTCGCACCGGACGGTGCCGCGCACGACCGGCTGTGGGCGGCGAGGCGCGCGCTGTCGCCGGCGCTGCGCACGATCAAGCCCGGCAAGATCAACGAGGACGTGGTGGTGCCGGTTTCGCGCATTCCGGATCTCGTGTCCGCCATGGAAGTCCTGTCGGACGAGGCGGCATTGCCGATCGTCGTGTTCGGTCACGCCGGCAACGGCAACCTGCACGTGAACATCATGTACGACGACGGCGACGCGGATGAAACCGCACGCGCCCAGACGACGCTGCCGAGGGTGTTCGCACGGGTGCTGGCGCTGGGCGGCACACTGTCGGGCGAGCACGGCATCGGCCTGAGCAAGCGCGACTTCATGGCGGATGCATTCAACGCGGCCACGCTGGACGCGATGCGTGCGGTAAAGGCGGCGCTCGATCCGGACGGCATCCTCAATCCCGGCAAGGTGCTGCCGCCGCGGTGATCCTCGCAGGAGCGACGCACGTCGCTGCTACAGCCTCAGGACGTCACAAAATGATCGTAGCCACGGCGCGGCGGCGTCCATGGCTCGCCATCCGTGCGCACGGGCTGCACGCCCTCATCCGCCACGATGCGGCCGATGCGCGTGATCCGCAGGCAGAGTTTCGATGACACCGCCTCGACGAGGGCGCGCGCATCGGCCGGCGCAGTGAAACAGAGCTCATAGTCGTCGCCGCCACCCGCCTGCAGCGCTATCCGCGTCGGCCCATCGAAGGCGTCGCACAAGGCATCCGATGCCGGCAGTGCATCGACATCGACGCGCGCGCCCACGCCGCTGTACAAGGCGATATGACCGAGATCGGCCAGCAGGCCGTCGGAGACATCGACGCACGCGGAAGCGATGCCGCGCAGCGCGCGACCCGCCAGCACGCGTGGTGTCGGCCGATCCAACCGTTCGCGCAAAGCGCCTCCAGAAGCACGGTCCAGCAACGCGAGGCCGCCGGCCGCATCACCCAGAGTGCCGGTAACCCAGATGTCGTCGCCGATACGTGCACCGTCGCGGCGCAGTGGCTCACCGGGCTCCACCAGCCCCATCGCGGTCACCGAAATCGACAGCGGCCCGCGCGTGGTATCGCCGCCAACCAGCGCGATGCCGTGGCGTGCCGCCAGGTCGAGGAAACCGTCGAGGAAGCCATCGATCCACGCCGCATCGGACTGCGGCAACGACAGCGACAGCGTGCACCACGTGGGCGCTGCGCCCATCGCGGCGAGATCGGACAGGTTCACCGCCAGCGCCTTCCAACCGAGGTCGGCCGGGGCAGTGTCGTGCGGGAAGTGGATGCCGTCGTTCAACGTGTCGGCGGTGACGACAAGCTGCTTTCCCGGCGGCGGCGCCAGCAGCGCGGCGTCGTCGCCGATGCCGAGCACTACATCGCCGCGCGTGCCCACGCGGGCGCGGATACGGGCGATCAGGTCGAACTCGCCGGTGCCCATGGCCGGGTCAGGCGCGCGAACGCGCCAGATCGATGGCGGCCTGGACCGCCGCGCGCGCCTGCGGGCTGTTCTTCCAGCAGGAAGACCCGGTCAGACCGGCGGCACTGGCGACGATCTCCGACGGCTCGGCGGCGGCCAGCTGACGCAGCGAGGCGATACCCATCTGCTCCAGGCGCTGCACGACGGTGGGGCCGACGCCCTTCACGGCGAGCAAGGCGTCGCGTTCTTCCGCGGGAAAGCGTGCGTCGCCGCCGGACACGTCAGCGGCGCGCCTGCGCCTCGGCGGGCCGCCATTCGACGGCAGCGTGGTCGAGCACACCGTTGATGTAGGTATGACCGTGTTCGGAACCGAAGCGCTTGGCGGTCTCGATGGCTTCGTTCAGCACCACGCGGTACGGCACGTCGAGGCGATGGATCAGTTCGTAGGCGGCGATGCGCAGCACCGCACGCTCGATGGGATCGACTTCCTCCACCGTGCGGTCGAGGAACGGCAGCAGCGCCTCGTCCAGCGAGGCGCGATGGCGGACCACGCCACGCACCAGGTCCTCGAAGTACTCGAGATCGGCGATCTCATGCGCCTGCTCGTGCGCGAACTGCGCGATCACCTGGCCTACTTCACCGCCCGACATCTGCCACGCGTAGACAGCCTGCAGCGCACGACGGCGCGCGCGCGCGCGCGTGACCGGATCGACGCCGTCCTTGCGGTGGGGATGTTGTTGTCGGCTCACGTCGGCTCCTGCAATTTTTGGGTTACGGCAACTGTTCCAGCAGCTGGGCCATCTCGATGGCGGCCAGTGCGGCTTCCTCGCCCTTGTTGCCATGGCTACCGCCGGCACGCGCCTCGGCATCCTCGATGCGTTCCACCGCCAGCACGCCGTTCAGCACCGGCACGCCGGTGTCCAGTTGCGCGCGCATCAGGCCCTCGGCACAGCGGTCGGCGACGTGTTCGTAATGGCGGGTATCGCCCCGGATCACGCAGCCCAGCGCGATCACCGCGGCGTGGTCGCCCGAGGCGGCCAGGCGCGCGGCGACCAGCGGGATCTCCCACGCGCCGGGCACCCGAACCACGTCGACCGCGTCCTCGCCCACGCCGTTGCCGGCCAGGCTCTGCCGCGCACCGGCCACCAGCACATCGGTGATGCGCGGATTCCAGCGGCTGGCGATGATCGCGAAGCGGGCGCCTTCGGGCGCGCGCAGATCGCCTTCGTAGTGGGACATGGCGGGTTCCTTGGGGGTGGGGAAGTCTACCAGCCGGCGCGACCGGCCGGTCTGCCGGGGCCGGTCAGGGCTGGACGTACTCGACCACGTCGAGGCCGAAACCGGCCAGACCGACCTGCCGCCGCGGCGTGCCCAGCACCCGCAGCCGGCCGAGGCCGAGATCGGCCAGGATCTGCGCACCGGCGCCGTTGCGCCGCCACTGACCCACGTCCTTGGCGTTGGCCTGCACCTCCGGCTGCTTGCGCAGGCGCGCCAGCAGCGCGTCGGCGCTGCGCGGCTCGGACAGCACCACCATCACGCCCTGCCCTTCGGCGGCGATCACGCGCAGCGCATCGGTCGCGTGCACGCCGAAGTCGTCGCGCCGCCAGTGCAGCAGGTCGCTCAGCGGGTTTTCCACCTGCACGCGCACCAGCGTGGGCGTCGCCTTGTCCGGCGCGCCGCGGACCAGCGCGAAGTGCAGGTCGTGGGCGATGCGGTCGCGGTAGGTGACCAGCTGGAACGGACCGAACTCGGTCTCGATGTCGCGTTCGTCGATGCGTTCGACCGTGTGCTCGGTCGCCAGCCGATAGGCGATCAGGTCGGCGATCGAGCCCATCTTCAGGCCGTGCTCGCGGGCGAACACCTCCAGCTGCGGGCGGCGCGCCATGCTGCCGTCGGGATTGAGCACTTCCACCAGCACGCCGGCCGGCTCCAGGCCGGCGAGCAGCGGCAGGTCGCTCGCCGCTTCGGTATGCCCGGCGCGCGTCAGCACGCCGCCCGGCTGGGCGATCAACGGGAAGATGTGGCCCGGCTGGCTGAGGTCGCTGGCCTTCGCATCCGGACGCACGGCGGTGCGCACGGTATGCGCACGGTCGTAGGCGGAGATGCCGGTGGTGACGCCTTCGGCCGCCTCGATGCTGACGGTGAAGTTGGTATGGAACTGCGCGGTATTGGTCTGCACCATCGGCGCCAGTCCCAGCTGCGCGCAACGCTCGCGCGTCAGCGACAGGCAGACCAGGCCGCGCGCATGCGTGACCATGAAATTGATGTCCGACGGCTTGACCAGCTCGGCGGCCATGATCAGGTCGCCTTCGTTCTCGCGGTCCTCGTCGTCGACGATGACGACCATGCGGCCCTGGCGGATCTCCTCCAGCAGCTCGGGGATCGGGGCGAAGTTCATGCGCCACTCCTGTCGCCCAGCAGGCGCTCGACATAGCGCGCCACCAGGTCGATCTCCAGATTCACCGCATCGCCGACGGCGGTGGCCGCGAACGCGGTGTGCGAGACCGTGTGCGGAATCAGGGCGACCTCGAAGCCTTCGCTGTCCACCTCGTTGACGGTCAGGCTGACGCCGTCGACGCAGATCGAGCCCTTCTTCGCGATGTACTTCAGCAGCGGCGCCGGCGCGGCGAAACGCCAGCGCTGCGCGCGGGCGTCGTCGTGCACGGACAGCACCCGACCGACACCATCGACGTGGCCGCTGACCAGATGGCCGCCCAGGCGGTCGGTCGGCCGCATCGCGCGCTCCAGGTTCACTACCGCGCCTTCCTTCAAACCACCCAGCGTA
This sequence comes from Pseudoxanthomonas sp. PXM01, assembly GCF_014851815.1. Lineage (GTDB taxonomy): Bacteria > Pseudomonadota > Gammaproteobacteria > Xanthomonadales > Xanthomonadaceae > Pseudoxanthomonas_A. The sequence continues at coordinate 806,462 of NZ_JACVAJ010000002.1, forward strand.
GTCAGCGACAGCGTCTCGGTGGACGCATCGGCCTGGAAGCCGGACGCATCGAACGCGATGACGGTCAGGCACACGCCATTCACCGCGATGCTCTCGCCCAGCTGCACGGCGTCGAACGGCAGCGAGCCGACGGCCACGGTCAAGCGAACGTCACCGCCTACGGAATCCAGCGCGGCGATGCGGCCGACGCCTTCGATGATGCCGGTGAACATCAGCGCACCTCCGGAAGGAGGACGGGGACAGCACGGAAACTCGTGGAAGGCATGGAGCGTCTCTCGCAGGAACGGGCGGAGACGCCTCCGGGCGCGAAGGCAGGCGCACGACCCCACGCTCGCGCGCGGTTCGGCGGTGCCGTCTTCTTTCATCCGGACTATGACCGTCGGCTCCGGCATCGGACCGGATCTGCTGACCCTCCGGCAGGCCGGAGGCGCTCGCGGGCTTGTCGCTGGGCGACCTACCGCCGGTGGGGAATCTCGCCCCGCCCTGAAGACGTCGTTGGTGGTGTGCCGGCGGACCGGCCCACGCATTTTACACGCCAGGTCCGGCGACGGCTCTGAACGGAGCGTTCCGCCGGCTCAGCCGGCTCAGGCGGCCGGCTTGCGGCGCAGGTGCAGGATCAGCGGCCAGCGCATGGTGCGCACCCGCTGCGGATCGCCCCAGACCTCGGCCAGCGCCGGCGTGTGGGCGTAAACGGGATCCTCGCCAGTGGCGGCGCGATAGCTGCCAGTCGCCGACAGGCTGCCGAAATAGCCGAGCAGCGTGGGCAGGTTCCATTCGGCGGTCAGCCAGAGCCGCGGCGTGGGGATGGCCTCGAACGGCCACACGTAGTCGCCGTAGCCCATGTCCACGTCGGCGCGTTCGGGCGGCCAGTAGGGATCGATGTCGTCGCGGACCTTCTCGGCCACCTCGGCCAGATCGTCCTCGAAAATGATGTCCTGGTAGGTCCACGCCGCCAGTACCCCGCCAGGGCGCAGCACGCGCTCGCAGGTGGCGAAGAAACGGTAGCGGTCGAACCAGTGCAGCGCCTGCGCCACGGCCACCAGGTCGACGCTGTGGTCCGCCAGCGCGGTGGTCTCGGCGGGTTCGACGGCCAGGCTGACGTTGCTGCCGGTCTTGCCCTGAGCCCAGTGCCGCTCGACCTGCGCCGCGCTGGGATCGGTGGCGTGCACGTGCGCGAAGCGCGCGGCCAACCCATGCGTCGCCTGGCCGCTGCCACAGCCCGGCTCCCAGACCTGCGCGCTGGCCGGCACCGCCGACGCGATCACGTCGTACAGCGCCTCCGGATAGGTCGGGCGCGAAGCGAGATAGACGTCGGCGACGCCGGAAAAATGATCCTTGAAGGCCACCATGGCGTGCGTTCAGCGGGCAGGTTGCAGCAGGAGGCGGTGATCTTCGCCAATCGCGCGGCTGTCCACAATCGCCAGCTTCAGGCGATCGGCCATCGCCTGGATGCCGAGCCCACCGAACAGCGGCCGCGCCTGCTCGCCCAGCAGCACCGGCGCGACGTACAGCAGGACCTCGTCGGCGAGACCCGCGGCCAGGAACGCGCCGGCCAGCGTGGCGCCCGCTTCGGCATGCACTTCGTTGATGCCGCGCGCGGCCAGCAGTTCCAGCACCGCCTGCAGGTCGAAGTTGCTGCCCGTCGCCGGCGCGATCGCACGCTGCACGTCGACATCGCGCGGCGGCTTGGCATCGGCCGTATGGATATAGAGCGTCGGCGCCGTGCCCTGGCGCACGTTGCCGCGCGCCACGGTCGCCAGGCCAGGATCGAGCACCACGCGCAGCGGCGGCTCGAACGCGGTGTCATCGCCGAAGCGCACGGTCAGCGATGGATCGTCGGCCAGCACCGTGCCGGCGCCGGTGAGGATGGCCCCGGCGCACGCGCGCCAGCGCATCACGTCGCGACGCGAGGCCTCGCCACTGATCCACTTGGAATCGCCGTTCGCCATTGCGGTACGGCCGTCCAGACTGGTAGCCAGCTTCACCCGCATCCACGGCCGGCCGCGCTCCACGCGCGACAGGAACCCACGGTTCAACCGCCGTGCCTGGGCCTCCATCAATCCCGACTGCACGGCGATGCCCGCCGCACGGAGGCGGTCGAAGCCCGCGCCATCGACCTGCGGAAACGGATCGCGCATTGCCGCGACGACACGGGTGACGCCTGCCGCCACCAGTGCCTCCGCGCACGGCCCGGTACGGCCCGTATGCGCGCACGGCTCCAGCGTGACGTAGGCGGTCGCGCCCTTCGCGCGCTCGCCCGCCGCCTGCAGCGCGAACACCTCCGCATGCGGGCCACCGGCCTTCCGGTGCCAGCCTTCGCCGACGATCTGCCCGTCCTGCACGAGCACGCAGCCGACCATCGGGTTCGGTCGGGTGGTGTACGCGCCGCGCTCGGCCAGCCTCAGCGCGCGCGCCATGCACTGGTGGTCGAACGCGGAGAAGCCGGTATCAGTCATGCGTCGTCCAAGCGCCGGAAAGGGCGCCAGTATGCGCCACGCGCTGCGCGGGCCGGATCGACATGATCACCACCGGCGTACCGTGCAATGTGGTCCGCTCCTCTACCTGCCAACCGAGCGACGCGTAGAAATCCTCGTGCCAAAGCGTGAACAGCCGCAACAAGGACACGCCTTCCTGCGCCGCTTGCGTCACCGCCGCATCCACCAGAGCACGGCCGCCACCGCGGCCACGCGCATCGGGCAGTACATAGAGGCTGCCCAGCCACGGACTGCCGCGATCCTGCAGTGCGGGGGCATCCTCCAGCAGCAGACTGACGGAACCCAGCAAGGTCTCGCCGTCCAGCAACAGCAGAGTCGTCGGCAGCGAGTTGCGCGTGGCGTGGTCGACCAGTTCGTCGGTCGCTGCCTGCAAGGTCCAATCGTCGTACAGGGCGCCCCACTCGGCGTGATGGCGCATGGCCAGCGCCGTCACATGCTGCGGGTGCCGCCCGATCCCCTCGATGCGCACGGCTCAGCGCTTCTTGTTCTTGTCCGCGTGCTTGTCGAACGGGACCACGTCGCCGCTCAGCAGGGACAACTGGCCGGCGGCGGGCAGGTCCCGCTCCAGCTTCTCGATCTCGTCGCGGAAATCGGCCACGTCCTCGAAGCTGCGGTAGACCGAGGCAAAGCGGACGTAACCCACGTGATCCAGCTTGCGCAGCTCGCTCATGACGAACTCGCCGATCTTGCGCGAGGCGATCTCGCGCTCGCCGCTCATGCGGATGGCATGGATGACCGCTCGCACCGCGGCCTCGATCTGCTCTTCCGACACCGGACGCTTCTGCAGCGCACGGTCGAACCCGGCGCGCAACTTGCGGGCATCGAAGGTGTCGCGGCGGCCATCACCCTTGATGACCGCCGGCAGCTTGATCTCGATGTTCTCCAGCGTCGAGAACCGCTCCCCGCACGCCTCGCACTCACGGCGCCGACGGATCGTCGCGCCGTCCTCGGACACGCGAGAGTCGATCACGCGCGTGTCGGTGTGCTGGCAGAAGGGGCAGTGCATCGTCGTCGATCAACCGTAGACGGGATACTTCCGGCACTGCGCGGTGACGCTGTCGCGTACCTTGGCCAGCACGGCCTCGTCGCTGGGCGCGTCGAGCACGTCGCAGATCCAGTTGGCAAGGTCGACGCAGTCCTGCTCGCCATAGCCACGCGTGGTGACGGCGGGCGTACCGATGCGCAGGCCCGACGTCACGAAGGGCTTGCGCGGATCGTTCGGCACGGAGTTCTTGTTGACGGTGATGTGCGCCTTGCCCAGCGCCTCTTCCGCGTCCTTGCCACTGACGTCCTTGCCGATCATGTCGACCAGCATCAGGTGGTTCTCGGTGCCGCCGGACACGATCTTGTAGCCGCGCGCGATGATCGTCTTGGCCATAGCCTGTGCGTTCTTCACCACCTGCGACTGGTAGGTCTTGAAGTCGGGCTCCAGCGCTTCCTTGAAGGCCACCGCCTTGGCGGCGATCACGTGCATCAGCGGACCGCCCTGGATGCCCGGGAAGACGATGCTCTGCAGCTTCTTCTCGATCTCTTCGCCGGCACCCTTGGCGACGATGATGCCGCCACGCGGACCGCGCAGCGTCTTGTGGGTGGTCGAGGTGACCACGTGAGCGTGCGGCAGCGGATTCGGGTAGACACCGGCGGCGACCAGGCCCGCCACGTGCGCCATGTCGACGAACAGGTAGGCGCCGACCTTGTCGGCGATCGCGCGGAAGCGCGCCCAGTCGACGATCTGCGAATAGGCCGAGAAGCCGGCCACGACCATCTTCGGCTTGTGCTCCAGCGCCAGACGCTCGACTTCGTCGTAGTCGATCAGGCCCTGGTCGTTCACGCCGTACTGGACAGCGTTGAAGATCTTGCCCGAGGCATTGACCTTGGCGCCGTGGGTCAGGTGACCGCCGTGAGCCAGGCTCATGCCCAGGATGGTGTCGCCGGGATTCAGCAGGGCGAAGTAAACCGCCTGGTTGGCCTGCGAGCCGGAATGCGGCTGCACGTTGGCATAGTCGGCGCCGAACAGCTGCTTCACACGGTCGATCGCCAACTGCTCGGCGATGTCCACGTACTCGCAACCGCCGTAGTAGCGCTTGTGCGGGTAGCCTTCGGCGTACTTGTTGGTCAGTACGCTGCCCTGGGCCTCCAGCACGCGGGGGCTGGCGTAGTTCTCGCTGGCGATCAGCTCGACGTGATCCTCCTGCCGGCGCGCCTCATGGGCGATGGCCTGGGCCAGTTCGGGATCGTAGGTTTCGATGCGGGCGTCGCGCGGGAACATCGGGTCTCCGGGGGCAAGGGCGGGCGGGATGGCCGATTGTAGCCCGCCAGGCCTCCGCCGACCCCGTCCACCCGGCCCCGGAAAAGGAAAAGCGCACCGGAGCGCGCTTTTCGGGGACATCGGGCCGGCTAGCTCAGTGGTGCAGCAGCAGGTCGGCGATGATGCCGGTGGCGATGGCGACCATCAGCATGTTGCCGCGGTCGTCGCGGATCCAGTGGTAGCCACGGGGCGGACGACGCAGGTGGTAGTAGCCGTAGTCGTTCACCACGTAGACCGGACCCCGGTAATGGTCGCGGTAGCGCTGGCCGCGGGCCCAACGGTGGTAGCTCGGCGCCGGTCGGTACACGACACGTGGCGGGGCGTGATAGCGGCGGTCGTCGTAACGACGGTCGTAGCGGCGATCATCCCGGCGTCCGTCGTTGTAACCGTGGCGATAGGCTTGGCGCTGGTCGCGGCGGTCGTCCCGACGATCCTCCCGCCAGTCGCGGCGATCATCGCGACGGTCGTCCCGGCGGTCGTAGTGGTGCGAACGGCCCCGGTCGTGGCCGCGGTCGTCGCGCGCCAGCACGGGAGCGGTGACGGCGAAGGCCAGGACGGCGCAGGCCATGCTCTGGAAAAGACGCTTGGTGTTCATGGAAAGCCCTCTGTGTGGCACGTGAGCCCATCATGCCGATCACATCTGAACCGATTCCCGCTGGAAAACGGTTACGGCTGCGTCAACGCCAGGTAGAGGAAATGTATTCAGCCGCCGGTCGGCCGGGCCCGAACGGCTATAATCGCCGCCTTCCCCTTTGCCCCATCGCCCGCCGCTGCCCGGCCGGGTGCCGGGGCCTGCGTACCGGAGCCTGCATGTCCTCGCAATACATCTACACCATGAACCGGGTCAGCAAGGTGGTCCCGCCCAAGCGGCAGATCATCAAGGACATCTCGCTGTCGTTCTTCCCGGGCGCGAAGATCGGCCTGCTGGGCCTGAATGGCGCGGGCAAGTCCACCGTGCTGAAGATCATGGCCGGCGTGGACACCGACTTCGAAGGCGAAGCCCGCCCGCAGCCCGGCATCAAGGTCGGCTACCTGGCGCAGGAGCCGGAACTGAATCCCGAGCACACCGTCCGCCAGGCCGTCGAAGAGGGCGTGGGCGACGTGCTGCAGGCGCAGGCGGCGCTCGAAGCCGTCTACGCCGCCTATGCGGAAGAAGGCGCCGACTTCGATGCGCTGGCCAAGGAGCAGGAGCGCCTTGAGGCCATCCTCGCAGCGGGTGACGCGCACACGCTGGAAAACCAGCTGGATGTGGCCGCCGACGCGCTGCGCCTGCCGCCGTGGGACGCGATCGTCGGCAAGCTCTCCGGCGGTGAGAAGCGCCGCGTCGCGCTGTGCCGCCTGCTGCTGCAGAAGCCGGACATGCTGCTGCTCGACGAACCGACCAACCACCTGGACGCCGAATCCGTCGAGTGGCTGGAGCAGTTCCTCGCCCGCTACACCGGCACCGTGGTGGCCGTCACCCACGACCGCTACTTCCTCGACAACGCCGCCGAGTGGATCCTCGAACTCGACCGCGGCCGCGGCATCCCGTGGAAGGGCAACTACACCGACTGGCTGGTGCAGAAGGACGAGCGCCTGAAGCAGGAAGACAACCAGGAAAAGGCCCGCCAGAAGGCGATCCAGAAGGAACTGGAGTGGTCGCGCCAGAACGCCAAGGGCGGCCGCTCGAAGGGCAAGGCCCGTCTGGCCCGCCTGGAAGAACTGCAGTCGGTCGACTACCAGCGTCGCAACGAGACCAACGAGATCTTCATCCCGCCGGGCGAGCGCCTGGGCAACTCGGTGATCGAGTTCAAGAACGTCTCCAAGAAGTTCGGCGACCGCCTGCTGATCGACAACCTCAGCTTCCTGGTCCCGGGCGGCGCCATCGTCGGCATCATCGGCCCCAACGGCGCCGGCAAGTCGACGCTGTTCAAGATGATCACCGGGCAGGAGAAGCCGGACTCCGGCGAGATCGTCAAAGGCCCGACCGTGCAGCTGGCCTACGTGGACCAGAGCCGCGACAAGCTGGAAGGCAACCACAACGTCTTCCAGGAAATCTCGGGCGGCCTGGACATCCTCAACATCAACGGCGTCGAGATCCAGTCGCGCGCCTACATCGGCCGCTTCAACTTCAAGGGCCAGGACCAGCAGAAGATGGTCGGCTCGCTGTCCGGCGGTGAACGCGGCCGCCTGCACATGGCGAAGACGCTGCTGCAGGGCGGCAACGTGCTGCTGCTCGACGAACCGTCGAACGACCTGGACATCGAAACCCTGCGTGCGCTGGAAGACGCGCTGCTGGAATTCCCCGGCAACACGTTCGTCATTTCGCATGACCGCTGGTTCCTGGACCGCATCGCCACGCACATCCTCGCCTTCGAAGGCGACTCGCACGTGGAGTTCTTCCAGGGTAACTACCGCGAGTACGAGGAAGACAAGAAGCGTCGTCTGGGCGAAGAAGGCGCGCGTCCGCACCGTCTGCGCTTCAAGGCGCTGAAGTAGGCCACTTCTCGCACCGTCTTGGAAACGCCGGCGAAAGCCGGCGTTTTTCTTATGCTCGATCAGCGCAAGCCGGATGCCACCAGCAGGACGGCAACGATCAGGGCGGTAAACAGACTCTGGGCCAGCACGAACATCACCAGACCCGCCAAGGCACGGAATGCGGTTGCCCAACGCGAGTGATGCTGGAACAGCTGGATCAAGGAGAAGACCGCATACACGAACACGACAGGCAGAATCCACGCCTGCACGTTCGGCACCCAACGCTGCACCGATACGGCGACCGCCATGAACACGAACGTCTGTACCGTCAGGAAAGCCGACACCACGAGCCACTCGGGATAGTTCAGCCCGCGCCCACGGAACGCCAGTCGGAACGCGGCAGCTTCAAGCGGCAGGCAAAGCAGCGTGAAGGCCGTGAGATGGCCGTTGATCCAGTCTCTCACCATCGCGAACGTGTTCGTCACCACCGCAGGATCGGCGACGTCGCCACCGCCCATGGCACGTCCCTGTGAGTAGCCGGCCTGCATCGCCGATCCCACCAGATCGCCTCCCAGCAGGTACTTCCCCAGCACCACCACCGCGGCAGCCGAGATCATGAGCAGCAACAGCGGCTTGACCTGGTTCGCACGCCGTCCTTCCAGATAGGCGCGCATCAGATGCCCCGGCCGCAGCATCAGTTCCTTCAGCGAATACAGGATGCCCCGATCCATGTGGAGCACGCTGTGCTCCAGCTCGTGCCCCAGGAAATGCCAGTCGATGCGATGCGCCGGCGTCGGCTGGCCGCAGGCAGGGCAGAACTTTTGCTCGTGACCATCAATCGCCCGTACGCAGTTGGCGCACTTCCCCGTATCCGACATCGCCATCCCCATGGCTGCAAAGCGTCGCATTCTAGAGCGGAGCACCTGCGTTTGGGAAAGCGGCGACCGCCTCACTCCATCGGCAGTCCGAACACCTTGCGCAGGTAGGCGACGAAATCTGGGTCATCGCTCATGCCCTTGCCCGGCGTATCGCTGACCTTGGCGACCGGCTGTCCCTGGCAGCGCACCATCTTCAGCACCAACTGCAGCGGTTTCGGGCCGAGGTCGTTGGTCAGGTTGGTGCCGATGCCGAAGCCCACCTTGCAGCGCCCACGGAAGTGGGCGTGGATGCGCAGCACGGCGTCGATGTCCAGGCCGTCACTGAAGACCAGTGTCTTGCCCTGCGGGTCGATCCGCTGCGACTCGAGGTGTGCGATGACCCGATCGCCCCAGGCCAACGGGTCGCCGGAGTCGTGGCGCATGCCATCGAACAGCTTGCTGAAGTACAGGTCGAAATCGCGCAGGAACGCATCCAGCCCCACGACGTCCGACAGCGCGATGCCGAGATCGCCCCGGTACTCCTGCGCCCATGCCTCGAAGGCCGCCCGCTGCGAATCGCGCAGGCGCGGACCCAACTGCTGGAACGCCTGCAGCCACTCATGCGCCATCGTGCCGTGCGGCGTCATGCCGTACAGGCGCGCGAAGTGGATGTTGCTGGTGCCGACAAACTGGCCGCCCAGCACCTGCTGGCAGATCGGCAGCAGCCGTGCGTGCCAGTCGTGCGAGTAACGTCGCCGCGTACCGAAGTCGGTGATGGTGCAGTCCGGCGCGGCATCGCGCAGCCGTCCCAGCTTCGCGCGCAGGCGGCGTTCGCCTTCCTGCACGTCGCCGTCCGGCTGCGCGCGCATCCAGGTCTCGCTGATGATCGCCAGCACCGGCACTTCGAACAGGATGGTCTGCAGCCATGGGCCGTCGATGGTCAAGTCCAGCTCACCCGGCACCTGTGTGGAGGGCGCGATGTGCACATGGCGCCGCCGCAGCTGGAACTGCTCCAGGAAGTCGACGAAGTCCGGCTTGATATAGCGCAGCGTGGACAGGAAACGCAGTTCGTCGTCGCTGAAACGCAAAGTGCAGAGCCGGTCGATCTCGGACGAGATCGCGTCGAGGTGCTGCACCAGGTCCACGCCCGGCGTGCGGCACTTGAAGCGGTACAGCACCTGCGCGCCCGGGTGCTGGTGCAGCACCGCCTGCATCATCGTCAGCTTGTAGAGGTCGGTGTCGAGCAGCGAGGGGATCATCATGCCGGTCACGCCACGTGCCGTCGGGGGGTCTCCATGGTCGCACGGCGCGCGTGCGTCATCGCAGTCGATCTCGGTGCACTGCCCCATCACGGGGAAATCCTGCACCGCCAAGGTGCCGATTAAAGCGGTCCGCGCGCTCGCCGATAGCGCCTCAACCACGGGATCGATCGCGTACCGCCGCCCCGCGACGCCGCACCGCCCGCCCTTCCGCGCAAGGAGATCCATGAACGCATGCCCCGCCGCTTCCGCATCCGACGCCGGCATCGACGACCACATCCAGTCCGTGTCCGGACTGTCGGACTCGCTGTTGAAGCAGCTGCGCCAGTCGCTGCAGAAGATCGACGAGATCAACCGCGTCACCCGCATCATCTCGATGAACGCCCGCATCGAGGCCGTCCGCATCGGCACGGCCGGACGCAGCTTCGGCGTGATCGCGGAAGAGATGGATACGCTGTCGCGGCGGGTCAGCGATACGGCGCGCGAGATCGACCAGATGGCGGGGCGCACCAGCACCGACCTGCGCGAGCGGCTGGACGAGTTGCAGACCAATGTCCGCCGCACCCGCCTGACCGATCTGGCGCTGGCCAACATCGACCTGATCGACCGCAACCTGTACGAACGCAGCTGCGACGTGCGCTGGTGGGCGACCGACGCCGCCATGGTCGCGGCCGTGCAGGACCCGCACCCGGCAGCGCTCGCCCACGCAAGCCAGCGCCTCGGCCAGATCCTCGATTCGTACACCGTCTATTTCGACCTGGTGCTCGCCGATCTGCAGGGCAACGTCATCGCCAACGGTCGGCCGCGCCAGTACCGCTCGGCGGGCCAGTCGGTGGCGCAGCAGGCCTGGTTCCAGTCGGCGATGGCCACCGCCAGTGGCGAGGCGTTCGGTTTCCAGTCGATGCATGCCAGCCCGCTGGCAGGCGGCGAGCGCGTGCTCGTGTACGCCTGCACGGTGCGCGAGGGCGGTCGCGTGACGGGTCGCCCGCTCGGCGTGCTCGGCATCGTGTTCCGCTGGGACGCGCTCGCGCAGACCATCGTCGAGCGGACGCCGCTGTCGGAGGCCGAGTGGCGTCGTAGCCGGGTCTGCATCGTCGATGGGCAAGGGCAGGTGCTGGCCGATACCGCGAGTGGTGACGCGACGTCACCGCGCCTGGACTTCCTCGGCCGCGCCGCGTTGTTCGCCCAGTCGCGCGCGGCCGTCGACCTGGTCATCGATGGCCGCGCGCATTGCGTCGCGCATGCCGCGTCACCGGGCTACGAGACCTACCGCACCGGCTGGCATTGCGTGATCGTGCAGGGCATCGACTGAGGCTGCCGCTCAGGCCAGCCAGACGCCATCGTCGCGCACCTGCACGGCGACCGCACGCAGCGAGTCGCCGCGGCAAGGCCCCGCCACGCAATCGCCGCGTACCAGCTCGAATGAGGCACCGTGGGCCGCACAGACCAGGTGGCCCTCCTTGCTCTTGAGGAACTGGCCCGGCGCCCAGTCGAGTCGACGGCCCGCATGCGGGCAGACATTCAACCAGGCGCGTACATCTTCGCCGTCCCGGAAGAGGATCAATGACTCGGCATCGTCGCCGATCGTGGCCTCTACCTCGGCAAAACCACCGTCGACGATGTCATTCAGTGCACTCAGTCGCATGGCGTTTAACGAAGTCCTCACACGGTCACATAACGGTCATCCGATACTGCGGCACCGGCCCCCGCCGCATTCTGCACGACGCAACGCCATGTACGCACGCCACTTCCAGTTCAACGCCTTCCGCCACGCCTTCGCTCCGCGCAAGCCGCGCCATCCGCTGCTGCGGGTCGGCCTGGGCCTGTTGGGCGTCGCATTGCTGGGCGTGCTGGTGTTCTTCAGCGTGTTCGTCGGCGCCGCCATGATCGCGGCCGGCCTGGTCTACAAGCTGGTGCGCCAGCGCGGCAAGCCGCAGGCGCGCGATGCGCGCGTGGTGGACGCCGAGTACCACGTGGTCCGCAAGCCGGTGCTGCCGCTGCCGCGTTGATGCCATTCGCGGGAACCCGGTTCCCGCCTACACTCAGCGGCCGTTTGTTCATCGTCCGGCCGCCATGACCGACCTCATCCCCGCTCCTCCCGTTCCCCGCGTGCCTGTGCGCGGCGGCGCCACGTTCCCGGTTCGCCGCATCTTCTGCGTCGGCCGCAATTTCGCCGACCATGCACGCGAGATGGGCGCCAGTGCGCCCGCCTCCAAAGCCGAGCGCGGTACACCGGTGTTCTTCCACAAGCCGGCCGACGCCATCGTCACCGGCGATGCCGACGTCCCCTATCCGCCCGGCACGCAGGATCTCCACCATGAGGTCGAACTGGTGGCGGCCCTTGGCACCGACGCACCGTCCGGCGAACTGAGCCGCGAGGCCGCCGCCTCGCTGGTGCTCGCCTACGGCGTGGGCCTGGACCTGACCCGCCGCGACCTGCAGGCCGCCGCCAAGGCCAAGGGCCTGCCCTGGGATACCGGCAAGGGCTTCGATCATTCCGCGCCGATCAGCGAACTGGTGCCGATCGCCGACGTAGGCTCACTGGAAGATCGCACGCTGACGCTGCGGGTGAACGGCGAGGTGCGTCAGCATGGCGCGCTGCACGACCTCATCTGGGATGTGCCGGACATCCTGCAAGAACTGTCGAAGCTGTATGCATTGAAGGCGGGGGACCTGGTCTTCATGGGCACGCCGGCAGGCGTGGCCGCCCTGGTGCCTGGCGACACGCTTACCGCTTCGCTGGACGACGTGGTGACGCTGCAGGGACGCATCGTCGGCTGAGGCGAGCGCGGTGGCCGGTGCCGCCAATGTCAGTCAACAAGCCACGTCACGCGCGCTATAGTCGCCCCCGATGGCGCGATGGCGTCGATGGATGAGGAAACCGGCATGGGCATGGTCAGCGAGTTCAAGGAATTCATTTCGCGCGGCAACGTAGTCGACCTGGCGGTCGGTGTGGTTATCGGCGCCGCGTTCGGCAAGATCGTCAGCAGCCTGGTCGACGGTATCGTGATGCCGCTGGTGGGCCTGCTGCTGGGCGGCGTGAAGTTCGGCGACCTCGCGGTCACCTTGCGTGCGGCGGAGCTGGATGCCGCCGGCAAGGAGATCGCACCCGCCCTCCTGCTGAAGTACGGCGCCTTCCTGCAGACCACGATCGACTTCCTGCTGATCGCCTTCGTGATCTTCCTGGTACTGAAGGCCTACAACCGTGTGCGCGCACCGGCACCCGCCGCCGCGACACCGGAAGACGTGCTGCTGCTGCGCGAGATCCGCGATTCGCTGAAGAAGTAAGCGGACGCTGCATTCCGAACCGGCAACACCGGCAAAGGAACCGCGAGGCCACGGGCTGCTAAGCTCGTGGCCTTCGTTTTTCCGGGATACGCCATGCGCTTTGCTCCGCTGCTGCTCGCACTGACCCTCGCCATTCCCGCCTTCGCGGCCCAGCGCGAAACCCGCATCCCCGACGCCGCCCTCGCCACGGCCGCGGCGTTGCGCGAACAGGCATTGGCCGACGACACCGGCTGGAAAGTCGTGGAGTCGCTGACCACCGAGATCGGCCCGCGCCTGGCGGGCAGCGAAGCCGACGCGAAAGCCGTGGCGTGGGCAGAAGCGAAGTTCAAGGCGCTCGGCTTCGACAAGGTGTGGCGGGAGCCGGTGACCTTCCCCAAGTGGGTGCGCCGCAGCGAACACGCCGCCATCGTCGGCGCGCACGCCCAGCCGATCACTATTACCGCGCTGGGCGGCAGCCCGGCCGGCACGGTGGAGGCGGAGATCGTCCGCTTCGCCGACCTGGCCGCACTGGAAGCCGCGCCAGAAGGTTCGCTGGCCGGCAAGATCGCCTTCGTCGACTACCAGATGAAAGCCGCGCGCGATGGCAGCGACTACCGCAACGGCGGCGCCATCCGTTCGAAGGGACCGTCCGCGGCGATCCGCAAAGGTGCCGTCGCCTTCCTGATGCGCTCGGCCGGCACCGACAACCACCGCGTCGCGCATACCGGCATCACCCGCTTCGACGAAGGCCTGACGCCGGTGCCGTCCGCCTCCTTGACGATTCCCGACGCCGACCAGCTGGCGCGTCTGTTGCAGCGCGGCCCGGTGCGCGTGTCGCTGGCGCTGGACTGCGGCTGGGACGGCGAGTACACCTCGCACAACGTCATCGGTGAGATCACCGGGCGCAGCCTGCCGAAAGAGGTCGTGGTGATCGGCGGCCATCTGGATTCGTGGGATCTGGGCACCGGTGCGATCGACGATGGCGCCGGCATCGGCATCACCATGGCGGCCGGCCACCTGATCGGCCAGCTGAAGCAGGCGCCGAAGCGCACGATCCGGGTGATCGCGTTCGCCAACGAGGAGCAGGGCCTCTATGGCGGCAAGGCCTATGCCGAGAAGCACCTGGCCGACATCACCCACCACCAGATCGCCGCCGAGAGCGACTTCGGCGCAGGCCGTATCTACGCCTTCAACACCGGCGCGCCCGAGCATGCGCGCAAGGCGACCGAGCAGATCGCGCAGGCGCTGGCGCCGCTGGGCATCGAGTACGCGCCCGGCAAGGGCAGCGCAGGCCCGGACATCAGTCCGTTCGCCGCGAAGGGCATGGCCTGGGCGTGGCTGGCGCAGGACGGCAGCGACTACTTCCACCTGCACCACAACGCCGACGACACGCTGGACAAGATCGATCCCGCCGCACTGGCGCAGAACGTGGCCGCGTACACCGTATTCGCCTATCTGGCAGCAGAGGCCGATGGTGACTTCGGTAGCCAGCTCAAGGAATGACGGCGTAGAGCCGAGCTTGCTCGGCTATCGGAACGTCGAGAAAAAGCAGCGGAGCAAGCAGCTCCGCTCTACAACGGCAGAAGAGCTCAGCGGGCGCGCTGCGCCCACTGCGCCAGGAACACCGCGGTCGCGGCGGCGACGTTGAGGCTCTCGACGGCGCCGCTGCCGGGAATCGACAGGCGCGCATCGCAGGCGTCGGCGAGGCGTGCATCCATGCCCTCGCCTTCCGCACCCATCACGTAGACGAGACGCTGCGGCAGTTGGGCCGCGAACAGATCGTCACCACCACGTACGACCGTCGCGGCCAGCGAGAATCCCGCGTTCCGCAGCTGTGCCGCCGCATTGTCGGTCTGCCCCATGCGCACCAATGGCACCTGCTCGGCGCCGCCTTCGGCGACGCGCGCGGCCGCGCCGGAAATCGCGAGCGTCGAGTCGCGCGGCAGCAGGATGCCGGCCACGCCGAAATGCGCGGCCGACCGCAGGATCGCGCCGAAGTTGTGCGGATTGCCCACGCCGTCCAGCCACAGCGCCGCCACGGGCTTGCCCTCTGGCAGCGTGCGCAGCCAGTCGCCCATCGGCACCGGCTCGACCTTCAGCACATCGGCAACCACGCCTTCATGGTGCGTGCTGCCAGCGAGCCGATCGAGATCGCCTTCCTCCACCACCCGATAACCGACGCGCTGCTTCACGCACCACGCCAATAGCGGCTTCAGTGCCGGAATACGCGACTCGATCAGGTAGACCTTGCGGATCGCTTCCGGCCGACGCGCAAACACGGCGTGCACCGCGTTGAGCCCGTACAGGCGCAGCTCGTTGCGTCCGGCGCCTGCAGGACGCTCCTCACGCGGGTGCGACTGAGCACGCGGCGCATGGTCGTCCTGCGACCGCGGCGGACGACGCCGGTCGGTCGGGCCACCGGGGCCTCGTGGCGGACGGTTGTTCCAGGGGTTGCTCACGTCAGGCCTTGGTCTTCCAGAAATCGGCGTTGTGGATGCCCAGTGCATCCGGATCGAAGGTCGGATCCAGGCCGAGCTTCTTCTGCCGCTCGTAGTCGCGCAGCGCGATCAGCGCCGGCTTCTGCAGGAACAGGATGGCGACGACGTTCAACCACGCCATCAGACCCACGCCGATGTCACCCAGCGTCCACGCCATCGCGGCGTTGTGGTACGCGCCGAACACCACCATGCCCACAATGCCCAGGCGCAGCAGCAGCGTCGCCAGCGGGTGAGTCTTCTTGGTACCGGCCAGGTAGGTCAGGTTGGTTTCGGCCATGTAGTAATAGGCCATGATGGTGGTGAAGGCGAAGAAGAACAGCGCCAGCGCCACGAAGCCCGCACCCCAGCCCGGCAGCACCGATTCGACGGCGGCCTGGGTGAACTTGGCGCCCTCCGACGGCTGCACGCCGGGCACGCCGGAGAAGATCTCCACCAGTGTGTCCTTGCCGTTCTCGGTGACGGTCTTGAAGGTGTTGTACATGCCGGTGGACAGCACCAGGAACGCGGTCGAGGTGCACACCAGCATGGTGTCGAAGTAGATCGCGAACGCCTGCACGTAGCCCTGCTTGGCCGGATGGGAGACCTCGGCGGCGGCGGCGGCGTGCGGGCCGGTGCCCTGCCCGGCCTCGTTCGCGTAGATGCCGCGCTTGACGCCCCAGATGATGGCCTGGCCGATGATCGCGCCGAAGGCCGCATGCGCACCGAACGCGCTGGAGAAGATGTCGGCGAACATCGTCGGCACCTTGTCGGCGTTGACGATCATCACCGTAACCGCCATCAGGATGAAGCCCAGCGCCATGAACGGCACCACGACTTCAGCGAAGGTGGCGATGCGCTTGATGCCACCGAAGATGATGACCGCCAGCAGTGCCGCCACGGCCAGGCCGATCCACAGCTTCATGCCGCCCACGCCGCCGAGCGACTCGCAGCCGGCTGTGCCGCAGAGCACGTTGGTCGCGCTGTCGGCGATGGCGTTGGCCTGCACGCCCGGCAGCAGGAAGCCCGCGGCGATCACGGTGGCCAGCGCGAACGTCACCGCGTACCACTTCAGGCCCATCGCCTTCTCGATGTAGTAGGCCGGACCGCCGCGGTAACGGCCTTCGGCGTCCTTCTCCTTGTAGATCTGCGCCAGCGTGCACTCGATGTACGAGGTCGACGCACCCAGGAACCCCATCACCCACATCCAGAACACGGCACCGGGACCACCGTAGGCGATCGCCGTGGCGACACCGGCGATGTTGCCGATGCCCATGCGGCCCGCCATCGAGATGGCCAGCGCCTGGAACGAGGACACGCCGGCCTCGGACTTCTGCCCGGTGACGGTCAGGCGGCACATCTCGGCGAAGCCGCGTACCTGCATGACCCGGGTGCGCAGGGTGAACCACAGGCCGGCACCCAGGCACAGCGCGATCAGCGCATTGCTCCAGATGATGCCGTTCAACCAGTTGAAAAAGGCTTCCACAGAGAGGGATCTCCGGTCAGTGAGGGGCGGGAGGCAGGATGGCTGTACGCGGATGCGCCGCCAGACCCCTGCAAGATAACCGCAACCTGCCCCTTCGCGCAGTCCCCGGAGACGGTCAGCGGGGCCAGATCCTTCCGAAAAGCCGCAGATCGTGCAGTCCGTCCGGCTTGCGGATGGCATCGCGTCGCCGGCCTTCTTCGGCGAACCCGTTTTTTTCCAGTACGCGCGCCGAAGCGGGATTGGTGTCCAGCACGTTGGCCTCGACGCGGTGCAGCGCCAGCGCGGACGCCACCCAGTCGAGGTAGACCGCCACCACGCGGGTCATGTGACCTTGCCCCCAACGCGCCCTGCCGAGCCAGTAGCCAAGTTCGGCGCTGTGCGCCTTCTCGCCCGCATGGGGACGCACGGCGATGCCGCCGCAGGCCTCGCCACCGATCTCGATGGCGAACACCGGATGCGCGAGATCCACCACGCGACCAGCGAGGAACGCCTCGCCATCGGCCCGCGTATAGGGGTGCGGGAACCGGTCGCTCAGGCCGCGCGGCACCTGCGGATCGTCCGCATGGCGCAGCAGGGCTTCGAGATCATCCTGTCGCCATGCACGCAGCAGGAACCCCTCGCCTTCGATGCGCACGCCGTCGAACGGGCGCGCGCCGGCATCAGCCATGGCCACCGACGGAAGGCGTTTCCGCCTCCAGCTTGCTCAGCTCGTGCGCCACCGCTTCCGGCGAACGCGTGAACGGTGCGAGCAGCGCGTAGAACGCCGGTACCACGTACAGCGACAGCAGCGTGGAGAAGGTCACGCCGAAGATCACCACGATGCCGATGGTGGCGCGGCTCGCCGAGCCGGGACCGCCCGCGACGACCAGCGGAATGGCGCCCACCACGGTGGCCACCGACGTCATCAGGATGGGGCGCAGGCGCACGCGTGCGGATTCGGCAATGGCCTTGGCGACGCTGGCGCCATCGTCGCGCAGCTGGTTGGCGAACTCGACGATCAGGATGCCGTTCTTCGCTGCCAGGCCGATCAGCATCACGATGCCGATCTGGCTGAAGAGGTTCAGCGTGCCGCCGGTGACCCACAGGCCGATCAGCGCGCCCAGCACCGCCAGCGGCACGGTCAACATGATGATCAGCGGGTGGATGAAACTCTCGAACTGCGCCGCCAGCACCAGGTAGACGATCAGCAGCGCCAGGGTGAAGGTCAGCAGGATCGCGCCGCCGGCTTCCTGGTATTCGCGCGACTCGCCCTTCCAGTCGATCTGCGCGTAGTCCGGCAGCTCCTCGGATACGGTCTGCCGCGTCCATTCCAGCGCTTCGCCCATCGTGTAGCCGGGCGCCAGACCCGCGCTGATGGTGATGGCACGCAGGCGGTTGAAGCGGTTGAACGTGCCGGGCTCGGCGATCTCGCTGAGCGTCACCAGGTTGGACAGCGGGATCAGCGCGCCGTCGCTGCCGCGCACATAGGTCTGCGCGAGGTCTTCGGTGTTGGCGCGCTTGTCGCGGCCTGCCTGCAGCATGACGTCGTATTCCTCGCCGTTGTCCACGTACGTGGTCACCTGGCGCGAACCCATCATCGTTTCCAACGTGCGGCCGATCTCCTGCACCGACACGCCGAGATCGGCGGCGCGGTCGCGGTCGATGTTCACGCGCATCTGCGGACGCGTTTCCTTGTAGTCCGAGTCCGGGTCCTGGATGCCGGGATTGCCTTCCATCCGCTGCAGGATGCGGTCGCGCCACTGCGCGAGTTCCGCGTAGTCGGGGCCGCCCAGCACCAGCTGGTAGCGCTGGCCGCGGCTCCCGACCAGGCCGCCGGCCACGTTGGCGCGCGCCTGCACGCCGGGCAGCTTGGACAGCTCGGCGCGCAGACCGTTGACCACGTCGTCGGTGGTGGCCTCGCGCTCGTGCCAGTCCTGCAGGAACACGATCACCTGGCCGGTATGCATGTCCTCGCTGCCGCCGAAACCGCGCGGCACGCGCGAGTTGGCGCGCTCGATCGGCTTGTCGCCGCCGACCTGGCCCATGACGATGCGCTCGACCTGCTGCATCTGGTTGACCATGTAATCGAAGCCCGCGCCCTCCGGACCGTCGACCATGACGAAGAAACGGCCGCGGTCTTCCGCAGGCGCGAGTTCGCTGGGCACGCGCAGGCCGAGCACGACGATCGCGATGCCGCACAGCGCCATCGCTGCCAGCACCAGGCCGAGGATGCGCTTGCCGGTCAGGCCGACCAGCCGCTCGACGTGCCGGCCATAGCCGTCGCTGACGCGGGTCAGCGTGCGGTTGGTCCAGGCATTGAGCCCGCGTGGTTCGGTGTGCGGCCGGACCAGCTTGGACGACATCATCGGCGTCAGCGTCAGCGCGACGAACGCGGAGATCGCCACCGCCGCCGCCAGCGCCACCGACAGTTCGCGGAACAGGCGGCCGGTATTGCCTTCCATGAAGCCGACCGGCAGGAACACCGCCACCAGCACCGCGGTGGTCGCGATCACCGCGAACGCCACCTGCGTGGTGCCGCGTCGCGCCGCGACCAGCGCCGGCTCACCCAGGTCGGCCCGGCGCTGCACGTTCTCCAGCACCACGATGGCGTCGTCGACCACCAGGCCGATGCAGAGCACCAGCGCGAGCAGGGTCAGCAGGTTGATCGAGAAGCCGAACGCATACAGCGCGATGAACGCGGAGATCAGGCAGACCGGCACCGTCACTGCCGGGATCAGCGCGGCACGCAGGCTGCCGAGGAACAGCCAGATCACCAGGAACACCAGCACCATCGCCTCGGCCAGCGTCCAGTACACGCGCTCGATGGAGGCTTCGATGAAGGTGGTGCTGTCGAAGGCGACGAAGATGTCGGTGCCTTCCGGCAGCGTCTGCTGGATGACCTCGGCCTCGGCGCGCGCCGCGCGCGCGACATCCAGCGCGTTCGCGGTCGATGTGCGCACGATGCCCAGGCCGACGTTCGGCACGGCGTTGCTGCGCAGGTAGGAGCGGCGTTCCTCGGCGCCGAGCTCGACCTGCGCCACGTCGCCCAGCCGCACCACATAGCCGTCGGTGCCCTTGCGCAGCGGCAGTTGGGCGAACTGCTCGGGGCGTTGGTAGCCGCGCTCGACGCGCAGGGTGAAGTCGCGCGTCTGCGATTCGATGCGGCCGGCAGGCAGCTCGACGTTCTGCGCGCGAAGCGCGGTCTCGACGTCGTTGGTGGTCACGCCGCGCGCGGCCATCGCTTCGCGGTCCAGCCAGATGCGCATCGCATAGCGCTGCCCGCCGCCGAGCTGGACGCGCGCGACGCCGTCCAGTGCGGACAGGCGGTCCAGCACGTAGCGGTCGGCGTAATCGGTCAGCTCCATCGTGTCCATCACGGTGGAGCGCATGTTCAACCAGATGATGACGTCGGCGTCGGCCTCGACCTTGGAGATCTGCGGCGGATCGGCTTCGTCCGGCAGGCGGTTCATCACGCGGCTGACGCGGTCGCGCACGTCGTTGGCGGCGGCCTCGATGTCGCGACTGAGATTGAACTCGATGGTGACGTCGGCGCGGCCGTTGCGGCTGCTCGACTGGATGGTCTTAATGCCCTCGATGCCCGACAGGCCATCCTCGAGGATCTGGGTGATGCGCGTCTCGACGACGGCCGCGGACGCACCGGGATAGTTCACTTCCACCGACACGATGGGCGGATCGATGTTGGGCAACTCGCGCAAGGTCAGGCGCATGAACGACATGACGCCCAATACGACCAGCAGCAGGCTGACCACCACCGCGAAGACGGGGCGCTTGATCGACAGATCGGAGAGCTTCATGACGCTCAGCCCTGGCCGTCGGCGGCGGGCGCGTCCTGCTTCGCCGGGGCGGCCGGCGCGGCGTCGGCGACCTTCACGCCAGGTCGCAGCTTGCCGGTGCCGTCGATGACCAGGCGGTCGCCGGCTTCCACGCCTTTGACGATCTCGACGCGACCATCACGGCGCACGCCGGCAGTGACCGGCGCCTGCTCGACGCTGCCATCCGCCTTCACGCGGTAGACGAAGGAGTCGCGACCCACCTGCACCACCGCGATCTCCGGGATCACCAGTGCCTGCCGCTCCGGGCGGAACAGGCGCACGTCCAGCAGCATGCCGGGGCGCAGCTTGCGGTCGGGGTTCGGGAACACCGCGCGCACCGTTACCGCACGCGTGGCCGTATCGATGCGCGCATCGACGGTCTCGACCGTGCCTTCGAAGGTCTCGCCCGGGTACGCCGTCGCACCGGCAGTGACCGCGTTTCCGGCGGCGACCGAGGCCAGCGCCGCTTCCGGTACCTGGAAGTCCACGTACATGCGCGAGATGTCGTCCAGCGTGGCGATGCTGCTGTTGGCCGTGATCAGCGAGCCGGGGGAGACCTGGCGGATGCCGAGCACGCCGGCAAACGGCGCACGCACGCTGCGGTCGCCGATGTCGGCGCGCGCCTGGCGCACGCGTGCGGCGGCGGCATCGCGCAGCGCCAGCTGGGTGTCGAGCTGCGAGCGCGCGATCAGCTGCTGGTCGGCCAGTTCCTTCTGCCGGCGGTAGAGGCGTTCGGCTTCGGCGTAGGTGGCCTCCGCCTGCACCAGCGTGGCCTGCGCGGCGTCGCCCTTCAGCGTCACCAGCGTCTGGCCCGCCGCGACCTGCTGGCCGCTTTCGAAATGCACGTCCTGCACGATCTCGCTGACCTTGGCGGTCAGGGTGACGGACTCACGGGCCTTCGCCGTGCCCAGCGCCTGCAGGGTGTCGTTCCACGCGCCCGGCTGCACGACCTGGGTGGTGACCGGGATCGGACGCTCACCCGCATTGCCGTTGGCCCTCGCCTGTGCGCCCTTGTCACCGCCACAGGCAGTGAGCAACACCAGGGGCAGCGCGACCAACAGGGCGCGGGGGGCGAATCGGTTGAGCATGGACCATCCCGTAATCGTCGTTATTCAGGCAGTTTACCGGGCCCGCATGACGCAAAGCGCAGCGGATGCGGCGGTTGGTGCCTGAAACGCGCCAAAGGGCGTGTGGTGCACACGCCGGACCATGACCAATGACCCTTGCCGGCCATGGCAGGCCGGTCGGCAGGCTACTCCAGCCCCAGCTTCGCCAGCACCTGCAGCGCCAGCGCCTCGGGATCGTGCTCACCCGCCTGCAGGTGCACGTCGGGCTGTTCGGGCACTTCGTAGGGCGAATCGATGCCGGTGAAGTTCGGGATCAGGCCAGCGCGCGCCTTCCTGTAGAGGCCTTTCACGTCGCGCGCCTCGGCCAGCGCCAGTGGCACGTCGACGAAGACCTCGATGAACTCGCCTTCGGCGAACCGCTCGCGCGCCATCCGCCGCTCGGCGCGGAACGGCGAGATGAAGCTGACCAGCACGATCAGGCCGGCATCGGCCATCAGCTTCGCCACTTCCGCGACGCGGCGGATGTTCTCCACGCGGTCCTCGTCGGTGAAGCCGAGGTCGCGGTTTAGGCCGTGGCGCACGTTGTCGCCATCGAGCAGGAAGCTGTGGTAGCCCAACGCGTGAAGGCGCCTGTCGACCAGGTTGGCGATCGTCGACTTGCCCGCGCCGGACAGGCCGGTGAACCACAGCACCTTCGGCGCCTGGCCCTTCTGGCGTGCCCGCGCGGCCCGGTCGACGTCGACGTGCTGCCAGTGCACGTTGCCGGCGCGACGCAACGCGAAGTCGAGCGTACCCGCGCCTGCCGTCGTGTTGTCGTAGCGGTCGATCAGGATGAAGCCGCCCAGCGCGCGATTGCGTGCATAGGCCTCGAAGGCGATCGGCTCGTCCAGGCTGAGGTTGCAGTAACCCACCTCATTGAGTTCCAGGCGCTTGGCGGCCAGGTGCTCCTGCGTGTTCACGTCGATGCGATGCTTGATGTCCGTAATCGTGGCCGCGACGGTGCGGGCACCGATCTTCAGCCAGTACGGCCGCCCCGGCAGCAGCGGCGCGTCCGACATCCACAGCACGTGCGCAGCGAACTGGTCGGCCACCTCCGGCGGATCACCGCCGGCTGCAATGACGTCGCCGCGGCTGATGTCGATCTCGTCGGTGAGCGTGAGGGTCACGGCCTGTCCTGCGGATGCCGAAGCCACCTCGCCATCGGCGCCGAACACCTGCGCCACCCGCGAGCGTCGCGCGGATGGCAGCGCGATGACCTCGTCGCCCGGCTTCACCTCACCGACGGCGATCGTGCCTGCGTAGCCACGGAAATTCTGGTGCGGACGATTCACCCATTGCACCGGCAGGCGCAGGCCGCTTTCGTTTTCCTGTGCGTCGACCTGTACCTGCTCCAGGTGTTCGAGCAGGGCGGGGCCGGTGTACCAAGGCGTCCGCGTGGATCGCGACGACAGGTTGTCGCCTTCCAGCGCCGACAGTGGAATGCAGGTGACTTCGACGATGCCCAGCCGCTGCGCCAGCGCGCGGTAGTCGGCGGCGATACGCTCGAATACAGCCTCGTCGAAATCGACCAGATCCATCTTGTTCACCGCCAGCACCACGTGGCGGATGCCGAGCAGCGAGACGATGTAGCTGTGCCGGTGGGTCTGCGTCAGCAGCCCTTTGCGCGCGTCCACCAGCACGACGGCCAGGTCCGCGGTCGATGCGCCGGTGGCCATGTTGCGCGTGTACTGCTCGTGGCCCGGGCAGTCGGCGACGATGAACTTGCGCCGGTCGGTATCGAAGTAGCGGTAGGCCACGTCGATGGTGATGCCCTGCTCGCGCTCGGCGGCCAGCCCGTCCAGCAGCAGCGCGTAATCGATGCGCTCGCCTTGGGTGCCGTGCTTGCGGCTGTCCTTCTCCAGCGCGGCCAGCTGGTCGTCGAACAGGCGCTTGCTGTCGTACAGCAGGCGGCCGATCAGCGTGCTCTTGCCGTCGTCCACGCTGCCGCAGGTGATGAAGCGCAGCAGCGGCTTGTCTTCGTGCTGCTTCAGGTAGGAGGCGATGTCGGTGGGGATGCCGTCGAGGGGCGCGCTCATCAGAAGTAGCCCTCCAGCTTCTTCTTCTCCATCGACGCGCCGGGATCGTGGTCGATCACGCGCCCCTGCCGCTCGGAGCTGGTGGTCACCAGCATCTCGGCGATGATCTTCTCCAGCGAATCGGCGTCGGACTCGATCGCACCGGTCAGCGGATAGCAGCCGAGTGTGCGGAAACGCACGCGGCGCTGCTGCGGCACTTCGCCCGCACGCAGCGGCAGACGTTCGTCATCGACCATCAGCAGTGCGCCGTCGCGCTCGACGACCGGCCGTTCGGCGGCGAAGTACAGCGGCACCACGGGGATGTTCTCCCGGTAGATGTAGAGCCAGATGTCCAGCTCGGTCCAGTTCGACAGCGGGAACACCCGCACGCTCTCGCCGGTGTTGATGCGCGCGTTGTAGAGGTTCCACAGCTCGGGGCGCTGGTTCTTCGGATCCCAGCGGTGCTTGTCGTTGCGGAAGGAGAACACGCGCTCCTTGGCGCGCGACTTCTCCTCGTCGCGGCGGGCGCCGCCGATGGCGGCGTCGAACCGGTAGTGGTCCAGCGCCTGCTTCAGCCCCTGGGTCTTCATCACGTCGGTATGGACGGTGGCGCCGTGACTGATCGGGCCGATGTCGCGGGCGATGCCGTCGGGGTTGATGTGCACGCGCAGGTCCACGCCGGTCTCGGCGGCGCGCTGGTCGCGGAAGGCGATCATCTCGCGGAACTTCCAGCGGGTATCCACGTGCAGCAGCGGGATCGGCGGGCGGGCCGGGGCGAACGCCTTCAGCAGCAGGTGCAGCAGCACCGAGCTGTCCTTGCCCACCGAGTACAGCAGCACGGGATTGCGGAACTCGGCGGCGACCTCCCGCAGGATGTGGATGCTTTCCGCTTCCAGGCGGTCGAGGTGGGACAGGCGGGGTACGGCGGTCATCGAGGCGGGCGGCGGGGACGGTGGACCGGACGGGCTAGCCTAGCAGGCGTCGCCACGGGGTCCGGGAGGCAGGCCAGTATTCGGCCGGGCGCTCATGCGGACGAAATAAGCGGGCGACATAAGCCCATAACCATGCGTCCTTTCTGGCCGGCGCAACGCCTTCCTAACATCGGTCGTCCCAGTCGCGCCCACGGGCCACGCCGATGTCCGCCACCCAGCCTGTCCTTGCCCCCATCCCCCTCGCGGAGGAACGGCGGGCGCTGCTGGCCCAGGCGGTGGCAGGGCTGGACGGTGCCAGCCTGTGGTGGGTCTCCGGCTACGCCGCCGGCCTGGCGCAGGCCCAACTGGCCCCGGTGGCTTCGCCTGCCGCCCTCCCGAAAGCGCCCTCCCCCGCCGCCAGTACCCCGACCGCCCAGCGCCTGACCATCGTCTACGGCAGCCAGACCGGCAACGCCCGCCGGGCCGCCGAGGCGCTGGCCCAGCAGGCCGAAGCCGCCGGCCTGTCGGTCCGTCTGCTGCGCGCCGACACCTACCCGCAGCGCGAACTGGCCAGCGAGCGCCTGCTCTACATCGTCATCAGCACCCAGGGCGAAGGCGATCCGCCGGACGACAGCATCGGCCTGGTCGAGTTCATCGCCGGCAAGCGCGCGCCCAAGCTGCCTGAGCTGAAGTACGCCGTGCTCGGCCTCGGCGACTCCAGCTATGCGGACTTCTGCGGCATCTCGCAGCGCCTGGATGCCCGCCTGGCCGAGCTGGGGGCGACCCGTCTGATTCCGGCCGGCGCGGCCGACCTCGACATTGATACCGTCGCCACCCCGTGGCGCGAGCAGGCACTGACCCAGGCCCGCGAGCTATTGAAGGCGCCGACCGCCACGACGGTGCTGGCGACGGTCACGCCACTGCGCCCCGGCCAGGCGGCGGTGTGGTCGCACGAACACCCCTTCCCGGCCGAGCTGCTGCTCAACCAGCGCATCAGCGGGCGCGACTTCAAGGGTCCGCGCTTCGGACAACACGGCACCGCCGACAAGGATGTGCGCCACATCGAGCTGTCGCTGGACGGCAGCGGCCTGCACTACGAGCCGGGTGACGCACTCGGCGTGCGCCACCGCAATCCCGGCGCGCTGGTCGAGGGCGTGCTCGAGGCGCTGCGCCTGGACGGCGAAACGGTCGTCAGCGAAGGCGGCGACACCCTGCCGCTGCGCGAATGGCTGGCTGCGCGCCGCGAACTGACCCGCCTGTCGCGTCCGTTCCTCGCCACCCACGCCGCGCATGCGCAGGCCGACGATCTCAACGCCCTGCTCGCCCCCGCGCAGAACGCCACCCTGGCGCAGCTGTTCAACACCCATCAGCTGGTCGACGTGCTGCGCCGCTGGCCGGCGGGCTGGTCCGCGCAGGAACTGGTCGCCGCCCTGCGTCCGCTGGCGCCACGCCTGTATTCCATCGCCTCCAGCCGCAAGCGCGTGGGTGAGGAAGCGCACCTGACCGTCGACGTGTTGGGCTATGACGCGTTCGGCCACGCCCATGGTGGTGCAGCCAGCGGCTTCCTGGCGGCGCGCGAGGAAGGCGACCAGGTGCCGGTCTACATCGAGGCCAACGAGCGTTTCCGCGTACCGGCCGACGGCAACCGCGACATCCTGATGATCGGCCCAGGCACCGGCGTCGCGCCCTTCCGCGGGTTCGTGCAGGAACGCGCCGAGACCGGCGCGCGCGGCCGCAACTGGCTGTTCTTCGGTGCGCAGCATTTCAACCACGGCTTCTTCTACCAGAGCGAATGGCAGGACGCGCTGCGCAGCGGCGAACTGCATCGCCTGGACCTCGCGTTCTCGCGCGACCAGGCCCGCAAGATCTACGTGCAGGACCGCCTGCGCGAGCGCGGCCGCGATGTCTACGACTGGCTGCAGAACGGCGCGCACCTGTATGTCTGCGGCGCCATCGCCATGGGCAAGGACGTGCACGCGGCGTTGCAAGCCATCGTGGTCGAGCACGGCGGCCTGGACGAAGACGCCGCGCGCGACTACCTGACCACCCTGCAGACCGACGGCCGCTACGGCCGCGATGTGTACTGACGGAATTCGAACATGAGCAGCCATTCCGTCGAAGACATCAAATCCGAAAGCAACCGCCTGCGTGGCAGCCTGCTGGACAGCCTGGCCGATCCGGTCACCGGCGCGCTGCGCGAGTCGGATCAGACCCTGATCAAGTACCACGGCAGCTACCAGCAGGACGATCGCGACCTGCGCGACGAGCGGCGCCGGCAGAAGCTGGAGCCGGCCTACCAGTTCATGATCCGTACGCGCACGCCGGGCGGCGTGGTCACGCCGGAGCAATGGCTGAAGCTGGACGCCATCGCCACGCAGTACGCCAACCATTCGCTGCGCATCACCACGCGGCAGGCCTTCCAGTACCACGGCGTGATCAAGCGCGAACTGAAGGCGACGATGCAGGCCATCAACGCCGCGCTGATCGACACGCTGGCCGCCTGCGGCGACGTCAACCGCAACGTGCTGGTCGCGGCCAACCCGCTGGAATCGCGCGCGCATGCCGAGGTGCAGGCCTGGGCGGCGAAGCTGTCCGAACACCTGCTGCCCAACACCCGCGCCTACTACGAGATCTGGCTGGACGAGGAACGCGTCGCCGGCAGCGGCGAGGAAGAGGAGCCGATCTACGGCGCCACCTACCTGCCGCGCAAGTTCAAGGTCGGCTTTGCCGTGCCGCCGGTCAACGACGTGGACGTGTTCGCCAACGACCTCGGCTTCATCGCCGTGCTGGAAGACGGTGCGCTGGCCGGCTTCAACCTGGTCATCGGCGGCGGCATGGGCGCGACCCATGGCGATGCCGAAACCTATCCGCGCGTCGGCAACGTGGTCGGCTTCATCACCCCGGAACAGTTGCTGGACGTCGCCACCGCCGTGGTCACCACCCAGCGCGATCTCGGCAACCGCGTGCTGCGCAAGCGCGCGCGCTTCAAGTACACCATCGACGACCACGGGCTGGACACCGTCGTCCCCGAGATCCAGCGCCGCAGCGGCGTAACGCTGGCGCCGGTGCGGCCGTTCCGCTTCGAGCACAACGGCGACCGCTACGGCTGGGTGGAAGGCGAGGACGGCCGCTGGCACCTGACCCTGCACCTGTATGCCGGCCGCATCGCCGATACCGCCCATGCCACGCATCTCACCGGCCTGCGCGAGATCGCCAACGTCCACCGCGGCGAGTTCCGGATGACGGCGAACCAGAACCTGGTCATCGCCGGCGTGCCCGCCAGCGAGCGCGAGCGCATCGACGCACTGGCGAAGGCGCACGGACTGGATGCCGGCGAACGCCTGGGTACCGCGCTGCAACGCGCCGCCGTGGCCTGCGTGGCGCTGCCGACCTGCGGCCTGGCGATGGCCGAGGCCGAACGCTACCTGCCCGACTTCACCGGTCGCCTGCAGCCGCTGCTCGACAGGCACGGCCTGCGCGACGCGCCGATCGTGCTGCGCATCTCCGGCTGCCCGAACGGCTGCTCGCGCCCGTACCTGGCGGAGATCGCCCTGGTCGGCAAGGCGCCCGGCCGCTACAACCTGATGCTCGGCGGCGACGCCCGCGGCCAGCGCCTCAACACGCTGTACCGCGAGAACATCGACGAGGCCGCCATCCTCGACACGCTGGACGAGCTGTTCGCCCGTTACGCGGCAGAACGCGACGGCAGCGAGGGCTTCGGCGACTTCCTGCACCGCAGCGGCGTGGTCGCCCTGCCTGCCTATCCCACACACCGACAGATCGCACTGGAACTTCACGCATGAGCGCCCTCGCCCTTTCCCTGGACACGGACCAGATCGCGGAGCACAACGCGTGGCTGGAAACACAGACCGCCGAGCAGCGCGTCGCCTGGGCGCTCAAGCACGGCCCGGCGGAAGCCGCGATGTCGTCCAGCTTCGGTGCGCAGGCGGCGGTGCTGCTGTACATGGTCACCCGCCAGAAGCCGGATATCCCGGTGGTGCTGATCGATACCGGCTACCTGTTCCCCGAGACCTACCGCTTCGCCGACGAACTGGTCGAGCGGCTGCAGCTCAACCTGCAGGTGTTCCGCCCGCTGGTCAGCCGCGCGTGGATGGAAGCGCGCCACGGCCGCTTGTGGGAGCAGGGCCTGGTCGGTATCGAGCAGTACAACAGCCTGCGCAAGGTCGAGCCGATGAAACGCGCGCTCAAGGAACTGGGCACCGGCACCTGGTTCACCGGCCTGCGCCGCGTCCAGGCCACCAGCCGCGCCACGGCGACCGTGCTGCAGCAGCGCGAGGAGCGCTGGAAGATCAACCCGATCGCCGACTGGACCGACCGCGACGTGTGGCAGTACATGAAGCAGCACGACCTGCCCTACCACCCGCTGTGGGAACAGGGCTACGTGTCGATCGGCGACTTCCACACCACGCGCCGCTGGGAGCCCGGCATGCGCGAGGAAGACACCCGCTTCTACGGACTCAAGCGCGAGTGCGGCATCCATCTGGACGTCTGAAGCCTGCTCTCCCGCTTCAAGGCTGATCCGTTCGCGCCGGCCGTCCCCGGTTTCGTCGCCGAATCAGTAGATCCGTCGCGCTCCCCCTTCCCTCTTCGGACCGGCGGGCTATCCTCCACGGCACTCCCGAAGCCGTGGTGTCCGACGTGTTCCCCAGCCTGCTCCTGATCATCCGCATCCTCATCGCCTGGTTCGTCGCGATCCTGATGGCGGGCCTGGTCTGGAACGGCCTCTTCGACCGGACGTTCCTGGCGGGCGGCGCAAGCTGGTTGTTCAACCTGGCCGCGACGCTGGTGATGATTTCGGTACTGATCGGCCTGATCAGCCATCTGCGCCGCATCTGGCTGATTACCGGCCGCCTGGACAGCGCCGCGCTGTCGAGCCGGCAGCGCCGGCAGATCGAAGTGCCGCTGGATACCGCCGCCGCGTTCGCCCTGATCGAAGGCGCGCTGCGCGAACTCCCCCGCGCCGAAGAAGCGGAAAGCGCGCCCGACAGCCTGCAGGTGCGGGTCAAGGTGCGCCGCGTGGACAGCTTCGACGGCCCCAGCCAGCCCTCGCGCTTCAACATCATGGCCCGCTTCGCGGTGAAGCGCGACCTAGTGCAGGCCACGGTCACGCCCGGCAACGGCACCAGCAGCATCACCCTGATGGTGGGTCCGGACGCGAGTGCGTGGCTGGACCTGTTCGTGCTCGACGACGGCGTCAACGTGGAGAATGCCGAAGCCGTCACCCGCGCCATCACCCGCCGCGTCGCCGACCAGCGCCGGCAGGAGCAGGCCGATGTCGTGAAGACCGTCAGCGAGAAGGAACTGACGGTGGCGCGCCTGAACCTGCTCAACGCGCAGGTGGAGCCGCACTTCCTCTACAACACGCTGGCCAGCGCGCAGGTGCTGACGCGCACCGATCCGCCGCGCGCCGACGTGATGCTGGGCCACCTGATCCACTACCTGCGCAGTTCGCTGCCGCGCACCGACGACAGCCTGTCGACGCTGGGCGAGGAACTGGAGCGCACGCTGGCCTACCTCGAGATCCTGAAGATCCGCATGGGCAACCGCCTGTCGATGCAGATCGAAGTGCCGGAGGCGCTGAAGTCGGTGCCGATGCCGTCGATGATGCTGCAGACGCTGGTCGAGAACGCGATCAAGCACGGGCTTGAGCCGAAGACCGGCGGCGGCACCATCTGGATCCTGGCGCGCCAGCACGACGACCACGCGACGCTGACCGTCGCCGACGATGGCCAGGGCTTCGGCGGCCAGAGCACGGGCACCGGCATCGGCCTGAAGAACCTGCGCGAACGCCTGCGCCTGACGTTCGGTGGCAACGCCTCGTTCGCCATCGTGTCCAACTTCCCCAGTGGCGTCGCCGCCACGTTGACGTTGCCGCTGGACGGCACCACGGGTGCCGCATGAACTTCCGGGGCGTGATCGCCGAAGACGAGGAACTGCTGCGCACCGCGCTGTCCTCGCTGCTGAAGGAAGCCTGGCCGCAGCTCGACATCGTGGCCGAATGCGAGGACGGCGCCAGCGCGCTGGAATCGATCGCCGAGCTGCAGCCGGACGTCGCCTTCCTCGACATCCGCATGCCCGGCCTGACCGGCATCGAGGTCGCGCGCGGCTTGGCCGAGGCGAGCCCGCGCACGCAGGTGGTGTTCGTCACCGCCTACGACCAGTACGCGATCGATGCGTTCGAACAGGGCGCCATCGATTACCTGCTGAAGCCGATCACGCGCGAACGCCTGCTCGCGACGGTGCAGCGCATCCAGGCGCGCGCGGCCGCAGGCCATCCCGATGGCGCGACGCTCGACGCACTGCTGCGCCACCTGTCGGCGCGCCAGGGCACGCCGAGCAAGCCGCCGCTGGTGTGGATCACCGCCAGCGCGGGCAAGGACACCAAGCTGATCATGGTGGACGACGTGGCCTACTTCCAGGCCGACAACAAGTACACCACCGTGATGACCGCCGACGGCGAATCGCTGCTGCGCACGCCGCTGCGCGAGCTGCTCGACTCGCTGGACACGAACACCTTCAAGCAGATCCACCGCTCCACCATCGTCAACATGAAGGCGGTGGCGTCTGTCAATCGCGACGAGACCGGTCGAGGCAAGCTGAAACTGAAGACACGACCGGAAATCCTGACCGTCAGCCAGCCCTTCATGACGCTGTTCCGCAACATGTAACGCCGCTCTAAACCCGCCCGCCCCGCGCGGCATCCAACGTGGCATCGCCGGCACGACGCATCAGCGTCGTGGAGGGCATGCCTTTGCCCAACGGAACACCCAAGGAAAACGCCATGCGCATCATCACGTCCCTGATGTCCTGTCTGCTGGCCCTGGCAGGATGCGACGACAAGCCCAGCGTCACCACCATCCACCACAGCACCGAGAACGGGATTGACACGCTCTTCAGCAAGAGCACCCTGAAGGAAGGCGTAGCGAAGTTCGAATGCTTCGCCAGCGAGAGCGGCCAGTGCCATTACCGCGTCTACACCGAGCGTTGCCCGACGCCCGCACCGGGCGAGAACCCGGCCGCCTGCGCGCGCACGACGCTGGAAGACTTCACGTTGTCGCCGGGCAAGACGCATGAGATCCGCGGCCTGCCCGACGGTTACCGCGAGTGCGTCGCGCAGCAGGCGGTCGGCGAGCGCTGCCCTTCGTGAGTGCTCAGCCTGCCGGCGCGTCCGCTGCCCGCCGTTCCAGCAGGCAGGCCAGCGCGAAGCCGATCAGGTAGGCGACCACGTCCAGCAGGTCGGGCGTGCTGCCCAGCACTATGCGCAGTACCGGCGAAGCCACCTGCCAGCCCGCCTGCTGGCAGACGTACTGCATCACCTCCACCGCCAGTCCTGCGGCGAGCGCCAGCAGCGGACGCATGGGCGGACGCATCCAGACGACGCTGGCCAGCAGGCAATGCACCCAGACGACTGCGATGACGTCACCGGCGAAACTGCGCAGCCAGCCCAGCCCCGCGCCGACGGTCGCCAGCAGGACCAGCAGAACGAACAGGCCCGCCGCCCATCCGGCCGCGGCCGGATCCAACCGCCACCTCACACGCTGCCGCAATGCGCGCCCTCGAGGCTCTTGCCGCCGCACGCGAGGCACTTGCGGTACTTCTGCCGCTGCCGGTTGTAACGGATGCGCGACATCATGCCGCCGCAGGCGCAGCGCAGTTCGCGACCGCGCGCCCAGCGGTAGAGGCGCCAGCTGGAATGCAGCGCCCACGCCGTACCCAGCAGGATCGCCAACAGGAACGAAAGCGAGGCCAGCCGCTGCGGCGTGAGATCACCGAATGCGCGCTCGGTGCGCGTCACCACTTCCGCTGTGGCGAAACCGCCGACCGCAAGCACCACGGCCGGGGCGTACATGCGGGCGACCATCCGGGAGATGCGGTTCATGGGGCACGATGCGGGGGCGATGCGCGCAGACTCGCTCCCACGGGCACACTGCGTCAATCACACCGCCGGGGGACGCTCGCTCAGCTGGTGATCGTCTGGGTCAGCGACTGCCAGGTCGGCGGCTCCGGCCAGTCCGGGTCCTGGTTGCCGTCGATCACCCGGCGCAGGTCGCGGCGGTCGATCTGCGGCGCCAGCGCACGCACCAGGTCCAGCGCGTAGTCGCGCAGCACGCGCTCGCGCGGCAGCACCGCCCAGGCGATGCATTCCTTCACTTCCACCGGCGCCGGCCAGGCGCGCAGGTCGGTGTCGGTGGCATTCACCGCCATCTCCGCCAGCAGCCCGACGCCGAGGCCGGCACGCACGTAGGTCTTGATGAGGTCGGCATCGAGTGCGGTCAGCGCGATGTTCGGCTCCAGCCCCACCTTGGCGAAGGCACGCTGCAACGACGAGCCAGGTCGCGTCGACGACTCGTAGCTGATCAGCGGCTGGTCGGCCAGGTCCGCCATCGTGGGCACGCGGCCGAGCTGTTCCAGCGCATGCCCGCGCGGCACCAGCACCAGCCGCCGCCAGCGGTACAGCGGCACGGCGATGCCGGCCTGCGGCTGGTCGCCGGCCGTGCTGACCACGGCCATGTCGGCATCGCCCTGGGTGAGCAGGTCCAGCGCCTGGCTCTCCGGCGCCTGCTGCAGGTGCACGCTGACCTGCGGGAAATCCCGCTTGATCTGCGCGATCGCCGGCGGCAGCACGAAGCGCGCCTGCGTGTGCGTGGTGACCAGCACCAGCTGGCCCTGGCTCTCGCGGCGCTGGTTGGCGGCGTAGGTGCGGATGTTGTTGGCCTCGGCCAGCACCAGCCGCGCCCGGTCGATCACTTCCTGCCCGGCCGGGGTCACGCTCTCCAGGCTGCGGCCCTTGCGCACGAACAGCAGGAAGCCGAGTTCGTCTTCCAGCTGCTTGAGCTGCTTGGACAGGCCCGGCTGGGTGGCGTGCACGCGCGCCGCCGCCAGCGTGATGTTCAGGTCGGCATCGGCGATCGCCACCAGATAGCGGAGTTGGGTCAGCGTCATCGGCGCGGGGGCATGAGGCCCACGGGAGGGGGCCTTGGACTGTAGAGGATTTGCCCGGACCGTAGCCGCCAGCGCTTATAACTGCAAGGCATATGGTTTTGGTGGGATGTCATTTCCGACCACCATGAGGGGCCGGTACGGTCGACAGCCCAGCCGCCAACCCCAGACGCCCGTGAGCGCTCCGCTGTTTCCCCTGTTCGCCGACCTGCAAGGCCGCCGGGTCCTGGTCGTCGGTGGCGGTCCGGTGGCGGAGCGGAAGACGCAGGCCCTGCTGCATGCCGGCGCCCTCCCCCGCGTCGGCGCGCCCGACCTCACGCCGCGCCTGCAGGCCTGGCATGAGGAAGGCCGCATCGAATGGATCGCCGGGCGTTTCGACGCCCACTGGTTGTCGGGCGCCTGGCTGGCGGTTGCCGCGACCGACGACGCCAGCGTCAACCGCGCGGTGGCGGCCGCGGCCGAAGCGCGCCATGTCTTCGCCAACGTCGTCGACGATGGCGAACTCTCCTCCTTCCAGGTCCCCGCCATCGTCGAGCGCGGCCCGTTGCAGGTCGCCATCTCCAGCGGCGGTGGCGCGCCGATGCTGGCCCGCCACCTGCGACGCCAGCTCGAAACCCTGCTGGACGATTCGTGGGCCTCGCTGGCGGACCTGTTCACCCGCCAGCGCCGGCGCATCCGCCAGCGCTTCCCGCAGCCCGCGGAACGACGCCGCTTTTTCGAGAGGCTGTTGGCGGGACCGCTACCGCGCCTGTACCGGCAGCGGCTGCATGCGCAGGCCGAACAGCATTTCACGGCGATGCTGGACGAGCATGCCGCGACGACGCGCAGCGGCAGTGTCGCGGTGGTCGGCGCGGGTCCGGGCGACGCCGGCCTGCTGACCCTCAACGCGCTGCGCGCGATGAACGAAGCCGACGTGGTCCTGCACGACCGCCTGGTCAGCGAGGACGTGCTGCGCCTCGGTCGTCGCGATGCGACCTACATCGAAGTCGGCAAGTCGGCCACCGGCCACAGCACGCGGCAGGAAGACATCCACGCCCTGATGCTTGAACACGCACGCGCCGGCAAGCGCGTCGTGCGCCTGAAGGGCGGCGATCCGTTCGTGTTCGGCCGCGGCGGCGAAGAACTCGAGTTCCTGCGCGCGCATGGCGTTCCCTATGAAGTGGTTCCCGGCATCACCGCCGCGGTCGCCTGCGCCGCCTATGCCGGCATCCCGTTGACCCATCGCGACCACGCCCAGGCGGTGCGGCTGGTGACGGCGCACTGCAAGGATTCGTTCGATACGCTCGACTGGCAGGCGCTGGCGCAGGAGCGGCAGACGCTGGCGGTCTACATGGGCGTGGCGGGACTGGAAGGCCTGCGCGACCGGCTGGTCGCCCACGGCCGCGCCGCCTCCACGCCGTTCGCGCTGGTGGAGAACGGCTCGCGTCGCGACCAGCGCGTGGTGACCGGCACGCTGGCCGATCTTCCCGAAACCGCGCGTTTCCACCAGGTGCGCTCGCCCGCGCTGCTGATCCTCGGCGAGGTGACCGCCCTCGCCGGCACGCTGCACTGGTTCGGCGCGCCGCCGGTCGGCGCCCCGCACCCAACACATTCCCGCAACCTTCCGGCGCCCACACTGCAGGCCGCCTGAGCCCACGCCCCCACGGAGATCCCATGGCCGTTTACGACAGCATCCTCGACACCATCGGCCGCACCCCGGTCGTCAAGCTGCACCGCGTCGCGCCCGAGCACGTCACGCTGTATGCCAAGGTCGAATCGTTCAATCCGGGCGGCTCGGTGAAGGACCGCCTGGCGCTGGCGATCATCCTCGACGCCGAGGCCAAGGGCCTGCTGAAGCCCGGCGACACCATCGTCGAGGCGACCTCCGGCAACACCGGCGTGGCGCTGGCGATGGTGGCTGCGGCACGCGGCTACAAGTTCGTCGCCACGATGGTGGAAACCTTCTCGATCGAGCGCCGCAAGCTGATGCGCGCCTACGGCGCCAAGGTCATCCTGACCCCCGCCGCCGAGCGTGGCAGCGGCATGGTGCGTCGCGCCGAGGAACTGGCGAAGCAGCACGGCTGGTTCCTCGCCCGCCAGTTCGCCAATCCCGCCAACCCCGCGTACCACCGCCAGACGACGGCGGCGGAAATCTTGCGTGATTTCGCCGGCCGCCGACTCGACCATTTCGTCACCGGCTGGGGCACGGGCGGCACGCTGACCGGCGTGGGCGAAGTACTGAAGGTCGCGCGTCCGGAAGTGCGCATCACCGCCTCCGAACCGGCCGGCGCCTCGCTGCTGCAGGGCAAGGAATGGCAGCCGCACAAGATCCAGGGCTGGACGCCGGACTTCGTGCCGGACGTGCTGAACCGCGAGGTGGCTGACGAGGTCCTGTCGATCACCGACGTCGACGCCATCGCCACGTCGCGCCGGCTGGCGGCGGAGGAAGGCATCTTCGTCGGCATCTCCGCCGGCGCCACCGTCGCCGCCGCATTGCAGGTCGCGCAGAAGGCCAAGCCCGGCGACGTGCTGCTGGCGGTGCTGCCGGATACCGGTGAGCGCTACTTCTCCACGCCGCTGTTCGAAGGCGTCAACGAAGGCTCCGACGACGAATGGCTGGCCTCGCTCGGCGACGCCGCACTGCCGTAACCGACTAGGTGGACGGCGGCGCAACGCAGTCGCGCCGCCACGTCCATTCCATCGCCTGGCCGCCGTCCACGCCATCGTCGACGCGCGCGTGCAGCGTGTCGGCATCAGGCCGCGAATAGATCACCCGCTTCGGGAAATCGTGCGCGGGATTCGCGAACACGACGCGTCCTACCTCCACGCGCTCGGCGGGAAATGCAGTGACCGCCGCCCCGCCGGGTTGCGCCATCAACACCCAGCGTCCGTCCTGTTGCGCGATGCGCATGAACTCAAACCCGATCGCCTTGCCATCGCGCGTATCGCGGTGCATGCCGACCATCAGGCCGGCGCGAGGCGCCATCCAGGTTTCCTCGCTGAAGGTCTTACCCTGCTGGCCGCACCAGTGGCCGGCGAGCCAGTCGAGGTCATTATCGCTGGCGAGTGCAGGGGCGGCCATCAGGGCGGTGGACAGGAACAGGGAAGACTTGGCCAGCTTCATGGGGTCGCTCGCTGCAGTGGATCACGCGTCGCGCGACCTTAGCAGGCGCCGGGCAAGACGAGCGCTCCGAATGTCGGTGTGGGAGCGACGTAAGTCGCGATCATGAACCATTAGCGCCGGAGGTCTTGCAGCAAGCCCGGCACCTGTCCGCGCAGGAGTCGACCATGGATCACCACCACCGACGGCGTGCGATCGCGACTTACGTCGCTCCCACAACGAGCCCCCTATTGCTCGTAGAGCTCCAGCGGCAGATCATCCGGATCGGCGAAGAAGGTGAAGCGGCGACCGGTGTACTCGTCCACGCGGACCGGCTCGGTGACAACGCCATGGGCGTTCAGATGGGCGACGGCCTCGTCGAGATCGGTCACCCGCAGCGCCAGATGACGCAGACCGCAGGCTTCCGGTCGCGACACGCGCGGGGGCGGCGACGGAAACGAGAACAGCTCGACCTGCGTGCCGTCGGGCAACGCGAGATCAAGCTTCCAGGAGTCGCGCTCATCTCGGTAATGCTCCCCGACCACGCGCAGGCCAAGCACCTCGGTGTAGAAGCGCTTCGACCTCGTATAGTCGGAGGCGATGATCGCGACATGGTGCAGGCCGGCGAGTTGCATGTCAGTGCGCCGCCGCGGCATCCGCGCCTGCGTTGCCCCCCGACGGCGCCCTGCCGCCGCGCATCAGCAACACCAGCGGCATCGACACCAGCGTCAGCAGCATCATCAGCTTGAAGTCGTTGAGGTAGCCGATCGCCGCGGCCTGCCGGTTGACCTCGGCGTTGAGCAGGGCCAGACCGGTGGCGGTGGATGGATCCATCGCGGCAGGCAGCAGCGTGGTCTCCGCGCCGAACGCCGGGATGCGCGCGCCGATCTCGGCGTGATTCACCTGCATGGCGCGCGACAGCATCGTCATCACCACCGAGATACCGACGGACGAGCCGATGTTGCGCACCAGGCTGAAGAGGCCGGCGGCCTCGGTACGCTGGTGCGGTTCCAGCGTCGCATAGGCGACGGTGGAGATCGGCACGAACACCAGACCCAGGCCCATGCCCTGCACGATACCGAGCCAGACGATGGATTCCATCGACGCGTTCGGCCCGAACTGGGTCATGCCGTGCAGCGACACCACCATCAAGGCCATGCCGACCAGGATCGGCCAGCGCGCGTCGATACGGCCCAGCAGGCGGCCGACGATCATCATGCTGAACATCGTGCCCACGCCGCGCGGCGCCAGCACCAGGCCGATCGTCAGCACCGGGTAATTCATCAGCGTGCTGAGGTACGGCGGCAGCAGCGCCAGCGTGGCGAACAGCACGATGCCGACGACGAAGATCAGCGCACAGCCAACAGCGAAGTTCGCATTCTTCAGCAGGCCCAGGTCGAGCAGCGCGTGGTCGCGCTTGCGCCACCACCACAGGCCATACATGTACAGCGCGAGGAAGGCGAGTGCGGCTTCGATCTGGATCTCGACGCTGCCGAACCAGTCCTCGCTCTGTCCGCGATCAAGGAACAGCTGCAGCGCACCGATGCCCAGCGCCAGCAGGCCCAGACCGATGCCGTCGAGCGGGCGTTCGTGCGGCACGTCCTTCTTGACGCTGGCCATGATGCCGAGCAGCGCGAGGATGCCGATCGGCAGGTTGATCAGGAACACCCAGTGCCAGCTGTAGTTCTGGGTCAGGAAGCCGCCCAGCGGCGGCCCGAGGATGGGGCCGACCATGATGCCCATGCCCCACATCGCCATCGCGGCGCCATGCTTCTCTTTCGGGAAGGCGTCGAGCAGCAGCGACTGCGAGATCGGCACCAGCGAGGCGCCGAACACACCCTGCAGGATGCGGAACGCGACCATCTCGCCGATGCCGCTGGCGATGCCGCACAGCAGCGAGGCGACGGTGAAGCCGCTGACCGCGATGATCAGCAGGCGGCGACGGCCGAGGCGGCCGGCAAGCCAGCCGGTGACCGGCGTCAGGATCGCCGCGGCGACGATGTAACTGGTCAGCACCCACGACACCTGGTCCTGGGTGGCCGACAGCGAGCCCTGCATGTCCGGCAGCGCGACGTTGGCGATGGTGGTATCCAGCGCCTGCATCAGCGTGGCCAGCATCACCGAGCCGACCAGCAGCGTGCGCTTGCCGGTGTCTTCCTGCGCGGGGGCAGCGGGAGCGGTGGTTGTGCTCATGGGGAATTCCGGAAGGGACCGCCGTGCGCGATGCACGACGATCCAGAGGTCACCCGGGGCGCGGCGTCAGCGGGGCCGGGCCCCACCACAGTGCCCTCGCCCGCGTCCGCACACGCCCGGGATGACATGGAAACAGGACCTCAGCGCGCGGCGGTGGCGCGGCTGGAGGCGGTACCGCCATCGCGCAGCTCGACGTGCACGTCGGCGCTCATGCCGGCGCGCAGCTGCGGCGCGTCGGCAGCCGCGCTGTCGATCTCGAGGCGCACGGGGATGCGCTGCACGATCTTCACCCAGTTGCCGGTGGCGTTCTGCGGCGGCAGCACGCTGAACTCGGCGCCGGAGGCGGGCGCGATCGAAGCCACGTGCGCCTTCCACTTCACGCCGGGATAGGAATCGACTTCGATGGTCGCGGCCTGGCCGACCTGCATCTTGGTCAGCTCGGTTTCCTTGAAGTTCGCTTCCACCCAGATCGGCGAGGTCGCGACCAGCGGCATCGCGGTCTGGCCGACGTTGATGTATTCGCCCACCTGCAGGTCGTGCAGACCGACGATGCCGTCGACCGGCGCGCGGACCTCCGCGTGCGCCAGGTCGAGCTTGGCCTTGGCCAGCATCGCCATCGCGGCGCGGTACTCCGGCAGGTCCTGCGTCGGCGTACCCGGGCTGCCGCTCAACGAGGCGGTAGCTTCCGACTGCGAGGCGATGGCGTCGGCCAGGTCAGTGCGCGCTTCGGCGACGGCATGGCGCGCGTCGTCCAGCATCTTGCGCGAGACCAGCTGCTGGCCGGCGAGCTGCTGCATGCGCTGGAAGTCGCGCTGCGCCCACGCCAACGTCTCGCGCGCAGCCTGGATCGAGGTACCCGTGCCGACGACCTTGGCGCGGCTGGCGCTGGCGCTGTTGGCCATGCGCGCAACCAGGGCTTCGTTCTGCGTCACCGCGATGGTCAGCGGATCGGCGTCGATGCGGAACAGCAGGTCGCCTTTCTTCACCGGCTGGTTCTGCTGCACGGCGACTTCGACCACACGGCCGCCGACCTGCGGCGCGATCAGGATGCGCTCGGCCTTGATGTAGGCGTTGTCGGTGCTGACCTCGCGGCCAGAGGCGACGTATTCCCAGCCGAAGAAGCCGGCGACGGCGAGCGGGCCGGCAACCCACAGCCACACCGGCACACGGCGACGCTTGGGAGCGGGAGTCTTGGCCGCGTTCTCGGCGGCCTCGTTGATCTTGCTGGTCATGGTGGGTATCAGCTCTTGCGGAGAGAGGAGTCGCCGCGGCTGGCGCGGTCGAGCAGGGAGAGGTTTTCGCGGATCTGGCCGAGCACCTTCAGCGCCGTGGCGAGTTCGTCGGGATCGATACCGGCCAGGCAATCCTCGCGGACGGAGGTGGCTACGGCCTCGATGTCGTGCATCACCGCATCGGACTGCGGCAGCAGATGCAGGCGCCACACGCGGCGGTCGTCCGGATCGCTGCGGCGCTCGACGAAGCCTGCTTTCTGCAGGCGGTCGACAACGCGGCCGACGGCGATCGGTTCCATGTCCATCAGATCGGCCAACTCGGACTGGGTGATGCCCTCACTCGTGTGGATGCGCTTGAGCGCACGCCACTGCACGCGGGTCAGGCCCAGATGGGCGGCGCGGCGGTCGAAGACCCGGCCGAACAACCGGCTCAGGTCCGCGATCAGGTAACCGATGGTGCTCTGGCCGGCAGGTGTCTTCATGGATGCCTATGATATAGCTGCTTAAGCAATAATGTTCA
Source organism: Pseudoxanthomonas sp. PXM01 (assembly GCF_014851815.1). GTDB lineage: Bacteria > Pseudomonadota > Gammaproteobacteria > Xanthomonadales > Xanthomonadaceae > Pseudoxanthomonas_A. The sequence continues at coordinate 846,894 of NZ_JACVAJ010000002.1, forward strand.
TGGCGAGAAATCCCGTTCAGTCTTGGGAATGCCCAAGATCTTGTTATTCAAGGGAATTCTTCGCGCATCCTGAACAGCGCCGCCCCGCCGGGATCGCGGAACGGCGAACCGCGTGGCTCAGGACCGCCGGAAACGACGACGCCGGCACGAGGCCGGCGTCGAAGTCACTTCGCGGGGGCGAGGAGGCTTACCCCTCCCACTTGCCCAGCGCGGCCAGGCCGTTTTCCTTGGCGCGCTCGTACACCACGGCCTGGGCCTTGGCGAAGTTGCCCTTCAGGTCCTGCGACCAGAGCTTCAGCGCGGCCTGCTGCATGGCGCGGCCGTAGGAGAAGCTGAGCGGCCACGGCAGGCTGCCCAGCTGGTTCATCGCGTTGAGATGGGCGGTGGACTGCTCGTCGGTCTGGCCACCGGACAGGAACACCACGCCCGGCAGGATCGCCGGCACGGTGCTCTTCAGGCACATCACGGTGGACTCGGCCACTTCGTCGACGTCGGCCTGCTCTTCACAGTCCTTGCCGGCGATGACCATCGAGGCCTTCAGGATGGTGCCTTCCAGCAGCACGTTCTGCTCGTACAGCGCGCCGAACAGCGAGCGCAGCACGGCTTCAGTCACTTCGTAGCAGACTTCGATGTTGTGGTCGCCGTCCATCAGCACTTCCGGCTCCACCATCGGCACCAGGCCGCATTCCTGGCACAGCGCGGCGTAGCGGGCCAGCGCGTGCGCATTGGCTTCGATGCAGGTGCCGGAGGGGATGTCTTCGCCGATGGTGATGACCGCACGCCACTTGGCGAAGCGGGCGCCCAGCTTGTAGTACTCCTTCAGGCGGTCGCGCAGGCCGTCCAGGCCCTCGGTGACCACTTCACCCGGGCAGCCGGCCAGCGCGTGCGTGCCCTTGTCGACCTTGATGCCGGGGATGATGCCGTGGTCGGCCATGTACTTGGCGAACGGCACGCCGTCCTTGGTGGACTGGCGCAGGGTTTCGTCGAACAGGATGGCGCCGGAGATGTAGTCCGACAGCTTCGGCGTGGTGAGCAGCAGCTCGCGGTAGGCGCGACGGTTCTCTTCCGTGTTCTCGATGCCCACGCCCTGGAACCGCTTGGCGATGGTGGTGGTGGACTCGTCGATCGCGATGATGCCCTTGCCCGCGGCCACCATGGCCTGGGCGGTTTCGGCAAGCTGTTCGATGCTCATGGGGTTCCTGTGGCGGGGCGAAAAAGAGACCAATTATAGACCGCGCCCCGCCGGCAGCGGGCAATCGCGGTGAAGCGCGCGTCGCAGCGCGCCCGGATCCGGGAGCTGCTGGCTATGGCGCAGGGCCGAGAAACCGCTTACAGCTCGCCCAGTCCCTCGGCCTTGCCGCGCTCGCCCATCTGCAGCAGGCGCAAGGTGTTGGTAGCGCCGTGCTTCTCCATGTGGTCGCCGCTGGTGAAGATCACGCGGTCGCCTTCGGCCAGCAGTTCGCGGTCATGCAGCACGCGCATCGCATCGCGGGCGGCCTCGCGCGGCGCCAGGCCGCGGCTGTCGAACGCGATCGGGAACACGTCGCGGATCATCGCCATCTTGCGGCGCGCGCCATCGTGGCGCGAGAACGCGTAGATCGGTGCGCTGGAGCGGAAGCGCGACAGGAAGCGCGCGGTGCCGCCGGATTCGGTCATCGCGACGATCGCGCGCACCCCGATGTGCTCGGACAGGAACATCGTGGCCATGGCGATCGCCTGGTCGACGAACTCGAGGTTGCGGGGTGCCTTCTCGAAATCGGTGTCCATCTCGAACTGCTTCTCTGCGCCGAGGCAGATGCGCGCCATCGCTTCCACGGCACGCACGGGATAACTGCCCGCCGCGGTTTCCGCCGACAGCATCACCGCATCGGTACCGTCGATGACGGCATTGGCCACGTCGAGCACTTCGGCGCGCGTGGGGATCGGGCTGTCCACCATCGACTGCAGCATCTGGGTGGCGGTGATGACGACCTTGTTGCGCGCCAGCGACTCCTTGATGATCTTCTTCTGCAGGCCAGGCAGTTCGGCATCGCCGATCTCTACGCCCAGGTCGCCGCGCGCCACCATCACCACGTCGCTGGCATCGACGATCTCGGCGAGGTTCTCGATCGCCTCGGTGCGTTCGATCTTGGAGACGAGCGCGGCGTCGCAGCCATGTTCGCGCGCGATGCGGCGCGCCTCGTTCATGTCGTCGGCATTGCGGCAGAACGACACGGCGATGAAGTCGACGCCGATGTTCTCCGCCACATACGCGATCAGTTCGCGGTCGCGCTCGGTCAGCGCGCCCAGCGACAGGCCGCCGCCCTGCTTGTTCAGGCCCTTGCGGTCGGACAGCACGCCGTCGTTGAGCACGGTGCAGACGATGCGTTCGCCTTCGACCGACACCACCTTCAGCTGCATCAGGCCGTCGTCGAGCAGCAGGACGTCGCCGGCTTCCACGTCGCCCGGCAGACCGAGGTAGCTGACGCCCACCTGCGACGCATCGCCCGGGGGGGCAGCGGGATTGGCCACCAGGTCGAAGCGGTCACCGGTCTTCAGTACCACCTTGCCTTCGGCAAAGCGCTCGACGCGGATCTTCGGGCCCGGCAGGTCGGCGAGGATGCCGACTTCCGCACCCACGCGCTGCGCGGCGAGACGCACCGCCGCCGCACGCTTGGCCTGGCCGGAAGGATCGCCGTGCGAGAAGTTCAGGCGCACCACGTTGACGCCGGCGCGGAACAGGTCCTCCAGCACGCCAGGCGGGTCGGTCGCCGGTCCGAGGGTGGCGAGGATCTTGGTGCGGCGCTGGCGTTCGGTCATGGTGCGGATTCCCTGTGATCGCGCAAACGCTACCACAGCGAAACGGGACCGTTGCGACCGACAATCCCCATGTCATCAAGCTGTCCCGGGACAGCAGCGATGCCTGTTGGCGCGACCTTGTGAAAGCGCTGTTTTCAAGCACTTTCGAACGCATGCGCGACTTCGATGGACTGGTATTTTTTTGGTCTCTGCGCGCACGTCGAATGCTGCGTGCGCACACCCGACTGCGCAAAAACGGCGGCGATGAAACGCGCGTTTGACTGCGCGCGTTTTACGCTCAGGCGAACAGTGGCCGCAATTGGTCCGGTGTCGCAGCGAGATGGGTTGCGCCTGCATCACGCAACTCCTGTTCACCACCGAATCCCCACAGCACGCCGACATTGCGCATGCCGTGGTGACGCGCGCCATCGATGTCCATATGGCGGTCACCGATCATCCAGCACGCGTCCGGCGCCAACGACAGTCGCCGCAAGGCTTCGCCGATCAGGTCCTTCTTGTGGCTCAGGCGGCCATCGGCGGTCGCCCCGACGATGTCCTCGAAGCAATGCCCGAACGGCAGGTGCGCGAGGATCTTGCGCGCATGCGGCTCGTTCTTCGCCGTGACCACGGCCAAGCGGTGCCCATCCGCATGCAACGCCTCGACGGCATCGCCGATACCGGCGTAGACCTGGTGCTCGAGCCAGCCGTGCGATTCGAAACGCTCGAGATAGAGCTCGACCGCCGCTTCGACCTTCGCCGGATCGCCGAGCAACGGCATGAAGCTGGTCCGCAACGAAGGACCGATCCAGCCCCGCAGCTCGGCCTCCGTCGGCACCGGGTGCTCCAGTTGCGTCAGCGCATGCCTGATGCAACGGGTGATGCCGACCGCCGAATCGATCAGCGTGCCGTCGAGGTCGAAGAACAGCGCGTCGCGGCTCACTTGGCCCGCGCTTCCAGCGCGGCCACGGCCGGCAGCGTCTTGCCTTCCAGGAACTCCAGGAACGCACCGCCGCCGGTGGAGATGTAGCTGACGTCATCGGCGATGCCGTACTTGTCCACCGCCGCCAGCGTGTCGCCGCCACCGGCGATCGAGAACGCCTTCGACTGTGCGATGGCGTGCGCCAGCGTCTCGGTGCCCTTGCCGAAGGCATCGAACTCGAACACGCCCACCGGGCCGTTCCACACCACCGTGCCGGCGGACTTGATCAGCTCGGCGTAGCGCCGCGCGGTCTGCGGGCCGATGTCGAGGACCAGGTCGTCGGCAGCGACGGCATCGACGTTCTTCACGGTCGCGGGCGCGTCGGCGGCGAACGCCGTCGCGACCACGACGTCGGTCGGCAGCGGGATTTCGGCGCCGCGTGCCTTGGCGTCGGCATCGATCTTCTTCGCCGTGTCGATCAGGTCGGCTTCGTACAGCGACTTGCCGACCGCATGGCCTTCCGCGGCGATGAAGGTGTTGGCGATGCCGCCGCCGACGATCAGCTGGTCGACCTTGCCGACCAGGCTGGTCAGCAGCTCCAGCTTGGTGGACACCTTGCTGCCCGCCACGATGGCCAACAGCGGACGCGCCGGGTTGGCCAGCGCCTTGTCCAGGGCATCCAGTTCGGCCATCAGCAGCGGGCCGCCCGCGGCGACCGGCGCGAAGCGGATCACGCCGTGCGTCGAGGCCTGCGCGCGGTGCGCGGTGCCGAACGCATCCATGACGAATACGTCGCACAGCGCCGCGTACTTCTTCGAGAGCCCCTCGTCATCCTTGCCCTCGCCGACATTCATGCGGCAGTTCTCGAGCAGGACGATCTGGCCCGGCGCCACATCGACACCATCGACCCAGTCCTTCACCAGCGGCACGTCGACGCCCAGCAACTCGGACAGGCGCGCGGCGACCGGCGCCAGCGAATCCGCGTCGCTCCACGCGCCTTCCTTCGGACGCCCCAGGTGCGACGTGACCATCACCGCCGCGCCCTTCTGCAGTGCCAGCTTCAGCGTCGGCAGGGACGCGGTGATGCGCTGCTCGGAGGTGATGCGGCCCGCGTCGATCGGCACGTTCAGATCCTGGCGGATCAGCACGCGCTTGCCGGCGAGGTCGAGGTCGGTCATGCGGACGATGGGCATGGGAGGTCCTGGGCAGCGGGAAAGACCGCTATTGTCCCGCCTGCCCCCGCAAGCCGCAAACGAAGGACGGACTACGCCGGTGGGCGATTGCGCAACAGGCTGAAGGCGAACGCCGCCACCAGCGCCGCACCCAGCACCAGAAGCCCCCACAGCAGCCAGGTCTTCCAGTCGCGCGGCGTAGGCGGTGGAATCAGCGCGGCATCCCCGGCGAGTGCCGAGGCCGGCGACAGGTACGCCGGCGCAGGCTGCCAGTCTTCACCCCGGTCGCGGCGCAGCGCATCCACGAGGGCCGGCATCGGCACGGTCGCGCGACTCGCCCGCGCGCTGCCCGCGACCAGTGCGTAGGGCGGCGCACCTTGCGCGAGGAACACCATGACCTCCGGCCGGTAGCCCAGCCGCAGCGTCGGTACCTGGTCCGGCAACGCGCCCCTGTTTCGCAGCCGCCAGTATCGATCGCGCGCGGGCCCGCTCGACAGCGGCTGTGCGGCCGAACTGCTGGGCTGCTGGCCGGCCACCCGGTAGGCCACCCAGGGACCCGCGCGCAGGCGCCACGGCGCATCCAGCGCATCGCGGCTTTCCAGCGTCCATTCGCCGACGGCGTAGTCGTCGACCGCCAGGTCGGCGAGCGCGACCGGGTAGCGTCCATCGCTTTCGTAGGCAAAACCGTCCACGCCCTGCTCGGAAACACGGCGGCCCCGCAGTTCCGACCACAGCACGGACTGCTGCGGGTGCACTTCGTCGAGGCGCACGCGCACTTCGCGGATCGGCAAGGCCGGCGAGGCGTCGAGCGGCACGAAGCGGATGTAGCGGAGCCCGCCACGGATCGGCGCTTCGTCGCGCAGCAGGCGTTGCGAGCCGCGCTGCAGTTCCACCAGCGTCACACGCTCGTCCACCACGTCCCACGTCTGGAGATCCTGGCTGCCTTCCACGCGGTAGCGGGCTTCGCGCGGCGTTCCCGGGTCCCAGGTGAATTCCAGCGCCTCGGCGTTGTAACGGATGCCGCTGAGATCTACGAGGAACGCACGCGCGGGACCCGCCGCGCTGCTGCCGCCGCCATCGGCTTCGATGCGGACGATGCGCCCGTTCTCGCCGAACTGCGCCGATACGCGCGAAGGAGCATCGTCATCCTGCGGCGAGGCCGGCAGCGGGAACCACGGCACCACGATGCGTCGTGCCGGCAACGCCGTGGGTTGTTCCGGTCCGAACAGCGCTGCGGCGACCGGCTTTCCGTTCGCATCCAGCACGTCGATGTCGCGCAGGTCGGGCCACGCAGTCGTCGTGTAGACATCACGATCCAGCACCGCACGGTAGGCGCCCGCCTGTTCGGTCGACAACGCCAGCGGCCAGCGCTTCGCATAGGGCGCCGGTTCGGGCGCCTGCGCAGCGGCGATCGCGGGCAGCAGCCCCAGGACGATCAGGACCTTCTTCATGCAGCCGACTCCTCGTTCTCGACGCGACGCGGCGGTGCCGGCGCCAGATACCCCACCACCGTGCAGAGCAGGCCGTAGGCAATGAACGAACCAATGCCGAGCAGGTTGCCAAGATGTTGCCGATCGACGAACACCAGCTTCGCCAGCACCACGCCCATCAGCACCGCACCGCCCAGCCACAGCATGCGCTGGCCACGACGCGAGCCGATCACCCAGCCCAGCACGCCCAGCACGCTCCAGGTGACCGTTAGACTGGTCTGCGCCAGGCTGCCGGACACCAGACTGTCGTTCCACGGCACACCGCCCCAATGGTGGACGGCATGCAGCACCACCGAGGTGATCCACACGAAGGCCAGCGACGACAGGAGGACGATGCGCGCCGGCGGCAACGCGCGTTCCTCCGGCATCCACCAGCACAACAGCAGCACCAGCGTGCCGAGCTGTGCCAGCTCCAGCGGATTCAACACCGGAATCCAGGGCAACGGCGTGGCATCGCCAGCGAGGAACAGCGACACCAGCCACCACAGGCCGAGTGCGGCGAACAGCACGCCCAGCAGCGGTGTACGCCATCCGCCAAAACGCTCGCCGAGCGGCGCGGCCAGCCACGTCCAGCGGAACAAGGCGAGCGCGACGACCACCAGCCACGGCAGCGCGATCAGGCCCGCCTGCCAGCCATCGCCCATGCCTTCCACATGATCCGGCAACCAGGCCAGCAGCAGACTGGCCACCAGCGGCCACACCAGCCACCACACGAACTGCGCGGCGCCGGCGAGACGGTGTTCGCTGTCGCGCAGGCACATCAGGCTGCGTACGCCCATCACCGCATAGGCCAGCCAGGCCCAGGCACCGTATCCGGCGAAGGGTTGCTGGTGCACGTCGGATTGCCACAGCGCGAACAGCCCGGCGGACGCCAACCCGGCCAGCGTGGTCCACGCCAGCGCGGTGGCGGGACGCCGGCGATGGACTTCCGCGGCGAGCCAGCCGGTGAGCGCGATGAACACCAGCATGGCGTCGGGCTCGTCACGACGTGCGAGATACTCGACGATCTCGACCATGCCGTTGCCCAGCCACCAGGCGAGTGCCCACAGGCAATACACCAGTGCAACGCCATGGCTGCGTGCGCGGTAAGCCCAGGCGCTGGCGAAACCCGCCACCGCGATCAGCAACGCGCTCATGAACGCCGCGTTGGCGAACATCGGCGCAACGGCCGTGACCTCATGCCACGACATCACGTCGACGCGCGCGATGAAGAACGCCACCGCCGCGGCGAGCTGCAGGCCCGCGCCGGTCAGCTGCGGCAGCAGGCGCGACTGCCGCAGGCCCAACCAGGCCAGCGCCGCGCCTTCCAGCGCGAACACACACGCCGTGGCCTGCGCCGACAGCGCCAGCGGCACCGACAGCGTGGCGAAGCCGACCGCCAGCAGCGCGTACGACTGCGCGAGCACGTCGTAGTTCGCGCGACGGCGCAACGCCCACGACAGCCCCGCATACAGCACACCCAGGCCCAGCGCACAGAACGCCAGCGGCAGGCGGCTGTCCTCGAAGCTGCCACCCTGCATCAGGCCCGCTTGCAGCGAGAACGCCACCAATGGCATACCGAACACCAGGCAGCCATCGATGAAGTCGCGACGACTGGCCGGCTGGCGTCGCGCGAACAACAGCGGGATCAGCAGGTAGAACACGAAGAACAGCGCAAGGAACGGCTGCGTGCTGGCGTACTTCTGCGGGTCATAGTCGAACAGGCCCCACGCCGTGCCGATGCCGAACGTGAAGACGAAACCGAGCAGGTTCAGTACGCGCCACGACTTGTACCAGGCGATGCCGACGATGGCCGCGTTCAACACCGCGTAGTACGAGAACAAAGCCACGTGATTGCCGCTGCCGGTCGACAACCAGATCGGCGCGAGGAAGCCGGCGAGAAGCGCGAACACGGCCAGCGACTTCGCATCCTGCAGTACGGCCAGCATGCCTGCACCGGCGACCAGCACGATACTCAGTGCAAACGCCGCCCCCGCCGGCATCACGCCGAAGATCTTGAACGCGCCGAACACCACCAGCAGCAGCACGCCGATGGCGCCGCCCTGCAGGCTCAGCGCGAAGGTGCGGTTGCTTTCGCGCTTGCGCCACGCGAACACCAGCGCGCCCAGCGCCGCGGCGGCGATGCCTGCCAAGCGCAGCTCCGGCGGCAGCGAGAACCAGCCCTGGTCGGCGCCGTACTTCAGCAACGCGGCCACGCCGGCGAACAGCACCAGCACACCGATCTTCACCGGCACGTTGCCCACGGTGAACCAGCGTTGCACCGCGCGAATCGCGAGGGTGAACACGTCAGGCGTCGCGGGACGGGACGGCGTCTCGGCGCGCGGCGGACGCGGCGGCAACGGAAGAGCGGGCGCCGCGGGAGCCACAGGAGGAGGCGTGGGCGTGGGCCGCTGTGGCGGGATGGGCGGTGGCGCTGAGGCCTGTGGCGGTCGCGGACCCTCGGCGCGCGACACCGGTGGAGGCACCGTCCGCACCAGCTCCGCCAGTGTGGGATCCGAGGGGGCAGTGGCCGTGTCGGACCGCGCCGGCGACACCGCAGGTGCGACGTAGGCGCTGTGCAGGTTGTCCACCTGCCGCTCTAGCTCCGTGACCCGGCGCTTCAGTCCACTGATCGCGACCAACGCCACGATCAGCAGTACCGGCACCGCCAGCACGGCCAGGCCAAGCAACACCAGGATTCCCGCCAGATCATCCATCGCCTACCCCGTCACTGCGTATTCGGTGCAAGAAGGGGCATTCCGTCCCCCGGGCCGTCCATTCAGCCTCGCCGCAGCCTCGGGCAACGCGCCGGGATTTGCAAGAATCCGAGCCGCCGGTGGCGGGATCCGGCCCGGCTCGTATCACATGGCGATACCCGAAAACGACACGGGCGCCCAAGGGCGCCCGTGCAGCACAGCGGAAACGGTGCGTCTTACTTGCCGGCGACCACGCGGACCATTTCCAGGCACTTGTTGGAATAGCCCCACTCGTTGTCGTACCAGCTGACGATCTTCACGAACGTCGGGTCCAGCGCGATGCCGGCCTCAGCGTCGAAGATGGACGTGCGGGTGTCGCCGCGGAAATCGGTGGCCACCACCTTGTCCTCGGTATAGCCCAGGATGCCCTTCAGCGCGCCCTGGCTCTGCGCCTTCATCTCGGCCTTGATCTCGTCGTACGTCGCCGGGTTCTCCAGTTCCGCGGTCAGGTCGACCACCGACACGTCGCTGGTCGGCACGCGGAACGACATGCCGGTGAGCTTCTTGTTCAACGACGGGATCACCACGCCGACGGCCTTGGCCGCGCCGGTGGACGACGGGATGATATTTTCGAGGATGCCGCGGCCGCCGCGCCAGTCCTTGTTGCTCGGGCCGTCGACGGTCTTCTGCGTGGCGGTGGCCGCATGCACGGTGGTCATCAGGCCGCGCTTGATGCCCCACTTGTCGTGCAGCACCTTCGCGATCGGGGCCAGGCAGTTGGTCGTGCACGAGGCGTTGGAGATGATGGCCTCGCCGTTGTAGGTCTCGTGGTTCACGCCGTAGACGAACATCGGCGTGTCGTCCTTCGACGGCGCCGACAGGACGACCTTCTTCGCGCCGGCATCGAGATGCTTCTGCGCGGTGGCCTTGTCGAGGAACAGGCCGGTGGATTCGATGACGAAGTCGGCGCCGACTTCGTCCCACTTCAGGTTGGCGGGGTCGCGTTCCTGGGTCAGGCGGATCTTCTTGCCGTTGACGAACAGCGCACCGCCCTCGACCTTCACGTCGCCGTCGAAGCGGCCGTGCACGGAGTCGTACTGCAGCATGTAGGCCAGGTAGTCCGGCTCCAGCAGATCGTTGATGGCGACGATCTCGATGTCGTTGCCGAAATTCTGCACGGCGGAACGCAGCACGTTGCGTCCGATGCGGCCGAAGCCGTTGATACCCACCTTGATCGACATTGCTCAGGACTCCTGCGGCCGCGCGCGGCGCGGCGGGGTTGACGGGGGCCGTCATTCTAACAGGCCGCCCCCGCCGCGAAGCCCCGTGGGCATTGATCAGGATCAAGGCATGGCGGGAAACCGGGGCAGAGACTGGCGCCACATTCCAACGAGCGTCACCACCATGAAGAAGACCCTGATCCCGATTGCCATCGCCCTCGCCCTGGGCGCCGCCGTTCCCGCCTTCGCCCAGTCCAAGGGCGACTGGACGCTGGGCGTCGGCGTGCACCAGGTCAATCCGAAGTCGGACAACGGCACCATCGCGGCCGGCACGCTGCCGCTGGAAATCGACAGCGACGTCAAGCCGACCGTGACCTTCGAGTATTTCCTGCGCGACAACCTGGGCCTGGAAGTGCTGGCCGCGCTGCCGTTCAAGCACGACATCTCGGTGAAGGGCGTGGGCAAGGTGGGCGAAACCAAGCATCTGCCGCCGACCGTCTCGCTGCAGTACCACTTCAACAGCAAGGGCAAGGTTTCGCCGCTGCTCGGCGTGGGCCTGAACTACACGACGTTCTTCAGCGAAGACACCACCGGCGCGCTCGAAGGCGCCAAGCTGAAGCTGGACGACTCGTGGGGCCTCGCCGCCCACGCCGGCCTGGATTTCAAGGTCAGCGAACGCAGCGCGGTGCGCGTGGACGTGCGCTGGGCCGACATCGACACCAAGGTCGAAGTCGAAGGCGCCAAGCTGGGCACCGCCAACATCGACCCGCTGGTGTACGGCGTGGCTTATGTCCTGAAGTTCTGAGCAGGCCGTCGATCCAGCGCCTGCGGTAAATTGGGGAACGGCCCGTGTCGGTTACAGTACCGGCATGGTCCGTTCCCTTCTTTTCTCGCTCGCCCTCGTTGTCTCCCTTGCCATGGCGCTTGCGCCCGTGCCCGCGTACGCGTGGGGCCCGCTCGGCCATCGCCTGGTCGCGCTGCTGGCGTGGGACGACCTGACCCCGCACGCACGCCGCCAGATCGAGACGCTGCTGAAAGGCGAACCCGATCCCACGCTGGCCGGGATCGCGAGTTGGGCGGACGACCTGCGCGAGAGCGACCCCGTGCTCGGCCGCAAGACGGCGCGCTGGCACTTCGTCAACATCGGCGAGCACGACTGCGACTACCAGCCTTCGCGCGATTGCCCGGGCGGCAACTGCGTGGTCGAAGCGATCCGGACGCAGACGTCCATCCTGGCGGATACGAAACGCACGCGTGCCGAACGCCTGCAGGCACTGAAATTCGTGGTGCATTTCGTCGGCGACGTGCACCAGCCGCTGCATGCGGGTTACGGCCGCGACAAGGGCGGCAACGACGTGCAGGTCAACTGGAATGGCCGCGGCACCAACCTGCACACACTGTGGGACAGCCGCATGCTGGTGACGACCGGCCGCAGCGAAGCCGACTACCTGCGTCACCTGCGCGCATTGCCGCGGCCGTCGCTGGACGCGATCGCCCTGCCGCCGCCCGCGGCAGCCTGGGCCGAGCAGTCGTGCCGTGTGGTGACCCAACCGGATTTCTATCCGCGTCGCGCCAAGCTCGAACAAACGTATGTCGACAGGCACCTGCCCATCGCCGAGCGCCAGCTGCGTGCCGGTGGCGTGGCACTGGCGGCTGTGTTGAACAAGGCGCTGGACCGGCACTGACCTTCCCCTCGACATCGCGAGATCGCACATGACGCTCCGCCCCTGTCTCCCGCTCCTGATCGCGATCTGCCTGGTTGCTCCGGCACTGTCCGTCCGCGCGCAGTCGCATGCCGCTCACGCGCCCTCCACACCATCGCCCGGCCCCGTGGAGCTGCCATGGCACGCGGACCTGCTGCAGGGCCTGCCACGTCACGCGGTCAGCATGGACGTGCACGGTACGCCGCTGCAGTGCAGTGGCGTGGATCTCGTCGACGTGCTGCGGCGCGCCGGCGCGATGCCCACCGATCCGTTGCGCGGCGCGCACCTCGCCCGCCGCGTGGAAGTGCGCGCGCGTGATGGCTACACGGTCGTGTTCTCGCTGGGCGAACTGGATCCGACCCTCGGCAAGGAGCGCGTCTATGTGGCCGACGAATGCGATGGCAGGCCGCTGCCGGCCGAGGCCGGTCCGGCCCGGCTGCTGATTCCCGGCGACTCACGCCCTGCCCGCAGCGCGCGCCAGATCCAGACCTTCGTCATCGAGTAGTCCTCTCTTCCCCACAGGAGTCGTTCGCATGAACCTGTCCGCGTTGCTCCGTCCCACCGTCGCCGCTGTCTTCCTGCTCGCCGCCGCCTTCGCCCCGACCGCCGTGCGCGCGCAGGACGACACGGGCCTCACGGTTTTCGCCGCCGCCAGCCTGAAGGAATCGCTGGACGAGGCCGCCGCCGCCTACCAGAAGCAGACCGGCACGCCGGTGCGCGTGTCGTATGCCGCCAGTTCGGCACTGGCACGGCAGATCGAACAGGGCGCGCCGGCCGACGTGTTCTTCTCCGCCGACCTGGAATGGATGGACTACCTGCAGGAGCGCAACAAGCTGGAGACCGCCACGCGCCGCAGCCTGCTGGGCAACCAGCTGGTGCTGGTCGCACCGAAGGCGAGCAAGGCGCGAGTGGACCTGAAGCGGCCTGCGACTTTCCTCGCCGCGCTCGGCGATGGCCGGCTGGCGGTAGGACAGACGCAGACCGTGCCGGCCGGCAAGTACGCCAAGGCGTCGCTGGAATCGCTGTCGCTGTGGAACGGCGTCAAGGCACGCCTGGCCGAATCCGAAAGCGTGCGCGCGGCGCTGATGCTGGTGGCGCGTGGCGAGACGCCGCTGGGCATCGTGTACGCCTCCGATGCGAAGGCCGAACCGGCCGTGCGCGTGATCGCGACGTTCCCCGAGGACTCGCATCCCGCCATCGTCTACCCGGTAGCGGCCTTGCGCGGCACGCGTTCCGCACAGGCCACGGCCTTCGTGCAGTGGCTGGCCTCGCCTGCCGCCGATGCGATCTTCCAGCGGCGCGGCTTCGCAGTGAAGAACTGACCGGCACATGCTCGACGCGTTCTCGCCGGAGGAACTCACCGCCATCCGCCTCAGCCTGAAGGTGGCGCTGGTGGCGGCGCTCGCCAGCCTGCCGTTCGGGGTGCTGGTGGGCTGGTTGCTGGCGCGCACGCGGTTCCCCGGCAAGGCATTGCTCGATGCGGTCGTGCACCTGCCGCTGGTGCTGCCGCCGGTGGTGATGGGTTACGCGCTGCTGGTGACGCTGGGCACGCAGGGTACGGTCGGCGCGTTCCTGCAGGAACACTTCGGCATCGTGTTCGCGTTCCGCTGGACCGGCGCCGCGCTGGCCTGCGCGGTGATGGGGTTTCCGCTGATGGTGCGATCGATCCGCCTGTCGCTGGAAGCGACAGACCGGCGACTGGAGCAGGCGGCCTCCACGCTCGGCGCAGGTCCGTGGCGCGTGTTCTTCACCATCACCCTGCCGCTGGCGTGGCCCGGTCTGGTCGCCGGCAGCGTACTGGCGTTTGCGAAGGCGCTGGGCGAATTCGGCGCGACCATCACCTTCGTATCGAACATCCCCGGTGAAACGCAGACGCTGTCGTCCGCCATCTACGGACTGATGCAGGTCCCGGGCGGCGAAGCCGGCATCTGGCGACTCGCGGCGGTCGCGGTGGTGATCTCGCTGGCGGCGCTGCTGTTCTCGGAGTGGTTGGTGCGACGCCACTACACGCGCCAGGGGGAAGACAGCTGATGTTGAAGCTCGACATCGAACTCCGCCGCGGCCACTTCCATCGTCATGTCCGCATCGACGACGACGCCCGCGTGATCGCGCTGGTCGGACCCTCGGGCGCCGGCAAGACCTCGGTGCTCAATGCCATCGCCGGCCTGGTAACGCCGGTCGCGGGGCGCATCGAAGTGGATGGGCATTGCCTGTTCGACAGCGCATCGCGCATCGACGAACCCGTGCATCGCCGCCGCGTGGGTTACGTGTTCCAGGATGCGCGCCTGTTCCCGCATCTCGATGTGCGCCGCAACCTGCAGTACGGGCGCCATGGCGGGCGCGGCACGCCGCGGTTCGGCTTCGATGCCGTGGTGGAACTGCTGGGCATCGCGCCCTTGTTGGGGCGCCGCACGCGCAATCTCTCCGGCGGCGAAGCACAGCGTGTGGCGATCGGCCGCGCGTTGCTGTCGCAGCCCTCGCTGCTGCTGTTCGACGAGCCACTGTCTGCACTGGACCAGGCGCGTCGCGAGGAATTGATCCCCTATCTGCAGCGCGTGCGCGACGAGATCCGCCTGCCCATCGTCTACGTCAGCCACCACCCTGACGAAGTCCGCCGCGTCGCCGACTCCATACACGCTCTCGACTGAGCTGCGCGTAGGCTGCTGCCGGACACCGGAGCCGCCGCATGAGCAAACAGCGCTGGAAGACCCTTCCGCCCGACCAGGCACGGCGCTACCTCGAGCCCGGCCCTGTCGTGCTGCTCAGCACGGCGCACCGGGACGAGCGTGCGATCATGACGCTGGGCTGGCACATGATGCTGGGCTACGACCTGGTCGGCACGTATCTCTGGCAGGCGAACCGCAGCCACGCCCTGGCCCGCGCCAGCCGCGAGTGCGTGATCAACCTGCCGACGGAGGACCTGCTGGACACGGTGGTGCGGATCGGCAACTGCAGCAGCACCGAGCAGGACAAGTTCGAGCGCTTCGGCCTGACCGCGCTGCCCTCGCGCGCAGTGGGAGCACCAGGCATCGCGGAGTGCCATGCGCGCTTCGAATGCCGCCTGCACGAGACCCGCATCACCGCCGACTACCCACTCTTCGTGTGGCGCATCGTCCACGCGCATGTCGCCACCTCGCCTCGCCTGCCGCGCACCGTGCATTACCGGGGCGATGGCCGCTTCATGGTGTCGGGCCGTGAGGTCTCCCGCCGTCGCCTGTTCCGACCAGACATGCTCGAACAGTGAACCCCGGGAAGCATTACCGTTTCGCCGCAGCGACGCGCTGCCTGCCTTCGCGGATCTCGAACGTGAAGGCGTAGGCCAGCGAGACCGGCACCACCCGTGACTGCACGGCGGCGCCTGCACAGCCATATCCGTTCCAGTCGCGGTCGCGCGTGGCCGCATCGGGATAGTCGCAGAACAGCGCAGGATCGAATCGCCAAGAGGAGACCGTCGCAAGCGCGATGTCCCGCAGCGCCGGCTGCAATACCGGATCGCTGCATCCTTCCTGCGCGAGCGGCCCCACCTCGGTCGCCCGACCCTCTTCGTCTACCACGAAGGCGACGCACAGCGTCACCGGTGCGAGTTCCCGCGGCATGCCCTCCGCGGGAAACACCGGTGCCGCGTTGTCCTTCGGCACCGGGTACACGAACGCCTGGTGGGCGGCCATGTCGTAACGCGCGGCGGAAGCAGGCAACAGCATCCGCTGGTCAATGCTGTCGATGCGGTGCGCGCATCCACTGGCCAGTGCCATGACCAGTGCGCTCATCGTGGCGCGCCTCAACGCGTTTGCGCCAGCCGCATGCCGCAATCCACCACGGGCTCACGCGGGTCCTTCTGTCGCGTGGCGTCGCACGCCAGCTCGTTCGGTGCCGCGGGCTGCGCCATGTCGACCCTCGTCCATGCCAGCGGAGGATCGGTGGCGGCGTCGTTCTCATCGCGGCCATCGCCGTGGACGTCGAAGCGGATCGGCACGCGCACCCACCCCTCGACGGCAACACCGTTCTCCAGGGGCGGATCGAAGGTCCACCGCTTGGCCGCCGCCAGCGATGCTTCATCGAACACCCCTGCCGGTACAGATTTCTCCACGATCGCTTCGCGGACCCGACCGTCGGGCCCCACGCGGAGCTTCAGCATCACCTGGCCGCTCTGCTGGCGTGCCTTCGCATCGTCCGGATAGTCGGGCGCCGGCTGCCTGGACACGGCGGCCGCATCCGGACGCGGTGGCCCCGGCTGGCGGCTGACCGTCATCGCCAACGCAAAGGTGGAACTGCCATCGGCGGAGGTCACCTGGATGGCCGCTTCCCGGTCGAGTGCGGCGATCAACACAGGCGACGACACCATGGCGCCATCGACATGCAGAGCGCCCTCGATCTTCACCTGGTCGCCCGCCTTTGGCGTGACGACCATCTGGAGGCGCCATTCGCGCCCGGCCTTCGTACTGGTCACGATGCCCACCGGACGACCAGGACCATCGCGAAGGGAGAGCGACTGCTTTTCACCATCGACATCGAGCATGGCGGCGATGCGGTAATGGAAATCCTCACCGCCGGGCAGTGCGGTGGCAGGCTGTGCCGCCCATGCGGCCATCGCGGAGGCCGCAACGGACACGAGGACGAACGCGCTGGCGACGACTCGACGCATGCGGGTGGGCAGAGGTTGTCTGAGCATGGCAATCCTTTCCTTGAGCGGATGGTGATTCGACCAATGACAGCCGACCGGCAATGGCGCGCCGGCAAGCTGGGCTTTCAGCATCGCCTCGCCGTAGGCGCGGCGCGCGGCCGGGTGCCGGGCCATGACCATGGCATCGCAGGCGAATTCCTGGTCCAGCCGATGCAGCCGTGCGGCCACGTGGACCAGCGGGTTGAACCAGAACAGGCAGCGCATCACCGACGCGAGCAGGTTGGCGACCAGGTCGCCGCGCCGGATATGCAGGCGCTCATGGCAGAGCACCAACACCTGTTCTTCTTCGGTGTAGCGGCTGCGGAAGTCCGCAGGCACCACGATCCTCGGCCGCAGCACCCCGAGCGCAGCGGGCAGGCCCTGGTCCGCCGTGGCGGACAGCACGCCTGGCGATGCCTCCGACATCCGCCCCAGCCCGCGCGTGAAGCGGCGCTGCTGCGTCAGCAGAGCCATCATCGTCATCGCCACACCCGCGCCCCAGACCACCAACCACCAGGCCACCGGCCAGGGCATCGACAGTGCGGGTGTCGCCTGCACGGAGACGGGGAGTACGGTCACCAGCGGCTCCGCCCATTGGATCTCTGTCGTGCGTGCCGGCAGCAGGACGGCCGCACAGGCCAACGGCACGCAGGCCCACAAGGCATGCGCGGCGACGGCGCCCAGGTGACGTCGTGTTGGCGCGCGTAGCGCCACCACCAGCAGGATCGCCAGTGTGGTCGCCACGGTGGACTCGACCAGCGCCATCGTCAGCTCACCGGTCATCGTCGAGCTCCGCGATCAGGCGCTTCAGTTCGGCGATATCGGCGGGCGACAGCTTGCGCTGCTCGCTGAAGTGCGCCACCAGCGGCGCCACCCGCCCGCCGAAAAGCCGGTCGACGAGGCTCGTGCTCTGCTCCGCCAGCCAGGCATCACGCGCCAGTACGGGGGAATAGAGATAACGCCTTCCCTCCTTGTCCGCACGGATCGCACCCTTGTTGAGCAGCCGGTTCAACAGGGTCTTGACCGTGGGCTCGGCCCACTCGGCCCGACCGGCGAGCGCCGCGACGACGTCTTCCGCCGTGGCGGGATGTCGGCGCCAGAGAACGTCCATCACCACCGCTTCGGCTTCACTGATCGACATGCGTTTACGCCTGTAATTTTTATTGATTACGCCCGTAATCGGATTCGATGTCAACCCTGCGGTGCGACCAATCGTCGGTCCCTAACGCGGACTCGCCTAAGCTCTGCGCATGGCCAAGCACCTCAACGACCTCGAAGAAGCCGTCGACCTCATCCTGTCCCACACCTATGGGCCGCTGCGCATGGGCGCACCGCTGGGGATCGGCAAGCCACACCGGCTGCTCAACGCGCTGTACGCGCGCATCGCCGCGGATCCGTCGCGCCCGTGGACGCTGTACACGGCGCTGTCGCTGGATCCGCCCGGCGGCGGCAAGGGCCTCGAAGCACGCTTCGTGAAGCCGTTCGCCGCACGACACTTCGGCGAGGACTTCCCGCGACTCGCCTACGTGCAGGCGATCAAGCGCGACGCGCTGCCGGCGAACATCGAGGTGGAAGAGTTCTACATGCAGGGCGGTGCGTTGCTGCGCTCGACCACGGCGCAACGCCATTACGCCAGCCTCAACTACACCCACGTCGCCCGTGCGCTGGCCGATCGCGAACTCAACGTCATCGTGCAGAAAGTCGCACGCGAGCCGAACGGCACCCGGCTGTCGTTTTCATGCAACAACGACCTTACCCAGGATGCCGTGGATGCCATCGTCGCGCGAGGACTTCCGCGGCCTATGCTGGTGGCCGAAGTCGATCCCGATCTGCCTTGGATCGGCGGTACCGCCGCGGTCGAGGAGGACTACTTCGACCTGGTCGTCTCGCCGTCGGGCCCTTATCCCCGCCTGTTCGGACTACCGCGCCAGCCGGTGTCGGACGTCGACTACGCCATCGGCCTGTACGCCAGTGCGCTGGTGCGCGACGGCGGCACACTGCAGATCGGCATCGGTGCGCTGGCCGATGCGCTGTGTCACGCGCTGGTGCTGCGCCACACCGACAACGCGACCTACCGCCGCGTGCTGGCGGCGCTGGATCCGGAACTGGAACGGCACCCTGCCGTGATCGCCAGCGGCGGCCTGGATGTCTTCGCCGTCGGCCTGTACGGCTGCAGCGAGATGGTCAACGAAGGTTTCAAGCGACTGGTCGAGACCGGCGTGATCCGCCGCAAGGTGGTGGACGACGAAGCGCTGATGCAGCGCCTCGCCGATGGCACCGCCAACCTTGGCGACCAGGCAAGGCTGGAGCGCGATGGCGAATACCTGCATGGTGCGTTCTACCTTGGCTCGCCGGCGTTCTACGACTGGCTGCGCGCGTTGCCGGATGACCAGCGCCGCGCGATCGGCATGCGCCGCATCAGCCTGATCAACGAACTGGAGCGTGGACGGGAATCGCTGGCGCGCCTGCAACGCCACGACGCGCGTTTCTTCAACTCCTGCATGATGGCGACCGTGCTGGGTGCCGCGGTGTCCGACGGTCTGGAAGATGGTCGCGTGGTGTCCGGCGTCGGCGGGCAGTACAACTTCGTCGACATGTCGAATGCGCTGGACGGCGCGCGCAGCGTGCTGATGTTCCGCGCGGTACGCGAGGATGCCGGGGCCGCCGGATCGAACGTGCGCTGGAACTACGGTCACGCGACCATCCCGCGCCACCTGCGCGACCTGTACGTCAACGAGTACGGCATCGCCGATGTCCGCGGCAAGAACGACGAGGACTGCATCATCGCCATGGGCGGCATCACCGATGCGCGCTTCCAGCAGGGATTGATGGAACAGGCGCAGCAGGCAGGCAAGTTGCGCGCCGGCTTCCATCCGCCCGGCCATTGGATCGACAACACGCCAGTGCATCTCTCGGCGCGGCTGCGTGCGTTCCGCCACGACGGCACCCTGCCGGACTATCCACTGGGCAGCGACTTCACCGAGGTGGAGCAGCGCATCGTCAAGGCGCTGGGCTGGCTGAAGGCGAATACCGCCACGACGGGGCAGAAGATCGGCACGGTGTTGCGGGCATTGAGTGCGCGATCGGACGACACCGAGGCCATGGCACGCATGGGGCTGGCGGCGCCAGGCACGCCAGGCGAACGTCTGGAAGCAAAGCTGTTGGCGCTGGGATTGCGCGTGACGAAGTAAAGCATCGGGGCTGAAGCCCCTCCTACATGGTTGTCTCTCTGTAGGAGGGGCTTCAGCCCCGACCGCTCCGCGATTCTTCAGTCAAGCCAGACCGCATTCCAGTACGGATAGTCGCGAAGTCGACTGACCAGACCCGCCCTGACAGGATTGGTGATGATGTAGCGGGCAGCGACCAACACATCATCGTCCTGTCGCAATGCGCGATCATGGAATCCGTCCGCCCATACTGGCCTTCCGGCCATTACGCCGCGCACCGCATGCGCCGACCGCCCTTTCGCTGCGCCCACGACATGCGCAAGCGTCGCTCCGCCGGTCAATCGCACTAGTCCATGCCAATGGTCCGGCATCAGCACCCAGCAGAGTAGTTCTGCATGTGGCGACCAGGCGCTGCGAGTCGCGAGCACTGCCGATAGCCTGCTGGCGGCTTCCCATCGGCTGAAGTGCGGTTCCCGTCGATGCGTCGTCGTGGTCACCAGATAGATGCGACCCGACTCGGACCTGCGACCTCTTCGCAATGCTTGGTGACCGGAGCCGGGATACGAAAAAGCCATGGCGCAAGGTCATGCGCCATGGCTTTCGTAGCTATCGGTGAACCCCTCTCTTTGAGCGAGGGGAACTCCGACGCGATCAGGCTGAAGCCCCTCCTACAACGAGATGGACCGCCTCAGAGCGACTTCGCCGCCTCGACCACCGCGTCGGCGGTGATGCCGAAATGCTTGTACAGCGCGTCGGCCGGCGCGGAGGCGCCGAAGGTCGTCATGCCGATGACCGCGCCGTCCAGGCCGACGTACTTGCCCCAGAAGTCGGCGATGGCGGCTTCGATCGCGACGCGCTTGCGCACGGCCTTCGGCAGCACCGCTTCGCGGTAGGCGGCGTCCTGGCGGTCGAACACGTCGGTCGACGGCATCGACACCACGCGCGTCTTGATGCCCTGTCCATCGAGCGTGGCCTTCGCCTGCGTGGCGAGACCGACTTCCGAGCCGGTCGCGATCAGGATCACGTCCGGCGTGCCGTCGGCATCGGCCAGCACGTAGCCGCCGCGCGCGATCTCGCCGACCTGTGCGTCGGTACGCGGCTGATGCGGCAGGTTCTGGCGCGAGAACACCAGGCAGCTCGGGCCGTCCTGGCGGACGATGGCCTGCTTCCATGCCACCGCGGATTCCACCGCATCGCACGGACGCCACACGTCATTGTTCGGAATGTAGCGCAGCGACGCGAGATGCTCGACCGGCTGGTGGGTCGGACCGTCTTCGCCCAGGCCGATGGAGTCGTGCGTATACACGTGGATCGCGTGCGCCGGAATCAGCGCGCTCATGCGCACACCGTTGCGCGCGTAGTCGCTGAACACCAGGAAGGTGGCGTCGAACGGTACGAAGCCGCCGTGCAGCGCCAGGCCGTTCGCGATCGCGGTCATGCCGAACTCGCGCACGCCGTAGTACACGTAGTTGGCGTTCGGATCGGTGGTGGAGACCGACTTGCTGGCCTTCCACAGCGTCAGGTTGGAGTGCGCCAGGTCGGCGGAACCGCCGACCAGTTCCGGCAACAGCGGCGCGAACGCTTCGATGGCGTTCTGCGAGGCCTTGCGCGAGGCGATGACCGGGCCTTCGGCCTGCACCTTGGCGATGTACGCATCAGCCTGCGCGGCGAAGTCGGCCGGCAGCTCGCCGGAAGCACGACGCTTCAGCTCGGTGGCCTGTTCCGGGAACTGCGCGGTGTAGGCGTCGAGCAGCGTATTCCAGTCGGCTTCCAGCGCCTTGCCGGCGTCGACCTTGTTCCAGCCGGCGTAAATCTCGGCGGGGACCTCGAACGGACCGTACGGCCATTCCAGCGCGGCGCGCGTGGCCTCCAGTTCGTCCTTGCCCAGCGGGGCGCCGTGGCTGGACTCCTTGCCGGCCTTGTTCGGCGAACCGAAGCCGATCGTCGTGCGGCAGCAGATCAGCGTCGGCTTGTCGGTGGCCTTCAGCGCGGTATCGATGGCGGTCTTGATCTCGATCGGGTCATGGCCGTTGACGTTGCGCACCACCTGCCAGCCGTAGGCCTCGAAGCGGGCCGGCGTGTCGTCGGTGAACCAGCCGTCGGTGTTGCCGTCGATGGAAATCTTGTTGTCGTCCCAGAAGCAGACCAGCTTGCCCAGGCCCCAGGTGCCGGCGAGCGAGGCGGCTTCATGCGAGACGCCTTCCATCAGGCAGCCGTCGCCCATGAACACGAAGGTGCGGTGGTCGACGATGGCGTGGCCTTCGCGGTTGAAGCGCTGCGCCAGCAGCTTCTCAGCCAGCGCGAAGCCGACGGCGTTGGCGAAACCCTGGCCGAGCGGACCGGTGGTCGTTTCGACGCCCGGCGTCTCGTGGCGTTCCGGGTGGCCGGCGGTCTTGCTGTGCAGCTGGCGGAAGTTCTTCAGCTCCTGCAGTGGCAGGTCGTAGCCGGCCAGGTGCAGCAGCGCGTACTGCAGCATCGAACCGTGGCCGTTGGACAGGATGAAGCGGTCGCGGTTGAACCAGTGCGGGTTCGACGGGCTGTGGCGGTAGTAGTCGTTCCACAGCACTTCGGCGATATCGGCCATGCCCATGGGCATGCCGGGATGGCCGGAATTGGCGGCCTGCACCGCGTCGGCGGCGAGGAAACGGATGGCGTTGGCGAGCTGGCGGCGGGTGGGCGTCGTCATGGGGGTCGGGACAGAGGGGGCGGCGCCCGGCGGGCTGCGGGCCGCCCATTGTCCCACCCCCCGCTCGCCCTGTCGCGGTTGCGGGTCCCCGCCCGGGGTGTTAGCCGGGGTTTCCGGGCAGCTTCACGTCGCCCTTTTCGCCCTTGGCCACCAGCGAGGCCAGGGTCAGGTCGCCGGTGACATTGAGCGTGGTGCGGCACATGTCGAGGAAGTGGTTCACGCCCAGGATCAGGCCGATGCCGATCGGGTTCACGCCGACCATCGCGCAGATCAGTGCTACCACCGGCAGCGAGCCCGACGGCACGCCGGCCGTGCCGATGCCGCCCAGGATGCACACCAGCATCACCATGAACTGCTGACCCAGCGACAGGTCCACGCCGAAGAACTGCGCCAGGAAGATCACCGTCACGCCCTCGAACAGCGCGGTGCCGTTCTGGTTGGCGGTGGCGCCCACGGTCAGCACGAAGCGCGAGACCGTGCGCGGCAGGCCCAGCTTCTCGTCCGCCACGCGCAGCGCGGTCGGCAGCGTGGCGTTGCTGGACGCGGTGGAGAACGCCATCACCATCGCTTCCTGCGCGCCGCGGAAGAACGTCAGCGGCGAATAGCCGGCCAGCTTCAGCGCGATCGAATAGCTGACGAACTGGTGCAGCGCCAGCGCCAGCACCACCACGAACACGTACTGGCCCAACCGCACCAGCAGGTCGAAGCCGAAGATCGCGGCCAGGTTGAACATGAAGCAGGCCACCGCGTACGGCGCCAGGCGGATGACCAGGCCGATCAGCGTCATCGAGATCTCGAACACGCCTTCGATACCGCGCTTGAGGATGCCGGTGTTCTCCGACGGCGTCAGCACCAGGCCGATACCGAACATCACCGCGAAGAACATCAGCGACAGGATGGCGGCGTTGCTGGAGGCCGCACTGATCACGTTGTCCGGCACGATCGACAGCAGCATGTCCATGCCGGTCGCCTGCGTACCGACGCTGGCGACGATTTCCTTGGTGCGCTCGGCGTTCTCGGCGATCAGCTGCTGCGCCAGCGCCGGATCGACGCCGACGCCCGGCTTCAGCACGTTGACCAGCACCAGGCCGATCAACACGGCGACCGCCGACAGCACGATGGTGTAGGCCAGCGTCTTCCAGCCGATCCGGCCCAGTGCGCGGATGTCGCCCATCTCGGCGATGCCGCAGACCAGCGCCGAGAACAGCAGCGGCACGATCAGCATGAAGATCAGGTTGAGGAAGACCTTGCTGAACGGCGTGGTGACGTACTTGGTGACGTCCTGCAC
Source organism: Pseudoxanthomonas sp. PXM01 (assembly GCF_014851815.1). Taxonomy (GTDB): domain Bacteria; phylum Pseudomonadota; class Gammaproteobacteria; order Xanthomonadales; family Xanthomonadaceae; genus Pseudoxanthomonas_A. Next base: position 870,652 of record NZ_JACVAJ010000002.1, read on the forward strand.
CCAGCCCGCGTCGCCCTGCCCCGTCGCGTGCACCAGCAGGCCGACGAGCAGGCCGATGCCGAAGCCGATGGCCATCTTCCAGTGCAGCGGCAGTTTGGTGCGGGTGGCGGGCGTGGCGTCGGTCATCGGCGGGTCCTGCGGAGACAAGATCGGGAGCTTAGCAAACCCGGCATGACGTCCCGTCCTTGCACGACAGGCCGGCCCGGGCCACGTGCGGGCATCGTCCGCGCACCCAGGGAATGACGAACGTCGACCCGGTTTCCCTTATCGCGGGTAGAGCGGCGGCAACGGTTCGTCCGCCACGCCGGCGTCCCTGGCTTGCCACTGGGGACCGCCACGGAAGGCCTCGCGCAGGGCGAGGCGGGCCTGTGCGGGATCGCCGTCAGCCCAGCGGGCACGGCGCAGCAGGTCCACCGCTGCGCGTTGCGAGGGCGCGGCGAGACGACGTTCCAGGTCGTCGAGATCGATGGCGACGGGGCGCGCCATGCCGCAGAGCACGACTTCGATGTCATCGAGGTCACCGGCGTCGAGCACGCGCTTGAGGTCGGCGGCCGTATGCGTCGCGAACGACACCGACGCTTCGGATCCGGCCGCGGCTGCCCGGTCACGCGACACCGCCGTGCCGCGCTGCCCACGCGACAGGCCCCACACGAGGGTGGCCAGCCAGAGCAGCGCGAACCCGGCCGCCAGCCAGGGCCACAGATGGGCGGGTATGCGCCGTTCGCCGGCCAGTGCGATGACGCCATCGCCCGGAGGCGACAGCGAGGCGGGCGCCGCGCCGTCCCGCACCGGTGGTCGCGGGGCCTGTCCACTGCCTGCGACGACCGGAATCGTCAGGTCCGGCAGCGTCGCGCGCTTGTTCGCGCCGGCACGGACGTCCCACCACGCCATTGCCACGCCCGGCACCGCGAGCGTGCCGGTCGTGGACGGCACGATCGAATAGCGGCGCGTGAGCTTCACCTGCGGCGTGCCGCCGACGAAGGTCTCGTCGTACTGCGGCGGTTCCGCGAACACCTGCGCTCCCGGCACCGCCGGTGCGGGCAACTCCGGCAACTGCGCCTGCGTCGCGCCGACGACCGTCGTCTCGATCGCGAAGGTGGCGGCTTCGCCCGTGCGCATCTGCTCGGGCACGGCGGTGTAGCGCAGGCGCAGGTCGCGCACGGGCAGCCACGGCTGGCCGGCATCCGCCGGTTGCGGACGCACCTGCAGGACGCGTGGCGTACCGGTGATGTTGACCTCGCGACTGTTGCCGCCCAGCAGATCGTCCATCCAGCCGCCCGCCCCGCGTCCGCTGAAACGTGCGCCCGGCAACGTCAGCGGGCCGCTGCGTTCGGGCACCAGCAGGAAGCGGCGCTCGGCGGTGTTGTAGCGGCGTCCGTCGATCTCGCGGCTCGACTGCACGATCTCGCCGACCCGTTGCAGCAGCGCGCCATCGGGTGGATCCAGATCCAGTTGGCCGGACACCAGCGGTGTCGCATAGAACAGCCGCACCGTGACGCCCACCGATTGCTGCACGTAGGGGCGGGCATCGTCGACCTCGGTTTCCACGAACACCAGACCATTGGACGCAGCGCTCGCCGTAGCCGTTGCGGTGACCTCCAGTACCAGCGGCACGGAACGCTCATTGCCCACCTGCAGGGCGGGAATCGTCAGTGTTCCCGCGCGACGGGGGCGCAGCGTCAGCGCGAACGTCGTGCGGCTGCTCATGCGCCCGTTCACCAGCTGCACGCTGCGACTGTCGGACTGCCCTTCCACCTCGAAGTCGCGCATCAGCGGCGTCAGGTCGGGGGTGGCGGATACCGCATCGGTTTCGACGTTCAATGTCACCGCCTGGCCGAGCGAGACCTGGCTCTGCTCGAGCCACGCGCGGGTCGCCGCCAGCGACGACAGTGGCCACGCCAGAAGCAGACACAGCAACAGCCATGCACGGTGTTTCATCGTCCTTCCCTCTGCCGCCGTTCCTGTTCGAGGCGGAACTTCGCCTTCAGCAGCGCGCCCGGCTCGTCAGGCACGCGTTTCAGCCACGCATCCACCGCCTGACGGCGCTCGCGCTGTTCTGCGGACTCGGCCTGCACGGCCGGCTCGCCCTGCTTTTTCTGCTCCGCGCGCTGCGCGGCCGCCTTCGCTACCGCCTCGCGCATGCGTTCGCGTTGCGCGGCGTCGGCAGCCGACTGCGCTGCCGCATCCGCCGGTGACGAAGAAGGGGTACGGGCAGGCGTCGTCGCAGGCGGTGTCTTTCCCTGGCCCTGCGAGGATGGCTCGCTCTTCGCCTGCGAGGTTGAAGCATCTTTCTGTTCGCCGGGTTGCGACTTGGCATCACCCTGCGAGCCTGCGGATCCCTGTTTCCCGTCTCCTTGCGGACCGGACTTGCCCTGACCCTCGCCCGACGACGGCGGGCGCTTCCGCGCGGCATCGACGGCGGCGCGGTTCGCCACCGCATCGGGCATGCCGGGACGCGCGCGCAGGGCGCGGTCGTAAGCAGCGATGGCGGCGTCGTAGCGCTGCTGTTTCGCCAGCGCATTGCCCAGGTTGTACCAGCCCTCGGCGGTGTCGATACCGGTGAAGGCCTGTTCCGCGGCAGCGTAATCGCCCTGCCGGTAAGCGTCGGCGCCTCGCACGACGCGTGCGTGTTCGGTCTGGTCCGGCCGCTGCCACCAGTCGATGCCGGTCGCGGCTGCCGGTTGCGCCATCGGCAGCCACAGGGCACCGACCAGCACCAGCGCCGCGCCCCGGCGGAAGCCGAGCAAGGCGATCGCCATCAGGGGAATCAGCAGCCAGTAGCCTTCGTCGCGCCACGCCTTGCCACCGCCGGTCGTGGCGGCCTCGCCGGTGGTGCCGGGTGTCCGCAGTCCCAGCGCCGCGAGGTCGTCTTCGCCGGCCGTCAACGCGTGGTAGCGACCGCCGCCGGCCGACGCGAGGCTGCGCAGGGAGGAGGCATCGAGTGCGGCGTGCCCGATGGCCCCATCGCCGCCACGGTAGGCCGCTCCCGCCGCGGTACCGAGGCCAAGCGCGGAAACGGTGTAGCCTCCGGTACGCGCGGCTGCAGCCGCCGTGGTTGCCGCGGCATCGGCACGGTCGGTCAGCACCAGGATGTCGCCGCTGCGCGCCTCTGCCTGCGTAAGCAGGCGCGCCGCCCACGCGATACCGTGATCCGTGCGCTGTCCGTCCACCGGCATGATGTCGGGCGCCAGGTCATCGAGGAACAGGCGGATGTTCGCGGTATCGTCGGTCAATGGCGTGACGGTGAAAGCGTCGTCGGCGTACGCGACCAGCGCGACCGGGCTGCCGGCGCGGGCCTCCAGCACCTGCACCAGCTTCGCGCGCGCCTGCAGCAGGCGAGACGGTGGCAGGTCGCTGGTCGTGGTGCGGCTGGAGAGGTCCAGCACGATCACCAGCGGCCGCTTCACCTGCCACAGCGGCTGCTCGGCCTGGCGCCAGCTCGGTCCGGCCAGCGCGAGCACGGCCAGCGTGAATGCCGCGATGGCGGCAATCAGGCCGCTGCGCGCGCCGGCGCCGCCGCGCACCAGCACATGCGGCAGCAAGTGCGCGTCGACATGTCCCCGCCATGCATTGCGGCGCTGCCGTTGCACGCGCCATGCCCATGCCAGCACGGGCAATGCCAGCAACGCCCACAGCCAGTGAGGACGCAGGAAATGCAGTGCCATCCAGTCGACGCTCATGTCCGTCTCCGCGGCAGCACGAACGCGATCAGCGATATCGCCAGCGCGGCAGCGAGCGGCCACGCATAGCGCTCGATGCGCGGGCGCACCGCCTTGCCGGGCTGCTCGACGGGCTCCAGCCGATCCAGTTCGGCATAGATGCCCACGAGTTCGCGGGTATCCCGCGCCCGGTAGAAGCGCCCGCCCGTCTGTTCCGCCACAGCGCGCAGCGTCGCTTCGTCGATGGCCTCGGGCGCACTGGCCGGCATCGGCAACGGGATACCGAACACGCTGATGCCGCCATCGCCGCCGAAGGCGATGGTATGGATGCGCACGCGCTCCTCCTTCGCCAGTTCGGCCGCCTTTTGCGGCGTCAGCACGCCCGCCGAATTGACGCCGTCGGTCAGCAGGATCAGCACGCGCTGCCCGTCTTCCTGCGTGCGCAGACGACGCACCGCGAGCGCGATGGCGTCGCCGATGGCGGTCTCGCGCCCCGCCAGTCCGGCCACGGCATCGCGCAGCTGCTCACGCACCGTGTGCAGGTCGCGCGTCAGCGGCGTCATCGCATAGGCACGCTGCCCGAACACCAGCAGCCCGACGCGGTCGCCGTCGCGGCGATCGAGGAAATCCGCGAGCACCGCCTTCGCCGCGGTCAGGCGATCGACCACCGCACCACCAAGCTCCATGTCGGGCTCGGTCATGCTGCCCGACAGGTCCACGGCCAGCATCAGGTCGCGTCCGCTCACCGGAGGCGTCACCGCATCGCCGAACTGCTGCGGGCGTGCCGCCGCGGCGCACAGCAGGAACCACGCCAGCCACGCGAGGGCGGCGGCGCGACGCGGCAACCCGCGCCCGCCCCGTTGCGCGATGGCGTGCACGGCTGGACCGTAGGGGACCTTGAGGGCGTCGGCATCGGAGCGGCGTGCAGGCAGCAGCCAGCGCACCAGCCACGGCAGCGGGAACGCCAGCCAGAACCATGGCCACGCGAATCCCGCATAGCCGTCCTGCAGCCACTGCAACGTGGGTAGCGACACACTCACCGCACACCCGCCATCAGGTCGAGGAAGCGGGCACGTGCGACCACAGCGGCGGCGGCGAGCTCCTCCGGCGGCACATCGCGGCGATAGCCGCCATCGAGCAGCAGGCGACCGGGGCCTTGCGAGAACGCATGGCCGTGTTTGCCATCGAGGAAGCGCAGCCAGGCCTCGCCTTCCAGCCGATCTGCCGATCGATCGAGACGGCGCGCGGCGCGACGCAGGCGTTCCGACATCAAGGCGACCTGCTCCGCCGGCGAAGGCGCGCCTTCCGCCGCATCGAACCAGCGCTGCCATCCCTGCCGCCTGCGACGGACGACGATGCGCCACGCGGCGACTCCCGCGATCAGCAGCAGCACGACGGCGAACGCCAGCCACCAGCCCGGCGCAGGCGGCCACCACGACGGCGACGCCGGCACATGCACATCGCGCAGGACGAGTGTCGCCATGCCCACCTCAGGCCACCTGGGGCTGCGCACGACCCAGCGCGACGAGCCACGCATCGCTGGGCGCATCCGTCGACAACGTGCGCACCTGCACGCCGCGTGCAGGCAATCGGTCCAGCGCGCGATCGAGCGGCTGCTGGAACTCGGTGCGCCACGCGTCGCGCTGCACGTCGCTGGCAAGGTCGAGCTCGATGCGCTGGCTGCCTACGACGAACGGCAGGCGTTGCGGCGGCGGCGCCGTCTCCAGCGGATCGGTCAACAACAGCACGACGACATCATGATGTGCTGCGAGTGCCGGCCAGCGCGACTCGGGAACAGCGGCCAGGCTATGGGGATCGGCGAGCACCAGCAGTCGTGATCCCGGCCGCAGCAGGCGCGCGGCGTGATCGAGCGCAAACGCCAAGCCGAGATCGTCCGATGGCGGTGACGTGTACCAGCGCGCCAAGGCGTCGAGCACGCGCAAAGCACCCCGGGTACCGGAAGCAGGAGGAATCGGCGCTTCCATCATGCTGCCGCGCAGGATGGCGAGCCGATCGCCTTCGCGGACCGCCTGCCATGCCGCGACGGCGCCTGCACGCGCGGCCTGCACCGACTTGAATCGTGTACGCGTGCCGAAGTACAGCAGGGGCGACGTATCGGCGACAAGGAGCGTCAGCCGTTCGCGTTCGGCCTGGAACAACTTGGTATGCGTGCGACCGCTGCGCGCCGTCAGGCGCCAGTCGATGTGGCGGACATCGTCACCGGCGACATACTCGCGTGATTCCGCGTACTCCATGCCGCGCCCACGTAGCGGCGATGCGGATGGACCGGTGACCGAGTGCCGGCCCCGGCGCGCGGGCGGTCGCCGCTGCGCGCTGGCACGCAGCGCGATCAGTTCGGCCAATGTGGGAGTGATGCCTTCGCTCATGGACCGGTGCAACCGGGATCAGGGCAGCGGAACCACGTCGAGCAACGCCTTCACCAGGCGATCGCCGTCCCAGCCTTCCGCCGTCGCCTCGTAGCTGGGCAGGACACGGTGGCGCAGCACGTCGGGCGCGATGGCACGGATATCGTCGGGCGTGACGTAGTCGCGCCCCGCCAGCCAGGCGCGCGCACGCGCACAGCGTTCCAGCGCAATGGAGCCACGCGGACTGGCGCCCCAGGCAATGCGTCTGGCGAGCGAGGCGTCATATCGCGAGGCGTCGCGCGAGGCGAGCACCAGCTCGATCAGATAGCGCTCCAGCGCAGGCGCCAGATGCAGGTCCAGTACTTGCGCGCGCGCCTCGAAGACGTCCTCCAGCGGCATGCGCGCGACCGCGGCATGCACCGGCTGCATCTGCTCGCGGGCGCGATCACGCGCCAGGCGCAGGATGTCGGCTTCGGCAGCGGCTTCGGGATAGCCGATCTTCACGTGCATCAGGAACCGGTCGAGCTGCGCTTCCGGCAACGGAAACGTACCCTCCTGCTCGATCGGATTCTGCGTCGCCATCACCAGGAACAGCGTCGGCAGCGGATACGTATGCCGGCCCACGGTCACCTGCCGCTCGCCCATCGCCTCCAGCAATGCAGACTGCACCTTGGCGGGTGCGCGGTTGATCTCGTCGGCCAGCAACAGCGGATGGAAGATCGGCCCAGCCTGGAACTCAAAACGCCCCTCCTGGGGCCGCCACACCTCGGTGCCCGTGAGGTCAGCCGGCAGCAGATCCGGCGTGAACTGCACACGTGCGAACTCGGCCTGCAATCGGGACGCCAGCGCGCGGATGGCGGTCGTCTTCGCCAGTCCCGGCGCGCCCTCCACCAAAAGGTGGCCATCGGCCAGCAGCGCGATCAACAGGCGTTCGACCAGCGCCGCCTGCCCCACGATGGTTTGCGACAGGTCTTCACGGAGCGTGGCGAATCGATCGAACAGGCGGACATCCGGGGAGATGCGGTCCATGGGCTTCCGGGAAGTGCGGGGTGCGCGTGGGACCGCCAGTGTGCCACGCGGGTTCCCGGGAGCCCTGTGAGGAACGGCAGGGGTTCAGCGGAAGTTTTCGACAGGCCGCCCCCAAATTAAGACGGGCCGCAGAAGCGGCCCGTCCCATGCAACTCGATCCGGTTCGTCTCAGCGCTTGGCGACCGACAGCACCTTCGGGGTGATGAAGATCAGCAGCTCCGCCTTTTCCTTGCTGCGACCCTTCTTCTTGAACAGGTTGCCCAGGAAGGGGATGTCGCCCAGGAACGGCACCTTGGCCACGCTGCTGCGATCGGCGAACTCGTACACGCCGCCGATCACGACCGTCTGACCGTCTTCGACCAGCACGGCCGTATTGATCTCGCGCTTGTCGATGGTCGGCACGGTGCCGTAGCCCTCCAGCGTGATCAACTCGGCCACTTCGTCCTTCTTGACGTTGAGGTTCAGGAACACGCGATCGTCGTTGGTGATGGTCGGCATCACCTTCAACTCGAGCAAGGCTTCCTTGAACTGGACATTCGGTGTGGAAACACCACCCTGGCCGGCCGAGGTGATCGTGACGTAACCGATCTCCTTGCCCTGGCGGATCACGCCTTCGCGCTGGTTCGCCGTCACGATACGCGGATTCGAAATCACTTCACCGCGTCCCTCCTCCTGCATCGCCGACAGTTCGAGGTCGATGGAGAAGTTGCGGCCCAGCAACGTGTAGGCCAGCGCACCCGCGGGCGAGTCCGTGAAACCGGCTGCCGGCAGATTGACGTTCAACGCGCCCGGCGTAATGGGGCGGGAGGGATTGGAGACATTGCCCGCGTTCCCACCCAGCGAGCCACCAATGCCCTGGCTGCGATCACCGAAGCGGCGTCCCTGGATACCGAACTTCGCACCCAGGTCACGGGCGAAGGTATCGCTGGCGATGACGATGCGGCCTTCGATCAGCACCTGGTCGACAGGTCGGTCGATCATCGAGATGAGCTCGCGCATCTGCGCGACCTTCTTCGGGATGTCGCTGATCATCAGCATGTTGGTGCGTTCGTCGGCAACAATGCGGCCTCGCGAAGAGAGAAAGCCGTTCTCGTTGTCGCGGTTGCCACCACCGCCACCGCCACTGCCCTGGTTGCCGATGCCCTTGGCTTCCGTCAGCGCCTTGAAGATCGCGGCAGCGCTGTGATAGTTGATCTGGACGTAGTCGGTGATCATGTCCTCGCGATTCTCGATCGCGATGCGGGCGTCTTCCTTGTCCTGCTCGAACTTGGCCAGTTCGGGCTGGGGGGCGACCCAGACGACCGCGCCGTCACGACGCTTGTCCAGGCCTTTGGCACGCAACACGATGTCGAGCGCCTGGTCCCACGGCACGTTGACCAGACGCAGGGTGACGTTGCCCTGCACGGTGTCGGACGCGACGATGTTGAGGTTGGATTCTTCGGCGATCAGCTGCAGCACGGTGCGCACCGGCACGTCCTGGAAGTTGAACGTCACCGGGCGGCCGCTGTAGCGGCGCGCTTCGGAGGCCACCTTCTGCGCGGCGGCCACGACGGCCGAAGCGCTGGTGCCGGATGTCGCATTCGCGGCGCCCATCGCCTTCTTGCCGGCGCTCGGCACGATCTCGACGACGTATTCGTTGCCGGACTGGTAAGCCAGCGATTCGAAGTCGCCGCGCGTACTGATCACCAGTTCGGTGCCGCCGCCCTTGCTCTGGGCGTCGACACGCTGGACCGGGGTCGCGAAGTCGATGACGTTGAGCGGACGCTGCAACGAGGCCGGCAGCGTGGCGTTGCCTACGTTCACCACGACGCTGTCGCCCTGGTTGCGCAGGTCCGGCGCCGCGCCCTGACCATCGAACTTGATGACCAGGCGGCCGGAACCGTCTTCACCCCGACGGAAATCGATGTTCGACACCGACACCGCCGACGCCGCCGACTGAACGGCGGCGGCAGGGGATGCGGCCTGCGGCGCGGGTGACGTGGCGCCCGCGGCGCTTGCCGCGGCGAGCAGGCCGATGGCCAGCCCCAGAGAGCAGACCCGGAAGGTGGCCAGGCGCCGGGACGGCCGCGGGCGGTAGGCATTCGTTGCGGTCATCGTGTATCCCCCAATCATTGATCTTCAAGCGAGAGCGACGCCGGCCTTTCCAGCCAGCCACCCGCGCCATCCGGCACTAGTTCGACAAGTTCGACGCCATCTTCGCGGACCGAAGTCACCCGGCCGTCGCTCTGGCCCAGGTAGTTCCCCGGACGTACCCGGTAGGTGACCTTGTCGGGTCCCATCACCAGTGCCACCAGACCTGCCCCCTTTCCGATCGTACCGACCATGTCCAGGCTGTCCAGCGGGTACTGCTCCAGTGTTTCCTTGCGCCGGTTCGGATCGGGCCGCAGCCCACCCGTATCGGCGTTGCTCCAGGCGTTGCTGAAGGGGTCGCGCAGCGTCTGTGCGGCGTACTCGAAGGTCTCGAACTGCTGCATCACCGGCAACGGCTCGAGTGGCGGCGCGGGGCGCGCACGCACGTCCTCCACCCACTTCTCGAGATTGGGCGCGTCGCCCGGGGTGCTGCTGATCCCTCGCGCGCAGCCCGATGTCGCGACCACGGCGGCGAGGATCATCCAATGCCAGTTGCTGCGCATCACGGGGCTCCTCCCGATGCGGGGGCATTCTGATTGCGGGCCGCCTTGGCCGCCTCGGCCGCAGCGGCCTCCTGCTCGGCCACCTCGGTCTCATCGAGGTAGCGGTAGGTCTTGACCGTGCCCGACAGCTCGAGCGCGCCACGGTTGACGCCGCCCTTGCCTTCCTTCGGCTGCAACGAGATGTCGTGCATGGTCAGGATGACCACGCGCGGCAAGGAGGCAACACCACTGACGAAGGCCCCGAACTGGTGGTAGTTGCCCACCATGCGCAGCTGGATCGGCTTCTCGGCGTAGAACTCCTTCAGCGTTTCCGGCTGCGGCTGGAACAACTCGTTGGTCAGGCCGCTCGACAGCGCCGTCTGCGAGATATCGATGATCAGATCCGGCATCTCGGTCTTGCTCGGCAGCTGCCGCAGCATCTGCTGCAACACCTGCTCCATCTGTGCGAGCTGCTGCTTCAGGGGTTCGAGGTTCGCGGCCTTGGCCTGCTCTTTCTCGAAGTCCTGGCGCAGGCGGACTTCCTCCTGCTCCAGCGAATCCAGGGTCTGCGTCTTCCCCCTGACGACAAGGAAGTACGACAGCGCCAGGATGAAGATCGCCAGCACTACGCAAAAGCCTGCCTTGGCGTTCTGCGGCCACGCGCCGATGTTGTTGATGTCCAGGTTCTTGAGCGATGTCTTCTGGCTCATGAGTTGCTCCCGGAGGCCGGATTGGGGCTGCTGGGTGGCGTCGCGGGGGCGGGTGCCGCAGGTGCCGGGGCAGCGGGCTGGCCCTCCAGCGGTGCCGCCGGCGGTGCGCTCGGATCGGCGGGCGCGGTACCGGCGGCCGTTTCGGCCTCCTGTTCCGCGGTCGGGTTCGCCAGCCTGACCTGCAGCGTGAACACGTACGGCAGCGCACTACCCGCACCGGTATTGGTCAGCGTTTTGACCTCTTCCGGCTTGGCTTCGATGATCGACAGCTCGGGCTTGGTCATCCAGCCCGACGTCTCGAGATTGCGCATGTAGGCACTGACGCGGGCGTTGGACTGCGCGCGACCCTGCAACGTCAGCACTTCGCCTTCCTGCTTGATGTTGGCCAGCATCACGCCATCGGGGATGGTGCGGACCAGCGAGTCGAACAGGTGGACCATCTGCGAGCGGTTGGCCTGCAGCTTCTCGATGACGTCCTTGCGCGCCAGCAGGCGACGCTTCTGCTCGTCCAGCTTTTCGATTTCCTTGTTCTGCGCCTGGACCTTGGCAATCTCGTCCTTGAGGAAATCGTTGCGCTCGGTCTGGCCAGCGACCTGGCGGTCGTAGTGGAACCAGAGCAGGAAGGACAGCAGCAGGCCGGCGATCGCCGCCGCGCCCAGCATGACGTAGAACTCACGCTGGCGTTGCGCACGGCGTTCGGTACGCCATGGGAGTAGGTTGATTCTTGCCATCAGTCGAAGCTCCTCAAAGCCAGGCCGGTGGCGATCATCAGCGCGGGGGCATCCTGCGCCAGCGCGTGCGCCTGCACGCGGGGGCCGAGGGTCATCTGCGCGAGGGGGTTGGCGACCACGGTGGGCACGCCGAGCTGCTCTTCCACCATTTCGGGCAGGCCGGGCAACGCGGCACAGCCACCAGCGAGCACGATCTGGTCGACGCGGTTGAACTCGCTGCCAGCATAGAAGAACTGCAGCAAGCGACTGATCTGCTGGACCGTGGCTTCCTTGAACGGCTCCAGCACTTCGATTTCGTAGCTTTCGGGCAGGCCGCCCTGGCGCTTGGCCAGTCCGGCTTCCTCATAGGTCAGCCCGTAACGGCGCATCACCTCGTCGGTGAGCTGCTTGCCGCCGAACACCTGTTCGCGGCTGTAGAGGCTGCGGCCCCGGCGCAGGACATTGAGCGTGGTCATGGTGGCGCCGATGTCGACCAGCGCGACCACGCCATCCTGCGGAATCGGCAGATCGGTGGCCATCAGGGCGAAGGCGTTCTCGACGGCGAACGCTTCCACGTCCATGACCTTGGCGGTCAGTCCGCCGAGCTCCAGCGCGGACTGGCGCAGCTCCACGTTCTCCGAGCGCGACGCAGCGAGGAGTACCTGCACCATCTCCGGGTTGTTGGGCATGGGGCCCAGCACCTCGAAGTCGATGTTCACTTCCTCGATGGGATACGGGATGTAGTTGACGGCCTCGAGCTCGACCTGGGCTTCCAGGTCGCTTTCGTCGAGGTCGGCAGGCATCGGGATGATCTTGGTGATCACCGCCGAACCGGCCACGGCGGCAGCGGCGTGCTTCGCCTTGCTGCCCGCCCGGTTGACCGCGCGGCGGATGGCCTCGCCGACGGCCTCGACCTCGACGATGTTCTTCTCGACCACGGCATTCGGCGGCAGCGGCTCGACAGCGTAGTGTTCAACCCGGTAACGGTTGCCCACGCGCGACAGCTGCAGCAGTTTCACCGCAGTCGAACTGATGTCGACGCCGATCAGCGGCGACTGGCTTTTTGGGATTAGCCCCACGGTCTTTCCCCTTCCGACGGGCACTGGACGCACAACGTGCGCCGACATTAATAACCAACTTTTTACGCTTGGCAACCGCCGATGACGTGGCTGTGCGGCTTGTCACGTTTCACGAGGGTTGTGCCCCAAGTCCCTGTTCCCCTTGGAATCACCTGTGGCGATCCCGGCGGTCATCTATACTCTGCCGCTACGAATTCTGCAATCGGAAAGCACTGGATGTCCCGGTTCCGTCGTCTTCTCCGTTGGACCCTCATCACGTTCCTGATACTTGCCCTGGCCGGCGCTGTCGGCCTGGGGGTTCTGTACTACACGGTCTCGGCCAAGGTCCCGGACGTCCAGTCCCTGCGGAACGTCGAACTGCAGGAACCCCTCTATATCTACGCCAGCGACGGCCGCCTGATGGGCCTGTACGGCGAGATCCGCCGCTATCCGGTGCAGATCGACAAGGTCCCGGCCCGGGTCAAGCAGGCCTTCGTGGCGGCCGAGGACAGCAAGTTCTACGAGCACAACGGCATCGATCCCACCGGCATCGCCCGCGCCGTCTGGCAGATCGTCAGCCGCAAGGAAGGTCGCGTGGCCGGCGGCAGCACGATCACCCAGCAGGTCGCCCGGCAGTGGTTCCTCAGCTCCGAGTACAGCTACACGCGCAAGCTGGTCGAGATGATGCTGGCGATGCGCATCGAGAACATGCTGACCAAGGACGAGATCCTGGAGCTGTACCTCAACAAGAGCTTCTTCGGGAACCGGTCCTACGGCGTGGCCGCCGCGGCCGAGTACTACTACGGCAAGACGCTGGACCAGCTGACCCTGGCGGAGACCGCCACGCTGGTCAGCGCACTCAAGTTCCCCTCCAGCGGCAACCCGATCAGCAACCCCGGCCGCAACCAGCAACGCAGCGCCTATGTCGTGGAGCGGATGCGCGAGGACGGCTACGTCACCGCCGCCGAGGCCGCGCAGGCCAAGGCCGAGCCGATGCACGCCAAGCCGCACGAGCGGCCGATCGAGGTCTACGCCCCCTACGTGGCCGAAATGGTGCGCCAGGAGATGATCGCGCGCTTCGGGCCGGAGGCGCTGACCAAGGGCTACCACGTCACCACCACGCTGGACGCGGTGGCGCAGGGCGCCGCCAACGACGCCGTTCGCGATGGCCTGGGACTGTATGACCACCGCCACGGCTGGAACGGGGTCGAGCAGCATTTCGACGTCGCGGCCGACGCGGATGCCAAGGCATTGGCCGTCCACCTGCGGGCGATTCCCGCACAGAACGGCCTGCTGCCGGTCATCGTGGCACGTGTCGCGGACGACGGTAGTGCGACGGTGGTGCTGGCCGACGGCAAGGAGGTCGTTCTGCCGGTCAGCGCGAGCAAGTGGACCGGACGCTCGCCGGCCAAGCTGCTCAAGCGCGGCGACCTGACCCGTATCAAGGCAGGCAAGGAAGAAGGCAGCTACGTGATCGACCAGATTCCGCGCGCGCAGGCGGCGCTGGTCTCGCTCGACGCGAACAACGGCGCGGTGCGAGCACTGGTCGGCGGCTACAGCTTCGCCGGCAACAAGTTCAATCGCGCCACGCAGGCACGCCGCCAACCCGGCTCCAGCTTCAAGCCGTTCCTGTACGCCGCCTCGTTCGAGAAGGGGTTCAACCCGGCGTCGATCGTGCTGGATGCGCCTGTCGTGTTCCGCGACCGTCGCGGCCACATGTGGCGTCCGCAGAACGACGGCGGCGGCTTCCGCGGCCCGATGCGCCTGCGCGAAGCGCTGGTGCAGTCGCGCAACCTCGTGTCGGTACGCCTGCTCGACGGTATCGGCGTCCCGTTCGCGCGCACCTACATCAGCCAGTTCGGCTTCGAGGAGGCGGAACTGCCGCCCAACCTGTCGATGTCGCTGGGTACGGCCTCGCTGACGCCACTGTCGGTCGCCCGCGGCTACGCCGTGTTCGCCAACGGCGGTTCGCGCGTGACGCCCTGGTTCATCGACCAGGTGAAGGACCGCGAAGGCAACGTGGTGTTCAAGGAGAACCCTGCCGTCGCCTGCCGCGGCTGCGGCGCGGGGCAGCACGGTACCGGCACGCCGGCCTCGCAGGTGGTGGACGGATTCAACTTCGGCCCCGCCGAAGCCGCCAAGCCGGCGACCGCCTCGGCGCCGAAGGCCAAGGCCGAAGAGAAGCCGGCCGATCCGAATGCCGTGACGGCACCGCGCGCCATCGACGAGCGCACCGCTTACCAGATGGTGTCGATGATGCGCGATGTGGTCCAGCGCGGCACGGGTACGGCCGCCAAGGTGCTGGGCCGCGAGGATGTCGGCGGCAAGACCGGCTCGACCAACGACCACCGCGATGCCTGGTTCGGCGGATTCGGCGGCACCTACGCCACGGTCGTGTGGGTCGGTCGCGACAACTTCCAGTCGCTGGGCTACCGCGAGTACGGCGGCAAGGCGGCCCTGCCGATCTGGATCGACTACATGCGCGCCGCACTGAAGGACACGCCGGTCGCGCAGAACGATCCGCCCGAAGGCATGGTGCAGGCCACGCTCAACGGTGTGACCGAATGGGTCAAGGTCGAGGACATGGAGCGCATCCAGGACTACGACCTCTACGGACCCGAGGACGCGGTGCCCGACGAGGAAGCGTTCGACATCTTCTGATCGCGGTCACGCGATGAAGCTCCCGTGACGGTGCCCCGGCGCCGTCATGGACACGTCGATGGCATGGTGTACATTCGCGGTCAGTTTCGACGCGGAGGCCTGCCATGCACCACGCCCGCCAACATGCCGAAACGCGCACCCGCGAACGCCGCCAGCGGCTGGCTCACGAAGCCGCGCGGCTGATGGCCGAAGGCGGCATCCGCGATTTCCACCAGGCCAAGCTCAAGGCCGCCAGCCGGCTGGGCATCCACGACGACGCGTCCCTTCCGCGCAACCGCGAGATCGAGGATGCGCTGCGCGAGTACCAGCGCCTGTTCGCCGGCGAGGCGCACACGACCGGCCTGCGGCAGCGGCGCGAGGCCGCACTGCGTGCGATGGAGTTCCTGTCGGCGTTCTCGCCACGGCTCGTCGGTCCCGTGCTGGAGGGTACAGCCGACGCCAACACGCCGGTTCACCTGCATGTCCACAGCGACGATCCGGACGCGGTCACCCGGTGGCTGGAAGACCACCATGTCCCGGCCGAGTCGCGCGAGCGCCGGCTCCGCATCGACCGCGAGCGCGTGGCCGACCTGCCGGTCTGGGTGTTCAGTGCCGAAGAACTGAGCTTCGACCTGACCGTGTTGCCGCACGACGCCCTGCGCCAGGCACCGCTCTCCAGCATCGACGAGAAGCCGATGAAGCGGGCCTCCGCCCCCCAGCTCCGTCAGTTGCTTGCCGAGGAAGACATCGCAGGCTACGAGCTGGACGCCGCGCGCCGCTGAAGCAGCGCCTTACGCCTTCACGCGCCGGATCTCGCTTGCGACCTTGTAGCGGCCGTATCGCAGCAGGGCCTGCGTGAAGGCGTCCAGTCCCGCATCGCCCTCGCAGGCCAGCACCACCTGGTAGCAACCCTCGCCGGCGATCTTGCTAGCGCTTTCCACGTCCGCCTGCGACTGCAGGAACGCTTCGAAGGCATCGAACTGCGGCGTATCCATGAACACCGTGATGAAGTAGCGGCGCAGATCGCCACGCAGCACCGTGAAGCCACGGATCGTGCCGTCGTCGACCATCTGCTGCACCCGCGTGGCCACAGCCTGCCCGGTGAGGTGCACTTGGCGGCCCAGGGCCTGCCAGGTGATGCGCGCATCCCGCGCCAGGCAGGCCAGGATGCTCCGATCCATCTTGTCCAGGGACATGTCTTTCGATCCTCAAGGAAAACGGCGCGGCTTCTTGCAGCCTGCAATTATCGCCGGTGCACCCCCTCACTACGATGAGGCAATCCATCCGCTGCAAGGTATCCCATGACCACCGCCCTGCTCGTCATCGACGTACAGAACGACTACTTCCCGAACGGCGCACTTCCGCTCTGGAACGTCGACGCCACCCTCGACGCCATCGTCGCCGCCATCGGGCGAGCCCGCTCGCGTGGCGAGCCCGTCATCCTGGTCCAGCACGTGGCGGCGTCGGCGGACAGCAGCCTGTTCCGCACCGGAACCCACGGCGTCGAGATCCATCCGCGCATCCACGAAGCGGCACCCGGCGCCCCGGTCATCGTGAAACGGTACGCCGACAGCTTCCACCAGACCGGGCTGACCGATCTGCTGTCCGACCTCGGCGTCAACCGCCTGCGGATCGCCGGCATGATGACGCAGAACTGCGTGGTGTTCACCGCGCTCTCGCCAGCCGCGGACCGCTACCAGGTGAGCGTCCTGTCGGACTGCACGACCACCACCGATGGCACGATCCACGGTTTCGCCCTGCATGCCCTGACGACACGCGTCGACGTGCAGCCTGACGCCTGACGCCACAACGGAAAAGGCCCCTTGCGGGGCCTTTTCTTCTTGCTGCTTGCGATATCAGCGCTTGTCGTTCGGCGCGTAGTCGCGCGGCGCGTAACCGGTGTAGATCTGGCGCGGACGGCCGATCTTGGCTTCCGGGTCGACCTGCTGCTCCAGCCAGTGCGAGACCCAGCCGGCAGTGCGGCCGATCGCGAACATGACGGTGAACATCTCGGTCGGGATCTTCAGCGCCTTGTAGATGATGCCGCTGTAGAAATCGACGTTCGGGTAGAGCTTGCGCTGGATGAAGTACTCGTCCTTCAGCGCCGCCTCTTCCAGCCGCATCGCCACTTCCAGCAGCGGATCGTCGACGCCCAGTTCGCCCAGCACCTTGTGGGTCATCTCGCGGATGATCTTGGCGCGCGGGTCGAAGTTCTTGTAGACGCGATGGCCGAAGCCCATCAGGCGGAAGCCCGATTCCTTGTCCTTGGCCTTGGCGACGGCCGACGCGACATTCTTCGCATCGCCGATCTCTTCCAGCATCTTCAACACGGCTTCGTTGGCGCCACCGTGCGCGGGGCCCCACAGCGCGGTGATGCCGGCGGCGACGGACGCATACGGGTTGGCGCCGGTCGAACCGACCAGGCGCACCGTCGAGGTCGACGCGTTCTGCTCGTGGTCGGCGTGCAGGATGAACAGCAGGTCCAGCGCCTTGGCGACGACCGGATTCAGCTCCAGCGGCTCGCTCGGCACCTCGAACATCATGTGCAGGAAGCGGTCGACGTAGTCGAGGTTGTTGCGCGGATAGCGGATCGGCCAACCGATCGAGTAGCGGTACGCGGCGGCGGCCAGCGTCGGCATCTTCGCCAGCAGGCGGATGGCCGCCAGGCGACGCTGCTCGGGATCTTCCAGGTCCAGCGTGTCGTGGTAGAACGCCGACAGCGAGGCGACCGTGCCGGCCAGCATGGCCATCGGATGGGCGTCGTAGTGGAAGCCGTGCAGGAAGTTCTTCAGCGACTCATGCATCATCGTGTGATGCGTGACCTCGTGCTCGAACTTGGCGAACTCGGCCGGGGTCGGCAGTTCGCCGTTCATCAGCAGGTACGAGACTTCCAGGAAGTTCGAGTGCTGGGCCAGCTGTTCGATCGGGTAGCCGCGATACAGCAGGACGCCGTTGTCGCCATCGATGTAGGTGATGGCCGACTTGCAGCTGGCCGTGGCGGTGAAACCGGAGTCGTAGGTGAAGAGACCCGTTTCCTTGGTCAGCTTCGAAATATCGACGCAATCGTTGCCAAGCGTGGGTTTCAGGACTGGCAGGACGACGGATTTGTCGCCCGCATTCAGCGTGACCTGGTCAAGTTCGGACACAGTGTGCGCTCCTTCGTGGGGTAACACCGGCCAGAGGTCCGGACGGCGCGTGACGGGAGTCCAGGGAATAACCCTTGGATGCGTCGAATTATCGCACACGGCATTTGGAGCCGTCGCTCGATACCGTACCAACGTCAGACCAAAGACTAAGGCCGGGACCGCAACCGTGCGTTCCGGCAAGCGCACGATCGGATGCGCACAAACGCGAACGGCCGCGCACAAGGCGCGGCCGCAGGCGGATCAGACGAACGACGGTTCGATCAGCGCGCGTAGCGCTTCTGGAACTTGTCGATACGGCCGCTGGTATCGATGACCTTGTGCTTGCCCGTGTAGAACGGGTGCGAGGCCGAGGAGATTTCGACCTTGATCAGTGGGTACTCGTTGCCGTCTTCCCACTTCGTCGTTTCCTTGCTGCCCAGCGTGGAGCGCGTCAGGAACTTGAAATCGGAGGTCACGTCGTGGAAGACGACTTCGCGGTAATTCGGGTGGATGTCGGCCTTCATGGCGGGAACACCGTGTAGCGGGGAATGGAAGAGCGGCATTGTAGACCGCCCTGCCCGTCCCGCGCAACCCGCCCCTCAACCGGCGGCCAGCGCCGCCTCGATCAGGGCCTCGAAGCGGGCCTGGTCGTAGCGCAGCAGGATGTTGGCCTTGTCGGGCCGCCCCCCTTCCCGGCGCCAGTCCACGATCGAGGCGCCCCGGGCGTGGGCGCCCTGCAGCTCGATGGCCAGGGGGCGTTCGGCCAGCTCCAGTGCGCCCTCCGGCGCCAGCACGAAGGCCATGGCCAGGGCATCGGCGGCGAACCAGTGGTCGCCGCGGCGGTCGGCGGACCACGACCGGGTCTTCTCGGAGATCTGATCGTAGAAGCGGGCGCGGTCGGAATCTGCCCGCAACCAGGCGGCCACGCGCTCGTGATGCAGGCCGTGGGCGATGGTGGCTTCCCAATCCGCCAGGTCGTAGCGGTCGAAGGCCTCGAGCACCAGGTGCGCCGCCTCCGGGTCGAAGTAGAAATTGAACTCGGCGGCCGGCGTGATGTTGCCGTGGCAGGTCACCGCGCCGCCCATCACCACCAGGCGCGCAATCCGCTGCGGCAGCGTCGGGTCCAGCTTGAGCGCGAGCGCGACATTGGTCAGCGGCCCGAGCGCGACCAGCACCAGCCGGCCGGCATGCGCGTGCGACAGCCGCAGGATCGCCAGCGCCGCGTGCTCCGCGTCCGCCTGACGCGCGGCCGGCGGAAAGCCGACGTCACCGAAGCCATCCTGGCCGTGCACGTAACCCGCGTCCGGCGAGGGATGCAGCAGCGGCGCCGGTGCGCCAGCGAACACGGGAACGTCGTCGCGGCCTGCCACCTCGCACAGCTTCAGCGCGTTACGCACGGTGTGCTGCAGGCCGACGTTGCCGGCCGCGATGGTGAGGCCGACGATATCGTGGCGCGCATCGTTGAACGCCATCAACAGCGCGAGCGCATCATCGACGCCCGGATCGGTGTCGATCAGCAGGGGAATCCTGTCCGTCATCTTCTTCTCTTCGTCTTCTCGGCCGCCGAGTCTCGCACCGCTGGCGGCCCCATGGAAGCGCAGGGCGCTCCAGGGCAGACAGCGTCATGCAGACGCGTATCGCGCTGCGCCGCCCACCCAGCGATGGATCACGCGATCCACCGCCGCGGGATCGTCGGCGAGCAACCGTTCCGCCAATGCATGCACTTGCGGTAGAAGACCGGCGTCGCGCGCCAGGTCGGCGACCCGGAACGCCGCCAAGCCGGTCTGCCGCGTGCCCAGCAGTTCGCCGGGGCCACGCAACTCCAGGTCCTTCTCTGCGATGACGAAGCCATCGTTGGTCTCGCGCATCGTCGCCAGCCGATGTTTGGCCATCATCGACAACGGCGGCTGGTACATCAGCACGCAGGTCGACGCGGCGGCGCCGCGGCCGACCCGGCCACGCAGCTGGTGCAGCTGCGCCAGACCCAGCCGCTCGGCGTTCTCGATGATCATCAGCGAGGCGTTGGGCACATCCACGCCGACCTCGATCACCGTGGTCGCCACCAGCAGGTCGATGTCGCCGTGCTTGAAGCGGCGCATCGTGGCCTGCTTGTCGGCCGGCTTCATGCGTCCATGCACCAGCGCTACGCGCAATGCAGACAGGGAGGCGGAGAGCGTTTCGAACGTGGTCTGCGCGGCCTGCGCTACCACTTCATCACTGTCATCGATCAGGGTACAGACCCAGTACGCCTGCCGTCCTTCCGCACAGGCCGTGCGGATGCGCTCGACCAGTTCCGGTCGACGCTCCGCACTCAAGGCGACGGTCTGCACCGGCGTGCGCCCTGGCGGAAGCTCGTCGATGGCCGATACATCCAGGTCCGCATAAGCAGCCATCGCCAGCGTGCGGGGGATGGGGGTGGCGGTCATGACCAACTGGTGGGGAACACGATCCCTGCCCGCTCCCTTGTCGCGCAGCGCCAACCGCTGATGCACGCCGAAACGGTGCTGTTCGTCGACGATGGCCAGGCCCAGGTCGTGGAAGACCACCGCCTCCTGCATCAGTGCGTGCGTGCCCACCACGACCTGCGCCTCGCCCGACGCCACCTGCGCCAGCACGGTCGCGCGCGCCTTGCCGGTGACCTTCCCTGCCAGCCACGCCACGCGCACGCCCAATGGCTCCAGCCAGGCGCGCAGGTTGGCCAGGTGCTGCTCGGCCAACAGTTCGGTCGGCGCCGCCAGCGCCACCTGCTTGCCCGCCTCCACCGCCAGCATGCCGGCGAGCGCCGCCACCACGGTCTTGCCGCTGCCCACGTCGCCCTGTACCAGCCGTAGCATCGGCGACGGCTTGGCAATGTCCTCGCGGATCTGCGTGAACACGCGCTGTTGCGCGCCCGTCAGCTTGAAGGGCAGTGCCTTGACCAAGGCCTTCACCAGCGCCCCCTTGCCTTTCAGCGCCGGCGCCCGATGCTGCTGCAGCGCGAGGCGCTGCCGACGCAGGCTCAGGTGGTGGGCCAGGAGCTCCTCGATCGCCAGCCTGCGTTGTGCGGGATGTGTGCCCAGTGCGAGCGACGCGACGTCCGCATCACGCGGTGGCCGGTGCATGGTCAGCAGTGCTTGTCGCAGCGGGGGCAGCCCCAGTCCTTCCAGCAATCCGGCAGGCAGCAGTTCCAGGCGGTCATCGCCGGGCAGCCGATCCAGCGCCAGACCGACCAGTTTGCGGATGCTCGCCGGGCCCAATCCTTCGATGGCCGGGTAGACGGGATCCAGCGCCTCGCCCAGTGCGGCTTCAGCGTCATCGTCCAGCACGCGGTAGCTGGGGTGGACGATCTCCAGCCCGTGCTGTCCAGGCTTGGGCATGCCATAGCAGCGGATACGCGTGCCGACCGCGAACTGCGCGACCTGCGCCGCGCGGAAATGGAAAAAACGCAGCACCAGCGAGCCGCGGGAATCGTCGGCTACCGCCACCCGCAATACGGGTCGGTAACGGAAGCCGCGCTCGACCGCTTCCACGCGCCCCTCGATCTGGGCCGGCACGCCAGGCTGCAGCAGGCGGATCGGTGTGATCGCGGTGCGGTCTTCGTAACGCAGCGGCAGATGCAGCCACAGGTCCTGCATCGTCGACAGGCCACGCGCAGCGAGCTTCTCCGCCACGCGCGGACCCACGCCGGGCAGGCGACTCAGGGGTTCGGCGGAAAGGTCGATGGACGGCGTGTCGCGACGTACGGGCATCGCACAAGGATGCCGGGAACGCCGCCAAACAAAAACCCCGGCATCTCGCGATGCCGGGGCCCACGTCCGTCACGTCGCCGTGCGGATCAGAACTTCACGGCCACTTCCATGCCGTAGGTACGCGGCTCGGTGATGGTGGCGCCGACCACGCCGAGCGGGCCACGCCCGTAGGTGTTCAGGCCTTTCACATATTGGTTGTCGAACACGTTGTTGCCGTAGATCGCCCAGCTCCAGTGCCCCTGCGGCGCGGTCCAGCCGATGCGCATGTCGGTACGGTCGCGGGCTTCGCCGATGTCGAGCAGCGCATTGACGCCGCAGTCGCCCTGCAGGTCCGAGCCCGCATTGCAGCGGCTACGACCACGATAGGCGTGGCGTGCCGAGAAGCGCAGCTCGCCATGTCCTGCCAGGTCGACCTTGTAGGCCGCTCCCATCGAGGCCGTGAAGCGCGGCTCGCCGGTCGGCTCGCCATCCAGGTCCACGCCTTCCGGCGTGACGTAGTCCTTGTACTTGGAATCGATCCATTCGGCCTGCGCGTCCAGCGTGAACGCATCGGTCACCCTCCAGCGCAGGTCGACGTCGATGCCGGTGGCTTCCAGATCGCCGGTGTCGAACACGAAGCGCGGGATGTCGACGGGGTTGTTGGGATCGGGGTCGATCAGCCGCACCGACTGGCGGTTGTCGTAGCGGTAGTGGAACACCGAGGCGTTCCAGGCGAAGCGGCCGAGCGATTGCTTGATGCCGGCTTCCAGGTTCCAGACATCCTCGTTCTCGAACGCTGGACCGATCTGCAGCGCATTGAAGCCGCCCGCCTTGTACCCTTTTGCCAGCGAGCCGAACACCATCGTCTTGTCATCGAGGTGGTAGTCCACCACGAAGCGCGGACTGAAGTCGCTCCAGCTCCTCTTGTCACGATTGGTGATTCCCTTGTTGACGACCGCCGGCGGGTCGACGAAGGCCACCGAGGTAGTGAGGGCGTACATGATCTGGGCTGCAGCTTCCGGCGGAAGATCTGCCAGAAACATCTGCGGGATGCCAGCACCGAGGTACGCATTCAGCACCGCATCGAACGTGGCTGCGTTGCGCGGCCCGTTGAACCAGCTGAAGCTCTTCTCGTCGCGGGTGTAGCGCAGGCCGAAGGTAAGGTTCAGCTTGTCGGTCGCGCGCCAGATGACATCGCCGAAGGCCGCATAGGCCGTGGTTTCAAGGGTGTTGTTGAAGACTTCGTTCCAACCATAACCAAGCAACGACGGCAAACCGTTTGCCTGCCCGATCTGCGACATGACGAACAGCAAGGGCGTACCTTCGGGCGCGAACGGAAAGCCCGCCGGTGCCGCGAACCCTTGATTCGCCAGGATGCTTCCGAGCGCGGTCGTATTGGTGTTCACCTCACTGGTCTGCTCGGCGTCCTCCTTGAAATAGCTGGCGCCTGCCACCCAGTCCAGCCGCGCGGTGCTGCCGGCGAACTTGAACTCCTGGTAGAAGGTCTCGTTGCTTTCGGTGTTGACGGAGTCGATGTAGAGGTCGGCGCGGTTGGTGCCGTCTTCCTCGGTCTGGTTCTTCGAGTCGTACTCGCGCCACGACGAGGTCGAGGTCAGGTTGCCCCAGGTGAAGGCGTGATCGACGATCAGGTTAACGCCGTCGAACGTGCGCCACTCCGCATTGTTCGCATCGCTGTAGGTTGGCGTCTTGCGCGGATCCAGGTAGTCGTCCGGATCGACCGGCACCGGCGGCCGCTGCGGATAAGCCGGCAACGGCACGATGCCGGTGGTGACGCGACCGTTCTGGTCCAGACTTTCATGGTCCCAGCTCAGCAGCGCGGTGGTGTTGTCGCCGATGCGCAACTGCCATGCCGCGCGCGCCGCCCACACGTTCTCGCCGCCCAGGTCCTTGCCGGTGGCGCCGTCCTGGAACCAGCCGTCGCTGTGGTTGAACAGCGCATTGATGCGGAAGGCGGAGACGTCGCTGACCGGGATGTTCCACATCGCATCGACATACTGTTTGCCGTAGTTGCCGAGCCGCAGGCGCAGCCTCGCCTCGGTCTCGTCCTGCGGGCGCCGCGTCACCAGCGAGATCGCGCCCGCCGCGGTGTTGCGGCCGAACAGCGTGCCCTGCGGCCCCTTCAGCACCTCGATGCGCTCGACGTCGAGGAACGGCAGCAACACGCCGCCGCCACGGCCCCCGTACACGCCGTCGACGAAGATGCCGACCGCCGGATCGGTACCGATGCCGAAGTCGTTGGTTTCCACGCCACGCAACCGGAACGACGGCTGGGTCGGCTGGGCGGCATCCACCACCAGACCCGGCACGAAGGCATCGATGTCGCCCAGGTTCTCCGCCGCGACGTCATCGAGTAGCTGCTGGTCGACGACCTGCAGCGCGATCGGCACGTCCTGCAGTTCCTGCTGGCGGCTCTGCGCGGTGACGGTGATGGTGTCGAGGTTGGTGGCCTGCTGCTCGCCCTCGGGCGTCGCCTGCGCCCACGCCGTTCCGCTCGCGCCCAACACCACGCAACTGCCGAACAGCGCGCGCCGAAGCCCCACGACCAGATTCCGTTGCATCACTCTCATCACGCCCTCCCGGAAGCGTTGTGCGGAAACCGGCCTCAGGTGGCCGGCGGTGGTTCACTGCCTGTGCCTGCCGTATCGCAACTGCCGTCCTGCGCATCGATCCATGCCCGGATCAGCGCGACCCCTTCCCGATGGACGACCGAGCGCCCCAGCTCCGGCATCATGATCGCGGGGTCGTCGCTGTCCAACCGGTAATCGAAGATGGAATCGGCCGCATGCCCCGGCACGATGTCGTAGCGCCGGTTGCCCGTGCCCTTGCCTGCCGCGATCGGTTGCTTGCAGAAGCCCAGCTTCAGCCGGTCCTGCGTGTGCGCGTCCAGCCACAGGCCCGAGGTGATCGCCGGACCCGTGGCGCTGTGGCAATGGCCGCAGTTGACGTCCAGATAGGCGCGCGCGCGCGCGTCGAGCGGCGCCTGGGCGTCCATGGCGTCGGCCAGCCGTGGCGGCGACGCGGGCACGCCGGCCAGGTAACCGATACGCACCAGATGCGCCAGCTGGTTCTCCCTGCCGTCCGCATAGTCGAAGTCGCGATTCAGGTGCCGCGCCTTCGGTCCGATCGGCAGCAGCTTGCGCGACTTGTTGTCGGTGATGTGGCAGCCGCCGCACTGGTTCTGGTCGGGCACCTGGTAGTCGGCCGCCTCGCGTTCGCCCTGGGCATCGACGAGTTCGAGCGGGACCAGTTCACCGGTACGCTTCAACGTCGCCGCTGTCTGCGCGTCGTTCCACACGTACGGCAGCGCCACCCACCCGTCGGCCCGATGCACGAGCAGGCGCGTTTCGATCAGCCGCACCTTCGCCAGGTCCAGCGCCTCGCCTTCCAACGGCGGTTGCGAAGGCGGCGTGCGTGCGACGGATTTGCTGTCCCGGACCTGCCCGGCCGGCAGCGGGTAATAGAACGTCTTGCTGAAGATGGTGCCGACCGGGAAATCGAAGCTCCGCTCCGCCTTGTACGTCGCCGATGTGCCCGCCGGCATCCACACGGTGCGCAACTTGTGCGCGTAGTCGCTGAACAGCGGCGTGTTGAGATCGTACGGCACCACGCCTTCATTGAGGTGCAGACGCCCGTCGTCGATCCGCAGCACGCCCCACTCGTCCAGTGTCGCCGGCTGGCCCTCGGCGAAGAAATGCACCTTCGGCGCCTGCGTGCACGCGGGCAGCGCCATGCACGCCACCAGGGCGGCAAGCCACATCACCACGCGATACCGCATGCGCGACGGCCTCAACCGCGCTTCAGGTCGACCGCCGGCAGGCGCGGCAGTTCGCAGTCATGGATCTTCGCGTCCTTGTTCGGATTCTTGTAGCCGCCCGGGCCGTCGGCGTTGACCACCCCGTTGACGTCGCGCAGGCAGATCTGCGGCCCCACCTTCTTCCCGTCCGCCACGCGGTCCTTGTTGAAGTAGCCGTCCCACAGCACGTCGGGGAAGTTGCCGCGCAGCCCGTAGGTGGCCACCTTCAGCGCCTTCAGGTCGAAGCCGTCCGGCGAGTCGCCGCCACCGGACAGGGTGTTGCCGTGGATGTGGATGCGCTCCGGGTACGGATCGAAGTTCGGCGACGCGCTGCTGTCCTTGTAGCCGGTTGAGTAGACACTGGAGACGATGATGTTGGCGGTCGCGTTGTCGCGGATCTCATTGCCGAACACTTCGATGTCGTCGTTGGAGTTGATCACGATGCCCGACCCCGCCGGCACGCTGGCCACCGGCGTGCCCTTGGCGCCGAAGTTCTCGTGGTTGTTGGCGATCACCTTGTTGGCGTACACGCGGATGTTGCCGCCCTGCTGCGACAGGCCCGGCATGTTGAAGACGAGGATGCCGCCGGTGTTGCCGGTCGCCACGTTCTCGTAGACATCGGCATTGATGGTGTTCTCGATCTCGATGCCGGCCACATTCTGTTCGGCGCGGCTGCGGCGCACGATCACGCCGTCCGACTGGCCCACGTAGATGCCGGCATCGGACGCGCCGATCGACACGGTGTCCTCGATCAGCACGTTCTTGGTGAGCACCGGGTAGATGCCATAGGCGCCGTTCTTCGTGCTCGGCCCGCCGGTCCATTGGACCTTCACGCCACGGATCGTGATGTTCGACGACTCGCTGATCTTCAGGCCATCGCCCTTGGAGTCCTCGATGGTGAGGTTCTCGATGGTGAAGTCGTCGCCGTTGACCAGCAGACCTTCGGCGCCGGCCTTCTGCCCCTTGAAGCTCAGCACGCTCTTGTCCATGCCGGCCCCGCGGATCGTCACGCCGTCCGCGCGCAGGCTGAGGCTGCGGTCGAAGCTGTGGCGGCCGGCCGGGATGTCGATGACGTCACCCGGCTTGGCGTCCAGCAGGCGCTCCTGCAGGCTGGCGGCGAAGCCGGCGTCGGCCGCCGGCGCGCTGGCGGTTTCGGGCGCCTTGGGCTGGCATGCGGCCGCCACGAGCGCCAGGGCGCCTACCACTGCCACGGAAATGGTGCGCTGCATGAGTCTCCCCTCCCATACGCCTGCGTAGTGCCCCGCAGTCTGGTGCGCCGGCCCATGTGACACGGAGGGCGGGAGCGGCATACTACGGGGGGCAAAGCGGACAAGCTGGAGGCCCCCGATGCGTTGGAAAACCGGACTGGGCAATCGCCTTTCGATCGCCAACCTGCCCACCAACATGCTGTGCGGCCTGGTGCTGTTGGCCGGCGAATTCGGCGTGAACGCCGAAGGCTGGTTCGCCGGCATGCGCATGAACGTGCAGGAGATCCACGATCCTCTGGCACGCGTCTCCTACCGCCAGGCCAGCGAGATCATCCGCCGCGCCCTGCCGACCCTGCCGATCGACGGCGTGGGCCTGGCCATGGGGGAGAAGCAGAACGGCGGCAATTTCGGCCTGCTGGGCCTGGCGATGAAGACCGCGCCCACGTTCGGCGACGCCGTGCAGATCGGCCTGGAGTACCAGCGCAACCTCGGTCCACTGATGGACCTCGACATGCAGGACCGCGACGACGGCAGCCTGGCGGTGGTCGCCACGGCACCGGAAGAAGCCGCCGACCTGCTGCCGTTCCTGTGCGAGGAGATGTTCGCCAGCACGCTGATGCTGGCGCGCGAACTGGCAGGTCCGGAGTTCCATCCGGTGCGCCTCGAGCTGGGCTATCCGGCGCCGCGCTACGCCGCGCGCTACGCCGACCTGTTCGGCTGCGAGGTGCGTTTCGACCAGCCGCAGCATGCGATGGTGGTGGACCGGCGCTGGCTTGAGCTGCCGTTCGCCAGCTACAACCCGGTGACCTCGCGACAGGCGCTGGCCCTGTGCCGCGCGCAACTCACGGCGATGTCGCTGCGCGGTGAGACCACCGCGGCGGTCGAGCGCCAGCTGCGGCCGCGCCTGCGCGACAACCCGCAGATGACGGATGTCGCCATGGCACTGCACCTGAGCGAACGCACGCTGCGTCGCCAGCTCGCCGAGGAAGGCACCAGCTTCAGTGCCGTGCACGATCGCGTACGCACCGAGCGTGCGCTCGAACTCCTGCAGGACGCGGAAATGACCATCGCCAGCGTCGGCAGCCAGATCGGCTTCAACGACGTGCGCGAGTTCCGCCGTGCGTTCAAGCGCTGGACCGGCCATACGCCGAGCGAAACCCGACGCACGCCATCGTAGAGCGGAGCTTGCTCCGCTGCTCTTCGTTCCGGCGCCAACGTATCGGACGGCGTACGGTGCCGAGCAAGCTCGGCACTACGGGTTCTCCACGATCAGTCCAGCACCATCACCGCATCGACTTCGAAAGCGGCGCCCTTCGGCAGGCCGGAGACCTCGATCGTCGAGCGTGCGGGGTACGGGGCGACGAAGTAGTCCTGCATCACCGCATTGACCGCCGCGAACTGCGACAGGTCGGTCAGGTACAGGCCGAGACGCACGATGCGGTCGAGCGAGCCACCCGCCGCTTCCGCCACTGCCTTGAGGTTGTCGAAGGCGCGGCGCGCCTGCGCAGTGATGTCGCCATCCACCAGGTTGCCGGTGGCCGGATCGAGCGGGATCTGCCCGGAGAAGTACACCGTGTTGCCGGCCCGCACGGCCTGCGAATAGGGTCCGATGGCGGCGGGTGCCTGCTCGGTATGGATGATCTGCCTGGTCATGCGCAACTCCTGTGTGGATGTCCGGATTCTACGTAGGGCGGGCCCAGGCCCGCCATCGCGATCGCTCCGATCACGATGGCATTTGCAGGAACAGGCCGTGCACGTGAATCACCATCGCAGCGGGCACCCGGACGGCGGGCCAGGGCCCGCCCTGCGTCACTGGCGACGGACGCCGTGCACGACGTTGAGGCGACGCAGCCGGCGCATCACTTCCGCCAGGTGGTTGCGGTCGCGGACCTGGATCGAGAAACGCAGCACGGCGACGTTGATGTCGCGCTCGAGGTACTCGACGCGTTCGATGTTGGACTGGCTCTTGGCGACCGCAGCGGCGACCTGCGCCAGCACGCCCGGGCGGTTCTCCACGTCGATCAGCAGTGCGGCGTCGTAGTCGCCGGTGACCTTCGCATCCCACGCGATCGGCACCCAGCGCTCGGGCGACTTGCGGAACTCGGTGACGTTCGGGCAATCCAGCCGGTGCACCACGATGCCCTTGCCGGCAGTGTGGTAACCCATGATCTCGTCACCCGGGATCGGCTGGCAGCATTGCGCAAAACTGACCACGCCGCGTTCGCCGCCGGTGATCAGGATCTTCTCCTGCGAATGCTTCGAGTGCCCGCCGGCACGTAGTTCCGCGAACGCGGTCAGCGCCTGTGCGGCCTGCGCCGGCATCCAGTTGCCCAGCGCCACGTCGGCCAGGAAGGCCTCCAGGCGCGGGTACTTGTGCTCGGTGAGGAAGGCCTCGAGACGCTGCTGCGGCAGCCGCTCCAGCGAGCTGTCCAGGTCCTCCAGCGCACGGTCGAGCATGCGGTGGCCGAGCTGCACGGCGTCCTCGTGCTCCAGCTGCTTCAGCTGGTGGCGGATGGCGGTGCGCGCCTTGCTGGTGACGACGAACTCGAGCCACTGCGGCTTGGGCGCCGCGGACTTGGCGGTGATGATCTCCACGCTCTGCCCGCTGACCAGCTTCGTGCGCAGCGGTACCAGCTTCTTGTCCACGCGCGAGGCCACCGCCTGGTTGCCGACGTCGGTGTGCACCGCATAGGCGAAATCCAGCGCGGTGGCGTTGCGTGGCAGCGACAGGATCTTGCCCTTCGGCGTGAACAGATAGACCTCGTCCGGGAACAGGTCGACCTTGACGTTGTCGAGGAACTCCAGCGACGAGCCCGCGGCGCGCTGGTTGTCGATCAGCTCCACGATCCAGGCATGCGCGCGGTTCTGCGCACTGTTCGGCGCATCGGTGCCGTACTTGTAGGTCCAGTGCGCCGCGATGCCGCGCTCAGCGACCAGGTCCATCTCGGTGGTGCGTATCTGCACTTCGATCGGCGACCCGTAGGGACCGAACAGCACGGTGTGCAGCGACTGGTAGCCGTTGGCCTTGGGGATGGCGATGAAATCGCGGAAGCGCCCGTCCAGCGGCTTGTACTGCGCATGCACGGCGCCGAGCGCGTGGTAGCAGGCCGGCACCGAGTCGACGACGACGCGGAAGCCGAACACGTCCATCACCCGGTCGAAGCTTTTCCCTTCCCCGCGCATCTTGTTGTAGATGCTCCAAGGCGTCTTCACCCGGCTGACCAGGCGGTGCTCGATGCCTTCCTTCGCCAGCCGTTGAGAGAGGTGGGCCTCGATCTGCGCCATCGACTCGCGGCGCATCACCGGCTGGCTGCGGATGTGCTTGTCGACCACCGCGTGGCGCCACGGATGCAGCGCGCGGAAGCCGAGATCCTGCAGCTCCGACTTGACCAGGTTCATGCCCAGCCGCTGCGCGATGGGCGCGTAGATCTCCAGCGTCTCGCGGGCGATGCGCCCGCGCGCTTCTGCGCTCTGCGCGCCCAGCGTGCGCATGTTGTGCAGGCGGTCGGCGAGCTTGATCATGATCACGCGCAGGTCGCGCGACATCGCCAGCAGCATCTTGCGGAAGCTCTCGGCGGCGGCTTCCTGGCGATCGCGGAACTTCAGCTTGTCCAGCTTGGTGACGCCTTCCACCAGCTCCGCGACCGACTCACCGAACTCGGCGGCGATATCCGCTCCGGTCAGCGGCGTATCCTCGATGGTGTCGTGCAGGATCGCCGCGATCAGCGTCTCCGCATCCATGCCCAGTTCGGCCAGCACGCCGGCCACGGCCACTGGATGGGTGATGTAGGGTTCGCCGGACTTGCGGGTCTGGCCCGCGTGCGCGGCGGCACCGACTTCCCAGGCGCGCCGCAGCAGCGGCAGCTGCTCCTTCGGCAGGTACGTCACCAGCCGCTCGAACTGGCTGACGTACTCCGGCACCCCCTCGTCTCGCGACGAAGCAGGGTTGCGGAGCGCCTTGGCGGTACGGCCTGAATTCATGCCGCCAGACTATGCCAGTCACGTCGCCACGGCAACGCGGATCGACGGCCCTGGAACGCGAAAAGCCCGCTTGCGCGGGCCTTTCGTCGATCGTCCGTTCCGATGGGAACGTTAGACGAACGGGATCAGTCGTCGCCCTTCGACAGGTCGTCGTCGGCAACCACTTCCGCGGCAGCCCACTCCAGCGCTTCGCGCTCGGCTCGCTCACGCTCGGCCTTCTCGACGCGGTCGATCAGCTCGTTGTCGATCTTGCGCGCAGCGATCTCGCGCAACGCCAGCACGGTGGGCTTGTCCTGGGCTTCGGTGTTGTCGATCTGCGCGTCCACGCCGTTGGCGAGCTGACGGGCACGCTTGGCGGCCATCGTGACCAGATCGAAACGGTTGTTGACGACTTCCAGGCAATCTTCGACGGTGATGCGGGCCATGCGGGCTCCCGGCGACCGGCTGGCCGCCCAGTGAATACGGAAAGGGGCCGGAATTGTAGGCAGCCGGCCCCGGCAATGCAAGCCTTTCCTTGAAAATCAATCGGTTAAGGCGCTCCGGGGAGCCAACCGGCGGCGCCCGGGCCTCTGCCGCAGGTCATTCGGCCAGCAGCGCGGCGATCAGGTCGGCGTGGCGCACGTCCTGCGCCTCCCGGCGCAGGCGGCTGGCGGTGAAGATGGTGTGCATCTGCGCCACCGCCTCGTCGAATACGTCGTTGACGATGACGTAGTCGAACTCGTCGTAGTGCGACATCTCTTCGCGGGCGGCGGCCAGACGGCGCTGGATGACCTCCTCGCTGTCCTGTCCGCGGTTGCGCATGCGCTGTTCCAGCGCAGCGCGCGAGGGCGGCAGGATGAACACGCTGACCGCGTCCGGCACCTTTTCGCGGACCTGCCGCGCGCCCTGCCAGTCGATCTCCAGCAGCACGTCCTTGCCGGCATCGAGCTGCGGCTCGACCGACTGGCGAGCGGTGCCCTTCCAGTCGCCATGCACCTCGGCGTACTCGAAGAAGTCGCCGGCGCGGATCATCGCCTTGAACTCGTCGGCGCTGATGAAGTGGTAGTGCTGCGCATGGCGTTCGCCCGGGCGCGCGGCGCGCGAGGTGAACGAGATGGACAGCGCGATGTCGTTGTCGCGCGCCAGCACGGCATTGACGATGCTGCTCTTGCCCGCGCCCGATGGCGCCGCGACGATGTAGAGGGTTCCGCGCTTCATTCGATGTTCTGCGCCTGTTCGCGGATCTGGTCGATCAGCACCTTCAACTCCACCGCGATGTTGGTGGTGCGGATGTCGACGGACTTGGAGCCCAGCGTATTAGCCTCGCGGTTGAACTCCTGCAGCAGGAAGTCCAGCCGGCGACCCTGCGGCTCCTTCTGGGTGAAGACGCGGCGGATCTCCTTGACGTGGCTGTCGAGGCGGTCGAGTTCCTCGTCCACGTCGAGCTTCTGCAGCCACAGCACCAGTTCCTGCTCCAACCGGCCCTGCTCCATGTTCTGCGCCACGTCGGCCAGGCGCGCCTCCAGCTTCTGCCGCTGGCCGGCGCGGATCTGCGGGATCAGGGTGCGCACTTCGGCCGCCAGTGCGGCGATGCCGTCCACACGCTCCAGGATCGCCGCCACCAGCTTGCCGCCCTCGCGCTCGCGGGCGGCGACGAACTGGTCGAGGACCGTATCCAGCAGCGCCAGCGCCTCGGCCTGCAGCGCTTCCATGTCCACGCCCTTGGTCTGCAGCACGCCGGGGAACTGCAGCAGGTCGGTCAGCTCGGTGCGCAGGTTGGGGACGCGCAGCGACAGGTCCGCTGCGAGTTCGGACAACTGCGACACCACGCGGGCATTGAGCTGCAGCGCGCCGCCGCTCTCGGGCGCGCGCAGGCGCAGGGTCAGGTCCAGCTTGCCGCGCGACACCCGCGAGGCGACGCGCTCGCGAAGCGCCGGTTCCAGCACGCGCAGTTCGTCCGGCAGGCGGACGCCCAGCTCCAGGAAACGGTGGTTGACCGCGCGCAGTTCGGCCCCCAGCGTGCCGCCGTCGGTGGCGCGTTCGGCGGTAGCGAACGCCGTCATGCTGCGGATCATGCAGGTGCCTATCGGACCAGTGAGCGGCGCATCTTAGCAGCCCGTGCGGCGCGGGCCGGGCCCGGCGGGGCGGACTGGTAAACTTCGCCCCCCTCATTGCGGATGCCCCCATGTCCTTTTCCCGCCCCAGCGGCCGCCAGCCCGACCAGATGCGCGACGTCGGCATCCTGCGCAACTACACCCGCCATGCGGAAGGCTCGGTACTGGTCAGCTTCGGCCACACCCGCGTGCTGTGCACGGCGACGGTGGAGAACAAGGTGCCGGGTTTCCTGCGCGGCAAGGGCGAGGGCTGGGTGACCGCCGAGTACGGCATGCTGCCGCGCTCCACGCATACCCGCAGCGACCGCGAAGCCTCGCGCGGCAAGCAGGGCGGGCGCACGCTGGAGATCCAGCGCCTGATCGGCCGCACCCTGCGCGCGTGCGTGGACCGCGTGGCGCTGGGCGAACGCACCATCACCCTGGACTGCGACGTGCTGCAGGCCGACGGCGGTACCCGGACGGCCGCCATCACCGGGGCCTACGTGGCGCTGGTGGACGCGGTGAACTGGCTGAAGGGCCGCAACGAGATCAAGCGCGACGTCGTGCACGGCGCCGTCGCGGCGGTCTCGGTGGGCATCTACCGCGGTGTGCCGGTGCTGGACCTGGACTATCCGGAAGACAGCGACTGCGATACCGACATGAACCTGGTGATGAACGACGGCGGCGGCTTCATCGAGCTGCAGGGCACGGCCGAAGGCCATGCGTTCCGCCGCGACGAGCTGGATGCACTGCTCGCCCTGGGCGAGAAGGGCATCGGCGAGCTGTTCGCAGCGCAACGCGCCGCGCTGGCGGGCTGATCATGGCACTGCTGAGCCTGGTCACCCTGCTGGTCGACGACTACGACCGCGCCATCGCGCACTACCGCGATGCGCTCGGCTTCGAGTTGCGCGAGGACACCGACCTCGGCGGCGGCAAGCGCTGGGTGCGTGTGGCGCCGAAGGGCGATGGCAGCACCGACCTGCTGCTGGCGGTCGCGACGACGGACGAGCAGCGCGCGCGCATCGGCGACCAGACCGGTGGGCGTGTCGGCTTCTTCCTGCAGACGGACGACTTCTGGCGCGACCACGCACGCATGACGGCCGCCGGCGTCGAATTCCTGGAGACGCCGCGCGAAGAGGTCTACGCCACCGTCGCCGTGTTCCGCGATGCCTACGGCAACCGCTGGGACCTGCTGCAACCCAAGGGCTGATCCACGATGAAACTCGTCCTCGCCTCCTCCAACCAGGGCAAGCTGGAGGAACTCCGCGGCCTGCTGGCCGACACTGGCATCGAGCTGATCGCGCAGTCCGACCTTGGCGTGGAGGATGCCGACGAGACCGGCACGACCTTCGTCGAGAACGCCCTGATCAAGGCGCGCCACGCCAGCCTGCAGACCGGCCTGCCCGCACTCGCCGACGACTCCGGCATCTGCGTGGACGCGCTCAACGGCGCGCCCGGCCTGTACTCGGCGCGCTATGCCGGCGAGCACGGCCATGCCGACCGCAACATCGACAAGCTGCTCGACGCGCTGAAGGACATCGCCGGCGAACAGCGCGGTGCGCACTTCTACTGCGTGCTGGTGCTGCTGCGCCACGCGCACGACCCGCAGCCGCTGATCGTCGAAGGCGAATGGCGCGGCCGCATCCTGCACGAGCGTCGCGGCAGCGGTGGCCACGGCTACGACCCGGTGTTCTTCGATCCGCAACACGGGCAGACCGCAGCGGAGATGCCGCTGGCGGAGAAGAACCGCATCAGCCACCGCGGCAAAGCGCTGGCCGGGCTCAAGCAGCGGCTGATCGACCTGCCCTGACCCATGCTCATCCCCCCGCCCCTGTCGCTCTACGTGCACATGCCGTGGTGCGTGCGCAAATGTCCGTACTGTGATTTCAACTCGCACCAGGGCAAGGGTGAGTTGCCGTTCGACGACTACGTGGACGCGCTGCTGCGCGACCTCGACCACGACCTGCCGCTGATCTGGGGACGCACCGTGCACAGTGTGTTCTTCGGTGGCGGTACGCCCAGCCTGTTCCCGCCGGAGGCGATCGACCGCTTCCTGCAGGGCGCCAGCAGCCGGCTGCGCTTCGCGCCGGGGCTGGAGATCACGCTGGAGACCAACCCGGGTACCGCCGAACATGGCCGCTTCGAGAGCTATCTTGCCGCCGGGGTCAACCGCATCAGCTTCGGCATCCAGAGCTTCGACGACGAGAGCCTGAAGAAACTCGGCCGCATCCACGACAGCCAGGAAGCCGAGCTTGCGGTGAAGCTGGCGCAGGATGCCGGCTTCGACAATTTCAACCTGGACCTGATGTACGCCCTGCCCGGGCAGACGCTGGCGATGGCCGAACACGACCTGCAGCGCGCGTTCGCCCTGCAGCCGGCGCACATCTCGCACTACCAGCTCACGCTGGAGCCGAACACGGTGTTCTTCGCCCGGCCGCCGCAGGGCATCCCCGACGACGACCACGCCTGGGACATGCAGGACCATTGCCAGGCAATGCTGGCCGACGCCGGCTATGGACACTACGAAGTCAGCGCCTATGCGCGCCCGGGTCGCCGCTGCGCGCACAACCTCAACTACTGGCGTTATGGCGATTACATCGGCATTGGCGCGGGCGCGCACGGCAAGATCACCGTGGGTGCGACGCAACAGATCCTGCGCCGCTGGAAGGTCAAGCATCCGGCGAGCTATCTGGCCTCGGCGGGCACGCCGCAGGCCATCGGCGGCGATGACGACATCACGGCGGAACGCCGTCCGTTCGAGTTCATGCTCAATGCCTTGCGGCTGCAGGAAGGCTTCGCGCTGGCCGATTTCACCGCCACCACGGGACTGGCGCTGGCGAGCATCGCACCGGCGCTGGAACAGGCCTTGCAGGCGGGATGGCTGGAGGTGTCCGACACCCATGCGCGGCCCACCGCGCTGGGCCGCCGGTTCACCAACGACGTGATCGAACTGTTCCTGGATACCTGACACCCGTCGCCCTGCGGCACGGCGACGGACGGATGCGCAGGCGATGCGGGGTGTGATAATGATGGGGCAAGAGGGGAGCCTGCCGTACCGATGACCGCGACACGACCGCCAACGTCCGCTGCCGCGCCGACCACGATCGCTTCGTCGGCGTTGCCGCCGCGCGTGCGGCGCGTGCTGCAGAGCCTGTTCGACCACATCGCCACCGATTTCGTCGCCGCGTTGAACGGCATGCTGGTGGAGTTCGAACAGCAACTGTTCAAGCAGGCCGAACAGGCCCGCAGCAACCACGCGCAGACGCAGGTCTTCGTGGACCTGCGCACGCTGCAGAAGAACCGGCTGGAACTGGTCCCGCAGTACATGTTCGCGCTGGAAGCGGAGCTGGCCGCGATCCGCAGTGCGCGGTCCAGCGGCGAACAGCCAGAGGTGCGGCTGGACTACCAGACGCTCACGCTGGTCGAGGACGCAGCGATGGACCAGGAGATCGTGCTGCGCGAAGTCGCGCGCCGGCACGAGCAGCGCGGCAACGCGCAGATCCTGATGCTGGGCCAGCGGTTCGGCGTCCTTGCCTGCAAACCGGCGTACGAGGCCGAGGCACTGCCGCTGGGACCCAACCGCCTCAGTCACCTGCTGAAAGATGCGGCCGCGTGCCTTGAACTGTCCATCGACGCGCAGCTGCTGCTGTACCGCAGCTTCGACCACAAGGTGATGTTGAATTACACCGAGTGGGCGAACACGGTGAACCAGTTCCTCGCCCGCGAAGGCATCCTGCCGGGTCTGGCCTACATGCCGCGGCGCGTGCGCAATCTCGAGGTCGTGCGCCCGCCGCGCGACGAAGCGGGTCCGGGACCGCGCCCGATGACCGGCTGGCAAAGCCAGGCCGGCGCGCACTGGGCGACGCTGACCCCCGAGCAGTTGCAGGCGGTCGCGGGTGCCTTGACCGGCACGCCGGCGGGCACCGGCCCGACCGCGGCGGGCGCCCCCGCCGCCACGCCGGAAACCGGAACGACCGCAGCGGCCGCGACACAGGACGCGGCCGGCTCGTTCGAGGTCCTGCAGAAACTGCTGTCCATCCGGCGCGGCGGCCTGCAGGCCGATGCGCTCGCCCGGGCGGGCGAGATCGACTCGATTGCCGCGGATACCGGGACGGGCTCCCGCGATGGCGCTGCCGCGGGCACGCCCGCGGGCGCGGCGGGCGACCACGCCGGTGGCGCTGGTCCGCAAGCCGGCGGCCACGCCCGTCGTCTGTTGCCCACGCCCGATGTCCTCTCCACACTGCAGGCCCTGCAGGCGGCACCGCTACCCGTGCGCACGCCGGATCAGCCACGCCGCACCGTCGCCGACCTGCAACAGCTCATGCTGTCCGAGGTGCGCGCCAAACACGGCCCGGGCGCGGCGCTGGCCAGCGCGGATTCGGACACGTTCGAACTGCTCGACCTGCTGTACAACGAGATCGAGCGCGAAGTGCAGCACGATGCGCCGGCCGCCGACATGCTGGTGCGGTTGCAGGTGCCGGTCGTGCAGGCCGCGTTGCGCGACCGCAACTTCTTCCTGCGTGCGCAGCATCCGGCGCGCGACCTGCTCAACACGGTCGCCGAATCCGGCGCGACCTGGCTGGGCGATGACGATGTGGATCCGCATCTCGTCCAGCGCCTGCACAAGGCGGTCGAAACCGTCGTCGAGACCTACGAGGGCGACGAGGCCGTCTTCGAGGACGCCAACCGCGACGTGCAGCAACACCTGCAGGCGGCGGCGCGCAAGGCCGAACTGGCCGAACGCCGGCAGATCGAGGCCGCGCGCGGCAAGGACCGGCTGGAGATCGCCAAACAGAAGGCCGCCGATACCATCGAATCGGCGATGGCCGAGGCCAAGCCGCAGAAATTCGTGCAGGCGCTGCTCAGCCAGGCGTGGGCCGACGTGCTCACGCTTACCCAGCTGCGCAACGGCGAGTCGTCCACCGAATGGGCCGACCAGCTGCAGACCACGCTGGAAATCATCGCCGCCACGACCTCCTCGCAGTCCGCCAGCCCGGAGCTGGCCGGCAAGATCGAGAAGTCGCTGGTGCAGGTGGGCTACCACGAGGACGAAGCCGCCGCGATCTCGCGCCGCCTGTCCAGCGCCGAGGAAGACGAGACCACCTCGCGCACCGAGCTGACCGCACGCCTGAAGGCGCGCGCGCGCCTCGGTGGCCAGGGTGAGGTCAAGAAGAAGATCGCCCAACCTCGGACACCGCAGGAGCAGGAGTGCTACGACTACCTGCGCGGACTGCCGTTCGGCACGTGGTTCGAGTTCACCCGCAACCAGCAGGGCGACGTGCAACGCCAGCGCCTGTCGTGGTTCAGTCCGGTCACCGGCAATGCGCTGTTCGTCAACCAGCGCGGCCAGCGCGTGGGCGAGCATTCGCTGGACACGCTGGCGCACCTGATGGCCAAGGGCCAGGCGCAGGTCGTCACCGAGGACCGCGGTCGCCTGATCGACCGCGCCTGGAACGCCACCCTCAACGCGCTGCGCAGCCTGACCGGCCGCAGCGGCGAACCCGCAGGAGACGCCGCATGATGCGCGAGTTCCGCCGCGCCCGCCGGCGCGCCGTGCCCAAGCCGGTCCCGGTGTTCGACCTGATGACCGAACAGGTCATCGGCCGACTGGGCAATCTCTCCGAGTCGGGCATGCTGCTGGTCGCGACCGAACCGGTGGTGGATGACGCGCTGTACCAGTTGCGCTTCCATCTGCAGGACGCGCGCGGCCAGGACCTGCCGATCGACGTCGGCGCACACCTGGTCTGGTCCGCGGCAGCGAACACGCCCGGACAGGCCTTCGCCGGCCTGCGTTTCCTGACCATCGACCGCGAGCCGCTGGAACGCCTGCGCAACTGGGTGAACGCCGGCCCCGAGGCCGAATAACGCGCAAGGCGCCAGGCTGCGCAACGCCCGCCCGTGACGATTGCGGCAAAATGGCGGTTCTCCCGCACGAGCCGCCGCCATGAACGCACCTGCCTCCTTCGATACCGACCTCGTCCCGCTGTACGCCGACCACCTGGCGACGATGAAGCGGCGTGCGGACGAAGCGCTCGCACGCGGCGGCTTCGACCATCTGGTCGTCCCCAGCGGCACGCAGCACTGGCAGGTCTTCGACGACCGCGACTACCCGTACGCGGTGAACCCGCAGTTCAAGGCCTGGCTGCCGCTCACGCGCCTGCCCTACAGCTGGCTGGTGTACACGCCCGGACAGCGGCCGAAGGTGATCTTCTACCAGCCGTTCGACTACTGGCATGTCGTGCCGGATGCCCCCAGCGGCTGGTGGGTGGACCACGTCGATGTCCACATCATCCGCCAGCCCGACGAAGCCGCCGCCCTGCTGCCGCCTGCCGCGCGCAGCGCGATCCTCGGCGAACCGCAGAGCGCGCTGGGCGACTACACACCGAACAATCCCGAACCGGTGATCCAGTACCTGGAGTACCAGCGCTCGTACAAGACGCCGTATGAAATCGCCCTGATGCGGCAGGCGCAGCGCCTGGCCGTGCGCGGCCACCGCGCCGCCGAAGCCGCGTTCCGCGCGGGCCACAGCGAGTTCGGCATCCACATGGCCTACTGCACCGCGGTCGGCCAGGACGCCAACGAGCTGCCCTACGGCAACATCATCGGCCTCAACGAGCACGCGGCGATCCTGCACTACATGGAACTGCAGCGCGTCGCGCCCGATCCGCTGCGCAGCTTCCTGATCGATGCCGGCGCCAGCTTCCATGGCTACGCCAGCGACATCACCCGCACCTACGCCTACGACACCGGCAGCGAGTTCCAGGCACTGATCGACGCGGTCGACGCCGCACAGCAGCGCATGTGCGCCGGCGTGCGCGCCAACGTGGACTACAAGCAGCTGCACGTGGACGCGCACCACACCCTGATGGGCATCCTGA
Organism: Pseudoxanthomonas sp. PXM01; assembly: GCF_014851815.1. Lineage (GTDB taxonomy): Bacteria > Pseudomonadota > Gammaproteobacteria > Xanthomonadales > Xanthomonadaceae > Pseudoxanthomonas_A. Next base: position 910,221 of record NZ_JACVAJ010000002.1, read on the forward strand.
AGGACTTCGGCGTGATCACGGTGTCGCCGGAAGCGGCGGTCGCCACCGGCGTCAGCGCGGCGTTCTTCCCGCACGGCCTGGGCCATCCGATCGGCCTGCAGGTGCACGACGTGGCCGGCTTCGCCGCCAGCGACCGCGGCGGCCGCATCGAGCGCCCCGCCGGCCATCCCTACCTGCGCATGACCCGCGTGCTGGAGCCGGGCATGGTCGTCACCATCGAACCCGGCCTGTACTTCATCGACATGCTGCTGGACGAAGTGAAGAAGAACGGCCACGCCGCCAGCATCGACTGGGCGCGCGTCGATGCGTTCCGCCCGTACGGCGGCATCCGCATCGAAGACGAAGTGCTGTGCACCGACGGCGATGCCGACAACCTGACGCGGCCGGCGTTCGCGGAAGCCGGATGACCGCAGTCCGAGTGATCGACCAGCACGTGGCGTCGCAACGCAGATCCATCGACTGCTCGCGCTGATGGACTGATATGCTCCGGCGGTGCCGCCTGCAGGAGCGGCAGGGGTGTCCGGAGCGCGGGGAGCGCACACCGGACATGGCGTATCCGTCCTGCCGTTCTCACTTGCCATGGAAGTCGAGTCGATGCCGCCTGCTGCGTCCGCGTCAACCGTTGCCGCCTCTTCATCGCCAGACGACTCGCCGGCCCATCTCCTGCAGGCGCTGCCCCCTGGCTCGATTCCGAACCCCGCCATCAAGCCGCTGTACACCGTCGCGCTGTGGCTGGTCGCGCTGCTCTCGTGCCTGATGCCCGTACTGTATCTGGGGCTGGTGATCGGCCTGGCATCGCTGGGCTATCACTACTACGCCGACTGGGCACCCCGCGGGCACTTCAACCTGCTGGTGCTGCTGGCCTGGATCACGCCGGGATTCACGATCGGCGTGATGATCCTGTTCCTGCTCAAACCCCTGTTCGCGCCCCGCACGCCGGAGCCCGACGCCGTGGTGCTGTCGCCGCAGGACGACGCGCAGTTCACCGCTGCGGTCCATGCGCTCAGTCGCGCCATCGGCATCCGGCCACCGAGCGAGATCCGTCTCAGCCACCAGGCAAATGCCTGGGTGCAGTTCAGTCCTGGGTTCGCAGGGCTGCTGGGCGGGCAGAAGACGCTGACCATCGGCCTGCCACTGGTTGCCGGCATGAGCGCACGCCAGCTGGTCGGCGTACTGGCCCATGAGTTCGGGCACTTCGCACAACGTGGCGGCATGCGCGCCGCCGAACTCATCCACGGGGTCAACCGCTGGCTCGAATCGCGCGCCTACCATCCCGATGCGTGGGACGACCGCCTGCGCCGCTGGACCGAAGACGAAGGCAATGGTGGTTGGGTACAGCTGATCTGCGCCTTCACCCTGTGGTGCCTGTGGTTGACGCGCCTGCTGATGCGCGGCCTGTTCCACCTCAGCTTCCGCATGAGCCAGCGGCTCTCGCAGGAAATGGAGTTCGATGCCGACCGCTACGAGGCCCTCTTGGCGGGCAGCGACGGATTTGCCGACACTGCACTGCGGCTGCGTGCCCTCGCACGGTCGCTGCATGAGGTCGATCATCTCAACCGCAAGGTGTGGCGGGAGGGCAAGCTGGTTGGCGACCTGCCTGCGGCGGTGAGCCTGCGACTGGCGCAGTGGGGCGAAGAAGAGTGGCGCGCTGTCACGCTGCAGCTCGATGCTGACGACGAGACGCGCTACTGGGATTCGCATCCCGCCGACCAAGCGCGCATCGCAAGCGCGCAGGCGCTCTCAGCAGCGGGGCTGTTCCGCGACGAGCGCCCAGCCGCTGCGCTTTTCGCCGACTTCCCAGCGTTGAGTCGACGCGTGACGGAGCACTTCTACCTGGCCATGGGACTGGAGTTCGATCCGCGCAACCTCGTGGACGGTGCGCAACTGCTCGGCGTTGACCGTCTCCCGGAGGCACTGGCGCAATCGTGGGATCGCTACACCAACGGCATGATCGGCAACGTGCCGCTGCTGGATCCATCGGCGGGAACGCACCTGCCGGTGTCTGCCTTCGACTGGCAAGGCTGTGTGGATGAGCTGCGTCGACGGGGACCGGACGCCAGCGGCCTCTGGCAGCGCCTCGACAGGCGACGCGAGAAGGCCGCCTACTTGGCACTGTGGGTCGCGCTGATCGACCTGCAGGTCGACTTCGCCATGCCGGACGGATCGCCACCCGACGGGGCCCGGCTGCGGGAAGAGCACGCTGCCTGCCAATCGGGCGACACGCAGGACTGCACGCTGGCTTCGCGCATCCTGGCGGTGTTCGCGCGCCGCTTGCAACACGCGGCCGCGTCGCTCGATGGCCCGTCGCGGGATGACGCCAAGGCACGCCTAGGGCTACTGCAACACCTGCATGACGCATGGCCGCGCCTGCAACGCGTGCTCGACGAGGGACAAGTCTGCCTGCGGCTGCATGGCGGCATGCGGGCAGACGACCCGGTGCTGCGTCACCATGTCGGTCGACTCGCCGACCGCTATCGCGAACAGCTCGGGACGCTCCTTACCACTCTGGACGCCATCACACTTCCAGACGGCGAACCGGTGGGCCAACATCTCCGGCGGCGCTGCGGCCGGCTTTCCAGCGCTGGCAGCGACAACCTCCAGTTCATCCATGTCACCTCGCCGCTGGAAGATGCGTTCCTGCATATCTACCGGCTGCAGCTTGCCGAACTGGTGGAGATCGCCCAATCGGCGGAACAGCGGCACGGCATACGCCCGATCCGGCTTCTTGCACCGCGCCCGCGGACGAACGCGGCACTCGCATGAGGGATGACGCGGCGCCACACTGCCGCCACGGATCAGGCATGGGACTGCACGCATGATGTTCATGATCGGCCAGGGCGAACGCGTGGTACCGGTGGGCGAACCCGAGCCGCAGCATTGCCCGCGCTGCGACCAGGAGCGCGACTTCCAGCCGCAGCTCGCCTACAAGTACGGCGAGTTCGACCTGCTGTTCGGGTTCGTCTACGGCAGGCGCTATCAATTGGCTTGTCCGGAATGCAACCACGGCTGGCGGCTGGATCGACGGGAGGCCGAGCGACGCTACGGCAAGCCAGCGATCCCGTTCCGCCTGCGCTACGGCTTCGTCCTCCTGCTCGGCCTATTCGCGGCGCTCGGTGCGGCTTACGTGGCGAACGGGCCGCTGCCATGACGTCCCCCATCGCGCCCCTGGATACCGCCCTGCTGTTGCCGATGACGGCGCATGTCGCGCTCGCGGCGTTGCTCTACGTGCTACTGACCATCGCGCGTGCGCCCGCCATCTGGGGCATCGGCCGTCGCGCGGACGGCAGCAACCCGTGGGCGACGGTAGAACCGCGCATCAGCGCCAACCTGTCCAACCAGTTCGAGTGGCCGCTGTTCTTCCACGTCGCTTGCATGCTGCTGATGGTGCTAGGCACCGGCACGACGGCCATGGTGCTGGCCTGGGTCTTCGTCGGTGGCCGCGTATTGCACAGTGGCATCCAGGTATTCACGACGAACGTGCGCCTGCGTGGCTTGGTGTTCACCGTGAACTTCCTCGCCGTGCTTGGTCTGTGGAGCCTGCTGTTGCAGGTCGCGCTTGAGCACGCGTCATGGTGACGATCCGACAACACGGCGATGATCAAGCGCTGTTCGATATGGCTCGCTTCCTGGCGGATATCGACAGGTTTTTCAGTGTCGACAGCTGGGATATCAAAGTCCTCTGGTGTACTGGCGAGAACGCACTGGAGATCGAAGAGCGCAGCGCCTCTGGTCTGGTTCTGACCGATCACGCTTTCCGCGATCTGTATCGCGGCATCCACCAAACCATCGACGGTGAATTCATCGGGTTATCGAGCGGCCAGAAGGTGATCAAACTCAGCGCCTTCGACTCGACTTTCTGGGAGGTCTCCGGTCCACCCGAGTTCGAAGCGCACATGTTGTCCACATACGGCGCTTGGCGACCCCAGGCCTGATGCTGCCGTCGCAATATCGAGCCCACCCTGACCGTCACCCCGGAGATTCCTCACGATGTCGTCCTCCGACTACCTCCTCATCTCCCGCGGCCGGTGGGAAGAATCCGCCTCGAAAGAGGACGTGCAGGATGCCATCGACCGCTTCTACGTCTGGTACGAGAAGGGTTTGGCCGACGGTGTGCTGAAGCCAGGCAGCCGGTTGGAGAATCGCGGCCGTCAGGTATCACGCAGTGGCATTACGGACGGTCCGTTCGCCGAGGCGAAGGAACTGGTCGGCGGCTACTGGTTCATCGTCGCCGACTCGCTCGATCACGCCGCACAGATCGCCGCGCAGAATCCCTGCCTCGCGTTCGGTCTGACGCTTGAGATCCGTCCACTGGAAGCCGCACGGGCACGCGCGGACGTCGCCACCAACGAAACGCCGGCCACCTGGCGTTCGCAAGAAGGCTGACCTCGCCATGGCGGCGACATCATCGCGACTGCACGGCGGCTGTCACTGCGGCGCGATCACCGTGGACTTCGCCACGTCCCTCGTCCCCGCCGACACGGCACCGCGCGCCTGCGATTGCAGCTTCTGCCGCGCGCATGGCGCCGCGTGGATATCGGACCCTGCGGGACAACTGGTCGTCCACGTGCTTCGTCCGGATGTTCTCCGCCGCTACCGCCAGGGATCGGAAGCCGCACAGTTCCTGCTCTGCAGCGACTGCGGCGTGCTGGTGGCCGTGGTGTTCGAAGAAGGCGAGCAACGCCATGCCGCCGTCAACGCGGGATGCCTGGACGCACGCGACGCCTTTGCGCCGGCCGTCGCCGCGTCACCCCAGGCGCTGGCGCCGGCCGAGAAAGTCGCACGATGGCGTCAACTGTGGATCCACGACGTGCGCGTGGAGATCGCGTAGACCGTCGTTGCGGCATCAGGCGGGTGAGCGAAGCAAAAAGCCAACATCGTCATCCGTCGAAGCCCCACGGCTCCTCGTCGATCCGGCAGGCCGGGGTTCGCAGCTTCACCCGCAACCTGCAAAGACCCGGCAGCGAACCAGAAAGGTGCGGGCGCGGTGCACTGAAGTGAGATGACAAGGAAACTTTCCTCGCATCGCAAGGTATTTCCGTGAGCCGACGAGGAATGGTTGTTTGATTGCGAACCTCCCGGGGTCGGCGACAAGGCCATCCGCCTTGGCATCGCGCCTTTCTGGTTGGAGGTGTCGAAGAAAACATCCTTGCTGCCAAGGACCTGCGGTTCGGCCGCGAGGTGCCATCGGGTGACGACGAACCAACCGGGTGCAGCAGCGTGATCCGGAGGTCCGGAAGCGAGGAAAACTTCCTCGCCGCGTCACTTCGCCATCGCGGCTTCGATCTCGTCTGCGCTGCGCGCCAGCGCGTCGGTCAGCACGACCGGTTCGCCGGCGGTGACCAGCACGTCGTCCTCGGTGCGGATGCCGATGCCGCGCCACTTCGCGTCCACCGTTTCATCGTCGTGCCCGACGTAGAGGCCGGGCTCGATGGTGAACACCATGCCGGCTTCCAGCAGGCGCGATTGGCCATCGATGCGGTAGTCGCCCACGTCGTGCACGTCCAGGCCCAACCAATGACCGGTCTTGTGGCGGTAGAAGCGGCGGTAGGTGCCTTCGGCGAGGTTCTTTTCCAGCTTGCCCTTCAGCAGACCGAGTTTCAGCAGGCCCTCGGTCAGCGTCTCGACCGCGGCCACATGACCGGCTTCGTACGGCACGCCGATGCGCGCGCAGACCAGCGCGGCTTTCTGCGCCTCGCCGACGAGGTCGTGCAGTGCGCGCTGCGCGGGCGTGAAGCGGCCGTTGACCGGGAACGTTCGGGTGATGTCTGCCGCATAACCGCGGTACTCGGCACCGGCGTCGATCAACACCAGTTCGCCATCGCGCGCCTGCGCGGTATTGGCGCGGTAATGCAACACGCAGGCGTTGCGGCCGGCGCCGACGATGCTGTTGTAGGCCGGCCAGGCATCGTTGGCACGGAACACGCGTTCGAGGTCGGCCTGCAGTTCGTATTCGCGGATGCCGGGGCGCGCGGCACGCATCGCGGCACGGTGTGCCTCGACGCTGATGTCGGCGGCGCGCTGCATCAGCTTGATCTCGTCCTTCGACTTGAACAGCCGCAGGTCGTGCAGCAGGTGGCCCAGTTCGAGGAACTCGTGCGGTGGCTGCGCGCCCTGCTTCACGTGCGCCCGCACATGGCGCACCCAGCCGATCAGCTTGAGGTCGAAGTCGGCATCGCGACCGAAGTGGTAGTAGACGCGCGAACGCCCTTCCAGCAGGCCAGGCAGGATCTCGTCGAGATCGTCGATGGGATAGGCATCGTCCATGCCGTAGTCGTTGACCGCGCCGTCCTGGCCGGCGCGCGGACCGTCCCAACCCTCGCGCTCGGGGTCGCGCTCGCGGCAGAACAGGATGGTCTCGCCGTGCTTGCGGCCCGGCACCAGCACCAGCACCGCCTCCGGCTCGGGAAAGCCGCTGAGGTACCAGAAGTCCGAATCCTGCCGGTACGGGTAGTGCGTGTCGTGGCTGCGCACGCGCTCGGCGGCGGCGGGGAGCACTAGGATCGCGTCGTTGCCGGCCAGCCGCATCAGCTGCTTGCGGCGGCGGGCGAACTCCGCCGCGCCGATGCCGGCGACAGCCTTCATCAGTTCAGGCTCCGGCGGTGCCGGGGCCCGAGCACGCAATCGCCATGCAGCAGCAGGACCGCGACGCGGACGAACTCTTCCAGTTCGGCCAAGGCGTCTTCGTCTTCCTCGTCGTCGCTGCTCTCGGCCGAGGCCTGGGCCAGTCGTGCCAGGTCCTGCAACGCCTCCTGTCCTTCCTCGGACAACGGCGGCGAAGCGCCCGCGGCCAGGCCGAACGCGCCGAGGAAGCCCTGACACCAGCCGAACAACGCTTCGGCACGCTCGTCCAGCGGGCGGTCCGCCGTCGGCAACAACAGGTCGAAGGAGAAACTGCGGTCCTCCAACTGGGCGACAGCGCACTGGCGCAGCTGATCGAGCGCACTGCCTGCCGCAGGGGCAGGGAGTTGGTCGTCGGCCAGCGCACGGGCCAGCCAGGTGTCGTCGGCGGTGCCGCCGCCGGCCAGCCAGCCGCACAGCGCACCATGCAGTTCCGAGGCGTCCATGGCCAGGCCCAGCTGGCGGGAAGCGGCCGCCACGTCGGCGATATCGGGAAGGTCGGGCATAGAAGAACGCAATCCGTCAGGAGTTTCGGACAACCTTGCAAGTGTAGCAACGAAAAGCCGTTCCCCTCCTTGTTGTGCATGTGTACGCATGCCTACACTCGCGTATTGCCTCCGCTCCGGGCGCCCGTCCTCCCTCCATGCACGCCTCTTCTGTCGCTGCAATCCTGGCAACGGCGTCCCCGCTGTCGTCCCGGCTGGCCATGGGACTCGCGGGTGTGGTGCTGCTGGGGGTGATCGTGATCGGCACGCGGCGCTGGTGGCAGGCCTGGCTGGAAAGCCGCCAGGCACCGCCCGAACCGCTGCGCAGCGAATCCCTGCGCAACCGCGACGAACGCCTGAAACTGGCGCTCTGGGCCTCCGGCGAACAGTTCTGGGACTACGACCTGGTGCAGCGCCGGCTCTACCGGATGCGCGCGGACGAAACCGCGGTGCAGACCGCCGACATCACCGTACTTACCCGGCAGGGTGAAGTGCCGACCATCCACGAGGAAGACATGCCGCTGGTACAGGAGCGGCTGCGCCTGCACCTGCAGGGCAAGGCGCCGCTCTTCATGTCCGAACACCGCATGGACATGCTCGGCAACGGCACCTGGGTCTGGGTACGCGCCCGCGGCCGCGTGGTCGAGCGCGACGCGGAAGGCCAGCCGATCCGCATCGCCGGCACCGCGCGCGACATCACCGCCAGCCGCAACGCCGAGTACGAGCACCGCATCGCCGGCGAGGTGATGCGCAGCATGAACGAAGCCGTCGCGGTGCTGGACTGGGCACACCAGTTCATCACCATCAACCCGGCCTTCACGCGCATCACCGGCTATGCCGAAGAGGAAATCATCGGCCAGCCGATGACCATGCTGGACAGTGACCAGCACGAGGATGCGTTCTTCGAGCGCATGAACCGCGAACTGCGCCTGACCGGGCGGTGGTCCGGCGAGATCTGGAAAGTGCGCAAGGACGGCGAGGAGATCCTCTGCCGCATCGAGACCAACGTGGTGCCGGATGCCAGCGGCGAACGCCCGTTGTACGTGCAGGTGCTCACCGACATCACCGAGCAGAAGCGCGCCGAGCAGGAACTGCGCTACCTGGCCAACTACGACACCCTGACCAGCCTGCCCAACCGCTCGCTGCTGTCCGAACGCCTCTCGCGCGCCATCGTACGTGCGCGGCGCGAGCATGGGCACGTCGCGGTGCTGTTCATCGATCTGGACCGCTTCAAGGACATCAACGACTCGCTCGGCCATGCCACCGGCGACCGTATCCTGCGCTCGGCCGCCGCACGCGTGCAGCAGACGGTGGGCACGCAGCACACCGTGGCGCGCCTCAGCGGCGACGAATTCACGGTAGTACTGGAGGACATCAACGGCATGCCTGATGCCGAGGATGTGGCCCAGCGCATCATCCAGGCCTTCCGCGCCCCGCTGAACTTCGGCGAGCGGCTGGAACTGGCGGTCTCGCCGTCGATCGGCATCAGCCTGTATCCCGAACACGCGCAGGTGCCGACCGAACTGCTGAAGCACGCCGACACCGCCATGTACCAGGCCAAGGCGATGGGCCGGCACACCTACCAGGTGTATTCGGAGTCGATGGACGAGAAGAACCGCCATCGCGCCATCCTCGCCAGCGCGCTGCGCCGCGCGATCGACCGCAACGAGCTGTCGCTGGTGTTCCAGCCACGCCTGTCGATCTCGCGCCAGCGGATCACCGGCGTGGAAGCGCTCCTGCGCTGGGACAGCAAGGAGTTCGGTTCCGTCTCGCCGGCGCAGTTCATCCCGCTGGCCGAAGAGTCCGGAATGATCCTCGAACTGGGCGCCTGGGCACTGCGCCACGCCTGCATGACCATGCGCGAGTGGCACGACGCCGGCCTGGAAGAACTGAGCGTGGCGGTGAACGTGTCGGCCACCCAGTTGCAGCGCGGCGACCTGCAGAACGTGGTCGCACGCACGCTGCAGGAAACCGGCGTGCCGGCCAACCGGCTGGAGCTGGAACTGACCGAAAGCGTGGTGATGGCGAGTCCCGAGCAGAACGCCGACACCCTGAGGGCGTGCCGGCGATTGGGCATCTCGCTGGCGATCGACGATTTCGGCACCGGCTACTCGTCGCTGGCCTATCTGAAGCGCCTGCCGCTGACCACGCTGAAGATCGACCGCGAGTTCATCAGCGACCTGACCCACGATACCGACGACGAGGCGATCACCAGCACCATCATCACGATGGGCCAGTCGCTGGCGTTGAAGGTGGTGGCCGAAGGCGTCGAGACCTGGGACCAGTACGAGTTCCTGCGCAACCACGGGTGCGACGAGGTGCAGGGCCACTGGGTCTCGCAGGCGCTGGGCGCCGACCAGTGCCTGCGTTTCATCCGCGACTACTACCCCGGTTCGGGCATGCGCGTCGCGTCCTGAATGCCCCCGGCCGCCCTTGACCGGCCGCCAACCACCTGCCTATCGTGGGCACCATGGACACCGCCGACCTCCTCGACCAGCTCCGCGCGCTCAGCACGCGCATCCAGGACCTGGCCGACCGTTGCCAGCGCCTGACGGACGAGAACCGCAGCCTGCGCCAGCAGCAGGAGCAGCTGGTCGGTGAGCGCTCGCAGTTGCTGGCCAAGAACGAGCAGGCGCGTTCACGGGTGGAAGCGATGATCAGCCGCCTCAAGTCGCTGGAGCAGCACACGTGAGTGCCAACGAACCGGTCAGCGTCCACATCCTGGACCGCGAATACACCGTCGGCGTAGCACCCGACGAACGCTCCAGCCTGATGGCCGCCGCCAAACTGCTCGACAGCCGCATGCGTGAAGTGCGCGGCAGCAACCGCATGGCCGCCGTCGATCGCGTCGCCGTACTGGCTGCGCTCAATCTGGCACACGAATTGCAGCAGCTGCGCGATGAGCAGCACGCGCGCAACCGCGAGGTCGAGCGCACGCTGCAGGATCTGCACCGCAAACTCGATGCCGCACTCGGCGCACCGTAACGGCCTTCGCACTTCGCCGACTGCGCACTGAATCCGCCGACGAACGGGCTAGGCAAAAAATCCTCACTCGCTATACTGGCCCTGCGTCCTCTGCTGTACTCGACAGTGAGCGCAAACATTCGCCTTGTCCCTTAATGACGACCACGGGATGGTGACGTAACCGGGAGTGCAGGTCTGCCTCGCAGCGGAAAGCCCGATGGTTGCCCAACCTTCCCACTTGAACCCCGGGTTCAAGGTCGTTTCGCGAACATCGTGCATGGCGGAGGACGTATTTTTCCCGCGGCAGCGGCATCAGCCGCGACCCGGCCGGTCCTGTTGCACCCGCCCTTGAGCGGGATGACTTCGAAACGAAGCCGATTGCACTAGGGATCCGACGCACAGGGCCGTGACTGACGCCGCTCCCGCGGTCCCACACCGGCAACGTCGGTGCGCATGCCGTAAAATTCGCGCATGCCTTTCCCTTCTCCCTGTTCTCCATGACCGTCGAGCGCGATGCGCTGCGGCGCGACCTGCGTGCACGTCGTCGCGCCCTGCCCGCCGCAGAGCGCATCGCCGGCGCCGATGCCCTGGCCGCACGCCTGTTCGCACTGCCGTTTTTTCCTGACGCCGGCTATGTCGCCGGCTACTGGGCGATGGATGGCGAGATCGGCCTGCACAGCTGGCAGCTGCGCTTGCCGAAGGGCCTCGTCTATTGCCTGCCGGTGCTGTCGGACGACGAGACGCTGCGCTTCGCGCCCTGGCGGCCGGGCGACGCACTGGTGACCAACCGTTACGGCATCCCGGAGCCGGATGTGGATCCACGCTCTGGCCTGCCCGCCGCCGACATGGCCCTGATCGTGGTGCCGCTGGTGGGCTTCGATCCCGCCGGGCACCGCCTCGGCATGGGGGGCGGCTGGTATGACCGCACGCTGGCGCCGCGTCTGCAGCGCCCCGCGCCCCCCTGGCTGGTCGGCGTAGGCTTCGAGGCGCAGCGCATCGAGGCACTCGGCGCACAGCCCTGGGATGTGCCGCTGGACGCGATCTGCACCGAACGCGACACCCTGCTTCCTTCACCTTCCCTGGTAGACGCCCCGCAATGACCGCCCGCAAGCACTACTGGCTGATGAAGTCCGAACCGGACGCCTTCTCCATCGACAACCTGAAGAAGGTCGGCACCGAGCCGTGGAACGGCGTGCGCAACTACCAGGCACGCAACTTCATGCGCGCCATGCAGGTCGGCGACGGCGTACTGTTCTACCACTCCAACTGCAAGGAGCCGGGCATCGTCGGCACCGCCACCGTGTCGGCGACCGCGTATCCGGACGACACCCAGTTCAATCCGAAGTCCGACTACTACGACCCCAAAAGCACGCGCGAAGAACCGCGCTGGTCGCTGGTGGACGTGACGTTCGAACGCAAGCTCAAGCGCACCATCACGCTGGACGAGATCAAGCAGCACGCGGACGACCTGGGCGAGGGCTTCGCGCTGATCCAGCGCGGCAACCGCCTGTCCGTGCTGCCGGTCACCGCGGCGCAATGGAAGTTCCTGCTGGCGCTGGAATAGCCCCTCCTTTCCTTTCCTGATACAGCGATCCCCATGAGCGAAGCAAAGCGCCTGGCCGGCGAGAAGGCCATCGAGTTCGTCGAGGACGGCATGATCGTCGGCGTCGGTACCGGCTCCACCGTGGCCTATTTCATCGATGCCCTGGCCGGCATCAAGGACCGCATCAAGGGCGCCGTGTCCAGCTCCGAGCAGAGCACCGCGCGACTGAAGCAGCACGGCATCGAAGTGCTCGACCTCAACCACACCGGCACGCTGTCGCTGTACGTGGACGGCGCCGACGAGTGCGACCCGCACAAGCGCCTGATCAAGGGCGGTGGCGCGGCGCTGACGCGCGAGAAGATCATCGCCGAAGCCAGCAAGCAGTTCGTCTGCATCGTCGACCCGAGCAAGCAGGTGCCGGTGCTCGGCAGGTTCCCGCTGCCGGTGGAAGTCATCCCGATGGCGCGCAGCCTGGTAGCGCGCGAGATCCTGGCGCTGACCGGCGGACAGCCGGTGTGGCGCGATGGCGTGACGACGGACAACGGCAATGTGGTGCTGGACATCCACAACCTGTCGATCACCGACCCGATGGCGATGGAGCGCGAGATCAACCAGATTCCCGGCGTGGTCAGCGTGGGTCTGTTCGCCCGGCGCCCTGCGGACATCGTCATCATCGGTGGCGAACCACCGATCGTGTTGCGCTGACCGGTCGCTGCCCGTGATCGCTCCCCGCGCTTTCCTCGCCATCGCCCTGATGGCAGTCGGCACGGCGGTCGCCACGGACAATCCCGTGCTCGTGCCGCCGGCGGAGACATTGCCGCCCGCGCTGCAGGCGATACGTGCCGACCTGCAGCGCATCGTCTCCGCGCGCGACCTGCGGGCCTTGCGCGCACATGTGCGCGACGACACCACCCTGAGTTTCGGTGGCGACACCGGGCCGGGCGGCTTCGATGCGCTCTGGGCAAGCGATCCCGCTGCGACGCAGCGGCTGTGGCAGGAGCTCGAGGCCATCCTCGCCCTTCCTGGCGTTGCGCAAGAAGAAGAGGGACGCGACGCCTACTGCGCCCCCTATGTGTTCTGCCTGCCGCATGCCGCCGACATCGACGTGTTCGATGCGCAGGTCGTGTTGGGACGCGACGTCGCGTTACGGGAGCGGCCGGATGGCCAATCCCCCGTTCTCGCGCGCATCAGTCATGCCGTCGTGACCCGGGTGGATGACGGCGCGGAACCGGGAGACTGGATGCGCGTACGGCTGGCATCGGGGCGGGAGGGCTTCATCGCCACTCACCTGGTGCGCAGCCCGATCGACTATCGCTTCTCGATCATCGACGAGGGCGCGGGGCAATGGAAATTCCAGTACTTCGTCGCCGGCGATTGACGACGATGCGGGATTCGCGAGTTCGTCAGCCGTTATCCGACAGCGCCTTGACCAGCTCGCCGACCAGGTCCCGCTTCTTGGGAGGCAGCTGGAGGTAGCTATCGATCACGTTGCGCTCCCGGCTGCCGACGCCGACAGGCCACACCGCGCGCGACTCAGCCACCCGCGAGCGTGCCGAGGCGCCAAAGCGCAGTGCGTGCGGCTCCACGCCAAGCAGGTCCGCGATCACCTGCAGTTTGTCCTGCGCCGGGATCGCCTGCCCGCTGAGCCAGCGTGACGTGGTCTGGACGCTCACCGAACGGCCGCGGTAGTGGGCATTGAACAAGCGGAACAGGACGGAAGGGCGTGGCTCGTAGCCTGCCTGCTGCATGGCTTGCGCGAGTCGGTGCGAGAATTTTTCATGCTCGTTGCCCATGTCGACAACGTTAGCGACGACAACTCACACATATTCACCATTTAAGTTAATTGACTGGAACTTATTGGGTTAATAGAGTCGACCCGCGCCACGGCACGCCCAAGCCTGGTGCTGTGACACCGGTTCGCGCCGGATTCCCGCCGACAGAAGGAGATTGTCGATGCACCTCGACCAGACGACTGCGCACGACGCGCCCCTGCTCACCGACGCCCGCGAGATGCGGGACAACGCACATCGCGTCATGCCTCTCGATGATGCGCTGCACCTGCTCCAGGTCGATCCAGGCCACAGCCTGGCGGATCCCGGGCTCGCCCGGTTGACGGAGAGCTGCCTGGATCGCCTGTTCCTCGCCGCACGACACCAGGCCGAGCGCAACCACGACGGGATCCTGCTGTTGCTGGACCTGCTGCAGCTCGCACAGGGCGCGGAGCGCGTCAGCGCGCGTCGCCTGATGCGCGACGCCATCCACCAGTTGCGCCACCATGTGGAAGACCAGCAACGCTGGCAGTCCCTCGCCGACAACGCAGCGTACTACCGCGACAACCGGCAGGTAGCGGAGCGCATCGCTGCGCGGCTGGCCGCAGAGCGGCCCACTCAGCGATAGTCCTGCTCACGCTGGTGCCGCAGCGCCAGCACGGTCACCGTGGCGGCGTCCTCCACCTCGAACAGCGCGACGTATCCGGTCGCACCAAAACCGATCACCAGTTCTCGCATGAAAGGGTTGCCGACCGCTGGCCTGCAGGCAAAAGGCGAGGTTTCCAGAAGCACCAGGCCATGCTCGATGGCCCGCAACGAAGAGTCGGCGATTCCGGGACTGTCCTGCTCCTGCTGTAGCACGAACGTGTACAGCCGCACCAGATCTTCGCGCGCTTCTTCCGTGAAGCGTACCTGGAACATCAGCGCCTTCCTTTTGTGTCCGCTTTGGCGTGGCGCATGGCGGTCCGAAGTTCACCGACGACGTCTGCGGCGGCGTAATAGACACCGGTTCGCCGCGCGGCGTCGCGGGATAGAAGCCCTCGCGCAACGAAGGCTTCCTGTTGTTGGCGGAGGTCGATCTGGGCACGGATCGACTGCTCGACGAAGCCAGACAGCGACTCTCCCTCTCGCAGTACGTCTTCCGCCGCCTTGCGGAGAGCAGGGTCAACACGAAGCGAGGGAAAGGTGGATGTTTTCATCACCAACTCTTTGCGTTGCAATTGCAACGCAGCATGCGCGCTTCCGGCGGCTACCGCAAGCCCTCCACGGCCCGTCACGTCTGGCCTGCGTCCACGGCAAGCGCCTGGATGAGGTCGCGAACCGCCTTGCGGTGCGGGTCGGAGAGCTTGCGATACAGCGATTCGGTCCCGGGCGTCCATGCGCTCCGTCGCGACCTGGGCCTGAGCTACACCCCCGAGCATTGGGACGAAACCCGGCTTGCCGCATGGCGGTGTCGCAACCTGCTGGAACGTTCGTTGACCCATGCCAGCAAGCAGGCCTTCGTCTCCGCCTGGTTGCGTGCGCTGCTGGACACCGAGGGCTTCACGCTGGCGCGCGCCAACCATTTGAAGTTCACGCTGCGCAAGCTGCTGGACGAAAACATCCGACGCCTGCGCCGCGAAGCGGTGAATCGTGCTTACCAGGACGTCCTGTTCGGTGAAGGTCGCGAGACCCGGGTGATGGTGGGCGGCGACTTCCTGTTCGAGTTCGATCCGCAGGGCTATGCACCCAGCCGTGACTACGACCCGCGCAGGAGTGAGTACGGCCACTGGGACTTCCGCAAGCACTTCCACGGGCGCATCGGCGACTTCGACAGCAAGGAAGAATTCGAATGCGCCGTGCAGTTGGACATGCTGGCGCAGGCGGGACGGATCCGGTACTGGGTGCGTAACCTGGTCAACCGCGGCGGCGGTTCGTTCTTCCTGCAGAAAGCCAGCGGCCGGTTCTACCCGGACTTCGTCTGCGTACGGAACGACGGCACGATCCTCGTCGTCGAGTACAAGGGCGCACAAGGCTGGACGGATGCACAGGACGACCGCGACATCGGTGCCCTGTGGGCGGAACTCAGTGAAGGTGCATGCCGGTTCGTGATGGTACGCAACCGCCAATGGCAGGACATAGACGCCCAACTGGCGTAACCCGGGCCGCCCGGCGCGTCGCGTGCCGATCATCATCCGGCGTGTTCCCGCTTGGCGCTAAACTGGACGCACCTCGAAGCAAGGAACACCCCATGCGTCCCACCGCGCGCCTGCCATTCGCCTCGACCCTGCTCCTCCTCAGTGCCTGCGCCAACGGTGGCCCCTGGGTCGAAGTGGGCGGCGAGCGATTCAAGGTCGAGATCGCCGACGACGACGCCGAGCGGGCGCGCGGGCTGATGTTCCGCGATGAGCTGGCGACCGGCACCGGCATGCTCTTCATCCATGAGGCCGAGCAGCCGCAGGCGTACTGGATGAAGAACACCCGTATTCCGCTCGACATCCTGTACTTCGACAACGACCGCAAACTGGTCACCCAGCAGCGCAACGTACCGCCCTGCTCCGGCGGCAACAGCTGCCCGTCCTACCCCAGCGACAAGCCGGCCCGCTATGTGCTGGAGCTCAACGCGGGCGAGGCCGAACGGTTGAAGCTGCAGGACGGCGCCGAGCTGGGCTTCGGCAAGGGCATCCCGCCCGTCCGCTGAGGCTTGATTGTGGGGGCGATTGGCCGCAGTCTGTGGCCATGGGGGATCGACTGACATTGCCGGAATGGAATGCGTTGGCCAGCCAGGCGGATGACACCGTGCCGCTGCTGGAAACCGCGCTGCTGATCGCGCGCGACGAGTACCCCGATCTCGACGCCGACCTGTACGACACGCTGGTGCAGAGCCACGCGGAACACCTGCGCCATGAGATCTCTACGATCGAGCCGTGGCCGCTGAAGATGGCCGCCATCAACCGCTACCTGTTCGACGAACTCGGTTACACCGGCAACCACGACGAGTACTACGACCCGCGCAACAGCTACCTCAACCAGGTGTTCGAGCGCCGGCTGGGCAATCCCGTGTCGCTGGCGATGGTGCAGATGGAAGTCGCGCACCGGCTCGGCGTGCCGCTCGATGGCGTATCGTTCCCCGGCCATTTCCTGGTGCGCCTACCGGTCGATGACGGCCTGCTGGTGATGGATCCGTTCAATGGCGGCCGTCCGCTGGGCGTGGACGAACTGCGCGAACGCGCCAAGCCGCATCTCGGCGGCGACATGCCGGACGATGCCGCGCTGCTGCATATCCTCAATCCCGCCTCGCCGCGCGCGATCCTGGTGCGCACGCTGCGCAACCTGCATGGCGTCTACGCCGAGCGCGAGGAATGGGACCGCGCCGCGCGCAGCGCCGACCGCGTACTCAAACTGACGCCCGACCAGCCTGAAGCGCTACGCGACCGCGGCCTGGCCTATCTGAAGATGGACTACAAAGCCGGCGCGCAGCGCGACCTGGCCCGCTATCTGCACCTGTCGCCGGAGGCCAAGGACGCGCCCGATCTGCGCGAACATCTGGTGGAACTCAACGCGGTGCGTACGTCGCGGATGCATTGATGCGCGCCGCGTGGATCGCACTGGCGCTCCTCGCGATGCCGTTGAGTGCCTGTGGACCTGCCCCATCGCCGTCGGCCTCACCCTCCGACGCCGCTGCACCAGACTCCGGAACGGTCGCCAAGCAGCCCTTCCTGCTGCGTTTCACCCGCGAGCCTGCCACGGTAGCGGGGCTGTCGCGGCTCGAGGATGCCGAACTCGCCCCTGGCGCTACGGAGATTCGGGTCTGGATAGGCTTCGGCCTGCGGATCGATCAGCAAGTCCTGATCCTTTCGACCAGCCCGGGCGGGCATGTGAAAGGCAGCGCCCTGATCCATTTCGACGACGATGACGACGACGAGTACGTCGCGGCCTTGCTGAGGCAATGCGATGCGCCGCGCCGCGACATGGGTATGGTCGTCTGCGATGCGCCGTTGTCGACGCCTACCGACTGGGGCGCGATCCATGCCCGACTCCGGCAGCTGGGCATCGAAACGCTGCCTGACGAGTCGGCGATGCCCACCGAAAGCCTCGTGACGGACGGCACTTCGATGGTGGTGGAGGTGGCGAACGCCGAAGGTTATCGCGCTTATGCGTGGTCGAACCCGGACCAGCGCAGCGAACCGCAGGCCCAGGTCGCGGCCGAGATCATGCAGGTGGTAGAGAACGTCTTCGAAGGACGTTGACAGCCTCAGTCAAGCTCCACCATCTCGAAATCATCCTTGCCCACCCCGCAATCGGGGCAGGTCCAATCGGCCGGGATGTCCTCCCAGCGCGTGCCCGGCGCGATGCCCTCTTCCGGCAAGCCATCGGCCTCGTCGTAGATGAAACCGCAGACCACGCACATCCAGGTGCGGAACATGGTGTCGGTGGCGTCGGTCATCGGATAATGCCGGCTGTGGGGAGCGGCCATTGTCCCATCGCCGCCCACGTACCGGAAGTTCGCCGATGAGCCCCCTGCCGCCGTCCGTCCGCGTTGCCCGCGGGCTGTACCTGATCACGCCGGAAGAGCCCGATACCGCGCACCTGCTGGCGCGCGTGGCGGCCGTGCTGCCGCAGGCGACGTGGCTGCAGTACCGGCAGAAGGATGCGGACCGCGCGCGCCGCCACGCGCAGGCAACGGCCCTGCAGGCCTTGTGCGCGCAGGCCGGCGTGCCGCTGATCATCAACGACGATGTCGCGCTCGCCGAGGCCGTCGGCGCCGCCGGCGTGCATCTGGGCGAGGACGATGGCGATATCGCCGCCGTGCGCGCACGCCTCGGCGCACACGCCATCGTCGGCGCCTCGTGCTACGACGATGCGATCCTCGCCGAGCGCGCCGTCGCGGCCGGTGCCAGCTATGTGGCCTTCGGCGCCTTCTTCCCCACGACCAGCAAGATCACCACGCGACGCGCCACACCGGCATTGCTGACCGGCGCCGCGGCACTGGGCGTCCCGCGGGTGGCGATAGGCGGCGTAACGCCGGACAATATGGGCCCGCTGGTGGTCGCCGGCGCCGACCTGGTCGCCGTGATCGGCGGCGTGTTCGAAGCCCCCGATCCGGTGGTGGCGTCGATCGCCTACCGGCAGGGCTTCGAAGGCCGCTGACCCCCCATGTTGTGGGAGCGACGTCAGTCGCGATGATGGGCCGATGGTGGTTCATCGCGACTTGCGTCGCTCCCACAGGACGATTTCCCTTCTTCTGGACCCTCCCATGAACCACGACCAGTCCCACGCCCTCTTCGCCCGCGCCCAGCAGCTGCTGCCCGGCGGCGTCAACTCGCCGGTGCGCGCGTTCAAGTCGGTGGGCGGTGAACCGTTCTTCGTACAGCGTGCCGATGGCGCCTACCTGCACGACGTCGATGGCAACCGCTACATCGACTATGTCGGCTCGTGGGGCCCGATGATCGTCGGCCACAACCATCCGGCCGTGCGCGACGCCGTACAGGCCGCTATCCAGAACGGCCTGTCGTACGGCGCGCCCTGCCCGGCTGAAGTGACGATGGCGGAAACGATCACGCGCCTGGTGCCGTCGTGCGAGATGGTGCGCATGGTCAACTCCGGTACCGAGGCCACACTGTCGGCGATCCGCCTGGCGCGCGGCGCGACCGGCCGCAACCGCATCGTCAAGTTCGAAGGCTGCTACCACGGTCACGGCGACTCGTTCCTGGTGAAGGCCGGCAGCGGCATGCTGACGCTGGGCGTGCCGACCTCGCCCGGTGTGCCCGCAGGCCTCAGCGAACTGACGCTGACGCTGAGCTACAACGACTTCGATGGCGCGACCGCGCTGTTCGAGCAGTACGGCAGCGAGATCGCCTGCCTGATCATCGAGCCCGTCGTCGGCAACGCCAACTGCCTGCCGCCGCGCGAAGGCTACCTGCAGCACCTGCGCACCCTTTGCACGCAGCACGGCGCGCTGCTGATCTTCGATGAGGTGATGACCGGCTTCCGCGTCGCCCTCGGCGGCGCGCAGGCGCACTACGGCATCACGCCGGACCTGACCACCTTCGGCAAGATCATCGGCGGCGGCATGCCGGTGGGCGCGTACGGCGGTCGCCGCGAACTGATGCAGCAGATCGCGCCGGCCGGCCCGATCTACCAGGCCGGCACGCTGAGCGGCAATCCGGTGGCGATGGCCGCCGGCCTGGCGATGCTGGAGTTGATCCAGGCGCCGGGTTTCCACGACGGGCTCGCCGCCGCCACGACCGCACTGTGCGAAGGCATGGAGGCCGCCGCCCACGAGGCCGGCGTGCCGCTGACCACCACGCGCGTCGGCGCGATGTTCGGCCTGTTCTTCACCGACCAGCAGGTCGATACCTACGCCCAGGCCGTGGCCTGCGACACCGCCGCCTTCAACCGCTTCTTCCACGCCATGCTTGAGCGCGGCGTGTACCTGGCGCCGTCCGCGTTCGAAGCCGGCTTCATGTCCAGCGCGCACACGCCGGACGTGATCGAGGCGACGATCGCCGCCGCGCGGGAGTCCTTCAAGGCGGTCGCGGCCGGATGAAGCCGCGGATCCACCAGGTGCTGTTCGATTTCGACGGCGTCCTGGCCCACTACCGCCACGAGGTGCGCATCGCGCATCTCGCGGCGCATGCCGGCTGCGAGCACGAGCATGTGCGCAGCGTCCTGTTCGCATCCGGCTTGGAATCCGAATACGACAGCGGCGCCATCGATACCACGACCTACCTGCGCCGGCTGGGCGACGCCATCGATGCGGCGATCGACGAAGAGACGTGGATCGCCTCGCGCATGGCCGGCAGCACCGCCATCGACGACGTGCTGAGCCGGATCGCCGCCATGCACGCGGACGTGACGATGGGTGTACTGACCAACAACGGCGCGCTGATGACGCAGGCGATCCCGCGCATCGTCACGCCGGTGGCCGCCCGCATCGAGGGCCGCGTGCTGACCAGCGGCGGCCTGCAGCGACGCAAGCCCCTGCCATCGACCTTCACCCATGCGCTCGACCTGCTGGGTTGGGACGCCGCGAGCACCTTGTTCGTCGACGACCTTTTCACCAACGTGCAGGGTGCGCGCGAGGCCGGCTTGCACGCGGAGACCGTCACCGACGGGCGCAGCTTCGGCAAGGCGCTGAAGCGCTACGTGTTCGGCCCCCAGACCGGCTGGTGAACCGCGCCGTTTGAAACTTGGTTGACGCCGCGACGGGACACTGGTGTCCATTCACCGGAGACCTGTCGCCATGTCCTTCCTTGCACGCATCCTGCTGGCCAGCCTGCTGCTCGCCGTCACCGCGCCGCTCCACGCCGATGGGACCGGCCGGATCCTGATCGTCGTCAGCGGCGAAGGCCGCGACCAGGGCAAGACGCGTCCCGGCTACGAGTTCGACGAACTCTCGCAGGCGTGGCTGATCTTCAAGGCGAACGGCTTCGCCGTCGACGTCGCCAGCCCGCAGGGCGGTGCGGTGGAGGCCGACAAGTACAACGCGCAGGAGCCGTTCAATGCCGCCCTGCTCGCCGATGAAGACGCGATGCGCATGCTGGCCGACACGCGGAAGACCGCGGACGTCGCCGCCACCGACTACGCCGCCATCTACGTGGTCGGCGGCAAGGGCGCGATGTTCGACCTGCCTCGCGATCAGGCGCTGCGGACACTGCTCGCCGACGCGTACGACCATGGCGCCGTGATCGGTGCGGTCTGCCACGGTCCCGCCGCACTCGCGGACGTGCGCCTGCGCGACGGCACGCCACTCGTTCAGGGCAAGGCGACGACCGGTTTCACCAACGAAGAGGAAGCCCTGTTCGGCAAGCGCTGGGCGAAGGAATTCCCGTGGCTGCTTGAAGACAAGCTGCGCGGACACGGCGCGCACTGGCAGGAAGCGCCGCTGATGATGTCGAAGGTGGTCGTCGATGGACGCCTGGTCACCGGTCAGAACCCGTATTCCACGCCCGGCGTGGCCGACGCCATCGTCCGCGCCACGGGACGCACGCCGGTCGCGCGCACGCCATGGCGCGACGAACTGACGATGGGGCTGGCGGCGCAGGCACGCGACGGTCATGTGCAGCAGGTTGCGCATGCGCTCGCCACGGACACGGCGCGCTACCACGTCGACCTGCTCGGCCTGCTGGGCTACTACCAGGCGCAGGCGGCGACCGGCGACGACGATGTGCGGCATGCCCTGCAGCTGATGCAGCTGGCGATGCCTTACATGGCAGCGCCGCAACTGAAACTCGGCGCAGCGGAAGCGCACCTGCGGCTCGGCGAACGGGATCAGGCGAAGGTATTGGTGCAGCGCGTGCTGGCGGCCACGCCCGACATGGCAGAAGCTAAGGCCCTCCTGCAACGCATCGACGGTTGAACGATGACGGCTTCTCGCCTGCGCCTTCTGGTGATCGAGGACAACCCGCTGCTGCGTGCGCAGCTCGAAGGGCTGCTGGCGGCGGAAGGCATCGACGTCGACTTCGCCGGCGACGGCCTGAGCGGACTGCAGATGGCGCTGGACTCGCCGCCGGACGTGCTGGTCCTCGACCTCGGCCTTCCTGGCCTGGACGGCCTGCGCCTGTGCGAACGCCTGCGTGCGGAGGCCGACCGGCACGTGCCTGTGCTGATGCTGACCGCACGCGACACGCTGGACGACAAGCTGCAGGGTTTTCGCGCGGGTGCCGACGATTACCTGGTCAAGCCGTTCGCCGGCGCGGAACTGCTGGCCCGCTGCATCGCGCTCTCGCAACGCCATCGCGCCGGTCAGACGCACGTGCTGCGGATCGGCACGCTGCAGGTCGATCGCCGCCATGCCCGTGCGCAGCGGGACGGTCGCGATCTCGACCTGCACGCCACCAGCTACCAGATCCTGCTGGCGCTGGCCGAGGCCTGGCCGCGCACGCTGACGCGTAGCGAGCTGATCCAGCAGCTGTGGGGCGACGCGCCGCCGGAGTCCGACCCGCTGCGCACGCACCTGTACCTGCTGCGGCAGGCATTGGACAAGCCGTTCGCCACGTCCATGCTGAAGACGGTGCATGGTGTCGGCTTCCGGCTGGAGGCCGATGCATGACGCCGCTTTCCACACTTCCGCGCCGACGCCTGCGTAATCGCCTGATGCTGGCGTTCGCCGGCTTCACCGGGCTGGTCACCGTGCTGTTCGCCCTGTACGTCCTGCTGTTCGTCTACACGGTGGAAGACCAGCTGTTCGAGACGATGCTGGACCGCGAAGTCGCGGCGCAGCAGGCGTATCACGACGAACACCAGCGCTGGACGACGCCCCGCGACGGCTTCATGTCGATCGTGCCGACGGCTTCGGACCTGCCTGACGGCATCGCCGGCGTGCTGCACGAGGAGCCGCGACGGCGCGAGTTCGCCGGCAGCGAAGGCCGCCATTACCACCTGCGATTGCTGCAGCCGCGCAATGCGGACGAGGCGCCTGCGTGGCTGGTCGCCGAAGTCAGCGCGCTGCTCGTCGTCCGGCCCATGCGCGGGCAGATCCTGCAGCTGCTCATGTGGTCGGGTGTCGCCATGGTCGCGCTCGCGCTGCTGCTGGGCGGTTGGCTGGCGCGGCGCACCACCGCCCCGCTATCGCGGCTGGCGGATGCTGTCGCCGACGCGACGCCGGAACGGCTCCCGCCCGGTTTCGCCGCCGGCTTCGCGGACGATGAAGTGGGCGTGGTCGCGCGCCGGCTCGACGACCTGATCGCGCGCGTCGGGGAGTTCGTCGAGCGCGAACGCGAGTTCACCCGCGATGCCAGCCACGAACTGCGCACACCGCTGACCGTGATCCGCACCGCGACCGAGCGGCTGGGCACGGAACCCGGCCTGTCGGACGGCGCACGGCGCCACCTCGACCACATCGCGCAGTCGGCACGTCAACTGGAGCAGACGGTCGTCCTGCTGCTGTCGCTGGCGCGGGAGCAGACCTCGACCGAGGCGGCGCTTGCGATACCCGTACTGCCGGTGCTCGAACGCGTGATCGTCGAGCAGTCGCCGTTGCTGGAACACAAGCCGGTCGAGGTGCAGGTCGATGTCGGCAGCGGTGTCTTCACCGCGCTGCCGGTGGCGGTACTGAACATCCTGCTGTCCAACCTGGTCGGCAACGCCTTCGCGCACACCCGCGAGGGCCGCATCGTGGTCGACATGGACGGTGGCGCGCTTCGCGTCAGCAATCCCGGCGGCGACGTGCAGGAACGCGACTTCGCGCCGTTCGTGAAAGGCGGTGACAGCGGCGGATCTGGCCTGGGCCTGGCCATCGTGCGGCGCCTCTGCGAACGACACGGCATCGCCGTGCGCATCGACACCCTGTCCGGACGGACGGTCGCGCGACTTACGCTGCCGGCGAGCTGACCCAGAACCTGGTCAGCCTGCGAATGCCCGCAACGCGGCGTGCAGCCGCTTCAGGCCGTCGGCCACTTCCGCATCGGTGATGTTGAGCGACGGTACGAAGCGCAGTACGTCGGGGCCGGCCTGCAGCATCAGCAGGCCTTGCGCCGCCGCCAGGTCCAGCACTTCGCCAGCGCGCCCCGCGTACTTGGCATTCAGCACCGCACCGAGCATCAGGCCACGGCCGCGCACCTGCGAGAACAGGCCGAGCTCGGCATTGATCGTCTCCAGGCCCTTGCGCAGCGCAGCCGCCTGGCGCGCCACGTTGTTGGCGATCTGCGGCGACGCCAGCTTGCGCAGCGCCACGCGCGCGACCGCGGCCGCCAACGGATTGCCGCCGAACGTGGTGCCGTGCGCGCCGAACTGCATCACCTCGGCCACCTTCGGCCCGGCCAGCATCGCGCCGATCGGGAAGCCGCCGCCCAGCGCCTTGGCCAGCGTGACGATGTCCGGCACCACGCCGTCCTGCCAGTGCGCGAACAGCGTACCGGTGCGGCCCATGCCGGCCTGGATCTCGTCCAGCACCAGCAGCGCGCCATGGTGGTCGCACAGCGCACGCACGGCGCTCAGGAACCCGGGGGCGGCCGGCATCACGCCACCCTCGCCCTGCACCGGCTCCAGCATCACCGCGGCCACGTCGCCGCAGGACATGGCGATTTCCAGCTGGGTCAGGTCGTTGAAGTCGACGTAGCGGAAGCCGGCCGGCAGCGGCTCGTAGCCTTCCTGGTACTTGGGTTGCGCGGTCGCGGTGACCGCCGCCAGCGTACGGCCATGGAAGCTGCCGCGGAAGGTCACGATGACGCGTTGATCCGGCGCACGACCCTGGGCGCTCGCCCACTTGCGCACCAGCTTGATCGCGGCCTCGTTGGCTTCCGCGCCGGAATTGCACAGGAACACGCGCTCGGCGAAGCGCGAGGCGGTCACCAGTTCCTCGGCCAGCCGCAGCGGCGGCTCGCTGTAGAAGACGTTGCTGGTATGCCACAGCTTACCCGCCTGCTCGGTGAGCGCGGCGACCAGGTCAGGATCGTTGTGGCCGAGGCCGCAGACGGCGATGCCCGCCGACAGGTCCAGATACTCGCGGCCCTCGCTGTCCCAGACGCGCGCGCCCTGGCCACGCTCCAGGATCACCTCGCGCGGACGGTAGACCGGGAGGTAATAGCGCTGTCCGTTCGACAGCAGGTCGGGGGTCGTGGCGCTCATGGCGACGGCTCGGCGGCGGTAGGGGGCCGCGTATTGTCGCTCATCGCGCCGCCCGCACCAGCGGGCGGTGCAGCATGCCGCCGTCAGCCGGCGAACGCGATCTCCGCCGCCGGTAGCGCGCGGATGCCGACGCCGAAGCTGCGGATCGCCGGCAGCGTGGCGTTGTGGTGGGCGCGGATCTGCTGCGCATCGGCATGCGGTTTGTCGTGCGTGGTGTGCGCATCCGACGCCAGCACCACGTGGTAGCCGTGCGCGGCGGCGCTCCGCGTCGTGGTATCCACGCAGAATTCGGTCGCATAACCGCACAGCACCACGCCTTCCACCCCGCAGAACGACAGCACTTCGTCCAGCCCGGTGCGCAGGAACGAGTCCGGCGTGGTCTTGCGGATGCGGTGGTCGCCCTCGATCACCCGCAGACCCGGATGCAGCGCCCAGCCGGGCGACTCGGCCTCGAGGTCGCCGGCCCGCTCGTGCTGCACGAACACCACCGGCGCGGCGGCTTCGCGCGCCTTGTCGGCCAGTGCATTGATCCGCTCGATCACCCCATCGGCGTCGGCCGGCTGCGGTTCGAACAGGCCACGTTGCACATCGATCACGACCAGGGCGAGATTCATCTAGCGGACTCCTCGTTCGTCTGCCTTACCAGCTTCCCGTATTCGGCATCGAAAGCCAAGGCTCCTGCGGCGGCAGCGATGCGCCCTTCTGCAACAGTTCGATGGAGATCAGGTCCGGCGTGCGCACGAACGCCATGCGCCCATCGCGCGGCGGGCGGTTGATGGTGATGCCCTGCGACTGCAGGTGCGCGCACAGCGCATAGATGTCGTCGACCTCGAAGGCGAGGTGCCCGAAGTTGCGGGCGCTGCCGTAGTCCTCGACCGGCGATCCATCTTCCGGCGGCCAGTTCCAGGTCAGCTCGACTTCGGCTTCCGGATTGGCCGGCGCACCGAAGTACACCAGCGTGAAGCGACCCTGCGGACTTTCCATGCGGCGGGTTTCGGTCAGGCCCAGGCCTTCGGTGAGGAAGCGGCCGGTGGCATCCAGGTCGTGGACCCGGATCATCGCGTGAAGGTATTTCATGACAGGCTCGTCGTAGAAGAAGGAGAAGAAGGAATGGCATCAGGCGATGAGCCCGCCAGTTGGCGGCGCACGTTGTCCGCCATTGCGTCCAATGCATCGCGTGACGACGGTACCGGCGGACCATGCGGGTACAGGCCGAGCAGGCCGTCAGCGTGTCGCCTCGGTTGCACATGCAGGTGCACGTGCGGCACCTCCTGCCCACCGGCGTCGCCGTTGGACTGCCAGAGGTTCAATCCGGGCGGATCGTCCACTGCGCGCAGCGCCCGCGCGATACGCACGGCCAGCTGCATCATCTCCGCGGCGGTATCGGGAGGCAGGTCGTAAATCGTCTCGATATGCGCACGCGGCACGACCAGTACGTGGCCCGGCACCGCCTGGCGCAAATCCATGAAGGCAACCACGTGGGCGCCTTCCGCCACCCGGCTTGCGGGCGCCTGGCCTTGGACAATCTCGCAGAAGGGACAGCCGCCGCTCATGGATCGAGGAAGAGATCCGGCAGCAGCGCCTGCGAGGCGTCGACCGCGTAGGTGGAGAAATCCGTCATACCGTCCTCGCGCAGGACCTCCTCATCGATCAGGAACCGGCCGTGGAAACCGGCCGCCTCGCGGACCAGCACGGCATGCGCGGCATCGGCGACGATCTGCGGGGTGCGGCAGCGCGGAATCTCCACGCCGGGAATCATGTTCAGGGCATCGGTGGCGATGATGGTGCGGGGCCACAGCGCGTTCACGGCGATGCCCTGCGGACCGAATTCGCCGGCCAGCCCCAGCGTCACGAAGCTCATGCCCATCTTCGCCAGCGTGTAGCCGGTGTGCGGCGCCCACCATTTCGGATCCAGCGACGGTGGCGGCGCCAGCGTCAGGACATGCGGGTTCGCGGCCTGCTTGAGATAGGGAAGCGCGGCCTGTGCGCACAGGAAACTGCCGCGCGCATTGACCTGCTGCATCAGGTCGAAACGCTTCATCGGCGTATCCAGCACACCGGCCAGCCAGATGGCGCTGGCGTTGTTGACCAGGATGTCGATGCCGCCGAACGCGTCGGCCGTCGCCGCCATCGCGGCCTTCACCTCGTCCTCCTCGCGGATATCGCACTTCAGCGCCAGTCCGCGGCCGCCGGCCTCGTTCACCGCCTGCGCGGCAGTGTGGATGGTGCCGGGCAACTTGGGGTTGGGGACCGACGATTTGGCGGCGATGGCCACGTTGGCGCCGTCGCGGGCCGCGCGCAGGGCGATGGCCAGGCCGATGCCACGGGAGGCGCCGGTAATGAAGAGGGTCTTGCCGGCCAACGATGTCATCGCATGTCCTCGGGAAGCGGATCGGAAGTGTCGCGCAAACGGCGTGCGTAACGCTGCAGCAGGCACGGCACGATCAGCCGGTGGATGGGATCGACCGGCAGCATGTAGAGCCGCCCCAGTCGATTGGGCCGCTCCACCACGGTAGCGCAGTAGAGCTTCGCGGGCGCTGGCCCGCGCTTGAGCTGCAGCGACAGCGACACCCGCAGATGCCGGTCTTCGTCGCCCAGCACGAGCTCGTCGCGGACGTGGCCGAACACGGTGAAGATGCCGGCCCGCTCGCCGACCTGGACGTCGTCCGCCGTGCCGACGGCGCGGATATGACCAAGGTCTTTCATGCCCAGCAGACGCATCGCGCGATTGCGCACCGTCATCAGCCCCTCGAACCATCCCGGCACCAGCGCGGCGATGTCGCGGTAGGCCTCGAGGGCGGACGCAGGCGCACGCGGCAGATCGATGCTGGCGCAGTGCGTGAAGTAGGCGCTCCCGATCGCCGGATACAGCGCACTGTCCGCCGGAATGGGGCAGGACGCGGCGCGCGGTTGCACAGTCACGGCTTCGGCCCCTGCCCTTCGTTGTCTTCCCATTTCAGCAGGCGCCGGGTGATGAAGCGGTACACCGGCTTGCCGGTGCGGAACCACAGGTCGCGCAGCCACGACGTGCGCTTCAGCACGCGCCTCTCGACGGGCGTGATGGAGGCGGCGCAATACATGCGCTTGTGCTTGAGCAGGTGCCGCAGGTCCTGCCGCGCCAGCAACCGCATCCAGCGCGAGCGCGGATCGCCGCGGGTGGCAAGCTGGAAATCGATGATCGCTGGCCTGCCGTCGGCCAGTACCAGCCAGTTGGCTTCCTTGGCGAGGTCGTTGTGCGCGATGCCGCGGCGGTGCAACTGCTGCAACAGCCGGCGCGCACGTCGGAAATAGGCCAGGTCGCCGCGCGGCGGGCGCTGGTACATCGCCGCTCCCTCCATGTAGCTGCGGTCCAGCCGGCGGCCGGTCCAGTCCAGCAACTGGGGAACGTCGGCCATGCCGGCGACCTGGCGCAACGCCAGCGCCTCGCGCCGCGCCAGCCACCAGGCCGGCAGCCGCAGCCACAACGGAACGTGCGCGAGGTCACGCCGCACGAAGGGGCCTTCCGCCCCCTGCATCAACGAGATACGGCCGAAGCTGTCGGCCTTGAGTGCAGCGATTTCGGAAGGAGAGCGCAAGTCCACCACGTCATTCTACCGTCCATAGGTCGCAGACGCCGGTCAGGTGGCGCCGCCTATAATCCGGCGATGGAAGCTTCCTGGTTCGACAACCTGCTGGCCTGGATCAGCGCGCATCCCATCGCCGCAGGCCTGGTGATCTTCGCCATCGCATTCTGCGATGCGGTGATCATCCTGGGGGCCATCGTGCCGGCACTGCCGCTGCTGTTCGCGGTGGGCGTGCTGATCGGACTGGGTGAAATCTCCGGCCCCTATGCGGTGATCTGCGCCACGCTGGGCGCGCTGATCGGCGATGCCACCAGCTACTGGGTCGGCCACCGCTGGGGGCAGCAGCTGCGCACGGTGTGGCCGTTCCGCAAGTATCCGCAGCTGCTGGACCGCGGCGAACTGCTGTTCCGCCGCAATGCGTGGAAGAGCATCTTCATCGCCCGCTTCGTCGGCCCCATCCGCCCCTTCGTACCCGCGGTCGCCGGCATCTCGCGTATGCCGCTGCGGCGCTACGTCGTGGCCAGCGGTGCCGCCTGCGTCGCGTGGGCAGCGGCGTTCCTGCTGCCGGGCTGGGTGTTGGGCCACGCCTACGACGCCGTTGCGGCGGTGGCTGGCCGGCTGGCGCTGGTGCTCGGCCTGCTGGTGGTGGTGCTGGCGCTCGCATGGGCGCTGGTGCTGTACACCTACCGCTGGTTCGCCACGCATGCGGACGCCCTGCTGGCGCGTGCGCTGGCATGGTCGCATGCGCATCCGGTGCTGGGCCGCTACACCGCGGCCGTGTTCGAACCGGCTCGACGCGAGTCGGTGCCGCTGGCGCTGCTCGCCATCCTGCTGTTGGCCATCGTCTGGGTGTGGTTCGCCTTCCTCGTCATCGTGATCGGCCATGGCGAACCGCTGGCGGCGGACCTGTGGGTCTATGACCTGATGCGCGCCCTGCGCAATCCCCTGGCGGACTACCCACTGGCCGCGATCGCCTCGCTCGGCGACGAGCAGGTGCTCGCGCCGGCCTCGCTGCTGGTGCTGGGCTACCTGTGCTGGCGCAAGCGCTGGATGGCGGCCGGTCACTGGCTGGCGGCCCTGGCCTTCGGCCTGGCGCTGACGGCGTGGCTAGGCGCATCGGTCGATATTCCTAAACCGCCGAGCGTCAGCAGCGGCTTCGGCTTCCCGTCCATCGCGGTGACGATGTCGACCATCACCTTCGGCTTCTTCGCCGTGCTGATCGCGCGCGAACTGCCGGGCCGCACGCGGGTGTGGCCCTACCTGGTATCGGGCCTGGTGGTGGCGCTGATCGGCTTCGCGCGGATCTATCTCGGCGCGCACTGGCTCAGCGACATCATCGGCGGCATGTTGTTCGGTCTGGTGTGGCTGCTGGTGCTCGGCATCGCCTACCGCCGGCGCATGGTGCGCTCGTTCTGGATCAAGCCGATCGCGTGGCTGTTCTACGGTGCGTTCGTAGTGGCGGGCCTGTGGCATGCGCCGCGCAACGTCGAACACATGCTGGCGCAGTTCCAGGCGCCGGTGATCGAGGGGCGCGTCGCCCTGCAGGACTGGTGGAACGAGGGCTGGCAGTCGTTGCCTGCGCGTCGCAACGAATTCGACGACGAGCAGCGCTGGCCGCTGGACGTGCAGGTCGCCGGTCCGCTGGCGCCGCTGAAGGCGACGCTGTCGGCGGCCGGCTGGCGCGAGCAGCCGCAGGCGGGTTGGGAAGACGCGCTGAACATGCTGGACAGCGACCTGTCCGATGACGAACAGCCGGTGCTGCCGGCCACGCTGGACACGCGCGCGGAGAGCCTGCTGATGCTGCGCCAGGGCGACCAGCCCGGCGAGGTCTACGTGTTGCGCCTGTGGCCGGCCGACACGCGCCTGCAACCGGGCGGGGTGCCGTTGTGGATCGGCAGTGCGCAGGTGCTCCAGCAACAACGCGCGTTCAACCTGGTGCGCCTGTGGCGGCCACTGCGCGAAGCGCGCACCGCGCTGGATGCGGTGACGAAGGCCACGTCGGACCTCGACCACGCGATCGCACCACATCCGGACTCCGGATTGCCGGTCCTGCGACTGCGGACGGGCGGCGAGCAGACCCCGCCCCGATGAACCTTCCGAAGCCAGTGTAGAGCGGAGCTTGCTCCGCTTGCCTTGCACGCGATCCGCGAGTGCGAAGGTTACGGAGCCGAGCAAGCTCGGCTCTACGCCCGTGGCGTCAGTCGATCCACTCCAGCAGGCGTTGCAGGCGTGCGTGCACATCGTCCTCCTGCAGGATCGATACGCGCTGTTCGGGCGTGATGGGCAGTATCTGCGCCAGCCGCCAGCCGACCCAGCCGGCCTGCTCGAAGATGCGTGCCGGCAGCCCGTTCAGATCGGTGCCGGTCTTTTCCATCATGGTCTGCAGCAGGGTGCCGAGCAACGCGTGCTCCGGACGCAGCACGTCTTCCCCATCCGCGCGCAGCCACTCCACATCCGCCATGACCAAGCCGTTGTCGCGCACGCGCGTACGGATGGCATGGAAGCGTCGATGGCCACGCACGCGCAGCGTCAGCAGGCCGTCGTTGCCGGTGTCGAAGTCCTCGATCCGCGCCTCGGTGCCGTAGGCCGCCGGTGTCGCGGGTGCACCGGCTTCGTTGCCTTCCAGGATCAGGCAGATACCGAAGCCGCCGCCGGACCGTCCGCAGTCGCGGACCAGGTCCAGATAGCGGCGCTCGAACACGCGCAGATCCATCGCGGCACCCGGCAACAGCACCTGGTGCAATGGGAACAACGGCATCGATTCGTGCGCCATGCCCGCCGACTCAGCCCTGCAGGGCCGCCAGGAAGCGACGCGGTGCGCCGTCGAAGCCGCCGTTGGACATGAAGACGACGTGGTCGCCCGGGCGCGCCTGTGCCTTCAGCGCGGCGATCAGCGCATCGGCGTCGGGCACGGTGCGCGCATCGCCGCGGATCGCGGCGACGACCTTGCCGGCGTCCCACGCGAGTTCAGGACGATGCAGGAACACCACGCCGTCGGCGATGTCGAGGGAAGGCGCGAGTGCTTCGGCGTGTGCGCCGGACCGCATCGAATTGCTGCGCGGCTCCATCGCCACCAGGATGCGCGCCGTGCCGACGCGCGCGCGCAGGCCTTCCAGCGTGGTGTGGATGGCGGTGGGATGGTGGGCGAAGTCGTCGTAGATGGTGATGCCGTCGTGCTGGCCGATCACTTCCAGCCGCCGTTTCACGCTGCGGAACGCCGCCAAGGCCGGCAGCACGGTGGCGACATCGACGCCGACCGCATGGCAGGCGGCCAGCGCCGCCAGGCCGTTGAGCACGTTATGGCGACCCAGCATCGGCCAGTTCACCTCGCCGATCTCGACGCCGTTGTGGCGCACCGCGAACGCACTGCCGTCCTCGCGGATCAGGCGCGCGCTCCACTCCAACCCGGCATCGAAGCCGAAGCGCTCCACCGGCGTCCAGCAGCCCATCGCCAGCACTTCCGCAAGCCGCGCATCCTCGCCGTTGACAATCAGGCGGCCGCGACGCGGCACGGTGCGCACGAGATGGTGGAACTGGCGCTGGATCGCGGCCACGTCCGGGAAGATATCGGCGTGGTCGTACTCCAGGTTGTTGAGGATGGCGACCAGCGGGCGGTAGTGGACGAACTTGCTGCGCTTGTCGAAGAACGCGGTGTCGTACTCGTCCGCCTCGACGACGAACTCGCGGCCGCCGCCGATGCGCGCGGACGCACCGAAATCCTCGGCCACACCACCGATCAGGAAGCCGGGCGAACGGCCTGCCGCATCCAGCAGGTAGGTCAGGATGGTGGTCGTGGTGGTCTTGCCATGGGTGCCGGCGACGGCCAGCGTGTCGCGGCCGGGCAGCACGCGTTCGGACAACCACTGCGCGCCGGAGATGTAGCGGCGCCCCTGGTCGAGCACGGCCTCCACGGCGGGGTTGCCGCGCGACAGTGCGTTGCCGATGACGATCTCGTCGCAGTCCGGCGCGATGTTCTGCGGCTGGTAGCCCTGTGCCAGTGCGATGCCGAGTGTCTCCAGCTGGGTCGACATGGGCGGATAGATGGCCTGGTCGCTGCCTTCGACCGTGTGGCCGAGTTCGCGCGCGAGCGCGGCGACGCCGCCCATGAACGTACCGGCGATGCCGAGGATGTGGATCTTCAAGACTGCGATTCCGGAGTGGGTCCGCGAACTTTAGCCGAGCACGCCGGCTTCGGCACACGGACGGCGACTTTCACGGCACCACATCCGGATCGGCGATAGACGCCATCGAGCGCGCGAAATGCAGAAGCCCCGCACAGGCGGGGCTTCCGGAGGTCAGGCCGTGGGCGGAGCGGGTGTCAGCCCACTTCCTTGGCCGGCGCCAGCGCCTCGGTGATGCGCGTGAACACCTCGTCCAGCGAGCCGACGCCATCAACAACGGTCAGTTCGCCCTGCTGGCGGTAGAAGTCGATCACCGGCGCGGTCTGGTCCGTGTAGACCTGCAGGCGCTTGCGCACGGATTCCGGATTGTCGTCGGCACGGCCTTCGGCCTTGGCACGGCCGGCGATGCGCTCGACCAGCAGTTCGGTCGGCACGTCCAGCTGCACGGCGAAATCGAACTTCTGCCCCAGCTTGGCCAGCAGCTGGCCCAGCGCGGCGGCCTGCACCAGGTTGCGTGGGTAGCCGTCGAGGATGAAGCCGGCCCGGGTGTCGTCGCGGGAGAAACGGTCTTCCAGCATGCCGAGCAGGATGTCGTCGCTGACCAGCTCGCCGCGCGCCATCACTTCCTTGGCCTGCAGGCCCAGCGGGCTGCCGGCGGCGACTTCGGCGCGCAGCAGGTCGCCGGTGGAGATGTGCGGTACCTGCAGGTAGTCCTTGAGGCGCGCTGCCTGAGTGCCCTTGCCCGACCCGGGTGGGCCCAGTAGAACCAATCGCATGCTGTAACTCTCCCGAATAGAATCCTGCGGGCGGTGGACCGCGCCGGGCGCCGGGCGCCGCGCTGCACCGCGTCATCTGTGTGAAGCTTACCGCATCCCTGCACCCCGGAACGAACCCCACATGGCGTCTGGCACCCTACTTTATGCGCAGTCCGGCGGCGTCACCGCCGTCATCAACGCCTCCGCGTCGGCCGTCATCACCGAAGCGCGGGCCCGGAAAATCAAGGTCTTGGCCGCACGCAACGGCATCCTCGGCGCCCTGCGCGAGGAGTTGATCGACACCAGCAAGGAGTCGGCTGCCACGATCCGCGCCCTCGCCCACACCCCCGGCGGCGCCTTTGGCAGCTGCCGCGTAAAACTGAAGTCGCTGGAGGCCGACCGCGCCAAGTACGAGCGTCTGCTCGCGGTGCTGAAGGCGCACGACGTACGCTACTTCCTCTACAACGGCGGCAACGATTCGGCCGACACGGCCTGGAAGGTCTCGCAGCTGGCGCAGGCGTTCGACTATCCGCTGACCTGTATCGGCGTACCGAAGACGGTCGACAACGATCTGGCCGTCACCGATACCTGCCCGGGCTTCGGCTCGGCCGCCAAGTACACCGCCGTTTCCGTGCGCGAAGCCGCGCTGGACGTCGCGGCGATGGCGGAAACCTCCACCAAGGTGTTCGTCTACGAGGCCATGGGCCGGCACGCCGGCTGGCTGGCCGCCGCCGCCGGCCTGGCCGGACAGACGCGCGACGACGCGCCGCACCTGATCCTGTTCCCCGAGCGGCCTTACGACGAGGCCGACTTCCTCGCCCAGGTGAAGAAGACGGTGGAGCGCGTGGGCTGGTGCGTGGTGGTGGCCAGCGAAGGCATCCAGTATGCCGACGGCCGCTTCGTCGCCGACGCGGGCGGCGGCAAGGACTCCTTCGGCCATACGCAGCTCGGTGGCGTGGCTTCATACCTCGCCGGCCGGGTGAAGGACCAGCTCGGCATGAAGGTGCACTGGACCCTGCCCGACTACCTGCAGCGCTCGGCCCGCCACATCGCCTCGAAGACCGACTGGGAGCAGGCACAGGCCGTCGGCAAGGCGGCCGTGCAGTACGCGCTGAAGGGCCAGAACGCGGTGATGCCGGTGATCGTGCGCACGTCCGACGCGCCGTTCCGCTGGAAGATCGAGGCCGCGCCGCTGTCGAAGGTCGCCAATCACGAGAAGAAGTTTCCGCCCGCCTTCATCCGCAAGGACGGTTACGGCATCACCGACAAGGCACGCACTTATCTGCAGCCGCTGATCCGCGGCGAAGCCTATCCGCCCTACGGTACCGATGGCTTGCCCAAGTACGTCGCGCTGAAGAACGTGGCGGTGAAGAAGAAGCTGCCTGCGTGGGAAGGCTGACGGACGGATGTCCGTAAGCGTCGTCCGTCTCGGCAGTCCGCGCACGAAAGACGAAGGCCTGCGCATCGGCACGGTGCGCCGGCCACCGCGTGGCGTGCCGAAATCGGAGTTCGCCTCGCAGGACTGGTACGACGTCTGGTATCCGAACCTCGCACCCAGTGCGGCGCTGGTGAAGCAAGCACAGGACGCGGACACGCCCAAGGCCTGGGCCGTTTTCGTGAAGCAGTACCGGGCTGAAATGGCCACACCCGACAATGCCCGGACGCTGGACCTGCTGGCGGCGCTGTCGCACGGCAGCGACTTCTCGGTCGGCTGCTACTGCGAGGATGAAGCGCGCTGCCACCGTTCCGTGCTGCGCACCCTGCTTGCCGACCGCGGCGCCGCCCTCAAGGCAGGGTGACTTCAGGCACCGTCGCAGCCTGCATCGCGGTGCTAGCGTGGTTACGTCACCACGTCGCAGGAGGCTCACATGTTCCGCAAAGTGCTCATCGGCATGCTCGCCGTCGCCATCGGGCTGGCCGTCGCCGGCGCCGGCTACCGCTTCGGGCAATACCTGGCGCAGAAGGACACGACCGGGACGCCGGTGGCGCGCGCAAGCGCCTGAGTCCACCCCGGGGCACGCGCTAAGCTTGCGCGATGGATGCGTTGCTCGCCGAACTGACGGCCCTAGAAACCGAACTCCACCACCCCGGTGCACCGTGCACGCGCGAGCGGCTGGAGCGCCTGCTGCATCCGGACTTCCATGAGGTCGGCCGGTCAGGCGCGCGCTACACGCGGCAGGTCGTCATCGACTTCCTCGCCACGCGCGGGCAGGTACCCCGCGTCATCGCCGAAGAGCATCGCGTCGAATCACTGACTGCCGACATCGCGTTGCTGCATTTCCGATCGCACGAAGTCACCGCCGACGGCTCGGCCTTGCACGCCGCGCTGCGCATGTCCGTGTGGCGCCGCACGGACGTGGGCTGGCAGTTGTCGTACCACCAGGGCACGCCTGCCGCCCTGTAGCCCTCAGCGGCAGGCCTTGCCTTCGATTTCCAGCTTCGCCGCAAACAGCGTCAGCGACGGCGCCTGCGCGGCGGTACCCGCCTGCTGCTTCGCATCCTGCAGGTAGATGCGCGACTGCCCCTGCCCGTCGAGCGGCGGCGGCGTGGCGCTGCCCGGCTTGCGCCACACGCGCACGACCGCCTGCTGCGAAGGACAGGCCGCGTTCGGCACGCGGATCACGTCGTTGAGTTTCCAGCCCGTGGCGACCGATGGCTTCGCCTTGTCGACATCGATGAAGCGCGCGCGCGGCTGGCATTGCGGACTGGTGCGCACGGGCGCGTAGCGATAAGGCTGCGCGGCATCGCCGGTGAAGACGCCTTCAAGACGCGCGCAGGCCTCGGGAATCTGCCGCAGCGTGTGCACGGTGCCAACGGCTTGCGGCGTGCCCGCCGGGCGCTGGATCTCCGGCGCGGGATCGGCCGCGCGCAGCGGCGAGGCCGCCATCAAACACGCGACAAACAGGGGAAGTGCGACGGTCTGACGCATGGCAACTCCTTGAAACGGATACGAAAACACGAGCAGGGTCGCAAGGCTGGCACGGAAAGCCTGAACCAGCCCGTCACCGCTGGCGGCCCGCAACGCATCCGGTCATACTCGGGCCAGCTCCAGGGATGTCTGAACAAGGGTTTCGTGCTGCAGTCCATCGCAGCGGTCGAGTGCGCTCAATCGTTCAACAGGCTCCACCGGGATTGGGTTGCGTGTTCATGCTTTCTGCTGGACGACATCCATCTACCTTGGGAGGGGTCATGCTGGAACAACACGGTTTGACGCTGGCGCTGATCTGCGCCGGCGTGGCGATCATCTACGGCGTGGTGGCTGCGCGCTGGATCCTGAAACAGCCCGCGGGCAATTCCCGCATGCAGGAAATCGCGGCGGCCGTGCAGGAAGGCGCC
This sequence comes from Pseudoxanthomonas sp. PXM01, assembly GCF_014851815.1. GTDB lineage: Bacteria > Pseudomonadota > Gammaproteobacteria > Xanthomonadales > Xanthomonadaceae > Pseudoxanthomonas_A. The sequence continues at coordinate 946,925 of NZ_JACVAJ010000002.1, forward strand.
AGCGCCTACCTCAACCGGCAGTACACCACCATCGGCATCGCCGGCGCCGTCCTGCTCGTGCTGATCGGCTTCTTCGTTTCCTGGCCCAGCGCCATCGGCTTCCTGATCGGCGCGGTGCTGTCCGGCGCCGCCGGCTACATCGGCATGAACGTCTCGGTCCGCGCCAACGTGCGTACCGCGGAAGCCGCCACCAAGGGCATGAGCGCGGCGATGGACGTGGCCTTCAAGGGCGGCGCCATCACCGGCATGCTGGTCGTCGGCCTGGGCCTGCTGGGCGTGGTCGGCTACTACGCCGTGCTCCACCTGCACATGGGCTACACGCAGGCCGAAGCGTTGCATGCGTTGGTCGGCCTGGCGTTCGGCTCCTCGCTGATCTCGATCTTCGCGCGCCTGGGCGGCGGCATCTTCACCAAGGGCGCCGACGTCGGCGCGGACCTGGTGGGCAAGGTGGAAGCCGGCATTCCCGAGGACGATCCGCGCAACCCGGCGGTGATCGCCGACAACGTGGGCGACAACGTCGGCGACTGCGCCGGCATGGCGGCCGACCTGTTCGAGACCTATGCGGTCACCATCATCGCGACCATGCTGCTCGGCAGCCTGATGATCGCGCAGGCGGGCGAACATGCGGTGCTCTACCCGCTGGTCCTGGGCGGCGTGTCGATCATCGCCTCGATCATCGGCGCGATGTTCGTCAAGGTGAAGGCAGGCGGATCGATCATGGGGGCGCTGTACAAGGGCGTCATCGTGTCGGGCGTGCTGGCGGCCATCGCGTTCTATCCCATCACCACGCAGCTGATGGCGGATTCGGCCTACGGCGCCATGAACCTGTATTTCTGCGCCCTGGTCGGCCTGGTGCTGACCGGCGTGATCGTGTGGATCACCGAGTACTACACCGGCACGCAGTACGCACCGGTCAAGCATGTCGCCGCGGCATCGACCACCGGACACGGCACCAACATCATCGCCGGCCTCGGCGTGTCGATGCGGTCGACGGCGTGGCCGGTGGTGGCGGTGTGCATCGCGATCCTCGGCGCGTACGCGCTGGGCGGCCTGTACGGCATCGCCATCGCCGCGACGGCGATGCTGTCGATGGCGGGCATGATCGTGGCACTGGATGCGTACGGCCCGATCACCGACAACGCCGGTGGCATCGCGGAAATGGCGGAACTGCCGCCGGAGATCCGCAACATCACCGATCCGCTGGACGCGGTGGGCAACACCACCAAGGCGGTGACCAAGGGCTACGCGATCGGCTCGGCCGCGCTGGCGGCGCTGGTGCTGTTCGCCGACTACACGCACAACCTGCAGACGGCACACCCCGGCACGATCTTCACCTTCGACCTGTCGAACCACCTGGTGATCGTCGGCCTGCTGATCGGCGGCCTGATTCCGTACCTGTTCGGTGCGATGGCGATGGAAGCCGTCGGCCGTGCGGCAGGCAGTGTGGTGGAAGAGGTGCGCCGGCAGTTCCGCGAGATCCCCGGGATCATGGCGGGCACGGCCAAGCCGGATTACAGCAAGGCGGTCGACATGCTGACCAAGTCGGCGATCAAGGAAATGATCGTGCCGTCGCTGTTGCCGGTGATCGTGCCGATCATCGTCGGCTTGCTGCTCGGCCCGCAGGCGCTGGGCGGCCTGCTGATCGGCACCATCGTGACCGGCCTGTTCGTCGCCATCTCGATGACGACCGGCGGTGGCGCGTGGGACAACGCCAAGAAGTACATCGAGGACGGCCACCATGGTGGCAAGGGCAGCGAAGCGCACAAGGCCGCGGTCACCGGCGACACCGTCGGCGATCCCTACAAGGACACGGCCGGCCCGGCGATCAATCCGCTGATCAAGATCATCAACATCGTCGCCCTGCTGCTGGTGCCGGTGCTGCCCGTCAATGGCTGGCTGGGCAGCGCCACATCGTCGGAGGTGGCTGCCCATGCGGCCCCGATGACGGGCAGCGAGGTGGTGGACGGACGCAGCGCGCGCATCCTGTTCGACAGTGGCTCGGCGGTCGTTCCGTCGGATACCAGTGCGCGCCTCGCCGGTGTGCTGGGCACGCTGGGTACCGATCCGGCGACGCGCGCCCGCGTCTCCGGCTTCCACGACGCCAGCGGCGATGCGGCGGCGAACGAAGCCCTGGCGAAACAGCGCGCGGAAGCCATCCAGCAGTGGCTGGTCGTCAACGGCGTGGCGGCCGAGCGCATCACGCTGGACAAGCCGGCGCAGACCACCGGCAGCGGGGATGCCGACGAGGCGCGCCGCGTGGATGTCCTGGTGGAGTAGGCGCACGTACGACGCAACAGGAAAAAGGGCGGCCACCGGCCGCCCTTTTTCATTGCGATCCCGATGCGGATCAGGAGGTGGGCTGCAACGCCACGACACGCACGTCCACGTCCTTGCACGCGTCGTCCTTGCAGATGCCGTTCACCCACGCTTCGCCGTTGCCGAACATCACGCCCTTGTAGTTGACCATCAGCTGCGAATACTTCTGCCGCTTGATCGCCTCGGCGATGGCGGGGGTCATGATCCGGTCGTACTCGCGCACGAAGGCATCCGCATCGGCCACCTTCAGCGGCTGGCCATCGCGCACGGTAGAGAACGGATACTCGACCAGCGCGGCCACGGCGGCTTCGTCGTTCGCCGTCACCGCCTGCTGGAGCTGGCGGATCACCGCCTCGTAGCGGACGTGGTCGCCCAGCACCTCGTCGATGGCCTGGTTGACGGCGAGCGGATCGTCGACGACCTCGGCCACGTAAGGTGCGGTGGCACGCGAGGCGGCCGCCGCATCCGCAGACGCCGCGGGCGGCGTTGCATCGGCGGACGGTGGTGCGGGATCGGGCGTGGCCGGCGTGCACGCCGCCAGCCACAGCGCCGCGAACGCGGCGATCGGTGTTTTCATCGAGCGGATTCCTGGTCAGGTGGAAACGCAGTGCGACAGGCCATCCGTGGCGACAACCCAACTCCGGCGATGCGCCTCCATCCTAGCCAGCCCCGCGTGCGATTGCGTTCGGGAATCGTTAGGCGGGCGTGTCGAATCAGCTCAGCACGTCGGCCAGCACCTTGCGACCGACCGCCGCAGCCGCTTCCACTTCCGGCGTCGCTTCGGCGGCCGCTCGCGCCTCGGCCTGCTGCTTCAGGTACACCGGGCAGTGCTCCATCATGTAGTCGACGTCGAACTTCATCCGCTCGACCAGGAAGTCGACGAACGCGCGCACCTTCGGCGACTGCACGTGGCCGCGCGGGAACACGGCGTTGAATTCGAACTCCGGCCCGGCCCAGCCGGCAAGTACGCGCTGCAGGTGGCCCTGCTCCAGATACGGCTTGACCATCACGTCGGCGCCGACCATCAGGCCTTCGCCGCACAACAACGCGCCCTTCAGCGCGGCGGGATCGTTCGCCACCAGGATCGGATTGATCGGATAGTCCTGTTCGCCGTTGGCGTCGCGCAGCGTCAGTGCGAAGCCGTTGCCGCGCCGGTTCTTCGGCATCGCCAGCACGCGGTGGTGCTGCAGGTCGTTGGGATGCAGCGGTTCACCGTAGCGCGCCAGATACTTCGGGCTCGCGTACACCTGCGTGCGCAGCGTGCTGAGGCGACGCGCCACCAGGTTGGAATCCGGCAGGTTGCCGATCCGCAATGCCACGTCGATCTCGCCGGAGATCAGGTCGAGCGTGTCGTTGGCGAGCAGCATCTCCACGCGGATCTCGGGGTACTGCGCGTGGAACTCGCCAAGCAGCGGCGCGATCTTGTCGATGCCGATCGAGTACGGCGCAGTGAAACGCAACCAGCCGCGCGGACCGGCATGCAGCTGGCTGACCGCGCTCGCGGCTTCGTTCAACTCGCGCGCGATGCGCTGGCAGTGTTCGTAATAGACGTTGCCGGCTTCGGTGAGGCCGAGCTTGCGCGTGGTGCGATGGAGCAGTTGCGCACCGAGGCGCGTCTCCAGTTCCTGCACCTTGCGACTGACCGTGGTCTTCGGCAAACGCAGTACGTTGGCGGCGGCGATGAAGCTGCCCTGTTCCACCACCTTGACGAAGATCAGGGTGTCGTTGAGATCGTGGCTCATCGTGGGGACTCCGGTAGGCGAAGGGGCATTGGCCCGCTGACGGGATGATTATTCCCCTAAATCAGGACTAATCAAGTCCTCATTGGGGGCGTAACGTGGCGCCCATCGTCCTCCACCGGGTACCGCCCCCATGCTGTTCGCCCGCCTCTTCCAGTCGCTGGAACACCCCGAAGACTCCCGTGAAGTGCCGTCCGAGCGGGCTTTCCGTCGCAGCAAGAGCCTGTTGTTACATGATCTTTCCGGTCATGTGGCTGCGCCGCGCTCGCAGCGCGGTGGCGTGCTCGGGGGCGGTCGCCGCCTGGGCAGCCTGATGTCGGGTTCTGGGATTATCCCGGTCACGGGAGGATTCATCCCATGAGCGGGACACTCGCCCGCCGTATTCCGACGAACGGCACGGCCTCGACCCAAGACTGCGCCAACGGCGTGCAGCTGCGCCTCGGCCGCTGCCAGGCGTTTGTCGCGCCGGTGATCGACGGCGCGCAGGATCAGGCAATCGCACAGCAGGATCCGGATATCGCCGCCACCGTGCGGGTCGCCAGACTGCACGCCATGCCCGTTTCCCTTCCGACTGCCGCCCTGCGCTGGCTGCGTGCCGTTGCACGCACGCTGGCCGAACGCTTCCGCAGGCCGACCGACCCGTCGCCATCCTCCCCCGCGACGGGTCGGTCCGCCATGCGCCTGCCGTTCGTGCGCAAGGCCACCGGCTTCCGCGAGTTCACCCTGCCGCGGCACCTCGCCGATGGCGGTGCGCTGCGTCTGCGGGTGAAGTCGGCCGGCGTCAGCACGCGCATCCTGCCCGTCGCCGGGCGGAGGCTGCCGTGACCACGACGAAAGACGCCCTGACGCCCGGCGCGCTGGTGCTGGGCGCGAGCGGCACCGTCGGTTTCGGCGTGGTCGGCGCGCTGCTGGAGGCTGGCTGCCCGGTGCTTGCCGTCGGTCGCGAAGGGCCGCGCATGAGCGCGCTGGCCGAGCACTTCGAGGATGAGCCCGGCCTGCAGCTGCTGCACTCGCCGTGCATCCACGATGATCGCGGCGCGGCGCGGCTGGCCGACGAGGTACGCGAACGCGGCCGTCCGCTGCGCGCGGTGTTCGCCAGCATGGGCACGCCGCTGCAGGCGGGTCGCCTGCTGGACCGTCCGGCGTCGTTCCTGCTGGAGAAGCTGGAAGCGGACCTGATCCCGCATCTCGCCGCTGCCCGCCATCTGTTGCCGCTGCTGTCGGAAAGCCAGACCGCCGCCAACTACGTGCTGATCGGCGGGCCATACGCGGAACGCGGCTGGTCGGGCTACGGCCACGCCTCGGTGACCGGTGCAGCGATGCGCATGCTCACCCAGGTACTGCACGAGGAAGCGCAGACGATGGGCGTGCGCGTGCAGCTGCTGTCGGTCGACAAGCCGGTGTGCACGCCGGAGAACGCCGTCAACGCCTGCGCCGAATGGCCGAATGCGCTGGCGGTCGGTCGCAGTGCGGTGTCGCTGCTGTCGCGCAACGGTCGCGCGGCGCAATCGATCGTCACCTGGTCCGCGCACGACGCCAAACCACCGGAGCAGACGCTCGCACGCGACTTCGAGGATGCGCTGTGGGCGGTGGCGGGCGCCAACCGCAATGGCCGCGCCTCGGCCTGAACTGTCACGGCGGAACATCGCTGATCGTCCTCTGCACAGCCTTCCAATACATCACCGCTTGACCTCAACCAGACTTCAGGTCGCACCCTTCCCCCCGTTTCCTCCTCTCCCCCAAGAGACCACCACCCATGAACACGCCTCTTTCCGTTTCCCCACGTTCGCAGCGCCTGCTGGCGCTCGGTGCGTTCAGTGTCCTCGCCCTCGCCGTGCTGGCCGGCTGCAGCGGTCAGGCCGCCGAGAACGGCGCGCCCCCGCCGCCGCAGGTCAGCGTCGCGGCCGTGCCGGTCAAGTCGATCAGCCAGTGGGACGAATTCAGTGGCCGCGTCGAGGCCATCGAGCATGTCGACCTGCGTCCGCGCGTGTCCGGCTACATCGACCGCGTCGTCTACACCGAAGGCCAGGAAGTGAAGAAGGGCGACGTGCTCTTCACCATCGACGCGCGCAGCTACCGCGCCGAACTGGCGCGTGCCCAGGCCGAACTGGCGCGTGCACGTACCCAGGCCGAGTTGGGCCGCAGCGAAGCCTCGCGCGCCAAACGCCTGGCCGACCTGCAGGCGCTGTCGACCGAAGAGTACGAGCAGCGACGCGCCAACGCCGACCAGGCACAGGCCAATGTCGCCGCCGCGCAGGCCGCCGTGGAAACCGCACGCCTCAACCTGGAATGGACCCAGGTGCGCGCGCCGATCGACGGCCGTGCCGGCCGTGCACTGGTCACCGCCGGCAACCTGGTCAGCGCCGGCGATGCCGCCAGCGTACTGACCACGGTCGTCTCGCTGGACAAGGTGCACGTGCACTTCGACGCCGACGAGCGCGCGTTCCTGCGCTACGCCGAAATGGCGCGCAAGGGCGAGCGCCCGAGCGAACGCGACGGCAAGGTGCCGGTGCAGGTCGCGCTGGCCGACGAGGCCGACTTCCCGCACGCGGGCACGGTCGACTTCCTCGACAACCAGGTCGACCGCAGCACGGGCACCATCCGCGCCCGCGCCGTGCTCGACAACGCCGACCGCACGTTCACGCCCGGCCTGTACGCGCGCGTGCGCCTGCTCGGCAGCGGCGAGTTCAAGGCCGCGCTGGTCGACGACAAGGCCGTGCTGACCGACCAGGACCGCAAGTACGTCTACGTGGTCGACAAGGACGGCAAGGCCCAGCGACGCGACGTGAAGGTGGGCCGCATGGCCGATGGCCTGCGCATCGTCGAACAGGGCCTGGCCGCCGGCGACAAGGTCATCGTCAGCGGCGTGCAGAAGGTCTTCTTCCCCGGTATGCCGGTCCAAGCCAAGGCCGTGGCGATGGGTGCGGCCGATGCGCCGCCGACCCAGGCCGTCGCCAAGAACTGACGCACCCACCCTCGTAACGATGGAACCCACATCGGTCGCCCAGGCGGCCGGTGACGGGGACGCTCTTTCTTCTTTCCAGGAAATCCACCCATGGACTTCTCCCGTTTCTTCATCGACCGGCCGATCTTTGCGGCAGTGCTGTCGATCGTGATCTTCGCCGCCGGCCTGATCTCGATCCCGCTGCTGCCGATCGGCGAATACCCCGAAGTGGTACCGCCCTCGGTGGTCGTGCGCACCGTGTACCCGGGCGCCAACCCCAAGGTCATCGCCGAGACCGTCGCCACGCCACTGGAAGAGGCCATCAACGGCGTCGAGGACATGATGTACATCAAGTCCGTCGCCGGTTCCGATGGCGTGCTGTCGCTGACCGTGACCTTCAAGCCGGGCACCGACCCGGACGAGGCCGCGGTGCGCGTACAGAACCGCGTGGCGCAGGCGCAGGCGCGCCTGCCCGAGGACGTGCGCCGCCAGGGCGTGACCACGCAGAAGCAGTCGCCGGTCTTCCTGATGGTCGTGCACCTGACCTCGAGCGACGGCAAATACGACTCGCTGTACCTGCGCAACTACATGCGCCTGCACGTGAAGGACGAACTGGCGCGCATCCCCGGCGTCGGCGATGCGCAGCAGTTCGGCGGTGGCGACTACGCCATGCGCCTGTGGCTGGACCCGGACAAGGTGGCCGCGCGCGGCATGACCGCCAGCGACGTACTGCGCGCCGTGCGCGAGCAGAACGTGCAGGTGTCGGCCGGCCAGCTGGGCGCCGAGCCGATGCCGAACGGCAGCGACTTCCTGTTGCCGATCAACGCCAAGGGCCGCCTGGAGACCGTCGAGGAATTCGGCAACATCGTGCTGAAGAGCGGCGGCGACGGCGAGATCGTGCGCCTGGCCGACGTGGCCCGCATCGAACTGGCCGCCGGCGACTACACGCTGCGTGCGCGCCTGGACGGCAAGAACGCTTCCGCCATCGGCATCTTCCAGGCACCGGGCGCCAACGCGCTGGACATCCGCGACGCCGTCGTCGCCAAGATGGACGAGCTGCGCCCGACCCTGCCGCCGGGCGTCGAGATCCAGTCGATCTACGACACCACGGTATTCGTGCGGGACTCGATCAAGTCGGTGATCTCCACGCTGCTGGAAGCCACCCTGCTGGTGGTGCTGGTGGTGATCCTGTTCCTGCAGACCTGGCGCGCCTCGATCATCCCGCTGCTGGCGGTGCCGGTGTCGGTGGTCGGTACGTTCGCTGTCCTGCACCTGCTGGGCTACTCGATCAACACGCTGACCCTGTTCGGCCTGGTGCTGGCGATCGGCATCGTGGTGGACGACGCCATCGTGGTGGTGGAGAACGTCGAGCGCCACATCGAGCACGGCGCGACACCGCTCGAAGCGGCGCACCTGGCGATGAAGGAAGTCTCCGGTCCGATCATCGCGATCGCGCTGGTGCTGTGTGCGGTGTTCGTGCCGATGGCCTTCCTGACCGGCGTCACCGGCCAGTTCTACAAGCAGTTCGCGGTGACCATCGCCATCTCCACGGTGATCTCGGCGATCAACTCGCTGACCCTGTCGCCGGCACTGGCCGCCAAGCTGCTGCAGCCGCATGACGCACCGAAGGATCGCCTGTCGCGCGTGATCGATGGCCTGTTCGGCTGGCTGTTCCGTCCGTTCAACCGCTTCTTCAAGCGCAATTCCGAGCGCTATGAAGGCGCGGTGGGCCGCACGCTGGGCCGTCGCGGCGCCGTCTTCCTGGTGTATGCGGTGCTGCTGGTGGGTGCGGGCCTGATGTTCCGCGCGGTACCAGCAGGCTTCATCCCGGTGCAGGACAAGCAGTACCTCATCGCCGGCGTGAAGATGCCGGAGGGCGCCTCGATCGAGCGCACGGACGCCACCCTGAAGAAGATGGCCGCCATCGCGATGAAGGTCGAGGGCGTGGAACACGAGGTCGCTTTCCCCGGCCTGAACCCGCTGCAGTTCACCAACACGCCCAACAACGGCGTGGTGTTCTTCACCCTGAAGCCGTTCAACGAACGCTCGCGCAGTGCCGAGGAGATCACCGCCGAACTGAACCAGAAGTTCGCCGGCATCGAGGAAGGCTTCACCTTCGCCTTCATGCCGCCCCCGATCCAGGGTCTGGGCAACGGCTCCGGCTGGTCGCTCTTCATCGAGGACCGTACGCGCCTGGGCTACGGCGAGTTGCAGAACGCGGTGCAGGCGTTCCAGGGCGCGGCGTCGCAGACGCCCGGCCTTGGCTTCCCGATCAGCAGCTACCAGGCCAACGTGCCGCAGCTGGACGCCGAGGTCGACCGCGTCAAGGCCAAGGCGCAGGGCGTGCCGCTGACCGAGCTGTTCGACACGCTGCAGACCTACCTGGGCTCGGCCTACGTCAACGACTTCAACATGTTCGGCCGTACCTGGCAGGTCATCGCGCAGGCCGACGGGCCGTTCCGCGACGACGTCGAGGACATCGCCAACCTGCGCACCCGCAACGCCAACGGCGAGATGGTGCCGATCGGCAGCATGGTGAACATCAAGCAGACCTACGGCCCCGACCCGGTGATCCGCTTCAACGGCTATCCGGCCGCCGACCTGCTGGGCGACGCCGACCCGCGCGTGCTGTCCTCGGGCGAAGCGATGGCCAAGGTCACCGAACTGGCGCAGCAGGTGCTGCCGACCGGCATGGGCATCGGCTGGAGCGACCTGAGCTACCAGCAGGCCACCCAGGGCAAGGCCGCGCTGGTGGTGTTCCCGCTGGCGGTGCTGCTGGCCTTCCTGGTGCTGGCCGCGCTGTACGAAAGCTGGACCCTGCCGCTGGCGGTGATCCTGATCGTGCCGATGACGCTGCTGTCGGCCCTGGCCGGCGTGTGGCTGGTCGGCGGCGACAACAACGTGTTCGTGCAGGTGGGCCTGGTGGTACTGATGGGTCTGGCGTGCAAGAACGCCATCCTGATCGTCGAGTTCGCCCGCGAGCTGGAGCTGCAGGGCAAGGGCATCATCGAATCAGCACTGGAATCCTGTCGCCTGCGCCTGCGTCCGATCATCATGACATCGGTGGCGTTCATCGCCGGTACCGTGCCGCTGGTGCTGTCCAGCGGTGCCGGCGCCGAGGTGCGCTCCGTCACCGGCATCACGGTGTTCGCCGGCATGCTGGGCGTCACCCTGTTCGGCCTGTTCCTGACGCCGGTGTTCTACGTGGCCCTGCGCAAGCTGGCCAACAAGCCGCTGGTCTCCCATGCCCCCGCCGCCGACACGGCGACGACACACGCCTGATCCAATTCCCACTACCAAACGAGGTCATGCCATGAACGTTTCTTCCAAGATCGCCCTCGTCACCGGCGCCACCCGCGGCATCGGTCGCGAAACCGTCCGCCAGCTGGCCGAAGCCGGCGTGCACACCCTGCTGGCCGGCCGCAACCGCGACAAGGCGGTCGAAGCCGTGCTGGACCTGCAGGCCCAGGGCCTGCCGGTCGAGGCCATCGCGCTCGACGTCACCGATCCGGCCAGCATCGCCGCCGCCGTCAAGGAGGTCGAACAGCGCCACGGGCGGCTCGACATCCTGGTCAACAATGCCGGCATCCTGGTCGATGACGCGACCAAGGGCGTGTCCGGCCAGTCGCTCGACACCTGGCGCACCACGTTCGACACCAACCTGTTCGGCGTGATCGAAACCACCCAGGCGTTCCTGCCGCTGCTGCGCAAGTCCAGTGCCGGCCGCATCGTCAACGTGTCCAGCCTGCTCGGCTCGCTGTCGGAGCACCAGAACCCGGCGTCCTTCATCTACGAGTTCAAGGGCGTGCCGGCGTACAACGTCTCCAAGAGCGCGGTGAACGCATGGACCATCCACCTGGCCCACGAGCTGAAGGACACCGGCATCAAGGTCAACACGATCCATCCGGGCTACGTGCAGACCGAGATGAACAAGGCCGGCGACCAGCAGAACGGCGAGCTGTCCGTGCCGGAAGGCGCGCGCACCAGCGTGCAGCTGGCGCTGATCGACAACGATGGCCCGACCGGCGGCTACTACTACTTCGACCAGGTGCTGCCATGGTGATCCGTCCGCTCGTCCTCAGCGTCGCCGCCGTGCTGCTGGCGGGCTGCGTGACCGTGGGGCCCGATTACGCGGCCCCGCAGACCGCACCGGCCACGCTGCAGCAGGCCGGTGCCGTCGACTACGTGGGCGACCATCCGGTCGCCGCGTGGTGGAGCCAGTTCGACGACCCGGTGCTGGACCAGCTGGTCCGCGAGGCGCTGCTGGCCAACCTCGATGTGCGCATCGCGGTGTCGCGCGTCAACGAGGCCCGGGCGGTGTTCTCCGAACGGCGTCTGGACCTGGCGCCGCACGTCACGATGGGTGTCGAAGGCACCCGCTCCAAACAGCCGGTCGAAGGCCAAGGCCGCGTGGAGACGGACAGCTACTCCGCCGGCTTCGATGCCGCGTGGGAACTGGATCTGTTCGGCCGCGTACGCCGCAGTGCCGAAGCCGCACATGCGGACCTGCAGGCGCAGCGCAACGACCTGCAGGCGATGCAGGTGACCGTCGCGGCGGAAGTGGCGCGCAACTACTTCGAGCTGCGCGGCACGCAGAAGCGGCTGGACGTGTCGCGGCGCATCCTGCAGACACTGGGCGAAACCCAGCGCCTGACCGAGTCGCGCTTCGACCTCGGCGCCGGCAGCCAGCTGGAGGTGCAGAGCAGCCTGGCCCGCGTGCGCGCGGTCGAAGCCGAGGTGCCGATGCTCGAAGCGGCCGAAGGCCAGTCGCGCCACCGGCTGGCGGTGCTGGTCGGCCAGCGTCCCGGTGAGCTCGACGCTCTGCTCGTCCCGCGCGAAGCCCCGGCGTTCGCCAAGGCGTTGCCGATCGGCGACACCACCGAACTGCTGCGCCAGCGGCCGGACGTGCGCGCGGCCGAGCGTCGCCTGGCGGCGGCCACGGCACGCGTCGGCGTGGCAACGGCGGACCTGTTCCCGCGGGTCAGCCTGCGCGGCTTCATCGGCTTCCTGTCCGGCGGCTGGGGCAACCTGGTCAACGGCGACAACCGCGCCTGGCAGGTCACGCCCTCGATCAGCTGGGCCGCGTTCGACATGGGCAGCGTCCGCGCGCGCCTGCGTGCGAGCGAAGCACAGGCCGACGGCGTGGCCGCGCAGTACGAGAAGGCCGTGCTCGGCGCGCTGGAGGAAACCGAAAACGCACTGCTTTCCTATGCCAAGCAGCAGGCCCAGCTGAAACTCCGGCTGGAACAATCCGTTGCCGCCCGCCGCGCAGCAGAGCTGGCCGAAGTCCGGTATCGTGCCGGCTCGTCGGACTTCCTCACCCTGCTGGACGCACAACGCACGCAGCTCGCGGCGGACGATGCGTTGGCGCAGGCCGAGGCCGGCGTCAACGTCGGCGTGGTGACGATCTACAAGTCGCTGGGCGGCTGGGGCGAACAGGACGTGGCTCCCGCGCTCGCGGCGCTGCCCTGAACCACCACCGTCACGCCGTCTTTCCGTTGCTGCATTGCATGCTGCGCCCACGGGCGCAGCCCACCCCTGATCGAGTGTCGTCCGTGCCCGCTGTACATCCTCTTTCCCCCGTCGCCTCCTCCCTCTCCTACCCGCTTCCGCGCGCCGCTTCCCGCCTGGCGCTCTCCGCGCTGTTGGCCGTCGCCAGCACGCAGGCCCTGGCCGCCGAACCGCGCACCGCCTGGTACGTGCAGGGCGGCGTGGCCGAAGACGCGCAATCGCTGACCGTCGGCATGAGCCGCGACTGGCGTTGGGAGAAGCAGTACCGCTATGGCCATATCAGCGGCCAATGGCAGGGCGAGGTGGGCCGCTGGCACAGCGACAGCGAGAACAGCACCCAGGTCGGCTTGTCGCCCGCGCTGCGCTGGCGCCCGAACGGATGGAGCGACGGCTGGTTCGTCGAGGGCGGCATCGGCGTCAACGTGATCTTCCCGAAGTACGACACGAAGAAGAAGGAATTCAGCACCACCTTCAACTTCGGCGACCACATCGCGCTGGGCAAGCGCTTCGGCGCCAGCGACCAGCACGAATGGTCGCTGCGCTTCCAGCACTTCTCCAACGCCCGCATCAAGCGGCCGAACCCGGGCGAGAACTTCCTGCAGTTCCGCTATACGCACCGGCTCTGACGCTATTGGTTTCTGTAGGAGCGACACACAGGTGAAGCCACCCTGTGCAGATCGCGCCTCATGGCGCATCCAAGCGGTTCATTCATGCGGTCGCGACTTACGTCGCTCCTACAGTCGCGTCCGCGCTACCGCAGCGGCGCCGCCATGATCAACGGCTTCAGGTCGTAGCCCATCGTCTCGGCCTTCGCCTTCAGCTGCTCGAACTGCGCGCGCTCCATGGTCGGCTCGCGCGACAGGATCCACAGGTACTCGCGGTCCGGCTCGCCCACCATCGCCCACTGGTAGTCCGGGTCCAGCGCGATCACCCAGTAGTCGGCCCATACCATCGGCACCCACGACAGCCAGTCCGGTGCGAACCGCACTTCCAGGCGGCCCGGATATCCCTCGACCGGACGGGCGACGCCCCGGGACTGGTCCATGCTGCCGTCCTTGGTCTTGCACGCGTTGAGCACGCCGATCTTGCCGGGTGCGTCCAGCGAGTAGCGCGCGGTGATGTCGCCCACGCACTGGCGCTGGAAGAACATCGGCAGGTGCGCGATCTCATGCCACTGGCCGGCATAGCGGGAGATGTCCAGTTGCGGCACGGAGGTGACCGGTTCGGCCGCATGCGCGGACAGCGTCGCGGAGGCCATCAGTGCGATCACGGACAGTCGGGGCAGGCATCGGCGGCGCATCGGTCACTCCCTGGCGATTGAATCGACGGACGACATACGTTCCAGACAGAGAAGCGGATGCACCCTGCGCTGGAGTGCATCCGCTTCGTGCCACACACGCTTGGACGGGTGCTTAGCGCGCGGCGAGGGTCAGGCCACTGGCCTCGACCGACTTCACGCCCTTGATCTGCTTGGCGACGGTGACCGCCTTGTCCTTCTGCGACTGGTTGGCGACCGCGCCGGACAGCGTCACCACGCCGTCGACGGTTTCGACCTTGATGTCGAGGCCGGACACGTTCTCGGTGGCGAGCAGATCGGCCTTCACCTTGGTGGTGATCCAGGTATCGGTCACCGGCTGGGTCGAATCGTTCTGCGCATTCTCTTCCGGTTCGTTCGGCGGATTGGCCGCCATGACGTGCGAGGCGGAGAACAGCAGCGCCGTCGACAGGGCGGCGGCAAGCAGCGAACGGGTATGCAGAGCTTTCATGATCTTTCTCCTGGTCGTGTTGCAGTCCGAGTGTCGGCGCGGCCTCGTACAACATGCGTGAAAAAGAGCGTGTCGTTCAGGCCGGTGTTGCGCGGGATTCATGCACGTGCACACCGGATCAACGCGCCGCTTCCCGTACCATGGGTGCCTTCCTCCCGGATCCGCCGCGCATGGCCACCTCCCTCAACGTTGCGCTGGTCGGTTATGGCTTCGTCGGCAAGGTGTTCCATGCACCGCTGATCCAGGCGACGCCCGGCCTGCGGCTCCACACCGTGGTGTCGCGCGATGCCGCCAAGGTGAAGACCGACTGGCCGGCGGTGCAGGTCGTCCGGGATGCGCACGCAGCGTTCGCCGATCCGCACGTGGACCTGGTGGTGATCGCGTCGCCGAACGACACGCACGCGCCGCTCGCGATCGCGGCGCTGCGCCAGGGCAAGCACGTGGTGGTGGACAAGCCATTCACCGTCACGCTGCGCGAGGCGCATGACGTGATCGCCGCGGCGGACGCGGCGGACCGCCTGGTCAGCGTGTTCCAGAACCGGCGCTGGGATGCGGACTTCCTCACCGTACGGCGGCTAATCGCCGATGGCGAACTGGGCCGCGTGGCGGAGTTCCATTCGCACTTCGACCGGTTCCGTCCCGTCGTGCAGGACCGTTGGCGCGAGCGCGACGAACCCGGTGGCGGTCTCTGGTACGACCTCGGCCCGCACCTGCTCGACCAGGTGGTGCAGCTGTTCGGGCTGCCGGAAGCGATCACCGCCGACATCGCGCGCCTGCGCGACGGTGCGCAGGCGGCGGATTACTTCGACGTCACGCTGCGCTACCCGAGCCATCGCGCCATCCTGCACGCGTCCACGCTGGTCGCCGGCAACGGCCTGCGCTTCGCGGTGCATGGCACGCAGGGCAGTTATCTCAAGCATGGGCTGGACGTGCAGGAAGACCAGCTACGGGCGGGCATGGTGCCCGGCACGCCCGGCTGGGGTATCGACGCCCGGTCGGGCGAAGTCGTGCAGGAACGCGACGGGCGCCTCGTGACGGACATCGCCCGCGCCGAGCACGGCGATTACCGGGCGTACTACGCCGGCATGCGCGACGCGATCCTGCAGGGCGGCCCGGTACCGGTGACATCGCAGCAGGCGCTGGAGGTCATGCGGCTGATCGAAATGGGGACCCGCAGCAGTGAGGAACGCCGGGAGATCGCGTCGGACTGAAGCCTCCGCGCGTCCGCGATTTCCGGCGTGGGAGCGACGTAAGTCGCGATGGACGATCGCGGCGGCCCATGGCCTGCCTTTCGACAGATTCCCTTTGCATGGATCAGAAAGCATCGCGACTTACGTCGCTCCTACACCCACTATCCCTTGGCCCTCACGCCATCACGCGCCCGCGATACGTCCGGTGATGGGCCATCGCCAGCATCGCCAGGTCTTCGTGCGTATCGCCATAGGCGTGCACGGCGGCGTAGGCCTGCGGATCGCACAGCGCGCGCACGCGACGCACCTTCTCCTCGCCGACGCATTGCGCGCCGGCATAGCCGGTAATGCGTCCGCCGCGCTCGGCCAGCACCGAGCAGGCGAGCTCGACACCTTGCGTCGCGCACCAGGGTGCCAGATAGACATCCAGCCCACCCGACACGATGACGATGCGATCCCCGCGCTCGCGGTGCCATTGCAACCGCGCCATCGCATCCGTTCGCAGCACAGCGGGAAGCACATCGCGTGCGAAGGTCTCGCCCTTCCCTCGCAGGCACGCTGCGTCCACGCCGCGCAAGCCCACCTGCACGATGCTGGCCCGCGTCGGATTGCCCGCCACCCAGCCGCGTCGATAGCCGAACACCACCGGCGCCAGCAGCACGCCACCGGCCAGCAACCGGGGGCGCGCCACCGCATAGCGCATGAAATCCGGGAACGTCTCGCGCGTGGTCAGCGTGCCGTCAAAATCGAACAGGGCGAGATCCATGGGCGCCGATGGTCAGTGTCGTTCGACGCGCATCCTGCCGCGTGAGGCGGGTGTGATTTCCTCGATCAGCTTGTGAATAGCAGGCTCGAGCGTCTTCATGCGCACCTGCATGGCTTCCATCGAGTGCTGAATCACCAGCGGCTGCTTCCTGATCAGCGAACGGCCCGTCGGCGTGCGATAGAACGCCAGCATGTCCCGTACTTCCTGCTCGGTGTAGATCTTCCGGTAGACCTCGATCAAGGCGGGCGCCATCGCCTCCCAGCTCATCTCCGACCTGAGAAACGCCGACAGTCGGGCGTGGCGATGTCGCGCCTGCACGTCATCCGCCGTGGGTGCGCTACCTTCGCCCTCCGGCGCCTGGTCGTACAACGACATCATCTGCGTGTATACCTGGTCTACCAGCTTGTCCGCCTCGGTCGCCAACAGCAGCTCGCGGATCGACGCCTCGGTGGCGGGTTGCGGATCCGACGCGACCGCAATCCCGGGAAAACCAAGCAATGCGGCCAGTATCCATGTCTTCATGTCGCTCTCCTTGACGGTGCCCTGGAACAGCAAACGATCCGCATGCTCGCGTACTACGCAGGATCTCCGCATGCGGATGCCCATGCCCTGCGCGACCGGTCCCTGCCGGCCACCGCGATTCTAGCCACGAAGCAACGCTGCCGCGACGGCTCAGTCCACCGCTTCCAGCAGGCGGGCACCCGGACCGTCATCGCCCAGTTCGTCCCAGGGATTGCGCAACGGGCAGACCTTCAACGACAGGCATCCGCAGCCGATGCAGCCATCCATCTGGTCGCGCAGCCGGGTAAGGCTGGCGATGCGTGCGTCGAGCGCCTCACGCCAGCGCACGGAGAGCTTCTTCCAGTCCGCCGCCGTGGGTGTGCGGTTTTCTGGCAACGCCGACAGTGCGGCCTGGATCTCGGCCAGCGGAATGCCGGTACGCTGCGCCACCTTGATCACCGCGACCCGGCGCAGCACTTCTCGCGGATAGCGACGCTGGTTGCCCGCATTACGCCAACTGTGGATCAGTCCCTTGGCCTCGTAGAAGTGCAGCGTGGACACCGCCACGCCCGCGCGCGCGGCCACCTGGCCGACGGTGAGCTCCGTTTCGATGGGGGGATGCTGTTTTCCCGGCATGGCGCATTGACCTCAAGAATGGTTGAGGTTCTACCCTGCCCTTCCTGTTCCCGCAAGCCGCTTTGCAATGTCCGATCCCCTGCACCTGGCGCTGTTGTACGGCAGTACGCGCGAAGGCCGCTTCTGTGCCACCGTCGCCGACTGGCTGCGCACGCAACTGGAACGGCGCCACGACTACACGGTCGATGCGATCGATCCCGCCCTGCTCGACCTGCCGCATCGCCATGGCGGGGTGCCCAGCGCCGACCTGGTGAACCTGCAACAACGCATCTGGCGCGCGGATGCCTTCGTGGTGGTGGTGCCGGAGTACAATCACGGCTATCCGGCGGCGCTGAAGTTCGTGATCGATTCGGTCCAGGCACACTGGCAGGCCAAACCGGTCGCGTTCGTCGCCTATGGGGGCCACAGCGGAGGTGTCCGCGCAGCGGAGCAGCTGCGCCAGGTGTTCTCCGGCCTGCATGCCGTGCCGGTCCGCGACGGCGTGTACTTCACCCAGGCGTGGGACCGCTTCGATCCACGCGGCAGACCGCACGACGCCGATGCCAGCGAACGCGCCGCCCGGCGCATGCTGGACCAACTGGCCTGGTATGGGCACGCGCTACGACAGGCGCGCGCCGCCTGGCCTTATCCCGCCGGCTGACGCCGGCAAATTTTCTTGCGCGGAACGACCGCGCCACGATGGACCGACCGATGTTCCGATTCTTCGAAACCCGCATCAACCCCTATCCGAAGGGCGAGCCGACCACCCCGCCACGCAAGCTGCTGCCGTTCCTGCTGCACTACTCGCGGCCGCTGCTGCCGTGGCTGATCGTGATGTCGGTGCTGACCGGCGTGATCTCCGCGCTGGAGATCACTTTCTTCGATTACATGGGCCAGCTGGTCGACTGGATGGGCAGCACCGGCCGCGACAGCTTCCTGTCGGTGCACGGCGAGAAGCTGCTCCTGATGGGCGTGCTGGTGGTGGTGGCGTACCCGCTGCTGATCCTGGTGCAGTCGCTGGTCATCCACCAGACCATCTTCGGCAACTATCCGATGATCGCCCGCTGGCTGTCGCACCGCTATCTGCTGCGGCAGAGCGTGGGCTTCTTCCAGGACGAATTCGCCGGCCGCATCTCGCAGAAGGTCATGCAGACCGCGCTGTCGATCCGCGAGACGGTGATGAAGCTGATGGACGTGTTCGTCTACGTCGTCGTCTACTTCGTCGGCACCGTGGTGCTGGTGGCGCAGGCCGACGTGTGGCTGGTGCTGCCGCTGGTGGTCTGGCTGGTCAGCTATCTGGTGCTGGTGTTCCATTTCGTGCCGCGCCTGCAGAAAGTATCGATGGCGCAGTCCGATGCGCGCGCGCAGATGACCGGCCGCATCGTCGACAGCTACACCAACATCCAGACCATCAAGCTGTTCGCCCATACCATGCGCGAACAGGACTACGCCCGCGGCGCCATGGACGAGTTCATGGTCACCGTGCATGCGCAGATGCGCCTGGTCACCCAGCTGACGGTCGCCCTGCACACGCTCAATGCCTTCCTGCTGGCCAGCGTGGCCGGCGTGGCGATCTGGGCGTGGCTGCAGTCGTCGATCTCGATGGGCGCGATCGCCGTGGCCATCGCACTGGTGATGCGCATCCGCTCGATGTCGGACTGGATCCTGTGGGAAGTGGCCGGCCTGTTCGAGAACATCGGCACGGTCGAGGACGGCATGGGCACGCTGGCGCAGCCGCTGGCGATCGCCGATGCCAAGGATGCGAAGGACCTGGACGTCAGCCAGGGCGAGATCCGTTTCGACCACGTCCAGTTCCACTACGGGCGCGAGGCCAAGGTGATCGACGACCTGTCGCTGGTGATCAAGCCCGGCGAGAAGGTCGGCATCGTCGGCCGCTCGGGTGCGGGCAAGTCGACGCTGGTCAACCTGCTGCTGCGCTTCTACGACGTGGAAGGCGGTCGCATCCTGATCGACGGGCAGGAGGTTTCGCACGTCACCCAGGAGTCGCTGCGCCGGAACATCGGCATGGTCACCCAGGACACCTCGCTGCTGCACCGTTCGATCCGCGACAACATCCGCTACGGCCGCCCCGACGCGACCGAAGCGGAGCTGCTGGAAGCCTCGCAGCGCGCGCATGCGGACGAGTTCATCCAAGGGCTGACCGATGCCAAGGGCCGCAGCGGCTACGACACCCAAGTGGGCGAGCGCGGCGTGAAGCTCTCCGGCGGCCAGCGCCAGCGCGTGGCCATCGCCCGCGTGCTGCTGAAGGATGCGCCGATCCTGGTGCTGGACGAGGCGACATCCGCGCTGGATTCGGAGGTCGAGGCCGCCATCCAGGAGCAGCTGTACGCACTGATGGAAGGCAAGACCGTCATCGCCATCGCGCACCGCCTGTCGACCATCGCCGTGCTCGACCGCCTGATCGTGATGGACGGCGGCCGCGTGATCGAAAGTGGCAGCCACGAGGAACTGCTTCAGCAGGATGGCCTGTATGCCGCCCTGTGGCGCCGCCAGTCCGGCGGCTTCATCGGCGTGGATCTGGAAGACGTGGACGCGTAAGCCGGACCGACTGCGCAGGGACAAAAAAAGCCGCCGGGAAACCGGCGGCTTTTCTTTGCGCTGAGACGAAACTCAGGACAACCAGCCCCGTGCCTTCGCCTTGTTGGCGTACCACAGCAGGAACAGCGCGATCACCACCAGCACCGCTGGCATGACCAGTCCGGCCGCGCCATAGGCCGCCCAGGCAGGCGTCACCGTGAACGCACCGATCATCTGCACCAGCAGGGCCACCAGCGACAGCACGAACATCGTCGCCGCCCAGCGCTTCCTCATCAGCAGGCCGATGCCACCCAGTACGCCGGCGAACACCGCTACCGCGAACGCGATGTTGAGCCAGCCGGGCGTGTTCTCATACACCTGCCGCTGCGGCTCGGTCATCAGCGCCAACTGCTCGCTGCTCATGTTCACCTGGATGTACCACATCGCCACGCCGATCAGATTCCAGACCAGCGCGAACACCGCGACGATCCAGTAGCCCACCGAACGCTTCGTACCTGTCATGGTCGTCATCTCTCCCCTCCCCAGGGTCATTGTGGGACCGGGACGGAGCATAGACCCCCGCGCCGCGATACGCCCGTTACGGTCCGCCGGCCGGCGCCACGCGCCAGATCACGTTGCCGACGTCATCCGCCATCAACACCCCGTTGCGTGCGTCCACCACCACGCCGACCGGGCGTCCGCGCGCGTTGCCATCGGCGTCCAGGAAGCCGGTCAACACGTCCACCGGCGCGCCCTGCGGGCGGCCGTCGACGAAACGGACGAACGCCAGCTTGTAGCCGGACGGTTCGCGCCGGTTCCACGAGCCGTGCTCGCCGATGAAGGCGCCGCCCTGCAGCGCCGCCGGCCAGCCCACACCGTCATGGAAAGCCAGGCCGAGCGCGGCGACATGCGCACCCAGCGCGTAGTCGGGCGCGATGGCGGACGCGACCAGGTCCGGCCGTTGCGGCTCGATGCGGGTGTCCACGTGCTGGCCGTAGTAGCTGTACGGCCAGCCGTAGAACGCGCCCTCGCGCACGGACGTCAGGTAATCCGGCACCAACGCGTCGCCGAGTTCGTCGCGTTCGTTGACCACGGCCCACAGCGTGCCGCTGGCCGGCTCCCACGCCAGTCCCACCGGATTGCGCAGGCCACCGGCGAACACGCGGCGCGCGCCGGTGGCGATGTCCACCTGCAGCACCGCGGCGCGGTCGGTTTCCATCTCCATGCCGTTCTCGCCAACATTGCTGTTGGATCCCACGCCGACATACAGGTGCTTACCATCCGTGCTGGCCAGCAGGCTTTTGGTCCAGTGGTGATTGAGCGGCCCGCCCGGCAGGTCGACGAGTTTCATCGGCCTGTCAGTGCTGCGCGTCTGCCCGTCGCGGTACGGCACGCTGACGATGGCATCGGCGTTGGCGATGTACAGCCGGCCATTCACCAGCGCCATGCCGAACGGCGACATCAGGTTGGAGAGGAAGACCTCGCGCACTTCGGCTATGCCGTCGTGGTTGGCGTCGCGCAGCAGGGTGATGCGGTTGGCACTTGGGGTGGCGGCGCCGGCCTTCTTCATCGTGCGCTTCATGAACCAGGTGCGCAGGCCCTTCTTCTCCGCCGGTTTGGGCGGCGCGTTGGTCTCGGCGACCAGTACGTCGCCGTTCGGCAGCACGTACAGCCAGCGCGGATGGTCCAGCCCGCGCGCGAAAGCGGTGACGGCCAAGCCTTGCGCGGGCGTCGGCGCCGTTCCTTCCGGCCAGCCGACCGCGGGCGCCACATTGACCGTCGGAACCCAGCGTTTCTGCGGGGCCGGCAAGGTCGGTTGTGGGCCGGTCTCGGCCGGCGACTGCGCATGTCCGGAACACGACAGGCAGCCCAACAGCAGCAGCGGCATCAGGCAGCGGATCGGGTTCATCGCGTGCACTCCGGATGGCATGCGGCGAGCCTAGGCACGATGGCGCGAACGCGGCGTCAACCCGCGCGCACGGCTAGGCCTCGTCCTGCCTCCACGCCACCACGTCCACGCTACCTTCTTCGTCCACGCTCACCCGCACTTCGATCGGCTTGCAGCAGACGTGGCAGTCCTCGACGTACTGCTGGTCGCCCGCGGAGTCGTCCACCACCAGCGTGATGGTTTCTCCGCAGTAAGGGCACGCGATGTCGGCAGAAGGGAGATGAGGCATCAGAACGTACCCAGGGCCGTCACCGTGACGATGCGGTCCAGCCACAGGTAGTGCGCCACCTGTGGGCGATGGCGGTCATCGATGCGCACCACGGCATTGAAGCCCTCGTGGCCGTCGGTGTCGCGGAACACCTGCACGGCAGGCCGTACGGCGACGGTGCCGGTGATGCTGCCGCCATCGTTGAGGTCCAGCCGTACGACGGCTTCGTCCGGGAGCTGCAGGATCATGGCCTCCAGACGGGCGATGTCGGCCTGCTGCGTATACAGATGCGGGGGCGCCTCGGTCATGACCCACCTCCGTGCTTGCCTGGCGACCACGCTACCCCCGCGCGGGTAACAGTGCGTGAATGCGTCAGCGCAACAGACGCAGCACGTCCTCGGCCGCTTCGGCGGACGACGCCGGATTCTGCCCCGTCACCAGCCGGCCATCGGTCACCACGTACGACTGCCACGGCGCACCGCGCTCGTAGCGCGCGCCATTCTTCTTCAGTTCGTCCTCCAGCGAGAACGGCACCACCCCGGCCAGGCCCACTGCGGCTTCCTCCTCATTGGAGAAGCCGGTGACGCGCTTGTCCTTCACCAGCGGCTCGGCCAGCGCGCCGCGCGCGTGGCGCAGTACCGCAGGACCGTGGCACACCGCGGCCAGCGGCTTGCCGGCGGAGAACGTCTGCTCGATCAGGCGCAGCGAATCCTGGTCTTCGGCCAGGTCCCACAGCGGCCCGTGTCCACCGGGATAGAAGACGGCATCGAACTCGTCGTCCACCACGTCCTTCAGCTTCTGCGTGGCGGCCAGTGTGGCCAGCGCATCGGCATCCTCGTTGAAACGCACGGTGGCCGCGGTCTGCGCATCGGGCGCATCGCTCTTCGGGTCCAGCGGCGGCTGCCCGCCTTTCGGCGAGGCCAGCACGATCTCCGCGCCGGCGTCCTTGAACACGTAGTAAGGCGCGGCCAGCTCCTCCAGCCAGAACCCGGTCTTTCGCCCGGTGTCGCCGAGGCGGTCGTGCGAGGTCAGCACCATCAGGATCTTCATCGGCGGCTCCTCCGGTCGGAGCCGCCACCCTAATCGTGCCTGCGATAAGGCCGGGTGATTAACCCTGCTTCTTGACCGCGTGCCCGCCGAACTCGTTGCGCATCGCCGACAGCAGTTTGTCGGCGTAGGAATCGTGCTCGCGCGAACGCAGGCGTTCCAGCAGCGACATCGTGATCACCGGTGCCGACACGTCCAGGTCGATCGCCTCGGCCACCGTCCAGCGGCCTTCGCCGGAGTCGGACACGAACGGTGCGATCCCGGCCATGTCCGGATTCTTCTGCAGCGCATTGGCGGTCAGGTCCAGCAACCACGAGCGCACCACGCTGCCGTGGCGCCAGATCTCGGCGAGCGCGCCGAGGTCGAAGTCCATCGCCTCCTTCTTCTTCAGGATGGCGAAACCCTCGGCGAAGGCCTGCATCATTCCGTACTCGATGCCGTTGTGGATCATCTTGGCGAAGTGGCCTGCGCCGCTCGGCCCCACATGGCCCCAGCCGGTCGACGGCGTCGGCGCCAGCGTGGCGAACACCGGCGTCAGCGTCTTCACCGCCTCGGCGTCGCCGCCGATCATCAGGCTGTAGCCTTCGGCCAGGCCCCACACACCACCGCTGGTGCCGCAGTCCACATAGCGGATGCCGGCGTCGCCGAGGTCCTGCGCGCGACGCTGGCTGTCCTTGTAGTTGGAGTTGCCGCCATCGATGACGATATCCCCGGCGGTGAGCAGGGGACGCAGCTGCGCCAGCGTGTCGTCCACCACCTGACCGGCCGGCACCATCAACCACACCACGCGCGGCGACGGCAACGCAGACACGGCGTTCTGCAGGCTGGCGTGCGGGACGATGCCGCGGGTTTCGGCCTGCTGGCGCGCCGCCTCGCCCGGATCGTAACCGCGGACCGTGTGGCCGCCGCGCACCAACCGTTCGGCCATGTTGGCGCCCATGCGCCCCAGTCCGATCATCGCCAGTTCCATGTGTACTCCCGTGGGTTCAATCGAAAATGAAAGAGGTCGCCATTGTCCGCCATCGGCCGTCGGCACGCGTGCAGGCGCGTGCGCGATGCCGGCGGCGCGTCACACCGCGGTCAGCCAGTCGCGCAGTACGGCTGCGGTTTCCTGTGGTACTTCCATCGGCGGCAGGTGGCCGCAGCGGGCGAACACGTGCAGCCGCGCGCCGGGGATGCGCTCGTGCATCAGCCGGGTCTCCTCAGGTAGCGTCATGCGGTCGTCCTCGCCCACACCCAGCAGGGCGGGCACGGTGATGGCAGGCAACAGCGGCAGCGAATCGGGCCGGTCGATGATGGCGCGCTGCTGGCGCAGGAAGGCATCGCGCCCGACGCGTTGCGCCATCGCCATGACCTCTTCGCCTACCGTGCCGTCCACGCGACTCTCGTGCACCAGTTGCGGCAGCAGCTTGCGGGTGACCCCGGCGAAACGGCCCGATTCGGCCATCGTCAGTCCGGCCCGCCGCACGGCCAGCCGCTTCGGCGGGTCGAGCCGCGCACTCGTGTCCAGCAGCGCCAGCTTCGCCACCCGCTGTGGCGCCTGGCGCAGGATCTCGAATGCGACGTAGCCGCCCATCGACAACGCCGCCAGCGCGAACACCGGCGGCGCCGCGGCCAGCACGCGCGCGGCCATGCCGGCGACGCTGTCGTCGCGCGTCAGATCGCCGTGGTGAATGTCGGCGACGTCGGCCAGCGCCTCGGCGGGATCGCGCCACAGGCGCGCGTCGCAGAGCAGGCCGGGCAACAGAAGCAGGGGATGTGGCGGCATGTGCGTAGTGTAGTGGGCGCAACCGCAGCTGACCGGCGGTCGGCACCGACGGTCCGTTCCACGTCCGCAACACGCATCACGCCGTACGCTGCACACTCCTCCGTCCTCGACCTCCTGCATGCACGTCCTGCTGACCGGCGGCACCGGCTTCATCGGCCACGCACTCTGCGGGCATCTGCTGCGGGCGGGGCACGCGCTGAGCGTGCTGACCCGCGATCCCATCCGCGCTCGCACGCAGGTGCCAGCATCCGCACGCGCCCTGGTCAGCCTGGACGACGCGCGCGATGTTGAGGCGGTGGTGAACCTGGCCGGCGAGCCGCTGATGGCCGGCCGCTGGAATGCCGAGCGCAAGGCCGAGTTCCGCCGCTCGCGGCTGGGCACCACGCAGGCGCTGATGACGTGGATGGCGCGGCAGTCGGTGCGTCCGCGCGTGCTGGTGTCGGGCTCGGCCATCGGCTACTACGGCCCGCGCGACGACGAGGCGCTGGACGAATCCGCCGCCCCCGGCGACGACTTCGCCGCGCAGCTGTGCCGCGACTGGGAAACCGAAGCGATGCAGGCCGAAGGCCTGGACGTGCGCACGTGCCGGCTGCGCACCGGCATCGTGCTCGCCGCCGACGGCGGCGCGCTGGCCAAGATGCTGCCGCCGTTCCGGCTGGGCGCAGGTGGACCGATGGGCGACGGCCGCCAGTGGATGAGCTGGATCCACCGCGACGACCTGGTGCGGATGATCGCGTGGCTGCTCGACAGCGACCGCGCCGGCGGCGCCTACAACGGGACCGCGCCCGAACCGGTGACCAACCGCGTCTTCGCCCGCACGCTGGGCAAGGTATTGCATCGTCCCGCCGTGCTGCCGACCCCTGCTTTCGCGCTGAAGGCGGGTTTCGGCGAGATGGCGCACCTGCTGCTGACGGGCCAGCGCGTGCTGCCGGCGCATGCGCTGGCCGAGGGGTTCACGTTCCGCTTCCCCGTACTCGAAGACGCGCTTCGCGACCTGCTGCCCGGCTGACCGGCAACCTCGTCGACATCGCCACCTGCGGCGACGTCATACTGGCGCCGTGCCCACCTCTTCGCCCTGTATGCCCTCGCCCACGCTACGCCCTTATCGTTCCCACGACGCGCCCGTCCTGACGGATCTTTATGCACGTTCGGTCGTGCACTACGGGCCACGCGCCTACAGCGCGGAACAGGTCGCAGCGTGGGCGACGCTGGCGACCGTCGAACGGACCGCAACACGGTGTGCCGACGGACGCTACGTGCTGGTTGCCCAGGACGATGCCGGCGGAGTGCTGGGCTTCGGCGACCTGGAAGCGGACGGCCACCTGGATTTCCTCTACGTGGCGCCGGAAGCCGAGGGCCTGCGCGTCGGTTCGCTGCTTTACACCGCGCTGGAAGACCATGCATTGAGACTGGGGTTGTCGAGGATCTTCGTCGAGGCCAGCGAGCTGGCACGCCCGTTGTTCGAACGGCGCGGTTTCGTTGTTCTGGGCCGCAACGACCTAGTGCTGGATGGCGTGGCGATCCACAACTACCGAATGGAGAAGCGATGGTGACGCGGCGACTCATGCCGCAACCTGACGCTCATTCCTCCTGTCCTCCGGCGATGCCCTGCCCCGCACCGCGCAGGAACTCTGGCAGGTAGTCACGGCCTTCGGCACGCAGGCTGTGGTCGGCGCCGGGATATACGACCAGACCAATGTTCTTCTTGCCCGCCGCGTGTGCCGCACGCACGACTTCGTGGCCGGACGCCACCGGGACGCTGCGGTCGCGCTCTCCCATGGCGATCAGCACCGGAATTTCCAATGCCAGATAGTCGATCAGCGGCACGTGGTCGAAGGTGTCAAACCAGTACCGGTACGGGTGGCCCAGCCACGTCATGTCGGCGCTGTCAGGATGGCGCGCGATCTGCTTCCACGCGGCCTCCACCGCATCGGCACCCATGAGCGAGGACAGGTTCTCGCGCATGCTCCATCCACCGTCGCCAATGACCACCAGATGGGTCACGTCGGTACGTGCCCGCGCCACGCGGGCCGCGATTGCGCCGCCTTCGGACCCACCTACCAGTACGATCTTCTTCCAACGCTGCGGCTGCTCCTCCAGCGTCTGCGAGATGAACGTCATGTAATCCGCCGTCCACTGACGCGGTGTGTTGTGCCGGTTGAACGCGGCCGAACACGTCGCGCCCCCACCATCGCCGATCGCGCCCTCTTCTACGTGGCGCTTGTTGAGCGCCACGTACCGCGCATCAATACCCAGCCCATCGGCAAGCGTGGGCAGCCAGTAACGACCCAGGTCCGCGCAGCCGGACCCGCCGTATGTAAACACCAGGGTGTCCAGGGTGGATGTATCGCCACGCACGACCTCGTGGTAGGTCGCCTCACCGCCCTCGGGGAAACGGAACGTTCCCACACTCGGCACCGACTGCGCCAAAGCCATTGCGGGCCACAGAATC
This sequence comes from Pseudoxanthomonas sp. PXM01, assembly GCF_014851815.1. Taxonomy (GTDB): domain Bacteria; phylum Pseudomonadota; class Gammaproteobacteria; order Xanthomonadales; family Xanthomonadaceae; genus Pseudoxanthomonas_A. The sequence goes on from NZ_JACVAJ010000002.1 coordinate 974,234, forward strand.
ATCGCCAGTACCACGCGCGCCACCAGGCTCATATCGTGTCTCCATCCCTGGCTATCGCCACGTGCCGCGATCATCGCACTTTCCGCACCTGCTGCATCTCGCGCGCCTTTCGCGCCATGTCTTCGTAGTGTGCACGCAGGTCGTCGAGCTCCTTCTCTTCCAGTTCCTCCAGGTCCAGCAGCGCGTTGTTGGCGCTGCGCGAGACGCGGATCAGCTCGTCCAGCTTGATCTGCATGGCTTCCGTGTCCCGGTTCTGGGTGCTCTGGATCAGGAAGACCATGAGGAACGTGATGATCGTCGTGCCGGTGTTGATGACCAGCTGCCAGGTATCGCTGAAGCCGAATAGGGGTCCGCTGATCGCCCACACGACGATGGTGCCGAGCGCGAGTGCGAAGCACGCTGGCCGGCCGGTGAAGGTGGACGCCTTTTTGGCGAGGCGGGTGAAGGCGGACTGGGTGGCCATGGCGCGCTCCGTGGCGGGTGTTCCTGCAGTGTCGCCGATCCGCCCGGAACGGGGTGACGGTCTTCTTGCACCGATCCACGATGCCGCCAATTACCGCGGCGACAGCACGTCCAGCAGCAACGGTACGCTGAAGGGCTTGGTCATCAGCAGCGTGCCGGTCGGCAGGTCGCTCATGTGCTCGCGCGCGTGGCCCGACACGACGCACACGGTGACGCCGGGCTGCAGGCGCCGGGCTTCCGATACCACCGCTGCTCCCGTAACGCCGGGCATGTCGTAGTCGGTCACCACGCAGTCGTAGCGCTGCTGCTGCAGGAACGCCTGCGCCGTAGTGCCGCTGGAGGCCTGGGTGACGCGATGGCCGGCCAGTTCGAGGGCTTCGGCCACCATGGTGCGGTGCCTGTCGTCGTCATCGATGTAGAGGATGGTGAGTTCGGTCATGGACCGACTTTGCGGCAGGACGGTGCGAACCCGGCGTGAAATCGCATCGGACATCGAGGGCAGTCGCTGACCGCAAGCGCGTCGCGGTCACGTCATGCGACCCCGATCCCGGCGTAGCATGCCCGCATGGATGTCGCCGCGCTAAAACGCCATTGCCGTTCGCTGCCGGGCAGCGTCGAACAGCTGTACGCCGAGCCCGCCAACATCCTGACGTATGCGGTGGGCGGCAAGCGCTTCGCGTACTTCAAGACCAGCGAGCCGGAGCGCTGGCGCTTCAGCTTCAAGGTGGCGCCGGAGCGGCTCCTGGAACTGACCGACCAGCCCGGCATCAAGCCGGCGCGCTGGCTGGGCATCCACCGCTGGATCACCGTGGTGGACGTGGCCTCTGTGCCGACCACCGAGCTGAAGGCGCTGGTGGGCTGGTCCTATGGCTATGCCTGGGACCGGCTGACCCGGCGTCAGCGCGCGGCGATCCTGGCCGATGCACCCGAGGCCGGCGACCCCATCCGCTGAAGGACCGATCCGTCGAACGAATCCCGGCCTGCCATCTGTCGAATCCGGGACTGCCGGTTCGTCGACTGCAGGAAGACCACCCCGGCGCCGTGCCCTGGCGCCCTGTCATCACCCACCCAAGGAGCACGACATGAACGTCAATCCCTACCTGATCCTCAATGGCGACTGCGAAGCCGCGTTTACTTTCTATGCGCAGGCCACCGGCGGCGAACTGGGGCCGCTGATGCGTTTCGACGGCACCGAGGGCTGCGAGGACATGCCGTCCGAGTACAAGCAGAAGATCATGCACACGCACGTGATGTTCGGGCAGACCGTGCTGATGGGGTCGGACAATCATCCCAACTATCCCTACGAGGGCGTGAAGGGCTGCTCGGTGTCGCTGTCGGTGGACAGCATCGCCGATGCGGAACGCATCTTCGGCGCGCTGTCGGCCGGCGGCCAGGTGACCATGCCGCTGGCGCAGACGTTCTGGGCGGTCCGCTTCGGCATGCTGGTCGACAAGTTCGGCGTGCCGTGGATGATCAACTGCGAGAAGGATGCGTGATGCCCGCGTGGGGATGTCGTGTGCACGCTGACACCCCTGCCCGCTGCACTGCGGCTTTCACCCGCCGCAGTGCCGTGGTCTGATGCGCGGCATGTCGAGCTCCCCCACCCATCGCGCGATCGACGCCGTCTGGCGCATCGAATCTGCGCGCGTGATTGCCGGGCTGGCGCGCATGCTGCGCGACCTGGACCTGGCCGAAGAGCTGGCGCAGGACGCGCTGGTGATCGCGCTGGAGACCTGGCCCCGTGACGGCGTGCCGGACAATCCAGGGGCGTGGCTGATGACCACCGCCAAGCGCCGCGCGATCGACCGCCTGCGCCGGCTGCAGTTGCTGGACCGCAAGCACGAGGAACTCGCGCGCGAACTGGACGACGCGCACGAGGAGCGCCGTGCGCGCGACGAAGACGCGCTTGACCACGATATCGACGACGACCTGCTGCGGCTGGTGTTCGTGTCGTGCCATCCGGTGCTGTCGATGGAGGCTCGCGTGGCGCTGACGCTGCGCCTGCTGTGCGGGTTGACCACGGACGAGATCGCACGTGCGTTCCTGACCTCCGAGCCGACCGTGGCGCAACGCATCGTGCGGGCGAAACGCACGCTGGCCGATGCCGACGTGGCCTTCGAAGTTCCACGCGGCGACGAACTGCAGGAACGCCTGGCCTCGGTGCTGGGCGTGGTCTACCTGGTCTTCAACGAGGGCTATTCGGCCACCAGCGGTGACGGCTGGATGCGCCCTGCATTGTGCGAAGAGGCGTTGCGCCTGGGCCGCATGCTGGCGGCGCTGGCGCCGCACGAGCCCGACGTGCACGGCCTGATCGCGCTGATGGAAATCCAGGCCTCGCGCCTGCCCGCGCGCGTCGGCAAGGACGGTGCGCCGGTGCTGTTGCTCGACCAGGACCGTGGCCGCTGGGACCGCCTGCTGATCCAGCGCGGCCTGGAGGCGCTGTCGCGCGCCGAGCGACTGGGCGGTGCATTCGGCCCGTATGCGTTGCAGGCCGCCATCGCCGCCTGCCACGCGCGTGCGCACATCGCCGAGGCCACCGACTGGACGCGCATTGCGACGCTGTATGCCGCACTGGCGCAGGTGAATCCGTCGCCCGTGGTCGAACTCAACCGTGCGGTGGCGGTGTCGATGGCCACCGGCCCGGCCAGCGCGCTACCGCTGGTCGACCGGCTGCTCGACGAACCTGCGATGAAGCACTACCACCTGCTCCCCAGTGTGCGCGGTGACCTGCTGTTCAAACTGGACCGTCGCGATGAAGCGCGCGCGGAGTTCGAGCGCGCGGCGGGCATGACGCGCAACGAACGCGAACAGGCCCTGCTGCTGGCGCGCGCGCAGGCGTGCGTCGCGGGATGACACCCGCAATACGCGATCAGGCGGCGGGCCCGAGGTAGTCCAGCTTGCCCAACGGCACGCCGTGGTGGCGCAGGATGGCGTACGCGGTGGTGACGTGGAAGAACAGGTTCGGCAGCGCGTGGCCGAGCAGATAGCCACGCCCGTCGAAGTGCAGGTCGCCGCGCGTGCGCGTGGACAGGGTGACCGCGCGCGTTTCGCTGCCCTGCAGCGCGGTCTCGTCGAACGTGCGCAGGTAGCCGGCGATGGCATCCAGGCGTGCGTACAGTTCGTCGAACGTCGTTTCCACGTCCTCGAAGCGCGGCGATTCCACACCGGCCAATCGCGCCGCACCGAACTTCGCCGTGTCGGTCGCGATCTGCACCTGCCGCAGCAACGGCAGCATGTCCTCGTACAGACGGGCCTGCAGCAGCGCAGCCGGATCCTCACCACGGCCACGGGCATGCGCCTCTCCCTTTTCCAGCACATGACGGAGGTTGCGCAGCGCGCGCAGGAACACGGGAACGGAGGCCTGGTACATCGACAAAGGTGCGCTCATGGGAGTGTCCGCAAACAGGTAGCGTGAGAATAGTCGCCACCGCGGACCGTGATTAGCGGGTCATCCCGGGAGAGTGCATCCCACCGCCACGTGCCCGGTCGTCCGCCACGACGCGACAGCGGGTCTGGGGTAGGATCGGCGCCCCCTCTGCTGCCGAGCGCCACCATGCCCGCCTGGACTGACCTGCTGCGCGACATCGCCGACTTTCCCAAGCCCGGTATCCTGTTCAAGGACATCACGCCGGTCCTGGCGGACGCCAACGGCTTCGCCCACGCGGTTGCCGCGATGGCCGCGCCGTGGAGGGATGCATCGCTCGATGCGGTGGTGGGCGTGGAAGCACGCGGCTTTATTCTCGGTGCCGCGCTGGCGCGCGAACTGGGCGTGGGGTTCGTACCGGTACGCAAGCCGGGCAAACTTCCCGCACATACCCTGTCGCTCGATTACGGCCTGGAGTACGGGCGCGACCGTCTGGAAATCCACGCCGATGCCCTGCCCACCGGCGCGCGCGTCATCGTGATCGACGACGTGCTGGCGACCGGTGGCACGCTGAAAGCGGCTGTGCAGCTGGTCGAACAGCAGGGTGCCATCGTGATCGGCACCGGCGTACTGGTGGAGCTGGGCTTCCTCGCTGCACGCGCCACCTGGGACCATGCCGCCCCGCTGCATGCGGCCGCGATCTACTGACCGGTCACGGGCGATGGCCCGCAACCTGTCGGGTCAGTCGGGCACGCGGGTAACGTAGGCACCGGTGCCGATGATCTGGAAGGTGTCGTTGTCGATCCGGCGCACATGGCTGCCGTCCTCCAGCACGTAGGCGGGCGCCTGGGGGCCGTCTCCGCGGGACGCATCGGCTTCGTCGCGCCGGGTCACCTGGATGCGGCAGCGACGGCCCGCGGAATCCTCGGCAGTGAAAACATGCGTGGTCATGTGGCCTCCTGCTTGCAGGGATGGGGCCACGACGATAGGCCATCGCACGTTAAGCGCACCGAAGCGGAATGTCATCGATCCGTGGATGCCGTAAAAAACGAGGGGAGGCATTGCGCCTCCCCTCGGCGCCTGAGCGCGACGCCGCCCATGTGTCGGGCACGGACGGCGATGGACACACTCCCTGGGGATTGGAGTGGTCCCACCTAGCCACGGGCGGGGGTACGCCCGCGGATAGCGGTCTGCGGATGAGCGTGGGGGGACACCTCACCCCCGTCACGCCAGCCCGCGGTTCTGCAAGGACTTGCCCTACCTATTCGCGTTGCCTTGCACGTCACAGGACATGCTCAGGAAGCGCGCATGGCCCGGCTGAGGTACTTGGTGTTGTTGCGATGCAGGTAGCGCTCGATCAAGGCATTCAGATCGAGAGCGCGCTGGTCCTGCGGGTCGAAATGCGCCAGCACCTGGGTCCAGTTGCCATCCTGTGCCCAACGGATGAAGCGGACGTAGATGCCGTGCCATGAACCGAAGTCCCGCGGCAGGTCCGACCAGTAGGCGCCGGTCTGTGCGACCCACAGCACCGCCTCGATGAACCGGCGCGCATTGCCACCGTGACGCGCCCGTGCGCCGACGCGGCCAGGCAACGCGTGCATCAGGCGCTTCCATTCTTCTGCCGTCAGGCGCTCCGTGATGGGCCATTGGCTGATCGCGCGAGGACCCACGCCCTGCGGCAGCGTCCAGTGCGCGGGCAGCGCGACGGCCATCTCCTGCTCTCCCCTCGCGTCGCCTTCCTTCCGCGCGGGATCCGCCGCGCCCTCATGCACCATGGCCCGTCCCCCTCTCCGCCGCGATGGTGTTTTCCCTCGCCATCGGCTTCATCGCCAATGGCCCTGCCGCACATACCTTCCTCAAACTACGCATGCCGTCCTCTCGTGGATCCCGCCGTCTCGATACACCTGTCTCACTCATTCACCGCTTGCCGCTCGCGCCGCCCCTTGGGCCTCAGCCCACAGAAGGCGTGCCAAGGCTTGCTTGATGGCCCCGGGAGGGGTCTTATATGCAAGGAACGAGATCGTGATGGCAGGCACATTCCGGACATGACAGGGCGATGGGACATCGGCGGAACGGAGGCCGGCACTGGGGAGATGCCGGGCTCGCTCGACGTGACCGCGATACCTCCCCCGGACCCGGATTCCGTCACCCAGCTGCTGGGGGAGGTCGAGAAGGGCCAGGCCGGTGCCTGGAACCGCATCTACGCGCTGCTGTACCGCGACCTGCACCAGATCGCCCGGTCGCAGATCCGCCAGCAGCGCCGTGGCCACGTGCGCTCTCCCACGTCCTTGATCAGCGAGACCTGGCTGAAACTGGCCAGCGCCGACTTCAGCGTCGAGAACCGCGCCCACCTGGTGGCGCTGGTCGCGCGCGCCATGCGCTTCGTCCTGCTGGACGAGGTCCGCCGCACCCTGGCGGAGAAGCGTGGCGAAGGCATGGACCTGCTGCCGCTGGACGAGACCACCGAGCCGGGCCAGAGCTCACGGCTGGAGCAGTTGCTGATCCTCGATCAGGCGCTGAACGACCTGGCCAAGCTGGACGCCCGGCTGGCACAGGTCGTGGAGATGCGCTATTTCGGCGGGCTCAGCGAACTGGAAATCGCGGGCGTGCTGAAAGTGACCGAGCGCACCGTGCGCCGCGACTGGCGGAAGGCGCGCGCCTTCCTGTTCAGCCATCTCGGCGAAGGCGAGCTGCCCGACCCCGTCTGAGGTACCGCGCTGCGGACGTACGTCCGGAAATGCCGTCCGGCAGCGAATCCTACAGACGTGCTTCATCATCCCCTTTCCGCCTCTTCCGCCCACCGCGTTGCGCCCTCGGCTGCGCTGGGCATCGCGTGGATCGTCGGAACGGCACAGGCATGAAGCAGGCCAAGGCCCTCGCGATGGGTCTGTTCAGCGCGTACTGTGAAATGGCCGACGACGATCAGGCCAATGCCCTGGCGGTGCTGAGGACCGTCGACCCCACGGTCCATGATGCCTTGGTCCAGTTGCTGGTCGCAGATGCGCTGGCCCATGCGCTCGACGTGCCGCCCTGGCTCTGCCTGAACGCGTCGACCAGTCCGCAGACGGATTAGCCGGCCGGCCGCACACCGGGGCGCGTACAGCGCGTCGCTGACAGGCCTTGCTGGCTGGACGCCTGCTGCCCTTGATCCGGCTCGAAGATGCCGTCGGGATCTCCCGATGCCGTACCCGCCCCCTGATGCACCCGTCGGGCGCTCCGCTGTGGCCTGCGTCGCACTTCGCATCACATTTGTCACGGCATCCGGTCACTCTCCCGCCCTCGGCGCGAGGCGCGGGTGTGGAATTGAGACAGCGTTGGCAGCCGCCCCACCGGGGGGGCTCGCTAGCATGGACCCCTCCCGTCGAAACCCGTCCTTACCGCACAAGGAGTGCAGATGACGATCCATGCCGCCGCCGCATTCGCCGGCACCTGGCACCTGCTCCCGGAGCAGTGCGATTACCAGCTCGGGCGTGCGCCGCGCGCCGGACACTACCGGCTGGCGTGCGCGGACGACGGCGCGTTGTCGATCGCATCGGAATGGCTGGGCAGGAACGGCAAGCGCCACCGCGCCGCCTTCGATGGCAGGGCCGATGGCACGCCCTACCCCTATCGCGGCACCCCACATGCGGATGCGCTCAGTTTCGAATCGGTATCCCCCACGCAACTCCACTCGACCACCTGGCACGACGGCCGGGAAGTGCAATGGTCGGAACGCGAACTGGTGGATGCCGACACGCTGGTCATCCGCATGCGCGGCCATCTGAGCGACGGCCGCAGCTACACCAACGTGGGCGTATTCCGGCGCCAGGACAGCTGACGTCATCCGCCGGCCCGGCGGCCATCGAGCCCGCCGACACAGAAAGGGCGCCCGGAGGGCGCCCTTTCTGTTTTCGGACAACCGGACGAAGATCGTCCGCGGCAATCCGGCTTCAGCGCGTCTGCACGCAGTTCTGCAGCCACAGCACGCGCTTGAAGTCGTCGTAGCGCAGGAACTGGCCCTTGAACACCACGCGGTCGCCCTTGCGGAACGTCAGTACGTTGGCCAGCTGGTTCGGTTTGAACAGGCACGCGACACCCACGCGCGGCTCGTTGTCGCCGGGCACCTGCAGCAGGCCCGTGCCCGGCTGCGGGATCTCAAACGAGACGTTGTAGTCCTCGCCGTCCTCCTGCACGTAGTCCACGCGGCCACGCAGCGCATAGTGGCGGCCCTTGTGGCGCGCGGTGACGGCGACCGCATTGCCCTTGGCTTCACGTGCGATCTCGCGCGAGAACGCGTAGACGTCCTTCACCGTCACGTCGGCGTTGTTCTGCGTCTTCGCGCCTTGCGTGGCGGCAGCGCGACCTTCCTTGCCGCCCTTCAACTTGGCGAGGATTTCGCACATGTAGGGCCGCATCGCATCCTGCTTGGCCAGCTGGCCCTTCTCCGTCTTCACGGTCATCTGCACCACCGCCGCGCCGCCTTCCTGGCTGATGTTGATCAGCGTGGGGATCGCGCGCGTGGCACCGGTGGAGCGTTGCTCGACCAGCATCGCCCCGGTCTCGACGTCCTCGGTGATCACGTCCATCTTCTCGCCGATCATGATGCCGCGCATCTGCGCCATCGCATCCTTGACCGACTGGTCCGGCACGGTGATGCGGCTGGAGAAATCGGCGCCCGAGAAGATGCTGCCGGACTTGCTGAAGTTGTCCTCGCACTCACCCGCGATCGCCTCGGGCGCCACGCTCGCCAGGGCGAACGCGATGGCAGCAAGTAGCTTGTTGGTCATGTGGTCCTCACATAGTGGAAGTAGCGGGCATCCCGGACACCACGCACCATGCTTCCGACTGCGAAGGATCCGTCCCCACCGCATTCTTGCAAGGTCGGGCAACACATCACAAGCGCCCCGCGCTCTAGAATCGCGGTCCTCCTTCAAACAGATGTCAAATCCACGACCATGCAACACACGTCACGTCCGCGCCGGCTTTCACTCCGCATCGCCGCCATCGCGGCCCTGCTGTCCTTCGCCGCCGGCGCATCCGCAGGCGATGTCGCGCCATCCCGTGCCTTGCCGGCGGACGTGCAGGCCGATGTCGAGGCGATCGCCGAACAGTTGGCGCAGGTAAGCGACACCGAAACCGCGCTCGCCTGCAGCAAGGCCGTCGACAATGCGCGCTACGGCGTGGAAACGATGCTGGAAGTCGGTGAGAAGAACCTGCGCGACGGCTACTTGACGCCGTCCGCGTACGACGCGATGGCACCCGCCCTGCGCTCGCTTCTCGGCGTACTGAGCGTGCAGGACTGCGAATCCGCCAGCGGGCCGCGGCGCGACTTCTACCAGTGCATGTCCAGCGACTACAACCACGTGCTCGCCTGCGGCAAGGCGCATCCGTTCGAACCCTGAGGTTGACCATGCGCACCGGCGCCGTCACCCTTCCTGCATGACAACGCACGCCCCCTCCTCCCTCGAACGCCTCCATCCAGCCCCCATGGAGGCCTGCTGATGTCGTGGCCCGAATTCAACGGTTGGCTGCAGGAGGGCGCCGCCGTCGTCATTCCGATCGCGCAGGCGCTCGCGATCCTGCTGGGTGCGTGGCTGCTGCTGCGGGTGCTGCGCATCGTCGTGCGCCGCATCTGCGACAGCTACCACCTGCCGGCGCAGGTGGCGGTCAGCGCGCGCCGGCTGCTTGGGGCGCTGGTCTACATGTCCGCGGCCATGCTGGCGCTGGGTCGACTGGGCGTTTCCGGCAGTGTGCTGTGGACGGCGCTGACGGGCTTCACCGCGGTGGCTGCCGTCGCGTTCTTCGCCGCCTGGAGCGTGCTGTCGAACATCTTCTGCAGCGTGCTGATCCTGACCACACGGCCGTTCCGCGTGCACGACCACATCGAGGTGCTGGAGAACGGCGACAAGCCGGGCTTGCGCGGCCGCGTGATCGACATCAACCTGCTCTACACCACGCTGCTGGAAGAGGACACCCTGCGCGGCGACACCGTACTGCAGATTCCCAACAGCCAGTTCTTCCAGCGCACCACGCGGCGCTGGCGCTCGGGCTCGCCACCGGCGGCGTCCGCGCCGGAGTGAGCGCGGCCGCCCGTCGCCGACGGGTCAGGCGGCGGCCAGGACGCGGGACGCCGAGGCAGGCCGTGCATCCAGGACAAACACATCCACCGCCTGGATCAACTGCTGCGCCTGCTCTTCCATCGACCGGGCGGCGGCGGTGGCTTCTTCCACCAGGGCGGCGTTCTGCTGGGTGGTCTCGTCCATCTGCACGATGGCCTGGTTGACCTGTTCGATGCCGGCGCTCTGCTCCTGCGAGGCAGCGGAGATCTCGGCCATGATGTCGGTCACGCGCTGCACGCTGGCCACGATCTCGGCCATCGTCGCGCCGGCCTGGTTCACCAGCGCCGAACCGTCGGCGACCTTGTCCACGGACGTCTCGATCAGGCCCTTGATCTCCTTGGCCGCATTGGCCGAGCGCTGGGCGAGGGTACGCACTTCGCTCGCCACGACAGCAAAGCCGCGGCCCTGCTCACCGGCACGGGCGGCTTCCACCGCGGCGTTGAGCGCCAGGATGTTGGTCTGGAACGCGATGCCGTCGATGACGGAGATGATCTCGGCGATCTTCTTCGAGGATTGTTCGATGTCGGCCATTGTGGTGACAACGCGTGACACGGTTGCTCCGCCTTCCGACGCGATGGACGCAGCACCGATCGCCAGCTGGTTCGCCTGACGGGCGGAATCCGCGTTCTGGCGCACGGTGGAGGTCAGCTCCTCCATCGACGCCGCGGTTTCCTCCAGATTGGCCGCCTGCTGTTCGGTGCGGCGCGACAGGTCGGTGTTGCCGGCCGCGATTTCGCCTGCCGCCGCATCGATCGACGCTGAAGCACCCTGGATGTGCCGCACGATGTCGCGCAGCTGCACGACCGTGGCGTTGGCGTCGTCGCGCATGCGCGCGAACACACCGTGGAAGTCGCCCTCCATGCGTGCGGTCAGGTCACCGCGGGCGATCGCCTGCAGCAGCAGGGACACCTCGGCCAGGTTGGCGTCGGTGGTCTCCATCAGGCGATTCAGGCCGGCGACCATGTCGCGGAAATCGTGCTGGTACTTGCGCACATCGCCGCGCAGCGAGAAGTCGCCCGTCGCGGCCGACTGCGCCAGCCGCTTGATCTCGCCGTTGATGGCCGACAGGTTGGCCTTGGTGGCATCCATCGCATCGGTCAGCACCGCCTTCTCGCCGGGCAGGCGGTCCATGTCGACGGAAAGATCACCGATGGCATAGCGCTGCATGATCTCTACCAGGCGCATCTTCACCGCGATGTGCGAGGCGACGAGCGTGTTGGCGCCGCGGACCATGCGGCCGTACTCGCCCGGGAACGCACCGTCGTCCATGCGATAGCTGATCTGGCCTTCGTCATGACGCGTGGCCATGTCGCTCTGTGCGGCGATCACGCCCTTCAGTGTGGACGTCATCGCCAGCATCGCGGTACCCAGCTGGCCGATCTCATCGCCGCTGCGCACGTGGATGCGCGGATCCAGGCTGCCCGCGGCCACGGCGCGCGCGACGTTCGCCGCATCGACGACCGGGCGGATGACCGACCGGCGGATCCACCAGCCCAGCACCGCGACCAACACCAGCGCGGCCAGCACCGACAGCACCGCGCACAGCACCAGCGTGCGGCGCGCTTCCTGCGAACGCGCCACCACGGCCGCGTCGGCAAGCACCTTGGTACGCGCGATCAGGGCTTCCAGCGTCTTACCCAGTTCGCGATCCATGCCCTTGACCAGGGCATCGCCTTGCTGCGTGTCGTAACCGGCGGCGGCGAACTGCTCCAGCGCCGCGTGGTAGTTGCTTTCCAGCGTGGTGTGCTGTGCCTGGAAATCCCGGGCCAGTTGCTGCGCTTCGGCATCGGCCAGCGTGGTCGACAGTGAGCCGGCGAGCGCCGCCACCTCGCGCCCCTTCTCGTCGAACGCCGCGACGTACCTGGTGCGCTGTTCTTCGTCGTGACCGCGGATCAGGATGTTCTTCCACTCCTGCACCTGCACGCGGAAGTCGCGGCTCAGGCGTTCGCCCTCGGCGGCCTGCGCCACCTGCGGCGGCACCTCCGTCGACAGGCTCAGCCATGCGGAGCCCAGACCCACGAGCGCGCACAGCAGGATGACGACGAGACCGAGCGTCAGGGAGCCCAGCAGCTTGGCCTGCAGGCTGTAGGAACGGGGGACGGAAGACGACATGCGGCACGACGCGAAGAGGAAGGGACGCTCTTCTTAACGGCGTCGAATGCACGGAGTTAAGCCGCACTGACGCCCGCACGGCGATGTTTTTTATTGCAGTTTCGTGACACGCCTGCACAGCAATCGCGTGCTACCCGAAAATCCTGGCCCAACTCAATGCGTTACTTCATGACACAGGGATGACAGCACTCAGGAGGCGGTGTCGCAGGCAACGTTGGCCGGCGTGCTCGCACCGCGCAAGGTCCGCTGTGCCCACACATAGATCAGCAGGCCTGCGACCGCCATTGCCGCACCGACGTAACCCGTCGATGTCCAGCCGTAACCGGCCGTGATCGCCATGCCGCCCAGCCAAGGTCCCAGTGCGTTGGCGGTGTTGAAGGCGGCATGGTGGGAGGCGGCAGCGAGCGTCTGCGCATCGCCAGCCACGTCCATCAGGTGGGATTGCAGAATCGGACCCAGTGCGCCCATCAATCCAATGGTTACCGTGGCCAACAGGATCGTCGGCAATCCCTTCGCCAACAGCGGGAACATCAGCAGCGCCACCATCGCCCAGGCCAGCACCATCCACGCGCCGCGCAACTGGAAACGGTCCGACAGCCAGCCGCCCACGAAATTGCCGATCACACCGCCCACGCCGAACCCGGCCAGGCCCAGCGGAATCCATGCCGGCGACACACGCGTCACCTCCAGCATCGTCGGTGCCAGGTAACTGAAGACCGAGAACATGCCGGCGAAGCCGATCGCACCGATCGCCAGCGCCTGCCACACCGGCAGGCGGTTGAAGGCGCGCAGTTCGTCCAGGGGATGCGCCTTCGCGCCGTCGATACCGGCCGGCAGCCAGACCGCCAGCAGCAGCGCCGTGCTCAGCGCCACCATCGCCACCGCGGCGAACACCCAGCGCCAGTCGATGATCTGGCCCAGCCAGGTGGCCAGCGGATTGCCGATCAGGATGGCCAGCGTCAGGCCCAGCATGACCAGGCTGATCGCGCGGCCGCGCTTGTTCGGCGGACTGATCGCAACCGCCGTCAGCGCGGCGACGCCGAAGTACGCGCCATGCGGCAGGCCTGCGATGAATCGGAAGACAAGGAGACTTTCATAGGTCGGCCCAAGCGCACTGGCGAGGTTGCCAAGCGCATAGAACCCCATCAGTGCGAGCAACAGGGTCTTGCGCTTCCAGCCCGCCCCGAGGATCGCCAGCAGCGGCGCACCGACCACCACACCCAGCGCGTAGGCGCTGATCAGATGGCCGACCTGCGGCTCGGTCACGCCGAGCGAGGCCACCATGTTGGGCATCAGCCCCATGCTGGCGAACTCGCTGGTGCCGATGGCGAAGCCACCCAGCGTCAGCGCGAACAGGATCAGGCCGACCTGACGTGCAGTCAGGGTTTCGGCGACGGAGGGGAAGGAAACGGGGGGCGATGCGACATCCATGCCACTATTATGCTGCGCCGCAGCAGCGAAGGTCGACCCCATGCGTGGAACGCTGGGGTCGACCGCCGGAGCCGCCCTCAGGGCTTGATGCCCAGGATCTCCATCGCCTTGATGTAACCGGGCGTCTTTGCCTGCGGATTCTTGCGCGGCGAGTAGCTGAAGTCGTCGATCCGCACCACGTCGTAGGTGAAGCTGCCGTGTTCGGTACGGCTGTAGTACGCCTGCGAATCGGGACTCTGGATCCAGGTGTTCGCGGCGCGGCCGTGATTGCGCATCTTCTCCAGCACCTCCGGATGCTTCCGCGCAAGGTGGTCGTAGAACTGGATCACGATGTCACGCTCGGCAACGGGGTCGAACTTCTCCCGAAACGCGACCAGGTTGGTCAGCACGCGGACGCGCTTCTTGTACGGGATGTCGGCGGCCCAGATCTGCGCCTGACCACGCAGTTCCACCTTGAAGGTGTCGGTCTCGTGGTAGATGAAGATCTGGCGCGTCTGCGCCAGCGCGGTCGATGCCAGCAGCATCAACGCGGCAGCGGCGGAAAGGCGCAACAGCCACCGCGCGTGCAGCGCGCGGGTTTGGGTCATGGTCATGCGGATGCTCCGGTTTCGGGAAGGAGCTCCGATGCTCGTCACACGCCGGTCGACGCGACAGCCGCGACCGGGACTTGATAGCCACCGTGTACGGAACCGTCAGCGCGCTTCCACCCGGAACGGCAGGTTGGCGTAGGCCGCATGCCCCTGGCCGTCGTGGACTTCGACGAACAGCCGGTACATGCCCGCCGTCTCCGGTGCGGTGAAGGTCATGCCACCTTTGCCGTCTTCCTGTACGGCCAGCGCGACCGCAGGCGGCACATCCTCGCGATCGCCACCGATGCTGGTGGCGGTGCTTTCGTGCAGCACGGTCCAGCGATAACGCAGCGGATCGCCCTCAGCATCGTGCGCCTTGGCCTGCGCGGTGTACGTCTTGCCCGGCGCCAGCGTGATGCTGTCGAGGGCGACACGGCCGTCCAGCCGCAATGGCTGGATCGACGGCGCACGGTTCGCAGGCCACGCGCCGGTCCAGACGTACTGCATCGCGTCCACCGCCGGCGTGCTTTCGCCGCTGGGCAGGAACAGGCCGTACCACGTCGGCGTGCGTTCCTGCTTGTTGCCCCACAGGAACACGTACGAGCCCAATCCCTGCTTGGTGTCCGACGCGATCACCTGTTCGTAGCGCTGCTGCAACAGGGCTGCCTTGCGCGACGCATCGTCCTCGATCGGCGCCTTCCACGTGGTCAACGGACTTTCCCAATGGCCGGTCGGGCCCCATTCGGTGACGACGTACGGACCGGTCCATCCACTGCTTTGCAGCTTCTCCGGCAATGCGCCGATGTCGCCGTACAGCTGGATGCCGATCAGGTCCAGCGATGGCGCACGCGCCTTCAGCAGGTCGATGAGCTTCTTGTCGAAGCCGGCCAACGTGGTCATCACAGGGTGGTTCGGATCTTCCTTGTGGATCGCGTCGGCGATGCCGCCCACCGCATCCCAGACTTTCGGATTGCTGTAATGCAGGTTCAGTTCGTTGCCCACCACCCACATCAGCACGGCGGGATGATCCTTGTAGAGCGCGACTTCGCGACGGATGCGCTCGCGCTGCTTCTTCACCGCGTTGGCATCGTCGTAGTCGAACCCGTGGCGCTCGTTGCCGACCTCGATGCCCATCGCCACTTTCAGGCCGTTGCGTTGCGCGCGGTCCAGCATCACGCGCACCCTGGCCTCGTCCAGGCCGGTGCTCCAGGTCCGGAAGGAATTGCCGCCTCGCGCGGCCAAGGCCTCCTGCCCTTCCCCGCCCATGCCGGCACCCTTCACGCGGAACGGCGCACCATCCACCAGCAATACGTACGCCCCCTCCTGCTGGACGATGCGGACCTGCGACGGCGCCGCGAGCACCAGAGGCGATACGGCCAACAGGAAGATCGACACGAACAGGCGCTGCAGCATGCGGGCACTCTCCGACCATCAAGGGACGGCGCATCATGCCATGCACGCCGTCATCGCCCCCACCAGCGCTAGAATGGGCGCATGAACACCATTCTCATCCCCGTCTCCATCGGCGAACTGGCCGACAAGCTGACCATCCTCGAGATCAAGGCCGAACGCATCGAAGACGCCGGCAAGCGCCAGCACGTGCAGGTCGAACTGGAGGGCCTGCGTGCGCTGTGGATGCCGCTGGAAGGCGCGCAGGACGAACTCGCCCCGCTGAAGCGCGACCTGCGTGCGATCAACGAGCGCATGTGGGACGTGCAGGACGCACTGCGCGCCAAGGAAGCCGCGCAGGCCTTCGACGAGGAATTCGTCACGCTGGCGCGCGCGGTCGCTCAGCGCAACGGCGAGCGCATTGCGGTGAAGAACACGATCAACCGCCTGGCGGGTTCCCGCTTCATCGAAGAGAAGCAGTACCAGGCGTAAGCGGCAGTGCGCTACGCCACGCCGTGGCGCTCGCGGATCACCTGCAGACGCTCGCGGTAGTACAGCGCATCTGCCGCGACCTTCGGCGGGTTCTCCGCCAGCCAGTCAACGGCCTGCCGCATCAGCGCCGCCTTGTCGGCGTCGGGCGCTTCCAGCGCGGTATCCACGCGATCCAGCTGCAGGATGACGTCTTCTCGGGTCGGGGTCGTCATACGTGTTCTCCTGTGCGATGCCAGGAGTCTGGACCGGCGCGTGTGTTTGCCGCGTCATCGTCGTGGTACATGTGTCCGGGCGCTCCTGCCCCCCTCAGTGGCGCCCGCTGCTGCGTCCTGTCGGCGTGCGTCTTGCCGATGTCACCTCACATGACACTACCCGCCGGGAGGATCGTCCCATGAGGTGCCCCTGCCATCACTCCGCCGGAATGCGCGCGACCGCCCGGAACGTGCGCCATCCTCCGGGCCGGCGCGCATGAGCGCACCCGTCCTCCGCGCCTTGGCGCTGTTCGACGAGTACCTTGCGCTGCCGCTCGGGGACCGTGCCGCAGCGCTGGCCGCCCTGGCATCCGAAGATCCCGACACCCACCGCATGCTGCAGCGCCTGCTGTCGTCGGACATGGCGCTGGACGCTGGCCGGCAGACCGACCTTCTTGACCAGGTGACCGGCACGCTCGCCATCCCGGCGAGGCCGACCGCATCCGCACGCGATCCCTTGCTCGGCCAGCGGCTGGGTCCTTGGCGCATCGAGCGGATCCTTGGTGCCGGTGGCATGGGCACCGTCTACGAAGCGCAGCGCGATGACGGCCAGTACCGGCAGCGGGTGGCGCTGAAATGCATCCACCGCGAACTGTCGTCGCCGCCCCTCGTCGCCAGTTTCCTGCGCGAGCGTGAGACGTTGGCGGCGCTGGACCACCCCGGGATCGCCGGATTGATCGACGGCGGCGTGGACCGCCATGGCAATCCGTGGTTCGCCCTGCGCTACGTGCAGGGCGACCAGATCGATGTCTGGTGCGACCGGCGCCAGGCGACCCTGCGGCAGCGCGTGGTGCTGCTCGTGCAGGCCTGCGATGCACTCGCCTACGCGCACGACCATCATGTCCTGCACCAGGACATCAAACCGTCCAACCTGATGGTGACCCACGACGGCCAGGTGCAGTTGCTCGACTTCGGCCTGACCGCCTCGCTGACCGCACCCGGCAGCGTGCCGCGGTTGGCGATGTCGCAGGGCTACACCGCGCCGGAAGCGCTGTCGGACATCGCGACGCATGTCACCGCCGACGTGTGGTCGATGGGCCGGTTGATGTACTCGCTGCTGGGCGGCGCACTGCCGCCCACCCGTTCGCCGCTGCAGCTGGCGCCACGCCCGGCGCCAGCCGTCGAAGCACCGGATGCGCTGATGTCACGGCTGGCCGCCAGCCTGCCACCCGAGGCGACGCGCGCACGCGGTGTCCGCTCGGCGACCGCACTGGCGCGACAACTGGCCGGGGACCTGGATGCCATCGCAACGCGCGCCACCGCCGCCCGGCCGGATGCCCGCTATGCCTCCGTCGTCGCATTACGCGCCGACCTGCAGGCATGGCTGCAACGGCGGCCGGTCCAGGCGCGCAACGGCAGTGTCCTGTACCGCATGGGCCGCACGGTGATGCGCCATCGTGCAGCCAGCGTGGCGGTGGCCATCTGCGTGTTCGCATTGGCATTGGGGGGCGGCCTGGCCGCCTGGCACAGCCAGCGCCTCGCGCGCGAGGCCGCCGATACGCAGGCCCTGGCGCACGTATTCGAGCAGACGCTGGGTACCGCCACGCTGTCGGGGCTCGGCGCCACGCCGATGTCCTCGCACCAGTTGCTGGCGGACGCCGAAGTCCGCATGCGCGCGATGGACCTGCGCGCGTATCCCGGCGTGCAGGCGCGCGGCCTCGGCGTACTGGCACGCAACTACATGGCGATCGGCGACTACGCCCGCGCAACGGTGCTGGCCCAGGAGGCGAGTGCGCTGCAGCCCGACGAATCCGCCAGCAACGCCGCCACCCTGGCCGCGCTGTTGAACCTGCAGGGCAAGCCCGCCGAGGCCCGCCAGGTCGCGGACGACGCGCTCGCTGCGGCCGGCGACGATGCCCCTGCCGCCGTGCGGGTGCAGCTGTTGACCGAGCAGGCACGCAGCCAATGGCATCAGCTGCAGCGGGCCGACGCGGAGCGCACCCTCACGCTCGCACTGGCACTTGCCAGGAAGAACGGCGACGCGATCGCGCAGGCGGAACTGCTGGCGCTGCGCGGCCAATGGGCGCTGCGGCAGATCCGTTTCGCCGATGCCGATGCCGACCTCCAGGCGGCGATCGTCCTGTCGCGCGACCGCGCACCGCTGGTGGCCGATGGCGCCCGCTTCCTCGTCGCCCAGAATCTCATGGCGCTGGGGCGCATGGAGGACGGACGCGGCCTGGCCATGCAGGTGCTGACGGACTATCGCCGGCGACTGGGCGAGTCGCATCCGCTGGTCGGCCGTGCCTGGCGCCTGCTGGCCCACGCCGACTGCGCGCTCGGTGCGTTGCGTGCGTGCCAGGACGGGCTGGACCGCGCCGACGCGATCGTGCGCCGTCACTACGGCGAGCAGCACCCGGAGTACGCCGACGTGCTGCGCGTGCGCGCGCTGACCTCGCTGTTCGATCCCGATAGCCGCATCGACGGCATCGCCCTGCTACGCCGGGCCGATACGATCCTGCGTGCGGCCTATCCTGCCGACCATGATGACGTGCAACGGGTCCAGTCGATGCTGGCCCTTCGCCTGCTCACCCTCCGCGCACCGACGCCCGTTGTCCGTCGCCAGCAGGTGAACGAGGCCATCGGCATCCTGGAAGCCACCCTGACCGCCAGCCGTCACAACCGCCTGCCGTTGGCACCGCTGCACCGCATCAGCCTGGTCGAAGGCCTGATCGAACGCGACGCGCCCGGCGACATCGCGCAGGCCCGGGACCTGCTGGATGAGAACGCGGACCTGCTCAAGGCGTACGCGCCGGACTTCATCTGGGGCTCGCTCAACCGCCTGCTGCAGGCGCGGTTGGCCCTGCGCACCGGCGACCTCGTCCTTGCGGACACGCTGGTGTCGTCGCTTGAAGCGACGCTGCCGCAGCAACCGGCCTCCAACCAGCGGCCGGCGTGGCAGGCGCGCGTACGGGTAATGCGTGCCGAGCTCGAGCTGCGCCGCGACAAGGACCCCCGGGCGGCGCGCACCACGCTGGTGAATGCCGTCGCCTACGCGCAGGCGGCATATGGCCAGACGCATGCGGAAACGCTGGCCTTGCGCGCCCTGCTGGCAACGTTCGACCGGACCGGCACGATCTCTCCCACCGAATGACGCGGCGCCAGCGTCCGGTGAACGCGCCGGGACGCGAAAGGGAGGAGGCCCCCTCATCCGCGGAGTCCTGTCATGTGTGGTCATTGCACGGAGCGCGCCGCGTTGGCCGAATGCCTGGCGATGGCGGCAACCGGCGGGGGACCGCCCTGCGATCCGTTGCTGCTCCCTGTCCACCTGCAGGAAGCCGAGGAGTGGCGCCACGTCCTGAGGACGGCGGCCGGCGGGGACGACCTCATGCTGGCGATCATCGCACTGTGCCGTGACTCGTCCGCGCGTCTTCTGCACGGAGAGCCCGCGTCGTTGCGCAACACGCTATCGCCTGCCCTGCACGCGCGGCTCGACCGCTGGCTCGCATCGCTCGATCTGCCCGCGCCATGGGCTTGGCTGCGCGACGAAGACCTCCTGCCCGCGCGGTTGCCGCTGGACGCTGCGCGCAGTGAACTCGACGACTACCTCGCCGGCTGGCTCCGGGCGCCGCCAGGACACCAGGCCGCCTGGAACAACACGATGCTGCACGAGCGCATGCCGCGGCTCTCCGCGGCACTGGATGTCCTGCATCGCGATGCGCCGGACGACGAACGTCTGGTCGTGCTGGCCCTGTCCTCGCCCGGTGCCGCATCCCCGTTCAGCGCGATCGACCTGTGGCTGCAGCGACGCGCGGTGCGATCGGTGATCGCCCATCGCGGCATCGGCTTCGTGCTTCCCCTGCTCGAACGCTGGCGCAGCGGCACGTTGCTGGCGGTCGTGCTGCGTGGCGACCTCGACGACGCCGCGCTGCAGCTTTTCCACGCCGTGCTGGTCCAGCGCCCCGACGATGGCAACGAGGGCGCTCGCGACCTGCGGAGCGCCGTCGAATGGGCGCTGCAGCACCCACGCGACACCGTGGACCCAAGCACGCAGCTACAGCGATAGCAGCACCACGTCCTCGCGCAGGCTGGACGGTTCGATGACCGACTTGATGTCGACCAGCAAGCCGCCCGGGCGCAGCGCGTGGTCGATCAGGGTATGGATGCCGTCGACGTACTCCGGGTGCGGCACGGCGAGCACGAGTACGTCGAGGCTGGTCCAGCCCGTCGCGTCCTCCAGGTCGATGCCGTACTCGCGCCGCGCCTCGTAGAAGTCGGCCCGGGTGTCGGCGACGCGCGCCTTGATCCCGTAGATGCCCAGGGCTTCAGCCAGTTCGAACGCCTTTGAGTCGCGCAGGTCTCCGATGCCCTCCTTGAAGGCGAGGCCGAGTACGCCCACGCGAGCACCACGCACTTTCTTCTCCTTCGCCGCGAGCGCCAGCACGATGCGGCTGGCCACGTAGGCCGGCATGCTGTCGTTGACCCGGCGCCCTGCCAGGATGATCTCCGGGTGGTAGCCCAGTTGCTCCGCCCGCGCATTGAGGTAGAGCGGCTCCACACCGATGTGATGGCCGCCGCCCACCAGCCCGGGAGTGAAGGGAAGGAAGTTCCACTTCGTCGATGCCGTCTTCAGCACATCGGCGGTGCGGATGCCGACCAGCGCGCAGATCTTCGCCATCTCGTTCATCAGCGCGATGTTGACGTCGCGTTGTGTCGTCTCGAGCACTTTCGCCGCCTCCGCGACCTTGATTGAAGCGGCCCGATGGACTCCCGCACCAATGATCGCTTCGTACACGGACGCGACGACGGCCAGTGATTTCGCGTCCTGGGCCGACACCACCTTGATCACGCTCTCCAGCGTGTGCTCCGGGTCGCCCGGATTCACGCGCTCGGGGCTGTAAGCCAGCTTGAAATCGATGCCGCACGCCAGGCCGCTCGCCCTCTCCAGTGCTGGACCACAGACCTCCTCGGTGGCACCGGGAAACACCGTGGACTCGAATACGACGATGGCGCCCGGCCGCATCACTCCACCAATCAATGCGCATGCAGCTTCCAGCAGCGAGAGGTCGGGCTTCCCTCCCGCCGTCAGCGGCGTGGGGACGGCGACGATGAAGAAGTTGCAGCCTGCGAGAGATTCCCTGTCGTCATGCAGGTCCAACCGCGTTCTCGCGAGGTCGCTCTCCGACACCTCACCGGTGCAGTCGACGCCCCTTCGCAGCATCCAGATGCGGATCTCGTCGATATCGAATCCGATGGTGGGGAACATCCGTGCCATCGCCACCGCCATCGGGAGACCGGCATGCCCCAGCCCGATCACGGCCGCCGATATGCGGCCCAGCTGACCTTCCGGCCAATCCCATACATGCGTGGCGCACGCGAGCGTTTCGGATGGGAGGGGATCATCGATACGCGCACCCTCGTCGTCGGATCTTTCCGCGACGGGGGCGAAGCCCTGCCTGCCGACCGTCCTGTCATCGGTCGCAGCCGCACACAACGTGTTTGTCTCGAAGCCTTGCATGGTGACCTCCATTCGCGTTGGGTTGAGTCGTGATTGGCACTCTGCGCGCGACGCAGCGCACTGTCGCCGTCTGAAAGGATGGTCTTGCAGCAGCACGACCCGTCCGGCTACGCCGTCGCTGTCACAAATGCGTGCGGACATTCGAAGGAGTAGATTCCTTCAGAGGCGAAACGTCGGAGGTGTCACATTCCTCGCGATGCAGTCGAAGCGGACAACCGCGACGACGATGCCGCGATCTGATAGCAAGCTGCCCGCTCCGTGTTGGACCGCGAATGCCCCGAGAGGAAACGCCATGTCGCCTCGTACATCGCAAATCCTGTCCACGAAACTCCGGCCGCCCGCGCTGCTCGCCGAGGCGATAGACCGCCCCCGTCTGACGACGCGCCTGGCGTGCAATCTGCCCAAGGTCGTGCTGGTGACGGCGGCCGCGGGCTTCGGCAAGACCACGCTGGTCGCGCAATGTCATCGGCACCTCGGCGAACGGGCGGTATGGCTATCGCTCGATCGCGCCGACCGAAACACATTCGTTTTCGTCAGCCATCTGATCGCCGGCTTCAATCGCCAGCATCCGGTCGTCTCCTCCTCGACGGAGAGTTTCGTGGAAGGCCGCGTGGCATCGCTGGACGTGGACGAGGTGACCATCCGGATCGCCAACGATCTCGATCGTCTCGACGACGATCGCGTTCTTTTCCTGGACGACTACCACCTCGCCGAGACCCCTGAACTCAACGAGCTGGTACAGCTTCTTATCGAACGGACGTCTGCGCGACTCCACCTCGTCATCGCCAGCCGCGTCACGCCTGCGCTGCCCATCGCACGCTATAGGGCCAGCGACGCGTTGCACGAACTGAACGCACACGACCTGGCCTTCAATACGGCGGAGGCGGACTCCTTCCTACGACAGGTGCACGACTTGCGCCTGTCGCGGCATCAGCTGGGCGTGCTGCTCGGCCATACCGAGGGTTGGGGGGCGGGCCTGCAGTTGGCGAGCTTGTTCCTCAAGGAAAGTCCTGACCACGCGGAAGCGCTGCAAGCGCTGTCCGGCGATACACGCGACATCGCCGACTACCTGGCTTCGGAGGTCGTGCGTCGCCAACCGGAGGAGGTCCAGCAGTTCCTGCTGTACACCTCGATCCTGGAACGCATGAACGCGGATGTCTGCAATGCCCTGACAGGCCGCGACGACGCGCAAGCGATGATCGAGCGGATCGAGGCCCAGGGCCTGTTCCTGTTTCCGCTGGACCTCAAGCGCAAGTGGTACCGCTACCACCATCTGTTCCGCGACTTCCTGCGCGTGCAGCTCGGTCGCCAGCATGCCGGCGCGCCTCTCGATCTATACCGGATCGCCAGTCAGTGGTTCGAGAACGCAGGATTGGACGAGGAGGCCGCCAACCTGACATTGGATGGCGGCGATTTCGACCATGCCGCGCAGCTGGTCGAGCGCCTCGCCATCCGCATGATCACCCGTGGCGATGTCCCGCAGGTTGCGCGCTGGATGCAACGTTTCCCGGAAGAGGTCACCCGCAAGAACCCTCGCTTGCTGCTGTACCGGTGCTGGGCGATGACCGCCATGGGTCATGTCGACACCGCCGAGCGCCTGCTGCAGCAGGTCGGGGGCAATGCGGAAGCGCTGGTCCAGGGTTCGGACGACGCCCGCCACCTGTTGCAGGCGGAGATCCACATACTGCGCACGATGGGCGCCCTGGTATCCGATGACATCGAGCGGGCGTCGGCCATGGCATCGGTCCGCTTCCCGGAGACACCCGCCTACCAATTCCTGTCGGCCAACCTCTGGAACGTCGCTGGATTGGCCGCACTCGCGCGAGGCGACTTCAGCCAGGCGATGGCATGTGCCGTGAAGGCCGAGCCCCTCAACCGTGAGATCGAGAACCTGTATGGGGTCTGCTACGCCCAGTGCCTCGCGGGGCTGGTACATCTCGCGCAGGGAAGGCTCCTGATGGCGAGAGAGGCGTTCGCCCGCGCGATACGCGATGCCGTGCAGTGCACGGGCGAGCATTCTTTCAACGCTGCCATGCCGCGCATGCTCCTGGCCGTGGTCGACTACGAGACCAACGACCTCGACGCTGCACACGCTGTACTGGAACGGGAGCTGCCGCGCGTGGCCGAGTGCGGTTACGTGGAGGCCGTCCGCACCAGCAGTTTCCTGGCCATGGCCGGGATCCTCGGTGCGCGCGGGGACGTCCCCGCGGCCCTCGCCCACCTCGAGCAGGCCATCACGTCCAATATCAAAACGACATTCGAGCGCACCAATGCCGTGGTCAACAGTGAATCCATCCGGTTGAAACTGGCGGCGGGGGATCTCGCAGGTGCCCAGCGTTTTGCACGCCATGCAGGCATCGACCATAGGATTCCGTTGCCCGATGCATGGTCGCGCGTGCCCGTGCATTGCGCCATCAGTCGCTGCCGCCTTCTGGTGGCCGAGGGCCGCGCCGACGCCGCTATCCCTGACCTGCAGGCACTTGTCCGACTAGCGAGGCATGCGGGCCGCGTCACGCGCGAGATCCAGCTCCTGTCGCTGCTGCTGGTCGCCTACGCTCGCGCCGGCCAGCAAGCTGCCGCGTTCGCGACGGCCAAAGACATCCTCGCACTTGGGGCAGCGGAGGGCTTCATCCGCAGCATCCTCGACCAGGGCGACGTTGCCGGCGCCACCTTCCTGGCCTTCGCACGCAACAAGGACGGCACCGCGCAACTGTCGTCGGCAGAGGCCGACTACCTTGCGCGCATCTGCGCCGCAGCCACCACCGCACTGCCCGCTGCCGCGTCCGCGACGCCGTCCTCGCCCAGCGCGGCAACCCATGTCCCCGTTGACGGCGTCATCGAGTCCCTCACCGAGAAGGAGCTTCGCGTCCTGCGCCTGTTGAGCGAAGGCGCGTCCAACACGCAGATCGGCGCATCACTGTTCATCTCGGTCAACACCGTGCGCTGGCATGTGGCCAACATTCTCAGCAAGCTGCACGTCGAGAATCGCACCCAGGCCGCCGCATCCGCGCACCTGCTCCATCTCGTCGACTAGCGGGCGGCCGGATCCGCCCACGAGGCTTCGCCTCCTACCGCGCCCGACATGCGTGACGCCGCGATGGCATGCGGGCGCACATGCCATCACTGGCATGCGATCGGATGCACCGATGCCTCCAGGCGCCGTTGTTCGGCGGCGCCGAGCTGGGGCAGGAAGTCGAAGCCGGTAGCGTCCTCGATGGCATCGATGCTGGCGGCGAAATCGTCGAGCTGCGAATTCTCCGGCAATACCTCGTTCGGCATCACCGCGGCCCATGCGCGCAGTTCGTCGCCCGGCGCGCGGTAGACCAGGATCTTCCACGTGTGCGTCGGGATCACTACGCCATCGCCGATGGTGTCGACGGTGACGAACGCGACATCGCGTTCGGTATAGACCATCGGCCCGCTGATCACCCACTTGGCGCCGCGCACCGGCCCGGTGGTGCGCGCGCAGGCTTCCAGCCGTGCCCACTGCCCGCGGTTCATCGACCGGTGCTGCGGCACGGCGTTGGAGAGGTAGAACGTGTCGACGATGCGCGACTCGCTGCTCGAATGCGCCTCGGCCGGCGCCATGTGGCCGATGTCGATCGGGAACGGGCCGGCGCGCGTGCGATGTTCGGACGAACCGCGGTAATCACCCGGCACCGCGCGCGCCAGACGCAGCTGCGGATCGGTCTTGAAGGACCGCGACCCGCGTTCGACGTTGTTGCGCAGCGAGGCCGTCGTATAGGTCTCGCATACCCAGTAGGGCGTCTTCAGGTCGGCGCTGTGCAACAGGGCATAGCCCGCGCGTACGACGCGCTCGGTGCCGCCGAAGTCCAGCCCGCGCCGCGGTACCGGGTCGCCGAACGGACACAGCGTCGTGGCCGCGACCGCCGTCGCCGTTGCCATCCGCGCATCCGCGGTCGGGGGAGGCGGCGCGACGGCGCCCGCCATCGCAGGGGCGTCCATAGCGTCGCCGGTCATGGCCGGCGCTGCGGTCTCGTCGCTGAAGTGCGGACGGGCGGCGGCATCGTGCGGTACACGGCTCGGGATCTGCTTCACCTCCCTGCCGGCGTCCGGACCGGCACGCACCGGTCCACGCGTACTGCAACCGACCACGACCATGGCCAGCGCGAGCAACAGGCCTGCGCGGCGCCAGGGATGACAGGTCGGTCGCGCGATCATCGGGAACCTCCGGCCTCCGCGGAGCGGACGGCGTCGCGCCATCGCAACGCCCTACCTCTGACACGCATCCTTCCGCGCGCGTCGGCCATGCCTGCGCCTCAGCGCTTGCTGGCCAGCTCCTCCAGCAGTTCGCAGACCAGCCGCCGGCTGGTCCGGGTCAGGCGTCGCAGGCTGTCCAGGCAATGCGCCTCGAGTTCATCCATCGCGAAGGCCCTGGACACGGCGGGTGTCTCCAGATCAAGCGCGGGACGGGTGCCGCGTCCGGTCGCCAGCCACTCGAAAGCGACTTTGGTGGCCACCGCAATATTGGCGAGATTGGCGACACTCGGCGTGGTGGCACCTTCGGCGCGTTCCCACTGGGCCACCGCGCTGCGGTTCACACCCGTATGCCGCGCCAGCTGCGCCTGCGTCAGCGAGGCGCCCAGGCGTGCGCGACGGATCCTGATGGCCATCGTAGCCCACATGACGATCCACTCTACGATGAAAGGCCAATACCCTCGACCCCCTCCGGTGACAGCCGCGTGAGGTGCCGTGCACATGGGTTAACCACGGCGAAAAATCCACCGATGTGTCGACCAGCGGTCTTCACGACGCTGAGTCATACCGGACCGCAAGCGTCATCACGCAGTCGTTGCCTGCCGTGTTCGCAGCCGGCGATGTCGCATGTCAGGAGGAGCGGAACTGTCCGCGCTCGATGCCGTCGCGCCAGCGCTCCGGTTGCGGTTGCCAAGGGCCCTCGCCCAGCACGGCCTCCACCAGGTGCGCGATGGGAAAGCCGAGGTGATGCTCGGCGGCCATCCCGCCGTCCTGCAGGTGCGCGTCGGCGACGAACGCGCGAAAGGCGGCCTCGTCGTGCGCCGCGAGCGCGGTGATCTTCTTCGCCAGGTCGTACGACAGACGGTTGCCGTCGTCGGTGGCGAGGAACGACCTGCCCGACCAGAACGCCTGGATGCTGTCGGCGTTCCAGTAGGCGGCATGCTGCGCCGCGACCTCGTGCGGGAAATAGAGCTGCGCCTGCGGGGCGGCCAGTTGCGGGAACATCGTGTGTTCGGTGTTCACCGCCAGCCCTTCGTTGAGCCACGCCGGGATGGGCAGATGGGTCAGCAGGCAATGGGTCAGCTCGTGCGCGATCACCGGTTCCATCGCGTCGATCTGCTCCAGCGGCATCACGAAATGCCCGTAGCCGGCCTGGATGAACATGCCCGACGACATCGCGTACTCGCCGCCTTCGGGGTAGTAATGGCCGACGTAGTCGTAATAGTCGTCGGGATCGTCGAACACCATCACCACGTGCCGCCCCCAACCACTCTGGTCGGCCAGCGGCCCGAGATTGCGCACGATGCGCGCACGCATGCGCTGGCAGGTCGCCAGGAAGACCTGCGCCGGACGCGCCTCCAGCGTGGACAGCAACAGGAAGTCCTGCGATCCGGTGATGCGGTAGTGCGCGCCCAGTGCGTCACGCAGGGCCTCCAGCCACTCCTGCGCGGCCGAGTCCCAGAACGCGTGCGCCGCCTCGCCGGTCCGGTCGCCGGCCTGTGCGTCCAGGCGTTCCCAATCCACGATCGGCAACCGCGTATCGGCGAACCAGGCCATGTCCACCGCGACGCGCGGACGCTCGGTCGCCGGCGCGGCCTGCGGACGGGAGAACAGGCGGGTCAGGTGCTTGAGCATGGCGTCCCTGCGCGTGCGGCGCCGTAGTGGCTACTGCGCCATCAGCGCGGTCTTCACGTGCGGCGGCAACTGGATGAAGGCCGCCAGCTGCTCGGCGTTCTCGTTGAACAGGTCGCAGGTCTTCTCGACGGGAATCTGCGCACCCAGCGCCACGTCCTTCATGTCCTGCTCCACCTGGCCCATGATCACCTCGCGCACCTTGGCTTCCTGCTGGTCCAGGTCGACCCCCTCCGCGGCGGCCACGGCCCGGCTCCGCTCGCGTTCGAGGCGATGGGTCGCCAGGAAGGCCGTGACGAACGGCGTCAGGTCCACACCGCGCTGCCGGCAGTAATCGGCGCGGGCACGCACGTTCATGTAATCGAAGCCCCAGAACATGCTGGCCGCCGAGAACGCCCGTTCCCGCGCGCCCATGTCGTCGAACTGCTTGGCCGACTCGGTGGCGACGTACGCCTTCAGCGCATCCGTCTTCGCCATGTCGGGGTTGGACGCTTCGGCCTTGGCGCGCATGCTGTCCACCGACGCCTGCAGCTGTTCCGCGCTCACCTCGCCTTTAGGCATCAGGCCATCGTACGGCGCTTCGGCCGGTGCTTTGCTTCGCAGCAGGGTGATGCCCGCGACGATCGCCAGCACGACCAGCATGCCGAGCAGGATCTTGACGACGTTTCCCATCGGATTACCCTTCCTGGTGATGCGTCGCGCGCAGGCCGGAACATCCCCATGCTCCCGGCCGGTCCGACGCGGCGACGTCGTGCCGTGCACTGTATACAGGCGGCCGGCACCGCGGCCAGCCCCCGCCACGGGTGCGCATGGGTCGCGACGATCAGACCGGTGCCGGCTCCGCCCGCAAGGCGACGCGCGTGGTCCAGCCCGCGTGCGAGAACCGGTGCTGCACTCCGGTCAGTCCGCGAACCACACCACGCTGTTGCCGGCCGGCAGTTCGCGCGCACGCATCCCCTCGCCGCCGGGCCGCGGCGTCCAGCGCGTGCGGCCGACGTCGTCGATGCGCGCATACGCACCGAGCGCGCGGAACCCGTCGATGGCGAACGGCAGGCCTTCGCTGCCCAGCGCGCTGGGGCCATCGGCCAGGTTGAAATGCAACTGCGGATCGGACGCGCTACCGGTGAACCCCACCTCGGCGATCGTCTGCCCCTTGCGCACGCGCTGTCCGACGGCGACCTGCACACTGCCCGGGCGCAGGTGGCCGTAGAACGCGAAGCGGCCACCGCCGAGATCGAGCACGAGCGTGTTGCCGCCACCGGTCTCGAGCCCATGGTCCGACGCCTCATCCAGCCGGCGCCGCTCCGGCAGGTCGTCGCGCACGCCCACCACCGTGCCGTCGGCGACCGCCAGCACGTCTTCGCCATGGCTGTAGGCGTCGGCGACCTGTCCGTCCGCGCGGTCCGTCTTGCGTCCCTGCGCATCCAGCTTCACCCAGTCGACCGCGACACGTCCGGGCGTGCGCGCCTTGCCATCGATGGCGTAGGCGACGCGGCGATGACCGCGTTCCCATGACGGATCATGGATCGCGATCCACGGTCCGCCGCGCAGGGGCGGACCCAGCACGACCGCCGGTTCGCGCGCGACGGAAACGGCTGCGCCTTCCACCTGCACCACCGCGCCATCGGCGGCGCGGAACGCCACGCGGTGCCGCAGCGTGCGCGGCGGTTGCGCGCCCGCCGGCAGCGCCAGTTCGAAGAACACGATGCCGCGGCGCCCCGGCTCGATCGGCGCGCCGGCCTTCGCCTGCCATTGCAGTCCGGAGCGATCCAGTTGCCGTTCGAGGGCCTCGCCCGCGAACGAGGCCAATGGCACGCCGGCGTGGGCATCCAGCACGTCGACGCGCACCGGATCCAGTGCGCGCCGCGAGAAGTTGGCCAGGTGCAGTTCGTAGAACAGCCGCGCGTGCCCGTCGACGGCCACCGGCGTCGGCGGCATCGGCACGCTGAGGTCGAACGACTCCTGCAGTGCCGGCCCCGCGTTGACGGACAGCAGCGGCAGGCAAGCCGCACAGGCGCTCAGGATCCAGCGGCGGAGACGTGGCTTCACGGGAATTCCTGGTCGGTACGGGATCCCGTCATCGTAGGCGTGGCATCGCGCGGCGCTGGATCGATCCGGCGCGCGTTTGCCACGGCACGGCGCATCGACGCGTGCCGCCCGCGTATGCGGCCCGTGCTCACCGCGGTATGGACATGCGCGATGGCGCGCGCGACCTGCACGTATTTGCGTGGAACGCCGTCCAGCTCCCCGAAGGCCGCTGGACGTTCACGCGATGGGCGTCACTTGTCCCCGCGCAGGACGTCCAGCCCGCTGCGCGGATGCGTCGCCGGGCCGGTCAGCGAACAGATGCCCGTCGCCAGTGCGTCGTCCTTGCCCCAGGCGTACACCACGTACTCCTGCCCGGTGCGGAAGGCGTAACCGCAATCGCCGCCGCCGATGCCGGTGTCCACGGTGAGCCGGCGCACGGGCGTGCCCTTGAAGGTTTCGCTCACGATGAAGCGCACACGCCGGCGAGGCTCGCCGCGCAGGTCTTCCTCGATGGCCTGCACGCGCCCCAGGAACACGCGCGTGTGCTGGTCCTTCTCCTCGACCGGCGTGCCGGGACGCGCGCAGGAGCACGCTTCGGCGCGCAACGGGAGCCACGCGGCAGCGAGCAGCAGGCAGAGGATCAGGTGTTTCATGCAGCGTGCTCCCGGAGTGACGTCATGCTGGCGCGGCAGAGGCAGACCGCGAAGCCTGCGCGTCCCGGCGGCGATGGTAGCAGCCGCATTCCACGTGATCGCGCGCATCCGCGCTTCAGGGACCCGGCGTGTGGTCACCGCGCAGGCTGGCGATCGTCTCCACCAGCGGCGACACGATCAACGGCATCGCCAGCAGGCTGGTGCCCAGCGTCAGGAAATACATGCCGAACGGATTGGTGACGAAGAAGGCCGCCTTGCCGGGATCCCAGCCATGCAGGTAACGCCAGAACAGGCCCATCCCCACCGCCCAGCCGACCAGCCCGGCGACCGGCGCGAACTGCAGGTGTTCCGCTCGCACCACGGTACCGCCGTGCGGGTGCAGGTCGTCGTCGATATCCCTGAAGGCGGTGACGCCGACACTGATGCCGCCGGCCGCCATCGCCATCAGGCACATCATGTAGGTGGGCACCTCGATGGTCAGGCCCGGGTGGTGCTGCGTGAACAGGACCCAGCCGGTGACGGACGCGATCGCGAGCACCTGGGCGCAGGCGAGCCACCACCATCGCCGGCGGACGTGGGCGATCCGGCGCACGTCGTCATCGCCCGCGCCGCCCCCAAGGTCGGCGGCGAGGCGGTCGCGCGAGCGGAACTGCAGGTCCTTCGGTTCGGGACCGGACGCATCAGGCTGCATGGCATCCCCTTGCCGTGTGCCGGCGATGATACGCGCGCGAAGCGGTGACGGATGGCCGCGATGCGCAATGCAACGCCATCGCAGATGAGGCGGAAGATCGGCAGATTCGACGGAAAGCCGCCGGACCTGATCGACGTGGAGGACGTTGCGAGGGCGGGACGCGGTCGTCAGCCCGCTGCCGGGGCAATGGGCGGCGGCGGTTCGTTCGCGGCCGCCTGCGCCGCGCGTGCGCGCAGGATCTCCATGAACGCCGGGTTGCCGGTGTAGAAGTCGAGGATCTTCTTCGCACGCGCGGTGGAGAAGATGCCCGGCACCGGGGCCATGTAGGACTCCCACGATGCTTCATCCAGGCTGCCGCATTGCAACTGGTGCCAGGCGAACTCGCGGATCCAGATCGCCTTGATCACGATCCAGGTGAACCTTCGCTCATCAAGCGCGGACAGCGCAACGTCGTCGCCGATCAGGTGCGGATCGATGCCATGGGTGATGTAGTCGGAGATCAGGCCGAGATCGGCCGCCAGCAGCCCCTGGCGCGAGCTGGCCAACGCCGCCTGCGTGTTCTGCCGGATCTGCCGGCCGACGTACCAGAGGGATACCACGACGACCAGCGCACCGACGAGTTCGATCAGCGTGGAGACGACGGTCCAGTTCACGGTCATGGCGCACCTGTTGGAAGTGGCGGGAGAACGGCATCGCAGCGGATGTCGCGCCGCTCCGTGCAGCCAACGCGCAAACCGGCCGGGACCAGACAGCATCGGGCATGTCTCCGCGACAACGGGATCGCGCTGTCGCCGGGTGGGCACGGCGCCGCCGTCCTGGACGCCGGTCACGCAAGAGGGTGCGTTCGCGTCTCCTTGCGGGGCATCACGCCCGGCGTGTCGTGAACCAGTGCCGCACCGACGGCAGGAGCAGCATGGCGGCGGCCACGATGCGGGTGATGTCCGCCGCGCAGTGCAACAGATCCGCCGGCAGGATGGGCAGGTGCCGGAGCTGCAGCAGCGAGACCACCGGCAGGATCGTGAAGAAGACGAGCCAAGCGCGCGCCCACCCCTTGCCCCGCACCAGCGCGATGCCGACCAGCAGGTTCACCAGCGCCACGCCCATCCAGGTCAATGCCGCGTAGCGGGTGATGCCGATCTCCAGCACCAGCGACTGTGCGAAGCGCATCAGCAGCGATCCCCCGTAGAGCGCCACGGCCACGTAGAGCAGCACGGGAACGCCACGCGCATCGGATGTCGCAAGTCCGGCCGTCGGCGGCTGGTAAGGGTTGTCGGTCGCGGTCATGACGGGCGCTCTTCCGGTGACTTCATCGCAAGCGCTTCGGTGAGCAGGGCTTCGTAGAGTTGCAGCCTGATGCGCATCAGTGTCGCCAGGGTAACGATCAGCCATAGCAGGATCAGGAAGGCAGCCGCCAGCAGCTCCCACGTCGGCATGTCCAGAATGTCGCCGGCATTCCGCACGAAGAGATAGGTCGCCGCGATGGCCGGCAAGATCCCCAGTCGATCAAGGCCCCCGGCCAGCAGGCCGATCTTCGCCGTCAGTTGGCGATGCGTCACCCCCACCATCCGCCGGCATTCGTGCAACGCGTCCGCGGGTTGTCGGCATAACCACGCAAGGAGCGCTTCGAACTGGGGGCGGTCATGGTCCAGTTGCTCCACTTGTTCCTGCCGCCAGCGCCACATCGTCATGCCCATCACCCAGACCTGCCTGACCAAGATCGGTAACCATCCCATCACCATGATCGCGAAGCCGATCTGCACCATGGTCAGCATCCACGGCGCAGCAGTCAGCATGCGCACGAGGATCTGCGGCACCAACGCAAGCAGGAAGCCGGCGCTGCCGACGAGATTCGCGATGCGATAGAGCGGCGGCGTGTCGAGTATCCCGGACGGGCCTTGCGGCACCGCACGCAGGCGACGATCCAGTTCCGCAAAGCTCAACGTGTCGTTCGATGCCATGGTCGACTCCTTGTCGGTCCGGAGGAGGAATCTTTCCGCCTGTCGGTATATGTAATGCCTAGCTGTACGGCGGGCCGGGGGCTCTATGGAACACCCTTGGCTGTCGTGATGGCCTGCACCCACGCCTTCGACTGCTCGCGCGTCCACGCCAGATCGTCGCTGCCGCCGTGGACCCACAGCACGAACACCGTATCGTCCACCCGGACGAAGCTCATCGTGGCCGTGCTGACCTCGGTGCTCGTTCCGCCCTGTTCGAGCGCCACGGTATGGCGCGCCACCAGCGACATGGTCAGCGAATCGGCGGTCTCGTCGTGGACGGGAAGCGACCTCACGCCATCGATCGTCATCCGGACGTCGCTGCCCCGCTTCTCGGACAGGGCGTCGCTGACGCGCGCCATGTGCTCGTCGATCTGCGGCCCCAGGCTCGCCAACTGTCGCTCGGCCTCCGTGCGCGCCATCGTCTTGAGCGCCTCGAAGTCCGCCACCGAGTACGGACTGTCGATCATCAGTACCGGAATCTGGATCTCGAACCTGCGCGCCATCGCCGGCGTCCTGCCCTCGCGGGCGATCGCAAGATCGTCTTCCGCCAGATACAGCGCCAGCAGCCGGTTGCTCGGTGGCAGCACGGTCTCCACCAGCGCGAGGACGCCCGTCATGTCGGCGCCGACGCGGCCATACCCCTGCGGTACGGGAACCTCGATCGTCTTGCGGCCGACCTGGACGGGCGCCGCCCAGGCGATGCCGGACACGCACGCGAGCAAGGCGGCCGCCACTACCGTCGTCAACCTGCGCATGATGCCCCCGGTTTCGATCGCTCGACCGGAACCCCTGCCGGCGAGAGGGCCGTAGTCTAGCCTGCCATTGCCGTCGCCGCCGGATGCCGCCGATGCCTCCTGCGCTGGCGTGAGCCTGTCTGCGGCGGCGGGCTTGAGCCCGCCCTACGTCGTGGGCGTGTCGTGCAGCGCCACGTTCAGGCGGTCCACCACCATCGCCCAGTCCGCATCGTCGAGGCGCTCTTCGCGCAGCAGCTGCGCCTGCGCGGGCGTCCAGAACGGCGCCTCTTCCAGGCGCACGTCATCGGGCAGCGGCGAATGGGTGGCGATGAACTGCTGGATGCTGGCGTTGTCGTTCGGCAGGCCGAGCTGGGCGAACAGGTCGGAGAACGGGTGGACGGTCGGTTCCATGGCGGCGCCTCGTGGGGAAGAGCCCCAGCCTATCGCCGCGCGTGTTAAGCCGGCGGGTAGCGTTCAACCGACGGCTCGTCCGACACCAGCGTGATGTTCGGATGCGCCGCGATGATCTCCAGCACGATGTCGAAGTAGGTCTGCCCGGTGCCCGCCTCCAGCGCATCGAGTTCGCGCTGGAAGTGCGCAGCGTTGAAGCGTTCGGGCTGGGCGAGTTTCGCGAGCAGGTACTGCCGTGTGGCCTCCACCCCGAGCGCGTCGCGGCTGGCGGCGAAGTGCGTCCAGACCAGGGTCACCGGGGCATCGCCATCGAGCGCGCCGTAGCCGCCGTAGAGCAGGTCGTCGAGCGCGTCCAGGCTGGGACCCAGCGTCCAGTCGACGTCCTGCATGAAGACGCGGTTGATCTCGTCGTAGAACGACGGGATGTCGTGGATGCGGGTGCCGTCGAGGGTGAGCCTCATCGGAGTGATCGGGACGGATCTTTCAACATCGCCTGCGAGATACGAGACAAGAGCGACAGGGGAACAAGAGAGCCGCCAACGCGGATGCGCACTGGCGCGTGGGACACGTCAGTGAAACAGCGTAGCGGAATCCTCCAGGAAGACGAAGCGGCTCATCACCCAGCCCTTCGTACCGCGATACCAGATGAAGTACCACACAATGGCGTGTTCATCGAAGCGATGGAGGAAGACCGACCGCAGCATGGAATCACCGACCGTATCGTTGCGTAGCAACTCGTAGCCGGTGCTCTTTCCGAAGCGTTTTCCCCAGGTACTCTGGTGGGTACTCAACTGCTCGATGAAAGCACCCATCTGTGCCTTCGTTGCCAGAGCGTAGGGAAGTGCAAGATCAAAGCCCTCGGTAGCCGTGCCCGCCACGATGTGCTGCATGATGCGATCAGACA
Organism: Pseudoxanthomonas sp. PXM01; assembly: GCF_014851815.1. GTDB lineage: Bacteria > Pseudomonadota > Gammaproteobacteria > Xanthomonadales > Xanthomonadaceae > Pseudoxanthomonas_A. The sequence goes on from NZ_JACVAJ010000002.1 coordinate 1,009,125, forward strand.
GTGCGACGGCGGCATCCGCCGATGGCAAGGTCTTCGCCGTCCCGGCGACGCGCTCGTCGCTGGCAGGGGGCGGCCTGCGGGACACCAGTGCGGCGATCTTCTCGCCGAAGATGGCGCCGGACTGCTCCGTATCCAGCTTGGTCTTGAGCGCGCGGCTCGAAACGATGTTGGACAGCAGCGAGGCTCTGAGGAACCGTTGGCCCAGGTCGGTGGCGTAAAAGGCCACCACGGCATCGGCGTCCGCGACGGAAAGATTTTCGTCCAGTGTCCGTACGAAGGCCTCCTTGACCGCACCTTGGTCGTAATCGCAACTGGCTGCGATCATCTCGGCATATGCCGCTTCGGCTTCGGCGAACTCAGGGTCACCTCGCTTGATGCCGCCGAGGGTGTCCGGGCTGTTCTTCAATGCTGCGTCGGCGTCGTACTTCGCCGCCAATTCGTGGCAGACCATCACGTTGTCCTGGAAGGCCTGATCGAAGCCCATGGCGTCGGCGAGGCGAAGACCGTGCGATGGCCCGGCGGCCTGCGCGGGCACCACGGCAGCCGCCGCCAGACATGCCGCTATCGCGCATCCGCGCGTCATTCCTTGCTTGAACATGCATCCCCTCTGTTAACGTCGCACGTGCTGGCCACGGACGGCCGTTGCATCGTTGTCGTGTTCACGCGCGCGGATGACTATGCCATGCCGAAGATGCCGCGTCAGGCTCAGCAGGGCGGGCAATCCGGTCCGTCTGGCGGCCTCTCCACACGCGAGGAACGGCGCGGGAAGTGGTAGCGTGGCAGCCGCCCTGCTGCAGGCTGACCTCCGGGAGGCCACGATGAAACCGTTCCTGCTGGTGCTGATGCTGCTCTCCCTGCTGACCGGCGTGGTGCTGGTGCGATCAGACACCGTCTGGCTGCAGGCACCCGCGGTGCGCGCGCAGGCCGGCGCCCCCGTGGCGCGCGGGAACACGCCGGGCGTCGCGGTCGCACAGCCCCCTGCCCTTCGTGGCACGCCGTCCATGGCGACGACCATTGCGCCGCAGACCGATCCGTTCGCCCCGGTCTATATCGTCACCTCGCGCGCGACCTGGCAAGGCATCCGCGGCGTGGCGACCAAGCTGGCCGAGCAGCACGACAGCACCGGTGCACCGGTGCTGATTTCCGAAACCCGCGCCGACCGCCTGGGCGAGATCAGCCGTTACGTGCACACCCACGAGCGCCGCTGCGGCGGTTACTTCGCGTTCCCCAGCCGCGCGCAGGCCGAGGCGTTCGTGCGCGAAGGTCGCGCGAAGCAGGCGATGACGAAGTCGATGCTGGCCGGCTACGCGCTCGACAACCAGGCCACGGTGAACCGCTGGCTGCCGCAGGTGCAGGAACGGCGCCTCTACGACACCATCAACCACCTCTCCAGCTACCGCAACCGCTACTTCGCCAGCACGCACGGCAAGACGTCGGCCGAATGGATCCGCACGCACTGGCAATCGCTGGCCGCGGGCCGCGACGACGTCACCACCGAGCTGTTCACCGCCTGCACCAACTGCAGTACGCAGCCGTCGGTCATCCTGACCATCCGTGGCTCGGACCTGCCGGACGACGTGGTGGTGCTGGGCGCGCACCTGGATTCGATCAACGCCAGCACCTACACCGATCCCAACCACCATGCGCCCGGCGCCGACGACGATGCCTCGGGCATCGCCACGCTCACCGAGACGCTGCGCATCGCGCTGGCCGACGGCTGGCAGCCGCGGCGGACGGTGAAGTTCATGGGCTATGCGGCGGAAGAAGTCGGCCTGCGTGGTTCCCACGCCATCGCGCAGTCGTTCCGCGCCAGCGGCGTCAACGTGGTCAGCGTGCTGCAGGTGGACATGACCAACTACAAGGCCGGCGCGACCAGCGACATGAAGCTGATCAGCGACTACTCCAACACCGACCTGAAGAACTTCTTCGTCACCCTGTTCGACACCTACCTGGCACCGATGGGCCTGACGCGCAGCAACAGCGCGTGCGGGTACGCCTGCTCGGACCACGCGTCGTGGACCAACGCCGGCTACCCCGCGGCGATGATGTTCGAAGGCGGCAGCCCGAACGGCAGCTTCCCCTACATCCATACGCAGTACGACACGCTGGCGACGATGGGCGAGTCGGCGCAGCACAGCGTCAAGTTCACCCAGTTCGCGCTGGCCTACCTGGGCGAGACGGCCAAGACGCGCGGGAGGGTCACGGGCGGGCCGGCGCAGGTGTTGGTGAGGGAGTGAATCGTAGGGTGGGCCTTGGCCCACCATTCGGGATGGCGGCTGGCGTGCGATGGCGGGCTTGAGCCCGCCCTACGGCAACGAGCTTTGGAGACCGGGATGAGACACGCGTTCGCGAACATCGCTTTCACCCCTGCCGTCCGCGACGTGCAGGCCCGCGACGGCAGCCGTGCGCAGTACGCCCGTGCGTTCGAGTCGGGGGACGAGGTCCGCAATGCCGAACTCGGACCGGACGAAGCCGCCTTCATCCACGCGCAGCGCAGTTTCTACATGGCGACGGTGTCGGAAACCGGCTGGCCCTACGTGCAGCATCGCGGCGGAACGCCGGGCTTCCTGCGCGTCGTCGATGCGAAGACGCTGTCGTTCGCGGAACTGCCGGGCAACCGGCAGTTCATCAGCGTGGGCAACCTGGCCAAGGATGATCGCGTGGCCATGATCCTGGTCGACTACGCGCACCGGCAGCGTCTGAAGCTGCTGGGACGCCTAACCGTCGAGGAGTCGCCGGGAACGCCGCGCACCGAGCGCACGATGACGATCCACGTGGAAGCGTTCGACTGGAACTGCCCGAAGTACATCCCGATGCGCTTCGAAGCCGAGGACGTGCAGCGCGCCATCGACGAGCGCGATCACCGCATCAGGGAACTGGAAGCGCAGGTGACGCGGTTGCTTCGGCAGGAGAAGTAACTGCGCAGTCCGCAAGGCGGGGATTGGCCCGCCTTGGGACGTAGACGGATGGCGTGCGATGGCGGGCTCGAACCCGCCCTACGTATGTCGGATGTTGGGGTTCGCACGCTCACCCCAACCCATGTCCTACTCGCTCAGGTGCCCAGCAGTTCCACGTCGAACTTCAGGGTGGCGTTGGGCGGGATGACACCGCCGGCGCCGCGGGCGCCGTAGCCGAGATTGGCGGGGATGATGAGGGTGCGCTGGCCGCCGACCTTCATGCCCTGCACGCCTTCGTCCCAGCCCTTGATGACCATGCCGCCGCCGAGGGGAAAGATGAAGGGTTCGTCGCGGTCCTTGCTGGAATCGAACTTGGCGCCCTGTTCGCCGTTCTCGTACAGCCAGCCGGTGTAGTGCACGGTGACGTTGCTGCCGGGCTTGGCCTCGATGCCGCTGCCGACGACGGTGTCTTCGAACTGCAGACCGGAGGGGGTGGTGGTGAAGGCCATGGGGTGTCCTTTGGGATTGGGATGTCGTGGCGCGTAGTTTATCGCGCGAGTACTACTGCGACAGATAGGTTTCGGCGAAGTACGACTTGATGAAGTCCTCGGCGCCTGCCTCGCCGAGCTCGGGGGCTTCCTTGCGAAAATCGTCGTACGCCTTCGCGTAGGCGTCGGTCTTGCGGAAGGCAGCGAATTTCGTTTCCTTGTAGGCATCGAACTCGGCACCGGTCATCGAGAGATGCTCGACGACCTTGCCAGCGCGCACGCGGACCACCTGGTAGTGGTCGAAGGAGGAGCCATACCCCATGTGTACGTAGCGCGTCATTTTGCCGTCAGGGACGATCAGTGCCCCCGTGTACCAGTCGGCACGGACCTGCGTCGCGCCAGGGTAGAGCTCTTGGGTAATGCTCTTGCGGGTGTAACCGCGATCGTTCTTGGGATCGCGGATTGCGATGGTGACGTCCTTCAGGAACAGTTCGCCGCCCTTGATCTCCCATGTCGCGATATAGCCTCGCCAGTTGCCCGACGATATCACCGCATTTTCGGGTCGCTCCCACTGCTTCTTCCGGAGCTCGGTGTCCAGAGGATTGGTGTTGAGCGCGAACTTCTTGCCCTCGACGATCAACCAATCGGACGCTTGTGCTGTTGCCTTGGCGGCAGACGCGATGGCCATCGCCAGGCACAGCATCAGGACTCTTGCGAACACCGGCATGGTGCCTCCGAACGATTCGGGTGAGCCTGCATGCTACACAAAGACTGCTGCGGGTCGCGGGAGAACCCGCTCCAGAAAAAAGGCGAGCCGAAGCTCGCCTTTTTCTTTCACTGCCTGACGCTTACACCGCCGGTTAGGATTCGGGGCGGCGACAGCAGCGTACCCCGCCCTACTGCGATGCGTCGTGCGGGTCGCCGGTGCGCTCGTAGTTCGCGATGTAGTCGGCCGTCGGGTAGGCGGTGCCGGTGTCCATCAGCCGGCCCGTCGCGCGTTCGACGAGGTAGGGCGCGTTGCCGGCGAGGGCGTAACGGAAATCGCCGGTCTCGTGGTAGCGCCGTGAGGTGTAGAAGAACACCCAGCCCCACGGCTTCTCGATAGTGGCGTCATCGAGGATGATCCGCGTGTCGTCGGTCAACCCGTCGTGTGACGCCGACAGTTCCTGTTCCACACGGGCCCTGGCTTCTTCCCTGGTGATCACGCGCTTGCCTTGTCCGTGCGGTGGAAGCGCATGGTAGCTGCGGAGGACGCGGCGGCGCGACCCTGGGTGGCTTGGGTGGCGCACTCACCCCGTGGCATGGCGCTAGTTGCCCAGCGCCTTGAACAGCAGCAGCCAGAAGAACCAGCCGATCATCATGAAGAACAGGGCTTCGCCGGCAGCTTTCTTCCGGTCGGCCATCAGGTAGCCGGCGGCCAGGAAGATGACGATGCCAGGCAGCAGGACGCACAGCACCTTGAGCACGAGCGGCAGGGTGTCGACGGGTTTGGCGCCGGGGATGGGCGGGGGTGAGCGTCCCGGCGGGGTGTCGAAGCGCGCATCCTGGACGCCGCGCCCGATGAGTTCCTGCCGCGCGAGGTCGATCGCTTCCTCGCCGTATTCGTCCGTCGTCGCCAGCGCGATGCGCATCAGGCGGTCGGACTCGTACTCGCGGTACTGCTGTCTGGCGGCGTCGGCATCGAAGTAGGTGGACATGTTCGCTCCGTGATCGTTGTCCTGCGGTGGAGTTGCTTCACTGGTCCGACAGCATGAGGCCGAAATTCGAAAGCGCCCCCCCTACCTGCGATCCTGTATGCCACCAGCAGGAGCATTGGGCAGGCAGTCGGCGTACTGCTGTTGCAGCAGAGGCAAGGTCGGCGATGACAAACCATGCGCCATACGTACAACGTTGGTGGTGAGGATTAGCATGCCATTGGCATTGATGAGGACGGAGCCCGCTTCGTGGTGCGGAAATGGCATGGAGCTTTGTGCGACCGCGCGTATACCGCCGTGCACGTAGGAATGCATCGCACGCCACGTAGCATCCCTCAGTGCAACCAAGGGTTCACAGATGTCCGCCGGGTGGTGCTTCGCAAGCGTATGCAGCATTGCAGTGACATCAGGCCCCTTGCGAGTCTCGGCGTCGGAGTTCAGTGCTTCGGAGTTTGGGCTCAAGAATCCATCAATCCACGAGTCGTCGGCGCCGCGAAATGTCCACATGGTACGTAGAAGCGCTTCGTAAGTCGGTCGGACCAGCGCCGTCGCTGACACATCCAGCTCGCTCTGTATCAGCACCCATTGTGCTGCGGCATGCTGCCAGACAATGTTTGCGAAGCCACGGACGGCGACAAGCCGTCTACTACTAGGATCGGGCAACTCGTCCCAAAGATCATCAAGCGATTGGCGCAGCAGGCGAGTTCCGTGAGATATCCGCTCTAGTCGTTCAATAGCAGCCGGCTTCGGCTTGTCCCAACCGTGCCCCATAGATCCTCCTTGCCCTAAGAAAAACGGAACAGCCTCGCTTCGCCTGTCATTTACTCTAAGAATGCACCCTAGCCTGGATTATCCACCCCACCCAGCAATTCTGCGATCAGGCGGCGCGCATCAGAACGCATGCATCGCGAACAAACGAAAGCAATTCTTCGACATTCGCCCCATCCACTTTCCTTTCGGCCGACTGTCCGCTGCCGCGCGGATTGAACAGCGAAAGCGAAAGCGCCTCCAGTTGCGTGGCCAGGTCGCTGCGTCCAACACCTTCGAGGTAATCGAACGGGACGCGCACACGTCCCTCGTGACTGACGCTGAGGAAACGGCGTTCGCTGCCGGTGGGCGCTACCCAATAGAGGTTGGCGGTGCTCTTACGGAAACCCATCCGGATGCTTTCGTGCATCGCTTCCGCCTCGAACAGGGCGACGATCCGCCTGACCGGCTCCACGGCGGACGGAGCCCTGCGCTGGACTTCGTCCATGAAGTCCGTCGCTGACGCCAGGTTCGAGGTTCGCCGATCCGTCGTGGTCTCGGTGACGTGTTCGACTTCTACCCGAGCCTTCGGATTCTGTCCTTCGATCTTCACGCGCACGACCTGTCGCACATCCGACTGCACGGTGCCCAGAAGTTCGGGCACCACAAGGAGGCTGCCTGCGTCTATCTCGCGATAGACATTCAGGTCGATCATCGCGAGGTCCCATTCGTTGGTCAGGTGGCGCGCCAGCAGGGCTTGCGACAGTCGCATCGCGCGGGGGTCCAGGGCGTCGCCGGCGATGACCAGCAGGAATTTGCCCGACTGCAGTGCGTCCGCCAGGTCGGACTCGTCCGGTGCGTGCTGGGACGCGGGCAGCTCTGGAAGGTCCTCGCGGTCGGTGTCCTGCAGCGAGAGGGCGTAGTCCAGCACCTGGGCCACGACCTCGCGGCGCTTCTGGGGGTTGTAGGACAGCTTGGTTTCCACGATGCCAATGCGGCCGTACGAGGACACCAGCAGCACGTCGATGGGTCCGGCACCGAAACTGGTCTCGGTTCGCCAAGGCAGCCATACCTCATCGGCCGTGACGCGGCCGGCTTGGCGACAAGGCGCGATGACCAGTTCCGGGTTCTCGAAGATGGCGTCGCGGAACCAGGTTTCTTGCAAGCCGAGATCACGTGCGAGGACGCGCTCGAAGCGCAGCTTGGGTGTCGCTTGCTTACCCGCGTTGACAGCGAACAGGTGGGTGCCGATGGACTTCAAGACGGTCTCCGGAATGCTGAATAGCGAGCGCTACAAACGTACATGCCAATCATGGGAGTCTCGGGTCACATGGCTGGCTGATGTTGGGGTTCGCAGGCTCACCCCCTACCTATGGACATGCGCTATCGCTATCTCGACACGCAAAGCCCACCCTCCTCAACACCACCGCAACCACAGACAGGAACCTCCCGAAGCTTGATCAATCGATTTCCGTGATTTTCGCTGCACCGCGAGCAAGAACCCCTATCGTCCGTATAAGAGACGCGCCACCCCTTGCTTGTCGCCTCTGACAGAACGGCCGGGCTAGGTATTGATGGGTAGCAACCTTTGAATGTTGAAGCGATCATTCGTCCGTGCCCAATCGGCTCTGGCATCGCCCCACTCGTTGTCTTTCCACCATGATGCGGTGCAACCACGCCCGTCAGCCGTCTGAGAAAGCGTGCCGGTATAGATGGATAGTCAGCGTCTCCGCACAGCAGCACGGATGCTCCAGCGCCCTTCACACGCAATGAAAGAGACTCGTTGTTGCGAAGAAACGCTGGCGTAGCTTTATAGCCTCCCGGATCATTTCTTATGATCGACACGGAGTCGACGGTGATAGCGCTCAGCGGCTCAGGCCAAAATAGCAACGCGCAATCCCCTGCGCACTTGGAGGTTGCCGCAAGCGTCTGGACGAAGTGCACATGGCTTGGTCCTAACTTATGTTTCGCCACTTGCGGCCTTCTCATCAGCCACGCTCGATGTAGCGCATCCGGCTTGTACACGGGCTGCGTTAGCCACGCACCCGAAGTTTTGTCCTTCTTCGCTGAGCCACTCTTGATGGCGTAACCCCAGTGATCCCAGTCTAGATGAGACAGCACCACTGGAGCTGGATAAGCCCCGAACGGAATTAAAGGCGAAAATCTGCCATTTACTGGATAGGACTTGCTGTTGAACTGTACTGGCCACCCGAGATCGAAGAACGCGAGTGGATGCTCATTCTTATCGACAAGCGCAGCCATGCTGGCTTGCCCAACATCGTAAACGGCAACTGCAGCTACACGTCCACGCGTGGTTCGGCGAAGAACTGAGGAAATAGCATCTTCCGGGGCATCTGGAATGTCAGGCATCCGGGCAATCTCGTCGAGCACCTCGACTAAACCCAAATTCGGCGACTCGTTACTCACACGCACAAACAGAGGTGCATCTCCTTCTTCGCCACGGAACGCTGAATTTGTCTGAACAGCATTTCCGTCTGGCATTTCGGAACTCGACACCTCAATCTCAACCCAGCGAGGCTCTTCCTCCTGTCCAGAAAACGGAACTTCCGAGGTAAGCGCGAGCACGCCAATTGGATCTTCAGGCCTAGCTGAACCTCCTAATCGCGACCGCACATCATCTAGCGGGACCGCATCGATAACGACGCGAGACTCCCGATCAATGCTCCCATCTGGCGCATCGCACGCGCGCTCAATCAGCGCTAGATACTTCCTTGAGCTCTCACCGTCCATGCGGCCCTCACTGATCGAGAATAAATGCGCTGTCGCCCGACTTATGTGGAGCAGAGGTCCTGGAAAATCTCAGCGCGTCGTAAGCAGCCAGAACGCATTCTGCCCCCGCTTGGGATGCCGACAGGCACGCCGATCTTCCAAGCGAAGCTGCCGCTGTCTCGGGAGGGGGGGGGGTGGCAGCGATGGGTGCGCGGACGGAACTCCACGTCCCGCGTTTCCTTGTCGAACCTGGGCTCCTGACACTCCATGGCATCCCCTTGCCTTGTCGTCCCGATTGATGGGTATCGCTTCGCTCAACCCATCCTACGCGCTGATGTTCGGGCTCTCGGGCTCACATCGACCTACGCACCAACACCACCTCCAACAGCAATGCTTTCGAAGCAGTTATTACACAACCTCTGTTTCTTGTACGCGAGGTGAGAAGTGTCTACAGGTCGACGGCAATGCGGACAGGGGAACGCTTCGCCCACGCTCATGAAAAACTGCGCGAAGAATGGCTCCTCCAGAGAGATCCTGCGCACATCACGAAGATCCTTACCCGCCAAACTGTCGAAGCTTAAAGACTCAAGCTTATTCTTGCTGATATTCAAAGAGTTGTAACAGCCATAGTCTATCGAGTAAACGTTGTAACCCTCACCGGAGTGATCCTTATGGGAATACCCGGATCTCCGAAGGTGCATCACTCGAAAGTCAATCAGATTGAGAATGTGCTTGTTCTGGGAATACTTTTCCGGCACGAGAAAATGTATTGATTTCTTCCTTCCAATCACTTCTTGCACGATAGCGCCAAGAAGTTGCCGCTCTACTGGATGCTTGTCTACCTGCTCTTTCTTGTCAGACTCATACCACTCATGATTTGCGGAACGCAGATGCTTGACACTGATTCTCGCGCCATTTCCCGTCAGAAGAAGCTTGTCATAGGCGTTAATAGTGAGATTCATAAAGTCGCGAGGCACCCCTGCGCACGCGATCAGCACTTCGCCGAGCGCCACGTTGGCGAAGAAGCAATTTATTAGATTGTCCTCCCCCCTTTTATCTGCGGCCAAAAGGTCATCTACGGCCTGCCCATCGATCGCCCTCAGGTGTCGCCGCAGGAGATCATTGAAGAATCCTCTTGTCTGCAGCTTGTTCACTTCGAAAACGTAGCGAAGGTCCAGAGGATAACTAAGAATGTCGCCCCCATCCTCAAGGCCAATAAACTTCTTGTCGGTCTTAATTCCTAGATTGGTTCTGTTCGGAATGGCGGCGATCTTGACCGAGACAGCAATAGCGGAGAAGTTCTTCTTCATTAGCTCAGCAAGTAAAAGCTGAGTCTCCAGGCTAACCTCTGACCATTCATCCAGCAGAACAAATAGCCGACCCAATTCTGCAGTGGAAATGATCTGCTCAAGAATTCCTGAAACTTCGAGCACAGAAACATAGCGCTGCTGCTGCTCGCTTTTTCTTGAAGCAACTTCTCGCGCACCCGTTATCCCCACGGAGGGCTGCGCGGAGAGCCTCGCATCCGCCGACAGGCTACGCCGCTCCTCTTCCGTAACTTCCAGCCGTGATGGCTTAGAGTAGCTACGGCCGTCATACTCCAAATAAAGCGATTGCAGCAGTTGCTCAAGTCGTTCACGCCTTACCCTAATGGCGAGCGTATTGACTGGATCGAACTCATTCAGTCCAAGCAGAGCCGGGGTATCGGCCGCAATCTGCAGGGCTACCTCTTGAAGTACATGCTTGAAAATGAGGAGAGCGTCAAGCTCGGGATCCGACGCATCAGATGGCAATAGCGGAATGACTCTGCGGAGATCCAAGTAGACAGCAAGATGTCGATCCTCCTCAGATCGACCATTAATCTTCTCCTGAAGCGCCCTCAAAAGATGCGTCTTACCTGAGCCGCGACGACCGTAGATTACGGTGTTGTTCTTGTTGTCGATGTTCTCAAGATTCTCAGCACCGGAGTAAAGCTCCAAGTAGCTCGGATAAGAGATATTTTCAGCCCGGATGTTGTCCGATAGCTTCTTGATGCACCGCCTGATTCGATCACGAGTCAACGGTTGGTTTTGCACGAAAGCTCTCCTTGCTCAGTACTGTCCTTGGCAACGCTTAATTAGCCACACTTACTGTACCCACAGTTCAAGCACGTCGCGCACCCATCCATGATGACGAGCGCCTTGGTGCTGCACTTGTGGCAGAGCGTGGCGGAGGGCGGGAAGCTGGCGCCATCGCCGGTCACGGCGATGTCCTCGGCGGCGCCCTGCGCGGGCGCGGCCGGTGCAGCGGTCACGGTTTCGGTTACGTCAGAGTTTTTTTTTGCGCGGTCTTCGTACTGCTTGCGCTTCTCGGCCAGGATGGCGCGCTGGTGCGCGCTCATTTCCGGGTCGTGGATCAGGCCGATCGACTTCATGTGCTCTTCGACGATGGCGCCCAGCTCGGCCACCAGCGACGGCATGTACACGCCGCCGGCCTTGAAGTAACCACCGCGCGGATCGAACACCGCCTTCATCTCGTCCACCAGGAACGTCACGTCGCCGCCCTTGCGGAACACCGCCGACATGATGCGCGTCAGCGCCACGATCCACTGGAAATGCTCCATGGACTTGCTGTTGACGAAGATCTCGAACGGACGGCGCAGCTCGTGCTCCGTGCCCGCGTTCAACACGATGTCGTTGATGGTCACGTACATGGCGTGCTCCACCAGCGGCGACTTGATCTTGTAGGTGCTGCCGATCAGGACTTCCGGGCGCTCGATGCGCTCGTGCATCTGGATGATGTTGTCCTGCGGGGTTTCCTTTTCCACCGTCTCGCGCGGCACCGACGCCACCGGAATCGCGGCCGCGGCTTCGCGCGCCTTGTCTTCCGGGGTGAGCACGCTGTAGCCCTTGATTTTCTTGTCGATCTTGACGGCCATGACGGTGGAATCCTGTTCGTATCTGAAAGTTGTCGTCGATGGGTGGACGCCTGGCCTTCCGGGCCGGCCCCCACCCCAATCCTCCCCCGGACCCGGGGGAGGAGGGGTAAAGCATCAGGTCTTACTTACGGGCCGCTTTTTTGGTGGCTTTCTTTGCGGCTTTCTTCGGGGCTGCCTTGCGCACGGCCTTCTTGGCCGCTTTCTTCGGAGCGGCTTTCTTCGCCGCCTTCTTCACGGGCGCCTTGCGGGCGACCTTCTTCACTGCCTTCTTGGCCGCCTTCTTCACCGTCGCCTTCTTGGCGGCGGCCTTGCGGGCGACCTTCTTGACCGCCTTCTTGGCGGCGGTCTTCTTGGTCGCTGCCTTCTTGGTGGTCTTCTTCGCTGCCTTCTTCGCCGTCTTCTTGGCGGCCTTCTTGCCGGTGACCTTCTTCTGCAGGCTGGCGGCTTCGGCCTTGGCGGCGCTGCTGGCGGCGGCCAGCTTCTTCTTGGCCTTGGCGACGGTCTTCTTCACCGCCTTGGTGGCCTTGTCGGTGCGCTTGGCCACGGCCTTCTTCGCCTTGGCGATGTCGGCGGTCACCGTCTTCTTCGCTTTCTTGGCGGCCTTCTTGGCCTTGGCGACGGTTTCGCTGGCGGTGGTCGCCACCGCTTCGCCGATCCCCGCCACTGTTTCCTTCACGCTTTCGGCTGCGCCGGAAAGCGTCGCCGTGACACCATTACCGTTGCTCATGTTGCCCTCCTTGCGGGCGAGGTTGGTTGACGCTGCCGATGCTATACCCGATGGCGCGGGGTGGAACGGTGAAGCGGATGAATCGTTCGTTGCTTTTCCCTTCTCCCCGCGAGCGGGGAGAAGGTGCCGAAGGCGGATGAGGGGCCGCTTTTCGCGAAGAGCAACAGCAACTCGCTGCGCTCGCTCCCCCTCACCTGCCCTTCGGGCATCCTCTCCCCGCAGGCGGGGAGAGGCGTAAAGCCAGTCCTCTTTCTTTCCCTTCTCCCCGCGAGCGGGGAGAAGGTGGCCGGAGGCCGGATGAGGGGCCGCTCTTCGCGAGAAGCCAGAAGCAACTCGCTGCGCTCGCTCCCCCTCACCTGCCCTCCGGGCATCCTCTCCCCGCAGGCGGGGAGAGGGGTAACGCGGCATCGCTGAGGCAGGCGCCTCAGAACTTGCCGTAATAGCCTTCCTTCAGCGCATCGAACAGGTTGGCGGCGGTGTGCATCTCGCCGTCGTACTCGATCTGCTCGTTGCCCTTGACCTCGATGACGTTGCCGTCTTCCAGCTCGAAGCGGTAGGTGGTGTTCTCCAGGTCGGCTTCCTTCACCAGCACGCCCTGGAAGGCGGCCGGATTGAAGCGGAACGTGGTGCAGCCCTTCAGCCCCTGCTGGTGGGCGTAGCGGTAGATGTCCTTGAACTGCTCGTACGGGTAGTCCGTGGGCACGTTGGCGGTCTTGGAGATGGAGCTGTCCACCCACTTCTGCGCCGCGGCCTGCACGTCGACGTGCTCCTTGGGGGAGATGTCGTCGGCGGCGATGAAGTACTCCGGCAGCTTGGCGTCGGCGTCATCGGAGAACGGCATCGCCTTGCCGTTGACCAGCTCGCGGTAGGCCAGCAGCTCGTAGGAGTAGACGTCCACCTTCTCCTTGGACTTCTTGCCTTCGCGGATCACGTTGCGGCTGTAGTGGTGCGCGAACGAGGGCTCGATGCCGTTGGAGGCGTTGTTGGCCAGCGACAGGCTGATGGTGCCGGTCGGGGCGATGGAGCTGTGGTGGGTGAAGCGGCTGCCGACTTCGGCCAGTTCATCGACCAGCTCCGGCGCCACCGTGGCCACGCGCTGCATGTAGCGGCTGTACTTGGCGTGCAGCACCTTGCCGGGGATCTCCTGGCCGACCTTCCAGCCGTCGGTCGCCATTTCCGGGCGCTGGCGCAGCATGGCGGCGGTGACGGTGAAGCGCTCTTCCATGATCGGGGCGGCGCCCTTCTCCTTGGCCAGCGCCAGGCCCATTTCCCAGCCGGCCACGGCCATCTCGCGGGCGATCGCCTCGGTGAACTCGCAGGACTCGGCGCTGCCGTACTTGTGCTTGAGCATGGTCAGCGTGCTGCCCAGGCCCAGGAAGCCCATGCCGTGGCGACGCTTGCGCAGGATCTCCTGGCGCTGCTGTTCCAGCGGCAGGCCGTTCACTTCGACCACGTTGTCGAGCATGCGGGTGAACACGCGTACGACTTCCTTGTATTCCTCCCAGTCGAACCGCGCCTGGTCGGTGAAGGGGTCGCGCACGAAGGTGGTCAGGTTGACCGAGCCCAGCAGGCAGGCGCCGTACGGCGGCAGCGGCTGCTCGCCGCACGGGTTGGTGGCGCGGATCGTCTCGCACCACCAGTTGTTGTTCATCTCGTTGACGCGGTCGATCAGGATGAAGCCCGGCTCGGCGTAGTCGTACGTCGAGACCATGATCATGTCCCACAGATGACGGGCACGGATGTGGCCGTAGATCTTGCAGGCCACCAGACCGTCGTCGCGGACGATGTAGTTCTTGTGGGTGGGCCACTCGCGCCAGACGACCTGGGCGGCGTCCTCGACGTCGATGTCGCCCTTCTCCTTGATGTTCACCGGGAACACCAGCGGCCAGTCGGCGTCGGTGTCGACCGCTTCCATGAAGCCGTCGGTGATCAGCAGCGACAGGTTGAACTGGCGCAGGCGGCCGTCTTCGCGCTTGGCGCGGATGAAGTCCTTGACGTCCGGGTGGGAGATTTCGAACGTGCCCATCTGCGCGCCGCGGCGGCCGCCGGCGGAGGACACGGTGAAGCACATCTTGTCGTAGATATCCATGAAGGACATCGGGCCGGAGGTGTACGCACCGGCGCCGGCGACGAACGCGCCCTTCGGGCGCAGCGTGCTGAACTCGTAACCGATGCCGCAACCCGCCTTCAGGGTGAGACCGGCTTCGTGGACCTTCTCCAGGATGCCGTCCATCGAGTCCTCGATGGTGCCGGAGACGGTGCAGTTGATGGTGCTGGTGGCCGGCTTGTGCTGCTGGGCGCCGGCGTTGGAGGTGATGCGACCGGCCGGGATGGCGCCACGGCGCAGCGCCCACACAAAGCGTTCGTACCAGTAGGCACGCTTCTCGGGGGTGCCTTCGGCGTCGGCCAGGGCACGGGCCACGCGCTGGTAGGTACCGTCGATGTCGGCGTCGAGGGCCTCGCCCTGCTTGGTCTTCAGCCGGTACTTCTTGTCCCAGATGTCCTGGGACGCGGGCTGCATGGGGACCAGGGTGGGCTGTTCCGTCTTGATCGCCTCGAGGCGCACCGTACTCATGGTTGTTTTGTTCTCCTGAACGACTGGAACTTCAATGACTGTGGTGGCGGGCGGGCCGTAGCCCACCCCGGTGATTCATCGCGGCCCCGGCGGACAGGGACGGCACCGCGGGCGGCCGCACGAAATGCGCCGCGCCGGTTGCCGGATTGTGGAGGTGGGCCCTGCGAATACGGTGGTGCCCACGGCTTCCCTCGACCTCATGCGCCAATCCCCGAAGGCGCCCGAATTCCCAAGGCGTGTTGCCCGAAAAAACACCAGCACTTGGGTCCGCTTCGTGCTGGACCGCAACATCTTGTGTCAGCACGAAGTGGCAAAACTACGCCCGGGGGTCCCCCCTGTCAACCGGATTGACATGACAATTGCATGGCATCACCCCCACCGTCCGTCATCACGCGGCGGGGGTGCCCGGCGGGCACGGCCGGTGAACTTCATTGCAGGTTTAGGGGTCCGTCAGCAGACTCATTCAGGTTCGCGGAAGGCCACCGGCCGCCCGCTCCCTCCGACGCAACGAGCTGCCGACCCACCATGAAGAAAGCGCTGCGCCCGTTCCCCACCCTGATCGCCCTGACTGCCGCCGCCGCGTTCGGCGGGTTCGCCGCCACCGGCCTCAACGACCTCTTCCAGAAACCCGCCCAGGCCGCGCCCAGCGCCGCCACCGCGGTCCCGACCGTCGCCGCCCTGCCCACCGCCGTGGACGGCCAGGTGCTGCCGTCGCTGGCGCCCATGCTCAAGCGGGTCACCCCGGCGGTGGTCAGCGTGTACAGCCGGCAGACCGTGCGCGTGGCCAGCCCGCTGGGGCCGTTCGGCGACGACCCGGTGTTCCGCCGCATCCTGGGCATTCCCGACATGCCGCGCGAGCGCGTGGAGCGCGCGCTGGGCTCGGGCGTGATCGTCGACGCGACGCGCGGCTACGTGCTGACCAACCATCACGTGGTGGAGAACGCCGATGGCGTGTCGGTGACGCTGAGCGACGGTCGCCAGGTGGAAGCCGAGTTCATCGGCTCGGACCCCGACACCGACGTGGCGCTGATCCGCATCCCCACCCAGGGCCTGACCGCGGTGCCGATGGCCAACAGCGACCAGCTGGAAGTCGGCGACTTCGTGGTCGCGATGGGCAACCCGTACGGCCTGGGCCAGACGGTGACCTCGGGCATCGTCTCGGCGGTGGGCCGCAGCGGCATTCCGGTGGCCGGCTACCAGAACTTCATCCAGACCGACGCGTCGATCAATCCCGGTAATTCCGGTGGCGCACTGGTCGACCTGCAGGGCCGGCTGGTCGGCATCAATACCGCCAGCTTCAACCCGCGCGGCAGCATGGCCGGCAACATCGGCCTGGGCTTCGCGATCCCGATCAACATGGCGCGCGGCATCATGGACCAGCTGATCGCTAACAACGGCGTGGTCCGACGCGGCACCTTCGGCGTGGAATCGCAGGACGTGGACGAGCGCACCGCGCGCGGCCTGGGCCTGGACGTCGCGCGCGGCGCGCTGATCACGCGCGTGTACCCGGGCTCGGCTGCGGCCGCCGCGGGCCTGCAACCGGGCGACGTGGTGCTGTCGGCCAACGGCCAGCGCGTCGACAACCGCGCCGCCCTGCACAACTTCGAAGGCCTGCAGCCGGTGGGCACGCAGGTGAAGCTGGACGTGCGCCGCGACGGCAAGCCGGTGCAGCTGGATGTGGCGCTGAAGGAAGGCGTCCGCAACGCGGAGGGCGCGACCCTCGACCCGCGCCTGACCGGCGCCACGCTGAAGGAACTGGACGAATCCGCCCGGCAGCAGCTGCGCGGCCTGATCCGCGGCGCGCAGGGCGGCGTGCAGGTCGGCAACGTGGCGCGCGACAGCCGTGCGTGGAACAGCGGCCTGCGCCCGGGCGACATCATCGTGGGCAGCAGCAGCGGCGAGTTCGGCGATCTGCCCGGCTTCCGTGCCAGTTTCGAGCGCAAGCCGGCGCAGCTGGTGTTGAACATCCTGCGCGGACGCGGCACCGGCCGCCTGCTGATGCAATGACGCACACACGGTGGACGGCATAACAGCCCGTTCACCGTCGTGCATTAGAGTGACCCCATCCCCCGCCTGCAGCAGGAGCCGACGATGACCATGCCCACCCACACCGATGCGCTGAAGGCCAACCTCGGCGAAGCCGGATCGCACCTCGCCTCGGCCGCTGCCGCCGCCGGCGAAGCCATCAAGGGCGCCGCCAGCGCCGCCGGCGACGAGTTGCGCCTGGGCAAGGCGAACATCAAATCCGAACTTGCCGACAGCGCGCTGTCCGGCCTGGCCGCGGCCGAAGCCGGTGGCGGTGCCGCCAGCGAGCAGGTCGACGCGCTGATGGACAAGGGCCGCGACCTGATCGACAGCGCCGCCGACCTGATCCGCGAGCGCCCGATCGCGTCGTTCGGCGTCGCGTTCGCGGCCGGCTGGATCATCGCCAAGCTGGCGCGCAGCGGCGGCAACAAGTAAGTCCATCGCGTGAGCGACGCGCCCCGCGACACCGACGCGCCCCCACCGCCCGACCTCATCGACAGCCTGAAGGAAGTCGGTGAGGCCGGCCGTGCCGCGCTCGGCTCGGCCAAGGACACCGGCCGCGCGATGCGCGCGCTGGTGTCGGCGGATTTCGCGCTGGCGCGCAGTGCCTTCGGCCGCGCGCTCGCCTGGGCCGGCGTGGCGATCGTGTTCGGCGCGTCGGCCTGGCTGCTGGTCACCGGCGCGCTGATCGCGCTGATGCAGCGCTTCGGGTTTTCGTGGCTGCAATCGCTCTCGTTCGCGGCGCTGCTCAGCCTCGGCGTCACCGCGCTGGCGATCTGGAAGGTGGGACGCTACTTCGACTACACCGGCATGCATGCGACGCGCCGGCAGCTGTCCAAGCTCGGTCTGTTCGACGAGGACCGCGTGGACGAGGAAGAACCGCCCGTGCCACCGCCCGCCGGCAACGGAGGGACCTGATGCGCTTCGAGCAACTGCAGCAGCACGTGGAGCGCGCGGAGAAGCGGGTGGAGCTGCGTGGCGCGCAGACCTCGCTGTACTGGACCATCCTCAAGCAGACCTGGAAGGACGGCTGGACACCGGGCCGCATCGTCATCGCCGGCCTGGTCAGCGGCTTCCTGGCCGGTCGCAGCGACCCGTTGCGCGCCATGACCGGGGCGCGCTGGATGCAGATGTTTACCGCCGTCTCCAGCTTCGTCGCGACCGCACAGGCGGCGGCCGCGGCGGAAACCGCGGAAGACGCCGCGGACACCGCACAGGACGTACAGGAGCAGGCCGCAGGCATGCAGGCCGACGACGAGCCGCTGGTGGACGAGGCCTTCGATGAGGACGACATCGTCGTCACCGCGCCACGGCCGGCCGAAGCGGCCACGGAACTGTCAGAGCGCTGACCGCGGGCGGCTTCCTGTAGGAGCGACGTGAGTCGCGACCGCACGAATCAAGCCCCTTTGCACCAACCGCGGCTGGAAAGGCATCGGCCCGTCCGAGGCTGCCCTGACCGCCACCTCATCCGGTCGCGACTCACGTCGCTCCTACAGGGTAGGCCGCACAATCGCGCCTCCCTGACAGCCGCGACCCGCCCATGAGCACTCCCGCTCCACCCGACACACCGCCTGCCCCGGTCGCCCCTCCGCCCTCGCGCCCGCGGGCGTCGACGCCGCTGCTGGTGCTGGCGACGCTCGCCGTCGGCTACACGCTGTGGGCTGCGCAGGAAGTGCTGCTGCCGGTGCTGCTGGCGATGTTCTTCGCGCTGGTCGGCAACCCGATCATCCGCACGCTGCGGCGGATCTACGTGCCGCGTTTCCTCGGCGCGTTGATCGTGCTGGTCGGCGGCATGGCCTTCACCGGCCTGCTCGCCCAGAAGATGCTGCCGTCGGCGATGGAATGGGCGCAGCAGGCGCCGCGCGAGATGCGCCAGCTGGCCCCCAAGCTGCGCGAACTGACCAAGCCGGTGCAGGACGCCAACAAGGCCGCCGAGAACTTCGCCCGCGCCGCGGCCGGCAGCCAGACCTCGAATCGCCAGCCGCAGGTGGTGCAGGCCGCGGTCGACGATCCGTACCGCAAGCTGCTGGCCACGCCGCGCGTGCTGGCCTCGCTGCTGGCGGTGGTGCTGCTGACGTTCTTCTTCATGGTCTACGGCGAGAACCTGCAGCGCAACGCGATCGCGCTGCTGCCCGGGCGGCAGCAGAAGAAGTTCACCGTGGAGATCCTGCATTCGATCGAGCGCGAGGTATCGCGCTACGTGCTGACCATCAGCATCATCAACACGGTGGTGGGCTTCGTGTTCGCCGGCGTGCTGTACCTTCTGGGCCTGCCGCTGGCCGAGGCGCTGCTGTGGGGCACGATGGCGGCGCTGCTGAACTTCGCGCCCTACGTGGGGCCGCTGATCGGGATGGTGGCGATGCTGCTGGTGGGTTTCATCAGCTTCGAGCAGCCGTTGCAGTCGATGCTGCCGGCGATCGCCTATCTGGTGCTGCACACGATCGAGGGCCAGATCATCACCCCGATCATCCTGGGCAAGCGGATGGCGCTGTCGCCACTGGTGCTGATCCTGGCGCTGATGCTGTTCGGATGGCTGTGGGGAATCATCGGCCTGTTGCTGGCGGTGCCGCTGCTGGTGTGCGTGAAGCTGGTGTTGGCACGGGTGGAAGGGATGGAAGGGTGGGCCCGTCTGCTGGAGTGATTGATGCCCGTCTCCCATCGGGAGAGGGGTTGGGGTGAGGGGCAACGGAGACCCTGTCTTGCCCGATCTCAGTTTGGAACCACGTCCGCGATACCGTGGGTTCCATGAGCCTTGCGTGACGGATCCTCTTCGTGGACGCATGGCGCCGCTCGCCGCGGAGGCCCTACTTTCTTTGCTTGTGCAAAGAAAGTAGGCAAAGAAAGCACACCCCGACGGTCCGCCCGCCGCAGGCGGCGGGTGCGCAGTCCCGGCGGGAATTTTCGGACGGGGCATCCTGCCCCGGCCGAAAACGCCGCACATCCTTGTGCGGCGCCCTTGCAGGGTTTTACCCGCCGGGACTGCCGGACCTCAGGGGGCCCAAAAGCCACAGCGGAGAAATCAAGGCGCGCCTGTGCTGTTGGTCTTGCTCTCGGGTCCCCATGAGGCACGGCGAGTGGGCCGGGTAAAACCCGCAGGGCGCCGTCATGGATGACGGCGTTTTCGTATGGCACAGGGACGTGCCATACGAAAATTCCCGGGCCACTCGCGGACTCGGAGCGCAGCGGAGGGCGTGCCGCCTGGGGTGTGTTTCTTTGCTTCTCTCTTTGCACAAGCAAAGAAAGAAGGCCCCCGCGGCGAGCGGCGCCATGCCTGGCTGCTGAAGAAACATCCCGACAGGCCCGACAATCCAACGCGACGGCCTGGACAGGCCAATAGCTCGGACAGCCAACGGACTTCGTTGGCCCTCTCCCCACCCCCTCTCCCGCTGGGAGAGGGGCTGAACCACAGCCCGGTGAAAGGACCGCTGCCCGCCCGGGTGTAAAATCGCCCCGATGAGCTTCCCTGTCCGCGCCATCACCCTCGACCTCGACGACACCCTCTGGCCGTTCGCCCCCATCGGCGCCCGGATCGAACGCGTGCTCGACGACTGGCTGCGCGAACACAGCCCCGCGACGGCCGACATGTTCCCCATCGACCGCATGCGCGCCGTGCGCGAGGACATCTTCCTCGCCCACCCGCAGTACAAGCACGACCTCAGCCGGCTGCGCCGGATGACCCTGGAACACGCCCTGCGCGAGAGCGGCGCCGACATGGCCCTGCTCGAACCGGCCTACGAAACCTTCTACGCCGCGCGCAACCAGGTCGAGTACTACCCCGATGCCCTCGTCGCGCTGGAACGCATCGCCGCCCGTCTGCCGGTCGCCGCGGTCACCAACGGCAACGCCGACCTGCAGCGGATCGGGCTGACCCACCTGTTCAAGCACCAGATCCACTCGCGCGAACACGGCGCGGCCAAACCCGATGCCAGCATCTTCCATGCCGCCTGCGGCCTGCTCGATGTGCCGCCGGCCGAGGTGCTGCACGTCGGCGACCATATCGAGATGGATGTCGTCGGCGCACTGAACGCCGGCCTGCGCAGCTGCTGGATCAACCGTCCGGAAGACCACGACGGGCAGCCGCAACGGTGGCCGCACGACGCGCTGCGCCCCGATCTGGAATTCGCCACCCTGACCGCGCTGGCCGACTGGCTGGACGCCCACCCCGACTTCGCCACGGAACACGCCGCCGCATGAGCGCTGCCCTCGCCTACACCGACTCTTCCTCCCACGCGCGTCCGCTTCACGTGCTCGAACGCACGCATCTGGCCGCCTGGCGCGCGACGCAGTCGCCGGCGGTCAACGCCTGGATCGACGCGCAGAACTTCACCGCCTCGCCCGGTTCGCTGCTGCTGCTGCCCGGCGAGGAGGGACTGGCCGGCGCGGTGATCGGCATCGGCGACCCCCTCGATCCGTATGCCTACGCCCACGCGCCCTTCGGCCTGCCGGCGGGCGACTGGGAGGTGACGGGCGACCTGTCCGACGACGCGCACGTCGCGCTGCAGCTCGGCTGGGGCCTGGGCAGCTACAAGTTCGACCGCTACAAGCAACCGCCGCGCAAGCCCGCGCGCCTGCTGCTGCCGCAGGCCGATGCCGAGGCGCTGGACCTGCTGGCCGCCAGCCTGCAGGTGCGCGACCTGGTCAACACGCCGACCGAGCACATGGGCCCGGACGAACTGGAAGCCGCGGTGCGCGACCTCGCTGCCACGCATGGCGCGGAGGTGGACGTGATCGCCGGCGATGCGCTGCTGGCGCAGAATTTCCCCGCCATCCACGCCGTCGGCCGCGCCTCGCACCGCGCGCCGCGCCTGATCGCGCTGCGCTGGGGCGATGCCTCGCGACCGCACGTGGCGCTGGTCGGCAAGGGCGTGTGCTTCGATACCGGTGGCCTGGACATCAAGCCGGCCGATGGCATGCGCCACATGAAGAAGGACATGGGCGGCGCCGCGCACGCCATCGCGCTGGCGCGCCTCGTGATGGCGCGGCAACTGCCGGTGCGGCTGACGCTGCTGGTGCCGGCGGTGGAGAACAGCATCGGCCCCAATGCGTTCCGTCCCGGCGAAGTGATCGCCACCCGCAAGGGCGTCAGCGTCGAAATCGACAACACCGATGCCGAGGGCCGCATCATCCTGTGCGATGCGCTGGCCTATGCCGGCGAACAGTCGCCCGACCTGCTGCTCGACTTCGCCACGCTGACCGGCGCCGCGCGCATCGCGCTGGGCCCGGACCTGCCGGCGCTGTTCGCCAACGACGACACCGTCGCCCACGACTGGATCGCGGCCGGCGAGCGCATGCGCGACCCGGTGTGGCGCATGCCGCTGTGGCGGCCGTACCTGCGCTACCTGACCAGCGGCATCGCCGACCTGGCCAATGCCGGCTCGCGCATGGCCGGCGCCGTCACTGCGGCGCTTTACCTGGAGCGCTTCGTGCCCGAGGGCATGAAGTGGGCGCACCTCGACGTCTACGCGTGGAACGACAGTGATCGCGCGGGACGCCCCGCCGGCGGTGAAGCGCTCGCGCTGCGCAGCGCGTACGCGATGCTGAAGGCGCGTTACGGCGCCACGGCCTGAACCACGGCGACGTCGGTCGCCGCGATCTCGACCCGGTTGCGGCCGGCGTGCTTGGCGCGGTACAGCGCCACGTCCGCCTGCCGCAGCAGCGTGTCGCCCAGTCCGCCATGCTGCGGAAACATCGCCACGCCGATCGACACGGTGACGTGCGGCAGCTCCTGGCCCAGGTGGACCACGCGCATGCCTTCCACGCCGGCGCGGATCGCTTCGGCGCGCGCCTGCACGGTGATCGGATCGGCTTCGGGCAGGATCAGGGTGAACTCCTCACCGCCGTAACGGCAGGCGATGTCCTCGTCGCGCGAGAGCGCCTGCAGCAGACGGCCGAACTCGGCCAACAGGGCGTCGCCACCGGCATGCCCGTGCACGTCGTTGAAGCGTTTGAAGTGGTCCAGGTCCAGCATCATCAGGCCCAGCGGCATGCCGCGCCGCTCGCAGCGCGCCAGTTCGCGCGCCAGCGACTCTTCCAGGTAGCGCCGGTTGAACAGGCCGGTCAGCGGTTCGCGGATCGACTGCACGCGCAGGCGCGACTGCAGCTCCAGGCTCGACAGCGCCATCGACAACTGCTCGGCGGCGGTCTTCACCAGGTCCATGCGGGCGAGGAAGGCGTCATCGTGCCCCGACAGGTACAGCAGGCCCAGCTGGCTGCCCTGCGCAATCAGCGGCACGCAGACGTAGGTGGGCGTGGCCCCGAGCGTCGGCGTGGCCACATGCGCGCACGGCAGCAGTTCGTGATGGGCGCGGTGCACATGCGGCTGGCCGCGCCGCAGCGCCCAGCAGTCCGACAGCGGCAACATCGCCGGCCCATTGAGCGCGTGCTCGCCCCAGTGGGCGACCTCTTCGGCGTAGTCCTGCGAGGCGCGTACGCGGTACAGCGTACCGCCGGCATCCGGCAGCAGGCGCGAGAAATACTGCGTGGCCAGGCCGACGGCTTCTTCCACGCTGACGCAGCTCTGCAACATGCCGCCGTAACGGCTCAGTTCATTGAGATCGGTGCCCTGGCGCTCCAGCGCGTCGATGTTGTCCAGCAGCTCGGCCCGCGCCTGGTCGCCGGCGTCCTCGGCACGCGCGCGACGGCGGATCTCGCCAACCAGCAGGCTGTAGACCACGGCGATGATGATCAGGCCCAGCGGGATGCCGAGGATCGCGAGCGCGCGCAGCAGGGTGGCGCTGTTCCGGCTGGACGCGGCGCGCTGCACGAGCAACTGCCGCTCGGTGGCCACCAGTTGCCGGGCCTGTGCGCGCAGCGCCGCCGACGTGCGCCGCACCTCCTGCCCGATCGAGCGTTGCGCGGAAGGCAGGCCGCCCGTCGCGTAATTGCCCAGCGTGGCGTCCATCTGGCCCAGCCGGCGCTCGATCTCGATCTTCCATGCCAGTGCGCGCCGCGTCTGCTCCGGATTGTCGCGCACCAGCGACTGCAGCGCGGCGATCATCTCCGGCAGATCACTGCGGCTGCGCTGGTAATCGGCCAGGTAGTCGACGTCCGCGGTCAGCAGGTAACCGCGCTGGGCCGACTCGCCGTCGCGCAGGTGCGCTTCGATGGCACCGACCAGCGCGATGACTTCATTGGTGTGCGAAACCCGGTTGGCATCGCCGATGAAACGCTGCGCACCCAACAGGACCCCCACCCCGATCAGGACGAAGATCGCGGCTGCGACGAGCAGGCCGATGCGGTTGGCGTGGCGATGGCGCAGGGGCATTGCAGAGTGGGGGCAGCAACGGTCAGGTGCAGACTAGGTCGCACTGTCCGGCGAGACAACCCGGCGCACATCCGAAGTGCCAACCACGGCACATCTTGCAGGGGCTACAGCCAACCGCGCTGGCGCGCCATCCGGTAGGCCTCGATGCGGTTGGCCACGCCCAGCTTGCCGATCGCCTCGGACAGGTAGTTGCGCACAGTGCCCTGCGAAAGGTTCAACTGCTTCGCGATGTCGCCGGCCGACTGGCCCTCGCCCGCCAGCCGCAGCACCTGACGCTCGCGGTCGTTGAGCGGGTCGGCATCGGACCACGCTTCCAGCGCGAGTTGGGGATCGATGGCGCGGCCACCGCGATGCACCTTGCGCAACGCCTCGGCCAGGTCTTCGGCGGGCGCATCCTTCAGCAGGTAGCCGGACACGCCGGCATCGAGCGCACGTCGCAGGAAACCGCCGCGCGCGAACGTGGTGACGATGACGACCTTGCACGCCATCTCGTGGCGCTGTATGCGCTGCGCCAGTTCCAGCCCGCTCAGTCCCGGCATCTCGATGTCGGTGACCAGCAAGTCGGGTTTCAGCCGCTGCAGCTCGCGCCACGCCGTCTCGCCATCCGCCGCACTGCCGACCACCTCGATGTCGGTCTCCATGCCCAGCAGCGCGGTCAGCGCGCCACGCACCATGGCTTGGTCTTCGGCGAGCAGGACGCGGATCATCGGAACGTCAGGGCGGGAAGGTTGCGCGACACGCTAGCAAATCGTGCAGGGTCTTGGGAGCCATCTCACCCTGTGGCGAAGCGGGGAATTCAGAGGTGGGAGCGACGTAAGTCGCGATCGCTTGGAATCCGCGCCCGGGCGCCTCGCCACGTTTCCACACCTCTGAACCATCCGGGATGTTGCCATCGCGACTTACGTCGCTCCCACACCGGCTTCCGCGCTCGCTGGCTGCCGCTCGACGGACATCGCGGTATCCCGCGACGGCAGCGGCAGCACGATCTCCACACTCGTACCCTGCCGCAAGGTGGAATCGATGCGTAACTGCCCACCCCGCGATTCGACCCGTTCGCGCATGCCGGCTAAGCCGTTCCCTGGCACCGCGGCACTGCCGACGCCATTGTCCCGGATGCGCAGGCGCACCTGCGCGTCGGTCGATGTCAACGACACCTCGGCGAGCGTGGCCCGCGCATGGCGCTGGATGTTGGTGACCGCTTCGCGCAGCGCCAGCGCGAGCACGGTTTCCAGATCCGGCGGCACCACCGCTTCCTGCGCCTCGTAGCGCAGGGTGACGCCATCCGATTCCAGCAGCAGTTTCGCCGACGCCAGTTCGGCGGCCAGCCCGGCCGCACGGATGCCGGTCACCGCACGCCGCACCTGCGCCAGCGCATCGCGGGCCACGCGGCTGACCTCGTTGATCTCGTTGCGCGCGGCCTGCGGATCGCGCTCGACCAGGCGCCCGGCGAGATCGGACTTCAGCGCCACCAGCGACAACGTGTGGCCGAGCAGGTCGTGCAGGTCGCGGCCGATGCGCTCGCGCTCCGCCAACGCGGCCAGGCGGCGGACTTCATCGTGCGACAGCTTCAGCTCGGCGCGCTTGCGCACGGTTTCGGACTGGAAGTAGTTGCCGGTGAACACCGCCACCGAGATGATCGCCGTCACCGCCGGCACGAAAGCGGGGAAACCCAGCCATGCCGCCATCCCACAATAGCCGCCCAGCAGTGCGAACAATGCGCCCACGCGTGTCCACAGCCTGCCGGGTAGCAGCGCCACGAAGGCCGCCGCATAGATCACGTAGGTGTTGGAAAACGCATTGAACGACATCAGGCCGTAGCCCAGCGCGGCGATGCCCAGCGTGCACAGCACGCGCGTCATCGCACTGCCGCGGTACGCGAGGAAGTACATCGGCAGGAACACCGCGACGGACAGCAGCGTGGGCCACAGGTACCAGCGCACGCTCTGGCCCCAGTTGGCATTGGACTGCACCAGCAGCGGCACGAACAGGAACACGAGGTAACCCAGCAGGAAGATGGGCATCCAGCCGAGACCCAACGCCTCGGGTACCAGGCGATCCCGCGCGCGGGTGAGCGAGCGCAGCAGCGGAGAGGCAAGCAGGTTCATCGACGACTCCTTGTGCCGGCCGGCTCAACGCGCCAGGCGGCGGTGCGCCAGCACGAAGAACACCACGGTGATCGCGACCAGCACGGCGACATGCAGCAGCAGCGGACGTCCCGCATCCACGCCGACCACCTTCTGCGCGATCTGCGCCAGATGATACGCCGGCCATGCGGGCGCAGCGGTCTGCAGGAAGCCGGGCAACATCGTCAGCGGCACCCACAGGCCCGACAGGAACGCCATCGGCAGGTAGACCAGGTTGATCAGCGCCGGCGCACCGCGTCCGCTCACCAGCGTGCCCAGCCACAGGCCGAGCGCGCTGAAAGGCAGCACGCCGACCAGGCAGGTCGCCACCAGCGCCAGCCATTGCAGCGCCGACAGGCGCACGCCGGCCACGCCCACGGCCAGCACCGCGAGCAGCAGCAGGATGATCGCGGCGAACAGCACCGCCATCGCCATCTTCGCGACCAGGTAGGCGCCCGGCGGCATCGGCTGCGCGCGCTTCAATGTCAGCAGGCCCTGTTCGCGATCCATCGCCACGGTGACGCCGAAACCGAACAGCGCCACGCCCATCACGCCGAACACGCTGTAGCCCGCCAGCATGTACTGCGCGGCGGCGGGCCCGCCCTTGCCGCCCAGCAGCACGCCGAACAGCAGGTAGAACACCGGCGGGAACAGCAGGCACGGCAGCGAGAACGACGGCGTGCGCAGCAGGCGCAGGAATTCGTAGCGCGCTTCGAGCACATAGGCGCGCGTGGAGGAGAACGGAACGGCGGCGGTCATGTCCATCAGGCGGCTTCCTGGGTGGCGGCATCACGGGTGAGGGCGAGGAAGGCGTCGGCCAGGCCGGCGCGCTGCACTTCCAGATCGGACAGCGCGGCGTCCTCGGCCAGCAGGCGACGGACGACGGCCTCGGCGGCTTCTACAATGACCTCCAGCCGTGCGCCGTCGCGCTGCGCGAGCTGCACGCCCGGCCAGCCCTGTACCAGCGCGGCCGGCAATGCGCTGGTGCAGCGGATGCGGCGCTGCGCGACGCGCGCGCGGATCTGCGCGACCGTACCTTCGGCGACGACGCGACCGTGGTTGACCACCACGACGCGGTCGGCCAGCGCTTCGGCTTCTTCCAGGTAATGCGTGGTCAGCAACACCGCACAGCCCTGCGCGCGCAACTCGCGGATCGCCTTCCACAGCGTCTGGCGCGCGTCGATGTCGAGGCCGGTGGTGGGTTCGTCGAGGAACAGCAGTTCCGGCCGGCCGCACACCGCCAGCGCGAACTGCACGCGCCGCTGCTGGCCACCGGAGAGCTGGCCGTAGCGGCGCTCCATCAAGCCATCGAGGGCGGCCAGCGCGACCAGGTCGGCCACGCTGCGCGGCTGCGGGTAGTAGGTGCGCGTCAGATCGATCAGCTCGCGCACCTTCAGCGTGTCGGGCACGGCGGCGCTCTGCAGCATCACGCCGGCGCGGCGGCGCGCGTCCAGCGACTGCGGCGGCAGGCCGAACAGGTCGGCGGTGCCGGCATCGGCGCGCTGCAGGCCCAGCAGCAGGCTGATCGCGGTGGTCTTGCCGGCACCGTTCGGTCCGAGCAGGGCCAGTACCTCGCCGGCAGGCAGCGCCAGGTCCAGGCCGTCCAGCGCCAGGGTCTTGCCATAGTGGTGGCGCACGCCGCGCAGGCGGGCCAGCGGTGCGGTAGTGAGGCTTGCGACGTTCATGCGACGGTCTCGCCGGAGGGTGTGGCCATCGTGCCGATCCAACCACCCCGTGATGAGTGCGGCCCCTCAGGCGAATCACCTGACACTTGTCACTGGGATGCGGACAGCCGCTGGCCCAGGATGCGCCCCGTGGAGCGCCCGGAACGGCCCTCCCCGCATGAAGTGACTTCCGGCAACTAGGCTTCCGTTACCCTTGCTGGTCACACTTCCCCGCATTCACCGTCTGGATACGCATGAATACGTCTGCCGATCTGCTGAAGGAACTCCGCATCGACCGCAAGGCGCCGCCCCCGGCCCCACCGTCGCGTCGTGGCCTGTGGATCACGCTGGGCGTGGTCGTCGTGCTGTTGGTGCTCGCCGCGGCGGCCTGGGCCGTGCTCGGCCGCGAGAAGCCGCTGGAAGTCCGCACCGCGCCCACGGTCGCGCTGGGCGGTGGCGGTGCGGCCGCTTCGGTGCTGGATGCTTCCGGGTACGTGGTCGCGCGGCGCATGGCAACGGTCTCGGCCAAGGTCACCGGCAAGGTGCAGGAAGTGCTGATCGAGGAAGGCATGCGGGTCGAGGCCGGCCAGGTGCTGGCGCGGCTGGAACCGATCGATGCCGACGCCGACCGCGCCCTGTCGCAGAGCCAGTTGCAGGCTGCGCGCAGCCAGACGACGGGCGTGCAGGCGCAACTGGTGGAAGCCGAAGCCAATGCGCGCCGGCTGTCGTCGCTGGTCGCGCAGCAACTGGTGTCGAAAGCGCAGTACGACCAGGCCGTCGCCCAGCGCGACCTGCTGCGCGCGCAGCTGCAGACCGCGCAGCGCAACGAGCGTACCGCCGCCGACCGCCTGAAGATCGCCGACATCGGCCTGGACAACACCATCGTGCGCGCCCCGTTCGCCGGCGTCGTGATCGCCAAGGCCGCGCAGCCGGGCGAAATCGTCTCGCCGCTGTCGGCCGGCGGCGGCTTCACCCGCACCGGTATCGGCACCATCGTCGACATGGAGTCGCTGGAAGTGGAAGTGGAGGTCAACGAGTCCTTCATCGGCCGCGTGCAGCCGAAGATGCCGATCCAGGCCACGCTGAACGCCTATCCCGACTGGCAGATCCCCGGCGAAGTCATCGCGATCATCCCGACCGCCGACCGCAGCAAGGCCACCGTCAAGGTACGCGTCGCGCTGAGCGTGAAGGATCCGCGCATCGTGCCGGACATGGGCGTGCGCGTGAGCTTCCTGGAAGCCGCCAAGCCGCAGCAGGCCGAGCAACCCAAGGGCGTGCGTGCGCCCGGCGGCGCCGTGGTCGAGCGTGAAGGCACGCAGGTGGCCTTCGTGGTCGGCGACGACGACACGGTGCAGCAGCGCGGCCTGAAGGTGGCCGGCAAGCTCGGCGATGATGTGCACGTCACCGACGGACTGCAGGCCGGCGAAACCGTCGTGCTGGACCCGCCCGCCGAACTGAAGGACGGCGCCAAGGTCGTGCTGGCCGAAGACACCGAGTAAGGCGCTCGCCGCGTGAGGTTCTGCCTCGTGCGGCGAATCACCGGAAACACCCGCGCCGCCCCACCGGCGCCTGTCGATCCCGTGCGGCGTCCTTCGTCGCATGACGGGCGGGTCACGTCCATCGAGGACGGATTCCGCCCTGTTTGAACCGCAGCATCGCCGTTCGCCTTCCCGCCTCCAACAAGGACCTTGCCGATGTCTTCCCTGGTTTCCATCCGCAACCTCACCAAGACCTACCAGCGCGGCCCCGAGAAGGTGCAGGTGCTGCACGGCATCGACCTGGACATCCCGCACGGGGACTTCGTCGCGCTGATGGGCCCGTCCGGCTCCGGCAAGACCACCCTGCTCAACCTGATCGGCGGCCTGGACACGCCCAGCGGCGGCGAGATCGAGATCGAAGGCCAGCGCATCGACCGGATGAACGATGGCCAGCTCGCGCACTGGCGCAGCTCGCACGTCGGCTTCGTGTTCCAGTTCTACAACCTGATGCCCACGCTCACCGCGCAGCGCAACGTCGAACTGCCGCTGCTGCTGACCAAGCTCGGTGGCGCGCAGCGCAAGCGCAATGCGGAGATCGCGTTGCAGCTGGTCGGCCTGGCCGACCGCAAGTCGCACCGCCCCAACGAACTGTCGGGCGGCCAGCAGCAGCGCGTGGCGATCGCCCGCGCCATCGTGTCCGACCCGACCTTCCTGATCTGCGACGAACCGACCGGCGACCTCGACCGCCAGTCCGCCGAGGACATCCTCAACCTGCTGCAGATGCTCAACCGCGAGCACGGCAAGACCATCATCATGGTCACGCACGATCCGAAGGCGGCGGAATACGCCACCCACACCATCCACCTGGACAAGGGCGAACTGGCCGACACGCCGGCCGCGCACTGATCGGAGGCGGACATGAAATATTTCTCGCTGATATGGTCGGCGCTGTTCCGGAGCAAGACGCGGACGTCGTTGACGTTGCTGTCGGTGGTCGCGGCCTTTCTGCTGTTCGGCCTGCTGGACTCGGTGCGCGTGGCGTTCAACTCCGGCGGCAGCGTCGCTGGCGCGGACCGTCTGGTCGTGGCGTCGCGGCTGTCGATCACGCAGATGCTCCCGTACAGCCTGGCGGCCCGCATCGACGCGACGCCGGGCGTGAAGAAGAGCGCCTATGCCGCGTGGTTCGGCGGCATCTACAAGGACCCGAAGAACTTCTTCCCGAACTTCTCGGTCGGCCCCGGCTACATGGACATGTATCCGGAATACATCATCGATCCCGCCCAGCTGAAGGCGTGGGAAGCCGACCGCACCGGCGCCATCGTCGGCGAGAACCTGGCGAAGCGTTTCGGATGGAAGGTCGGCGACACCATCCCGCTGCAGGCGACGATCTTCCCGCAGAAGGACGGCAGCAACGCCTGGCCGCTGACGCTGCGCGGCACCTTCAAGCTGTCCGACAGCAAGCGCAAGGGTGAGGAGAACCAGCTGCTGTTCCACTGGAAGTACTTCGACGAGGCCAACCAGTACGTCAACGGCCAGATCGGCTGGTACATGGTGAAGCTGGACAACGTGAACCACGCCACCCGCGTGGCCAATGCCATCGACGCGATTTCGGCCAACTCCGCGCACGAGACCAAGACGCAGACCGAGCAGGCCTTCAACCAGTCCTTCGCCAAGCAGTTCGCCGACATCGGCCTGATCGTCACCGCGATCATGGCGGCGGTGTTCTTCACCCTGCTGCTGCTGACCGGCAACACCATGGCGCAGGCCGTGCGCGAACGCATCCCGGAACTCGCGGTATTGAAGACGCTCGGCTTCACCAACGGCACCGTGCTGGTGCTGGTACTGGTGGAATCGGTGCTGCTGATCGTGCTGGGCGGCGTGCTGGGCATGCTGATCGCCTCGGCCATCATTCCGGTGCTCAGCGGCGCCAGCAACGGCATGATCGCGCTGCCCACCATCCCGGCACAGACGTGGGGTGTGGGTCTTGGGCTGATGGTGGCGATCGGCCTGATCGTCGGCGCACTGCCGGCGACGCGCGCGATGCGCCTGAAAATCGTCGACGCACTGGCCGGTCGCTGACAGGAGACATGACATGAAGAAGCAATGGTTGGGCAACCTCGTCTCCATCGTGGCGCTGATCGTCGGCCTGGGCGTGTGGATCGTGCTGCCGTGGTTTGCAGTGCTCGGCATCGCCGTGCTGCTGGTGCTCTGGCTGTTCCTCACCCGCAGCGGACGGCTGTCGCTGGAAGCGGCGAAGATCGGCATCGCCAGCCTGCCGCAGCGCTGGGGCGCCTCCTCGGTGATCGTGGTCGGCATCGCCGGCGTGGTCGGCGTGCTGGTGGCGATGCTGGCGATGGGCGAAGGCTTTTCGGCCACGCTCAAGCAAACCGGCGGCGACGACACCGCCATCGTGCTCCGTGGCGGTTCGCAGGCGGAGACCAACTCGGTCATCAGCCGCGACCAGGTGCCGCTGATCTCCACGCTGGCCGGCGTGGCCAAGGGCAAGGACGGGCGTGCGCTGCTGTCGCCGGAACTGTCGCAGATCGTCAACCTGCCGACCGCCAGCACCGGCGAGGACGCCAACGCGCAATTCCGTGGCGTCAGTGAGGCAGCGTGGGCGATCCGTCCGCAGGTGAAGCTGACCGAAGGCCGCAAGTTCAACGTCGGCGTGCGCGAGATCGTGGTCGGCCAGGGCGCCAAGGGCCAGTACCGCGGCCTCGACGTCGGCAAGACATTGAAACTCGGCAACCAGGAGTGGACGGTGGTCGGCGTGTTCGCCTCCGGCGATGCGCACGACTCGGAACTGTGGACCGACATCGACACGCTGTCGTCGGCCTACGACCGCCGCGCCTACCAGTCGGTCACCGTGCGCACCGAAGGCAAGGCGGGATTCGACCAGTTCAAGAAAGCGATGGAGAACGATCCGCGCCTGAAGCTGGACGTGCTGACCACGCGTGACTACTACACCAAGCAGTCGACCGGCCTGAACACGCTGATCAAGGTGCTCGGCACGGTGATCGGCACCATCATGGCGATCGGTGCGGTGTTCGGTGCGCTCAACACGATGTACGCCGCCGTCGCCGGCCGTGCGCGCGAAATCGCCACGATGCGGGCGATCGGCTTCCGTGGCCTGCCGGTGGTGATGGCGGTGATGCTGGAGACGATGCTGCTGGCGCTGCTGGGCGGCCTGCTGGGCGGCCTGATCGCGTGGGTGGTGTTCAACGGCTACAGCGTCGCCACGCTGGGCAGCAATTTCAGCCAGGTGGTGTTCCAGTTCAAGGTCACGCCGGAGCTGCTGTGGAGCGGGCTGAAGTGGGCGCTCGGCATCGGCCTGGTGGGCGGCCTGTTCCCGGCACTGCGGGCCGCACGCCTGCCGATCACGCAGGCACTGCGCGCGATCTGAGGCACGACCCGGAGGGCGCCGGCACAACCGGCACCCTCTTCACTTCAGCGGATCGAGCCAGCCTCGCGACACTGCCGAAGCGACGTCCGCCGGCATGTCGACATCGAAAGCGAGATCCGGGGCATCGCAGGCGATGACGTCCGCACCCGCGGCATTCAGCGCATCGCGCAATCCGCGGTCTCCCTGCGCAGCCATCGCGGCACGCAGCAGCGTCGGTGCGACGACCGCAGGGATGCCGACGCGATCGCCGAGCCGCGTCGCGGCGGAACCCGACGGCGCGTGATGCGCTGCTTCGAGTAGTGCCTGCAGATGTACGACCTCCAAGGCCGGCTGGTCGCAGGTCACCAGCAACGTCGCGCGATCATGCGCAGCGAGTTCCGCCGCGGCGACGCGCACGCTTCCTGCCAGCCCCGCGTTCCATTGCGCGTTGAACAGGCACTCCACGGCCAGGTCGCTCACTGCGGCGTCGACGTCGTCCGCATACGCTCCGACGATGACCAGCACGCGTGTCGCACCCGACGCCAGTGCGAGACGCGCAGCCCGATGCACAAGCGTCTCGCCATCCCGCGTCAGCAACTGCTTGGGGCGTCCCAGTCGCGTACTTCCACCCGCCGCCAGCACGACGGCGGCATGTGTCGCGGTCATGCCGATTCGCCGTGATGCCACGCCTGCAACTGCGCCGTGATGCTGAGCGCAATCGCTTCGGGCCCCTGCCCCCCAAGCCTCATGCCGATCGGCGAACGCAGGCGCGATGACAGCGTGGCGTGCAACGGGGCGGGAATCACGCACAGCAGATCTTCGCGCCGTCGCACCGGACCCAGCAGGCCGACAAAGGGGATCGTCGTGCGCGCGAGCGCCTCCAGCGCGTCGCGGTCGTGTTCGAAATGGTGGTGCATCACCAGCGCGGCATCCGGGGCGGGATGAAGACCCTGCAGCGCATCGCCGGGCGACAGCATCAGCCAGGCATCGGCGACATCATCCGCGGGAATCCAGCGCGTGCGCCGCTCGATCACGGTGACATGCCAGCCGAGCTGCCGCAGCGACGCGACCAGGATCCGCGTTTCCGGCCCGGCACCGAAGAGCGCCACGCGCGGCGGCGGTGCGATCGTCACTTCGCCAATCACGGCGGCGTCCGTGGCGGCCAGCGGCAGCGTCCATTGCCGCCGTATCTCGCCCGCCGCCGCCTGCACCGCGCCATCCGCATACACGCGCAGCGCCAGCGGACCTTCGCCCCGCCACCACGCCTGCACGACCTGCGGCCAGCCCGGCAGCCGATCCAGCGGCAGCAATGTCAGATGCAGTCGTCCTCGACAGCCGACAGCAGAGCCGGCCAGCAGGTCCTCGTCGTCGCGCGTATCGATCTCCATCGCGTCGAGATGGCCGTCGGCCACTGCCTGCCGCGCGCGGCGCGCGATCTCGGGTTCCAGGCAGCCGCCGCTCAACCAGCCGGTCTGCGTGTCATCGGCAGCGAACACCGCCATCGCGCCCTGCCGCACGTAGGTCGACCCTTCGGTCGAGACAACCACGACCAGCGCGCTGCCATCGCGCGCTTCGTTGGCGCGCGCGGAGACTTCCAGCGGATGGCGGGCGACCGACATGCGCACCACGATGGCGCAAGCGCGGGCCCGATGGCAACGGTCTACGGGTGCCCGGGCGCATCGGGCAAGCATGCCGGAGGATCGTGCAAGCGACGACGCACGTTTTCACTGGCAGGCCACGGGGGGCCGGAGTATCGTCGACCGGTCCCACGCCGCCGCCAGGGAGACACCATGAAGTTGAACGTCAATGGGTCCGAGCGCGAAATCGATGCGCCCGACGACATGCCGCTGCTTTGGGTCCTGCGCGACCTGATGGGCCTCACCGGAACCAAGTTCGGCTGCGGCATCGCCCAATGCGGTGCCTGCACCGTGCATGTCGATGGCTCGCCGCTGCGCGCCTGCGTGACGCCCGCGTCCGCCGTTGCCGGCAAGAAGATCACCACCATCGAAGGCCTGTCGGCCGACGGTTCGCATCCCGTGCAGAAGGCATGGGCCGAACTGGACGTCGTGCAATGCGGCTACTGCCAGTCCGGCCAGATCATGTCGGCCGTGGCGCTGCTGGCGGTGGTGCCGACACCGACCGACAGCGACATCGACCACGCACTGTCCGGCAACCTCTGCCGCTGCGGCACCTACCAGCGCATCCGGGCCGCGGTGCATCGCGCAGCCGAGCTCGGCAAAGCCTGATCCCACGCCGCCGCGGCATGCGTTGCCGCGGCTCCGATCCGATGTTCGACGGAGGGTGTTTCCGTGAACCTTGAACTGAAATCCTCGCGCCGCGGTTTCCTGCGCTCCACCGCCATCGTCGGCGGCGGACTCGTGGTCGCCATCGCCGTGCCCGGTGCCCGCCGCTTCGCCTGGGCACAGGAAGCGCAAGCCGCCGCGGCGCCCGCGTTCGTACCCAATGCCTTCCTGCGCATCGCAGCCGACGATTCGATCACCGTGCTGCTCGCGCACGCCGAAATGGGCCAGGGCATCTGGACCACGCTGCCGATGCTGATCGCCGAGGAACTCGACGCCGACTGGTCGAAGATCCGCGTCGAACACGGCCCCGCGGACAAGGCCTACACCAGTCCGGTGTTCGGCATGCAGGGCACGGGCGGCTCGACGACCACGTGGTCCGAGTTCGACCGCTACCGGCAGGCCGGCGCGACCGCGCGCGCGATGCTGCTGCAGGCCGCCGCCGCGCGGCTCAACGTGCCCGTCGACCAGCTCCACACCGAGAACGGCGCCGTCGTGTCCGGCAGTACGCGCCTGCGCTACGGCGAACTGGCCGATGAGGCCGGCAAGCAGACGCCACCGGCACTGGACGCATTGACGTTGCGTGATCCCAAGGACTGGAAGCTGATCGGCAAGGCGACCAAGCGGCTGGACACGCCGGAGAAGATCACCGGCAAGGCGAAGTTCGGCATGGACATTCAGTTCGAGGGCCTGCTGACGGCGGTGGTGCTGCGCTCGCCGGTGTTCGGCGGCAAGGTCAAATCGTTCGATGCCACCGCAGCGCGCGCGGTGCCCGGCGTGCGCGATGTGGTGCAGGTGCCCAGCGGCGTGGCCGTGGTGGCGGAGCACTTCTGGGCCGCCAAGCTCGGCCGCGATGCACTGCAGGTGGTCTGGGAGGCCGGTGACGGCGCCAAGCTCGACAGCGTGGCGTTGCGGCAACAGTTCTCGCAGCTGGCGACCGAGGAGGGCCCGACGGCCGCCCGCGCGGGCGACGTCATCGCCGCCCTGAGCAAGGCCGCGAAGACCGTCGATGCCGAGTACGCCGTGCCCTATCTCGCGCATGCCGCGATGGAACCGCTGAACTGCACCGTCAAGATCGCGGACGGCGAGTGCGATATCTGGTGCGGCACGCAGTTCCCGACGCTGGACCAGAACAGCACCGCGAAGATCCTTGGCATCCCGCCAGAGAAGATCCGCATCCACACCCCGTTCCTCGGCGGCGGTTTCGGTCGTCGCGCCACACCCACCTCGGACGTGGTGTCGGAGGCGGTGGAGGTGGCCAGGGCGGCGAAAGCACCGGTCAAGACCGTGTGGACGCGCGAGGACGATACGCGCGGCGGCTACTACCGCTCCGCCTTCGTGGAAAAAGCCAAGGTCGGCCTGGGCGAAGACGGCCTGCCGGTCGCCTGGCATCAGGTGATGGTGGGCCAGTCGATCATGGCCGGCACCTTCATGGAAGCGATGATGGTGAAGAACGGCATCGATGCCACCTCGACCGAGGGCGTCGCCGATTCGCCCTACGTGCTCGGCACGCCCGCGCATCGCGTGGACCTGCATTCGCCCAAGACCGGCATTCCGGTACTGTGGTGGCGCTCGGTGGGGCACAGCGTCAACGGCTTCGTGATGGAAAGCCTGGTGGACGAACTGGCGCATGCCGCCGGCAAGGATCCGGTGGAGTACCGCCGCACGCTGCTGAAGGATCACCCGCGCCACCTCGCGGCCTTGAACCTCGTCGCGGAAAAGTCAGGCTGGACCACACCCGCCGCGCAGGGCCGTGCGCGCGGCGTCGCCGTGCACGAATCGTTCGGCAGCTACGTCGCGCAGGTGGCCGAGGTCTCGGTCGAGGATGGGCAGATCCGCGTGCACCGCGTGGTCTGCGCGATCGACTGCGGCGTGGCGGTGAATCCGGGCGCCGTCGAAGCGCAGATGGAATCCGGCATCGTGTTCGGCCTCGGTGCGGCCCTGCATGGCGCGCTGACGCTGAAGGAGGGCCAGGTGCAGGAGTCGAACTACCACGACTACCGCGTGCTGCGCCTGCACGAGATGCCCAGGGTCGAGGTGCACATCGTGCCGAGCACCGAGAAGATGGGCGGCGTCGGCGAGCCCGGCACACCGCCGATCGCACCGGCGGTGGCGAATGCGGTGTTCAAGCTGACCGGACAGCGCCTGCGTGAACTGCCGTTGCGCCTGCCGACGCCTGCCTCCTCCACCCCGACTGCCTGAGGCCCGCCATGCGCATCCTGATGATGTCGTTGATCGTCCTCCTGCTGGTGGCTTGCAAGCCCCGCATCAGCGAAGAGCAAAGAGCGCAGGCGCTGACCGCGTTCGCGACGGTGGAGCAGGTGTTCCAGCATCCGCGCTGCAGCAACTGCCACATTCCCGGCGACGCGCCATTGCAGTTCGATGCGCAGACGCCGCACGCGATGAACGTCACGCGTGGCCCCGAGGGCAAGGGCGCGCCTGGCCTGCCCTGTTCCACCTGCCACGCCGAACAGAACGCGCCGGCAAGTTACGGCCCGCATGCGCCACCCGGCGCGCCGCACTGGCAGCTGCCGCCGCCGGATCACAAGATGGCGTGGATCGGCCTGCCGGCCGACCAGCTGTGCGAGATGATCCAGGACAAGAAGCGCAACGGCGACCGCGACTTCGACGCGCTGCTCAAGCACGTGGCCGAGGACAAGCTGGTGCTGTGGGGCTGGAATCCCGGTGGCGAACGCGCGCCGGTGCCGGTGCCGCACGACCAGTTCGTCGCCGCCTTCAAGACCTGGAAGGACGCTGGCGGCCCCTGTCCCACGCCGGCGGCGAGGACATCCGGCTGATTAGCGTCCCGGTGCGGTCGCCACGACCGCATCGCGGCGGCGGGCGCGCCACAGGCCATCGCTGGCAAAGATCACCAGGCCGGTCCAGATGGCGGCGAAACCGATCGCGCGCTCGATGCCGAAAGCCTCGCGGAACACCAGCACGCCGATCAGCAGCTGGATGCTGGGCGCGATGTACTGCAGCAGCCCGACCACCGACAGCGGAATCCGCCGCACGCCGTAGGCGAAGCCGATCAGCGGCACCGCCGTCACCACGCCACCGAAGATCAGCAGCAGGTCGTTCTTCCAGCCGTAGCCGCTGACGAAACCGCCCCCGTGGCCGAACTCGCCCCAGACCACATAGGCCAGTGCGGGCAGGAACAGATAGAGGCTCTCGACGCCCAGGCCGGCCACCGGGTCCACCGCGACCAGCTTGCGCACCAGCCCGTACAGGCCGAACGAGAACGCCAGGCCCAGTGCGATCCACGGCGGTGAGCCCGCCTGCAGCGTCAGCCACGCCACACCGGCCAGCGCGAAGCCCACCGCGATCCACTGCGCGGGCGTCAGGCGCTCGCGCAGCACCAGCACGCCCAGCACCACGTTGATCAGCGGATTGATGAAGTAGCCGAGGCTGGTTTCCACCACATGCCCCGCGTTCACCGCCCAGATGTACAGGCCCCAGTTGAACGCGATCAGCAGGCTGCTGACGCCCAGCAGCGGCACCGCGCGCGGCTGGGCACGCACCTGCCGCCACCAGCCGCGCCCGTTCTTGATCAACAGCCAGCCGATGACCAGCACCGCACTCCAGACGATGCGGTGCGCAATGATGTGGAACGACGGCACCGCTTTCAGCAGATGCCAGTACAGCGGCACCACGCCCCAGATCAGGAACGTGCCGGCGGTGATCGCCAGTCCCTTGCGGTCGATGGGAGCAGCGCTCATTTCGATTGCCGCGCACGCGCCAGCGTGATGACCACGACGCCAGCGAGGATCACCGCCATCGCGCCGAGATCATGCGAGGTGAACGTCTCGCCGGCGATGAAGGCACCGAGGGCCACCGCGATCACCGGATTGACGTAGGCATAGCTGCCCACCAGCACCGGGCGTGCATGGTGCAGCAGCCAGACGTAGGCGGTGAACGCGATGATCGAACCGAACACCGCCAGATAAGCGACCGCAAGCCCGCCGTTCAACGTCCAGTCCGCCGTGTTGAAGCGCTCGCCATGCAGCAGCCCGGCGACCACCAGCATCACACCGGCCGCCAGCATCTGCGCCGCTGCCGTCATGAACGGCGACGGCAGATCGCGTCCGCGCGACCACACCGAGCCGTAGGCCCAGGCGATCGGCGCGATCAGCAGCAGCACCAGGCCGACGGGAGAGCCGGTCAGCGAGCTTCCGGCGTTGAGCCAGACCACACCCGCGAAGCCGACGATGATGCCCAGCCACTCGCCCTTCGTCGGATGCTGGCCGCGCATCGCGCCGAACAGGCCCATCCACAACGGCATCGACGCCACGGCGACCGCGGCCAGCCCGGACGACACGGTCTGCTCGGCGAGCACCACCATCCCATTGCCCATCAGCAACAGCAGCGCTCCCATCACCAGCAGATTCTTCCACTGCGCGCGCGTCGGCGGCGCGACGCCGCGCCACAGCAGGAACAGGAACATCACCAGGCCCGCCACGACGAAGCGGCTGCCCGACACCATCAGCAGGGGTGGAAAGCCGCCTTCGAGGGCGAAGCGGATGCCGAGATAGGTCGAGCCCCACACCACGTAGACGATGGCGAGGGCGGCAGCGACGGCAAGACCGCCACGCGCGGGCGCGGCGGCGGAAACGGGCGAGGTCATGGAGTTTCGGGGGAAGGACGACGTGCACGCATTCTAGGCCAGCGGTCCGCATGCGGGATGACAGCGTGGCCGCGCCGCGCTTGAAACCTTTCCCGCCCGCCTTGAATCCAGCTCAAGCCGGACGCGGACGGGTTCAGGCCTGCTCGCGTGCGAGCAGCTGCTGCTTGCGCGGCAGTCCCCATCGATAGCCACCGAGTGAACCGTCGCCGCGGATCACGCGGTGACAGGGCACGACCACGGCGATGCGGTTGTGCGCGCAGGCACTGGCCACCGCGCGTGCGGCGCGCGGCGCACCCAGCGACTGCGCCAGGCCCGCGTAGCTGACCGTCTCGCCCAGCGGGATCTTCATCAGCGCATCCCAGACGCGCTGCTGGAAGCCGGTGCCGAGCAGGTCCACCGGCACCTCGGCGTCGCCACCCGCCAACCGTTCCGCCACTGCGCGCAGCCGCGGCGCGAGGAAATCGTCGCGACCAGCCTCGACGCGCTCCAGTTGCGCCAGCGGAAACTCCTCCCGTAGCCGCTGCTCAAGCACGGCATCGTCGTCGCCCAGTTCCACCGCGCAGATGCCACGCTCGGTGGCCGCCACCAGCGTGCGGCCCAGCACCGTGTCGACCAGCGTCCAGCGGATGGCCACGCCGTGTCCGCCCGCGCGGTAGGTGGCCGGCGTCATGCCCAGCTTGGCGGCGCCCTGTTCGTACAACCGCGAGGGCGAGCCGTAGCCCGCGTCGTACAACGCGGTGGTGACGTCACGGCCTTCCCGCAGGGCGCTCTTCAAGGTGCCCAGCTTCTTCCTCGCCAGGTACTCCGCCGGACTCAGTCCGAAGCGGGCACGGAAGCGGCGCTGCAGGTGCGAAGCGCTGAGGCCGGTGCGCGAGGCCAGGTCCGACAGCGAGGGTTCGCCTTCGTCGAGCAGGCGGCGCGCCAGCTCCAGCGGATCGCTGGAACTGGCGGATGGAGGGGGGAGTGATCGGCGCGGCATGGTGTCCATGCGCCCAGACTAGGGCGCGCGCCGCGGTCGGGCTATCCGGATCTTGCGCAGGGAACGGATCCCTGCGCTGATCGTCACTGGGCCCAACGGCCCGGACCCGGCGAATCGGGCAGCACCTGCGCCGACAGCTTGCGGTCCTGTCCCAGGATGCCGATGGCGTCGGACAGGATCGTGGCCGATTCGCGCAACAGCGGATCGGGGCGCTTGTCGGCGAGCTTCTCGCGCTGCGCATCCTTCACGATGTCGCGCTCGGAGGCGCCCAGACCGTCATCGGCCAGATCTTCGGCGAGCGGATCCAGCGCCAGTCCCAGCGTCTTGCGTTCGGCCTGCCGCTGCTTGCGCTGGGTGTCCTGGCGATCGCGTTCGGCACGACGCTCGGCCTCGTTGAGCGAGACGTACTTCTTGGCGGCTTCAGCACGGAACTGCGCCACGTCCTCGGACCACCACTGGAACTCCTTGTCCTTGGCCGAGCGCGCCGCATGCAGCGCCTCCAGCTTCGGCAGCAGCGGCGCGAAGTTGCCGTACTGCGTGTGCGGGACCGCGGCGATCCGCGTCCACGGCAGCGCATTGTCGTACGTGCTCTCGCCGTACTCGCTGGCGTCGACGCTGACCGGGAACGCGATGTCCGGCACCACGCCCTTGTGCTGCGTACTGCCACCGGCCACGCGGAAGAACTGGGCGATGGTCAGCTTGACCGAACCGAAACGCGGTGCCTCGTTCGCAGGCCAGCGGTCCAGGTCGACCATGTTCTGCACGGTGCCCTTGCCGAAGCTGGTCTCGCCGATCACCAAGCCGCGTCCGTAGTCCTGGATGGCGCCGGCGAAGATCTCCGATGCCGACGCGGACCCGCGGTTGATCAGCACGGCCAGCGGGCCGTCCCATGCCACGCCGGTCTTGCGGTCGCTGTTGACGGTCACCCGGCCACCGGATTCGCGCACCTGCACCACCGGCCCCTTGTCGATGAACAGGCCGGTGAGCTCCACCGCCTCGTCCAGCGAACCGCCGCCGTTGTTGCGCAGGTCCATCACCACGCCGTCGACACCCTGCGATTTGAACTGGGCGAGCAGCTTGGCGATGTCGCGGGTCG
Source organism: Pseudoxanthomonas sp. PXM01 (assembly GCF_014851815.1). GTDB lineage: Bacteria > Pseudomonadota > Gammaproteobacteria > Xanthomonadales > Xanthomonadaceae > Pseudoxanthomonas_A. Next base: position 1,050,835 of record NZ_JACVAJ010000002.1, read on the forward strand.
CGGAATTGAAGTCGTTCGGGTTGCGGCGACGGCCTTCGAAGTCCTGGTAGAACGCGGGCAGCTTGATCACGCCAATGCGTCGCGCCGGTTCGTCACCGCTGGCCGGCAGTGTGATGGTCTCGGCCTTGGCCGCCTGCTCCTCCAGCTTGACCTTCTGCCGGGTGATGGTGACCTGCGCGTGCTTGCCGTCGATGCCCGCCTCGACCGGGATGTACTCGATGCGGACCTGGGTGTCCTTCTTGCCGCGGATCTGGGCCACCACATCGTCGATGCGCCAGCCGATCACGTCGGTCATCGGACCGGACTTGCCCTGGCCGACGGCGACGATGCGGTCGCCGATCTTCAGCTTGCCGCTGAGATCCGCCGGTCCGCCCGGCACGATCTCGCGGATCGCCACCAGGTCGTCCTGCCGTTGCAGCACCGCGCCGATGCCTTCCAGCGACAGCGACATCGACTGGTTGAAGTTCTCGGCGGTGCGCGGGGTGAAGTAATCCGTGTGCGGATCGATCGCGCTGGTGTAGGCGTTGAGGAAGGTCTGGAAGACATCCTCGGTTTTCAGTTCGTTGATGCTCCGCTGCAGGTTCGCATAACGCTTGTCCAGCGTCTTGCGGATGTCGTCGGGCTTCTTGCCGGCCAGCTTCAGGCGCAGCCAGTCGTTCATCACCGACTTCCGCCAGATCGCGTCCAGCGCCTTGCCGTCTGCGGCCCACGGCGCGTCCTCGCGGTCGTACTCCCAGCGTTCGTCGCCGGTGAAGTCGAAGTCCTGCTTCAGCAGCGCGCGCGCGAATGCCACGCGCTGGCCGACGCGCTGCTTGTAGACGGTGAAGATCTCGTACGCCGGCGCCAGGTCGCCCGAGCGGATGGCGTCGTCCATCTTGGTCTTGTACGGCGCGAAGCGCGCCACGTCCGCCGCGGTGAAGAACTGCTTGCCGCCATCGAGCGCCTCGAAGTACCGCTTGAACACTTCCTGCGACAGCGTGTCATCCAGCGGGCGCGGCCGGTACGCGTAGCGGCTGTCGGACAGCAGGCCGTACACGAGCTTGGACGTGTTGGCCTGGTCGGCGGTGGGGGCCACCGTGATCGCATCGCCATCGCCGCGCGCGAGCAGCGCCAGCGGGGTCGACAGGGCCAGGGCCAGCAGCAGGAGGGGGGCTTTCTTCAGTGTCATTGCGTACTCGTGGCCCGGGGGCCCGTCAGGCTGGAACGGATTGCGGATTCGACAGAAGGACAGTGCACAAAGTTGCGCGCGTTGTCATCTGCCTATCGGCAGCCTAAGGGCCACGATGTAGGGAAAGGTGAACCGCGGCACTGCCACGACCCGGACAGCGGGCGCGGGAAACCCGCCGGGCATGGCCCGACGTCACACGTCGTGCAGGCGGTTCAGCCCGCGTGGCGGGCGGTGAAGGCGGCCTGCGCGGCCTGCTGGTCGGCGTGGTACGACGAACGCACCAGCGGACCGGAAGCGACATGGCTGAAGCCCAGCGCCATGCCGTAGTCCTCCAGTGCCTTGAACTCGTCCGGGGTCCAGTAGCGCAGCACCGGGTGGTGATGTGGCGTGGGCTGCAGGTACTGACCGATGGTGACCATGTCGACGTCGTGCGCACGCAGGTCGCGCAGCGTGCCCTGAACCTGCTCCATGGTCTCGCCCAGGCCGAGCATGATCCCGGACTTGGTGGGCAGGTGCGGATGCTGCTGCTTGAAGCGCTGCAGCAGGGTCAGCGACCACTGGTAGTCGGCGCCGGGACGGACGTTCGTGTACAGCTCCGGCACCGTTTCGATGTTGTGGTTGAACACGTCCGGCGGGTTGACCGCCAGGATCTCCAGCGCGCGGTCCATGCGGCCCTTGCCGCGGAAATCCGGGGTGAGGATCTCGATGCGCGTGGCCGGCGAATGCTCGCGGATGGCCGTGATGCAGTCGACGAAGTGCTGGGCACCGCCATCGCGCAGGTCGTCGCGGTCCACGCTGGTCACCACGACGTACTTCAGGCCCATGTCGGCCACGGTGTTCGCCAGGCTCAGCGGTTCGGACGGATCCGGCGGCTTCGGCCGGCCGTGGGCGACGTCGCAGAACGAGCAGCGGCGCGTGCAGACCTCGCCCAGGATCATGAAGGTGGCCGTGCCATGACCGAAGCACTCGTGGATGTTCGGGCAGCTGGCCTCTTCGCAGACCGTGACCAGGCGGTTCTCGCGCAGCTTGGCCTTGAGCTTGGCGACCGAGCCGTCGGACGGGATGCGCACGCGGATCCACGAGGGTTTGCGCAGCACCGGGGCGTCGGCGAACTGGACGGGCGAGCGCGCGATCTTGTCGCCACCCAGCTGCTTGGCGCCCGTTTCGAGCGGGGCCGCGGCGACGGTGGAAACGATCTGCAGGGGGATTTCCCGGGCGCTGGCCGGGCGGGCGGAATCGGTCATGCGGCAATTCTACTCCCCGACCCTTCCGCATCGGCGCAGACGTGGCGTCCCGCGTCCGGAATCCAGCGTCCCGCCCCATGGCGCGACCGTGGACGCGGGCAATAAAAAAGCCCGCAACAGCTAGGCTATTGCGGGCTTGCTCCCTCCCCCACGTCGGGATGCGGGGCCATCGTGAAGGGTGGGTTACAGGTGTTGCACGCTGCACTGCAAAACAGAACCGGGCGGTTCACTCGCCACTGTTGTGATGTCACGAATATGAATGCGAGCAAAACCCGCGCCACTGCTGCGTGTTACCGATATCAGACCAATTGCCGGGCCGTTCCTCAGAATCTCGATTACGTTCCTCAACGCATTTACCTGAACAGGGCAACCGCACCGTCCTGGCGCAACTGCGCGCTTCCTGCCTATTTCAGGTAGTGGGGACGTCCGTCGTACCAGTCCCGGGCGCGGACAAGGTGGAGCTTGCGCTGGGTCCCCTGCACTTCCATGCCGACGCTCAGCGCGCGCCAGCGGGCATACAGATCGCCCTGCCGCTGTCCGCCCTGCAGGCGCAGCCGCGCCAGCATGTCGTAGCGGTCGTTGCGCGCGTGCATCCGGTCGAGCACCAACAGGTCATCGCGCCATTGCAGGCGGCCCCTGACCTGCGCCTGGCCGGCATCGACCAGTTTGTAGACCCAGGCCGGGTACTCCTTCTGTCGCGAGAACAAGGCCAGCAGGAAGCCGACATCCTTCATCGTCACGTCGGCTCCGCCGCCGGCGCTGATCGGCCGATCGACGTCCAGCCGTGCCCGGTCCAGCGTCACCCGCGCCCACCAGCCACGCCGCGATTCCCCGCCGGGCTCGGTGAAGCCGACATTGCGCACCTGCACGGTGCTGCCGTCCGCGACGAACAGCCGCCGCTTCAGGTCGGCGCGGCGCAGCTTCAGGTCCAGGTCGATATCGCCACGCAGCTGCACGCCCGCCAGATGCATGCGGGTGCCGCGCCCGGCGATGCGGACCGTGCCGTGCCCCACCTCGCCCGCCGCATCCAGTGACAGATCGCCGCTGAGCACGCCGGCACCCGCGTCGAAACGCATGTGCCGGCGCGGCAGGAACGGGTTATAGACACGCAGGTCCGGCACGCGGGCGTCCTTGAACACCACCCTCGCCTGCAATGCGTCGCGCAGCTGCGCCAACGGCCCATCGGCATTGATCGACAGGGCCAGATGCCTCCCCTGCACGTAGGGCGCTCCGGGCGTCTTCAGCGACGCCACGTCGAAGCGGTCCATCGTCGCCTGCAGTCGCGGCACCAGGGCGCCCCCCTTGCCCGCATCCAGCCGGATGTCGGCGCGGGCGCGACCACGGATGCGGTTGCCCATCACCTCGGCCACCGCGTCGACCTCCGGCACGGCGATGCGGCTGCCTGCCGCCAGCTGTCCATCCGCCACCTGCACGTCGGCACTGACCGAGCCCGCACCATCGAGTTTCAACCAGGGCGCCTGAGGGAACAGCCCCGACAGCCAGCGCAGGGAGTCGAAATGCCAGGCCCCCACCACATGGCCGGACGCGCGCGGCAGCAGACCGGCGAAATCGCGCAGGGGCACACTCCGTCCCCGCAGGCGCAGGTCGGCTTCGATCGCCAGCCTGCCGTCGGCCTGCGGCGGTACGGTCGCCTTCAGCACGATGTCCTCGTCCACCGCCACGTCGATGCCGAGGATGTCGTTGCGCACCGCGCCGGCGATGTCGTTGCCGGCCACGGCCATCGTCCACTGCGCGCGACCGCCGGGCGTGAGTTGGCCACGCTCGAAGCCCAAGTCGATGTCGGCGCGTCCTTCTCCGGGCACCAGTTTCACCGCGACGTCGCCACGTGGACCGACGGCCACGTTCAGGCCGGCAGTGCGACCGCCCAGCTTCACGCCCAGCCGCGTCTTCGAAAGTTTGTCGAGGCCGGCCGCGTCCTCGCGCCGATGCCGGTCGATCGCGAAGCGAACATCCAGCGTCGCCTCGCGCAATACTTCCTGGCCATCGCGGAGCAGGCGCGCACCGGCGAACCCGGCGGTCGAGGGCATCAGTTCCATCGGCCCACCGCGCAGCTGCTTGTAGAAGCCGACCTCGCCGCGGCCCGTGCCAAGCAGTTCGAACCCGTCGAAGAAGCCGCGCCGGATTGAATCGCTGGCGATGCGGTCGAACTGCAGCTCCCAGCCACCCTCTCGCGGCGGCGGCGGCACCCGTTCCTTCGCAACGCGCCGGACACCGCCATGCACGTCGTGCACATGCACCTCGGGCACGTGCAATCGTCGCGACAGCAGGGGCCACAGCGCAATGCGTCCTTCCACGTGCGCCGCCTGCGCCTCCCAGGCGATGCGACGCGACTGGCCCTGCAGCGCCACCTCGCGCAGGCTGACGCGTCCAGGCCACAAGGTGTGGCCGGAAGACCAATGCATCTGGAAACGTTCCGGCTTCCGGTTCACGGTCCTCTCGCCCAGTGACGTATTGAGGAACACGTTGCCAGCGACCAGGTAGAGCGCATACGTCGCGACCAGGGCAATCAGTGCCCATGCCAGCCAGCGCAAGTATTTCGTGCGAAAGGATGTCCGTTCCATTTGCACAGGATGCCGCATCCGGTGCCGCCGGAGGACGTCAACGCGCGGCGAAGTGCCCGTGGAAACCCAGCGGCACCGTATACGGCAGCCAGGCCTGCGCCAGTGGACCGTCATCGACGCGCCGGGCATCCAGCACGGCGATGCCGCTGCGGCCCTTCGCCGCATCGAGCAGCGTGCCGACCAGCCAGCCGTCATCCGGACGCGTGCTGCCCGGGCGCGGCACGAACAGGTGTTCTTCCACCAGCACGTCGCGTCCGTAGTCGTGCACCTGCCGGCGGCCGCGTGCGAGGTCGAACGCACCGACGGCGCTGAAGTACGGTGCGATCGAGCCATCCTGGTGGATCGGTGCGTACAGACGCGCCGGGCTGCGGGATGGCGTACGGGCATCGAACACCGGGAACTCGATGCCGGCGATCCCGGTGTCTTCCCAGTGCGCCTTGCCGCTGCGCAGGTCCAGCACCAGCTCACGCAGCGGTCCCTTGCCGCCATGCGCATCGCCATGGACGTCGCCGTTCATCGCGGCGCGCATCGGCGAGCGCGCTTCCTCCAGGTCCAGGTGCTGCACCGCGCGGACGGTGATGCGGCCGTCGCGCTCGTGCGCGTCGCCGAAGTGGTAGATCGCCGCGAAATCCGCCTCGAACCACTGCGCCTTCGACGGCGCCGCCTTGTCGACCACGGCCACACGCAGCGGCTGGTCCTGCCGGAACCGCAGGCGCTCGAAGAACGCTCCTTTGCCCTCGATGTAGCGGAACGGAATCAGCACGAAGACCAGATGCCGGTCGGTCATCGCGAAGCTGTGCAGGTAGCCGGGGACCGGCGTCTCCAGCACGTCGGCCGACGCCAGCGTGCCATCGCGGCCGATATGCCACACGACCAGGCCGTTGCCGCCCATCATCGCGATGGAGCCGAAATTCCACGAGGAGCCATCGCGGTCCACCAGCGGATGCGCGGAGAACGGAATGGCCGCCAGGTCGGGGCGCCAGGTCACCGGGCCCAGCGTCGTCAGATCGTCCGGATCCAGCTCGAACGCGGAGCCGGCTTCGGACAGCGCGAACAGGCGACCGTTGATCATCGTGACGGACGTATTGGCGGTATTCGCGTCATCGTTGTTGCGGATCGGCTGCATGTCGGGAATGGACGTGCCTGCCGTCGGATACATGAAGCGCCCGGCCTTCTGCTCGCGGGTGAACTTGGGCGTGGCGACCATGCGCGCGTGGTGGCTCAGCGTGCCGTCGCCGTTGAAGCGCCAGCCGTGCACCATGCCGTCGCCGTCGAACCAATGCTCGTAGCGGAAGCCGGCGCGCTCGGTCCACGCCGGCCCATTGCGGTACAGCGTGCCGGCGAAGCCTGTCGGCAACCGTCCCTCGAGTTGGACGGTGGCCGGCCCCAGGGTGTCGGACTGCACGGATTTCCACCCGGCGAGCCACGGCTGTTCGCGCAGGCCGGCCGCGAAGCGGGCAGGATCACCGGCGAAGGCGTGCTCGCTGCGCAGCAGCGCAGGCGCGACGGCCAGCGCGGTGGCGCCGGACAACAGGGTGCGCAGGAAGCGGCGGCGATCCATGGCCAGGCTCCTCAACGCAGGGTGATGTCGATGGCGGCATCCTGCACGCCGACCTCGAAGCGCGCTTCGTCCCACGTCGGCTTGCGCATCACGTTGGGGTTGTTGCTGAAGCCGTAGGCTTCGATCGGCATGCCGATCATGTTGCTGTCGAGCTTGCCGTTGCCGTTCTCGTCATGGGTCACCAGCACGGCGTAGGCGCCCGGCGCCAGATCCTTGAACACGAACGTCGCCACGTTGCCCTGCGGCGGAGCACCCTCGGCCTGTACGGGCTTTGCCTGTCCGTCCCAGGCGGCCTGCGAATCGACAACCGCCAGTTTCAGCAGGCCGGTCTGCGCGCGCACGTCGTGCAGGGTGACGGTGAGATCGGCGGCCTGGACCTGGAAGGCGCCGAAGCAGGCCAGCACAAGGGCGAGCGGCAATGCGTAGTGTTTGGGACGGGACATGGCGGACTCCGGTGGCGGGTGTGGGGCCAGTCTCGTCCGCCATCCGCCAACGGTCAGTTGCCAGCCGTCATCTCTTCGACCTGCCGGAAGTCACTTCCCGCTCAGGCCGCCTGCACCACCGCGTCCGAACGCTGGCGTCGCACCCGCACCGCATCCGCCAGGCGTTCGAGCACCTGCACCGACGCCTCCCACCCGAGGCATCCATCGGTGATGCTCTGCCCGTACGTCAGCGGCTGGCCATCGACCAGGTCCTGCCGCCCGCCGACCAGATGGCTCTCCACCATCACACCAACGATGCGGCGTTCGCCCGCTTCCAGCTGCGTGGCGATATCGTCGATCACGGCCGGCTGGTTGTCCGGGTTCTTGCCGCTGTTGGCGTGGCTGGCATCGACCATCAGGCGCGCCGGCAATCCCGACTTCGCCAGCACCTGGCTGGCCGCCTCGATGCTGGCCGCGTCGTAGTTGGGCGCCTTGCCGCCGCGCAGGATCACATGGCAATCAGGATTGCCCGCGGTCGCCGCGATGGCCGAACGACCCTCCTTCGTCACCGCCAGAAAATGGTGCGGATGCGACGCCGCGCCCACCGCGTCCACCGCGATCTTGACGTTGCCGTCGGTGCCGTTCTTGAAGCCGACAGGGCACGACAGCCCGCTGGCCATCTCGCGGTGCACCTGGCTCTCGGTGGTGCGCGCGCCGATCGCCCCCCACGCCACCAGGTCGCTGATGTACTGCGGCGAGATGGTGTCGAGGTATTCGCAGCCCGCCGGCAGGCCGAGCGCGTTGATGTCGCGCAACAGGCCGCGGGCCAGGCGCAGGCCGCGGTTGATGTCGAAGCTGCCGTCCAGCGCCGGATCGTTGATCAGGCCCTTCCAGCCCACGGTAGTACGCGGCTTCTCGAAGTACACGCGCATCACGATTTCCAGATCATCAGCCAGCGCATCGCGCAGCGGCTTCAGGCGCCTGGCGTACTCGATGGCCGACGCGGGATCGTGGATCGAGCACGGCCCGATCACCACGACGAGGCGGGCGTCGCGGCCGTGCAGGATGTCGTGAAGCGCGCCGCGCGCGTCGGACACGGTCTGCGACACCACGTCATCGCAGGGCAGCTCGCCGATCACGGCGGCAGGCGTGACCAGCTCATCGAGTTTGCGGATGCGCAGGTCGTCGGTATGGGGGGCCATCGGGTTTCTCCGGGTCAACAAAAAAGCCGCCAGTTTCGCTGGCGGCTTCAAGGGGATTCTTCTGGTGTCTTACCTAGAATGAACGCGTCCTCGCTTCCGCCGTCGGCATCGGAAAGCCTTCGTACCAAAACCAATAGCGGGCGCGGAGCGTGTTCATGCGAGGCATTGGGCCATGCCTTCCGGCGCTTGTCGAATGTTTCATCGGCAACGGAAAACCGCCGCTCACGCGCCGGTGAAGAACATCAGATAGACCAGCCGCCCGTCCTCCATCGTGCTGCCGAACGCGGGCCCCGCCGTGTGCCACATCCAGGGACGCAGCAGCACCAGCCGGTTGAAGCGCATCGGCACCTGCATGGTGGGCTCCCACACGCTGTCGTCGTTGCTGTGCTTCTCGATGATCTCCTGGTGCATCTGCGCGTGCGAGGTGAATCCCATCTCGGCCAGTTCGGCGTCGTTGAGCGGTGCGCGATCGCGGTTCGAAGGCCGATGCCGGAAGAACTCGGTGCCGCCACGGCAATCCTCCGGCTTGCTGAGATAGAGGATGCCGGACCAGTACGCCTGGTCGATGTGCACCTTCGCGGTGCCGACGTCGCTCGCGAGCGTGATGCGGAACTTGCCATGCGAATGCAGCGGATTGATCGGCTTGAGCCGTTCGCCGGTCAGGTGCGAAGCGATCTCGGGCAACCCCTCCATCTCGATGCGCTCCAGCGAGTTGCGTCCTGGAAAGGGGCCACGCAGGTCGGGATAGGTCAGCTTCAGGGCCGCATCGCGCAGGGACCAGGCGTCCTGCTGGCCGAGGAAATCGTCGACGACGATGAAGGAGGTATGCATGGCGCGCAGGCTAACGCCCCCCCGCCACGACGACAAGGCAAAAACAAACCCCGCCTTGCGGCGGGGTCTGGTGTGTCGCGGTACAGCGTGGAAGCGCGGGCTTCTTAGAAGTCCATGCCGCCCATGCCGCCCATGCCACCGCCGGCCGGCATCGCCGGCTCGTCCTTCTTCGGCGCCTCGGCCACCATCGCTTCGGTGGTGATCATCAGGCCCGCGATCGAGGCGGCGTTCTGCAGCGCGGAGCGCGTGACCTTGGTCGGGTCCAGGATGCCGAACTCGATCATGTCGCCGAACTCGCCGTTGGCGGCGTTGTAGCCGAAGTTGCCCGAACCGTCCTTGACGCGGTTGACGATCACCGACGGCTCTTCGCCGGCATTGGTGACGATCTCGCGCAGCGGGGCTTCCATCGCGCGCAGGGCGATCTGGATGCCGTGGTTCTGGTCTTCGTTGGCGCCCTTCAGGGTGCCGATGGTCTGCAGCGCACGGATCAGCGCCACGCCACCACCCGGGACCACGCCTTCTTCCACCGCCGCACGCGTGGCGTGCAGGGCGTCTTCGACGCGGGCCTTCTTTTCCTTCATTTCGATTTCGGTCGAGGCACCGACCTTGATCACGGCCACGCCGCCGGCCAGCTTGGCCACGCGTTCCTGCAGCTTTTCGCGGTCGTAGTCCGAAGAGGTCTCTTCGATCTGGGCCTTGATCTGCTTGATGCGCGACTGGATGCGCTCGGCATCGCCGGCGCCGTCGATGATGGTGGTGTTCTCCTTGGAGATCACGACCTTCTTCGCACGACCCAGGTCGTTGATCGTCGCCTTCTCCAGCTGCAGGCCGACTTCCTCGGAGATCACCGTGCCGTTGGTCAGCGTGGCGATGTCTTCCAGGATGGCCTTGCGGCGGTCACCGAAGCCCGGCGCCTTGACGGCGGCGACCTTGACGATGCCGCGGATGGTGTTGACCACCAGCGTGGCGAGGGCTTCGCCTTCCACTTCCTCGGCCACGATCAGCAGCGGCTTACCGGCCTTGGCGACGCCTTCCAGCACCGGCAGCAGTTCGCGGACGTTGGAGACCTTCTTGTCGTGGATCAGGATGAAGGGGTCGTCGAATTCGACCTGCTGCGACTGCTGGTTGTTGATGAAGTACGGCGACAGGTAGCCGCGGTCGAACTGCATGCCCTCGACGACGTCGAGTTCGTTCTCCAGGCCCGAGCCTTCTTCAACGGTGATCACGCCTTCCTTGCCGACCTTCTTCATGGCCTCGGCGATGATGTCGCCGATGTTGCTGTCGGAGTTGGCGGAGATGGTGCCGACCTGGGCGATCGCCTTGTCGTCGGCGGTCGGCTTGGAGAGCTTCTTCAGCTCTTCGACGGCGGCCTTCACGGCCTGGTCGATGCCGCGCTTCAGGTCCATCGGGTTCATGCCGGCGGCGACGGCCTTGGAGCCTTCGCGGATGAACGCCTGCGCCAGCACGGTGGCGGTGGTGGTGCCGTCACCGGCGTTGTCGGAGGTCTTGGAAGCGACTTCCTTGACCATCTGCGCGCCCATGTTCTCGAACTTGTCGGCCAGTTCGATTTCCTTGGCGACGGAGACGCCGTCCTTGGTGATGGTCGGGGCGCCGAAGCTCTTCTCGAGCACGACGTTGCGGCCCTTCGGGCCGAGGGTGGCCTTGACGGCATTGGCGAGGATGTTCACGCCGCGCACCATGCGCGTACGGGCGTCTTCACCGAAACGGATATCTTTGGCTGCCATGTGCAACTCCAGGAATTTTGAGAGTGGTTCGTGCGGCGGGCGCGGGGCCCGCCATCAAGAGGATTGCGGTGACGTGGGCGGCGGCGTGCAGCCGCCGCGCGCGATCAGCCGAGGATCGCGAGGACGTCGTCTTCCTTGATGATCTTGTACTCGACGCCGTCCTGCTTGTAGGCCGAACCGGAGTACTGACCGTAGATCACCTTGTCGCCGACCTTGACCTTCGGGGCGCGCACGCCACCGGTGGCTTCGACGAACTTGCCTTCGCCGACGGCGATGACTTCACCCTTGGTGGGCTTTTCCTTGGCGGCGTCGGGAATGATGATGCCGCCGAGCGAGGTTTCTTCGGCTTCGATCGGCTTGACCACCAGGCGGTCGTACAGCGGCTTGATATTGCTCATTTCAATCCTCTTAAGTGATTGATTGGACTAGGAAAGGGGCAGCGATGTTAGCACTCACCTCGAGGGACTGCCAACGCCGCAGGTACAAAAACCCGGCCAGGCCGGGATGCAGGGGATATTGGGTGCCCCGGACGGCTTTCAAGGGCCGGCGCGCATCTTTGTCGCAGGGGGCCGGCCGGGCGGGTCTGCAATAATCGCCGGCCCATGCCCGTCTTCCTGATCCTGTCCACCTGCCCGGACGCCGACACCGCCCAGCGGCTGGCGCGGACGCTGGTGGAAGAACGGCTGGCCGCCTGCGTGAACCTGCTGCCCGGGGTGGTCTCGACCTATCGCTGGCAGGGCCAGGTGGAACAGGCCACCGAAGTGCAGCTGCTGGCCAAGACCACCGCCGACCGCCGCGACGCCCTGATGGCGCGGCTGGCGGAGCTGCATCCCTATGAACTGCCGGAGATCCTGGCGGTCGAAACCGCCGTCGGCCTGCCCGCCTATCTGGACTGGGTGGCTGCCGAAACCCGCGCCCCCGAGTGACCCGATGACGCTGATCCGTTCCCTGCTCGCCTGCCTGCTGCTCCCCCTGGCCTCGTTGGTCGCCCCGGCCGCGTCCGCCGCGATCACCCAGGACGACCTGCTGCCGGTGGACGAGGCCTTCGTGCTGACGGCCACCGCGGCGACGCGCGACCGGATCGAAGTGCGCTGGAAGATCACCGACGGCTACTACCTGTACCGGCACCGGACCGGCGTGGAGGCCGATGCGGGCTTCGCCGCACAGCCGCTGCAGTTACCCAAGGGCAAGGCCTACCGCGACGAATTCTTCGGCGACGTCGAAACCTACCGCGGCGAACTGGTGGCCACCCTGCCCGGCCAGCCGGCTGCGTCCGCCGACAGCGTCAGTCTGAAGATCAAGTACCAGGGCTGCGCCGACGCCGGCATCTGCTATCCGCCACAGACGCGCACGCTGAAGGTGGCCCTGCCGCCGGCCGAGGCCACCGACGCGGCTTTCGTACCCCTGGGATCCGGCGCGCTCACCAGCGGTCTGCTGGGCCAGAAACCGCAGGCCGGCATAGACGCACTGCCGCTGCCGGCGGAACAGGCGTTCGCGTTCGAGGCGATCGCGTTCAATGGCAACGAACTGCTGCTGCGCTTCACGCCGGCACGCGGCTACTACGTCTACCGCGACCGCACGTCGATGGCGCTCGAAGGCGCGCAGGGCGTATCACTGCAGGCACCGCGCTGGCCGAAGGGCAAGGCGCATCGCGACGAACACTTCGGCGACGTCACCGTCTATTTCGACCAGGCCGAAGTGCCGGTGCCGCTGCGGCGCGAAAAGGCGGACGCTACGCAGGCCACGCTGCGCGTCACCTTCCAGGGCTGCCAGACCGACGGCATCTGCTATCCGCCGATGACGCGGCGCGTGAAGCTGTCGATTCCTGCCGGCACGATAACGCCGGCCAGCACGCCCGACGTGCCGGCACCCACTGCCGCCGCGCCACTGCCGACGAGCACGGCGCCCCCCGCCAGCACGCCGGTCGCTGCGCCGGACGCAACCGCAGCGACCACGCCCGCCGCAGCCGAGGTCGAACGCACGCGCCCTCCGGAAGACGTACTTGCGCGCAATCAGGGCGGCGCCACGTCGCTGCTCGTCGCCCTCGCGCTGGCACTGGCCGGCGGCCTGATCCTGAACCTGATGCCGTGCGTGCTGCCGATCCTTTCACTGAAGGCGCTGTCGTTGGCCGAAAGCGGACAGAACGAAGGCGACGCCCGTCGGCGTGCACTCTGGTACACCGCCGGTGTGCTGGTCAGCTTTGTCGCCGTCGGTGCGCTGGCCATCGCGTTGCGCGCCGCAGGTCAGGCGCTGGGCTGGGGCTTCCAGTTGCAGCAGCCATGGCTGGTCGGCCTGCTGGCCTACGTGATGTTCGCCGTGGGTCTGAGCCTGTCCGGCGTGTTCGCCATCGGCCATCGACTGGCCGGTGCCGGACATGGCCTGGCCTCGCGACGCGGCCCGGCAGGCGATTTCTTCACCGGTGTGCTGGCAGTGGTCGTGGCCAGTCCGTGCACGGCGCCCTTCATGGGCGTGGCGCTCGCGTACGCCTTCACCGCGCCCACCCCGCTCGCGTTGCTGGTGTTCGCCGTGCTCGGCCTGGGACTGGCGTTGCCCTTCCTGCTGATCGGCTTCGTGCCGGCGCTGGCGAACCGCCTGCCGCGACCCGGCGCATGGATGGAGACGCTGAAGCAGGTGCTCGCCTTCCCGATGTACCTGACCGCCGTGTGGCTGCTGTGGGTGCTCGGCAAACAGCGCGGCATCGACGCGGTCGGCCTGGCGCTGGTCGGACTCGTGCTGTTGGCGCTGGGGCTGTGGTGGTTCCAGCGCGCGCGCTTTGCCGCGTCGCCGCTGCCCCGCGTGCTCGCGCTGACGCTCGCCGCCACCGCGCTGCTGCCCTTGCTGATGGTGCACCGCCTGCCGGTGGCGTCCGCTGCTGCACCGACGGCGGACGGCCACGTGCCTTACTCCGCCGAACGCCTCGCTTCGTTGCGTGCCGAGGGCCGCATCGTCTTCGTCGACATGACCGCCGACTGGTGCGTCACCTGCAAGGCCAACGAGAAGGCCGTGCTGAACACCGCCGCGTTCCGCGATCTGCTCGCCACGCACGAGGCGGTGATGATGACGGGCGACTGGACGAACGTGGACCCTGCCATCACCGCCTTCCTCGAAGAACATGGCGCGGTCGGTGTGCCGCTGTACGTCATGTATCCCCGTGGCGGTGGCGCCGGTGAAGTGCTGCCGACGGTGCTCACGCAGGACGGCATGCGCCAGGCCTTCGAACGGGCCGCGCGATGAAGGTCACCACGCCGCGCGTCATCGCCGTCGCGGTCGTCGCAGGCGGCCTCGGCCTTGCGGCCAGTGTCTGGTTCAACGGCAATCCGATGTGGCGCACGCAGGTCGGCGAACGCGCCCTGCATGCGGCCACGAACGCGACCGCACCGGCACCGCCGGCCGGCGTCACGCCCGCCGCCATCGGCGACCCGATGCCCGCGATCGCGCTGCCCGGACTCGATGGCGCCGTCGTCGACCTGCGCACGCGCTACGCGGGCAAGCGATTGCTGATCAACGTCTGGGCCAGCTGGTGCGGGCCGTGCATCGAGGAGATGCCCGAGCTCGACCGTTTCGCCATGGCGCAAGGCGAGGATGGCGTGCAGGTGATCGGTCTGGCGTTGGACACGCCGGAAGGCGTGCATGACTTCATTGCGAAGATCCCGGTGCGCTATCCGATCGTGCTGGATACGCCGGGCCCCGCCGATGCCAGCGTGTGGCTGGGCAATGCCAAGGGCGTGCTGCCGTACACCGTGCTGGTGGATGCCGATGGCCGCATCGCGCGGCAGAAGATCGGCCCTTTCACGCATGGCGAGATCAGCGGCTGGGTCGACTGATCCCGCACCTGCGCATCGCGGACCCTACTCTTCCTCGCCATCACGCGATGCCTTCCGGTCGCTGGGCCTCACGCGACCGCCTTTCGCCCCGATGCGCGCCATGTAGGCGCGATCCTGGCTGACCTTCGCGCCGCCTTTCTTGCCTGCCTCGCGCGCCTCCTCGCTGCCGAACTGATGCGCGCGACCGCGCTTCTGCGCCGCACGCCCACCTTTCCGCGCGATCTCCTTGCGCTGCTCCGGCGTCAGCAGTGCGAATCCTCCTTTCCGCTTGCGCTCATCCATGCGCTTTCCCTGTGCGCGCGCCGCGCCCGACGCATCGAAAGAAAACTGTCATCGACGCAGCATCGTCACGCGCACGCAATGCGATGAGCGCGTGAACATCGTTCACACACATGACTCGATGTGACGCAGTGCTCGCACGTCCACAACACCGGCTTGTTGCTGAAGCGGACTCAGCAGAAACCGTCGTGACGCCTTCGCAGTCTTTATGATCGGGCGACAAGAAATCACAACGAAGAACGTCCGCGTTTCCCTCGCTCAACCACGTTGCGTCCGTCGTCGATGACGGGCCCGATCGCGCCTTGCGATCACTCCTCCCCCCGTGAAAACGAGAAGGCTGCTCCCATGACCAAGGCTGTTCCCATGAAACTTCCCGACGACTTCCAGTGGATCGAAGCCGCGCCCGATGACGACTGGAGCGGTGCGCGCCTGGATCTCGACGGACATCCGGTACTGGAAGTGAGTGCATGCCGCGGTGGCTGGCTGGTCGTCGTCCTGATGGACGACCCCCGACAACCGCAGGCCAATGTCGCCGTGCGCTCGGTGCCGGCGGGCATGCGATGGTCGGCGCGATGGGCACTGTCCCGTACCGATCGGCTGCGCGTACTGGCGGCACGTCGCCATGCTTCGCGCCAACCCGTCGTCGAGACGCTCCCGTCACCCGCGCTGTCGCTGACCTCGCGGCCCGTGGCGTACACACGCGAGGAAGAACCGCTGGATGCGTGACGCGCATCGGCCCGCGATCATCAGTTGCGATCGAAGTTGTACTGGGCCGACGCCGCGTTGCTGATGATGCCGGACAACGGCAGCAACTGGGTCAGGAAGCGGTTCCAGCGGGTAACGCCCGCGGGGCCGACCCACACGACATCGCCGGGCCGCAGCGGGAAGCGGTCCGCCAGCGTGAAGGCGACCGGCGATCCCGCCTCGAGGTGGTACACCGTCGCCTGCTCGTGCGAGTTGTCGTCCATGCCGCGGATGACGTAGACGGCGTCGCCCTTCGCGGTGACCGGATTCAGTCCGCCCGTCTGTCCCAGCGCCTGGGTCAGGCTCATGTCGGTGGTCTTGAAGGTCAACGCCTGCGGTCGCAGCACTTCCCCGATGACGTACACCTGCTTGCGATCGTTGAACGGCAGGTACAGGCGGTCGCCCGGCTTCAGATAGACATCGCCGGCGATCTTGCCGTTGCGGTTCAATGCATCCAGGTCGAGCGGATAGTCCTGGCCGTCGCGGGTCAGCACGAAGCCCGCCAGATCGGCTTCCTCGACGTTGATGCGCGCCTGCCCCACCGCCTGCGACAGCGTCAGCGGCACCGTAGTGAACGATTGCGGCGCCGTGTCCTCGAACGCGCCTTGCAGCGTGACCTTGGCGCCGTGGCCGACCACATTGACGTCGACCTGCGGCGACTTCAGGTACTGGCTCAACTTGCCGACCAGCGTGCTGCGCACTTCCTCGATGGTCTTGTTGTTGACGTCCAGCTTGCCCGCATAGGGAAAGAAGAAGCTGCCATCCGGTTGCACCAGGCGACCATTGGTCACGGCCTGCTGCTGGCTGCCGGCAGGCGATGTCAGTTCGGGATGGTCCCAGACGGTGACGAGCAAGGTGTCGCCGGGCTGGATGCGGTAGATCTCCGGCTTGTACTGCGCCAGCGATGCCGGCACGGTCACCGTTTCGCGCGGCGCCGCCACCAGCGCCTGGGTGATCGGCACCATCCGCACGTCGCTCTGCGCCTGGCCGTCGCCACTGGGCACGGTCGGCTGCTTCGTCATGCGCTGGCCTGCGCACGACGTCAGTGCGGTAGCGACCGCGGCCGCCAATAGGATCCGCATAGGGGTTTGCATCTTCACCAGGCACCTCGCTGGAACACGGGGGAACCGATGTCGGCATGCGGGCATCGAAACCGCCCGGCACGCTGCATCAGCATGTTTTTCATCGTGGCAACGGCGGCGTGAAGAGAACGGCGGCAGCAGCACAACCCCGCATTAATGCGGGATAGCAGGACTCAGGCACCGATCCACGCGGCGACCAGCGCCGCGAATTCCTTGAACGCACGACCGCTGCGCCACAGCGCACGCCGCGACGGCAGGTATTGCGCGCGCAGGCCCGTCGAGGGCCTGCCTTCGGGCACCGGCACGGCGGTGACGTCGGCGCCCGCGCGGCAGAACTGCAGCGCCGCGCGCGGCATGTGCAGCGCCGATGTCACCAGCAACACCTTGCGCCCGCCCTGTGCGCCGGTCAGCGCCATGCTGTAGCGCGCGTTGTCGCGCGTATCGCGGCTGCGCTCCTCCAGCACCAGCGCCTCGTCCGGCACGCCGAGCCGCTGGATGGCCGCCGCCATGCGTCGTGCTTCGGTCGTGCCACCGACCGCGCCGCCGCTGAGGATGATCTTCGAGGCCTTTCCGGCATGCCACGCGCGTGCGCCCGCCGCCAGACGGCTGCTGTGCAGCCGGTCGGGATCCACGTCGGGGTGATCGAGCCAGGCATAGTTGCTGCCGCCCCCGAGGACGACGATGGCGTCGGCGCGCGGCAGGGCCGAGGCGTCGCGGACCGCATACCGTTGCTCGAGCACGCCGCGCAATGCATTCGATGCGGACGGGATCGACCACAGCATCGACCACGCAATGCCGGCGACCGCCAGCGCGACGGCGACATGCCGCCGCCGCAGCCACCACAGCAACGCCGCGACCGCCAGCACGCACGCGGACAGCGCGGGCGGGTAGCTCAACGACACGACGATGGACGCGAGCGCTTCCATGGCCACGCTAGATCACGATGCCGCGCGAGACGAACACGTACAGCACGCCGCACGATGCCAGCAGGCCGGCGCCAAGCACCAGCGGGTGGCGCAGCGGCGCGATCCGGCTGTAGCAGCAGGCGGCCGCCAGGATCAACGACATCGCCATCCACGCCGGCAGCAGGTAGCGGTTGGAGAAGTAGCCCCAGCCGATCATGAAGAACGGCAGCGCCATCACCAGATAGACCGAGGCCGCATCCGCCAGCGCACGCCGCGCCTCGGCCCGCACCCACGGCGCGACGCCGAGCATCAGCAGGTACCAGAACAGCGTGAATACGGCGAAGTCGATGCGCACGCCGGCCCGGTAGTTGTCGTTGGCGGTGTACTCCATCACCGTCGTGTACAGCGACGGCAGCCCGATGGAGACCACCTTCATCGTCAGTCCCGCCACGTACGCCAGGCACGCCAGCAAGGCGACGGCTCGCAACAGATTCGGCTTCAGCAGGAGGGCCGGCGCGCACAGCAGGTATAGCAGCGAGGACGTATGCAGGCTCGCGGCGACGGCGCCCAGCATCGCGAAGCCCACCCAGCGCCGCTGCTGGAAGCACAGCAGCGCCGCGAGCACCAGCGGCGCCGCCAGTCCCTGCCGGACCGCGTTGATCGATGCGTTGACGAACATCGGCGAGATGAACAACAGCGTCAACGACGCGCACAGCAGGGTCGGATAGGCCACAGTCGGCGGAAAACGCCGGTGGTTGATCCTCACCGCCACGGCGACGGCCAGCAGCATCAGTGCGAACAGCGCGGTCTGGTAGCCCTGCAATCCCAGGCCCAACCGGCGCAACGCATAGCTGAGATAGACGAAGCCGATCTCCAGCCGGGTCTCCGGCAGGCCGGCGCCCAACGCGTCGAAGAACGCCGCATACGTCTCGGTGTCCTCGCCGATGTGCAGCGGCCGGCCACCGACCACCCAGCAGGCGAACGCGGCCACGGCCAACAGCACCAGCACCCCCAACCCGCGGGTCGCCGCCGCGTGCGGCGCGGCCCGTGGCGGCGCGTACGGCGCCGCATCGTAGGTTTTCACGCTGTAGGCCTTCATCGCCGACGCCTCAACCCGCGCCCGCCGTGCGCATCATCAACAGCACGCGACGACGGCCGCGCCGGATCATGCCGAAGCCGCGCGCCAGCCAGTGCTCGCCGCGGGTGACCATGCCCGTGCGCAGCAGTTCCTGTCGCACTTCCTTGCCCGCGCGATGCATCGCGTCGAGATCGCCGCTCAGGCCGGAGGCACCGAAGGTCGGCTTGTGCCAGTACGCGAGGACCTGGTTGAGCTTGACGCAGCGATAGCCGGAAAAGCCGATCTGCGCCCACAGCAGGAAATCCTCCACGCGACGGAACCGCTCGTCGAAGCGGAACGGAAGATCGCGGCGCAGGATCACCGACGCGGTCGGAAACGGGTTGTTGAGCAGAAAGCGGCGACGGCCGATGGTCTGGAGCCGCGCCGGCGCACGCACCGGATCCGGCGTCGAACCGCGTGGCAGGATCGCCATCCTGTGCGCGATCAGCGCGATCTGCGGATCGCGCTCGAGTTCGCGCATCTGCAGTGCGATCTTCTCCGGCAACCAGGTGTCGTCGGCATCCAGGAAGGCGATGTAAGGCTGCGTCGCGTCCTTCCATCCCAGGTTGCGGGCCTGCGACGGCCCGCCGTTCGCAGGCGACGTCACCACCTTCACCCAACCCGACGGATACGCCGCCGCCATGCGGTGCAGCGCATCCAGTGTGCCGTCGCCGCTGGCGTCGTCGACGAGCAGGACCTCGGCCGGCCGGCGCTGTTGTGCATGGATGGACGCGACGGACTCGGCGATCGTGTCCGCGCAGCGGTAGCAGGGCACCACCACGCTGACGGGTGCGGTCGTGGCGGTGGCGGTGTCCACTCGTTGCTCGTTCATGGCGTGGCCCAGGGTGCGCGCTGGAAAACGTCCGGTGCCCGCTGCGCGTAAGCATGGGGCGGAACGCGCGGTGCCAGTTCACCGGCCAGCAGGGCAGGCAGCGCCGCGCCGAACGGGTTGTCGGTGTCCTGCGCAGTGACGCGCAGCGACGCATCCAGCCCGATGTCGTCGGCGAAGTCGCGGCACTTCGGGTGGTAGTCGACGATCATGAACGGCACGCCGTGCAGATACGACACGATCGCGCCGTGCAGGCGCGCGCTGACCACCGCGTCGCAGGCCGCCAGTGCGTCGACCGTGCGCAGCGGGTCCTGTCGCGCATAGCCCTGCCAGTGCGCGTCGAGGCCTTCGGTCCGCAGCCGCTCCACCAGCGATCGTGCCAACGCGCGGTCGCCGTGGCGTTCGTGTTCGTTGAGGCTGAAGACATCGACGATGACCGGACGCGTGCTGCGCAGGCGGGCGAGCGATGCGATGAGCTGCTCCTCCCAGCGCCGCTTAGGCGGAGCCGCGGCATAGTCGCCGTCCTCGCGGTAGTGGCAGGGTGCGATGCCGATGCGGACGGGTGCGCCGGGTGCCGGCGCGGGACGCGGCTCGCGCGGCGTCAGCCAGGGCAGCAGCGCGGCGAGGTCGCAGCCGGCGTGGGTGATCGACCCTACGCCCAGCGCCTGCGCCTCGCGATGCGAGCGCGCGTCGCGTACCGAGAGGTAGCTGAAGCGTTGCAGGAACTCCGCCACCGACGCCCGCGAGCGCTCGTCATGGAACGGACCGATCGATACGCCCACCGCCGCCAGCTTCACCCCGCGCCCGGCCGCCGACAGCATCATCGGTTTGCGGAACGACTCGCGCGCGGTGATCACCGAGCCGCCACCCATCACCAGCACGTCGCAATCATGGAGGCCGCGCGCGAAGCTGAGCCAGCGGCTGGCCTTGCCGACCACGCCGGTACTGCCGTACCAGCGCGGTGGATAGCGCCGCGGCACGGTGCTGCGCGCCGGGGCATCCTGCAGCGGCGGTCCCACCACGCTGGGTTGCGCACGCCAGTACGACTGCGCCGCCATCGCGCACAGCACGCCGAACAGGTCGTCGCCGAAGTTGCGCATGCCGTAGTAGCCGGTGAACGCGGTCCGCAGGGCCGTCATGGCGCACCCCGCAGCGCCGGCGCGCGACGGGCACCGGCATACAGGGCGACCAGCAACAGCGCCTCTGCAAGGATCGTCGCGAAGGCGGCGCCCGATGCACCGTAGTGGGGAATCAGCGCCAGGTTGAGGACCACGGCAGCCGCGGCCGCTGCCAGCATCGCGCCGACGCGGTACAGCATCTGTCCTTCCGTCAACAGCACCGATCCCACTGCGGTGGACAGGAAGCGGATCGGCACGCACAGCGCCAGCCACATCAGCAAGGGGGTGACGCCGTCGTACGGACTGCCGAACAGCCGCACGGCATGGCCGGCCAGCAAGGCCAGCATGCCGCCGACCGCGAGTCCGCTGAGCAGCATGCCGACGCAGCCCAGCCGGTACACCTGGCGGAAGCGCGCGCGGTCATGCACCGCCCAGCGATGCAGCCGCGCGAGCAGGAACTTCTGGTACACCGTGGTGGGGAACAGGTAGATCGCCGTCATCACCGCCAGCGCGATGCCGAACAGGCCGGCCTCCGCATCGCCGCGCAGGTACTTCAACAGCACGGTGCCGATCTGGAAGAACACCGGATACAGCACGGCAGCGACACCGTACGGCCATGCGTGCCGGAACAGGGCGCGCGCGTCCGGCTGCACGATGTCGCGGATACCCGTGGCGCTGCGTGGTCCATGGCCTTTCAATGTCCAGTCGCCACGCCGCATGGCTCGCCACTGCGGCACGGCCAACGCCAGTACCAGCGCCGCCAACGCAGCATGTCCCCATGCCACGGCATCGATCGACAGCGACAGCCCGGCCACCGCGAGCAGCGCGATCGCCAACCGCCCCGCCGGCAGCACCAGTTGCCACCCCGCCAGCGCCGCATGCCGCTCTTCCAGGCGCAGCTTGCTGCCGATCTGCTCCACCGCCAGCAGGCCGAGGATGAAGGGCGCCAACACGAGCAACATGGTGCGCGTGTCGGCATCCACCGGCGGACCGACCAGCGCCCACAGCATCACGCCGCCGACCGCGAGCACGCTGGTGACGGCGATGAAACGCGACGCTGCCGGCTGCCACCGTTCGGCGGCCCACCCTTCGGCGCCGTGCGCCTTCAAGCGGAACTGGGACAGGCCGAAGCCCGCCAGCGGTGCGACCAGGCTGACCGTCGCCAGCGACGACGCGAACAGGCCGTACTGCGCCGGGCCGAAATGGCGCGCGAGCAACACCTGGGTGAGGAACACCATCGCCGCGCCCGCGGCCGTCGCCAGCGACAACACGGACAGCGCGGCGATCGCCGGGCGCCACGGCATGGGCAGGGCCTGGCTCATGCCGCCTCCGCGAGCGGCCGGGGCAGCAGTTCGTCGTACACCTCGCAGGTGCGCCGGATCACCACGCGCTCGTCGAAGTCGGCCAGCGCCTTCTGCCGCGCGCGCTCGCCCAGCGACTGCAGGAGCGCGCGATCATCATCGAGGCGCGCCAGCACCCGCGCCAGCGAGGCGGCGCTGCGCGGCTCGACGTGCAGGCCATCGTGCCCATCGCGCGTCACCACCTCCCTGCACCCGGGCAGATCGGTCGTCACCAGTGCGATGCTGCAGGCGGCCGCCTCGATCAGGCTCTTCGGCACGCCCTCGCGGTAGTAGCTGGGCAGCGCCATCACATCCACGTCGCGCAGCAATGCCGGCATGTCGTCCACGTGGCCCAGCCAGCGCACCAGGCCCTGCGCCTGCCAGGCCTCGACGTCGCTGCGCGTCACCGAGCTCGGGTTGCCCTCGTCCGGCATGCCGGCGAGCAGGAAGTGGATGTCGCGACCCTCGGCACGCAGTTGCGCCGATGCATCGACGAACTCCTGCACGCCCTTCTCCTTCAACAGGCGCGCAGCCAGCAAGACGCGCAATGCGCCCTCGCCACGCGAGCCGCGACCGTCGGCATTGAAGCGGGCGATGTCGACGCCCGAGCTGCGGATCATGCGGATGTGTTGCGGCGGTGCGAGGCGCAGCGAGTGGAACGCCTGCGCGTCGTCGGGATTCTGCAGGATCACGCGCGAGCGCTCGCTTCCGAGCGCGAGGCGCATCAGCGTGGACACCACCGGGCGCAACGCGCGCGCCTTGGCGCGCTGGCTGGCGAACACGTAGCCCAGCCCGGTCACCGCATTGACGTACGCGGGAACCTTCGCCGCGCGTGCCGCCAGCGCACCGTACACCGCGCATTTCAGGGTGAAGCTGTGCAGCAGGTCCGGGCGCTCGTCGCGCAGCAGCGACACCAGGTTAGCGAGCGTTCCCGCCTCGCGCAGGGGATTGAGGCTTGCCCGCTGCATGCGCAGCGGTATCCATCGCACGCCGTGCTGGGCGAAACGCTGACCGAACTCGCCGGGCGGCGACACCATGACCACGTCGACGCCGCGCGCCTGCAGTTCCCGCGCGGTGGACAGGCGGAAGTTGTAGAGGTACCAGTCGGTGTTGGCGAACAGGATGAACTTCAAGGCGGGCTCCGCACAAAGCGATGCCCTGGATTCTAGGAAATGACCCGCCGGAATCCATTGACGCACTCACCACAAGGCGCAGGCACGGATGAACGCGCAAAAGAAGAGGCGGCCTTACGGCCGCCTCTTGACGCACTCTTCACCCTGGCGGATTACTTCGCGAAGTGGTTCGTCGTCACCCGGATGTCGGTCGCCGTGGACACCTTCGCCACGTGCGCGCCGTTACCCTTGTTGCCCTCCACTATCCCGGTCATCGACACCAGCGGATTGACGACGGTCGTGTTGACCCCGTGCAGTCGCGTGTTGTTGTTGCGGAACGTATTGCCGCTCACCTGGTAGTTGTAGGTGTTGGCGCCCAGCATCAGGCCCACGAGATGGTTGTGGCGGATCGTGTTGAGCGCGATGTAGCCGCCCTCCGGACCGATGGTCAGGATGCCGTGCCCGCCGTTGTGCTCGACGATGCAGCGCTTCACCGTCACGCCCTTGACGCGCTTGTACAGCAGCAGCCCGTTGCCGGCGTTGCCGCGGATGAGGCAGTTCTCGATATGGACCGTCGAGGTGATTCGGGCGTCGTTGGCGTCCGGCTCCACGTCGATGCCGCACTCCGGCGCGATACCGCGCGTGGCGCTGAATTCGCTGTCGTACACCTTGACGTTGGTGGCGCACCCGATCGTCATGCCCTGCCGGCGGTTGCCGGTGCTCACGATGTTGGCGATGACCACGTCGTTGCACGGGATGGTCGGTGCATTGGTCACCATGGCGCCGCCGATGGAGATGCCATCGCCCCAGCACTTGGATACGTGCAGGTCGCGGATGGTCACGGCGGTGGAGCCGCGCACCATGATGCCGTGCCCCCATTCGCCGGTGGTGCCGAGGTGGTTGTCGCGGTCGCCGATGATGCGGCCGCCGGAGATCTCCACGTTGCTGACCTTGTAGACCATCAGCACGTAGGCGCGCTCCTGGTCGTTGCGCTTGGCGCGCAGGATGGCGCCTTCCGCGAGTTCCAGGTGCATGTTGCTGCGCAGGCGCACGTTTCGGGTCGGGTCGATGACGTAATCGCCCGCCGGCACGTGCACCGTGCCACCGGCCGCAGGCAGCGCATCGATGGCGGACTGGAACGAGGTGGTGTCGTCGCGTGCGCCGTCGCCCGCGGCTCCCCAGGTGCGGACGTTGACCGTGGCGCCGCCGCGTGCGCGGACCGGCGGTTCGTAGACCGCCGTCGCCGAAGCGGCCAGCGCAGGCATGTTGCCGGCCATCACCGCACCGAGCGCGCGCGGGATGCCACTGGCTACGCCGATGGCAGGCACGGCGACGAGCATCGACTTGCGCAGGAAATCACGCCGAGGCATCCCGGCCCCGCGCACGTCATGCGCGAGAACATTCTTCTTCACGAACCCAACCCCTTGCAGGCGAATGCCCGTCGGAAAATAGCCATGTGAGCGTCGCGTGAAACAGCGACGGCGGCGACTATAGCGACGCGGACGCAACCATCAATTAACGCCACCGCATATTTGTGAGCGCTTTCAAACACTTGACCTGTGCGCGTGTCGTTCGCGCGATCACCGTCACGCATATTCACGCGTGTCGACACGGCTGAGTCCGCTTCGCCAGCGCGGATGAGGTCGCTTGTCGGGTGCGGTTGGGTCCGCTTGTGACGACGGATGCGTCCGCGTTGCGCGGGCGCGCCACCCTACTCGAACCGGTTGTTCCGGTCCACGCGCACGCCCTTTGCAGCCTTCGCCACGTCCACGTGCATCCAGCCCTTCACGTCCTGCGGACGTTGCCGCCGCAGTCCCGCCGCGTTACCCGAGAACCGGTTGCCGGCCACGGTGATGTCGCGTCCACCTGCGCGCACGGCGATCCCGCGCAGGCCGTTGTCCGCGATGTCATTGTCTTCCAGCATGCACTGCTCTCCGCCGCGGATCAGTACGCCGTCGCCGCGATTCCCGCGGATGATGCAACGACGCACGGTGATGCGACGGCCACGCTCGTACACCTGCAAGCCCGCGCCGTGGTTTCCACGCAGCGTGCACGCCTCGATGGTGATGTCCTCGGCGCTGTCGCCGGGGTCCGGCTCGATGTCGATGCCGCAACCGGGCAACGTGCCGCGGGTGGCGAGGAAGTTCGAACGCAGTACACGGACATTGCGCGACCGTCCGATCGTCAGGCCCTGCCGGCGATTGCCGCCGCAGACGACGTCCTCGATGCGGATGTCACGGCTGGGCAGCACGCGGGCGCCACTGATGCCGCCGACGGAGATGCCGTCGCCCCAGCACCGCGCGATGTGCAGGTCGCGCAGCAGGACGGACTCCGCGCCGCGCACCATGATGCCGTGGCCCCACTCGCCCGCGGTCGAAAGATGATGATCGCGATCGCCGACGATGCGTCCGCCGCTCACCTCCACGTCGTGCACGCCTTCGATCAGCAGGACGTACGCCCGGGGCGCGGCATTCGCCTTTGCGATCAGGCGCGTCTCGGGATCCATCGACAGGCGCGTGCGCGTACGCAGCCGGAGGCTGCGCTCCGGGTCGATGACGTAGTTGCCCGGCCCCAGCGCCAGCGTGCCACCGGCCGGCAACGCATCGATGGCCGCCTGCAGGGCGCGCGTGTCGTCGTGGCGACCGTCGCCGCGTACACCGAAATCACGCGGGTCGAGGGTCGCCGCCCGTGCGGGCGGAAGCAACGACGCGAGGGCCAACCCCGCGCCCGCGCCGATCAGTCGTCGTCGCGACAGCCGCATCAGGCCGCCATCGATTCCCGGCGCGGGTCCGGCGCGGCCGCTGCGGTGTCCGCCGCATGCGCCGCCAGCCAGGGCAGGACCACCGCCAGCAGGTAGAACTTCGATGCGTGGTACTTGTTGTCGAGGCGGCCACGATTGCGCTCCAGCCACGCGACGGCACCGGGCAGCGCGTCGCGCGCCTGTCCTGCGAATGCATGGACCTGCTCGAAACGCTGCGTCGCCAGCCCACAGACGTCGAAACGGAAGCTGCCCTTGCGCTGCACGTAGGGCAACTCGCCGAAGTGCGCGGCGATATGGCGGCGGATGAGCACCTTGTTGAGTCCGGTCTCCGGATCCACCTTCTGGCGCCGCGGCACTTCGTGATGGATCCATTCCCGCAACGCGCGGTCGCAGAACGGATACGCCACGCCCAGGCCTGCCGCGTGCGCGGTGTACAGGCCCTTGGCGAACGCCCCGGCGGAACCGGCGATGGACATCGACATGTCGCGCCATTCCCAGGCGCTGGTGGCGGAGGCGATCTCGGCCTTGAACAGCGACAGCCGCTCGCGCGACTGGCGGGCGATGTCGCGGCCGAACAGGCCATCCACTTCCGCGTCGCTGAAGCGCGAGCCCGGGAACACGCGTTCGATCGGCGTCATCTGCAGCGTGCCGAGCGCGAAGCACAGCGGAAAGCTGCCCGCCACGCCCGGCAGGCCGGTGGCATCGAACGGAAGCCGCAGTCCGCGCGCGAGGCGGACGGTCAGCTGCTGCTGCCGGTCGACCGGTGTTCCGAAATAGCTGTCGGCGCCCAGGCCGTCGATCAGCCCGTCGCCACCGCGTGCCGCCACCTCGGTGGCGAGGTCCGCATAGGACAGCAGGGCGAAGTCCGCCGTCAGCAGCGGCATGCGTGCCGCCAGTGCGAGATAGCGGTCGTAGGCGCGCCCCGGATCGCAGACCAGCGCCTCGTGCCGCAGGCCGAGACGGGTGGCGACATGACGCGCGGAGTCGAGTTCGTTCTCCTCGCGACCGCCAAGATAGGTGATGCAGGTCGCGTCCGGCCGCGCATCCGCCAGGGCGATCGCCAGCGTGGTGGAATCCTTGCCGCCGCTCTGCAGCAACCACGGCGAGCGCATGTCCGCGCAGGTGCGGGTGATCGCATCGCACAGCATGCGGTGGTAGACCGCGATCCAGTCCTGCGGCCGCTCCTCCACTTCGGGAACTTCGCCCGCGTTGCGGAACTTGAAGTGGAAGTCGGGCGTGCCGCGCATGTCCTGGTGCGCCGAAAATCCGAACGTCACCAGCTTGACGCCCTCGTAGATGGAGTGCGGCGGATAGACGAAGGCATTGCGCAGCAGGTCGGCAACCGAGACCGGATCGACCCGGTGGTACTCGGGATGGCGGTCCAGCACGGTGAAGTCCGGCGTGCCGTAGTAGGGCGACATGGTGATCTGCATCGGCGACGCTCCTTCAACGGCCATGGCTGGCGCGCGGCGCCGGCAGGTACTCGTAGTAGCTGTAGGCATACTCGCCCGCACCCCGCTTCTCCACGCCGTTGAAGATGGCGCCCTTCACTTCCACGCCGGTCTGCTCCAGGCGCTGCTTGGCCAGCGCGATCTCGCGCTGCTGGTTGAGGCCCCAGCGCACCACCATCAGGCAGGTGCCCGCGTGGTGACCGATCACCGCGGCGTCGGTGACTGCCAGCACCGGCGGCGTATCGATCAGCACGATGTCGTACTCGCCGGAGACCCGCTTCAGCAGCGCGCTGAAGTTCTCGTGCATCAGCAGTTCGGACGGGTTCGACGGGATCGCGCCGCGCGAGATGAACGACAGGTTCTCCGCGCCGGCAACCTTGCGGATGGCCTCGTCCAGCGGCACGCGGCCGGCGATGACGTCGGACAGGCCGCCTTCCCAGCGCACACCCACCGCATCGTGCAACGTGCCGCGCCGCATGTCGGCGTCGATCAGCAGCACGCGCTGCCCGGTCTGCGCGATGGTCACCGCCAGGTTGGCGCAGATGAAGGTCTTGCCGACACCCGGGCTGGGCGCCGAGATCATCAGCAGGTTGTTGCGCGTGCGCATGCGGGCGAAGTGCAGGCTGGTGCGCAGCGAACGCAGCGCTTCCATCGCCAGGTCGGTCGGCGCGGCCAGCGCCAGCAGGCGGTGGCGGCCGTCGCGGCGCTGGCCGATGCGGCGGCGCGCGAGGTCTTGGCCTTTGCGGCTGTGCGGGATGGAGGCGTACACCGGCAGGCCGAGCAGTTCGATGTCGATGGGATCCTCGACGCCACGGCGGAACATCTGCTGCGCCAGCACGAAGGCCACCATCACGCCCAGACCGATCAACGTACCGGCCAGCAGCACCGGCAACGGCTTCGGCCAGGCCGGACTGTTGAGGTTGACCGCCGCCGGATCGATGATCCGCGCATTGCCGACCGCGCTCGCCTTGGCGATCTCCAGCTGCTGCGCCTGGTCCATCAGGGTGGCGTAGGTCTGGTTGGTCACCTCGACATCGCGGTTCAGGCGGAACAGCGCCTGCTGCGCATCCGGCAGGTCGCGGATGCGGCCCTGCAGGCTGTTGCGTTCGCCGGTGAAGCGGTTGATCTGGTCCTGCAGCGCGCGATACGTCGGATGCGCCGAGGTGTAGCGGTTCTCGACCTCGGTCATCTTGATGCGCAACTGCTGGACCGCCGAATCGAGGGCGATGGTCTGGTCCAGCAGCGCGCGGTTCTGGCTTTCCACGTCCAGCGTCTGCGACCGCGTCTGGTAGGCGGTCAGCGCCGCCTGCGCCTTGGCCAGTTCGTCGCGCACCTTCGGCAGTTGCTCGGACACGAACTTCAGCCGGCTGGCCGCTTCGGCCGAGGTGCGCGCCACGTTCTGGCGCACATAGGCCTGGGCCACTTCATCCAGTACCCGCCGCGCACGCTCGGGGTCGGCATGCGCGTAGACCAAGCCGATGACGCCCGAATTTCGGCCCATCTCGGTGGCGGTGATGTTGTCCTTCAGTGCGGCCAGCGCGGCGGCGGGATCGTAGCGCGTCACCTGGAAGCGCATGCCGGGGTTGGCGGTCAGGCGCTGCACCTGCATCGCGACGCCCTCGGCGTTGACCGGTTCGCCGACGCGACCGCGCACGAGCACCTGGCCCTGCGCCGACAGCACGTAGCGCCCACCGCCTGCGGCGGTCAGTTCCATCGGCACGCCCTGAAGGTGGTCGGGCACCTCCAGGCGTGCGATGTCGAGGACGTCACCGCCCCAGCCGTACTTCGACAGGCCGAACCAGGGCTTCGCCAGGGTGCCCGGGTTGGACTGCTGGTAACGCCGGGCGATGAAATCGCCTACCACCGGCACGTGCGACGGCTTCACGTCGACGTCCAGGTCCAGCCGCTGCATGGCTTCGCCGATCACCCGGCGCGACGTCAGCAGCTGCACTTCAGTGGTGCCCGGCGTCGGCAGCACCGGGGGTGCCTGCGTCGCTGCGCTCTGGCTGAGGCCGGGCGGAATGGCCGGCCGGCTCTCCACCTGGACCACGGCATTGGCCTCGTACTTGGGCGTCACCACCGCCAGGTAGGCGACACTGGCGAGCACGAAGGCCGCCGTGCCGAGCAGGATCAGCCGCTTCTTCGCACTGAGCGTGGAGACCAGCGCGGGGATGTCGACGTCGTCGTTGCGTCCGGACGCCGCCATCAGGGGCGGACGTTCCGAACCTCGTCGCGTGATCAGTTGCCTGGCCATGGTTCACCTCGATTGCATGTCATGGGAATACGACCGCCTCCGCACAGGACGAGCGGGACGATCACCGTCAGGACGCGGCCGCGCGTGCGCCGAGCGCATCGCCCATCGTGGACGCGTGGGTCGCGGGGGGCGGCGCGCGCAGTCCTGCCAGCGCATCCAGCACCGGCGCGCAACCGTCGGCGGAGGGCACGTTGAGATCGGGCGCGGCGCACAACGACAGGTAGACCGCCTCGTCGCTCAGCAACGTGAGCGCACGGCCGGCGATCGCCACCGGCGTGGTGCCGATGGCGATGGCACCGCCCTCGGCGCCGGCCAGTTCTTCGCGCACGATCAGCACCGGCTTGCCCAGCAGGCGGCGCGGCGGCGGCGCGCCCGTGCCCACCAGCACCAGGTAGGCGCGCTCCAGCAGGTAGGCCCAGGCAAGGAAGTCGTCGACCTCCAGCGGATGCACGTTCGCGAAGGTGTGCAGCGGATCGCCGCCCTCGCCGGGCGATACGCCCACGCCCCCTATCCAGACGATGTCCACGTCGGGCCGGCGGCGGGCGACCAGCGCCAGTGCGTCGGAAAACGCGCCCTGCTCGGTCGTGTCCCGGCGCGCACTGACCGCGAGCAGCAGCGGCGCATTGCTGCGCAGGAAGCCGAAACCTTCGGCCAGCGAGCGGGACAGGTCGGCGTCGCGGCGGATCTGGCGCAGCGCCGTGCGCAGCGCATCGTCGGCTGCGTCGGCGTGCACGAGGATGCTCTCGCGCGGCACGCCCTCGCCGCTCAACCGGCGGCCCGTCGCTTCGCTCGGTGCCACGTGCAGGGCCGCAAGCGACTGCACGATGCGGCGGCTCGCATCGCTGGGCCAATGCTGGGTGCCGGACGCCGGCGCATCGGCGTCCACGCAGACCAGCGGGACGTCGCAGGCGTGCGCGGCCAGGCTCATCGCGAATGTCAGTGGCGCGTCGCCAGGCACGACCACCACATCCGGATTCGTCTCGCCCAGCAGCTGCTGCATCGCCGCCTGCTGCTCGCCGCGCGCGTCCACGCCGCCCTCGCTGGACAAGCTGGCCTGCGCCTCCAGTCCGAACATCTGCAGGAGATGGCCTGCATCGCCCCCATGCCCTTCGGTCGTGCAGACCGTCGCATGGAAGCGGTCGTCGTCGGCCAGCCGCCGCGCGATCGGTGCCACGCCCGCGCCCTCGCACGAGGCATTGACCAGGCACAACGCGTGCAGCGGCGCATCGTGGTCGCGCGGACCGTCGGCGAGTGCGATGCGCATGCTGGCGGCTTCGTGCGGACGCTGGCCGAGCGGGCGTACGGATACCGGCGCATGGTTCAGTTCGGCGTCGTCGGGGATGTCGCCACGCGTCCTGCGCGCACCCGGATGCACGGGCGATCCCGATATCCGGCGCGCCGTCATGTCGAGCAATCGCGAGAACCCGGTGACGTAGCCCACGACGACGACGGCGAACACCAGGAAACTCAGCGGTTGCGGCACGCCGCGCAGCGCGTAGCCCAGCAGCGCCAGCAGCGCGCCCATCGACACGATGGTCCACAGCGTCGTCTGCGCCGACAGGCCCCGGTCCAGCAGCAGGTGGTGCAGGTGCTGGCGATCGGCCGCGAACGGCGAGCGCCCGCGGCGCATGCGGCGGTACATCACCGCCGCGGTATCCATCAGCGGCAGCGCCACGCACCACAGCACTTCCACCGGCACCACCCGGTTCACGCTCTGATGGCTGAGGTAGATCAGGCTCCAGCCGACCAGGAAACCGATGGTGGTGCTGCCGGCATCCCCCATGAAGATCTTGCGCCCGTCAGGCCAGCCGAGATTGACGAAGACATAGGGGATCAGCGAGGCGAACAGGATCTGCAGCATCAGCATGGCGCCGACGCCGGGAACGCCCGAATGCGAATACAGCAGGATGGCCGCAATGCAGACCATCGCCGTGGACGCGGCCAGCCCGTCGATGCCATCGAGCATGTTGAAGGCGTTCATCAGCCCGATCACGGCGACGATGGTCACCGGAATGCCGAGCAGGCCCAGGCGCAGGTCCAGCCACGGAATCAGTCCGCCCACGTGGTCGAGGTAGTAGCCGGTGCTCAGGATCACCAGGCCGACGATGGCCGCTTCCACCAGCAGTCGTGTGCGCACGCTGAGATGACTGATGTCGTCGGCCACGCCGATCGCGACGATCAGCGCGCTGCCCATCATCAGGCTCATGACGAACCGGTCCACGTAGCCCAGGTAGCCCAGGCCCACCAGCGTACCGACGAAGAAGCAGATGCCGCCGATCACCGGCACGCGGCCGACGTGCTGCTTCCGCCCGGCGGGACGGTCGACCAGACCTACGCGCCGTGCCCAGGGCCGCATCGAGAATATGGCGAACAACGTCGCGGCCAAGGCGATGGCGCTGGCGGCAACGACCCGTGCATTCTCCATCTTTCACCTGATTGCTGTGGACAAGGCCCTCCTCGAGGCTTCGATCCGTTCGAAGTCTCCGTGTCGTGGAGGGCGGGATTGGTGCACTGCCGAAACTACGGACAGCAATTTGACGAGCGCATGAAATGGAGGCGCGCGCGTAACGGATCAGTCAGGAAAATGCATCGCGCGCGTTAACGCTCTTCACGCGCTTCACATCCGCGTCGAGAGTCGCGCGTCGCGTGCGCACCATTGCTCGACGCACGCAGCGATGTGCGCGAAGGCACGCGCGAAGTCCTCCATGCCGCCGCCCATCGGATCGTCGATCTCCCGCTGCGGCATCCAGCGGCCGAGCAACTGGATGCGCGGACGCGCGTGCGGTGCCAGTGCCCGCAGCGCGCGGACATGGCGGTGCTGCATGGCAAGCACCAGGTCGTCGTTCCCGACCGTCACCGGGTCGAACTGGCGGGGCGACGCCTCAGGCACCGGCAGGCCGTTCGCGTGCAGCGTGGCCACCGTCAGCGGGGCGACCGGCCGGCCGGCCGGCACTGCCAGCCCCGCAGACACCACCCGGCAGCGGTCTGCCGGCAGCCGCGCACGGAACAGCGCCGCGGCCATCGGGCTGCGGCACAGGTTGCCCATGCAGACGACGTGTAACGTGAACATGCAGGGATCATCGGCGATCCGGCGGGACCGCCAGCCTAGGGCACCCCGCCGCGGCCTGGGCGAACGTGAGGTGACCATGGGTATCCGCACCGGCGCTGCCCATACCTCTTATATAGGCACTCGGCACCGGCGCCCTGCCACGTGACCCGGCGCCGGATTCAAACAATCGCTTAAATCAAGGGAAACTTCGGCGAACTGGACAGCATCGCCCGCTTCGCGCAGACTGCCGCCCTTCCGCTGGAGAGCCGAATGGCGAAGCTGCTGGTCCTGCATGGCCCCAACCTCAACCTGCTCGGCACCCGCGAGCCGGAGGTCTACGGGCGCGCGACACTGGCGGACATCGACCTGGCGCTGACCGCGCAGGCCCAGGCCGCCGGCCACCAGCTGGACGCCTTCCAATCCAACGCCGAGCACGCGCTGGTGGACCGCATCCAGGCCGCCCGCACCGACGGCACCGCCTTCATCCTGATCAATCCGGCCGCCTTCACCCACACCTCGGTCGCGATCCGCGACGCGCTGACGGCGGTGGCCCTGCCCTTCATCGAAGTCCACCTGTCCAACCCGCACAGCCGCGAACCCTTCCGCCATACCAGCTACCTCAGCGACAAGGCGGTCGGCGTGGTCTGCGGTTTCGGTGCCGACAGCTACCGCTATGCGCTGGACGCCGCCCTGCAGCGGCTGCCGGCCTGACATTCCTTTTTGTTCCCCACGGGGAACAGCGTTCAACCACGAGGCTCCCATGGATCTCCGCAAAATCAAGAAACTGATCGACCTGCTGGAAGAGTCGAACCTGGCCGAAATCGAGATCAAGGAAGGCGAAGAATCCGTGCGCCTGGCGCGCACGCCGAAGGGCGGTTACGCCGTTCCCGCAGCACCCGCACCGGTTGCCTACGCCGCCGAACCCCGCGCGGCCGCCCCGATGCCGATGAGCTCGCCCACCGAGGCCTCCACCGGCGGCACCGCCAAGGCCGGCAACGCCCTGCCCGACGGCCATGTTGTGCGCGCACCGATGGTCGGCACGTTCTATGCCTCGCCGTCGCCGGACAAGCCGGCGTTCGTCAGCGTCGGCCAGTCGGTGAAGG
The DNA here is from genome assembly GCF_014851815.1 of Pseudoxanthomonas sp. PXM01. Taxonomy (GTDB): domain Bacteria; phylum Pseudomonadota; class Gammaproteobacteria; order Xanthomonadales; family Xanthomonadaceae; genus Pseudoxanthomonas_A. The sequence goes on from NZ_JACVAJ010000002.1 coordinate 1,084,558, forward strand.
CCGGCGAGACGCTGGCGATCATCGAAGCCATGAAGATGTTCAACCCCATCGAAGCCGACGTGTCCGGCACCGTGCTGTCGATCCTGGCCGAAAGCGGCCAGCCGATCGAATTCGACCAGCCGCTGTTCGTGATCGGCTGAGGTCCGCGCCATGCTGGACAAAGTCGTCATCGCCAACCGGGGTGAGATCGCGCTGCGTATCCTGCGCGCCTGCCACACCCTCGGCATCCGTACGGTCGCGGTGCACTCCACCGTCGACCGCAACCTCAAGCACGTCGCCATGGCCGACGAGTCGGTCTGCATCGGCCCGGCCGCGTCCAAGGACAGCTACCTCAACGTCCCGGCGATCATCGCCGCGGCCGAGGTCACCGACGCGCAGGCCATCCATCCCGGCTACGGCTTCCTGTCGGAGAACGCCGACTTCGCCGAGCGCGTGGAGCAGTCCGGCTTCATCTTCATCGGCCCGAAGGCGGACACCATCCGCATGATGGGCGACAAGGTGGAAGCCATCCGCGCCATGCAGGCCGCCGGCGTACCGTGCGTCCCGGGCAGCGGCGGCCCGCTGGGCGACGACATCGTCGCCAACACCAAGATCGCGCGCGAGATCGGTTACCCCGTGATCATCAAGGCCGCGGGCGGCGGCGGCGGTCGCGGCATGCGCGTGGTGCATGTCGAGGGCGCACTGAAGGCCGCCATCGAAATGACCAAGTCCGAAGCCAAGGCCGCGTTCGGCAACGGCGAGGTCTACATGGAGAAGTTCCTGGAAAACCCACGCCACGTGGAGATCCAGGTGCTTGCCGACGGCCAGGGCGGCGCGATCCACCTGGGCGAGCGCGACTGCTCGATGCAGCGTCGCCACCAGAAGGTCGTCGAGGAAGCGCCGGCGCCGGGCATCACCGACGAACTGCGCAACGAGATCGGCAGGGTCTGCGTGGAAGCCTGCATCCGCATCGGCTACCGCGGCGCGGGCACCTTCGAATTCCTGTTCGAGGACGGCCGCTTCTACTTCATCGAGATGAACACCCGTATCCAGGTGGAGCATCCGGTGACTGAGCGCATCACCGGCATCGACCTGGTCTGCGAGCAGCTGCGCATCGCCGCCGGGCAGAAGCTGACCATCAAGCAGTCCGACATCGTGCTGCGCGGCCACGCCATCGAATGCCGCATCAACGCGGAAGACCCGGACACCTTCATGCCGCATCCGGGCCTGATCCAGCACTTCCACCCTCCGGGCGGCCCGGGCGTGCGCGTCGACACGCACATCTACGAAGGCTATCGCGTGCCGCCGAACTACGACTCGATGATCGCCAAGCTCATCGTGCACGGGCCGGACCGCGAGACCGCCATCGCCCGCATGCGCGTGGCGCTGAGCGAGATGGTCATCGACGGCATCAAGACCAACATCCCGTTGCAGCAGCGCATCATGCGCGACCAGGGCTTCCAGGCAGGCGGCCAGAACATCCACTACCTGGAAAAGCGCCTGGCCGAACGCAAGAACAAGGCGATCTCGCTGGTCTGAACCGGATCCGCGACGCGAAATAAAGAAAGGGCCAGGATGGCGACATCCTGGCCCTTCCTGTTTGCCGGCGCGATGCGATCGCGCGGCGCGTTATCGGTCCGGCGCCTGCTGCGTGCCCGGCACCGGCATGGTGCCCATCGGCGAGGAGGGATCGACGACCCTTACCACTTCGGACGAGCCATCGGGCCAGATGACCTTGATCGTGCTTCCGGGGGACAGCGTCGAGAAGGGCGTGCCGCTGCGTGCGCGGTAGAGCGCGGCCACCTGCGAAGCGCCAAGGCGGCGGACATCGTCCGGCGCATGGATGGTCATGTGCCCGATCCGCGACAGGTCCCGGAAGCCGGGGTCGCGGGTCTCGATGACGATCGTGGCGGCCGCGGCGGCATACGCCACCACCACCAGTCCCCAGACCAGGAGATTCACTCCGGGCCGCGTGCGCTTGTATTTCATCCGTCCACTCCCGGGCGGGCCAGCAAGGTGCCCACCATCTCGTCCACGTTGTCCGCCCCCTGTCGCGGGACGCCAGCGTCCCGCGCGAAGGTGGTGAAATCCTGCGATTCGTCCTGCGAGCAGATGCCGCCGTTCACGCAGTAGCTCGTCATCATCGAACCGTTGGGGCTGCAGTCCATGCCCAACTGGCAGGACGCGATGCGCCAGGCGATCTCGCTCAGGTCGCTGCCCGACACCTCACCCAGCGTGTCCCGTCGCCCGCTCCCGATCGTGCCCATCGCGGGCGCGATGGCGAGATACGCGAAGGGATCGCCCGAATCGAGGACGCGCTGCACCAGATCGCGCCGGTAGTCGTCGCCATCGCGCAGCGGCTGGTCCATCGCCAGCAGCGAAGCCTCCGCCGCCAGACTGCCGGCGCGTGCCGCCTGCGTGCGCTGGACGATGAGGGCCGGCAGAGAGAACCCGTCCTGCGGTACGAACCGTGCGCAGCGCTGCTGTACGCGCTGGCGCGCGGACAGCATGGCGTTGCCGCTGGACAGGCCCAGGCCCGCGATGACGCGGGTGTCCTGGGCATAGCCGGCCGGATCGGCGGCGAAACCCGCGCACTGGTCCTGCACCAGGCTCAACAGCCACATCGCATCGGCATCGCCGGCGGCGGCGAGTGCCATCAGTTCGCGCGAGTAGGCGAACAGGTCGGTGCTGTCTTCGAATCCACGCCGCAGCGGCGACAGGGCAGGTACCGTCCGCACCGCCATCGGGCGCAACACCGGTCGCGCGGCTGACGCGGGCAGGAACGGTGCGGCCGGCTCGCCGACCGCGCCCGCGGTCGGCGGCGGCGCATGCGGCAGCCAACCCGCCTGGCGCAGCGGCATCCACGCCAGCGCCCCCAGCAGGCCCACCAGCATCATCGGTATCAGCAGCTTCCGGGGCACACCAGCATTATCCCGGCGCATCCGACACCTTTCAACGGAAGTACTGCGCGCTCACGCCGCCGCCACGTCCTTTCGTCGCCCGGTTGCGATCCCCGTCCTCGGGACGCGTGAGACAATCCCTGCCCGTTCATCTTCACCGGCCCGCCATGCCTTATCTGGAACTCTCCCTGCGCTGCACCGAAGCCGAGCAGCCGCGCTACGAGAACGCACTGGACGACGTGGGCGCACTGTCGGTCACCCTGCTCGATGCCGATGCCGACACGGGCAACGAGCGCGCCATCCTGGAGCCCGGCGTCGGTGAGACGCCACTGTGGAAAGCGCTGGTGCTGACCGCACTGTTCGATGCGGATGCCGATGCGCTGACACTGCTGGCGGCGCTGGAGGCCTTCGACCCCGGACTGGACTGGACCCAGGTCGGCTTCCGCAAGGTCGAGGACGAGGACTGGGAACGCGCGTGGCTGGACCAGTTCAAGCCGATGCGGTTCGGCGCCCGCACGTTCATCGTGCCGTGGAACCATGAGGTGCCCGATGAGGCCGGGCAGGATGCGGCGATCGTGCGGCTCGACCCCGGACTGGCGTTCGGTTCGGGCACGCACCCCACCACCGCCCTGTGCCTGCGCTGGCTCGACGCGCTCGCGGGCGAGGGGCTGCTCAGGGGACAGCGCGTGCTCGACTTCGGCTGCGGGTCGGGCATCCTCGCACTGGCTGCACTGAAGCTGGGCGCCGCCCAGGCCATCGGTGTCGACAACGATCCCCAGGCCCTGGTGGCCAGTGCGGACAACGCACAACGCAACGAGGTCGATGCGCACTTCAGCGTCTACCTGCCCGATGACGAACCGGTGGCGACGTATCCGGTGGTGGTGGCGAACATCCTCGCCTCCGCGCTGGCTGCGCTTGCCGAAACCCTCGCGGCGCGCGTGGCGCCGGGCGGCCGCATCGCGCTGTCCGGCATCCTCAAGGGACAGGAAGACGATCTGCTTGCCCGCTACGCGACGTGGTTCGACCACCTCTCGGCCACGCAGGACGGCGACTGGATGCGCATCGATGGCGTTCGGCGCTGACATCGCGCCCGTCGCGCCCGGTCACAACACGCCCGCAGGCGAGCATGGTTGAATGACCGCCATGTTCACTGCCTGCCCGCATTGCCAGTTCCTGGTCGCCCGCGATCCGCACTCGGATGCATCGCCTGCGGACTGTCCACGGTGCGGCAAGCCGCTGGCGACCGTCAGCGACGCACCGGTGCCTGCTCCCAGCCTGGCCACTCTGCTGCATCCCCTGCCGGCCGTCGCCGAAACGGATCCGGTGCATGTGCCGCCCATCGCCGACGGGGCGACGGAAACGCCATCCTCCGCACCCGCGGACACGCTACTGCCTGTCGCACAGGCCGGCGACGTCGCGACGCACGCCGATACCGATACCGATGGCGATGCCAAAGACGTTGTCGACGGACCTTCCGGCACGACCGCACACGACGCCACGACAGCGATCGAAGGGCCTTCCACTACCGATGCGCCAGCGCCTCCCGTCGACGCGCTTCTCGCAGCGCCGCCTCGTGTGCGCAAAGCGCCCGGGCCCCGATTCCTGCGACGTGCGCGCACCACTCCGGTGCACGCGCGCCGTGCACGCCTGCAGTGGGCGGCCGTGGCGGCGATGTCCTTGTTGCTGTGCATCCAGATCGTTATCGCGGATCGTGCACGGCTTGCGACACAGGCGGGCTGGCGCCCCCTGGTGATGGCCTTGTGCGGCACCTTCGGTTGCGAGGTGCCGACATGGCGCGAGCCCGACGCCTTCACCATGCTCAGTCGCGACGTTCGCCCGCTGCTCGATGCGCCCGGCACCCTGCAGGCGCAGGCCACATTCCGCAATGAAGCCCGCTGGCCACAGGCCTGGCCGGTGATCCTCCTGACACTGAAGGATGCCGACGGCCGAACCCTGGGCGCGCGGGCGCTCGAGCCGGTCGACTACCTGCCTGACGACCAGCTGCTCACCACCATCGAACCCGGACAGAGCGCACAGATGGCCGTCCGCATCCGCGAACCGAGCGCCAGCGTCGTCGCGTTTTCCTTCGACTTTCGTTAAGCCCCGCGGTTTCGTCAAAAAGCGGATGCGCACGCCACGATCAGGCGCTAGACTCGTCCCCCCGCCGGATACCCACAAGCACAAGGCGGACTTCTGACGCCGTAGCACCCAGGGGATCCGATTGAACGCTGCCACGACACGCCCGGACACGCCACGCACCGCGTCGCGCCCGCCGCTGCGCGAGCACGTCGCACAGTCGGTGCGGCGTTACCTGCGGGACCTGGACGGGAGCGACGCCGACGATGTCTACGAGATCGTCCTGCGCGAGATGGAAATCCCGCTGTTCGTGGAAGTGCTGAATCATTGCGAAGGCAACCAGAGCCGCGCGGCGGCCCTGCTCGGTATCCATCGCGCCACGCTGCGCAAGAAGCTCAAGGATTACGGGCTGGCCTGAGGCCGGCGGCTGCGTTGCTGCGCCGCGCTATAATTCGCGCCCCGCTTCGCCACGCATCCCCCATGACCGTCGATTTCCAGCCCGTGCGCCGGGCGCTGCTGTCCGTTTCAGACAAGACCGGCCTGCTCGAGCTTGCCCGTGCACTCGCCGCCCGCGATGTCGAGCTGCTGTCCACCGGCGGCACCGCGAAGACATTGCGTGACGCGGGCCTGGCCGTGCGCGACGTCGCCGACGTCACCGGCTTTCCGGAAATGATGGACGGACGCGTCAAGACGCTGCACCCGACGGTGCACGGCGGCCTGCTGGGCCGCGCCGGCACCGACGACGCGGTGATGGCCGAGCACGGCATCGGCGCGATCGACCTGCTGGTACTCAACCTGTATCCGTTCGAGGCCGTGACGGCGAAAGCCGACTGCACGCTGGCCGACGCCGTGGAGAACATCGATATCGGCGGCCCTGCGATGCTGCGCTCGGCGGCGAAGAACTTCGCCCGCGTCGCGGTCGCGACCGATCCATCGCAGTACGCCGGACTGGTGGCCGAGCTGGCATCGAACGACGGCGCACTGTCGGCGAAGACGCGCTTCGCGCTGTCGGTCGCCGCGTTCAACCGCGTGGCGCAATACGACGCCGCGATCAGCAACTACCTGTCCGCCGTCACCGACACATCCTCCGACGTGCCGATGCGCAGCGCGTTCGCCGCGCAGGCGAACGGCAGCTTCGTCAAGGTCATGGACCTGCGCTACGGCGAGAACCCGCACCAGCAGGCTGCGTTCTACCGTGACCTGTACCCCGCCCCGGGTTCGCTGGCGACGTTCGAGCAGCTTCAGGGCAAGGAACTCAGCTACAACAACATCGCCGACAGCGACGCGGCGTGGGAATGCGTGCGCCAGTTCGACGCGCCGGCCTGCGTGATCGTCAAGCACGCCAATCCCTGCGGCGTGGCCGTCGGCGTGGCCTGCGGCGATGCCTACGAGCTGGCGTACGCCACCGATACGACCAGTGCGTTCGGCGGCATCATCGCGTTCAACCGCACGCTGGACGCGGCCACGGCGAAGGTCATTCTCGATCGCCAGTTCGTCGAAGTGCTGATCGCACCGGACTACGATCCGGGCGCGCTGGATTACGCGACGAAGAAGGCCAACGTTCGCGTGCTGCGCATTCCGCTGGCACCCGCATCGCGCGGATTCATCGATACCAAGCGCATCGGCTCGGGTCTGCTGATGCAGACCGCCGACGACCGCGTGGTCACCCGCGACGAGTTGAAGGTGGTCACGAAGCTCGCACCGACCGAGGCGCAGTTCACCGATCTGCTGTTCGCATGGAAGGTCGCGAAGTTCGTGAAATCCAACGCCATCGTCTACGCGAAGGATCACCGCACGATTGGCGTCGGGGCCGGCCAGATGAGCCGCGTGTACTCGGCGCGCATCGCCGGCATCAAGGCCGCCGATGCCAATCTGGTGGTCGAGGGATCGGTGATGGCCAGCGACGCGTTCTTCCCGTTCCGCGACGGCATCGACGCCGCCGCGGCCGCCGGCATCAAGGCGGTGATCCAGCCGGGCGGCTCGATGCGCGACAACGAAGTCATCGCGGCCGCGGACGAACACGGCATCGCGATGGTGTTCACCGGAGTACGGCACTTCCGCCACTGATGGCCTGCGGCCATCCTGTTTCATCACACTCCACGGAGCATGGGCCGTCATGAAGATCCTCCGCACGCTCTCGCTCACGCTGGCCGTGGCGATCGCCCTGATGATGCTGGGTGGCTGTGTCGATACCCAGGCACGGTTGCAGCATGCCAGGACCGAGATCGCGGCCACGTTGCCGGCCCCGTATTTCGAAGACCTGGTGACGGAAGCCGTGGATGTCGACGGCAACCGCCTGGTACTGAGCATCCGCAGCCCGGCCGGCGACGCCGCCAGGACGCGCGAGGCCACGGGCTTCGATGCGCTGAAGCAGAGCGAACAGCGCGCGCTGTACGACCTGTGCGCGTTGCCGGAGATCGCGCAGCTGGTCGACAGCGATGCGATCCTGGTGCGCCGCTTCGTCGACCGCAACGACGTCCTGTTCTTCGAAATCGAACTCCCCGCACGCAAGTGTTCGACTCCTCCGGCCGAGCCGCCGGTCCAGCCATGAGGAAAGCCCCTTGAAAGTCCTGGTCATCGGTTCCGGCGGTCGCGAGCACGCCCTCGCATGGAAGCTGGCGCAGTCGCCGCGCGTCGATGAGGTGATCGTGGCGCCGGGCAATGCCGGCACTGCGACGGAGGCGAAGTGCCGCAACGTCGCCATCAAGGTCACCGACATCGAGGGCCTGCTGGCGCTGGTGCAGTCCGAAGGCGTCGGCCTGACCGTGGTCGGCCCCGAGGTGCCGCTGGTGGCCGGCGTGGTGGATCGCTTCCGCCTGGCCGGCCAGCGCATCTTCGGGCCCACCGCCGCCGCTGCGCAGTTGGAAGGCAGCAAGGCGTTCGCGAAGGACTTCCTCGCGCGACATGGCATTCCCACTGCGTTCTACGCCGTCCACACCGAGGTGGATGCCGCGCTTGCGTACATCCGCGAGAAGGGCGCGCCGGTCGTGGTCAAGGCCGATGGCCTGGCGGCCGGCAAGGGGGTGATCGTGGCGATGACCCTGCAGGAAGCGGAAGATGCCGTGCGCGACATGCTGTCGGGCAACGCGTTCGGCGATGCCGGCGCGCGCGTGGTGATCGAGGAATTCCTCGAGGGCGAGGAAGCCAGCTTCATCTCGATGGTCGACGGCACCACCGCACTGCCGATGGCGACAAGCCAGGACCACAAGCGCGTCGGCGACGGCGATACCGGCCCCAACACCGGCGGGATGGGCGCCTATTCGCCCGCACCGGTGGTGACGCCCGACGTGCATGCGCGCGTCATGCGCGAGGTCGTCGATCCGACCGTGCAGGGCATGATCGCCGATGGCGTGCCGTTCACCGGCTTCCTCTACGCCGGCCTGATGATCGATGCCGACGGCGCACCGAAGGTCATCGAGTTCAACGTGCGTTTCGGCGACCCGGAAACGCAGCCGGTGATGCTGCGTCTCCAATCCGACCTGGTGGACCTGGTCGAGGCGGCCATCGACGGCCGGCTCGCCAGCACCGAGGCGCAGTGGGATCCACGCCCATCCCTCGGCGTGGTGATGGCGGCGAAGCCGTATCCGGAAACGCCGGTCACCGGCGACGCCATTGCCGGCCTGGACGAGGTACCTGCGACGGCGAAGGTGTTCCATGCCGGCACCACGCTGGACGCGGAGGGCCGCGTGGTCAGCGCGGGCGGGCGCGTACTGTGCGTGGCCGCGCTGGGCGAATCGGTCTCCGATGCGCAACGGCACGCCTATGCCGGCGTGGACAAGGTGCGCTGGGCGAGCGAGTTCCACCGCACCGACATCGGTTGGCGCGCGATCGCGCGCGAGCGCGCGGACGCCTGATCGACTACGACGCCGGCCTGAAGCTCGCCGCGTGTTCGCGCGGCGCGCTGCGCAGGTACTGCGGCGCGATTCCGATCTGCGCACCCAGTGCCGCCGCGGCATGCCAGGGCCAGCGCGGGTCGTAGAGAATGCCGCGCGCGATGGCGATGGCATCGGCCTGCTCCTGGAGCAGGATGTCTTCGGCCTGCCGGGCCTCGGTGATCAGGCCCACAGCGATCACCGGCATCGCCACCTCGCGCTTGATCGCCTCCGCAAACGGCACCTGGTAGCCCGGACCCAGCGCGATCTTCTGTGCGGGGTGCAGACCGCCGCTCGACACGTCGATGAAATGGCAGCCGCGCGCATCGAGCGCCTTCGCCAGCGCAATGCTCTGCGCCAGATCCCAGCCGCCCTCGACCCAATCGGTCGCCGAGATGCGGATACCCACCGCCATCGAGTCCGGCGTCACGGCCTTGACCGCATCGAACACCTGCAGCACCAGCCGCATGCGGTTCTCCAGCGACCCGCCGTACGCATCGTCACGCCGGTTGCTGAGCGGCGACAGAAACTGGTGCAGCAGATAGCCATGCGCGGCATGGATCTCGATCAGGTCCAGCCCGAGTCGCACGGCGCGGCGGGCACTGTCGGCGAACGCTGCGACGACCGAATCAATGCCTGCCTGGTCCAGCGCCAGCGGCGCATGCTGGCCTTCGCTGTAGGGCAGCGCGGATGCGGATACGGTCTGCCAGCCGCGCGGCGCGTCCGGTTCGACCTGCGCGCCGTGGTCGTCCCAGGGGCGGTGCGTGGAGGCCTTGCGTCCTGCGTGCGCCAGCTGCACGCCGATCGGCATGGAGGAGTAACGGCGCGTCGCCGCCAGCGCTCTGGCGAACGCGGCTTCGGTGGTGTCGTCCCACAGGCCGAGGTCCGCCCAGCTGATGCGGCCGTGCGGCGTCACCGCAGTCGCTTCGATGATCGCCAGTCCGGCGCCGGATTGCGCGAGATTGGGCCAATGGAACGCGTGCCAGTCGGTCGCACGACCCTCCTCGGCGGAGTACTGGCACATCGGTGCGATGACGATGCGGTTGGACAACGACAACGGCCCCAGCGCGAGGGGCGAGAACAGGCGACTCATGAAGGAGCAGGAACCGTACGACGTGGGGAGCGCCACTATCCCCCTGCGCCGGCCACCCATCAATGCCGCAGGCGGAACACTGTCGGGCGCACCCGCTGGCAGCGCCATCGCGATTTGCTAGGCTGCGCGCAACCCACGGAGGGCGCATGTCCAGCCACAGCCAGTTTTCGCTGCTGACACAACGGCGGTTCCTGCCGTACTTCACCGTCCAGGCGCTGGGCGCCTTCAACGACAACGTCTACCGGCAGGCGATCATCGCGCTGCTGTTCTTCCTCGGCGCCAGCGACGACCAGCTTTCGCTGTACGCCACGCTGGCGCCGGCGATCTTCATCCTGCCCTACTTCCTGTTTTCCGCCATCGCTGGCCAGTTCGCCGAGAAGCTGGAGAAGCACCGGCTGATCGTGATCACGACGACGATGGAGATCGTGATCATGTCGCTGGCCGCGGTCGGCTTCCTGCTGCAGAACATGCCGCTCCTGCTGGCGGCACTGTTCTGTACCGGTGTGCAGTCCACGCTGTTCGGGCCGGTGAAGTATTCGGTACTGCCGTCGATCCTCAAGCCGGAGGAGCTGACCGGCGGCAACGGCCTGGTCGAGATGGGCACGTCGATTTCGATCCTGTGCGGCATGATCGCCGGCGGCATGATCTTCCAGGTGGCCGGCGCGCACGGGCCGCAGGCGGCGGCCGTCGCCATCGTACTGCTCGCAGTGCTGGGCAACGTCATGTCGCGGCTGATCCCGCGCATGGATGCCGGCGCACCGGACCTGGTGATCCGCTGGAACCCGATCCCGGAATCGATCGCCGTGCTGCGCATGGCCAAGCAGCAGCTGGCCGTGCGCAACGCGATCCTCGGGGTGTCGTGGTTCTGGTTCTTCGGCACGCTGCTGACCTCGCAACTGCCCGCCTACGCCAAGCTGCACCTTGGCGCGGCGGAGGGCTCGTCGACGCTGTACGTCTTCGCGCTGGCGCTGTTCTCCATCGGCACGGGCATCGGATCCCTGCTGTGCGAAAAGCTCTCCGGGCGGACCGTTGAGATCGGTCTTGTGCCCGTCGGCGCGTTCGGCATGACGGCGTTCCTGCTGGACCTGTACTTCGCCAGGCCCGGCATCGCGCCGGCCACCGGACTGGGCGTGGGCGAGTTCGTCCGCCAGGCCGGCAGCGTGCGCATCATGATCGACCTGGTCGGTATCGGCATGTTCGCCGGCATCTTCGTGGTGCCACTGTTCGCGCTCATCCAGAGCCGCACCCTCAACTCGCAGATGGCGCGCGTGTTCGCCGCGCTCAACATCCAGAACTCCGGCTTCATCGTGCTGGCCGCGCTGGTCGGCCTGGCGCTGCATGCGCTCGGATGGAGCGGGCCGCAGATCTTCCTCGCGCTGGCCATCGCCAATGCCGTGGTGGCGATCTGGATCTTCACGATCGTGCCCGAGTTCCTGATGCGCTTCCTCAGCTGGCTGCTGGTACGCGCGCTGTACCGGCTGCGCCTGCACGGCGTGGAGAAACACGTGCCCGACGAAGGTCCGGCGCTGATCGTCTGCAACCACGCCAGCTACATGGACGCGCTGATCCTGTCGGCAACGATTCCGCGGCCCGTGCGCTTCGTCATGTACTACAGGATCTTCCAGATTCCGGTGATGAGCTGGATCTTCCGCACCGCCAAGGCGATCCCCATCGCCGGCGCCAAAGAGGATCCGGAGCTGATGCGGCGCGCGTTCGAAGAGATCGATGCGGCGCTGGCGGCGGGCGAGATCGTCGGCATCTTCCCGGAAGGCGCGTTGACGAAGGACGGCGAGATCGCGGCCTTCAAGTCTGGCGTCGAGAAGATCCTGGAACGACGCCCCGTTCCGGTCGTGCCGATGGCATTGAAAGGCATGTGGGCCAGCATGTGGAGCCGCCGCGACACGCGCCTCGGCCGCATGCGGGTACCACGACGCTTCCGCGCCCACATCGAGGTCGTGGCAGGCGAGCCGATGGACGGTGCCACCGTGGATGCGGATCAGCTGGAAGCCCGTGTTCGGTCACTGCGAGGCGATGCCGCGTGACATGACCGTGCGCGGCAAGCGCAGCCGAGTAGGCGCGCGCGGGCATGCGGCGAACGTTCTCGCCGTGGTTCATTTTTCGCACAGGTCTGGCACTATTGGGCGGCCTGAGCGGCATGCACGCCGACTCGCACGCCCCTCCATCCCTGTACAAGGAAAGCCTGCATGAGCGCCGTACCTCCCATGCCTCCGTCATCCGCCGCACCCGGCAGCGTCCCCAACCATCTCGCCTGGGCCATCGTGTCCACGGTGCTGGCGACCTGCCTGTGCTGCCCGATCGGCCTGATCGGCATCGTCGCGATCGTGTTCTCGGCGCAGGTGAACACCAAGCTCAACCAGGGCGACCTGGAGGGCGCGCGGCGCTCCTCCGCCAACGCCAAGACCTGGTGCTGGGTGGCCACTGCGTTCGCCATCATCGGTCTGCTGCTCAACATCTATGTCCTCGCCTCTGGCGGCATGGAGCAGTACATGACGATGATGGAGCAGATCCAGCAGGCGCAGTGATCGCGTTACGCCCACTGCACTACGTTGCACTGACGGCGGCGGCCCTGGTGGCCGCCGCTGGCGTCTGGCTGCTCCTCGAATTCGATCCGAATGCGGCGAACAGCCCGTTTCCCGGCTGCATGTTCCGCGCCCTGACCGGCTATTTCTGTGTGGGATGCGGCCTGACCCGCGCACTGCACGCACTCGTCCATGGCGACCTGCCGCGTGCGTTCGCGATGAATCCCCTGGGCGTGCTGTTGCTGCCCGTGATCCCGATGTTGATCGCCCACAGCCAGGGCTGGCAGCCGCGCGTGCTGGAACCCCTCATGCGCGTACTGCTGGCGCCGAAGTTCTGGCTGGTCCTGCTGCCGGCCTACTGGATCGCGCGGAACCTGCCGTGGTTCCCCTTCACGCTGCTGGCGCCGCCCTGATCCCTGGCGCTACGACGGCGCCGGCCTTTCGCCGGTGCCGGATCAACTGACCCATCCCCCGATCACGAACAGCGCCAGCACGGCGAGCCACAGCAGCAGGATGCGCCAGACCAGGCTCATCGCATCGCGAAGCTCGGGCAGCTCCCGCATCGCCTGCACCATGCCTTCTTCGGCGTATTCCTCGGCCTCCTCCGCCAGTTCGAAACGCACGCTGGCGCGCGCCGCCTGGGCCAGGAATCCCGTATCCAGCTGGAAACGCGCGCCGCCCGCATTGCGCCAGGTGGAGAACACCGTGTCGAAGTTGCCGACCAGCGCCATCGCCAGCGTCATCAGTTGCGCAACCGGCCATTCCAGGGCGGTTCTCAACGCGCATGCGCCCGCGCGGTTGCGCTCCGGCAGATCCGTCGCCGAGGCGCTGTGTGCAACCAGCCGATAGAGGATCGCGCCGACAGGCCCCAGCAGCAGGAACCAGAACAGCACACCGAACCATCGCCGCAAGGCATGGGTGAAAACCGCCTCGACCAGGGCAGGACCGTCCAGCGCCGCGGTTTCACCGGTGAGTCCGAGCCGCACGATGGCGGCACGACGTGTCGTCGCATCGTGCGCATCGATGACGGCTTCGACATCCACATCGAGGTCGCGTGGCCCCCAGGCATAGACCAGTACCGCGATGTCGAACAGCAGGCCCACCAGGCCGTACACCGGACCGTCGAGCGACCATTGCAGCAGCGCCACGACCAGCAGTACCGGCACCAGCGCCAATGCGATGCCGTAGCGCTCCTTCCAGAAACCGCCATCGCGCGCCGATTCGCCCAACCAGTGCATCCAGGCGTCGTACCAGCCGTACTGGCGGAACGACGCAACCAGCGAAGGCGCGACATGGCCGAGCACCAGCGCAAGCACGACGGCAACGAGCGTGATCGACATGCGGCTCCTCCGGGTACCGGATTCTAGCGCGGACGCGCGTTAAAGCCCGGTCTCCGCCGACCCGGCCGTGCCGCGCGCGCGCATGCCGGCATGCCAGTGCTCGATCAATGCGCGCGCGATCGAGATCGAGGGCGAAAGCAGCAGGCGTTCGCCGTCATCGTCGCCCTCCCGCGCGAGCGCCTCGTCGATCTCGGCGAAGGTGAACCAGCGGGCGTCCTCCAGTTCGCCATCGACCTGCGGAACATCCGGCTCGGCATCCGCGCAGAAGCCCAGCATCAGCGCGCCCGGGAACGGCCACGGCTGCGCGCCCAGATAGCGGCAGCCGCGCACGCGGACCTGCGTCTCTTCCAGCACTTCGCGTACGACGGTCTGCTCCAGGGTCTCGCCAGGCTCGACGAACCCGGCGACGACCGAGTAACGCCGTGGCGGCCACGATGCCTGGCGTCCCAGCAACAGGCGCTCGCCATCGCTGACGGCGACGATCACGGCGGGATCCACTCGCGGATAGTGGTCCTTGCCGCACTGCGTGCAATGCGCGGTGTAGCCCGCACGGCGGAACGTGATGTCGCCCCCGCAGGCACTGCAGAAGCGGGTGGACGACTGCCAGTGCAACAGTGCGCGCGCCATCGCGAACACGCCCGACTCGAACGAGGGCCACGCCGCCGCGGCACGCCGCAGATCGAGCCACGCGGGCGCCTGCACGGCATGATGGCGGGCATGCGCAGCGAACCAGGCCATGCCGTCGCGAAGCCCCAGGAAAAGACTGGCACCCGGACCACCACCGAGTGCGGCGCCTTCGAACGTCGACAACGCGCCATCCGCCTGCGCGAGCGCACGCCCCTCTTCGTCGAGGACCATGACGCGCGCGGACGGCCACAGGCGCGCCAGCGCCTCCGCGTCGTCGCGCAGCGCATCGGCGCGATCCAGCGTATCGCCCGCGAAGGCGAAGCCGGAAAGAGGACCAGTAAGAGGAACGTGACCTGTCACGGAACGCGGCAGGCCGGGATTCACATGCTGAAACTGCTGCCGCAGCCGCAGGTGGTCTTGGCGTTGGGATTGCGGATGACGAACTGCGCGCCTTGCAGGCTTTCGCTGTAGTCGACTTCCGCCCCCATCAGGTACTGCAGGCTCAGGGGATCGACCAGCAGCGACACGCCATCGGTGTCGACCGCGACGTCGTCGTCGGCACGGTTCTCGTCGAACTCGAAGCCGTACTGGAATCCCGAACAGCCACCGCCCTGGATATAGACGCGCAGGGCCAGCGCGTCGCTGCCTTCTTCCTGGATCAGCTCGCGCACCTTCGCCGCCGCGGCCGGCGTGAAGTTCAACGGGCGGTCGATCGACTGGTAGTCGGGCGCGGCCGCCGCAGTGGGCAGGGAAACGACGGTGGTCATGCGGGAAGGATGAGGGCTGGTGGAGGGTAGTTCAAGGTCAAGGCGTGCCGGCACCGGCACCCGCGCCTTCCTTCGCGGCCGCCTGCGTCCACGGGAAGGACTGTTCCACGGCGGCACCACTCTGCGGCACGACGCGGGCGATCACCCGGACCGGCTTGAAGCCCGGCGGCAACAGCAGATCGCCTTCGACCTGCTGGAAATACTTGAACGAATAAGGCACCCCGGGCGCATTCGGCTGCTGCCGCAGGTCGGCCCACCCCAGGCGGCGCAGCTTGCCGGCCTCGGTGCCTTCCACCGACACCAGCAGGCGGCCGGCATTCACCGCGCCCCGGTTGAGGTTCTGGGTGAGCGTGGCCGTGAAATGCCACGCCTGCTCGTCCTGCGGCTGCAGGGTCAGCTCATGCACGGACAGGCCGCGGCGCTGCGCGGTAGCACCGACGAAGCGCTCGTAAAAGGCGACATCGGCACGCAGGCCGGCAATTTCCTCGTCGCGCTCGGAGAGGGTCGCTTGCAGGTCGCGGTTGGCGTCGCGACTGATCTGGTCGGAGCGCGACAGCGTGGCGACCTGCTGTTCCAACGCTTCGATACGTTGTTGCTGATCGCGCAGTTGCGCAGGGGTCGGACCGTCGCCCGCATTGCCCGCCAGGGAACGCCACAGCAGCCAACCGCCAATGGCGAGCACCGCGACCGAGGCGACGATGGCAGTGACCGGCCCCTTCCTGAAGCGGGGGGGCGGCACGGTCGGCGGGAGGGGCCTGGCGTTCATGGCCGCAGGATAGCGCGGCCGTTCCCAGCGGGCTCTGAATGGCCCGGTCAGGCGTCGGCGGTCGCCCAGGCGTCCGGCAGGGCTGCGCCGTCATGCGCGCCGTTACCGGCCGGAACGGCGTCCGCATGCACCAGGCGACCGGTCAGCTGCGCGCCCGCACTCATCTCGACGACCTTGTAATGCACGTTGCCCTGCACACGCGCCTTCGTCGCCAGTTCGATGCGCTCGATGGCGTGCACATCGCCGACCATGCGTCCGTTGATCACCACCACCGGCGCCTGCACCTCGCCTTCGATGCTGCCCTGCTCGGCCACCGTCAGCACGGCGCGCTCACCGGCTTCGGCGATCACCTTGCCCTGGATATGGCCTTCCACGTACAGGCCGCCGCTGAAGACGACATCGCCACGGATGGTCACCTGCGGGCCGATCAGGGTGTCGATGGCACCCACGTCGGGGCGGATGGGCTTGGTCTTGAACATCTCACTTGCCTCCTGCGGCAGTTGCGGTCTTCCAGTCGAGGGCCTGCTCCACCGCGGCGTCCTCGCCGTGCAGCGACACCTTGACGCGCTGCGGGGTGAAGTCGGGCGGCAGCATCACGTTGCCGTCCAGCTGCTGGAAATATCGGAAGGAGTACGCCTGCGCCGGCGCGCTGCGCTGCTGGTGCAGTTCATCCCATTGCACCGCGGCCAGCTTGCCCGCGCGCACACCTTCGACGGTGAAGCGCATCTGGCCCTGGCTGATGGCGCCCCGGTTCACCGTCTGCGTCAGCATGATCTGGTAGCGCCAGGTGCCACCGGCTTCGGGCACGAATTCGGCGACATGGACCGTCAGTCCCTTGCGCTGGCTGGTTGATCCCACCAGCCGCTCGAAGAACGCGATATCGGCCCGCAATGCCGCAATTTCCTCGTCGCGCTCGGCCAGGGCCTCCTGGACTTCGGCATTGGCGGCGCGACTGATCTGGTCCGACCGCGAGAGCGTGGATTCACGCTGGCGCAGGCCGCTCAGTTCGGACCGCAACGCCCTGACTTCACGCTCGGCGTTCGCACGCGCCGCATCGGCCTTCGCCAGCCGGGGGGCAGCCGTATGACTGGCCGCCCACCATGTCGCGCCCACACCAACGGTCAAGACCAGCGCGAACAGCAGCGAGGTGCCGCGGCGACGTACGGCCGCGTCACGCGGCACGATGCGGAAGCGGGAAGGAGCAGGCGCAGACATGACGGACAAGCGGCAGGCGGCGCTCAGCCGGCAGCCAGACGGGACCCCTATACTCGCCGCAGTGGCGCGAGCCCTTGAGTCTAACGGGAGTGGCCGGGATGTCCGAAGCGCATCTTTTCGTAATTGGGATCCTGTTGGCATGGATGGCCGGGATCCGCGTCTACCTCACGGTCTTCGGCGTGGGCCTGGCGGGCGCGCTGGGCTGGCTCGACCTGCCGCCGGCCTTGCAGGCCACCGAATCCTGGTGGGTACTGGGCACCTCCGGTGCGCTGGCGCTGACCGAGTTCTTCGCCGACAAGATTCCGGGCGTGGACTCCGGTTGGGACCTGCTCCAGACACTGGCACGCGTGCCGGCCGGCGCCTTCCTGGCAGCGGCCACCCTCTCGCCCGACGGACAATTGAGTGGCGGCGTGTTGGCCGCCGGCGCGGGTGTCGCACTGACCAGCCATGTGCTGAAGAGCGGGTCCCGCGCCCTGATGAACACGTCGCCCGAGCCTGTGAGCAACTGGGCCGCCTCGGTCACCGAGGATGCCGTGGTGGTGGGCGGCCTGGCATTGGCCTTTGCGCACCCCTGGATTGCGTTGTTCCTGGTGATTGGCGCATCGGTGCTGATCGCGGTCGCGGTGTGGTGGGTGTGGCGCAAGGTGTCGCGTGGCCTGAAGCGGTTGCTGCAGGCCGCACCGTTCGCGGATGCGCCACCCCCTACCTCCGGCCCGTGACAGGGGCCGACGCATCGGGGATCATGAGTCCCGCCTCGGCCGTGAACTTCATCGCATAATGGGGCTCAGCTTGGGGAAGCCTGATGTCCGCCATCGATCCCACATCCCGCCCGCAGGATGAGCCCTCACGCTCGCGCCTGCGCGCCGAAACACCACCGGCCAACCATTGGCGCCGCTGGGTGGACGATGCTGCCCCCGAGGACGCGGCGGATGCCCCCGGAGCCGGAGAGCCCGTCGACATGACCCCACAGACCCCCACGCCATCGCCCCCGATCGCCCCGATGACCGAGCCGCCCGCCACCGCCACGACGGTCGCGCCGCCGGAACCGGTCGATCCGGAGTCTCCCTACCGCGTCCTGATCGTCGAGGACGACCGCGGCCAGGCCCTGTTCGCCCAGAGCGTGCTGCACGGCGCCGGCATGCAGGCGGAAGTGCAGATGCAGTCCGATGGCCTGCTCGACACGATGCGCCGCTTCCGTCCCGACCTGGTGCTGATGGACCTGCACATGCCGGGCAAGGACGGCATGTCGCTGACCATGCTGCTGCGGCAGCAGCCGGAGTACCTGCACCTGCCGATCGTGTTCCTGACCGGCGATCCCGACCCGGAGCGGCAGTTCGAGGTGCTGGAGAGCGGCGCCGACGACTTCCTCAACAAGCCGATCCGCCCGCGTCACCTGATCGCCGCGGTCTCCAACCGCATCCAGCGCGCGCGCCAGCGCAACCAGGCCCTGCAGGCGCCGCGCCCATCGGTCAACACCGACACCGGACTGCCGACGCGCACCTTCGTGCTCCAGCAGTTGGCCGAGTCGCTGCAGCGGCAGTCGCGTGGCGGCGTGTTCTTCGTCGAGGTCAACAGCGCACTGAGCCTGCGGGAGCGCTACGGCTACGCGGTGTTCGAGCACCTCATGAACCAGGCAGGCCGGCAGCTCGCCGCCGCGGCCTCGCCGCATCCGGTGGCGCGCCTGAACGACAACAGCTTCCTGATGCTGGCCGACAGCGTCGACGAGACGACACTCGCCGCGCTCGCGCAGCAGTTGCGGGACGGACTGGCCAGCCATGACTTCCAGACCCGTCCCAACGAAGTCCTCAAGCTGCGCGGCTCGGTCGGCTACACCGCCCTGTCGCTCGGCTTCGCCGACGCCGGCAGCGCGCTGGAGGCCATCGAACGCGCCGTGCTGCAGGCCCGCCTGAAGGCCGACAGCCTGGCCGAGTACGTTCCGGCGGAAGTCGACGACGATGCGCCGCGCATCTCGCTGGAGGATGGCCAGTTCGAGCTGGCCTACCAGCCGATCGTCGCGGTGGCCGGCAGCGACCAGGCGCAGTACCAGGTGTTGCTGCGGATGCGCCAGCCCGACGGCTCGTTGCTGCCGGCCTCGCAGGTCATTCCGGCCGCGGAACTGGCCGGCGGCATCGCGCAGATCGACCACTGGGTGCTGGAGCACGCTCTGTACGTGCTCGCCGAGCGGCAGGCTGCGGGCCCATCGCTGCGGCTGTTCGTTTCGCAATCTCCCCGGTCGCTGGCGCGCGAATCGCATGCGCAATGGCTGCTGGATGCGCTGCGCGCGCGTGGCATCGAAGGTACATCGCTGGTCATCGACCTGCGTCTTGCCGACGCGCTGATCCACACGGTCACGCTGCGGCAGTTCTGCCAGCAGCTGATGCCGGCCGGGGTGCAGTTCTGCCTGAGCCAGTTCGAGCCCGGCACGGAAGCCGACGCCCTGCTGACGCAGCTGCCGCTGGGCTTCGTGCGTGTGTCCAGCAAGTACGCCACCGCGCACGCCGATCCGGTGTTGCGCGACCAGTTGCGCGGCATCATCGACAGCGCCCATCGCCAAGGACTGCAGGTGATCGGCCAGCAGATCGAAGATCCGCAGGCCGCGGCCGCCATGTGGATGGGCGGCGTCGACTTCATCCAGGGCAACCTGGTGCAGGCCGTCGGCAGCGAGCTCGGCTTCGACTTCCACAACGCGGTGCTGTAACGATGCCCAGCGCCGGACGGACGCCGGTGATGCCCTGGGTGACGATGGCCTGCGCCGCCGTCTCGGTGGTGTCGCTGGGTCTGCACTGGGCGGGGACGACCGGGCCGTGGTTGCCGGTGGCGACCGCCGGCGGAGGCGCCAGCCTGCTGGCCGCTTTCGCCTCCGCCTGGCACGCGCGCAGCGAAGCGCGTCGCCATACCGGCGTGCAGGCCCGCGCGGCGATGGCCGAGTCCGAACGCGACGGTTTGCAGCGCGACCTGCAACGGCATGATCGCCTGGAGCAGGAACTGGTGCGCGCGAAGCAGGCCGCCGAATCCGCCGCGATGGCCAAGGGCGAGTTCCTCGCCACCATGAGCCATGAGATCCGCACCCCGCTCAACGGCATCGTGCCGATGCTGGAAATGCTGTCGCGTGCGCCGCTGGCGCCCGACCAGCGCGAGATGCTGACGACGGCGACCGCGTCATCCCATCAATTGCTGCGGATCGTCGACGACATCCTCGACTACTCCAAGCTCGAGGCCAACAAGCTCGACCTCGAGATCACCGGCTTCAATCTGCGCGAGTTGCTCGACAGCGTGCTGCAGCTGATGTATCGCCCGGCGGAGAACAAGGGCCTGCGCCTGAGCCTGCAGCTCGATCCCGCGGTCCGGCTGCCGGTGCGCGGCGATCCGGTCCGCCTGCGGCAGGTGCTGACGAATCTGGTCGGCAACGCGATCAAGTTCACCGAGCGCGGTTCGATCACGCTGGTGGTGCGCCGGCTGGGCGAAACTGCTGCCCAGCACCTGTTGAGGTTCGAAGTCCGCGATACCGGCATCGGCATCGAAGAGGATGCACGCCACCGACTGTTCCATTCCTTCAGCCAGGCCGACGCATCCACGACGCGGTTGTACGGCGGCACCGGGCTGGGGTTGGCCATCTGCCGGCGCATCGTCGACCTGATGGGCGGGCGCATCGACGTCGTGTCGGAGGTGGGCCGCGGGTCCACGTTCTGGTTCGAAGTGCCGCTGATGAAGGTCATCGGCGACCTACGCCAGCGCGACAACGGCGCGCTCGACCACGGCCGGGTGCTGGTCGTCTCCCCCGACGCCCGCCTGCGCCAGCGCCTCACGATGCTCGCCACCAACTGGGGCATGCACCCGGTCGCCGTCGAGACGACACAGGAAGCACTGGACCGCCTGCGCCTGATCGGCGAACAGGGACAGCAGGACTATCTGGCCGTACTGGCCGACATCAGTGGTATCCGCAGTACGGCGCTGGCGCTGCATCGGGCGATCACGCGACGCCCCGCGCCGGATCCCTTGCGCCTGGTGTGGCTCTATGGCGACGACACGGTACCGGCGGAACTGCATCCGCGCAGTACGCTGCTGTCGCGACAGTCACCCGACGCGGACCTGCGCGCCGCGCTGACCGGCGCCGCGCCGGAGCAGGAAGCGGCCGCGGTCGACACGATGGAAGAGATCTTTCCCGAATCCACGGTCGCCCTGACCCTCGCCGGCGACGAAGCAGCCCCCGCGTCGAGCGACGCGGGCCCCGACGCGCCAGCGCCCCCCATCGCACAGACGGAGGAGACGCCAGCCACGGAGCCGGAGCCTGCCGTGGTCAGCGCGATGCGTACCGAGCCGCGCCTGCTGCTGGTGGAGGACAACCCGGTCAATCTGTTGGTGGCGCAGAAACTGCTATCCGCGCTCGGCTTCTGCTGCGAGACCGCCGCCAACGGCGACATCGCGCTGAAGCGCATGCAGCTTGAGCATTTCGACCTGATCCTGATGGACTGCCAGATGCCCGTGCTGGATGGTTACGCCGCCACACGGCGCTGGCGCGAACTGGAAGTGCAGCGCGCCGACGGGGGCCGCTTGCCGATCGTGGCGATGACCGCCAACGCCATGGCGGGAGACCGCCAACGTTGCCTGGATGCCGGCATGGACGACTACCTGGCCAAGCCAGTGTCGCGCGAACAGCTGGAAAGCTGTCTGCACCGCTGGCTGCCCGACCGCATGAACTTCGTGCTACGCAACGCCGCACTCGTCCCTCCGGCGGAACCCGCACCACCCCCGCCTGCCGTGGCCACAGCCCGTGCGCCCGCGCCGAGCTTCCCGGTGCTCGATCAGACGATGCTGGAGGAACTGCGCGAGATCGCAGGCGACGAGACCACGCGCATCATCACCATCTTCCTCGAAGACGCGCCACGCCTGATCGGCACGCTGGAAAAGGCTGCCGCCGTTCCCGATCTGGACGCCATGCGCGACGCGGCTCACACACTCAAGTCTTCCAGTGCGAATGTCGGCGCCATGGCGTTGTCCGCCGCCGCCAAGCGCGTGGAACTGGGCGCCCGCGCGCGCAAGCTGGAGCGCCCGGCCGTGGCCGTCGCCCTGGTCATTGCGGAGTACGCGCGTGCGCGCATGGCCCTGCAGGGCTACGCCGCACAGCAGCTGGGTCGGCCGCTGCTCCCGCCGCAGCAGACTGCGGCAGCTCAGTCCTCGAGCTTGGTCAACAGGTAATTCGGTTCGCCGATCCGGTCGATCACCGACAGCTGCGTTTCCAGCCAGTCGATATGTTCTTCCTCGGAATCGAGGATGGTGGCGAACAATTGCCGGCTGACGTAGTCGGCCACCGATTCGCAGTACGCGATCGCATCGCGGAGCACCGGCAGCGCTTCCTGTTCCAACGTCAGGTCGCATTCAAGGATTTCGCGTGGCGTCTCGCCGATGCGCAGCTTGCCCAGAGCCTGGAAGTTCGGCAGACCATCGAGGAACAGGATGCGCTCCGACAGCTTGTCGGCATGCTTCATTTCGTCGATGGATTCCTTGTACTCGTGCTCGGCCAGTTCCTTGAAACCCCAGTTCTTGAGCATCTTGGCGTGCAGGAAGTACTGGTTGATCGCGGTCAGCTCGTTGTAGAGCGCCTTGTTGAGGTACTCGATGACCTTGGCGTCGCCTTTCATGGCCATGCTCCGTGGGCGGGGACGGCAGAGGTTAGCCCGTGCGCACGTACAGTGACGGAACGCGAATCGTGTTCATTGGGGGAGCACGCAACGCCGCCGACGGGCGGCATGCACCCTGTCAGGCAGCGTGCGACAGCGCGAGGATGGGGAACAGCGGCTCCCGGGCGGCAGGCTGGGCGGACTGAAGCACATCCATCGCCATGTCGAGGCAGCTGCCGCAATTGGCGCCGGCACCGGTCCGCATGGTCAATTCGGCCACAGTGGAGCACCCGGCGGCGGCGGCCTCGCGGATCTGGTGGTCGGTTATGCCATTGCAGATGCAGACGTACACGGTGGTAGCGGCGGCGCGACGGGCACGGAACGGCCCGCGACCATTCCACCTCGAATGAGAATGATTGTCAATTCTTAACAGGCTCGCCGGCTCCGCCCCGTTTACGGGCCGGCCGGTCGCGGTTGCGTCGGCGCGGCGCCTCGGGCGCCCTGGGATCGGGCAGCTGGGCCGGGATCGCCTGCGGCCCGGCGACGCTCCGGGCAAACGCAGCCAGATGCCCCAGCGCGCTGGCGTAAACGCGGCGCTTGAAGATCACCACGTGCTCCAGCGGGTACCAGAAGTCCACCCAGCGCCAATGGTCGAATTCCGGGCTCTCGGTCAGATCCAGGCGCAAGTGCGCCTCGTCGCCGATCAGGCGAAGCAGAAACCACACCTGCTTCTGCCCGATGCAGACCTGCCGTTCGGTGCGCCGGATTGCACGAGGAGGCAGGCGATAGCGCAGCCAGCCGGGCGTGACACCCAACACTTCCACATGTTCGGGCAACAGGCCGGTTTCTTCGCGCAACTCGCGGTACATGGCCTCGACCGGCGTCTCGTCCGTGTTCATGCCGCCTTGCGGGAACTGCCAGCCATCCCGGCGCACGCGTCGCGCCCAGAACACCCGGCCATCCGGCCGCATCAACACGATACCGACATTGGGTCGGTAGCCGTCCGGATCGATCACGATGCGGACTCCTGAAATCTACTGCCCCCGACTCTGCCACGCGTTGTCGCAGGCGACAAGCACGCTTCCCAAGCTTGACAGGGATGGGGTGGAAATGAAGAATACGCGGTTCCCGCGGCTATGTAGCTCAGCCGGTTAGAGCACAGCACTCATAATGCTGGGGTCGGTGGTTCGAGTCCACCCATAGCCACCACGCGGTAGTACAAGCAAGTCCAACTAAGGCCGGAAAGCCCAGTAAAATCAAGGCTTCCGGCCTTTTTTGCGCCCGATGTAGTCCGAGGGAATCCATTGCAAGCCGGCGGTAAGGGGCGGTAACTTTGACGGTAAGCGACCTACCGCCAAAACTGTTACCGCCAAGGCCGTTTTCGCATGCCTCTGACCGACACCGCGATTCGCAAAACAAAACCTGAACAGAAGCCGCTTAAATTGCGCGATGGCGGCGGTCTCTACCTGATTCTCAGGCCCGATGGCGCGCGCTGGTGGCGGCTGGACTACCGCCGTCCGGTCTCCGGGAAGCGAAATACGCTCAGCCTGGGGACCTATCCCGATACAAGCCTCGCGGAGGCGCGCACTGAGCGGGATCTGGCTCGTAAGCAACTTGCCAAAGGCATCGATCCTGGGGAACACCGGAAGGCTGAGCAGTCCGCCGGGATCGAGCGAGCGGCAAACAGCTTTGAGGTCATCGCACGCGAATGGCTGGCAGTAAAAGCTCATGGCTGGACCAACAGCCACCATGCCAAGCAGCAGATGCGTCTTGAAGGCCATGTCTTTCCCTGGATCGGCAAGAAACCGATCGCGGAAGTGGGGGTGTCCGATCTTCGCCCCCTACTCGGTCGTATGGTTGAGCGCAGTCATCATGAACAAGCTCACCGGGTCATGGCGGCCATAAGCAGCGTATTCAAATACGCAGTGGCTACCGAGCGCGCCGAACGCAATCCGGCTGCGGACTTGGGTGCTGCCCTACCGTCACGCAGGAAGCGCAGCTTTCCAACCATCACCGACCCGAAGCTCGTGGGGCGACTTCTGCGAGCCATGGACGGATATCGCGGTGAGGCCGTAACGGCGGCAGCACTGAAGTTGGCACCGATGACCTTTGTGCGTCCGGGCGAATTGCGCGGCGCCCGCTGGGCTGAGTTCGACCTGGACCATCCCGATGGCGCGCGCTGGGTCATCCCTCCCGGCCGCAGGAAACTGCCTAAGGCTGAAAAAGAGAATCCGAATGCCGAGCCGCACGTGGTCCCACTTGCGGAGCAGGCTGTAGCCATCCTCCGAGACCTACAGCCACTAACAGGTCACAGGGAGTACGTGTTTCCTGGGGTCCGCGACCCCAAGCGCTGCATGTCAGAAAACACTGTGAACGCGGCCTTGAGAAACCTTGGCTACGATGGCGACACCATTGTCGGCCACGGCTTCCGCCACATGGCCTCCACACTACTCAATGAGCTCGGCTTCAACCCGGACGCGATCGAGCGCCAACTCGCCCACAAGGGACAGGGGGTGCGAGCGATCTATAACCTTGCAAAGCATCTCCCCGAGCGCAGGAAGATGATGCAGGCTTGGGCGGACTATCTGGACGCATGCAAGGCAATGGGAACTGACGGGCAATTCGCTTCCAAAGCGGCCTGATTGTCTGCGTTGGCAAGTCCGCAAGCGGCCAGAAGCGGACAAACGCAGGAAAAAGGTATTGATGCACGCAATATGCATCGGGCGCGCCAAGCGCCATGCTTCGGGAACATGGAAAAGAAAACGGCAGGGATTGCCCCTGCCGCTTGCATTCCTTTGCTGCCTCACCTCAGCGAGGCGGGGGTTCGGGAATGTTGACTTTGTCGATGCCATGGATCACGCCATTCCTGGGCATGATGTCGGGACGCGTGATCTGCGCCCCGTCGATGCTTAGCTGACTACCCACTATCGCGATGGATGCAGCCTGCCCTTGCAGCGTGGGCGCTGCTTCCCATCCTCCGACGTCCATGATTGTCTTGCGGCCGAGAACCACGTGCCGTGCGGCAGTTGCCGGAACGCTTCATCCGTGGGCGCGAACAACGTGTACTGATCGGCACCGTTGAATGATTCCGTCAGTCCGGCCTTGTCAATCGCATAAATGAAGGTGCGGAACGAACGCTTGCTTCTGAGCATGCCAAGAAGGTTCTCTTGCAAGAAGCCCTCTTTCTGTAGCATCTCCATGGAGAATTTCCTGCGAGGCGGGCCCGGGATTGGCGTCGTGTGGGCGGCCGCAGACACCGCCGTAACCTGGCGCGGCGCCAGGCTCGAACTCAATGCGGAGAATGGGAGGGGCAATGCGCGGCTGAGCAGCCGATACGGTCCTGCACCATAACTTCATCATCATGCGCTGTCGGCCGTTACTGCGGCGTGACGCCTTATGCGCAGAAATACACATGACGTCGCCCCTCAGCGTGCTACCGTGGATTCACGCGGGATTCCGAAGCTGGCTAACTTCCGCGCCCGCAGTGTGCCGGCTCGCACAAGATCGGGAGCCGCTATGAACACCAAACGACATCGCGTCGTGCGGGGTGTCCACGCGTTTCAGCGTATGGCCCACCTGTTGAATGATCGCGCCGTGGAATGCGCGGAGAACGAAGGCTGGCCCATCCAGGCGGATGCTGACGATACGCCCCGCGCGATCGCGCGCTCCGGCGTCCTTCAACGCGTGGTGGTGCTGCTTCGCCAGCACGTCAGGAAAGAATGGCATTTCTGGTCGGGAAGAAGGGACTCGAACCGCCGCATCAAGGTTCGTCCTACCATTCCGCTGGCGGCTCTGGGAACAATGCCATGAGCAGCATCTCACTGGTCATTTCGACGCTTGGCGTCGAGTCCATCGATGCACTGCTGGATCCGGAGCGGGATACGCGCGTCAACGCTTATCGTCTGGTCCATGAGCAGCAAGGGCGAGGCAGTGACGTTCGCTGGTTCTTCTTCGCCAAAGCCGATCTTTCCAAGCCGGAAGCAATGGCGCGTGCACAGCAATGGTATGAGACATCCCGGCACCCTGACTGGCCAGGCTTTACACACTAGCAAGGCTCAGTCGAGCGGATTGGCCGGAGGTGCCACGCATGCAACGCGAACAGAGGCAGGTCTTCCTGCTGCACTTGGGTGCCCGCCAATCCATCGGCCCTGACGATCTGCGCGTCATCTGGGCGACCGCGTGCGAATCCATGGACGTCCGCGTGAGCCGTCGCGTCCAGCAGGGCAGCAGCGCGGAAGGCAGGCGCCCCTGCTACGGCCTCTGGGTGCGGCGCACCTTCAATCGCATTGCCGCCGAGGAGCGCCTGCGTGCGATGCTGGATGCGCGCGGCTTTCTTTTCACGCTGACGCCGATGCTCACTTAGGAACTCTCTCATTCACGCGACGTGGCGCGTACCCGGCGAGCCGTCGCAACGGCGCGAACGCGTCTCGTGGTTTCGGCCGTGATGCCCTCGCGACTGCGCCGCATCCTTCACACCCACCTCCTGATATGCGTGCAAGGATGGGTTCCACGTCGGTCAGCCGCTCCCCACAGGATTTCCGATGCCCCAGGTCTGGAGGATTTTCAGCCGCTGGTTACGCCTGCGTCGGCGTCTGTGGCGCTGGCGCCGCGCCGCGATCCAGAAGCCGTTGCGCGCGGAAGCACCGCTGCGCGCGCAATTGTTCAATGTGGAGCAGATGGAACTGCACGGCCGCGCACTGGCGCGTGCTCATCGGATACTTCCACAGGCTGGACCGGAACGCCTGCTGGACCGCCTGGCCGAGAACGAAGGCCTGCTGGATGATGTCTGCGCGCTGCTGACGCGGATGGTCCAGGACGACATGCGCATCACGCCAGCCGGCGAATGGTTGCTGGACAACTACTACCTGGTGGAAGAGCAGATCGTCACCGCACGGCGGCATCTGCCGAAAGGTTACAGCCGCCAGCTCCCGTCCCTCAGCCAAGGACCCTCGAGCGGCCTTCCGCGCGTGTACGACCTGTCCCTGGAGGCCATCGCGCACGGCGATGGCCGCATCGACGCCGAAACGCTGCGCCGCTTCTTCGCCGCCTATCAGTCCATCACGCCACTGAAACTCGGTGAGTTGTGGGCCATCCCGATCATGTTGCGACTGGCGCTTATCGATAACCTGCGACGTATGGCAGTGCGCGTGATGCGCGACGGCGACGATCACCGCTTGGCCAGCGAGTGGGCCGCCCAGCTCAACCGGACGGCGGCGGAGAATCCAAAGGACGTGGTGCTGGTCATCGCCGACATGGCCCGCTCGGATCCGCCGCTGAGCGGCGCATTCGTTTCCGAGCTGACGCGTGGCCTGCAGGGACGGGGCGGCGTTTTCTCCATGCCGATCACCTGGCTGGAGCAATGGGCGGCGGATGGCGGGCTGCGCATCGAGGAACTGGTGCATCTGGAAAGCCAGCAGCAGGCCGCGGACCAGGTGTCGATCAGCAACAGCATCGGTAGCCTGCGTTTCCTGGCCAACATGGACTGGCGGGAATTCGTCGAAGACATGAGCGTGGTCGAGCGCACGCTCCGTGCCGACCCGGCGCGCACGTACGCGCTGATGGATTTCAGCACCCGCGACAGTTACCGGCACGTGGTGGAAAAGATCGCACGGCTCGCGAATGTCGGTGAGAACGCGGTGGCGGAGATCGCGCTGCAGTTGGCGCAGGCCGCCGCCACTGCCGCGCCGGGCCATCACCAGGCGCACGTCGGCTTCTATCTGGTGGACGATGGCGTCGGCCGAACGCAGGCAGCGGTGACCGCCTCGTTGCCCGGCGCGCGGCCGGTTCGCCTTCGGCCGCGCCGTATTCCGCTGGCGATCTATCTGATCCCGATCGCGATCATCATCGGCCTGTTCACTCACGGCCTGCTGACGGCGGGGTCAGCGACACAGGCGGTGCCGACGTGGCTGCTGGCAATGCTCGCGCTCCTCGCCTTCAGCGAACTGGGCATAGCGCTCGTCAATTGGATGGCAACCCTGCTGGTACCGCCCCGCCCCCTGCCCCGGATGGATTTCTCCAATGGCATCCCGGCCACGGCGCGCACGCTGGTAGTGGTCCCCAGCATGCTGAGCAGCGCGGAGGGGGTGGACAGTCTGGTCGAAGCATTGGAAGTACGCTTCCTGGCGAACCGCGACGGTCACCTGCACTTCGCCCTGCTCACCGACTTCCTGGATGCGAACGAGGCTTCGCTGCCAGGCGATGCCGCGCTGTTGGCCCATGCCGTACACCGGGTCGAACAGCTCAATCGCCGGTACGCACCCGAACGGGCTGACGAAGGCGGTGGCGACCTGTTTTTCCTGTTCCATCGACCGCGCCTGTGGAATCCGCGCGAACGGCGCTGGATGGGCTACGAACGCAAACGAGGCAAGCTGGCGGCATTGAACCGGCTGCTGCGTGGCGGACTGGGAGAAGACTTCCTGCAGGTGACCGGCAACATCGGCGTGCTGGCGCAGGTGCGCTACGTGATCACGCTGGACACGGACACCAAATTGCCGCGAGACGCCGCGCGCGAGTTCGCCGGCACGCTGGCGCACCCGCTCAACCAGGCCGTGTTCGACCCGCGGCGACGGCGCGTGGTCCGCGGCTACGGCATCCTGCAGCCCAGCGTAGGCACCAGCCTCAGCGGGCGGCCGAGTTCGCGCTATGCGCGCATGTTCGGCAGTGAGCCCGGCATCGATCCCTACACACGCACCGTATCGGACGTCTACCAGGACCTGTTCGGCGAGGGGTCCTTCGTCGGCAAGGGCATCTACGATGTGGATGCATTCGAGCATGCGCTCGCGGACCGCTTTCCCGACAACCGTATCCTCAGCCATGACCTGCTGGAGGGGTGCTACACACGTGCCGGCCTGGTCAGCGACGTGCGTCTGTTCGAAGACTATCCGTCGCGCTACGCGGCTGACGTGAAGCGGCGCTATCGGTGGATCCGCGGCGACTGGCAGCTGCTGCCGTGGTTGTTGCCGTGGGTACCGCGCCGCGGCAGCGGGCTTGAGCGCAATCCGCTGTCCTGGCTCTCGCGCGGCAAGCTGCTCGACAACCTGCGACGCAGCCTGGTGCCGACGGCCACCTTCGCCCTGCTGGTGCTGGGCTGGCTGTTCTCGCCGGACCCGCTCGCCTGGACCGCGTGGCTGCTGAGCCTATGGGCCCTGCCCGTGCTGCTTCCGGCGCTGCGGGATGTGGTCGCCCTGCCGGTGGACATGCCGCTGGAAACCCATCTGGTGCAGGTGGGGAAATCCTGTCTGAAGCAACTCTGGCGCGCGGTCGTCAATGTGGCCTGCCTGCCCTACGAGGCTTTTTTCAGCCTAGGCGCGATCCTGCGCACGCTCTGGCGCCTCGTGGTCACACGACGGCACCTATTGCAGTGGAACCCGTCCAGCGAAGTCGAACGCAGTCTGGGCAGCGGTGTGAGCGCGGAGCTCTACAGCATGGCGCCGGCACCGCTGATCTCGGCCGCCGTCGCCGCACTGCTGGTGATGAAACAGCCGGCCGCACTGTGGGTGGCCACGCCCTTGCTGCTGCTCTGGCTGCTGTCGCCGGTGCTGATGGCTTGGCTTGGCCGCCCGCCGGACCGGCGGACGGACAAGCTGTCCGCACTGCAGTTGGCGTTCCTCGGCAAGCTGTCGCGACGGACGTGGGCCTTCTTCGAAACCTATGTGCGCGCAGAGGATCACTGGCTGCCACCCGACAACGTGCAAGAGCATCCGGCGCTGGTGGTGGCGCGACGCACCTCGCCGACCAACATCGGCTTGTCGCTCCTGGCCAACCTGGCGGCCTACGATTTCGGCTACCTGCAGGCGGGCGGCGTGATGGAGCGCACCCGCCTCGCGTTCGACACGCTGGAGATGCTGCCCCGCCATCGCGGGCACTTCTACAACTGGTACGACACCGAAACCTTGCAGCCGCTGCCGCCGGCCTATGTTTCCACGGTGGACAGCGGCAACCTTTCCGGGCACCTGCTGACCCTGCGACAGGGCCTGCTGGCACTGGCCGATGCCCCTGTCCTGGCACCCGCTACGTTCTCCGGGCTGGCTGACACCCTGGCCGTGCTGGAAGACGCACTCGAGGACACGCAGACCGACGGCGACGCATCGTCGTTGGCGGTGTTCGAGTTCCGCACCGTCCTGACGCAGGCACAGCGCGAGCCGCCAGCGACCGTTACCGATGCGGAACGCATGCTGGCGCGCCTGGTCGTGCACGCGGAGGGCATCGTCGCGACCTGGCCCACCATCGATCCAGACCAGACCCATCCGCATCACTGGCCGACCGCGCTTGTCGAGGGCTGCAGGTCGGCGCATGCGGAGCTTCAGTTCCTGCTACCCGATGCCGACGCATGGGCCGGTGACCGCCTGCCTACGCTGCGCGAACTGCAGGAGGGTCCCGCAGGCACGCTGGCGACCCGACGCGCACGGGAACGGATACATCAACTCGAACGCCTGGCGCACATCGCCGGGCAGTTCTCGCTGATGGAATACGAGTTCCTCTATGACCGCGCACGCCACCTGTTGGTGATCGGCTACAACGTTGACGAACACCGCTTGGACAACGGGCTCTACGACCTGCTGGCGTCGGAAGCACGCCTCTGCAGCTTCGTGGCGATCGCGCAGGGACAGTTGCCGCAGGAAAGCTGGTTTGCGCTGGGCCGCCTGCTGACCGAGGTCAACGGCGATGCGACGCTGCTCTCATGGAGTGGCTCCATGTTCGAGTACCTGATGCCGCAGCTGGTCATGCCCAGCTATCCGGACACCCTGCTCGACCAGACGTCCCGGCATGCGGTGGAAGCGCAGATCCTGCACGGTGAGCATCATGACGTGCCCTGGGGCATCTCCGAGTCGGGCTACAACACCGTCGACGCACGCATGAACTACCAGTACCGCGCCTTCGGCGTACCCGGGCTGGGCCTCAAGCGCGGGCTGGGCCAGGACCTGGTCATCGCGCCCTACGCCACGATGATGGCGTTGATGGTGGCGCCGGAGGCGGCCTGCCAGAATCTGCAAAGACAGGAAGCCCTTGGCTTCGGTGGCCACTTCGGGCTGTACGAAGCGATCGATTACACACCGGCTCGCGTCCCGCCAGGCCAGGACCACGTGGTGGTGCGCTCCTTCATGGCCCATCACCAGGGCATGGGATTCCTCTCGCTCGTTCACTTGCTGCGGCAGCAGCCCATGCAGCGACGCTTCGTGGCCGATGCCGAGTTCCAGGCGACGCTGCTGCTGCTTCAGGAGCGCATCCCGCATACCGGCGTATTCCACCCGCACGAAGCCGAAACGCTGGGTTCGCGCGCCGCGCCCACCGAAACCGAGACCCAGCTGCGCATCTTCCGCAATGCCGGGACGTCGCGTCCAGCAGTGCAACTGCTCTCCAATGGGCGTTACCACGGCCTGGTTACCAGCGCCGGCGGTGGCTACAGCCGCCACCGTGACCTGGCGGTCACGCGCTGGCGCGAGGACGGGACGCGCGACCACTGGGGCAACTTCTGCTACCTGCGTGACGTGGAAAGCGGTGAGTTCTGGTCCCCCTCGCTGCAGCCGGCGTGCGTGCCGGTGGACCACTACGAGGCGATCTTCTCCGATGCGAAGGCGGAGTTCCGCGGACGCAAGCGCGGCTACGAGAGCCATCTGGAGATCGCCATCTCCGCCGAGGACGACATCGAGCTGCGCCGACTGCGCCTGAGCAACCGCAGCCGGCTTACACGCACGATCGAGATCACGACCTATGCCGAGGTGGTGCTGGCGCCCGCCATCGCGGACGAGTTACACCCGGCCTTCAGCAATCTGTTCGTGCAATCCGAGATCGTGCGCGAGAAGCAGGCATTGCTGTGCACGCGCCGACCGCGCGCGCACGACGAGGTACCGCCATGGATGTTCCATCTGGTGGCAGTGCATGACGCCGACATCAGCGCGATCTCGTACGAGACCGATCGCGCACGCTTCCTCGGTCGCGGCAACACGCCGCGCACGCCGGTGGCGTTGGCCGAGCAGGACGCGCTGTCCGACAGCGAAGGCTCGGTACTGGACCCGATCGTGGCCATCCGTTGCCGGATCGAGCTGGCGCCGGGCCAGACCGCGATGATCGACATGGTGCACGGCGTGGGCGTGGACCGCGAAGCCTGCGCCGGACTGATCGACAAGTACCGCGATCGCCGGCTCGCCGACCGCGTCTTCGACCTGGCCTGGACCCACAGCCAGGTCGTCCGCCGCCAGATCAACGCATCGCAGGCGGATGCGCAACTCTATGAACGGCTGGCCGGGCTGATTGTCTATGCGCACCCACTGCTGCGCGCGGACGCCGATGTCCTGTTGCAGAACCAGCGCGGCCAGTCCGGTCTCTGGGGTCACGCGATCTCGGGCGACCTGCCCATCGCCCTCCTGCAGATCTCCGATGCCGACAACATCGAGCTGGTCCGCCAGATGGTGCAGGCACACGCCTACTGGCGCCTCAAAGGACTGCGCGCGGACCTGGTGATCTGGAACGAAAGCCAGGCCGGCTACCGGCAGCAGCTGCAGGACCTGATCCTGGGCATGATCTCGGCAGACCCGGAGGCGAATGTGCTGGATCGTCCGGGCGGCATCTTCGTGCGCCCGGGCCAGCAGATGTCGCAGGAGGACCGAATCCTGTTGCAGTCGGTGGCGCGGGTGATCATCAGCGACCAGCAGGGATCGCTGGCCGCACAGATCGGTCGCCGCGAGCCCGCCGAACGGATCATGCCGACGCTGTTGGCGGAGGGGCCACGCGAGGATCCTGTGGAGCTTCCCGCGCTCGACGAATCGACCGGGCTGCCACCACCGATGGAGGTAGATGAGGAAGACGACAGTTGGCCTTTCGAGGCCGTGTCCGGCACCTTCGTTCACGACAACGGCACCGGCGCTTTCTCGGCTGATGGCCGCGAGTATGTGATCACCACCCGCGAAGGCAGCCCGACACCGGCGCCTTGGTCCAACGTGCTGGCCAACGAAAGGCTGGGCACGGTAGTCAGCGAAAGCATGGCGGGTTACACCTGGTTCGAGAACGCGCATGAGTTCCGCCTCACGCCCTGGCACAACGACCCGGTCGCTGACAGTGGTGGCGAAGCGTTCTATCTGCGCGACGAGGACACCGGACACGTGTGGTCGCCGCTTCCACTGCCACGCCGGGGCCGTGGGGCGTACCGGACGCGCCATGGCTTCGGCTACAGCGTGTACGAGCACATCGAAGATGGCATCGCCAGCGAATTGTGGGTGTATGTGGCGGTCGAGGATGCGGTCAAGTACTCGGTACTGAAGCTCCGGAATCTGTCCGGACGTGCACGCCGACTCTCTGCCACCGGTTACGTGGAATGGGTGCTGGGTGACCTGCGGGTCAAATCGCAGATGCACATCATCACCGAGCAGGATGCTGCCAGCGGCGTCTTGACGGCACGCAATCCCTACAACACCGAGTTCAACGGCCGGGTTGCGTTCTTCGATACCGATGCCAGTGGCTGCAGCTTCACGGGCGACCGCACCGAATTTCTCGGCCGCAATGGCAGCATGGCCGATCCGGCGGCTCTGCAGCGCGAGCGTTTGTCCGGTCGCCTGGGCGTAGGTCTCGATCCGTGCGCCGCCATCCAAGTGCCGTTGTCGCTGCTCGATGGCGAGGCATCCGAGACGGTGTTCCGGCTCGGCATGGGCAAGGACTATGAGGACGCCCTGTATCTGGCCCGTCGCGTGCAGGGCGCGCAGCGGGCGCACGACGCACTGGACGCCGTCCGCATCCACTGGCGTGGACTGCTGACGTCCGTGCAGGTCAGTACGCCGGAGCCCTCCGTCGATGCGTTGGTGAACGGCTGGCTGATGTACCAGACCCTCGCGTGCCGCTACGTGGCACGTAGTGGCTACTACCAGTCCGGGGGTGCCTTCGGCTTCCGCGACCAGTTGCAGGACACCATGGCGACGCTGCACGTCAAGCCAGCGTTGACGCGCGCGCACCTGCTGCTGTCTGCGGCTCACCAGTTCCCGCAAGGGGACGTGCTGCATTGGTGGCACCCACCGCAGGGGCGCGGTGTACGCACGCGCTGCTCGGACGATTACCTCTGGCTGCCGTTGGCGGCATCCCGCTATCTGCGGGTAACGGGTGATGCCAGCGTGCTGGACGAGCAAGTCGGCTTCGTCGACGGCCGCCCGGTCGGTTTCGACGAAGAGTCGTACTACGACATGCCCGCAACGTCGTACCTGCGGCAGTCCTTCTACCAGCATTGCGTACTGGCCCTTCGCCGTGGCTGCAGTCTTCTGGGCGAACGTGGACTCCCCCTGATCGGGACGGGCGACTGGAACGACGGCATGAACCGCGTTGGCGAGGCCGGTCGGGGGGAAAGCGTGTGGCTCGGCTTCTTCCTCTACGACACGCTGCAACGCTTTATCGACGTGGCGCGCATGCGTGGCGACGATGCATTCGCCGACGAATGCATAGAGCACGCCGAGCGCTTGCGCGAGAACCTCGAAGCCCATGCATGGGATGGCCAGTGGTACCGGCGGGCCTGGTTCGACGACGGTGCCCCGCTGGGCTCCAGCCAGAGCGATGAATGCCGGATCGATTCGATCTCGCAGAGCTGGTCGGTGTTGTCGGGGGCCGCGGATCCCGTGCGCGCACGCCAGGCGATGGCGTCACTGGATCGGTATCTCGTGAAGCGAGAGGCAGGACTGATCCAGTTGCTCGAGCCTCCCTTCGACAAGACCCCGAAGGATCCCGGCTACATCCGGGGTTACGTACCGGGCGTGCGCGAAAACGGTGGCCAGTACACGCATGCCGCGGTATGGGCCGCAATGGCATTCGCGCATCAGGGCGACACGGAGCGGGCGTGGGAGCTGGCACGCATGATCAATCCGATCCATCACGCGCAGGATCCGGATGCCACCGCAGTCTACAAGGTGGAGCCCTACGTGCTCGCCGCCGATGTCTATGGCGTGGCGCCGCATGTCGGCCGGGGCGGCTGGACCTGGTACACCGGTTCCGCCGGCTGGATGTACCGTCTGCTGACCGAGTCGCTGCTGGGCCTGCAGCGCATCGGGGACGAGCTGGCACTGGACCCCTGCCTGCCGCGTGAATGGACGGAATACGAGCTGCGCTACCGCTTCGGGTCCAGCCTCTACGTCATCTCCATCACGCAACGGGACGCCCATGCGGCCACCCTGCAACTGGATGGCGTTGGCCAGGCAGGATTGCGCTTCCCACTCGTGGACGACGGCAACGTGCATCGGGTGAAAGCAAGCTGGCCGCGCGCTCCGATATGAAACCTCGCGTGCAGCTGGATGCGGAACTGGACAGACTGGCCATCATGTTGCCGCCCTGGCTGCAGCATCTCCGGCATGAAGCCCAGTTCTGGCCTCAGTTCAATGCGCTTGCGAAAGAGATCCTGGATCAGGCTGGCGACGAAGATATCCAGCATGTGAAGGGCCGCCTGGATTTCATGCTCAGGACACATGCATGCAGATTATCCGGAATCAGCCACCATCGACTTTAGGCTGGCCGTCCGCCTGTTAGGACATTGCTTCCATGTACGCTTTGGGTCGGAAGCGGCAACACGTGATGTCCTAACGCCCCTAGTCGTGCCGTTGGAAAGTGTACGGACCAAGGAGCCAGCGCATGTCGCTTCTACTCGCAGTACTGCTCGCAACACAGGCTGCCGGCAACACCGTGCCTGGTCAGTGCACCGCGCCGGCCAGCGAGCACGTGGGAGAGCCCGGTTGCTACTTGTCCGCAGAGGTTGATATCGAGGCTCCCAGCGGCGAGCTCTACTGGCACATCTACTCTCTTTCGACGCTCATTGATGCCCGCGTCGCCGCGACGCACGCTGGGCAGGCCGTGGCTGCAGAAGCCCATGGAAAGGCATGGCTTCACGTGATGGGTGATACCAGGCCCGGCCTCATCCATGGCGCCACTATCAGGGAGTCAATCGGACCCATCCGTGCACCGGCGAAGGGCCGTGTACGCTTGCTTGAGTCCTGGTTTCCGCCGGGTATGACGACGCGAGCTCACTCCCATCCGAGACCAGAAGTCTTCTATGTTCTGGAAGGAGAACAGTGCGTGGAAACGCGCGATGGCATTGCCCTGGTGGCCGCAGGTGAGCACTACATTCTGGATGGAGGGCCGCACCTGCAGGCCTCACCCAAAGGGCGGCGAAGCCTGGTATTGCTGGTCATACCTGATGACACCCCTTGGATGAGTTTGGAGTCTGACTGGAGTCCGAAAGAAATTTGCTCAGGCAAGTAGCTCGGCCGAGTAGCTGTCCTTTGCTGGAAGTTGCGGCAGCACCCGTCGCGCGGGCGCTCCCGCAATCAATCAATTCTTACTAGCCTTCACAACCGCCTTGACGTTAGCTTTAGCTTTCTCGGCAGCCAGCGCGTCCTTAGCCGCGTCCGAGCTCTTCCAAGCCTCGTAGTCTTCATCCAACAGAGAGCGCTCTTCGGTAGTGAAGAGCTTCCGAGCCATCTTGAACATTGTGTTTTCTTCTTCCTTCGCGTGGTGATCGATGAGTTCACCGAACACTTTGGTACGGCCTGCGAACTCAGGCGTTCCGATCGCTGCGGCATGCACCTATGGAATTACAGAGTTTTCTACCGCGTGATGCTCCGCCAAGGCCTCCGCATGAGTCTGCAGGCCATCTCTATCCGCCCTTTCCTTGAATGCAGGATAGAAGACTTTTTCTTCCCACTTTGCGTGAGGAACTAGCGCCGCCTCGATCTTTCCTAGAAGCTCCTCTCGTTTCTTTACGCCTCGGTCTGTGGTGCCCTTTAGCTCCTCGAAAAGGCCCCTCAAATCGTCGTGTTCTGATTTCAGCGTTTTTAAGATATCGCGTGCCATGTGATTGCCTGCCTTAATAGGTGGGTGTTTTGGGCATGTACCGGAACGGCGCAGACCCTAGATTGGCCCTGTCACAGGCCGCTGAGTTTTGCTCTGATTGCTTTACGCTCGCACTGGCTGGTGTTTCGCTCGAAAACAAAGAGCTCCCGGGGGAGCTCTTTGAGTGCAGTAGCGGGACCCGAGCTGCGTGGGCAGTCGCGTGCCCGTCCCGCTATTGCTCGCCTCGGCCAGTCCCGGTCTCGTCGCCGTCACCTTCTTGTTCATCTTCTTCGTCAGGCGACGGGCCTTGATCTTCCTGATCCTCATCCTGTCCATCCTGACCTTGTCGCTGGTCATCTCGCCGCTGAGCATCCTGGCCACCCTGATTCGGATTCTGGCCCTTACCGCCTTGGCCCTGATGTTCGTCTTCGGGATCGCGCGGTGTCTGGGTAGTGTTGTTGCCCATCGGAATTCTCCAACTCGACTGAATGCCGAGGTGAAATCAACTTGCGCGCCGTGGCGAGACGACAGTGTGCCGGTCACCTGTACAGCACGAAGCGCTGCACACATGCCTAACTGACACCGAACAGCTCGTACTCCACGGCAACTAGTCTTTCAGAGCAGCCCCCCCCCTCGTCAAACGATGCGTGAGAGGTTTGGTGTTGCGCTTGCGAAGTCTGTGTCGGCTATGCGACTGCAAAGCACGTTGCCACTTGTGCCGACCAGCGGCGCCGGCCGATACAGCAACGTGCATAACGCGTGAGGTCTTTTGAAACCCCGCTTACATTCGCCCTCTCCCTTGAATCTTCTCCCTCGGTCAGCGCGTAGCGGATTGGCTTACAGACAGTAAGCAGCTGACTCAACCCCTGGGAGTGGCACATGAATACCAAGATTCTTGGCGCATTGATGTTGGTGGTGGCCGGCCCCGGCTACGCGGCAGGTCCAGAAGAAGGCAAGTTCTCCATGTCGGTTTCGGGCGGCGTTGACATGCCGGTCAGCGGCGACGTCCACTCCGGCGCCGTGGCGCAGGTGCCGGATCTCGCTCCGTTGAATCCCGCACTTGCAGGTGTCAGTGCGGAGTTGCGCATTCGCTCCCGTAGCCACGAGCAGATCTACGGCACGGCCAGGTCGTTGGGCTTGGAACTGGGCTATGGACTGAGTGATCGGAGCGAAGTATTCCTTCAGGCTAGGGAGACCAGCGCCGACGAAGGCCGCGTGCGCGTCGGTGCGGCATACGTGCCGGCGCTCGATGCCGAGCTCGACATCTTCGGAAGGTTCTCGAGCTATGACGCGTACACGTGGGAGGCGGGTTACCGGCGCTTCTTTCGCGACGGTGGCCGGGTCAGGCCGTTCTTTGCGGCACGCCTGGGTGCGACCGAAACCGATATCATCCGGGCCACCTTCGAGATCCCCGACGCTTCGATCTCGATCCCGAATGCGCGGTTCTACGAGAAGGGCTGGGCGCTGAGCGCCGGGCTTGAGGCCGGCGCACAGATCTCGTTCACCGAGCACTTCAGCATGACACTCGCTGCAGGGGTGAACTACATCGACGATCTTTCCGACGATGATTCCGCGATCGCCGGGCTCGGTCTGGCGGCCATCAACGACACCGGAAGTCGCGTCTCAATACCGCTGTCCATCACCGGCCGCTGGGACTTCTGAGAACGTCCAACGGCGGGCACGGCAACGTGCCCGTCGCCCTCGCTCGACGTCAACCACTGACGCAATGGAGGCCCACTAAGCTGGCGCCTCCACTCAAATAGATTTATGTCCGCTATCGGCCAGAAGCGGACATCGACCAACGTCTGAACTAAGCCGCTCCGCGAAGCGGCGTCGGCTTTAATGAACTGCTAGGCAGGCATGGTCACACCGCACCCTACTCTGGTGGATTAGTCGCTGCCTGTGACGGTGGAACTGAACTTGAGTGAGTTGTTGCAATTTTCCATTGCCCATTCTCTTTCACAGCCACCATGCTTGACACCAGTGTGCCGGTAAAGGCATATCCCTCTGCCGTGTGTCCACGCCAAATGCTTCGCCCTGTCAGCACTGCCACGTCGCCGTAGACACGCACCTTCAAGCCGCTTTCTCCGAACTCAGCAGCTTCGAACTCATTGGTCGCAGCTGGGGGGTTATTATACTCAGCGATGAATTGTGCTCTGGAACTGACTACGCCATCTGGATTTACGTCCATGTAGTCGTCGGCCAGTAGCTGCTCCATCGCGGCGACGTCTCGCCTGACAATGGCGCTTGCAAGTTCGTTGGCAAGAGCCTGTATGTATTTGGCGGTGGTCGTGTCGCTCGATTGTTGGTCGGCCACTTGGCCGAACACGTGGGGAGACAAAGGAAACGCTAAGGCTATAAGCGTAGCGATGGCCAGTGCTCTAAACATAGTCTCTCTCCCTTTGATGTTGAGAAAAGCTGAACCGGGAACTGGTTGGACAGTCAGCCCGCCCAACTATCTAACAGCCCGATCCTTGGGGCCGGTTATACGACTTGTCCTCAGCGCACCATGTAGTGGGCTCTCCCCCTTGGTGCGACTCGATCTTAGGGTGGCTGGGGCCGGCTAACAAGCCGAGGCATCACCGGACCCAGCAGGGTGCAGAGCGCGCGCTATGGCCAGCTCACGCACTAGCGAAGTCCCCCGCGGCCAGACATGCAAATCCGGCGCACATGCTGCCGTCCTCGTGCAGAGCGGAACCTCCATGGTGTTTCGCCCGCAAACAATTGCAATCTGTGTCTACCTCAGGGGGAGATAGTCACCCTGCCCCTGAGAACAGGGCGTACGCGGTGAGCCAACTTGACCATTCCGTACCCAGCAAGTCCGGCAGTCGGGATGTCTAGAGCATCGCGTGGGCGCTGCAATCAGGGCGGAGCGGATCGCGCAAGGCGCAGGCAGACGCGGTCCACTGGGCTGTCACAGATTGACCCGCTAGGCCGTCCAAGATAGGGATGGGCTAGCAACGTGCCAGCTTACCAACTTCAATTGCAAGGAATTCGACACAAATGAAACGAGCAAACTGGTTTACGGTTTCCCCCGAAGGGGCAAAGGCAATCGGAGCCATGCACCACTTCGTCACGAAGGACACGGCGCTTCCCGCCAAGCTGATCCATCTGGTCTTCTTGCGGGTCTCTCAGATCAACGGGTGTGCCCACTGCATCGACATCCATACGCGCGACGTGATGAAAGAGGGTATGTCGGTGGATACCGTAGTTCTTGTTCCAGTCTGGCACGAAGCTGAGTACCTTTTTACGGAGCAGGAGCGAGCAGCACTAGCATGGGCGGAAGAAGTAACACGTGTCAGTGAAACGCATGCCTCCGATGAGGCATACGCTGCAGCAGCAGCCGTGTTCTCTGAAAAGGATCTAGTCGATCTTACATTGACTATCGCCGCAATGAACGCGATCAATCGCCTGGGGGTCAGTTTCCGACTGAAGCCCCGCGCCAAAGCAGACGCATAAGGCGACGGACGCAACTGGCAGCAACAAACTGAAGCCGCTGCCGTCGACTTGCATCATCCCGAAGCCGGAACTAAGCCGACTTACACCAGAAGCGTCGATTTCACGTCCGGACGGTTCTCGTCCGCATCCAGTGGAAACAGCTGAAAAGGCCCGCGTTAGCGGGCCTTGTTCGGTCTTGCTTGTAAACATCGCTTCGGAACTGCGCTGGAGGCTTTACGAATGCGTCGGTCCTTCGCCGGAGCCGGGATGCCGGCGAGGACCGCCCCCATCCCAACCTGCCTCGCGACCGCTTCCGGCCAGAAGCGGACATGGGCGCCGACCAGAGAGATCGGCAGGCCACTTCCGTACCTAGATCGCGCGGAGGCTGACCCGCTTGGCGAGCTCTTCCGCGCTCTCCTTCCGTTCGCTATAGCGATCGACGAGGTAGGGCGAGACATCCCGGGTCAATAGCGTGAATTTCATGAGCTCTTCCATGACGTCCACGACGCGGTCATAGAAAGCGGAGGGCTTCATGCGCCCGTCTTCGTCGAACTCGTTGAACGCCTTTGCGACAGAGGACTGGTTGGGGATCGTGATCATGCGCATCCAACGCCCAAGCACACGGAGCTGGTTCACCGCATTGAAGGACTGCGAACCGCCGGAGACCTGCATGACGGCCAGCGTCTTGCCTTGGGTTGGTCGTACGGAGCCTTGAGACAACGGAATCCAATCGATCTGCGCTTTCATGATGCCGCTCATGGAACCGTGTCGCTCGGGTGAGCTCCAGACCATGCCCTCCGACCATTGCACCAGTTGCCGCAGTTCTTGGACCTTTGGATGGGTATCGGGCTCTCCATCTGGAAGCGGCAGGCCTGTCGGATCGAAGAGCCGGGTCTCGGCCCCCATCGCCTGAAGTAGTCGAGCCGCCTCCAGCGCGAGCAACTTGCTGTATGACCTCTTCCTCAGCGATCCGTAGAGCAGAAGGAAACGCGGGGCGTGCATAGCGCGCGGGGTCGAGGATAGTCGGTCAACCTCGGGCAAATGGAACAGTTCGGCCGAGATGTTGGGCAGATCGCCAGGATTAGACATGAGGCTTTCCAAGTAGCTTGTGGATCATGGCGCCCAGAGCAGCCCCAATGGCCTGCGCCACAACGAAGGCAGGCACGTCGCCAGGCGAAATGCCGGCGAAGCTGTCACTGAACATGCGACCGAAGGCTGCAGCAGGATTCGCGAAAGAAGTCGACGAAGTGAACCAGTAGGCCGCACCGATATACGCAGCCACCATCATGGCTACACGGGATGCGGGTGCCCGCAGCACCACCAGCAGCAAACCCGCTGTCGCAACGATCTCGCCCAGCCATTGACCTGCGCCGGTCCGCACCTTCGCGGAGAACTCCAGCATCGGAAGATCGAACATGGCGTTCGCTAAGAGAGCACCGCTCACCGCGCCCGTGAGCTGGACCAGGATGTATGCCGGCAACAGGGCCTTGGGCAGTTCGCCACGCGCAGCCATCACGGCGCTGACTGCGGGATTCATGTGCGCACCACTGATCGGGCCAAACACCTCAATGAGAACGTAGAGTCCGCCAACGGTCGCGAGGGTATTTGCTAGCAAGGCGACGACGTCGTTTCCGCCCGCAAGACGCTCGGCCATGATGCCCGAGCCCACCACCGTCACCAGAAGCAGGCCCGTGGCCAAGAACTCGGCAAAGAGGCGCTGGCGGATCATTCAGCGCCGACGCGTCCGATTTCGCCCAGCTTTGCCTGTGCGGCCAGACGGTCGAGGCTTTGCAGCGGCAGGGATAGCAATAGCTCGATACGGCGGCGCAGTGTGGCGAACGCTGCGGTATAGGCTCGACGACGGTCTTCTTCATCGCCCGTGGCGGCTACCGGGTCGGGCACACCCCAGTGCGCGAGTGCAGGATGGCCCAGCCATACGGGGCACGCCTCTCCTGCAGCGTTGTCGCAGACCGTGATGACGATATCCATCTCAGGTGCGCCTTCCACGGCGAACTCGTCCCAGTTCTTGCTGCGCACCTGCCCGGCGTCATAGCCGATGGCCTCGGCAAGCTCCCGCGCCATCGGCTGGACGTGGCCGCTGGGGTGACTGCCAGCGCTATAGGCCTTGAACCGGCCGTGGCCCAGCACGTTGAGGATCGCCTCGGCCATGATGCTGCGCGCGGAGTTGCCGGTGCACAGGAACAGTACGTTGTAGCTCTTGTCGGTCATGTCGTATCTCTGGAATGCGGATCAACGGAGCTTCTTCTTGACTGCCGGCGTGCAGGACTTCCCCCCGCAGCAGTTCTCCGTCAGGAAGCCGATCAGACCGTTCATGCGGTCGTAGTCGGCACGTATCCGGATGACCCGTCCTTCCCGCTCGTCAGTGACAAGCCCCGCGGCACGCAATTGATTCAAGTGCGCTGTCAGCGTGGCGGGCGGCAAATCGAGCTGATCCCGCAGCTCGCCCACGGCCATTCCGTCTGGGCCGGCCTGTACGAGCGCGCGGTAGGCAGCAAGCCGGTGGTCGTGCGCGAGCGCACGAAGTGCTTGAACGGTCTGGGGCGTATCCATGCTTCTATATTTCCGGAATATTAGAAGTATTGCAACCCATCGTTGCAGCTGGATGACCGCTTCGGGTCGGAAGCGCACGCCGAACTAGTCCCAAGCAGTGCCGACAAACGGCAAGCGCGTACAGCGACGTCGACGCAGCGTGAGTAACTGTGAAAGGCTGCTTACATACGTCGTCCTGTTTGAATCCACCTCCATCACGGTTGCGTAGACCCCGTGCCTACAGTGGGTAGGCGCTATCCGTACTGATGGGAGAGGCACATGCAGATCAAACTTCTTGGCGCCGCCTTGCTGATGGCGGCAGGGCCCGCGTTCGCGGCAGGTCCCGAGCAGGGAAAATTCTCGATGTCGGTATTCGGTGGCGTCGACAGGCCGGTTAGCGGCGACGTCCACACCGGCGCCGTGGCACCGGTGCCGGATCTCGGTCCCTTGAACCCCGCGCTGGCGGGCGTCAGCGCGGAGTTGCGCATTCGTTCCCGTAGCCATGAGCAGATCTACGGCACTGCCAAGTCATGGGGCCTGGAAGTGGGCTATGGACTGAGCGACCGGAGCGAAGTGTTCCTCCAGGCGAGGGAGACCAGCGCCGATGATGGTCGCGTGCGAGTCGGTGCCGCCTACGTGCCGACGCTCGACACCGAGCTCGACGTATTCGGGAGGTTCTCGGGCTATGACGCGTACGCGTGGGAGGCTGGGTACCGGCACTTCTTCCGCGACGGCAGCAGGGTCAGGCCATTCGTCGCGGCGCGACTGGGTGCGACCGAAACCGATGTCATACGGGCCACCTTCGATATTCCCGATGCCGCGATCACGATCCCTAATGCGCCGTTCTACGAGAAGGACTGGGCACTGAGTGGCGGTCTTGAGGCCGGTGCGCAGATCTCGTTCACCGACCGCTTCAGTATGAGGCTCACCGCAGGGGTGAACTACATCGACGATCTCTCGGACGACGATTCCGCGATCG
Source organism: Pseudoxanthomonas sp. PXM01 (assembly GCF_014851815.1). Classification (GTDB taxonomy): domain Bacteria; phylum Pseudomonadota; class Gammaproteobacteria; order Xanthomonadales; family Xanthomonadaceae; genus Pseudoxanthomonas_A. The sequence continues at coordinate 1,129,111 of NZ_JACVAJ010000002.1, forward strand.
CCGGACTCGGCCTGGCTGCCATCAACGACACCGGTCGCCGCGTCTCGGTGCCGCTATCCATCACCGGCCGCTGGGACTTCTGAGAGCGTTCGACGGCGGGCGCGGCAACGTGCCCGCCGCCCAGGCCCGACGTCAGCAGCCGAGATCAGGCTATCGCCATCGGTGTCCGCTACCGGCCAGAAACGGACATCCCCCCATTTGAAGGGGCATCCCGCTTTTACTCGAGGGGGGGAACAGATATGCCAGCATCAGTCTGCGCGACAGGCTTCAAACTTCCATCGACGTTGTAGCGGAGATGCTCAACGGTCACCGCGCGGCGGCCGATGGCGCCATTCTGGTCGCCGATGGCGAGGGCGGCGTTGTGCAGGAATAGATACCAGGCGCCCTTGAACTCGACGATGCCGGGATGGATGGTGAAACTGTATTTTCCCGAACCCGTCAGTTCGCCGCGATACGTCCATGGGCCCTCTAGGGAGGGCGCAGTTGCATACGATACCTTCTCATCGCGGTGGCTGGCGCGGTCGAGCGACGCGTAGGTGAGGTAGTAGATATCCCCACGTTTGTGCAGCCACGGCCCTTCCTCGAAATGCGGCGGCGTGATTTCGGTGATCGGCCCGTCGATCTCGATCATGTTGGGCTTGAGCCGGGCGATATAGCACTGGCGATTGCCCCACGCGATCCACGTGGTGCCATCGTCGTCGGTGAATACCGTGGGGTCGATGTCCTCCCAGCTGTGCGTGCCCTTGGGTGTCATCGCGTTGGTGATGAGGGCCGACCCCTTGGCATCACGGAACGGGCCGGTCGGGCTGTCCGCTACGGCGACGGCGATCGCCTTGCCGGGCTGCGTGCTGTTGTGCTCCACGGCGGCATAGAACCAGAACCGGCCGTCCTTCTCGATCGCCTGCGAGGCCCAGGCATCGGCTTTCGCCCAGGCGAAGTCGGCGACCTTCATGATCGGGCCGTGGTCGACCCAGGTCGCCATGTCGGTGGTCGAATACACCAGCCACTCGCGCATGTTGAACATCTCGTCGCGCTGCGCCTGGTCGTGCCCCACGTACAGATACAGCCGGTCACCCACCACCAGCGGCGCCGGATCGGCGGTGAACTTGTCGCGGATCAGCGGGTTCGACCGCGGTGCGGGGGGCGACGGTTCCTGTGCTTTCACCTCGCGTGCCCATGGCAGCGTGAGCAGGGCGGCAAAGCATGCGGCGAACACGACGCGGTACGGTGTCATGGTGCCTGCTCCTTCGTGGGGGTGCGGTTCCCCTTCCCGCTCTGTTCCAGCCAGCCGTGCATCTTCATCCATGCAACGAAGGCATCGAACCAGCCCGTGCTCGTGGTCGGCTTGGCGTACATGCCGAAACCGTGCCCGCCCTGCTCGTACAGATGGAATTCGACAGGCCGGCGCGCCGCACGCCAGCGTTCGATCAAGCCGAATCCGCCATCGGCGAACAGGCCATCGTCGGCGGCGATCGCGACGAACAGCGGTGGCGCGTCGGCCGGCACATCGAGCCGCGCCAAGGGTCCATAGATATTCCCGACGAAGGCCGGCCTGGCGTCTTCGCCGGCGAGCACGGTGGCCAGCGTCAACATGGCCCCCGCAGAGAAGCCGACCATGCCAATGCGCTGCGGGTCCACGCCCCATTCCGTCGCGCGGCGGCGCACCAGCGCGAACGCGGCGCGCGCATCGGCGATCTGCGGGCCAAGCTGCGCGACCGAGGCAGCCGGATCAAGACGATGCGCGGGGACCGGGACGGAAAGCATTCCGCGCATGGAGCGGGCGAAATCGTCCAGGTCGGCAGGCGTCGGTTCCAACCGGTACTTCAGCACAAAGGCGGCCACGCCGCGGTCGGCCAGCGCACGCGCCACATCCCAGCCCTCGTTCTGCATCGAGAGCGAACGGAAGCCTCCGCCGGGTGCGACGATCACGGCCGTGCCAGTGGCCTTGGCCGGATCCGGCAGGAATGGGGTCAGCGTGGCCACGCTGACGTTGCGTGCGAACACGCTCCCGTACTGGCGATGCCAGGCTTCGGCTGGCGATGCCGTCGGCACGGACCCGCTGTGCAGCACGATCGCCGTCGGCTGATCCGGCGTGGCGATGGCGGTCATCGCATCGTCCTGCGCGTGGACCGGTGCAACACACATCACCGACAGGGCCACCAGGGCGATGCGTTGAAGGGAAGTCATGCGGGTGCGACCGGGGCGCATCGTGCTTCTCCAGCAATCAGGAAACAGCGTGGTCGTCTTCCTGCGACTCGTCGTCCGAGGACCATGCCAATTCGAAGGCGAGGCGGAGGCGCTGCCCCGGCTGCAACACGCGCGGCGCAAGCGTGAACGCGTCGGGTGGACCGGTCTGCGGTTCGACGCAGGTCGCATGGGCAGCGGCGTCGTACACCACCCAATGATCGGTATCGGCCTGCAAGCGGACACGCTGACCAGCGCGTGCGAGTGCGATCTCGCCCCCCGCGACGAAACAGTCGTCCCAGGGACCGGGCACCGGCGACACGCGCGGCAGCGTGGCGATGCCTTCCGCATCCCGCGGATACATCGCCGCGGGCGAGAAGGTCAGGCAGTCGGGCTTGCGGAACCACGGATGCCAGCCCAGCACCACCGGCATCGCGCGGTCGCCGGCCTGCACGTCCAGCTCGAGCTGCAGGCGATCTTCCAGCAGCCGCACCGATTGCGTCGTGGTGCCACCGAACGGCCAGTAGTCGTCGTGCGGAAGCGCCAGCGAGAGGGCGGCGCTGTCGGCCTCCAGCGCGTCGATCCGCCAGGGCCGCGAGAAGCCGATGCCATGGATGGCGTGCCCACCGAAGTTCACCGGCAAGGCATACGCACGCCCCTCCAGACCGAAACGTCCGCCGCGCACGCGTCCTGCCCAGGGCACCATCGGATAGCAGCCCCAGGCGATGGTGGCGGGAGGGACGTCGTCGGGCCCCACCAGCCAGTCCATGTCGTCGTAACGGATCTGTGCGATGCGCCCACCGGCCTCCGGCGCCAGCGCGACCTCCAGCCGTCCCGCACGCAACCAGTGAAGCGCGCCAGCGGGCATCGGCGCCAGCGCATCGTTCCAGGCGGCGCGAAGCGCATCAGCCGCCATAGGGATCGATCGTACGGATGCGTCCGTCCGCCTCATGGTGCAGCACCGTGCACTTGATGGTGCGCAGATGCGTGACGCCGCCGGAATGCAGGGCATCGTGGTAGAAGAGATACCACTGACCGTCGAACGCGCAGATCGAATGATGGGTGGTCCAGCCGACCACCGGCTTCAGGATCACGCCGCCATACGTGAACGGTCCGTAAGGACTGTCGCTCACCGCATAGCACAGCAGGTGCGTGTTGCCGGTGGAATAGGACAGGTAATAGCGGCCAGCGTACTTGTGCAGCCACGGCCCCTCGAAGAACCGTCGCGCATGGTCGTCGGCGCGGAGCGGCTGCCCCTGCTCGTCGAAGATCACCACTTCGCGCGCAGGTTCGGCCAGCGTGGTCATGCCGGCATCCAGCCGCGCCACGCGCGGGCCGAGCGCGGGGGCGTCGCCGGTCGGTTCCTCGTGCGAGGCGTGGTAGCGGTTGTCGCGATACTTCTGCAACTGCCCGCCCCAGATGCCGCCGAAGTACAGGTAGTGCTCGCCGTCGTCGTCTCCGAACACGGCCGGATCGATCGAATAAGCGCCGGCGATCGGCTCGGGCTCGGCCGTGAACGGACCTTCCGGACGGTCGCCGACGGCCACACCGATGCGGAACAGTCCGCCGCCGTCCTTGGCGGGGAAATACAGGTAATAGCGGCCGTCGCGCGAGGCCGCGTCCGGCGCCCACATCTGGCGGTCGGCCCACGGCACGTCGCGCACGTGCAGCGCCATGCCGCAGTCGGTGGCCTCGCCGTCGGGCGTGTCCATCCGCAGCACGTGGTAGTCCTCCATGCCGAAATGCCCGCCGTCATCGTCGAACGGCGTGCCGGCATCGATGTCGTGCGAGGGATAGATGTAGAGCCGCCCTTCGAACACGTGCGCGGAGGGATCGGCGGTGTAGATGTGGGTCACCAGCGGCTTGGAGATGGCGCGCGCAGCAAGGTGATCCAGGTGGGCGTCCTGGGAGGACGCGTCGTCGTGGATGAGCGGGTCGGTCATGAAGGGGCGTCCGGAATCACGCTGCCGCGCCGGAGGTGCGGCGGCGCTGGTCGAGTTCGTGTTCGATGCGCGTTTCCATGCGCTTGTCGATTTCGTAGATGAAAAGCAGGGCCACGGCCACCAGGAACGGGATGGAGCAATAGAGGCTCACCGTCATGCGGATGCCGTCGACGACGGCCGCCGGCTGCTGATCGGCGCCGGCCTGGTAGCCGTAATGCGCCAGGATGCCGGCGACCAGTGCGCCGCCGACGCTCAGGCCGATCTTCAGGCCGCACAGCATGGCGGAGAAAATGATGGCGGTGGCACGGCGGTTGTTCTTCCATTCCGAGTAATCCGCCACGTCGGCGATCATCGCCCACAGCAGGGGGATGGTGATGCCGTAGCAGAACCCGTGCAGCATGAAGGCGCCGAACACCATCGGCACCGCGGTCGGCGGGAACACGTAGAACGCCAGCAGGAACAGCGTGGAGACGAACAGCGCGCCGCCGAACACATCGCGCTTGCCGAAACGGTCCGCCAGCCGGCGCGACACGCCGATCCCGAGGATCATGCAGACGATGCCGCTGCCGTTGAACAGGCTGAAGGCCGAGGTGGCCGGATCCTCCGGCCACTGGAACCCCGCCAGGCCTGCGCCGGTCAGCGCGGCGTTAAGGCCGGCGATGAACGCGTTGAATCCCGACGCCTGCAGGAACGACGCCAGCGCCGCCTCGCTCATGTAGTACTGGAAATAGTAGATGTACGTACCGCCCTTCAGGGCGAGGTTCACGAAAACCAGCACCGTCAACACCAGCATCACCTGCCAGGGCCGGTTGCGCATCAGGTCGGCGAGGTCCTGCAGGACGCCGGAGGACTGCTCCTTCGTAGGCACCACGCGCTCGCGCGTCATCAGGAAGGTGATGAGGAAGAACACCGTGCCGACGATCGCAAACACCGTCATGACCCGTTCGAAACCCACGACGCGGTCGCCATCGCCCAGGATGAGCACCAGCGGCATCAGCAGCACCTGGATGATGAACTGCGCGATCATCACCGCGACGAACCGGTACGCCGACAGGCTGTTGCGCTGGGCCATGCTGCCGGTGAGCACGCCGCTCAGCGCGGAGTACGGCAGGTTGTTGGCCGCGTACACCAGCACCAGCAGGCTGTAGGTCGCCAGCGCGTAGGCGATCTTGCCGCGTTCACCGAAGTCCGGCGTGCTGAACGCCAGCAGCGACAGCACGCCGAACGGAATCGCCGTCCACAGGATCCACGGCCGGAACTTGCCCCAGCGCGTCGCGGTGCGATCGGCCACGATGCCGATCAACGGCGTGAAGACGAACGCCCCCAGCAGCCCCACCACGAAGATGATCGTCGCCGCCGTCGCCGGCGGCAGTCGGTAAACGTCCGTGTAGAAGAACGCCAGGTAGGTGATCAGCGTCTGGAAGATCAGGTTCGCGGCGAGGTCGCCCAGGCTGTAGCCCAGCTTTTCGCGGATCGAGAGGCGGTGGTCAGCGCTGGCCATGCGGCGGTGTTCCCGGGGTTGGAGAAGATGACGGATCAAGCTTACGGAGGTGCCGGGACTCACTCACGGCGCTTCCACCTCGAAGGTGGCGCGGGCACGCACGTCGGCGCTCGAAGCCCCGACGCGCAGTTCGTAACGCCCGGGCTTCACCCCATAGCCACCGGATGCCTCGTCATAGCGGCGAAGGGCGCTGGCCGGCGCAAGGTCGAACGACAGGGTGCGCCGTTCGCCGGGCGCGAGATGAACGCGCTGGAAGCCACGCAAGTCCTGCTGCGCATCGCCTGCGTCGGCCTGCAATGGACGCACGTAGAGCTGCACCACCTCCTCGCCCGCACGCCGGCCGGTGTTGGCCACTTCCACCTCGACGCGCAGGCGGCCGTTGGCGGCAACCTTGCGCGTATCGGCGCGCAATCCGCGATAGTCGAAGCGCGTATACGAAAGACCATGCCCGAACGGATACAGCGGCGTGCCGTGGAAGTACCGGTAGGTACGGCCTTCCATCGTGTAGTCGTCGAAGGCCGGCATCGCCTGATCGGCCTTGTAGAACGTCACCGGCAGGCGGCCGGCCGGGTTGGTGTCGCCGAACAAGGCTTCACCCACCGCCGTGCCACCGCGCTGCCCTGGGTACCAGCTCATCAGGATGGCGGGCAGGTTCGCATCGGCCCAGTCCACCGCCAGCGCGGAGCCGCCGGTCAACACCAGCACCACCGGCTTGCCGGTGGCGTGCAGCGCTTCGAGCAGGGCGCGCTGCGTGGCGGGCAGGCGCAGGTCGGTGCGGTCGCCACCGGCAAAACCCGGGTAGTTGACCGTCATCTCCTCGCCTTCGACATCGCCGGTCAGGCCGCCGACGAAAACCACTGCATCGGCGTTGCGCGCGATCTCCAGCGCTTCCTCGAACGGTGGCTTCGCACCGGGCATGCGCCAGGCCAGACGGACCGCCGCATCGCGCTGGGCATCGTAGTACTCCAGGCGCAGGTCGTAGGCGCGCCCGGCCTGCAGGTCGAGCTCCACGCCATCGCTGCGCAGGCGGTCGCTGCCGGTCCAGTGGTCGAGCACGCGCTTGCCGTCCACGTACAGGCGGAAGCCATCGTCCGCGGCCGCTTCGATCCGGTAGCGGCCGGAGACGGGCGGCAGCAGCTGTCCGCTCCAGCGGATGCTGAAGCCGTCATTCGGCACGCCTTGTCCGGGCCCTGCCTCGCCGCGCGCCTGCAGGTTGTCGGTCGGCGAACCGCGGTCCCAGCGGAACCCGATCTGCGCATCGGTGCGTACCAGCGCGGGCGATCCGGACAGATCCTGCGTGCGGAAGTACTCGCCGCGCAGGCCGCGCTCGGGCGAGTCGGCCGACGGCCGCAGGTAGGCGGCTTCGATCAGCGGCGTCGCCGCGGGATCGTCGCGGCCTTCCACCAGGTCCACGCCGCGGGCGTAAGCGACCTCGACGCCCTTGGCGGCATCGCGGATGCCCTGGAGGATGGTCAACGGTGCCGCCGGCGTGCCGTAGTAATTGCCCAGCAGCGCCATGGTGTCGTCGGCGGTGGGACCGATCACCGCGATGCGCTTCAGCTCGCGCGATAGCGGCAGGAGGCCGTCGTTCTTCAGCAGCACCAGCGACGAACGCGCGGCCTTCAGTGCCAGCGCATCGTGCGCCGGCGCCTGGTTGACCGTGTACGGAATGCGCGCCCAGCGCACGCGCTCGGGCGGATCGAACATGCCCAGCCGCATGCGTGCGGCGAACAGGCGGGTGACGGCATCGTCGATCTCGGCTTCGCTGATCAGGCCCTGGCGCACGGCCGCAGGCAGCGTGGAATACTCCTCGCCGCATTCCAGTTCGGTGCCGTTCTTCACCGCCAGCGCGGCCGCCTCTTCACGGGTGGCGACGATCTTGTGGTTCTTCCAGATGTCGACGATGGCCCAGCAGTCGGAAACCACGTAGCCCTTGAAGCCCCAATCGCGACGCAGCACGTCGCGCAGCAGGAACTTGCTGGCACTGGCCGATTCGCCGTACACGCGGTTGTAGGCACCCATCACCGCGTCCACGTCGCCTTCCTTCACCAGCGCCTCGAATGCGGGCAGGTAGGTGTCGTACAGGTCGCGCTTGCTTGGCTTCGCATCGAAGTGGTGGCGGTCGGCTTCGGGGCCGCTGTGCACGGCCAAGTGCTTGGCGGTGGCATCCAGCTTGCGGTACACCGGGTCGTCGCCCTGCAGGCCGCGCACGAAGGCCACGCCCATGCGGGCTGTGAGGTACGGATCCTCGCCATAGGTTTCCTGGCCGCGGCCCCAGCGCGGATCGCGGAAGATGTTGATGTTCGGCGACCAGAACGTCAGGCCCTGGTAGCGGCCGTGCTGGCCATCGCGGACGAACTGATGGTGCTTGGCGCGCGCCTCGTCGCTGATCGTGGTGGCCACCTCGCCCATCAACGGCACATCGAAGGTCGCCGCCAGGCCGATCGCCTGCGGGAACACCGTCGCCTGCCCCGCGCGGGCCACGCCGTGCAGCGCCTCGTTCCACCAGTCATAGGCCGGCACGCCCAGCCGCGCGATGGCAGGGGCGGCGCTCTGCATCTGCGCCGCCTTCTCCTCCAGCGTCATCTCCGCGACGAGCGAAGCGGCGCGCGCCTCGAAGCTGCGCGACGTGTCGAGCCACGGCTTCTCATCGGCCGCGTGCGCGACGGTGGCGATTGCCGAGAGCGCCAGGGCGCCGGCCAGCATGCGCACGCTCGGAACCCAACGACGGTTGATCGAAACGGAAGGCATCGGGATCTTCATCACTCGCTCCTGGAACTACGTTCATCGCGCGCGAAGGGGCCGAGCAGCGCACCGACGAAACCGCCCGCACGATCGGTGCTCAGCACGGTGCCATCGACCTTGCTGGCCACGCTCTGCCAGCCGCGGCCGTCGCCGACGTCGATGGAGAATCCATACTCCCCCTCGTCGCCATCGACCTTCAGACGCAGCGTGTCGGCGGCAGCGAGCTCGCGCGTGGCCAGCGTCCGCGTGGATCCGCTGCCGTCGCGGGCTTCGAGGAAGACCGCCATCCGGCCATCATCGATGCGCCGCACGCCGAGGAAGTACCAGTAGGCTTCGCTCTGAAACGCAGCCAATCCCGCCGCCACGCCGGACGCAGGCAGGGTCATCGACGTGCTGGCTTCGAAGCGCAGATGCTGCTGGCGGCGGCCGAGGAACGCCGGGTTGCGCAAGGTCTCCAGGCCTTCGGCGAGCGGATGCACCGCCAGCGCCCCGGGCCGCGTGGCCAGGTCGGCCCATGCAGTCTTGGGCACACGCACGCGCAGCCATTCCAACGCCAGCGCCGCTCCGTCGAACTCGTCGCGATGCACGAAGTTGCCGGTGGACGGTGCCTGTGCGGCCTCGCCACGCATCCACGATGGCGCCTTCACGACGTAGGGGATGGTCTTTCCCGCCGGCAGGATCTCGGGCCAGCCGTCGCGCCACTGCACCGGCAGCAGGTAGGTTTCGCGCCCGGTGTTGTAATGCCGCAGCTGGTAGTTGCGGCTGGCGAGGAACACCGCCCACCACGTGCCGTCCGGCCCCTCCACCAGGTCGGCGTGGCCGGCATTGGTGATCGGCAGCGGCCGGTCCGCCGGCAGGTCGCGCTGGGTCAGGATGGGATTGCCCGCGTATGGCACGTACGGACCCCAGACCTCGCGGCTGCGCAACACCACCTGCGAATGCTGGGGCCCGGTGCCGCCCTCCGCATCGGAGAGGTAGTACCAACCCTCGCGCTTGTAGATGTGCGGGCCTTCGATCCAGATCGGGTTCTTCTCCGGTTCCACGCCGCCGTCGATCAGCACCTTGCGCGGACCGACCGGCTGGAAGCGGGCCAGGTCGATCTCCTGCATCCAGATGGCGCGGTGGCCGTCGTAGCGGGCCGGTCCCGGCGGCTCGTCGTTGTTGAGCAGGTAGACCTTGCCGTCGTCGTCGAAGAACAGCGAAGGATCGATGCCGCCGATGGTCGGCAGCCAGTGCGGATCGGACCACGGCCCGGCCGGATCGCGGGCCGTGCTGATGAAGTTGCCGCCACTGTCGGTCGCGGTGGTCACCAGGTAGAAGGTGCCATCGTGGAACTCGATGGTCGGCGCGAAGATGCCGCGCGATACGCTCAGGCCGTCGAAGTCCAGTTGCGTGGGCCGGTCGATGACGTTGCCGATCTGCTTCCAGTGCACCAGGTCCGTGCTTTCGAACACGGGAATGCCCGGGAAATAGGTGAAGCTGGAGTTGACCAGATAGAACTTGCCGTTCGCCGCGACGATGCTGGGGTCGGCGTGGAAGCCGGCGAGCACCGGGTTGCGGTAATGCCCGGCGGGCAGCGGCGTCTCGAAGGCGGCATCGCGACCGCTGTATTGGAACCAGTCGAAATAGACCGGCGGCGCGGCGGGCGCGGCGGCGGCCGGCAGCAGCGCGGCCGCCAGCATAGTGCCCGCGATGCCGGCGAGCGCTTTGCGGCGACAGGCATGGAGACGTTGCAGCAACGGATTCATCGGGGCACCTCGGCAGGGGTGAGAAGGAGTTCGAAGGGACCGGCGGGCAGTCCCGCGGTATCGCGCAGCGTGCACACCGGGCCATCAGCCCAGCAGTAGCGCACCCGGTCGGCGCGACCGTCGTGGTCGCCACGCAGGACGACGGCGTGTCCATCGATGACGGCATCGGCATACATGCAGTGACGCTCGGTGTCGCAAAGTTCGAAGCCGATCGGACCGTTCGCTCCGGTGGTCACCAGCGCGCCGGTGACGTCGTCGAAGACGACCTTCACGCCCTCCGACGCGCGCGATGCGGTACGCGCGACCGGGCCGGACGGCGACAATGTCCGCTCGCCATAGACGACATGGCGCGCGGCACGCGCCAGGCGGCGGCCGAGTTCCTGTTTGTTGGGCGGATGGATGTCGTAGGCATCGCCGATGTCGATGGCGACCACGAGACCGGAGCGCGCATCTTCCCCTACCACGCGCCGCTGGGCCTCGCGCAGCGTCGCCCAGCCGCTTTCGACAGGGGCCGTGGGCGGCATGCCATAGCCCGCCAACTGGACCACCAGCATCGGCAGATCGCGTCCGAAGCGCTCGCGCCAGTCGCTGCGCAACGCGCGCAGGCGCGCGACATAGGCCTCGCCCTCACCCGTGTTGGATTCGCCCTGGTACCACAGCATGCCGCGCAGGCCATAGCGGCCCAGCGGCGCGATCATGCCGTTGTAGAGCGTCGACAGACCGGTGGCTGCCTGCCAGGGCGCGCGGGGCGGTTCGCCGGCGTCGCGCGCAGGACGGTACTGCCATGCAGCGTCCAGCATCACGCGTGTTCCGTCGTCGAAACGCAGCGCCTGTGCGTCGACGGGCCCGGCCAGGCCACCATCGCGATAGGTATCGATTACGTTGACCACCACAGTGTTGGCGCCGGCCTTGAGCAGTCCGGCCGGCAGCGCGTAGCGCCGCCCTTCGCCCGCACCGTATCCGCTGCCCACGACCGTCCCGTTCACCCAGGTCATGTCCATCTCGTCGGCCGCGCCGAGCTCCAGCGTGGCGGCGCGCACGGCCTGCGCCGCCGTCAGCGTCACCTCGGTGCGGTACCACATCATGCCGTTGTAGTCGGCCAGGTCCGGTACGCCCCAACGCTCCCACGCGCCCAGCGCGGGTGGCGCTGCGCGCCACCCGGCGCCAGGCGCATCGGCGCGCCACGGCCTGTCGTCAGGGACGGCGCCGGGGCGGCGCGCCCACCACTGCTCCCAATGGCGTCCCCAGCGCGCGACGGATGCTGACGTATCGGTGGCGTGGAGCGACAGCACGTCGAGGGCTTCATCCAGGTCGCCGCCGGACCGCAGCGCGGCGGCGCTCGTCCACGCCTCGATGCGTGAACCACCCCACGCCGCCTGGATCAGTCCCATCGGCACGTCCACGGTCTTGCGCAGTTCGCGCGCGAAGTACAGGCACGCCGCCGAGAAATCGCGCGCGCTATCGGGCGAGGCAGTCTGCCAGCGCACCTCCCCGGCGAAGCGCGGTTGCGGTGTCACCGCGCTGGCTTGCGGAACGACGAACAGGCGGATGGCCGGATCCGCGGCGGAGGCGATCTCGTTGCTGGCATCGAGCGCACGCCAGACGGGCAGTTCCATGTTGGACTGTCCGGAGCACAGCCACACGTCGCCCACCTGTACATCCTGCACCACCTGGGTGGCGTGGCCGGCCTCCACCACCAGCGTATGCGGACCACCGGCGGGCCTCGCAGGCAGGACGATCTCCCACCGCCCATCCGTACCGGCGCGCGCGTTGGCGGTCTTGTCTGCGAACGTCACCGACACAGGGCTGCCCGGCAGCGCCTGACCCCATAGCCGAATGGGCGCGCCGCGCTGCAACACCGCGTGGTCCTGGAACAACGGATGCAGCAGGGGTGCCTGCGTGGCTTCCTGCGCCTGCGCCCTGCCTGCGACGAGCAGCCACAGCGCAACGCCCGCCCAACGCGTGATCGGTGTTCTCATCGACCGTCCCCCGGCGCGTACGGAAACTGCAGCGATTGGTAGTACGCCAGCGGATGTGGCGGCGGTGCTTCGCCCGCCGGCAGCGGCAGGCCGTTGATCGACTGGAAGTACGCCACGCTCGCATCGCGCCACCAATGCGCCTCGTCGCGCTGGATGCGCAGAAACGCCGCGACGTGTGCGTGGCGTGGTGCGTCGATCTTCCCGCGCAGTCCTTCCCACGTCGCCTGCATGCGCTCCACGTAGGCCACGCCACGGGTGTAACGGTGCACCAGTTCGCCCCACAGCGGACGGCCGGAATGCAGGCGGTGTTGCCACGGCACGTGGTGGAACCAGAGCAGCAACGTGTCCGGCACCTGTGCGAGGTCATCGAGCGTGCGGGCTACCGCGGGCGCGTATTGGGACACCGCATCGCTGCCGCGCGTGCCGCGGTCGAAGCCGATGCCATCGCGGTCGGCCCGGTGGTAGTAGACCGAGGTCCAGTCCGCGCGGGGTCCGCCGACGACCCAGGGCCCGGGCCCGTAGTGGTGGCCGCGCGCCATCAGGTGATGCAATCCGAGGGGTGTCATGTAGTCCACCGCGGCCTCGCGCGAGCCCATCATCATCGCGACGATGGGCGCCACCACGTCGGGCGCAGGGGAGAACGTCATCGCCACCCAGTCGACGGCGATGTCGCGAGCGGACTGGTTCGGGTTCCAGGCCAGGCGGCCGAACGCGTACCAGTTGGCCTGATCGAAATGGGAGCCGCTCCACGTGCGGTCGTCGCCGATGTTCGCCACGCCGGCGATGCCGCTGAGCGCGTGGGATTCCAGCGAGCCGTCGACTACGCGCGCCACCGTGGAGCCGGGGCCGCGCGCGTGCGTGTCCGCGCGCAGGACCTCTTCGTACAGCGGCCCGAGGTAGACCAGATGGGTCGCGAAACCCAGGTACTCCTTCGTGATCTGGAACTCCATCATCAGCGGCGTGCGCGGCATCGCGCCGAACAGCGGATGGAAGGGCTCGCGCGGCTGGAAGTCGATCGGTCCATTCTTGACCTGGACTACGACGTTGTCGCGGAAGGCGCCATCCAGCCCCACGAACTCGTTGTAGGCCTGCTTGGCCCGGTCCTCCGGCACGTCGTGCGCATACACGAAGGCCCGCCACATCACCACGCCACCGTGAGGCGCCAATGCGTCGGCAAGCAGGTTCGCGCCGTCGGCGTGCGTGCGGCCGTAGTCCTGAGGACCGGGTTGTCCCTCCGAGTTCGCCTTCACCAGGAAGCCGCCGAAATCCGGGATCAGCGCGTAGATCTCTTCGGCCTTGGTGCGCCACCACTGCCTGACGTCGGGATTCAGCGGATCCGCGGTGTCCAGTCCGCCCAGTTCCATCGGCGCGCTGAAGCGCGCGCTCAGGTAGACGCGGATTCCGTACGGCCGGAAGACGTCCGCCAGCGCCGCCGCCTTGCGCAGGTACGCGGGCGAGAGGCTGAGCGCGTCGGCGTTGACGTTGTTCAGGACGGTGCCGTTGATGCCGATGGAAGCATTCGCGCGCGCGTAATCCGTATACCGGGGATCCTCCCAGCCCGGCAGCGTATGCCAGTCCCACAGCGACGCGCCTGCGTATCCGCGCTCGACGTAGCCGTCCAGGTTGTCCCAGTGATTGAGCAACCTCAGCTTGACGCGCGGCACCTCACTGACGTCGAGTCCATCGAGCGAGGCGCCGGCCTGCACCAGGCGCAGCAGGTGGAACACGCCGTACAGCACGCCGATGTCGCGACGGGCGGCGACTACCAGCGCGTCCCGCCCATCAAGGCGCGTCCGACGGAGGAGATAGCCCTCGTCGCCCAAGCCCTCGAGCTCGTGCACTAGCGGCGCAAGCCACGGCGCTGACGTCGGCGTACCGAGAACCAATGCCGCATCACCGGCAGGCGAAGCGCGAAACCTCGGCTCGCTTCCTAGCAGACCTGCCACGCCCCGCCGCAGTTCTTCACGGGCAACGCGTTGGGTGGGCGTGCGGTCGGGTGCGACGACATTGCCCAGCGCCGAACGATAACCCTCGACCTTCGAAGGGCCGACCGGCGCATAGCGCAACCAGAGGTCGTGTCCGTCCTCAGCCCTGGCCGGGGAGATACAGCAGAGCAGCGCCAGGATGCCTGCCAGGAACACCCGCCCAACGTCGCCTCGACGCCGGGTTAGCGTTAACATCGTCTCGCCCGGCCGACACGGGGCCCCAAGGAGTCGCATCACCAGCCCTCGTCCCCGTGTCGCGTCGGATGGCCGCCTTGCGGTGTCGCCACAGAGGACGAAGAGAACGCGTGTTGGACAAGCCAAGAAAATCGCTTCGACGCAAGACCAGTGGCGTGACGATCGATGAGGTAGCTGCTCTGGCCGGTGTGTCGCCCATGACGGTTTCGCGGGTGATCAACAACCAGGGCAAGGTCCGCGATGTCACCCGTGAACGGGTCATGCGCGCGGTACGCGAGCTGGACTACACCCCTAATCTGGCGGCCAGTTCGCTGGCGGCGGCGCAGCACACGCGCATTGCCCTGATTTACACGAATCCGAGCGGCGCGTACTTGCGTGAGCTGCTGGTGGGACTGCTGCGGGTGGCCTCGCGTACCGCGGTGCAGTTGGTCATTGACTACTGGGAAGACCTGGATGCCGAGGCCGAGCGAAAAGCCGCACGCGCCCTCGGCAGTCGGGTGGACGGTGTGATCCTGCCGCCCCCCCTGTGCGAATCCCGGGCGGCGGTGACCGAACTGATCAAGGCCGGCATCCCGGTGGTCGCCATCGCATCCGGGCGATTCAGTGACGATATCTCCTGCGTCCGTATCGACGACTTTCGCGCTGGCAAAGAAATGGCCGAGCACCTTATCCAGCAAGGCCATACCCGGATCGGATTCATCCGCGGCCGTAAGGATCTCAGCGCCAGCGCCCGACGCTACGACGGCTTCGTCACCGCACTGCATGAAGCCGGCCTTCGCGCGGAGAGCGAACTCGTGCAGCAGGGCGACTACACCTACCGCTCCGGACTGGAGGCCGCGGAGAAGCTGCTGGCGCTGCGCAAGCCGCCCACCGCGATCTTTGCGAGCAACGACGACATGGGCGCGGCCGCGATCTCGGTCGCGCATCGCCGGGGACTCGACGTGCCGCGCGATCTGTCGGTGGTCGGCTTCGACGACACCTCGGCCGCGACCACCGTGTGGCCCGAACTGACCACCATCCACCAGCCCATCGCATCGATGGCCGACGCCGCCATCGACATCCTGCTGCGCGGCATCCGCCGCAAGACCGACGGCACGCGCGTGCTGATGGACCATGTGGTCCCGCACCGGCTGGTCATCCGCGACTCCGTGGCCACCCCGTCCAAACGGCGCTAGCGCCGCGTGCGGGTTCGCCATAAGGACGGGGCGGGTGCCGGTCATCGCGCTCACCCTTCCATCTGCTCCAGTTCCTTGCCGCGCGTCTCGTGGACGAACCTCAGCACGAAGAAGACCGAAATGATCGCGGCCAGCGTGTAGAAACCATAGGCGCCGGCCAGACCGATGCTGCCCAGCAGGATCGGGAAGGTCACCGTGATGGCGAAGTTCGATGTCCACTGCGCTGCGCCTGCCACGGCCAGCGCCGAGCCCCGGATCTGGTTCGGGAACATCTCGCCCAGCATCACCCACATCACTGGGCCCCACGACATGTTGAAGAAGATGACGTAGAGGTTCGCGGCCACCAGCGCCAGCGTGCCCATGCCTTCGGGCAGCTGCAGGTGGCCGTCGACCAGCGAACCGCTGGCGAACGCCCACACCACCAGCGCCAGCGATACCGCCATGCCGGCCGAGCCGATCCACAGCAGCGGTTTGCGGCCGATGCGATCGATCAGCAGCACCGTGACGAGGCATGCGCCAATGCTGAGTGCACCCGAGAGCACGTTGATCAACAGCGCATCGCTCTCGGAGAACCCGACCGCCTGCCACAGCACCGCGCCGTAGTAGAACACCACGTTGATGCCGACCAGCTGCTGGAACGTCGCCAGGCCGATGCCCACCCAGACGATGCGGCGGATCCTGCCGGTCGCCTTGTCCTTCAGGTCGGACAGTTGTGGGCGATGGTGATCCTGCGACAGCGATGCGTCGATCTCCGCGAGCTTGGCCTGGGCCTCGGCGCCGCCGAAAAGACGCTGGAGCACGCGCAGCGCTTCATCCTTGCGCCGCTTGACGACCAGGTAGCGCGGGCTTTCAGGGATGACCAGCAGCAGCACCAGGAACAGCAACGACGGGACGGCCTGCATCCAGAACATCCAGCGCCAGGCCGCGTATCCGCCCCATAACGCTTCCGTGGAAGCGCCTGCGGCCTTGGCCAGCAGGTAATTGCTCAGGAAAGCCGCGAACAAGCCACTGATGATGGCGATCTGCTGGACCGTGGCGAGGCGACCGCGATAGCGCGCCGGCGCGACCTCGGCGATGTAGGCCGGCGAGATCACGCTGGCGGCACCGACCGCGAATCCACCCAGCACGCGCGCAGCGATGAACAGCAGCGACGTATGGGCGGCGCCCGCACCGAGGGCGGACAACAGGAACAGTACCGCCGAGATGATCAGCACGGTGCGACGTCCCCACTGGTCGGCCAGGCGCCCGGCGATGAAGGCGCCGAGCGCGCATCCCAGCAGCATGGAAGCGACTTCGAAGCCGATGCCTGCGGAACTGGACTGGAAGGTCTGCTTCAGACCGTCGATCGTGCCGTTGATCACGCCGCTGTCGAAGCCGAACAGGAAGCCGCCGATGGTGGCCACGCAGCTGATCAGGATGATGAAACGGGTGTTCTCGCCACGGGCGATGCCGCCGCCTTCAAGCGTGGTGCTGTTCATTCGTTGCGCCCCTCCAGGCTCCGAATCGACCTGCTGCCTGCTCCCGCCCGCCATCGCGGGCGGAAGCCGTTCTCGCGCGCTCAGCGCAGCAGGTACTGGTTGAGCAGGTTCTCGTAACGCTCCTGCTTGCCGCTGACCTGTTTCGGCTCGCCGAGCCGCGTGGCCAGACCGGCCAGGCCGGCCAGGTCCAGCGCGCCGTTCTCGAAATCCTTGCCCTGGCCGCTGTCGAAGCTGGCGTAGCGCTCGCGGCGCCACTGTTCCCACGGCGAGTCGGTCAGCAGCGCGTGCGCGACTTCCAGGCCGCGCGCGAACGCGTCCATACCGCCGATGTGGGCGATGAACAGGTCTTCCAGGTCGGTGGATTCGCGACGCACCTTGGCATCGAAGTTCAGCCCCCCCTCCAGCCCGCCCTGCCGCAGCACCACCAGCATCGCGCCGACGGTGTCGTACAGGTCGGTGGGGAACTGGTCGGTATCCCAGCCGTTCTGCGCGTTGCCACGGTTGGCATCGATGCTGCCGAGCAGGCCGTGGTCGGAGGCGACCTGCAGGTCGTGCTCGAACGTGTGGCCGGAGAGCGTGGCGTGATTGGCTTCGATGTTGAGCTTGAAGTCCTTCTCCAGCCCGTGCTCCTTCAGGAAGCCGGCCACGGTGGCGCTGTCGAAATCGTACTGGTGCTTCATCGGCTCCATCGGCTTGGGCTCGATCAGGAAGTTGCCGGTCAGCCCGATGCTGCGGCCGTAGTCGCGCGCCATCGTCAGGAAGCGGGCGAAGTGCGCGACCTCGCGCTTCATGTCGGTGTTGACCAGCGAGGCGTAGCCTTCACGGCCGCCCCAGAACACGTAGTGCTCGCCGCCGAGTTCGACGGTGGCGTCCAGCGCGGCCTTCACCTGCACGGCCGCACGGGCGACGACGGCGAAATCGGGATTGGTCGACGCACCATTCATGTAGCGCGGATGCGAGAACAGGTTGGCCGTGCCCCACAGCAGCTTGATGCCGGTGGCGTCCTGGCGCGCCTTGGCCAGGCCGACCATGTGCGTGAGGTTCTTCTCGTACTGGCCGATGTCGTCGGCGTCCGGGGCCAGGTCGATGTCGTGGAAGCACCAGTACGACACGCCGAGCTTGGTGAAGAACTCGAATGCCGCGTCGACCTTAGCCTCGGCCGTGGCCATCGGCGCGCCGGCCTCCCACGGGAAGTGGCGGGTGCCCGGACCGAACGGATCGTGGCCGGCGTTGCAGAAGGTGTGCCAGTAGCAGACCGCGAAGCGCAGGTGCTCCTGCATGGTCTTGCCGCCGATCGTCTTCTGCGCGTCGTAGACCTTGAACGCCAACGGATTGTCCGAGCCGCGGCCCTCGAACGGGATGCGGCCGATGCCGGGGAAGTATTCCTTGGCGCCGATGAAGGGTTGCGTGCTCATGGTGCGGTGTTCCTGTGGTTGTGCGAGGTGTCGCGTGGGGGACGTCAGCCGCGTTGCAGCGGGGTGACGGCATCGAGGTACTGGAGGAAGCGGCGATAGGCCGTCGCGTAGGCCGGCGCGCGGGACGCATCGGGCATGGCGGACAACGCGGGATCGACCGCGACGTGCGCGCGGGCGACCTCGGCGATGGACGCGTTGCGGCCGCGCGCCTTGTCCCATGCCCACAGCGCCTGCAACGCCGCACCGAAAGCCGCACCTTCGGACTGCGCCGGCACATCGACCGGCAGGCCGAACACATCGGCGACCAATTGCCGCCACGCCGCACTGTTGCTGCCGCCACCGGTCAGCACGATGCGCTCGAAGCGCATGCCGGCGCGGACGAAGGCATCGAAGCCGTACTTCAGGCTGTAGGTCGCGCCTTCCATCGCCGCGCGATACAGATGCGCCGGCGAGAAGTTCGTCGCGTCCAGCCCGGCCAGCACGCCCTTGCCCAGCGGCAGGTCCGGCGTGCGCTCGCCGTTGAGGAAGGGCAGCATCACCAGGCCGTCAGCGCCGGGCGGCGTCGCCTGCAGGTGCGCATCGCCATCGCGCGTGCTGAAGCCGAAGGCCTTGGCCACCTGCTCGGTCGCCACCGTGCAGTTCATCGTGCAGATCAGCGGCAGCCAGCCGCCGGTCGACGAACAGAACGCAGCCCACGCGCCGGCCGGATCGACCACCGGCGTATCCGAGTACGCGAACAGCGTGCCGGAGGTGCCCAGGCTCATCGCCAGACGGCCCTCCTCTACGCAGCCGGTGCCGATGGCCGCCATCATGTTGTCGCCGCCGCCGACGGCGACCTTCGCCGTGGCCGGCACACCCAGTCGTGCCGCCGCGGCCGGATCGATGTCGAACAGCGCGTCGGGCGCCGCGATCGGCGGCAGGCACGCGGCCAGGTCGCGCTCCGCATCGGTCGCACGCAACAGCGCGGCCGACCAGGTCCGGGTGCGCACATCGAGCCAGCCGGTGCCGGAGGCATCGCCCCACTCGCAGAAGCGTTGGCCGGTCAGCACGAAGTTGAGGTAGTCGTGCGGCAGCAGGATCGTCGCCAGCTGCGCGTAGGCCTCCGGGCGATGCGTCTTCGTCCACGGCAGCTTCGAGGCGGTGTAGCCGGCGAGGATGGGATTGCCGGCCAGCGCGATGGTGCGCGCCGCGCCGCCCACGACGTCCATGATCTGCCCGCACTCGGCGGTCGTGCTGGTGTCGCACCACAGCTTGGCCGGAGCCAGCACCTCGCCGGCGGCATCGACCGGTACGAAACCGTGCTGCTGCCCGGACACCGCCAGCGCCGCGATGCGCGAGCGCACGACCCGGTCGATGCGATCGAAGCACGCCTGCATCGCGGCGACCCAGTCGGCGGCGTGTTGCTCGCGACGGCCGTCGTCACCGCTGATCAGGTCGAGCGGCGCACTGGCCGTGGCCACGAGAGCGCG
Source organism: Pseudoxanthomonas sp. PXM01 (assembly GCF_014851815.1). GTDB lineage: Bacteria > Pseudomonadota > Gammaproteobacteria > Xanthomonadales > Xanthomonadaceae > Pseudoxanthomonas_A. The sequence goes on from NZ_JACVAJ010000002.1 coordinate 1,148,928, forward strand.
CGTGGCCGGGTCGTAGACCACCACTTTCAGGCTCTGCGTGCCTGCGTCTATGCCAGCGGTAAAAGCCATTGACCGGTTGCCTCCCACACAAAAAGTTAGCGCTACCATTTCTCCAGGTAAAAAAAGGCGAACCCCTGAATCGCCTCTCCACCGACACGATCAGGGTGCCCCGATCCGATGCCACGACACTCTAACCAGCACCAAAGAAAAAAGCGTGCTGCACCGCAGAATCCCATTAAAAACAGTCACTTGCTAATCATCCGCAACCCGTGTTCCTGCGGGCTGCCACATCGCCCTTCAGTACGTGACGTCGATAAAGGCGTTGATGGACAAACGACCGGTGGCGGGGTCGGCCGAGAGCGCCCGCTCGTTTTTGATACGCCCCGAATGCAGCGAGTTCCGGCGGTACACGATCAGCCGATTGAACACGCCTTCGACGCTCGCCACGCGCTCGAACATAGACGTATCGCCATCGATGTACCCCGCGTGCGTTTCTTCTTCGAGACGACGCTCCTGCGCGAGGCACTCGAAGTACGTGCCATGACGTTGCTCATCGACGTACTCAAATCCGCTGCGCCGATGGCGGTAGAAATCCGTACCGCCCCATCCGCCGCGGAAAAGGTAATGCACGGTCGCCAGTCCGTTCCTGCTGACCGAATCGATATGCGGAATGCGCTGCAGGAAATGAAGACGCGCCGCGGGCTGCGTGACCAGCGAGAAGTGGCACATCGGGAACACGAAGCGGCCTGGCTCCATATCGAAGCACTCGCGCAGCAGGGGAGCGAGCGTCGCCTGCAGGAAAGCTTCATAGGAAGCGGGCGCCGGTGCGCGAATACCGGGGAACATCGTGGCCATTTTGACGTACTGCCGCGTCGCGGCCTTGCGCACCATGCGCTCCGGATCCGCCAGCAGATTGTCGATGACTAGCAGCGGCGCACCCTCGCGTCCGATCGCCTGCCGCGCGATCCGGATATCTGGATGTTTGTGCATCAGCATGGGGCGATCCCGTCCACCGGGTCACCGCGGCACAGGACGGTTTCCCCAAACTTCGGGTCCAGCCTTGCAATAGCGATCGATGAACGCTTGTTGCGACGGCATTGTCGCGACCGCGCTCTCGATGGGGCGGCGGATGGAAGCCAAGAGCGTACGCAGGTCGTCGTCGGCCAACGCGCGCGCCAAAGGATGGGGCGGCCCGGGCTGGATACCCTGGCCCAGCAGCACGTGCGTCCAGGAATCGACCCGGAAAAGCTCGTTCGGGTCCTGCCAGGCATGGGCGCGCTCGCGCCACGCGCGCAAGCGTATCTCCAGCGATTCGGGCAGCGCCATTTCGCGGCACGCCTTCCACATGGGCTCGTCCCGTTGCGTGGCGTGGTAGTGCAGGATGATGAAGTCGCGCACATGCTCCATCTCGGCGCGGCTGACCTCGTTGTACAGCTCGACCAGCGACGACGCGATGCCGTCGAACGGGAACAGCTGCACCAGGCGCACCACGGCGCTGATGGCCAGATGGATGCTGGTCGACTCCAGGGGTTCGATGAATCCGCTGGCCAGTCCCAGCGCCACCACGTTCTTGTTCCAGGCCTTTAGCCGGCGCCCGGTGCGGAAGGGCACCAGCCACGGCTCGCGGATCGCGGGCGCACCGACATCCCGCAACAGCTTGGCGCGCGCTTCGTCATCGGACATGTGGCGGCTGGAGAACACCAGCCCGCAACCCACGCGGTGCTGCAGCGGGATGTGCCAGCGCCAGCCGGCCTCGTGCGCGATCGCGCGCGTGTACGGCACCGGCGGCCCGACGGATTCGGTCTGTACCGCCACGGCACGGTCGCTGGGCAGCCACTCGTTCCAGTCCTCATAGCCTGTCCGCAGCGTCTGCTCGATCAGCAAGCCGCGGAAGCCGGTACAGTCAATGAACAGATCGCCTTCGATGATCTGGCCGTCCTCGAGCACGAGCGAGGCGACCGACCCGTCGTGCGCATCCTGCGTGACTTCGCGGATCTTGCCTTCCACGCGCCGCAATCCATAGCCCTCGGCGATGCGGCGGAGGAGCCTCGCGTACAGCCCCGCGTCGAAGTGGTACGCGTAGTTGACCTGCGGTTGCGTCTGCAGGGAGAACTGGTCGCCGCGCGAGGCGACCGTCTCCAGGCAGAAATCGCCGAGTTCCGAAGGCGTGCCGCGGCGCAGGCTGTCCAGCCAGAAGTGATGGAAGGCCGCTGCCCAGGTGCCCTGCCCGGTGATCCCGAACGGGTGGATGTAACGCTCGCCCGGCCGCCGCCAGTTCTCGAACGAGATGGAGAGCTTGAACGTGCCCGCCACCGCCCGCAGGAATTCCTGCTCGTCGATCTGGAGGAAACGATGGAACGTGCGGATCGGCGGTACCGTCGATTCGCCGACACCCACGGTGCCGATCTGTTCCGACTCCACTAGCGTGATCCGCAGCCTGTCACGGAACTGGTGAGACAGCGCGCAGGCCGCTAGCCAACCGGCGGTGCCGCCGCCGGCGATCACCACGTTGCGGATATGTCCTTCTGGCCCGTCTGGAGAATCCACTGCGGTCACTCCCGTGATCAGCGGTTGAGGCGGTTGATGAGCATGGCGCGGATGCGCCTGGCTCGTGTCTCGTCGATGGGGCCCAGCAGGTCGCGGCCAGGCTCCGGCAGATGCTCGCCCGCGCGCGCGGCTGGGCCGAACACGTAATAGTCGAAGATCTCCGCCCATGCGCGCTTTTCGCGTTCGGGCAGATCGCGCAACGTCCACAACGCGTGGTGCAGCGCCGGCAGCGGCGACGACAGGAATGCGGGGGACCGGCGCCACCAGTAGTTCACCAGCACGTTGAACGGCTCGAGGCTGCGCACGTGGTGCCACCACATGCTGGGGATGAAGATCGCATCGCCCGGTTCCAGCGTCGCGGTCTGCGCCGTGGCAAGCGCATCGCGGAACCGGGGATGGCGCTCGAAGTCCGGCCGGTCGAAATCGACCACGCTGACCACCTGTCCGCCCGGCGTCGGCTCGAGCGGACCGGGATACAGGTTGCCGATCTGATCCGGCGGGAACAGGGTGAAGTGGCGCCGGCCGACGGCGCAGCATGCGAGGTTGTTCGGGGCGTCGAAATGGCAGGAGGCGACGACGCGGTTGCCGATCCAGATGCTCGGCGGCGCGTCGATGCCGTAGCGTGCCAGCGGCAGTCCGTTCACCGCCGTGAACCCCGGCAACGAACGCTCGATCAACAGTGAGGCCACGTAGTACGTCGGCGGATGCGGATCGTCGAGGTGGGCCGCGATGCCCTCCAGCACCTCGGCGAAGCGCCCCCGCCGCACGTCGAAATTCAACTGTGTGAAGTCTTTGTTGTAAAACGGACGCCCCTGGATGTCCGCGTCACCGAATGAGTACTGGACCGGGGCGCCCGCATCCAGGCCACGTAGGTATGCCATAGCATTGTCGACGGAGCGCAGGCCTGCCTGGACCAGGCCCCAGTCGCGCGCGATCCCCTTCAGTACGACGGGTTGGCCGGCGTCTAGCAGCGCGTCCAGCGGCAGCGCATCGACACTGATATCGTGCAGCACACGCATTGCCTGGCCGTCCACCATCGCGTCAATGCCCGCCGGATGTCGGAGATTCCTGGGCGCGCAAGCGACGCTGCTTCTCGGCCATCAGGCGACGCACGTTGTGCAGCGAAGCGAGCATCAGGTAGGCGCCTTCGAGGTAGCCGGCCCGGTGGAGCGCATGCAGCGTCGACGCGTCGAGCGCACCCAGCCGCTCCCGGTCGATGCCGTGCAGGCCATTGACCGCAACCCGGTGCTGGCCATCCAGTTGAACGTCGAGGCTGACCGGCTGGATTAGACCGGCAGCATCCAGGGCCGCGAACATCTCGCTACCGAACGCGCTGCCGTCGCGGATGCCCCGCAGCACGTCCACCATGTGATCGAGATACGGCGTATTGCCGCCCTGCGGCAGGAACATCGGCTCCCCGACGACGAAGTTCACCCGCGGATGCTCCACATCCACATGCATCACCGCTTCCTGCCGAAGCTCGCCGTCGATCCGCTGCTCCTGGAAACCGATCAGGAAGGGACCCTTCGCGGCGGCGCCGGGGAGATAGCTCGCATTCCAGTGGCCGTCGCGCAGGAAGAGATTTTCACGCTGCTCGAAGCCCAGCAACGCGACCGACTGCCACGTCCCGTCGGCGGGGTCCTTGCGAAGGAAGATCGGGTACTCCCGCTGCAACTCGGCGAATTCGCTGGGAAACGCCGGCACCATCCCGACATCGTCTCCGAACTCGGGCCCGAAGCCGGTGGCGATACGGAGGTCTTTGTGCGACACATTATTGAGAAGTTCGTAACGGGCCATCGTCTGCCTGTATCGGGAGTCGTGAGTCGTCAGGCAATACTAACGCCGGCCGCTGACATCCGCGCCAGTCCGCCGCATGCGTTGGTCTCGTGAAAAAGGACCGCTGCTCGCGCAGCGGTCCCGCTCGGCGACATCCAGAGAGGGTGGTTATCGCCTAACTCAGAACTTGTAGCGCATGCCGAGCATGAACCTCGGATCCTGGTCGGCCAGCTTCACGATCATCTGGTCGGTGCGCGCGCGCCAACGGACATCCTCGCCCGTCAGGTTGATCGCTTCGAGGCCGAAGGACCAGTGGTCATCGAGCGTGTAGTTGACGCTGAGGTCCCACTGCTCGTACTCCTCCACGTAGTAGGGATTGCGGCTCGCGCCCTGGTTGGCGAGGATCAGGTATTCATCGCGCCAGTTCCACGCCAGGCGCACCGACCACCCGTATTTTTCGTACATGAGCATGGCGTTGGCCGTATCGCTCAGGCCCGTCAGCGCGAACTGGTCGATGGCCGGATCACCGCCATCGTCGTAGCCCACGTCGCCGCGCACGACGGTGTAGTTGGCCAGGATGCCGAAGCCCGTGTCACCGAAGAAGTACTGCCCACCCAGTTCCCACCCGTGCAGCTTGGACTGGTTCTGGTTGATCGGCCGGTTGACGTTGAATTGATACAGCGGATCGTCGGCTTCACCATAGAGGTTGTACGCCGCCTCAGTCGCCAGTATCTGCGCGCCGGTGCCGTTGAACGCCGCCAGGCCGGCCGGATCGTTGCGCAGCAACGCCAGTGCCGTGAACAGCGAGGTGTCGTTCGCCGAACAGGCCGCCGCGTTGGCCGCACCGACCTGGGCGACGCACGCTGCGCTGGTCAGGAACGCCAATGCCGTCTGGGCATCCGGTCCGGACGTGGGATCCCGCAGACCGTACAGGGACTCCTGGCCCACCGTGTTGCCGATGAAGTTGTCGACCGACTTGTTCCAGTACGTCAATGACACATAGCTCGCATCGGCGAAGTACCACTCAAGCGCGAGGTCCAGATTGTCCGATTCCAGCGGCTTCAGGCTGGGGTTCTGCGCGTTGCCACTCGCACGCACGGACGGGTCGAGCAGGACGGAACCGAAGGGCTGCTGAGCGCCCGGGCCGGCATAGAGGTTGCCATACGGGGCGCGGGCGATAGTCTTGCCGAACGACGCACGACCCTTCAGCTCATCGGTGAAATCGATGCTGAAGTCGAGGTTGGGCAGGATGTAGCTATAGCTGGCCTTCTCGCTGAAGGGCTGCTGCTCGTCCGACAGCACGATGCGGAAGTCGTTGTTGGCCTGCCACTCGATGGCTTCGGGGATCGCAATCACGGAGGTAGACACGACATCCGTCGTCTCGTACCTGACGCCCAGCCGGGTGTTGGTACGCATGCCGCCCAACTCGCCATCGAGTTCGATCTGGAAGTAGGCCGAGTTGGTCTTCTCCTCCACGCGGTTGTCGGCCGCACGCTGCGGGCTGACACCCAGCCCCACGCCATATTGGCCCGCGGCCCACTGGGCGAGTTCGGCAGCATTGCCACGCCAAGCCGGCCAGCTGACCGCGCTGTAGTCGTCGAACATACCGACGATGTTCACAGGACGCAGCAGATCCACCAGACCGGCCGCCGTGTCCGAATCGACGTTGGCCACGCCCCAGTCGCCAAGCGTGGAATACGCTTCTGCCGCTTGGATGCGATGGGTAGTGGACTTGTTGGTGTCCACGCCGAACTGGAAGCGACCCTGGTCGAAACTCCACTCACCGTCGATGCGGGCCTGTTTGATCTCGCTGACCTGTGTCTGCGCATTGATGCGAAGCACTTGGGAGCCGATCTCGCCTTCCACGAATCCGGGGTTGACCACGCCGTTGGTCCCCGCGATCGCATCGCCATCGGTGGGGTACCAGGTCTGCGTACCGACCGGCAGGCCATTATTGAACGCCAGCTCCTGCACCCAGGTGCCGCCGCAGTGCGGTCCGGTCGTGCAGTTGTTGGTGCCGGCGATGCTCATGAAGATCGAGCCACCGCCGGTCAGCGGATCGTTCGGCCGGCTCTCATTCTTCGAATTGTGGGCGTCGAAGGTGAGGCGGAAGTTGTCGTTCACGTCCCAGGCCGCGTTGAGGCCCAGCGAACCCAGCTTGTACTTCTGCATGCTGCGCTGCTGTTCCAGGCCGAAATCCTTGGTGCCGGCGATTTCGCGGATGTACACCGGCACAGCGACCGCGCCGCTGGTATCGAACTCGATATCGGTGTAGTTGCTGTTCTGCAGCCACATCGCCTGCTCACCGCGGTTCTCGGTGATCTCGTTTGTCGAATAGGTGTAGTCCAGCGTCAGGGTCAGGCTGTCGGTCGGCGCGAATTGCACCACGGCCTGGCCGTTTACGCGCTCGCGTTCGAATTCCGAGAACGCATAGCGGAGATCGTTCGGGCGCGCATACAGGTCACCGACCGCAGGCGCATTGACCACGTTGGGATTGCCCGGCATGGTTCCGGTCCAGGGCTGCACGTTCCAGTAGTTCTCGGTCGCCTGCACCGAGCCGCCCTTGCGCTTCTGCTGACTCGCACTCAGGCTGACACCGAACGTCTTGTCCGGATTGGTGTAGCTGAAGATGCCCGACAACTCCGGTGTGATGCTGTTGTCGAACGGCTCGCTCTGGTCCGAGACGGCTTTCATGCCCGCGTTCGCGACGACACCTTCATAGTTGAAGGGCCGTGCTGTGAGGATGTTGATGGTCGCACCGATGCCTCCGCTTGGCACCTGTGCCTGGGCGGTCTTATAGACTTCGATGCCGTTGATCGCCTCTGCCGCGAGCTGCGCAAAGTTGAACGCACGCGTGCCACCATCCACGCCGCCGATCGCGACCTGACCGGACGCGCCGAATGCATCGGCACCAGGCATCTGGCGCCCGTTGAGGGTCACCATGTTGAACTGCGGACCGAAACCACGCGCCGTTACCTGCGCACCTTCGCCGTCCCGGCGCTCGATCGAGATGCCGGTGATACGCTGGAGCGACTCGGCGAGGTTCGTATCGGGGAACTTGCCGATGTCCTCGGCACTGATGGCGTCGACGACGCCGGCCGAGTCGCGCTTGATGTCCATCGCTTGGCTGAGGCTACCGCGGATGCCGGTCACGACCACCGAATCCAGTGTCGTGGCATCGCGCGCCGCCTGCGCCTGCTCTTGTTGGGGAGCCTGGGCTTGCGCCTGGGTTTGCGTTTCCTGGCCAAACGCGGGGTTGATGACCAGCACGCCCCCGACGAAGGTGAACATGGCCTTCGATTTGAATTTCGCCAACTTCCGGCTCATGAACTTGCCCTCAGGTCTGGAGTTCTACGGAAACTGCACGCACTCATGGATGTCCCCTCTCGCTACGATCAGTTGGATGTACCGCCCCCCCCGGGGCGCCCACGGGCATGGCCCGCCTTCCAGCCCCGACACTGCAAGACCTAACTGGGCTCGCCACCTATGCCGGACTTCTCACGTATTCAGACGACGACGCGGCGGGCTAGCGTTCCCAGAAATCCGGTTAGCTCTGGAATAATGGTAGCGCTACCATCGCGTTGGAGCGCAGACTAATCACGCACATTCCCGGTTGTCACCATGCAGCGCAGCAAAGTCCCAGCAGATCAATGCGTGAGGGCGGTCTTACCGACCACCCGGCAGCCCGAGAAAACGGTTTCAGCTCCGGGCGTGCGCAAGTAACCGCAATTTCAGCCCGGCAGGACCCATCGAGAGCACCGAGAGTGAACAAGACATCGAAAGCCGTTCGCCGCAAAGGGCGGGCTGTCACCATCGACGAGGTCGCACAGCACGCCCGCGTGTCCCCCATGACGGTCTCGCGAGTCATCAATGGTCACACGGGCGTGCGCGAAGCCAATCGCGAGCGCGTGCGACGTAGTGTGAAGGAGCTCGGCTACCGCCCCAATGCTGCGGCGAGCGCGCTTGCCGCGGCGCAGAGCACCTCTATCGCGCTCATCTACACGAACCCAAGTTCGAACTACCTGCGTGAGCTCCTCGTCGGCGCATTGCGGGGTTCCGCACGTGCCGCTGCACAGCTGACGATCGCCGCGTGGGATGGACTAGATCCGCGGGGCCGTCGCGATGCCGCACGCCAGCTGGCAAACAGCGTTTCTGGCGTGATACTGCCTCCGCCCTTGTGCGAGTCAAAAGTGATCGTTTCCGAGTTCGCGAAAGCCGGAGTGCCCGTAGTCGCGATCGCATCGGGCGAATTCAGCAGCACCATCTCCTGCGTGCGTATCGACGACCATCGAGCGAGTCATGACATGGTCGCCCACCTGATCGCGCACGGGCACTCGAGAATTGGGTATATCAAGGGCGATCCAAACCAGACCGCCAGCGCGCACCGGTGGCAGGGTTACAGGGACGCGTTGACTGAAGCGGGCATCACTTATGACGACAAGCTGGTCCAGCCCGGACATTTCACCTATCGATCGGGACTGGAGGCAGCTGAGCGACTCTTAGCGTTGCGGAATCCTCCAACCGCTATTTTCGCGAGCAATGACGACATGGCATCGGCGGTGGTATCGGTCGCGCACCGGCGAGGCCTCGACGTGCCCCGAGATCTTTCGGTGGTCGGGTTTGACGACACTTCGGCCGCAACAATGGTGTGGCCAGAGCTGACTACGATCCATCAACCTATCGCCGCAATGGCAGACGCGGCCATTGATATTCTGCTTCGCCAGCTGCGAAACGCGCCTCGATCAACGCGTGTGGTGGTCAATCACGTGGTTCCGCATCAACTCGTAAAGCGTGATTCTGTCGCCAACGCCGAGATTCTTGCGGGGGCGAGTGGAGTACGTCCATGCTCCAGGACGACGAGCAGTCATAAGTGAACGCTACTGCCACGACTTCGTGAACGGGCATTGCAACTTTAGACCACCGTACGACTTGAGTGATTCGAGGCTTTGAGTCACGTCCGCTTTGGGTCGGAAGCAGACAATCTCCAGAGCGCCAGCTAAGCGCCCGGCAGTCGCCTAACCCCATAAGTCGCTTCCGCCGCCTCGATCTGCGATGACTCCGATGTGCTCTCTCCGAAAAGCAGGTAGCTTGGCGCTACAATCTCGACCGTCCTTTCCACTTGGATCACAAAGACACTCCGGACCGGGAACCGATCTCCTACGATCGGAAGCAGAGGCGTCACCCATTTTCGATAGTCTTCCGTATGCCGCCTGACGTTGATGGCTGAGCCCATCATCTTGTGGCCCTTCTGTACGAGGATGTCCACCAGGCTCACGCATACGCGCGGATTCTCTTCGATGTTCTTCGCACTGACAGGAGACGCGATGTTCGCGATGACCACATGTCGATCATCGAAGGCTCGGAAAACCTCCTTGGGGGACACGTTGGGCTGACCATTCGCGTCCGCCGTGGCCAGCCAGCAGAGTACGCTGGCTTCCATCGACGTTCGGACCTTATCGGTCAACATGGACCTCTCCCTCGGGTTCACTTGGCGTCGGTGCCGACAGTCTGATCGCCTCGCTCTTAATCCAATCCGCAACCTGTTGCACCTGCTGTCGTGGCCGAGGCTCGGCCTCTATGAGCCAGAACCCGTGGTGGCTAGTAGGCGTCACCTTGGCAGACTCGATGACTACAAGCCGACCTTCTTCAATCATGGGTCGGATCAGTTCGTAGCGCCCCAGCGCGACGCCCTGTCCCGCCAATGCCGCCTGGATCACCAGGTCGTATTGGTTGAAGTGCAGAAGCGTCCGTGGCTTGACCTTTTCGCCCACGTGGGCATCCAGCCAAGGGCGCCATTGCAGCCATGGGTAGCGCTCGTCATCGAACTCCAGAAGAGTCAACGCGGATACAGCTCCCGCCGAGCGCAAGCTCGCGGCACCAAACGACGGGCTGGCCACGGGCACGACGGTTTCTGCAAAAAGCAGCTTCGCACCTGATGGGGCACGATCGGTAGACGTATAGCGGATGGCCAAGTCGATGCCATCGTTGCGCAGGTCGACCAGTCGATTGTGCGCCGCCACGCGGACATCGATGTCGGGATACAGGGCTTGCAGTTTTCCCAAGCGCGGAAGCAACCACAGTCCGGTAAAGCCGATCGTCGCGCTGATGGTCACGGGCCTGTTCCTAGTGCGGGCCTGCAGCTCACCCAACACGTCCTGTAATTGCTGGAGCGCCCCGTCCGCGCTTCGATATAGCCGCTCACCTTCGGGGGTAAATTCGATGGTGCGATGACCGCGGACCAGAAGCTTCACCCCCAACTGTTCTTCCAGCGCGTGGATCTGGCGACTGACGGCCGACTGGGTCAGGTGCAGATCCTTCGCCGCGAGCGTGATGCTCATGCGCCGCCCCACCGCGACGAAGCCGCGAACTAGGTCCAACGAGGGCATTCTTGCGAAATCCATTGGCATGCGCCCGAGGAATGCGAACGTTCCGAAAAGTAGGTTGAAGCGGCAAAGCGCATCGCCCCTAATAGCGACACTATCCCACTGTCGCAGCGAGCGCCAGCATGTCGCACCCGCAGGAAACGAATTCCAAGGATGCATGCATTCGGACGATCGACCACGGCCCGCGTCGCCTTTGGGGCGTGGTGATCGCGGCCGGTCTGGTGATGGGCCTAGCCTTGGGCGTGCGCCATGTCCAGGGCTTGTTCCTGCTTCCCGTCACGGGTGAACAGGGTTGGTCGCGCGAGCTGTTCGGCTTCGCTCTGGCGGTGCAGAACCTGACCTGGGGCATCGCACAGCCGTTCACCGGCATGTTGGCGGATCGCTATGGAGCAAGACGCGTGGTCGTCTTCGGTGTCGTGCTGTATGCATTGGGACTGGCGGCCATGACGCAAGCAAGCAGTCCGGCGATGTTCGTGGCGGCCTGCGGCGTGGCGTTGGGCGTGGCGCTGTCGTGTACCGCATTCGGCGTCATCTACGCCGCAGTTAGCCGACTCGTGGCGCCTGGTCAGCGCCCCTGGGCCATTGCGGTGACCGGGGCAATAGGTGGACTGGGCCAGTTCGTCATGGTGCCGCTCGTGCAGGAGCTCATTGCGTCCCTCGACTGGAAAGCGAGCTTGTGGATCCTGGCCATTGCCATGGCGGCGTTGGCGCCGCTGGCGCTGCCCCTGAAGGATCGCACTGCGTATGCCATCACCGAACATGAGGATGGCGACCGGGGCGTTGTCCATGCGGTCCGGGAAGCGATCTCGCACAGCGGCTTCTGGCTCCTCAACCTGGGCTTTCTGGCATGCGGGTTCCAGTTGGCTTTCATCGCCACCCACCTACCTGCCTATCTGATCGATCAGGGCCTGGGACCGATGGCCGGCGTCGGCGCTTTGGCGACGATCGCGCTGACCAACATTGTCGGCATCTACGTATGCGGCATGCTGGGCGGCAAATGGCGGCAGAAGAACCTGTTGGCCACCCTATATCTGGCGCGCACCGTCGCCATCGGGCTATTCATTCTGCTGCCGCTGAGCCTGTGGACGGTCTATGGGTTCGCGGCGGTCATGGGATTCCTCTGGCTGGGCACCGTCCCGCTCACCAACGGTGTGCTGACGCGTGTGTTCGGCGTGCGCTATCTGGCCACCCTGTTCGGCTTCGTCTTCTTCGGCCACCAACTGGGATCGTTCCTGGGCGTCTGGCTGGGCGGTTATGTCTTCGACGAGATGGGTTCTTATCAACCGATCTGGCTCGTCGCGATGGCCCTGGGGCTGATCGCCGCCGCACTTCACTGGCCGATCGATGACCGACAACGGCACCGGCCACTGGTGGCGGGGGCGGCGCCATGAGCGTGCCCCGGCTGCTGTCACGGACAGCACTCGGTTTACTGGGCTTCGGCTTGGCCGCGTGCGTATTCAGGGCTTGGCTTGAGCCGGCCGATCCCAGTCTGTGGCTCGGCGCCTGGCTGACGGGCTTGTGCACATGACAAGGATCACCAGGTCATGAAGCCACATCGGACGATCGAACTCTGGTTCGACTTCAGCAGCAACTATTGTTATCCCACCATCATGCGGGTCGAATCGCTGGCGGCATTGCACGGCATTGCCGTGCAATGGAGACCCTTCCTGCTCGGCCCCATCTTCAAGGCAATCGGGTGGTCGTCGTCGCCGCTTTTCCTGCATGAAGCGAAATCCCGTTATGTATGGCGGGACATGTGCCGGCGCGCAGAGCGCTTCGGCCTGCCCTTCGTGCAGCCCAGCGTCTTTCCACGGCGAACCTTGCTGCCGATGAGGATCGCCACACTGGCCAGCGAGTCATCCTGGATCGGCGAATTCTGCAGGCTGTCGATGCTGGCCCATTTCGGCGCCAATCGCGACATAGACACTTACGAGGCCATGCGAGGCATTCTTGATCACCTGGCACTCCCGAGCGCGGGACTGATGGCAGACGCCGAGTCTGAGACGAACAAGGCGCTGCTGCGACGGCGCACGGAGCAGGCCATGGTGCGAGGGGTGTTCGGAGCGCCCATGATCTTCGTCGGACAAGAAATGTTCTGGGGCGATGATCGCCTGGAAGACGCCCTTGAATGGGCAACATGCTGAGGACCGAATGACAACACCATCTCCATCAAGCTCCATCATCATCGTTACCGGCGGCACGCGCGGCATAGGCAGGTGCATCGTGGAGCGCCTCCACACGGATGGCTACGGCATCCTGTTCACGCACTCCTCCTCGGTCCAGGATGCGGCATCGCTGGAACGGGGGCTGCACTCGCCCGAAAGGCCCTGCCGTGGCGTCCGGATCGATATCGCCGAGCCGGATGCTGCCCAGCGCATCTTCGACGCCGCGGTGGCGCTCGGCCATGTTATCGGCTTGGTGAACAATGCCGGGGTCACGGGAAAGCTCGGACCCTTGGTAGACCTGAGCGACGACGACCTGGACCGCGTGATCGCCGTCAATCTGACGGCCACGATCCGGCTCTGCCGGGAGGCAGCCCGTCGCTGGTCCGCCAGGACAGAGCGCTCGTCCATCGTGAATATCTCCTCCGTGGCCGCGCGCACGGGCTCGCCGAACGAGTACGTCGGCTACGCAGCGACGAAGGCGGCGGTGGAAACACTCACGATCGGCTTGGCCAAAGAACTCGCGCCACGCAACATCCACGTCAGCGCCGTATCGCCGGGGACCATCGACACCACGATCCATGCGCGCGCCGGCCAGCCGGATCGTGCGCAGCGCGTGGCCGAGAGGATACCCATGAAGCGTCCAGGGAGGCCGGAGGAGATCGCCGGTGCTGTCGCCTGGCTCGTCTCCGCAGACGCTTCCTACGCCACGGGCTGCGTGCTCAATGTCGCAGGAGGACTATAGCTTCAGCGCTTGCGCTGACTGGCGATCTCCGCCAGCAAGTTCGACCGGTCGAAGTAGACCTCGTTGCGCCGGATCTTTCCTTGCGCATCCAACTGCACGAGACAGACGCCGGTGATCGACAAGATCTTGTCTCCGACAGGAATTGTGGCGTGCCATTTGTTCAAGAACCCGTCTTCCATGGGGATGCCCTCTACCTGCGTCCAGACCCAGTGCGGGTTGTAAGCCAGCAGCCGGGAAAAGTAGGCGAGCAGCGCAGGCTTTCCGTTGATGCCATCAGGCACGCCGGGGTCCAGATAGTACGCATCGTCCGCGTAGAAGCTCACCAGACGCTCAGGATCGTTGCCGGTCCACGCAGGGAGCCAGGACAACGCGAACTGTCGCGCTTCGTCCTTGCCGAGTGATCGCATGTTGAACCTCATGCTGTGCCAGATAACGAGGAAATTTTTATGCCCAAGAATGCCGTAACGCAAGTGGCCGCAGCGACGTCCGACGAGGCGCAGTTGCACTTCGCGCGTAAATTCCAGTTTGAAACCGATTGTTGGGACGTGCACGAGGCTATCGAACGTGGAAATCCAGGCTTCGTGCTGCTGGACGCGCGTTCGCACGAGCTCTATGGCGCAGGTCATGTTCCAGGCGCGACAAGCCTTCCCCATCGGAAGATCACCGAAGCCTCGATGCGCCACTATCCGGATGGCACGCTGTTTGTGACCTACTGCGCAGGGCCACACTGCAATGGCGCGGACAGAGCGGCCCGTCGTCTTGCCGAGTTGGGACGGCCGGTCAAAGTCATGGTCGGCGGCATTACGGGCTGGCAGGACGAGGGATTCGATCTGGCGACCACAGTTTCGGCGAGCGTATAAGGTGCACGTTCGCCGCGCCCTTCCCGCCGACGCGGCAGCGATGGTTCCGCTGTGCGTTGCGCACGCAGCCTACGAGGGCGCCACGCTTCCGGGGCCACCGTCCCCAGATGCGCTGCAGGCGGCGTTATGGGGACCTTTCCCTCGACTTTATGCGTGGATAGCGTTCGTCAACGACGAGATGGTCGGATATGGCTCTGGATCACTAACTTATTGCACGTGGAGCGCTTCGACCTACTTCTTGATGGATGCCCTTTTCATCGAAGAAGCCTACCGCGGTGTCGGTCTTGGTTCTGACCTGCTAGGCGCAATGCGTGACTTCGCTTGCTCCAAGCAGTGCACGCGAATGGAGTGGCTTACGCCCACCGAGAACACGAGCGCTCTCGGTTTCTACGAGTCCAGGGGTGCTGTGTGTCAGGAGCGCATCCGTCTAAAGCTTTCGCTCGATCGCGACCCCCTCTGAAGAGCAGCCATGGGAGTGTGAGATGCCAAGAGAAGTATGGCCAACCGCCCTTAATTCGGATGATGTAGCGCCAAATTCGGGAACGAACTACCCGAAGCCCTACTCGGGCCGCGTGGCAGGAAGGAGCAAGCGCAGGCTTGGCGACGCCTTCGGCCTGAGCAACTTCGGCGTGAACTTGACTCGTCTTGAACCAGGCGCGATATCGGCACTGAGACACGCCCATACCAAGCAAGATGAGTTCGTCTATGTACTGGAGGGGACACCCACGCTCGTCAACGATCGAGGGAATCACCTGTTGGAGCCCGGCATGTTTGCAGGCTTCAAGGCTGGTCATAGCGATGCGCATCATTTAGTGAATCGCACCAATCGTCCTGTCGTCTATCTCGAAATCGGGGACCGATCTAAAAGAGACCACGTGCTGTACCCTGATGACGACCTTGAAGCGCGTTCTCATGGTGGAAGCTGGCATTTCACGCGCAAGAATGGCGAGCCCTACTGAGCCGCTACCGGCGATTGCTCGAAGCCGATGTCCGCTATCGGCCAGAAGCGGACATCATCTCCTCGAGAGCAACACCATTGCCGAATTCAGAACCCAGTGGCAGCCGCTTCGTCGCAGCTCATTCGCAGGAACTTCGCGGCGTACTCGACGCGGTCGGCCAGTTCGGAATCGCCCGGTACGAAGGAAAGAATGTTCGTTGGAAAGGCCTGACCCTTTGCCCGCACGTCGATGCGACTGCCGTCGTTGCTCCGTACGACCTGCGCCTGCCGCCAGTCGATGAAGTGGGGGCCGGCGAATTTCTTGAAGTCTTCCGTGTAGTTCCACGACTCATTCTTCAGCACCGTCACCGAGGTCAGGAACCCGGGCTCCTCCCATGACGTGCTGTTGTGTTCGAAGGCGCTCGCCGGCATCTGCACGCCGTCGATGCGGGTCGTGCAGACATCGGCGGCGCCCTGGGCGTCGCCGTAGGATAGGTCGGGCACCGGGAACTCGCCCAGCGATTTCTCCACCGTGTCGGTGCTCTTCTCTTCCTTGATCGAAAGCTTGATGCGGCTGATCTCCACCGTGTGGGTGCCGGTGACGTGGTTGGGGCGGCCCAGCGCATCGACGAACGTGGCGCGGGCGAAGCCTTGCTTGGCCATGGCCGCGAGAAACGCCTGCGCCCCCTCAGCCGTCTGCGCGGACTGGGCCAGGGCGACCGGCGATATCGACAGCGACACAGTGGAAAGCGCCAAGCCAAGCACGAGGGCGGCTCTGATCATGGATCGTCTCGATGGGGAAGAGAAGTCGGCGCGCGGCGTCACAGCGACACCGACACGTCTTCACGGAAGCGAGGTCGCACGCCCTGCAAGGTCTGCTCGTCGCTACTGGTCTGGTTCCAGACGTAGTTGAAGTTGCCATCGCTTGTGATCTCACGGCCACTGGCGCGGCAGCGGGCGATAAAGGCGTCCTTCAACGCGTAGACCGCCGCACGCGCCTGCTCGCCCGATCCCTGCGGGAGGAAACCTGGCGCACCCCATCCTGGCGGTCCCGGCCGGGTGATGACGTTGGAGTAGCAGGTGGGATTGACGGTATCGCCCGGCTTGTTGAGCAGGCCGATGGTCAGGATGAACCGCAGCGGCTTGACCGCTGCGGTGGCGGACGCGGTGCCCGACGACCCCGTCGTGGGCGCGGTCGTCTGCTGCTGCGCGCGCACCTGCTGCAGGCGTTGCCGTTCGGCCGCTGCCTGCGCGGCGAGTTCGCGGTCGCGTGCCGCGGCCTGGGCCTGCCGCGCCTGCGCGGCCGCGTCGGGCACCGCGGGCGCGGCCGGTGACGGGGCCTGCGCGTACTGCGTCTGGCGCGCGCGCTCGGCTTCCGCGCGCCGGCGTTGTTCTTCGCGCTCGCGGCGTTGGGCGGCGGCCGCCTGCTGGCGCTGGATGTCTTGAATGAAGGCATCCTGCGCTTCGCGCTCGGCCTGGTTTTTGGCCATCTCGTTGCCGAGCGTGGTCAGGAACACCTCGGCCAGGTTCGGTGCGGGTGCGGACGGCTCCTCGTCCTCCCAGGCTTCCTCCTCGACGGTGGCCATCTGCTCCATCTGCTGGCGCAGCTGTTCGGCCGCCGCCTGCTCCTGGCTCAACGCCTGCGCACGCCGCGCCTTGTCGCTCTGCATGCGCTCGCGCAGCCTCGCCAAGTCGGCCTCGGACAGGGTGCGCGGGCCCGACTTTGGCGCCGGTGGCGGGGAAGCGGACGGTGGAGCCGGCGTCGCGGTGGGTGATCGTGCGGCGACCGTGCCCGCTGTCATGACATCGGCGGGTAACGACGCGGCCGGTGGCGGCACGACCACCGAGCGCTCCGTGGAGACCGGCGCCGATGCCGTCTGCGCGAGTGGCCCGTAGGTCCGCGTGCCGGTGACCTTCACCACCTGGCGGGCGTCATCGATCTTGACCGACTCCGCCACCACTCGGCCGTCTCTCAGCGACAGCCGCATCGGCGTCTTGAACGGGCCGCGCCGCAGCCACAGCACCGAGCCGTCCGCGGCGACATACCCGTCGTAGGTGTACAACGCGCCGCTTTCCTGGACCAGTTGGCCCGGCTGTTCGCCCAGCCGTATGACGCTGGTCGAGCCGGCGTCCGACTGCCTCAGCGTGCCGTCGGCCTCCCAAGCCCACGCGACGGCGCCCTGTTCCCCTTTCCAAGTCTTGCCCGCGACCTCGGCATACACGCCCCACGCCGCCGGATTGGCCGGTGCCTCCGCCGCCGCGCCCTGCGCGATGGCCACGATCCACAGCACAGCGGCCAGCCAGGGCCGGACCGCCTTCTTCGCTAACGACATGGCTCTCCCCAGAGCATCCCAACCCGCGAAGCTTAGCAACTGCGCGATGAGCATCGATAGCGCTCAGGTAGGTCGACGCAAAGGCGTCTCTCCGGGGCGATCCCGGCCCGATATCTGGGCATGTCTCCTTTGGGTCGGAAGCAGTCGTCGATTGAAACCCAGCGTCACCGCCCCGCGGTACCACCCTCCCACGAGTGGGCCCGTCGACGCACGAAGGTGCTGGCGGTCATGAGAGAGAACGCCGTCACCAGTATCGACAGCGCGACCCAGTGGAGCTGAAGGGTCGATGCCTTCGCGGATAGGCCGGCCAGCCATGTCTGAAGCGCCTGCACCGGGCCGTCCCCTGCGATGCCGACGCTGCCGGCAACCAGGCAGGCGACCAGCGCCACCCATCCCGGCAATGCCTGCCTCCAAGGAAAAGCGAGTGGCGGCAGGGTCCGCGTCTCCCGCTCGATGGCCCACATGACCGATGCGGTGAACGCCGGCGAGGGTGCGATCCCGATCTCGCTGGCCAGAATGCGGTCGATATCGTCGGGACTCATATCCGGTTCCTCAGTTTCGATGCCAGCAGATCGCGGCCACGCGAGAGTCGAGCCTTCACCGTGCCTTCGGGCAACCCGAGGCTGTGGGCCGTTGCGGCGACATCCTGCTCATGGAAGTAGAACAGAACCATGGGTTCGCGGTACTTCGGCGGCAGGGACTGCACGGCACGCTTTACCAGCGCACGGCGGTCGGTATCGACGGCGCCCTCCTCAACCGATCCTGCTGCGGCTGCCTCGACGTCGATAGGCACGGTCTCGGGCGAGGCCCGGCGTAGTTCATCGCGATAGACATTGGTTGCCAGGGCGAATAACCAGGTCGAGAAGGTGGCGTCGCGCCGCCATGTACTCAGTCGACGGAAGACGCGCAGGAACGCCTCCTGCGCCATGTCCTCGGCGCGCGCATGATCGCGGCAGAAGCGGTACGCCAGGTTCACCATCGGTCCTTGCCAACGCGCAACGAGCACGGCGAAGGCGGCGGTGTCGCCTGCCAGCACCCGGTCAACGGTCGCCTCGTCTTCTCCACTCATGCTCATCCCTGCTCCTCTCACCTCTTGGACGGAGGGAGCGGATCGGCGGTTGCGTTTTCTTCGCTGCCGGGCCGAGTCAAGAAAATGCAACCGGCCGGGCCGGACCGCCGTCTGACGGACCACACATTCGGCAATCCCAGGAACGGAGGATTCTCATGGCGGCACTCTGGATGATCGCAATCATTGTCACGGCCAGCCTAGCGTTCGTTTCAGTCGTCATCTGGCTCGAAAACCGCCGCAAGGAACGGGAAGCGCATTATCGCAACGAGATGGCGCACCGCATCGCAGAGGCGAAAGACCCGGAGCCCCTACTCGCCTACGTGCGGGAGATCGAACGGATCGACGCCGGCAGGAGCCGGACGAAGGCGCGGACCGCCGGCCTCATCGTCCTTGCCGTCGGCCTGGCGATGGCGATCTTCTTCTACTGGGCGACGCCGGGGACTGCCACCTTCCTCGTGGGTCTGATCCCTTGCTTGGTGGGCGCAGCCTTGCTGCTGCTATCCGAGGTCGTCATGCGCCCCCGTCCGCGGACCGATTGATGTCTTTTGCCGGCCTGCAGGTGGGTGTGGAGCCCTCCCATCCAGACCGACCGCAGGCCGGCGCTCCAATGGATGATCTATCGCCACAAGCCATGTCCGCTGTCGGCCGCGGATTCATATGATCGATGCAACACACGGAGAGCTGCATAGGCAGTGGGAGTGTTGCAGATGAAGCACAGGAAGAGGATCTACTACACCAATACCCAGAAGGCGCTGATGTGGGATCGCTGGCAGCAGGGCGAGTCCCTGCACCCGCTGCGCCGCGCGACCGACTACTCGCTCTCCGTCAGCAGGGCCGGGCGAGCGTCGTACCAGTCGCGCGCACCGACGATGTGCATCTTTCGCTGTCCGTCATGCAGCTCCATGCCCATCCCGAGCAAGCCCCAGCGTGCGTAGAGGTCGCCCGCTGACGCGCCGGCGGCAATGCGCATGCGCGCCTTCAGGTCGAAGCGTTTGTTGCTGGCTTCGACGCGGTCCAGCACGATCTCGCCGCCGCGGATGCGCAGATCGCCAGTGGCCCGTGCTTGGCCAGCATCGACCAGGTTGCCTACCCATCCGGGGAAAGCGTCGCGCTCTGCGAACAGGCCCAGCAGCACGCTGGCGTCGCGCATCTCCACTTGGCCGCAGCCGGCAACTTTGAACGGTTCCTGCCAGTCGATCTCCCCTTGCGTTAGCCGCATGCGCGCCCACCAGCCGGCATCGGCGCCGGACGATTCCAACCGCACGCCGTCCAGGCGCACCGCCATTTCGTCGAGGGCATAGCGACGCCCGCCCTTCGCAACCCGCGACAGACGGCTGTCCAAGACTAGGTTGCCGCCCAAGCGCGACGGACCCAGCACAAAGCGCACGTCCTGGCCGCGCATTTGCATGCGTCCACCGAGCATCTCGCCGGCATGGTCCAGGTGGATGTCGGCGCTGGCGCTGGCGCTGCCACCGAGCAGTTGCGCGCTCTGGGTGGGCAGGTAGCGGTTGTAGCTGCGCAGGTCCGGCACCTGCGCGTCGTCGAAATGCAGGTGTGCATCCAGGTTCTCGTGGAACTGGGCCAGCGGACCGGTGGACACCAGATCCAAGCGCAGGTCACGGCCGCGCAGGTCGATGCTCTCCGGAGCCACGATGGGAGCTAAGGTGAATTGCTGCATCACAATCGCGATGGTGGTGTGCCGTGAGGCGTCGTCCTCGCCACGCATGCGCAGGCGTGCCCGGGCCTGCCCACTGAACCGGTTGTCGAGGACGCGCGCCTGCAGCTGCGCATCCTCCACGTCGACGCGGCTGCTCGCCTGCATTGCGCCGGCGTCCAGAGACACGTCGGCATCCAGGTTGGCGCGGCCGTTGAGCTCCAGCCACGGGATGTCGTCCAGGAACACGTCGATCCAGCGCAGCGGCATCGCCGGCCAGCGGGTGCGCACGGTGCCACCCAACGCGCGCAGCGGCCGCAGCCAGTCGTCTGGGCCAAGGCGCCGATCGTCCACGCGCAGGTCGGCCGCCAGCCAAGGCGCGCCCTCGGAGGTGGGCGGTATCCGTGCCGCCAACGTGATCGCTTCGCGCCGAGTGCGCAGGGCCACGCCCAGCGGATGCCGCACTGCCTCCCCGTCGAGGCCGCGCGAGAAGACCGGCGCCGACCAGTCCAGCCAGCTGTCCGGCATCAGCGCGCCGCGACTCAGGGTCAGGTCGGCTCGCAAACGGCCAGCGGAGGCGCGGGCACCCAGCGGTAATGCCTGGCCGTGGTGGGCGACCAGGTCGATGCCCGGCGCCGGGCCGTCCACCCGCATGCGTGCGTGCATGAGTCCCACTTTCTCGGCCCCCTGCGCGCGCTCGCGCGTGTGCAGGGGCAGCGAGATCTCCAAGTCCAGCCGCCCGTCGCGCATCAGCTCGACCTCGCCCACCTCCAGGATCGCATCGGGCATATGCAGGGTAGACGGGCCCACTTCCATCGCCCCGCCCTGCAGCCGCTTGCGGAAGACAAAGCGCGCCTGCCCATGCCCGCGTACGCGGGCATCGTAGAAATCCATGCGCAGCAGGCTGGGGGTGGTGATCGCGTCGAAACTCAGCTCCCACGGCGGCTTGCCCGGACGTTTGATGGTGGGTTTATCCTCGGCCACGCGCTGCACGTGCACCGAGACGTCCGCGGCACGGATAGTGCCGAAACCCACTTCGCGCCACAGCAGCGGTACCAGCTTAATCCGTCCGTCGGCACGGGGACTGGCGACAAACCAGCGGTTGGTACGTGCATGGCCGCCCAGGACCACGCCGTGGGCATGGATGTGTCCCGGGTAGGCACTAAGTGCCCAGTCCCAGCGTGCCTGGAATCGATCCGGCTTGCGGTTGATGACCTGCTCGCCAATGGACGTGTTGAGGAACACATTGGCGGCCAGCAGGTACAACAGGTACAGCATCAGAAGCACAAAGCCAGCGCGGCGCAACGGACGGCGGTGGCTGGCGCACCACGAGTTGAAGGATTCCATGGACATGCGCCAAGTATTGCCGAGCCGCCGTGAGGATGGCCTGCAAAAGGGCGTTCGCACGGCGATCACCCCTCTTTGCGGTGCAGGCGACGGGGATGGGCATGTGGACGCCGCTAGTGGATACGTAACCTCCCCGCCCGAAACCCCTGTCTCCGCTCAGTAAAGGGCTTGGTTCGCGAGGCTGCGTCCGACCCGCGCCTCGGACCATGGCTCTCGGACTGGATCATTACCCTGCATTTCGGTTCAGTGTGGGGCCTACCCATGAAACTATTCGTCAGCGCAAGCGGAGTCATCATTCGCATACTGAGTTTGACCAGCGTTGTCGTTTGGTGGCGAGAGGCGCACGGTCGGAGACGAAGGCTGGAAGGTTCAAGCTGGGAGGAGCTCGCCGATATGTGTATCTGGCTATCGGCCAGAAGCAGACATCGCCCCAGCCTGAGATTCTCTTCAGTGGCTCAGTAACGGGAGGCCGGAGCGCCCTTTTTGTCATCGGAAAGTAGCGCTAGAGCTCCCAAAGCTTGAAGTCGCTTTGTAGGATTGGCTTTGCAAGGATGTAGTAGTCGTCTCTGTCGAACTCGCAATCTGCGATTTTCAGCTTCCGCGCTTCCCTAAGCGATCCAGCGCTGCCGCAGTAGCGCCAGTGATCGATCACGTGGAGCTGTCGCCCGCCGTCATCGCGCTCTTCAATTGCGACTCGTCCGGGGTATGGCCACTTTGCTACTTCGATGGAGGCAAGTGCTCCCCTAAGACGCAGGTCGTGGGCCAGTCCGTCCTCCTTGCCGCAGCAAACACCCGCGCAGCGGCCGGTCGCATGCCGGAAGCAGGGCCTTCCGCGTACGGTTCGCTCGATCCCAATGCGCGCATAACACAGGCCGTGTTCGTCGGCCAACGTGCGCAGCGCCTCGACTGCTCGCACCTTGCTTCCGAACAACCCGTACAGGCTTTCGCGTACTCGAAAGTCTGGTTCATTCGAGTAGACGAATCTAACGCCAGCTAGGTCGAGGGCGATCGAACAGAGTCGCTGCAGTCGACGCAGCTTCTTGTTGTACAAAGGTTGAAGCGCTTTGATCTGCTGCGCTTCAAGCAGCTGCGCCCCGATGTCCCCCGCCGTTCGCACATGGGTGATCGTTCTGGTCTGCATCAGCATCCGTGCCTCTTCTGGAGTGCGCAGATGGTTCAACACACGCGTGCGGATATTGACGCTCTTGCCAATGTAGAGAGGCACGGACTGCCCTTCCCCATGGAAGTAATAGACGCCGGCGGCCCGAGGGAGATCTTCAGTCTGCGACTGCAAATGAGCCGGATACTCGTAGGGAAAGCGCGGGCGTTCTTGCGATCTGAACAACATGGCGGGCTAGCAAGTAGCGCGAGGCAGGTCACGCACGGAAGTCGTGTAGCAAGGAGACAGCATCTGTTGCCGCATGCCCCACGCGGGTTTGGGCTTCCAACCACTGGCGCCGAGGCCTGCCACTCCGCGTCCAAACTTGCGATTGATCTGATCGAGGGTGGCCATGAGGCGGTCGTCCCCCACCGCGGCAGGCGAGAACAGGTCGCCCTGCAGTTCTGACGGCCTGGCCAGGTCAGTCAGAGTGACACCGGCTTTCTTGTAGCCATAGTCCGGGCGGAGCAGACCCGTCATCAATCTACGAACGGTGCCCAGAACCACGCGGGAGTCAGAGGTGGCTGCAGGCAGGCTGATCATGCGAGTGGGGCTGTGCTGCTTGAGTTCGGGACGGAACGCGTCCGTGTGGGCAAACACCCCGACCGCCGAGGCGACCAGACCGCGGCGCCTGAGCTTCTCGCACGCTCGCACGGCGAACGTCGCCACGGCTTGAGCTACCGCGTCGTGGTCCTCCACACGCTCGGCGAAGGAGCGGCTGACCAGGATCTGCTGTCGATCGGGCTCCACCTCTTCCAAATCCATGCAAGTCTGACCTTGCAGCTCCCGTTGAGTACGCGTCATTACGATGCCGAAGCGCTGCAAGATTAGATCGGTGGGCGCATCCCGCAGCTGCGCTGCCGAGAAGATCCCTAGGCTCGCCAGCTTCTCTGACCAGCGCTTGCCCACGCCCCACACGTCACCGACAGGAAAGTTCTGCAGTGCTATTTCCTGTTGTTGCCTGGACGCGAGGGTGACCACGCCCTGACCGCTCTTGGCCAGCTTGTTGGCAAGTTTAGCCAACGTCTTGGTAGGCGCGATGCCAATGCAATTGGGGATACCCGTCCAACGATGGATACGCTCGCGTAGGTCGCGGCAGAAGCCTTCGCGATCCCGGATCCCCGACATGTCCAGAAAGGACTCATCAATCGAGTAAACCTCGACCCGCGGCGAGGCATCGCGCAGGATCGAGACCACGCGCGCACTCATGTCGCCATATAGCGTGAAGTTGGCCGAGCGCACGACCAGCTGACGGCGCATCGCAGGCTCCACCAAGTGAATGGGGTGGCCCATACGAATCCCTAAGGCCTTGGCCTCTGCACTGCGGGCGATGGCGCAGCCATCGTTATTGCTCAGCACCACCACCGGCTTGTGGCGAATGGACGGGTCGAATACACGCTCACAGCTTGCGTAGAAATTGTTGCCATCAACCAGAGCGAACACGGTTTCGCCCTCGATTAATCTGACGGGCCACGCTCACCACGGCGAAGACCTCGGCCTCCGTACAAGGCGCCAGAATGATGGGGGGGAAATGTGGATTGCGGCTGTGCAGTTCGATGTGGTCGCTGCAAACCTTGAGCACCTTGCAGGCGGGCTGGTTGCCCTCCCACGTCGCAATCACCAGATCGCCGTCGATCGGGGTCACCGAGCGATCAACGACCAGCAGGTCCCCATCGCAAATACCCGCATGGAGCATGGACCATCCCTCCGCGCGGTAGAGGAACGTGGCCAGCGGATTCCGCACCAGCATGTCGTTCAGGTCGATCGAGTCGTCCTGAAAGTCTTCGGCGGGAGATGGAAAGCCGGCGCGTGCGGCCGCGGCGCCCAGCGGAAGGGCCAGCTGGGGAGGATCAATAGCCGCAGGGCCAATCAGATGGGTAAAGGTTTCGTGAGCGGGGTTCAGCATGGTCGGCATCCTCTAGCGCCCCCGTCGCACGGTGCGAGACCGGGCGAAGAAGCCTAGACCTGCGGCCGCCGCTCTCGCTATTAGTATTTCGCTGAACGCGCCCAACCCATTGATCAAGGTTCTACGATCTTGCGCGTGGAACGATTTCTCACACTTGGACATGCCGTTTCACGCGCAGACAGCAGATTTACACAACGTCCACACCGCGCTTCCTAGCGTGCTCACGCATGTCAGGAGGTGCCCCATGGCCGGCTACGAGCGCTTGCCCGAAGAATTCAGTTGGCGGGACGACGGACATCGTCACACGTTGTCTCTGGCCGAGGTCCCGCTGGCGCATGTGGAGCCCACCGGCAGCGGCTGGGTCGTGCGGACGCTGGTGCATCAGATCGAACCCGCAGGGGAGCCACCCTCAAGGATCTCGGTGCCCTCCCTGCATCATGGCAAGGCGTGGCTGACCCGATGGGCCCAGTGTCGCAGACCGAAGCTCATGCGCGCGGTGACGCAGCGCCTTGCGCAGGCGGACACCGCCGAGGTTCCGGCGCTGCACTAGGGCGGACCATGAAGTCGACGCTCCCTAGGGGCTTCTACCGTCGAGACCCCCGGCTTGTCGCCCCGGATCTACTAAACAAGCTGATCGTGGTTGCCGACGGACGGGCGGGCAGAATCGTGGAGGTCGAGGCGTACTGCGGCGCAGATGATCCGGCGGCCCACACCTACCGAGGGCGCACGCAGCGCAATGCCACCATGTTTGGCGAGGCTGGGCATCTGTATGTCTACTTTAGCTATGGCATCCACTGGTGCGCCAATACGGTGTGCGGCGAAGTGGGCGAAGGCGTAGGGGTTCTACTGCGCGCGATCGAGCCCGTCCAGCGCCTGGACGTTATCCGTACCGCGCGGGGAGAGCCACGCCGGGAGGCAGACATAGGGAATGGTCCGGGCAAGCTGGCGCAAGCCCTGGGCATCACCTGAGCGTTGAACGGCGCAGATTTGGTCAATAACGAGCTTGGAATCACCATTGTCGATGATGGGGTTCCCCCGCCGGCAACACCCGTCGCAACGCCACGCATCGGCATTTCAAAAGCGCGCGAGCATCCATGGCGCTGGCACGTGCATGGAAATGCCTACGTGTCTCGAGTCCGGCAGCAAGCGGCTAAATAGTTCATGAAGGGCAAGCAGGACACCCGTCATCATTGACGTGGCATCGACGGCCGATGCGTAACTTACGTTCTCCCAGCCACTACACGGAGGTCCGATGCGATGCCTTTCAGCTCTAAGCTCCCGCTTGACTTCCTCTGGCGAGAAGACGATGGCCATCCGACGCTGTACTTGGATGCTCACGCGGTAGCGCGTATTCGCCCGGTCGGCAACGGGTGGATTGTAGAGACGCTTCTCGAGGCGTCCGGTCTGAATCGCCAGCAGGTCGCGATTCGTGGGGTGGAGTACGGTCGCGGTTGGGCTCACCGATGGGTACGGCAGCGCTTGCGGCTGGTCGCAAACGCCTGCCACCGCCCCGATCTGGCGCCTCCGATCGTCCATGGTCCCATACGACGTACCTACCGCTGGCAGTTGCCTAGCTGGGCCAAGGCCGGCTGATGACAACGGTTTGGTCGGACGATGCCTGGGCTGCCTTCAAGTACGAGGCACGCTCGCTCCATGCCTACGGTCTGCGCGGCGATGCGCTCTGGAAACGACTCGATCAGGCGATGACCGAGCTTTATACCTCGGCGGAGCCGATGGACCAAGCACAGGTCTATGAGGACGCGATGCGTCATCTCGTCGCCTGCGGCTATCTCCCGACATCGATGGCCCCCTAGCGTCACCAAGTCGTCAAGGCTACCCCTCATTCTTGTTGCCGTTGTTCGCCCGCACCACCTGCGGGCCCATTACTCGTAGGACGCAGTCATGTCATTCGCCACTCAAGACGGCTTTCATTGGCGAGAAAGCCCCCATCAAGCTGATCTGTTCCACATCAATCCACATCGAAAGGCATATACCTACTTCTACGAAGATCTGCCGATCGCCCGCATTGAGCCATCAGGTCGCGGTCTGATCGCGCGATTCAGCTCATCACTGTTGGACACGCCCGGTCGACCCGTGGCAGTGTCCAGCGTGCCCAGGGGCAAGATCTTCGTTGAGAACTGGATCCGGCCCCGCCAAACGGCCGTCATCGCCGCTTGTCGGCAGGCGCAGATTGCCGATCAGATCGACATGGCGAGCATGCTTAGTGGGCCGTCACGGCCCGAGAACTCCGCCAGCCTATAGTCGCTCCATGCTCACGCGCGAAGAAATTGCCGCCCGCCTAGATGAAGCCGAGAATGCCATTCGCGATGGCCAGGTAGGCAGCAACCCGCACGAGTTCATCGAAACTTTATGGGCACAGGTGCAGGGGCAGACACCGCCTGACCTGCGGATTGAAGTCCATGATCGACTCTTGGAATTGACCGGATTGCTGGGGATCCGCAGCGGCTCGCTGGCGCAGGAAAGGTTGGGCAGTCCGCGGTGGGACATGTTCCTGGCCGCGCTTGAAGACCTTCCCGACGCAACGCAAGATGACTCCGCCTTCTGGCGTGCCGTGGAAGATGTGAAGGCTCCACTGCTCGAGGGATGTACCGAAGAGTGTAGTGCCGAGATCGAAGCCGCTGTCCAAGCCGAATTGAACAAGCGTGGGTTGGCGACACTGGGCGACTTCGAGCCTTAATCTCTGACGGGCTGCCTCCTGCCTCAACGGACACTCCCCTCTCGACTCGCATATAGGTATTCTTGCGCTGATTCCGATCGAGGGGCGGCCAAGCCATGAAGCGACTTGCCGCACGCCGAGAATCACAGGCGTCCGTTTGAGCAGGTGCTGGGCACCTTCTGCATGCCAACCATAATCTGCCATCAAAGTCCGCACCCCACGCCCAAAGGAATCCAATCATCAGACAGGCCGCGTCCGGCAGATGACGTTTGGACGATTGGGTACGACGTACAAGAATCCGATCGGAAGGGGCGAATGAGCTGACTGTCAGGCGTCGCTTACCCCTTACTCAATGCTTTTGGCGACCCAGCATCTCATCGCGGCTTTGTTCCGCTCGCGATGCTCCGATGGCCGTTTCAACTTTCTTGACCTCCTCAGGCGGGGGCAAGACGGCAGGCATGCCAAGCGACTGAATCCACAGTTCCCGACACCAGCCCATCGTGTGATAGAGGTGGTGATCCTCGTCACTTTCGACAGCTTTGTAGGCTGGTTCCAGCACCTTCGCCAGAGCGCCTCCCTGCTCGACAACTTTGCCGATTAGCTCCCAGTTTTGGTGATCTTTGGTTTCGGCCAGTACCACACATTCAGCAGCCACCAGTTCGGCCGCTTCGGGAGCGTCGTTCTTCATCGCCATCTCAATGGCCTTGACCAAGGAGGAGCCTAGATGCGCAACAACTTTTCGTCCGGGTGATTGTTCCTCCGTGTCCATCTCCAACTGCTCGAACACTCGGGTCAATACCTGCTCATGGGTGCGGGTCTCTTCCAGATACTCGCCCCATTCCTTCTTGAGGTCCTCGTTGACGGCTGCCTTTACCGCGGCCGTGTAGATCTGGATGCCGCCGCGCTCAGTCTCGAGTGCCTGGAGCAGGAGTTCGTGAACTTGTTCGGTCTTTACTTTTGAGGAACGGGCCATGCGGGTGAATCCTATGCTGGGTTTAAGCCTCTAATTACGCCGCCACGCGAGAAGCCGATGTGACAGCGGCGTCGGTGACGCCTTCACAAAGCACACCCGGGTGCGTTCCTGCTAGCGCCATGATCACCCTTGTGACCCTAGACAAGGTCGATCTGCTCGACCTCGTGGGTGGCGGAGGTTTGGGGCGGCCGCGTTGAAAGTCGCTGTCCAATTTCTCAAACTGCGTTCCTGCTTTGATTGGGTCTAGGCGCCCACGATCTATGCCAATGACAACCTCGCCCATTGGCAGGGCCATCTGCAGATCTACTGGGCGCGTGCACGCGGCGTGAGTAGCAGTGAAAGGCCGCTTACATACTTCGTCCTGTTTGAATCCACCTCCATCACGCGTGCGTAGAGCACGTGCCTACAGTAGGTAGGCGCTATCCGTACTGATGGGAGAGGCACATGCAGATCAAACTTCTTGGCGCCGCCTTGCTGATGGCGGTAGGGCCCGCGTTTGCGGCAGGTCCCGAACAGGGAAGATTCTCGATGTCGGTGTTCGGCGGCGTCGACAGGCCGGTCAGCGGGGACGTCCACACCGGCGCGGTGGCACCGGTGCCGGATCTCGGTCCCTTGAACCCCGCGCTGGCGGGCGTCAGCGCGGAGTTGCGCATTCGTTCCGGTAGCCATGAGCAGATCTACGGCACCGCCAATTCATGGGGCCTGGAACTGGGCTACGGACTGAGCGACCGGAGCGAAGTGTTCCTCCAGGCGAGGGAGACCAGCGCCGATGATGGTCGCGCGCGAGTCGGTGCCGCGTACGTGCCGGCGCTCGACACCGAGCTCGACGTCTTCGGAAGGTTCTCGGGCTATGACGCGTACGCGTGGGAGGCTGGGTACCGGCACTTCTTCCGCGACGGCAGCCGGGTCAGACCATTCGTCGCGGCGCGACTGGGTGCGACCGAAACCGATGTCATCAGGGCCATCTTCGAGATTCCCGATGCCGCGATCACGATCCCGAATGCGCCGTTCTACGAGAAGGACTGGGCACTGAGTGGTGGTCTTGAGGCCGGCGCGCAGATCTCGTTTACCGAGCGCTTCAGTATGAAGCTCACCGCAGGGGTGAACTACATCGACGATCTTTCGGACGACGACTCAGCGATCGCCGGGCTCGGCTTGGCTGCCATCAACGACACTGGTAGCCGCATCTCAGTGCCGATTTCCATAATGGGCCGCTGGGACTTCTGAGAACGTTCGACGGCGGGCGCAGCAACGTGCCCGCTGCCAAGGCCTGACGTCAGCAACCAGGACCAGGCTGTCGTCATCGGTGTCCGCTACCGGCCAGAAGCGGACATGCCGCCTGGCGCCTAATACGTTCATTCATTCAGCGATGATCTATCTCTGAATCAGAGGCTCGAGAGGCATCTGAAATTCGAAGATCGTGCCGCTGTCTTCAGCGGACGTGACATGTAAGGTGCCGTCGTGCGCGATGGCGATCTGGGATGCGATGTACAAGCCAAGACCCAAACCCTCTTCGGGTCGAGCGGCCCCCTGGCGATCGAATGGTTCGAATATGCGTCCAATCTTGGTTGGCGGAATCGCCCCGCGATTGGCGACACTGAGACGGAGCACGCCGTCTTCCGTGCTACTGATGACTTGTATGACTGACTCCGGGCTCCCATGGATCACCGCATTGATAAGCAAGTTGCTCAACAGCTGGGAAATTCGATACTGATCGCACAAGACCCTCTCCGTAATGTCAGTCGATGAGGTGAATGTGCGCTCAGGATGTGCCTGCCTGATCTCGTCGATTACCGCATCCAGGCTACGTGCGAGATCTTCGTTCACTTCCTTGCGCACGAGCATTCCCCCGCCTAGACGCCCGCGCGCAAAGTCCATGGTGACTTCAATGAGCTCGTGTATGCGCGCCGCACTTTGCTTGACATGACCAACAAGCTTGAGCTGCTTCTTGTCCAGCTTGCTTGTCCCGATGATCTCGGCCGCCATGGTTATTGACTGCAATGGGTTGCGGAGATCATGAGCCAGGACAGCAATGAACTCTTCGCGGAGTTTTGCTACCCCGTTGGCAAGCAATAGGCTGTTTTCCGACTCGTCGAGATCTAGTCTTGACTGCGCGAGCGACATCTCGCGTGACGTTGCCTCCGAACTCGCGCGTGTCCGATCATCCTCACTGTCGACATGCAAGCTGTACAGGTTGGCAAGCCTCTGCATGGATTCCACCTCTTTCAAAGAGATGAGGCGAGGATCCGGATCGAAGGCGCATAGCGTTCCGAATAGCGTGCCATCGCGAGTGACCAAAGGCACGGCCACATAACTCCGAAAGCCCATAGTCGCGGGAATGTAGTCATGATCCAGACTTGCGCCTTTCTCCGCATCGGAAATGCAGATGGGAGTGCGCGTATCTTTTACCTTCTTGCATAAAGTAAGTCCGGCATCGAGTCGGGTCCCCTTCCGGATGCCGTAACCGGCTTGATCAATAGCGTCGAGCGCGATCCAGCTTTCGCGTGTGACGCGAGCGGCCACCGCGCACCGCATCCCGGTAATGACTGCAACAAGCTCCAGGATGTCGCGACTTCCCGTAGAGGAAGTCACGACAGACCCGTCAACCACTGCCTCGCTATGCATGCTCTTCCCCTTGGACTACGAGGAAGGTGCGCTACTTAAGGATCACTGTCCAATCACAGGCCAAGCGAAACTGAATCATTGAGCTTTGTGCGCAACAAAGAGGGCGCGTCTGACTCGATCCGGGCCTTCCAAAAGATCAGAAAGGCGAATCGAAGCCGTGGCCTATTCACTCGGACTTATCGACGCTCGACTGGCGCCGCAGCTTGACAGAGAGAGACATATGAATGGCGAAGACCCTCCTTGCTGCTCTACGTGCATCGGCTTGCAAGCCGGCTCCCTCACGCTACAGGTTCGGGGCTCGGCTGTTTCAATGCATTTGCAAGCGCGGCAGCCGCATCCGGCGAACCCTTCCATTGATCATACTCCTCGTCCATGACGGCCAACTCTTCCTTGGAAAACAGCTTCCTGGCCATCTTGAACATCGTGACTTCCTCTTCCTTGGCATGGTGATCAACAAACTCGCCCAGCACCTTGGCGGACCCCGCGAACTCGACCGAGCCGGTGTCTTTCGTCTTCAGATCCGGCAGCACCGCAAGTTCAACCGCACGATGCTCCTGCAATGCTTCCGCGTGCGACTTGAGACCTTCCCTATCTGCTCGCGCTTTGAATGCCGGGTAGAACACGAGCTCTTCCCACTTGGCATGTGGGATCAAACCGCTCTCGATCTCGTTAAGAATGTGGCCGCGTGACTTCTTCGCCCGATCAGTGGTCTTTTCCATATCAGCGAATAGCTGGCGAAGTTCATCGTGCTCGCTCTTCAACGTTTTGAGGATGTCGCGCATCTGGCTAGTTTCCTGTTGATGGGTAAGCAGCATGCGCCTATCGGGTGAGCGCGGGGTGACGAGTTCGGAGTAGTGAATCCTAGAGAGATGTCGAGACGGGAAGAAAGCCGCACGCAACCAGGTAGCGCGTAGCATCCTCCCGGATCCGCATCTGACGTTCTCGATCACCAGAGGCAAGCAGGGGCTTCATGGCACTTTCCAAGCGTGCACGCAGCGCCTCGTCATGAAGTCCGGCTCCATGCATTGCGCGAGCTTCAGTCTTGAATGATTCCCATGCCTCATTGGACCAAAGAGGCGTCATGTTCTGCGTGGCGTCCAGTCAGCCAGCTCCTCGGCATAGGACAAGCGCGGAATTCTGTACGGCAGCAGCGGCACTAGATCGTCTCGTCCGCACGCATGGGCGATGATGTGCTGCCGCTCCATCGTCCAGCCCTCCGCCTTCGATTTTCCAATCTCGACGGTTCGCACAGCGAACCGAAGCGGCGTAAGACCAGGGGCTTTAAGCAATGATCGGAGCACCCAAACGTCGCGATCAGGGTCAATTTGTAGGAGAGCGTGTTCGCCCAGATGCAGGATGTGCTGATCTCCCTCCTGCCGCCATTCATACTCCAGCGAGAGCTCACGGATGCTAGGCATGTGCAGGATATCCACGATGGGACAAACCACACTACGCCGTTGCCGTTGCGCTACCGTGAGGATGCCGCGTTGACGACCGACAACATTTCCCGTTGAGGGGCAACTCGGGCAACAACTGACGAAAGACTACCGTCCGTCGGTCCGCGAACGAACCGTTGACTGCCGTATAGCCCTAAGGCTGCACACGGTCGTCATGTGATTCGGCGCATGGTGAGTTACCGACAACCTTGTCGGTGGAGATGCATCATGAGCAGCACCAAGAACAGGCCCGACCAACCACAGCGAAAGACGCCCGCCACAGTCGCTGGCGAACGACCAGAAAAGACCGTAACGGGTAAAGATATGAAGCCCGCGAACTCGCCAGGGAAGGGCGAGCAGCGCAATCCCAGCAAGCGATCCTGAGCGGGAAAGCGACTCGAAATCGCATTGGCGCTGGCCGTCGTTCTCGTAAACGTCCAGCGCCGGATTCAGCATTCGGCGAGGCGCGCTCATGACCGTAGACCCTGCAAGCGTGGCTGGCGCGCTCATGAAGAAGATCTGCTACCAACTGAGGCCTTCAGCCAGCACCACTATGTCGCCTTGCTCCTGCTGTTCCAGGCCAAGTCCTGGCGGACAACCTTGCGCCTACTGCTTGACGAGCGAGCTCGGGAAGCTGATAGAGAATCATGGGGCGGCGGTGCGCTGGCTCGAATCTACCAAGCAAGCCACCCAGGACGAAAAAACGGTCCTTAAATACGCCCGTCAACTTCATGAAGTCGGGTGACCATAGCCGCTCCCCAAGGATGGGGAAGTACGCAAAGATGCGTCAAATGCGTGCCGGCCGAACCTAGAGTGAGCTGGATATGAGAACGCCATCGGAGATTCGCTCTCTGTTGCAGGAAAGCTCGGCTCGGCTACGAGATGGTCAGGTCGGGAATCCTCGCGAGTTTCTACGGAAGCTACGAAGCCAGCTGCTGTGTGACGTGCCCGCAGACATGGAGCTCAGCATTATTGAGGGTTTGGCAGTGTTGGACGCTAGGTTTGACGACAAGGCGCCCGAGCTACTCACTTTGGGTGAGCTAGCGCCTCAGCCTGACTGAAGCCCTTGTTCGGAGTGCCGCCCAACCTCAAGTGTCGATGTCCGCTTCGGGTCGAAAGCGGACAAGGCACTTCTGCCGACGGCCTTACTTAAGTCTACCGAGCCAAGCCATCGGCATAGACTCGGATTCTCGCCCGGATGTTCGCCCACAGCGACCATTGCCAAGCGAAAGCCAGAGTCAGCGCCGCCACAAACCCCAGCGCCGATGCGGCCAGCGTGAACGCGAAAACGCCAAGGGCCGTATCCGTCGCGGCACCCAAGGCCGCTACCATGAGACCCCAGAAGGTGGCCCTGAGCAGGGAGAACCGCGACGCGATGCGTCTTGCCTGGACTTCATCGACGGCAACCTCTCGCGTATCAATGTTGACCACCGCGACCGCTACGCCCATGCGGGTCCATCTGTCACCGCCATACACCACAGCGACGCGATTGCCCGGCCGGACGGAGACCCCAAGATCGACGAAGCTTTCCTGCCATTCGCTCCCGTGATCGCCCTTGATGAAGAGGGTCAGGTGATCCGTGGTTGTGATGGTGGTGGTTGTCGTCGGCGCTCGCGACTGCCAGCTGTCAGGATGGACGTACGGTGTTTCGGTCGTCGTCGTGACGTGCGTCTTGCTATGACGCTGAACGTCCACCGCATTGCCGGATCTCGAGAACAGATAGAGGTCATCCGCCGAAATGATCCTGGTCAGCGACGTGGCACGCGCCCGTTGACGCCTTGCGCGACGCATCAGCAGAGCCAGCGCCGCCATCGGAACCGAAAGCATCGCCAACACCGCTCCCGCGAGCACGCGGCGCCGCATGACCTCATGCCGTGCGTACTTGCTCTCAAGGTCGGCCTTCCGCTGTCTAGCCTGGCGCTCTTGCGCGATCTTGGATGCGTACTCGTCCAACTCCTGCGCAGGCGAGTGCCGGATGAAGGCGTCGCGATACTGCGAAGGGAAATATCGCTGGGCCACCAGCAGAACTTCGTCGGGCTGGAAGCGCTGGCTGCTCTGGGCGGCCATGTAGTTCACGCGGGCGCAGATGCCCTTGGCTTTCTGCTCCTCGACCGTGCGACCCGAACACTCGGGCTGGAGCGCAGGAAACCGGTGCGTACCGCTTTCGGCGCTGGCATCCAGATACAGGTCGCGCAGTAGCTTGGCCTTCTCGGGCGCCTGGACATCGAACGATGCCGGCCCGTGTCGCCCCCCCCAGGAACTCTCGAGTACTTCGGCCAGCAGCAGGTACTGGCCGGAAATGCGCCCGTCGACTTCGCCCGGCCGATCATCACGACGCTCCGCTTCGACATCCTTCCTCACCTGCTCCACCGTCGGGTAATACCGCAGGCTCCCTTCGTCCGGCCCTGCAGCCTCTACCTGACCGGCCGCCAGAATCGCGACCAGAACGCCCGGTACGTACCTGCGTACGTCGCGGCGGAGAACGTTCGCCATTGGGGTCACCGCCTCACATAGCCCACTGCACCGTCGGCATACAGCACGATCTGGTCCCAGACATGCCCGCCGTGCTCGACCACGCCGCTGCGCCGATAGCGCTCGCCGGGCTTCAATGTTTCCAGCACATGGGCGTCGCTATCAGGGAATTCCCTGACCTGCACCACCGCCGGCGCCTGCCACTGTCCGCCCTGCGGCCTGACCCGGTAGTCCAGCAAGGCCATGCGCGCCATCAGCGGGTCGTGCACGTAAGCCTTGCGCTTGTCCAAGCCCCACGGGGCCACTTCGATCCAGCCCGTCGTTCCCACAATGCCACTCACCGGCACCAGGAAATCCTTCGCCAGATCGTCGATGGGGGGTGCCTGCGGCGATGGCACGGCGCGGAAGATCATCGGTGTGTCGTTGAGGTGCGCCCATTTGGGCAGGTTGCGACTGCGAAGAAGCGTGGGTGCCTGTGCAGTAAGCGCGATGCCGGCCGGCACCAGGGATGCCGCGCGCGGCTCGCTCGCCACCTCGGCCGCAAGGGTGGCGAGGTTGCGGGGATTGCCGGCGATGACCTTGACGCTCTTGCCGCTGCGATACACCAGCGTCGGGAATGCGAACGTCTTCGACCGATCATAGGGCCGCAGCTGGTACGTGATGCTGTCCATCACGCCCTGGTTGTAGGCCACGCCGCGCTGGGCCTTGGCGTCGGCAGCGCGTGAAACCCGGCCGGCGAACGCATTGCCGACGCTCGTACTATCGCGTCCCGCCACCACGGACGCGGCCGTTGTGCCCGCCACGGGAATCCAGCGCAACTGCACGTTGCCTGCCAACGCGCGCGTTTCGTCGAACAGGCGCTTGCTCCAGGCGCAGTCGGTGCTGTAGACCACATAGACCGCCTTTGACGCTGGCTTGCCGTCGGCCGCCCAGATCGCATTCTCCACCGCATCCATCAACCCGGCGGCATCGTCGGGTTTGGTCACCACGACCTGCCTGCCGCGGTCCACCGCCAGGCCATGCAGAGGTAACATCATCAGCAGCGCCGTTGCCCGAAGGCAGCGTACACGCCAAGTCGTCAGCCTGGTCTTCATCATGCATCGTGCAGGCAGCAATGATTCATTACTCCGATGAAGCATACGTGTTGCCATGGCGCGGTTCCCCCTGTGGTTGAAATGGCGGCAGCGGAATCGACGAGCACGTCCTACTTGCGGCGGATCTCCTGGAGCGCTTCATTGATCTTGAACAGAACGATCATGATTTCGCAGTAGATGCGCGCCAGCAGCGCGGAAAGCACGGCCAGGATCGGGGCGGCCACGATCATGCCGAAGCCCGCAAACCCGGAGTAGCGCATCAGGCCGAAACCCTTGACCATCAGCACCAGGCCAGACACCACGGCACCGGCCAACAGGATCCAGTAGATGAAGGTGATGATCTTGGGCGTCACCATCGTGTCGAAGTAGAGCCAGTCCCGCATGTCAGTTCTCCTCTTTGAGATTCATGGTTGTTCGCGCAGCTCACCGATGAAGATGGGGCTATGCCTCACTCGCTCACGCGTCGGTAGGTCACGCCCATCGGTCCAGACAGCGTGTTCTCGTCGACACGGGTGAGCACCAAGGCTGCACCTTCCACGTCGGGATGCCGCATGCGTATGCGGTCTCCGTCCATCTCGTAGCGCATCTGCCGCTCGACCCCGGCCAGATCCGATGACTGCACCACCACCCCGCCACGCTCGAAGCGCAGCTGGGTCAGGCCCATCGAGTCTTCGTAGGTGCCCGCCAATCCGCCGCCACACGCCGATAGCAGCAGTGTGAGGCCGACCAACGACCCCTTGGCTCGCCATTTCATCTCAGCGCTCCCCTTGACCATCGAAGTTGACCTCGCCAAACGTCGCGGGGCGGTTGTAGTGATCGCTGCCGATCGTGTATCCCAGCAGCCGGGCCTTGATGACCAGACCCTCGCTACGGCGACTTGCGCCGGTGATCATGAACCGGCTGTCCAGCACCACGCTGCGCAGACCGCTGTTGCGCGTCAGTACGTCCTGTGCCCGAGCAGCATCCAGTTGCCAAAAGTTGAGCTCCTCCGGATTGTCGACCTGAAGAGTGATCCGCTGTCTCTGGATCTCCGGCGATGGCTGCGCGTCGAAACTGAAGGCGCTGCCCGGCATGAACGCATCCAGGTAGTACCCTCCCCGGCCGGCGTCGTATTCGCCGAACTGCGCGTTGACGTTGAGTCGCAGGCGGCCAACTTCGGCTGTGCCGTCATAGATGCCCTGTAGGCGCTCCTGCTCCTCTTTCAGCAGGCTCGGACGCTTGAACTCGTCCGCATACTTCACGCGATACTGCGATGACGCCCATTCGTCGATCGGTGGTGTACGACCCTCCAGCCTGTAGGCAAGCATGAGAATCTGCAGATCGTCCGGATGATCCAACTGGCGATCGCCGAATCGAACCGCCGGTGGCGTAGCGTCGGCGGCACTACCGGCAGGCGATGCGGGCCGAGTGGTGTCCGCAGGCGATGATGAATCGGCAGCTTCTTGCTGCGGCATCGTCTTTCCCACATCGCGCGCTGGCGCTTCGCTCTCACAGGCGGAAAGCATCGAGGCACACAGGAGGGCCAGACACACGATGCGGTAGGCGCACTGTTTAGAGGCGCACGTCGCTGGCATCGCCGGCCTCCTTTACTTCCGCCTCGCGCCTTGCATTGCCGATGCGCTGCAGCTCGACCTGCATGCCTTCGATGTAGGCATAGGTAGTGCTTTGCTGGATCATCGCCGTATGCAGTTCCATCACCAGCCCGGGGTTGTTCCCGCTCAGTACGACCCGTGCACTGATGTTGAGTCCGCATCCGTCCGTCCAGCTGGCCCCTGTGTTCTCACCCCCGGCATAGACGCCATTGCGGCAGCGACCGAACAGGGGGTTGGCTTCGGACAATGGATTGCCTGAGCGGTCGTAGACCCACTGTAGGTCGCGCGTACCTGCCGAGTAGCCGCGTGGCGAATCACTGTTCTCACGGACCTGCGGCTGTCCGTACTTGGCGGTCAGGGCTTCCAGCGTGGCGTCCACCGAGGGCATCTGGTCGTCACGGAATTTCTGGGTGCGCCAGACAACCATCGCGGTCTCCTTGCCCGGCACACCCGGCGTGGCGACCCTCACGATTTCGTCGGTGTGTTCCCACTTGAACTTGCCGCGGCACTCCTGCCACTCGCTGGCGAAATTGCAGGGCCGGTAGCTGCCCTTCTCGACCGAGAAGAACTGCGTGCCCAGCGCCACGCCGTGCGTGTCCAGGCGATCGAGCCAGCGCTTCTCTTCGGTGACCACCGCGTCTTCGCCCAGGCTGCAGCGCGTGGTGGCCATCGCCTCCTCCAGCGTCATGCCGAGGCGCAGCCCGATGATGTCGGGACCGGTCAGCGTCTTGCGCACCTTGGCCGGACAGCGCAGCGGCGCGGGCCCGTCGGGCCCTGCCATGGCGGCTTCCTCCAGTTCGTCCAGCGGCACGCCGGCTTCTTCTTGGCCGTCGGCCAGCTCGTTACCGCCGCCACAGGCGGACAACAACAGCACTGACAGCGCCAGCATCGCAATCGGGGTCTTCTTCGGCATCGCTCCTCTCCAGGTGGACCACACCCTGCACCACCGCGGTGCAGGGCACGGCGGTTCAGTCCAGCAACACGATCGCGACGCGGCGGTTGGCGTCCGCGTCGGGCGCATCGGGCCGTTTCAGCCGGCTTTCGCCGAAGCCCTGCACGTCCAGGCGCGAGGCGGCGATGCCGAACGTGCGGCCCAGGTACTCGGCCACGGCAGCCGCGCGCTGCCGCGACAGGCGCAGGTTGGCGTCGGCCTCGCCGACTGCATCGGTATGCCCGTGGATACCGATGCGGCGCGCGGCAAGCGCGGGGGTCTGCAGTACGCGACCCAGCTCGTCCAGCTGGGGCAGGCTCTCCGGCTGCAGCGTGGCGCGCGCGAAGTCGAACAGGATGTCGAGGTCGATGCGTCCGTCGGCGCTGAGCGCCTCGACGATGCGCCCGGCATCGTGCAGGCCGGCCGGGGCCACGGGCATGGCGGCGGCGCACGCCGGCGGCGGGGTCGCCGGCGGTGCGGTGCGGCCCAGGGCGAACCGCTTGCACGAGGGCGCGCCGCTGACCTGGCCGGTGAACGACCGGCCTTCGGCGTCGACATGTCCATCGAAATGCACCACCCGGTAACCGCTCGCCTTGAGCAGCCACTCCTTGCCTTTGAGCTGCAGTCGGCCGCTGGCGGGGTCGTAGGTGCCGTCCATCGTGAAGCAGCCGGTCGGCACGCGCGGATTGCGCGGGTCGGCATAGAAGTGGAACAGCGCGCTGGCGCGGGTGGGCGTGGCCTCGGTGATGCTGAGCGTCAGGCCGGTCAGCCCCTGGGCGCAGACATAGGTGCCCACCCAGGGGCCCAGCACGCTGCGGGTGGGCGGCGCCGGCTGCGCGGCCGCCGTGGCCGCCAACCCCCACGCCAGCGCCGCCACCAGCATCCGTAAACCCCGCCTTCCCGCTCGCCCCTTGGCCTTCACGTCCATCCCCTGTCCCCGGCCGACGCCGGGCATTGGGGGAGACTGGCGGCGCCGCCCGCCGCGCGTCCTCATGAAGGTTTCAAGGAACCTTCAAGGACGCCAGGCTAGCCCCGTGGACGGCATAAAGACTTTGTAACCGGCGTTATCATCGGCCCCATGTCAGCCTCCCCATTGTCTGATGCCCGGCTCTACCGGTGGCGCTTTGGCAGCGTCGAGTTCGACGAGGCACGCCATGAACTGCGTGTGGCGGGACTGGCCGTCGACATCGAGCACAAGCCGCTGCAGGTGCTCTCTGTGCTGTTGCGCCACGTGGGCGAGGTGGTGACCAAGGAGGAGCTTTTCGACCAGGTCTGGACCGGTCGGATCACCGTGGACCACGTGCTGGCCACGGCCGTGGGCAAGTTGCGCAAGGCACTGGATGCCGCTGGCGAGGACCGGATCACCACCGTCCCGCGCGTGGGTTACCGGTTGGAAGGTCCTGTCGAGCGCGTGGCCCAGGGCCAACGGAGGGAGGCTGCGCTGACCTTCACCCCCGGGCAACCAGTACCCGGCAGGGAACACTTCCTTCTGGAGCGGCCCTTGGGTCGCACGTTGGGCAGCGAAGTCTGGCTAGCGCGCCAGCCACGCACGCGGGACAGCCGCGTCTTCAAGTTCAGCATGGGCGGCGAGCGGCTGGGTGCCATCAAGCGCGAAGCCACGCTGATGCGCGTGCTGCGGGACACACTGGGTGATCGGGACGACTTCGTCCGCGTGCTGGACTGGAATTTCGAGAACGAGCCGTTCTTCCTGGAGTGCGAGTACGGCGGACAGGCCTTGCCGGAATGGGCCGAGGAGCACGGAGCACTGCTGGGCTGGAGCCGCGGGCGCAAGCTGGCGTTTTTCTTGCGTATCGCGGCCGCGGTCGATGCCGCACACAGCGTGGGCGTGCTGCACAAGGACATCAAGCCGGCGAACGTACTGGTTCGCACGCGGGGTGACGATGCCTTCCTGCCGTGCCTGACGGACTTCGGCAACAGCCGCCTGCTCCAGCCCGAGCGCCTGGCCGAGTTGGGCATCACCGGGATGGGCATGACGGTCACGACGGCCCATAGCGGCGACAGTTCCGGTACGCCGTTGTACCTGGCGCCGGAACTCATTGCCGGACAATCTGCCACCGTGCGTAGCGACGTATATGCACTGGGTGTGCTGTTGTACCAATGGCTGGCCGGCGATCTGCGACGCCCGATGGCGCCAGGCTGGGAGCGCGACATCGCGGATCCGCTTCTGGTGGAGGACATCCGCCGCGCCACCGATGGTGACCCTGCGCAGCGCATGGGCAGCGTGGCGGAATTGGTCGAGCGGCTGTCTTCGTTGGAGCAACGCCAAGCGCTGGCAGAGGACCATGCAGCGGCGGCGGCCGCCGCCGAGCAGGTGCAGCGGGCACTGGAACATACGCGAGCCCGGAGGCCGTGGGTGATCGCCACGATCGCCGTGTTGAGCATGGGCCTGCTGGCCAGCTCGGCACTCTGGTGGCGAAGCGAGCAGCAACGCCGCACCGCGCAGATGCAGGCCGCGCGCGCGGAAGCCGTGACGCGCTTTCTGAGCGATGACCTGATCGGCGCCCTTAGCCCGGGCGGATCAGGCTTCGAGCGCGACCCCACGGTACGGCAGATGCTCGAGCAGGCGGGCAAGCCCTTGG
Organism: Pseudoxanthomonas sp. PXM01; assembly: GCF_014851815.1. Classification (GTDB taxonomy): domain Bacteria; phylum Pseudomonadota; class Gammaproteobacteria; order Xanthomonadales; family Xanthomonadaceae; genus Pseudoxanthomonas_A. Next base: position 1,190,206 of record NZ_JACVAJ010000002.1, read on the forward strand.
CACAGCGATTCGACCGGGACCCTGCGGTGCGCGGCGGCATCCATGCCGCGCTGGGCGATGCCTGGCGGACGCTGGGAGATCGCGAGCGCGCTGCCCGCCATCTGCGCCAGGCCGTACAGGACTATGGCCGCGCCTTTGGTGTGGACGACGCGCAGACGCTGATCACGCGTTACGGACTGGTGCGTACGTTGGCCTATGCCGGGACACCGGAATCGTTCGCCGAGGCGGAACGCCAGCTGGAGGAAGCAGACAGGCTGGCAGGTGGGCGACGGCTGGAGGGGGAGAACGAGGTAGCCCTCTATGCGGCCATCGCACGTGGACAGCTTCACTTCCAGCAGTTGCAGATAGAGCCCTCACTGGTGGCGCACCGGCGGGCCGATGTCCTGCAGCGGGCGCTGCGACCCGACGACGCCTCGATGGCGGCGTTGATCCGCTCCAACATCGCCGATGGCCTGCTCAGGTCCGACAAGGCTGAGGAGGCCATTCCGTTGCTCCAGAGCCTGCTGGCCGATCCCCTGCTTCGCCCCGAGCGCATTGGCGAGTCCACGGTTGCGGGCTATCGCGTGATGCTGGCACGCGCACTGCGCAATCTGGGGCGTTACGCCGAGGCCCTGCCCATCGCCGAGGCGGCTGCGACAACGACCGAGCGCATCCTCGGCCCCGACGACTACACCACCTTGGTCCAGATGTCGCTGGTGGCGAGCATCCATGACTATGCCGGCGATTGCGCCAAGGCGCTGCCGATCGCGCGCACGGTTCGCCAGCGCATGGCCAAGCGGTATGGCGAGGAGCGCCAGGCCACGCTGATCGAAACGGGCAATCTAGGATTCAAGGAGTACGACTGCGGTGATCGCGACGCAGGCTTGAACTACCTGCACCTGGCCGAAAGCGGGCTTCGCAAGCACTTCGGCCAAGACAACGTCGCTGCCCACAGCTTCCGATATGCCTTGGCAGGCAACTTGGCCGAACAGGGGCGATATGGCGAGGCGCTGGAGATGGTCGAAGGGTTGAGCGTGCCGGCACTGACGGCCGGGGACTCCACGCCAGGTTGGGAGCATCGCCTGCAAGCACTGCGTGGCCAGATCCTCATGCAGTCCGGACGCGAGGTAGAGGGCCGCCCCCTTCTGACTTCCGCGATCACTTCATTGGCACAGCTAGAAGTCGCCGATGAGAAACAGCTCAAGACATGGCAGGCGTTGCTTGGATCCCCGTAGATACCCAGGAACGTCCTATTCAAGAAGCGCACGGCCGCTAGCAGGCATGGAATTCTATGCAGGGGACTTAGGGCGGTTTCAGACCTAGATGGTGTGTGGGTGGCTAGCTTGGCTAGCTCCTCAGGGCTCGTCCCTGTGCCTTACACTCCTCTGACCGTGCGCCATGCCGCGATCCCGGACGCTATGCACTTGCTTCGCTCCTTTGATGTATCGCGATTTTGTAGCGTGATGCAACGGTAGAAAGTACGAGTTTTCCTACTATGGAGCAAAACTTTGAGCGAACGTGGCAAACGGACCCCCGCAAGGCCCTTCTACCTTCCCCTAAAATCCTCGTCCCAGAAGCTGGTGTCGACAACGTACGCGCCCACGCGCTCCCGCGACACTGGAAGATATGACAGCAGCGAACGGCTCCCTGATATCGAAGCGCTGTTTGATAGGACACTCAACCAGATCCAACACATCCACGACACAAGGAAATTCAGCCCTAAGTTCGATCATTTCTGGAGCAGTGTCTGTGACAATCTCAAGGAGAAGAGAAATGCATCTGCCTACGCGAAATGGCGACAAGACGCGTCTATTCGAAGGAAAAGGAGATACAAAATAGCTCAGGAGGAGCTAGCAAAAGCATGGGAGAAGATGATCCGCACAGAACACGAAATGCACATTGGGGTCACCGATACCGAGCGCCGAGTTACGGCCCACGATGCAGTAACTCAAGCGCAAGTTGAGCGCGACAAAACGGTCACTGCAGTGAGCTTACCTCTCAGTATCGCACTTGAAATAGCGATCGCTTACTGGATTGAAGGTCAAAATGCTTACCTGAGCAACGACACGTTGCGCGCCTTACATTGCCTAATTGAAGCTCATTTCTTTCTTGGGATCGTACATTCACCAAGAACCGAGTCCGAAGCAAAAAGTAAGGCAGGCAGGCAATCTGGGAAGGCGATACGGGACGCGATCGCCGCGGCAGCTTTGGAAGTCATGCGAGAAATTAAAGTCGACAGGTCTTTGCAAGGCCCCGACTTCCTGCTAGGCAAAACTGCGCATCTGATCTCGATAAATCCGGCGTACTCCGGACTACTAGAAGCGCTCGGCAACCTGAACCCCAATGACACGTCCGCACAATGGAACGCGTCTGATCATTTGGCCCAAAAATTACGTTCTTGGGTTCAAAAAAAACGCCTCCGTACGAAGAGCTAGCGGACGTGTACAACGGCATATGCCGGAAGATGGAAGAGATGTCCGCTAGCAGAAAAAGGCGCTAAAGTAAATCCAGCAGCTAGCCGCAATTTTGGCAATAGCCTGGACTTGGCAAGACTCCTCCACACCGCGGCGCACTAGCCGCATCAACCGGAGGAATCCATGTCTCGCCAAGCTCCATCCAGCACGCAACTCCCCCTTCCCTCGCCTCATCGCAACCGGCTGTCTCTTGCGATAGACAGTTCCCGCCTCGATCCTAGCGCGGGTGATCGCCCCCATCCGGCCATGCTGGAGCGCCTGGAGGCGATCTATCGCGCCATCCAGCAAGCCCCAAACGTTGACCATGCCATTCGCTTACCCGAACTGCTGTCGATTGTTGGTGTCAGCAAGAGCACTTGGTACGCTCGGATCAACGCCAACTCCCCTTCGTATGACCCTCGGGCCCCCAAGCCGTTCAAGCTCGGCGCCTCAGAACGCTCTCCATCGGTGTGGTGGCGGTCGGCCGTGATGGCCTATGTCGCTGCATGCGCTGACGCCCAGGTCAAGCGCTGAGGAGGGCCATATGAAGAACAATGACACTGTCACGCGCGAAGCCAACGAGGACATCGAGGCGCGGGCCCGCCGATACACCGATGCTCTGCTCACCCTCAAGCCTAAGGCCCAGCACCAGAAAACTCAGCTCTTTACTCTGCTGTACCCCACCATCGTCGAACTGCTGAGCAAGCACGTCAGCCAGAAGGCCATTCTGGACATGCTCCAGACCCAAGGACTGAAGCTGCATCCAAGTCGCTTCAAGGCACTGATGGCTGCTCACGCCGCGAGCGCGAACAACGAGGCAAGTGATCCGACTGAGAAGAGCAAGGCATGAACATGATGACTTACCCTCCTCCCTATCCCGTTGAAGCCATGTATGCCCTCGTACGCGACGCCGCCAAGGAGGTTATCAACCACACTCAAGCGCCCCCCGCTCTCGTAGGCTGCTCCATGCTGGCTTCGATGGCAGTAGCCAGCCAAGCCAATGCAGACGTTCTGTTGCCCACCGGGCTCATCCGCCCGACGTGCCTGTACATGCTGGTGCTGGGGGACTCTAGCATCGGCAAAACTACGGTGGATGCGAGGGTCGGAGCTCCGCTCCGCGCGCACGACCAGAAGCGCGCTGAAGATTGCAGGCAAGCACTGGCTCGCTACGAGGCCGACATGCGCATATGGCGAACTGCCGAAAGATCCTTGGATGCAAAGCTTAAAGAAGCACTGAAAAGCCATGCGAACCCGCAGCAGTATCATAGCGAGTTGATGTCAGTCGCGCTAAGCGAGCCTCGCAAGCCAGTACCACAGTACTTGCTACACCAGAGCATTACCGAGAGCGCCCTATTCGAAGCCTTGGACGGCGATGGAAAGTCGATTGCAATCGTGAGTGACGAGGGTGAGCTCGTTCTCAGAGGTGGCGCAATGGACAAGATGGGAATTCTAAACAAGGCATGGGATGGTGAAAGCACCATGCCCAGAGCGCGTAAGGACCTTCATCTGCGCCCGACGAATCCCCGGATTACCGTTAGCATTATGGTCCAAGAAGAGGTCTTCGATCAGTTCTGGAAGAAGCGCGGCGCCGTCGCCGACGGCTCAGGTCATCTCGCCCGCTATCTGGTTGCCTGGCCTACATCCAACGTGGGCTTCAGGCGCATGATGACGGAGGACCATATCTGGGCGCATCTTCCAGCGTTCCATCAACGCATCAGCGAGCTTCTCGATGAGGCTGATGCGCGCCAAGCCAATGGTCGCCCTCGCATCCTCCTCGAGTTCAGCGCTGAGGCCAAAGAACTTTGGCTGAACGTACACAACAAGCTGGAACCACAACTTCGCCCTGGCGGTGAGTTCTTCAGCATCCGGAAGTCTGCGGCCAAGATGCTGGAGATCACCGGCCGTGTCGCTGCGATCTTTCATTTCTTCAATTCCCTTGAAGGAAAGATAAGCCAGGAGACACTTCAGCGCGCGCTGGACGTGGTTCAATGGCATCTGTGGGAGTTTCGGCGCGTGTTCGGTGAACGGCACGAGGTTCCGCTGCTGGAGCAGGACAAGCAACGGGTGGGCGAGTTCCTGCATCGTCGGTACTGGTGTCAGGGTCGAGCCACAGCCCCATGGAACGAAGTCCGGAAGTGCAATCCGGTCCGAGATCAGGCCCGCTTTGAGAGGACTGTATTGGAGCTCCAGAGCGCAGGGGTGATCCATATCGAGCATCTCGCTAGAGGCAAGCGGCTCCTACATCTCAACCCCGCAGCCTTTGCTCATGACCACATCGTGTGACCCCTGGCCGCCCTTTGGGCGGCCTTTTTTCGTTGCCAGGATCACGTGCAGGCCTGCACGTTGCTACAAATGAAGCACTGAGCACGCCATCCTCATCATGCTTACTCATTCTCCCCAGACTTGGCCATCCGGTTCGCGAGAACGAGAATGCCCCTCGCTGGGCGAGTCTACCCGCGGCTTAGGCCAGCCCGAACCACGGGCAGCTGTGTACTCAGCTCTTTCTGTGCCTGACATCCTACGGACCCGACCCGGCCCCAAGTGACGCTCAGGCGCACGGAGCGCGCCTTGCTCCCGCAGACTCCTGTGATCGACGCGTACGACATAGCCTTGCCGCGCAAGATGTGCATTCTGGATGTCGGCCGCCAGCTTGCGCATGGCGATCAAGTTGTCACGCACCTGCATCCGCGTGCGACCTCCGCTCATCTTCCTGCAACCACCTTGCCATGGGTAGACGGCGTTGAAGCGCGCGAATGTCTGCTCGGGCGAGCGCTCGTACCCATCCGACATTCGGTCGGAGTACATGAGGTGGATGTGCAGATTCTGCTCGCCCTCCAGAGATGACCGCGGCGAGTGCACCGCGTACTGATAGGGTCGTGACCCGACAAGCTGGTGGACCAGGTCCGACACCAGTGGAAGCAATGGAGGTCCCGTCAACTCGTTCGGGAGCGCGATGATCAGCTCACGGTACGTCGCGCCATTGGCGCGCTCATGCTCATCAGCCGCCCGCCAGAACACTTCCGGGTTCCCACCCGTCCAAGCTGGAAGGTTGCCGTGTCCTGAAAGGACCAAGTCCCCTCTGGCGGCGTGGTATCCCTGCCGCGCCACATATCTGGAGTGGCTCAGCGCACATCCCTTGCCGCCACTCTTAATCTGAAAGCTAAAGCTCGCCATCTGTGCACTACCCTTTCCGGTCCAGACAAAAGAATGCCGACGAGGCTTCTCTCATCGGCGTGTTTGAACAGGATCGTTAAGCGGCAATCTATGCTGATGCGAAGAAACGGTAAGTGCGCGTGGGGCTTTGCCCCCCCCTACTGATACCCACTACCAGCTTCCGCTTCCTTCAGCTGATCTACCAACACTCAACATGCCTGTCTCATATAGGTAGGACTGATGACGTAAAGATTTACACGACCGGTCTGGGATCATTCCGCGGCGAGGCTGCAGTAACGACAAGGGCGCCTGGGCGGAGCATGTACTCGGAGCCGGCGTTGGATGATGCCGATATGCTCTGGAAACAAAAAAAGGGAAATTGGATCGCACATGAAGGAAGGGGAGCCAGCGGCTCCCCTTCCTTACCTAACGACTCAACGGCAGCGGGCCATGCCGTATTGTTCCCAACGACAGTTTGCTTCCCGCCAAGCCTGCATGGCTTGTGACACGTGCCCGAGCACGTTGCCATCATCGTCCACACACACGATGCCGCAGGTCATACCTCCATGCAGGACATGAAGATTGCGGATCACCGTGGTGTGGGCCTGCAGGTAGGCCTCGTCTACCACCTCCCCGCTAGCCAGCGCGCACTCGGCATGATCAGGATAGAAACTGCAGTTCGCCGGGTAGACCGGATATCCATTCGCGCTTACCTGTGTTGGAACGCCCACGAGGCGGCCTTGATTGCCGGTGCGCGCTGCAGCCTGAACCTCCAGCAGATCGGCTTGGTACTCAGGCCCGTCTGGCGGGAGGTCGGTAGACGCCACGACTACGGGTTCGTCCGCCGCCTCCGGAGGCGCTCCTGACCACTCAGCGATTCCACCCGGCCCTTCCTCCGGAGCGACGGATACGTCATTGGCTGATACCGGCTCGCTGATGATGGTCGTTTGGCTGGCAGGTGCACTCTCCTGCTTGCGTTCGACCGGCATCCCCAGACTGGCTCCAAGCTGGTCACATCCTGTGAGCAAAGCCAGCAGTACTGCGGTGACGCATATCACACCCAGAAAGCTACGAACGCCCTTCCACGTCATCCCTGATCTCCGCCCGGCAAGCCGGGAACCACTTTCTCCTGCACTACCGTGACCTGACGGGCCTTGATCTGACCGGACAGCAGGGGGCTGAGCACCATGTACACCAGAACGACTAATGCCGACAGCCACGCCTCAATGGCGATCGTCCAGAAGAAGAGGAAGACATGCAGCCCCCAGAACAGGATCGGCGACAGCACTCCAATAGCCTTGCGCAGCTTGATCCGGTTGACCACCACGTTGTTCTGGAAGTACGGGAGCGGGAAGTGCCCGTTCTTGAGGCTCAGGTAGGCCCGCAGGCTTACGGGGATGATGAAGAAGACTAGTGCAAGGGTGTAGATGAAGACGCCCATGTAGTTGCTACTCCTTTGAAGTATGAAAGTTGAAGGGGGGCGTGTCAGAAGCCCATGGCGTAGCCGAGGATTGGGGTGAGCATCTTGTTCTGATACTCAACCAGAACCTCGCCACCGGCCTGATCGGTGTCGACCCGATAAGTGAAGTCCACGGAACGCTCGCGATCGTGGTAGGTGTAGGTGACGCGGGCATCGCATTGATAGCTGTCGATGGCCTCGTCGTAGTCCAACGTGCGGATGTTGGAGATCTCGTAGGTATCCAGGATCCCCATGAACTCCTCAGGCGTTCCCCGCTGGGTTTGAGAGGCGTACTTCTCCACTTCTGCCTCGATGGCTTGATCGAGGATGGAAAGCGTGTCCGCGTCACCGCAGTCTGGCGTGCCCCCTGCACATCCGGCCAAGAGGACGGATATCAGCAACGCGCTGGCGGATGTCTTTTTTTGCATTTGATTTTCCTGTCTGTTTGGAGCAGCAACCGGACCGACCTAGGACTGCTTGCGCTGGCATTGGCGCCCGAGTTGTGCTAATCGTAGTATGTCGAATACTAGTATTCAAACCGAGACCATCTCTCGATGGCTCGGGCAGCTCACGAAACACGATTGGTCACCGTTTTCGCCGGTAATGTCCGGCGATTGAGGAAAGAGCGCGGGCTATCCCAAGAGGAATTGGCCGAAGCGGCAGGCGTACATAGAACCTACGTTGGCATGATCGAGCGTGGCGAAAAGAACGTGACGATCTACAACATTGAACGCATTGCTTTGGCGCTCAAGGTTCGTCCCGGATCCCTTCTTGATTGAGTAGCGCAGCACTTGCGCGGCGTACACGCCACCGGCAGCACCCGGCCCGCTGGCCAGGTGCTGCCCATACTTGCCACACAGACGAGATCGCTAGACCCACCCCCGAGCAGCCATCGAGACCGCTCTATCAGCAGTCACCACGAAGTGGTCCAGCAACCGAACCTCCACCAGCCCCAAGGCATTCTTGAGTTGGGCTGTGACCGCCCGATCTGCCGCTGAAGGTTCGGCATAACCGCTGGGGTGGTTGTGGGCCACCATGACGGCCGCCGCATTCAGCGCCAGCGCGCGCTGGACCACCACGCGCGGATACACCTGTGCCCCGTCCACCGAGCCGGAGAACATGCGCTCCACGGCGATGAGGCGGTGGCGGCTATCGAGGAACGCTACCTCGAAGTGCTCCCGCATCTCGCCACCCAGCCGCAACCGGAAGAACGATTCGCACGCGGATACTTCCCCGAACGACTGGCCGGGGCTGCCAGCCCGTCGTTCGAGAATCCGCAACGCACGCGCTATCGCCTGGTCCTCTCGCCTTCGACTGGCTTCCTCTGACGGGATCATTCCGGAATCGGTGAGTGAGCTTGTTCCCGCTCTGGCCAACGTCATGCCGCCCACCTCGTCACCTCCTCCCACGCGCGCTGCTTGATGCGAGCGCCCTCCCCGAACCAGGCCGCGTCCCGGCGATGATCATCGCTCCGCGCCCGCCGATGATGGTCGACGTACTCGGTGATGCCGTTGAGCAACCCCCACGCCGTACGCCGGCTTGAAGACAGTTGGGATCCCTGGCCTCCTCCCTCGATCAGCGCGCGCACGTTGGCTACCGCATGCTCGTTGACCACGGGGACGGCATTGGGAACGGCATAGGTCAGGATGCGACGAAGCAGGGCCTCGGCCGAATCCGGATCTACAGGCCGTTCGCATAGTGCCTTCATCTGCTCAACGAAGCCGTCCCAGACCGAGACGGTGATCCCGAGCTGGCGCTTGACCCGCTCCGGATCGAACTGGCTGCGGTGCGGGACCTTGATGGCACCCTCCCCTTGGCCCACGGCAATCGCCAGTGTGTTGTTGCAGACCACGCGGACGGAGGTGAACTGGGCGGTGGTGGCCAGCGTTCCGTCGCAGGCGGTGGCCAATAGCAGGTAGCCATTCACCCGGTCCCGGCCACGAAGCGTGACGCTCTGCCCGGTCCGGGCCAGTGCCCAGAACTTTCGGCCTTCCCGCAGAACCCCGGCGGTTTCCAGCTCGAAGCCGTTGGTGGCGGTCAGGTCCCGGTAGAACTCCAGGATCTCGCCCGGCTGTACGACTTGGAACCGCGTGGAGACCACAGCCAGCGGCTTCTTGGTGTCGGAGCGATACAAGACCTTGTTCTGGGGGAACGCATTGATGGCCCCGATGTTGTGGCTGCCGGTGACATATCGGACCTCGGCTTCTTCGATCTGCCAGTCCATGCCGGCTTGCTGCTTCCAGACCTCCATGGGCTGCTGACGGGGGAGCTTGTTGCCCAGGCCATGCCAGGGCTTGTGGCCGGCGTAGGCCATGGTTTCAACCAAGTGCATTGTCGTTTCCTTGTTAGTGGTCGGCATAAACGCACAAGGCCCGGACGAGCCGGGCCTTGTGAGATATGCGTTGGAGGACGGATCAGCGATCGAAGAAGTCACCGCAGTTGCCGCAGGTAGCCGTAGCCGTGCATTTGACGATGCCAGCCAGAACGGCGGTGGCGACCACCATGATGCAGTAGACCAACTCGACCTTGTTTTTCATCATTACCCATACCCTGATGGACGCTGCACAGCGGAGCGCCGAACGCAAAACCAGCCGGTACTGGAATCACGGAGGTAGTATAGGTTTGAGAAGTTTTTCACTGCGGTCGAAGCGGATGCCATCTGCTCCCGGTTCGGCAATGCTTGGTGCGGGCAGAGCCGACGTGAGGCGATCTGAACGAGTTGTTCGGCCGCATCCTGGTGAACCATGCGAGAAATCTCGCGCATGAACCAGCGAAACTCCGCTTGACACTTCTGAGGAGAGATCCGCGACTGATTTGGCTCCGCCTGTGACAGCAAACTAGGATCTTCGCCCCAAGCATTACGAATGCGCCGCTCTACCGTAAGCTCCCCCGTCAAGCAGACACCGCAAAAGTAGGACTTCCGGCGCGAGTGACTCGGTACTCGGCGGGCGTAAGGCCACCGAGCGAGTCATGGGGTCTGGCCTCGTTGCAGTCGATCATCCACCTGTGCGCGGCCTCGCGAACGTCTTCAAGGCGTGCGAACAGGTGTTGGTCCAGCACTTCCTCGCGGAAGGTGCGGTTGAAGCGTTCGATGTAGGCGTTCTGGTTCGGCTTGCCGGGGTGGAGGTACTGGATGGCCACGCCATCAGCTTTGGTCCATTGCGTGAAAGGCTCGCCCAGGAACTCCGGGCCGTTATCCGAGCGCAGGACCTGTGGCAGTCCGTTATCGCGCTTGAGCTGCTCGAAGATGCGAACCAGACGCGTCGAGGTGAGTGAGGTGTCCACCTCGATGTGCAGCGCCTCGCGGTTGAAGTCGTCGACCACGTTGAAGGTGCGGAAGCGCCGCCGACCGCAGGCCAGCGCATCGGACATGAAATCGACCAACCAAACCGTATCAGGCAGACTTGGCACTTAGAGCGCCACGCGCTCGCGCTTGGGTAAACGCCGCTTTTATCGGGTGTCTATCGGGTGGGGGAGCTTACGCTGGCTAGCCCTTGATGACGATGATTCGGGTTGGCCAACAGCTATGCGGTCGCAGCTCGTGCATTGCGAGCGAGACTTGCGAGATGCTGGAATGCGTACAAGGTTGGAGGCCGCTCTCGTCGAGCGGCATGGGCTATGACCAGGCTGTTACTGGTAGTACGTGGCGACGCGAGATGCCGGCCTAGCGACACAGATCCTTCACCGGACGCCCGGCGTCGACCTGATTGAGGATTGGGCCACCAGCAATGGGCGTTCCCTGTAGGATTTCAGGGAGGCGACGCTTCAGCTTTAGTACGGTCCACTAGCTTTGCCGGGTTGCAGATACCTAGAAAAGCGAGCTCACTACACGCTTCTGCCGCCTCTTTACCAGCCCAAGGAAGCCGCTGACGTCCATCAACCAGCTCTTCTGGTCCGCGCTATATGTTTCGTGCAAGCCCCTCGGCAGCACCAGTTGCAGCCGCTTCTGCTGCATTTCGCGCGTTTGATTTGGGCTGATCGCTGTTTCAAGGGTAAGCAGGTGCTTCTCTTCGATGCGATCGGCCTCTGATAGCACCTGCCTCCACCGGTCCTTGCAGGTGCTCTTCACCCCCAGCATTGTCAGATCGAGTGGACTGAATGCGGGGTTGTGATACTCGCCTTCTCCTGGGAAGAGGAAATCCGGCTTGGCACGGTTCTCTGTAATAGCGGCACGTGCGAAGCGAATTTCATGAGCAACGAAAATCTCTTGCACATGGTGCTCGAACGCTTGACCAACCCGGCTCTTCCTTCGATTTTGCACAGACAGCGAGAACTGAATAAAGCTGTCGATGTCGTCGCGCTCAAATCCTTCCGCGAGTCGATCGCCAATCAGATGACGTTCGAGCGTCCGAAACAGGATCTCCTCGCGCTCCATCCATGCAAGAAGCGCCACGTCGGGAGCCTCCCGGCAATCGATGTCATCGAGAGTTCCGCGAGCGAATGCAGAGAATTCTGCCGTCTTCGGGAAAACGCGACCGAAGCGCCCAATCATCATGTCGAGGAAGCTGTCGCTTGGTGGAGCAACTTCGATACCGATGCTTTCCAGAATGTAGGTGGCCGCAAATCCGATCCTGTCCTGCTCATTCTCTAGCTCGGCGCGAACGGAGAATCGCGGGTGATCCTCGCCAGAAAAGCCAAATAGCCATTCAACCTGGCTCGCAGCGCTTGAGCCGTTCTCGGCAATGATCACGAGCAAAGAGCCATTTCGCTGCCGGGCAATTACGAGAAGATCGCCTTCGCTTGCCAGCTGCGACACCGCCGTCGTTGGAAAATAGAACCGATACTCGGCGGTACGATGCGTTTGATTGGCGCGCGCGTTGTAGAGGGTCAGGAAAGCGTCTTCAAGCACGGGCTCGGGGTCGTCATCACACAGGTAGATGAAACGAGTGTCCAGGCGGGTGCGTTCCGGTGGCTTGCCCATGAAATCCAGCATTGCGCGTATCGCGTTGTACTCATGCTGGTTGGAGCGCGTGTCATTGGCTTCGACTGCTGACAGTCGCTTGATTGCCACGCCATCGAAGTATTCGCTGAGATAGCCCCGTTTCATCCCCTGACCTCCATAGCGTCCTGCTGACTGTCCAACCAATCCCCCACGCGAGCGGCGATATGCTCAGGGGCTCCGGGCTTGCCACGCATGGCGCACTCCCAAACTGTCGCTACGCGCCAGCCCGCTTCTCGCAAAAGTGCTTCGGCACGGACGTCATTACGTCGGTTCGTCTCAATCTTGGCACGCCAGAATTCGGTCCGCGTGCCGGGCTCCCGATAAAGAGGGCAGTCATGGCCATGCCAGAAGCATCCATGAACAAACACCACCGCGCGCCATTTCGGAAAGACGAGATCAGGCTTGCCAGGCAGTTCTTTGCGGTGCAGGCGAAAGCGTAAGCCTCGCGCATGCAGCGCACGGCGAAGGAGCATTTCCGGCTTGGTATTGCGCGCACGAATGCCGGACATCATGCGACTGCGGACATCTGGGGAGACGATGTCCGCCACGTCGCTTAGGCCGCGATCCCCAATCTCGGCTGGATCACGCCACCCGCTTCCCGCTCTTTAAGCTCCATGATCCGTGGCGCCATGATCTTGGCCACTGCCTCGATCACAGGAACCACAACGGAGTTGCCAAACTGGCGGTAAGCCTGCGTGTCGCTCACAGGAATCTCAAAATCATCCGGAAAGCCCATGAGCCTTGCGCATTCGCGAGGCGTCAGACGGCGCGGTCGCTTACCCTTGCCCCGATGAATGAGGATTTCGCTCCCATCCTTGTAATAGCGCGCAGACAGGGTGCGCGTGGAGTGGTCAATGCCTGGCCGAACCAGTCCAAATCCAAAGCCATTCCCGGCAGCTTGGTGCTTGGCCGCATAAGCTTGCAAATACTCCCAGAGCTTAGGTGTGAGCGTGTATTTCTTACTCACCTGCGCCTTCTCGCCAGTAGTGTAGTGCCGCTCACACTCCTCACTGCCATCCTCCGGGTGGAGGATGCTGGCAATGTCAGGACCGACTTCCGGTAGACGCAGATCCTTGAACGTGAAATCAGTGTCCTCGCGGAAGCCCACGATGATGATGCGCTCGCGATGCTGTGGCACGAAGCGCTTACCGTCGATGACTTGATGAAAGATCTTGTAGCCGAGTTCAACTTCGAGAACATGCTTGATCACGCGGAACGTGTTCCCGCCATCATGGCTCACCAGGTTCTTCACGTTTTCGAGCAAAAAAGCCTTCGGCCTCTTGGCAGCAATGATCTGCTGGATGTCGAAAAACAGCGTGCCTTGCGTTGTGCACTCAAATCCGTGAGGTCGCCCTAATGCGTTCTTTTTGCTCACTCCGGCAATAGAAAACGGCTGGCAGGGAAACCCGGCAAGCAGGACATCGTGGTCCGGAACTGAGGCCGGGTCGACCTTGGTGATATCTCCCGTGATGGCATGCTCGTCGCGGAAGTGGTTCTGGTAGGTCTGCTGGGAGAACTCGTTCCACTCGCTCGTGAACACACATCGCCCGCCGGCCCTTTCGAAACCCAGCCGGATACCGCCAATCCCGGCGAAGAGATCGATGAAGGTGAAATCTCCGGCCCCAGGATCAGAGACCCTGGGCGCCAGCAGCTCGCGCAAGCGGGCGTCGAGCATGGGCGGGAACGGCGTCTCGCCGCTGCGCCAGCGTCCGATCTGACGCTCGCTGCGCCCAAGTTGCTGGGAGAGTCCCCGTATCCCAAACCGGCCGATCGCCACTTCAAGCGTGTCGCGGCATTCCATAGTATCGAGGTCTCTGGGAAGAATTTCGGACATTTTGGCTGACTGGATTCCCGCCGGTCAATTCGGCGTCTCGTGGAGGAGTGCGACCATGACAGCCACTCGTCGCCAGACTTGAGATTGGGTGCTGGGAGGATCGTCTCCGACCAGCTACGCTCGACTGGCGCGACTAGGGAGGGGATGCGTGTCAGGGGAAGAAGTAGAGGTTCGCGTTCGCGAGAACGGCAGGGTCATAGCCACCATCCAGCGGCCACTGCGGGAACTCGACGGGAAGCCGGCGATCACCTTCCGCAAGCGGCTCTGGCTGCTGAACGGCAACTCCATCGAGATCGGTGGGACCGCTGCAACGCCTGTCCCGCCGCCAGCTCCGCCTCAGCCGCCTGCCGAGGCCGAGGAGGTGTTCGAGCGGGAGGTTCGGGTGCGCGCCCCGCCCCCGCCCCCGCTGCCACCGGAGACCGAGGACCTTGGCGCGAACGCGCCGACCTGGCAGGATGACCCGGTCGCCGAGCCGCCGGATGCTCGTCTCATCGTTGACGCCGGCCCTGGCACCGGCAAGACGCATGCGGCCTGCGCGCGCGTAGCGGCGATGGTCGGTAGCGGCATCCCCGCCTCCCGCATCTGCCTGGTGAGCTTCACCCGCACCGCCGTCGTCGAGATCCGAAACCGCATTGCGCGTGCACTGGAAGAGCCAGGCGACGCCGCGAGCGTTCGCATCATCACGCTCGACGCATTCGCGTGGGCCGTCCACTCGGGCTTCATGAAAGAAGCGCGCCTCACCGGCAGCTACGAAGACAACATCAACGCCGCATTGAAACTGCTACGAGAGGATGAGGATGTGCGCGACGATCTGGCGCGCATCGAGCACCTGATCGTTGATGAGGCGCAGGACATCGTCGGTCCCCGCGCCGATCTCGTCTTGGCGATGGTGGACGGTCTCAACGCCGACAGCGGGATCACGGTCTTCGCCGACCGCGCCCAGGCGATCTACGCTTTTGCCGAAGGCGAAGATGACTCCAAGGGCACGAACTTGCTTGACGCGCTGGCGGCGCGTGGCTTTCGCCAGATGCAGTTGACCGAAGTGCATCGCACGGCGGACCCGAACCTCCTCGCTATCTTCACTGTGCTGCGCCGCGACCTCCTGTCTGGCCGCAAAGCCAACATCGAAAAGCACGTCAAGAGCGAGATTCGGCGACTGGCCCATGCGGATGCCGGCGAAGTGGCAAATCTGAAACTCGATACGCTGCCAGATGATGCGCTCGTTCTCATGCGCAACCGTATGGACGTCCTAATCGCGTCGAGCCATGCCGGGCTTCTGCCGCACCGCCTGCGGCTGTCCGGAATGCCCATCTGCGTGCGGTCTTGGGTCGCACAGATGTTCTGGGACCACACCCAGCGGCGGATCACCCGCGACGATTTTGAGAAGCGCTGGCACGAGCGCGACATCCAGGCACCGTTCGACAGTGCTGAGGCGTGGAGCCGCTGCGTGGAAGTGGCCGGAGACTCCGTTCATGTCGTTGATCTCCATGCGCTGAGAAGAGTGCTGGCGCGCACTAACCCGCCGATGCAGTTCTGCACCCCCGAGTTCGGCACCGCTGGACCGATCCTTGGCACCATCCATGCCAGCAAGGGTCGCGAAGCGCCCATTGTCTATCTCTATTTGCAGGAAACCGCGAACGCTGACGAGACGGGCGAAGAGTCGCGCGTTATGTTCGTTGGTGCTACCCGCCCGCGCGAGCGCTTGGTGGTGGGCACGACAGGCGCGCCAAGCGGAACAAAGGTCAATGGCCGCGTGTGGCGCCGCACTGGCACCTCGATCCAGGTCGAGGTGGGGCGTCCACACGATATCGAGCCGCCAGGTCTTGTGGGGCGCCCGTTCTTTGCCCGGCAGGAAGACGCCCTCACCGCGCAGGCGGCATGGGCGAATCAGCCCCGCCGCCCTCGCTTAATGTTGCGCGCGGAGTCGACCGTGGGCTGGCAGTTCACCATCAACGATGGAGAGCAGCGGCTGGGCGGGCTAAGCGAGCGCTTTCGCGCCGACGTGGGAAAGATTGCCTGGCATCTCAACAAGTCGATCAGTTGGCTCGCCTACGGCCGCTCGATCGGTCTTCGCACGATGGTCGTTGCCCCCGACAGCCCTCACCTCGAAACCATGCTCGAACCGTGGAAGTCGAGCGGCTTTCTCTATGCGCCGCTTCTGACCTCGTTCTCTCCCACCAAACCTAAGTCCCGCTGATGTCCGCCCGCGACGCACTCATTGAACGCCTTGCCATTGACCTGATTGGCCCGTTTACGCCTGACGAAACTGTTGACGCCAAGCCATCCGACATCTACCTCACCGGCATCCTGTGGCCGCAGAACCTCGTGCTCCCGCCCGAGCAGGACGAGCGCCTTGCGGTGGCAGGCGGGGACGGCGATAGCAACGAAGAGAGCGACGAGTCATCCCAGCCGCCCGCGGCGCAGATGCGACGCCCTTCAACCGCCGGAATTTCCTTCGCCTGCGCATCCGGCGACGACGCCGCGCCGCGCGTGCTCGTGGAGATCGCTTGCGGGCGCTACCAGCCGCATCCGGAAGAGAAAGACAAGTGGAACCGGGTGGACATCGCGCTCCCGCCGATCGAGATCGAACTCACCCCGGGCAATCACGACATTCTCTTGGCGGAGGTCGACGTCGCAGGCGTTCGCCTGAATGTGCGGGTTCTGCCTTTCGAGGCCGGCGTGCTGGCCACCATCACGCTGGTCAACGGCTCGACGCCTGATCGCAGCCGCGAGGCGATCGAGACCTCAACGCTCTTCCAGACAAGTCTCGCGATCCGCGCTACGAGTGGCTCCCGCCTTATCACGCGCCCGAGCCGCAAGGCCGCCATCGACGCCGATGACCGCTCGAACGCGCTCCTCTTCCGACGCTCTCGTGAATACGCCACCGGCCACACCTGCTCGGCGCAGTGGGACGCGGGCACCGAAGGGCGCGAGATCGACGCCGTGCGGACGGCTTGGATCCCCGAGGCCACTTCCCCCGCTGTCAGCCCCGATGGCTCGCGCCACTTCGCAGGCCTAGCAAAGTCCGGCTCGCTGGCAGCAGCCACTCTTGCGCAGAGCACGGATGGCGAACTGGTTGGCCATCTTGGCGCGCTCTGCGACGCCTACGCCACGTGGCTGGACGATCAGCGCGCGACTCTTAAAGACATTCCAGCGCCTCTTGTGGAAACCGCCAACGCGCATCTTGATGAGATCGCGCATGTGCTTGGGCGGATGCGCCGCGGCGTCGATCGGCTGTTGTCAGATGGCGCGATGGCGGAAGCGTTTCGGCTTGCCAACCTCGCGATGGAGACGCAGCGGGTCTGGGGCGGCTCGTCGCTCGTCTGGCGCCCCTTCCAGCTTGGATTCCTGCTCCTTTCGATGGAGTCCACCCTCGATCCCCAGCACGCCGATCGGAGCGTGATGGATCTCCTTTGGTTCCCAACCGGCGGCGGCAAGACCGAGGCCTATCTGGGCCTCGTGGCCATGGTGGCTTTCCATCGCCGCCTTGTTGGCGCGCGGCCCGAGGACGGCGATGGCGTCGCCTGCATTATGCGCTACACGCTGCGCCTCCTCACCACGCAGCAGTTCATCCGCGCCGCGGCCACGATCTGCGCATGCGAGGCGATCCGGAGGGGCACAGTCAACTCTGGACGGAAGCTGGTGCTTGGAAAAGCACCCTTCTCGCTCGGCCTCTGGGTCGGAGGGGACGCAACACCGAACTCCCGAAAGATCGCGTTTGATAACAAAGGTGATGCATTCAAGCCCCAGGCCCGCCAGCTCACCAAATGCCCGTGCTGCAACGCCGACCTCGACTATGTCCAGCGGCGCGACACTGACCCGGTCGTCGTCGAATGCCGCACTGCTGCATGCGCGCTATCCAAGGCGCCGCTTCCGGTGTTCACGGTGGACGAGGACATCTATCAGCAGCGGCCGACGATGCTGCTGGGAACCGTCGACAAGTTCGCGCAGATCGTCCGAAACCCGGCGTCGCGCGCGCTCTTTGGTATTGGCACGCCCATGCAGCCGCAGCTCATCCTCCAAGACGAGCTCCACCTGATCGCAGGCCCGCTGGGCACGCTCACCGGTCTTTACGAGACAGCCGTCGACATCATCCTCTCCGACAACGGCAGCCCACCCAAGATCGTGGGCTCGACGGCCACGATCCGCCGCGCGGGCGAGCAGGTGCGCGCCCTCTTCGATCGCGATACCTGCCAGTTCCCCCCACCAGGCCTAGATGCCCAGGATTCGGGCTTCGCCGTGCAAGACACTGAGCTCGCGGGCAGGCGCTACATCGGCCTTACCACGGCTGGCCGGTCTGCCAAGTTCACGCTACAAGCCGTCTCTGCCTCGCTCATGCATGGCGCGCTGCACGCACTGAACCCTGAGGAGCGCGACCCTTACTGGACGCTCCTCGCCTACTTCAACTCGCTTCGCGAGCTGGGCGGCGCGCTCGTGCTGATGCAAGACGACGTTTCAGACACCATCGCCCTTCTCGCGACGCGCGCAGGCACGCAGCCGCGCCAGCTGTCGGAGATCGAGGAGCTCACCTCTCGCCGCACGCAGGCAGAGATCCGCGACATGCTCGACAAGCTCGCCGTGCGCGTGGATCAGCCCGGCGCCGTGGATGTCGTGCTCGCCACCAACATGGTGAGCGTGGGCGTCGACATCCCGCGTCTCGGCCTAATGCTCGTGAATGGCCAGCCGAAGACGATGGCTGAATACATCCAGGCCACGAGCCGCGTAGGCCGCGGCAAGGTCGAGGGACTCGTAGTTGCACTCCTCAACAATGCCAAGCCCCGCGACCGCTCGCATTACGAGACATTTAGCACCTGGCACTCGATGCTGTATCGCTTCGTTGAGGCCACGAGCGCAACGCCCTTTGCCTCGCGTGCGCGCGACCGGGCGCTCCATGCCGTCCTCGTTGCACTCGTGCGCCACCTGATCCCCGAGATGCTCGAAGAGCCTGCGTGGTCGGACAAAAGCATAGCCCGCGCCCGCCAGCTGATTGATCTGGTCGTGGCACGCGCGGGCAGGATCGACGCCGACGAAGTGGGCGTGCGCGATGAGCTGCACCGCCGCCTCGACGCATGGATCCGCCGGGCGCCCGAGATCTACTGGAAGAAGAAGGGCTCGCGCGCCGCGCCGCTGATGCAGAGCGCCGAAGAGGCGGCGGCGCGCCGGGCCACTGGCCGGGTCGTAGGCCAAGCGTGGCCGACCCCGAACTCCATGCGCGGTGTGGAACCCGCTACGCCCTACCGTCTCGTGCCCGGCCTGAGGAACAACGATGTCGCGCAATAAACTTGGCGATCTGCGCCGCAGCGCGGCAGCGTCTCTCTTCGGACCCGGCGCCGTGATCGATTTCCGCGCGGGGGATGCGCCGATCTCGGCCGTCGCGGCTGGCCTTGAAGAGTGGGACCGGAACTTCCCGCCTGCCGGGATGCGAAACGAGCAGACCGTGCTCGAAGCACGGCTCCAAAAGAAGCTCGGTGTGCAGGGCTTTCGTCTCCCTCCGGTGTCGGCCGAGGAGTTCAATCGGCCCGATAGCAAGGCACTTGTGGCCGTGCGCTTCCCAAACTGGCTGCAATGCCCGCAGTGCAGCCGCCTTGCCGAGTCGCGCGCGTGGTCGGATGAAGCGGGCCAGCCCGGCCTCTACTGCGCGCAGTGCACGCAGCGTATGCCCGGGCGGCGCAAGGTGTGGGTGGTGCCGGTTCGCTTCGTGATGGCCTGCGAGGCAGGCCATCTTGATGAATTCCCTTGGCACTCCTGGGTGCGCCACAAGGAAGGCTGCCAGAAGCGCACCTTCCTAAGTCTCGTTTCCGAGCGTGCCGGGCTTGCCGGCCTGATCCTCAGCTGCCCCAGTTGCCATGCCCGCCGCTCAATGGATCGGGTGTTTTCCGAGGAGACCTGGGAGACCTTCCCCAACTGCCGTGGTCGAAGGCCCTGGCTCGCGGGCGGGGACGAGACCTGTGATCACAAGGCACGCGCTGTCCAGCGCGGCGCATCCAATCTTTACTTTCCTGTGGTTGAGTCTGCACTGAGCATCCCGCCATGGTCCGATCAGATTCAGGAAGCAATGGGTGTGATGTGGGACCAGTTCATGCACGTCGAGGACCCCGACGAGCGCGCCCTGCTGGTGAAGATCCTCGCAAAGAACGAGCTCAAACCGGTGCTGGCGGAGCTCGGGCTGACGCCCGAGGAATTCGCTGATCTCCTAAATCGCCGTATGGCGTCGCATGAGCAGATTGACGTCGAGAATCTTCGGGGCGAGGAGCACCGCCAGTTCACCAGTGGCGTTGCGGACCACGGTCCGGATCGTGAGTTTGAGATGCGGCCCCACGCCGTGCCGGCTGCGCTCTCGCATTGGTTTTCCCACCTGGTGCGCGTCGTGCGCCTTCGTGAAGTGAGCGCCTTGAAGGGTTTCACCCGCATCCACCCGCCGGGCGACCCTGACTCGCCCAACTACGCGCAGCTTTCGGTGCGTGGCCTTGGATGGCTACCCGCCATCGAAGTGCGCGGTGAAGGCATCTACCTGGAACTCAAAACTGACGCCTTGACGCGCTGGGAAACGCAGGCTGGCGTCGTCGAGCGCATTCGTTCGCTGGATGAGCGCTATCAGGCAGACTGGAAGCAGCGCTTTGGGGACGAGAAGCCACCTCGCCCGATCACCCCGAGGCGCGTTCTGGTGCATACCCTCGCCCACGCACTGATGCGCCAGCTCACGCTCGACTGCGGCTATTCATCGACCGCGCTTCGCGAACGGCTCTATGTCGATCACGGCGACGCGCCAATGGCGGGCCTGCTTATCTATACGGCGACCACCGATGACGACGGCACGCTCGGCGGTTTGCAGCGCGAAGGGACGCCCGAGCGGATGGAGCGCACGATCCAGGCGGCCATCCATGCCCAAGCGTGGTGCTCGTCCGATCCTCTCTGTATCGAGGATCTTCTCGCTGGCGAGACCGGTATGTCCCTCGCTGCCTGCCATGCCTGTGTCCTCTCGCCTGAAACCTCGTGCGAGGACTTCAACCAGTTCCTCGACCGCGCGCTTCTGGTCGGCTCCCCTGCCGATCCCTCGCTCGGCTTCTTTCATACGCTTGTGGAAGGACACCATTAATGGCGACGATGTGGCCACGGCTGCTCCCTGCCGCAATCCGCGCCGAGTCGCGCCGGGCGGCTGAGATCCGCGTGTTCGATGCGCTGGCGGCGCAGCTCGGGCTTGGCTGGACGGTGTTCTACTCGCGCCCCTGGCTCGGCGAGACTGCTTCGGGCGCCGAGATCGATGGGGAGTCTGACTTCGTCGTCGCACACCCCGATCATGGCGTGCTCTTCATCGAGGTAAAGGGTGGAGCGATCAGCTACGACCCCGCTACGGATCGCTGGACCAGCCGCGATCGCCACGGCATCAACCACACCATCAAGAACCCTGTCGAGCAGGCGTCGAAAAGCAAGCACGCGCTACTAAGAAAGGCGCAGGCCGAACGCGGGTGGCCACGCGGCCACTTCCGTTTCCGCCACGGCGTGATCTTTCCGGACGTCCAAGCTGTGCCGCAGCACATGGGCCCCGACAAACCGCGTGAGCTCTTCGCAACCCGCCCCGAACTCGAACACCTCGCCGACTGGGTCGCCCAGCGCCTATCGGGCGGCAATGATGACGCGCTCGGACCGCACGGCACGCGCGTGCTCGAACAGCTCCTAGCCCGCCCCATCCAGCTCCATTCGCCCCTCGCCTATTCCAGTGCGGATGATGACGAGGCTATCGAGAACCTCACGCCGCAGCAGTTCCATATCCTCAACGCGTTCGAGGACCTGCGGCGCGTCGCCATCTCGGGCGGCGCCGGCACTGGCAAGACCGTGCTCGCCTGCGAGGACGCCCGCCGTCTCGCCGCAGCCGGGCAACGCACCCTCCTCACCTGCGGCTCAGCGCAGCTCGCCGAGCACATCAGGTTAGTGCTGCGCGATAGCGGCGTCGAGGTATCGACCTTTTCGGAACTGGCCAGGCACCTTGGCACCGAGGCTAGGATCCTGACGGGCGCGACCACGCCGCGCTCCGAGCAGCTTCCTGAGGTCGTGTTCGATAGCCTTGCCGCGCGGCCCGATCTCGCCTACGACGCAGTGGTGGTGGACGAGGCGCAGGACTTCACTCCGAGCACCTGGGTGTCCATCGATGCATTGGCGAGCCGGAGCGACGGGGCCACCCTGCACGCCTACTTCGATAGCAATCAGCGGCTCTACGGCGAGCTGCGCAGCCACTTCGACGCCTACACACTCCTTCCGATCCGCCTGAGCCGGAACCTCCGCAACACCCAGAACATTCACGCTGCCACGCAGCGCTTCTATCGCGGCCCGGGGCTGATCGCAGATGGCCCCGTGGGCGCCGAGGTGCAGTGGCTCCCCTGCGACGACGGACAAATCGAGCGCACTACGCTCAACCAAGTGCGCCGGCTGATCAACGCCGAGGACGTCCTGCCCGGGGACATTGCCGTGCTGAGCCCGGGAAGTACATCTCTGACGGCGCTCGCTACGCCCCTGCGCGACCAAGTCTATGCCGGCCTCACACTCTCGACCATCGTCAACTTCAAGGGCCTTGAACGCCGCTTCGTGATCGTGCTCGCCACGCGCGATCTGTCTGACGTGCCTGAGCTGGCGTATGTGGCGCTGTCGCGAGCGCGGGTGCACCTGATGGCTGTGGGACCTGCCGAGGTTCTGGACTGGCTGAGGACGGACGCGCCGCGCGCGTAGCCGCGCCGGATTGCTAGCTCTTTCTTGGATCAGGCTGATGGACAGAGGCATCGAGAAGCGCCGCATAGCCGGAGAAGCATGGTTTTCACGAGTATGCAGGCCAAGGTTGCCTTACAAGACGACACCATCTTCGCAGCGGCTAGCTCCCTGCGAGGTCGGCACACAGATCATGTTTTCCGTGAGCTTAAAATTGTCGCAAATAAATCGAAGGACTGGTCGTGGCCTTAAGCAAAGTAACTAAGAACCTGAGAGGTCATTCGGCCAAACACCGGAATCACACAGTTCCAAAAGCCCTTCTGAAACGCTGGATTACTGAATACAACGGCAAGAAGGGGCACTGGGTTCTCGATTGTCGGACCGGTCATATTGCATTTCATATCGGATCCGAGGCTTCCTTTGCAATAAGCGAGTTCCGCTACGTTCCTGTGCGAAAGACCGTCGGAAAAAAACCTTACCGGGATGAGAGTCTTGAAGACTGGTTCTCTCAGGGCGAGAACGCCCTCGCGCGAATCACTGATCGCCTTCTTGAAAAGCAGCTACTTCCAAGTCATGGGAATGTTGTTGGTGATTTCATCCAGTCGGCAATTCTTCTTGGATTTCGAAGTGCCTACGAATACGAGATCCTTGCGAATGTCCTCACTTCGGCCGATCCATCATTGGCGGAAGACGAGATTGGAAGGCTCGTGGTAGATCATTTCAGATCGACTTACGCTCATAAATTGGACCAATTTTCGAACTGGGACTACCAGGTAGTTCCAGCCCCGTCAGAGTCGCTCCTCGTCTGCGATCGTCCGATGTTCGATATGACAGTTCACCGCCTTGGACAGGAGATGCTGGTAATCCCGTTGGCACCCTCACTCATGCTGATCGCAACACCGCCTTCCGACCGCCTTCGCAAGGAACTGAGGTTCACTGTCTCAGACAAGACAACTTCTAAGATCGTCACTCTGACCAATCACTTTACTGTCGAGCGCGCTCGACAGTTCGTCATTGGGCTCCCCGAGCAACTGGAGGAAGTACAACCTAGATTTGCGACGTCTTCTTTCAATCAAAGGAAGGCAACTGACCGTCTGGTGGTTGAAGACACTGGCCGTAAGTAGGAGATAAGCCACCAACGGGCCAAGAAGAAGCGCCGCCCCAAAGCCGCTCACCAAGATGGCGCGCGGCAACCAGAGCGGGCTGCGATTGCCGCCCAGCCCGCTGCAACGCGACCAGATCGTACAGGCACTAAACGAGCGTGGCATCGGATTCATCCGCGACGCCGTCCATTGTGTCCCGGTCCTTCCTGATGATCGGCGCCGGGCAGAGGGCTTCACGAGACGGGACAGCCGCCTGGCCGATAGCGGAACACACGCCAGCGCCATATCAGGCCCTAGGATCAGCCGGCGGCGGTGACTCGGTCTTCGCCGCCGCCGGCGGCGATGCAGCCGCTTCCCCATCCTGCAACGCTGGTGGCCGAAGGATGCGAATGGTTTCGTCGGCCAGCGAGAGGTCAACGCTACCGCGAACCATCGGCACGAACCACAGCGCCGCGGCGACCAGCAGCGCTACGGCAAGACTGGCCACGCCATCGGCGCCATCAAAGTACGGGGTCTTCGGCAGCAGAACGGCGATATCAAAGAGACCCGCAACGCCTACCAAGAACGTCTCTTACCTGGCATTCCTAGAGCAGTTGCGCTCGCTGGACGGAACGCTTTACTGCGCCGCGGTCGATATTGGAACCCTGACCGTGGCAGACGTTTCGTATCATCACCAGCAGCAGGTCGATTGTCTCAATGAGCATATCCCCAGGATAAGACACCCAGATGGTCGGGCGGGACATCAACATGCAGCCGATCGTTTCGCCAGCCTTTCACCTCAGCTCTATCTCCAGATCGTATGCCAGTACAACCTGGTGTTTAGCCTGCTAACGCGGTCTTTGCTGTACTACGTACAGCGAGTACCCGCCACGCTGAGCCGGTTCAGATGGAGAATCGACCAGAAGCATCGGGGAAGCTCCGTGTTCGATGAGTCGTTCCGAGCCCTCGCCCCGTCCTTCATGCAGAGCTATTCCATCGACAGCCCGCAACCAATGCTGCGTGGCGCGAACTATCAGCATTTCGAACGCTTCGCTTTCAAAGACGGTCCGCCCACTTACCTGCGGGACGAATATGGCATCGAAGTCGAGAGCGGATTCGACGTACGTCTTGTTATGAGCGAGGACTTCTCTTTCGTTGACTCGAAGCAGAATCTTGGCGTGCAGATCGCGGACCTTCTCGCATCCGGCCTCCGCCGTTGCTTGCGCGCTGGATTCTCTAGAAACGAGAAGATTTCACAATTGCTCGGCAGCCTGATGGTGCAAGCAGAGAACAATTCTCCCCCACTGACCCTGGTCACGATTGCAAACCCAGTGACAGCTCCGCCCGAGGTGTCGAGAGCGGTCCACCAAATGCAACGCGCCTGCCGCCCTATGGTTCGCCGGAACAGGCGATGATCGGTCCAGGCACACAGATCAGCCGTACCCTGACAACGACTCAAGCCCTTACCCTCCAAGTTTATGACCACGAAACACAGGATCCTCACTGCCTACTCTGGCACCACCTACCGGGATGCGCTCCTCTCGATGCGCGGTCATCAGCTGACGATCGTATCGGCCTTCGGAAAGTCTACGGATGAGATTTTCCTTCTTAGGACACTGGCCGAACAGAACCGCAGGCTTACCTTCATTGTTGGCACGCAAAACTGCTTCACTAGCCCCGAGTTCATCGAGGCTGGCGCGAAGCTCGCGGCAGAACTCAAGAACTTCGAGTTCGTGGTCGACTTTCGGGTGCCCGACAGCATTCACCACAAGCTGACGTTAATCTCGCCCGGCACCGTGATCCTGGGAAGCTCCAACTTCACGAAGAGAGGTCTCGGCGGACAGACGGACCTTATGGGGACGTTCGCGGACGCGGACATGTTTGCGTCCGTGACAACTGATCTGAAACGAATTAGGAGACAGGTTGGCGTACTGGCCGCGGGTGCGAGTGGCTTCGATGCCGCCTTAAGGCATTACAGGAAGAAAGCCCTGGCCGTTGGCGCCATCGAGCACCAGAAGCGGATTGCTGGAGCAAACACCAACCCCTTCAAGAGGGGCACCACCAAAAATGTAACTCTCTCGCAATGGCTGATATCGGACGAAGCGACGCCGCTTTGGGCTTTCGCCTATACGAGGGACCTCGATCCGGAAGAGAAGACTGCCGCAAAGGAGATCCGAGCTGAGAAATCACTCGGCCGTGGCACAGGGTCACTGACCACCTATAGCCCAGAAGGCAAGGTGTTTGATGGTCTATTCCTGGATGTGAGTTGTATCGTGGCCAAGAGGCCGAGGATCTGGCCCTCCAAGGTCGTCACATCCGGGGAGTTCCGCGGTACCAGGATTGTTTTCGGGAAGCGACAGCCCGCCAATGCCTTCGGCTTTGTGGCGACTCCGGAGGAGATCAAGAAGTTGGCCGACCTTGCGCTTAGGTACTCGGAGAGCTGGCTGACCGTCGCGCAGATGCGAAAGGCGCTCGGCATAACCGGCCCTACCCCTCTCCAGTGAAGCGTGTAGTTGGAGCTCGATCGCCAGCGCTTCAGCGGAAGTTTGGGATGGATTGCTCCCTCACCAGGTCCATTCTCAAGCACCAATTTCCTGACGGTAACGTGGACGGTAACTAAGAAATTTCAGATCCGCTGAATTCTTACATTTCAGCATCTTGACGGATCTTTGTGGGAGCACCCATACCACCACCGCGGAACCGCAAAAACCCCATGATTTCCGTGGGGTTTTTTGTTGCCCGGTATCCTCACGGCCTGCCCATCGGGATGGAGCGGGATCCGCCGCCGGCCCGCCACGGCACTGTCTTAAGAAGCCGAACACCCCTGCCCGACATGCAGGTGTCGCATCAGCCGCGCCAGAATCCCTTGAACAGCCCGCGCAGCCGACGCCAACGCACGGGGGGCGGTTCGCCGCGATAGGCCATGTCGCCAGGGACGCGCAGCGCCATCTCGGTACCTTCGCCGCTGGCCGAGCGCACATGGAATGTCGCGCCAACACGCTCCGCGCGCTCACGCATGCCCGACAGGCCCCAATGCCCGTGGCGCCCGCCTGCCTGCAGCACTTCATTCGGCACGCCGACGCCATCATCCCGCACGCGTACCTGCAGATCTTCCGTCGCATAGACCAGTTCGACCTCAACGCGTCCGGCGCGCGCATGCTGGAATGCGTTGAGCACGGCTTCGCGGGCTATGCGGTAGATCTCGTCGCACACCAGTACGTCCAGATCACGGACGGTCCCTTCCGCGGTCAACCGGAACTCGACCGGGTAGTCCGTTGCCAGCTCTTGCCCCAGTTCCGCGAGCATGTCCGGCAAGCGCCCCAACGGCTGCGCCCGGCGCAGGTCCAGCACGCGGCTGCGCGCCTCTCCCATCACGTCGTCGGCACGCTGGAGCACCCGCTCCATCGCGGCATGCGAAGGCGCTTCCCGGCCAAGCGATTCGGCCACGGCATGGAAGCGCAGGATCAGCCCCTGCACGCTCTGCAGCAGGGTGTCGTGCAGCTCGCGCGCGATGCGCTCGCGTTCGCGATGCCGTTCCTGCAGGCGCTCGCGGATCTGCGCGGACAGGTGGCGCAGACGCAGCAGGTAGGCGATCCACAGCAACGATGCGCCCAGCACGACGCAGAGCACCAGGAACCAGGGCGTCTGGTAGTAGCGCGGCGCGATGGTGATGGACAGCGAGGCGCCGGTGTCGTTCCACACACCGTCGTTGTTGGCCGCGATCACCCGGAAGGTGTACGTGCCGGGACCGGGGTCGTTGTAGAAGGCGGTGCGCCGGGTGCCCGCGTCCTGCCAGTCATCGTCGTGCCCGTCGAGCCTGTACCGGAAGCGCACGCGTTCCGGAATGGACAGGCTGAGCCCGGTATAGTCGATCTGCAGGTTTCGCGTGCCAGGCGGCAGACGCACCGCACCGCCGCGCGCGCGGTGCAACCGATCGTCCGCCATAAGCGAGAGGATTTCCACGGGCGGTGGAAGCGTGTTCCGACGAATCAGTGCGGGATCGATCGCGACCACGCCGCTGGTCGTCGCGAACCACAGCCGGCCGTCGCGTCCTTCCGCCGCGGTGGGAATCGGCCGGAACTGCGCCGGCACGCCCGGCATGCCGTCGAGGAAATCGAACTGCTCGTACGTCGGCGCGTCACCCGCCAGCAGGCGCGCCACGTCCTCCGCCACCAGATGGAGGACGCCCTGTGCTCCGTTCAACCACAGGTTGCCGGCTCGCGACTCGATGATGCCGGTGATGCCACGGAACGGACTTTCTGCCGGCAGCGGGAGCGTGCGCATCCTGCCGTTGGCGTAGTACGCCAGCCCACGCTCGCCGCCGATCCAGATGCCCGACCGTCCTTCCGTCAACGCGGTGACATTGCCGATGGACAGGCCGTCGGCGTGTCCGATGGGCTGTATGGCGTCGCCGCGCATCACCGCGATCTGGCTGCGCGCATACCCCAGCCACATCGCGCCGTCGCGTGCCGCCAGCATCACCAGCGGCGACGAACCCGCCGGCAGACCCTTCCGTCCGCGCAGCTGCTGCCAGCGGCCGTCCGCCAATCGATGGATGCCGGGCGTGTTCAACGACACCCACAGCACGCCTTTCGCATCGTGCGCGATGGCCTGCACACCCGAGTATCCCGACACTGGCAGCGGCGTGACCGGCGTGAGCCTCCGGTCGCGCCATGTCCAGAGCCCACCGGGACCTCCCAGCCACACGGTGCCGTCGCGATCGCGCTGCGCGGCCGTCAACGGTGGCGGCAGATCGAGGTATTCCACCCGGCTGCCGTCGAGCTCCATCAGCGGGCGATTGCGACTACCCGCCAGCACGCTGCCGTCGGATGCAGCCACGATGGCGAAATCCTGTGCGCCGTCGGGCAGCAGCGCCGGGATGACGTTGGTGTGGCGGAAGCGGTCCAGCCCATGACTGCTGCCCACCCAGATCGTGCCCTCGCGGTCCTCCAGCACCGGCAGCAGGTAGTCGGCGCTCAGGCCATCGTCCTGCCGGAACTGCTCGAACGCATCGCCGCCGGCTCCCGTACGCACGGGCCGCATGGGGTGGGCGAGGCGACGAACGCCCTCGCCCATCGTGGTGGCCCACAACGTCCCGTCGCGGTCGAACAGCAGGCTCGCCGATGGCGCCGTCAGCGTGTCCGTGGATACCGCCCCGTCGATCGGCAGCTGACGCACGCCGCGCTCGTTCTCGGCGACCCACAGGCCGCCATCGGGCGCCTGTGCGATCTGGCTGATCCGGCCCGTCGGCAGGTCCAGCGTCTCGAAGGTCCGCGCGCCTTTCCGCAGACGCGCGATCGCCGTATCCGTCGCCAGCCACAGCGTGCCGTCCCGGTCGGCGAATACGGTGCGCGCCTGCGAACCGGGGACGCGCCACGTCGGCTCGACGCGATGCCAGCGGCCGTCGCGGAGGTACACCAGCCCACTGAAGGTGGCCGCCCACAGGCGGCCGTCCGGACCATGCGCGAAACGGAACACCGTGCTCGTGGGCAGGCCCTGCGCCTCCCCGAAATGCGTCAGGCGGTCATCGCGCAGGAAACTGACCGCGCCGTACCGGAAGCCGATCCACAACCCGCCATCCGCGGTGGCATGGAGGGTGGAAATGCTGGTAGCCGGGAACGACTGGCCCTCCACCGGCGCGTAACGCTCGAAGTGCACCCCATCGAAGCGGAACAGCCCCACCTGCGTGGCGAGCCAGAGATAGCCATCCGTGGTCTGGGCCAACGCGGTGATCTGCCCCGGCGCACCTTCCTTGACGGTCCATGCGGTGTGGTGGAACTGGGCGATCCGGCGCTGCGGATCGAGCGCCTGCGCGACATGGCAGAGCAGCAGCAGGCACACGCCGGCGAGCCACCTGTGCAGGTGTCCGGTGCTTCCGACCGCCTTCGCGCACGCACTCGCCAACCCGCCCCCTTCGGCACACCGTCGACCCGCTGTTGCGCACCGACCCTCCCCCAAGGCATGCGATGCGTGCGATTACTTTAACCGAGCAGCGCGCCGGCATGACTCATCTCCGTTCGTCGGCGTGCGGTGACGGCTGGTCCATGGCGCGCGCCACGCCTTCACCGTAAGCCGCATCGGCACGCCAGCAGTGCTGGATGTGGCGCTGCTTGATGCCATCGGGCACACCCGCCATCGAACGCGCGGTGTTCGCGAACAGCCGTTGCCTTGCCTCGGGCGACAACAGGCGGAACAGCGCCCCCGGCTGCTCGTAGTGGTCGTCGTCCACGTAATGGTCCCAGTGCCGGACATCGCCTTCGAGCGGCAGCGGCGCCTGCTGCAGTTCCGGATGGTCGTGCCAGACCCCGACGCTGTTGGGATAGTAGGTCGGCGTGCGCCCCAGATTTCCATCCGTCCGCATCGCGCCGTCGCGGTGGTAACTGGCGAACGGGCACTTCGGCGCGTTGACCGGAATGTGGTTGAAGTTGACGCCCAGCCGGTACCGCTGCGCATCGCCATAGGAGAACAGCCGCGCCTGCAGCATGCGGTCAGGCGAGAAGTCGATGCCGGGCACGATGTTGGCCGGCGAGAAGGCGGCCTGCTCGACCTCGGCGAAGAAGTTTTCCGGATTGCGGTCGAGCGTCAGCACGCCGACTTCCATCAACGGATACTCCGCCTTCGGCCAGACCTTGGTGAGGTCGAAGGGATTGTGGCGATGGGCGCGTGCCTGCGTGTCCGTCATCACCTGGATGCACAGCGTCCAGCGCGGATGCTCGCCCCGCTCGACCGCATCGAACAGATCGCGCTGGTGCGTCTCGCGGTCGCCGCCCACCGCAGCCGCCGCCTGCGCGTCGTCCCAGTTCTCGATGCCCTGCTGGCATCGCAGGTGGAACTTCACCCACACCCGCTCACCGACATCGTTGACCAGACTGAAGGTGTGGCTGCCGAAGCCGTGCATGTGGCGATAGGTCCGCGGGATGCCGCGATCGCTCATGACGATGGTCACCTGATGCAGCGCCTCCGGCAGCAGCGTCCAGAAATCCCAGTTGCTGGTGGCGTTGCGCAGGCCCGTGCGCGGATCGCGCTTGACCGCATGATTGAGGTCAGGGAAGCGCAGCGGATCACGGAAGAAGAACACCGGCGTGTTGTTGCCCACCAGGTCCCAGTTCCCTTCCTCGGTATAGAACTTGACCGCGAAGCCGCGGATATCGCGCTCGGCATCGGCCGCGCCGCGCTCGCCCGCCACCGTGGAGAAGCGGACGAACACCGGTGTCGCCTTGCCCACCTGCGAGAACAGCTTCGCGCGGCTGAAGCGACTGATGTCATGGGTGACGACGAACGTGCCGTACGCACCCGCGCCCTTGGCATGCATGCGACGCTCCGGGATCACTTCGCGGTCGAAGTGCGCCAGCTTCTCCAGCAACCACACGTCCTGCAGCAGCACCGGGCCACGTGGCCCCGCGGTGAGGCTGTTGATGTTGTCGACGACGGGACAGCCATTGGCATGCGAGATTTCCTTGCTCATGACGCGCTCCGGATGCGCCGACGAAATGCGGCGCGGCGATCCAAGCCTGTACCCGCACTGTGGGCCCTTCATCGCCCCGACGAATGACGCCGCGCCCCCCAATTTGGGGGACCGCGTGCCGCGTGCCGTGCACGCGGCTGCCCGATGGAGCGACCCGTGCGTTACCCGGACGGGGGACGTGGAGTCCTTGACGAACACGCAACCTGCGAGGGTTGGTCAGGTCGCTCCCGTTCCGCCACCCGCCGCAGGGTCCTCCCATGAATCCGGTTCGCACACCAACGACCACGACGCTACCCCTCACCGGCGACCCCGGTGTGCCCGGCAGGCCGACGCCGTAGCCGCGCCCCCTGTGCGCTCCCCTGTGGCAACCCGTCTCTCCCTCCCTGTCGTTGCCGCAGGGGAGCCCAGCCCAGCGCCCGCCGGAACGCCGTCCTCCCCTACGACAAGGCCATCCGCGCCACCACGCTCCGCGCATCGCCTCGCGCGACGGCCGGTCCGCCACGCACCCGGACCGGGTAGCGCGGCGTTCGAGGTCGACCAATGGTTCGGCGAACCCGTGCCGTTGCACGAAGCGCATGCGCAGGGCTTCGTCGTCATCGTCCTGTTCTTCCGGATCAATTGCCCGCTGTCGCTCGCGGTCGGCCTGCCGCAACTGGAACGGCTGCGGCATCGCTATCGCGAGCTGCCGGTGAGGTTCCTCGCCGTCCACTCCAGTTGCACGCGCGAGGAACGGCGATCGGCGCGCGACGTGCAGGCCTTCATGGCCGCGCATGCGTTCTCGTTCCCGGTATGCATGGACAGGCCAGGCACGCACTGGCCGATTCCCAAGACGATGCACAGCTTCGGCGTCGCCGCGACACCCACGCTGCTAATCCTGGACCAGACCGGGCACGAGCGGTTCCGGCACACAGGCCGGGTGAGTGATTGTTCGGTGGGCGCGGGTACCTGCAGGCTGATCGCCGACGAACTCGAACGCGTACTGAGGCCTTCCCCACCCCCACCCAACGGAGACATGCATGGACGTGCCATTGGTACCCGGCAACAGCCTGATCGTCGCGACGCCTGAAGAAGGGCGTGCGCTGGCGATCAAGCTGGCCCGGCTGACCGTCAAGGCGACGCAACCGGACGGCGACGTCCGCCATCGCCTGCGCGCACAGTACGCCGACGACCCGGCGATGCTGATTGGCATCGCGCCCGTGGTGGCAGTAGAGTTCGCCACCGTTGCGGCCGCCAACGACTACTGGAAACGCTGAGGCCCATGCCGGAGCCCGCAGGAAAGCACGACCCGAGCACGCCCCTGCTGACCCTGCACGTGGGCAAGGTGCGCCCCTATACGCGGGCGGGCACGACCAGCGCCATCGCCAAGTCGCCGGTGGGTGGAAGGTTGCGCATCACCACGCTCGGACTCGCTGGCGACGAACAGGCCGACCTTCGCGTCCATGGCGGCGTCGACAAGGCGATCCACCACTATCCGCTCGACCACTACGCCGCGTGGCGCCAGGAGATCGCGCATCCGCTGCTGGACAGCGCGGGCGCCTTCGGCGAGAACTTCTCCACGCAGGGATGGACGGAAGCGTCCGTCCATTTCGGCGACATCGTGCAGGCGGGAAGTGCCGTCCTGCAGGTGTCGCAGGGACGGCAGCCCTGCTGGAAACTCAACGACCGCTTCGGGCAGCCCGACATGGCGCGCAGGCTCCAGTCGACCGGACGCACCGGCTGGTACTACCGCGTGCTGGAAGAAGGGGCGATCTCGGCGGGCGACCGACTGATCGTCCTCGAACGACCGTATCCCCAGTGGCCGCTCAGCCTGCTCATGGACATGCTGTTCCAGCGCACACTGGACCTGGCGCTGCTCCGTTCCGCCAGCGCGCTGCCGCTGCCGCCGTCATGGAAGAAGCTCATCGAACACCGGCTGGCACGCAACGAAGTCGAGTCGTGGCAGAAGCGCCTCGAGGGTCCGGACGGAACTTAGGCAGCGCGTCAGCCCGCACCGGGCTGATGCTGCGCCAACCATTCGCGCGGCGAAGCGCCGTTCCGCCGGCGGAACGCACGCGACAGCGCAGGGGCGTCCGCGAATCCCATGTCCAGCGCCACCTGCTTGACCGATCGGCCCGCGCGCAGCAGCGACGCGGCGACATTGAGCTTCCAGTCGAGCGAATATGCCGCGGGCGTGGTGCCGGTAGCCGCCTTGAAGGCCGCCGCGAAGGCACTGCGCGACATGCCGGCCTGCGTGGCCATGCGCTCCAGCGTCCAGTCCGCGTCCGGCGCCTCGTGCACCGCGATCAGCGCCTTGGCCAGGCGCGGATCCGACAGGCCCATCATCATGCCCTGCGACACGCGCGCCTCGTCGGGATGATCGATGATCCAGCGCAGCACCTGGATCAGCACCACTTCGAACAGACGGTTGGCGAGCAGTCGCGAACCGCAGCGGACCTGGTCGGATTCGGCGAACAGCAGGTCGAGTGTTGCGCCCAGACCATCGATCTTCTCGAGCGGCAGCGCAATGACATCCGGCAGCGACTGCACGATGGGATTGCGCGCACCGCCATCGAAATCCAGCGTGGCGCAAGTGAAGTCCGAGCCATCGACCGGCGGATTGATGAACTCGTGGTGCACGGCGCGCGGGAAAAGCAGCAGGGTGGGTTCGCAGAGGTGCAGGCGGGCCATTCGCGAACCGTCACGATGCAGCATGTCCATCTCGCCCCGCCGCAGCACATGCAGGAAGCCGCGACCGGGTTGCGCATCGAAGACCTGGTGGCCGCACAGCGGACCGGCATGGAACAGCGATGCCTGCACGCGGAAACGCTCCAGCACCGGCGTCAGGCGGTCGATCGCCGGAACAGAAGCCTCCGGAACGCCCGCCACAACCTTGGACGAATTGCCATCTATTAGCGACACATAGCCACCAAACGTCCCGATCCGATTCCTATTATGACCATCAACCGGCCACTCCGGCCGGTCCCTCAACAGGAATCCCGATCATGTCCCGCATCCCTCTCATCAATCCGAAAGACACCACCGGCGAACGCCAGGCCCTGCTGGGCCAGATCCATTCGGCCTTCGGGGCCACGCCCAACATGTTCCGTGCCGTCGCCAATTCCACGGCGGCACTGAAGAGCATGTGGGGGTCGTTCGGCGCACTCGGTGGCGGCGTCATTCCCGCCAAACTCGGCGAACAGATCGCCGTCGCCATCGCCAACCGCAACGCCTGCGAGTACTGCCTGTCCGCGCACACCGCGCTGGGCCGCAAGGCCGGTGCCAGCAGCCAGGAAATGAGCGCCGCGCAAGGTGGCGAATCCGATGACCCGAAGACGGCGGCCGCCCTGCGCTTCGCCCTGCGCGTGGTCGAAGGCCGTGGACAGATCGACGACGCCGACGTGGCCCAGCTGCGCACGGCCGGCTTCAACGACGAAGAGATCGTCGAGATCCTCGCGCACATCGCCCTGAACCTGTTCACCAACTACATCAACGTGGCGTTCGCCGTGCCGGTCGACTTCCCCGGCGTCAAGCTGCGCTGAAGCACGCGTCGTCGCGCTAGCCGGCCCTGCGCCGGCCGGCACGACGGCATCGCGCGCCCCTCTCCACCGGAGCACCCCGATGTCCACGGTCTACGTCCCGATCAACTGCGAGTTCCACGACGTGCTGGAAGCGACCGCCGTTCGCCGCCGTCCCGCGATCTTCTCCCTGCGCGATCCCGCCGGGCAGCCGGCGACCGTGCACGCGCGCATCGTCGACCTCTACGCGCACGACGGCATGGAATACATGCGACTGGATGACGGCCGCGTCGTCCGGCTCGATCACATCATCAGCGTCGATGGCGTGGCGCAGGCATCGTTCACCGACGCCTGCGCACTTCCCGCGCACTGACTCACCAGGGAACGAAGCGGTCAGCCCGAAGCGAACGCCAGCAGGTCGGCGTTGAGCTGTTCGCGGCTGGTGTCGCCCAGCGAGTGCGAGCCACCCTTGTAGATCTTCAGCTCCGCGCCGGGCACCAGCTTGGCCGACAGTTTCGCCGACGCGTCGATCGGCACGATCTGGTCGTCGTCGCCGTGGATGATCAGCGTGGGCACGTCGAACTTCCTCAGGTCCTCGGTGAAGTCGGTTTCCGAGAACGCCTTTATGCAGTCGTACGCGTTCTTGAAGCCCGACTGCATGCCCTGCGTCCACCATGCGCGGATGTTGCCCTCCGATACCTTCGCACCCGGCCGGTTGTAACCGAAGAACGGGCCGGTGGCGACATCGAGGAAAAACTGCGCGCGGTCGGCCAGGTACGCCTGGCGGAAGCCATCGAACACCGACAGAGGCAGGCCACCGGGATTGGCATCGGTCTTCAGCATGATCGGCGGCACCGCGCCCATCAGCACCGCCTTCTTCACCCGCTGGGTGCCATGGCGGCCGATGTAGCGCGCCACTTCGCCGCCACCGGTCGAGTGGCCGATCATCACCACGTCCTTGACGCCCAGGTGCTCGAACAGCTGTTCGAGATCGTCGGCATAGGTGTCCATCTCGTTGCCGTTCCACGGCTGGCTGGAACGGCCATGGCCACGCCGGTCATGGGCGATGCAGCGGAAGCCGTTGCTGGCCAGGTGGAAGATCTGCGGATCCCATGCATCAGCGCTCAATGGCCAGCCGTGGCTGAAGGAGACTACAGGGCCCTTGCCCCAGTCCTTGTACCAGATCGTCGTGCCGTCTTTGGTGGTGAACGTGGCCATGCGTCGTTCCTCGTGAGGGAGGGTGGAAGAAGGAGTACGCGCCGCCGACAGCGGCAACGCGGGAAGCGCGGCGAGCGCGGCAGCGGCCGCACCGGCGATGACCACGCGACGTCGTTGCGGGTCGGCAGGCAGGTGATCGTCTGGAATGCGCATCGCGATGTTGCGCCTGTGGGCGTGGAGACCACGTCAGCGTGCGCCCGTGCCGGCGCGTCGCGATTGCACATCCGTGCGCGACGTGGCGCGGCGATCAGAGCTGGATGATGCCGCGCTTGATCGCGATGGTGACGGCGTGCGTGCGGTCGTTGGCACCGAGCTTCGACAGGATGCTCTTCATATGTGCTTTGACCGTCTCTTCCGAGATGCCCAGCGTGCGCGCCACGCGCTTGTTCGCGTTGCCCTCGGCGACCTGGCGCAGCACTTCGACCTCGCGCGCGCTCAACCCGTCGTCGCCCAGGTGTGCGGCCAGGGAATCGGCGATTTCCGGCGGCACCCGACGCCCACCGGCGTGCACCACGCGGATCGTGTCCACCAGTTCCCGGCGCAGCATGCTCTTGAGCAGGTAGCCGTGCGCGCCTGCACGGAGCGCGCGCAGTGCCTGCACGTCCCCCTGGTAGGTCGTCAGCACGACGATCCGTGCCGCAGGGTCGCGCTCGCGGATGGCGCGGATGGCGCTGATGCCATCCATGCCGGGCATCTGCAGGTCCATCAGCACCACGTCCGGGCGCCACCGGCCATACAGTTCCACCGCCTCGGCACCCTCGGTGGCCTCGGCCTGCACGCGCATGTCCGGCTGGGTGCCGAGCACGGCGGCGATACCCTCGCGCAGCAAGGGATGATCGTCCACGACAAGCACCCGGATCGTGCCGTCGGCGGGAGACAGGCTGGCAGGCGGCGGCTGCGACACGGGCGAGGGAGGAAGGCCGGAGTGCGGGCAAAGATAGCGCGTGGCTTCCTTCGGCGCGAGGCATTCCTGAGCCTGTACCGCCCGTCGGAAGGATGTCTGCGTTTCGTTGGCGGGCGAAGCGGACGAACGGCGCACCGGCCTACCCCAATCGAGTGAGGACACCCCTACGCTGACAGGGGTATCAAGGCACATCGACACCGGTGCACCTTGAGCGGCAGGGGACCCCACGGCGCACGGGCCACGTTGCGCCTCCATGCCCAACAAGGCACGACCATGCACGCCTGCCACGACACCCATCCTGCCGTCCAACGCAGTGCGCCGGGCCTCAACGAGCGCGCCTTCCTGCGCGCGGACGCCTTCATCCTGCGCAACCTCGGCAGGAACTTCACGCTCGCGGACGTCGCCTCCGCCGCCTGCATCAGCCGTTTCCATTTCGCCCGCCAGTTCCGCCAGCGCGTGGGCTGCAGTCCGATGGCCTACGTGATGCGGCTGCGACTGGAGCGCGCGAAGGAAATGCTCGCACGCGGCGACCAGCGCATCGCCGACACCGCCGCGGCCCTGGGCTTCTACGACCAGAGCCACTTCACCCGCACGTTCCGGCGCGCCACCGGCGTGTCGCCGCGGGCGTTCTCGCACCAGTGCCGTCACGCCGGCGCCACGGGCACGATCCGCATACTCCGCCTGCCTGACGCTACGCAGGCGCACACGCATCCCTGAGGAGCAACGACGATGGCCAGGATCCTGGTGCTGTACTACTCCGCCTACGGGCACATCGAAACGATGGCGCACGCGATCGCCGAAGGTGCGACCGGCGCGGGCGCGCAGGTCGACATCAAGCGCGTACCGGAACTGGTGCCGGAGGACGTGGCGCGCGCCTCGCACTACAAGCTGGACCAGGCCGCACCGGTCGCCACCATCGCCGAGCTGGCCGATTACGACGCCATCATCGTCGGCACGGGTACGCGCTTCGGCCGCATGAGTTCGCAGATGGCGAACTTCCTGGACCAGGCCGGCGGCCTGTGGGCGCGCGGCGCCCTGCATGGCAAGGTCGGCGCCGCCTTCACGTCCACCGCCACCCAGCATGGCGGCCAGGAAACCACGCTGTTCTCGATCATCACCAACCTGTTGCATTTCGGCATGGTCATCGTCGGCCTGGACTATGGCCACGCAGGACAGATGACGCTGGACGAGATCACCGGCGGCTCGCCGTACGGCGCGAGCACCATCGCCGGCGGCGACGGTTCACGACAGCCGTCGGAGAACGAACTGAAGGGCGCGCGCTACCAGGGCCGTGTCGTCGCGGAGACCGCCATCAAGCTGCACGGCTGAGCCGTTCACGACGTCGCGCCTCATCCCGCGCACGACTGGCCGAACACCGCTGGCTGCGCGTGCGCGACGGCGGCGACCGCAGCGGCTGACTGTTCGGTGTGGACCGCCAGATCAGCAACTACTTCAAGGTCGGCGTGGGCTGCAACTTCACCGACTTCAGCGGCGACCTGACCCAGCTCGACTACGACTACCAGAGCTGGTTCCTCAACGTCGCCGCGATTGCTGAGTCGCGTCAGCGGTCGCTCGCGTAGCGGCTGGGCGGTTGGCCGACGCAGCGGCTGAAGGCGACACTGAAGGTGCTGGTCGAGCCGTAGCCCACGCGCTCGGCCACTTCCGCCACGGTCATGTCGCCCTGCCGCAACAGGTCCTTGGCGATCTCCATGCGCCACGCGAGCAGGTATTCCATCGGCGCCACGCCGACCGCGCGGGAGAATCGTTCAAAGAACGTCGAGCGCGACAGCGCGGCAGCCTCTGCCAACGCCGCCACCGTCCACGGATGCGCGATATCGGCATGAAGGCGCGTCAGCGCCTTCGCTACCCGTTCGTCGCCGAGCCCGCGCAGCAGGCCGGGCGGCGCGTCGACGACACTGGTCCAGCGCATGGCTTCGACCAGCAGCATTTCGACCAGGCGCGACAGCAGGTAGTCGCTGCCGGGCTGCTGCGCGTCGTACTCCTCGCCGACCATCTGCACCAGTTGCATCAGCCGTTGCGATCCGCGCACATGCACGACAGCCGGCAACAGCGAAGCCAGCAGACCCGCCTGTTTCGTGTCGAACAGGAACGCGCCACCGAGCGAGCGCATGTCCGCGGGGCCGTCCTGCTCACCGTGACGCAACTCGCCGCGCCCACCCGGCACGAGGTCGGGATCGATAAAGACCGGCGGCGCCGGCGCGAACCCGGAGAGCGTGAACGGTGGCGTGGTCGGCAGCAACACGAAGTCGCCTGCGCCGAGGGTGATGGCCGCATGCCCGTCCACCGTCAGCAGCGCGCTGCCCTCCAGCACGATGCAGAACCCCGGCAGCCCGTAGTCGGCATAGCGCACGGCCCAGGCGCCCTTGCCGCTGATGACGTTGGCGAACACCGAGCGCGGACGCAGCAGTTGGACGACATCGGAGAGCGGATCACCCATTCCGGACGCTCACTAAAAGAATAACGACGATCTGTCATCGATCATCCGGCGAGGCTCTCGTATCGTGCCTCCCGCGTCAACCCATCCCCGGAGAACGAAACACCATGAAGACCGTCCTGATCACCGGCTGCTCGTCCGGCTACGGCCTGGAAACCGCCCGCCACTTCCTCGCACAGGGCTGGAACGTGATCGCCACCCAGCGCCAGCCTCGCGAAGACCTGCTGCCCGCCTCACCCCGTCTGCGCCTGCTGGCACTGGACGTCACCCGTCCCGACAGCATCGCGCAGGCGATGGCCGCCGCCGGCCCCATCGACGTGCTGGTCAACAACGCCGGCATCGGCCTGTTCGGCGCGTTCGAAGCCACGCCGATGGCGACCGTGCGCGAGGTGTTCGAGACCAACACCTTCGGCACGATGGCGATGTGCCAGGCGGTGATCCCGCAGTTCCGCGAACGCCGCGCCGGCGTGATCGTCAACGTCACCTCCAGTGCCACGCTAGCGCCGTTCCCGCTGGTCGCCGCGTACACCGCGAGCAAGACGGCGGTCGAGGGTTTCACCGCTTCGCTGCGCCATGAACTCGATGCCTTCGACGTGCGCGTCGCACTGGTGGAGCCCGGCTACGGTCCGTCCACGCGGTTCACCGCCAATGGCCAGCAGCGCATGCAGGGCCTCATCCCCGAGCCTTACCAGCCGTTCGCGCACAGCGTCTTCGCCGGGCTCGGCCGCAACACCGCGGTGACGATGGAAACCGATGTCGCCGAAGGCGTGTGGCGTGCGGTCCACGACAGCGACGGACAGCTGCATTTCCCCTCCGGTGCGGACGCGGTCGCGCTGGCGGCGCGGCGCTAGCGCGCAGTG
This sequence comes from Pseudoxanthomonas sp. PXM01, assembly GCF_014851815.1. Taxonomy (GTDB): domain Bacteria; phylum Pseudomonadota; class Gammaproteobacteria; order Xanthomonadales; family Xanthomonadaceae; genus Pseudoxanthomonas_A. Next base: position 1,230,201 of record NZ_JACVAJ010000002.1, read on the forward strand.
CGAGGGTCGATTTATGCCGGGAAGCGGATCGGTGATGCGTCGCGCCACGCCAGCACCAGCGTACTGCCGAGCGTCGGCGGTGGCGCTACGCCGAGATCCACGTCGATGCCGCTGCCATCCGGCAATTGCACGCGGCCTTCGAAATGCGGGCCGCGGAAGCTCACCGCGGTCAGCACGCCGCGCAGTTGCCCGTCCGGATCCGGACGCAGATCGCCGGGCCGCAGCAGCACCTCACCGTCGCCGGCATCCAGCACGGATGCCGGCACCAGCAGGCCGCGCCCGATGAAGCTGGCGACGTCCCGGTGAGCAGGCTGCCGATAGAGCTGTTCGGGCCGATCCCATTGCAGTAATCGTCCCTGTGCCATCACGCCGACACGATCGGCCATCGCGAACGCTTCTGCCTGATCGTGGGTGACGAGCAGCGAGGTCGTGCCGGCGGCCTTGAGCAATCCGCGCAGCTCAGCGGCCAGGCGCCCTCGCGTCTGCACATCGAGGCTGGAGAACGGCTCATCCAGCAGCAGCAGCGACGGTCGCGGGGCCAAGGCGCGCGCGAGCGCGACGCGCTGCTGCTGCCCGCCGGAGAGTTCATGCGGATACGTGCGCGCCGCGTCCGGCAGGCCGACCAGCTCCAGCATCTCGCGCACGCGCGCATCGCGCTCGACCGCACCCAGCGCCCGCAGACCGAAGCCGACATTGCCCGCGACATCCAGATGCGGGAACAGTGCGTAGTCCTGGAACATCATGCCGATCCGCCGCCGTTCGGGCGGCACCGCATCGCCCGGCGATGCCAGCACGCGCCCATCGAGCACGATGCGACCCGCCTGCACCGGCTCGAAGCCGGCGACCGCGCGCAACGTGGTGGTCTTGCCGCACCCTGATTCACCGAGCAGCGCGCCGATCTCGCCGCGCTGCAGGCGCAGCGACAGACCGTGCACCACCGCACGCCATCCGGCCGGGCCGGGATAACCGACCACCAGATCCTCCGCTACGAGCCAGTCGTTCTGCGTCATGCGACGTGATGCCTCCCCATGCGATGGCCAGCGCGCGCCAGCAGGATCACCGGCAGCAGGCCCGCCAGCACGATCAATAGCGCCGCAATCGCGCCTTCCTCATACGTGCCGCGCGCGGCGTCGGCGTACAGCCACGTCGCCAGCGTATCGAAACCCAGCGGCCGCAGCAGCAGCGTGGCGGGCAGTTCCTTCATGACGTCGATGAACACCAGCAGCGCCGCGGCGGCCAGCGCAGGCCGCAACAGCGGCAGATGCACCTGGCGCAGCGTGGCCGACGAAGTCCTGCCCAGGCTGCGTGCGGCATCGTCCATCGACGTGGGAATGCGCTCGAACCCAGCCTCGAGATTGCCGATGGCGATCGTCAGGAAGCGCAGCGTGTATGCGAGGACCAGGGCCGCCATCGACCCCATCAGCCAGAGTTGCGGCGCGATGCCGAACGTTGACAGCACACGGGAAAGACCGGCGTCGAACATCGCAAACGGCACCAGCAACCCGAGCGCCAGCACCGTGCCCGGCACCGCATAGCCGAGGCTGGCCGCACGCACACTGGCGGTCTCCAGCGCGGGCCTGCGCCGTGCACGCGCAAGCCGCAGCGCCCACACCACGACCAGCGCGGCGATCAGCGCCGCCAGCGTCGCGAGCACCGCCACCGTCAGCGTGTTCCACAGGCTGTCCATCAGCTGCGCCGACACGCCTTCGCGCCGCCAGCGCGCCCATGCGCTGGCGGTCAAGTGACCGAACGGCAGGATGAAGCCCACCAGCACCGGCAGCAGCGTCGCGACGAACGCCGCCAGTGCCTTCACGCCGTGCAGCCGCTCCGGTCGCATCGGTTGCGGCCGGCGTTGCGCGGCATAACGTTGCCGACGCCGGCCATACCGTTCCAGTGCGATCAGCGCCAGCACGATCACCAGCATGCCGAGCGCGATCTGCGCGGCGCCGGCCAGGTCGCTGCGCGAGATCCACGTGGTGTAGATCGACACGGTCAGCGTCTGCACGCCGAGGAATTCCGACGCCCCGATATCGTTGAGCGCTTCGAGTAGCGCCAGCACCATGCCCACCGCGATCGCCGGCCGTGCCAGCGGCAGTGCCACGCGATGGAACAGCGCCGCGGATGGCGTGCCCAACGACCGCGCCGCCTCCAGCAGCGCGCCGGCCTGGGTCATGAACATCGCCCGCGTAGTGAGGTAGACGTACGGATACAGCACGGCCCCGAGCAGCACGATGCAGCCCACCAGCGAGCGCGCATCGGGCAGGCGGAGATCGCGCGGATCGTCGATGCCGAGCAGCGCGCGCAGGGCGCCGTGCAGCGGCCCCAGCGGATGCAGCAGGTCGAGATAGACGTACGCCACGATGTAGGTGGGCACCGCCAGTGGCAGCAGCAGCGCCCACGCCATGGTACGGCGGCCGGGGAACTCGAAGGCGGTGACCAGCCACGCGGTGCCCGTGCCCACGACGCCGACGATCAGGCCCACGCCCGCCAGCACCAGCAGCGTGTTGAGGCCCGCGCGCGGCAGCACGTGTTCGGCCAGGTGTGCCCACTGGCCGACACTGCCGCCCGCGGCCTGCCATGCGAGTGCCAACAGGGGCGCGACCGCGACCAGCCCGATGCCGGTCGCGGTGATCCGCCATCCCGCGGTCAGACCGGGGACCTGCCGCATGCGGCGTGCCTCAGTTGTCGAAGCCCACGCGATCGACCAGTTCGCTGGCCTTCTTGCGCTGCGCGACGACCTGCTGCAGCGGCAGCGGATCGCTGGTCAGTTCACCGAAGCTGGCGACGACCGGATCCAGTTCCACGCCCGCCTTCACCGGGTACTCGTAGTTGGCCTTCGCATACAGGCTCTGCGCCTCGTCCGAAACCAGGTACTCCAGCAGCTTCACCGCGTTGTCGCGGTTCGGCGAGAACTTCGCCACCGAGGCGCCACTGATGTTGACGTGGGTGCCGGTCGGATTGGCCGACGCGAACACCGGACGCACCACCTGGATCGCATCGCCCCACTGGCGCTGCTCGGAGCCTTCGTCGCTGTTCTTCATGCGGCCGACGTAGTACGCATTGGCGATGCCGATGTCGCAGATGCCGCCGAGGATGTCGCGCGCCACTTCGCGGTCGCCGCCGGCGGCCTTGCGCGCCAGGTTGGCCTTCACGCCGCGCAGCCACTGCTCGGTCGCGGGCTCGCCGTTGTGGGCGATCATCGCGGCGATCAGGCTGACGTTGTACGGATGCTGGCCGGAGCGGATGCACACCTTGCCCTTCCATTCCGGCTTGGCGAGGTCTTCGTAGGCGAAGCCGGCCAGCGACAGGTCCTTGCGCGCGTACAGCACGCGGTCGCGCAGCGACAGCGCGAACCACTGGCCATCGGCTGCGCGCAGGTGCGCCGGAATCGCGGCATTGAGTGCCTCGGATTCGACCGGCTGCGTGTGGCCGCCGTCGACCAGCTCGATCAGGTTGCCGCTGTCGACCGTCATCAGCACGTCGGCCGGCGAACGCTCGCCCTCCGCGCGCAGGCGCTCGGGCAGGCCATCCTTCACGAACACCGTGTTGACCTTGGTGCCGGTCTGCGCGGTGAACGCATCGAGCAGCGGTTGTACCAGCGCCGGCTCGCGCGTGGTGTAGAGATTCAGTTCGCCACCGCCCGCGGCAGGTGCCGGCGCGGCCGCAGTGGGTTCACTGGCAGGGGCCTGTGGCTTGCAGGCGGCGAGCAGGACAAGCAGGCCGCCGGCGGCAGCGAGCTTGCAGGTACGCGCCATCAAGGACGCAGGGACACGGTGCGCAACAGGACGCATGGGTTCTCCTAGGTGATTGAGTGGAGCGCTCTGGCGTAGCCGTCTGCGGGCTTGAGCGACGAGGCGATACTACGGGGTGAACAGGCGATGCCGCCACCTTCCTCCCTCGCTCTTTGGTCCTATGCCGCCGCATCGACGCGCAGAAATCGTGCGTCCAGCGCGAAAAACTGAATGGGAATTCAGGTTGGCAGCATCGCGTCGGAGGGAAGAATTTCGCGCATGCGATGATCGACCTTCCTCCGCTACCGCATGACTGTATGGAATGGCTCTCCGACCCGACCATCTGGATGGGTCTGGCTACGCTGGTGGTGCTCGAGATCATCCTCGGCATCGACAACCTCGTCTTCATCGCCATTCTGGCGGACAAGCTCCCTCCCCATCAGCGGGACAAGGCGCGCCTGATCGGTTTGAGCCTGGCGCTGCTGATGCGGCTGGGCCTGCTGGCGACACTCTCATGGATCATGCGGCTGACAGCGCCGCTGTTCTCCGTTTTCGAACACGCCTTCTCCGGTCGCGACCTCATCCTGCTGGTCGGCGGCCTGTTCCTGCTGTTCAAGGCCACCATGGAACTGCACGAGCGCCTGGAAGGCCGTGCGCACGAGGCCGGCGGCAACAAGGTCTACGCGAGCTTCGGCCTGGTGGTCACGCAGATCGTCATCCTCGATGCGGTGTTCTCGCTCGACTCGGTGATCACGGCCGTCGGCATGGTCGACGAACTCGGCGTGATGTTCGCGGCGGTGATCATCGCGATGGTCGTGATGATGATCGCGAGCAAGCCGTTGACCAGCTTCGTCAACCGCCATCCCACGGTGGTCGTGCTGTGCCTGGGCTTCCTGCTGATGATCGGTTTCAGCCTCGTGGCCGAAGGCCTGGGCTTCAAGATCCCGAAGGGCTACCTGTACGCGGCCATCGTGTTCTCGATCCTGATCGAAGCCTTCAACCAGTGGTCGCGCTTCAACCGCGAGAAGCACGCCAAGCGCCTGCCGTTCCGCCAGCGCACCGCCAATGCGGTGCTCACGCTGCTCGGCTCGCGTCCGTCGACCGACGCCGGCAGCGAACCGTCTGGCGAGGAGACGAGGGAAGAGCCCGGCCTGGAAGCCGTCGAGCACGACATGATCCGCAGCGTGCTGACGCTGGCCGACCGCTCCGTGGCCAGCGTCATGACCGTGCGCACCGACATCCAGTGGATCGACGCGCGCAAGGGCGCTGAGCATGCGGCCGAACGCCTGGTGCAGTCGCCGCACACGCGCCTGCTGGTCGGCGATGGCGAACTCGACAACCTGCAGGGCGTGGTGCAGAGCCGTGACCTGCTCGCCGGCCTGCTCGCGGGCCGGCCGATGGTGCTGTCGGAGCATCTGCGCGAACCGCTGACGCTGCCGGAGGGCACGACGGCACTGAAGGCGCTGGAACGGATCAAGGAACACGCGATCCCGCTGGCCGTCGTGGTCGACGAATACGGCAGCATCGAAGGCATCGTCACCGCCAACGACCTGCTCGCCGCCATCGCGGGCGACCTGGCCGATACGCGCGATGCCGACTACGGCGTCGTGCAGGCGGAGGATGGCTGGATCGTCGATGCCTCCATGTCGATGGAGGACATCGAGCGCACGACCGGCGTCGCGCTGGAACGGCATCCGTCGTATGTCAGCCTGTCGGGACTGGTGCTGCACGCACTGGAACGCCTGCCGGCGGCCGGCGATACCGTTCGCACGGGCGCCTGGACCGTGGAAGTGCTGACGCTGGAGCGTCGCCGGGTAGGCAAGGCGAAGCTGCTGCCGGCGGGGCCCGCCTAGCGGAGGCTCATCCCTGCGGCACGCCCGTCATGTCCGGCAGATGATGGGCGACGCCCTTGTGGCAGTCGATGCAGGTCTTCTTGCCGGTGCCGAGCCACAGCTTGTGGACCTGCGCGGCGCGCGACCCCTGCCGGGTCAGGTCCATCGAATCGTAATCGTGGCAGTTGCGGCACTCCAGCGAATCGTTGGCCTTCAGCCGGTTCCATTCGTGCGTGGCCAGGATCAGGCGCTCGTCGAGGAACTTCTCGCGCGTGTTGATCGTGCCGAAGATCTTGCCCCACACTTCCTTGGACGCCTGCATCTTGCGCGCGATCTTGTCGGTCCAGTTGTGGGGCACGTGGCAGTCGGGGCACGTCGCACGCACGCCCGAGCGGTTGCTGTAGTGGATGGTGGTTTTCAGTTCCTCGAACACGTTGTCCTGCATCTCGTGGCAGCTGGTGCAGAACGCCTCGGTGTTGGTGGCTTCCAATGCCGTGTTGAAGCCGCCCCAGAAGATCACGCCCGCCAGGAACCCCGCCACCGTCAGGAAACCCAGGCTGTAATGCCGGCTGGGCAATCGCAACGTACGCCAGAACGCCAGCCCTTCCCGCTTCATCCGTGACCACATGGGCTACTCCTTCGCCGTCGGCGGCGTCGACAGCACGCTGTCGATGTCGCGGAACTGGTTGGCGACCAGCACCGGCGCGTCGGTCTGCACCACGTGGCACTGGTTGCAGAAGTAGCGGCGCGGCGAGATCGTCGCCAGGAACTGGTCGTCGCGGTCCATGTAGTGCGTCACGCTGACCGGCGGCGCCTGGAACGTCGCCGCGTTCGCGCGCGCATGGCACAGCATGCACCGGTTGCTGTTCTTGTCGACCTGGTAGCCGTCGATGGCGTGCGGGATGGTCGGCGGCTGCATCGGATAGGCGCGCGCGCGTTTCAGGTCGGCGTTCTCCACGTGCGCCATCGGTGGCGGATGGCCTTCCTGGTCGATCGGCACGCCGCGGCGTATCGCATCGATCTGACCGGCGCCCGGCACGAACACTGCGCGCGCGTCCACCGGCGTGGAAGCCACCGGCACCGGCGTCTCGTGTTTCGCCGGTCGCCCCACCATCCAGCCCGCCACGAACACCAGTGCCATCAGCGCCACTGTCAGTCCCACCGCGATCCAGAGATGCTTGTTGCGCATGACGAGCCTCCTAGGCGGCGACGACCTTGACGGCGCACTTCTTGTAGTCGGTCTGCTTGGAGATCGGGTCCGTCGCATCCAGCGTGACCTTGTTGATCAACTGTCCCGCGTCGAACCACGGCACGAAGACCACGCCCTTCGGCATGCGGTTGCGCCCGCGCGTTTCCACGCGCGAGCGCATCTCGCCACGCCGGGACGCGACGATGATCTCGTCGCCGCGCTTGAAGCCGCGCGCCTTCGCATCGTCGGGATTCATGAACACCACGGCCGCCGGGAACGCCTTGTACAGCTCCGGCACGCGCATCGTCATCGAGCCGGAATGCCAGTGCTCCAGCACGCGTCCGGTCACCAGCCACAGGTCGAACTCCTCATCCGGCGATTCGGCCGGCGGCTCATACGGCAGTGCCCAGATCACCGCCCTGCCGTCCTTGTTGCCATAGAACTCGAACCCCTTGCCGGCTTTCACGTAGGGATCGGTTCCTTCGCGGTAACGCCAGCGCGTCTCCTTGCCCTCGACGACCGGCCAACGCAGTCCGCGCGCCTTGTGGTAGTCGTCGAACGGGGCCAGGTCGTGGCCATGGCCGCGGCCGAACGCCGCGTACTCCTCGAACAGGCCCTTCTGCACGTAGAACCCGAACACCGCGGATTCGTCGTTCGCGTATCCGGCTTCGATCTCCGTGGTCGGAAACCGGTCCACGTTGCCGTTCCGGTACAGCACGTCGAACAGCGTCTTGCCCTTGTACTGCGGGTTGGCCGCCAGCAGTTCGGCCGGCCAGCATTCGTCGGTGGTGAAGCGCTTGGAGAATTCCATCAGCTGCCACAGGTCCGAGCGCGCCTCGCCCGGCGCCTTCACCAGCTGGTGCCAGAACTGCGTACGACGCTCGGCATTGCCGTAGGCGCCCTCCTTCTCGACCCACATCGCCGCCGGCAGGATCAAGTCGGCCGCCTGTGCGGTCACCGTGGGATAGGCGTCGGAAACGACGATGAAGTTGTCGGGATTGCGGTAGCCGGGCCAGGTTTCCTCGCGCAGGTTCGCCGCCGCCTGCATGTTGTTGTTGACCATCACCCAGTACGCGTTGAGCTTGCCGTCCTTCAGCGCGCGGTTCTGCTCGACGGCGTGGTAACCGACCTTCGGATTGATGGTGCCGGGCGGCAGCTTCCAGATCTCTTCGGCGTGCTTCCGATGTTCGGGATTGGTCACCACCATGTCGGCCGGCAGGCGATGGCTGAACGTGCCCACCTCGCGCGCCGTGCCGCAGGCCGAGGGCTGGCCGGTCAGCGAGAACGGGCTGTTGCCCGGCGTGGCGATCTTCCCGGTCAGCAGGTGGATGTTGTAGACCATATTGTTGGCCCACGTACCGCGCGTGTGCTGGTTGAAGCCCATGGTCCAGAACGACATCACCTTGACCTTCGGATCGGCGTACAGCGCGGCCAGTTGCTCCAGCCAGCCGCGTTCCACGCCGGTCATCTCGACGGCCTTCTCCAGCGTGTACGGCGCGACGAACGCGGCGAAGTCCTCGAAGCTGATCGGTTGGCCGCCGTTGGGATCCTTCGCGTTCTTCGCCTTGACCTCCAGCGGATGCTCCGGCCGAAGGCCATAGCCGATGTCGTCGTTGCCGCGCTTGAACGTGGTGTGCTTGCCGACGAAGTCCTGGTTCACCTTGCCGCTGCGGATGATGTGGTTGGCGATGTAGTTGAGGATCACCAGGTCGGTCTGCGGCTTGAACACGATCGGGACATCGGCCAGCTCGAAGCTGCGGTGCTCGAACGTCGACATCACCACGACCTTGACGTGCGGATGCGACAGCCGGCGGTCGGTCACCCGCGTCCACAGGATCGGATGCATCTCCGCCATGTTCGAGCCCCACAGCACGAACGCATCGGCGGCCTCGATGTCGTCGTAGCAGCCCATCGGTTCGTCCATGCCGAAGGTGCGCATGAAGCCGGTCACCGCCGACGCCATGCAATGGCGGGCATTCGGATCGATGTGGTTGCTGCGGAAGCCCGCCTTCATCAGCTTGTTGGCGGCGTAGCCCTCGAAGATCGTCCACTGGCCGGAGCCGAACATGCCGATGGCATCGCCGCCCTTGTCCTTCAGCACGCGCTTGAACTGCGCGGCCATCACGTCGAAGGCCTCGTCCCACTCCACCGTGGTGAAGTCGCCGTCCTTCGCATACACGCCGCTCTTCTTGCGCAGCAACGGTTTCGCCAGCCGGTCGGCGCCGTACAGGATCTTCGACAGGAAGTAGCCCTTCACGCAGTTGATGCCGCGGTTGACCTCGGCATGCACGTCGCCGTGGGTGGCGACCACGCGCCCGTCCTTGACCGCGACGTTCACGCCGCAGCCGGTGCCGCAGTAGCGGCACGGTGCCTTGTCCCACTTCAGCGCGGTCAGGTCGCCTTCGGTGACGACGTTGCTGCCGCTGCCGGTCAACGGCAGGCCGGCCGCCGCAGCCGCCGTGGCCAGCGCGCTGTGGCGGATGAAGTCACGGCGTGTGCTCATGGGCATCTCCGGTCGCCGACACGATGGACAGGGAAGGAAGCGGCTCGTCGAGCGCATGCGCCGGTTCGGCGTGGTGGTAGACCAGCAGCACGTTCAGCACGCCGGGTACGGCCTGCAGCTGGTCCACGCGCTCCATCACCGCATGGCGGTCGGCGGACTCGCAGATCACCACGCTGCGCGTTTCACCGCGCAGTGCGAGATCGAGGTCGTCGTGCGCATCGATCATCGCGGCAAGTGCCCGTGCCGCACTGTCGCGGTGCTGGATGACGAAGCTGGCGATGTGGACATCGGCATCGGGGCGTTGGCGCGTCATGCGATGGCCTCCATGGCCGGCGAGTGATGCAGGGAAAGGGCGTCGACGGGACAGGGGGCCACGCAGGCGCCGCAGCCCGTGCAGGCATCGACATCGATCACCGCGGCGCCGCGCGCCGCGGGCGGTACGCGGATCGCGGAAGCGGGACAGACATCGCGGCAGCTGGCGCAGACCACACCGTGAGCGGAGAGGCAGGTGTCCGCGACCCGGGCGGACAGCGTCCAGGGTGGATCGAGGGCCGGCAGGAAGGCGTCGCTGCCGCATGCGGCCGCGCAGTCGCCGCAGAAGGTGCATTCGCCGGCCTGCGCATCGAAGCGCGGAACACCATCGGCGTCGCGCACGAGGACCTGCGGCGGACAGGCGCGCACGCAGGCATCGCAGCGGGTACAGGCGGCGGAGAAATCGGGGTCAGACCTCGCCCACGGCGGTCGCAGGACGACGGCGTGCGGGACGGGCGCGGCGTAGCCGAACAGCAGGGCACGACGTGAGAGGGAGCGTGCGCTGTCCATCGCTCACGGCCGTGTCGGCGGACCGGCGAACAGCAGTTGCCACATCCAGACGAGGAAGCCGTACCCCGCCACGATCAGCACCGCCATTAACGGGAAGATGACGGCCGTCAGCAGCAGGAACGCGGTGCGCTCCTGCTTCTTGCTCGCAACGACCGTTCCTTCGCTCTGCTCCATGATGCCTACCTTGCGGGTGGGTACTGGGTGCGACGATGCTGCGACCGCAGGCTATCACATTCATGCAGCAGGTCATGCCCGGCCATCGGCGGGCGGGGTTTCAGGCCAGCGCCTGCAATGCGGCCCAGTCTTCCGGTGTGTTGCAGTTGCGCAGCGCGCGTTGCCAGGGCGCAGCAGACAGGTGCTCCGCATGCAGCGACTGCTGCAATGCGCGCAACGAGCACTCGCGTCCCGAGCGACCGCCGATATCGGCCATCACCGTGCGCACCCGATCGTCGATCCGCAGCACCATCGGCAGCATGTGGTCTTCCACGCAGGCGCAGACGGACCTCGTCGCCAGCAACGCGTCGATCAGGCCGCATGAAAGCAGCGGCATGTCCACCGGCACGATCAGCCAGGTGCCGTCCTCCAGCCGCGGCCCGAGCTGGGCCAGCGCGCCCATGGGACCGGCGCCGGGGAACACATCCGGCACGGCATCGATACCGGGCCAGTGCCCGCTGACGATCACGCGGTCCGCCCCCGCTGCGCGCAGCACGTCGTGCATGCGGGTGAGCAGCGTGCCGTCACCCCACGGCAGCATCGCCTTGTCGGTGCCCATGCGTGAGGAGCGGCCGCCCGCCAGCAAGACCGCACGCCAGTCCCGTGTCATGCCGGCATCCATGACGGTGCCCGCAGATGGCCAAGGCCGTGCACCTGCACGAGCGCTCCTGCTTCGACGCGCGCGGTGTCTTCCGGCAACGTGATCCACACCGACGACTGCGAGAACGGCAGCAGGCGGAACGACGCCTGCGCGTCGGCGACGCAGGCCTGCAACCGGCCTTCACCCCTGCAGCGCAGCGTGCCGTGGAACGCGGCGTACAGTCCGGCACGCTTGTCGCAGGCGGCGGCCAGCGGCAGGCAGCGCACCGGTTCGGGCGGCATGCCGAGCCATGCACGCAGCAGCGATTCGACCAGGAAGCGGAAACCCACCGCCGTCGACAGCGGGTTGCCCGGCAACCCGACGAACATCGCGCCTTCGCGCAGGCGCGCTGCCAGCACCGGTTTTCCGGGTCGCATGGCCACGCCATGGAACAGCCGTTCGGCGCCACGCGCACCGAGCGCATCGGGCACGAAGTCGTAGCAGCCTTTCGACACTGCCCCCGTGCTGAGCACCAGGTCGATGCCGTAGGACAGCGCCGCGTCGATGGCGGCCTGGAAGCCCACTACGTCGTCACCGACGTGCGTGATCCGGATCATCTCCGCCCCTGCGGCGGCGACCGCCGCGGCGAGGTACGGCGATGTCGCATCATGGATGCCGCCCGCCGGCAACGGCGTGCCCGCCGCGACGACTTCACGGCCGGTCGCCAGCAGCGCCACGCGTGGACGCCGCGCGACCTCGACGCGGTCGATGCCGGTGCCCGCGAGCAGCATCAGCTGCGCCGTGTCGATGAATGTCCCGGCTTCCAGCACCCGCTGGCCCGGCAGCACGTCCTCGCCGCGTCGCCGGATGTTCGCGCCCGGCAACGCATCGGCCAGCAGGCGCACGCGTGGTGCGTGGTCATGTCCGTGCGGCGACAGCCGATCGATGCGTTCCACCGGCACGACGGTGTCGGCGCGCGCGGGCAGCGGCGCGCCCGTCATGATGTCCCACGCGGATGCGTCATCCTGCGGTGGCGGCTCGCCGGCGCCGATGCGCGCGGCGATCTCCCACTCGCTGCCGGCCCGCACGGCCCGGCCCGTCGAGGCCAGTGCCACGCCATCCATCGCCGCGTTGTCGAACGGCGGCAGCGCGAGCGTCGCCACGGCATCGCCGGCGAGCACGCGACCGACCGCATCGGCCAGCGCGACCTGCTGCACGGCCAGGCGACCCGCGCCGTCCGTCAGTCTCGCCACCGCCTCGTGGTAACCGATCACTGCGTCTCCCTGTCCCCGTGCTCCGTGGCGACGACCAGCCTAGTGCGGGGCCCGGCGCTTGCCAATCCTGGCCGTCCGCGCCGCTTCACGACGCTGAAGCCTGCGGCGGCGTGCCGCACCAGATTGACCCATGTCAAGGACAGCGCGGCGCGACCTGCCTAGGCTGCTCCCATGGCCAGCCTGTCCTCCCTCTTCGACCCCGACCTGCTGCGGCGCTACGACACGCCGGGGCCGCGCTACACCTCGTATCCCACCGCACCGCAGTTCTCGCCCGGTTTCCAGGAAGCCGACCTGCGCGAGATGGCGGTAGTCAGCAACGGCGACCCGATCCCGCGACCGCTGTCGCTGTACCTGCACATCCCGTTCTGCACCAGCCCGTGCTTCTACTGCGGCTGCAACCGCATCATCACCCGCGACACCGCACGCGGCGCGTCCTACCTCACCCGTCTGTACCGCGAAGTGGCGATGAGCTCGGCGCTGTTCGACCGCGATCGCGACGTGGAACAGGTGCATTTCGGCGGCGGCACGCCGAACTTCCTGTCGCCGGCACAGATCGCCGAGGCGATGGACGTGTTGCGCCGGCACTACTCGTTCGCGCCGGCGTCACGGCTGGACTGCTCGATCGAACTGGATCCGCGCTTCGTCACCCCGGACGACATCGGCGAACTCGCCGCCGCCGGCTTCAATCGCGCCAGTCTTGGCGTGCAGGATTTCGATCCCGAGGTGCAGCGCGCGGTGAACCGCATCCAGAGCGTCGAGCAGACGCTGGCGATCATCGACGCCTGCCGTACGCACGGCCTGCAGTCGGTCAACGTCGACCTGATCTACGGCCTGCCGAAGCAGACCCTGGCCGGTTTCTCGCGCACGCTCGATATCACGCTGCAGGCACGTCCGGACCGGCTGGCGATCTACAGCTACGCGCACATGCCGACGATGTTCCGTCCGCAGCAGCGCATCAACGCCGACGATCTGCCGGCGCCGGAAGACAAGCTGGGCCTGCTGCAGTGCGCGATCGACAAGCTGGGCGAGGCCGGCTACGTCTACATCGGCATGGACCACTTCGCCCTGCCCGGCGACAGTCTGGCCATCGCGCAGCAGCGCGGCGGCCTGCATCGCAACTTCATGGGCTACACGACGCATGCCGAAAGCGATCTGGTCGGCCTGGGCGTCAGCGCGATCAGCCACATCGGCCCCAGCTTCAGCCAGAACCCGCGCGACCTCGGCAGCTGGGAACAGGCGATCGACCAGGGCCGCCTGCCTGTCTGGCGCGGCATGCGGCTGGAAGAAGACGACGTGATCCGCGCCGACGTCATCCAGCAACTGATGTGCCACGGCACGCTGGATTACCGCGATCTCGGCCGCCGCCACGTGATCGATTTCACGAAGTACTTCGCCGAGGCGCTGCAACGCCTGCGCCCGCTGCAGGACGACGGCCTGGTGCAGCTGGCCGCCGACGGCCTGCGGGCGACCTCGCGGGGACGACTGCTGTTGCGTATCATCGCGATGTGCTTCGACCGCTACCTGCCCATCACCGCAGCCTCGACGCCTCGCTTCTCGCGCACGGTCTGATCCTCCCGGGAGTGTCCGCATGACCTCGCCGCTGGTCTTTCCGCGCACCGACGCGAGCATCGTCGCCGACGACGGCGATTCGCTGACGTTCTGTTCCACCTGCGCGTTCTCGCAGGCCTGCCTCTCCGAGGGCATGGACAAGCGCGCGCTGATGGACCTGCACGTACTGGTCGAACACGTCGGCCCGCTGCGGGCGGGCGAACACGTGTTCCGCGAGGGCGATCCGTTCGGCGCCATCGCCGCGGTACGCGCCGGCACGGTGAAGACCTACCAGATCGATCGCAACGGGCACGAGCAGGTACTCGGTTTCCACCTGCCCGGCGAAGTGATCGGCCTCAACGCGATCCACGGCGACCGCTATCCGTGCAACGCCATCGCGCTGGATACGGTGATGCTGTGCCGGTTCTCGTTCCCCAAGATCGCGATGCTCGCCACGCGCCTGCCCAACCTGCAGCAGCACCTGTTCAAGCTGATGAGCCACGACATCGGCGTGGCCTCGCTGTTCGCGCGCGACAACACCGCCGACGAACGCATGGCGGCGTTCCTGATCGGCCTGTCGCGGCGGCTGGCCGCGCGCGGCTTCTCGCCGCGCCGCTTCCAGCTGACCATGGCGCGCACCGACATCGCCAACTACCTGCGCCAGGCACCGGAGACCGTCAGCCGCGTGCTGCGCCGCTTCGAAAAGGACGGCCTGCTGCACATCAAGCAGCGCGACGTCGAGATCCTCGACCTGCCCCGCCTGGAAGCCCTCGCGCTGACCGTGCTGCGGGATTGAGCGTGATGCCCCCTGTAGGAGCGACGTAAGTCGCGACCGCACGGCCCGACTGCCGACCTGCCCCACGAATACCGGAAAGGCTCCGGTCGCGACTTACGTCGCTCCTACGGAAAGCGACTCCAGCGATTCCACCCCGGCTTGACCTGCGTCATGGAGGCCCCCGGCCGGCGCGCCGATGATGCGGCCGTTCCTCCAGGAGAGCCGCATCATGAATTCGACACGCAAGTTGTGGGTGGGGTTGGCGGCCCTGCTCATTGCGTCGTTCGCCGTCCTGCTCTGGGTCGGCAGCGAAGTCCACCGCCAGGCGCCACCCATGCCGGAGCAGGTCGTCGCCGACGACGGCACGGTGGTCTATACCCGCAAGGACATCGAAACCGGTCGCCAGGTCTGGCAGTCCATCGGTGGCCAGCAGCTGGGCTCCATCTGGGGACACGGCGGCTACGTCGCGCCCGACTGGGGTGCCGACTGGCTGCATCGCGAAGCCGAGGCCGTGCTGGACCTGTGGGCCAAGCGCGAGGGCGGCGTCGACAGCTACAAGCAGCTGGACGAAGCCACCCAGGCCGCCTACGCCAAGCGGGTACAGGAGCTGCTGCGCCCCAACACCTACGATGAAGCGACCCGCACCGTGCACGTCAGCAACGATCGTGCCCTTGCGATCGCGCAGGTGGCGTCGCACTACACCGCACTGTTCAGCGATGAACCCGGCACCGCCGAGCTGCGCGAAGCCTATGCCATGCGCAACAACACGGTGCCCGATGCCGAACACCGCCGCCAGCTGACCGCGTTCTACTGGTGGGCGGCGTGGTCGTCGGTGACCGAGCGTCCGGGCGCGGAGATCAGCTATACGGCCAACTGGCCGGCGGACGAGCTGGTCGGCAACACGCCGCCGCCGAGCGCGTTCCTGTGGACGGTCTTCAGCGTGCTGTTCCTGATCCTGGGCGTCGCCCTGCTCGGCTGGCACTACGCGGTCAACCACGGCGACGAGATGGCGCCGGTGCTGCCGAAGACCGATCCGCTGGCGAAGATCAAGATCACCCCGTCGATGCGCGCCACCGCCAAGTACTTCTGGGTGGTCATCGCGCTGTTCGTCGTGCAGATCCTGCTGGGCGCGATCACCGCGCACTACCAGGTCGAAGGCCAGGAGGCCTACGGCTTCGCCCTGGCCGACATCCTGCCGTACTCGCTGACGCGCACCTGGCATACGCAACTGGCGGTGCTGTGGATCGCGACCGCGTGGCTGGGCATGGGCCTGTACATCGGCCCGGCGATCTCCGGACATGAGCCGAAGTTCCAGCGACTGGGCGTCAATTTCCTGTGGACGTGCCTGCTGATCATCGTGGTCGGCGCATTCACCGGCCAGTGGTTCGCGGTGATGCAGAAGCTCGGGCTGGAGCACAACTTCTGGTTCGGCCACCAGGGCTGGGAGTACGTCGACCTCGGCCGCTTCTGGCAGTGGTTCCTGTTCATCGGACTGACCGTGTGGCTGGTGCTGGTGGGCCGTGCGTTGTGGCCGGCGATCCGTCATGGCGGCGAGTCGCGCAGCATCGTCAGCCTGCTGTTCCTGTCCACCGTGGCCATCGGCCTGTTCTACGCCGCCGGCCTGATGTGGGGCGAGCACACGCACCTGTCGATGGTCGAATACTGGCGCTGGTGGGTCGTGCACCTGTGGGTGGAAGGCTTCTTCGAAGTCTTCGCGGTGGCGGTGATCGCCTTCCTGTTCACCCGCCTGGGCCTGCTGCAGACGAAGACCGCGACCGTCGCCGTGCTGTTCGCCACCATCGTGTTCATGGCCGGTGGCGTGCTGGGCACGCTGCACCACCTGTACTTCACCGGCACGCCGACGGCGGTGATCGCCATCGGCGCGAGTTTCTCCGCACTGGAAGTGGTGCCGCTGGCCTACGTGGGCTTCGAGGCATACCACAGCTGGAAGATGGGCAAGGCCACGCCGTGGATGCAGAGGTACCGGTGGCCGATCATGTTCTTCATCGCGGTGGCGTTCTGGAACCTGGTGGGCGCGGGCCTGTTCGGTTTCCTGATCAACCCGCCGCTGCCGCTGTACTACATGCAGGGCCTGAACCTGACCCCGAACCACGGCCACACGGCGCTGTTCGGCGTGTACGGCATGCTCGGCATCGGCCTGATGCTGTTCTGCCTGCGCGGCCTGAAGCCGGACGTGGTGTGGAACGAGAAGCTGCTGAAGACATCGTTCTGGTCGCTCAACATCGGCCTGGCCGGCATGTCGCTGCTGACGCTGTTGCCGCTGGGCATCCTGCAGCTCAACGCGGCGCTGGAGCACGGCTACTGGTATGCGCGCTCGGCCGAGTTCATGCAGCAGCCGATCGTCGACATGCTGGTATGGATGCGCGTCCCGGCCGACACGCTCTTCAGCGTGGGTGCGCTGGCGCTGGTGTGGTTCGTGGTCAGCCTGTGGCTGGCCCCGCGCCG
The DNA here is from genome assembly GCF_014851815.1 of Pseudoxanthomonas sp. PXM01. GTDB lineage: Bacteria > Pseudomonadota > Gammaproteobacteria > Xanthomonadales > Xanthomonadaceae > Pseudoxanthomonas_A. The sequence continues at coordinate 1,247,134 of NZ_JACVAJ010000002.1, forward strand.
CGAGCCCTTGCCCGTCGCGCAACCGAACGAAGCCTGACCCTGGAACCGGCCTCTCCGGATGGGGAGGCCGGGCCACCTGCTGCGGGTTGCAGCAAGAGAGCCGCGACAGCGGCTCTCTTTTTTTTGTTGTCGCTGTGAGGCCGCGTCGCCGGGGCGTGGGGATCTTCCTTAGGCGAGCATCCTGACCGGCGCTCCCGGCTGCCCAGCAAGTAACATCGTTCCCTCGCGGCGACAGCGCCGCACAGGGTAAACACATGATCTTTGCCGCTGCGACCGACGAGAAGGGCTTGATGATCTTCAGCAGTGAGCGAGAGGCCATCGCTTACTGCGAAGGCGTCGATGTCGAAGATGGTATGTGGCGGTTCTGGGATGGCAACGGCGCAGCCCTTTCGGCCCAGGTCGTCGTTGCCAACCATCGCACAGGGATTTTCGTCGGCAGTGGCACGTACGGCTTGAGGCCCGCCCCCGACCTTCCCGCATTGATCCACTCGCTGCCGTACATCTCTTATCTGGAAGCCAATCCATACTTCGCCACGCTCGCAGAGGTACAGGTTCATCTGGCATCCGTCGATGCCTGCGAAGTCGGATGCGAAGGGCGCATGCTTTCTCCCTGCCCCACAGGACCCGCTGAAATTTCGTCCCAACTGACGGACGCGCTCAGGGTCATCCAGCGCCATCTCGGGTCGACGTTGCAGTCAGTCCATCTGTACGGCTCCGCGCTCGACGGCGGCCTGAAGCCGCTCAGCGATATCGATCTGCTGGTCACGACGTTGGCACGCATCGATGACGCCACACGACGGGCACTGCTATCCGATCTTCTGCGGGTATCTGCGCCTCCCGGCCAGAGCGAAACGCTCCGCGCACTGGAGGCCACCGTCGTCGTGCACGACGACATCGTCCCGTGGCGCTATCCGGCCAGGCGCGAGTTGCAGTTCGGCGAATGGCAACGCGCGGACATCCTTGCAGGCGTATTCGAGCCTGCGATGAACGATCACGATCTCGCTATCCTGTTGACCAAGGCCAGGTTGCACAGCATCGCCCTGCGCGGCCCATCCGCCGATGCTTGCTTCGATCCGGTTCCGGAGAGCGACCTGTCCAGGGCGCTGACCGACACGCTGGCGCAATGGAACATGCCAGCCGACTGGGAGGGCGACGAACGGAACGTGGTGCTTGCCCTGGCCCGCATCTGGTACACCGCGTCGACGGGCAGCATCGCGTCGAAGGAACGCGCGGCCGACTGGGCGATCGAGCGCCTGCCCGTGCAGCACAGGCCCCTCCTATCCGAAGCCCGAGATGCCTACCTCGGTGAAAGGGAGGATCGCCTCACGACACAGGCTGATCAGATGGAGGCGTTCGTGCAGTTCGTGAAACAGGAAGCGATGTCCTGCCTGGCGGCCCGGCGATGATGCGTCCCCGGCTCAGCCGTACCGGACTGGCGTTAGGCTTGGCGTACCTTGCGCTCGTCGGCCTGTGCGTCTGGGCATCCGTGGATGCGGGTGCAGCAGGCGACCAGAAAGGTGCGTTCGTCTTTCTGCAACTTCCCCTTTCGCCGCAGCTCGCTGCGCTCGATGGGCTCGGACTGGGCCCCGTGCTGGCCGGCATGTCATGGCCGGCAGGCTACCTGTTCGTCGGTGTCCCGACGCTCGGTCTGCTGTATCGGCTCGGCTGGTTGCTGGGCCGTGCCGCGAAGGCCGTGCGCAGGGCTTAGGATGGGTGCACGTCCGCGCGCGGCGCCCTCCTGGCCCGTCTGGAATATCCCCTTGCGCTCCCGAGCCACGAAGGCAGACGTCCACGCCATGAAGATCTACATCACCCCGACGCCACGCGAGCGACGGCTCGCACTAGGCAAGGCGCTCCTTCCGCCGCTCGGCGGCGCCGCCACCTTCCTGACGGCGCGTCTTTACGATCGACACGCGGCCGACTTGCCGTTCCACGAACAGCTCCCCTGGATGTGGACCGTCGTCGTGATGGTTACGACGGTGCTGGCGACTTTCGCCTATCTGTCCGGTCGGAGCGCCTTCAGGATATGGCGGTCCGGACAGTACCCCGCGCCCGGCACGCCGGTACTCTTCCGCACGCGCGTGCATACGGGATGGTGGGCGCGCACGAACGCCATCGCCTACGCGATGATTTCGCTCCTTTTTGCCGTCTTCCTGGCAGCATTCCTCAACATGCTTGTTTTTCCCTACGCAGGGCTGTTCGACCTCGGACAACGGGGCTGTGAGCCCTGATCACCCGGGACCATTCCTACCAGGCAGTCGATGCCGCAAGGGAGAGACACGATGGGCATCTTCGAAGCGCTGATCCGCTTGGCATTCCCCGACGAGACGCGTCCGCTCGTGAGCGACAACTCCGACTCGGCCATCCATCAACGAATCGGTATCCACGTCTTTCCCTATTTCGGCGAGGAGGAAACGGTATACGTTGCCGAGCTGACGGACGATGCGGTTCGGCAGGCGATCCGCGGCCTCGACTGGGAACATGGATTCCACCAGGTCATCGTGGTCCGGGAGCGCGGCGTCTCGATGGAGACCAGTGGCAGCCTGCTACCCGCGCATGGGCTCTCCGTCGTCCACGAAGACAGGACGACCGACGCCATCATGATGGCCAGGGAGGTTCCCGAGACGATCCCCGAACTGGAGGCTATCCAACTTGCCTTCATCAAGGGCGGGGATGCATGGCGTAGCGTGCGCGAGTTCTATACGCTCAAGCGACGCTGATCCCTCGGACGAATTCCCCGACACCCCAGGACGCGCCATGAAGACTGCATTGCCGAAGCTCCTGCTCGCCCTGCCGCTGGTGGCGGCCTGTGCCGCACTGGCGGCGCAGGAAACAACGACCGACGCCGGCTATGGCAAGACACGCCAGCAGGCCATCGAGGTCTGCAAGCCCGATGGGCAACGCGCGTATCTGGCGCGCCTGGTGTGCCCGGACCAGTCGCACCCGAAGTTCGAGCGACAGGGCAGCGTGGGGCCGCGCAACGACCTGCCGAAGGATCTTCCGCAGGAGCAGATGATGCAGCGGCTGCTGGGCGATCGCTTCGCGCCTCTCGCCGAGGGCGCGACCGACCATCACATGATCGACGCCTACGGCGTGCAGTGCGGAAAGACGAACCACACGCTGTACCTCGACCTGTACCACTGCCACACACCAGCACCGGATACGGCGCCGGAAGGCTTCACGATCCTGCGCTGATCAGTGCGAACATCCGCCGCAGCACTGCCCGGCCTTGTGGCCGCGCGCTTCGGCATCGCCGGCTTCGGCGTGTTCCCCCAGGTCCTTCAACAGGGCGATCACGCGCTCGGTGGGCAGCGTGGTCATCACCATCAGGCGGCCGGTGCCGGCTTCGAGGGTGACTTCGGCTTCCGGATCCCAGGCGCGCAGCGCCTCGGTCATGGCCTGTTGGCGTTGCTCGGGCGAGGCGCGGGCGTGATCGGTCATGGGTGTTCCGGGCTCTTCATGAAGTGGGCGCAGTCGCGCGGGTGACGGGACTGTAGGCGCTCCCTGCCGGGCCAGCCTTGACCCGGATCAAGGCCACCGCAGGCAACGAATCGCCGCCCGCCTGATCCACGTCAAGGCGACGACGCGCGCCCGCGCGCAAGCTGGCCGCATGAAGATCGACATCGTCGCCCCACCCCGCTCACGCGCCGCGCCACCGCTGCCCGGCCCCTCGCCCGCGTGGCTGGCGCACGCGCCGCACCGGCTGATGTTCTTCATCGGTGCCGGCAACGTGCTGCTGGCGATGCTGTGGTGGACCCTGTGGCTGGCCGCCACGCGCTGGGGCCTGTGGACGATGCCGGAAACGCCCATCTACGCCGGCTGGCTGCATGCGTTCCTGATGCAGTACCTGGTGCTGCCGAGCTTCTTCTTCGGCTTCCTGCTGACGGTGTTCCCGCGCTGGATGGGCATGGCCGACCTGAAACGCTGGCACTACGTGCCGGTGGGGCTCGGCCTGATGGGCGGGCAGCTGGCGATCCTGCTGGGCGTCGCCGGCTGGCAGGCAGGGCTCACCGTCGGCCTGTGGATGGCGCTGGCCGGCTGGACCGCCGCGCTGTTCACGCTGGGCCGCCTGCTGGCCGACGACACCGCGAAGACCTGGCATGCGCGCTCGTGCTTCACCGGTCTGCTGCTGGGTTGGCTGGGACTGGCGATGTTCATCGCCTTCGCACTGGGCGCATCGCCGACGTGGGCGTTCGCCAGCATCAAGCTGGGCGGCTTCGGCCTGCTGCTGCCGGTGTACGTGACGGTGGCGCACCGCATGTTCCCGTTCTTCGCCGGCAATGTGGTGCCGGGCTACGTGCCGTGGCGCTCGCTGTCGTGGCTGGGCGCGGTGTGGGCGCTACTCATGGTGCACCTGGGCCTGGAACTGGTTCATGCCTACGCGTGGCTGTGGCTGGCCGACGTGCCGCTGCTGGTGCTGACCGCGTGGGCGGTGCATCGCTGGTGGCCGCGCGGGCGCATGCCGGGCCTGCTGGCGGTGCTGTTCATCGGCACGGCCTGGCTGCCGATCACCTTCCTGCTGTACGTCGTGCAGAGCGTGACGTTCCTGGCGACGGACGACTTCATCCTCGGACGTGCGCCGATGCATGCGATGTTCATCGGCTTCTTCGGCAGCCTGCTGGTGGCGATGGTCACGCGGGTGACGCAGGGGCACTCGGGGCGACCGCTGGTGATGACGAAGGTGGCGTGGTTTGCGTTCGTCGCGATCCAGGTAGTCGCGGTGATGCGCATCGTGGCCGACCTCGCACCGGATGCGATGGCCTGGCAGGCCGCCGCCGCGATCGGCTGGCTGCTGGCGCTGGCGCCATGGGTGGGCCGTATCGGCGGCATCTACCTGAGTCCGCGTGCGGACGGGCGGCCGGGATGAGCGCCATGATGACCTTCTATCCCGACATCAAGCTGGTGCATGTGGCGGCGGCGATGACCAGCGGCACGCTGTTCGCGCTGCGCGCGCTCGGCCTGCTCGCCGGCATGCGCTGGCCACGCGCGGCGCTGGTGCGCTACACCAGCTACGCCATCGACACCGTGCTGCTGACCGGCGCGATGATGCTGCTGACGATCCTGCCGGCAGGGCTGTTCGCCAACGGCTGGCTGGTGGCGAAGATCGTGTTCGTGGTCGCCTACGTCGGCCTCGGTATCGCAGCGTTCCGTCCCTCGTGGAGCGTCGGTGCACGCGCGGGCCTGGTGGCTGCCGCCCTGCTGTGTTTCCTGCAGGTGTACGGCATCGCGCGGGCGCACGATCCCTGGGGCTGGTTGCTGTGGCTGGTCGGCTGACGGACATGGACAACGCATTCGATACCGCGATGCTGCCCGAGGCGTTCGGCGCGTGTGCGTGCTGCGTGCGCGAGTCGCTGGATGCGGCCGGAGTGTCGCTCGACTGCAGACCGGTGGCGGATGAGATGGAGATGGACGCATGGCACACGCGCTGACCCTGCTGCGCCTCGATCTGCGCGACCTGCCTGCACCGGAACCGATGGAGCGCATCCTCGACAGCCTCTGTACCCTGCGGCGCGGCGAACGGCTGGTGGCGCTGACACCCCGTCCGCCGGTGCCGTTGCTGCCCATCCTCGATGAGGGCGGCTTCGCCTACCACGTGTATGCCGCGGCCACCGGGACCGCCTGTATCGCGATCTGCCACGCCGAGGACCGGGACGCCCTGCATCCGCCGCGCGCGGCATGAGCGGCCTCGCCTTCGCGCAGGCGCCGTCGCCGGCGCTGCCGATACGCTTCCTGTGCACGGCATTGGCCTGGGGCATCGTGGCGGGCCTGTGGCTGGCGTGGCATGGCGACGCCGTCGTGCTGTCGCGCTGGACCCCGGCCACGCTGGTGCTGGTGCACATGCTCGCGTTGGGCCTGCTCGGCAACGCGATGCTGGGCAGCCTGGTGCAGTTCCTGCCGGTCGCCGCGGGAAGTCCATGGCCGTGCGCGCGATGCGTACCGTGGCTGCATGGTGCGTTCAACAGCGGGCTGGCGGCATTGCTGGCCACGCTGGCGTGGCAGGTGCGCTCGCTGGCATGGCCTGCGGGCGGACTGCTCGGCGGGTCGCTGGCGGTGTTCGCCGTGCTCGCGCTGATCGCCGTGGCGCGCGGCAACGGCGAGCGCGTCGCCCGCGACGGCATTGGCCTGGCGCTGACCGCGCTGGCGGCCACGACGATCCTGGGTCTGGTGCTGCTCGCCGCGCGCACCGGATGGCGTACGCCCGCGCCACCCGGCCTGGTCGACCTGCATGCCGTGATCGGTGGCATCGGTTGGATGCTCGGACTGCTCGCCGCCGTCGGCAGCGTGACCTTGCCGATGCTGCACGGGACACGCGCGCCATCACCCGCCGGCGTGCGTACATGGCAAGTGGCGTTGCTGGCGACGCTGGGGCTGATGGTCGCGTGGCAGGCGGGCGCGGTGCCGTATGCCGTCGTGCGCGTGAGCGCGTGGCCGCTGGCGATGTTCGCCCTGGCCGTGTTCCTGCTGCAGGCGCGTGCCCCGCATCGCCGCAATCCTGTGCTGCGCCGCTTCTGGCAGGCGGGCTGCACCTGCCTGCTCGCGGCGAGCGTGGTCATCGCATGGCCCGATCCAGCGCCGATGCGGGTCGGCGCCCTGGTCCTCGGTGCCGGCGTGCCGCTGCTGGTGGTCGGCATGGCGCTGGAAATCACCGCCTTCCTCACCTGGATCGCGTTGCGCCAGCGTGTGCCGCGCGGCATCCGCGTGCCGGGGGTGGGCAGCCTGTTCGACGACGCGGACAAGCGGCGTGCTTTCCTCCTGCATGCGATCGCCAGCGCACTCGTGGTGGTCGCGACGCTCGCGCCCGCGTTCTCGCGGCTCGCAGGCGTTGCCCTGGCCCTGGCGTACGCGATGAGCTTGCACGCGCAATGGCGGTGCTGGCGGCAGGCGTGGACATGGCAGGCCGACGGTCCCGGCTGATGGCCGGAACCGCAGACCGGCGCGTCAGTAGCGCAGGTTGAGCTTCACCCACGCGGTGCGGCCGGGCTCGCCGATGCGCACCGGATCGGCCGGATAGCCGAAGGCGCTGTTGCCGCCCAGGTTGAGATGCTCGCTGTAGGCGCGGTCGAACAGGTTGTCGATGCCGGCCGTGAGCTGCACCGCATCGCTGAACCGGTAGCCGCCATTGAGCGAGAACACCGCGAAGCCGGCGCTCGGCCCGAGGTCGCGTCCGACGATGTTGCCCTGGCTCGTGCTGACGCGATCCTGCGCCGCGACCACGCGCCACAACGCACCCCACGTCCACGCGCCCTGCTCGCGGCTCGCGGACAGGCGCGCCTCCAGCGGCGGCATCTGCGGCAGCGCGGTGCCCGTGTCGCGCACCTCGCCCCAGGCGTAGGACAGCGCGCCGGACAGCTTCCAGCCGTCGGCGGGCCGCCAGTCGATGCCGGCTTCGCCGCCACGGATGTTGGCATCCACGTTGTGCGCGCGCGTCGTGCTGCCCATCATGCCGGCGGCGTAGTCGAACAGGATGAAGTCCTGCACGCGTCCCGCGTACAGCGACGCCCAGGCATCGACTTTCGCGCCCTTGTACTGCACGCCGACATCGAGCTGCGTGGTGCGCTCGGGCTGCACGCCGGCGAAGGCATTCGGCGCGCCGGCCGGGCCACGCGTCGGCGAGAACAGCTCCCAGTAGTCCGGCATCCGCTGCGTGTGGCCGAGGCCGGTATACGCGCCCCAGCGGCCGCCCATGTCGTACTCGTAGCGCACGAACGCGCTGGGCAGCGTTTCCTCGTGCGTCATGCCGGCGGTGGGATTGGGCATCGGCATCATCCCGCCGGTGCGGACACGCAGGTCCTCCACTTCTGCACGATCGAAGCGCAGACCGCTCATCAGGTGATGCGTGTCGGTGATGTGCCAGTGCGACTCGGCGAACACGCCCCAGGTCTGGAACTTCGCATCGACCGTCCACGGCACCGCGCGGTAGGCGCCGCGTCCGGATGCGCTGCGCTGGCTGTGCCGGCTCGCACGCAGGTCCGCGCCGGCCGTCAATTCCCAGCGATCCACCTGCCACGTGGCCGCCACCCGGCCTCCGCGCGTGCGGTGCGCCACGTTGCTGGCCATCGGCATGGGCATGCTGCCGGTCGAATCCGGATCGCGCAGCGTGTAGTTGTCCATCACGTGGTCCACGTCATTCTGGTAGACGTTGGCGACCACGGCATCGAGCACGCCGCCGATGTGCTTCTTCTCGAAGCGCAGGCCCAGGCTGTCGCGCCTGAACTGCGCGCCGTCCATGCCGCGGCCGGCATAGCGCGCCTGCGCGTCGCCGATGCCGGCGCTGAGTTCCAGCACCGTGTCCTCGTCCGGCGTCCAGCCGAGTGCGGCGTCGGCGTTCCACTTCTTCCACGCCGACGGCACCACGTCGCCGTTGCCGTCCTCGTAGTCGTCGGCCTCGGAACGATTGGCCGACACGCGCGCATACCCGCGCGGGGTACCGGCGCTGATGTCGAGCACCTGGTCGTTGCGGTTGCCGCTGCCCACCAGCGCACTGCCGGAGGCCTGTACGCCGGGCTCGGCGAAGTACGGGATCTCGCGCTCGAAACGCACGGTACCGGCGGACGCACCGCCGCCCCACAGCACCGTCTGCGGCCCCTTGATGACGACCAGCCGGTCGTAGGTTTCCGGCGCGATGTAGGACAGCGCATTGTCCATCCGCGACGGGCAGGCACCGCTCATCGCACCGTCGTTGGTCATCAGGTTGATGCGCGAGCCGAACATGCCGCGCAGCACCGGATCACCGTTGGTGCCTCCGCTACGCAGCGTGGCGAAACCGGGGATGGTCTTCAGGTAGTCCGCGCCGTCGCTGGCCGGCACCGGCTGGCGCGGCAGCTTGGGGTCGGTGATGAAGGTGGTGGCCATCGCGGGCGCAACGCCGACCACGACGATGCCGTCCAGCGTGGTCGTCGTCATCGCTTCTGCATGCATGGCGGCGTGCGCGTCCTCCGCGTGCGCCAGCGGCATGTTCGCGAGTGCGCCCAGCAGGGCGACGGTCAACAGATGACGGTTCATGACGCCTCTCCTCGTGTGATGCGGCCATTCTCGCGACGCACCCTGGAGTGCAGATGCGACGTGTTGTCGCAGGCAGGGCGGCGCTTGACTTTGGTCAAGCCCGCGCGCGAATCCCGGCGTATGACCCCATCAGATTGATCGAGATCAACGTCGTGCTTCCGTCGCGTTTCCACCATGGCTACACACCCACCGAGAGCCATCGAAGGAAACGCCATGAAACGCCTCTACCCGTCCCTGCTCGCCTGCGCCCTCGCCGCGCTGTTCGCCGGCCCCGCCTTCGCCGAGGGCGGCAAGATCACGCCTGCCGGCGAGACGATCCACGCCGTGCTGACGGCGCCGCCGATGGTGCCGCCGCCGATCACGCGCAAGACGCCCGCCCACGTCGTCGTCGACCTGGAGATGATCGAGAAGGACATGCGCATGGCAGATGGCGTGACCTACAACTTCTGGACGTTCGGCGGCACCGTGCCGGGCAGCTTCATCCGCGTGCGCAAGGGCGACACGGTGGAGTTCAAATTGAAGAATCGCCACGACTCGCACATGTCGCACAACATCGACCTGCATGCCGTCACCGGCCAGGGCGGCGGCGCGGAAGCCACGTTCACCCTGCCGGGCAAGGAAACGCAGTTCTCGTTCAAGGCGCTGAATCCCGGCCTGTACATCTACCACTGCGCGATGGCGCCGGTCGGCATGCATATCGCCAACGGCATGTACGGCCTGATCCTGGTGGAACCGGAAGAAGGCCTGCCGCCGGTCGACAAGGAGTTCTACGTGGTACAGGGCGACTTCTACACCGAAGGCGCGTACGGCGAGCCGGGCCTGCAGCCCTTCAGCCTGGAAAAGGCCATCGATGAGCATCCGACCTACGTGGTGTTCAACGGCTCGGTCGATGCGCTGCAGGGCGACAAGGCGCTGACCGCCAAGGCGGGCGAGACGATCCGCATGTTCGTTGGCAATGGCGGCCCGAACCTGGTCTCCAGCTTCCACGTGATCGGCGAGATCTTCGACAAGGTCTATACCGAGGGCGGCAGCAAGTACCAGGAGAACGTGCAGACCACGCTGATCCCGGCCGGCGGTTCGGCCATGGTCGAGTTCAAGGCGGACGTGCCCGGCAATTTCGTGCTGGTCGACCACAGCATCTTCCGCACGTTCCACAAGGGCTCGCTGGGCATCCTCAAGGTCGAGGGCGCGAAGAACCCGGACATCTACACGGGCCAGCAGCACGACATCGAGTATCCGGAAGCCAAGCCGGCCGCCGGGAAGTGAGGAACGGATGAAACGGACGCTGCCCCCGACCGCCCTGCTCCTTCCGCTCGCACTGGCATCCGCCTTCGCGGCCGCCGGCGATGCCGGCAGCGGGTATCGGCCGGTCGAGGGCGGCGACTTCCGTTCTTCCGTGCGTTTCGAAGAGACCACCCGCGTGGTGCGGGTGGCCCCGTTCTGGCTGATGGAGAAACCCGTCAGCAACCGCGATTTTTCCGCTTTCCTCGCCCGCCAGCCGCAATGGCGCCGCGACCGCATTCCCACGGTGTTCGCCAGCCCGGGCTATCTGGGCCATTGGGCCAGCGCCGACACGCCCGGCGACACCGTCGATCCCGACGCCCCGGTCGTACACGTGAACTGGTACGCCGCCGACGCCTATTGCCGGGCCCAACAGGCACGCCTGCCGCGCTTCGTCGAATGGGAGTACGCCGCCGCGGCGGACGCGACGCGACGCGATGCGCGCAGCGATACGGCGTGGCGGATGCGCCAGGTCAACGACGGCACGCCGCATGCGCTCGATGCCGCACCTGGCGCACCGGCGAACGCCTACGGCATCCGCGGCCTGCATGGCGCGCACTGGGAATGGAGCGAGGACGTGGCCTCGCTGCTCGGCGACGGCGATCGCCGTGGCCAGCAGGACGGCGAGGCGTTGCGCTACTGCGGCGCCACCGCCATGAGCTTCAACGATCCCGGCGACTACGGCGTGGTCAAACGCTTTGTTTTGCTGTCGGCGCTCCAGCCGGCGGCCACGCTGGGCAACCTCGGTTTCCGCTGTGCCAGGAGCACACCATGAAGATGCCTTCCCTGTTCCTCTCCGCCCTGCTCGCCGTGGCGGCGCCGCTGCACGCGCAATCGCTGCCGGGCGATTCGGTCTACCACCTGCCGGCGGCGACGCAGGATGCCGACGGCCACCCCGTCGCCTGGTCGGCGCTGCGCGGCCAGGCACGCGTGGTGTCGATGTTCTACACGCACTGCCACCTGATGTGCCCGCTGATCCTGGAGAACGCCAAGAGCGTGCAGAAGCAGCTGACGCCGGACGAACGCCGGCGCCTGGGCGTGGTCATGGTCAGCCTGGACCCGGCCCGCGACACCCCCGCCGCGATGCGCGAGGTCGCGCAGCGCCACCGCGTGCCGGACGGCTGGCGGTTCCTGACCCCCGCCGACAACGACGTGCGCGCCATCGCCAGCGTGCTGGACGTGCGCTACCGCTTCCGCGACGACGGCAGCATCAACCACACCAGCGTGCTGGTGCTGCTGGACGCCGAGGGCCGCATCCGTGCCCGCAGCGAAGTGAACGGCGCGGCCGCCGATCCGGCCTTCCTGATCCAGATCAAGGCGCTGCTCGCCGGGCCGTGATGACATGGCACCCACACCCCTCCCTCATCCGACGATTTCCCCAAGGAGTTCCACCATGAAGCTCTCCCGCACCTTCGCCACCATCGCCCTGCTCAGCGCCGCCGGCATGGCGCAGGCGGCCGGCAACTGCACCGTCAGCCTCAAGGGCGACGACGCCATGAAGTTCGACCTGAAGGAGGCCACCGTCTCCGCCAGCTGCCCGACCATCACCATCGAACTGACCCACAGCGGCAAGCTGCCGGTCACCGCGATGGGCCACAACGTCGTCGTCTCCAAGACCGCCGACCTGGCCGGCGTCGCCCGCGACGGCATGAAGGCCGGTGCGGCCGGTGCCTACGTGCAGGCCGGCGACGCGCGCGTGGTCGCGCACACCTCGCTGGTCGGCGGCGGCCAGAAGACCAAGATCACCTTCCCCGGCAAGAAGCTCACCGCCGGCGGCGACTACAGCTTCTTCTGCAGCTTCCCCGGCCACTCCACCCTGATGAAGGGCAAGCTGGTCGTCACCAAGTAAGCACCCACGCAGCGCCGCCTCCGGGCGGCGCTGCGCTTTCCGGAGCCCGGTCATGGAATACGTCATCCGCCTGGACGATGTGACGGCCGACCTGGCCGACATCGAGCAGCACCTGCTCGACCTCGATCCGGCCGTCATCCTCGACCGCGACGCCGCGACAGGCGTCCTGCGCTGTTCGACCAGCGCGCTGGCGGTGGAACTGCTGCACGCCTTCGCCGACGCCGGCTACCGCGTGGCGCCCGACGCGATCGAACGCCTGCCGTCGGTCTGCTGCGGCGGTTGCAGCGGCTGACGCACGTCCGCGTCGCGGCTGCGGGATCTCAGATCGCCCACACGCTGTGCGGATCGCCACTATGGGCGCGCCGACGCACCGCGGCCGCCATGCGCCAGAACGCCACCGCCATCAGCAGCGCGGTCGCATCGATGAAGAAGCGGTGCCATTGGCCGTGCGCGAACGCGGCGAACAGGTGCTCGCCCGAGGCCACCGCGCCGGCTACCGGAATGGCGGCGGTGAGCGCGACGCAGGCCCACAGCAGCTCGTTGGCCGCATGCGCGGGACGCCGCAGCAGCGCCCACGCCAGGCTGGCGAAGAACACCGCGTAGTACACCGACGAGGCCGCCCACGAGGGCTGCAGCGCCGCCGCCACGAACACCGCCGACACGCCGGCCACGCAGCCCAGGCAGACGCCGAGCGTCAGCCCCGCCATCACCCGCGTGCGGCGCGGCTGCGCCACTTCGCGGCGCTTGCGGCGCGCTTCGATCCACAGCAGGTTGCCGCTGTAGAACAGGAAGGCGCCCGCCATGCCCAACACGAAGTACAGCCACTTCACCGCCATGTCGCCGAAGTTGCCGTAATGCAGGTGCTGCAGGCCGCGCAGGAAGGCCATGCCGGGCGGATAGTCCTTCGGCGGCAACGCCTTGATCAGCTCGCCACTGGCGGCGTTCAGCGCGACGCCGCCCATCGAGTTCAACTGGCGCTGCGGGAGTTCGCCGTAAAGCGTGACCTGCGCATTGGCATCGCCGGCCTCGTGGTAGTTGAGGCTTTCCACGGCGAGTCCCGGCAAGGCCAGCTCCGCGCGGCGCACCAGCTCGGCGACCGGCAGCATCGGTTTCACGACACCGGCAGGCTCCACATGCGGCGCCACGTCGAAATCGCTCTCCAGGATGCCGAGCAGCTTGTTTTCGTAGACCAGGAACTGGAACGGCGCCAGCATGATGAAGCCGATCGTCAGCACCGCACCACTCCACGCGAAGATCACGTGGAACGGCAACGACAGCATGCCGATGACGTTGTGCGCGTCCTGCCACATGCGCTTGATATTGCGGCCCAACCGCAGCGCGAACAGGTCCTTCAGGAAGCCGGGGGCGTAGATCACCACGCCACTGACCAGCGCCAGGCCGTAGAGGATGCAGAACACGCCGAACAGGTACATGCCAGCCGTGCGCGGCAGCCCGGCGGTGAAGTGCAGGTCGTAGATGAACTCGACGAAGCCGGCGCGCGCCGGCGCCTGCTGCAGGCCCTCGCCCTCCAGGGTGAACTTGTGCTGCTCGGCGGTCTTCTCGTCGTACCAGTACAGCTGCGGCCGCGGACCGTGTTCGCCAGGCAGCGTGAGGAAGAAGGCGTGATCGGCTTCCGGATGCTTCGCCAGCACCCGCTCCACCAGTGCCTGCGCCTGCGCGAAGCCGACGTCCCGTGCGGGCGCCGTTTCGGCAGGACGTTCCCAGCCCTGCAACTCGTGCACGAACACGATGATGGAGCCGGCATAGAACGCGATGAACAGGCCCATGCCCGCCACCAGCCCGACCCAGGTGTGCACCGACAGATAGGTACGCAGCGTGGCGGCCTTCATGCCGGCAACTCCGTGGCCCAGCCCAGGATCTTCGACAGGTGGATCAGGCCGAAGCACAGCAGCGTGGCGCCGCCCATCCACAGCCAGGCGCGCAGGCCGGACTTGAACAGGAACGCGCCCGACATCACCGCCACCCAGATCGGGAACGACATCAGCAGCCAGGGCAATGTCACCCGCGTGAGCTCGCCCGGCCAGTGCAGCGCCACCAGACCGACGATGCCCACCGTCAACGGCAGGCCCAGCAGCGCCGCCGCCAGCGACTTACCCCACATGGCGTTTCTCCTGTCGCGCATGCCACCACGCATCGGCGTACGGCAGCGCCACCAGGGCGGTCATCACGGCAGTGAGCGCGGCGAACACGCCGGCCCACACGCCAAGTTGCACCACCGCCAGCACGACCGCCAGCAGCGTGCACGACCAGGCGAAGACGCGCAGCGGGCGCTTCTTCGCGATCGCCCCCGGCGCGAAGCGCTGGTGTGCGCAGGCCAGGTAGAACGCCAGCGAGGCAGCCAGTGCGGGCAGCAGGTAGAGGACGCTCTTCATGGAACTCCGTGCGGCGGATGCCGAGGCTTACCAGCGGTAGTCGAACCCGATGCCGACCACGCGGGGCGCACCGGCGATGATGTTCGGGCTGTCATCCGACCACGCGTATTGCGTATAGCCGCGGTCGAACAGGTTGCTGGCGAACACGTAGGCGCTCCAGTCCGGGTTCTCGTACCCGAAACGGCCGTTGACCAGCGTGCGCGACGACAGCCGGCGCGCATCGCTGCCGATATCCGGCGTCACGTCGCTGCGGTAGTTGGCGTTGACGTTGGCCAGCCAATGGTCGCCGAAGCGCAGGTTGGCGCCGACCGCGAACGTCCAACGCGGCGCGTAGGCGAACTCGGAGCCGGTGTAGTCGTTGATCTGCGCGTCGAGGATGGTCTTGAACTCGTCGTACCGCGTGCGCGAATAACCCAGCGACGCGTACCAGTCGAAGCCGGCGCCGACGCGGTGGCTGGCCTCGACCTCGAATCCGTACAGGTGCGCCTTGCCGGCGTTGACCGTGTGGTAGTCGTAGTCGTTGATGCCGAACAGCGCGGTGACCTGCTTGTCTTCCCAGTCGATGTAGTACAGGTTGGCGTTGAGCGTCAGCCGGTCGTCCAGCCACTGCGAGCGCAGCGACAGCTCGGCGTTCCAGGTGAACTCCGGGTCGTACGCGTAGTGCTGCCCGCGCGCGATGTTGAACGCCGAACCACCGGAGCGGTAGCCGCGCTGCACGACGAACGCGGTGGACACATCGTCCGTCCATGCGTAACGCACGCCCAGCTTGGGCAGGAAGGCGTCGAAGTCGCGGGTGGATTCGGGCGTCTGGCTGTTGGCCTGCTGCACCATGCCGAGCACGGCCTGGTTGATGCCGGCGATGGCAGGCGCCAGTTGCGGGCCGAACGCGGCGGGGTCGGGCAGCGTGCCGGCAAAGTCCGCCGTCGCGACGGCGCCGAAGCGGTATTCCTCGCGGTCGTAGCGGAAGCCGCCCAGCAGGGCGAGGCGTGCCGTCAGGTCGACTTCGAAATCCGTGAACAGCGCGACGTTGCGCGAACGCGACTGGCCATCGCTGGCGTAGTCCACCGGGATCACCGGCACCGCCTGCGCGTACAGGCCAGCCACGTAGTTCGCGGTCAACGCATCCAGCCCGGCGCCCTGCAGCACGGCGGCGATGGTGGAGACCGGCGTGTCGACGTTGGTCCGGTTGATGCTGACGTTGTCCGTCTCGCGCTGCGAAGCGTACAGACCGACCAGGCCCCGCAGGCGCTCGCCGCGGTAGTGCACGCGGAACTCCTGCGAGAACGTGCCGTACTGTTCGTCGGTATCGCCGTAGGCCTCGGCGCGTTCGGTCAGGTCCGTGTCGAACTGGCGCTGCATGTCGGTGTCCGACCAGGCCGTCACCGCCGACAGCGACCAGCGGTCGGACAGGAGGTAGTCGACTTCCAGCGTGGCGATCTGGGCCAGCGTGTCGGTGGCGCCCGGGTAGTCCGACAGGTTGATGCGGTCGTCGTAGTGGTTGGGCACGTCGTTGCGCGAGTAGGCGTACATGTACGGCCCCTGGCGATCGTCGCGCGTGTAGGTCAGGCGCGCGGTCAGCCCGTCGATGCCCTTCGGCGTCCACAGCAGCTTGGCGCGCGCCATCGTCGACTCGCGCTCGTCTTCGCCGACGCCGCGCGTCGGGTTGTAGACGAAGCCGTCGAACGAGCGGTCTTCCACCGCCACCCGGAACGCCAGCTCGTCGGCCACCAGCGGACCGCCGCCGGCGAAGCCGATGCGACGGTCGGACGGGTCGGACAGCAGCACGCGGGCGCGTCCGGACCAGTCCATCGTGGGGTCTTCGGTGCGCAGCACGATGGCGCCGGCCAGCGCGTTCTCGCCCTGGATGGTCGACTGCGGGCCGCGCAGCACTTCCACCTGCGCGATGTCCCACAGGTCGGTCGGGCCGGCATCGCTGACCTGGCTGGGCAGCGGTGCGCCGTCGACGTAGATCGTCGCCAGCGGATTGGGCGCGCCGGCCTCGTTGGCGATGCCGCGGATGGTGAAGCCGCGGTCGCCGTACATCTGCGACACGTTGGCCGTGCGGTTGAGGATGTCGAACAGGCTGAGCAGGGTTTCCTGCTCCATCCTCACCGACGTCGATACCGCGACGCTGGCGGTGGTGTCCTGCAGCGAGCGTTCGGTCTTCTCGCCGCGCACGACGATCTCGTCGAGCGTGGTGGGTTCGGGACCAGGGGAAGGCGGCGTCTGGGCGTGGGCGTGGACAGCGGCAAACAGACACGCAGCCAGCACGGACACGCGCTGACCGGCAACGTGGGACAGGGGGTGCAACACGGGAAGTTCCCCAGAACGAGACCTTGGGCAGGTCACCAGGGACGCGGCGGCAGGCTGACGTCCGACATGGAAATGATAAGTGGCCGCCGAATCGGTTGGCAATCGGGCGCATTGTCCTCGCGCGCCTGTCCCGGACTGTCCCGCGTCAGGTCGACCAGACGCTGTCCCGATGCCCTCCGAGAGCGCGCCTGCGCGTGCGCGCTGCCGCCCACAGCAGGACCGGCACGACCGCCACTGCGGTGAGATCGACGGCGATGCCGCTGCCGCCGTGGTTCCAGGTTCCCGCCACGCCCCACAGCCCGGCCAGGCTGCCCAGCGGCACCAGCGCGGTCGCAAGCGCCGCCAGCCACAGCAGTTCGTACGCGCCGCGTGCGCTCCCCCGCGCGAACGCCCAGGCCACCGCCAGCACGAAGACCGCGTAGTAGATGCCTTCATGCCAGGCCGCGACGTTGTCCACCTGCGCAGGCAGCCACTTGGTCGCCGCCAGCGTGGCGGAGATGCCCGCCACGCTGCCCAACGACACGCCCACGGTCAGTGCACCCAGGATGCGCGTCGAGCGCTTCTGCTCGGGCAGGCCGGCATCGCGTTGCTTCCTTCGCCGCGATTCGATCCACAGCAGATTGCCGGTGTAGAAGACCAGTGCACCGCCCAGTCCCAGCAGCAGGTAGAGCCAGCGCACCGGGTTTCCGCCGTAGCTGCCGAAGTGCAGCATGAAGAACGCATTGACCGCCCCATCCCAGCGCTCCATGTGCCCCGGCAGATCGTGCGGGTCCACCTCGCCGGTGTACGGATCGAGGTGCGTGCTGGCATAGGTGCGCGCACGCGTGCCGTGGCGCACGTCCAGGCCGGTTACGCGACCTTCCACGCGGTCCTCGCCCTGCTGGAAGGTGAAGCTCTGTATCTCGAAGCCGGGCAATTGCGTTTGCACGCGGCGCAGCAGTTCGTCGGCGGGCAACAGCGGCGTGCCCGGCCGCGGAGGCGGCGCGTGCTCTTCCTCGCCCCACTGGATGCCGTCCGGATACACGACCTTGCCCTGCAGATCGTAGAACGGATCGTGGAAGGCGAACACCACGCAGGTCAGCGCCATCACCAGATGGAACGGCAGGCTGACGAAACCGAGCGCATTGTGCACGTCCAGCCACAGGCGCTTGATGTTCTTTCCGATGCGCAACGCGAAGAAGTCCTTCGCCAGCGTGGGCAGCAGGATGATCACGCCGGACACCAGCGCCACGGCGTACAGCAGCGCGACGATGCCCATGATGGGTCGCGCCACCGCATCCGGGAACGGCAGGCCGACCATCTGGTGCAGCGTGTCGACCAGCTGTGCGACCGGGGCCTTGCGCAACTGCTCGACCTGCAGCGTGCCGTCCGGTGCGAAGCTCGCGCCGAATTCGGTGAACTGCCGTGGCCGTTCGCCGCGCTCGCGCCAGATCACGCGTGCGGGCGCGTCGGGCGTGGTCGCGATCACGACGGAATAGTTCTTCGCTGCGCGGGGGTGCTCCGTCAGCACCGCGCGCACCAGTTCGGGCGCGCGCGACACCGGCGGCGGCGGCGCCAGTGCGGAGGGCGGCGTGGCCCAGCGTTCGAGCGGCTTCTCGAACATGGTGATCGCGCCGGCATAGAACGCGATGAACAGCATGAGCCCCGAGACGATGCCCACCCAGATGTGCACGTCCTTGTAGACCTTGACGATGTCGCTGCGGATCTTCGGCATGCCTTACCCCATGACCTCGCGCACGATCGCCAACAGCCCGAACGCGACCGCGTTGGCCGCGCCCAGCCACAACCATGCGTGCAGGCTGTTGCGGAATAGGAAGACGAACGCCAGCACCGCGCACCAGACCGGCGCGATCCACCACATGACGAACTGGATCTTGCCGCCGCCTCCGTCGATGCCATCGGGCCCCAGCCAGGCGAACAGGCCCGACGTCGCCAACGCCAGACCGAACCCGAGCACGACGCCCGCACAGGCCTTGCCGAACCAGTGGCGGCTCTGCAGGCGAACCGGCGCATCACTCATCGCGTGTCTCCACGCCGGCGCGCACGCCACGCGCCCACGAATGGGGCCAGCGATGCGACCAGCATCACCAGCACCAGCCACGCCGACACGGCTTCGACCGGCCCCATCGTCGGCCACGCCAGCACCAGCGACAGCAGCAGGCACAGCGCGCCGGGCCAGGCACGGTGCTGTCGTGGCGATGGACCGGGCGCACGCCACTGCTGCTGCGGCGAGGCGAGATAGAGCAGCCACGTGCCGGTCACGCCGGCCAGTGCCGCCGCTACCACGAGCCAGGCATTCATCGGCGTGACCTCACGGTTCGGTGCCGGCGATGGCATCCAGGAAACGCGGCAACGAAGCCCCCAGCGTCTGGCCGTGCGACAGGCCGGGCAACGGCTCCCATGCGACGTGCAACCCGCGTGCGCGCTGTCGCTCCGCCATCTTCTCCGCCGCATCGGGCGGCACGCTCGCGCGTGCCCTGCGCATGGCATCGACGGCGGCGGGATCGCGTGGCGCGGCTGCCGCGACCGGCGCCGATGCAACGGCAGGTGCGGCGCCACGCGGACTGGCGGACTGGCCCGTCCACAGGTACAGATGCGGCGGCGCCCCTTTCCAGCGGATGGCATCCGCTTCTTCCTTCAGCATGCGGCCTTCGCCCCACCACAGCGACGGATCGGCCGCGCCATAGTGGGCGAACGCATCCGGCCGGGCGAACAGCGCGTGCAGTACGAACACGCCGCCATAGGAATGCCCCCAGAGCGCCTGCCTGGCATCGTCGAGGGGCGCGATGGCCGCGACCTGCCTGCGCGCCTCGCCGGTGAGCAGGTCGAGGAACGCATCCGCGCCTCCGTTGCGACGCGTGCCCAGGGGATCGCGCTGCGCGTCTTCGCCCCCCGGCCGGCGCGGCGTGTAGTCGTAGGCGCGGGCATCGCCGTCGATGCGCAGGTCGTTGTCGTGCGCGACGAACACGATCACCGGCGGCGACGCGGCCTGCGCCACGCGCTGCAGCGTCGCGGCGTCGATGTCCATCAGCGCGGCATGGCCGTCCAGCAACCACACCGCCGGATAGCCTGCCGCAGGCGCAGCGCGCTCGGGAACCGCCACACGCAGGCGATAGCGACGGTCGGTGTCCGGCGCCTGCACCACGAGCGCATGGAAGCGATAGCCGGGCACCTGCGTATCGGCCACCGTCGCGCCGATCCTGCGCGTGGTGTCGGGTTGCGCCATCGCAGGGACGCAGAACGTGGCCGCCGCCGCGAACAGCAGGCCGCACAGTACGCGGATCACCAGCTGAACCTCGCCGTCAGGGTGACGGTGCGGCCGGTGCCGTAGTAGCACGACGACACGCCACCGCAGGTGGACACGTACTGCTTGTCGGACAGGTTGCTGACGTTCAGTGCGAACTGCGTGCCTACCGCGCCGATGCGGCCGACGTCGTACCGGATCGCCGCATCCCACAGCGAGTAGGACGGAATCAGGTAGAGGTTCGCGCTGTCGCCATAGCTCTCGCCGTTGTAGCGCACGCCGGTGGCCAGGCTCAGGCCTTCGAGTGCACCTGTCTGGAACGTGTAGTCGGCCCACAGCGCGGCGGTCCAGTCGGGCACCATCGCCAGTTCCTTGCCCAGGTAGCCGTTGTTGCTGCGGGTGATTTCCGATTCCATCCACGCCGCCGCACCGATCACGCTGAAGCCTTCCAATGGTGTCACCCGACCTTCCAGTTCGACACCGCGCACGCGGCCTTCGCCATCCTGTACCTGGCATTGGCTGGTGCCGGTGGTACCGCAGGTCATGTGGGTGGGATCCGGATCGTTGGTCAGGATGTTCTGCTGGCGCAGGTCGTATGCGGACAATGTCAGCAGGCCGTCGAAGCTGGCCGGCTGGTACTTCACGCCGGCTTCCCACTGCTTGCCGGTGACCGGGTCGAACGGCGTGCGCGCGAAGCTGAGGTTGGTATTGCTGCCCGATGGCTGGAACGACTCCGCGTAGCTCAGGTAGGGCGTGAATCCATTGTCGGCGACGAACAGCACGCCGGCGTTGGCGGTGAACGCCTCGTTCCCGATCCGCGTCGGCACGCGCGCGCCGTAGACACCGCTGACCGCGTTGTACGACTGCGTCCAGGTGTCGTCCTTGGTCCAGTCATAGCGGCCACCCAGCGTGAAGCGCCACTTGTCCAGCGCGACCTGGTCCTGCAGGTAGAGACCGGTCTGGCGGTTGATGCCGCCGGAATAGCTGATGCTCGTGGTCACCGGCACATAGTTCGAGTAGACCGGATTGAAGATGTCGATCGGCACCGGATTCGCCATCGCACCGCGGGCGCCTTCCCAGTCGGCCTTCTGCCAGTCCACGCCGAACAGCAGCGTGTGCTGGAGCGCGCCGGTGGCGAACTTGCCGATCAGGCGGGTGTCGACGGTCTCGCCCTTGGAGTCGCCCTCGCCCCACGTGGCGCGGCGGTTCTGCGTTCGGCCATCGGCATTCAGCCCGCCATTGGTCACCACCGTACGGAACAGCGATTCCACATCGGTGCGGCGTGCGCTCTGGCTGAGCGTCCAGTGCTTGTTGAAGCCGTGCTCGAACAGATAGCCCGCCGTCCAGATGGTGCGGTCGTAGGTGTTCCAGCCCGGCTCGCCGATGAACGTGGTGTTGTCCATGCGACCGTAGGGCGTGGCCACCAGCGTGCCCGCCATCGGCAGGAACTGGTAGGTCGAGCCGCCGTCGTCGCGCTGGTACAGACCGAGCAGCGTCAGCCGCGTCCTGTCGGCGATCTGGAACGTGTAGCTGGGCGCCAGGAACCAGTGCTGTTGCTCGGTGTGGTCGATCTGGGTGTCGCCATCGCGATACAGACCGACGAGACGGAACAGGTGGCGGTTGTCCTGCGTGCCGGTTCCCGTGTCGAACGCCGTGCTGGCCTGTCCGTGTCCGTCGATGCCGACGCGCAGGATCTGCTCCTGGTCCGGCTGCGGCGTCTTGCTGACCTGGTTGACCATGCCGCCGGGAGCGACCTGGCCGTACATCACCGCGGCCGGGCCCTTCAGCACTTCGACGCGCTCCAGGTTCCAGCTGTCGACCATGGTGCGGTTCCACTGGCTGCCTTGCGGCGCGCGCATGCCATCGACGGTGACGTTGTTGCTCCAGCTGCCGGCATCGAAGCCGCGGATGCGGAAGTCGTCGACGCGGTTGTCGATGCCGCTGCTTTCCAGCGCCACGCCCGCCACGTAACGCATCGCCTCATTGAGGGTCTGCACGCCGCGCGCATCGAGCTCTTCGCGTGCGATCACCGAGATCGACTGCGCGGTCTCGGCGATGGAGGTGTCGGTCTTGGTGGCGCCGGAGGTGTGCGTCGTGGTGCGGTAGGCGTTGACCCGCACGGCGTCGAGCGTGGTGACGTCGGCGTCCTTCGCGCCGTCGGGTACGGATGTCGCGTCCTGCGCGGCGGCGGTCAGCGGCAGGGTGAGCAGCAGGGACAGGAAGAGGGACAGCGGGGTGCGCGCGAAGGCGCGCGGCATGCGGATGGGGGACACGGAGCCAACCTGTGGGGTGCGGAAGGTTGGCTGACTGCAGGCGCGCAGCGGCTATTGCGGCGTAGTTTACCAAATGCGAATAATTCGCAATTGATCCAGATCAAGGCGCGCCGGGGCGACCCGGCATGCGCCTGCAGCCGCCCCTCGCCCCGCTCACCAGAACAGCGTGTACAGCGCGGCCAGGATCGCCAGCACCGCGATGGCGCCGATGTTGAACGGGATGCCGGTGCGGTAGTCGACGTCGCGGGTCTGGATGATGTCCTTTTCCGGCGCATGCGGCGTGACCAGCGACACCACGACCGCCAGCGCCAGCGCCAGCAGGAACACCAGGCCCACCCGATCGATGAAGGGCAGCGCCGGCCAGGCTAGCTTCAGCACGATCGACAGCGCGAACGAACCGATCGCCGCCGCCAGCGCGCCGGCCTCGTTGGCGCGCTTCCAGAACAGGCCCAGCACGAAGATCACCACGATGCCCGGCGTGAAGAAGCCGGTGTACTCCTGGATGTACTGGAAGGCCTGGTCGAAGCTGCCGAGTAGCGGCTTCGCCGCCAGGATGCCAAGCACCACGGTGACCACCGCGGCGATGCGGCCCACGCGCACGAGCTGCGCCTCGCTGTGCTTGCGCTTGCCCTTCGCATAGAAATCGAGGGTGAAGATGGTCGCCACCGAATTGATCTTCGAGGCGAGCGACGCGACGATCGCCGCCACCAGCGCGGCGAACACCAGGCCGAGGATGCCGGTGGGCAGCAGCCGCATCATCGTGGGATAGGCCTGGTCGGGCTTGTCCAGGCCCGGCGCCAGCATCACCGCCGCGATGCCCGGCAGCACCACGATCACCGGCATCAGCAGCTTGAGGAAAGCGGCGAACAGCACACCCTTCTGCGCTTCGCCGATGTCCTTCGCCGCCAGTGCGCGCTGGATGATGTACTGGTTGAAGCCCCAGTAGCTGATGTTCATGATCCACATGCCGCCGATCAGCACGCTGATGCCCGGCAGGTCCTTGTAGAACGGGTTGTCCTTGTCGAGGATCATCTCGAAGTGGCCCGGCTGCGCTTCCCACAGCCGGTGGAAGCCGGCGACCACGCCCGCGCCCTCACCCAGCTGGTTGAGCGTCAACCCTGCGACCAGCAGGCCGCCCAGCACCAGCAGCGAGACCTGCACGATGTCGGTCAGCGCGACCGCCTTCAATCCGCCGTACAACTGGTACAGCAGCGCGAACACGCCGATCAGCACCACCGCCAGCATCTGCTCCATGCCGGTGACCTGCGACACCGCGATGGCGCCCAACCACAGGATGGAGGTGACGTTGACGAACACGTACAGGCCCAGCCAGAACACCGCCATCAGCGTGCGGATGCGCGTGCCGTACCGCTGCTCGAGGAACTGCGGCATCGTGTAGATGCCGTTGCGCAGGAACACCGGCAGGAACCACTTGCCGACGATCAGCAGCGTGGCCGCCGCCATCCATTCGTAGGAAGCGATCGCCAGGCCGATGGCGTATCCGGAGCCGGACATGCCGATGATCTGCTCGGCCGAGATGTTGGCCGCGATCAGCGACGCACCGATCGCCCACCACGGCAGCGACTTGCTGGCGAGAAAGTAGTCCTTCGCATCCTTGGTGTGGCCCGCCTTCTCGCGCGACACCCATTGCGCCAGCACGAAGATGGCGGCCAGGTAGGCCACCACGATGCCGATATCCAGTCCCGACAGTGTCATCCCGTTCCCCTATCCCCATGCCACCGGCGTCGTCGCCGTTCCCGGGCGCCTGCGCGCCCGGGAATCCGCCGCGCTCAGCGCGCGCAGTCGACTGCGACTTCCGCCTGGTCCAACGCGCCCAGTGCGACGCGCGACACCGACACCGTCATCGCGCCCGCCGTGCCGATCGACCACGGACGGTCGAGCTTGCCCACGTCCGCACCCGCCTTGGCCAGGCACTTCAGCGGCACGCCGACGCGTGTCCACTGGCCCACCGGCAGCTTGGCCAGTGTCGGCGACAGCGCGACGCGCGCGGTGCAGCCCGTGCCGCAACCGACCGACAGCCACGCCTCGCCGGCCGGGGCCGCATCCACGCGCAGCGTGGTCAGCAGCATCACGTCGCCGTTGCTCTCGCGCTGCAGGTCAAGCCCGGTATGCGACTGCAGTGCCACGGTCGCCTCGCCCTTGCCCGACCACGCCAGGCGACGCCCGTCTTCCTGCGCCTGGTGGTCCACACCGGTGACGCGCAGCAGATCTCCCTCCAGTGCCTCGGGCACCTTGGTGACCGTCACGCCCTGGCCGTCGGCGGTTTCAAGCCGCAGCGCAATGCCGGAACCGGCATCGCCGCGCGCGAAGAACACCCCGCTCGCGCCTTCGTCGCCGGTCACGCCGGAGTCTTCCGGCAACGCGGCCAGATCGCCCTTGTCCGCATAGGTCAGGCCGAAGCCGAACGCGAACAGCGGGTCGTAGCCTTCCTGGCCCACGTTGTTGGCGTACTGCACGGCGGTGCGCGGCCAGCTGAAACTGAGCTTGCCGGTGAAGTCGTGCTGCACGCTGCCATCGGCCTTGCGCAGCAGGACATCGGCGATGCCCGCGCCCTCCGAACCCGGCAACCACGCCGCCACGAACGCGTCGGCCGCGTTGATCTCGCGGTTCATCCACAGCGGACGACCGCTCAGGAACACCGCGACCACCGGAATGCCGTCGGCCTTCAGGCGCTTGAGCAGTTCCAGGTCGGCCTCGTCGCCCGGCTTGTACTGCAGCGTCTGCAGGTCGCCCTGGAACTCGGCATACGGGTTCTCGCCGAACACGACCACCGCGACGTCCGGCTTCTGCGTGTACTTGCCGTCGACGGACAGGACCGCTTCGCCGCCGGCCGCCTTCGCCTGCTGCGCGATGCCTTCGTAGATCGAATCGGCGTTGGGGAAGTCCTTGCGCGTGGTGCCGGTGCCCTGCCAGTTGAGCGTCCAGCCGCCGGCCTGCTTGCCGACGTCGTTGGCGCCATCGCCGGCCACCAGGATGCGCTGCTTCGGCGACAACGGCAGCACGCCGCCCTGGTTCTTCAGCAGCACCAGCGATTCGCGCACGGCCTGGCGCGCGACGGCGCGATGCTCCGGCGAACCGAGCAGGGCGAACTGCCCGCCCACCGCACGCGAGGACGGCTTGCCCGCTTCGAACAGGCCCAGGCGGATCTTCACCCGCAGGATCCGGCGCACCGCGTCGTCCAGCCGTTCCTGGCTGATCGTGCCCGCCTTCACCGCCGCCAGCGTGGTCTCGTAGAAGCCCTTCCAGCTGTCCGAGGCCATCGCCATGTCGAGGCCGGCATTGATCGTCGCCGGACAGTCGGTATTCGTGCAGCCCTTCACCTGGCCATGGCCGTTCCAGTCGCCGACGACGAAGCCGCCGAAGGCCATGCGTCCCTTCAGCGCATCGGTCAGGTACGGCTTGTGGCCGTGCATCTTTTCGCCGTTGACGCTGTTGAACGACGCCATCGCCGTCTGCGCACCGGCCGCGATCGCCGGCGGATAGCCCGCGGCGTGGATGCGCACCAGGTCGGCCTCGCTGATCTTCGTATCGCCCTGGTCCTTGCCGTTGGTGGTGCCGCCATCGCCGAGGAAATGCTTGACCGACGCGATCACGTGGCGACCATCAAGGAAGTCCGGCGACCCGACCTTGCCCTGCAGGCCTTCGACCACGGCCACCGAGTAGCTCGCCACGACCTCGGGCGATTCGGAATAGCCCTCGTAGGTGCGCCCCCAGCGGTCGTCCTGCGGCACCGCCACGGTGGGCGCGAACGTCCACTCCATGCCGGTGGCGCGCGTCTCCAGCGCGGTGATCTCGCCGATCCGGCGCACGAGCTCCGGATTGCGCGCCGCGCCCAGGCCGATGTTGTGCGGGAACAGCGTGGCGCCGACGATGTTGCTCTGCCCGTGCACGGCATCGATGCCGAAGATGATCGGGATGGCCTTGCCTCCCTGCGAGGTATCCATCGACGCCTCGTAGAACGCATCGGCCAGCGCCAGCCATTCGGCCGGCGACGCGTCGTAGCGGCCGCCGGGATCCGAATTGCCGCCGGCCAGGATCGAGCCCAGCCGGTACTTGCGCACGTCGTCCGGCGTGATGCTGGCGATGTCGCCCTGCACCAGCTGGCCGACCTTCTCCTCCACCGTCATCGTGGCCATCAGATCGGTGATGCGCTTTTCCAGCGCGGCATCCTCGGCCAGCGGCCAGGCGACCTGCGGCCACGGGTTGGCGTCGGCCGCCGCCGCGGGCGCGGCGGCCTTGTCGTCGCCCTTGCAGGCACCGAGCGCCACCACGAGTGCTGCGATCAGGACGCCGCTGCGGACGCGCATGGGGTTCCGGTTCGTCATCGTCTTCATCCTTCCATCTGCTCCAGTTCCTTGCCCTTGGTCTCGTGCACGTACTTCAACACGAAGAAGACCGAGATGATCGCCGAAACCAGATAGATGCTGTAGGTCGCCGCCAGCCCGATGGCCGCCAGCAGGATCGGGAAGCTCACCGTAATGGCGAAATTGGACGTCCATTGCGCCGCACCGGCCACCGCCAGGGCCGAGCCGCGGATCTGGTTGGGGAACATCTCCCCCAGCATGACCCACATCACCGGACCCCACGAGATATTGAAGAACACCACGTAGAGGTTGGCCGCCACCAGCGCCAGCGTGCCCATGCCCTCCGGCAGCTGCAGGTGGCCGTCGACCAGCGAGCCGCTCGCGAACGCCACCACCACCAGCGCCAGCGACACCGCCATACCGGCCGAGCCGATCCACAGCAGCGGCTTGCGGCCGATGCGGTCGATCAGCAGCACGGTGACGATGCAGGCCCCGATGCTGAGCGCGCCGGACAGCACGTTGATCGCCAGCGCGTCGTTCTCGGAGAAACCGACCGCCTGCCACAGCACCGCACCGTAATAGAACACCACGTTGATGCCGACCAGCTGCTGGAACGTGGCCAGGCCGATGCCGACCCAGACGATGGGACGCAACCTGCCCGTCGTCCTGCTCTTCAGGTCCGACAGCCGCGGACGGTGATGGTCCTGCGACAGCGAGGCATCGATTTCCGCCAGCTTCGCCTGCGCTTCGGCGCCACCGAACAAGCGCGTGAGCACGCGCAGCGCTTCATCCTTGCGACGCTTCACCACCAGGTAGCGCGGGCTTTCGGGAATGACCAGCAGCAGCGCGAGGAAGACCAGCGACGGCACCGCCTGCATCCAGAACATCCAGCGCCACGCGGCATGCCCGCCCCACAATGCTTCGGTGGAGGCGCCGGCCTTGGCGGCCAGCAGGTAGTTGGACAGGAAGGCTGCGGTCAGGCCGCTGATGATGGCGATCTGCTGCACCGTCGCCAGCCGGCCGCGATAGCGTGCCGGCGCGACCTCGGCGATATAGGCCGGCGAAATCACGCTGGCCGCACCGACGGCGAAACCGCCGATCACGCGCGCCGCGATGAACACCACCGACGACGTCGCCGCGCCGGCGCCGATCGCCGACAGCAGGAACAGCACCGCCGAGATGATCAGCACATTGCGGCGGCCGAGGCTGTCGGCCAGCCGACCGGCGCTGAACGCACCGACCGCGCAACCCAGCAGCATCGACGCCACCTCGAAGCCGAGCCCCGCCTTGGTGGAACCGAACGCCTGCTGCAGGCCGTCGACCGTGCCGTTGATGACGCCGCTGTCGAAGCCGAACAGGAATCCGCCGATCGTCGCCACCACACTGATCAGCACGATCAGCCGGGTGTTCTCGCCCCCGGTCATTGCCTGGTTCATTGCCGTCCCCTTCCTCGATCCGATGATGTCGTTGCCGTCCGCCGCACTCAGCGCAGCAGGTACTGGTTGAGCAGGTTCTCGTAGCGCTCCTGCTTGCCGCTGGTCTGCTTCGGCTCGCCCAGCTGCGCCGCGAGCGAAGCCAGGCCAGCCAGGTCCAGCGTGCCGTTCTCGAAATCCTTGCCCTGGCCGCTGTCGAAGCTGGCGTAGCGATCGCGGCGCCATTGCTCCCAGGGCGAGTCGGTCAGCAGCGCGTGCGCGACTTCGAGGCCGCGCGCGAACGCATCCATGCCGCCGATGTGCGCGATGAACAGGTCTTCCAGGTCGGTCGACTCTCGGCGCACCTTGGCGTCGAAGTTCAGGCCGCCCTCCAGCCCGCCCTGGCGCAGCACCACCAGCATCGCGCCGACGGTGTCGTAGAGATCGGTCGGGAACTGGTCGGTATCCCAACCGTTCTGCGCGTTGCCGCGGTTGGCGTCGATGCTGCCGAGCAGGCCGTGGTCGGAGGCGACCTGCAGGTCGTGCTCGAAGGTGTGGCCGGACAGCGTGGCGTGGTTGGCTTCGATGTTGAGCTTGAAGTCCTTCTCCAGCCCGTGTTCCTTCAGGAAACCGGCGACGGTCGCGCTGTCGAAGTCGTACTGGTGCTTCATCGGCTCCATCGGCTTGGGCTCGATCAGGAAGTTGCCCTTCAGCCCGATGCTGCGGCCGTAATCGCGCGCCATCGTCAGGAAGCGCGCGAAATGCGCGAGCTCGCGCTTCATGTCCGTATTGACCAGCGACGCGTAGCCTTCGCGACCACCCCAGAACACGTAATGCTCGCCGCCGAGTTCGACGGTGGCGTCCAGTGCCGCCTTCACCTGCACCGCCGCGCGCGCGACGACGGCGAAGTCGGGATTGGTCGACGCACCGTTCATGTAGCGCGGGTGCGAGAACAGATTGGCCGTGCCCCACAGCAGCTTCATGCCGGTGGCGTCCTGGCGCGCCTTGGCCAGGGCAACCATGTGCTTGAGGTTCTTCTGGTACTGGCCGATGTCGTCGGCGTCCGGCGCCAGGTCGATGTCGTGGAAGCACCAGTACGGCACACCGAGCTTGGTGAAGAACTCGAAGGCCGCATCGACTTTCGCTTCCGCCGTGGCCATCGGCGATCCGGCCTCCCACGGGAAGTGGCGCGTACCGGGACCGAACGGATCGTGGCCGGCATTGCAGAACGTATGCCAGTAGCAGACCGCATAGCGCAAGTGCTCCTGCATGGTCTTGCCGCCGATCTTCTTCTGCGCGTCGTAGACCTTGAAGGCCAGCGGGTTGTCCGATCCGCGACCCTCGAACGGGATGCGGCCGATGCCGGGGAAGTATTCCTTGGCGCCGATGAAGGGCTGCGTGCTCATGGTGCGGTGATCCTGTGGTTGTGCGGAATATCGCGGGGGAACGTCAGCCGCGTTGCAGCGGGGTGACGGCGTCGAGGTACTGGAGGAAGCGGTGATAGGCCGCCGCATAGGCGGGGGCACGGGACGCGTCGGGGGTGGCGGACAGGGCGGGATCGACGGCCACGTGCGTGCGCGTGACCTCGGCGATGGACCTTTCGCTGCCCTGCGCCTTGTCCCACGCCCAGAGCGCTTGCAGCGCCGCACCGAAAGCCGCGCCTTCGGCTTGCACCGGCACATCGACCGGCAGGTCGAACACATCGGCGACCAACTGCCGCCATGCGGCGCTGTTGCTGCCGCCACCGGTCAGCACGATGCGCTCGAAGCGCATGCCGGCACGGACGAAGGCATCGAAGCCGTACTTCAGGCTGTAGGTCGCGCCTTCCATCGCGGCGCGGTAGAGATGCGCCGGCGAGAAGTTCGTCGTATCCAGTCCGGCCAATACGCCCTTGCCCAACGGCAGGTCGGGCGTGCGCTCGCCGTTGAGGAAGGGCAACATCACCAGCCCGTCCGCGCCGGGCGGCGTCGTGCGCAGGTGGACATCGCCGTCACGGGTGCTGAAACCGAAGGCCTTCGCGACCTGCTCGGTCGCCACCGTGCAGTTCATCGTGCAGATCAGTGGCAGCCAGCCACCGGTGGACGAACAGAACGCCGCCCACGCGCCGGCCGGATCGACCACCGGCGTGTCCGAGTACGCGAACAGCGTCCCGGAGGTACCCAGGCTCATCGCCAGGCGTCCCTCTTCCACGCAGCCGGTGCCGATGGCCGCCATCATGTTGTCGCCGCCACCGACGGCGACCTTCACCGTCGGCGGCAGGCCCAGGCGCGCAGCGGTCGCCGCGTCGATGTCGAACAGCGTCTCGGGCGCCGCGATCGGCGGCAGGCAGGCGGCGAGATCGCGTTCCGGATCCGTCGCGCGCAGCAGGTCGGCCGACCAGGTACGCGTGCGCACGTCGAGCCATCCGGTACCGGAGGCATCGCCGTATTCGCAGAACCGCTGCCCGGTCAGCACGAAGTTGAGGTAGTCGTGCGGCAGCAGGATGGTCGCCAGCCGCGCATAGGCGTCGGACCGGTGCGTCTTCGTCCACGGCAGCTTCGACGCGGTGTAACCGGCGAGAATCGGGTTGCCGGCCAGTTCGATGGTGCCCGCCGCGCCGCCGACCGCGTTCATGATCTGCCCGCACTCGGCGGTCGTGCTGGTGTCGCACCACAGCTTGGCGGGCGCCAGTACGTTGCCGTCAGCATCCACGGGCACGAAACCGTGCTGTTGTCCGGACACCGCCAGCGCCACGATGCGTGAGCGCACGTCAGGATCGATGCGGGCGAAGCAGCCGTGCATCGCCGCCACCCAATCGGCGGGCTGCTGCTCGCGACTGCCATCGTCACCGCTCGTCAGGTCGAGCGGCACGCTGGCGCTGGCGACGAGGGCGCGCGTGGCGGGATCGTAGACCACCACCTTCAGGCTCTGCGTGCCCGCGTCGATGCCGGCGACCAGACTCATCGGGATTCCTTCACTGTCATGCCTTCACCAATGCGCCCTGGCGCAGCTTCACCGTCGCCGAAGCGCCGGCGGCGAGTTCGAGATCGAGCGTGCTGTCCGCATGGACCAACTGGTAGCGCCCGCCCTTGTCCGAGTGCAGCGTCGCCTGCGCGAAGCGACCGCCTTTCCAGGACAGGTCCAGGTGCGCGGCGTTGCGCACGCGCACGCCTTGCAGCTCGCCGTCGCGCCACACGCCCGGCAGTGCGGGCAGCAGGAAGATCGAGCCACCCCAGCTCTGCACCAGCATCTCGACGATGCCGGCGGTGCCGCCGAAGTTGCCGTCGATCTGGAACGGCGGATGCGCATCGAACAGGTTCGGGTAGCTGCGCTGCGGCGACAGCAGCATGCGCAGGATCTTCAGGCTGCGCTCGCCATCCCACAGGCGCGCCCAGAAGTTCAGCCGCCATGCGATGCCCCAGCCGGTGGCGTCGTCGCCGCGGATTTCCAGGGTGCGGCGTGCAGCGCGCGCGAGCTCCGGCGTGTCGCGCAGGTTGATCTGCGCGCTGGGATGCAGGCCGTACAGGTGCGAGATGTGGCGGTGGTGGATCTCCGGCGCCTGCGTATCCCAGTCCTGCTGCCATTCCTGCAACTGGCCCGCCTTGCCGATGCGGTTCGGCGGCAACTGCTCGCGCAGCGCCGTGAGCTGCGTGGCGAAATCGGCATCCACGCCCAGTACGCGCGCGGCCTCGATGCACTGGCCGAACAGATCGCGCAGGATTTGCGCGTCCATCGTCGGACCGGCGCAGACGGTGGCACCGAAAGGATGCACGTTCTCCGGCGAGATCGACGGCACCGTGACCATCGCGCCGGTGGCGGGATCGCGTTGCAGCGTCGCCGCGAAGAATGAGGCCGCGCCACGCAGCCAGGGCCACAGGCGGCGCAGGTCGGCGGGATCGCGGCCGTAGTCCCAGCGATCCCACAGCTGCTGCAGCAACCACGCGCCGCCCATCGGCCACAGGCCCCACTGCGCGCCGTCGATCGGTCCGGTCTGGCGCCACAGGTCGGTGTTGTGGTGCGCCACCCAACCCGGCGCGTCGTACATCTCGCGCGCCATGCGCGCGCCGGTCTCGGCCAGGTCGCCGATCATGCGCGCCAGCGGCTCGACGCACTCGGCCAGCGCATTGGCCTCCGCCGGCCAGTAGTTCATCTCGGTGTTGACGTTGATGGTGTACTTGCTCTCCCACGGCGGATCCATCAGGTCGTTCCAGATGCCCTGAAGGTTGGCCGGCTGGGTACCCGGGCGCGAACTGCAGATCAGCAGGTAACGTCCATAGGCGTGGTACAGCGAGACCAGCGCGGGATCGTCGCCATGCGTGAACCCCGCGATGCGCTCGTCCGTCGGCAGTTCCGCGGCCGCGGTACGACCGAGGTCCAGCCGCACGCGATGGAACAGGCGGCGATGCTCGACGAGGTGGTCGGCCTGCAAGGCGGCGAACCCTTTCGCCCGTACGCTTTCCAACTGCCTTGCCGTGATCGCTTCCGGATCTCCGCCGACATCGTCGTAGCGGAGGTAGCTGGTCGCGGCGACCAGTCGCAACTCCAGCTCGCGCACGCCGTCGAACACGATCTGGTCCTGCTCGACGCGGACCCAGCCTCCCTGGTGGCGGACGTCCACACGGAATGCGAACCGCAGCCGTCCTTCGATGCCGAACTTGTCGACGTTGCGACCCGCGACCAGCCAACCGCCGTCGGCGATGCGGGTCGTCGTGGCATGTTCGTTGGCGGTCCGGATGCGACCGATCATGGCGTCGCCCCCCTCGACGGCGCAGCGCATCACCAGGCACTGGTCGACCGGCGACACGAATACCTCGCGCCGGTGCACGCCCGCACCGACGCGGAACGACGTGCGCGCGACGGCGGCGTCGAGGTCCAGCTCGCGTACGTAGTCGGACACCCCGTCCAGACGATCGAACTGCAGCCACAGGTTGCCCAGCGGCTGGAACGGCATCTGCTTCAGCGGCTCCGCCATCAGGGTGGCATTGGCCAGCGCCTCGGCGTCGGCGTAGCGGCCGGCGAACACGGCTTCGCGCACGCGCGGCAGGTTCTCCCGCGCGCGTGGATTGATCGCGAAGTACGGCCCGCCCGCGTACAGCGTGTCTTCGTTGAGCTGCAGGCGCTCGTGCGCCACGCCGCCGAAGACCATCGCACCCAGGCGGCCGTTGCCGACCGGCAACGCCTCCACCCAGACCCGCGCCGGCTGGCGATACCAGAGCCGCAGGTCCCGCGCGGACATCGCGCCCGCCGGCGCCGCGCCTGCGCCCGAGGGCAGGCCCGCGACCACCGCGGCGGCCGCCACGCCCTTGAACAGCGACCGGCGCGCAGGATCGCGCGGTGCGGCGGCATCGATGGCGTCCGGCGGCATGCCCGGGCGCGGGAACTGCATCATCCGGCCCTCCCGGACAGCTTTTGTCTACCGGTTACCATGGTGCCGCCCGACCACGCGCCTGTCATCGTGCAGTGCGGGGAAACCGCACGACCTGCGCCTTGCCGTCGTAGCGCACGGTGACGTCGCCCTGCGGCTCCAGCGTGCCGGCATCGGCGCGCGGACCGTCGATGAAGCGCACCCGCACCTCGCGCGAAGCCGCCATGCCCGGGTAGCGCCCCTCGCGTGCACCGATGCGCAGCTCGCCCGCCTTGTCGTTCCACGCCAGCGGGATGCGGCTGGACTCGCCGCGCTCGTAGCCGTAGCTGCGGCCGTTGTCCTCGTACAGCGAGAACGTGCCGTCGGCGCCGGTGTAGACCTCGATCGTCAGCGGCGCATCGGGCTTTTCGTCCACGTACTGCTGCACGACCGTGCGCGGCACGATGGCGCCGGCGCGGACGAACAGCGGCATGCGCTGCAGCGGTGCGGCGGCGTCGATGGTCTGGCCACCGGCGTAGCGCTTGCCGGTCTCGAAGTCGATCCAGCTCGTGCCGGCCGGCAGATAGACCTGACGCGTGGTCGCCTTGAACGATGTCACCGGCGCAACCAGGAACGCGGGCCCGAACAGGTACTGGTCGGCGATGTCGCGCACCTGCGGATCGGCGGGAAAATCCATCGCCAGCGTGCGCAGGATCGTGCCGTCCTTCTGCCAGGTATCGCCTGCCAGCGTGTAGATGTATGGCAGCAACGTGTAGCGCAACTTCAGGTAGTGCACGAAGCTGTCGTAGTGCGGCGTGCCTTCCGGCGCGATCTCCCAGATCTCGCGGTACGGGAACTGGCCGTGCAGGCGGAAGATCGGCACGAAGGCGCCGTGCTGGAACCAGCGCAGGCTCAGCTCGCGCCATTCGGCCAGGTGCGCGGGATCCTTGGTCTCGTAGCGACGCTCCGGCGAGAAGCCGCCGATGTCGAAGCTGACGTTGGGCGCGCCGGCCATCGAGGCATTGACCAGGCCGGAGATCTGCTCGCGCAGGTCGTCCCAGCGCGGCACGATGTCGCCGCTCCAGAACGCCGCACCGGCACGCTGCTGTCCGGCGAAGAACGCGCGCGACAGGATGAAGACGCGCTTGTCCGGATCCTGCTCGCGCGAGCCGCGGTAGACGCCTTCGGAGTGCACCAGCGGATACGAGTTGAAGAACTCCACCGACGGGCCCAGCGCGGTCGGCGTGGTGCGCGCCTTGCGCTCGCCGATGTCGATGTTGCTGTGCAGGTCGGGCTCGCTGGCATCCAGCCACCAGGCATCGAAGCCCTTGCGGTTGAGCTTGCCGTCGACCTGGCGCCAGAAGATGTCCTGCGCTTCCTTCGAGTACGGATCGTAGAAGGAGTTGAGGTAGCCCTTGCCGATCCAGTCCAGCTCGCCCACCTCGACGTTGCGGTGGTACATGTGGCCGGCGGCGTCGAGTTCCTTGTAGTTCGCGGTGGTCGGATAGAACTTCGGCCACACCGAGATCATGATCTGCGCGTGCTGGTCGTGGACGTGATCGACCATGCCGTCCGGATCCGGGAAGTTCTTCGCGTCGAAATCATGCGAGCCCCAGGCGTCCTCCGGCCAGTACGACCAGTCGAGCACGATGGCGTCGATCGGCAGCTTGCGCTTGCGGTACTCGTCCAGCGCGCCGGTCAGCTCGGCCTGCGTCTTGTAGCGCTCGCGGCTCTGCCAGAAACCGTACGACCACTTCGGCAGCAGCACGGCCTTGCCGGTCAGCGTGCGGTAGCCGGCCAGCACCTGGTCAGCGTCGTCGCCGGCGACCACGTAGTAGTCGATGGCGTGCGCGGCCTCGGACCAGATCGACAGGTCCCTCGCCTCATCGGCCGGCAGCGGATCGCGATGCAGCAGCGCGACGTAAGCCGGTTCAATGCGGTCCCACTCCAGCTTCACCGTGTGCCGCTGGCCGGCCTTCATGTCCAGCGCGAACTCGTGGTGCCACGGATTCCAGTTCTGGCGCCAGCGGTCGAGCACCAGCTTGCCGTCGATGTAGAGCTTGGCGTACTCGCTGTTGTACAGCGAGAACGTGTGGCGGCCGTCGCTGCGCGCGGCGATTTCGCCTTCCCAGACCACCTCGCTGCGGCCGCCGGTGGCCAGGTTCTTTCCCTTCTCCGGGAAGTTCGCCAGGTCCTTGATGTACTGGTAGTTCACTTCGCTCTCGCGACGCGCGACCACCTGCTTGCCGTTGACGCTGTAGCGCGCGGTCAGCGCGCCCGGCTTGCCCTGCGCGTCGAACAGGTCGAGCGACGCCCCCAGCGGCTGCAGGCCACGCGGATCGCCGTAACGGGTGATCGCGTTGCTGTCCCACAGGATGCCGTAGTGGCGCGTGGAGACCAGATAGGGAATCGCCTTGTCGATGTTGTGCTGGAGCAGTTCGACATCGCGGCCCTTCAGGTTCATCCAGCCCTGCTGGTGCAGGCCGGTGCCGTAGAAGGCCTCGTCGGCCGGCGATTCGAAGCGCTGGCGGATGCTGTAGTAATCCTTGCCCTCGACCTGCGTCGGGGTGAACGTGCGCGCATGCTCGGCGAGCAGCGGCTTGCCGGCGGCATCGAAGAAGCTGACCCGGCCCGTGCGCGCATCGACCGTCGCCGAGATGCCCTGGGTGGATACCGACACCTGCCCGCCCGCCTCGCCGACCTTCACGGCCG
This sequence comes from Pseudoxanthomonas sp. PXM01, assembly GCF_014851815.1. GTDB lineage: Bacteria > Pseudomonadota > Gammaproteobacteria > Xanthomonadales > Xanthomonadaceae > Pseudoxanthomonas_A. The sequence goes on from NZ_JACVAJ010000002.1 coordinate 1,283,262, forward strand.
GCGGCGCGCCCGTCTTCGCCCGCATCAGGCTGGGCGTGCGCGCGAAGTCCCCATCGGGATCGGCCATCACGCGCAGGATCCCGGGGGCGACAGCCTCCACCTTCACATCGGCGGCCGTGGCGTCGGTCGGACGCACGATCACGCCGTGCGCGATCTTCTCGACCACGCCGTTGTCCGCCGCGTTGGCGCCCGCCGCGGCCAGGGCCAGCAGCGGCACCGTCAACGTCTTCAGATAACCCATCGCTTGCTCCTCGTTCGGGTGCGTGGGCACCCGGGTTCTGGGACCGGCGAGGCCGGTCCGCGGATCGATCAATACGTCGCCAGCTTCACCCGCAGCAGTTGCGGGACGCTGGAGAAATTGAGGCCGTAATCGGTCTGGTCGCCGTTCCAGCGGCGACGGAACACCCATTTGCCGTCGACGTAGGTGCCCTCGTCGACGTACTCGTAGATCTGTCGCGCGGCGACGGCCGGATCCGCCGCATCGATGTTGATGCGCGCATGCGCGCCGGCGACGAGGAATTCGTCCGCCCCGAGCTGCACCACCAGCGCGCGGCCGATGGGTTCGGGATTGCCCGGCGGTTCGCCCTGGAACCAGAACTGCGGCACGCCGTAGGTCACCACCATGTTCCAGCGGTCGTCGATCTTCACCGTCTGCACCGCCTGGCCGGGCTGCTCGGCAGTGCCGCGCACCTTGCCCTCGAAACTGGCCTGCGCGATGACGCGCGCCGCCGGCCGCACGATGGCGTAGTTCAGTGCGAACGACTCCAGCGCTTTCTCGTCCAGGTGCTTGGCGCCGAGCGGCCAGTTGGAATAGCGCGAGTAGTCGATCCCGAACGGCGACCATCCGATCGCCTGCTCGCCCAGCGCGGAGAAGAAATAGCGCGGGTACTCCTCGCGGTTGCCGGTCTCGGCGACGAACAGCGGGTTGTCGGGGCGCGAGTAACGGTCCAGCACCGTGGTGTAGTGCGTGTACTCCGGCATGTAGATGTCGGGCGCCAGCAGGTCGATGTGCGGCGCCGCGGCCTTGTAGACGTCGAGCACGTTGTCGGTCGGTCCGCCACTGGCGTACTGGCCGGGCTGGCCCGGGTTGAACGGTCCGCGCAATGCGGCGTTGACCAGCATCGGCAGCGGGTAGACGGCCTTGCCCGCTTCCGCGACCTGGTCGATGTAGTGCGCGATATGCCAGGCGTGGAAGAACTCGTCCGCGTCGGCGCCGAACACCGCATGCCAGGTGCCCGGCGACTTGCCCAGCTTCTTCAGCAGGGCCGAGGGCACCGGCCCGTCGAACACCTGCTGCGCCAGCGGCGAGAAGTCGCGCACGCTGCCGTAGGTGCCGGGCTCGTTCTGCGGCTGCACCATGATGACGGTGCGCTGCGGATCCGCCGCCTTGAGGTGCGTCATCAGCGCGACGAAGGCCTTTCGGTCGGCGTCCAGCGTGGCCTGCGCGTGCGGCGACAACGAGTTCAGCGTGCGGCCGTCGGCGGTGACGACGCGCGGGAAGCGCGCGTTGTCGAGCTTCACCCAGGCCGGCGCGTAGTTCGGGCCGTTGTTCTTCCAGGTCGCGAACCACAGCAGGATCAGCCGCACGTCCTTCTCGCGCGCCTGCTTCAGCAGCACGTCGACGAAGGAGAAGTCGAACGTGCCTTCCTTCGCCTCGACCTGTTCCCAGGCCACCGGCACCATCACCGTGTTCGGCTTGACCACGTCGATCGCCGGCCAGACGTCGTCCAGTGCCTGCGGCCAGTTGCTGGAGTTGTTGACCTGCGCGCCGAGGATCAGGAACGGCGCGCCATCGACCATCAGGGCGTGGCGGCCGTCCTTGCTGACGATCTGCGGGATCGGCGCCTCGCCGCCGTCGCGCGCGTCGGCCGCCCTGCCGGCTTCGCCCGTGCTGGCCGCATCGCCGCCGGGTTGGCAGGCGACCAGCAGCAGCGAGGCGGCCAGGAGGCCGGAGGACACGAACGAGCGGAACAGGCGAGGCATCATCAGGAAGACTCCAGGTTCACCAGTTGTCGCTGCGGAACGGCGAGGCCGGCAGCTGGTCGGTGTTGATCAGATCGGCATCGACCGGGTTGTCGGACCAGCCGTAGCGCACGGCTGCGGGTCGCGGCACCGCCGCACTGCGCACCACCACGCGTCCGTCCTGCAGCACCGCCTCCGCCGGGTGGAACACCTGGTCGGTGCCGGCCAGCGCGAAGCCATGCACCCGCGTGCCGCCGCCGCGCACGGCCAGCGTGCCGCCGGAGGTGCCGAACTCGACGTGCGCCGCGCTGCCCTCGAAGCGGGTGTACTGCGGCACCGGTCCGTGGAACGCGACCGTTTCGCCGTACGCCACGTGGCGCGCCGCCAGTGCGAGCCGCTTGCCGACGTCCTGCTTGTTGAGCGGATGGATGTCGGACGGATTGCCGATGTCGATCGTCACCACCTGGGCGGTACCGGGCATCCACAGCGTCATCGACTGCGCCTCGCGCAGCGTCGCCCATGGGCTTTCGTCGCCCTTGTCTGCGCCGGAGGAGAAGTTGGCCAGCTGGACCCACAGGAACGGCAGGCTCGGCGCATCCCACTGCGTGCGCCATTGCGTCCGCCACTGGTCGATCAGCGCGGGAAACTGCCGGCGGTAGCGCAGCGCCTCAGCGACCGTGTTCGCGTTCGACTCGCCCTGGTACCAGATCACGCCGCGCAGCGCATAGGGCTGCAACGGATGGATCATCGCGTTGTACAGCAGGGTCGGGTGCTGGTTCTTGTCGTCGATCAGGGCGACGGTGACGTTGCTCGGCCGGAACGACCAGTCCGCCAGCGCGCGCGGCGCGCCGCCCTGCGGCTGGACGAAGACCTCGGCGACCTCGCCATGGATGCCACCACCCCCGCCGGTGTCCGACACCCGCACGGCGACATGGTTGACGCCCTTGCGCAGCGCGGACGCCGGTACGACGTAGCGGCGCGGCTGGTTGTACTGCATGCGCGTCTCGCCGACCTGCGTGCCGTTGACCCAGGTGATGTCGGAGTCGTCGATGCGGCCGACGCCGAGGGTGACGCCGGCCGCGGCTTCGTCGGCCGTCAGCGTGAACGTGGTGCGATACCAGGCCACGCCGTCCATGCCCGTCCAGCCGGTGGCCTCCCACAGCGACGGCACCCGGATCGGCGTCCACGCGGACAGCTTCAGTTTCGGCGCCTGCCAGCCGGCGTCATCGACGGGCAGCGCGGGCCAGCGCGCGAGGTTCTGTCGCGTCTGCGCCAGCGCGCGCTCGTCGTCGGCGCGAAGCTTTTCCGCCTGCGTCGCCAGCGCCTGTTCGTCCAGCCGCTGCGATGACGCATCCATCCACGCCTCGATGCGGCTGCCGCCCCAGGTACTGTCGATGATGCCGATCGGCACGCCGGTCACCTTGCGCAGTTCGCGCGCGAAGAAGTGCGCGACCGCGGAGAACCTGGCGGCGGCCTGCGGCGACGAGGCCACCCACTCGCCGCCGGCGAGGTCGGCCTGCGGTTCGCCCGCCCAGGACTTGGGAATCTTGAAATGGCGGATCTGCGGATCGGTCGCGCGCGCGGCCTCCGTCTCGGGATCCGCCGACTGCGCGATCGGCCATTCCATGTTCGACTGGCCACTGGCCAGCCACACGTCACCGACCAGCACGTCGCGCAGCACGCGCGGCTGCGTGCCGTCGTCGATGCGCATCACGTACGGACCACCGGCGGTCTGCGCCGGCAGTTCCAGCGACCAGCGCCCCTCTTCGTCGGCCTGGACGATGATCGCTTCGCCCTCGGCGAAGCTCGCGGCGATGCGCGCGCCGGGCGCGGCGCGGCCCCAGACCTGTACGGGCTGGTCGCGCTGCACGACCATGCCGTCGGAAAACAGACGCGGTAGTTCGACCGCCTGCGCGGCGGGGACGGCGAGTAGAGCGAGTAGGACGGTGGTGAATCTATTCACTGCGGATCTCCATGCCAGATGCCGCGTCCTTCGGTACCGAAGTAGACGCGGCCGTGCAGGCGGGGATCGCCTGTCACATGGCGGATGATGCCGCCAAACCGCAGCGCATCGGTGTCGATCCGGTGCCAGCGGCGTCCCGCGTCGTCGGACCGGTAGAGGCCGCGCTGGCCCCGCACTTCGCCGAACACGAACAGCACCGGCACATCGCCGTCCTTCGCCGGCCTGCCCAGGCCCACCGACATGACGTTGTCCACGCCAGGCACGCGCTGCAGCTTGCCGGGTGCCAGATGTAGCAGCCCACGCCACGAGGCGGCGATCCAGGCTTCGCCCGATCTGTCCGGATGCGGCCGGATCTCGGCGCGGTACCAGTCGCCGATCTCGCCGACCGGGGCGCGCACTTCCTCGAAGGCGACCCCGCCGTTGCCGCTGACGTAAAGCCGGCCGCTGATGGCATCGAAGCCGTAGTAGATCCCCTCGTCGACGCGGTCGGCCTCGACCACCGCCGTCTTCGGCAAGCCTTTCACCTGCTGCCAGCGCCCGCCCATGTCGGCGGTGATCCAGTGGTGCTCGCCGTTGCGCGGGCGCCAGATCGCGCGCTTGCCGTCGGCCGCGAGCGTGATGTGGCCGGCGCCCTCGCCGTCGGGCGGTTCGCTTGCGAACGCGGTCCAGGTACGGCCGCCGTCGTTGGACCAGGCGCCTCGCACCGCGCCCTCCGGCCGGTTGTGGAAGTAGCCCGTGCGCACCATCACCTGCGGCACACGCCCGGCGAACGCCAGGCTTTCGGTGTTGGAGAAGCGGACACCGGCGAAGCGCTGCTGCGAGACGTCCAGCGTGTCGTGCACGAAGCCGTCGACATCGCCCAGCCCGCTGACCAGGTGCGCGCCTTGCGGCGGGCTGACCAGCGCCAGCGGCACCGTCTCCTCGAAGCCGGCCTGTTCGAAGCGCCATTGCATCGTCGCGCCGCCATCGAACGCGCGCGCATTGGTCGAGGCCCAGACGCCGTAGCCGGTGACGAACAGCAGGCGGTCCGGGTCGAACGGATCGATCTCGATGTCCGCCATCCAGTGCGGCTTGGCGTCCGCCGTCCACGGCGCGGACGCATGGTCGAAGCTCGAACGCGGGAACAGTGCCGCCCACGTGCGCCCGCCATCGAGGCTGCGATAGAGGTCGTCGTGCGGCTGGTAGCGACGGAACGTGCTGGCGATGAGCACGTCCGGGTTGTCGGCCTGCACCGCGACCGCCCCCCAGCCGAAGCCGGCGTCGGTCTTCGCGCGCCGCACCGGCGTGATGTCCTCCCAGCGGTCACCGGCGGGATCGAAGCGCCATACCGCGCCATCGGCCATGTTGTTCGGGCCCGGCTCGTCGCCATAGCTCAGCAGCCAGCGTCCGCGCGCATCACGCACCATGTGGCTGGGGCGCAGGCCGACCGGTTGGCCCGGCACCGCCTCCCAGTTCGCGCCACCATCGTGGGAGCGGAACAGGCTGGTCTCCTTCGTGGACACCCCGGCATACAGCGTCTTCGACGGCGTGCCGCGTGCACCACTGGCGGGATCGAACACCACGAACGCGATGCCGACCGGACGCAGGTCGCGCCAGCCGGCGGCCCACGCCGAGCGCGCTTTCGCCACGGCAGGGAAGCCCTTCACCTCGCGCCACTGCGCACCGGCGTCGTCGCTGCGCCACAGGCCGTCGGCGCGCGTGCCGAACATCACCACGCGGCCATCGTTGGGATCGACGGCAAGACGCTCACCGTTGCCGCGTCCCTGTTCGTTGCCGCCGAACTTGAACGGCAAGGCGGTCCGCTGGAACGTCGCACCGCGGTCGCCGGAGCGCAGGATCGCGCCATCCGCCCCGCGCTCATGCAGGTAGGTACCGACGGCAAGGTAGAGACGATCGGGATCGGACGGATCCAGCGCCAGGCTCTCCACGCCGAAACGTCCGCTGTCCTCGTGCCCCATCCAGTCCATCAGCGGCTGCCAGCGATGCTCGCCCGGCAGCCAGCGGTAGGCGCCGCCGATGTCGGTGCGCGCGTACAGCAGGCCTTTCTCGTGCGGATGGAACACCAGGCCGCTGACGAAACCGCCACCGCCGACGGCGACGCTGCGCCAGCGATAGCCGGTAACGTCATCCTTCGCCGCCGCGCCGGGCACCAGCAGGAAAACGGAAAGCGCGAGGATCAGGCGAAGCGTGAGCACGATGTCTCCTGTCGGAGGAACAGCCGGTGCGCCGGCAGGATGCGCACCCCCTTGCGACGGAACGGCCGGAGAAACACCGGCCGTTCCGCTCGATGCAGCGTCAGAACGTGAAGCGGAGCGTCGCGGCGTAGCGGCGGTCGTTGACGTACCACGACGTGGTGCGCTTGCCCGCGCCGTTCTGGTCCATCAGCGTGCGCTGCTCGGCGTTGTTGAGGTTGTTCATCTCGAGGCCGAGCTGCACGTTGTCGGAGAAGCGGTAGAAGATCGACCCGTCCAGCTGGCCGAAGCTGTCGCTGTAGACCGGCAGCTTCCACGGGATGCCGCCATCGCCGCCGTTGTAGCCGTTCGGACCGATCGACAGCAGGTACTCGCTGCGCCAGTTGTAGGCCAGGCGGATCTGCCACGGCCCCTTCTCGTAGAACGCCGCCACGTTGTAGGAGTTCTTCGACAGGCCGTCGGCCGGCAGGTCGTCGAACAGCGAACCGTCCGTATCGACCGGCACCGCGTTCGAGGCCGCGGGGATCTTCGTGGTGCTGTCGATGTAGGTGTAGTTGGCCGACATGCCGAAGCCATCGAACGGCGCCGGCAGGAAATCGAAGAACTGGTTCCAGCCGATCTCGGCGCCCTGGATCTTCGCCTTGCCGATGTTGACCAGCCGCGACACGCGGTAGTCGTACTCGTTGCCGTCGACACCCGGATAGGCGAGCAGTTCGGTCTGCTGGCGGAAGTAGTCCTTGATGTCCTTGTAGAAGAAGTTCACCCAGGCCATGCCGCCGCTGTCGGGGGCGAAGTACCACTCCAGCGACAGGTCGAACTGGTTGGCCTTCATCGGCGTCAGGTACGGGTTGTCGGTGGAGTTGCCGGTGAGCTCCAGGTCTTCCGGACCCAGCTCGTCGCCCGGTTGCGGATTGACGCCGTCGCGCACGGCCACGCTCAGCACCTGATAGGCCTGCATGTCGCTGAAGGCCGGACGGGCGACCGCCTTGGACGCGGCGAAGCGCACGATCCAGTTCTCCGCCGGCTCCCACTTCACGTTGGCGCTGGGCAGCACGTCGGTGTACGAGTTCTCCGCCGAAATCGGCTCGGACTGGCCCGTACCCAGGTAGGGCGCGAACGCGTTGTTCGGATAGACCAGGTAGCCTTCGGCGCTGTTCTCGGTGCGCACCACGCGGACGCCGACGTTGCCGTCGATGCGCACGTCGTCCATCGCGAAGTTCAGCATCGCGTAGGCGGCGTAGGTCTTTTCGTTCTGCACGTTGCCCCACTGCGGATCGGCGAGGTTGCGCGGGGTGATCTGGCCGTATGGTGCGCCGGGCAGGTAGTACGGGATGGCCGCACCGTGGATGTCGAGGTAGCTGTTCGGGAAGCCGAGCGCGGTCGCCAGCACGGGCGAGTAGAACGAGCCGGGCGTGGACGCGCCACCGCGGTAGAAGTTGTCGAACGTGACCAGGTTGGTGAGGCTGGAATTGACGGTGCCGTTGAGGTCCAGGCCCGGCAGCGGCACGCCGCCCGGGACGGCCCACCACTGCATCCATGGCTGGAACACGGGCTGCCAGTCGTAACCGGTGTCGATGCTGTGCGCATCGCGGTCGGTCACGCGGACACCGACCTTGAAGGATTCGAAGAAGGTGCTGTCGAAGCTGTGCTTCAGGTCCGCACGCCACGCGACCTCATCGGCGGTGTTGTCGTCCTGGTGGTCCATGGTGAACCCCCAGTAGTAGTTCGCGGGGTTCGCGGTGAACTGGTTGTCGACGCCGATGCGCGGCACGCCGTGACCCAGGTCGATATCGATGTAGGGCACGTTCAGGCCCAGCGACACGGTGGAATCCAGCGCCTCGGTGTTCGCCTTGATGTACTGCAGATCGGTCGAGAACTCGGTGCGGTCGCTGAACAGCCACTTCAGACCGAACGAGTAATCGGTGGTGTCGGACTTGCGGTGCGAGGCGCGGATGTCCGTGCCCATGGGAATGTCGCCGTTCGAACGCAGGCGGCCGGAAACGAAGACGTTGCCGTCCAGTTCGTAAGGCTGGCTGGCGTCGACGCGCACCTGCAGCGGATCGTTGGACACGAAGATCGCGTCTTCGTACCAGAGTTCGTCGTAGCGGCTCTGGAACGCGGTGGCGAACAGCTCCAGGTTGTCGTTCGGCCGCCACTGCAGCGCGACGTACGCGCCCTGCCGCTCGCGTTCGTACTCGAGGGTGCGCCAGTCGGCGCCACGCGGCAGCCACAGGTTCTCGTTGGTGCCGTCGTTGTTGAGGTCGGAATTGGCCGTATTGAAGAACGGCCGCACGAACATGCCGTCGGTACGCGTGGCCAGTTCGGAGTGGGCCAGGTTGACCAGGATGCCGAACTCGCCCGCGTCGGTGTCCCAGCGGTTGCTGAAGAGCACCGAGCCCGCGGGCTTCACCTTCTCGGCGAAGTCGCCACGGTTGGCGCTGAACGACATGCCGAACCGGCTGCCCTCGATGTCGAACGGCATGAAGGTGCGCAGGTCGACGCTGCCGCCCAGGCCGCCTTCGATCATGTCGGCCTTCTGGTTCTTGTAGACATCCACGCCGGCCATCAGCTCGGCGGGCACGTCCTGGAAGCTGAGCGCACGACCGCCCGAGGCGGAGAAGCTGTCGCGGCCGTTGAGCTCCGATCGCACCTGGGTCAGGCCGCGCACCTGCACGCCACCGCCCTCGGCCGAGAAGTGCTCCGGATCGCCGACGGTCAGGAAGCGATCGATGGTGACGCCGGGGATGCGCGACAGCGTTTCCGTCACGCTGCGGTCCGGCAGCGCACCGATGTCCAGCGCGGTCACCGAGTCGACGAAGGTGTCGGCGTCGCGCTTGATGTCCTGCGCCTTGTACACGGAGCCGCGGATGCCGGTGACGACGACCGCGTCGAGTTCGGTGGCTTTTTCGCCTTCCTGCTTCGGCGCGGCGGCGTCCTGGGCATAGGCGGGTGCCGCCAGCATCAGGGCGATGCCGAGCGCCAGCACGGTGGGTTGCAGCTTGCGGCCGTCGGAACGGCCTGCACGAACGGCCGCCGCAGGGCGACGCTGGAGCGTTGACATGGATGTTCCCTCCCAGGACACATGACAAGCGATTGAGTTGTGGTCCCGGCCCGCGGATGTCTGCGCATCGCGTGACCGGATGAAGCGCCCGGCGATGGCGGCCCCCGGCCGTCGTCGTCGGTGATGCGGTCGCCTCCGTGGCGGGTGTCGCGCCGGCTCCGGGCGATCAACCGGTGGCCGTGGGACCACCGTGGTGAGACTGCGGCGGGAGCATAGGCGGCGCTGACATGCCGGACCAATGAAATATTGATCGCCAGCTATATCGAACACGCATACATGCCACGCGTCAGTCGCCCGCCCCTTCGCCCACCAGCGGCGCATCGCCGGCCCGGGAGGGATCGGGCTCGGCGTACAGCCGGCGTGCGGTGGCCCGCAACGCCTCCAGCACGCGCTCGGCCCCCGGCGACAGCAACTGGTCGCGGCGGCGCACGATGCCGAAGAACTCCATGCGCACGCCCAGCTCGATCGGCAGCACGCACATCTGCCCGGTCTGCAGGTAGGGACCGACCGACTCCGCCGGCAGCGCGGTCAGCAGGTCGCTGTGCCGCAACAGGTGGATGATCACCGGCAGCGACGCGGTTTCCACGATGTTCTGCGGCGGCGGCTGGCCGTGCTCCAGGAATACGGCGTCCAGCCGCGAGCGCAGCACGCTGGCGGACGGCGGCATGATCCAGCCGTAGTCGGCCAGGTCGGCATGGGTGATGCGCGGGCGCCGCGTCAGCGGGTGGCCGGCGCGCACGATCACGGCGTGGGGCTCGTCGGCCAGCGGCTCGAAATCCAGTTCGCCCGCGCCTTCCGGGCCCATGATGCGGCCGACCACGATGTCGAGCTGGCCATCCAGCAGCTTGGCCACCAGCGGCCGGCTGTAGTCCATTTCGACCTTGATCAGGATGTCCGGGAAATCGCGCTTCACCGCCGCGATCGCCTGCGGTACGAGCGTTGTGCCCGGGTTCACCACCGTGCCGATGGCGGCCTGCCCCATCCGGCCGCTGCGCAGCGCGGCGATCTCGTCGTGGGCGCGGCCGATCTCGGACAGCGCCGAGCGTGCGCGCCGGATCAGCACCTGCCCGTACCACGTGGGCTCCACGCCACGCGCGTGGCGCTCGAACAGCGGCACGCCGAGCAGGCTTTCCATTTCCGCCAGCAGCTTGGAGGCGGCCGGCTGGGTCATGTTGGCGGCCTCGGCGGCGCGCAGCACCGAGCGCTGTTCGTACAGGTGCAACAGCAGCGACAGATGGCGGGTCTTCAGGCGGGTGGCGCCGAACCAGCCGGTGGTGGGATGGACCATGGAAGCCTCCGCGCGAATGACGTATTCGCCTGCGGAATAGCCTATGACAAAAATTTCATTTGTCGTACATAGATGCCCACGCGAGGCTATGCCACGCTTCGAACGCGGTCCGTCGGCCCTGCCCGGCCGACCGCGCAGGGGATGCCCGGGGACGGCCGGCACAGGTCCGCCACGGGAGGTCCCCGCATCCGATCACCGCCGGGAGGAGGGTCCCATGGCGACACCGCAGTCCGACGGCACCCCGCGTGCCGCCGCCATCGCCGCGTCCACATCCCACGGAAGCCGGCGCCCATGACCCGTCGCCTGTCCGGCAAGGTCGCGCTGGTCACCGGCGCCGCCAGCGGCATCGGTGCCGCCACCGCGCGCCTGTTCGCACGCGAAGGTGCCACGGTCATCGGCCTCGACCGCCAGCCCGCGCCCGCCGCCGATGACGGCGTGAGCCACCATCTCGCCGACATCACCGATGCCGCCGCCGTCGACGCGGCCGTCCATGCCGCACGCGAGCGCCATGGACGCATCGATGTGCTGGTCAACAATGCCGGCGCCGACGTGTTCTCCGATCCGCTGTCGCTGTCGGACGACGAGTGGGAGCGCTGCCTGGCGCTGAATCTCAAGGGCGCGTGGCACCTGTGCCGCGCGGTGCTGCCGGCGATGCTGGCGCAGGGCGGCGGCTCGATCGTCAACATCGCGTCGGTGCACGCGCACAAGATCATCGCCGGCTGCTTTCCGTATCCGGTCGCCAAGCACGGGTTGATCGGGCTGACCCGCTCGCTCGGCATCGAATACGCTGCACGCGGCATCCGGGTGAATTCGATTTCGCCCGGCCTGATCCTGGTGCCGCGCATCGAAGCGTGGTTCGAGCGCGAACCCGGCACCCGCGAAAAGCAGACGGCGCTGCTGCCGCCGCAACGCATCGGCACCCCCGAGGAAGTGGCCTACACGGCGCTGTTCCTCGCCAGCGACGAAGCGCGCTTCATCAACGCCACCGACATCACCATCGATGGCGGCCGCTCGCAGGTCTACCACGACTGAGCGCATGGACACGCCCGCCCTCCCCTTCGCCCTGCCGCTGATCGCGATCCTGCGCGGCATCACGCCCGACGAGGCGCACGCGCACGTCGGCGTGCTGGTGGACGAGGGCTACGACGCCATCGAGATCCCCGCCAATTCGCCGGCGTGGACGCGCAGCGTGCGCGTCGCGGTGGGCGCGTTCGGCGATCGCGCACTGATCGGTGCGGGCACCGTGCTGACGACCGCCGATGTCGACGCGCTGGTCGCCGCGGGCGGCCGCCTGATGGTGACGCCGAACACTCGGCCACCGGTGATCCGGCATGCCGTCGACCGCGGCCTGCAGGTCGCCGCCGGCGTCGCCACCGCCAGCGAGGCGTTCGATGCGCTCGAGGCGGGCGCACAGATGCTCAAGCTGTTCCCCGCTTCCGTCTACGGACCGGCGATGGTGCGCGCCCTGCGCAGCGTGCTGCCGCCGGTTCCCCTATTCGCCGTCGGTGGCGTCACGCCCGACACCCTCTCCGGCTACCTCTCAGCCGGCTGTCAGGGCGCCGGCATCGGCGGCGAACTTTACACACCCGGCCAGCCGGTCGAGCGGACGCGCGAGCACGCGCGCCGCTTCCGCCAGGCCTACCTGGACCACGCCGCATGAAGATCGTCCGCCTCACTACGTACCACGCGGCACCGCGCTGGCTGTTCCTCAAGATCGAGACCGACGAGGGCATCAGCGGCTGGGGCGAGCCGGTCATCGAGGGGCGCGCGCACGCGGTGGAAGCCGCCGTGCACGAACTCGGCGACTACCTCGTCGGCCAGGATCCCGCCCGCATCAACGACCTGTGGCAGGTGCTCTATCGCGGCGGGTTCTATCGTGGCGGCGCGATCCTGATGAGCGCGATCGCCGGCATCGACCAGGCGCTGTGGGACATCAAGGGCAAGGCGCTCGGCGTGCCGGTGTACCAGTTGCTCGGCGGGCTGGTGCGCGACCGCATGAAGACCTACCGCTGGGTCGGTGGCGACCGCCCCGCCGACATCGTCGCGCAGATGCAGCGCTACCAGGCGCAGGGCTTCGATACGTTCAAGTTCAACGGCACCGAGGAGCTGAAGCTGATCGACAGCCCGCGCGCGATCGACGCGGCGGTGGCGAAAGTCGCGGCGATCCGCGAGGCGATGGGCGACCGGGTGGATTTCGGCATCGACTTCCACGGCCGCGTCAGCGCACCGATGGCGCGCGTGCTGCTGCGCGAGCTGGCGCCGTTCAAGCCGCTGTTCGTCGAGGAGCCGGTGCTGCCGGAACAGTGGGAGTACTACCGGCCGTTGTCCGACGCGACCTCGATCCCGCTCGCCGCCGGCGAGCGCATGTATTCTCGCGCCGAGTTCAAGCCGGTGCTCGCGGCCGGCGGCCTGGCCATCCTGCAGCCCGACCTGTCGCACGCGGGCGGCATCACCGAGTGCGTGAAGATCGCGGCGATGGCCGAAGCGCACGACGTGGCGCTGGCCCCACACTGTCCGCTGGGCCCGGTGGCGCTGGCCGCCTGCCTGCAGGTGGACTTCGTCGCGCACAACGCGATGCTGCAGGAGCAGAGCATCGGCATCCACTACAACGAAGGTGCCGACCTGCTGGACTACGTCATCAACAAGGACGACTTCCGCTGCGACGCCACCGGCAGCATCGCCGCGCTGCCGAAGCCCGGCCTGGGCGTGGAGATCGACGAGGCGCGCCTGATCGACGCGAACCGGCAGCCACCGCGCTGGCGCAACCCGCTGTGGCGGCATGCCGATGGCAGCGTGGCCGAATGGTGATCCGGTGACCGCGGCGCTGGCGACCCTGGCCGTCGACAGCCGCTGCGCGCTGGGCGAAGGCATCCTGTGGTGCGAGCGTCGGCACGTGCTGTACTGGACCGACATCCTCGCCGCGGAACTGTGGCGACACGATCCCGCGAGCGGCCACACGCACACCTGGTCGTTGCCGGCGCCGCTCGGTTGCCTGGCGCTGGGCGAGGACGGCCGCCTGCTGCTCGGCCTCGCCAAGGGGCTGCATGCCAGCGATGTCGAAGCGCAGCTCGGCGCGCGCACGCTGGCGATGACCAAGCTGGCCGACGTCGACGCCGACGAGCCGATGACCCGCATCAACGACGGCCGCGCCGACCGCCACGGCGGCTTCGTGTTCGGCACCAAGAGCGAGCACGCCGACCTGCGTCCCGTCGGCCGCTTCCATCAGTACACCGCGACGCACGGGCTGCGTGAACTCGCGTTGCCGCGCGCGGCGATCCCCAATTCGATCTGTTTCGACGCGGCCGGCACGCGGCTGTACTTCTGCGACTCGGTGACGCCGCGGATCCTGCAGTGCCGCTACGACGCTGCCTCCGCGACCGTGTCGGACATCGAGGTGTTCGTCGAACTGGACGCGTCTGGCGCGGAGCCGGATGGTTCCATCGTCGATGACGAAGGTGCGCTGTGGAATGCGCAATGGGGCGCAGGCCGCGTGGTGCGCTATCTGCCGGACGGGCGCCTCGACCGCATCGTGCACGTGCCGGCGCCACAGCCCTCGTGCTGCGTGCTGCGTGAGGACACGCTGTACGTCACCAGCGCGCGCGTCGGACTCGATGCCGACGCGCTGGCGGCGCACCCGCTGTCGGGTGGCGTGTTCGCGCACCGCAACGAACGTCCGCTCGCGCGCAGCGGGGACCGGGTGCACCTGCCATGATCGCGATCGACTGGGGTACCAGCAGCCTGCGCCTGTACCGGATGGCCGAGGACGGCCAGGTCCGGGAGCGGCGCCGCAGCGACCAGGGCGTGCTGGCCTGCGATGGCCGTTTCGGTGAGGTGCTGGCGCGCGAGATCGCGGGCTGGGACGACGTCGACGTCCTGCTGTGCGGCATGGTCGGCGGACGCGGCGGGTGGCACGAGATGCCTTACCTGCCCTGCCCCGCGGGCAACCACGCGCTGGCGCTCGGCATGCAGCGCTTCCAGCCGCCCGGTTTCGACGACCGCGCACTGTGGCTGGTACCGGGATTGCGCGACAGCGAGTCCGACCGCGTGCCCGACGTGATGCGCGGCGAGGAAACACAACTGGCGGCGCTGCTCGACGTGCTGACCGGCGGGACCCATCTGGTCTGTCTGCCGGGCACGCACAGCAAGTGGGTGACGGTGCGCGATGGTCAGGTGCAGCGCATCGCCACCGCGATGACCGGCGAGCTGTATGCGCTGCTGCGCCAGCACAGCATCCTCGGCCGGTTGATGCCGGCCGGCGAAGTGCGCTTCGATGGCTACGCGTTCGATGCCGGCCTCAAGCGCAGTGCCGACGGCGGCGGCCTGCTGCACCATCTGTTCGGCGTACGCACGACCGGCCTGTTCCAGCAGTTCACCGAGCCCGCGCTACCGTCGTACCTGTCCGGCCTGCTGATCGGCCACGAGCTGCGCGCGTCGGGCCTGCTGTCGCACGCACCGCGACCGGCGCAGGTGCACCTGATCGGCAACGACCGACTGCTGGCGTCGTACGCGCATGCGCTGACCACGCTGGGCGTCGGCGTGCAGCGCCACCCCGAAGACCTGGCCGCGCGCGGCCTGCATGCGCTATGGGCGCGCCGCATGAGCGCCGCCACGACGTGAGGAGGACAGGATGCTGAAGCGATGTGCCATGGCGCTGGTGATGGCGCTGTCGATGACCTCGGCCCGGGCGGGCGACGCCGTATTCCGCGAGGTGCGCTATGCCGGCGACGACGGCGGTCCGCCGGTCGGCGCGACGCAGTACCGCAATCCGGTGGTGGCAGGCTTCTATCCGGATCCCTCGGCGATCCGCGTCGGCGACGACTTCTATCTCGTTACCTCGACCTTCGGCTATTTCCCCGGCCTGCCGGTCTTCCACAGCACCGATCTCGTCTCGTGGACGCAGGTCGGCAACGCGATCCATCGCCCTGGACAGATCGACTATGGCGACAAGGAAGAACTGACCCGCGGCCTGTTCGCCGCCACGCTGGCGCACCACGACGGCACGTTCTACATCGCCAACACGTGCTTCTATTGCGACCGCGGCAACTTCGTCGTCACCGCGAAGGATCCGGCCGGGCCGTGGTCGGACCCGGTCTGGCTCGGCGTCAGCGGCATCGATCCGTCGCTGTTCTTCGACGACGACGGCAGCGCGTGGGTGGTGCACAACGACGTGCCCGACGGTACGCTGCGCTACGACGGCCATCGCGCGATCTGGCTGCAGCGTTTCGATTTCGCCAAGCGGGAACGGATCGGCCAGCGCATCCTGCTGGTGGACGGCGGCGCCGACCCGGCGACGAACCCCGAGCATGTCGAAGGCCCGCATGTCTTCAAGCACGAAGGCTGGTACTACCTGACCGCAGCCGAGGGCGGCACCGGCGAACAGCATGCGCAGATGGTGTGGCGCAGCCGCGCGCTGACCGGCCCCTACCAGCCCTCGCCGTCCAATCCGTCGCTGACGCAGCGCGACCTGGACCCGACGCGCGCCGACCCGGTGACCTCCACCGGCCACGCGCAGTTCGTGAAGCTCAAGGACGGCACGTGGTGGGCGGCGTTCCTCGCCACGCGGCCGTATCGCGGCAACCAGTACAACCTGGGGCGCGAGACGTTCCTGCTGCCGGTCGCATGGAAGGATGGCTGGCCGGTGATCCTGCCGCGCGGCGAGCGCGTGCCGATGGTCGTGCAGCGACCGGACCTGCCGCGCAATCCGCAACCGCTGCCGACCAGCGGACCGATCGCCTGGACCGAACGCTTCGATGCCGCATCACTGCCGTTGTCGTGGATGACGCTGCATCCACCAAAGACGACGTGGTACTCCACCGGCGCACGGGGACTGACGCTGACGCCCGGCACGATGCCGCTCGGCGCCTTCGGCACCGCGCCGGGCCAGCCGGCCTACGTCGCGCATCGCCTGCAGCACCACAAGGCGACGCTGGAAACCACGCTCGCGGCGTTCGATCCTGCGGTCGGCGAACTCGCCGGCCTCGCCCTGCTGCAGAACGAGTACGGCCACTACGTGCTCGGCGTCGAACGCGATGCGCAAGGCCTGGCGGTGTCGCTGTACCGGCGCAGCGGACGCGATGGCGCGAAGGAAGGCGATCGGCTCGCACGCCTTCCGCTGAATGCCGGACATGGCCCCGTCTCGTTGCGCTTCCGGCTCGACGGCCCGCGCCTTGACGCGGAATACGCGCTCGCGACCGGCGACTGGAAGACCGTCGCCTCCGGCCTGGATGCCAGCCTGCTGAGCGTGGAAACGGCGGGCGGCTTCATCGGCAATACCTTCGGCCCTTACGCACTGCGTCGCTGACCGCGGCCCCGGAGTCGACATGCCAGGCACCTCGCGTCGCGCCCTGTTCAAGGCCGGCCTCGCCGGTCTCGCCACCTGGCCGCTGTCATCGCGCGCGTCGGCGACCACCGCCTGCGCGCCCGCACCGTCGCCGCATGCAACCGGTATCGAAGGCCAGCGCAAGGCCGATCTCGGCGACGGCACCTACCTCAATCCCATCGTCGCCGGCGATCGCCCCGATCCCACAATCCTCAAGGATGGCGACGACTACTACATGACGTTCTCGTCGTTCGACGCCTATCCCGGCCTGGTGATCTGGCATTCGACCGACCTGGTCAACTGGACGCCGATCGGGCCGGCGCTGCATACGAATGTCGGCACGGTGTGGGCCGTCGACCTGTGCAAGCACGGCGATCGCTACTTCATCTACCTGCCGACGCTCGCACCGGGCGGCGCATGGAAGATCCACGCGATCTGGGCCGACGACATCCGCGGACCCTGGAGCGCACCGGTCGACCTGCGCATCGACGGCTGCATCGATCCCGGCCATGCGGTCGGCGAAGACGGCAAGCGCTACCTGTTCGTCAACGGCATCCGCAAGGTGCGGCTGCGCGACGACGGCTTGGCGACCGACGGCACGCTCGAGCATGCGTACAGCCCGTGGCGCTATCCCGACGACTGGATCACCGAGAACTTCGCGCCGGAAGGCCCCAAGCTGACGCGGCGAGGCGACTGGTTCTATTTGGTCACCGCGGTCGGCGGCACTGCCGGTCCGGTCACCGGCCACATGGTGATTGCGGCACGTTCGCGCTCGATCCATGGACCGTGGGAACACTGTCCGCACAACCCGCTCGTGCGCACGCACGACGCCTCGGAACCGTGGTGGTCGCGCGGGCACGCGACGCTGGTCGAAGGCCCTGCTGGCGGGTGGTGGATGGTCTACCACGGCTACGAGAACGGCTATCGCACACTCGGCCGGCAAACCTTGCTTGAGCCGATCGAATGGACAGACGACCGCTGGTTCCGCGCGCGCGGCGGCGATCTGTCGCGCCCGTTGCCTGTTCCACGCGGTGGCAAAGCAAGCATCACCGGCACTGCACTGTCGGATGATTTCTCCATCGACCGGTTCGGCGCGCAATGGGCTTTCCACGCGCCACGACGGGACGAGATGCAGCGCGTCCGCTACGGCGACAAGGCCTTGCATGTGGCCGGTGCCGGCACTTCGCCCGCCGATGGCAGCGTGCTGGCTTGTATCGTCGGCGACCGTGCTTATCAGGCCGAAGTCACGCTGACGCTGGTCGATGGCGGCGAAGGTGGCCTGCTGCTGTTCTACAACCCGAAGGCCTTCGTCGGCCTCGGCTTCACCGCGGACGGGTTGCGCGTGTTCCAGTACGCGGAGGAGCAGACCTGGGCACGGCAGGCGCTGCCGACGCGACGGGTCCGCCTGCGCCTGACCTACGACCACCACGTGGTGACCTGGCATCACTCGCACGACGACGGCCGCACCTGGACGCGACTGGATACGCGGATGGAAGTGTCGGGCCTGCACCACAACGTGTTCGGCGGCTTCCTCAGCCTGCGCGTCGCGCTCTACAGCGCAGGCACGGGCTCGGTGGCGTTCAGCGACTTCCGCTATCGCGCGCTCGGCTGATGCGCAGCGCTAGGTGCCGCGATCATCACGGTCGCGGTCGTTCTCGCGCATCTCGTACCACATGCCGTTGAGGATGGCGAAGCTCGCCGCCAGTCCGGCGCCCAGGATCCAGCTGAAGTACCACATGGTCGTGCTCCTCAATACGCGTTGTGGTTCTGTTCCATGCTTTCCGGACTGACCTTGCCGCGCAGCACGCGGTACACCCACGAGGTGTAAAGCAGGATCAGCGGCAGGAAGATGCAGGTGGCCACCAGCATCACGAACAGCGTCATGTGGCTGGACGAGGCATCCCACAGCGTCAGGCTCGACGCAGGATGCGTCGAGGACGGCAGCAGGAACGGGAACACCGCCAGCCCCTCGGTCAGGATGATCGACGCGATGGCCAGCGCCGACGCCAGGAACGCCGCCATGCCGCGGCCGCCGCGCAGCAGCCAGGCGGCTGCCAGCGCACCGGCCACGCCGAGCACCGGGAAGATCCACGTCCACGGCATGGCCTGGTAGTTGGCCATCCAGCCGCCACGCGTGCTGGCCACCTGCTTGAACAGCGGATTGGAGGCGGCGTCGGTCACGGATGCCCCCACCACGGCATAGCCGTCCACGCCGAGGGCCAGCCAGACGCCGGCCAGCACGAACAGCACGGCGGTCGCCAGCGCCGCCACGCTGCCGAAACGCCGCGCCCGCAATGCAACGGGCCCGTCGGTCTTGATCACCAGCATGCTGGCGCCGTGGGCCACCAGCATCGCCACGCTGACCAGGCCGCACAGCACCGCGAAGGGCGACAGCAGCGCGAAGAATCCGCCGGCGTAATGGATGCGCAGGGTGTCATCGAAATGGAACGGCACGCCCAGCAGCACGTTGCCCATCGCCACGCCGAACACCAGCGCGGGCACGAAGCCGCCGACGAACAGCGCCCAGTCCCACGCGGCACGCCAGCGCGGATCTTCCACCTTGCTGCGGAACTTGAAACCGACCGGCCGCAGGATCAGCGCGAACAGGATCAGGAACATCGCCAGGTAGAAGCCCGAGAAGCTGACCGCGTACAGCGCCGGGAAGGCCGCGAAGATCGCGCCTCCGCCGAGGATCAGCCAGACCTGGTTGCCTTCCCAGACCGGCCCGACGACGTTGAGCACCAGCCGGCGCTCGGCGTCGGTGCGCGCCACCGCCGGCAGCAGCGTGCCGATGCCGAGGTCGAAGCCGTCCATCACCGCGAAGCC
This sequence comes from Pseudoxanthomonas sp. PXM01, assembly GCF_014851815.1. Lineage (GTDB taxonomy): Bacteria > Pseudomonadota > Gammaproteobacteria > Xanthomonadales > Xanthomonadaceae > Pseudoxanthomonas_A. The sequence goes on from NZ_JACVAJ010000002.1 coordinate 1,302,873, forward strand.
GATCAGCAGGATGCCCAGCAGCAGCCACCAGATCAGGCGCAGGGTCGCGTAGTCGAGGGGAATCGTGTCCATGTCGTCCTCCTGTCAGGCTTCGGTCGCGGAAGCGGGTGCCAGCGGCACGCCATCGCGGTCTGCCCGGTGTTCGCCACCGGGCACGTCGTCCGGTCCCTTCAGGATCGTCTTGCGCAGCAGGTACACATCGATGACGGCCAGCGTCGTGTACACGAGCACGAAACCCGTCAGCGAAATGACGACCTGGTGCAGCTGCAACCCCGATGCGGCCATGAACGTCGGCAGCACGCCGTCGATGGCCCAGGGCTGCCGCCCGTACTCGGCGATCAGCCAGCCCGCCTCGATCGCCAGCCACGGGAGCGGCAGGCTGTAGAGCGCGAGCTTGAGGAACCAGCGGTATCGGTCCAGCTTCTGCACCGTCGCCAGCCAGAACGCCAGCGCGAAGAAGGCGATGAAATAGAAGCCGATGCCCGCCATCAGGCGGAAGCTCCAGAACAGCGGCGCCACGTGCGGAATGGTGTCGGCGGCGGCGCGTGCGATCTCCTGCTCGGAGGCGTTGAGGATATCCTCGCGATAACGCTTCAGCAGCAGCGCATAGCCCATGTCGCGCCAGTGCTCGTCGAAGGCCGCCTTGGCCTGCGCGTCCGTGCGGTCGGCGCGCAGCTGCTGCAGCGCCGCGTAGGCCAGCTGCCCGTTGCGGACGCGCACCTCCGCGCGTTCGACCAGTTCGCCGATGCCCGGGATCTCGGTGTTGAACGAGCGCGTGCCGATGAGTCCCATGACCCACGGAACGTGCACCGCGTAATCGTTCGCGCGACCCTCCTGGTCGGGAATCGCGAAGACGGTGAAGCCCGCCGGTGCCGGCTCGGTTTCCCACATCGCCTCGATCGCGGCCAGCTTCATCTTCTGGTTCTCGCCGGCCACGTAACCGCTCTCGTCGCCCAGCACCACCACCGACAGCGCCGCCGCCAGGCCGAAGCTGGCCGCCACCGCCATCGAACGCTTGGCCAGGTCGGCATGCCGCCCGCGCAGCAGGTAGAACGCGCTGATCGACATCACGAAGACCGCGCCGAGCAGGTAGCCCGCGCTGACCGTGTGCACGAACTTGGCCTGCGCGACCGGGTTGAACAGCACGGCGGCGAAGTCGGTGACTTCCATGCGCATCGTGGTGGGATTGAACTCGGCCCCGACCGGATACTGCATCCAGCCGTTGGCGATCAGGATCCACAGCGCCGAGAAATTGGTGCCCAGCGCGACCAGCCAGGTCACCATCAGGTGCTGCACCTTGCTCAGCTTGTCCCAGCCGAAGAAGAACAGGCCGATGAAGGTGGCCTCGAGGAAGAACGCCATCAGGCCCTCGATGGCCAGCGGCGCGCCGAAGATGTCGCCGACGTAGTGGCTGTAGTACGACCAGTTCATGCCGAACTGGAACTCCATCACGATGCCGGTGGCCACGCCCATGGCGAAGTTGATGCCGAACAGCGTGCCCCAGAACATCGTCATGCGCCGCCAGATGTCGCGCCCCGTCATGACATAGACGCTCTCCATGATGGCGATCATGAAGGACAGCCCCAGGGTCAGGGGCACGAACAGGAAGTGGTACATCGCCGTCAGCGCGAATTGCAGACGGGACAGTTCGACGACGGTCATGTCCGGCATGGCAGTGCGGCTCCCGGTTGTCTGCGGGGGATTCTAGCCCCCGTCATGTCACGGGAAGGGGCGACCATCTGTCGCACCCCCCCTTCCCGCCACCCTGGGGCATCCTGCGCGCCCCGTGGCCCCCGGCTGCGGGGAGGGGTTGATCCTGATCAATGCGGCCTGCCTGAACAGGCCCGAGAATCCACCGTACCAGAATAGGAGAGGCCGCATGCAAGGCGTCCAGGGGACTTACAACGACAAGGTGGTGCGCCAGTTCACGGTGATGACCGTGGTCTGGGGCATCGTGGGGATGCTGGTGGGGGTGCTGATCGCCGCCCAGCTGTACTGGCCGGCGCTGAACTTCGATCTGCCGTGGCTGAGCTACGGCCGGCTGCGGCCGCTGCACACCAACGCGGTGATCTTCGCGTTCGGCGGCTGCGCGCTGTTCGCCACCAGCCTGCACGTGGTGCAGCGGACCAGCCACGTCCGGCTGCTCTCCGACAAGCTGGCGGCCTTCGTGTTCTGGGGCTGGCAGCTGGTCATCGTGGCCGCCGCCGTCTCGCTGCCGCTGGGCCTGACCCAGGGCAAGGAGTACGCCGAGCTGATCTGGCCGATCGACGTGCTGATCGCGGTGGTCTGGGTGTCCTACGCCGTGCTGTTCTTCGGCACCATCGCCAAGCGCGCGGTCAAGCACATCTACGTGGCCAACTGGTTCTTCGGCGCCTACATCATCGCCGTGGCGCTGCTGCACATCGTCAACAGCCTGGCGCTGCCGAGCAGCCTGCTGCATTCGTACCCGGTGTACAGCGGCGCGGTCGACGCCATGGTGCAGTGGTGGTACGGCCACAACGCAGTCGGTTTCTTCCTGACCGCCGGCTTCCTCGGCATGATGTACTACTTCGTGCCGAAGCAGGCCGGCCGCCCGGTCTACTCGTACCGCCTGTCGATCGTGCACTTCTGGGCGCTGATCGCCATCTACATGTGGGCCGGCCCGCACCACCTGCACTACACCGCGCTGCCGGACTGGGCGCAGAGCCTGGGCATGGTGTTCTCGCTGATCCTGCTGGCGCCCAGCTGGGGCGGCGCCATCAACGGCGTGCTGACCCTCTCGGGCGTGTGGCACAAGCTGCGCACCGACCCGATCCTGAAGTTCCTGATCGTCTCGCTGTCGTTCTACATGATGTCGACCTTCGAAGGTCCCATGATGTCGATCAAGACGGTCAACTCGCTGAGCCACTACACCGACTGGACCATCGGCCACGTGCACGCCGGTGCGCTGGGCTGGGTCGCGATGATCACCATCGGCTCGGTCTACGCGATGCTGCCCAAGCTGCTGGGCCGCGAGCAGATGTTCTCGATCAAGGCCATCGACACGCACTTCTGGCTGCACACCCTGGGCGTGGTGTTCTACATCGCCTCGATGTGGATCGCCGGTGTGATGCAGGGCCTGATGTGGCGCGCCACCAACGCCGACGGCACGCTGACCTACAGCTTCGTCGAAGCGCTGAACGCCACCTACCCCTACTACCTGGTCCGCCTGGGCGGCGGCCTGCTGGTCTTCGCCGGCATGTTGCTGATGGCCTGGAACACCTGGAAGACCTTCCAGGCCGCCAAGTCCACCGCGCCGCAGCCGATCCTGCCGCCCGATGCCAGCCAAGCGCGCGCCTGAGGAACCGACATGAGCAACGGAAATTCACACGAGAAAGTCGAAAAGAATGTCGGCCTGATGGCCGTGCTGATCGCGGTGGCGGTGTCGTTCGGCGGCCTGGCCGAGATCGTCCCGCTGATGTTCCAGGCCGAGGCGATCGAGCCGCTGGAGGGCGTGAAGCCCTATCCGGCGCTGGAGCTGGCCGGCCGCGACATCTACATCCGCGAGGGCTGCTACAACTGCCATTCGCAGATGATCCGCACGCTGCGGTTCGAGACCGAACGCTACGGCCACTACTCGCTGGCCGGCGAATCGGTCTACGACCGCCCGTTCCAGTGGGGCAGCAAGCGCACCGGACCGGACCTGGCCCGCGTGGGCGGACGCTACTCCGACGACTGGCACCGCGTGCACCTGATCAATCCGCGCGACGTGGTGCCGGAGTCGAACATGCCGTCGTTCCCCTGGCTGGAGAACGCCAAGGTCGACGGCGCGGACATCGCCCAGCGCATGAAGACGCTGCAGCGCATCGGCGATCCGTACACCGACGAAGAAATCAACAACGCCGCCACCGACGTGGAAGGCAAGACAGAACTGGACGCCGTGGTCGCCTACCTGCAAGGGCTGGGCAAGGCCGCGCCGAGGGGAGGCTGAGCCATGGTATCGGGGATCGTGACCGGGGCACTGATCGTGCTCTTCATCGTCGGCTGGGCGTGGGCGTGGAGCCCGCGCCGCAAGGCGGATTTCGAGAATGCGGCGCGCATGCCGCTGGGTGAGGAAGGGGAGAACAACCCATGAGCGCAGGCTGGATCTGGTTCATCGTCGCGCTGGTCGTACTGAACATCCTGGGTTGCGTGTGGCTGCTGTGGTGGACCGGCCGCCGCCGTCCGGGCGATCCGGCGCCGGAAGACACCTCGCACGTGTGGGACGGCGACCTCACCGAGTACAACAAGCCGCTGCCGAAGTGGTGGATCAACCTCTTCTACATCACCATCGTCTTCAGCATCGGCTACATCGCGTGGTACGGCGGCCTGGGCGTCATCCCGGGCTACGCCAAGTGGTCGTCCTCCGGCGAGCACGACCAGGTGAAGGCCGTGCAGGACAAGAAGCTGGAAGCCACCTTCGCGCCGTTCGCCAACCAGCCGATCGATGCGCTCGCCAAGGATCCCAAGGCGCTGGCCCTGGGCCGTTCGATCTTCAACAACACCTGCGCCACCTGCCATGGCTCCACCGGTCAGGGCGCGATCGGGTATCCCAACCTGACCGACAGCATCTGGCATTGGGGCGGCACGCCGGACCTGGTGCTGCAGACGGTGCTGGACGGCCGCGAGGGCGTGATGCCGGAATGGGGCACCGCGCTGACCAGCATGGGCGGCCAGAACGCTGTCGACTACGTCATCGCCTACGTCAACGTGCTCAACAATCCGCAGGAAGGCATGAGCAACAACTTCATGGCCGCCCAGGGCAAGCCGCTGTACGATGGCCTCTGCGTCGCCTGTCACGGTGTGGACGGCAAGGGCAACCAGGAACTCGGCGCGCCCGACCTGACCGACGATTACTGGCTGTACGGCAACAGCAAGGAAAGCATGCGCACGACGATCACCAAGGGCCGTCATGGTGTGATGCCCGCCCACCGCGAACTGCTGGGCGAGACGCGTGCGCGCCTCGTGGCCTCCTATGTCTGGTCGCTGTCGCACAAGGAGGGTCAGGCGGCAGCCGGCGCGAAATGACCGATTTCACCGAGCCCCGCCTCGACCACCCGCCCCGGCCGCTCGCGCAGCGCGTCGGGGCGGTGCTCTGGCCCAGCTTCTTCGCCGCCGGCGTGGCGACGATGGTGTTCTTCGCCTTCGTCGACCCGCTGACGCTGCGCGACATGACCTTCCCCGACCTGGCGATCAGCCGCGAACTCGGCTACACGCTGGGTTTCTTCATGTTCTGGCTGGCGACCGCCGCCAGCAGCCTGTTCACCTGGATCCTGCTGCGCCCCGCCAGCCGCTTCAACCGCGCGCTGCCGCCGGACTGAGCGCACGTCCGCGCGCCATCACGGCCGCCGCTGCGCGCCGGTGGCGCGACCTGCGACAAACCGTCGCTCCCCGCTGCGCGCCACCGGCGCGAGCATGACGCCAGCCAAGACAGACACCGCCATGTCCACGCCAGCCTCGCCCTCCCCTGCTCCCGACAGCAAGCGCCGCATCCCGCTGGATGTGGTCGATGCGCAGGGCAACTCGTTCTACGTCAGCGAACGCAAGGTGTATCCGCGCGACGTGGCAGGCCCGCTCAACCGCCTGCGTGTCGCCGCCGTGTGGTGGCTGCTGGGCATGTACTACGTGTTTCCGTGGTTGAAATGGGACGACCGCCAGGCCGTGCTGTTCGACCTGCCGGCGCGCAAGTTCTACGTGTTCGGACTGGTGTTCTGGCCGCAGGATTTCCTGCTGCTGGCGGTGCTGCTGATCATCGCGGCGATGGCGCTGTTCTTCTTCACCGCACTGGCCGGACGGCTGTGGTGCGGCTACGCCTGCCCGCAGACGGTGTGGACGGAAGTGTTCCTGTGGATGGAGCGCTGGACCGAAGGCGACCGCAGCGCACGCATGAAGCTGGATGCCGCGCCGTGGAGCGCGAACAAACTGCTGCGCAAGGGCGGCAAGCACGTGCTGTGGGCCGTGTTCGCGCTGTGGACCGGCTTCACCTTCGTCGGCTTCTTCACCCCCATCCTCGATCTCGGCGCCCGTTTGTGGCCGTTCGCGTGGGGCGGCTGGGAGACCTTCTGGGTGTTCTTCTACGCGCTGGCCACGTGGGGCTTCGCCGGTTTCCTGCGCGAGCAGGTCTGCAAGTACATGTGCCCCTACGCGCGCTTCCAGGCGGCGATGTTCGACCGCAATACGCTGATCATCGCCTACGACCCGATGCGCGGCGAACCGCGCGGCCCGCGCAAGCGCGGCCTCGGCAGCGTGCTGGAACGCGCGCGCGGCCTGCTGCAGAACACCACGGCCTACGACTACGTGATGCGCGCCGCCGCGCATCCCACTCTTGCCGATCAGCGGCTCGGGGCGCACGGCACCATCACCTTCGCCGGTGCCGGCGCGGTGGTCGAACCGTTGCCGAAGTTCGCGCCCGACCAGCTGGGCGACTGCATCGACTGCACGATCTGCGTGCAGGTCTGCCCCACCGGCATCGACATCCGCAACGGCCTGCAGTACGAGTGCATCGCCTGCGGTGCGTGCATCGACGCCTGCGACGACGTGATGGACAAGATGGGGTATCCGCACGGCCTGATCCGCTACACCACCCAGAATGCCATCGACGGCAAGCCGTCGAAGGTGCTGCGCCCGCGCATCTTCGTCTACGGCACGATCCTGCTTGCGCTGGTCGCCGCGTGGGGCTGGGGCGTGTTCAACCGCGACGTGCTGATCGCCGAAGTCCTGCGCGACCGCAATGCGCTGTATCGCGAGGTCGCCGGCGACCAGGTGGAGAACAGCTACACGCTCAAGCTGGTCAACAAGGACCAGCAGTCGCATGGCTATCTCGTCACCCTGGCATCGCCGTCGCCCGGCATCCGCCTGCGCGACGGCGAGCTGAGCGTTCGCGCGGAACCCGAGGAAGTCCTGTCGCTGGCCGTCACCGCCACCGCTCCCGCCACCCTCCGCGGCCGCCATGCCGTAACGTTCACCGTCCGCGATGTCGACACCGGCACCGAGAAGACCGTGGACAGCAGCTACTTCGGACCGATCCAATGACCACGAAAACCGATTCCTCCGCCGGCAACGGCCGACCGTTCTGGAAAGAGCCGATGGTGTGGCTGGTGTGGGGCCTTCCGCTGGCCTCGGTCGTCGCCGGCATCTGGCTGGTAGTGACCGCCGTGCGCGCCGGCGGCGCGGACCCGGTCATCGACGACGTGCAGCGCGTGTCGCAGATCCAGACCACCGACCTGGGGCCCGACGAACGCGCCGCACAGCGCCAACTCAGCGCGATCCTGCAGGTGCGTCCCGATCACGTGGAACTGACCGCGGTGACCGGCGAGTTCGACCGCGAGACCGCGCTCGTCCTCGTGATGACGCACCCCACCGAGGCCGCGCAGGACGTGCGCCTGCCGCTGGCGCGCACCACCACCGGCTGGACCGCGCCGGCCGAGATCGACACGCGCCACGACTGGAACCTGCAGCTGACGCCCGACAACGCCCAGTGGCGCATCCGCGGCCGCCTGCAGAAGGACACGCAGGCCTCGCGCCTGGCGCCGTCCCTCGGGGGCGGCTGAGTCCCGCGATGGACGCGCCCGTGGTGCCCTGCCATCACTGCGGCGAACCGGTCGCCAGCGGGCATCTGGTCACGGCGGGCAGCCATGTCTTCTGCTGCGAAGGCTGCGCCGCCGCCGCGGCGTGGATCCAGGACGCCGACCTGGGCAGCTACTACCGCCTGCGCAGCGCGAACGCCAACCGCGTGCAGGCCGACCGGCTGGACCTGGACAGCTGGGACCGTACCGAACTGCTCGACGAGCACAGCCGCGCGATCGAGGGGGGGCGCGAGATCGTGCTGCTCACCGACGGCATGCGCTGCGCCGCCTGCGCCTGGCTGATCGACCGTGCGCTGGCACGCGAAGCCGGCGTGCTCGACACGACCGCCAACGCGGTCACCGGACGCATCCGCATCGCTTGGGATCCGGCGCGCACGAAACTCTCCGCGCTGCTGCAGCGCCTGGCGATGCTCGGCTACCGGCCGTATCTCGCCACCGGCGATGCGCGCGAACAGGCGCGCCTGTCCGAACGTCGTCGGTGGCTGCTGCGGCTGGGCGTGGCCGGCCTCGGTTCGCTGCAGGCGATGATGCTGGCCGAGGCGCTGTATCTCGACGTCAACGCCACCATGCCGCTGCCGACGCGCGACCTGTTCCGCTGGCTGACCTTTCTGGTCAGCACGCCGGTGGTGTTCTACAGCGGCTGGCCGTTCCTGGCCGGCATGGCGCGCGAACTGCGCGCGCGCCACGTGGGCATGGACACGCTGATCGCCAGCTCCACCCTGCTGGCGTACTTCGCCAGCCTGGTCGAGACGATCCGCGGCGGCACGCACGTCTGGTACGACGCGGCGGTGATGTTCGTCTTCCTGCTGCTGGCTGCGCGCATGCTGGAACAGCGGGCGCGCAACGTGGCCACCGCGCAGGTGGACGCGCTGGCGCGCGCGCAGCCGGTGTTCGCGATCCGGGAGCGCGACGACGGCACGCGCGAGTCGGTGCCGCCCTCGGCCCTGCGCACGTCGGATGTCGTGTGCGTGGCCGCCGGCGACGGCGTTCCGGCCGACGGCGTGCTGCTGGACGCGGCGGCGGATTTCGAAGAAGCGTTGCTGACCGGCGAGTCGCGCCCGGTACGCCGTCGCGCCGGCGAGACCGTCTACGCCGGCACCACCTGCCGCGAGCGTCCGGCGCGCCTGCGCGTCACCGCCACCGGTACCTCGACGCGCCTGTCGCAGCTGGCGGAGCTGGTCGATCGCGCGCAGGGCCACCGCCCGCCGCTGGCACGCGCGGCGGATCGCGTGGGGCGTCATTTCGTCGTCAGTCTGCTGGTGCTCGCGATCGCCGTGTACATCGGCTGGCGGTTCTACCAGCCGGAACGCGCATTCGAGGTGACCCTGGCGCTGCTGGTGATCAGCTGCCCGTGCGCGCTGTCGCTGTCGGTACCCGCGGTGCTGGCCGCTGCGCACGGCGCCCTGGCCCGCTGCGGCGTGCTCGCCACGCGGCCCGAGGCGCTGGACACGCTGGCGCGTGCGACCGACGTGGTGTTCGACAAGACCGGCACGCTCAGCGACGGCCGGCCCGCACGCGTCGCCGTGGACGTCTTCGCCGAACTGGATGCCGATGCGGCCACGCGGGTGGTCGCTGCGCTGGAGCAGGACAGCGGCCATCCGATCGCCACCGCCTTCGCCGATGTCGAGGCGCGCGATGCCGCCACGTCCGTCGTCGCCCGGGCGGGCCTGGGCGTGGAAGGCGATGTCGACGGTCGCCACTGGCGCTTCGGACGTGCCGACTGGGCCGCGGGACGCGACGACGACGGTGCGCTGTGGCTGGGTGATGGCGGACGCGGCGTGGCCCGCTTCACCCTGGACGAGAAGCCGCGCGACGATGCTGCGGCGGCCATTGCGGCGCTGCGCGCCGAAGGCATGCGCATCCATCTCGCCAGCGGCGACGGCGACGCGGCGGTGCTGCGGCTGGCGCAGGCGCTCGGCATCGATTCGACGCTCGCCCGCCAGTCGCCGGAAGACAAGCTGGCGCGTGTACGGCAACTGCAGTCCGAAGGCCGCATCGTCGCGATGGTCGGCGACGGCCTGAACGACGCACCGGTGCTGGCCGGTGCCGACGTATCGGTCGCGATGGGCGAAGGCGCACCGCTGGCGCAGCAGGCGGCGGACCTCGTGGCCACCGGCCCGTCGCTGCTGCGCATCGCCGACGCCGTGCGCGTGGCGCGGCTGTCGCGCCGGCTGGTGAAGCAGAACCTGGCCTGGTCCGCCGGCTACAACCTGCTCGCCGTGCCGCTGGCGGCCGCCGGCATGGTGACGCCGTGGATCGCGGCACTGGGCATGGCGGTATCCTCGCTGGTGGTCACCCTCAATGCGCTGCGCCTGGCGCGCACCTCCACGGAGATGGCGGCATGAATATCCTGCTGATGCTGTTGCCGATCAGCCTGGTCCTGCTGGGACTGGCCATCGCGGCGTTCGCATGGGCGGTGCGCAAGGGCCAGTTCGACGATCTCGACACGCCCGCGCTGGATATCCTCGACGACGCGCCCGCGAAGCCGCGTGCGCCGGCCGCACCGCCCGTCCGCGAAGGCGACGATGGCGCCTGACGTTCCGGTCCTACTCGCCGCGCTGCTGGCCGGCCTGGTGGGCAGTACGCACTGCGCGGTGATGTGCGGCGGCATCGCCACCGGCTTCTCCGCGGTGTCGTCCCGGCAGGGCTGGGGCAGCGCGCTGCAGCTCAATCTCGGTCGCGTCGCCGGCTACACGCTGGCAGGTGCGCTGGTCGGTGCGTTCGGCGGCGGCCTGCTGGCGCTGGCGCGGCACGAGACCGCGGTGCTCGCCATGCGCGTCGGCGTGGGGCTGGCGCTGGTCGTGCTGGCGCTGCGCCTGCTCGACCAGCGTGGCCGGCTCGACTTCCTTGCCCGTCCCGGCGCGAAGGTGTGGCAGGCGCTGCACCCACTGCATGCGCGCGTGCTGCCGGCCGACACGCTGCCGCGCAGACTGGCGGCGGGCGCGCTGTGGGGCTGGCTGCCCTGCGGGTTGAGCCTCAGCCTGCTGACGGTGGCGTGGCTGCAGGCCAATGCGCGCGATGCCGCATTGACGATGGCGATGTTCGGCCTGGGCACGCTGCCGATGATGGTGACGCTGACCTGGTCCGGCGCACGCCTCGGCCGCCATTGGCAGCGCACGGCGGTGCGGCGCACGGCGGCCGGCTTCGTGCTCTTCGCGGGTGTGCTGACGATTGCCTCGCCGTGGCTGATGCGGCATCCCTCGCTGCACGGCGTACTCGCCGCGCTCGGCTGCCAGCCGCTGCCGACATGAGTGCAGGCACGAAGGAAGCGTCGGAGGGCGCGACGGCGAAAGCGCGCCTGCAGGCCATCGGCGATGTCGCGCGCACGCCATTGCGCGCCGCCGCGGCGCTGGGTGTGGCGGGCGGTGTGCTGGTGCTGCCGCAGGCCGCACTGATCGCGGTGTGCCTGCAACGCGTTTTCGTCGACCACGCGCCGCCCGCGACGCTGCTGCCGCTGCTCGCGGCCCTGCTGGCGACGCTGCTGCTGCGTGCGGGGTCAGGATGGGCGAGCCGTCGGCTCGCAGACCGTGCAGTCGAGTCGATCCGCGTCGACCTGCGTGCCCGCATCGCGCGCGGACTGGTCGCGCGTGGACCGGTCTGGGTACGGTCGCAGCAGAGTGGCGCGCTGGCAGAACGGATGGGTGCGCACGTGGATGCGCTCGAAGGCTACTTCGGCGGCTTCGTGCCATTGCGGGCGGAAGTGGTGGGCGTGCCGCTGGCGATCCTGCTCGCCGTTTTTTCCGTCGACCGCACCGTCGGGCTGGTGCTGCTGCTGACGATGCCGCTGGTGCCCGTCTTCATGATGCTGGTGGGCCTGGGCGCGCAGGCGGCCAGCCAGCGCCAGCTGCAGGCGCTGACACGGATGGGAGGGCACTTCGCCGATCGTCTGCGCGGGCTGGGGCTGATCCGGCTGTACGGCCGCGGTGACACCGAACTGCAGGGCATCCGCGCCGCCGCAGAGGAACTGCGCGTGCGCAGCCTGCGTGTGCTGCGCATCGCCTTCCTGTCGTCGGCGGTGCTGGAGTTCTTCGCCTCGCTCAGCGTGGCGATGATCGCGCTGTATCTCGGCCTGACCTATCTGGGCATGCTCGACCTGCGCGCCGCGCCGCTGACGCTGGGCGTGGGCGTGTTCTGCCTGCTGCTGGCACCGGAGTTCTACGCGCCGCTGCGGCGTCTCGCCACCCACTACCATGACCGCGCTTCGGCGCTGGCCGCGATGGACGAGATTGCGGCGGTGCTGGAGCACGATGCTCCCGTCGCCACGGACGACGGCGTCGGGAAGCCGGCCCCCTCGGCATCGTTCATCAGCGCGCGCGGCATCGCGCTGCGCCATCCCGCCGCCACGCGCGAAGTACTGCACGACGTCACGCTGGAGTTGCAACGCGGCCAGCACGTCGCGCTGACCGGCGCCAGCGGCGACGGCAAGAGCACGCTGCTGGAGGCGCTGGCCGGCTGGCTGCCCACGCACGCGGGCACTGTGCAGCGCGCGTCCGGCCTGCGTATCGGCTACGCGCCGCAGCGTCCCTTCCTGTTCGCCGGCACGCTGCGCGACAACCTGCGCATGGCCAAGCCCGATGCTTCCGAGGCGGAACTCGAACGGGCAGCCGACGCAGCGCAGGTGATGCGCTTTGCGGCACGGTTGCCGGACGGGTTGGATACGGTGATCGGCGAGCGCGGCTTCGGCCTGTCAGGCGGCGAGGCACGGCGCGTGGCGCTGGCACGCGTGTTCCTGCGCGACCCCGACCTGCTGCTCCTCGACGAGCCCACCGCCTTCCTCGATCCCGCCACCGAGGCCGCGGTCCTGCAGGCGATCCGGCAGTTCGCGCGTGACCGCAGCGTGCTGATTGCGACCCACAGCCCGGCGGCGCAGGCGGCAATGGACCAGGTCTGGCAGGTACGCGACGGCCGCCTGCACGGCAACGGAGGAGCGCCGTGAAGGGGCGCCGCGACGCTGACACGACCGCGCTGCGCCACGTGCTGGCAACGCATCGACGCTTCGGCGCGCTGGCGGTCGGACTGCTGTTGCTGACACTGCTGGCAGGCACCGCCCTGCTGGGACTGTCCGGCCATTTCCTCACCGCCGCCGCACTGGCCGGCAGCGGAGCGCTCGGCTTCAACTTCTTCGGTCCATCCGCGGGCATCCGTGCGCTGACCTTCGTCCGCATCCTGTCGCGCTACGGCGAGAAGCTGATCGGCCACGACGTGACGTTGCGCATCGCGCGCGATCTGCGCGCATGGTTCTTCGCCCGCGCATTGCCGCTCGCGCCATTGGGATTGGGCCGCTTCCGCGTCGGCGAACTGATGGCGCGGCTGATGGCGGACATCGACGCGGTGGACGGCCTGCTGGTGCGTGCGGTCGGTCCCCTGCTCGCGCTGCTGTCGCTGTGCCTGCTCGCCAGTCTGGTGGCGCTGGTCGTCCTGCCGCTGGCCGGCATCGTGCTGTTGGTCGCGCTGGCGCTGATCGCGGCGCTGGCGCCACGGCTGGCGACGCGGAGCGTCGCCGCCCTGGAAGACGAGCGGGCCGCCAGCCGCACCCGCCTGCGCGCCGCCGTGCAGGAGGGCATCGAGGGCCATCTGGACATCGTGGCGATGGATGCGACCTCGGCATGGCTCGACGCGCTGGACACGCGCAGTCGCGACCTGGCGCGGTGGGAGGAGCGCCGCAAGCAGCGTCTGGCGCTCGCGACGCTCGCCCACGCACTGGTCTCGGCGTTCACGCTGCCCGCGATGCTGTGGGTACTGCTGTCGGCCGTGCACGCGGAACGCCTCGGCGCCGCCGCCGCGGGCGGACTGTTCTTCCTGACCGTGGCCGTGCTGGATGCCTGTGCGGCCATCGCGCCGGCCTGGCAGGCTTGGCGGGCGGCGACCGTCGCCGCGCAGCGTCTGCAGGACGCGGTAGATCGCCCTGCGACGGACGGCGAAGGCCGCGGTACGCGATCACCGGCCGCAGGCGGCGCACTTGACCTGCAGGAGATCGTGTTCGCGTGGCCGGGCACGACACGGCGCGTGCTCGATGGTGCCAGCCTCCATCTTGCGCCCGGCGAGCGCGTGCTGGTGGCGGGCGACAGCGGCGAAGGCAAGTCGTCGCTGCTGGCGCTGGTGCTCGGATTGCGGACGCCGCAGGCAGGCCAGGTGCTGTTCGCGGGCGATGACCTGCGGTCGCTGGATCAGGCGCACTGGCATGCGCGCATCGCGTGGCTGCCGCAGGACGCGCCGGTGTTCTCCGGCAGCGTGCGCGGGAACCTGCAGCTCGGCGATCCCACCGCCGACGACGCGCGCCTGTGGCGCGTGCTGGCGCAGGTGAAGCTCGATACCCGTTTCCGCGAGACCGGCCTCGACACGTGGGTGGGCGAGAACGGCGCGACGCTGTCGGCCGGGCAGGCGCGCCGCCTTGCGCTGGCGCGTGCCCTGCTGCGCGATGCGCCGCTGCTGCTGCTCGACGAGCCGACCGAAGGCCTCGACCAGGACACCGCAGATGCGCTGATGCGCGACCTCGTGGAGGCCGGCGAAGGGCGCAGCATGCTGATCATCAGCCACGCGGCATTGCCGGAAGGCGTGGTGGATGCGCGCTACCGGCTGCGGGCCGGGAAGCTGGTGAGGGAATGACCCTTTGAGATTGGTGTGGGAGCGACGTCAGTCGCGATAGCCTACCGGTAACGCCTCATCGCGACTGACGTCGCTCCCACAGGAGACTTCCCTTGCCTCAGGCGCGCGCTTCGGCCAGCGCGTCCAGCCGCGTGCGATTGAGCAGCCGCACGTGGTGCGGATCGTCGGTGGCGATGCTGCCTTCCTGCCGCAGGCGGGTGAAGCTGCGGCTCACGGTCTCGACGGTCAGGCCCAGGTAGTCGGCGATGTCGGTGCGCGTCATCGGCAGGATCACTTCGCTGTCGTCCTGACCCTGGCGGCGGCGGCGCTGCGCCATGTCGACCAGGAAGCCGGCCAGCCGCTCCATCGGATTCAGCCGCGCCAGCGCCATCAGGTTGCCGCGGGTGGCATCGAGCTCGACGCAGGCGCGTTCGAGCAGTTCGCGCTCCAGCTCCGGATGGTCGTGGCAGAGGCTGCGCATGTCGGCCATCGAGAACTCGCACAGCGTGCTGTCGGTGATGGCCTCGATCGTGTGCTTGTAGTGGGAGGTGCCGGAGAAACCGATGAAATCGCCCGGCATCAGGAACCCGGCCACCAGCCGGCGACCGTCCGGCAGCAGCCGGATCCGGCGCAGCGCGCCCTTGGTCACGGTGAACACGCCCCGCCGCGGCTCGCCCTCGCGGACCAGGGCCTCGCCCGCCTTCAGCCGCGCATCGTCGGCCAGCGACTCCATGGCATGGGCCTTGGAGACGGGCAGGGCAGCGCAGATGGCCAGGTGGCGCACCAGGCAGCCCCCGCAGCCACGCGAGTTGGCCTGGCAGACGGCGCCGTCGCTGGGCGCGGGGGTCACCGGAGTGTCGTTCTGGCGGAGGATGCGAAGGCTCATGGCGGTCGGCTACGTGGGTCTTCGTAACCCATGATACGCCCGCACACCGTTGATTTCCGCACTGCGACAATCGGTCGCAGACGGGGTTTTCAGCCCCGATTCCCCCATTCAGCCCCGGATTCGGGTACAGTGCGCGCCGCTTGCCTGCGGCCGTTCGTTTCCCCGATGGTCCGCCGGCGCAGGGAATTCCACGCGAGTTCCCGCGCCCGCCCCGCTCCGACTTCTTTCGTTGCGCAAGCTCGGTAGCGCCGTTTTGGCGCCTCCGCACCCCTTCTCGCAGCGCGGTTTCAGGGAACGCTTCGAGTCACGGTCTTGCCGCATTCCGCGCGTCCTACGTTGCCGCACATCGCTGTGCCGGCGTTGCGTGCGTGTCCGGCCGACCGGCTTTGGAGCTTCCACCATGACGTTTGAAACCTTGGGCCTGGCGCCCGCCCTGCTGCGCGCGCTCGACGAACAGGGCTACACCCAGCCCACCCCCATCCAGGAACAGGCCATCCCGCTGGCCCTAGCCGGCCACGACCTGCTGGCGGGCGCGCAGACCGGTACCGGCAAGACCGCCGCATTCGGCCTGCCACTGATCCAGTACCTGGCCACGACCCCGCAGGAAGTGCAGCGCGGCGGCCCGCGCAAGCCGCGCGCCCTGGTGCTGACGCCGACCCGCGAACTGGCCGTGCAGGTGCACGACAGCCTGCGTGGCTACGGCAAGTACCTGCGCATTCCCAGCACCACCATCTACGGCGGCGTCGGCATGGGCAACCAACTGGACGCGCTGCGCCGTGGCGTGGACCTGGTGATCGCCTGCCCGGGCCGCCTGATCGACCACCTCGAGCGCCGCAGCGTGGACCTGTCGGGCATCGAGATCCTGGTGCTGGACGAGGCCGACCGCATGCTCGACATGGGCTTCCTGCCGTCGATCAAGCGCATCCTGGCCAAGCTGCCGCGCCAGAACCGCCAGACCATGCTGTTCTCCGCCACCTTCGCCGACCCGATCCGCGAGCTGGCGCTGGAGTTCATGCACGATCCGAAGCAGATCCAGGTGACCCCGCGCAACACCGTCGCCGAGACCATCACCCATCGCGTGCACCCGGTCGATGGCAGCCGCAAGCGCGACCTGCTGCTGCACCTGCTGGCGCAGGACAGCCGCCTGCAGACGCTGGTGTTCGCCCGTACCAAGCACGGCAGCGACAAGCTGGCGACGTTCCTGGAGAAGAGCGGCATCAAGACCGCGGCGATCCACGGCAACAAGTCGCAGGGTGCGCGCCAGCGCGCGCTCAGCGACTTCAAGGCCGGCCGCATCAACGTGCTGGTCGCCACCGACATCGCCGCGCGCGGCATCGATATCGACCAGCTGCCGCAGGTGATCAACTTCGATCTGCCGATGGTGGCCGAGGACTACGTGCACCGCATCGGCCGCACTGGCCGCAACGGCTCGACCGGCCAGGCGATCTCGCTGGTCGCGCAGGACGAAGCCAAGTACCTGCGCGCGATCGTGCGCCTGCTCAACCGCGACATGGACATCCGCGACGTGCCCGGCTTCGAGCTGCAGACGCCGATCCGCTGGGGCAACAGCGCTCCCGGCAAGGCCGAGCAGCCGGCCGGCGAGCGCACCCCGCGCCGCAACGGTCCGCAGAAGCACGCTCGTCGTCCGCACGGCGATGCGCCGCGCCACGCGCATGCCGGCCCGAAGAAGCACGGCGGCCAGCGCCGTGACGGGGGCCGTTCCGGCGGCGCGCGCCAGGGCCAGTCGCGTCCGGCCCGCTAAGCTGCACCCCTCGCGCGGCACCGCCCCCGGTGCCGCGCGCTTCCACGCTCCTGGAACCGTCGCATGGACATCTTCAAGGTTTTCACCGTCGAAGCCGCGCACCGCCTGCCGCACGTGCCGGAGGGCCACAAGTGCGCGCGTCTGCACGGGCACTCGTTCCGCATCGAGCTGCACCTGTCCGGCCCGATGGATCCGCATGCGGGCTGGGTCATGGACTTTGCCGACGTGAAGGCGGCCTTCAAGCCGATCTACGACCGGCTCGACCATCACTACCTCAACGACATTCCCGGTCTGGAGAACCCCACCAGCGAGCGGCTGGCTGCGTGGATCTGGGATCAGGCCAAGCCGGTCCTGCCGCTGCTCAGCGCGGTAGTGGTGCACGAAACCTGCACCTCCGGGAGCCGCTATACCGGCCCCTGAGGGCATGGAACCGGTTTCATACCAGTCCCTACAAGCGTTTGATTTTTAATGGTTCCTGACCGTTCGTCGGATTTCCATACGGCCGTTATTGCACTGCAACATGGATAGGCTTATGCTGCGCCGCAACAGATGGGAAATCCCTTTCAGGAGTCCGCCATGACCACGCAATTCAACGAAAGCTTCAGCCAGTTCACGCACCAGTTCGCCGCCGCCGCTTCGCGCGCCAACCGCCTGGCCCTGGAAAGCGCCGAGACCGTGTTCGGTGTGCAGCTGAAGACCTTCGAAAAGAACGTCGACGCCACCACGTCCTTCTTCGGCGAACTCGCCGAGACGCGCGACCTGGACGGTTACAAGAACCTGTGGCCGAAGGGCCTGCAGGTCGCCAAGGACAACGCCGAGCGCGTCGTCGCCGCCAGCCAGGAAGTGTTCGGCCTGAGCCTCAAGACCGGTGAAGCCTTCGGCCAGCTGGTGAAGACCCAGTTCGAGACCGCGACCGACAACGTCCAGGCCTCCGTGGCCAAGGCGACCAAGGCCGCCAAGGGCAAGTAAGACCCGCTCTGCTCCACCGTTTATTGCGCGGCTCCCCCTCCCTCCGCGCAGACCGACCCGGCAGCCCCCACGCTGCCGGGTTTTTTATTGCGTGCGTTTGCGCTAGGGCACCGTGAAGTGCGTGGCCATGGCGCGCGCATCGGCCTCGGGCGCATACGGCAGGCGTCCCCAGCACGGCACCGGCAGGCGCGCCGAGAGCAGGGCGAAGTTTTCGTCCCTGCGCTCCATGTCCGGATCGACCTCGTTGGCGATCCAGCCCACCAGTTGGGCGCCGTCGTCCTGGATCGCCCGCGCACTCAATCGCGCGTGATTGATGCAGCCCAGCCGCATGCCCACGACGAGCACCACGGGCAGGCGCAACTCCTGCACCAGGTGCCGCTGGTCGAGCGTAGCGGTCAGCGGCGCCGCCCAGCCACCGACACCCTCCACCAGCACAAGGTCGGCCAGCGGGTGCAGGCGTTCGAAGGCGGACACCAGCACGCCCAGCTGCACGTCCACGCCGGCGTCGCGTGCGGCGATCTCCGGCGCCAGCGGCGCGGGCAGCGCATACGGATTGAGGTCATCGTAGGGCGGTACCGGATCGCTCGCCGCCTGCAGCGCGAGCGCATCGTCGTTGCGCCAGCCCCGCGGCGTCGCCGTGCAGCCGCTGGCGACCGGCTTCATGCCGACCGCGCGCATCCCTCGCGCACGGAATGCATGCAGCAGGGCCGCGCTGGCCACAGTCTTGCCGACGCCGGTATCGGTGCCGGTGATGAACAAGCGGTCCATCGCCCTATCCATCTGCCTGCTCCGGCCAGCGCGCCGCGCCCCAGCGTTGTCCGCGCACGTGCACCAGCCCGGCGAACGACAGCAGGAAGTACACGCACCCTGGCAACGCGACCTGCCACGACCGCGACTGGTCGGTCAGCAGTAAGGCGATCGCCACGGATATCAGGCTGACGAGCACGAAGTAGGCATGCGAAGCGACTTCGCCCGCTGCATTGGATGCCCCTTCGCCATCCAGTGCCAACCGTCGGCGCGCACACCACGCCAGCACGTACAGGCCGCCGATGCAGGCCGACATGGAGGCGAACGCCAGCCCGTAGAAGACGAACATGAAGGCCAGCGGGCGCGGACCGTTCGCATCGGACAGCGGCATCGGCAACCAGCCGCCGGTGATCCAGCCGAAAAAAGTGCCGAGCAGCAGCCGCAGCGGATACACGTAGACCAGCACCAGGAACACCAGCAGCAGGCTTAGCAGCGTGGCCGGCACGGTGCCCAGCCGATAGCGGCGGCTCCAGCGCACGTGGGCGTACCAGAACATCGCCACCATCGCGAAACTGGCCGCGAACGCGGGCACATTCTTCAGCGCCTGCAGCAGCCCCGCCATGCTGTCGGGAATGCGTTCGACCGAGATCACGAGCAGGGTGACCGCGAACGCGAACGCGGCGTCGACGAACGCCTCCAGCCGTGTCACGCCATGACCGCGCCAGCCCGCTTCATCCTCGTGATCGCGCATGCACCCACTCCCCTGTCGCCCACGCAAGGCCCCGCTTGTGTGACACATCATATCGGGCCGCCCAGCAGACGCGGGGAGTAGAATCGACCCATGTCATTCACTTCCCAGACGCTCACCGGCAGCAAGCCGGAACAATACGCACAGCTGGCCGAACAGGCCCGTGCCCTGCTGGCCGGCGAACCCGACCGCATCGCCAACGCGGCCAACCTGTCGGCGCTCCTTTATCACGCCCTGCCGGACTTCAACTGGGCGGGTTTCTACTTCTTCGATGGCCGGGAATTGGTGGTCGGTCCGTTCCAAGGCTTACCAGCCTGCGTGCGGATCCCGTTGGACAAGGGGGTCTGCGGAGCCGCCGCACGCACCCGCCAGACCCAGCGCGTGGACGATGTGGAGGCCTTCCCGGGCCACATCGCCTGTGACTCCGCGTCACGCTCGGAACTGGTGGTACCGCTGGTGAAAGGGGATGAACTGGTCGGCGTGCTCGACCTGGACAGCCCACGCCTGGCGCGCTTCGATGCCGACGACCAGGCGGGCATGGAACGCATCGCCGCCATCTTCGTGGATTCGCTGACATGACAGGCACCAAGCTGCGCAACATCGGCCCCAAGTCCGCCGCCTGGCTACGCCAGGTCGGCCTGCGCACGCAGGAGGACCTGGAGTCGGTGGGCGCGGTGGAAGCCTTTATCCGGGTGAAGCGCGCGGGATTCCGTCCCAGCCTCAACCTGCTGTACGCGCTGGAAGGCGCGCTGCTGGACTGCCACTGGCAGCAGTTGCCTGAAGACCGCCGCAGCGAACTGCTGGTGGCCTACGACGCCGCCGCAGCCTTGCTGCCCCCGCCGCGCGGCCGCCCCGCCGCCGGCCCGGTGACCACCACGCACACCGAGCGTGAGGAAGACACGGGACCTTCGCTGAACCTGTTCGACTCGCGCGGCGACGACTGATCCACCCCATCCCGTATACTGCGCGCGCTTTCAGGTGACCCCGGCAGTCCTGCCATGGGTTGAAACGGGAAGCCGGTGACCCGCACACGCGGCATTCCGGCGCTGCCCCCGCAACGGTAGGCGAAGACAACCGCGGCATCGGCCACTGTGCGATCACGCATGGGAAGGCGCCACGGCAGCGTGCACGGCACGCCTTCGCAAGCCCGGAGACCGGCCTGGAAGTCCACTGGTTGCGATGCGGAGGGCGTCGCGGCGTGCCGCGCCGCCGCCTGTCTGCCGCGCTGTCCGCAACGCTCCCTCTCCTGCATCGCAACTCCACGCCGAAATGAATGCGCGCGGGGCGCGCGATGGAGTTGAGTCCGATGTACAGCCGTCATTCCCTTTCCCTTCTCGCCGCCGCGGTCGCGCTGGCCCTCCCGTTCGCCGCGCAGGCACAGGACGCCACCGATCTCGACGAGATCGTCGTCACCGGCACGCGTACCGACGTCGCCGTGCGCGACAGCCTGGCGCCGGTGCAGGTCATTGCCCGCGAGGAGATCGAACGCAGCCAGTCGCGTTCGCTGATCGACCTGCTGAAGGGTCGCGCAGGTATCGGCTTCACCAACCAGGGCGGCCTGGGCAAGCTGAGCACCCTCAACATCCGCGGCACCGAATCCGACCACGTGCTGGTGCTGGTCGACGGCATCCGCATCGGCTCGGCGACCGCCGGCCTGGCGTCGTTCCAGGACCTGCCGGTCGACCAGATCGAGCGCATCGAGATCGTGCGCGGCCCGCGCTCCAGCCTGTACGGCTCGGAAGCGATCGGTGGCGTGATCCAGATCTTCACCCGCCGCGGCACTCAGGGCCTGTCGCGCGAACTGCGTATCGGTGGCGGCAGCCACAACCTGCGCGAAGCCAGCGGTGGTTTCGCCTACGGCGGCGAACGCGGCTGGATCGGCGCCAACGCCGCCTACCAGGAAACCGACGGCATCAACGCCTGCCGGGGCTCGGGCACGCTGTTCCAGGGCTGCTTCACCGACGAGCCCGATGACGACGGCTACCGCAACGTCTCGCTCAACGTGCGCGGCGGCTACAAGCTGACCGACACGCTGACGCTGGAAGGCCATGCGCTGAACGCCGATGCCTTCAACGAATTCGACGGCAGCATCTACGGCGGCAACGAAGCCGACAACGTGCAGCAGGTGCTGGGCAGCAAGCTGACGTGGAAGCCGTCCGGCGCCACCACGCTCACCGCGCAGGTCGGTCGTGCGTCCGACAAATCGGACAACTATTTCGCGGACGCCACCTCCGGCGCGCGCGCGTATGTCAGCACGTTCGACACGCGTCGCGACACCGCCTCGCTGCAGGGCGACTTCGCGTTCGGCGAGCAGCACCTGCTGACCGCCGGTGCCGACTGGCAGCGCGACGAGGTCACCAGCAGCGTCGACTTCGTCAACGATACCGTCGGCGTACCCGTGGACAGCCGCGACAACACCGGCGTATTCATCGAGTACCAGGGCCGCTTCGGCGCGCAGCAGGTGCAGGCGAGCGTGCGCAACGACGACAACGACCAGTTCGGCAACCACGTCACCGGCAACCTCGGCTGGGGTCTCGCGTTCGGCGGCGGCTTCAAGCTGACGGTCAACGCCGGCACTGGTTTCAAGGCACCGACCTTCAACGACCTGTACTACCCGTTCTCCGGCAATGCGCTGCTGGAACCCGAGCGCTCCAAGACGCTCGACATCGGCTTGGCGCAGTACGGCGATGCGTGGAACTGGGGCGTCAACGTCTACGAGACGCGCGTCGAGGACCTGATCGCGCTGGACAGCAACTGGTTGCCGGCGAACACCGACGAAGCGCGCATCCGCGGCCTCGAACTGACGGGCGCGTTGACGCTCGCCGGCTTCGACATCGCCGCGCAGGTCAGCCACACCGATCCGCGCAACCATACGAGCGGCCTGAACTACGACAACCTGCTGGCGCGCCGTGCGCGCAACACCGCACGCCTCGACGTGGACCGCGCGTTCGGCGACTTCCGCATCGGCGTGACCGGCTACGGTGCCAGCCACCGCTACGACAACGCCGCCAACAGCGTCCGCCTGGCGGGCTACGGCACGCTGGACCTGCGTCTGGAGTACGCCATCACCGACGAATGGTCGGTGCAGGCGCGCGCCAGCAACGTGTTCGACCGCGAGTACGAAACGATCGCCTGGTACAACCAGCCTGGTCGCGAGTACGGCCTTAGCCTGCGCTACAGCGCGCGCGACTGATCCGGACGGACGAAGAAGGCCGGCAATGGACTGTTCCGTTGCCGGCCTTTTTGTTGCCTGCGTGCAGAGGTAAACAGGAAGCCCCGCTTTCCGTGCTCATGACCATGCAACCTGCTTCCCGCGTGACCGTCGTTCCTACCGACCCCGCCAAGCTGCTGCGCACGCTGTGCAACCACTGGCGGCACAAGTTCGAGATCGAACGCCCCGACGACACCCATGCGCGCATTCCGTTCGGCGACCTCGGCCCGGCTGACTTCGCGGTGGAAGGCGACGCACTGCTGATCACGCTGTACGCGCCCGATGCGGAAGCACGCACACGCCTGCAGGAGGTGATCGCCTCGCACCTGCGTCGCTTCGAGCGCAACGAGGCCCTCGTGTTCGACTGGCAAGCGGCGTAACAAGCCGCCTACGCTTCCTGCGGATCGAACAACCCGGCCTGTACGACGGTTTCCTCGCGATCCCGGAATCCCGACAGGCCCACCCCGACCAGGCGATAGCGCGTCGCGGGCGGCAGGTCCACGCGTTCGCGCAACGCCAGCGCGATGTCGATGAACTCCTGCGCGGAGGCCGGCGGCGATTCCGGCGTAAAACTGCGCGTCAGGATGCGGAACTGCGCCGTCTTCAGCTTCAGCACCACGGTGCGGCCGATGCGCTCGGTCTTGCGACTGGCGGCCCACGCCTTCTCGGCGATGCGCAGGATGTGGGGTTCCAGTTCGGACAGCAGCAGGTCGGTGGCGAAGGTGTCTTCGGATGAGATCGACTGCACCGGTTGGTCGGGTTCCACCGGTCGCTCGTCGATGCCGCGCGCGCGCCGGTACAGTCCACCGCCGAAACTGCCGTAGCGCGTTTCCAGCTCGTGCTGCGAGTACGCCCGCAGGTCACCGACCGTGCGGATGCCATCGGCATTGAGCCTGCCCTGCATCACCTTGCCGACGCCGGGGATGCGCTCGACCGGCAGCGGCGTCAGGAACGCCTCCACCTGGTGCGGCCGCAGCACGAACTGTCCGTCCGGCTTGCGCCAGTCGGACGCGATCTTGGCGAGGAACTTGTTCGGTGCCACGCCGGCCGAGGCCGTCAGCTGCGTCTCTTCGCGGATCTGCGCACGGATCGTCTCGGCGACAGCGGTGGCCGTTGGCAGGTCGGACTTCGGCGCGGTGACGTCGAGGTAGGCCTCGTCCAGCGACAGCGGTTCGACCAGGTCGGTATGGCGCAGGAAGATCTCGCGCACCTGCCGCGATACCGCCTTGTAGCGCGCGAAATCGGGCGGCACGAAGACGGCCTGCGGACACAACCGCTCCGCGCGTACCGCCGGCATCGCCGAACGCACACCGAAGACGCGCGCCTCGTATGACGCCGCACACACCACCGAGCGCTCGCCGCGCCACGCCACCACTACCGGCCGTCCACGCAGCGACGGATCGTCGCGCTGCTCCACCGACGCGTAGAAAGCGTCCATGTCGATGTGGATGATCTTGCGCATCACGCGATGATATCGGCCGCCGTACGCGATCGCATGGATGCGTGCGGCGACGATACGGTTGCGTGTGGAGTCGCGGACAGAATGCGCCAAACCCTTGCCGCGATTGCACTTCGTCGATGGTACGCCGGCGTATGGAAAAACCGCCGTTGATCTGCATCAAGACAAGCGTATGCACATGTGTGCATTATTTGCGCCTTCGCAGAACGGACCACGCAATGAACGCCCCCGCTTCCTTCTCGCGCGAACAGCTGCTGGCCAGCGCGCGCGGTGAACTGTTCGGCCCCGACAGCGGCCGCCTGCCCAACGACCCGATGCTGATGTTCGACCGCATCACCGAGATCCGCCAGGACGGTGGCGCCCACGGCAAGGGCATGGTGCGCGCCGAGCTCGATATCCATCCCGACCTGTGGTTCTTCCAGTGCCACTTCCTCGGCGATCCGGTGATGCCGGGCTGCCTGGGCCTGGATGCGATGTGGCAGCTGACCGGTTTCTTCCTGACGTGGATCGGCGCGCCCGGCCGCGGTCGTGCGCTCGGTTCCGGCGAAGTGAAGTTCACCGGCCAGGTGCTGCCCACAGCGAAGCGCGTCAGCTACGAGATCGACATCAGCCGCGTGATCAACCGCAAGCTCGTCCTCGCCGTCGCGGACGGCCGCATGCTGGTGGATGGTCGCGAGATCTACACCGCACGCGACCTGCGCGTCGGCCTGTTCACGTCGACGGAGAATTTCTGACATGCGTCGTGTCGTCATCACCGGTCTCGGCATCACCTCCTGCCTGGGCAACGATGCGGATACCGTGTCGGCCGCGCTGCGCGAAGGCCGCTCGGGCATCCGCCACATCCCGCAGTACGCCGAACTCGGCTTCCGCAGCCACGTGGGCGGCGCGCCGGAGATCGATCTCGACGCGCAGATCGACCGCAAGCAGAAGCGCTTCATGGGCGATGCCGCAGCGTTCGCGCATATCGCGTTGCGCGACGCCATCGCCGATGCCGGCCTGGACGAGGCACTGGTCAGCCAGCCGCGCACCGGCCTGATCGCCGGCTCCGGCGGTGGTTCGGCTGAATGGCAGATCGAAGCGGCCGACCTGCTGCGTGCACGCGGCATCCGCAAGGTCGGCCCGTACATGGTGCCGCGCACGATGTGCTCCACCGTGTCGGCCACGCTCGCCACGGCGTTCAAGATCAAGGGCGTCAGCTATTCGATCTCGGCGGCATGCGCGACCTCCGCGCACTGCATCGGCGCCGCGGCGGACCTCATCCGCGCCGGGCGCCAGGACATCGTGTTCGCCGGCGGCGGTGAAGAGCTGCACTGGGCGCTGACGATGATGTTCGATGCGATGGGCGCGTTGTCGAGCAAGCGCAACGACGATCCGACGCACGCGTCGCGTCCGTACGATGCGGATCGCGACGGCTTCGTCATCGCCGGCGGTGGCGGCATGCTGGTGCTCGAGGACTACGACCACGCGGTGAAGCGCGGCGCACGCATCCATGCCGAGTTGCTGGGCTACGGCGTGACCTCCGACGGGGCCGACATGGTCGCGCCTTCGGGTGAAGGCGCCGTGCGCTGCATGCAGATGGCACTGGAGGGCGTCACCGCGCCGCTCGATTACCTCAACACGCATGGCACCTCGACCCCGCTGGGCGACGTGATCGAGCTCGACGCGATCCGCAACGCACTCGGCGACACCCTGCCGCCAATCTCGTCCACCAAGGCCCTGTCCGGTCACTCGTTGGGCGCCGCCAGCGTGCACGAAGCGATCTACTGCCTGCTGATGATGCGCGACGGTTTCATCGCCGGCTCGGCCAACATCGAGGCGCTGGATGAAGGCGCTGCCGCCTTCCCCATCGTGCAGGCGAGCCGCGACGCGACGTTGAACACGGTGATGTCGAACAGCTTCGGCTTCGGCGGCACCAATGCCAGCCTGGTGTTCGGCCGGGTTTGAGACGGCTCAGCGGGCGTCGACGGCGCGACGCCCCAGCGCCGGATCGTCGGTGAAGAAACCGCCGATCCCCAGCGCAAGGTAAGCGCGGATCTCCGCAAGAGATCCCGCCTCGCTGCGCGTACGTGGATCCTCGCCTTCGCGCAGCGCCGTCGGCAGGAAGTGGTTCTCCGGCCGGAAGGTGTAGGGCCAGACCTCCAGCCCCGCATTGCGCGCATCCGATGCCAGCGATGTCGGCGTCCCCAGCGTGCCGTCGTCGGCGAGCGGGATCAGCGAGCGCGTCCACGGCCCGATGATCTCGGCGTAGCCAGCGATGTCGTTCAACCCTGCCGGCGTCATCAGGTCGGCATAGCGCGTCGGTTCTCCCGCCGCCAGCGCATCGCCCGGCTGCGCGTCTGGTACCTCGAGCAACTGCAGCAACCGGATGTTGGGATGCGAAGGCCCCAGGCGCCCACGCAGCGCGCGCAGGTTGGCCTGCTCGAACGACTGGATCACCACCGGCGCTTCTCGCGTGTAGGCATGCGCGGCCAGCACCTCCAGCAACCGGTCCTCCATCGGCAGCCCGATCTGCTGGAAGTGGCTGGGGTGCTTGATCTCAGGAATCAGGCCGATCGTGCGCCCGTTGCGCGCGGCCTGTTCCGCGGCCAGCGCGATGATCTCGTCGAGCGTCGCGATCTCGTAACATCCATCGTACGAGGTGTCGCGCAGCGCCGGCAGACGTTCCCGCGCCCGCAACGTCTTCAGTTCGGCCAGCGTGAAATCTTCGGTGAACCAGCCCTCGACCGACGTGCCGTCGATCACCTGTCGACGCTTGCGCGCGGCGAACGC
This sequence comes from Pseudoxanthomonas sp. PXM01, assembly GCF_014851815.1. Classification (GTDB taxonomy): domain Bacteria; phylum Pseudomonadota; class Gammaproteobacteria; order Xanthomonadales; family Xanthomonadaceae; genus Pseudoxanthomonas_A. Next base: position 1,329,592 of record NZ_JACVAJ010000002.1, read on the forward strand.
GGGCCGCTGCGCCACGTCGGTGGTGCCGCCGATCTCGTTCTCGTGGCGCGCCACCAGCACGCCATCGCGGGTGGCGACCAGGTCCGGCTCGATGTAATCCGCACCGTCCGCGATCGCGCGCGCATAGGCGGCCAGCGTGTGCTCGGGCAGGTGCGCGCTGGCACCCCGGTGGGCGATGACGAGCGGCTCTGCCTTTGCGTGGGGGGAAAGGGCTGCCGTCATGGCGGGGAGACGGCGTAACAGCGTCGACAGATCCTCATCTTTCTCAGCATATCACTGACGGCGCGTGGCCCGGAAAGCACGAAGCCCGGCATCGACCGGGCTTCGCCGCAACGTGGGAGGAGAGAGGGACCTCGTTGCTGGCGCCATTGTCCCTGCCGCTTGTTACACCTGCGCGACAGGCGTCATCGGCTGGTCATCCGGTCCGGGCGGTCCCGCGCCGCCGCTTGACAACATTACATGTAAGAAATAAGTTCAATTTCATGACAGCCTCCCGCCCCGCGATCAAGGCCTCCACGTTGCACGTCCGCAACTACCGCGAGCGCATGCGTGAGCAGGGGCTGGTCAAGAAGGACGTCTGGATCCGACCGGAGTACGCCGAGGAGCTGGCCTCCATCGAGAAATCGATGCGCGAGGCGACCCGCGAGTCCGGCATCCCCTACCTGCCGACGCAGTCCACCGAGGCCGGCTGGACCGTCGCTGCGATCCGGCATGCGCTGCAGCAGGCCAGCACCGTGCGCGATGGCCTGATCAGTCTGGAGACCATCGAGGGCGCCGAACCCAGCCTGCATCTGGTGATGCACGAGTACGGCGATCTGTCGGTGTTCCTTGCCGTGGGCGGTGAACAGATCCTGGTCGAGGCCTACCTGTGGCCGGTGGAGGACGTGACCGACGCGGCCGCATTCAACGCGCACGTGCTCAGCACGCACGTGCTGCTGCCGCTTTCGACCATCGGCATGCAGCGCATCGGCGGCGTCGCCGGCTACACCATGTTCGGCGCGCTCGACACGCACTCCAGCCTGGCCAACGTCATGTTCGAGATCGAGACGCTGGCCGAGAACGTCATCAACGCCACCGAGGCCTACCGCCCGTTCCTGCGGACCACGACGCGGAGGAGGGCCTGATGCCCGACACGCTGAAGACCCTGTTCAAGCGCATCCAGGAAGGCATGGAAGGCCTGGCCGGCGCCGTGATGGGCGACCGCGCCGAGCGGCTGCTGGACGAGGAGATCCGCACCATCGACGACGCACTGCACGGTGCGCGCGGCGAGCATGCGACGGCGAAGGCGCGTCGCGTCGCCAACGAGCAGCACCAGGCTGCGCTGGCCGTGCGCATCGGGGAGACAGAGGCCAAGGTGGAGACCGCGCTGCGTCAGGGACGCGCCACGCAGGCGCGCGCGGCCGCGGACGACGTGGTCCGCCAGCAGGCGGAACGCAGCCAGCGCGCGGAGGAAGGACAGGATCTGACCGTCCATGAGCGCCAGTTCGCGCACGTGGTCGAACAGCTCGAAGGCCGTCTTCGTCGCCTGAAACACCAGCTGGACATCCTGCGCGCCTCCAACAGCCTGCAGCGTGCGCAGGCGACCGTCGCACGCCGCCAGCCGGGCGATGCGCTGTATCCCGAGCCCGCGTTCGCGTCCGCCGCGCGCATGAAGCGGCGTCGCGCGCCTGCGCAGGGAAGCGGCGCCACGAGCCCGGACAAGCACCAGAAGACGAACGCCGATCCCGCACAGGCCGTGCTGGACCGTGCCCGCAAGCGCATCACGTCGTCCGCGCGCAAGCGCTGAAACAGGGGGTCACTTGAACGAGTTCCTCACCATCATCCTGACATTCCCAACCGTCGTTTACGGTGTGCTGCTCGCCGTCTGCGTCATCTACTGGATGCTCGCGGCCACCGGCCTGCTTGACCTCGATACGGTGGACGGCTGGCTGGGGAGCGATGGCGACAGCATCGAGCCATCGTTCGTCGCCGGCATACTCGCGAAGATCGGTCTCTCCGGCATTCCATTGACGCTGGTGCTGACGGTCCTCGCCCTATTTGGATGGATCGTCTGCTTCCTTGCGCAGCGGTACCTGCTGCCCCTCGCGCCGGATGCGCTGCGCGGTCTCGCCGGCCTGGGTGTCGCGGTCGCTGCACTGGTCCCCGGCGTACTGGCGACGTCGGTGACTCTGCGACCGCTGGCCAAACTTATCGCTCGCCTGCGCCCACCAGTGCCACCCAGCGTCCTCGGTCGCGCCGGCCGTGTCATCTCGCCGGCCGTCGATGAGCGCAATGGGCGCGCCCATTTCGATGATGGCGGCGCCGGCCTGATCCTACAGGTGCGTTCCTTGCCCGACCAGAGTTTCCAGCGCGGCGATCAGGTCGTGCTGATCGAGCACCTGGAAGCGGCCAACGCATTCCGCATCATCTCGAAAACCGAATTCGACCAGCAGTAAGCATCCGCCACATCCTCAAGGAGTTCCGCCATGGATACCACCAACCTGCTCTTCGTCATCACCATTCTCGGCGTCGCAGTGGTGCTGCTGTTCGGCTTCATCGGCATCTTCAAGGCCTTCTACAAGAAGGTTGAACAGGGCACGGCCCTCATCGTCAACGACATGAGTTCGCATCCCAAGGTGCACTTCACCGGCGCGCTGATCGTCCCGGTGCTGTACAAGGCCGAGCTGATGAAGATCAGCCTGATCACCCTGCAGGTGGACCGCCGCGGCAAGGAAGGCCTGGTCTGCAAGGACAACATGCGCGCCGACATCGCGGTGGCGTTCTACCTGCGCGTCAACGAAACGCCGGCCGATGTCCTGCGCGTGGCCAAGGCGATCGGCGCCGACCGTGCGTCCGACAAGCATGCCGTGGACGAGCTGTTCAACGCCAAGTTCTCCGAGGCGCTGAAGACGGTCGGCAAGAAGTTCGACTTCACCGAACTGTTCGACAAGCGCCAGGAGTTCCGTGACGAGATCGTCGCCGTCATCGGCCAGGACCTCAACGGTTACGTGCTGGAAGACGTCGCCATCGACTACCTTGAGCAGACGCCCAAGCACCTGCTCGATCCGAGCAACATCCTGGATGCCGAAGGCATCCGCAAGATCACCGAGCTGACCGCGCGCCAGAACGTGCAGACCAACGAGCTCGAGCAGAACGAGAAGCTGGCGATCACCAAGAAGAACACCGAAGCCCGTGAAGCCCTGCTCGCGCTCGAACGCCAGCAGGCGGAGGCCGAGGCGCGCCAACAGCGCGAGGTCGAGACCGTGCGCGCCCGCGAAGCCGCCGAGACCGCCAAGGTGATCGAGGAGCAGCGCCAGGTGTCCGAGCGCGCGCGCCTGGAGACCGAGGAGCAGATCAAGATCCGCGAACAGGAACAGCTGCGCCAGGTCGAGGTCGCCGAGCAGAACCGTCGCCGCGCCGTCGCCATCGAACTCGAGCGCGTCGCCCGTGCCGAACAGCTGGAGCGCGTCAACACCGACAAGGAAGTCCAGATGCAGCAGGTCGACCGCGACAAGGTCGTCGAACAGGGCCGCATGGAAGTGGCGAACGTGGTGCGCGAGCGCACTCAGATCGAGCAGACCGTCGCCGTGGCGGAAGAGAAGATCAAGGAAACGCGCGAAGTCGCCGAGGCCGACCGCGCCAAGCAGGTGACCGTGCTGGCCGCAGAAGCGGCCGCGCAGGAAACGCTGGTCAAGGACGTCAAGGCGGCCGAAGCGGCCGAGCAGGCGGCACGCCACCGCGCCGTCGAACTGACCGTGCTGGCCGACGCCGAACTGCAGGCTGCCGGCAAGCAGGCCGAGGCCAAGCGCGTGATGGCCGATGGCGTGCGCGCCGAAAGCGCCGCCCACGGTCTGGCCGAGGCGCAGGTGCAGGAAGCCAATGCCGTGGCGATGGAGAAGACCGGCCTGGCCGAAGCCCGCGTGCTGGAAGCCAAGGCGGACGCGACCTACAAGCAGGGCAACGCCGACGCCCGCGTACTGACCGAGCGCCTGAGCGCCGAGGCCGACGGCGCGCAGAAGCTGGGCCACGCCAACGCCAGCGCCACCCAGGCGATGGGCGATGCCGAAGCCAGCAACATCGCCAAGAAGATGTCCGCCGAAGCCGAGGGCCTGACCTCGAAGTTCGACGCGATGGGCAAGATGAGCCCGGACGCCCGCAGCCACGAAGAGTTCCGCATGCTGCTGGAGACCCAGTTGCGCCAGCTGCTGGCGTCGATCGATGCGGGCAAGGCGATCTCGCGCGAGAACGCCGAGGTACTGGCGAGCGCGCTGAAGAACGCCAACATCGAGCTGATCGGTGGCGACGGTGGCGTGTTCAACGCGCTGACCAAGGGCGTGTCGCTGGGCAAGGCGCTGGAAGGCATCGTGGGCGAGAGCCCCATCGCGGCGCAGCTGCTGGGTCGTCTGGCGGGCTCCGGCCTGCCGCTCGCCGGCCGCCAGGCCGAAGCGACCGACGCCTGACCCCGCGCGCCTGAGCCGGGCCGGCGGCGCGTGCCGTCGGCCCCGATTTCCGCATCGACCGCCCAGGACGGGCGAGGATGAGGTCCGATGTCCGATACGCCGAACACCGAAGTCCCCTCCACCGATACGCAGGTCGACCAGGCCGTCGCCCAGGGCGGCGCCTACGACGTGCTGCGTCGCCGCCTCGACGAACAGGGCGCGCGCCTGCGCACCGTCGTGGACGCACTCAACGCGCGCCGCCTGCAGGAGTTCGGCGACAGCCGGATGGAAGCCATCGGCCGCCTGCGCATCCGCACCGAGCACAACTCGGTCGGCCGCGACATCGTGCAGGTCGGCGACCTGTTGCTGTTCGGTTTCAACGTCTACATGGGACTGAAGGCGACCACCTCGGTCGCCGACGTGTTCGGTATCTACCGCCTGGTCGAAGCCGGCGAAGGCTACGACGTGGCGCCGGTCGACATCGCCGCCAGCTTCCTCGCCGACAGCGCGTTCCAGCGCGACTTCAGCGAGCTGTACAGCTACTACAAGGACGCGCGCCTGCTGCAGCTGATCGTCCGCGACGGCCGCCTGCTGATGGCCTTCCAGATCGGCCTGAAGAACACCGACGTGCGCGTGTTCCGCTGGACGCTGACCTCCGAGGGCGAGGTGAACTACCTCGATGCGCGCGGCGAGCGCGACATCGTGCTGCCGCCTCCGTTCGACTTCGAATGGACCCGCGCGACCAAGGACATGGAAGTCAGCGGTCGTCATCCGCACCTGAATATCCTCGACACCCTGTTCGTCGAGACCATCGGCGGCGACCTGACGCTGAAGGTGGAGAACAACACCGAGACCGGCGCCGGCGTCTACAGCGAACCGGTCGAGGACCGCACGCAGTCGTTGGACGATGCGCAGATCGAGTTCGCGCGCGTCGGTTCGCTGATCCTGCTGAAGGTGCTGCCGTACCGCGAGAGCGCCTGGCGTGGGCTGGTCTACAACACCCAGACCGGAAAAGTAACGCGGCTGGACGCCATCGTGCAGGCCTGCATTCAGCTGCCGGAAGACCACGGCATCATCTTCCCCGGCGGCTACTACTTGCAGAACGGCGAGCACAAGGCCTTCGATGCCGCGGTGCAGGACATGCAGTACAAGCGCACGATCCGCTCGCCGAACGGCGAAGACGTCATGTACGTGTTCTATGAGCGCGAGACAGGCCAGGCCGCGCTGCTGGTCTACAACCTGGTGCAGCGCCGCCTGCAGCCGCCGGTGCTCGCGCACGGCTACGCGCGCCTGCACGACGGCCGCATGGTGCTGTTCCGCGCCGAGAACGACGACCCCACCCGCGTCCACCCCATGCAGGTGTGGCAGACGCCCTTCAGCTCGGACGAATTCGCGGCGACGCGTCCCGCCGGCACTTCGTTCATGGCGAAGCTCGGTAATGCCGAACTGGTGCGCGCAGTGTCGAACCTGTTCGACCTCGCCCGCGAGATCGAGCGCGACGATGTCTCCGCGCAACGCTACCAGTTGCTGACGCACGGCACGCGCCGCCTGTTCGACCTGCACCACTGGATCGACGACACGCAGTGCGATGGCCTGGCCACGCTGCTGCACGAGATCGCCGGCACCGGTGAGTCGGTGCTGGACGAATACGAGAAGGTGCAGGAGATCCGGCGCCAGTCCGAGACCTCGATGGCGCAGGCGCAGCGCGACCATCGCGCCCTGCTCGGCCGCCTGCAGCCGGCGGGCTGGAACGGCATCGGCGAGTTCGTCGAGGCGCTGGGCGCCGTCTCGCGTCTGCGCGGCCACCTGCTGACCATTCGCGACTACCGTTATATCGACACCACCGCCATCGACGCGATGACGGCGGCGCTGCAGGAGGCGCACGAACGCGTCGGCACCGCGACCGGCCAGTTCCTCGCCGGCGAGAAGGCACTGGCGCCGTTCCAGCAGCGGCTGGGCGAACTGGATGCGCGCGCACAGAAGGCCGCCAGCGCACGCGAGCTGGCCGAGGCGATCGAGGCCATGCAAGGCATGGCCGGCGAACTCGACATGCTGTCCGAGCTGATGGCGACGCTGCGGGTCGACGACGCCACCCAGCGCACCCGTGTGGTCGATGCGCTATCGGCGATCTACGCGAAACTCAACCAGAGCCGCGCGCGCGCGACCCAGCGCCGCCGCGAACTCGGCTCGGCCGAGGCCGTGGCCCAGTTCGGCGCGCAGTTCACCCTGTTCGGCCAGGCCGTCAGCAACGCGCTGGCGATGGCGACCACGCCGGAGCGCGCCGACGAGCAGCTGTCGCGCCTGATGGTGCAGCTGGAGGAACTGGAGAGCCAGTTCGGCGAGCACGAGCAGTTCCTCGGCGACATCCTGTCCAAGCGCGAGGAGATGCTGGAAGCCTTCGAAGCGCACAAGCAGGCGCTGCTGGACGAACGCCAGCGCAAGGCACAGTCGGTGCAGGAAGCGGCCAGCCGGATCCTGGAAGGCCTGGCCCGACGCACGGAACGCTTCACCACGCCCGACGAGCTCAATGCGTTCTTCGCCGGCGATGCGCTGATCCTGAAGCTGCGCGAGCTGGCCGGCCGCCTGCGCGAGCTGAAGGACTCGGTGAAGGCGGACGACATCGAGGCGCGCATCAAGGGCGCACGCGACCAGGCCGTACGCGGCCTGCGCGACCGCAGCGATCTGTTCGAGGACGCCGGCAACGTCATCCGGCTGGGACCGCGCCACCGCTTCAGCGTCAACACGCAACCGCTGGACCTGACGCTGATCCCGCGCGGCGACACGCTGGCCGTACACCTCACCGGCACCGACTACCTGGAGCCGTTGCAGGAACCTGCGCTGGAGGCGCTGCGCGCGTACTGGGACGTCACCCTCGAATCCGAATCGCCCACGCTGTACCGCGGCGAGTACCTCGCCTGCCGGCTGCTGCAGGACGCGCTGGCCGGCGAAGGCGGACTGGGTGCGGAGCAACTCGATCATGCGTTGGCCGACCCGGAAGCACTGGACCGGATCGTCCGCGACTACGCCGCGCCACGCTACCGCGAAGGCTACGAGAAAGGCATCCACGACCACGATGCCGCCGCGATCCTGCGCAGCTACCTGCCGCTGCGCCAGGCGGCGGGCACGCTGCAGTACGCCCCCGCCGCGCGCGCGCTGGCGGTGGCCTGGTGGTGCCGCGGCGATGCGACTCCCCAGGACACGACCGACCGCATACGCGCGGCACGCGCCATCGATACGATGTCGCCGGCGGGCCGCGCCGTGCCGACGCTGCGCGACGAGCTGGCGACCGCCATGGTCGAATGGGCACTGCGAGATGCGCTGCCCTTCCCCGCTACGGACGCATCGGCCGCGGCCGCCTTCCTGACGGACACCGTCACCGCTGCGACACCCACGTTCCGTTTCACCCATTACGCCGAGTCGCTGGTGGCTGCGTTCCGCGCACGCTTGGCTGACGAGGCCGGTGGCAGCGTACTGGCCAGCGCATTGCACCGCCTGGACGCACGACCTGCCGCGGCCTGGTCGTTGCTTCGGCAGGCGCTCGACGCAGTGACCGCATTGCCCGACCAGGCGCATCTGGCGGCGTACGTCCCGGAAGCGATCGCCCTGTTCCGTCATGGCGCACACCTGACGCACGTGATCGAACACGTCACGCTGATGGTGCGCGTCGATGGCCTGCTCGGCGAACACGCGCGCATCCGTGACGGCGGCCTGTCGCTGGCGGTGGACGACCTGCCGGCACGCTTCGCCACGCATCGCGATCACTTCGTGCCCGCCTGGCAGCGCTACCAGGCGCTGCGTGGCGAAGTCGCGCAGCGGGAGCGCGCGGCGATGCGCCTGTCGGAGTTCAAGGCGCGTCCGCTGAGCTCGTTCGTCCGCAACAAGCTGATCAACGATGTCTACCTGCCCGTGATTGGCGACAACCTCGCCAAGCAGATGGGCACCGTCGGCGAGAACAAGCGCAGCGACCTGATGGGCCTGCTGATGATGATTTCGCCGCCCGGCTACGGCAAGACCACGCTGATGGAATACGTCGGCCACCGGCTGGGCCTGGTCTTCATGAAGATCAACGGCCCGGCGCTCGGCCACGAAGTGCGCTCGCTGGATCCGGCGCAGGCGCCGGACGCGACCTCGCGGCAGGAACTGGAGAAGCTTAACCTCGCGCTGGAGATGGGCAACAACGTGATGCTGTACCTGGACGACATCCAGCACACGCATCCGGAGTTCCTGCAGAAGTTCATCTCGCTGTGCGACGGCACCCGCCGCATCGAGGGCGTCTGGCGCGGCAAGACCAAGACCTACGACATGCGCGGACGCAAGTTCGCGGTGGTGATGGCGGGCAACCCGTACACGGAGTCCGGCGAGGTCTTCAAGATCCCGGACATGCTCGCCAACCGCGCCGACATCTACAACCTGGGCGATGTGCTGGGCGGCATGGAGGATGCGTTCCTGCTCAGCTACGTGGAGAACTGCCTGACCTCCAACCCGGTGCTCGCCCCGCTCGCGACCCGCGACATGGCCGACCTCTACCTGCTGGTCGACAAGGCGCGCGGCAAGGACGTCAGTACCAACCAGTTGTCGCACGCCTATAGCGGTGCGGAAATCGGCGAGATCGTCGCGGTGCTGCAGCGGCTGCTGACCGTGCGCGACGTGGTCTATCGCGTCAACCAGCAGTACATAGCCAGCGCCGCGCAGGCCGACAAGTATCGGGTGGAGCCACCGTTCCGCCTGCAGGGCAGCTACCGCAACATGAACAAGCTGGCGGAAAAGATCTCGCCGGTCATGAATGCCACCGAGCTGCAGCAGCTGATCTCCGACCACTACCTCGGCGAGGCGCAGCTGCTGACCACCGGCGCGGAAGAGAACCTGCTGAAACTGGGCGAGCTGCGCGGCACGTTGACCGGCGAAGAACAAGCACGCTGGAACCAGATCAAGGCCGACTTCCTGCGCAACAAGGCAATGGGCGCCGAGGATGCCGATGTCGGCGGTCGCGTCGTCGCGCAGCTGGCGGACATCGCCGTCGGCCTGCAGCGCCTGGGCGAACCCGCCCCGGCCGAAGCAGCGCCGCCCGCCCCGTGGGAGGCGCTGCTGTCGGCGCTGCAATCGCTGCGCTTGCCGGAACCGGTAGCCGTCGCTGCACCCACCGCTCCGGCACCCGCGATCGACACCGCGCCGGTGCTGGACGCCCTGAAGCAGACGATGGCGCGGCAGGACCAGCTCAACGCGGCCCTGGTCGCCCTGGCGCAGGCGATGCGCAGCAACGCTACGCCGCCCATGTCGTCAGGCACGCGCAAGGCGAAACCGAGATCGCCGCGCGAGGCGGAGTTCGACCAGGTGATCGCCAGCCTCGCCTTCAAGGAAGAGCGTCCGACACCGACACTGGATGTGTCTCCGTCGGTGCCCGATGAAGGCACCGGAGACCTGCCGCGGTGAATCCGCCGATCGCGATGGACGACGACGTTCCCGGACGGGCCGATCACGCCGCCGCCATCGGGGCGCTGACGCACGCCAGCGCCAGCGACCTGCAGGCGACCCTGCGCGACCTGCGCACGGTGCTGCTCTCCGCCGATCCACGCGCGCTCCGTCGCAGCGTCGGGTTCTGGGGCCGGCTGATCGGACGCGACATCCGGCTCGCCGCCGAGGCGCGTGCACTGCGCGAACGCAGCGGCATCCTGCTGCGGCAGGCCGGCTTCGAAGCGACGCGGCTGCGCCACCAGCACGCGACGCTCGCCGACCATGCGCAACGGTTGCGCGACGCCTGCGCGCGCCTGCAACAGGACATCGACGGACTCGCCCGCCAGCAGGCGTCGGCAGAAGGCGGCACGCCTGCCGGCACATCACGGCTCGCCCACCTCGTCACGCTGCGCAGCGCTTACGAAATCACCGCCAGCCAGCTGGACCTGGTCGCCGCCAATGCGCTCGCCATCGCCGAACGCCACGCCCAGCAACTGCCCCGACTGTCCGTGCTGCTGGACCAGCAGCAGGGCGTCACGGCCGGTGCCGGGCACGGAATGCAGCTATCCTCCGCCATGCGGACGATAGATGAGCTGGAAGCCCACATCGAACACCTGCCCGCACCGGCGCCCGCCGGGCAGCGCACCCCATCCCAGGAGGCCCCATGACGACGACGAATCCCGAACAGACGCTGGTCCCCGCGGCGCTGTCGCCGCAGCTGCTGACCGATCTGGGGCTGGAAAGCGCCGACATCCCGCGTATCCAGGAAGCGGCGAAGGCGCTGCAGGACATCGCACCCGGCAACCTGCACACCTACGGGCGCGAGGCCACCACCAAGACCAGCGCCTTCAGCACGCAGCTGCTGGACAAGGTGCGCAACGCCGATCTCGACAGCAGCGGCGACAAGCTGGGCGAGGTGGTCCGCATTGCGCGTTCGCTGAACCTCGAATCCTTCCATGGCCGCTCCAAGCTGCCGATCCTCGGCCCGTTGATCGACAAGATGCGCGCGACCAAGGACGACCTGGTGCAGCGCTACAGTTCGACCAATCGCCAAATCGACCAGTTGATGGGCGACGTCGGCAAGACCCAGCAGATCCAGCAGCAGCGCGTGCGCGAGTACGACCAGATGCACGACATCGTGCTCGACGAGCGTCGCGAGCTGGGCGTGCACGTGGCCGCCGGCCGCATCCGCATCACCGAGCTGGAGGCGGACCTGGCCTCACTGTCCGGCCAGGAAGATCCCGAATCGCGTACCCGCCGCGCCGCGCTCGATACCGCGCTGCGCCTGATCGACAAGCGCGTGTCCGACCTGCAGGTGCTGCAGCATGCGGCCGACCAGACGCTGCCGATGATCCGGCTGATCCAGGCCAACGCGATCCAGCTGATCGAGAAGTTCAGCGCGGTGCGCGACATCACCATCCCCATGTGGCGTAACCAGTTCGCCATCCAGCTGTCGCTGGCCGACCAGCGCAACGCGGTCGAACTGGCCAACGCCATCGACGATGCCAGCAACGAACTGATGCGCAAGAACGCCGAACTGGTCCATTCGACCGCCGTCGGCACCGCACGCGCCAACCAGCGCTCGGTGATCGACATCGAAACGCTGCGAACAGTCAACGACACGCTGATCCGCACGGTCGAGGAAGTCCGCGAGATCCATCGCGAAGGCATGGCCAAGCGCAAGCAGCTGTCCACCGAACTGGTCGACATGCGCGAAGACCTCGAGAAGCGGCTGTCGTTGCCGACCACCGGTAACGCGACCGCCTGATCGCCGACGCTTCCGACGCAAAGCGAACGGGCCGCCCAAGAGCGGCCCGTTGCGTTTGCCGCATCGGAGAGCGACTTACTCCACCGTCACCGATTTGGCGAGGTTGCGCGGCTTGTCCACGTCGGTGCCGCGGGCCAGCGCGGTGTGGTACGCCAGCAGCTGCACGGGGATGGTGTGCACGATGGGACTGAGCACGCCGACGTGGCGCGGTGTACGGATGACGTGCACGCCTTCCGATTCGCTGAAGTGGCTGTCCTGGTCGGTGAACACGAACAGCTCGCCGCCGCGCGCACGCACTTCCTGCATGTTGGACTTGACCTTCTCCAGCAGCACGTCGTTCGGCGCGATCACCACCACCGGCATGTCGGCATCGACCAGCGCCAGCGGACCGTGCTTCAGTTCGCCGGCCGGATAGGCCTCGGCGTGGATGTAGGAGATTTCCTTCAGCTTGAGCGCGCCTTCCAGCGCGATCGGGTAATGCAGGCCGCGACCGAGGAACAGCGCGTCCGACTTGGGTGCGAAACGCTCCGCCCACGCCGCGATCTGCGGCTCCAGGTTCAGCGCATGCTGCACGCTGCCCGGCAGATGGCGCAGCTGCTCCAGGTAATCGGCTTCCTGCTCGGGCGTGACCTTGCCGCGCAGCTTGCCGAGCACGACGGTCAGCTGGAACAGCGCTGCCAGCTGGGTGGTGAAGGCCTTGGTCGACGCCACGCCGATTTCGGCACCGGCGCGCGTGTAGCAGACAAGTTCGCTGGCGCGCGGAATCGCGCTTTCCGGCACGTTGCAGATCGACAGCGTGTGCTGGTGGCCCAATGACTTGGCGTATTTCAGTGCCTCCATCGTGTCCAGCGTTTCGCCGGACTGCGAAATGGTGACGATGAGGTGCTTGGGATTGGCGTACGCGGCGCGGTAGCGGTACTCGCTGGCGATTTCGACATTGCACGGCAGGCCGGAGATCGCCTCCATCCAGTAGCGTGCCGTCATACCGGCGTAGTAGCTGGTGCCGCAGGCGAGGATCTGCACGCCCTCGATGTCCTTGAGCGCCGCTTCCGCGTTGGCGCCGAACAACGCCGGCGAGAAGCCGCTATCGATCACCGCCTCGATGGTGTCGGCGATCGCGCGCGGCTGCTCGTGGATTTCCTTCTGCATGAAGTGGCGGTACGGGCCCAGTTCCAGTGAAGCCAGCGACACGTCCGACACATGCACGTCGCGCTGCGCGAGCTGGTTCTGGCCGTCGTACACGGTGACACCGGCGCGCGTGACCTCGGCAGTGTCGCCTTCTTCCAGGAAGATCACGCGGCGCGTGGCCTGGATGATCGCGGACACGTCGGAGGCGATGAAGTTCTCGCCCTCGCCCAGGCCGATCAGCAGCGGACAGCCCATGCGCGCGCAGACCATGCGGTCCGGCTCCTTGCGGCTGACCACGGCCAGTGCGTACGCGCCGGTCAGTTCCTTCACCGTGCGCTGCAGCGCAGCCAGCAGATCGTCACCGCCCTTCAGATGGTGATGCATCAGGTGGGCGATCACTTCCGTGTCGGTCTGCGACTCGAACACGTAGCCGAGCGCGCGCAGTTTCTCGCGCTGCTCCTCGTGGTTCTCGATGATGCCGTTGTGCACCAGCGCCACACCGTGGCTGATGTGCGGATGGGCGTTGGCTTCGGTGACGCCGCCATGGGTCGCCCAGCGCGTATGCCCGATGCCCAGGCTGGCGTTGAAGCCCTCGGCCGCGGCAGCGCCCTCCATCTCGGCCACGCGGCCGGTCCGGCGCACGCGGCGCACGTCCTGCTGGTCGACCACCGCGATGCCCGCGGAATCGTAGCCCCGGTATTCCAGCCGCTTCAGTCCCTCGATCAGTACCGGCACCACGTCGCGATCGGCAATCGCACCCACAATTCCGCACATAGGCCTGTGTCTTCCCTCTGAATGAAACGAACGGACATTCTACGTGTCCGGTACTGGACAGGCCCTGTCCGCTGGGTGTCCGCGGACACCCGGACAGTCATCCGTATCGGACAACCCCCTTTTGAATCAATCGCTTGCGTTTGGCACGCATCCTGCTGAGACAAGCAGGTCATTCTCAAGAACGCATGCCACCGATGATTCGGGACACCTCCGCGCAAGACCGAGTGCTCAGCTCCTCGCAGACCCGTCCGGCCTGGCGCCGCTGGATCTGGCCCGCCGCCGGCGGCGCCCTGCTGCTGGCCGGCATCGTGTTCGCCGCGCGCGGCTGGCTGGCCGGCACGGCCTCGATCGACGGCACCCGCCTGCGCATCGCCGAGGTCACCCGTGGCGACCTGGTCCGTGACATCGCCGCGGACGGTCGCGTCATCGCCGCCAACAGCCCGACCCTGTACGCCATCGCCGGCGGCGTGGTCACACTGAAGGTCGTGGCCGGCGACAAGGTCAGCAAGGGCCAGCCGCTGGCCGAGATCGACAGCCCCGAACTGCGCAGCAAGCTGGCGCAGGAACAGACCACGCTCGCCGGCCTGGAGGCCGAGGCGAGCCGCGCGATGCTGGACGCCAGCGTCACCCGTGCCAACGCGCAGAAGGCGCTGGACCAGGCCGGTATCGAACGTCAGGCGGCCGAGCGCACGTTGCAGCGCTACCAGCGTGGCTACGATGGCGGCGCCGTGCCGCAGGTCGACGTGCTGGAAGCGCAGGACAACCTGCGCAAGAGCGAGATCGCGCTGTCCCACGCGCAGAAGGATGCCGGCCTGCAGGGCCAGGGCGCCGGCCTCGACGCTCGCAACAAGCAACTGCTCGCCGACCGCCAGCGCGCGGTGGTCGCGGAAGTGCAGCGCCAGGTCGACGCGCTGACGCTGCGCGCACCGTTCGATGGCCAGGTCGGCCAGGTGCAGGCGGTGCAGCGTTCGAACGTGGCGATCAACGCGCCGGTGCTGAGCGTGGTCGACCTGTCGGTGTTCGAAGTCGAGATCAAGGTGCCGGAGAGCTTCGCGCGCGACCTCGCCATCGGCATGCCGGCCACGCTGACCAGCGCCGGCCAGCCGTACGCCGGCGAGATCTCCGCGGTGTCGCCGGAAGTGGTGGGCGGCGAAGTCGTCACCCGCCTGCGCTTCTCCGACAAGCAGCCGCCCGGCCTGCGCCAGAACCAGCGCCTGTCCGCACGCATCCTGATGGACACGCGCCGCAACGTGCTGATGGTCGAACGCGGCCCGTTCCTCGAGCAGGGTGGTGGCCGGTACGCCTACGTCATGGACGGCAGCTCCGCCGTGCGCCGTCCCGTCCAGCTGGGTGTCAGCAGCCTGAGCAGTATCGAAGTGCTCGGCGGCCTGCAGCCCGGCGACAAGGTCGTCGTCTCCGGCAGCGACCTGTTCGGCGACGCCGAACGCGTCTCGATCAACTGATCCTCCCCCGCTCCCTCCCCCCGCCTTTCCATTCCACGCCAGAACCCGAAGAAGGAACCCGCCATGCTTGAGATGCGCCAAGTCGCCAAGGTCTACCGCACCGAACAGGTGGAAACGCATGCGCTGCGTTCGCTCGACCTGCATGTCCGCGAGGGCGAGTTCGTCGCCGTCACCGGTCCGTCGGGCTCCGGCAAGACCACGTTCCTCAACATCGCCGGCCTGCTGGAGACCTTCACTGGCGGCCAGTTCCTGCTCGACGGCCAGGACGTCAGCCATCTCGGCGACGACGCGCGCTCGCGCCTGCGCAACCAGAAGATCGGCTTCATCTTCCAGGGCTTCAACCTGATCCCCGACCTGAACCTGTTCGACAACGTCGATGTCCCGTTGCGCTACCGCGGCATGCCGGCGGCCGAACGTAAGCAGCGCATCGAAGATGCGCTGGCGCGCGTGGGCCTGGGCTCGCGCATGAAGCACTTCCCGGCCGAACTGTCGGGCGGCCAGCAGCAGCGCACCGCGATCGCGCGCGCGCTCGCCGGCAGCCCGCGCCTGCTGCTGGCGGACGAACCGACCGGCAACCTGGACTCGCAGATGGCGCGCGGCGTGATGGAGCTGATGGAGGAGATCAACCGCCAGGGCACGACCATCATCATGGTCACGCACGACCCTGAACTGGCCGCGCGCGCGCAGCGCAACGTGCACATCGTCGACGGCATGGCCACCGACCTGTCGGTGGAGCCCGCGCTGATCCGCGCGGCGCACGCCGCCGAAGCCAACGCCTCCGCCTGAGGACCCCGCCATGTTCGGCTACTACTTCTCCCTCGCGCTGCGCAGCTTCAAGCGCAACAAGGCGCTGACCTTCCTGATGGTGCTGGCCATCGCGCTCGGCATCGGCGCCAGCATGACCACGCTGACCGTGTTCTACGTGCTATCCGGCGATCCGATCCCGCAGAAGAGCGACAAGCTCTTCTACCCGCGGATCGACCCGCGCTCGATGAACGGCTTCACCCCCGGCGAAGAGCCGGAAGACCAGTTCACCCGCTTCGACGCCGAGCGCCTGTTGCGCGACAAGAAGGGCGACCGCCAGGCGCTGATGAGCGGCGGCGCGTCGTCGGTCGAATCCGAAGACGGCAAGATCGAGCCGTTCCGGGTCGATGCACGCTACACCACCGCGGACTTCTTCCCGATGTTCGATGTGCCGTTCCGCTACGGCAACGGCTGGTCGGCGGCGGACGACGAATCGCGCGCGCGTGTCGCCGTCATTTCGAAGGCCCTCAACGACAAGCTGTTCGGCGGCGCCAACAGCGTGGGTCGCGACCTCAAGGCCTCCGGCGCCACGTTCCGCATCATCGGCGTGCTGGAGGAGTGGCGCCCCGCGCCGAAGTTCTACGACATGACGCAGGACCGCTTCACCGAAGTGGAGCAACTGTTCGTGCCGTTCTGGACCGCCCTCAACGTGAAGATGGGCACCCAGGGCAACATGAACTGCTGGGGTGACTCCAGCGGGGAAGAAGAAGGGTCGCGCGGCCCCAATGCGCCGTGCTCATGGCTGCAGTACTGGGTCGAGCTGGGCACGCCGGCGAAAGTCGAAGCCTACAAGCAATACCTGGCGAACTATTCCGACCAGCAGCGCGCGGCGGGCCGCTTCGAGCGTCCCAACAACGTGGACCTGCACAGCGTGATGCAGTGGCTCGACAAGCAGGGCGCGGTGCCCGGCGACGTGCGCCTGCAGGTGTGGCTGGCGTTCGGCTTCCTGGCCGTCTGCCTGCTCAACACGGTGGGCCTGCTGCTGGCGAAGTTCCTCGGACGCTCCTCGCAGATCGGCGTGCGGCGCGCACTGGGCGCGACGCGCAAGGCGATCTTCGCGCAATGCCTGGTCGAGGCCGGTACGGTCGGCCTGGTCGGCGGCGTGCTGGGGCTGGTGCTGGCCTGGCTGGGCCTGCTGGCGGTCCGCCAGCAGCCGGCAGGGTATGCCGACCTGGCCCACATGGACCTGAAGATGCTGCTGGCCACCTTCGCGCTGGCGATCGTCGCCAGCCTGCTCGCCGGGATGCTGCCCGCCTGGCGCGCGATGCAGGTGACGCCCGCCATCCAGCTCAAGAGCCAGTGACCCATCCATCCAAGAGGCACGTCATGGACATCCGTCCCATTCTTTCCACCCTGGCCCGCCACAAGACGGCCGCCGCGCTGATCGTGCTGGAAGTGGCGCTGTCGTGCGCCATCATCTGCAACGCGGTCTTCCTGATCACCCAGCGACTGGAGCGCATCGACCGTCCCACCGGCCTGGCCAACGAGGAGATCGTGCGCATCAGCATGGGCAACCTCGGCGAGAACCCCGATGCCGACGCGCTGGTGAAGCAGGACGTCGCCAGCCTGCGTGCACTGCCCGGCGTAAAGGCTGCCGGCAGCATCAACCACGTGCCGTTCGACAACTCCTCGTGGAACACCTCGATCCAGCTGGTACCGAACCAGGAGCGCCCCTCCGCGCAGGCGAACGTCTACCTGGGCGATGCGGTGATCGACACGCTGGGCCTGCGGTTGGCCGAAGGTCGCGACTTCACGGCGGACGAGTACTCCAACTGGACGGAGATGAACAAGCAGAACGCGAAGGTCATGATGCCGTCCGTGATCATCAGCCGGGAACTGGCGAACAAGCTGTTTCCGGGTGAGAGCGCGATCGGCAAGAACATCATCTCGTGGAATGCCGACAACGTGCCGCACCGCGTGGTCGGCGTGGTCGAGCGCCTGATCCGCACCAACGACAACGGCGGTCCCGCGGAAGCCGGCTACACGATGATCCTGCCGGCGAAGGACATCACCATGGGGACGTTCGTGCTGCGTACCACGCCCGAGCGTCGTGCCGAAGTGCAGAAGGCGGCCATCGCCACGCTGGAGAAGAACAGCGCACGCCGGCTGATTCTGCGCGAAGGCACGTTCACCGAGATTATGGACAAGTACTACCAGGGCGACCGCGCGATGGCGTGGCTGTTGCTCACCGTGATCGTCTCGCTGCTGATCGTCACCGCGCTGGGCATCGTCGGCCTGGCCAGCTTCTGGGTGCAGCAGCGGACCAAGCAGATCGGCATCCGCCGTGCGCTGGGTGCGACGAAGGGACAGATCCTGCGCTACTTCCAGACCGAGAACTTCCTGCTGGCGACCATCGGCATCGTCATCGGCATGATCCTGGCCTACGGCATCAACCAGTTGCTGATGGGCAAGTACGAACTGCCGCGCCTGCCGCTGCTGTACCTGCCCGTGGGCGCCGTGCTGCTGTGGCTGCTCGGCCAGGTCGCCGTGTACGGACCGGCGCGCAAGGCCGCGTCGGTGCCGCCGGCCGTGGCGACGCGCACCGCCTGACCGTTCCCCGTCCGTCCGCCACCATGCACGCCATCGGGCGTGCATGGTCCATCGGAGAGGCCGATGCCGTCTTCCCCGTTCCTGCTGCTGGGCCGGCCGCGCGCGGGCACTTGGCTGCTCGCCCTGCAGCTGGCGATCGGCGTGGTGCTGTGCCTGCACGCGTGGCAGGCCATGGAGGCATCGCAAGCAGCGCGCACCAGCCCCAGCGGCATCGACGAGACACATCTGCTGCTCGTGCCGTGGCTGCAGACGGCGGCCGGCAACCACGTCGAGACCGCCGACGTCCTGCGGGTGCTGCGTACCGTCCCCGGCGTGCAGACAGCGGCCGCGACCAACCAGGCGCCCTACGGCAACAGCGCATGGAGCGTCCACGTGTGGGCAGACGAGGATCACGCATCGCGCCCGCTGGTTTCGACGTATCTGGCGGACGAGCGCTTCTTCGCCACGCTCGGCATCGCGCTCTCACGCGGCCGCGCATTCGCGACAACGGACTACCAGGACTACACGGGTGACCAGCAGCGTCTGCACGCGGACCCGGCGCCCGTCATCCTCTCGGCCGCGCTTGCCCGGCGCCTGTACGGCGCCGCCGACCCACTGGGCCGGACATTGCAGATGTTGCCGGGCAAACGGCTGCACGTCATCGGCGTGATCGACCGGATCCCGCTGCCCGCCAGTGCGCATCGCCGCGACGGTACCGCCCTCGTGCTGCCTGTCCGCATGACGCGCGCCGATGAAGCCCACTTCCTCGTCCGCTACGCCGGCACCGCCGACGTCGTGTCGGTACGCATGCGCGCGGCCCTGAAAGAAGCGTATGCCGGCGCCGTCATCCCCACACCAGAGGCCATGTCCACCTTGCGCGAGCGCGCCTCGCAGGACGTCCTGCACCGCGCCCGCGCATCGCTGGCGGTGTGCGCCGCCTGGTGGCTGCTGACCCTGGGCATGCTGACGCTGGGTGGCCATCGCTGGATCCAGGAGCACACCCAGGAGTTCAGCCTGCGCCGTGCCTTTGGCGCGACCGCCCTGCAGTTGGCGCGCCGGCTGCGCTGCGAATACCTGCTCCTCGCTGCCATCGCGTCGGTCCTCGGTATGGCGTGTGCGGCCTGGGCGCTGCCACCACTGCTGCCGACGTGGAGTCCGTCCGCACCGTCGGCGGCATCGCTCGCGGCCATCGCCCTGTGGACCATCGTGGCCGTGCAGTCCGCTGCCGCGTGGCCTGTCCGCCTGACGCGACGCATCCCCCCGCATCTCGTCAGCCGCAGCCCTTCGGTTAGGCTATAGCGCATGCCCACCATCCTCGTCATCGACGACAACCTGGCCGTCAGTACGGCACTGGAAGTCCTCTTTTCGCTGCACGACATCGATACGTTGCACGCGGAGTCGCCCGCGGCCGGGCTGACGCTGCTGCGTGAGCAGCACATCGACCTGGTCATCCAGGACATGAACTTCACCCAGGACACCACGTCGGGCGCGGAAGGCGAGCAGCTCTTCGCCGACATCCGCGCACAGTGGCCGGACATGCCGGTGATCCTGCTGACCGCGTGGACGCATCTCGAGGTTGCGGTGAACCTGGTGAAGGCCGGTGCCGCCGACTACGTCGCCAAACCGTGGGACGACCGCAAGCTGCTCGCCACGGTCAACACATTGCTGGAACTCGCCGAGGCGCGTAGCGAACTCGAGCGTCGCCGCAGCCGCGAGCGTCGTGGCCGCGACCAGCTCTCCAGCAAGTACGACCTGCGCAACCTGGTGTTCGAGGATCCGGCCAGCGAGCGCGTGATCGCACTCGCCTGTCAGGTCGCACGCTCCGACCTGCCGGTGCTGATCACCGGCCCGAACGGTGCGGGCAAGGAAAAGATCGCCGAGATCATCCAGGCCAACTCCAGCGTCAGGTCGGGCGCCTTCGTCACGCTCAACTGCGGCGCGCTGCCATCGGAACTGATCGAAGCCGAACTGTTCGGTGCCGATGCCGGCGCCTACACCGGCGCCAACAAGGCGCGCGAGGGCAAGTTCGAAGCGGCCGATGGCGGCACGCTGTTCCTCGACGAGATCGGCAACCTGCCGCTGACCGGGCAGATGAAGCTGTTGCGCGTGCTGGAGACCGGGCGCTTCGAGCGCCTAGGCTCCAATCGCGAACGGCATGTCACCGTGCGCGTGATCAGCGCGACCAACGCCGACCTGCCCGCGATGATCCGCGACGGCAGCTTCCGCGAAGACCTCTACTACCGCCTCAACGCGATCGAACTCGCGCTGCCGCCGCTGGCCGAGCGTCCCGGCGACATCCTGCCGCTGGCCGAACGCTTCCGCCCCGCCGACAAGCCGCTGGCCGAAAGCGCGCGCGCCGCGCTGCTGCGCCACGCCTGGCCGGGTAACGTGCGCGAGCTGCGCAACGTCATCCAGCGCGCCGGGCTGCTGGCGATGGGCGACCGCATCGAGGCCGCCGACCTCAACCTGCCGCGTCCCGCACCGGTGCGCAGTGCGGCCGTCGCGGAGCCGGAACGTGCCGACATCGAAACCGCCATCGCGCGTGCCGGTGGCGTCATCGCGCAGGCCGCCGCCGATCTCGGCATGAGCCGGCAGGCGCTGTACCGGCGCATGGAACGGTTCGGCATCAAGGCGCCATGATCCGTCGTTCGCTCGCCGGCCGCGTGCTGTCCTGGCTGCTGCCCCTGCTGGCGCTGGCGGTGGTGTTGCCGATCCTGCTGTCGCACTGGATCGGCGACGATGTGGTGGCCGCACTGGTATCGGTCATCGTGGTCCTGCCACTGGCGATGTGGGCGATCCGACGCGGCCTGCGCAGCACCCATTCGCTGTTCCGCGCGTTGGCCGGCAGCGTCAACAGCTATCGCGACGGCGAATACAACTTCGGTATCCACTGGCGCGGCCACGACGAACTCGCCGAACTGGTGCAGGCGCACTCTGCGCTCGGCGAGGTATTGCGCGAGCAGCGCCTGAGCCTGGTCCAGCGCGAACTGCTGCTCGACACCATGGTGCAGAACACCCCGGTCGCCATGCTGCTGGTCGCGCCCGGCGGCGACGGCGTCCGCCGGGTGATCTTCGCCAACGTGGCGGCGCGCAAGCTGCTGCACAGCGGCTGGAAACTCGAAGGCCAGGACTACGAAGCGTTGATCGGATCCGCCCCGGTCGAGATGCGCGAAGCGCTCGCTCGCGGTGGCGACAGCCTGTTCGCCATCGGCAGCGAAGAGGAAGACGGCGAGGAACAGGTGTACCACCTCGCGCGTCGCAGCTTCCGCCTCAACGGGCGTCCGCATGAGCTGTTGCTGCTGCGCCTGCTGACCAGCGAGCTGCGGCGGCAGGAAGTGATGACGTGGAAGAAGGTCATCCGCGTGATCAGCCACGAACTCAACAATTCGCTCGCACCGGTGGCGTCGCTCGCGCATTCTGGCGCGGAGCTGGTGCGCCGTGGGCGCCATGAGCGGCTGGAAGAGGTCTTCGGCACCATCGAGGACCGCGCACGCCACCTGGAAGGTTTCATCCGCGGTTATGCCCGCTTCGCCAAGCTGCCTTCGCCGCAACTGCAGACGGTGCACTGGCGCGCGTTCTTCGAAGGCCTGCAGCGGCAGATCGGCTTCGAGCTGAACATGACGGAGACCGAGATCGATGGCCGCATCGACATCGCGCAGCTGGAGCAGGCGCTGCTCAACCTGCTCAAGAATGCGCACGAATCGGGCACGACGGCCGACGGCGTGTCGGTGCGCCTGACCCGCCTGCCCGGCTGGCTGCGCATCGAGGTGATGGACCGCGGCACCGGCATGAACGAATCGGTGCTGCAGAACGCGCTGGTACCGTTCTATTCGACCAAGCGCAACGGCACCGGGCTGGGCCTCGCGCTGACCCGCGAGATCATCGAGGCCCACGGCGGGCGGTTGTCGCTGCACAACCGCGAAGGCGGCGGCTTGTGCGTGTCGATACAGCTACCGGAGACCGCGTAGGGCGGGCCTTGGCCCGCCGCCGTCGATCCGATCCGATTAGATCCGGAAAGTGTGGCGGGCCAAGGCCCGCCCCGCATCACTTCGGCTTCTTCACTGGCCGCCGCCAGCCTTCGATGCTGACCTGACGCGCACGCGCGACGGTGAGCGTATCGGCCGGCGCATTCTTCGAGATCACCGAGCCTGCGCCGATGGTCGCGCCATCGGCCAGCGTCACCGGCGCGACCAGCGAGGAGTTGGAGCCAACGAAGACGCGGTCGCCGATCGTCGTCACGAACTTGTTCACACCGTCGTAGTTGCAGGTGATGGTGCCGGCGCCGATGTTGGTGCCGCTGCCGATCACGGTGTCGCCGAGATAGGTCAGGTGGTTGGCCTTGCTGCCGACGCCGATGCGCGCGTTCTTCGTCTCGACGAAGTTGCCGACGTGCACGCCGTCGGCCAGCTGCGTACCGGGACGCAGGCGCGCATACGGGCCGATCAATGCAGCGCCTTCGCTGACGACGCCCTCGAGATCGCAGTGCGCACGCACCTGCGTGCCGGCGCCCAGCTTCACGTCCTTGAGACGCGAGAACGGACCGACGATGACGCCGTCGCCCAGTTCGATCTCGCCTTCCAGCACCACGTCCACATCGATCTGCACGTCGCGACCGACCTTGACGGTACCGCGCTGGTCGAAACGCGCGGGATCGATCAGGCGTGCGCCCTGCGTGCACAACGCGCGCGCGGCACGCAGCTGGTAGGCGCGCTCGAGCTGCGACAGCTGCCAGGGATCGTTCGCGCCTTCGGCCTCGATCGGTTCACCGACCAGCACCATTTCGGCCGGCGTGAATTCCTCCGCCGCCATCGCGAACACGTCGGTCAGGTAGTACTCGCCCTGCGCGTTCTCGTTGGACAGGCGCGCCAGCCAGCCCTTCAGCGCGCTGCCGTCTGCGGCGATGATGCCGGTGTTGATGGTACGGATGCGGCGCTGTTCCTCGTCCGCATCCTTGTGTTCGACGATCGCCGCCACACGGCCCGCTTCGTCGCGCACGATGCGTCCGTATCCGGTGGGATCGACCGGCTCGGCGACCAGCACCGCCAGCCGCCCGGGTGCGTCCAGCAAGCGCTGCAACGTCTCACTGCGGGTCAGCGGCACGTCGCCGTACAGCACCAGCACACGTGCACCGTCGGGAATCTCCGGCATCGCCTGCGCCACCGCATGGCCGGTACCCAGCTGCTGCGCCTGATGCGCCCAGTGCAGGTCGCCCTGGTCGGCGAGCGCCGCCTGCACCTGATCGCCGCCGTGCCCGTACACCACATGCACGCCGGCCGGCGCCAGCGCGCGCGCCGCATCGATCACGTGCCCGAGCATCGGCCGTCCGGCGATGGGCTGCAGCACCTTGGGCAGCGCGGACTTCATGCGCTTGCCTTCGCCGGCGGCGAGGATCACGACGTGCAGTGGCTTCATCTGGACTTCCCTGAGTAAGTGCGTGGCGCGAAGAGACCGCATGGTAACAAGTCCCTTCTTGAACGCAGATCGCAGCGGGATCGTGCCACCAGAACGGAGGACCGCAGGTAACATGCGGCCATGACCCTCCCCCCCCCTCGCCACACCTTGTTCCGCCAAGGCGGCAGCTACGTCGTGGTCGGCCTGCTGCAACTGCTGTTGGACTGGCTGCTGTTCGTCGCGCTGACCGTGCTGGGCATCGCGGCGGCACCCGCCAACCTCGCCGGCCGCATCGGCGGCGCCTTGCTGGGCTTCTGGTTGAACGGGCGGGTGACGTTCGCGCAGGCGGGCGACGCGCGACTGGGCTGGTGGCGCTTCGGCAAGTTCCTGCTGGTCTGGATCCCGTTGACCGTCGTCAGCACGCTGGCGGTGACCTGGGTCGCCGGGACGCTGGGGCTCGCGCATGCGTGGCTGGCCAAGCCGCTGGTGGAAGGTGCGCTCGCCGTGGTCGCATTCTTCCTGTGGCGGCACGTGGTGTACCGCTGACGGTGGAAACGAAAACGCCGGCACGAGGCCGGCGTTCCGATGACGCGATGGCGATCGACCTCAGTGCTTGAGGTTCTTGCGCAGGCGCTCCAGCGCGCTGAGCTGGGCGATGCTCATCGCCAGCTGGGCCTGGGCTTCTTCCACGCTCATCTTCGGATCCTGCTTGGACAGGATGCGCTCGGCTTCTTCCTTGGCCTTGCGGACCGAGGCTTCGTCGATGTCCTGCGCGCGGATCGCGGTGTCGGCCAGCACGGTGACGACCTGCGGCTGCACCTCAAGGATGCCGCCGGAGATGGCGAAGTCCAGCTGCTCGCCGGAGGCCAGCGTCACCACCACCTTGCCCGGCTTCAGGCGGGTGATCAGCGGCGCGTGCTTCGGCGCGATGCCGAGTTCGCCCAGCTCGCCGGTGGCGACGACCAGGGTGGCTTCACCGTGGAAGATCTCCTGCTCGGCGCTGACGATGTCGCAACGGATGGTGCTCATGGAACTCTCTTTGGCTCGTGGGGCGGGCCGAAGCCCGCCGGACGTTCACGCGATGGCGGGACGGGCCCGCCGCGCGTCGCTTACGCCTTCTCGGCGAGCTTCTTGGCCTTCTCGACCGCTTCTTCGATGCCGCCGACCATGTAGAACGCCTGCTCCGGCAGGTGGTCGTACTCACCGTCGACGATGGCCTTGAAGCCGCGGATCGTGTCCTTCAGCGAGACGTACTTGCCCGGCGAGCCGGTGAACACTTCCGCCACGTGGAACGGCTGGCTGAAGAAGCGCTCGATCTTGCGGGCGCGCGACACGGCCTGCTTGTCTTCTTCGGACAGTTCGTCCATGCCGAGGATGGCGATGATGTCCTTCAGTTCCTTGTACTTCTGCAGCGTGGCCTGCACGCGGCGCGCGGTGTCGTAGTGCTCGTGGCCGATGACGTTCGGGTCCAGCTGGCGGCTGGTCGAGTCGAGCGGATCCACGGCCGGGTAGATACCCAGCGAAGCGATGTTACGGCTCAGCACGACGGTCGCGTCCAGGTGGGCGAACGTGGTGGCCGGCGACGGGTCGGTCAGGTCGTCCGCGGGCACGTACACGGCCTGGATCGAGGTGATCGAACCGGTCTTGGTCGACGTGATGCGCTCCTGCAGCACGCCCATTTCCTCGGCCAGCGTCGGCTGGTAGCCCACGGCCGAAGGCATGCGGCCGAGCAGTGCCGACACTTCGGTACCGGCCAGCGTGTAGCGGTAGATGTTGTCGACGAACAGCAGCACGTCCTTGCCCTTGCCGGACGCGTCCTTCTCGTCGCGGAAGTACTCGGCCATGGTCAGGCCGGTCAGCGCGACGCGCAGGCGGTTGCCCGGCGGCTCGTTCATCTGGCCGTACACCATCGCGACCTTGTCGAGGACGTTGGAGTCCTTCATCTCGTGGTAGAAGTCGTTGCCCTCGCGGGTACGCTCGCCCACGCCGGCGAACACGGACAGACCCGAGTGCGCCTTGGCGATGTTGTTGATCAGTTCCATCATGTTGACGGTCTTGCCGACGCCGGCGCCGCCGAACAGGCCGACCTTGCCGCCCTTGGCGAACGGGCACATCAGGTCGATGACCTTGATGCCGGTTTCCAGCAGGTCGTTGGCCGAGGACTGGTCCTCGTACGACGGGGCGGCGCGGTGGATTTCCCAATGGTCGGACGCCTGCACCGGGCCGGCTTCGTCGATCGGGTTGCCCAGCACGTCCATGATGCGGCCCAGCGTGCCCGCGCCGACCGGCACCGAGATGGCGCGATCGGTGTTCACGGCGACCAGGTTGCGCTTCAGGCCGTCGGTGGAACCGAGGGCGATGGTGCGCACGACGCCGTCGCCGAGCTGCTGCTGCACTTCGAGCGTGATGGCGGTGTTTTCCACCTTCAGCGCGTCGTACACCTTCGGCACTTCGTTGCGCGCGAATTCGACGTCAACCACCGCGCCGATGATCTGAACGATCTTGCCCTGACTCATTGCTGCATTCCTCTAGATGAATTCTTGTGACGAAGCGCGTCAGACTGCCGCCGCGCCGCCGACGATTTCGGAAATTTCCTGGGTGATCGCCGCCTGGCGGGCCTTGTTGTAGACCAGCTGCAGGGTACCGATGAGCTTGTTGGCGTTGTCGCTGGCGGCCTTCATGGCCACCATGCGCGCCGCGTGCTCGGACGCGATGTTCTCCAGGACGGCCTGGTACACCAGCGACTCGATGTAGCGCGTGATCACGTGGTCGAGCACGGTCTCGGCATCAGGTTCGTAGATGTAGTCCCAGTCGTGGTGCGCGACCTGCGTCTCCGACGCCGGCAGCGGCAGCAGCTGGTCGAACGCCGCACGCTGGGTCATCGTGTTGACGAAGTCGTTGTAGACGACGAACACGCGGTCCAGATTGCCTTCGGTATAGGCGTCCAGCATCACCTTGATCACGCCGATCAGCTGGTCGAGCTTGGGCGCATCGCCCAGGTGCGACACGCTGGCCAGCATGTTGACCTTGACCCGACGGAAGTACACCGAGGCCTTCTGGCCGATGGTGACCACGTCGACCTCGACGCCCTTCTCGTTCCACTGGCGGATCTCGCCCAGCATCTTGCGGAACAGGTTGTTGTTCAGGCCGCCGGCCAGGCCGCGGTCGGACGACACGATGATGAAGCCGACGCGCTTGACGTCCTTGCGCTCCACCATGAAGGGATGCTGGTAATCGGTGTTGGCCTGGGCCAGGTGGCCGATCACCTGCTTCATCGCGCGCGCGTACGGGCGCGAGGTCTTCATGCGCTCCTGCGCCTTGCGGATCTTGGAGGCAGAGACCATCTCGAGCGCGCGCGTCACCTTGCGGGTGTTCTGCACGCTCTTGATCTTGGTTTTGATTTCGCGTCCGCCTGCCATCTCTTCTTCCCGTAGAGCGGAGCTTGCTCCGCTTTGTGTCCGATCAGCGGAGCAAGCTCCGCTCTACACGTCGTATTACCAGGTACCGGTCTGCTTGAACTCGGAGATGCCCTTCTTGAAGGTACCTTCGATCTCGTCGTTCCAGTTGCCGGTGCTGTTGATCGTGTCGACCAGCGCGCCCTGGGTGTTGGTGAAGTGCGCGTGCAGCGCCTCTTCGAACGCCAGGACCTTGTTGACCGGCACGTCGTCCAGGTAGCCTTCGTTGACGGCGTAGATGGACAGCGCCTGCAGCGCGATCGACATCGGCGCGTACTGCTTCTGCTTCATCAGCTCGGTGACGCGCTGGCCGCGCTCCAGCTGCTTGCGGGTGGCTTCGTCCAGGTCCGAGGCGAACTGCGCGAACGCGGCCAGCTCACGGTACTGGGCGAGCGCGATGCGGATGCCGCCCGAGAGCTTCTTGATGATCTTGGTCTGGGCGGCGCCACCGACGCGCGACACCGAGATACCGGCGTTCACGGCCGGACGGATGCCGGCGTTGAACAGGTCGGTTTCCAGGAAGATCTGGCCGTCGGTGATCGAGATCACGTTGGTCGGCACGAACGCGGACACGTCGCCGGCCTGCGTTTCGATGACCGGCAGCGCCGTCAGCGAGCCGGTCTTGCCGGTGACCTTGCCCTCGGTGAACTTCTCCACGTACTCCTCGGAGACACGGGCAGCGCGCTCGAGCAGACGGGAGTGCAGGTAGAACACGTCGCCCGGATAGGCTTCGCGGCCCGGCGGACGCTTCAGCAGCAGCGAGATCTGGCGGTAGGCCACGGCCTGCTTGGACAGGTCGTCGTACACGATCAGGGCGTCCTGGCCGCGGTCCATGAAGTACTCGCCCATGGTGCAGCCGGAGTAGGCGCTGATGTACTGCATCGCGGCCGACTCGGAGGCGGTGGCGGCGACGACCACGGTGTGGGCCAGCGCGCCGTTCTCTTCCAGCTTGCGCACGATGTTGGCGACGGTCGAAGCCTTCTGGCCGATCGCGACGTACACGCACTTGATGCCGGTGCCCTTCTGGTTGATCACGGCGTCGATCGCCAGCGCGGTCTTGCCGGTCTGGCGGTCGCCGATGATCAGCTCGCGCTGGCCACGGCCGATCGGGATCATGGCGTCGACGGTCTTGTAACCGGTCTGCACCGGCTGGTCGACCGACTTGCGCCAGATCACGCCCGGGGCCACGCGCTCCACCGGCGCGGTCAGCGAGGTGCCCAGCGGGCCCTTGCCGTCGATCGGCTCACCCAGCGCGTTCACCACGCGGCCGAGCATTTCCGGACCGACCGGCACTTCCAGGATGCGGCCGGTGGTCTTGGCCACGTCGCCTTCGCGCAGGTGCTCGTAGTCGCCCAGGACCACGGCGCCCACCGAGTCGCGCTCCAGGTTCAGCGCCAGTGCGTAGGTGCTGTTGGGCAGCTCGATCATTTCGCCCTGCATGACGTCGGCCAGGCCGAAGATGCGCACGATGCCGTCCGACACGGAGGTGACCGTGCCTTCGTTGCGCGACTCCGCGGCCAGCTTGACCTTCTCGATGCGGGTCTTGATCAGGTCGCTGATTTCAGAGGGGTTGAGCGTGGTAGCCATGGGTAAGTCCTGTGTGCCGGCTTGCGCGCGGCGGTTCAATGGGAATTCAGTGCGTCAACGCGGACTGCAGGCGCGCCAGCTTGCCCTTCAGCGAGCCGTCGATCACCACGCTGCCGGCATCGATCACGGCGCCGCCGATCAGCGATGCGTCGACCGCCGTCTCGACCTCGACCTCGCGGCCGAAACGCTTCTTCAGCGCGACCTTGATCTGGTCGAGCTCGGCGGACGGCAGCGCCGTCGCCGAGGTGACCTTGGCCTTCACGATGTGCTCGGCCTCGGCCCGCAGCTCCTCGAACAGGCCCGCGATCTCCGGCAGCTGCGCCAGGCGACGCGCGTCGGCAAGCACGGCGAGGAAACGCGAGAACGACTCGCTCGCGCCTTCCGGCGCCAGCAGCGTCACCGCTTCGGCGGGCAGCAGGCGCGGGTTGGGCAGCAGCGCGGCCACGCGCGGGTCCGCCGCGGCATGCGCGGCGAAACCCAGCGCCTGCGACCAGGCAGCGAGAGCACCTTCGCCTTGCGCGGTCGCGAAAGCGGCGCGGGCGTAGGGACGGGCGACGGTAAGGGCCTGGCTCATCGATCAGATCGTCCGGATCAGATTTCGGCAGCGAGTTCGTCTAGCAGCGCCTTGTGGGCGTTGGCATCGATCTCGCGCTTCAGCAGCTTCTCGGCACCACTGACGGCCAGCGCGGACACCTGCTTGCGCAGATCCTCACGGGCACGCGTGGCGGCGGCGTCGATCTCGGCTTCGGCCAGCGCCTTCTGGCGGTTGGCTTCGGTGATCGCTTCGTTCTTGGCCGCGTCGACGATCTGATTGGCGCGCGCGTGGGCCTGGTCGATGATCTCGTTGGCCTTGACGCGAGCTTCCTTCAACGCCTCGTTGACCTTTTCCTGGGCCTGCGCCAGATCCTTCTGGCTGCGGTCGGCCGCAGCGAGACCTTCCGCGATCTTCTGCTGGCGTTCTTCGATGGCAGCCAGCAGCGGCGGCCAGATTTTGGTCGCAATGATCCAGATCAGACCGGCGAAGGCCAGCGCCTGGGCGAACAGAGTGAGATTGATATTCATCGTAAACCTGCCGGTGATGAAGGGCCCGCGCTCAACGCGCCGGCCCAGCTACGCCTGATGACTGATCGTGGACGAAGGGCCCACGATCAGGCGTGCACGCGACGGATCAGCCCGCCAGCTTGGCCAGCTGCTCGGTGAAGATCGTGATGAACGGGCTGGCGAAGGCGAACAGCAGGCCGACGGCGACCGAGATGATGAACGCGGCGTCGATCAGGCCGGCGGTGATGAACATGCGCACCTGCAGGACCGGGATCAGTTCCGGCTGACGGGCAGCCGATTCCAGGAACTTGCCGGCCATGATGGCCAGACCCAGACCGGCGCCCAGCGCGGCCAGGCCGATCATGATGCCGATGGCGAGGGCGGTCGAAGCCTGGACCTGGGCGAGGTTGGTGAGGATGCTTTCCATGGTGATCTCCGGAACTTAAGTACTTGAAGGTGGATGGTAAAAGGCGAAACGGTGAAGCGGAAACTCAGTGGCT
The DNA here is from genome assembly GCF_014851815.1 of Pseudoxanthomonas sp. PXM01. Classification (GTDB taxonomy): domain Bacteria; phylum Pseudomonadota; class Gammaproteobacteria; order Xanthomonadales; family Xanthomonadaceae; genus Pseudoxanthomonas_A. The sequence continues at coordinate 1,359,901 of NZ_JACVAJ010000002.1, forward strand.
GTCTTCCGACAGGCTCAGGTAAACGATCGACAGCATCATGAAGATGAAGGCCTGCAGCGGGATGACGAGCAGGTGGAACAGCATCCAGCCGAGGCCGAACGCGGCGCCGCCGAGCATGCCCACGATGCCCGCGCCGCCCAGCACCCAGATCAGCAGGAAGACGATCTCGCCGCCGAACATGTTGCCGAACAGTCGCATCGCCAGCGAGATGGGCTTGCTGACCCATTCGACGATGTTGAGGATCAGGTTGAACGGCATCATCCACTTGCCGAACGGCGCCGTCAGGAATTCGTGCGCGAAGCCGCCCAGGCCCTTCGAGCGGAACGCGAAAACCAGCATCAGGAAGAACACGCTGATCGACATGCCGAGAGTGGCGTTGACGTCGGCGGTCGGGACCGGCTTCCAGTAGTGCACGCCCATCAGTTCGAGCGGCTTGGCGATGAAGTCTGCCGGAATCATCTTCAGCAGGTTCATCATCAGGATCCAGAAGAAGATGGTGATCGCGATCGGCGTCACCAGCTTGCTGGTCCCGTGGTAGGTGTCTCGGGCCTGCTTGTCGACGAACTCGAGCATGATCTCGACGAAGGCCTGCCACTTGCCCGGCACGCCGGCGGTCGGCCTGCGGGTCGCCATCCAGAAGGCGAACACGATGACCAGGCCCATCAGCACGGCGGTCACGAAGGTGTCGACGTTGATCGTCCAGAACGGACCTTCACCGCCCACCTGGGCCGTGAGGTTCTTAAGGTGGTGCTGGATGTAGCTGGTGGGAGTGAGAGCTTCGCCCGCCATGAGTCGGAAACCTTTCGTCTAGATTGGGTTATCGCTGCTTGCCGGTCGCGACCAGCACCTGTGCCACCAGTCCGGTGATCACGCCTGCCAGCAACGGCAGCGGGGGCAACTTGTACAGCCCCGCGCCCATCACCAGCACGCCAATCACCACGACCCACTTCACCACCATCCCCGCGACCAGCCTCAATACCGCCGAGACCGCCCCGAGGACACCACCGCCGAAGGCCATCCAGGCCGCCAGCAGTGCGCCAACCACGATCGCCAACCCTCCGACGGCCGCCGCAACCGCCTGGGGCACGCCCCACAGCAGGAACAGCAGCGCGACCAGCAGTACCGCCCCCGTCTGCCAGACAGCGGCGCGCAACACCAGCCGCCGACCCGCAGCGACGGAATTCAGCACACGAAAGCCCTACGGAATTGGCGGGGTACGAGGCGGTAATGCGCCTCGCCGAGCCGCAAAAGTATAGCAGCGGGACAATTTCCGGGACAACCGCCAAAGGTCGAAAGCTGGCCTCCGGGCACGATCGGGCCGCAGCCCCTGCCCTGTCTGGGTGTAACCGTTTCCCTATTCAGAATTTTCCCGGAAATTTTTCGGAACTTTGCCGGAAACCGCCTGTCAGTCCCTTCAAGGCCTGCTGCTCAACTTCCTCGTCCGATGCTCCGCCACAGGCCTTCCACGAAGCCCCGGCTGCCCCCGGGGCTTCACTTTTTGTGGCGTCCGGATCGCGCAGGCAGGCGGATCCAGGCCTTCGTCGTTCATCCAATTCACTCCATGACGACCCCCGTGCCGTGAGGGTTGGGTTCCCCCCTCGACGCATGGAGCGCCCATGAACCGCCCTCGCCCCCACCGCACGCCCGTCTTCGCTGCGGTCCTCGCCTGCCTGCCGCTGACCTGCCTCGCAGGCGCCGCCTTCGCGCAGGATTTCGCCGATGACGCCCGCTTCGAAGTCCGTCTGTCGGCTTTCAATCCCGAAGCCAACATCCGCCTCGACGGCACGGGTGTCGCCACCGATGGGGAGCAGACGGAAGACCTGTCGGCCTCCGGCGGCATCGACTCGGACGGGCGCTGGCGGCCGCGCGGCGAGTTCGCCTTCAACATGACTCCGCGGCAGTCGCTGCGCCTGAACTATTACGACTACCGCCGCAACCAGTCCTGGAACTTCGACGGCGACTGGATCGATCCCGGCAACCTCTTCAACGAGGTCGACATCCCCGGCGAGCCGGTGGAAGTCCCGGCGGTGGACATCGATGGCCGCCTCAGCTTCGAGCTGGCCAGCCTCAATTACGAGTTCGCGGTCGTGGACACGCCGCGGTTCCAGTGGGGCCTCGGCGCCGGCGTCACCCACGCCGTGCTGGAAGCCCGCGGCACCGGCACCAGCACGGGCACCGGCGACGTCGACCCGCAGTGGGAGTCGTTCCGCTGGAAGAAGGACGGCACCTCGCCCAACCTGCATACGCGGGTGAGCTGGGCGCCGACCCCGCGACTCCGGGTCGAGGCGCAGGCGCAGTACCTGGATACCCGCTGGGGCGACTTCGTGGACGAGCGCGGCCACTTCGAACGCGGCGGCCTGCTGGTCGAGTACCTGGTCACCGAGCGCCTGGGCATTCACGTGGGCTATGACTGGTTCCGTCTGAAGCTCAGCAACGATTACACCGGCTCGTTCGATGCGCCGCCCGAATCGGGTGTCGGCACGGTCGATGTCGCGGGCAAGGTGACCGGACAGTTCAAGGTGCATGGGCCGATGGCGGGCGTGACGTTCCGCTTCTGATCGATAGACATTGACTATCGACCCGAGCAGAACGTTTCATTGGACGACACACGCGGGGCGCCCATACTTGAGACCAGTTCTCATCTGGAGCCCCGCCGTGAACAAGACCCTGAGCTTCGCCATCCTGCATTTCGCGGTGGCCTTCACCTTGGGCTACCTGTTTACCGGCAGCCTGCTGGTCGGTGGCGCGCTGGCACTGATCGAGCCGGCCACCAATACGGTGGTCTTCCACTTCCATGAAAAGGTGTGGAAGCGGATCGAGGCGCGGCGCGCGGCGAAAGCGATGCCCTTGCCCGCCTGAATCACATAACGAAAGAGTACGAATAGAGCGTCTGTTCTACGGATTGCCCTGGGCCTTGTCCAACGCCCGGGACTGACGTCTGCGCTGGATGCATGTCGCATCGTCGGAAGACGGCCCCGAATCCAAGTCACAGGGATGCATGGGGCGACCTGACGCGACGTTTTCGCGCAGGCCTGCCAACAGCAGGTGATCGAAGCCCAGGTACGCCCCCAGATTCACGATCCGCGACTCGCATGCCGTCGGCTTAAGCACCGTGCCCGGCTGATCCCAGAACAGCAGCAGGAAATCTCCCGCCGCGACGCCCCTCGTGCAACCGGTTGCCAACTCGTATTCCAACCGGGGAATCCCTACGAGCGCCTTGCCCTTGATCTGCTCCACCAGGACATAACGAGCAACGGCTCCCCCGATTTGATACGGGATTCCGTACAACCTGGCCGACGAGGGAGTGTCGCCAAGAAAGTCGCGCAGAGCGGACTCTCGCACCAGTTCAACAGCGGAAACCCGGACCAACGCGACGTAGGCATTCCGCGCCGCCAGATCATCAAGGTCACGCGAGCCCACCGGGCCACAGGTACACGCCAGCGCGGCAGCGCTGGAGGCCAACAAGGCCCCCGCCAACCAGACGCGGGCCAGCAGACGGATCACTTCTTCTTCGGGATATACAGATCGGTGATGGTGCCTTCGTAGACTTCGGCCGCCATCGCCACCGATTCGCTGAGCGTCGGGTGCGGATGGATGGTCGCGCCGATGTCGCCGGCCTCCGCGCCCATCTCGATGGCCAGCGCGAGTTCGCTGATCAGGTCACCCGCATGCACACCGACGATGCCGGCACCGATGATGCGGTGGGTGTGCTCGTCGAAGATCAGCTTGGTCGAACCCTCGCCGCGACCGATACCGACCGCGCGCGCGGACGCCACCCACGGGAACTTGCCCACGCCGATCTTCAGGCCCTTGGCCTTGGCCTCGGTTTCGGTCACGCCAACCCACGCGATCTCCGGATCGGTGTAGGCCACCGACGGGATCACGCGGGCGACCCATTCCTTCTTCTCGCCGGCCGCGACTTCCGCCGCCAGCTTGCCCTCGTGCGTCGCCTTGTGCGCCAGCATCGGCTGGCCGACCAGGTCGCCAATGGCGAAGATGTGCGGCACGTTGGTGCGCATCTGCGCATCGACCGGCACGAAGCCGCGATCGGTGACGGTGACGCCGGCCTTGTCGGCATCGAGCTTGCCGCCGTTCGGCGAGCGGCCCACGGCGACCAGTACGCGATCCCACGTGCCCGACTCGAGCTCCGGCTTCTGGCCTTCGGTCGCGCTTTCGAAGCCGACGGTGATGCCCTTCTTCGAGGCCTCCACCTTGGCGGCCTTGGTCTTCAGGTGCACGGCCACGCCCTGCTTCTTCAGGCGGTCGGCGAGCGGCTTCACCAGGTCCTTGTCGGCGCCCGGCATCAGCTGGTCCATGAACTCGACCACGGTGACCTCAGCGCCCAGCGCGCGATACACCGTCGCCATCTCCAGGCCGATGATGCCGCCACCGACGACGAGCAGCTTCTTCGGCACGTCGGCCAGCTGCAGCGCGTCGGTGGAATCCATCACGCGCGGGTCGTCCCACGGGAAATTCGGCAGCTTCACCGCCTGCGAACCGGCGGCGATGATGCACTGCTCGAAGCGCAGCAGCTGCGTCTTGCCGTCGCTGCCGACGATCTCCAGCTCGTTCGGCGAGACGAACTTCGCCACACCGGTGACCGTGCGCACCTTGCGCTGCTTGGCCATGCCGGCCAGACCCTTGGTGAACTGGCCGACCACCTTGTCCTGCTTGAAGCCGCGCAGCTTGTCGATGTCGATCTTCGGCTTGCCGAAGCTGATGCCGATGTCCTCGGAGTGCGAGGCTTCCTCGATCAGCGCCGCCGCGTGCAGCAGCGCCTTCGACGGAATGCAGCCGACATTGAGGCAGACGCCGCCGAGCGTTTCGTAACGCTCGATCAGCACGGTATCCAGGCCGAGGTCGGCGGCGCGGAACGCGGCGGTGTAACCACCGGGACCGGAACCGATGACGACGATGCGGCACTCGATGTCGGCGGGCTTGCCGGTACCCAGCGCCGGCTTCGGTGCCGAGGTCGCCGGTGCGGCAGGCGCCGGGGACGGGGCCACCGGCGCAGCCTTGGCCGGCGCCGCCGCAGCGCCCTCACCTTCCAGGATCGCGACCAGGCTGCCTTCGGCCAACTCGTCGCCGAGCTTGACCTTGATTTCCTTCACCACGCCGGCGGCGGGCGACGGCACTTCCATCGTCGCCTTGTCGGACTCCAGCGTCACCAGGCCCTGGTCCTTCTTCACCGTGTCGCCCACGGCGACCAGGATCTCGATGACCGGCACGCCGTCGTAGTCGCCGATGTCGGGGACCTTGGCTTCGATCAGGCCACCGCCACCGGCCGCCGCAGGTGCAGCCGGCGCTGCCGCGACAGGCGCGGGAGCAGCAGCAGGTGTCGGCGCGGGCGCGGCGGGAGCCGCCGGCGCGGCCGATGCCGGTGCGGACGCCGCAGCGCCTTCGGCTTCCAGCACGGCCACCACGCTGCCCTCGGACAGCGCGTCGCCCAGCTTGACCTTGAGTTCCTTCACCACGCCGGCGGCCGAGGACGGCACTTCCAGCGTGGCCTTGTCGGATTCCAGCGTCACCAGGCCCTGGTCCTTCTTCACCGTGTCGCCGACAGCGACCAGGATTTCGATGACCGGCACATCGCTGTAATCGCCGATGTCGGGGACTTTGACTTCGATCGTGTTCGCCATGGTCTCGGTCTCCTTACAGCAGCACGCGGCGCATGTCGCCGAGCAGCTGGGCGAGATAGGCGGTGAAGCGCGCGGCGGCGGCGCCGTCGATCACGCGGTGGTCGTAGCTCAGCGACAGCGGCAGCATCAGGCGCGGCTGGAACTGCTTGCCGTCCCAGACCGGCTGGATCGACGACTTGGACACGCCGAGGATGGCGACTTCCGGTGCATTGACGATGGGCGTGAACGCCACGCCACCGATGCCGCCCAGCGAGGAAATCGAGAAGCAGCCGCCCGACATCTCGGCCGGACCCAGCTTGCCTTCGCGCGCCTTCTTCGCCAGTTCGCCGCTTTCCTGTGCGATCTCGTTGACGCCCTTCTTGTCGACGTCGCGGATCACCGGCACGACCAGGCCGTTCGGCGTGTCGGCGGCGAAGCCGACGTGGAAATACTTCTTCAGCGTGAGGTTCTCGCCGCTGGCGTCGAGCGACGCATTGAAATCGGGGAACTTCTTCAGCGCCGAGACGCTGGCCTTCATCAGGAAGGCGAGCATGGTCAGCTTGATGCCGGCCTTCTCGTTTTCCTTGTTCAACGCCACGCGCAGCGCTTCCAGGTCGGTGATGTCGGCGTGGTCGTGCTGGGTGACGTGCGGGATCATCGCCCAGTTGCGCGCGAGGTTGGCGCCGGAAATCTTCTTGATGCGCGACAGCTGGACGACTTCGGTCTCGCCGAACTTGCTGAAGTCCACCTTCGGCCACGGCAGCAGGTTCAGGCCGCCACCGGCGGCTGCCGGTGCGCCCGCTGCGGCAGGCGCGGCCACGCCGCCCGCCAGCGCGCCCTTGACGTACTTCTGCACGTCTTCCTTGCTGATGCGGCCACCGCGCTCGGTGCCCGTCACCTGATGGAGGTCCACACCCAGTTCGCGCGCGAACAGGCGCACCGCGGGGCTGGCGTAGGCGACCTTCTCCGGCAGCACGCGGTCCGCATTGAACTCGACCGGCGGGGTACGCGGCGGCGACGCTTCGGGATCGATACCCGGCTTGTCGTCCAGCACGCGCGAGGCGGCGGGTGCGACGGCCGGGGCGGCGCGCTCTTGCGCGATCTCGCGCTGGGCGATCTTGTCCGGCGTCGGCGCCACGGCGACCGGTTCGACCTTCGCGCCGGTCTCGGCGGCGGGCGTCGGGGCCGGCGCGGCGGCGGCCGGCTTGGTCTCGGCGGCGCCCTCGCTGGCTTCGATCAGCGCGACGACGGCGCCTTCGGCGATCTCGTCGCCCAGCTTGACCTTGATCTCCTTCACCACGCCGGCGAACGGCGACGGCACTTCCATCGTCGCCTTGTCCGACTCCAGCGTCACCAGGCCCTGGTCCTTCTTCACCGTGTCGCCCACGGCCACCAGGATCTCGATCACCGGTACGCCGTCGTAGTCACCGATGTCGGGGACTTTGGCTTCCTTGATGTCGGACATGGCGTTACTCCGGTGGGGGCGTGAAGAGGGGAACCCCTATTGTGGCCGCCACGGCGCGATGCGCCAACCATTCCTTGGTGTTATTTGCTGTCCATGGCGGGACATTGCGGGCCGCGACCGACACAGTGGTATCGCTTTGGTTCGACACTCGCGCGGCACGATACGCCGCCGCATTGTCAGCCGCGGGTACGCAGGAATGGCGCAATCGCGTCCCAAGCTGCGCTCAGTCGCGCGTGCTGGAAGGCGGCATTGGCGGGACTGGTGGAGGGCAGTGCCAACAGGGTCGGCCGATGCGCCTGCGGCAACTGTGGCTCGACATGGCGACGGAACGACTCCGCAGCCTTGCTGCCGTTCAATGCGATCGCCACGATGCTGCGATGCGCCACCAGCAGGTCGGCCACCGGATTGGCGACCTCGCTGCCGCGCACGATGCGGGCATCCAGGCTGCCACGACGTTCGCACTGGCCGAGGACATCCCACAAGCCGACACCGGCGTCATGCAACGCCTGCATGCGAACCTCGTACGGAAGGTCCGCGGAAAATCCGCCCAATGCCGCCATCAGCGGCCAGAACCGGTTGCGGGGATGCGCGTAGTAGTGGGCCGCCTGCAAAGAGGCATCGCCCGGCATCGAGCCCAGCACCAGCACGCGGCATTCCGCGCCGACGCTCGGCGGCAGGCCGGTCAGCAGATCACCCATGCCTCAGCCGCCCGCGGACTGCCAGGGCTTCACCACCAGCAGCGCACCGGCGACCACCAGCAACAGGCCGACGACGCGCACGGCGTCCACCGGCTGCCGTGCATGCAACACGCCGTAGTGGTCCAGCACCACCGAACCCACCAGCTGCCCGGCGACCACCAGGCAGATCAGCGATGCCGCGCCCAATCGCGGCACCAGCAATGTCGCGGAAGCGACGAACACCGCACCGATCACCCCGCCCGTCCAGGCCCACCACGGCACTTTGGCCAGTGCGGCAGGCACGAACACCGGCCGTGTCAGCAGCCACCACGCCAGCAGCACGCCGGTACCGACCAGGAAGGACGACAGCGAGGCGAACAGCGGCCCGAAGCTCTGCCGACCGAGCGACGCGTTGATCAGTGCCTGCAGCGGCAACAGCATGCCGATGAAGAGGGCCAGGGCCACGCCGGTCGCGTTCATGCGTCGTCTCGTGTTCGGGGGCCGACACGATACGCCACCCCACCGGCGAGGCGGCGTCAACGCGCGTGCATCACGCCGCCTGCGGAACCCCCGGACGCCTCGACACCGCGCGCTGCAGCAGCGCCATCGACACCAGCAGCATCGCCATCGGCGCCAGCAGCAGGTAGAACGCCCGCGACCCGTCGAAATGCGCGAACAGCTGGCCGGTGACATACGAACCGGTGGTGCCGCCCAGCGCGGAGAACACCACGATCAGGCCCGTCATCGCCGCATGCCGCGACTTCGGCAGCGCACTGAGCACCACCGAGTTGATCGCCGGATAGATCGGCGCCATCAGCAGGCCGATCATCGGGAACACGTACGCGGCGGCCGGTGCATTCCACCACGTCATGCCCTCACGCGCCTGCACGTTCGCCGCCAGCGGCAGGGCCAGCAGCACCAGCACCGCCATCGCCACCACGCAGCCCGACAGCAGCCAGAACCAGGGAACGCGCCGCAGCAGCACGCCGCCGCCCAGCCGTCCCAGCGCCAGCGAACCGGCGAAGATGCTGGCCGCCTGCACGCTGAGCGTGGTGGGCAGGTGCAGGATTTCGCGGTTGAAGGTGGGCAGCCAGGTGTTGATCGCCTGCTCCATCAACACATAGAGGAAGGCCGACACCAGGAACACCACCACCAGCGGCAACGCCAGCAGGCGGAACATGTCGATGAACGACTCACTGGCGGCATGACCATCCTGCGCCGCCCGCTCGTCCAGCGTGCAGGTGGCCAGCAGCACGACGACAGCGACGCACATCGCCGCCAGCACCCAGTAGACGTCGAGCCAGACCGGATCGCCCGGCATGTCGGGATTGATGAAGGCCGCGAACAGCCAGGCGCTGCCGAGGATGCCGACCATGAACCAGCCTTCCACCGTGCTGGTCAGCGCGGCGTGCGCTTTGGGCCCGTCGGTCAGCAGCCCGATGCTGGAGTAGACCGACACCTTCACCAGCGCGAACGCGATGCCCACCGTGGTGAACAGCAGCTTGGTCGCCCAGAACGCCTGCAGCAGCGGCATCGCCGCGCAGGCGGCGGCGACCAGCAGCAGGCCGAGCATCATCGCGCGGCGGTAGCCGAGCCGCGGCAGGAACGAGGCGATCAGGAACGAGGTGATCGCGATCGGCAGATCCTTGAACGCCTCCAGCAGGCTGGCGTCGGTCTTGCTGATGCCGAAGCCTTGGATGGACTGCAGGATCACCGTGCCCACGGAGTTCAACAGCATGGCGAAGATCATGTAGGTCAGGATCATCGCCAGGATCATGCGGGTGCGCGTCATGGGCGGTACCGGTCGGCTCGCGGGAGATGGAGTCGCCGTCCCGCGGCGCCTCCATCCATATCGGAAAGAGTATCCGCCACCGCGCCGGGAGAGACGGCGCGACGGCGGACGACGGCCCACGCAGGCGTGGGCCGCGGTACCTCACCAGCGGTAGGCGACGGACGCCTGGTACGACGTACCTTCCAGCGGACGGCCCATGAACACACCGCCGCTGGTCGCGTTGCCCAGCACGCGCGCATTGCCCTCGGTCAGCGCGATCTCGTCGGTCACGTTGCGGCCGGAGAAGGTGAACTCCCAGTGGTCGCCCACGTGCGCGCTGGCACCGATGTCCCAGGTGTCGTACGACGGCAGCACCTGGCCGTTCGCGGGATCGGAGTACCGGTCGCCGACGTGCGTGTAGGTGGCGAACGCCTTCAGATCACCCCACGGCAGCGACCAGTAGTAGCTGGGCGTCAGCCGCGCGCGGAACTTCGGCTGGCGCACCACCTGGTTGCCGTCGTAGGTGGCGAAATCTCCGTACTTGGCGCGCAGCCAGGTCGCGTTCCACGCCAGTTCGAAGCCGCCGGCGGGACGCCACGCACCCTCGAACTCCAGGCCGCGCGCCTTCGAGTCGCCGATGATCACGACGTTGTTGCCGTTATTGTCGAACGCCTGGTAGCGCAGGCCGGTGAAATCGTTGAAGAACGCGGTCAGGTACATCTCGTACGTCTCGCCGCCGGCCTTCAGGCCCAGCTCGTACTGGTCGATCTCCGTCTTGTTGTTGGCGCCGTCGCGCAGGTTGTCGAACTGCGGGAAGGTGAAGCCCGAGTTGACCCGGCCAAACAGGCTGACGTTGTCGTTGAGCGTGTAGTTCAGGCCCGCCGTCCACGACACGTCGCTGTCGTTCTGGTCGATGCTGCGCGGCGTGGTCGAAACCGACGTGGCGTTGTCATACAGCGTGTTCGGATTGCCGTCCAGGTCGACCGTGATCGGATCCCACACCGTGCCGTTCACTTCCTGCCGCTCGTAGCGCACGCCCGCATCCAGACGGATGCGATCGTTGACCGTCCACTCGTCCGCGACGAAGAAGGCGGTGTTCTGGCCGTCATAGTCGCCACGGATGTTGTAGAACGCGTTGCCGACAAAACCATCGCGCGTCGCCACGCGACCGTCCGACAGCGCCAGGTTCACCCGGCGGGCGTTGTCCTGTGCCGTCAGCAGCATGTTGTTGCCCAGCCACCAGCGGTCTTTGGACGAGTAGTCGGCGTAGTACACGCCGAAGGTCAGGGAGTTGCTGTCGGTCAGATCGACGCTGAAGCGCAGGTCGTTGGTGAACGAGCTGATCTCCTTCTCCACCACCCAGAAGCCTGCCGTCAGCACCTGCTGGTTCGGATCGACCGCGCCGCCGCCATTGACGAACGTACCGGTGCCGGTCACACCCGCGCCGTACGTGTCGGTGATGTAGGACGATAGCGTCTGCGGATTGGCGCCGGTGAACAGCGCATAGGTCGGCGCGTCGCCCTTGATGTAATTGAACTTGTCGCTGATGGTCCAGTTGCCCACGTACCAGTCCAGCGAACCGCCGAACACGTCGATGTCCACGCCGCGACCATCGGCCAGGTCGCGCGTCATCGTCTGGTTGCCCACACCGGTCGGCAGCGTCACGCGACGGAAATCGTCGCCGACCAGCGTGCCGGTGGTGGCGTCCAGGCCGGGGAAGCTGGAAATGTCCTCACCGTTGTTGCGCGAGACCAGCGGCACCGCGGTGTAGAAGGTGTTCTTGTCGTCGGTGTGGCGCGCGTAGAAATTGAACTCGCCCTCGGCCCAGCGCTTGGTCAGCGTCGCGCTCAGCTGGCCGCCCTTCTCCACCGGGAAGCCGGTCTGGCGCACGCCGTCGGTCTCGCGGTAGAAGCCACCGACGCTGTAGTACCAGCCGCTGTCGGCGCTCAGCGGGCCGCCGCTGTAGAAGTCGACGCGGCGCAGGCTGTCGGTGCCCAGCGTCATGCGTACCAGGCCCTCCGGCGTGTCCTCGCCCTTCTTCTGGATGAAATTGACGGTGACGCCCGGCTGGCCGTTCGAGTAGATCGGGCTGGGGCCGCCACGCAGGCCTTCGACGCGCGCGATGGTGTCGTCGATGCGGAACAGCGTGGTGTTCTCGAGGAACGACAGCGTCGGCGGCGGGAAGATCGGCGAGCCGTCCAGTTGCAGGGTGAAGAACGGCGCATCGCCTTCGGACGGCATGCCGCGCACGAAGACGTTGGCGCCGGTGCCGCCGCCGCTGGCCTCGGCCCAGACGCCGGGCACGATCTTCAGCAGGTCGGCGGTGCTGGTGGGCGCGGTTTCCTGGATCTGTTCGGGCGTCGCGGTGCTGATCGAGAAGCTGGCGTCACGCTTGCGCAGGCCCTTGAACTTGGCCGTGCCGCTGACGACGACGGCGTCCAGCGTGGTCGCGTCGTCCTTCGCCGCCGCCGGAGCGGCGTCCTGGGCGGCGGCCAGCGTCGGCGCGAGCGCCATCGCGATGGCGGCCGACAGGGCGTAGCGCATCGGGTGCTTGCTGTGTTTCATGGTCTCTCCCTCCACGTAATGCGTTTGTTGTTGTAGTGACAGGCTGACGCCGCGGCTTCTGTGGCCTCGTGCGGTCAAGGCGAAACGAACGTCCTCAGATCGAAATCGGCGATGCGGGGAATCACGGCATCCGCGTGGCGCAGTACGCGCGCATCGCCGATGCCGATGGCCGCCATGCCGGCGGCATGGATGGCTTCGATGCCGGCGGCTGCATCTTCCACGCCGATGCAGCGGTGCGGCGGCACGCCCAGTGCGGCGGCGACATCCAAGAAGATCGCCGGATCAGGCTTGGCGCGGACGATGCGGCCGGCGTCGGCGATGTAGTCGAAGCAGTCGGCGATGCCCAGCTTGTCGAGCAATGCCGGCGCGTTGCGGCTGGCCGAGGCGAGCCCCAGCTTCAGGCCGGCTGCGCGGGCGGCGTCGAGCACCTCGCGCACGCCGTCGAACAGGTCCTGCGGACCGACGCTGGCGATTTCCTGCACGTAGTAGCCGTTCTTGGTATCGGCCAGCGCGCGCTTCTCGTCGGCGGAATACGTACGCGATGCACGCTCGAGGATGATCTCCAGCGACGCCATGCGGTCCACGCCCTTCAACCGCTCGTTGACCTGCAGGTCGAACGGCACGCCGATCTCGTCGGCCAGCCGCTTCCACGCGCGGTAATGCGTGTGCGCGGTATCGGTCAGCACGCCGTCCAAGTCGAAGACCAGCGCATCGCAGGCCCGCGGGAACGTCGCCTTCGGCGGCGCGGGTACGGCCAGCGGCAGCACGGTTTCGCGCTCGCGCGTCAGCATCACGTCGCTGCCGCCGTGACGGAAGGTAAGCACGTCGCCCTCGTCCAGCCGGTAGCGCACGCCTCGCGCCTCTACGTCCACCCGCAGCGCGCAGCCGCGCCAGCGCAGGTTGAAACCGTAACCGGTCCATGCGGCCGGCAGCGTGGGCGCGAAGTGCAGCCGACCCGCCGCCACGCGCAGGCCACCAAAGCCTTGCACCAGACCCAGCCAGCTACCTGCCATTGCGGCCATGTGCACGCCGTGGTCGGTGTTGCCATGCAGATCATCGAGGTCCACGCGCAGGCTGGCGTCGAAGTAGCGCCATGCCTTTTCGTCCTGGCCCACTTCGCTGGCGAGAATCCCGAACACCGGCGCCGACAGCGTGGAATCGTGCGTCGTCACCGCTTCGTAGTAGTCGAAGTCGCGTCGCTTGGTACCCGCGTCGATGCCGTCGCCGGCCAGCACCAGCGCCATCGCCACGTCGGCCTGCTTGCAGACCTGATGCCGGTACAGCGTGAGCGGGTGGTAGTCGAGCAGCAGCGGACGGTGCGGCCCTTCGCGTTTGGCGAACGGCCAGCGCGGCTTCCCCAGGAAATCGTCGTCCTGCGGATGGATGCCCAGCACCGCGTCGACCGGCAGGTACATGGCGTCGGCGGCGCGCTGCCATAGCGCGACTTCGTCCGCGTCCAGCCCGATGCGCGACGCCAGCGCGTCCAGCGCCTGCGGCCGCTCGGCGGACAGCCTCGACCACGCGTCCACGGCGCGCTGCAGATGCCGCTGCGCCATGCGGTTGGTGTACCAGTTGTTGTTGACCAGGGTGGTGTATTCGTCCGGCCCGGTGACTTCATGGATGCAGAACGCACCGCCGAGCCGCGGATTGAAATGCCCGGCCTGCGGCCAGATGCGCGCGGTCTCGAAAAGAATCTCGGCGCCAGCCTCGCTGAGGAAGTCGAGATCATCGCTGGCGTCGAGATAAAGCCCGATCCCGTACGCGATGGCGGCGTTGATGTGGTACGCCGCCGAGCCGCTGGGATAGTGCGCGGAACACTCGCGACCGGCGATGGTGCGCCACGGATACAGCGCACCACGCGGATGGTTCATCGCACGCGCAGTGTCGCGCGCGCCGTCCAGCGTGCGGTAGCGGTACATCAGCATCGCGCGGGCCACGTCCGGCGCGGTGAACGCCATCACCGGCAGCACAAACGCCTCGGTATCCCAGAAGCAGTGGCCTTCGTAGCCTTCGCCGGTGATGCCCTTGGCGGCGGTGCCGGTGATGCCGTCGCGACCCGCAGACTGCAGCAGGTGGAACAGGTTGAAGCGCAGCGCGAGTTCCGCCGCGGGATCGCCGTCCACCGATAGGCCGGCACGTTGCCAGAAGGCCTGCATCGTCTCGGCCTGGGCCGCGGCGATGGCTTCGAAACCAGCCGATGTTGCGCGCGTCAGGACCACATCCACGCCATCGGCGGCGGTGCCGTTGCCATCGTCGTACGCAACGAATTTCTCGATCACCACCGACGCGCCCGGTTGCAGCGTGGCGACGAAGCGCTGCTCGACGCGGCCTGCTCCGGTTGCCGCACCTTCGAAGACGAGGCCGTCGGACAGAGAATGATGCTGCGCGCAGACCAGCGTCATGGCGCTGTGGTGCGTGCGCTGCGCGAGCCGCGCGCCGTCGGCATCGGCGTGTTCGTCCGACGCCAGCAGGTCCTGGCCACCGTGCACGCCGATACGCGGATCGTCGCCCTGCTCAACCGCTTGGCGCCCGGTCTCGATGGACGAAGCCAGCGTCAGCGGACCTGCGTAGTCGATGGAGGCCACTTCGAAACGGATCGCCAGCAGTGCGCGTTCCGCCAAGGGCACCACGCGCTGCGCGGTGATCTCCAGCGTGTGGCCTTGCGGCGTCTTCAGGCGCAGGCGGCGATGCAGGGCGCCGGCCTCGAGATCCAGCGTGCGCTCGAAGTCGAGCCATTCGGCTTCGGACAGGCGAAGCGGCCGGTCGCCGAGCTGCAGCCGGATGTGCTTGCCCTCGGCCACCGGCACGCGGGTGTCGGTGCTGCGGGTGAACCCCGGGAAGCGCTCGTGGTAATGGATCGGGTTCCGTTCGTACACGCTCGACAGGAACGTGCCGTCGCTGGCGCTGTCGCCCTCCTCCAGCGCACCGCGCACGCCCAGGGTGCCGTTCGCCAGCGCGAACAGGGTCTCGTCATGCGCGGCGCGTGCCGCGTCGAAGCCCCGCTGCGTGAGCCGCCACGGGTCCATCGGACCCTGACGCTCCTGCGCAGCCATTGCTCCTGCCTTTTCCGAACGATCTTCCACCGACATCCCCGTGCTGGCCCAATCCTTCCCGGGCGGGCAGCCCGGGGCGGAGGCAAGCTAGAAGTCGTTGTTATCGATGTCAAGTTATCGATGTCAGGTCACGCTCGGACTCAGCGAATGCACGGTCGGACGCCTTTCCGTCCGCGCGGAAAGATCATGCTGTTCAATGACTTGCTTCGGAATCGCCGGCACGCGGTGGCCACGACTGTCCACCGGGTGGACGCTGCGATGCAGCACCCTCCAGCGCTCAGGTCGCGCGGACCACCAGGTGGGTCGGCAGGGTCTCAGAGGCGGCCGCCTCGCCCTCGATCAGGGCCCGGACCTTGCGTGCCAGCAGCACGCCCGCATCGATGAAGTTCTGGTGCACCGAGGTCAGCGGCGGTACGTAGGTGGCCCCCAGCGGGGTGTCGTCGTAGCCGATCACCGAGACGTCTTCCGGCACGCGACGGCCGCGCTCGATCAGCGCACGGATCGCGCCGATGGCCAGCAGGTCGCTGGCGGCGAACAGGGCATCGACCTGCGGATGTGCTTCCAGCAGTGCGTGCACGGCTTCCGCACCGGCGCCGACGGTGAAGCTGCCGACGGTCGGCGTCAGCGGGGTGATGCCATGCCGCGCCAATGCGCCCGCGAAGCCTTCCAGCCGCTCGGCAAACTCGCCGTGCGCCGGATCACCGAGGAAGGCGGGACGCCGCCGGCCGAGCGCAATGAAACGCTCCGCCGCCAGGGCGCCACCGCGCTGGTTGTCGCTGCCCACCACAACCTGCGATTCGTGCCGGCTCACCGCGCCCCAGACCACCATCGGCCGCCCCCAGCGCTGCACGGCGTGCATGGCGTCCTCGTGCGCGCCCTGGCCGAGCAGGATGACGCCGTCGGCCGCCTGCACGTTCGGCAACGAGCCGCCCTGCAGCGACGTCAGCAGCACGCTGTAGCCGGTGGAGGTGAGCTCCTGGGTGATGCCGCCCAGCAGGTCGAGCGGATACGGGCCGGACATCTGCCGCTCCACGGTCGGCTTCATTTCCACCACCACCGCCACCGTCATGCTGCGGCGGAGCTTGAGGTTGCGTGCGCTCACGTTGAACGCATAGCCGTATTGCTGCGCCACCTGCCGCACCCGCTCTCGGGTCTCGGCATTGACCAGCGGACTGTCGCGCAGCGCGCGCGAGACGGTGATCGCGGAGACGCCGGCCACCTTCGCCAGGTCCGCCATCGTCAGATGGCTGCCGGGGACAGGCAGCTCCGTCTGGGCGCGTCCGGTGCGCGGCTTGCGTTTGGCAGGGGGCATGCGGGTCACGTCCGTGCGCGGCTGGCTTCGTAGTGTGCAATATGCGCGTCCACCGGCGTCGATGCGATCACGCTGCCGATCACGTCGGGCAGCAGGTCGTCCAGCGCCTTGAACCGCAGGCAGCTCTTGCCGATGTCCAGCCTTTTCCCGGCATCCGCGTAGGCGTTGCGCAATACCACGTCCTGCACGGAGTTCGCGTAGCACGTCGTCAGGTACAACGCGTAGTACTGCTTCTGCGCCGCAAGCGCGACGTACGACAGCGGCTGCTTGTTATAGGTGGTCGGGTAGCGCGTCAGCGGGATCTCCCAGCTGACCATGCCCCAGCTCATCGTTTCGACATACCCCTCGGGCATGTGCCGGTTGACCAGGTCGCGAACGGCCGACACGACCGCGCGCCGGTCGTCCGGCAGCTCCGCCAGGTACTCGTCGACCGTCTTCGCCTTGCTGCTCGCCATGGTCACCACCCCGTGTTACGCGAACAGTAGCGCAGCCGCGTGGCCGCGTCATGCATTGCGATGCCCGCGCACGGGGTACACGCCGCTGAACGATTGCGGCCATCGCGCTCAGCGTCATGCAGACACCGTGAAATGCGCACCTGCTGACCCATCGATTCCGCTGCATTGTCGATCGGTTCACGTCGCGGCGTAGTGGGCATTCATGCGCGGCTGGTTACGGTGCGCTCGCCCTGACGGCCACGACGCATCACGCATCGCATCATCCGTCAGGGATATAAGAAAACAGAACAGGAGATTCCTGCATGACGTCCATTCGAACCCTCACGATTGCCCTGGCTTCCCTCATCGCCGTTCCGGCCTTTGCGCAGGACGCGAGCGCGGATACGGCATCCGATGCTTCCGGCAAGCGTTTCGCCGTCGTCGGCGGCGCCGCCATCCTCAAGCCCGATCGCGATCCGGCGCCTGGCCTGAAGATCGATGGCGATGTCGCCCCCGTGATCAGCGCCAGCTGGTACGCCACCGACAACGTGGCGGTGGAACTGTGGGGTGCCGCCGACAAGTTCAACCACCGCGTCAAGGCCGATGGTCCGGGCAAGATCGGCACCGTCGACCAGCAGCCGATCGCGCTGAGCGGCCAGTACCACTTCGGCACGCCCGACAGGGTGATGCGCCCGTTCGTGGGCCTGGGCTATTACGAATCCAACTTCAGCAACGAGAGCATCGGCGGTGATGGTGCCCACGTGGGTCTGGAGACCGCCAAGGGCGCCATGGCCACGGCAGGCATGGACTTCAACATCAACCCGACGTGGTTTGCCCGTGCCGATGCGCGCTACATGAAGGGTGACGCCGGCGTGCGCGTCGGCGGCCAGGGCACTGGCGAAGAACTGACGATCGACCCGTGGGTCGTGGGTGTGGGTATCGGCGCGCGCTTCTGATCCATCGCGTCAGCGCGTCGATACGGCGGCGGGCCTCCGGGTCCGCCGCCTCTTTGTCCGGTCGCAGGCGATCAGCGCGCGCTGTAGCCGCGCAGCCGCCCAAGACGGGCGACGCGCCATTTCACGCACCACGCATAGACCAGGTAGTAGCCCAGCAACAGGCCACCCACCGCCAGCAGGCTGCCATGTCCGCTCAGCAGCGCATGCGTCGCCGGCACACGCTCCGACTGCCAGTACTGCACCATCTGCACCGTCCCCCACACGATGCGGCCGGCGACGATGGCCACCAGCAGCAGCGCCAGCCAGGCATTGGGCTGGTAGAACACGCCCTGCGGCGCCACCTCCCAGCGCGTCAGCCACACGCCGAGCAGACCGAGCACGCTGCCCGCCAGCAGACCCGCACCCGCACCGACCAGGCTGTCCGGCCACCAGAACAGGCCGAACGCGCTGACCGCGACGAAGATCGCCACCGAGACCAGCAGACTCCAGGCGTTGAACGTCAGCAGCCAGGGCCGTGCCATGCGTCGTGCGCGGCCGTAGCGATACCGCTGCCACAACGAGAGCGGCAGCAGCAGTGCCCACAGGGCGAGCAACAGGAAGACGAACAGCAGGACAAGGACGATGGGCATACCTGCATCATGCCGTAACGCGCGTCAGGGATGCTCGGCTTCGACGTGGACCTTTTCGCGCCGCAACAGGTACAGGCCGCTCGCCACGATGATGCCGGCGCCGATCCAGGTGACGCCGTCCGGCAGTACCGACCACAACGCCACGTCCAGCAGCACGCCCCACAGCAACGCGGTGTACTCCAGCGGCGCGATCAGCGAGGCCTCGCCACGGCGGAAGGCTTCGGTCAGCGCCACCTGCGCCAGCGAACCGGAGATGCCGACGCCGGCGATGATCCAGACATGCGCGGCCTGCAACGACTTCCACGTCGGCAGCGCCAGCAGCCATGCCCCCAGCGACAGGAGCACGACGAACCAGAACACCATCGCCTGGGTACTGTCGCGCTGCGCCAGCATGCGCACGGTGACCGCGCCCATCGCATAGCAGACGGCGGCGATCAGGATCGCCAGGCCGCCGCCCGTCAGCATGCCTTCGCCGGTCGGCCGAAGGATCACCAGCACCCCGACCAGGCCGATGCCGATGGCGATCCAGCGCGCCGCACCCACCTTTTCCTTCAGCAGCGGCCCGGCCATCGCGGTGACCAGCAGCGGCGCGACGAAGGTGATCGCGTACGCCGTGGACAGCGGCATGGTGCGCAGGCCATAGACGAAGCCGGCCATCATGGCCACGCCCAGCGCGCCGCGGAACAGATGCAACGGCCAGTGCACCTGCAGCAGCGTGCGCGCCGGTACCGTCGCCAGCACCCACAGCGTCACCAGCGGCAGCGAGGACAGGCCGCGCAGGGCCGCCACCTGCAGCGGCGGATAGTGCGCGGACAGCAGCTTCAGGCCTGCATCCATCAGCGCGAACATGAGCACGGCAGCCAGCATCAGCAGGACGGCGGAGGCGAGCGAGGGACGGGCAGTGGGCATGCGCCATTATCGCCTCCGCCGGCGTGCGTTACGCTGCACGCACCCACCCTCAGGCAGGCCGATGACCGGAATCGCTCCTCGCAGTGCGTCGCCGCGCGCGCGCCTCGCCGTCCGCCTGGCCTGGGCCGTGCTGTGGCTGCTGCTCGCGATCGCCAGTCTCGAGTTCCTGCTCGCCGCCTACGGCAAGTACCGGCATCTCGATTCGGACGCCTACGGCATGTTCATGACACGCCGAGGCTGGTTGTGGATGCATCTCGCCGGGGGCCTCACCACCGTGCTGCTTGGGCCGGTGCAGTTCCTGACCCAATGGCGCAGGCGCCATCCGCGCCTGCATCGCCTGACCGGCCGCGCCTACCTGGTTGGCATGCTGGTGGCCGCGGCCGGTGCCACAGGACTGATCGCCACCTCGCCGGCGCCGTTCGCGATCCGCCTGGCCTTCGCCGCTACCGCACTGGCCTGGCTCACCACCGGATTGACCGGCCTCATCGCGATCCGCCGTGGCGCGGTGGACCGGCACCAGCGCTGGATGACGCGCAACTACGCGGTGACGCTGGCCCCGGTCATCTTCCGCCTGTCGCTGCCCGTCGCCATTGCGGGCGGCCTGGCGCCGTCGCCCACCCTGATCGCGACCCTGCTGTGGTGCAGCTGGATCGTCCCGCTGCTGATCTGCGAGAGCGTCCGTCGCCTCGCCCAGGTGGCGCGCTCCTCGCGCCGGCAGATCTCGCCAGACGGGATGCCGCTTCCCGACACACGGTAGAATTCCGCGCCCCGCTACAGGATCTCCCCCATGCCCTCATTCGACGTCGTGTCCGAAGTCAACGTCCACGAACTGACCAACGCCGTGGACCAGGCCAACCGCGAACTGTCTACCCGCTTCGACTTCAAGGGCGTGGACGCCAAGTTCGTGCTGGAAGAGAAACTGATCACCCAGTCCGCGCCCAGCGATTTCCAGCTCAAGCAGATGACCGACATCCTGCGCGCGCGCCTGATCGCGCGGCAGATCGACGCCCGCTGCCTGGACTTCGGCGACGTGGAGACCAATCTCGCCGGCGCCCGCCAGAAGATCACCGTCCAGCAGGGCATCGAGCAGAAGCTGGCCAAGAAGATCGTCGGCACCATCAAGGACGCCAAGCTGAAGGTCGAAGCGCAGATCAACGGCGACAAGCTGCGCGTCACCGGCAAGAAGCGCGACGACCTGCAGGACGTCATCGCACTGCTGAAGAAGACCGAATTCGAGCTGCCGCTGCAGTTCGACAACTTCCGCGACTGACGGCAGGCCGTCGGCTCAGAGATAGCGCAGCCACGCCAGGTCGCGGCGACGGGCCTTCAATCGGGCGAAGGCGCGGGTCGCCGGATACAGCGCCAAGGCCAGGGCGACGGCCACCGGCAACAGCCAGCCGGCGTGGCCGAAGCCGAAATGCTCGCCCTGGTTCGCACCCCACGTCGCAACCGCCGCCACGTACAGCAGCTTGAGCACGTACAGGTGCAGCAGGTAGAAGAACATCGGCGCACCGCCGAGTGTCGCCAAGGGCACCAGCCTCGCCGCCCACTGCCGCTGCTCGAACAACCTCAGCAGCAACAACGACGTGCCCAGCGTCAACGCCAGGAACAGCAGCGACGGCGGATACTTGGTGACATTGAAGTACGCCATCAGCGTGCGGACACGATCGGCAGCCACGTGCCACGGCGCATCGCCGTAGACATCGAGCGCCCGCAGCACGAAGAAGACCGCCAGCGACGCGGCACCCCAGGCAAGCAGGCGGCGATGGCGCAATGACGGCGCCATCGTCGTCCCGAACCAGGGCCCGGCGGCATAGCCCAGCGCGATCACGCCAATCCACGGCAGCACCGGGTACGACGTGCGCAGCCTGAGCGCGCCGTCGGAAATCACGATCCAGTCGCGCTGATGCAGGATCGACCACAGCGCGTGCCCGAAGGGACCCTCAAGACGGACGTCGTCGAGCAGGTTGTGGCCCGCGATCACCCCCAATCCGGCCGCCACCAGCACGCCCCGGGGCAACCAGAGCAGTGCGGCCAGCGCCAGCATCGACAGCCCGATGGCCCAGATCACCTGCAGATACACCGTCTGCGGCGGCAACTCGAACGTCCACGCGAAATTGACCAGTGTCAGTTCCAGCACGAGCAGGAACACGCCGCGCTTGGCCAGGAAGGCGGCCGTCGCCACGCGTGGCCGTGGCTGCCGCTGGCCATACAGCCACGCGGACAGGCCGGTGAGGAAGACGAACGCCGGCGCACAGAGATGGGCGCCCAGGCGGAAGACGAACAACAGGGGCGAGACACTGTCGACGTCGACCGGATCGGAGACCTGCATGTGCAGGAAGAAGGTCTCGCGCACGTGATCGAGCAGCATCAACAGCATGACCAGCCCGCGCAATTGATCGATCGAGGTGAGGCGCGCGGATGGCGCTGGCGGGGCAGTCATGAAACAACGATGCTCATATCGACTGTTATTCTATAACAAAACTATCCGGTGCAGGCATTTCAGAAGCACGCCAGCCTCCCGACCTTTAGACTTCCCGCCCCGCTCTTCATGCATCTCCATGGCTGACCCTATCCCACCGACCGAAGACCCGATCGACGCGACACGCCGCTGGGTGGAGCGCGCCGTGATCGGCCTGAACCTGTGCCCGTTCGCCAAGGCGGTGTACGTGAAGCAGCAGGTCCGCTTCGTGCTGAGCGATGCCAGCACTCCGGAAGCGCTGCTGGAGGAACTGGCGGAAGAACTCGTGCTGTTGCGCGACACCGATCCCGAGCAGATCGACACCACGCTGATCGTGCATCCGGACGTGCTGGCCGACTTCCTGGACTACAACGATTTCCTCGAGAACGCCGACGCGGCCGTCGAGGCGCTCGACCTGCAGGGCGAGATCCAGGTCGCCAGCTTCCACCCGAACTACCAGTTCGCCGGCACCATGCCGGACGACATCAGCAACTACACCAACCGCTCGCCCTACCCCACCCTGCACCTGCTGCGCGAAGCCAGCATCGACCGCGCAGTGGAGGCCTTCCCGGACCCCGACGTGATCGTCGAGCGCAACGTGAAAACACTGGATGCGCTGGGGCATGCGGGGTGGGAGAAGCTGTTCGCCGAGTAGCGAAGCAGCCCGTGATGTCGGGTGTGGGGATGTCGGGCGTGGGAGCGACGTGAGTCGCGATGCTTTTGCTTCTCCATCGCGGGAAGAATCAAAGCCAGACCGCATCCCACCACGGATATTGCCCCACGCTTCGCGCAAGACCGGCACGCAACGGATTGGCCACGATGTAACGTGCCGCCGCCAACACCGCAGGCCCGTTCCGCAACGAGCGATCATGAAATCCCTTCTCCCATATGCTCCCGGCATCGGGATGGTGCCGACGGATCATCCTGGCGCTATTGGATTTCAACCGCTGCACGGTGGTCGATAGGTCGTCCATCGTCCCAAGCTCGATCACGCCATGCCAATGGTCCGGCATCAACACCCAGCACAACAGCCGAGACCGGTACCAGAGCCGAGCTGCCGTGATGGCGCGACAAGCGTCGCTTGCCCTATCCGATTGATCGAACAGCCGACGGCGATCCACCGTGGTGAATGTCACCAGGTAGGCCTGACCCGGCATCGAGAAGCGGCCTTTCCCAAGCTCCGAGTATCCCGACATGCCGACGCTCCCGTGAGAGAGGTAAGCATGGCAAGCGCTAGAGCGATCGCCATCAGCGATTTACCCGGAGACACCTCGGAGTTCTGGCCAAAGGCTTCGCGACTTACGTCGCTACCACATCAGATATCCGCGTGCGCTGCCAGCCGCTGCTCCAGCAGCAAACGTGCATCGTCCAGCGATGGCAGGATCAGATGACCCAACGCGCGCACGGCGTCATCGGGCTCGAGCAGGTCGGGGATCTGGATCGGGTACATGCCGGCGGCCAGCGCAGCGCGCACGCCGGTCGGTGAATCCTCCAGCACCAGGCATCGCGTCGGGTCGGCGCCGAGCGAACGGGCGGCCAGCAGATAGACATCGGGCGCAGGCTTCGGGTGTTCGACATCGCTGCTGGTGCACACGGCATCGAAGCGAGACAGCAGGCCCGAAGCCTCCAGCTTCTTCAACGCCAGCGGTCGTCGCGTCGAGGTGGCGACGGCTCGCGGAATGCCGCGAGCCTGCAGGAAATCCAGCATCGCGAGGATACCCGGGCGATGCGGCACGCCGGCTGCGACTACCGCGTCGTAGAGCACGTGCGAGCGCTGCAGGATGAGGTCGCGCTGCGTCTCGCCGACCGCTTCGTCCAGCAGATGCCGGCACACCGCTTCGCTGTGGCCAACCATCGACAGCCACAGCACGTCGGGCAGGTCATGGCCGAGCTCGCGCGCCGCGTCCGCCAGGCAGCCGATGATGGCGCGCTCGCTGTCCAGCATCAGTCCGTCCATGTCGAAGATCACCGCCACCGGCGTGAACAGCAGCGACACGGGCGTCGTCATGCCGCCGTTCCGAACAGCCGCTGCAGATCGTCTTCGTCGAGGATCCGCCACTCGCCCGGGGCCAGACCATCCAGCGTCAACCCGCCGACACGGCTGCGATGCAACGCCTCGACATGATTGCCGACCGCCGCGAACATGCGGCGTACCTGGTGGTAGCGACCTTCCGTCAGCGTCAGGTGGGCATGACGCGGATCCACCACCTCCAGACCGGCGGGTGCCAGCGGCGTCTGCTCGGATTCCAGCATCAGTGTGCCGCTGGCGAAGATCGCGCCCTCGTCGCCGCGCAGGTCCTGCGCCAGCGTGGCGTCGTATACCTTCGGCAGATTGGCCTTCGGCGAGATGATCCGGTGCAGCAGCCCACCATCGTCGGTGAGCAACAGCAGACCGCTCGTCTCGCGATCGAGTCGCCCCACCGTGGACAGCACCGGCGAACGATCGCGGAAACGCGAAGGAAACAGGTCATAGACGATGCGGCCGGTGTCCTTGGTCGAACAGGTGTAGCCCACCGGCTTGTGCAACAGGATGGCCAGTCCAGGTGCGGGATCGAGCGGCTCGCCATCGATGCGGATGGCGTCGTGGTCGACCGGATCGTCGGCATACAACACCTCGCCGTCGGCATCGGTGATGCGGCCCTCGCGGAACATCCACTGCACCTGCTTGCGGCTGCCGTAGCCGAGGTTGGCGATGTGCTTGACGATCTTCATGCGCTCAGCGCCTCGCCTTGGTGGCTGCGATCACCTTGAAGCCATCGCGTTCGCCGGCCACCCGGATCTCGCCGAAACTGTCGTTCAAGGTCTGCTCGTACGGCAGGTGGCGGTTGGCGACCAGCCACAGCCGGCCACCCGGCTTCAGTGCGGCCGCGGCGGCCGTGATGAAGCGCTGGCCGATGTCGGGACGGTCCGCGCGGCTTTGCGTGTGGAATGGCGGATTGCTGACGATGAAGTCGTAACGCTCCGGCAAACCCCCGGTCACGTCGTGCCAGCGGAAATCGATGCGTACGGAGGAGGCCGCCGCGCCCAGGTTCTCCTTCGCCAGGGACAAGGCACGTGCCTCTGCCTCGTAGAGATCGAGTGCGGTGATACCCGGGCAGCGTTCGAGCAGGGCCAGCGACAGGAAGCCCCAGCCGGCACCGAGATCGGCGCCATGGCCGGCGATATCGGCCGGCAGGCATTCGACTAGCAGCGCGGAGGCAGGATCGATGCGATTCCAGGCGAACACACCGGGCCGACTCAGGAAACGGCCGCCTTCGATGCGGCGTGGCGCATCGAGTGACGACCACTGCTTCAGCAGCGCTTCGCCCGTGCCCTCGCCCAACGGCCGCGTCCAGAACGTGCGACAGTGGAACTTGGTCAGCGTGCCGGCGATACCCGTGAGCTGCTTCAGGTCCGCCTCGCCCGACTTCGCGCCTTCGTTGTTGGTCATCGCCGCAACGACGATACCGCCGGGCGCAGCGAGCTGCACGGCGCGCGCCAGCAGTGCGCGCGCTTCCTCGCGCTGTCGCGGCGGCAGCACCAGTACGAGGGGATAACGCACACCGTCTTCCGCGGCATCCGCGACCACGCGCAAGCCCGCGCGCTCCAACAGTTCGGCATCGGGACGGAAACTCTGTTCGCACACAAGCGATGCAAGCGGAAACTGCCTCAGCGCCGCGCCATCGCGTGCGCGCAGGAACAGCACCGGCCCGGAAGGCCAAGCGAGCTGGCCCTGCGCGAAGGGCAGCATCAACGCATCAAGGGCGGGATCGGAGAATCGGGAGGCCACGGCATGCACGCAACGAGAAAGAGGACGCCATTCTAGCGACACGCCCTTCGCTCCATTCGTTGATGCCGCCTGTCGGCCTTTCGAAAAAAAGTGAAAAAAGTGTTGCGCTCCACATTCAAGCGGCGTATCGTGCGCGCCCGTCGGCCCCGTGGCCGTTTTTTCACCAGAAGATTTTTCATCATGAAGCCCGCCTATTCCTTCGACAGCAAGCTTGCCCTGCAGCCATCGCGCTGCGGCATGGCGCTGCACGCGAATGGGTGCGACCTGCGCGATATAGAACGCGCGCGGCACCTGATCTTCTGACATCCGGCTGACTCCCAGGGAGATCGGCCACCCCGATCTCCCGAGGAACGCGAACGCCCTCGGGTCGCACGTCCCGGGGGCGTTTTGTTTTCAGCGTTCGCGGAGGATGCGCATGCATCGACCAGGTTCCATCCATTCCACCACGGAAGTTTCTTTCCGCCCTGGAGCATCCGGGTAGCGCGTCCGCGCGCCCCGAGGCAGGGGCGCGGCTGCGACCGGCGCATGTGCGCTGCGTTGTGATGCTTCGACGCGAGCGGCGCGGGGAATGGACACCACACACGGGCGCTCTGCGCCTGCACGAATTGCCGGTTGGCGACAGCCGGCAATGCGGAGCATCGATCGAACACGCTACAGCGGTACGGGTTTGTATCCCGTCCGGTGCGCGCGGCGCTGCCGTGGCGTATGCCGAAGCGTGGGACATGGTGTTCCCCATGACGATGGCCGAATGGTTAGGCACCAGCGAAAGCTGGGCAAGCCGGTTCGATTCCGGTACGTCACCTCTGGATAGCTCAGACGGTTAGAGCATCGGTTTCAGATACCGAGTGTCGCGGGTTCGACTCCCGCTCCAACGCCTGCAAGGGCACTTGACCTGTCACGTCATGACACCGGGACGCAAGTCCCACCCAGGAAACGCCTCGTGCGGCGTGCCGGCTTCCCGCGATGGAGTGCAGGAAGACGGAACACCGCAGCGGGGACGGTGCCGGCACCGCGCCCTCGACGCGGATGCGCGAGACGTTCGATGCGATCCCAGGATCGCGTCGCCGCCACGAGGCTTCCGCCGACAGCGCCGGCTGTCCGCACCGCCTCCGTCCAGGGACGTTTCCACCTTCTTCCGCCAGCCGCATGTCGCGGCCGGCTTCCATCGTCGCGGGATTCGATCCACCGCGGCGATGCCGACAAGCCGGATCGAACCACCAGAGCCAACAAGGAGAACAACGCCATGTTCTGGACCAAGAGGGTCGTGATCGGTGACGGCGAGCGCGGCCTGGTGTATCGCAACCGTCGGTTCGAGCGCGTGCTCGCACCCGGCGTGTACCGCTGGTTCGACCCGATGGGTCGCACCGAGGTACGCACCTTCAACATCGCCGCGCCGGAATACGCCGGCCACGACGTTGACGCACTGATCGTCGGCCTGGGCGAGCGCCTGGGCGAGACCTTCGTCTGCGCCGATATCGGGGTGGACCAGGTCGGCCTGGTGCTGAAGAACGGCAAGCTGGAAGACGTGCTGCCGCCCGGCACGCGGCGCCTGTACTGGATCGGCCTGGTGAAGGTCGAGGTGCAGGCGGTGACCCTCGCCTCGCTGGAGGTGGATGCCGCCGTCGCGCGTCGTCTGCGCCAGTTGGGCACGCTGTCGAAGCTGGCGGTCGTGGCCGAGGTGCCGGCGGAGTCCGCCGGTCTGGTGTTCATCGACGGCAAGCTCGAGCGCACGCTTGCGGCAGGCAGCTACGCCTTCTGGAACTTCCGGAAGAACGTGGTGGTGGATGTGGTCGACCTGCGCGTGCAGACGATCGAGGTATCGGGCCAGGAACTGTTGACCCGCGACAAGGTCAGCCTGCGCGTGAACCTGGCCGCGAGCACCCGCGTCACCGACGTGGTGGCCTCGCGCACCAAGGTCGCCAAGGTCGGCGACTTCGTCTACCGCGAGCTGCAGTACGGCCTGCGCAGGGCGGTCTCCGCCAAGACGCTGGACGAGCTGCTGGGCGACAAGGCCTCGCTCGACGCCGACATCTTTGCGTACGTGCGCGGCCAGTTGAACGGCCTCGGCGTGGAGGTGCTGGGCGTGGGCGTGAAGGACGTGATCCTGCCGGGCGAGATGAAGGAGATCCTCAACGCGGTGGTGCAGGCGGAGAAGCAGGCGCAAGCCAACGTGATCCGTCGTCGCGAGGAGGCGAACGCCACGCGTTCCCTGCTCAACACCGCGAAGCTGATCGACGAGTCGCCGGTGCTGATGCGCCTGAAGGAGCTCGAGGCGCTGGAGAAGGTCACCGAGAAGATCGACAAGCTCACCGTGTTCGGCGGCCTGGATGGCGTGCTGAAGCAGCTGGTGACATTGAAGTAGCAAGCCGGGGTGGCCGCAGGGACGCGGCTGCCACGGCCCCCAAGGACGAAGGACAACCCATGCGGAACGACATGTTCAAGGTCATCGTGGAGCGCCCCCGGCGTGGCGGAAGCTACGCGCGTGAGCGGGCGCCACACGCACTCGACGAAGGCTCGCCGATGCAGGAAGGCTTGCGGTCGCGCCATCAGCACCGGAGGCATCTCAACGAGAACCTGCGGCCCCTGGAACGCTACCTGCACCGGCAGGTCGGCAGACCCTGGGACGCCGTGTACTCGGAGATCTGCGCCGGCATCGATCGGCGCAGCACGGTGCAGCAGCACATCCATCAGCACCTCGTCGACTTCGTCGCGGTGCGCGTGTCCGTCATCGACGGACGGCTGCACTGGCAGAAGAGGTGGGGCGAGCCCACGCCACTCGCGGACCGGTGGGCGCCGGCGCTCTACGTGGATCCATCAACCGGGCTGCTGCGCACCAATCGCGAACGCGAGCAAGCGCGGCGGCAGGAGAAGGTGCTGCAGGCTGCGAAGGTGCTGACGCCGGACCGAGTCGAACTGACGCCGCTGCGGCAGCTGCATCGCCTGCACGGCATCTGGTACGACGTGGATCTCGCGGCGATCCCCGCGGCGGGCTTCGGCCCCGGAGTCGCCGACGTAGTCCGTCGCTGCATCGTGGTGGCCCATGGCCATCGGGGTGCCGGGCGCGTGGTCTACCACGGCGATCATGTGCTCTATGGATGTCGCGATGTGTACGCCCGATCGAAACGACAGCTCGGCGCGCGTGAACTGCGCGCACACGGGCTGTGCAACACGGAATGAAAGAACGCAGCCCGCCGCGCAACGAAGCGCGGCGGGCATAAGGAGATTGAAATGAGTAGTCAATTCGAACTGCTGCACGCCGAGGGCAGCACCACGCCGATCAAGGGCTGGGTGCGCGGTGTGCCGCTGGAACAGCAAGCCCACGAGCAGCTGCGCAACATCGCGTCCATCCCGTTCGTGGGGCCGTGGGTCGCAGTGATGCCCGACGTGCACCTGGGCAAGGGCGCGACCGTGGGTTCGGTCATCCCGACCCGTGGCGCGATCATCCCGGCCGCGGTCGGCGTGGACATCGGCTGCGGCATGGCCGCGGTGCGTACCACGCTGCGCGCGAAGGACCTGCCCGACAGTCTGGCGCAGCTGCGTTCCAGCATCGAGCGCAGCGTGCCGGTCGGCAACGGCCGCGGCGGCGAACACTGGAAGCTGCCCGACGGCATCGCAACCCGCATCGCGCAGTCGGGGCTCGAACAGCGCCTGGACACGATCAAGCAGAAGCACCGCAGGATCCGTACCGACAAGCTCGGCTGCCAGATCGGCACGCTGGGCGGTGGCAACCACTTCATCGAGCTCTGTCTCGACGAAAGCGACGCCGTCTGGGTGATGCTGCACAGCGGTTCGCGCGGCACCGGCAACCTGATCGGCACCTACTTCATCGAGCAGGCGCGCAGGCAGCTCGAGCACCGCGTGCTCGGCTTCCACCTGCCGGACAAGGACCTCGCGTTCTTCATGCAGGGCGAGCCGCTGTTCGATGACTACGTGGAGGCCGTGTCGTGGGCGCAGGACTACGCCCGGGAGAACCGCGAGGCGATGATGTCGCGCGTGCTGGCCGAGATGCGTCACCGCCTGCCGAAGTTCCAGTTGGAGAAGATGGTGGTCAACTGCCACCACAACTACGTGCAGAAGGAAAAGCACGGCGGCGAGGAGCTGCTGGTCACCCGCAAGGGCGCGGTGAGCGCGCGTGCCGGCGAGCTGGGGATCATCCCCGGCAGCATGGGCGCGAAGAGCTTCATCGTGCGCGGCAAGGGCAATGGCGACAGCTTCCACAGCTGCAGCCACGGCGCAGGCCGCGTGATGAGCCGTACCGCCGCGCGCCAGCAGATCACGCTGTCGCAGCACCGCGAGGCCACGGCGCACGTCGAATGCCGCAAGGACGCCGGCGTGATCGACGAATCGCCGGCCGCCTACAAGGACATCGATGCGGTCATGGCCGCGCAGTCCGACCTGGTGGAGGTGGTCCATACGCTGCGCCAGGTGGTGTGCATCAAGGGGTGAGCTTCGGCTCGCCCCTTCTTTTTGTTCAGCTTTGCCAAGCGTCTCGTTTGCGCCTGCACCATGTTTGCTTGACCTTGCGCGAACATCGCGACTGCCAGACTCGCGATCATCGTCCTGCAGGAGAGTGGAAGATGAGAGCGTTGTTCGTGGGTGGCGTGGTGGACAACAGCGAGATGGACCTGGAAGGCGGACGTCCGCCGGTCCACTATCCCGAGAACAGCGGCGGCGGCCATGCGCGCTACCGCCTGCACCAGGTCGGCGAACGCGACGACGGCAGCATCGCTTACGCGGTGTACGGCGCACCCGACCTGCCGGAGGAAGAGGTCGAGCGCGTGATCGAGGAGCGCGCCTACGGCCGCCGCTTTGACGCGACCCCGGTGCGGGCCGAGGATCTCACGCGCGAGGGGAGCGGCGACGGTCGTCGCCACTGATTCTTCGCATCATCCCTGCAGTTCGCGCAGCGTCACCGACGGTGGCGCATCCAGTACCTTGCGCGTCGCGAACAGGCCCGCGCCGAGCGCGGCCAGCATGCCGAGGCCGCCGCCGATGGCGGCCAGCTGCCAGTTGGCCTTCCACGGCAGGTCGAACACCTGTGTGGCGACCACGCCGGACAGCACGGAGGCCGCGATCGCCGCGACCAGGCCCGCGAGCAGGCCGATGGCCGCGAACTCCGATGCCTGCGCCAGCCGCAGCTGGCGCCGGCTGCCGCCGAGCACGCGCATCACCCCGCCTTCCAGCAGCCGCTCGTCCTGGCTCGCGCTCACCGCCGCCATCAGCACCAGCAGACCGGCCGCCAGCGAGAACCAGAACACCACCTGCACGACCTGCGACACCTGCTCCGCCGTGCTGCGCACCTGGTTGAGCACCGCCTCCACGTCGATCACCGACAGGTTGGGGAACTGGTTGACCAGTTCGCGGGTGAACGCGGCATCGCCCGACGGCACGCTGACTGCGGTGATGTAGCTGGCCGAGTAGCCATCGAGCGCGCCCGGCGAGGCGACCACGAAGAAGTTCGGACGGAAGCTTTCCCAGTCCACGCTGCGCAGGCTGGTGATGCGACCCTCGAAATGCTGGCCGGCGATGTCGAACGCAACTTGGTCGCCGAGTTTCCAGCCCAGCCCCTCGGCGAACTCCTCCTCCACCGACAGCTCCGGCGAAGACGGTGTACGCCCGGTCCAGAACTCGCCTGCGGTGACCTTGTTGTCGTCGCGTAGCGTCGCCGCCATCGACAGGTTGAACTCGCGGTCGGCGCGACGCTGGGTACGCTCGTCGGCCTCTTCGTAGTCGGCGCCGCTGGTGGGCTTGCCGTTGAGCTCCACCAGGCGGCCGCGGATCATCGGGTAGAGATCCACTGTCGACAGGCCCCGCCCCTGCATGAAGGTCTTCACCGGATCCACCTGGTCCGGCTGCACGTTGATGATGAAGCGGTTCGGCGCGTTGGCGGACAGCGCCAGCTGCCAGCGGTCGAGCAGATCGGTGCGCACGAAGGTCAGCAACAGCAGCGCCATCAGGCCCAGGCCCAGCGCCGACACCTGCGCGATCGACGTGCCCGCGCGCCGACTGACATTGGCCAGCCCGTAACGCAGGCTGCCCCGCAGCCGCGAACGCAACCGGCGCACCAGCACGATCAGTGCCCACGCCAGCAGCGCGAGGACGGCGAGCGTGCCGACGATGCCGACCAGCATCGCGGTACCGAGCGTCGGCGAACCCGCCTTCCACCACAGCAGTGCACCCAGGCCGACGAAGCCGGTCAGCGCGACCAGCCAGGCACTCGGTTCGGTACGGTCGAGATCGCGCCGCAGCACGCGCAAGGCCGGTACGCGACGCAACGCCAGCACCGGCGGCGCGCCGAAGGCGAGCAGTACGATCATGCCGACGCCATAACCCTGCACCGCCGGCAGCACGCCCGCCGGTGGGATGTCGATCTTCAGCGACTGCTGCAACCAGCTGCCGATGCCCCACTGCAGACCGAACGCGATCAAGACACCGACCGTGCAGGCCGCCAGCCCCAGCAGGACCAGTTCACCGACATGGATGCCGACCAGCGTGCGCTGTTGCGCACCCAGGCAGCGCATCACCGCCGTGCCCGACAGATGGCGTTCGCTGTGCCGGCGCGCCGCCATCGCGACCGCGACCGCCGCCAGCACGACGGACACGAGCGCAGCGAGGCCAAGGAAGCGGCTGGCACGATCCAGCGCGGAACGTACTTCCGGGCGTGCGTCCTGGATGGTCTCCATCCGCTGGCCGCGCGCGAGCTGTGGCTTCACCGCCGCAGTGAAAGTCTCGACCGCTGCGGCATCACCGGCGACGACCAGCCGATAACGAAGGCGGCTGCCTTCCTGCACCAGTCCGGTCGACGGCAGGTCGGCCAGGTTGAGGAACACCTTCGGCGCGACATTGAAGTAGTCCAGCGCCGCATCCGGCTCCTGCGTCACCAGCGCCGCGAGCTTCAGCGTGCGCGTGCCGATGCCGATCTCGTCGCCCGGCTTCGCGCCCAGCGTTTCCGCGCCGGCCTGGCTGATCCACAGCGTGCCCGGCACAGGAATGCCATCTGCATCGCGCTCGGTGCCCCCGGTGCGGTCGACCACGCGGAAGCTGCCGCGCAGCGGGAAGCCTTCGCCCAGCGCACGCAGATCGCCCAGCGACAGCGACTCGCCCGCGCGGATCATGCTCTGCAGTTCCTGCGTCTCGGTCACGCGCAGGCCCGGCGCGGCGGCCAGCGCACGCAGGGCGTCGGTTGGCGGCGCATCGCCGCGCACAACGACGTCACCGCCCAGCAGGCGGTTCGCTTCGATCGCCAGCGCGCGCTCGGCACGATCGGTGACGAAGCCGACCGACGTGACCGCGACGACCGCGAGCACCAGCGCCGCGAACAGGATGCGGATATCGCCCGCGGCGAGATCACGCCGCAGCTGGCGCCATGCCAGCGCCAGCGTCCTCATGCAGCGGCACCTTGCAGGCGGCCGGCATCCAACCGGATGAGGCGATGGCAGCGCGCCGCGAGATGATCGTCGTGCGTGACCAGCACCAGGGTGGTGCCGGCATCGGCGTTCAGCGCGAACAGCAGCTCGATGATCGCCTGTCCGGTATGCGTATCGAGGTTGCCGGTCGGCTCGTCGGCGAACAGCAGCGACGGCCGCGTGACGAAGGCGCGCGCCAGCGCAACGCGTTGCTGCTCGCCCCCCGACAGCTGGCGCGGGTAATGGCCCAGGCGCTGGCCCAGGCCGACCTTTTCCAGGATCTGCCGGGCCGGCCCTTCGACGTCGCTGTCGCCGCGCAATTCCAGCGGCAGCATGACGTTCTCCAGTGCGGTCAGCGAGGGCAGCAGTTGGAAGCTCTGGAACACGAAGCCGACCTTGTCGCCACGCACGCGTGCCCGACCGTCCTCATCCATGTCGGACAGGCGCTCGCCATCCAGCGTCACCGCACCGGTACTAGGCACATCGAGGCCGGCCAGCAGCGACAGCAGCGTGCTCTTGCCCGAGCCCGAGGCACCCACGATCGCGACCGTATCGCCGTGCTCGATGCGGAAGCCGATGTCGTCGAGTATCGTCAGCGCGCCGTCGGGCAGTGCGACATGCTTGCCCAGGCCCTGCACGTCCAGAACGGCGTGGCGGGTGGCGGCTTCAGTGTGGAGTCTGCTGGCGTCGGCCATGATCGTCTCGTCGGTCATTTCGTGAATCATCGGGAGCACGGATTAAATGTTTCTTAATTTGAACAGGTATGGGGCCCGCCGCGCACGCATGCAATGGGTGGCGAGCCTGTCGTTCCTGCTGCTCGTCGCATTATTCGCACGGCCCGTCGCAGCACAGAGCACGGCCGCCGCCCCGGCGAAGGGCGCACGCACCATCCTGGTGATGGGCGATTCGCTGTCCGCCGCCTACGGCCTGGCCCCGGCGCAGGGGTGGGTCGCGCTGACCGGAGACCGCATCGGCAAGACGAAGCCGGGCTGGCGCATCGTCAACGCCAGCATCAGCGGCGAGACCAGCGCCGGCGGTGCGGCGCGCATCGCGTCGGAACTGCAGCGCCACAAGCCTGCCGTCGTCGTCATCGCGCTCGGCGCCAACGATGGTCTGCGCGGCCTGCCGCTCGTGCAGACCCGCGCCAACCTCGAGAAGATGATCAAGGCGGCCCAGGCCTCGAAGGCGAAGGTGCTGCTGGTCGGCATGCGCATGCCGCCGAATTACGGCCCCGACTACACGCGCGGTTTCGAACAGAACTTCAGCGCGCTGTCCACCCAGTACAAGACGGCCCTGCTGCCGTTCCTGCTCGAGCCCATCGCACTCGACCGCAGCGCCTACCAGGCGGACAACCTGCATCCTGTCGCCAGCGCGCAACCCAAGCTGCGTGATCACGTCTGGAAGGCGCTGGAGCCACTGCTGCGCTGAAGCCACGGATCATCCCTACGTTCGTGTAGGAGTTTTCCTACGCGCATTCGGGGCGTCCGCCGAATGTGATAACTGACACATTCGCGCACAGTTCGCACGCCGGTTCCCTGCCCGGCGTGTTGACTGGAGTCCGTCATGCCCCGCCTGCTGTTCACCATTGCCGCCAACGACCAGGGCTGGCAACTCTACGAAGGCCAATACGGCCGCGACTGGTTCGACAACCTGGGTGATGCGCGCGAGAGCGCCAAGCTGCTTGCCGCCACCCTGCACCAGCACCATGGCATCCAGACCGCCGTGGTCGTCGAGATGCCGAGCAACGAAGCCATCCTGCTGGCCCGCCACGGCTGAGATCCTCAGGCAGCGAGACCCGACAGCTGCCGCAAGGCCTGTTCGAACACCTCGACTGGCTGGCCGCCCTGCACCAGGTGACGGTCGTTGAAGATCACCGAGGGCACGGCGCGGATGCCGTGCTGCTGGTAGAAGTGTTCGCGTTCGCGGACCTGCGCCGCGAACGTGTCCGACGCCAGGATGCGTCGCGCCTCGACGGCATCGAGCCCCGCCTCGTTGGCGATCGCCACCAGCGTGTCGCGCTCGGACACGTTGCGTCCTTCACCGTGGTAAGCCTGCAATAGCTCGCGCTTGAGCGCGTGCTGCTGCGTGGCACCGAGCTCGCCCGCCCAGTACAGCAGGCGGTGCGCGTCGAAGGTGTTGTAGATGTGGTCGCGCTTATGCAGGTCGATGCGCACGCCGAGCGTTTCGCCGCGCTGACGCAGCGCTTCGCCGTTCTGCGCCAGCTGTTCCGCGCTCATCCCGTACTTCTTGGCGAGATGCTCGGCGATGGACTCGCCCTGCGGCCCCATGTCGGGATTCAGTTCGAACGGCTGGAAGTGCAGCTCGACCTGCAGGTCGCCACCGACGTTCGCCATCGCGTGCTCCAGCGCGGCCAGGCCGATGGCGCACCACGGACAGGCGACGTCGGAAACGAAATCGATCTTCACGGGCTTGGACATGCGCTGGGCCTCACTCGCTCGCGGTGTTCTTGTAGACGCGGCCCTGCTTCATCACGAAGCCGACGTTCTCCAGCACGGCCACGTCCTGCAGCGGATCGCCATCGACGGCGATCAGGTCGGCGTAGTACCCCGGCTTCAGCACACCGGCGTCCTTGTCGATGCCGAACAGGCGCGCATTGATCACCGTGGCGGAACGGATCGCCTGCAGCGGCGTCATGCCGAACTGCACCATGCGCGAGAACTGGCGCCCATTGAGCCCGTGCGGGTAGACACCACCGTCGGTACCGAAGCCCATGGTGACGCCGGCCTGGTGCGCCTTGCGGAAGTTCTCGCGCTGGGTGGCGCCGACGCGGCGCTCCTTCTCCAGCGATTCCGGCAGGAAGCCGGCCTTCTCGCCCTCACCGAGGATGTATTCGGTGTTGTAGATGTCCATCACCAGCACCGTGCCGTTCTTCTTCGCCAGCGCGATGCCGTCGTCGTCGATGAAGCTGGCGTGCTCGATGGAATCCACACCGGCCAGCAGCGCGTTGCGGATGCCGGTGGCGCCGTGCGCGTGCGAGGCGACCTTGCGACCCAGCGCGTGCGCTTCGTCCACCAGCGCCTTCAGTTCTTCCAGCGAATACTGCGGCGCGCCGACCTCGGTGCCCTTGGACAGCACGCCGCCGGTGGAACAGGTCTTGATGAAGTCGGCACCGAACTTGACGTTCTGCCGCACCTTCTGGCGCGCGGCCCACGGACCATCGGCGACGCCCTCGCCCACCGCCTTGTACTCGGCCGGCAGCAGGTTGTTGTCGCTGCAGTGCCCGCCGGTGATGCCGATGGAGACACCGCCGGCGAGGATGCGCGGGCCGTCGACCTCGCCCGCGGCGATCGCATCGCGCAGCGCCACGTC
Source organism: Pseudoxanthomonas sp. PXM01 (assembly GCF_014851815.1). Classification (GTDB taxonomy): domain Bacteria; phylum Pseudomonadota; class Gammaproteobacteria; order Xanthomonadales; family Xanthomonadaceae; genus Pseudoxanthomonas_A. The sequence continues at coordinate 1,396,256 of NZ_JACVAJ010000002.1, forward strand.
GGCATAACCAGGCGAACCGGGTACGCGCACGGTGGTGAAGCCGGCCAGCAGCGTGGTGCGCGCATTCTTCGCGCCCTTGATGGCGGCCGCCGGCAGCGAGATCGCCAGACGACGATAGCCCTGCAGGTCGGCATCGCCGTGCAGGTGCACGTGCGCGTCCATCAGGCCGGGCAGCACGGTCTTCGTCGACAGGTCGTGGACCGTCGCGCCCGCGGGTACCGGCGTGCTCGCCGCGGGACCGATGGCGGTGATGCGCGCGTCCTCGATGACGATGGCCTGGTCGGTCAGCACGCGACCGGATTCGACATCCAGCAATCGCCCCGCCTTGACATAGGTGGTCGCGGCGAACGCGGGCGCGCAGGCGACGGACAGGACGACAGCAAGCACACGCAGGCGCATCGGAACTCCAGGGGCGGGAACGGGGACCGCGCGACTCTAGCAGGCCGCAACCGGCGCTGTAGAGCCGAGCTTGCTCGGCTGCGTACGCCGACCGCGAGCACGACCATCGCAAGGCAACACAAAAGCAGCGGAGCAAGCTCCGCTCTACAGGGCCATCAGACCGGTGTCGGATTGCGGTAGGCGAAGCCGGCCTGGTGCCAGTACGGATACGGCTTCGGGCGCTGGCTGGCCGCATCGAGCTTCGCGATCTGTTTGGCGGTGAGGTTCCAGCCCACGGCGCCGAGGTTCTGCTTCAACTGCTCCTCGTTGCGCGCGCCGATCACCACGGTGCTGACAGTGGGACGCTGCAGCAGCCAGTTCAGGGCGACCTGCGGGATCGTCTTGCCGGTTTCCTGTGCGACTTCGTCCAGGGCATCAACCACGTCGTACAGGTACTCGAGCTCGACCTGCGGGCCGGCGTCCTGCGCGGTCTGCGACTGCAGGCGGCTGTTCTCCGGCAGTGGTTGCCCACGGCGGATCTTGCCGGTCAGGCGGCCCCAGCCCAGCGGGCTCCACACCACCGCGCCGACACCCTGGTCGGCGGCCAGCGGCATCAGCTCCCACTCGTAATCGCGGCCGACCAGCGAGTAGTACGCCTGGTGCGCGACATAGCGCGACCAGCCATGACGGTCTGCGGCCGCAAGCGACTTCATCAGGTGCCAACCGGAGAAGTTGGACACGCCCAGGTAGCGGATCTTGCCGGCCTTCACCAGCGTGTCGAGCGTGGACAGCACTTCTTCCACCGGTGGACGCGCATCGAAGCCGTGCAACTGGAACAGGTCGATGTAGTCGGTACCGAGGCGCTTGAGCGCGGCATCGACGGCGTTGATCAGGTGGTGGCGCGAGGAACCGACCTGGTTCTCGCCTTCGCCGAAGCGGAACGTCGCCTTGGTGGAAATGATCAGCGCATCGCGCGGCTTGCCCTTGATGGCTTCGCCGAGGATTTCTTCCGCGGCGCCCTTCGAGTAGACATCGGCGCTGTCGAACATGTTCAGGCCGGCATCGAGGCAGACGTCGACCAGGCGCCGTGCTTCGGCGACATCGGTGCTGCCCCACGCACTGAACAGCGCGCCCTGCCCGCCGAACGTGCCGGTACCGAAGGACAGGACGGGCACGCGGAAGCCGGACGCGCCGAGATAGCGGTATTCCATGGGGGAGATCCTGAAGCGGGGGAGTGCGTCATTGCACTCCCCCGCCGCCGCGACGGCAACCCCGGCGATGGAAAACTTCGTTGCCGGTCGATGGAACGATCAGATCAGTACGCGCTGGCGGTCGGGCGCACGATGATCTCGCTGACATCGACGTCGCCAGGCTGCTCGATCGCGTATGCCATCGCACGGGCGATGGCATCGGCCGGGATCGCGATCTGGCGGAACTGCTCCATGCCCGCCTTCGCATCGGGGTCGGTGATGGTGCTGGCCAGCTCGCTGGTGGTCACGCCGGGCGAGATGACGGTGACGCGGATGTCCTGGTGTTCCTGGCGCAGGCCTTCGGAAATCGCGACCACCGCGTACTTGGTGGCGCAGTAGACCGCCGCCGTGGGATAGACCGCATGGCCGCCGATGGACGACACGTTGATGACCTGTCCGCCGCCCTGCGCCTGCATCACCGGCAATGCGGCCGCGATACCGTGCAGCACGCCACGGATGTTGACGTCGATCATCGCGTTCCACTCGTCGATCTTCAGCGCGGCCAGCGGCGACAGCGGCATCACGCCGGCGTTGTTGACGATCACGTCGAGACGACCGAACTCGCTGCGGGCGAAGTCGACGAAGGCCTGCACGTCGTCGAGGCGGGTGACGTCGAGCGCGCGCTGGCGGGCGGCACCACCGGCGGCCCCGATCTCGGCGACCAGCTTCTCGAGCCGGTCGGTGCGGCGCGCGCCCAGCACGACCTTCGCGCCACGGCGGGCGAGTTCGCGTGCGGCGGCTTCGCCGATGCCGCTGCTGGCACCGGTGATGGCGATGACTTTTCCTTCGATTCCGGACATGGGACACCTCGTTGGGGGAAGCGCGGCACGGGCTGTGCCGGGACGGTGCGCAGTCTGGGCGCCGCCGCGGGTGCGTCGATATCCGGTTCCTCTTCGATTCTTGCCCGATCCTGCGGGGGCCGCCCGCGAGCCATTCCATCCTGCGCCCCGCTGCGTAGACTCGTTTCCATCCTCTTCGCCCGCCCCACAGGCACTCCTCCATGCCCGACACCCAACCTCAGCTCGACGAGCGCGTCCGCGAACTGGCACGGCTGATTGAACGATCCACCGGCAAGGACGGCTTCCACACCACGGCCATTCCGGCGCTGAATTTCTCGCGACTGAGCGCACCGATGGAACTGCCGATGCGCGGCGTGCAGGAAGCCGCGCTTTGCCTGATCGTGCAGGGGGCGAAGCGCGCGATCCTCGCCGACGAGGTCTACGAGTACGACGCCAGCCGCTTCGTGGTCGCCTCCGTGGACCTGCCGGTGACCGGCCAGGTCACCCAGGCCTCCGCCGAGGCGCCCTACCTGTGTCTGGTCCTGAAGCTCTCGGCCGCCACCATCGCCGAGATGGTCACCGAGGCCGAATCGGCGAAAGCACCGCTTCCGCCGCCTTCGCGCGGCCTGTTCCTGCAGCCGAGCAGCGTGGAGATGCTGGATGCCGCGATCCGGCTGGTGAAGCTGCTCGACACGCCGCGCGACATCCCGCTGCTGGCGCCGCTGGTGGAGCGCGAAATCCTCTACCGCGTGCTGTGCAGCCCGCAGGGCGCGATGCTGCGCCACATCGGCATCGCCGACAGCCAGGGCCAGCGCGTGGCGAAGGCGATCCACTGGCTGCGCGAGCACTACGCCAAACCGCTGCGGATCGACCACATCGCCCGCGAGGTGCACATGAGCGCCTCGGCGCTGCACCACCACTTCAAGGCGGTGACGGCGATGAGCCCGCTGCAGTACCAGAAGCAGCTGCGCCTGCAGGAAGCGCGCCGGCTGATGCTCAGCGAGGTGCTGGACGCCGCGAGCGCCGGCCACCGGGTGGGCTACGAAAGCCCGTCCCAGTTCAGCCGCGAATACAGCCGCATGTTCGGCGCGCCACCGGTACGCGACGTGGAGCGACTGCGCAGCCTCTGAACCGGCGGGAAACCGCGACTGAATGCCTCACGACGGCGCACGCCCACGCGGTTGTCCGGCCCTGCCACCGGGCGCACACTCTATGTGACACCCACGGAGGATCCGCCATGAAGGCGCCTGCCCTGTTGCTTACCGCCCTCGTCGCGCTCGCCACCGCCGCCCCCGGCATGGCGGCGCCCAAGAACGTCACCGATCCGGGCCTGCCGCGTAGCGTGCCGGCGGATGGCGGCGCCGTCAGCGTCAGCTGGACCGACCCGGCGCAGTTCAGCGAGATCAAGTACAGCGGCAACCGCTGGGAATCCGAGCGCGGCACATGGGTCACCCAGTTGGCCACCTATCTCCGTGATGAGGCAGGCCAGCGCCTTGCCCGCGGCCAGACCCTGGACGTCACCATCTCCGACATCGATCGCGCCGGCCGCTACGAGCCCACCGTGCGTTCGGGCATGAACGACATCCGCATCGTGAAGGATCTCTATCCGCCGCGGATGACGCTCACCTTCACCCTGAAGGGGGCGGACGGCCAGGTCGTGGCGGAGGGAGAACGCAAGCTGGTCGACCATGCGTTCCTGATGGGGACGCAGATCAACAACACCGACAACCTGCGCTACGAGAAACGGCTGATCGACGACTGGCTGCGCAAGGAGTTCCGCAGCGGTGCGGCGCTGACCGCGACGCCCTGATCGACGCCACGGTATCGACACCTGCAGGCCCCGCTCAACGCGGGGCCTGTCCGTTTCCGTCTTCGGATTCGTGCGGGTAGACCGCCGACACCGTGCACTGGAAGCGCATGCCCGGACGGAATCGCGACTGGCGGACGTCGTCGCTGATCGGCAAACGTTCGGCCACGTCGAACGACACGCCGTCGCCGGTCCCTTCCGCGACGACGCGGTCGCCGGGATTGCCACAGATCAGACTGATGCCGACCCCGGAACGGAAACTGATGGCGGGCGCAGCATCCAGGTCGGGGCAGCTCTGCGGCAGCTCGACGCGATAGTAGCGATGGCCGCCGGAACGCTTCGGCGCCACTTCGACCAGCATGCCCTTGCCGTCTTCCGACCATGAACGCAGGTAGCGCGTGTCGAAACAGTAACTGGACGAACCGCCGAAGCCACGACGGCGTTCGCCACGCACTTCGACCGTCTCCAGCGTGGTGGCCGCCGCGTCGTTGGCGAGTGCAGCCGCCGCGCGCGCCAGTCCGGCGTACTCGCGGGCATCGACCAGGGCGACGGAGACGATCGGGCAGGTCGCGGCGCCGATACGCACCGCCTCACCGCCGGTACCGCAGACGCGACCGCCGCGCGCCAGCAACTGCGCCTTGGCGCCCTGACTGCCGGGACAGTCCTCGCCCAAGTCGATGCGGAAACGCTGTCCGCTGCGGTCCAGTGCCGCCAGCTGCCGTGGCGAGGCCTGCTGCAGCTCGGCGACCTGCCGCGCATCGAGGCAGGCCGACGGAGAGACGTCCTGCGACTGCGCGGCCGCCATCGGCGTGGCGAGCATCAGGACGATGAACGGTGGGATCAGGCGCATCCGTGCCTCAGGGCTGGCGTGAGCGCGGATCATAGTCCAGCCTTGCAGGGCGATGCGCGCGGCACCATATCCCCTGCATTCCCCACGGAGTCCTGCCATGACCGCCTTCGACCTGAGCCCGCCCACCGACGCGCAGCGCGATACCCTGGTCGCGGGACTGAGCGAAGAGGAACGCCGCGTGCTGCTGCACCACGGTACCGAGGCCCCGTTCTGCGGCGTGTTCCTCGACAACAAGCAGGACGGCGTCTACACCTGCCGCCTGTGCGGGCTGCCGCTGTTCCGCTCCAGCGCCAAATTCGATTCGGGTACCGGTTGGCCGAGCTTCTTCCAGCCCGTCGATGAAGCGCATGTCGGCCGCATCCGCGACAGCAGCTACGGCATGGTCCGCACCGAGATCGTCTGCGCGCGCTGCCAGTCGCACTTGGGCCACGTGTTTCCCGATGGTCCGCCGCCGACCGGCGAGCGCCACTGCCTGAATTCGGTGTCGCTGGCGTTCACGCCCAACGACGAGCCGCTGCCGGATCCGCTGCAGCGCGGCGGCGCGGAAGCGCAGCCAGCCGGGTAGGCATGCGTCCGTGCTGTCATAAGACCGGCACATGACGACGGTAGCCTGACCGTCACCCCACCGTCTTCCGGTTGCCGCGCGGCTGCAACACATGGCGATCCCCGTCGACTCCGAACCGCACGCCTCGCCGTTCTCAGGCCTGCCCGGCGCCCTGTGGCTGTATCGCTTCGATGCAATGGGGCGCGCGCAGGTACTGGACGCCGGGCAGCACGGCGTCGATACGATGGACGCCGACCACTGGCATTGGCTGCACCTGGACCTGAGCGATGCCCGCAGCGCGCAGGTCGTGGCGAAGCTGCCCCTTCCCGAGGACGCGGGCGCCACGCTGCTGTCGCCGGACTCGCACGTCAATCTCCAACTGGAAGACGATGCCGTGCACGGTGTGTTCGTCGACTGGACCCACCAGCGTGGCGTCGACCTCGCCGCGGAAGGCCAGCTGCATGGCGACGACGGCATCGGCTGGCTGCATTTCGCACTGACGCCCGGCCTCCTGGTCACTGCGCGGCGGCAAGCGTTGCGGTCCGTGGAAGCGGCGCGGCGCGCGGTCTGCAAGGGCGCTGTCGCGGATTCGCCGGTGCGGTTGCTGGAACTGATCGCCGGGCGCTTCGCCGATACCGTCGAGCGCAGCAGCGATGGGTTGTCGGTGCGGCTGGACCGCATCGAGGACCGCGTGCTGGCGGACAGCATCGGCGAAGAACGACGCGACCTCGCGCAGCTGCGCCACCAGACGGTGCGCCTGCATCGCCCGCTCACCGCGATGCGGCGTGTGCTGAAGCAGTTCGAACAGCGTCAACCGGGCGACAGCGAACACGACCTGCTGCCCGCGGTGTCGCGCCTCAACCAGCGCTTCGACGATCTCGATGGCGATGTCGCCACGCTGCAGGAACGCGCGCGCCTGTTGCAGGACGAGGTCGCGGCGAAGCTGGCCGAACGCACCAACCGGCACCTGTACGTGCTGTCGATGGTCACCGCGTTGCTGCTGCCGCCCAGCCTGGTGGCCGGCCTGTTCGGCATGAACCTGCCCGGGCTGCCGTTCGCCCACAGCACGCACGGGCTGGCGTTCGCCCTTCTGCTCGGCGCGGCGTCGAGCGTGGTGGTCTTCCTGGTGCTGCGGCGCATGGGCGTATCGCGTTCCACCTGAGCCATCGACCCGGTCGGGTATCCTGACGGCCTGATGACGCTCCCTCTCCGCACCGCCACCCGTTACGTCACCCCGCTGCGCGAAGGCGGCTCGATGCCCGCCGTGGTCGAAGCCGACGACGACGGCCTGTATGTCCTCAAGTTCCGCGGCGCCGGCCAGGGCCCGAAAGCGCTGGTCGCCGAGCTGATCTGCGGCGGACTCGCAAAGGCATTGGACCTGCCGATGCCCGATCTGGCGGTGATGGAACTGGATGCCGACCTCGCGCGCACCGAAGGCGATCCCGAGATCCAGGACCTGATCAAGGCCAGCGCCGGGCTCAACCTGGCGATGGATTACCTGCCCGGCGCGGTGAACTTCGATCCCGTTGCAGAGCAGCCGGACGCCGACCTCGCTTCGCGCATCGTCTGGTTCGATGCCTTCATCAGCAACGTCGACCGCACCGCCCGCAATACGAATCTGCTGATGTGGCACCGCCGCCTGTACCTGATCGACCACGGTGCGGCGCTGTACTTCCATCATGGCTGGGACGGCGACACCTCCGGTGCAGGCAAGCCGTTCCCGCTGATCCGCGACCACGTACTGCTGCGCTGGGCATCGCGTTTGGCCGAGGTCGATGCGGAACTGGCGTCGCGCCTGTCCGGCGACACGATCGCCGGCATTGTCGCCGACGTTCCCGATGCGTGGCTGCAGGGGCCGGATGCGTTCGGCGAACCGGTGGCGCAGCGCGCGGCGTACGTGGACTACCTGACGCAGCGCCTGGCGCAGCGCGACGCCTTCGTGCAGGAGGCGATCCGTGCGCGCGCATGACACCTACGACTACGCGGTGATCCGCGTGGTGCCACGCGTAGAGCGCGAGGAATTCGTCAATGTCGGCATCATCCTGTCATGCGAGCGCGCAGGTTTCCTCGAAGCCCGCATCGAAGTGGACGAAGCCCGCCTGCGCACGCTCGATCCCACGCTGGACATCGAATCGTTGCGTCGCCACCTGGACACCATTCCGGCGATCTGCCGCGGTGGCGAAGCCGCCGCGCCGATCGGCCTGCTGGCGCCGCGCGCGCGCTTCCACTGGCTCACCGCCAAGCGCAGCTCCATCATCCAGACCTCGCCGGTGCACATGGGCCGCTGCGGCGACCTGCCGGCGACGCTGGAGCACCTGATGGACCGCATGGTGCGGCCGCCGAAGGCTACCGCGCCGCGATGAGCGTCTACGTGGACGACCCGGTGACGCTCTGGCGCGGACAGCGCTGGGCGCACCTGATGGCCGACACGCTGGAGGAACTGCACGCGATGGCGGCCCGGCTGGGCATGCCGCGGCGCGCGTTCCAGGACAAGCGCAGCGGCGCGCATTACGACGTGAACGAAGCCTTGCGCGAAAACGCACTGCGGTTGGGCGCCGTCGCCATCTCCCGCCACCGCGATCGCGAGCAGGTCCGCGCGATCATCCGCATCGCGCGATCGCAGTGGAGCGGACTGGCGAAGGGAATTTAGCGCTCGCGCCGGCGAGCAATGAAGGACGGCACCAAGGGACTGCGCGACCCTCCCATTGATCCAGACGAGCCTAGCGACGCCAGATCAATGCATCCATCCTGTAGTTGGATAGGGGGAGGGGTTGATCCTCGATGCTTACGAGCAAACCCCTTTTTTTGCATATCTCTTCGATCTCGGCAGCACTCCACCATCGACCGATCCCCTCATTGGTGATGTCTCCATTTCTCACGTTTTCCAGATGGCTACGCCTGCGCTCATCCGTGTCGTAGAAATTCCACTTCAGAGCAGCGTTCGGAATTCCCGTCAGATAAAAGCTGAAAGGCTTCTTACCTCGCGCAACCAGTATGTTGCCTAGGATCGTATCCAGCGATTCCGGCTCAAAGTACGCGAGTGCGTCATTCATGAGAAACTTTTCAGGCTCTGGCAACCCGGAATCTGCTGTATCACCAATCAGCCGCGCTACTGGAAGAGTGACATCGCCGACTCGGTAGTCGATGTTCGGAGATGCCTTGAAGATCCTGGCAGCACCAATCAGGTGCTCGGCAAAATCGACGGCGGTCACGTATCCAGCGGTCATTGCGAGCTCGTAGCTGATGAGACCATTGCCGCAACACATATCAAGCACGTGGTCTGCGCTCCCTATCTCCAAGCGCTCAACAACTCGTTCCACCATGCGCGCGAACACACCGATAGGGATCCGCTGACGCGCGACCGTCTTGCCCACCTGGACGAACAGATCACTCTCTGACCGAGCCTCTCCAGTCCGATATCCATCCCAGAAGGATTTCCACTGGTTACTCATCGGAGCCATTCCATACGCCAAGAATTCCGACTTGGGGCAGGCCCTGATTGAACATCAGAATGTAGGACATGGGTAGATTGGAAGCACGTCGCCAGAAGTCGCCACCCTGATGCTAACCGGGCGGATGCAATCGGCGCGGCAATCGATGCACTAGACTACCGCGCAGACCCGCCGATAATCGCGGAGGCTTCCTATGCGACGCGATGGAGCGGGCCCGACGCGGGCGCGGCCTGATCGGCGCGTCGCGGGAACCACGGCTCGCGGCGCCCCCATCCTTTAGAGCTGCTGGGCCTTGCCGCTGCGGATGGCCTCGCCCAGCAGACGGTCGACGTCGCGCTGCATCTTGTCGGTCGCTGCCATCTGCTTGCGCGCCAGCGCTTCCTGCTGCCGCGCAAGCGGCTCCTGCTGGCGGGCCAGGACTTCCTGCTGGCGCGCAAGCTGCTCCTGTTCGTCCGCGAGCGCATCCATGCGGCGATCGATCTCCGCCTGGCGTGCGGCCTTGCCCTGCACGGCGGCGTTGGCCTGTTCGGCCGCGATGGCGGCCATTTTCCCGCCGAGCTCGCCCTGCTTCGCGCCCAGATTGCCCTGGCGTTCGCCCAGTGCACCCTGCTGCTCTCCCAGCTTGCCCTGCTGTTCGCCCAGTTGCTGGACCGGCAGATGCGCGGCTTTCACGCGCTGCAGGGTGGCCGCATCGCGCACGACGTACTGCTTGCCATCCTGGCGCACCCACATCACCGGCGCGCTGCCCTGCTTCAGGCGCTGGGCCGTGCGGATGTCGTCGCTGTGGCCGGCCATCGTCACGTCATCGCCGTCGATCAGCACATAGGCATCCCCGTTGCGCGAGTCACTGAGGCTCAGCATGCCGGTGACCCGGGGCGCCGCGGGCGGCGGCGGCGGTGCCGGCGGAGCGACGTTCGGCTTCGGTGGCGGCGCGGGCGGTGCGACCTTCGGCGGTGCGGGAGGCGCGGGCGGCGCAGGCATGTCAGCCGCGGCAGCGACGAGGACGGGCCGCGGTGCAGCCGACGGTATGGGCGCGATGACGGGGTCGGCGACGGGAGCAGGTGCGGGCACCGCTGCGGGCGCCACCACCGGAGGGGCCACTGGCGCCGTGCGCGCGGTCACGCGGTAGGGAATGACGGCCAGCGCCATGATGCCGATGATCAGCACCAGCGCGCCTTCGCGAACGGGGGAATCCGTGGACTGCAACATCATCAGTCTCCTCTTGAGGATGCGGAACGTGGGGGAGGCACCCGCCAGTGCGGGTGCGGAAGCGGAAGAGACGCCCAGCTTCACCAGCAAGCGCCCGTAATCGTGGGCGGCGTGGTGCTCGTCGGCGAGCACGATGGCGTCGCAGGCGACCTCACGGGCGAAGCCGTACTCGCGCGCAGCGAGGTGCGCGACGGGGTGGAAGAAGAACAGGTGCTGCGCCAGCGCCGGCATCCATGCCCACCACAGGTCGCGACGCTGCAGGTGCGCCAGTTCGTGGTGCAGCACCATGTGCAGGTCGTCGTCGCTCATGGCCGCGACATTGGCGGCCGGCAGCATCAGGACGGGGCGCCAAGGGCGCGCCAGCATCGGCGAATCGATGTCGTCGCTGACCAGCAGCGCAGGCACGCGGGCGACGCCGATACGGTCCGCCAACGTCAGATACACCGCACGTGCACGGCGATCGCGGCACGGACGGGCGCGAGCGATCTGTCCCCGCAACCGCCAGGCGTGGCGCAACGTGTTCGCCAGCATCACCGCCACGCCCGCCAGCCAGGCGGCGAGCAGCAGGACGCCGGTGTCGATCCGCGATGCCTGCGTGGCCGCCAGCGGCGCGACCGTCATCGTGGCGGCGGCGGGCGCGGACGATTCTGCGGCCATCGCCACCACGACTGGCGCGACGTCAGGCGTTGCCGGCAACAACGGCAACGCGACCGGCGCATGCCAGACCAGACCGACGACCATCTGCGTGGCCACCAGCCACCACAGCCAGGCACGCGTGCGCGCATCCAGGCGTGGCAGGTAGCGGCACAGGGCCCAGACCAGGGCGGCGAGGATCAGCGACTGCAGGCCGACCGCGAGTAGGCGGTCGATCACGGCGTCGGCGAGCGCGATGACATCCATCTCAGCCCTCCTTGCGCTTGGACTGCAGGTTGGCGACCAGCGCTTCCAGTTCGGCTAGTTCGTCGTCGCTGACCTCGGTGCGCTGCGACATCCACGCCACGAACGGCGACAGCGAGCCCTGCAGCGTCTTCTCGACGAAGCTGCCGACCGCGCTGCGCATCACGTCGTCGTGCTGGGCGACCGGGGCGTAGCGGTACACCCCGTCCACCTGCCGGCGGCGCAGGAAGGCCTTGGCGCGCAGCCGTTCCATCATGGTGAGTACGGTGGAACGGGCCAGCCCTCGGGTCTCGCCGAAGGCGGCGGCGACTTCGCCGACGCTGGCTTCGCCGTGTTCGGACAGATGTTGGAGCAGCGCCAGTTCCTGGTCGCCAATGGACTTGCGGGCCTTGCCGGACATGGGTTCGCCTGGTGACTACAGTTGTCGTCAACATGCCCGTGACGACAACTGTAGTCAACCCTGCCGAAGGTCACTCCGGACCAGCGGCCGACGAACGGTCGCCGCTCAAGAAACCGCCGACCGGGCCGATCCTTGGGTGACCCCACCCTGCGGCTGCGTCACCATGCTCATCATCGTCGGCTTCATCATCGTCACGCTCAGCGTAATCGGCGGCTACCTCGGCTCGCACGGCAAGCTGGGCGCGCTGTGGCAGCCGTTCGAGCTGGTCATCATCGGCGGCGCCGCACTGGGCGCGTTCATGGCCAGCAATCCGACCAAGGTGGTGAAGAGCACGATCGCGGCCACGCTGTCGGTGTTCAAGGGCGCCAAGTACAAGTCGTCCGACTACCTGGACGTACTGACGCTGATCCACGAGATGCTCAACAAGGCGCGCCGCGACGGCTTCATGTCGCTGGAAGAGCACATCGAGAACCCGGCCAACAGCCCGCTGTTCCAGAAGTATCCCAAGATCCTCGCCGACCACCACCTGCTCGACTTCCTGACCGAGTGCCTGCGCCTGATGGTCGGCAGCAACATCGAACCGCACGAGCTGGAACCGCTGCTCGAGCTGGAGCTGGAGAAGCACCACCACGAAGCGATGGCCCCGGCGCACGCGCTGCAGAAGGTGTCCGACGGCCTGCCCGGCTTCGGCATCGTGGCAGCCGTGCTCGGCATCATCGTGACGATGGGCTCGATCGGCGGCGACATCGCCGCGGTCGGCGCGCACGTCGCCGCCGCGCTGGTCGGTACCTTCCTGGGCATCCTGCTGGCGTACGGCTTCGTGTCGCCGCTGGCGGCCGCCATCGAGGCGCAGGTCGAACAGGACAGCCGCATGTACGAATCGGTGAAGACCGCCCTGCTCGCCTGCCTGCGCGGCTACAACCCGGCCGTCGCGCTGGAGTTCGCCCGCAAGACGCTGCCCTCGGACGTGCGCCCGCCGTTCGCCGAGTTCGAAGCCCACCTCAAGGCCAACAAGTAAGCCACGGCGATGAGCGAGCAGCGTCCCACCATCATCGTCCGCCGGGTCAAGAAGGTCGCCGGCGGCGGCCATCACGGCGGCTCGTGGAAGGTCGCCTATGCGGACTTCGTCACCGCGATGATGGCGTTCTTCCTGGTGATGTGGCTGATGGGCGCCACCACCAACAAGGAACGCGCAGCGATCTCGGAATACTTCCGCAATCCCAGCCCGCTGAGCGGCAAGAGCTTTTCGCCGGCGCCGGGCCCGAACGGACCGGGCGGCGCGAGCACGTCAATGATCAAGCTCGGCGGCACGATGGACCTGCCCAAGGGCGACAGCGACGACCCGTTCACCAAGCCACCGGGCCAGGGCCAGGAAGCCAGCGAGGAGCAGCAGAAGGCGCAGGAGAAGCAGCGTCTGGAGACGCTGATGCAGGCGCTGCAGGAAGCGATCGGCAAGAGCCAGGCGCTGGAGCCGTTCAAGGACCAGTTGCTGCTCGACCTGACGCCGGAAGGTCTGCGCATCCAGATCGTCGACCAGCAGAACCGGCCGATGTTCGACCTCGGCGGCACCGTACTGAAACCCTACACGCAGGCGATCCTGGCCGAGCTGGCCGGCTTCGTGAACCAGGTGCCCAACCACATCAGCATCACCGGCCACACCGACACCACGCAGTACGCGAGCAACCGCGGCTACACCAACTGGGAACTCAGCGCCGAGCGCGCCAACGCCGCGCGCCGTGCCCTGGTGGCCGGCGGCATGCAGGAGGACAAGGTGTCGCGCGTGGTGGGCCTGTCGTCGGCGGTGCTGTTCGACAAGCAGAACCCGCAGAATCCGATCAACCGTCGGATCAGCATCGTCGTCATGACGAAGGCCGCGGAAGACGCGCTGCAGGGCGAAGGCAAATTGTTGGCCCCCGGCGCACCGTTGCCGGATGCGGATACGGCGATGCCCGAGATGGCCGTGGAGGCCGCTGCGCCTGCGTCGCTGTCCGCGCCCGTCGCCCCGCAGACCACCGCCGCGCCCTGACGCGTCAGGCGCCGTCGATCGGTCCTTTCAGTTCGACGGTATTGCCGTCCGGGTCGCGGAAGTAGAGCGACGGACCGTCGCCCTCCGCTCCGAAGTTCACGTCCGCCGGACCGTCCGGCACCACGCCGAAGGCGGCAAGGTGCGCGACCAGGGCGGACTCGTCGAACGGTTCGATGCGCAGGCACAGGTGATCGACGTTGCGACCTTCGGCGCCCGCTGGCGCACCGCCGCGCGCACCGAGTTTCCCGTCGATGGCGACCAGGTCGATCATCGACGCACCGGCCCGCAGGTGCACGAGTCCGAGATGGTCGCGTCGCCGCTCGACGTGGCAACCGAGTACGTCGCCGTAGAACGCGATGCTGCGCGCCAGGTCGCCGACGCGGAGGACGAGGTGGTCGATGCGCTGGACATCGAAGGGACGTGTCATCGGAAAACTCCTGGCCTTTCCCTCACGACGAACCGCCGTGCCGCGGATCGACAGGCCTCGCGTTCACGCCTGCGTCGCACTTCCCGGTGATGCCGGACGCGCCGCCAGCGAGCGCAGCACGTCGTCGGACACGGTGCGCAGGTGCACGTCCTGCTGCGGGTGCGGGATATCGATGCCCGCCTCCACCAGGGCGGCATGCAGGCGCTCCAGCAGCAGGCTGCGTATCGACGAGGCGTTGTCGCCATCCGGCGTCCACGCGCGGATGGCGAAATCCAGCGAACTCGCTCCGAAGCCGGTGAACAACACCGTCGGCGCCGGATCCTCGGCCACGCCCGGCGTAGCATGCGTGACCTCGGTCAGCAGTTGCATGACGCGGGTGACGTCCGAGCCGTAGGCCACGCCCAGGTCCACGTCGACGCGGCGCGCCTGGTCGTTCAAGGTCCAGTTGGTCACCTTGTCGGACAGCAGCATGCCGTTCGGCACCACCACGTCGGCGCCTTCGAACGTGCGCACGGTGGTCGCGCGCATGCCGATGGCGCGCACGCGGCCACTGGTGCCGCTGATGTCCACCACGTCGCCGGGCTGCACCGGCCGCTCGAACATCAGGATCAGGCCGGACACGAAGTTCTTCACCACGTCCTGCAGGCCAAGGCCGATGCCGACGCCGAGCGCACCGAACAGGAAGGCCAGCTGCCCGAGCTTGAAGCCGGCCGCCGACAGCGCCGCGACCAGCCCCAGCATCAGCAGCGCGTAGTAACTGAGCGAGGCCACGCTGTTGCCGACGCCGCGCGGCAGCGACATGCGCGGCAGCACCTCCTCGCGCAGCAGCGCGCGCAGCGTCCTCGCAACCCACACGGCGAGCACCACGCCGATGCAGAACACCAGCACGTGGCCCAGGCTGATCGCGAGTTCGCCGTACTCGAACCGGTGCGTCACGATCGCCTTCGCGGTGTCGTACACCGGCCTGAAGATGCGGAAGCGGCTCATCGTGTAGGCGACCCAGCCGATCACTGCCGCGATCCTCGCCCAGCGCGCCACCGACTCCAGCAGGGTGCCGCCATGCCGGCGCATCAGCCACAGCCGGCGCACCGCGCTGCGCGCACCCAACCGGCGCAACAGGGCCTCGAACACGGTCACCGCCGCATACAGCACCAGCGCGAAGTACCCGCTCTCGATGATGCCGGAGGCCAGCATCTCGGCCAGCGAGACATTGCCCACGATGTTGGCGCCGATCGACACCAGCAGCACCGCGACGCCCACCCACGCCAGCGCATGCACCAGCTTGCCGGCGCGGCCCGCAAGGCCGGCGAAGCGCTGGCCGCGCGAGCGCCACAGCAGCCAGCCGGTGGCGGCCAGCGCCAGCACGGCCAGCAGCAGGTAGTACATCCGGTACAGGTAGTCGCTGGCCATCAACAGCACGGACAGCCGTTGCAGCAGGTAGAACGCGGTAGCCAGGTAGGGCCAAGGACCCAGCAGGCGGCGCCCCTGCTGCGGCATCAGCCGCAGCACCGGCACCAGGGCCACCAGCATGGCGACCTGGTGGACGAACAGCGGCGCGTTCGGCTCCAGCACCAGCACGCCGATCATCGACAGCAGCACCCAGGTCGAGAACGGTCGGCGGATGACACGCGATTCGGCATCGCTCGCCTGCGGCACCGTGGGATCCATGCCGCGGCGGCGATGGCGCCACGCCACCCACAGCAGCACCGGCAACAGCAGCACCTGCACGGCCTGCAACAACCGCTGGTTGCCGCTGTCCGCCGCCGCGTACTGGGTGACGAAGTTGCCCTCCGACTGGATATCGCGCGCCAGCCTGCCCACCACGTCGTCGCGCACGGCGCCCGTGTTGCTCACGCGCCACAGCGGCGGCGCGTCCAGCCGCAGCAGGCGGCGGTCGGTGTAGGCGATGGCGCCCGCCACCGCGCGCTGTCCCGCCCGGATGCGCGCATCCAGCAGGTTGGCGCGCCGCCCCAGCCCGATCTGGCCGGCCAGCGGCGACGACAGCGCCTGTTCGGCCTGCTGCAGGCGCTCGGAGACCGTCTGCACCCGCGCCCGCAGCGCGGCCGGCGTGCTGTCGGCCGCCATCTCCTTCTGCGTCAGGTCCCAGTCCGCACGGCGCAACGCCAGTTCGGCGGCGTCCTCGGCATAGGGCGCCACCACCCCCTGCAGGTCGGCACGCCAGCGCGCGTACTGTCGCGCGTCGAACTTCCAGTGGCGTTCCATGCTCTCCAGCCGCACCACCGGCAACGTGCGCAGCTCGTCGTAGGCGAACAGGCCGTTCTTCTCCGCTACCGACCGCTCGATGGCGGCCAGCCGGGCCACCAGCCTTCCCGACGGATCGGCCTGCGCCGCACGCAGCGACACCTCTTCGGCATAGCGCTCGTCCGCATCCGCACGCGCGGGGATCCCCGCCAGCGGGATGGCTTCCGGCGCTTTCGGCTTCGTCGGCGACAGCAACGTGGTCGCATCCTGTGCTCGCACGGCGGATGCCACCAACATCATCAGGCAGGCAAGACAGGCCAGCAGCACGCGCATGACAGGCATTCCCGACGCGATGGAAGACGCCGAGTCTATCGTGCGCCTCGTCAGGGCGACGTCGTCAGAACGCGTCACTGCCCGGCCGGATCTCCACGCCCATCACCGCGGCCAGTTGCTGCATGCCGTCGTCGTCGCGGCGCAACGCCATCCAGCCGGCATACGCATCGCTGCCGGTGTTCCAGTTCCACAGCGTGTAGCCGTGCTCGCGCAGGCGGTCGTAGGCGACCGCCATCAGCGCGGGCACGTCGGTGCCCTCGAGGAAATCCTCGTCGCTGGTGTCGCCACCCCAGTCGATCTCCAGGGCGTAGCGTGCAGCCAGCTGGTTGACGCAGTCGATGAACGACTCGGTATCCTTCCAGTCGACGTAGAAGCCCGACGTCCAGTCGATCGCGTCCTTCAGCGTCCACAGCACCTGGTCCGGTTCGGCTCCCTCCTCGCCGCTGGCGTCGCGGTAGGCGGCGAACTGGCGCAGCGCGGTTTCCTCGTCGCCGGGGTTGATCAGCACCAGCAGGTTCCAGACCAGCGCCTCGGTGTCGTCCAGGTCCATGTCGTCTTCGTCGTCGAAGGCATGGCGGAAGTTGTCGTCGGGGTCGAACTCGTGGTCGGGGAGCATGGCGGATGCCGTGGGAGCGGAAAGGCGGCGCCATGGTACGCGCCGACCACGTCCGTGTCCGTCACGGCGTCCACCGGGTTTTGTATTGCGCCCCGGGCGGGTCTATCGTGGCGGCGCAGGCCCGCGCCGGCCTGCGGGGAGGCCGCGCCATGTTCAACCCGCGTCCCGTGGTACAGCAGATGCCCATCGGCCACGGCCATGTCTGCGTCGTAATCGACGATGCGCTGCTGGCGCCGGAGCGGCTGCCGGCGTTCGCGGAAGCCTATCGCGAGGACTTCCAGCCGGCGCCCGCCGCCGTGTTCCCTGGCCTGCACCTGCCCATGCCCGAGGACTTCACGGCGCTGCTGCACGACGTCCTCCGCGACCACGCACGCCATGCTCTCGGCGTACGGCGCGTACTGCGCAGCGCCAGCCGCCTTTCGCTGATGATCGCGCCGCCGCCACCGCTCGCGCCGGCGCATTGGCTGCCGCGTCGACAGCGCGCGTTCGAGCAGGATCAATGCCTGGTGCTGGCGGAACTGTTCCTCTTCCAGGACCCCAGCCTGGGCGGCACCCATTTCTTCCTGCCCCGGGTTTCGCCGCAGCAGGTCGAACAGCTCGAACATGACGCCGAGGCCTTGCCGGCGGAGGAGTTTTCCCTGCGCCATGCGATCGCCGCCGGGTTTCCGCAGGCATCCAGTGCCAGCTTCACCCATGCGCTGACCGTGCCGGCGCGCTGGAATCGCCTGCTGGTCCACGATGGCGGCGCCTTCCGCGCACCCGCCATCGCCGACCCGGTCCGGCTCAGCGCCGATCCGCGTCGCGGAAGGCTGACGCTGCGAGCCACGCTCGCCTGCAGCCGCAACCGCGTGGCCTGGTGACCCGGTCGCTTCGGGTATCCTTGCGCACCCGTTCTCCGTACACCGCCCGCCCATGTCCGATACGCCTCCCGACCGCCTGTCCTCCGATCCGCGCAGCCCGTTCCATGACGCCGAGGCGATGGATCGCGGCGTGGGCATCCGTTTCAACGGCGTGGAACGCGACAATGTGGAGGAGTACTGCATCAGCGAGGGTTGGGTGCGCGTGCCGGTCGGCAAGTCGAAGGACCGCCGCGGCAACCCGATGACCATGAAGGTCAAGGGCACCGTGGAAGCGTGGTACCGCTCGCCTGCGGCCGAGTAAGCGGCGGGATGCCGCGGCACGCGGCGTGAACACGACCGCGTGGCACAATCCCGGCCTGCACGTAGGCCGGGAGGGCGCATGAAGTTCCTGTTGATGATCTATACGGACGATTCCCTGCTCGAAGCGCTGCCCGATGGCGCGTTCGACCGCATGATGCATGGCTGCATCACCCACGCCGACGAACTGAAGGCGCAGGGCACGCTGATCGAATCGCAGCAGCTCGAACACGGCAGCACCGCGCGCACCGTGCGCGTGCGCAACGGCAAGACCAGCATCGTCGACGGCCCCTTCGCCGAGACGAAGGAAATCCTCGGCGGCTACAACCTGATCGAAGCCGACAGCCTCGACGAGGCGGTGCGGATCGCGCAGGCGTTCCCGTGGATCGGCACCGGCAGCATCGAAGTGCGGCCGGTGCGCGACTTCGACGAAGTACGGCGCCGCGTCGGCGCCTGACTACTTCGCCTTCGCGCCGCCGAGATGGCGCGACAGGAAGTCCAGCAACCGCGTGTAGTAGATCCGGCGGTTCGCCTCGGCGTAGAAGCCATGGCCTTCGGTGCGCACGTACAGCGTCTCCACCGGCACGTTGGCCGCCTTCAGCGCCTTCTCCATGCGCTCGCTGTGCGCCTGCGGCGCGATCTCGTCCTTGCCGCCCGCGGCCAGGAACACCGGAACCCGGATGCGCGATGCGAGCGTGGTGGGCGACACCTCCGCCAGGTTCGCGCGATCGTCGCTGACCCAATCCTCCACCCAGGTCCGACTGGCCCTGCTGTCGCGCGAATCCTGCTTGTGCATCAGCGCCAGGTCGTACACGCCCACGTAGCCCGCCGCGCAGCGGTAGAGATCGGGCTCCCTGGCCACCCCCATCAGCGAGGCGTAGGCGCCGTAGCTGGCGCCGTACAGGCAGATGCGCTGCGGATCGGCGATCTTCTGCGCGATCGCCCAGCGCGTCGCATCGGTGATGTCGTCCTGCATGGTGCGCCCCCACTGGCGGGCGCCCGCCTGCTGGAACGCGCGACCGTAGTTGCCGGAGCCGCGGTAGTTGATGCGCAGCACGGCGTAGCCCGCACGCGCCAGCATCTGCGCCTCGTCGTTGACCTCCCATCCGTCCGAGACGCCGAAAGGTCCGCCATGCGGCATCACCACCAGGGGCAGCGCCTTGCCGCCATGGTCCAGCGGCCGGGTCAGGTAACCGTGCAGCGGCAAGCCGTCGCGCGCCTGCACGGTGACCGGCTCGCTGGGCGACAGCGTTGCCGGATCGAACCAGCGGCGCCGGCTGAAGATGAGCTCGGCGGCGTTGGTGGTGGTGTCGAACAGGAAGAAGTCGCCGGGGTTGGTATCGCTCCACGCATGCACGACCTTCAGGCGGCCATCGCGGGTGCCCGAGGTGATCGCGATCGACAGCCCACGGAACGAACGCTCCAGCTTGCGGTACATCCGCGCCGTGTCCGACGTCTCGTCGAAGAAGGCGGTGCGCAGCCGGTCGTGCATGAAGAACGCGCCCTGCGGTGTGCGTCCTGCCTCGCCGCCGTGGATGACGAGGTACGGGTCCACCACCTTGTCGCGCAGCACGTCGCTGCGCTTTCCGCTCACGGTGTCGAGCGCGACGATCGTGTCCGGGCCCTGCGGTTGCTCGACGCGCAGGTAGGCGGTGGCGCCGTCTTCCGACAGGCCCAGGGGCCATTCGACGCGACGGCTCTTGGCCTCGTCGTTGACCAGTTGCCACGACTCGCCGCGGCTGGGACGGTGGTAGAGCTTGCTGACGTTGTCGTCGCCGGCGCCCACTGCGAATCGCACCTGTCCGGCGGGATCGGACACGAAGCGCGCCCGCTTGACCGGGGCGGAGGCCAACGTGTCGCGGCGCCCGGTGAAGGTATCCAGCAGTTCCACCCGCGTATTGGGCACGCTGGTATCCAGCGCGAAGACGCTCACCAGCACCTTGCGCGGTTCGTCCGGCAGCGTGCCGATGACATAGGCCGCATAGGGTTGCAGCCCGCTGCCATCCAGGCCGTAGCGCGCGAAGATCTGCCGGCGCGCACTGCCATCGGCATTGACGGCATACAGTTCGCCGGTCGCATACGGCGCATCGCGCGAACCGTATTTCACCGCCTTCGACACGACCACGCGATCGTCGCTGATCCACCAGAAATCGTCGATCACCGAATCGGCGCCGCCACCGATCCGGGTCATCGCCTTGCCGTCAGAGCGGCGGACGATGCCCAGTACGGTCTCGTTTTCCATCGGCACGGTCATGGCGTAGTACGTGCCATCCGGCGAGATCTTCAGCGTCTCCAGCACGTCCTTCTTCAGGAACGGCTCCAGATCGACCTGTGCGTGCGCGCTCGCCGCCACCAGGCATCCCAGCAGGATGCCCGCACTCCGTGTTCCCCACCCCATGGACGCCTCCCGTGGCATCGCGTGTCCCCGGGCGGATTAGAGCGCAGGGCCATCGGGACCGGCAAGCACGGCGGTCCGAGGCATGGCGCGCACCGGCTCGGCGCGTGGGCGCGGCCGGTTCCTGCCGGCGTTCGACCGGCGGGGCCGCGCGCGACAGAGTGACCTGCCGCTTCCGCAGAGCCCCGTGCAGCGGCTCTCCCGGCCACAGCAGGTACATCAGTCGGACGGCATCGCGCCCTCGTCCATGTGCACGACCTCCCACTGGTGGCCATCGAGGTCCTGGAAACTGCGCTGGTACATGAAGCCGTAGTCCTTCGCTTCCAGCGTCTCGCTGCCGCCCGCGGCGAGCGCCTTGTCCGCCAGCGCGTCGACGCCGGCGCGCGACTCGGCCGACAGGCAGATGATCGCTTCCGTGTGCGTGCGCGCATCGCAGATCGTCTTGCGCGTGAAGCCCTGGAAGAACGGCTCGACCAGCAGCATCACGTAGATGGTGTCGCTGATGACGATGCAGGCGGCGTTCTCGTCGGTGAACTGCGGATTGTTCGCATAGCCGAGGGCCGTGAAGAACGCCTTGGATTTCTCCAGGTCGCGGACCGGCAGGTTGACGAAGATCTGGGTGCTCATGGCGGGGGCCTCAACGTTGGGTCTGCGACTGGATCCGTTCGGCAAGACGCGCTTCCTGCTCGCGCAGTTCCGGCGTCAGTTCGTCGCCGAAGTCTTCGGCTTCGAACACCGGGCGCAGTTCGATCTCCTCGCCGCCATCGAAGGGTGCGCGCTTGATCCACTCGATCGCCTCGTCGAAGTTGCGCACCTGCCAGAGCCAGAAACCGGCGATCAGTTCCTTCGCCTCGCTGAAGGGACCGTCGATGACGGTGCGCTGCTTGCCATCGAAGCGGACACGCGCGCCGCGCGCGGTGGGGTGCAGGCCTTCGCCGGCCAGCATGATGCCGGCCTTGACCAGCGCCTCGTTGAACTTGCCCATCTCTTCCAGCTGGCCGGTGCTCGGCATCTTCCCGGCTTCCGAATCGGCACTGGCCTTCACGATGACCATGACGCGCATTGCGATCTCCTGTCGTGCGGACCGGTCGCTCCGGCCGCTTTCAGGATAGCGACGGACCGGTGAGGCCCGAATCGACATGCGCCCGCCAAAAAAAAGGGGGGCGCCCTATTGCAGCCGCAGCTTCAGGTCGCGGCGGCCCTGGGCGTCGTTGCCGCTGTAGTCGCGGGCGGTGATGCGCAGGGTGTAATCGCCGGGCGGCAGGTCGCCCACCTGCCACGTGCCCTCGGCCCACGTGCCGTCACGGACCGTGTTGGTCACGCTGTACTTGAAGCGGGTGACCGCACTGCCGTGCACGGTGATGCCGCTGCCGGGTGCATAGGCGACCTGCACCGCCTCATCGGACGGAAGGCGATGGAAGTCGATGGTCATGCGCGGGGTGTCGAAGCCGGCGACCGGCGTCCCGTCGTCGTGCAGCACCTGGTAGCCCAGCGCGTACAGGCCAAGACGGCGACGCGGCAGATTGCGGTCCACCTGGTCCCACGCATCCACGACGATGCGCACGCCCTGCAGGTCGCGCGGTACCAGTACGCGGCCGTCCTGGCGCTGGTCGATCGGCTGGTCCAGCGTATCGAACAGGGCGACCTCGTCGATGCGCGGCGGGTACGCGTCGGTGAAGCCGGTGAAGCCCAGCGAGATGGCATTGCGTTCGTAGCCCGAGGGCCCGATCGACAGGTGCACGTGCGCCATGCGGTTGACCGTGCCCAGCGCGTCGCCCGCGGCGAAGCGGGTGCCACGGCGCACGCGGATGCGGCTGGGATCGCCGCTCAGGTCGCGCAACAGTTGGAAACGTGCAGGATCGAGCAGATCGCCGCGCGGTGTGCGGCCGACACGCATGTGGATGTAGTCCAGCGACCCTACGCCCAGCCCTTCGCTGAGGCCGTTGAAGTTCCATGCGGCGGAAGGACTGCTGACCTTGCCGTCGGCGATGGCGAGCACGGTGGCCCCGACATCGCCACGGATGTCGAGCCCGCCATGCAGGTGATGGCGGCTCTCGCCCTGGTAGTCGCCGCGCACTTCGCCCAGCGTGCCGACCACCTCGTGCCAGCCCTCCTGCGGCTGCAATGGCCAGCGTCCCGCCGTCTGCGGCAGCGGATCGTCCTGCGACGGACCGACCACCGCAGGGACGGGCGCTGCTCCCGCCGCCAGCGGCGCGATGCGATGCACCCGATGGCTGCCCGCGTCGGTGAAGTGCACATCCCCGGCGGCGTCGACAGCCAGGCCCGCCGTGCGCGACAGGCGCTGTCCCGACATGTGGCCCGCCAGGGCCTGCCAGCGACCATCGCGCATCACCTGCATCACCTGGCCGCTGAACAGCTCACCGACATACAGATGGCCGTCGTGCGTCAGTGCCAGCGACAGCGGCCGGCGCGGACCGGCCTGCGTCGGCAGGTCCGCCTGCACGGGCAGCGTGCTGACGCCCCCGTGGGAATCGATGCGACGGATCGCGTCATTGCGCAGGTCCGCAACCCACACCACGCCGGTGGCATCCACGGCGATGCCGGTGGGCGTGTCGAAGCGCGCTTCGCTACCGGTGCCGTCGAAGAAGCCCGGCGCATCGCCACCCGCGAGGGTGGTGACCTGGCCATCGCGGTCGATCATGCGGATGCGGTCGTTGTAGGTGTCGGCCACATAGACGCGCCCCGTACCATCCACAGCGACGCCGATGGGCCCGTTGAACTGCGCCTGCGTCGCCGGACCATCGCGGAAACCGGCTTCACCCGTCCCGGCGACGGTGGTCACCACGCCGTCCGGCGTGATCCTGCGGATGGCATGGTTGCCGGTGTCGGCCACGTACAGGTTGTCGTGGACGTCCCGCGCGAGCGCGGACGGTGTATGGAACGCCGCCGCCGTGCCGATGCCGTCGGCAAAGCCCTCGTTGCCGCCGGCGAGCGTGGACACCGTGCCGTCCCGCGCGATGCGGCGGATGCGGTTGGCATCGCCGGCGTCGGCAACGTAGCGCGTGCCGTCCTCCATCACCACGATGCCCCACGGGTCGTCGAAGCGGGCCTGCACACCGGCCCCGTCGCGTACGCCGCGCACGCCATCGCCGGCGGCCAGCGACAGCTGGCCCGTCCAGCCGAACGGCGTGACCGGCGGACCTGCTTCAGGGACGGGAACGGGGAAACGCGGCGTGACCAGGAAGGTCGCGGCCAGGGCGATGGCGGTCAGGACCACCACCACCCACAGCCAGACAGTACGGCTCATTGCATCGATGCGGCGAAGAACGGAGCCGCATCATGGAGACTCGTGGCGCGCTTGGGAAGCGCGCCGCGGCGCCGGCCTCAGAAGCCGGTCGCCGTCACCTGGCAGGGCACGGTGAACGTCACCGCGCCGCCGGCCGGCAGCGTGGGTACGGCCACGCCACCACTGACCAGGCTGGGCAATGCGCCCGCACCCGGGCACGCCGCGCCACCACTGGCGACGCAGCTGATCGGATTGCCCGACACCGGGCACGTCAGGCCCGCGCCCGGCGTGTCGGTGACCACCGCACCATCGGCCGCGGCGGGTCCCGCATTCGACACGACCACGCTGAAGTTCCTCACCTGCCCGCTGACGGCGGCACCCGGGGCCGTCGACTTCACCACCGACACGTCGGTGACGCGTGCGCTGTTGGTGATCGTGCAGACGATGGCCTGCCCCGCATGCGCACCGGTCAGCGTCAGCGTGTTGCCGCTCAGGCTGCCGCCACTGCACGACCATGCGCTCGCCGTGTAGGTCCGCGCGTTGCCCGCACCCAGCGTCTCGGCCAGCGTGATGACGTTGCCCGGCACGACCTGCACGGCGACGCCGGTATCGGTTTCCGACGCCGTGTTGGCGGTGGATGCCAGCGTGGCGTTGTTCGCGCCGCCGGTCGCCGACAGTGCCGCGGTGTCGTTGACGGCCGCGTTCACCCACGTCTTCGCCAGCGCCAGCGTCGCCGTCGCGCTGTTGGTGAACGTGCAGGTGATGGTCTGGCTGGTGCCGTAGTTGGCGGCGCCGATGGCGATCTGCCTCGTCGTGGTGTTGACCGTGGCCGGCACCGCCGTGCCGGTCTGGTCGACGCAGCTGCCGGCCGTCATCACGTAGCCGGCCGGCGGCGTGGATTCGCTCAGCGTGATCGCCGCGGCGTGGTTGGTGATCGGATACGTCGTGGACGATACGGGCGTGTTCTGGGCCGTGGTCGTCAGGCTGAACGACGGTGTCACCGCGCCGCTGGTGGTGAACGGGAACGTGCCGGTGCCGCCCACGGACTGTTTGCGCACGATGAGGCTGGAACCAGGAAAGCTCCAGCGCAGCTCCAGTTCGTCGCCATCGCCGCGCGAGCCGATCATGTCGACCCGGAAGGTCAGGCTGGTGATGCCGGTGCCGTTGAACCGGACCGAACCGCAGCCGGTGCCGTTGGTGGTACCGAGGCACTCGGAACTGCCAGTGCCGCTGAAGGTGCCGGTGGAGGACCGGTAAAAACGATTCTGTGCCGCATCGACGACGAACTGGGGGTTGCCGTTCAGGCGCTCCAGCGCCACCGCACCGCTCTGTGCGTTGAACGACGTCAGCTCCCAGCGCGTGCTGTTCGGCCGGTTGTTGTCATAGAAGCCGCCGATACGGTCGACATGCAACACGGGGTTGTCGACGGGCTTGCTGAAGGTGACCACGTAACTCCGCGCGCTGCCGCTGTCGAAGACCATGGTCAACGACGTGCCACCGCTCACGGTGGCGCCGTACGGGTCGGTCCACCGGTTGGTGGTGTTGAAGGTGCCGCTCGAATAGGCCTCGTCCGCCGTCCCGGTGAACGTCACGGTGATGCCATTGACGTTGGCGCTGGCCCAGGCGTTCCCATTGAAGGTCCATCCATTGGTGATCAGCGCCAGCGCCGATCCGGCGAGCAGCAGGCCCGCGGACAGCAGCACCGCCTGCGAGATGCGGCGGCGCCAGCCAGCGGACGACGTGGCGGTGCGGGAGACGGAGGAAAGAGGCAGACGTGCGGAACGTGCGCCTCGCGGGCGCAAGGCATCAATAGCGCGGTACGACATCGACGAACGGATCCCCTGACGCTTCTGTGGAAGAGGCGCTCCCCAGGTCCATCCGACAACGGACCCTTACCGCTTGCCCCCTGTGGCAAGCCGACCCAAGACGCCTTCCAGGCAAGGAGGGGTCGACCGAAAGTGTGACGCGTATCGTAACTTACAGTCGTCACATTTGCGACCTGGGTCACAGTGGCAACTCGGGGCTACCGGATCGGGCCGCCTTCACTGCGATGGCGGAAGCCAAGGGGCCGGGCCGCGAGCGCGCAGTCCGCCACTAGCCGGTCTCGCGTGGCCTGAACGGTGAGTCCAGCGCGACCGGATCCGTCGGGTTTTCCGGCTGCCCGGCGGCGGCCATGCATTCACGCGTCCGCGCCGCCGCGGTTTGACGCTCCCGTCGTGCGGAGCGTTCTTCGAACGAGAACGCGACCGGAATCCGCATCCGGGTCGCGATGCGCCGGCCATCCACCTCTTCGGGTACATACCGCATGACCGCCACCCAGGCTTCCAGGACCGCCTTGAAGTCCTTCACGGAGCCTCGCGTGGCCTTCATCGACTGCACCGTGGCCAGACCGTCCTCCCCGATCAGCACGTTGAGGTCGATCTCGGCCTGCGCGCCCGACCGCATCGCGGCCGGTGGGTACGGCAGCCTGGGTAACCGCACGGCATCGTTCGCATAGCCGGGGCCGTTGCCCTGGTAATCCATCCCGACCCGCAGGCCGCCATCCGACTGCGGGATCGCACAGGCCTGCAGCCGGACGTGAGTGATGCCCGGCCTGGCCACGCCATCGACCATCGCGGGCTCGAAGCGCCACTGCTTCACGCGCGCCTCGACCGCTTCACGTACCGGTACGGGCAGCCGGGCGCTGGCCTGCACCGCCTGCGGAACACCCTCGGCATCCAGTGTGATCCGGGCCGTAGCCGGGAAAAGCACCGGTTCCTTCGTGCCCTCCGCCTGCGTCGCACCCGCGCACAGCAGAAGTCCCCACACGCTCCATGTCTTCATGACCTTCCCCCAGGCAAGCGTTCGATCCGGAATCAACTCGTCGTGATCGGTTTGAACGGCGAGTCCAGCACGACCGGACGAGGCGCTTCGTCCTGGTCTCCGCCCATCGCCGCCATGCACTCCGGCGAGCGACGCCCGGCTTCGCGCTCCTGGCGCGCCTGTTGCCGCCAGCTGAGTGCGCCCCCTTCCATCGAGAAATCCACGGGAATGGCGACACGGGTTGCGACAGGCGCACCGTCGACCTCCTCCGGGATGTAGCGCAGCGAAGCGGCCCACGTGCGCAGCGCCGCGTCGAACAGCCGCAACTCGCCCTTCTGGACCTCGATCGTGTCCACGCTGGCGCGACCATCCGTGCCGATCTTCATCAAGACGCGGAACATGCCCACCTTGCCCCGCTTGGCCGCATCGATCGGGTAGCGGGGCGCCGGCGCGTAGTAACGCCCATCCGCGTAGCCCGGACCGTTCCAGCCGTAATCCACGGCCAGTCGCATGTTGCCGCCGGCTGCCGGCGCCGCGCATGCATCGACGAAGACGGTGGTCGCGCCGGCATGGGCCCGACCGCCGACCTGGGCAGGTTCGAATCGCCAGCGCATCACCTGTTCCTCGATCGCGGTCCGGACTACGCCCGGCAGCTTCTGGTCGACCTCGACCCGCTGCGGAACGCCCTGCGCATCCAGCGCGACGCGCGCATGCGCACGGAAATGGATCGGCTTCTGTACCGGCTCGGCCGACGACGCCCCCAGCGCCACCAGCAGCAGTGCCCATGCACACCAGGGTTTCATCGTGGCTCTCCTGTATCGGTGGCGCGTCAGCTGGTCGTGATCGGCTTGAACGGCGAGTCCAGCACGACGGGGCGCTCTGGCTCCCCGCCCGCGCCCGCCGCGACGCATTCAGGAGAACGCCGCACCTCCTCCCGCATCTCCTCGCGCATGCGCTTGATGCCGACATCCGGCCCCAAGGAGAACGTCACCGCGAACGACACTTGGGTCGCCACCGGCGTCCCATCGACCTCTTCCGGTCTGTAGCGCATGTCCGCCACCCATTTCTTGATGTCGCGCTCGAACGGCCGTTTCGAACCCTTCAATGTTTCGAGGGACAGCAACTGGACCCGGCCATCGGTCGCAACCTGGAGGGTCAGCTTGAAGTCCCCCTGCTGGCCTGCGATCACCGCGCTTATCGGATAACGCGGCGGCATCGGATACGACGTGCCGTCGGCTGGCGCAGGGCCATGCGAACGGTAGTCCATCGCGATCCGCATCTTCCCCTCGGGTGCGGGGACGGCGCAGGCGTCCAGGAACACGTGCGTGACGCCGGCCTTGGCCTGTCCATCGACACGGGGAGGTTCGAAACGCCACTGCATGACGCGCTCTTCCACCATGTCCTGGAGGAACGGCGGCAGCTGCGGGTTCGCCTGCACCTGTCGTGGTACGCCGGCGACGTCGAGCTCGACGCGCGCGCTGGCATGGAACCGGACCGGCTCCTCGGCCTTGTCTGTTGCGGATGCCGCGGCCGCCACCGCCAGCAGTCCTGCCCCCAGGATTCCCCTCATGCCCGCTCCGTCCGTTGATGCAGTCGGCCGAAGCATATCCCGCGCGTCGCCTCAGCGCGCGGGCAGCGGGTCTTCCTTGTAGATCGCCACGTGCGGGACGCCGTCGGCGCCGATCCAACCGCGGTACATGCCCTCGGTATTGAACGGGAACGCCATGCTGCCGTCGGCACCCAGCGCAATGGCGCCACCGTCGCCGCCGGCCTTGGGGATGTCGCGATTGATCACGCCCTCGGACGCACGCGCAATGCTGTGTCCGGCCAGGCGCACGCGGGCGCAGACCTCATGGGCGGCGGCGGCGCGGATGTAGTACTCGCCCCAGCCGGTGCCGGAGAACGCGCAGCGGTCGTCGGCCCAGGTGCCGGCGCCGATGATCGGCGAGTCGCCGACGCGGCCGTAGCGCTTGTTGGTCATGCCGCCGGTCGAGGTGCCCGCCGCCAGCTGACCCTTCGCGTCCAGCGCCAGCGCGCCGACCGTGCCGAAGTAGGCCTTGCCTGGCAGTTCCAGCGGCGTGTTGCTCGCCTGCGCCTGCTTCTCTTCCTTCAGCGCGTTCTGCAGCTGCTGCCAGCGCTTCTCGGTGCGGAAATACGAAGGATTGACCAGGGTGATGCCCTGCTCCTTGGCGAAGGCTTCGGCACCGCCGCCGACCATCATCACGTGGCGCGACTTGTCCATCACCGCGCGCGCCAGCGTGATCGGGTTCTTGACCCGGTGCACGCCGGCGACCGCGCCAGCCTTGCCGGTGGCGCCGTCCATGATCGAGGAGTCGAGTTCGTTCTTGCCGTCGTGGGTGAACACCGCACCGCGCCCCGCGTTGAACTGCGGCGCATCCTCCAGCACGGTGATCGCGGCGGTCACTGCGTCCAGCGCGGGCTTGCCGGCGGTGAGTTGCGCGTGGCCCGCGCGTAGCGCGGCTTCCAGCGCCTTGCGCGCGGCTTCTTCGTCGGCCGACGTCATGCCGGCGCGCTCGACACCGGCGCCGCCATGGATCACCAGCAGCGGCGAATCCAGCGCCACCAGCACGCCGTTGCGCACCGCGTAGTGACGCTCGGCGGCCGGCTTCTCGACGCGGCCACTGGGCAGGTGCAGCACCGAATCGACGCCAGCGATGACGGTGTCCACGCGATCGAGGTTCATCGCCTCGTCTTCGACCTGCTTCTGCGCGAAGCCGCCCTTCACGACCGTCGCGCCGGCGCCCGGCGCAGTGGCGTACACGCGCGCATGGCCATCGCCTTCCACCGCGACCGCGGCGTCTTCATCCACGCCGAGGCCCAGGATCGGACGGCCCGCCATCGACTCGGCCTTGGCGACGAACGCGATCAGGCGACCGAGGCGGTTGCGCTCGCTGAAGTGCGTGTCGGTCAGCACGCCCTTCAGCAGGGCCAGTTGCAGGAAGCCGGTTTCGATGGTGTTGTCCGCACCGAGCGGATCGGCCAGCGCGCGCGGGCTGATCTGGCTGCCGCCGTCCATCGCGCCGTACAGGTACTCGCCCTGCATCGCCAGGCCGGCGCTGGTGCCACCGAGCGGCTTGCCGGCGCGCACATGCGCGTCCAGCGCCGCGCCCACCGGCGTGCCGCGCCAGTAGCGCACATAACGCGACTGGTCGCCGCCCGCGAGGAAGATGCCGTCGGCGCGCTTCAGGCTGCGCAGCACGTCGGGATCGCTGGCGCTTTCGCGATCGCTGAACACATAGGTTTCGACCGAAACGATGCCGCCGACTTCATTGAAGAACTCTTCGCCGATCTCGCCGGCCTGCGAGGCGCGCAGCACGACGATGTGGCCGTTGCCGGCCTTCTTCATGAACCAGTGCATCGCATCGAAGTTGCGATCGCCGCCGCCCATCAGCAGCAGACCCGGCTGTACCTGCCCCGGCGTCTTCGCCGTGGTGTCGCCGAGCACGTAGTGCGCCGGCTTGGCAGCCCATGCCGGCAGGGACAAGGCGAGCGCCACCACGCAGATCGCGCCGCGCTGCAACATGCCGAAGACAGACACCATGCCGTAGTACTCCCAGATCGAAGGTCGCGGCAGGATGCCACGCACCGATGACGAAGTGAGACGAACCGGCGGCCGTGTTCCCCCATGCGGAAGCGCGCGTGCTTGGGCTAGAGTGCGGCCATGCCCACCGAATTCGACGACTGGTTCGTTAGCGAAGTGCTCGTGCACGAACGGGCGCTGGCGCTGTTCCTGCAGCGCAGCTGGCCGCACCGCGACGAGTGGCACGACCTGCGCCAGGAGGTCTACGCGCGCGTCTACGAAGCCGCGGCGCGCGCGCGGCCGGACACGCCGAAGGCCTTCCTGTTCGCCACCGCGCGCCACCTGATGACCGACCGCCTGCGCCGCAGCCGGGTGGTGTCGATCGAGCCAGTGGGTGATTTCGAGTCCTCGAACGTCTACCTGATCGACGAGGTGTCGCCCGAGCGGTGGACCGGGACCCGGCAGGCGCTCAAGCGCGTGGTCGAGGCCCTGGACCGGCTCCCCGACCGTTGCCGCGAAGTGGTGTGGCTGCGGCGCGTGGAGGAACTGCCGCAGAAGGACGTCGCCTCCCGACTGGGCATCAGCGAGAAGACCGTGGAAAAGCATTTGGCCAAAGGGATGCGCCTGATCGCCGACCACCTGTACGGCGGCGACGCCGTGCCTGCGCTGGACGGGCGCCGTGCCCGGCCCATCATGGACGAGGACGACGCGCATGACCGACAGCAGGCAGATTGAGGCGCAGGCCGCCGACTGGCTGGCCCGACGCGATGCGGAAACCTGGACCGCAGGCGAGCAGCAGTCGCTCGATGCCTGGCTGTCCGCATCGCCGCGGCACAAGGTCGCCTTCCTGCGCGTGCAGTCCGCCTGGACGGAGGCGGGCCGCCTGCAGGCGCTGGCCGCCGGCCTGCCCGCAGGCACGCTGCCGCCGCGTACCGAGCCGACAGGGTTCGCCACCGCGCCGCGCAACGACGCCCGGCCCGACCTGAGCACGCTCCGCTTTGCGCCCCGGGATCGCACGAGCCACCGGCGTCGCGGTTGGCCGCACGGCATCGCCGCGGCCCTGGTGCTGCTGGTGGCCGGCTCCGCGGCCTGGGGCGGCTGGCAACTGACCGGGCGCGCGCAGGCGAGCTACGCCAGCACGGTCGGCCAGATCGAAACCGTCACCCTGCCCGACGGCTCCACCGCCACGTTGAGCAGCGACAGCCGGCTGGACGTGCGCATCAGCCGCGGCGAACGGCACGTGGCGCTCACGCAGGGCGAGGCGTTCTTCGACGTGGCCCGCGACACCCGGCGCCCGTTCGTGGTCGAGACCGAAGGCCGGCGCGTCGCCGCCGTCGGCACGCGCTTCTCCGTGCGCCGCGATCCGGACGAAATCCGCGTGGTGGTGACCGAAGGCAAGGTGCGACTGGAAAGCCGCCCCGGTCCGGACGGCACCGCCCAGCCGGTGTCGCTGCTGCCGGCCGGCAGCGTGGCCACCGCCGGCCGCAGCGGCGTGCTGGTGCGCTCGGTGCCGGTCGCCGAGGCGGAACGCTTCCTGGAGTGGCGCGACGGCTTCCTGACCTTCGACGACACCTCGCTGGCGGACGCCGCCGCCGAGTTCAACCGCTTCAACACGCGCAAGCTGGAACTGGGCGACGTCGCCGTCGCCGACCTGCGCGTGGGCGGCAACTTCCGCTGGTCCAATGCCGAGGGCTTCGTGCACCTGCTCGAACAGGGGTTCCCGGTGCGCGCCGAACGGCATGCGGACCGCATCGTCCTGCACACACGCTAGGCCGCGCACGCCACGACGAAGGTCATGGGGGGATTTGCGCGGTTCGTTCGTCCTGATAGCCAACAGGCGCCATTCCGAGCGCCACCGGGGAGAGAGTCGATGCGGTATCCAGTGCGCGTGCTGTTGTTGAGTGCAGCCTGTAGTGCGGCGCTCGCCGCCCAGGCCCAGGCGGCCCCCGGCCGCATCGATCTGCCTGCGGGCGAACTGACGTCGGCGCTGAACACGCTGGCCAAGCAGTCCGGTACGCAGCTCGTGTACCGCGCCGACCAGCTGAAGGGACGACGCACCACCGGGGTGCAGGGCGCCACGTCGACCGACCAGGCGCTCGATCGCCTGCTGCAGGGCAGCGGCTTCCAGGCCAAGCGCGATGCCTCCGGCGCCGTGCTGATCGTCCAGGCCGACGCCACCCCGCGTCGCGCACCGGCGCCGCGTCCCGCGCCCCAGGAGGCGCCTCCCGGCGGCGGCTCCGCGCAGGCAGAAGAACCCGTAACCCAGCTGGAGACCCTGCAGGTCACCGGCTCGCGCATCCCGCGCGCGCAGATCGAAGGTCCAGCGCCGATCACGGTGGTTACGGCAGAACAGATCCAGGCGGCGGGCTTCACTTCCGTGCCCGAAGTACTGCGCTCGCTCAGCCAGAACAGCGGCAGCGTCCAGGGACAACAGAACACCACCAGCGCCCAGTCGACCCCCGGCGCACAGGCGGCCGACCTGCGTGGCCTCGGCCCCAACCACACGCTCGTGCTGATCAATGGTCGCCGCATCGCCGACTTTCCGCTGCCGCTCAATGGCCGCAGCAACTTCACCGACATCGGCAACATCCCGCTCGGCATGATCGAACGCATCGAAGTGCTGACCGGCAGCGCATCGGCCGTGTACGGCTCCGATGCCATGGCCGGCGTGATCAACTTCATCCTCAAGAAGTCCACCGACGGCACCATCTTCGACTACCGCTACGGCAACACCGAGCGCGGCGGCGGCGAATCGCACCGGCTGACGCTGACCACCGGCTTCGAGCGCGACAACTTCAGCGGCATCGTCGGCGTGGAACTGCTGGACAAGCGCCCGCTGTGGGGCTTCGAACGCGAGAACCAGGACTCCACCCTCGACGCACCCACGTCGCGCCGCCGCCTGCCCCGCCTCACCGCGCAGCTCTACGACTGGGACGACGACGTCAACATCGCGCCGGCCGACGATTGCCGCGCCATGTCGGGCCTCAACGACGGCACGACCGTGCTGGCCGAAGACCGCTTCGGCGAACCCTACTGCGGCAGCGAGCGCGCCATCGCGTATCGCACGATCCAGAACGAGCGCAAGGGTTACTCGGCCTACGGCTCCTTCGAGTACCGCTTCTCGGACAACCTGTCCTGGTTCGCCGATGTCCAGCTCGGCCGCCAGGAAGTCCGGCTGCTGACCGGCACCAACGGCAACGACGTGGTCAGCGACGTCATGGGCTGGGAGTTCCACGACCCGAACTCCACCGACAACAACGACAAGATCTTCTACAACGCCGCCACCGGCCACTACGAGATCTGGTCGCGGCAGTTCACGCCCGAGGAAATCGGCGGCCTGGGCAACCGCATGAACGTCACCACCCAGAAAACCTTCTCGGTGACGACGGGCCTGCAGGGCGCGTTCGGCGACAGCTGGAACTGGGAAGCCGCGTACAACCACTCCCAGTACAAGGCGGATGTCGGCATGCCCCGCATCCGTGCCGCCGCCGCGAACCGGCTGTTCCTCGGCGAGCAGCAGGGCTACGACGCGGACGGCTATGCGATCTTCAGTCCTGACCCGACGCGCCTGTTCACGCCGCTGACGCCAACCGAATTCGCGTCGATCGCCGCGATGTCCACGTTCCGCCCGAAGGCCGACAACGACAACCTCAGCTTCACCGTCGACACGCCGGCGCTGTTCTCGATGCCGGCGGGCGATGTCGGCTTCGCGGGTGCCGTCGAATACGGCACGCAGTCCTACGACATCAATCCCGATCCGTTGGCGCTGACCGCCGATGCGTACTACGGCCCGCGCTACGGCGACGGCAGCGGCGACCGCGACCGCTGGAGCGTCGCGGGCGAGGTGCGCCTGCCGCTGCTGTCCTCGCTGCAGGCCAGCCTGGCCGGCCGCTACGACCGCTACGAGTACGGCAACAAGAACCCGAGCAAGTTCACCTACAGCGCCGGCCTGGAATGGCGTCCTGTCGACACGCTGCTGGTGCGCGGCTCCTACGGCACCGGTTTCCGCGCGCCCGACATGCACTACCTGTTCGCCGGCGACGACTACTACCGCACGCTGTCGACCGACTACTACCAGTGCCGTACCGACGAGCCCGGTTTCAGCGACGGCGAGTGCTACGACGACGGCACCTGGGACATCAACACGTTCGATGTCTACACCGGCAACATCGATCTCGATGTCGAGACCAGCAAGTCGTTCTCGGCCGGCATCGTGTGGTCGCCGTTCGCGGGCTTCGACCTGGCCCTGGACTACTACAAGATCCGCGTGTCGAACCAGGTGCAGACCCAGAGCCGGGAGCAGCTGCGCATCGATGAGGCGAACTGCCGGCTCGGCACCACCGACAGCGGCGCCACGGTCGACGTGAACTCGCCGACCTGCGTCGACGCCCTGGCCCGCGTGATCCGCGATGCGGACGGCGACATCACCAGCGTCCGCTTCGCCCCGATCAACATCGCCAACGAAGAGACGACCGGCGTCGACCTGACGGCGAACTACCGCCTCCAGACCGCCACCGCCGGCGAGTTCCGCTTCACCGGCGCGTACACCTGGACCGACACCCATGTCCGCCAGCAGTACCCCGGCGATCCCGAAGAAGACATGCTGGACGTGAGCTTCAGCGCCACCACCCTGCCGCGCAACAAGGGCAACCTGGGTATCAGTTGGGATCATGGCAAGGTGGGCCTGAGCTTCTTCGGCAACTACCTGGGCCAGGTGGCCAACTACGACAACGACGCGTGGACCGGATCGACCTGGCGCTTCAACGGCGGTGCCCGCTTCGACATCACCGACCATCTGCGCCTGTCGCTGTCCGTCACCAACCTGATGGACAAGATGCCGCCCAAGGATGCGACATGGGCGAACTATCCGTACTACGACACGTCCTGGTTCGACTCGATGGGCCGCAGCTACTTCGTGCAGCTCACCTGGAAGCTCGGCGGCGAGAAGCTGTAACGGCGCCCCGCTGCATCGTCACCAAAGCCCGCCGCAAGGCGGGCTTTTTTTAGTTCTGGTGGCGGGACGCGGCATCCACTTCGTGCTCCGACCGGTAGATCCATCCATCGTCGGGACGTTGATAGAGCGCTTCGAAGCGCCTCATGGTGCCGTTCGCGCACTGCAGGTCGATGGTCATGTAGACGTTGTCGCTGTCGCCCTCCCCCGGGCCCACATCGATCACCGCGCAGCCGGGGTGCCTCGCCTGCGCGTCACGCGCAATCTGCTCGCGATCGGGAGCATGGACCCCGCACGCCGCAAGACAGGGCAGCAGACAGAGCAGCCATCCGCGGACCGCAGGCATCACACGGTCCCGCGGTTCTTCCCCTGCCACGGCCGGTACCACTCCCGGATCGCGGCCATGTCCGTCTCCATGTCGCCGGTCGGGTAGTACACATCGCCGATGCCGACGATCTTGTCGGGGTAGTGGAAGTACGCCATCAGGATCGGCACCTGCGCCTGCTGGGCGATCTTCAGGAAGCCGCCCTTCCACTTGTCCACGCGCTTGCGCGTGCCTTCCGGGGTCAGCGCGAACCACATCCTGTCGGACGTGCGGATCATCCGCACCGCCTGCTCCACCGTGCCCTGCGGCGAGCTGCGATCGACCGGCACCACGCCCAGCTTGCGCAGCAGCGGCGACAGCGGCCACCAGAACAGCTGCGCCTTGCCCAGCACGCGCACCTGGAAGCCCATCGCGATCTTCGCCGCCATGCCCCAGATGCCGTCCCAGTTGGACGAGTGCGGCGCCACGATCATCACCAGCTTGGGGATGTCCGGCAATGTGCCCACGATCTTCCAGCCGAACATCCTCAGGAACGTGCGCCCCATCCAGCGGGTGAAGCGGTTGGGCGGCACCTGCGGCATGTTGGGCGGAATGCGCGGAACGATGTCGTGGCTCAAACGGTTACTCCCATTGGTTCTTCTGCGAACGGCCGCGCTTGACCTGGCTGCGCTCACGCTTGGCATCCAGGCGACGCGCCTTGGCCGCACGCGAGGGCTTGGTGGCGACGCGCTTCTTCGGCACCACCAGCGCGGCGGCAATGATCGCGGCCAGGCGCTCGCGCGCATCCTGGCGATTGCGGTCCTGCGTGCGGAAGCGCTGCGCGTCGATCACGAGTACGCCTTCGTCGATCAGGCGACGGTCGCGCCGGGTCAGCAAGCGTTCTCGAAGCGGCTCAGGCAGCGACGGCGAGCCCGCCACGTCGAAGCGCAGCTCCACCGCCGTCGCCACCTTGTTGACGTTCTGGCCACCCGCGCCGCTCGCGCGCACGAAGCGCTCGACCAGTTCGTCGTCCGGAATCGCCAGCGTCGGCGTGATCTCGAGTGCGGTGCTCCCCATGCGGCGGATTGTAGTCAGGATGGGCGTCGGTTCGTAGCGTACTGCCGCAGGATCGGCGCCAATTAACGCCAGATTTACTCCCCGGCAGGCACCCTGTGCCCCCGTTCCACGCCACCCGCACTGCATGATCGCTGCTTCGCTGACCGCGGCCCGCCGGCTTTCCCGCCTCCTCCTCGTCACCGTCGCGCTGGCGTTCGCCGGCACTGCCCTGGCGGCCGAGCCGTCCGATGCCGACATCGACCGCCTGCTGAAGGCGTCGCGCGCCGAGAGCCTGCTGGCCGGCGTGGTCCCGCAGATGGAAGCCGTGCAGCAGCAGGAGTTCGACAAGCATTTCGCCGGCAAGGAAATGACCGAGGAACAGAAAGCCGAGGTCGCCCGCATCCAAACCAAGACCCAAGAGATCGTGCGCAAGGCGCTGTCGTGGGAAGAGATGCGCCCGGTCTATCTGGACGTCTACAAGAAGACCTACACGCGCGAGGACGTGCGCGCGATCACCAAGTTCTACGAGAGCGCCGCCGGCCAGCGCATGCTCGACAAGAATCCCGCACTGATGCAGAACATCATGAGCGCCGTGCAGCTGAAGATGGTGCCGATGCTGGAAGAGCTGCAGGGCGAGATCAAGAACATCCCGGTCACCCCGCCCCCACCGGTCTCGCCGCCGCAGAAGCGGCGTCGTACGCGCTGAGGCCTGGAAGCAGCTTTGCTCGGTGTGGGAGCGACGTAAGTCGCGATGAGGCGTTACCGGTGGATCATCGCGACTGACGTCGCTCCCACATGCACCGCACCAACCTGCGCCCCTCAGACCACCAGCTGGTCCCGCGGCGGCAACCGCCAGTCGATCGGCGCCGCTCCCCGCTGCGCGAGATACTGGTTGGTGGCGGAGAAATGCCCGCACCCGAGGAACCCGCGATGCGCCGACAGCGGCGACGGATGCGGTGCACGCAGCACGCGGTGGCGGCGCGTGTCGATCACCTTGCCCTTGGCCTGCGCATAGCTGCCCCACAGCAGGAAGACGAGACCTTCGCGCTCGCTCGCCAGCGTTTCGATGGCATGGTCGGTGAAGCCTTCCCAGCCCTTGCCCTGGTGCGCGCCGGCGCGGCCTTCCTCGACTGTCAGCACGGCATTGAGGAGCAGCACGCCCTGGCGCGCCCACGGCAGCAAACAGCCATGGTCCGGCGGCGCGATGCCGAGGTCGGCGTTGATTTCCTTGTAGATGTTCACCAGCGACGGCGGCACCGGCACGCCCGGCAGCACCGAGAAGCACAGACCGTGCGCCTGGCCCGGTCCGTGGTACGGATCCTGTCCCAGAATCACCACCTTCACCGCATCGAACGGCGTGGCGTCGAACGCGGCGAAGATCTGCGGTCCGGGCGGATAGATGCGCGCGCCCGCCGCCTTGCGCTGGCGCAGGAAGGCGGACAGGTCCTGCATGTCCGGTCGCAGCAGCCAGTCGCCGATGCGCGCCTTCCACGAGGGTTCCAGCCTGACGCGGTCGTCGTCCGTCATGCACTCAGACCAGGCTGCGCGTCTCGTCCATGCGCGCCAGGCGCAACTGGAACAGCACCTTGGTCACCAGCAGGCGTTCGGCGATGGGCTTGAGCACCAGGTCATTGGCACCGGCCTGCAGCAGTTCGGCCTGGTTGTCGCGGTTGCTGTCGCCGGTCATCACCAGGATCGGCAGGCGCCGCTTGCCGTAGGCGAAATCCACGCGAATGCGCTGCACGATGTCCCGACCGCTCAGTTCGCCCTTCAGCACCACGTCGGTCAGCACCAGGTCGAACTTGTGGGTGGACAGGCCCAGCGATTCGGCGGTGAGCAGCGCGAAGGCGTCCTCCGCCTTCATCACGTGCACCACGTTGAGCGACTGCCGCTCCAGCATGCGCCGGGTGGTCTCGGCGACGACGCGGCTGTCCTCGATGTAGAGGATGGTGGCGCCGGCTACCGGTTCGGGCTGCACGTAGCCGCGGATGAAGGTCGCCAGCGCCTCGTGGCCCAGCGCCTTGTCGAAATAGTCGGTGACGAACTCGGTGAAGCGGCGCTCTTCCAGATGCTGCTGCGCGTCGCCGGACACGACGATGACCGGCACGTAGGCCTGGCCCGCCGCCTCGCGCACACTGTGCGCGATCTCCATGCCGTCGCCATCGGGCAACGCCAGCGCCGTGGTCACCAGATGCACCTCGCCCGCCGCCAGCGCCTTGCGCGCGTCGGCGATGCTGGAACAGCCGATCACCTCCACCCCGGGCAGGTCGCGCTTCAGCACATCGGCGATGAGCTTGCGGACCAGCTTCGACCCGTCCACCACCATCACGCGGGGCGCGTCGCTGATCAGATGCCGGAGCTCTTGGGCCATGAAGGTGCGTAAGGTGTCAGGTGGCAGTCGGGCGAGTCTGACGCAAGAAGTGGCCGGTCACCAGCCATGCGCCCAGCCAGCCGATCACCGTGGCCGCCACGACGACGACCGTCGCGCCGGCCGGGTCCAGCCCGACCAGCACGAATGGGCTGCCATAGCTGCGCGCCAGTGCCGCCAGCGGCGCGCGCAGCGCCAGCGCCGCCAACGTCAGCAGGCCGAGCGCCAGCGCGCCGGCTGCCAGCCCGTACCACGCGCCCAGATAGATGAAGGGCCGGCGGATGAAGCCATCGCTCGCCCCCAGCAACTGCAGCACGCCGATCTCCTCGCGCCGCGACTGGATGTCCAGGCGGACGGTGTTGCCGACCACCAGCAGCGCGCCCAGGCCGAACAGCGCCGCGAGCACCCATACCAGCCGCTTGCCGAATCCCATCCAGCCGGTGAGGCGTTCGCGCCAGGCAGCGTCGTGCTGCAGCAAGTCGGTTTCGGGCAACGCTTCAAGCGCGGCGACCAGCCGCGCCTCGTCGCCCTCGGGCACCACCACCAGCAGGCTCGGTAGAGGATTGCCGTCCAGCAGGTCCAGCGAGCCCGCCAAGCCGCTGCGCTCGCGGAACTCCGCCAGGCCCTGCTCGGGCGTGCGCAGCTCGACTCGAGCGACATCGTCGCGGCTGCGCAGCGATTCCGCCAACGCCTGCGCGCGCGCGACCGATGTTTCCGGCTTGAGGAACAGGTCGATCTCGCGCGACTGCTGCACATCGCCGGCGAAGTGGCCGACGTTCTGCAGCGCCAGCCACAGGCCCAAGGGCAGCACGAACGCGACCGCCATCACCCCGATCGTCAGCAACGTCGCCCAGGGGCGGCGCACGGTGCGGCCCAGGCTGGAAACGAAACTGTAAAGATGCTGGTCCAGCCAGATGCCGAACCCCGAGCGCGCCTGCGCGCGACTGTTCTTCGCGTCGCTCATTCGGCCAGATCCGCGGGAGAGATGTCATCGGCCAGCTTGCCGTGGTCGAGGATCAGCACGCGCTTCTTCATCCGCTTCAGCAGCGACAGGTCATGGCTGACCACCAGCACGCTGGTGCCTCGCTCGGGCATGGACGCGAACAGCGACATGATTTCCGCCGCCAGCGTCGGATCGAGGTTGCCGGTCGGCTCGTCCGCCACCAGCAGGCGCGGCTCGGCGACGATGGCGCGCGCGATGCCGACGCGCTGCTGCTCGCCCGCCGACAGCTGCGTGGGCAACGCATTCTCGCGATGGCCCAGGCACAGTCGTGCCAGCACTTCGCGCACGCGCTTGCCGATGTCGCCACGACGATCGCCGCGCAGGATCAGCGGCAGCGAGACGTTCTCCATCACCGTGCGGTCGGTCAGCAGACGATGGTCCTGGTAGACCGCGCCGACCTCGCGGCGATGCAGCGGGATGCGGCCGCCGCGGACCTTCAACAGGTTCTTGCCGGCGAACAGCACGGCGCCGCGGCTGGGCCGCTCGCTCAGGTGGATCAGCTTCAGCAGCGTGCTCTTGCCGGCACCGGAATGCCCGGTGACGAACAGCATCTCGCCCTCGGCCACCTCGAAGCTGACGTCCTCCAGCGCCGCATGGCCGCCGGGGTACTGCTTGCTGACGTTTTCGAATCGAAGGACGCTCATGTCCGTCGATTATGCCGGACCGGTCGAGATGCTGGCGATGGCGCCGCGCAAAGAAAAAGCCGGGACATGCCCGGCTTCTCCTCGATACGCACGATGACAGGGCTCAGCCGCCGGACACCAGCGAGCGGATCTTGCGGCCCAGCTTGGTCAGGAAGCCCGCATTGTCGTCGGCCGGCTTCGGCGCAGCGGCCGGCTTCGCGACGACGGGCGCGGCATTCGCCACGGCACCTTCGGCACCCTCGAGCGGACGGCCATGGCGACGACGACGGCGCTTGCGCGGCTTGCGCTCGCCTTCCGGCAGCGTCGCCGTATCGGTGCGGGCTGCCTCGTTCGCCGGCCGCGGCGCCTGCGGCTTCGCCGCTTCGCCTTCCGGACGCGGCGCGCGCGGCGGACGCGGCTTGCCATCGGCCGAGCGCGCACCTTCGCGGCGACCGCCCTCGCGGCGGCCCCCGTCGCGACGACCCGCACCGCCGGATCCACCCGGTTTGCGGCCACCGCCACGACGCTCCTCGTCGGCCGCCTTCTGTTCGCGGGCTTCGCGGAAGATCTGGCTGACGCTTTCTTCTTCCTCGTCGCCCTCGCCGGCGGCCGGCTTCGGACGTTCCGGGCGCGGCAGCGCGGTCAGCAGTTCGGCGGTGACCGGCTCGGACGGGATCTTCTGCTCGATGTAGGCCTCGATATCGGGCAGCGACATCGCGTAGCGCTCGCAGGCGAAGCTGATCGCATCGCCTTCGGCGCCGAGGCGCGCCGTGCGGCCGATGCGGTGCACGTAGTCCTCCGCATCGAACGGCAGGTCGTAGTTGAACACGTGTGACACGCCATCGATGTGCAGGCCGCGCGCGGCCACGTCGGTGGCCACCAGCAGTTCCAGCTGGCCCGCCTGGAAGCGCTTCAGCAGCGACTCGCGCTTCTTCTGCGGCACGTCGCCGGACAGCACGCCGACGCGGTAGCCTGCGCGTTCCAGCGCGCGCGCCACGCGTTCGACGAACGCCTTGGTGTTGACGAACACCATCGTGCGCGCGCCTTCGCTGCGCGACAGCAGGCCGATCAGCAGCGGGATCTTCTCTTCGTCGGCCGGGTAGTACAGCTTCTGCCGGACCTTCGCCGCGGTGATGAACTCGGTCTCGACGACGAGCTTCTCCGGCTCGTTCATGTGCTCGTAGGCCAGTTCGAGCACGCGGTGCGACAGCGTGGCCGAGAACAGCAGCGTCTGCCGCGTGGTGCGCTCGGGCATGCGGCGCAGCAGGAAGCGGATGTCCTTGATGAAGCCGAGGTCGAACATGCGATCGGCTTCGTCCAGCACGCACATCTCGCAGGCGTGCAGGCTGACTACCTTGTGCTGCTTGACGTAGTCGATCAGGCGACCGGGGGTGGCGATGATGACGTCGACGCCCTGCTGCAGCAGTTCGCGCTGCTTGTCGTAGTCCACGCCGCCGTAGACCAGCGCGAAACGCAAGCCGAGGTCGGCGCCGAACTTCACCGCATCCTTGTGGATCTGGATGGCGAGTTCGCGGGTCGGCGCCAGGATCAGCGCGCGCGGATCTTCCGGCTTGCGCTCGGCCAGCGCGGGGCGGGTCAACAGGCGATTCATCACCGCGACCAGGAAGGCCAGCGTCTTGCCGGTGCCGGTCTGCGCCTGGCCGGCGACATCGCCGCCCTTCAGGGCGACCGGCAGCGTCATCGCCTGGATCGGCGTGCAACGGGAGAAACCTGCGCCTTCCAGCCCGGCAAGCAGCGCCGGATGCAGGTCGAACGAGGAGAAAGTTATGTCGGTTAACGGTTTGTCGCTCATGCCTTCTTCTTTGCGTCGCTGTGTTCCGCGCGCGTCTCTTATGAATGCGGTGGGTGTGCTTGCAACGGCCTGACCGGCGTCGCACACTGCGCCCCCTGTGCCGGGTTGCGCGACCACCTGGGAACCCTTGATAAAGGTCGCGGAACGCCCCAGTTTACCCCAATCGTGGTGGCCGTCCCGGCCCGAACCCGTCCGCGCCCGCCCGCGGACCCCGCAGGAGATCCCCGTGAGCGACAAAGTGACCCACGTCGGCGATGCCGATTTCGATGCTGCCGTGCTGCAGTCCGGCGAGCCGGTACTGGTGGACTTCTGGGCCGAATGGTGCGGCCCCTGCAAGATGATCTCGCCGGTCCTCGACGAGCTGGCCGAGACCTACGGTGGCAAGCTGAAGGTCGCCAAGGTGAACGTGGACGAGAACCGTGCCACCGCCATCAAGTACCACGTCCGCTCGATCCCGATGCTGCTGCTGTTCAAGGATGGCCAGATCCAGGCCACCCAGATCGGCGCCGTGGGCAAGGGGCAGCTGACCCAGATGATCGACAAGGCCCTGGGCTCCCAGGCCGCCTGACCCCTCGCCCCGCCCCCGCCACGGCGGGGGCGCAGGCTGAATCTGCTTGAACCCGCCGCTCCGCGCGGCTTGCCGCTACCCCGGACCCGGTGGTAGTGTCGGCCCCGAAATCCGGCGCAGGGGATGCGCCGCACCCATCTGAATCTCCTTTCTTCATTTCACCCCGCCGCCGCAACGCCGGCGCTCGCCACCTAGCGAGGATTCGCAACTTGTCCGACAGCAGCAACGAAACCGGCGCCCCCGCCGAGAAGCGCGTGCGTAAAACCCGTGCTCCCAAAGCCCCGTCCGCCGATACCGCCGCCGCGCCCACCGAGCGCGCGTCCGACCCGGCACCCCAGCTTCCGCTTCCGCCGCCCGTTGCGGCCGAACGCGCACCCGCCCCCGCAGCGCCCGCACCGTCCCATGACGGCGGTGGCGATGCGTCCGCCCCGCAGGCGCAAGGGGGCGGCGGTCAGCAACACGAAGGTGGCGGCCAGCAGGAAGGCGGCGGCCAGCAGGAAGGCGGCGACCAGCGCGACGGCAACCGCTTCAACAACAATCGCCGCGACCGCTTCCGCAACCGCCGCGAACGCAACCGCGACCGCGACCGCCAGGGCCACGACGGCATGCCGCAGGACGGCAATGGCGGCGGCCAGGAGGCTTTCGTGCCTCGCCAGCAGCCGAACGTGCCGGAGGGCTTCCCGCAGTATTCGCTGGGCGACCTCAAGCGCATGCCCGCCCCGCGCCTGCTCGATATCGCCGAGCAACTGAACATCCAGGAAGGCGTCGCCCGCGCCCGCAAGCAGGACGTGATCTTCGCGCTGCTGAAGGTGCTGACCCGCCACGGTGAAGGCGTCGCCGCCGATGGCGTGCTGGAAATCCTGCCGGACGGCTTCGGCTTCCTGCGCGCCGCCGAGGCCAGCTACCTGGCCGGCCCGGACGACGTGTACATCAGCCCCA
The DNA here is from genome assembly GCF_014851815.1 of Pseudoxanthomonas sp. PXM01. GTDB lineage: Bacteria > Pseudomonadota > Gammaproteobacteria > Xanthomonadales > Xanthomonadaceae > Pseudoxanthomonas_A. Next base: position 1,440,193 of record NZ_JACVAJ010000002.1, read on the forward strand.
GCCAGATCCGCCGCTTCAACCTGCGTACCGGCGACCACCTGGCCGGCCGCATCCGCTGGCCGAAGGATGGCGAGCGCTACTTCGCGCTGTCGACCATCGACACCATCAATGGCGAGCCGCTGGAAGCATCGAAGAACAAGGTCCTGTTCGAGAACCTGACGCCGCTGTTCCCGCGTCGCCGCTTCACCCTGGAGCGCGGCAACGGTTCGTCGGAAGACATCGCCGGCCGCATCCTCGATCTGATGGCGCCGCAGGGCAAGGGTCAGCGCGCGCTGATCGTGTCGCCGCCGAAGGCCGGTAAGACGATCATGATGCAGCAGATCGCCACCGCCATTACGACCAACCACCCGGACGTGCACCTGATCGTGCTGCTGGTGGACGAGCGTCCGGAAGAAGTGACCGAAATGCAGCGCACCGTGCGCGGCGAAGTGGTCTCCTCGACCTTCGACGAGCCCGCCGCGCGCCACGTGCAGGTCGCCGAAATGGTGATCGAGCGCGCCAAGCGCCTGGTCGAGCACAAGAAGGACGTGGTGATCATGCTGGACTCGATCACCCGCCTGGCCCGCGCCTACAACAACGTCGTGCCCAGCTCCGGCAAGGTGCTGACCGGCGGCGTGGACGCCAACGCCCTGCACCGTCCGAAGCGCTTCTTCGGCGCCGCGCGCAACGTGGAGGAAGGCGGCTCGCTGACCATCATCGCCACCGCGCTGGTCGAGACCGGCAGCAAGATGGACGAGGTGATCTACGAAGAGTTCAAGGGCACCGGCAACAGCGAAGTGCACCTGAACCGCCGTATCACCGAGAAGCGCGTCTATCCGGCCATCGACATCAACCGTTCGGGCACGCGTCGCGAGGACCTGCTGATCGAGCCGGAGCTGCTGCAGAAGATCTGGATCCTGCGCAAGCTGCTGCATCCGATGGACGAAATCGCCGCGATGGAGTTCCTGCTGGACAAGATGAAGAACACCAAGTCAAACGACGAGTTCTTCAGCTCGATGAAGCGCTAAGCACCAGAAGGTCCGGCGTCGCCGGATCGGAAAAAGAAAGCCCTGCTGGAACCTTGAAGCTCAAGGATGACAGCAGGGCTTTTTCGTGGGCGAAGGGAACACCATCAGCGGATGCCGATGGGCGGTCGGCCGACATGACCGATCCGCCCCCTTCACGGGCTCAGAACGACCAGCTGAGCGTCACGCGGGCATTGCGACCCGGCTGCGACCAGCGACCGATGCCGGCCGCGCTGGTGGAGCCCGAGAACACCGCGTTGCCCGCGCCGGCGGTACGCACGCGGTTCCACAGGTAGTACTCCTTGTCGAACACGTTGTAGATGCCGGCGGTGAGGTGCAGGTTCTTGGTGATGTCGTAGCTGCCGAACAGGTCCAGCAGCGTGTACGCACGCGCCTTGTAGGCGTACACCGGCACGACTTCCGCGCCGTAACTGCCGTTGGTGATGCTCCGGCCGTAGTCCGACGGATCCTTGTCTTCCTGGTGGGTGACGTTGGCGGTCAGGTTCCAGCGGCGCGACGGCGCGACGTAGTTCAGTCCCGCCACCAGCTTGGCCGGCACGATGCTGCCCAGCGGTTCGCCATCGTTGTCCTCGCCCTCGTTGTACGAGTAGGCAAGGCGCGCCATCCAGTCATCGGCCAGCAGCCACATGCCTTCCACCTCGACGCCCTTGACCTTCACCTCGCCGCGGTTGATCGGCATGGTGTAGATGTAGCCGTTCGTGATGACGGTCTGGCCGCCCACGACGGTGCTGTACTGCACGGTCGGATCGCCAACGAAGTCCGCGCTGTCGATGAAGTCGCTGTAGGTGTCGTGGAAGGCCGACACGCCCAGGCGCAGGCGATCGCTGCTGTAGCGCCAGCCCAGCTCGAGGTTGAGGCTGCGCTCGGCGTCGAGATCCGGATTGCTCTTGCCATCGGACACGGTGACGAGGGCGCCATCGGACACGCGCGTGACCTGCGTGGTCGACGACGTGCCGTACATGTCGTTGACGCTCGGCGCGCGGAAGCCGCGGCCGACCTGCGCCCACAACGACTGCGTATCGGTGATGCGGAAGTCGGCGCCCAGGTTCCATGTCGGCGAACGGAACTCGGAGACGCCCACACTGCCGCCGCCATCGGTATAGCCGGAATCGCCACTGGAGGTCGCACGCACCTTCGGCGTGTACTTGTAGCTGTCGTAGCGCAGGCCGCCGGTCAGGGTCAGGCGATCCTCCAGCAGACGTACCTTGTCGCGGGCGTAGACCGTCCACGACGTCTCGCGGGTGTTCGGCCACAGCGACGGATCGGTGTCGCGGCTGACCAGCTGGCCCGCGTTGTTCCAGCGCGAGTCGATCGAGTTCCAGTCGATATCCGCCTGCTGCCAGGCCGCGCCGTAGACCAGCGCATGGCGCAGGCCGCCGCTTTCGAACGACTTGTCCAGGTCGATCGCGGCGCGATCGCGATCCTGGGTATCCCAGCGGAATTCCTGTCGCGAACAGAGTGCCGCCACCGAGCATCGGGTGCCGCCCGACGTGCCGCTGGCGACCAGCACGTTGGTCTGGCCCTGGATGTAGTTCTCCTGTCGGTCGACTGTCGCTTCCAGCGTGTCGAAGGCGGCGACATCCGCCTTCCATGTGTACTTCAGGCCGTAACGGTCGCGGTCGCTGCGGTCTACCGCGGAGCGCTCATAGTACGAGCCGGTGCCATCGGTCCGGGTCCAGTTGTCGACGTGGCCGGTGCTGCGCGCGCGTTCGTAGATCAGTCCGAACGTCTGGGTGTCGCTGATCAGGAAATTGACCTTCGCCAGCAGGTTGTCGCTCTCGCGATCGATGGGGTCTGGCGTGCGACGGCCGGGGCCGATCCAGTTGATCGTGGTGTCGTACCAGGATTCGGTCTCGTGCCCTTCGCGCTTGGTGTAGACCAGCAGCGACTCGACCCGACCCGTGCGGTTGGCGAACGTCAGCGTGCCGGCGTTCTCGTCGTTGCTGCCGGTGTACGCGTACTTGAGCGCACCGGTGGTGTCGTTTCCGGTCGGTTCCAGGAAGTCGGATGGGTCCTTGGTGGTGAACATCACCGCGCCGCTGAGCGCACCGCTGCCGGCGGTGATCGCATCGGCTCCCTTGATGATCTCCACGGTCTTGACCGCTTCCATGTCGACACTGCCACGTCCGGAGCGGAAGAACTCGTACGGTTGGTAGGTGCCAGGGTCCATGCTCTGCGGGAAGCTCAGGCCATCCAGCGTGATGGACACGCGGTCGGCTTCCAGGCCACGGATGTTGAAGCCGTTGAAACCGGCACGTCCTAGATCGACCATTTCGACGCCCGGCACGTAGCGGATCGCATCTTCCATGCTCTGCGCGCCCTGCTGCTGCAGATCCTTGCTGCTCAGGGTGGTGACATTCTGGTTGGTGGACTGCTGTCGCTCGCGCTGCGCCTTGACCTCGATCGTATCCAGCGTCTGTGCACCGTTCGGATCGGCGGGGGTTTCAGCCTGTGCAGGCAGGGCGATGACGGACGCGATGGCCAGCGCCAGCAGGTGGGGGGACAACTTCATGGTGTGACTCCACAGTCAGGAAAGAACATGCGCTTCGATGGGAGCGCTCCAATCCTGGCTGCGGCCGCGAGGGCGGAAGTACGTCGCTGGGATGGCGCGGGTTCGCGCCGTTGGGCAGGAAAGGCGCTACGTCTTGTCGTAGCGGAGAACCAGGCGACCAATCTCGGTCTGACCCTGGTGCTGCAGGGGCGCGGTGGCGTCGCCCAGCGGGAACGGTAGCGCGATGTCTTCGTGGCCGCCGTGCTCGCGTGCGGCTTCCACGCGCAACACGTAACGCCCGGCGGGCATCGCCTGCCCACGGTCGTCGCGACCGTCCCATGCCAGTGTGTACTGGCCAGGCGCGCGCGTCGGGCGCGCGATGCCGAGCGCGCCGGCCGGATCATTGCGGCCGTAGTGCCGCCACCAGCGTGGCAGCTCGCTCAACCAGCGCGAGCGGTCGCCGAGCACATGCAGCTGCCGCACGGCGCGCCCGTCCTCGTGCTCGATCCACACGGCGAGGTAGGGCTTCCGGTAGCGATCCACAGCGTTGACCGGGATCTCGTAATCGATCAGGACCGACGCACGCGGCGCGGACACCACGCCAGCGTCCAGTGCGGCCGGCCAGCGTGCCGACGCGAAAGGAATGCCGGCATCCGACACCACCAGGGCCGCCGCGCCTTCGATGCGGTCGACCAGCGCGATGCCGTCGCGGATCGGCATCACCGTGAGCGCGGTCGCCAACGCATCGGCGGTGGCGGCATCCCGGGCGATGACGGTGGCGGCAGGCGCGTAGCTCAACGGCCAGCCCTCTTGCGGGTCGAGAATATGGCTCAACTGCCGTCGCCCGATCGTGTAGCCGCGACTGTGATGACCACTGGCCGCGATCGCCTGCGACGCGAGCCTCACGCGCGCGACACCGGGCTGGTTGTCGATCGGCCGCTTCGGATCGGCGACGTCGACGTGCCAGACGTCGCTCCCCTCCGGACGACCCCAGTAGACGGCATCGCCGCCGATATCGATGCGGATGCCGGTCGCCTTGGGCGCGGTGCGGCGCGCGCTCGCGAGCGCGCGATCCAGGATGTAGCCCTTGGCGATGCCGTCGACGTCGAAGCGCAGGCCGAGCGCCGGATCGAGCGCGCCCTTCGCCGGTACCGGCAAGGTCGCCAGTGCGCGCGCCTGTCGGCGCAGGCCTGCTCGTTCGGGCAGGCGATCGTCGGCATCCGCCTGCCGCCATTGCGCGATCAGCGCACCGAGACGGCAGCTGAAGGCCCCGTTGGTTTCAGCGCGCCAGTGTTCGCAACGCGCCAGCACCTCGACCACGGCCTCGGGCAGGCGTTCGGCAGGAAGATGGCCGTCGTTGTAGCGGGACAAGGCGCTGTCTCCGCGCCAGGTGCTGAGCTGCGATTCGAGACGGGCGATTTCGTGCAGCGCAGCGTCGACGGCGCGCGACGCGCGCGTGCCATCGCCATCGATCCGCATCTCGAACGACGTGCCCAGCACGCCTTCGCGCTGCACCTGTACGGGCGCGGCGGCCAGCCCGCAACTGGCCAACGCCAGCCACAGGCCGATCCCCCGGCACATCGTCGACGGTCGCATCCCCACGCGATCCCTCTGCTCAGTTCGCGGCGGGCCGTTCGGTCCGCGCAGGCGGCGGCAGCTTGGCGTCCGCGGGGTCCACCACGCCATCGTGGTTGCGGTCGGCCGCATCGAAGGTCCGCTTGCCCGACACCTGGTACTCGGCGAACGTCATCTTGCCGTCCTTGTCGGTGTCCAGCGCGCCGAAGCGCACGCGCGTCTGCTTGTCCGAACCGCCGGTCTGGGTGGCGATATGGCGATCGAGACGGTCCTCGTACTCGGCCAGGTATTCGTCCTGGGTCAGGCGACCGTCGTTGTTGGCATCCGTGCGCGTGAACTGGGCGGCGCGCGCGTGGTCGAACTCGCCACGCTCCACCTTGCCGTCGCCATTGCCGTCGTACAGCGCCAGGAAGCCCTCGGCCGTGTGGCTGCTGGGCAACGCCAGGCGACTGGGCCGGCGATCGAAACGCGCAGCAGCTTCCGTCGTCTTCTCGCCGCCGTCCTTTCCTTCCGCCTTGCCGGCGAGGGCTTTCTGTCCTTCGCTCCAGACGCGTTCGCCGGACGCATCGAACTCGGCGCGCGAGACGTGCCCGTCCTTGTCCGTGTCCAGCGCGGTGAAGCGGCGCCTGGTCTGTTCGACCTGTTCGCCGCGCCCCTGCTCCATCTCCTCGCGCATGCGGTCTTCGAACTCCTGCACGTACTCTTCCACGTCGACCGTGCCGTCGCCGTTGGCGTCGGTCGCATCGAAGCGTGCACGGCGGAAGGCGTCGAATTCCTCCCACGTCAGGCGGCCATCGGCATTCGCGTCATGCTGCGCGATGAAGGCTGTGATGTTGTTGCCATGACCGCCGACCAGCGGGCGCGGGGCGGGCGATTGCTGGGCGACGGCGGGAGCGGACAGCAGCGCGCAGAGGCACGCGCCGGCAAGCAGGCCAGGTTTCATGGACATCTCCGGAGAAGTGGGGGAATTACTGTTCGAGCACGCGGAACGTCAGCGTGTAGCTGTTGCTGTACTCGTCGACCGGCGCGCCGGCGGGCGCCTTGGTGCGATGGCGCGTCAGCGCGAGCCAGGTGCCGGCGCGTTCCAGCTTGACGCTGGCCTTGCCCTGCGCATCGGTCAGCACCGTCACCACCTGCGGCTTGCGGTCCGAGGTCCACACCGCTTCGGTGATCTCGACCTTCTGGTCGGCCAGCGGTGCGCCGTCGTACTGCACGGTGAAATCGAACGTCTCGCCGACGAACAGATCATTGGGATGGGTGGTCGGCACGAGTTCGATGCCCTTGCCGCGCGCCTGCAGCGCCTTGCCGCCGGGCTCGCCGACGGTGACGAAGGTTTCCGCCAGCGTCAGCGACTGGAAGTTGGAGATCACCTTGGCACCCGCCGGGATCTTCGCCGCCGGGTCGCGTGAGCTTTCCTGCTTGCCGTTGAGTTCCCAGGTACGGAACAGCGCGCCCAGGCGTGGTCCGGTGCTGAAGCGGTAGGTGCCCGTCGCGCCTTTCGGCAGTGTGTGCTCGGCGACGGCGCGGACCTTCAGCAGCTGCACGGCGTCCAGCGCGGCTTCCTTGCCATCGGGGCCGATGACGGTGAACCGGCTGTTGTCGAACACCGTTTCGGGAACGAAGAAGGTTTCGGCGAACGCAGCATCCAGCGCGACGGTGTCGCCCGCGCGCGGTGCGAAGGTGCTCGGCGCGAGATAGGGCGTGTGGGCGGAAGCGGTTGCGGCGAATGCGCAGGCGAAAATGCCGGCGAAGAGGGGCGCCAGTCTCATGTGCGGGTCCTGTCAGGCGGTGAATCGCTGGCGGGACCGGGAGAGACGGCCGAATGCTGGCTTCGGCGGAAAGTATGAACAGAAACGGAGAAAGTGACAAGCGAGTGAACACCCGACCGGACGCCGGGGCAACGCGCCTGCGTATCGGAAGTCACGCGCTTCGCACCTGCCCCCTCGGGTCGACGGCACCCGCACCGCGCATGCCGACAAGGCGAGCGCTGCTCGCTTACAACATCGAGCCGACGACGTCCGAGCCGAGCGACAGGACGGAATCCACCGGCACGACACGCGGGTCGATCAGGACGCTGCCCGGTGGCAGCGTGGTCTTGTTCGTGATGGCCCAGGGCGAGGTTTCCATCGGCCAGCCGATATGGCGATAGTCGGTGTCGCCCTTCATGTCGCGAGGCCAGAACGTCACCAGCACGCGCACCTCGCGCGGGTAGGTGGCGACACCCGCCTGCGTCGAGCCGGCAACGAAGCTCCAGCGCCGTGCGGCGGCGATACTGGTCTGCTCGAAGCGCTCACGCCATGTCGCACGGATGCCTGCATCCTTGATGTGCGTCAGCACGGTGGCATCCGTGATCGATGCATCCTCCACATGCCCTTGCGCATCCAGCCGGAGTTGCAGCAGGACGCGCGCGCCCGCGCGCGCCTCCAGCAGCATGCGCGGATAGTCCGGCGGTACTGCGCCGGGCGTGAGCGTCGGCGTGCCGAACCACGCCTGCGTCAACCGCAGACCGTAGCCTCCCGACAACGGCACCGCCTCCAGCGCCAGCCGCACGTCGGTATCTCCGTCAACCGGTCGCCCGTGCGACCCCGTCGCGGCGAACCGCCACGCGGCCACACCGCGCTGCACCTGCGCTGCAACCTGTGCGTTCAGCGCCGGGTCCGGCGTGAATCCCACCTTCGCTCCGTCCGCCCCGATGTGCAGCGTGCCCGATGCTTCCAGGCGGATCGGATCGCCCTCCGCTGCCTGCGCTGCCATTCCCATCGCTAGGCACGCAAGCAGTCCCAAGGTACGGATGCGGGATCTCTTCAAGCGCCATCCAGTGGTGTCAGCAGCTTCGGGCCACGCGTATTGCCTGCGAGGTGCACACCGCCATCGGCCAGCGCCTCCGGCGAGAAGCCTGGCGCCTCATCCGCGGGAGCCCACGCCGGGCTCATGCGCGGGCCGGGAATGTAGACCGCCCATTTTCCATAGCGCCGCGCTTCGCCGAAATTGAAGTCCACCGGCACGCGCACGACCCAGTAGGGCTGCGTGGCCTGGGCGCCCACGGTGGGCGGAGCGAAGGTCCACTTTCGGGCTGCCGCCATCGCTGCACGGGCAAAGCGGTCGCGATGCTGGTTCATCTGGGACTCGTTGGCGACGATCCGCAGGTTGACCTGTTCGGCGATCACGTCGCCGACGGTGCCGTCGCGCTCGATCTTGAGCAGAAGATAGGCCGTCCCTTGCACGCCCCCCTGCGCCGCCGCCATCGGGTACCCCGGCGGCCTCATCTGCTTCGCGCTGACGCGCTCTGCCTCCGGCATCGCTTCATAGTCGCCGAAGTCGGCGCCGCGAATCGATATCTCCATCTGGCCATCACCCAAGGACCTGCCCACCAGCAGCGCACTCATGCGCGTCAGCGCGCGGCGCGGCTGTCCATCCACCATCACCGGCTCGAAGCGCCAGGTCGCGACATTGCGGCCGACGAAGGCAGGAATGCCATCGGGCAATTTTTCCGGCGTATCCAGTTCCACGCTTTCGACGCTTCCGTCGACCGCGATGCTGATCGATCCGGTCACCCGCATGCTGGCTTCCGCCTGCTTGCGGACGGCGCCGGCGTTCTGCGCCCCTGCCCCGGGAGCCCATGCCAGCGCCAGCACCAGAAGCCACATCACCCACGTGTTCCGCTGTCCCATACGTCCTCCTGCATCCCTGGAAGCAAGCCCGCCCCGGGCCCGTCCGCCGCATACTAGCCCCGCGTGGTGGTACATGCACCGTAGTGGCCAGGCGCTGGCACGGATATCCCGACCGCTGCCTCGCGGTGATTCAGGAGTCGCCGCCCAGTGGCGTCAGCAGGCGCAATCCCTTGCCCAACGGATAGAGCCCGCCCGCCAACAGGGCCTCGGGGCTTTCGTCCGCACCTTGCTGACCCTCCTGCGCCCACGGGATCGGCTCCCGCGGTCCGGGAACGTAAGCGAGCCATTCCCCGTAACCGGGCTGCTTGGCGCCGAAGAACTCGTAGTCGACCGGCACGCGCACGGACAGGAACCCGGCCTGCCGCAGCTCCTCGCTTGCCGATACGGAGAAGGACCACTTCCTGGCCGCGACAACGGCAGCGCGGGACAGCGTTCCCCGCATCCGTTTCATCTCGCTCTCGCTGCCCACCGTTCTCAGGTTGACCTGCTCGACAGCGACATCCTGCACCAGGCCTTCCGGTCCGACCTTCACTACCAGGTAGACCGTGCCGCGCGCGTTCATTTCCAGGGCCGCCATCGGATAGTTGGGCGGCTGCATGGAGATCGGCTTGATCGCATCGGGTTCCTGCTGGCGCTCCTCCGGCGTCATCGCCTCCTTGCCGAAGTAGCCGCTGCGGATGCCCACCCTGTAGCTGCCGTCATCCAGCTTCTTGGCCACCACCAGCAGGCTCATGCGCGCCTTGGCTCGTCTCGCCACGCCGTCCACGAGCACGGGCTCGAACTTCCAGGCCGGCCCGGAACCTTCCACGAGCGTGGTCACCACGTCCGGCAACTTGTCGCGCTGGTCGACCTCCAGCGTGCTGACGCTGCCATCGCGCTCGATCAGGATCGATCCGGTGACCAGCATGCTGGCCTCGATCTGCTTGCGGACGGCGCGTGAACTGCCCGCCAGCGCCGGCATGCAGAGCAGTACCAGCAACAGGCCCAGCCCCAGACGCATCTTCATCATTCGCTCCTTCGTAGTGATACGCGAGCCGTCGACGCCCATCGGCATCCATCGCTTCCGTCCGCCCCGTTCTCCGACCGGGTGTACGCCATCATCCCCTGACGAGCGCACCGTCATCCTTCGCCGGCGAGCGGCGTCAGGAGACGGAGGGCGTGCCTGTCCAGCACCCCCACCATGCCGTTTGCCAACGCTTCCGGCGAACTCTGCGTCAGTTCTGCGTCGACCCAGTCCGCCGTCGTGCGCGGTCCGGGAACATAAGCCACCCAGCGCCCGTAGCGGGACTCCATGCGACCCATCGTGTAGTCCACCGGTACCCGCATCGTCCAGTAATCGGCAGCACCCGAGTCGACCTGGCTTGGCGGAGTGAAGGACCAGCCCCGCGCCGCCTGCACCGCGGAGGCGGCGAACGACTGGCGCATGCGCTCCATCTCGGGTGCAGTGGCCAGGATGCGCAGGTTGACCTGTTCGGCGAAGGCCTCCTCGACGCGGCCATCCCGGCCGACCTTCAGGATCAGGTAGACGCTGCCGGACGCGCCCGCCCGCGCCATCGCGGCCGGATAACGCGGCGGCATCATCCTGCCGTTGTCGGAAGAGCTCTCTTCCACCGTACTGAAGGCATAGAAGGACGCCGCCTGCACGCGCATCTCGTAGCCCCCCGCCTCCTGTTTCCTGGCCACCAGCAGGACACGCATCTTGTTGCGGGCACGTACCGGGCGGCCTTCGTGCTGCAATGGCTTGAACTCCCACGCCGGGATCTGCTGCTGCAGGAACGCAACGACACCAGGCGGAAGCTCGTCCGTCCTATCCAGCGTGTGTGCGATGACGCCACCATGCTCGCTGACGGTGATCTCGCCCGTCACCGCCATGCTCATTTCGATCTGCTTGCGCATCGCGCCGACCCCTTGCGCGTATACGCCCTGCGTCCATGCCAGCAGGCATGTCGCGAACAGGACCGCGAAACCGACCGTCCGCCTCATTGCGCCCCCCCATATCCCTGGAAGTGAGCCCGGCCCGGGCCCGTGCGCCGCATACTATCCCCGCGAGGTGATACATGCACGGTAGTGGTCTGGAGTTAGCGCTGGTGTTCCTGCTGGCCGCGGTGATCGCGGTGCCGGTGTTCAAGCGCTTCGGGTTGGGGGCGGTGCTGGCCTACCTGGTGGCTGGCGTAGTGCTGGGCCCGGACGGGCTGGCGCTGGTTCGGGATGCGGATCGCATCCTCGACGCGGCCGAGATCGGCGTGGTGATGATGCTGTTCGTCATCGGCCTGGAACTGTCACCGTCGCGCCTGCGTGTGATGCGCAAGCCGGTGTTCGGGGCGGGCGGCCTGCAGGTCCTGCTGAGCGCGCTGGTGCTGGGCGGGATCGCGCTGGCCTTCGAGCACCACTGGAAGACCGCGCTCGTGATCGGCCTGGGCCTGGCGCTCTCGTCCACCGCGGTCAGCCTGCAGCTGCTCGCCGAAAACAAGGAACTGACCAGCGAGCACGGCCGGCTGGGTTTCGCGATCCTGCTGTTCCAGGATCTGGTGGCCATCCCGCTGCTGGCTGCCATCCCGCTGCTCGGCGGCGCGAAGAACGAAACGCTGACCTGGACCATGGTGTTCCATGCCGTCGGCGCCATCGCGATCGTGATCCTCGGCGGGCGGCTGGTGTTGCGGCAGCTGTTCCGCATCGTCGCGCGTACGCGCATGCCCGAAGTGTTCACCGCCACGGCCTTGCTGGTGGTGCTGGGCATCGCCTGGTTCATGCAACTGGCCGGCCTGAGCGCCGGCCTGGGCGCGTTCCTGGCCGGCGTGCTGCTGTCGGATTCGGAATTCCGCCACGAACTGGAATCGCAGATCGATCCGTTCAAGGGGCTGCTGCTGGGCCTGTTCTTCATCGCGGTCGGCATGGACATCGACCTGGATGCCGTGGCCAAGGCGCCCGAGGTGGTCACGGCCGGTGTCGCGATCCTGCTGGCGGTGAAATTCTCGCTGCTGTTCGGCATCGGCCGCTGGCCGGGCCGCCTGCAGCCCCGGGGGGCGCTGATGCTGGCCGGCACGCTGTGGCTGGGGGGTGAGTTCGCGTTCGTGGTCTTCAGCGAAGCGTCGCGCGTGAAGCTCATGGACGTCGAACTACGCAACCAGCTGACCGCGATCGTCGGCGTATCGATGGCACTGACCCCCTTGCTGCTCCTGGGCCTGCATCGCCTGCTGGCCGAGGTGAAGCACGCGCCTGCCGCCGCGCCGCGCACGTTCGATGAGATTCCGGACGAGCAGCCGCAGGTGCTGATCGCGGGCATGGGCAGGTTCGGCCAAATCGTCGCGCGCCTGCTCACCGCACAGCGGATTTCCTTCGTCGCACTGGAGCACAGCCCCGAGACCGTCGACACGTTGCGGCGGTTCGGCAACATCCGGCTGTACTACGGCGACCCGACCCGGCCTGACCTGCTGAGGTCCGCCGGCGCGCAGCATGTGAAGGTGTTCGTGATCGCAATGGACGACCCCGACACGAACATCAAGGCGACGCGACTGATCCGCCGCATGTATCCGGAGGCCCGCGTGCTGGCGCGCGCGCGCAACCGCCAGCACGCCTGGCGGTTGATGGACCTGAGCGCGGAGGCGTATCGCGAGACGCTGGGCTCCAGCCTGGAGATGGCGCAGCAGGTGCTGGTGGAACTGGGCCTGCCACCCGAAACCGCGGCCGAGCACACCCGGCGTTTCCGCCAGCACGACGAGAAGCTGCTGCGCGCGCAATACCTGGTCTACGACGACGATGGCGCAGTGATCCAGACGGCACGCAATGCCGTCAGCGACCTTGAGCAGTTGTTCGAAGCCGATGCGACCGGAGAGGACGCACCGCCGGCGCGCTGAGGCGGATCCGGGTCAGCCGCGGTCGCGCAGGAAACGCGCCATCGATGCGCCCGCGCCGGGCGTGGCGGGCACGAACTCCGCCGCCACGTCGATGAAACCGCGCATCACCGCGATCTCGCGCGGCGTGCGGTTCAGTGCGTCGCGCAGCTCCGGATCCGCGCCGGCCCGCAGCAGGCGGCTGACCACGCGCAGCAGGCCGTGCAGCGACGCCAGGTGCAACGGACCGAAGCCGCGCGGGTCCTGCACGTCCAGCGACACGCCCTCATCGAGCAGACGCTCCAGGCCGGCGAGCACGACTTCCTCGTCGCAGGCGGTTCCGGGTTCGGCACGCGCGCCGAGCAGCAGCAGCAACGGCGTCACCGCGCCGGCCGCCGCCTGTTCGAACTCCGCACCGGACAGCAGCAGCGTATCCAGCAACGCCACCAGCCGCGGCTTTTCGCGGGCGGTGAACCCGTAGAGGGCGGCGCAGTGCAGGGGCGTCAGCCCTTGCGCATCGCCGGCGTGCACGTTGGCTCCCGCCGTGATCAGGCGTGCGGCGATCTCCGGCAGCCCCAGGGCCGCCGCCAGCATCAGCACGGTGACGCCACCGGGCAGGCGGTGCTCGATGTCCGTGCCGGCCGCGAGCAGGGCACCCACGATCTCGACCTGGCGCATGCTGACCGCGGCCGACAACGGCGTGGCGCCGGTATTGGCGGCGCGCTGCGGATCGGCACCGCGCGCCAGCAGCAACTCGACCGTGGACGCGAAGCCGCCGCCCGCCGCGCGCAGCAGCGCCGTGCAGCCCTGGGCATCCGGCGAATCGACGTCGAAGCCCAAGTCCAGCAGGCGCCGCACGGCATCGCGGTCGCCGGCCATCGCGGCGGCCGGCAGGTCGGCCGGACGCAGCGCACGGCGTGGCAACGACCAGATGCGCCAGTCGAGCCAGTCGGCCAGATCGCGGCGGCCGCACGCCAGGGCGACGCCGAGCGGCGTCTGCCCGTCGGCGGCGCGCGCGTCGGGCGAGGCGCCCTTCGCGACGAGCTGCTTCAGTGCGGTTTCGCGACCCAGCACCGCCGCCAGATGCAGGGCGGTCATGCCATGGCTGTCGCGCGCCTCGCGATCCACGCCGATGTCGAGCAGGCGGTCGAGCACGCGCTGCCATCCCAGACGCACCGCCAGCGACAGCGCCGGGTCGCCCTGCGGTGACGGCGCGAACGGATCGGCGCCGCGTTCCAGCAGGTCCAGCGCGCAGGATTCCAGCGCGCGCGCCGCCTGGTCGTCCGCCGCGCACGCCGCCATGAAGCGCGCCAGTCCGCCAGCGCCTGCGGGCGGGATGCCGCGCGCCAGCAAGGTCGCCAGCGCCGGCTGCCCGGTCGGGCCCTGCGCGAGCAGCGCGAACAGCAGCGTGTCGCCATCCGCATTCCGGCTTTCCGCATCCGCGCCGTGGCGCAGCAGCCACGTCAGCCGTGCCGGGCGCTGCATGTCGGTGTCGTGCAACAGCGCACCGAGCTCCTCGCGCGAACTCAATCGTGCCAGCGCATCAAGACCGTCGAACTGGCCGCTCGCCAATCCCTCGCGCAGCAGTACCGCCGGCGCGCGATCGGGCGGCGTCTCGTCGTCCGCGGCAGCGACGGCCGTGGGCAGCGCGTACCCCGGGTCCAGCGCCGAGACCAGCGCCCAGCGGCCGGCTTCGGCCGCGACATCGACCGCACGGCGATCCTGCGCATCGGCCAGGGCAGGATCCACGCCCCAGTCCAGCAAACGGCGCACCAGCGCAGGCGAGGCGTTCTCGGCCGTGCAGGCCAGCATCAGCGCACTGCGGCGCCCGGCATCCAGCGCATGGCGGTCGGCGCCGGCATCGGCCAGCTTCTCCAGCACCTGCAGGTGCGCACCACGCGCCGCATCCAGCCACGGCGTGCGCTGCTGTGCGTCGCGTGCGTGCACGTCGGCACCGGCCGCGAGCAGCGTGGTGGCGATTTCCGCATGGCCGGCGTAAGCGGCTTCGTGCAGCGCACTGCGGCGTTGCGCGTCGCGCGCATCCACCTTGGCCTTGTGCTTGAGCAGCAACTGGACGCCGGCGGGATCGTCCTCTTCCGTCGAGGCGGCCGCCAGCAGCACCGGCTGCCCACCCTGCGGATCGGGCCGTGCGCCACGCTCAAGCAGGAACTTCGCCAGTCGCCAGTTGCCGGCCACGCAGGCCACGCCCAGCGGCGTGAGGCCATCGTGGTTCAGCGCATCCAGTTCCGCTGCGGCATCGCGCAGCAACGCAACGACGCCCGGATCGGAACTGCGGGCGGCATGATGCAGCGGCGTGTTGCCGTCGGCATCGGCGATACGCGAATCGGCGCCATTCGCCAGCAGCGTGGTGACGGCATCGGGCCGGCCATGCCAGCTGTCGCGGGTCGCCGCCAGCAGCGGGGTGACGCCGGCATGCGCGTGATTGAGGTCGACACCGTGCGCGATCAGCGTGCGCAGCAGGCGCAGATCGGGAAGCACCGCCGCCAGCACGCCGAGACTGCGCTGGTCGCGCGCGCCTTCCGCCGGCAGGGCATGCGTGTCTGCGCCGGCCTCGATGAGCTCCAGCGCGCGGTCCACACGACCGGAGCGGGCGGCATCGAACAGCGCCCGCTCCAGATCCAGGTCCTGTGCCGGGTGTTCGCCGGCCGTCGCGGTATCGACGTCGTCATCGTCGCTGTCCGGCATCTCCACCACGGGCAGCACGCCTGCGCCGTCGAGTCTCTGCACTCCCAGGTGCAGCACCGGCAGCAGCAACGCATAGGCCACTGCCGCGCCGGCACGTGCCGCCTCCGGCACCAGTCCAGCCCAGGCCAGGCACAGCCCACCGCCGACCGCGAGCGCCAGCAGCGTCGCCACGGCCAGGCCGCGCCAGGCATGGAAGTCGCGCTCGACCAGGCCTCGCCAGTGCGCGGCGAGCGACCCGCCATCGCGCTCCAGCCCATGCCATAGCGGCCACGTCCGCCACAGCCCGACGATCACCGCACCCACCACTGCGCTGACGCCCAGCGCCGCCGGCAGGCTGCCGCTGTCGTGCAGCGAGGCCAGCGGCCAGGCCAGCAGCGCCGCGCTACCGGCGAAGGCGACCGCCCAGGCCAGCAGCAGCGCGGGCAGGTCTTCTCGCCATGCGCGCGCAGGCGCCAGCACCCGGGTCCCGCGCAGCCACGACACGCCCAGCGCGATCGCAGGCTGCGCCAGGCATGCGGCGACCGCCGCGACCACGCCACCGGCCCAGCCCCCCGCGCCGGCCAGCAGCACGCCGGCCAGCAACGCGGCAACAGCGACGGGACGGGGCTGCAGGCGCGACTCAGGCATCGGCACGGACGCGCGGATCGGGCTGCGGCGGGAACTGGATATGGAAGCCGCGCGCCGACAGGTTCCCGCGCACGACGGCAGCGTCTTCGCGCGCCAGTTTCCGCTCGGGGGTCAGCGCCACTTCCAGCACGAACGCCAGGTCGCCCAACTGGGTGCGCAGCGGTTCGGGCACGAGGGTGAAGTCGTCGCGCTTCGCCAGGTAGACGAACGTGTCGGCCTTGCGCTGGCTCTTGTAGACGTAGGCTTGCATCCGCGCGTATCGCGCCCCGCGTGTGGACAAGCGGAGATTGTGCGTGAAATGCGGTATGCGCGAAACCCGCACCCGTTCACGCCGGGCATGACCATCGGCGGCCGGAACAGCGCGGCCGGACTGGTACTCTTGGCCTCTTCACCTCGCACTAACGGATGCCCATGCGCCCTGCCCTGCTCGCCTTGCTGCTGCCGCTCGCCCTTGCGCCTTCGGTGCACGCCCAGACCTCCGTGCCGCTCACGATCGAACAGGCGATGGCGGAACCGGACTGGATCGGCCCGCCGGTCGAGCGCGCCTGGTGGACGTGGGACGGCAAGCAGGTGCAGTACGAGCTCAAGCGCGACAGCAGCGTCGTGCGCGACACCTTCGAACAGGGACTGGATGGCAGCGCTGCGCGACGCATCGGCGACGACCAGCGCGCAGGACTGGATGCGGCAAGCCCGGTCTACGATGCCACCCGCCAGCGCATGCTGCTGTCGCGCAACGGTGACCTGTTCGTGCGCGACCTGCGCAACGGTGCGCTGACCCAGATCACCCGCACCAACGAAGCGGAACAGCAGGCCCGCTTCGCCCAGGACGGCGCGGTGATCTGGCGCACTGGCGCCACCTGGTATCGCTGGAGCGCAGGCGGCGGCACGTCGACCGTTGCCGAACTCAAGACCGAGCGCGATCCGCTGGCACCGCCGAAGGCCGACGCCCTGCGCGAGCAGCAGCTGCGCACGATCCGCACGCTCGCCGATGACCGCGCCCTGCGCGAAGCCGCGCAGAAGCAGGCCGAAGCCTGGCGCAAGGCCGATCCCACCCGGGCACCGGCACCGGTCTACCTGGGCACGGAGGTGGAAATCGAATCCAGCTCGCTGTCGCCAAACGGGCGCTGGCTGCTGGTGGTGACGCGCAGGAAGGGCGCCGATGCCGGACAGGGCGGCAAGATGCCCAAGTACGTGACCGAGTCCGGCTACGAGGAATTCCAGGACGTCCGCACCCGCGTGGGCCGCAATGCGCCCCTGCCGCATGCGCTATGGCGCGTGGACCTGGCCGATGGCAGCGTGAAGCCGCTCGCCTTCGATCCGCTGCCCGGCATCGACAAGGACCCGCTGGCTGCGCTACGCAAGGCCGCCGGCAAGGATCCGCTGAAGGGCAACCGCGACGTGCGCGTGGAAGGTGGCCGCGAGGGTGACGCCATGGCCTGGACCAACGACGGCACGCAGGTCGCCGTACAGCTCCATGCGGTGGACAACAAGGATCGCTGGATTGCCACGGTCGACCTGCCGGGCGCACGCCTGCAGCCACGCCATCGCCTGACCGATGCCGCCTGGATCAACTGGGGCTTCAACGAATTCGGCTGGCTGCCGGACAACCGCACGCTGTGGCTGCTGTCGGAAGAGTCGGGCTACTCGCATCTCTACACCGCGACCGGCACAGAGAAGTTCCGTGCGCGCACCTCCGGCAAGTGGGAAGTCTCCGAGCCGGAGATCACGCCGGACGGCAACGGCTTCCTGTTTCTGTGCAACCGCGACTGGCCGGGCGACTACGAGGTCTGCAAACTCGACCTGGCCAACAATGCGTTGCGCGAAGTGACTTCGCTGGACGGCGTGGAGAGCTTCAGCACGTCGCCCGACGGGCGCCAGTTGCTGGTCCGCCACTCGCGCAGCTACACGCCGGTGCAGCTGTCGGTGCTGGGCATCGACGGTGGCGACGCGAAGCAGCTGACGGATACCCGCAGCGCCGCGTTCAAGGCGCGCGAGTGGGTCGAGCCGCAGTACGTGCAGGTGCCGTCGAAGCATGGTGCGGGTGTGGTGTGGGGCAAGTACTACGGCCCGAAGACGATGGAGCCGGGCAAGCGCTACCCCATCGTGATGTTCGTGCACGGCGCCGGCTACCTGCAGAACGTCACCGCGCGCTATCCCAACTACTTCCGCGAGCAGATGTTCCATCACCTGCTGGTGGAGCGCGGCTACATCGTGCTCGACCTGGACTTCCGCGCCAGCGAAGGCTACGGCCGCGACTGGCGTACGGCGATCTACCGCAACATGGGCCACCCGGAACTCGAGGACTACCTGGACGGCCTCGACTGGCTGGTCGAGCAGAAGCAGGGCGACCGCGACCGCGCCGGCATCTACGGCGGCAGCTACGGTGGCTTCATGACGTTCATGGCGCTGTTCCGCGAACCCGGCAAGTTCAAGGCGGGCGCGGCGCTGCGTCCGGTCGTGGACTGGACGCAGTACAACCACGAATACACCAGCAACATCCTCAACACGCCCGAGCTGGATCCCGAGGCCTACCGCGCCTCGTCGCCCATCGAGTACGCCGCCGGCCTGCAGGACCACCTGCTGATCGCGCACGGCATGATCGACGACAACGTGTTCTTCAAGGATTCGGTGGTGCTGACGCAGAAGCTGATCGAACTGCGCAAGGACAACTGGGAGCTGGCGGCGTATCCGCTGGAGCGCCATGGCTTCACGCGTTCGGACTCGTGGCTGGACGAATACAAGCGCGTCCTCAAGCTGTTCGAGCAGAACCTGAAGTAGGACGATGGCCTCCATCCAGGCCAGCACCCTAGGTTCGGCCTTCGTCACCGTCACGGCGAAGGTGTCGATCGTGATCGGCGTCTTCGCTGCACTCTACGCCGCGATGCAGGTCATCGCGGCGGTGCTCCTGCTGGGCCATGTGGACATCGATGCGGTCCTCGGCTTCCTGTCGGCGCAGTCGGTTCCTGCGCCCGTGGTGTGGGTGCTCACGCACCTGACGACGATCGCCGTCGCCTTCCTGGCGATCTGCATTGCGTTCCTGGCGGTGTCGGTCGGGCTGCTACGCCGCCACGCATGGGGCTGGTGGGGCTTCGTGCTGTTCATGGTCATGGGCGCAGCAGCCAATTTCGCCGGCATTGCGGCGATGGATGCCGCGTTTGCCCTGGTGCAGGCCCTGCCGCACCAGCCCGAGACGGAGCAGTTGCGGACCGAACTCGCCGCGCTGCGGGTGCTGACGCTGGCCACGCTTTGGGCGACCGCGATCGTGTTCGCAGTGCTGCACGGCCTGGTGGTCTGGCAATTGTGCAAGCCTACCGTGCGGTCGGAATTCGGGATGCCCCGCTCGCCCCGCTAGAATGTCGGCATGAACGACATCACGCCCGTCCGCGATTATCTGACCGACCTGCAGGACCGCATCTGCGCCGCCATCGAAACCGCTGACGGCAGCGCGCGCTTCCACGAAGATGCCTGGGTGCGTCCACCGGGCGACGCATCGCCGATCCGAGGCGGCGGCCGCACGCGCGTGCTGCGCGATGGCGCGGTGTTCGAGCAGGCCGGCATCGGATTCTCCGATGTGTCCGGCGACCGGCTGCCGCCCTCCGCTTCCGCACATCGCCCGGAGCTGGCCGGCGCGTCCTGGCGCGCCATCGGCGTGTCGCTGGTCTTCCACCCCCGCAACCCCCACCTGCCGACCACGCACGCCAACGTCCGCCATTTCCGCGCCGAGCGCGACGGCGAGACCGTGGCATGGTGGTTCGGCGGCGGCTTCGACCTGACGCCCTTCTACCCAATCGATGAGGACGTCCATCACTGGCACCGGATCGCACGGGATCTCTGCGCGCCATTCGGCGGTCAGGCGCGCTATGACGCGCACAAGCGCTGGTGCGACGAGTACTTCTTTCTCAAGCACCGCAATGAGACGCGCGGCGTCGGTGGCCTGTTCTTCGACGACCTGAGCGAGGACTTCGACCGCGACTTCGCCTATCTGCGCGCGGTGGGCGACGGCTTCCTGGATGCGTACCTGCCGATCGTCGCGCGTCGTAAGGACGCGCCGTACGGCGAGCAGGAGCGGCAGTTCCAGCTCTATCGCCGTGGGCGCTACGTCGAGTTCAACCTGGTCTACGACCGCGGCACGCTGTTCGGCCTGCAGAGCGGCGGACGCGCCGAGTCCATCCTGATGAGCCTGCCTCCCCTGGTGCGCTGGGAGTACGGCTATGCGCCCGAGGCAGGCAGCGACGAACAGCGGCTCGCGGACTACCTGCGTCCGCGCGACTGGCTGACCGAACTGGCCTGAGGTCGACCGGAGGGCGGCTAGGACTGTCGCGGGACCACCGTGATATGCCCGTTGTTCTCCAACACGGCCAGTCGGATGTCGGCCATGTCCAGGCAGCCTGCCTCGCGCATGGCCTTCTCGAAATCTTCGCGGCTGATCAACTCGCGGCGCAGCACGTCGCGATAGACCTGGCCTTCGCGCGCGAGCAGTACCGGCGAACCTTCCACCCAGCGCTCCACCTTCGGCGACCGCGCCGACACCAGACCGACGAGCCAGTTCAGCGCGATCAGGGTGGCTGCGAGCAACAGGCCGCCGCCGACCGACGTGTCCTCGCCCAGCAGCGCGTTCTGCACGGCATTGCCCAACAACACGACCAGCAGCATGTCGAAGGGCGTGAACTGGCCCATCGTGCGCTTGCCCGTCATGCGGATCATCGCCAGCAGGATGAAGTACACCACGCAGGCCCGGAGCACGAAGGCCCACCAGGGCATGGCCAGCTCGAACATCTCGGCAAACGTCGCGTTCATGCGCTACCCCACGGAGAGCAATGCGCGCACGGTAGCGCACGCACCGCGGCAAACGACAGGCAATAAAAAGCCCCGCAGACCAGGGGGAGATCGGCGGGGCCAGGGGAGCGGGACCTGGGGAGGGGTCGTCGCTCCGGGGGAGATCGCTCCAGGGGATGGGAGAGATCAGTGACAGACGTTGCATCTGTCACGGGCTATATGACCACTCCGCACATGGATGGTTCGTGAAGATTCCGGTTAAAAAACCGTAAGATTCAGGAGGAATTCATTTTATTGAACTGCTCGGTATACAAATATACCTGACAGGGTTTTCCTGAACCTTCCGCAAGTCTATGTTCCGGAAGGGAAACCGTTTTCAGGCCCGCTCAATGGGCCTCTTCCCAGTTGTCGCCGACGCCGCTGTCGACCACCAGCGGAACGCTCAGTTGCGCCGCGGCGGCCATCCGGGCCGTCGCCTCTTTCAGCAACGTCGGCACGAAATCGACCTCGGCTTCGAACACCAGTTCGTCGTGCACCTGCAGGATCATCATTGCGCGTTCGCGGTGGCCGGCCAGCCACGCATCGACGCCTATCATCGCGCGCTTGATGATGTCCGCCGCCGTGCCCTGCATCGGCGCGTTGATCGCCGCGCGCTCGGCACCGGCACGCTGTCCCTGCGTCCCCTTGTTGATGTATTCCAGGTACAGGCGGCGGCCGAACACGGTCTCAACGTAGCCGTGCTCGCGCGCCTGCTGGCGGGTGCTCTCCATGTAATCGCGCACGCCAGGGTACCGGCTGAAGTAGAGCGCGATGTAGTCCTGCGCTTCTCCACGCGCGATGCCCAGCTGGCGCGCGAGGCCGAAGGCGCTCATGCCGTACATCAGGCCGAAGTTGATGGCCTTCGCCGCGCGACGCTCGTTGCCGGTGACGTCCTCCAGCGCCCTGCCGAAGACTTCCGCCGCAGTGGCCTTGTGGATGTCGGCGCCGGATTCGAACGCACGCACCAGGCCGGGATCCTGCGACAGGTGCGCCATGATGCGCAGCTCGATCTGCGAGTAGTCGCAGGCGACCAGCTTGCGGCCCGCGGGCGCGACGAACGCCTTGCGGATCCGCCGGCCATCGTCGGTGCGGATCGGGATGTTCTGCAGGTTGGGATCGGTCGACGACAGCCGCCCGGTCGCCGCACCCGCCTGGTGATAACTGGTGTGCACGCGGCCGGTGGTGGGATTGACCATCTCCGGCAGTTTGTCGGTATAGGTACTGCGCAACTTGGCCAGGCCGCGGTACTCGAGGATCACGCGCGGCAGCTCATGCTGATCGGCGATCGCTTCCAGCGCCTCCTCGTTGGTGCTCGGTTGGCCGGTCGGCGTCTTCACCAGCGCCGGCAGCTTCAGCTCGTCGAACAGAAGCGCTTGAAGCTGCTTCGGCGAGTCGAGGTTGAAGGTGCGGCCAGCCAGCTCGGTGGCCGTCTGCTGTGCGGCCAGCATGCGCTTGGACAGGTCGGCGCTCTGCCGGCGCAGTTCGTCGCCATCGATCTTGACGCCGTTGGCTTCGACGCGCGCCAGCACTGGCACCAGCGGCATCTCGATGTCGCGGTATACGCTTTCGAGACCCGGCTCGGCCGCCAGCTTCGGTGCGATGGCGCGGTGCAGTCGCAGCGTGATGTCGGCATCCTCGGCCGCATAGCGGATGGCATCGTCGACTGCCACCTGCGAGAACGGGATCTGCTTGGCGCCCTTGCCGGCTACCGCTTCGTACTTGATCGTGTCGTAGCCGAGGAAACGCTTGGCCAGGCTATCCATGTCGTGGCGGTTGCTGCCCGAGTTCAGTACGAAGCTCTCCAGCATCGTGTCGTCCGCGTAGCCCTGCACGTCCACACCGTGGCGGCGCAGTACATGCAGGTCGTACTTGCCGTGCTGGCCCAGCTTGCGCTTGGCGGGGTCCGCCAGCGCCGGCGTGAGCGCCGCAAGGACGTCGTCGCGGTCGAGTTGTGGCGGGGCGCCCGGATAGTCGTGTCCGACCGGTATGTACACGGCCTGGCCCGGCTCGGTAGAGAAGCTCAGGCCGACCAGGGTGGCCTGCATCGGATCCAGGCTGTCGGTTTCGGTGTCAAAGGCGAACTCGTCGGCCTGCTGCAGGCGAGCCACCAGTCCGTCGAGCTGGGCCCGCTCCGTCACTGCCGTGTACTCGCCGGCCACGCCCAGCGCGGGATCTATCGCACCCTCGTCCACCGCGGCCGTGGCCACCCGGCCGGTACCGCGCGCATGGCCCGGCTCCTTCTCGGCGATCACCGACGAATCGATCGCACCGCCGTCGAGCTCCTTCAGTGCCTGCTTGAAACCATAGCGCGCGTACAGCTCCCGCAGCTGATCGACATGGCGCTCCCTGAGCTGAAGATCGGTAATCGCCTGATCCAGCACCACGTCCGTCTTGATCGTGGTCAGCTCGCGATTGAGCGGCAAGCGGGGCAACGCCTCGCGCAGGCTTTCTCCGATCTTGCCGCCGATCTTGTCGGCATTGGCGATGACGCCATCGAGCGTATCGAACTCGGCCAGCCACTTGGCTGCGGTCTTGGGCCCGCATTTGGGCACGCCGGGAATGTTGTCCACCGCGTCGCCCATCAACGCCAGGTAGTCTATGATCTGGTCGGCGCGCACACCGAACTTCTCGATCACCGCTTCGTCCGAATCCAGCCGGCTGCCGCTCATCGTGTTGACCAGCACGACGTGCGGCCGCACCAGTTGGGCCATGTCCTTGTCGCCGGACGAAACCGTCACCTCGATGCCCTGCGCCGCGCCCTGCAGCGCGAGCGTGCCGATCACGTCATCGGCCTCGACGCCCGGCACACGGAGAATCGGAAATCCGAGGGCCGCGACGATCTCCAGCAATGGCTCCACCTGCATGCGCAGGTCATCCGGCATGGGAGGGCGATTGGCTTTGTACTCAGGATACAACTCGTCGCGGAACGTCTTGCCTGGGGCATCGACCACGAAGGCGGCGTAATCGGGTCGCTCCTTCAGGTAGGCACGCAGCATGTTCGCGACGCCGAACAGCGCGCCGGTGGGGAAACCGTCCGGTGCGGTCAACTCGCGGCCTTGTGCCTTGATGGCGTGATAGGCGCGATAAAGATAGTTGTAGCCGTCGATCAGAACGAGTCGTGTCATGCCGGCATTCTACGCCGCGCATCCGGGCGCGGCGTCACGCGCGCTTGCCCGCATTCGGCGCATAATCGACCCGTCACTCCCCCGACCGGACGCCACGATGAACCGCATGACGACCCTTGCCCTGCCGTTGTCCTGCCTGTTGGCCGTGGCCGGCTGCGCCTCGACCGGCGGCAGCAACCCCGCCGACGTGGATCTGGCCAACGCCCAGGTGGCGGTGCGCACGGAGAAGAACGGCGACACGATCGAGGAATACCGCGTGGCGGGCAACCTGCGCATGGTCAAGGTCACGCCGGCGCGTGGCGCGCCCTACTACCTCTACGATTCCGACGGCGACGGTCGCCTGGACAAGAGCAAGGACAACAGCGACATCTCGCCGGTGTACTGGAAGCTCTACGGCTGGTGAGACCCCGCGCTCAGCGGATCACCAGCACCGGCACGCCGCAGCGGGCCAGCACCTCGCTGGTCTGGCTGCCCAGCAGCAGGCGGCCGAGCGCGCGCCGTCCGTGCGAGGCCATGACGATCAGATCGCAGCCCTGCTGCTCGGCGGTATCGACAATCGCCTCCGCCGCGTAGCGGTCGGCGACATGCAGCAGCTGGGGTTCCACACCCGCGTGTTGCGCCTGCGCGGTGACGCCGTCGAGCACCTTGCGCGCCGCTTCGTCACGCGCGTTCTGGAAATCCGGCAACGAAGTCGCGACCGCACTCCAGCCCAAAGCATCGTCGAAGCCGGTATTGATGGGCTCACTGACCGTCAGCACGGTCGTCTTCGCCTGTAGCTGCCGGGCCAGCGCGAAGCCTTGCGCAACGCCCTTTCCGGCCCTTTCCGAGCCATCGGTCGCGATCAGGATATGCCGGTACATGCCGCACCTCATGGTGATGGGATGAGGGCATTACACGCGCTGCCGGCGTAGGACGCCGTGATCTGGATCAATCGCGACGACTACACCGCCTGAAGGTTCGCGTACGCCAGTACCAGCCACTTGCTGCCTTCGCTGTCGAAGTTGACCTGCACACGCGCATGCGCGCCACTGCCCTCGTAATCCGTGACCACGCCATGACCGAACTTCGCATGGGTGACGGTCTGGCCCAGCTTGAGGCCCGGCGTTTCCAGGCTCGCGTGACCCGGCGTCACGCGGGTGGCGAAGCCGGAGGCCGGCCGGCTGACCTGCACCCGCGGACGCACTTCATTGAGCAGATTGGCCGGAATCTCGCGCAGGAAGCGCGACGGGATGCCGTACATGTCCTGCCCGTGCAGGCGACGCGCCTCGGCGTAGCTGAGCACCAGCTTCGCGCGCGCGCGGGTGATGCCCACGTAGGCGAGACGGCGCTCCTCTTCCAGTCGCCCGCTTTCGTCCAGCGAACGGTTACTGGGGAACAGCCCCTCTTCCAGGCCCGCCAGGAACACCAGCGGGAACTCCAGCCCCTTGGCCGAATGCAGCGTCATCAGCTGCACGCCGTCCTCACCGGCCTCGACCTGGCCTTCACCGGCCTCCAGCGCGGCATAGGACAGGAAGGCGACCAGTTCGCTCATGCCTTCCTGGCCATCCTCTTCGGCCGCGATGTCTTCGCGGCGCACGAAGCGCGAGGCGACCGATACCAGTTCGTCGAGGTTCTCGGTGCGCGACTCTGAGTCGAGACCACCGCGGCTTTCGCGCGCCCAGTGCTCGCGCAGGCCGGAGCGGGCGAGCACATGGTCGACGCGCTCGGCCAGCGTCATCTCGGCGGTTTCTTCCGCAAGCTGGTCCACCAACGCAGCGAAGACCGCCAATGCGTTGCGCGCACGTCCCGCCAACTCGCTGCCCTGCGCCGCCAACGATGCCGCACCCCACAGCGAGACGCGTGTGCCGCGGGCCAGCCGGCGGACTTCGTCCAGCGTGCGTTCGCCGATGCCGCGCGTGGGCGTGTTGACCACGCGCTCGAACGCGGCGTCGTCGGCGCGGTTCGCCATCAGGCGCAGGTAGGCCAGCGCATCCTTGATCTCGGCGCGCTCGAAGAAGCGCATGCCACCGTAGACGCGGTACGGCACCTGTTCGGACAGCAAGGCTTCTTCGAAGGCGCGGGACTGTGCGTTGCTGCGGTAGAGGATGGCGGCATCGCCCAGGCTGCCGCCGTCGCGCACCCACTGGCGGATGCGTTCGACGACGAAGCGCGCTTCGTCCATCTCGTTGTAGGCGGCGTACAGGTCGATCGGCTCGCCGTCGCCGGTGTCGGTCCACAACTGCTTGCCGATGCGTGCGGGGTTGTGCGCGATCACCGCGTTGGCGGCGCCCAGGATGTTGGCGCTGGACCGGTAGTTCTGTTCCAGCCGGATGGTCCGTGCCGACGGATAGTCGCGCAGGAACTGCTGCATGTTCTCGACCTTCGCGCCGCGCCAGCCGTAGATGCTCTGGTCGTCGTCGCCCACCACGAAGACATGCCCGGTGTCGCCCGCCAGCACACGGATGAAGGCGTACTGGATGGCATTGGTGTCCTGGAACTCGTCCACCAGGATCTGCCGGAAGCGTGTGCGGTAGTGCGCCAGCAGCGCCGGCGTATCGCGCAGCAGCTCATGCGCACGCAGCAGCAACTCGGCGAAATCGACCAGGCCGGCGCGGTCGCAGCGCTCCTGGTAACCGGCATAGACCTGCCGGCGCACGTCCAGCCAGTCGTCATTCGGCGCCGGCTGGATGTGGTCGGGCCGGCGGCCTTCGTCCTTCTGCTCGTTGATCCACCAGGTGAGCTGCTTGGGCGGGTACTTGCCTTCGTCCAGCTCCATCGCCTGTACCACGCGCTTGACCAGCCGCTGCTGGTCGTCGCTGTCCAGCACCTGGAACGTCTCCGGCAGTTTCGCCTCCTGCCAGTGCAGGCGCAGCAGGCGGTGCGCCAGGCCATGGAACGTGCCGATCCACATGCCGCGGGAGCCGTTGCGCAGCTGCGTATCGGCACGGGCGCGCATCTCGCCGGCGGCCTTGTTGGTGAAGGTCACCGCGAGGATGCCGTGGGTGGGCACGCCGTGGACTTCGTTGAGCCAGGCGATGCGGTGGGTCAGCACGCGGGTCTTGCCGGAACCGGCGCCGGCCAGGACCAGGTAATGCCCGGGTTCGGCGGAAACGGCGTCGCGCTGGGCGGGATTCAGATCGTCGAGCAGGTAGGAAACATCCATCCGCCCATTTTACGGCCTGTAGCGGCCCACGCCCTGAGACGCGGTGCGTTCAGGCGAGCTCGGCGACCTGCATGGACACCTGCTTGCGCCCGCCATCAAGCCACTGCCGGCCGGCTTCGGCGAAGCCATGCCGCGCATGGAACAGGCGCGAGGGCTCGTTCGGCGGCACCACGTTGAACTCGCAGGTGATGCGCGGGATGCCTTGTTCACGGGCGAAGGCGAACAGGTCCGCATACAGGCGCGAGCCCAGCCGATGCCCCTGTACGGACGCATCGACGACGATGCGGTCCACATACAGGAAGTCCGGGTGGCGCTCGGCAAACCAGCCGAAGTTGTCGTTGCGGTAGTCCGCGCCGGCCCGCATCGCCAGCAGGAAGGCCACCACGCGACCATCCAGCGTCGCCACGCGGTGGTAGGCGGACAGGGACGCCAGCTGGCGCAGCCTGTCCTCATCCATCGGGCTGGTGTGCCGGACCTCGGCCGTGTTCAGCGCGACGATGGCGGCGTAGTCGCCCTCGTTCGCGTCGCGGATAAGGGGTTCGGCCGACACGGATCAGTGTGCGGCGTGCTTCGCGGGGACACCGCCATTCATCAGCTTGTCTGTCCACGCGATGCCGATGGCGGACAGGATGAAGACGCAGTGGATGATCGTCTGCCACAGCACGCCGTCCGGCGTCAGCTGGGTGCACTGCGTGCTGGTGATCGCCATCTCGGCCTTCATCTGTGCAAGCTGCGCGGGCGAGCAGAACGGCAAGCCGTTCAGGGCGCCGGCGGCGATGAAGGTCTTCAGCAGATGGATGGACGAGATGCCGATGATCGCCATCGCCAGCTTCACCTTCAGCACGGAGGCGTTGACGTGGCTCAACCACTCGGGCTGGTCGGGATGGCCTTCCAGGCGCAGGCGCGACACGAAGGTCTCGTAACCGCCGACGATCACCATGACCAGCAGGTTGGAGATCATCACCACGTCGATCAGGCCCAGCACGATGAGCATGATCTCCTGCTCGCCAAGTCCCGGCGCGCGATGGATCAGATGCCACAGCTCCTTGCCGAACAGGAACACGTAGACGCACTGCGCCACGATCAGGCCCAGGTAGAGCGGCAGCTGCAGCCAGCGCGACGCGAAGATCAGGTTGGGCAGGAAAGCAGGGCGGTGGCTGGGCGGCGGCGTCATGGGGGAACAGTCATTTCCAAGGATGGCGCAGGGTACCGGCCGGATTTGACGCTGCCAAGTCTGTCCCGACCGCTAGACTCGCAGGCCTCCCCCTCCTGCGGAAACCGCCATGATCGACCTCTATTACTGGCCCACCCCCAACGGCCACAAGATCACGCTGCTGCTGGAAGAACTGGCGGAAGCGGGCGCGAAGCTCGACTACCGCATCGTCCCGGTGAACATCGGCAAGGGCGACCAGTTCAAGCCGGAGTACCTCGCCTTCTCGCCCAACAACAAGATGCCGGCCATCATCGACCACGCCCCCGCCGACGGCGGCGAGCCGATCAGCGTGTTCGAGTCCGGCGCCATCCTGCTGTATTTGGCCAACAAGGCCGGCCGCTTCTTCGGTACCGACACGCGCCAGAAAGTGGCCGTGAACCAGTGGCTGATGTGGCAGATGGGGGGCCTGGGCCCGATGAGCGGGCAGTACGGCCACTTCACCGTGTATGCGCCAGAAAAGATCCCCTACGCCATCGACCGCTATACCCGCGAAGTGCAGCGCCTGCTCGGCGTGCTGGACACGCAGCTGGCGAAGCATGCGTTCGTTGCCGGCGACGATTACAGCATCGCCGACATGGCGATCCATCCGTGGATCAACGCCTACGACAAGGCGCCGCTGGACCTTGCGCCGTATCCGCACCTGCAGCGCTGGCAGGCTGCCATCGCCGCGCGCCCAGCCGTGCAGCGCGCGTATGCGCTGAAGTCGCAGGTGAATCCCGATGCCGGCAAGCCGTTGACCGATGAGGAGCGCAAGCTCCTGTTCGGCCAGGGTGGTCCGAAGGCCTGAGGAACCCGTCCGGGCGTTCGCGGGCATAATCCGGGGCTGACCGGCCCCGCCGCCCGAGAAATCCGATGCGCCTTGCCCTGTTCGCCCTGATGACCCTCGCCACCGCCCTGCCCGCCCACGCCGAAAAACTCACGCTGGAAGCCATCACCGGCAGCGCGCCGCTGACCGGCCCCACGCTGACCAGGCCGCAGGTGGCACCGGACGGGTCGCGGGTGACCTTCCTGCGCGGCAAGGACAGCGACCGCAACCGGCTGGATCTGTGGGAATACGACATCGCCAGCGGGCAGACCCGCCTGCTGGTGGACTCGTCGGTGGTGTTGCCGGGCGACGAAGTACTGAGCGACGAGGAGAAGGCACGCCGCGAGCGCCAGCGCATCGCGGCGCTGTCGGGCATCGTCGATTACCAGTGGTCGCCCGACGGCAAGGCGCTGCTGTTCCCGCTCGGTGGCGAGCTGTACTTCTACGACCTCGCCAAATCCGGCAAGGACGCGGTACGCAAACTCACGAACGGCGGCGGTTTCGCCACCGACCCGAAGATCTCGCCGAAGGGCGGCTTCGTCAGCTTCATCCGTGACCGCAACCTCTGGGTCATCGCCCTTGCCGACGGCAAGGAAACGCAGCTGACCCGTGACGGCAGCGACACCATCGGCAACGGGGTGGCCGAGTTCGTCGCCGACGAGGAAATGGACCGCCACACCGGCTACTGGTGGGCCCCGGACGATTCGGCCATCGCCTTCGCGCGCATCGACGAAACGCCGGTGCCGATCCAGAAGCGCTACGAGGTCTATCCCGACCGCACCGAAGTGATCGAGCAGCGCTATCCGGCCGCCGGCGACGCCAACGTGCTGGTGCAGCTAGGCGTGATTGCGCCGAAGGCGGGCGCGAAGCCGCGCTGGATCGAACTCGGCGCCGAAAAGGACATCTACCTGGCCCGTGTGGACTGGCGCGACCCGCAGCGCCTGACCTTCCAGCGCCAGTCGCGCGACCAGAAGACGCTCGAGCTGATCGAAACCACGCTGGCCACCGGCAAGCAGCGCACGCTGGTGACCGAAAGCTCGAAGACGTGGGTACCGCTGCACAACGACCTGCGCTTCCTGAAGGACGGACGCTTCCTGTGGTCGTCGGAGCGCAGCGGTTTCGAGCACTTGTATGTCGCGTCGGAAGACGGCAAGACGGTGACGCTGCTGACGCAGGGCGAATGGGTGGTCGATGGCGTGTTGGCGATCGATGAAGGTGCGGGGCTGGCCTACGTCAGCGGCACGCGCGACGGTGCGACCGAAACCCATGTCTATGCCGTTCCGCTGTCCGGTGGCGAGCCGCGCCGTCTGACGCAAGCCGCTGGCGTGCATGCCACCAGCTTCGCCCGCAACGCCAGCGTCTTCGTCGACAGCTGGTCCAGCGACACCGTGCTGCCGCAGATCGAACTGTTCAAGGCCGATGGCACGAAGCTGGCGACGCTGCTCAAGAACGACGCCGCCGACGCCGGGCATCCTTATGCCAAGTACCTCGCCGCGCACCAGCCGACCACCTTCGGCACGCTGACCGCCGCCGACGGCACCACGCCGCTGCACTACAGCCTGATCAAGCCGGCCGGCTTCGACCCGAAGAAGAAGTATCCCGTCGTGGTATTCGTCTACGGCGGCCCCGCCGCGCAGACCGTCACCCGCGCCTGGCCCGGCCGCAGCGATGCCTTCTTCAACCAGTACCTGGCGCAGCAGGGCTACGTCGTGTTCTCGCTCGACAACCGCGGCACGCCGCGCCGTGGCGCGGCCTTCGGCGGTGTGCTGTACGGCAAGCAGGGCACGGTGGAAGTCGACGACCAGCTGCGTGGCGTGGCGTGGCTGAAGTCGCAATCCTTCGTCGATCCGGCACGCATCGGCGTGCACGGCTGGTCCAACGGCGGCTACATGACGCTGATGCTGCTGGCCAAGCACAGCGAGGCCTATGCCTGTGGCGTGTCAGGCGCACCGGTCACCGACTGGGCGCTGTACGACACCCACTACACCGAGCGCTACATGGACCTTCCCAAGGCGAATGAAGCGGGTTACCGCGAAGCCAGCGTGTTCACCCACTTGGACGGCCTGCGCTCCAAGCTGTTGCTGATCCACGGCATGGCCGACGACAACGTGCTGTTCACCAACTCGACCAAGCTGATGAGTGACCTGCAGAAGCGTGGCACGCCGTTCGAGCTGATGACCTACCCGGGCGCCAAGCACGGCCTGCGCGGCAGCGACCTGCTGCACCGTTACCGGCTGACCGAGGATTTCTTCGCCCGCTGCCTGACGCCCTGATTCCGCACCCACCAGGAGCACCGCGATGTCGACGCATGTCCCCGCTCAACCCAACTGGTGGCAACGCAACTGGAAGTGGTTCGTGCCTGTGCTGGCGGCGCTGCTGTTGGCGCTGTTCGCCGCGTTCGTGTTCGGCATCGTGGCGCTGATCTTCGGCGCCCTCAAATCCTCGACGCCTTACCAGCACGCCATCACGCGTGCCCAGGCCGATCCCGCGGTGGTGGCCGCACTCGGGGAGCCGATCCGCGCCGGCTGGTTCGTGCAGGGCAATATCGGCGTCGATGGCGCCAGCGGCGAAGCCGACCTGGCGATTCCGCTGGACGGTGCGCGTGCGGACGGCACGCTGTACGTGGTGGCGGAGAAGAAGGCCGGGGAGTGGCGCTACGAGACGTTGGCGGTGAACGTCGAGGGCGGCGAGCGGATCGTGCTGACGGACGCATCCTCGCCCGCCACCGATCGCTGAAGCCGCAGCGCCCCGCGCACGGCGGCCCAAGGGCCACCGTGCGTCCGGTTCACGGTGAAGGCGACGGTACGACGGCAAGGCGATCCGACGCCGTGCGTGCGTGGCTGGCGTTGCCGTACATCAACTCCGCCTTGGCGGGCGCGGCCAGGTAATCGCCCGCGTTCGCCACCCGCGCGAAATAGTGCACGTCGTGCCGCCCCGCCGGCAGGTATTCGGCGTAGAACTTCGGCGCACGCGGGTCCAACCGGCGTGTCCGGAACACCGGGCTGCCGATCGAGGACACCTGCTTGAGGTCGAGCCCGGCCACGGCGGACAGTGCGAGATCGGTCGGCCGCAGGCCGCCGGGCACGTCATCGGTCAACGCCACGAAATGCCGTGCCGAGGTGGTCTGCACCGTCAGGGTCACGCGGATCCAGTCGCCTTCCTGCACGGGATGCGTACCCAGTGCCTGCCAGGCGCCGGCACGCAGGACCTCGTAGCGTCGGGCGAGCGACAGACCGACGGCGGACGCCTGCGCGCGCGCAGCGTCCTCGTGGTAATCGACCTCGGCCACATAGCCCAGCCAGGCGCGCTGGCCCGGCGCCTGGGCGAGCGTCAGCGTGGCGTCGTCCACCGCGTCCTGCGGCACGGCCCAGCGCGCCCGTACCTCGCCCACCGACAGCGACAGCGTGGTCCGCTGTCCGGCGACGGCCGCCTGCACGGTGGCGGGATGTGCCGGCTCTGATGCCGTCGCGCCATCCAGGGCCACCAGGCAGTACGCACCGGTCTGGGTGTCGACACTGGCTGCGCCGCCGGCGTACAGGTCCACCAGTCCCCGCAGCAGCCCATCGCGCACCTGCCTGTCGGCGAGCGCGGGATGGTCGTTGAGGACGCCGAGCAGCGCGCACTGCTCGCGCAGGCGCGAGCCCATCCAGCGCGCCCAGCCGTCGTCGCGGTCGATCTGCCGGGCAAGGCCACGCGCCGGGAAGTGCGCCAGCACCGATGCCAGTGCGTCGGGCGTCGCAGGATGTTGCGCGGCGGCCAGCGCACGCAGGCCGGCGATGCGCGCCGGCAACGCGAGCCCGCCCCAGACCCGCCACAGACCGTCCACGCTGGTCCGGTCGGTGCGCACGGCCGCGACGGCGAGCGCGGTGTCGTTGTGGTCCCCGGGCACGAGGCCGCGGGATCGCGCCACGGTCGCATCGGCCGCCCTGGCGGCGGCATCCGCGGCGGCGGCCGCCGCCGCTGCGGCTTCGGCAGCGTCGTACTCGAGCTGCGTTGCGGCATCCGCGCCAACGGGGGCCGCGATCCGGCGACGCGGGGCCTCGTCTTCCGGTGCGGGCAGGCGTTGACGGTCGAGGAAGTCGTGCGCCCCACGCGCCACCTGCTCCGGCACGGCATATCCGCGTTGGCGCAGCCATGCGAAGGCCTGCAGCGTGTACGCAGTCAGTGCAACCTGGCCGCGCGTGCCGAAACCGCCGTCGTCCATGCCGGCCTCGTCGGCGAAGAAGCGCATGCCCCCGTCCTCGTCCTGGAAGACGGCCGCGTTGTCCAGCGCTTCCTGCACCACCGCGGCGGCGTCCGGCCAGGCGGCGGTATCGCCACGTTCGGTGGCCAGCGCCGCGCCCACCGCACGGCTGAGGATCTGTTCCCAGCACCGGTGCGGATAGGCATGCAGGTCGCGCGTCCAGCGCTCGACCAGTCCTGCGCCGCCACGGCTGGCCTCCACCGCCAGACGGGGATCGCGGGCGTCGGTAGGCAGCGCCGGCATCTTCAGCACGACCGGTGCGTCGTCCAGCCAGCCGGCCTGCACGCGGCGCGCGGCGACCAGCGGCGAGGCCACCTCGACCGGTGCGGCGATGGCGTCCCGTCCGGTCGCGGCCTCCACCGACGCCACAACCTGCAACGCCCCCACCGCAGAGGGCTGGATAGTGGTCGCGATGCCGGTCTGGCCGCGGGCGGCCAGCGTCAGCGCGTGCTCCCCGGCATCGGCCTGTGCGACGCCGTTGCCCTGCAGTGCGATGCGCGCCTGCACCGGGAGCGCGACATCACCCGACTGCCGCAGGTGCGCGGCGAGCCGCGCCCGGTCGCCCGGATAAAGGCGCACCGGCACCTGCAGCCGCGCTTCCACAGGCAGGCCGACTTCCAGTGCAGCGTCGACCTGCTCGAACCCGTCATCGGCATCTCCGCTCCATGCGACCGCGCGCCAGCGCGTGAGATTGTCGGGCAACGCCACCTCGAAACTGCGCGACTCTCCCGGCGCGAGCACGATGCCGGCCTGCCAGAACGCCGTATCGGCGAAGCGCGTGCGCACGCGCGCCAGCGGCGACTGCGCGCTGCCCTGCTCGCGCGGTCGCACATCCGTCGCCGGACGCTCACCGGCCTGAAAGATATCGGCCGGATCGATGCGCGAACCGGTGACTTCGATCCTGTCGAGCGTGGCATTGCCGGTTTCAGCAAATCCGCCCATTCGATCGAGCGCAACGGCCGGCGCGGGGGGTGGCGGTGGCGCAGGGGGTGCCGACGGCGAAGGCGGGGTGACGATGTCGGACGGCCGCGGCTCCCAAACGTCCACGGGAGGCGCTTCGGGCGGTGGAGGCAGTGATGACGTGCCGGGCGGTGGCGCTTCACTGCTTTCAGCTTCTGTGCGCGGCCACGGCAGTGCCCATGTCCAGCCATTGCTGCGCCATTGGTAAAAGCCTATTGGCCACGAAGATCCATATTCCTGCTCACGCCCCAGCCAGTGGGTGCCGAGAGGATCCGCATACGCCAGCCACTGCCCCGCCATCGCACGCAGGGCGTCATCGGTTACCGCCACGGCGACCTGCCGCGGCCGATCGCCGGTATTGGTCAGCACCAACCGCGCCGGTTGCCCGGGACGCGCATCGTCCGCCCGCAGCGACACGCTCACGGCCGGCGCGGCTTTCGGACGGGCGACGGTGACGTCGACACTGGCACTGCGCAGCGGCAACGGCGCGCGATAGCCGGGCGCCGCGTCGACGGCATCATCGCGGTCGCGGATGTGCACGCCGATGCTGAGCGGTCCCTGCGTGTTGGGCGGCAAGCGCAATGCGATCTCCTGCGTGCCGGCACGTACCTCGGCCACGTGGTGGCCAACCAGCGCGCCATGCTGGCGGAACACGAACAGCGCGGTCGCCCGCGATTGCGGTTGCGTCAGCACCACGTTGACCGGTCCGCCGGGAAGCGGCTCGCCACGTCCCGTCACCAGGCTGATCTCGCGCGATGCGGCGGCGACGGCATCGCCGGCCCAGACGTACTGCGTCATCGTTGCGGGCGCGGCATCGCCGCTGCGGGCCAACAGGCGATAACGGCCGCTGCGTGTACGGGGTACGTCGCACGTGGAGCGCTGTCCTGCGATCAGCGCGCAGGTCGCCACACGCTCGCCCACGGCGTCCTCGGATGCTCTC
The DNA here is from genome assembly GCF_014851815.1 of Pseudoxanthomonas sp. PXM01. GTDB lineage: Bacteria > Pseudomonadota > Gammaproteobacteria > Xanthomonadales > Xanthomonadaceae > Pseudoxanthomonas_A. Next base: position 1,475,361 of record NZ_JACVAJ010000002.1, read on the forward strand.
CAGTCCTGCCCCAGGTAATCGACCTGCACTTCGACGGGCGCGGCATCGATGCCGTTGCCGTCCGCGTCTATGACGACTGCCTGCAGGTGGAGAGGCGTGTCCGCATCCCACCAGTACGGCTCGCTACGCAGGCCCACGTAGCGCGCGTGCCGGGCGTAGCGTGCCTTGGCGGCGTTGCTGACGGTGCCTTCGCGTTCGCTGGGCTTGATCTCCACCACCGCCTGCAGCATGCCGAAGGCAGGTGGCTCGAGATGCGGCTCGCTTCCTCCCGGGAACGCCACCGGCAGCGAAACCCGTGCCTTGCCATCGGCATCGGTGCGGACACGCGTGGCGGGCGGCGCCAGCGTCACGCCGCCGCGTCCCGCGCCGGACACGACATCGACGAAGGTGTAGTCGGCATAGCGTGGATACGCCTCGCCCAGCGGCAGGCCGGTCAGCAACGTGCTGACCCGTTCGAGCGGCATGCCGGCCGCCGGGCCACCGGAGTAGTAACCCGCCTCGACCTCGAACGCGAACGTATCGCCCTCGCGCAACACACGTTCCTCGGTATCCGTACGCGCCCACAGGTCCTGCGCGCGATAGGTGCCGACGAAGAAGCAGGCGCCGTTCTCTTCATCGGCATCGGGCAGTCCGATGCAGTACGTGCCGTCGGTCAGGTGTACGGGCAATGCCAGTTTGGCATGGATGACGCCCTGGGCATCCGGCGTGGCCTGCCATCGCAGGACGGTCTTCGACTCCTCCATCGCGACCAGGGCCAGCTCGAGCGGCGCCGGCTGCGCGATGCGCTGCAGCCGGCCAGCGACGCGTTCGCGTTGCCACAGTTGGTACTGCACCGTCGCACCGGCGGTGTACAGCGGACGGTCGCTGACACCCCACAGGTGACGGCGCGCCGAGGCGCCCAGCCTCAAGCCGTAGCGCTGGCTCGCACCGAGCGGCAATACCGCGCGCTCGGCCCGCGCGCCGTTGCCGCGCGTCGCACGCAGCCACCAGCGCGGGTACTCGCCATCCAAGGCATCGGGCAGGACATGGCCCACCGGCAGCGCAAGCCGCGCGACGCCATCCCGATCGGTGCGGGCTTCCGCCAGCGTGCGCACCGACGCTTCAGGTGACCCCTGCAGCAGAAGCTCCACGCGTGCGCCAGCGATCCCCCCGTCCTCCGACCATGCCTGCGCCCAGGCGATCACCTCGCGCTCGCCGGTCAACGCGACCAGATCGAACGCGGGTGCGGCGAACTCCACCCCGGCCTGACGACGCAGGTAGGGCGAGCGCCGGGCGTCGGCGGACTGGACCTCCCAGCGCGTCCATCCTCCTTCGCGCAAGGCGAGGTCGTCGACCGGCGAGGTCACCGCGACGCGGGTGTTGGAAGCTGCGGCCGGCACGCGTGCGTCATCCGCCTGCAACGCCGTGCCGAGTGCGGTGACGTGCAACGGCGTACCCGTCGCGTTGATGCCTTCCAGCCGCGACGCCGGCAGCGCACGTGCATCGAGCAGGACACGCTCGCCCGACGCCTTCAGACTGGGCTGCGCATCGGTGGTGCGCACGTCGAGGGTGAGCGGAACCAGCGAAGCGCCCTCCGTCGTGGTCATGTCCTGCCACGCCAGCGAGAGCCGCGTGTTGGCAGGGGCGACGGTCAACTGCGCGATCGCTCCCGGCGCGAGTGCCTCGTACCGGCCACGCCCTCTCACGTAGTAGGGGCTGCCTTCATGCCAGCGCGTCACGGTCACGCCGGCAGGCAGGCGTGCCGCGAACCGCTCCCGTGATGCGGCATCCGGCATCCGGGACAACACCACCTGGACCGGCTCACCCGGCAGGCACGCGAGCGCCGCATGCGCGACCGGACCCTCGAGCGTGCGCACCTCGTCGCGCTGCCGGCACGACAGCTGGCGCACGCGGAAGGATTCGTTGGGGAGCGCGCTCAGCAGCATTTCGTTCTGGGTTCCCCGCAGGTCGCCTGCCTCGCTCCGCAGCCCTGGCGCCACGTGCAGGTTCACACGCGCGTCGGCTGCGACTTCGCCCGACAGCCGGACCTGGAAGCGGTGCACTCCGCCGTCGTAGCGGAATCGCGGAAGACGGTCGATCGAATAGGGCACATCGCGTTCGCCGACCCTGACGCGCAGTACCGCCTGCACGTCGGCAACCGTCATTGCCATGTTCGCGGTGACGCTGAAACGCGGCATGCCGTCGTCCCATCCTTCCACGTAGGCACTCAGGGCCGGACGTTCGGTTTCGACATGCAGCACCTGCGCCGGGATCGCCTTGCCCTGCTGGGTCAACAGGCCGGGAGCGAGTTCGATGCGATACCGGGTGGCGGGGCGGGGCGCAGCGGGCGGCTCGATCGCGCACAGCAGCAGGACGTCATCGTTCCAGTGGCAGGCCAGCGGCAGCGCGGGCGTCGTGCGTACGGCATCGCGCTGGACCTGGTTGTCCCAGACCCGCATGGGCGCTGCGAATTCCAGCTGCAACCCGCCATAAGAAAAGTCGGCGTCGACCGTTGGATCCGCCGCTTGCGCCGCGAAGGACCATCCCGCCATCCCCAACAGCCAGCCCCATACCGCAATGCGCGCGTGTCGCATGCCGCTCCCCATCGGTGTCCGTTCCGGACCCGATGCTGCCTGCGATCACGCGCGAACGCCACCCGGCCGGAGGGCCGGTGACGCAGGTCAGGGATTCTTCGTCGCCGGCGCGGACTCGGGCACCACGATGGTCGGATCCACCGGCGTACCCGGCGGCACGTAGATCGCCACACCGGCCGCCTGCTTCTGCGTGGTGGGGATGCCCATGCTGAGGCCGCCGCCCGAGTGGCGTCCGTAGCTGCCCGCGCCCACCGACATACCCACCGGCGAGCCGCTGGAACCCACGCCCAGCAGCACGATGCCGTTGGCGCCGAGGGCGGCGGCTTCGCGCTTGAGGCGGGCCACCGCGGCGTCGGTCTGGCCCTGGGTGCCGAAGCCGACCGCGCTCTTGGACTCGAGCTGCGCGATCTCCAGCGACCCGGCGGGTGCCGTGCGATAGACCTGCACCTGCGCGGGATCGAGCGCGGGGCGCGCCTGGCCCAGCATGACCTTAGAACTGCTGGCACAGCCTGCGGCAAGCAGTGCGGCGACCAAGACGGGGGCGATGCGGAACGTCATGACGGCTTCTCCCGGTGACCTGCGGCGATCTTCCGCCGGACGGCCTGAATGTTGGCACAGCCCGCGGGCGACCGGCGTGACGGGGTGGGCGGGTTATCATTTCGTCCAGACCATGTTCCCGTTTCCTGCACGATGAGCTTCGCCCCCGACCACCCACCCGCACCGCAGCGGCTGGCCGTCGACTACATCCATGCCCCGACGCCGCAGGCGTTGCTGGGCCTGCCGGAAACCCTGGCCGTGTTCGGCTTCGGCGCACTGGCACCCGCCACGGCCGCGATCGACGATCCGCGCTACCTGCGCGTGCCGCTGTCGCCGCTGCGTGAAGCCGCCGCACCCTACGAGGTGTGGCGTGCGACCGGACCGGTGACGACGGGCCGCGACGGCGCGGTGCGCTACAGCCACGACGGGACGCTGATGTTCGGCGTGGTGGAGTGGGAGGAATCCGAGGGCGGCATCCTGCATGCCAGTGCGCATGCCTATGCGGCCATGGCGGCCTTCTGGCGCGACAGCGGGTATCCGCACCTGCTGCGGATCTGGAACTACTTCGACGCGATCACCGAAGGCGACGGCGACGGCGAGCGCTACCGGCAATTCTGTGTCGGCCGCGTGCAGGGCCTCGGCGACGTCGACACCCGCGTACTGCCCGCCGCGACCGCGATCGGCGCGAAAGGCCGCGACGGACGCCGCGTGCTGCAGGTGTACTGGCTGGCCGCGCGCGAACCCGGCCTGCCGCTGGAAAATCCGCGCCAGGTCAGCGCCTACCGCTACCCGCGCGAATACGGCCCGCAATCGCCCAGCTTCGCGCGTGCCCTGCTGCCGCCTTCGCCACGCGTGCCGCTGCTGCTCTCGGGCACGGCCAGCATCGTCGGCCACGCGTCGCAGCACGCCGATTCGTTGCGCGCGCAGCTGGACGAAACGCTGACCAACCTGGACAGCCTGCTCGGCGCCGCGCGCGAGCATGCGCCGACGCTGACGCCGCACATGGACGCCAGTTCGCGCCTGAAGGTCTATGTGAGCGACGCCGTCGACGCCGACGCGGTCGCCGCGCAGCTGGAAGCGCGCCTCGGCACGCGGGTGCCCTGGTTGATGCTGCATGCCGACGTCTGCCGGCGCGAATTGCTGGTGGAGATCGAGGGTATGCACGGCGTGGTGGCTTGAAGCACCTGCCGGACGTCCGCATAGTGGTTCCATGAGGCGCCGCGTCGCGCGCCGTATCGCGGAGGATGTTCGATGGGACTGATCAGTCTGCTGTGGGGCATCGTGGCGATGCTGTGGATGGTGCTGGCCCTGATTCCGCTGCTCGGATGGGGCAACTGGTTCCTGATCCCGTTCGCCGCCGTCGGCGCGATCATCGCCGCCATCGGCATCCTGTTCACGCGCACCGAAAACCGCGGTCGCGCCAAGGCGGGGCTGGTGCTCAACGGCATCGTCATCGTGGTGGGCATCATCCGCCTGTCGCTGGGCGGCGGCTTCATCTGATCCCGGCGCGGACGCAGCGTTCCACGCTGCGACCGCCTGTCGCAGGCCGCCCCTCGGGCCACCGGCGTATCATTCGCCGCTCTGCCAGGAGCCCGTGATGGCCTATCCCCACATCCGCCCCCGCCGCATGCGCCGCGACGACTTCTCCCGTCGCCTGATGCGCGAGCACGTGCTGACCACCAACGACCTGATCTACCCTGTATTCGTGCACGAGGAAAAGGGTCGCGCGCCGGTGGCGTCGATGCCCGGCGTGGAGCGCCTGTCGATCGACGAACTGCTGCGCGTGGGCGAAGAAGCGCTGGAACTCGGCGTGCCGGTGCTGGACCTGTTCGGCGTGCCCGATCCTGCGGCGAAGACCGCCGACGGCCGCATCGCCTGGGACGAGGACGGCATCATCCCGCGCGCGATCCGTGCGCTGAAGGCGCGCTTCCCGGAACTCGGCGTGATGAGCGACCAGGCATTGGATCCATACACCACGCACGGCCAGGACGGCCTGATCGACGACACCGGCTACATCCTCAACGACGAGACCATCGAGGCGCTGGTGAAGCAGTCGCTGGCTCACGCCGCCGCGGGCGTCGACATCCTCTCGCCCAGCGACATGATGGATGGCCGCATCGGCGCGATCCGCGCCGCACTGGAGAATGCCGGCTACATCAACACCCGCATCATGTCGTACGCCGCCAAGTACGCCAGCGCGTTCTACGGCCCGTTCCGCAGCGCGGTGGGCAGCGCCGGCAACCTCGGCAAGGGCAACAAGTTCACCTACCAGATGGATCCGGCGAACTCGAACGAAGCGCTGCACGAGATCGCGCTGGACCTGGAGGAAGGCGCCGACATGGTGATGGTCAAGCCGGGCCTGCCGTACCTGGACGTGATCCGCCGGGTGAAGGACGAATTCGGCGTGCCGACGTTCGCATACCAGGTGAGCGGCGAATACGCGATGATCAAGGCCGCGTCGGCGAACGGCTGGCTGGACGAGAAGGCCTGCGCGCTGGAAGCGCTGACCGCGTTCAAGCGCGCCGGCGCCGACGGCGTGCTGACCTACTTCGCGCTGGATGCGGCACGCTGGCTGCGGAGCGGCTGAGATGACGGCCGTCGTCATCCGCGATGCGCGGCATGACGATGCGGACGAACTGGCGCGCCTGTGCACGCTGCTCGCCTATCCGGTGGACGGCGATGGCATGGCGCAGCGACTGGCCAGCCTGCTGGGTTCGCCCACGCATGCGGTGATGGTCGCCGCCTCTCGTGACGATGGTGGCGACCTGCTGGGCATGGTCGCCGCAGAGTGGCGGCTGATGATCGAGTTCGGTCACCGCGCCGAGATCACGGCGTTGATCGTCGATCCACGGGCGCGACGCCTCGGCCTGGGTCAGCAACTGGTGGATGCCGCCTGCGACTGGATCCGTGGGCGGGGCGGCGGCGATGTCTTCGTCCGCTCCAACATCGTGCGGCCGGAAGCGCATGCGTTCTATCCCTCGGCCGGCTTCGCGCTGGCCAAGACGCAGCACGTCTATGTGCGGCAACTGGGGCGTCCGGCGGACTGACCGGAGAAGCCGGCACCACAACGAGAACGGGAGCCTGTCGGCTCCCGTTCTCGTTCCTGCATCAGAAGCGGGCTTCGATGCCCAGCATCACCGTGTCGGCACGACTGAAATCGCAATAGTCGTCATCGTCGTAATAGCAGTCGTTGTAGTCGTCTGCGTAGACGAAACCGGTGTAACCCAGGTGGATGTTGAAGTGGCGGTTGATATCCACACCGATCGCCACGCCCGCATAGCCGCCATCGGTCGAGAGCTCACCGTAGTATCCGTCCTGCTTGGCGTCGAAGTAGCCGCCGCGCACCGTGGCGAACCACGGACTGTTGCCGAAGTTGAAGCGGGCGTTCGCACCGATGGCCTTGTAGGTGGCCTTCGGCACTTCGACACCACGGTAATCGGTGCTGTCCAGCCGGCCACCCGACAGTTCCACGCCGACCTGCGTCCACGGACCCGCCTGCCAGCGGTAACCGGCGCTCACGGCCACGGCGTCCTGTTCGACGTCTTCGTAGATCCAACCCTGGCCGGCCTGCACGCCGACGAAGAAGCCGCCATCCTCCTCATCTTCGGGGGCGGTGGCAGGCGCAACGTAAGGCGCCGGCGCGGCATAGGTCGGCGCGGGCGCCGGAGCCTGCGGTGCGGGGCTGACTGCAGTCGGCTGGGTCGCCGGCGTCGCGGGCTGGGTGGGCGCGGGCTGCGCGGCGCTCTTGTTGCGGAAGGCCTCGTAGGCGGGCGAGACGGACTGCGCCTGCGCATGCAGGGCAAAGGCCGCCAGCGCGAGCGGCAGGTAGCGGAACAACGGCTTCATGGTGAACTCCCCTTTCGGTGGTGGTGGCGTCCCCGCGTCCTTGCGGTACCGGCGGGGCGGATCGGTGCGGTACGGATGGCAGCGCCGACGGGCGCGCATGCATGGACGCGGCGTCGCTCCGTTCCCGGTCGACGCGCGTCCTCGCAGTGGCAGAGTTCGATGGAAGGCGGCCGGACTCCCCAGCCCGCTCGCCTGTCGCCTTGCTCCCTGGCACACCCCCTTCGGCGGCGGCACAGTGCAGCGCGGTGCATCGCCTGTCAAGCGGGCGCCGGCGCGCGGTAGACTGCGACGAAGGCGGTGGCGGGCATCCGCATGTGCGGACGCTTCGCTGCGGCATCCGACTCACTCTTTCCGACGGGGTTCCGCGCCATGTCCAGCCATCGCTACGCCGTCTTCGGACACCCCGTCGCCCACTCGCTGTCGCCCCGCATCCATGCCGCCTTCGCGCAGCAGGTCGGCATCGCGCTGGAGTACACGGCCATCGACACCGCGGCGCACGACTTCGTCGCCACGCTGGACCGCTTCGCCGGCGACGGTGGTGCGGGCGCCAACGTCACCCTGCCATTGAAGGAAGCCGCCTTCGCGATCTGCGCGCAAGCGAGCGATCGCGCCCGGCGTGCCGGCGCAGTGAACACGCTGACCCGCAACGACGGCCAGTGGCATGGCGACAACACGGACGGCGCCGGGCTGGTGCGCGATCTGACGGGACGCCAGGGGCTGGACCTGCGTGCACGCCGCGGCCTGCTGCTCGGCGCCGGCGGCGCCGCGCGCGGCGTGGCGCCCGCGCTGCTGGACGCCGGCATCAGCGAACTGATCATCGTGAACCGGACGGCGGACCGCGCCGACGCGCTGGCCGATGCACTGGGCGAACCGGATCGCGCGCACTCGCGCTACTGGGACGACCTGCGCGACCTCGGTGACTTCTCGCTGATCATCAACGCGACCTCGGCGGCACGCCAGGACCAGGGGGCGTTCACCCTGCCGTTCACGCTGGCCACGCCACGCACGCTGGCGGTCGACCTCAACTATGGCGAAGCGGCGATCCCGTTCCTTGCCTGGGCGCGCGCTGCCGGCTGCCACGACGCCGTGGACGGGCTGGGCATGCTGGTGGAGCAGGCCGCCGAAGCCTTCGAGCAATGGCATGGCGTGCGACCGGAAACAGATGCCGTCTACGCCGCGCTGCGCGGCAAGGACAAGGTGCTGGTGACGGCGGACTGACCGCGATGCTCATCAGGCTCGCTTCAAGCGTCGCCCTGATGTTCGGTCTGGCCCCGCACGCCAAGGCGGGATGGATACACGAGGTGCGCGCGCCGTCGGCCGCCCTGCCGGCCACCTCCAGCCTTCGTTATGACGCGGCACCCGATGTCGGCACGCCGCGCCTTGATGAGGCACTGCTCGCGCTGACCGACGCCAGCCGTGTTGAGCTGGATATCCTCGTGCTGCACGAACGGATGCTGGAAGCCGACTTCCAGCATGAGCTCTTCCTGCTCCTGCGCGCCTCGGCGCCATCGCAGCTTGAAGAAGCGCTTGTCTCTTCCGGCAACCACGACAATCCCGCGTTGCTGGCGCTGCGTCGCCCGTTCCTGCAGGCGGTTTCGGATTCGCGCATCGTCACCGGATATCGGCAGGATCTCGCCAAGCATGGCCTTCGTGTCGCCGATGTGCAGCTCGAGAAGCTCGCCCTGGACGCGAGTGGAGATACACCCCGCCTGCGTTGTTTCCTCTGGTTGACCCTCTTGCCCCTGTGAAGCGAAGCGGCGCCATCAAGTAGGCTAGGCTGCGACGAAACATTCCTGGAGGAAATGCATGGACGGACTTTTCACCCAACTGCTGACGATGCTCGGCTACCAGCTGCCCGAACTGCTGGCCTGCGTGGCCGGCACCGCAATGCTGGCGATGTGGGCACCGCCGGCGCCGGGTCGCAAGCTGGCGCTGGCCGGCATTTCGCTGATGCTGCTGACCACCCTGCTGCGCGGCGTGATGAGCGTGTGGCAGGCATGGGTGATCAACAGCGCCACCGACGGCTATGCCTCGGTGAGCAGCATGATGGGTCTGTTCAGCGCCGTCGGCATGCTGATCGGCGTCGTCTCCGCGGCCGGCCTGGTGATGCTGGCGTGGGGCGCCTGCAAGGCGATGCAGGCCACGCGCACGGCCTAGGCGATATCCGCATAGGCGCCGCTGAAAACGGAATAGCGCGACAGCACCCGGCGACAGGCGAGCGGGCTAGCATCGCGGGATGAAACGCTTCCTGCTGCTGACGCTCCTCTGCCTCGCCTCCCTGGCTTCCTCCGCGTGCGCGCAGGGCCAGTTCAAGGTGCTGGTGGTCGCCATCCCCAACCGCTACCACCACGACTACGCCGTGGTCGCCAAGCCGCAGTTCGAACGGATGGCGCAGGTGCATGGCTTCGACCTGACGTGGTCGTGGAACAGCACACCGTTCGATGGCGACCTGTCGCCCTATGCCGCCATCGTGCTGCTCAACACGCCAGGCGACGAACTGAAAGGCGAGCAGCGCGGCAAACTGGAAGCCTATGTGCGCGCCGGCGGCGGGGTGATGGCCGTGCACCGCGCGCTGATCTTCAATCCGCCCGGCGACTGGCCCTGGTTCGAGCGCCTGATCGGGCGGACGTTCCGCATCCATCCGATGGTGCAGACCGCCACCGTACGCGTGGAGGATCCCGCGTTCCCCGCGACGTTCGGCCTGCCGTCGCGCTGGGTGTGGACGGACGAGTGGTACGAGTTCAACGCCCCGGTCACGCGCGGCCTGCGCACCGTGCTCAGCGTGGACGAAACCAGCTACGACCCGACCCGCATCTGGCCTGGCCAGACCGCGCGCGGCATGGGCAAGGACCATCCCGTCGCGTGGTACCACGCCTACGACGGCGGCCGCGTCTTCGTCACCTCACTGGGGCACACGCCGGCGCTGTACGACGACCCGTCGTACCTGGCGCATCTCTACGGCGGCCTGTGGTGGACCGCGACCGGCAAGGGCATCGACGCATCGCGCTGATGCGCGACGATCAGTCGGTCGCGCCGCAGAGCGCCAGGCGTTCGCACAGGAACGCGACCTGCGCATCCTGCGTTTCGGGTCCGTCGTACGCCAGCACGGTCCAGCGTTCCCGGGCCTGCATCGCCTCGCCGGCCGCGAGGATGCGGAACGGCGCGTGCACTTCCATTTCCAGCAGGCCGGCCTGGACGTCGTCGGCGTGGTCCAGATACAGCTCGACCTGGCCGTGCTCGGGATGGATGGCGGCGCGCGGCTGGTGGTCGAAGCGGATCACGAAGGCCTGTCCGTAGGTGAACCCCGCCATCCAGCCGGCCGACGGCTGCAGGAACACCTTGCCGCGGCGCATCGGAAGATCCGGCGACATGGGCTGGAACGAGAAGACGCCACGCTCGATCCGCCACACAGGCACCGCACCGTCCTCGCCTTCGACACGCACGTCACGCGCATCGGCCACCGGCACGTAGACGCGCGTCGCCGCAGAGGTCCGCGTGTTGAACCACAGGTCGCGCGCGACGGGACGTCCACGGATGTTGCGTGCGGTCGCCGTCACGATGAGGGTGGCCGGATCGGCCGGATCGAATGCGAACGATTTCAGCAGCCGCACCCCGGTGACGGGGCTGTCGATGCCTTCCAGCACCAGCCGCTCGGGCGAACGCGCGACCACGCGCGTCCCTGCGAAGGCCAGGTACGGGTCCGGCGGCCACACCGCCTTCGCCGCGCGACGCGATGGATTCGCGTCCTGGTCGGACCACCAGCCGCTCTGCGGCCCCAGCCACACGTCATGCCCCAGATAGCCTATGTCGTCCGCGTCCGCCGAGACGGCTGGCGTCGGCTGCGACGCGACGGGTTCGCCGATCCTGATCAGGTTGGGACGATCGACGCGCCCGGCATGCAGCACACGACCGCCGAATGCCGGCGTGATCTCGACGACGATCTCCGTCGACTGCAACCGGATGCGTTCGACGTCCGTGGCGTTCGCAGGCCCTGCACCGAGGCACAGCGCGACGAGGACGAGCGGCGTGACGAGCGTGCGCATGCGCGCCACTACAGCACGCCGTCGCGCTTCACCGCCAGGTAGCGCTCCACCAGCGCACCCGGCAGTTCGTCGCTGGTGACATCCAGCACCATCACACGATGGCTGCGCAGCGCATCGTGCGCCGCCGTGCGCTGCTCCCGGTAGCGGGCGACGGCGCCGGCATGGATCGCACCCTGCAGGTCATGCACTTCCTCATCGAGGGCATCGTCCAGTGAGGTCTCGCGCAGGCTGGCCACGCAGACCAGGTGCCGCTTCTGCAGCAGGCGCACCGCGGCCAACAGGTCGTCGATGTCCTCGTCGCGCACATTGGTCACCAGCATCACCAGCGCCCGACGGCGCTGGCGCAGGCTGAGCTCGGTGGCGGCGGCCAGATAGTCCGTGGCGACCGGGCGCGGCTGCAGGTCGTAGCTGGCGCGCAGCAGCGTATCGATGGCCGCCATGCCACGTTGCGGCGCGACCCAGCGGCTGTCGCCACCGGCGGCGAACAGGCCTACGCCGTCGCCCTGCCGCAGCGCCAGATAGGACACCACCAGCGATGCGTTGAGCACGTGGTCGAAGTGGCCCAGTTCGTCCTCGCGCGCCATCATCCGGCGGCCGGTATCGATCAGCATGACCAGTTGCTGGTTCTTCTCGTCCTGGTACTCGCGCGAGATCAGCTTGCGAGAGCGCGCAGTGGCTTTCCAGTCGACCTGGCGCAGGCTGTCGCCGACGCGGTACTCGCGCATCTGGTGGAAGTCGGTGCCTTCGCCGCGCCGCCGCTTCAGATGCGCGCCCACGAGGCGCGACGCCTGTTCGGCACTGAACAACGCGAAGCGCGTCAGCGGCGCGAAGTTCGGGTACACGCGTACCCGCTGCGGCGCACCGGCTACGCGCGACTGCCGCCACAGCGCCAGTGCGGAACGCAGGCGCAACTGCACGCCCTCGAAGTGCGCGTCACCGCGCGCCGCGGGGCGCAGCCGATAGGTGACGCGGGTGGCCGACATCGGGGCCAGCGTCAGCCGGCGCGGCAGGCCCGACGAGGCCCAGCCGCCCGGATGCAGGTCGAACACCTCCAGCCGCTGCTTCACCCGCGACTCGAACACCAGCGCGACATCGCGTTCCATGCCCAGCGGCAGCGCCTCGGGCACCTCGCGCACGGTGTCCGGCGTAGGTCGCCCGCGCAGCCGCCAGCCGTCCAGCAGCGCGACCGCCAGCATGGCCGCGCCCACCAGCTGCCATTGCCACAGCGACCAGCCGAGGAACGGCACGGCCAAGCCTGCCAGTCCCCAGCAGGCGATCAGCGCAATGAGCAGCGGAGCCGGCCTCATTTGCGGGGAGCGTCCACCTTGGCCAGCAGCGCACGCAGCGCGTCGTCCGGCGACTGCCCTTCGATCTGCAGTTCGGGCGCGAGGGTGATGCGGTGGCGCAGCGCCGGGCGGGCGATGTCGCGCACGTCGTCGGGGGTGACGAAGTCGCGCCCCTGCAGCACCGCCTGCGCACGCGCCGCGCGCACCAGGGCGATGCTGCCGCGCGGACCGGCGCCCAGTGCGATGCCGGGCCACTTGCGGGTAGCCGCGACGATGCGGACCGCGTAGTCGACGACTTCCGGATCCACGCGCACGGCGGCGGTCTCGCGCTGCATCGCGGCGATGTCGGCGGCGCCGAGCACGCGCTTCACCTGCGAGAGATCGAAGTCGGCGGCGGTGCGCCCGGTGGTGATGGCATCGACCATGCGCTTCTCGTCCTCCAGCGCCGGATAGTCGATCAGCACCTTCAGCAGGAAGCGGTCCAGCTGCGCTTCCGGCAACGGATACGTGCCCTCCTGCTCCACCGGATTCTGGGTGGCGAGCGCGATGAAGGGGGGCGACAGCTGGAACGACTTGCCCTCGATCGTGACCTGGCCTTCCTGCATCACTTCCAGCAGCGCGGACTGGGTCTTGGCCGGGGCGCGGTTGATTTCGTCGGCCAGCAGGATGTTGGTGAACACCGGACCGCGGCGGATCTGGAAGCTCTCGGTCTTCGGGTCGTAGACGGCATGGCCGCTGACATCGCTCGGCATCAGGTCGGGCGTGAACTGCACACGCGCGTAGGTCAACTCCAGCGCCTGCGCGAGTGCGCGCACCAGCAGCGTCTTGCCGAGTCCCGGCACGCCCTCGATCAGCACGTGGCCGCCGGCGAGCAGCGCGATCAGGATCTGGTCCAGCACGTCGGGCTGGCCGATGAAGGCGCGCGAGACCTCCTCGCGCACGGCCTCGACGCGCTCGGACAGCGCATTGGTCGGTGTCGGCGGGAGCGCGGGCGGCGCGGCGGCGGTCTCGTCGTTCATAGGCGGTTTCTCAGTTGGATCAGCAGGGAAATGCGGTCGCGGAAGGCCTGCCGGTCGTGCGAGGCAGGAACGTTGAGGGCGGTGCGGATGCGGTCGGCCGGCTGGCCGGTGCGCTCGGCGATGGCGGCGACCTGCGCCTCGCCGGCGAGCGCGGCGGCGACCGGATCGCGACGGCGCAGGCGCGCAAGGAACGCCTGCCGGACCGCGGAGTACAGCATCACGCCGCGGCCGTAGCGGTAGAGGTGTTCGCCGCTGGCGCGTACGTGCTCGAGCAGCGAGCGGCGTTCGCCGGCCGGCGACGGTACCGGTGGTCCGAAGCGCTGCATGCGCATCCACAACCAGGCGGCCAGCGCTAGCAGCAGCGGCGCCCACACCATCCAGCCCTGAAGGTACAGCGTGCGCCACAACGACGGCATCTCCGCCGCATAGACCAGGTGTATGGTGCCCTGGCGGTAGTTGGGCGCCAGCACCTGTCGCGCCAGCGCGCGATGGGGACCGTCGCGCAGGCCGCCGCTGGGCGGCGCATCCAGCGCTTCCTCCATGAAGCCGCGCGTGGCCGTGTTGGCCAGGAAGTCGAAATCGGCCAGCACGTCGACGTGCCCCTTGCCCGCCGCCACGCGGGCGTAGACATAGCCGTGCTTCAGGTCGCCCCACGCCAGTTCGGGCACGGTATCGTCGAAGGCGAAGCGCCGGCCACGGCAGAACTCCACGTGATGGCCCTCCCCTTCCACCTGGAAGTCCTCGCACGAGGGGGTTTCGTCCACCAGCCAGGCCGACAGCTGGTCCAGCATCGCGGCCTGCGGCGCATCCGGCCCCGTCGTGGCATCGCCAGGCGAATAGGCCGGCGTGCGGATCAGCAGGTGGCCGCCTTCCTCCACCCACGCCAACAGGCGCTCGGCGTCGGACGGCGACAGCACGCGCGGATCGTTGAACAGCAGCAGCGTGTCGCCGCTGGCCATCGGGTGGTCGTCCAGCATCAGGCGCTGGCGCACATTGACCTTCACGCCATCGGCTTCCAGTGTCTTCGCCAGTGCGTACAACGGGTTGTAGGCGGCCTCGCCGGTGGGCGGCAGGTACAGCGTCTTCTCGACGCGATGGAAGGTGTGCCGGAACCACAGCCCTATCAGGGTCAGCAGCACCAGCGCGACCAGCAGTGTCGCGCCCACCACCCGGCCGTTGCGTCGCGCGTACGTCATGACGCCCATCCGTAGCGCTGCTGCAGGTCACCCACCAGCAGGTCGAACTCGTCCTCGCCCGGCAGACGTTCGGCATAAGCGGCGTACTGCCAGGTGCGCACGATACGGGCGAACACGGTGCGGTCTTCGGCCTGCGGCAGACGCCGCGAGGCACGCAGGCATTCGGCCTCGGTGGCGCCCGGCGGCAGCACGATGTCGACGCGCTGGCTCATGCTCTCGACGCTGGCGCGATAGAGCAGGGCCAAGGCATCGCGCCGACGACCGTCGCGCCACAGCGCGCGCGCAGCGGTGGCGATGTCGTCGGGCAGCGCCTCGGGCAACACCAGCGCGCCGGACTGCGGTGCGTCGGGAAGCGCCTGCGGGGGCCTCGCCATGCCGCGCATCCATGGCCACCAGTGGCGCGCGGTCGCCAGCAGTATCAGCACCAGTGCACCGGCGACCAGCCACAGCCCCCACTCACCGATGAAGGCCATCACCTTGCCGATACCGGACAACCAGGCGTGGTCGAACTCGGGCGCCTCCTTCGCTTTTCTGTCGCGGGGATCGCGCCGTTCCCAGCCGGACTGCACCTGCCTGCGGTCCAGCAGCGGGTCGCGGTAGGCCCGGTCGGCCGCCTCGCGGAAGGCGCGGTCGTCCACACGCTCGTCGCCGAATACGATGGGCAGCGTCGGCGGCGTCGCCTTGCCGTCTTCTTCGGCGGCGGCCGGCGCCACGGGTGCCGTCGGCGGCGCGCCATGGCGTTCCTGCGCGGCGGCGATGTCCATCCCGCCCAGCCACAGCACGGCCACCAGTGCCATCGGTGCGGCGGCCGCCAGCCGTGCGCGCAGCTTGCGGAACACGATCTCCAGGTCCCACGCCTCGATCTGCGTGCGGCGGTTGAGGTACAGGCCGAAGCCGGCACCGACGTAGAACGGCTCGATCACGCTGATCGCCGCCCACAGCAGCGCGTTCCAGGCAAGCTTGAACCAGCCGTTCCATTCGATGGCCGCCACGCGGAACGCCGCCTGCACGCTGTCCGGCAGCAGGTCCTGCGGCAGGTACATCACCACCGCGAGGATGCCGCCCAGCACCAGCACGCCCTGGAACACCAGGCAGATCCAGGTCAGCAGGATCGCCGTGCCGTAGGCCTGTCCGCCCAGCACGCGGCGGCGCTGGCGCAGCCGGTCGCCCTGCACGCCCTCCAGCAGGTCGATCGGCATGTACAGCGAGCGCACCGGGCTGAGGCGACGCCACGTGAGCAGGTGCAGCAACGTGCGTGTGCCCCAGTGGAGCTGCGCGCGGAGCGTTTCGCGCGTACCGGGCACGCTGCCGAACACCGCGCGCGACATCACGTACAGCGGGATGCGGTCAAAGGCCGGCTTCAGCCACCACATCAGCAGGGCCGCCAACCAGAACTGGTCGATCCACCACGCGCCGAGGTTCAGCAGTGCGAACACCGGCAGCGTCAGCCAGAGCCAGGGTTTCCAGATCGCCCCGGCGTGCCGGCGCACCAGCGCCATGCCCAGTTCCACGGCCTCCCAGTCCGAGCGAGCGCGCAGGCGGACCGTCAGCTGCTCAATCCTCATCGGCCACCCCGCGCCCGCCCATCCCCAGCCACAACGCCACCAGTGTCCACAGCACGCCGGACACGCTGTACTTCAAGGCGGCGGGGATGGATTGGGTCGACGACCAGAACGCTTCGATGAACGCCGCCACCAGCAGCATGAACGCCACGCCCAGGCACAGCCGCGCGCCCTTCGCGCCCGCCTTCGCCAGCGCATCGATGCGCCGCAGCCGGCCCGGCGCCACCAGGCTCAGGCCGAGTCGCAGGCCCGCCCCGCCGGCCAGCACGATGGCGGTCAGTTCGAACGGGGCGTGCCCGCAGACGAAGCGCCACAGCGGATCGCCGGAACCGATCTGCTGCAGGTGCCCGAACACCGTGCCGATGCTGATGCCGTTGACGATCAGCACGAACAGCGCGCCCACGCCGGCCAGCAGTCCACCGGCGAACGTGCGCAGGCCGATGCCGATGTTGTTCCAGATGTAGTGGCCGAACATCTGCCAGTCGGTCCCGCTTTCGCGGCCGAGCGCGTGCCGTTCGTCGCTCGGGTCGTACATGCGTTCCCACATCGCGACCTGCTCGGGCGAGACGATGCTGTAAACCAGCTCCGGCCGGAACTGCAGCAGCACGAACATCAGCACCAGCGGGAACACGAACACCACCGCCGCCACCCACATGCAGCCTGCTTCGCTGCGCACCAGCCGCGGGAATTCCGCCAGCAGGAAACGCAGGGCACGCTGCCAGCGCGGCGGCGGTGTGCGGTACAGCACGCCATGGCCCTGCTGCATCAGTGCCTGCAGGCGGTCCACGACCACCGGGCTGTAGCCGCGCCGGCGCGCCAGGGCGAGGTGCTGGCAGATGCGGCGGTAGCGCGCGGGCACGTCCTCGTCGGTCAGTTCGCCGGTGTTGCGCTCGCCGCGCGCGCGTCGCGCATTCCCGCCGCGCGCGTGCAGCCACGACTCGAAGGCGAGCCATTCGGCCTGGTGGCGGGCGACGAACTGCTCCTGCCTCATCGCCGCCCCAGCAGCCAGTTGGCCATGCCGTATAGCCGCAGCACGCCGGCCTGCCCCTGCGCGGCGGTGATGGGCTGGGCGAGATTGGCCAGTTCCTCCTGGCGCGACGGGGTCAGCTGCGGCGCGCGCTCGCCGAACGCGACGATCGCGCCCTGCTCCTCCGGCAGCAGCTGCGCCGGCGGCACGAACACCGTGTTGACCGGCGCGGGGGTGTGGTCGCGCTCGCGCCCGAGGTGGACCACCAGCGTGCCGGCGACCATGTCGCCCAAGCGGCGCGCGTGCGGATCGGCCAGGCACGCGACCAGGCCGGCGGCATAGCCGAAGGGCAGCATGTCGACCGTGCGCAGCAGGTTGCGGGTGATCGCCGCCAGCCAGCCCACCGGCGCACCGTCGGCCGACACGACGCGCAGGCCGAGCGCCTTCTTGCCGGGGGTCTGCCCGCGCCAGACCGACTCCAGCACGATCGGGTACGCCCAGAACACCAGGAACATCACGATCAGGTGCAGGCCGGCACCGGCCTCGCCGAACAGCGCCAGCAGCATCGCCATGACGAAGACGATGGCCAGACGGATGCCCAGGTCGATGCCCCATGCCAGCGCGCGCGGTACCGGGCCGGCCGCCGGCAGGTGCAGGCCCACGCCCTCGGGCGTGACGACTTCGCGATAGGTGTCCAGCATCAGCCGCTCACCACGGGCAACGTCCCCAGGGCGGTATGCCGGCCGCAACCGGATCGATGTGGTGGAACCCGACTGTTCCGCTGTCCATGCGCCTTCCCCATGCCTGCCGACTTTAGCCGGACGCGCCATCGTTGCCCAGCCAAGCCCTACACTTCGCGCCATCGTGGACACCGTCTTCTCCTGCCGATCGGGGTGCGCGGCCTGCTGCACTGCGCCGTCGATCACCTCGCCGATCCCCGGCATGCCACAGGGCAAGCCGGCCGGCGTGCCGTGCGTGCAACTGGACGAAGCCCTGCGCTGCCGGCTGTTCGGCAAACCCGAACGTCCCGCGTTCTGCGGCACACTGAAGCCGGGGCCCGACATGTGCGGCAACAGCCGGCAGGACGCGATGGCGCTGCTGACCGCCCTCGAACATGCCACCGCGCCGACCACGCTTTCCCCTCCCTAGGAGACATCGCATGCAGCGGACCTGGAACCTGATCCTCGCCGTTGTGGTCGCTGCGACGGTCATCGCGCAGCTCGTGCTGCTGGTCGGCGGCGGGCAGGACGTGAATACGACTGCGGCGGCCGCGCCGGTCCCGCTGGCCACGAAGCTGCTGCGGTTCTTCAGCTACTTCACCGTGCAGAGCAACCTGCTGGTGCTCGCCGCGGCCGTCAGCCTGGTGATCCGCCCCGATCGCGACGGTCCCGTGTGGCGGGTGCTGCGGCTCGATGCGCTGCTGGGCATCGCGGTGACGGGCGTGGTGTTCGCGACCCTGCTGTCCGACCTGGTGCAGCACAGCGGCATCGGTACCTGGATCAACGCCGGCTTCCACCAGCTCTCTCCGGTGTGGACGCTGGTGGGCTGGCTGTTGCTGGGCCCGCGTCCACGGATCGATGCGCGCACGATCCGCTGGGCGTTCGTCTGGCCGGTCGCCTGGCTGGCCTACACGATGGTGCACGGCGCGATCACGGGCTGGTATCCGTACCCGTTCCTCAATGCCGACAAGCTCGGCTACGGACAGGTGGGCATCACGCTCGTGATCATCGTGGTCGCTGCACTCGCCACTGCGTTCGCGTTCCGCGCGCTGGAGCGCTGGCTGCCGGCGTCGCCCGCGCGCTGACGGCCGCCGCTCACGCGACCTGCGTGGAAATCCACCAGGTCGTGCCGCCGGCATCGCGGAAGCCGCCCCGACGGTCGCCATCGCCCTTCTCTTCCGGCGCCTGCACGGCCTCGGCGCCCGCGGCGAGCGCGCGCTCCCACGTCGCATCGACATCGGGTACGTAGAGGTGCACGTGGCTGGCGATGGGCGGCCAACCTTCCATGCCATCGGCCAGCATCACCACCGTATCGTCGATGCGGACTTCGCCGTGGCCGAGGCGATCGCCCATCGGATGCATGCGCAGCGGCTCGGCGCCGAACACCGTGACGAGGAAATCGATCGTGCGCTGTGCGCCGTCGACCACGAGGTACGGGGCCACCGAGGTGTAGCCCTCCGGTTTCCAGGCCATGCGGGCCTCCCAGGCGGCGCGGCATGCGCCGCCGTCAATCATGCCGCAGGCGGTGTTGGCTGCAGGTAACGGTCCTTCAGCTTCACGTAGTGCGCGGCCGAGTAATGCAGGCTCTCGATTTCCTTGTCGGACAGCGTGCGCACCAGGCGGGCGGGATTGCCGAGCCACAGCTCGCCCTCGCCGACCACCTTGCCCGGACCCAGGATCGCGCCGGCGCCGAGGAAGCCGTACTTCTTCACCGTCGCGCCGTCGAGGATGCAGGCGCCCATGCCGATCAGGCACAGGTCCTCGATGGTGCACGCGTGGATGATGGTGCCGTGGCCGATGGTGACGTCGGCGCCGATCAGCGTGGGATAGCCGGCCTTGTTGAACGGACTGTGGTGGCTGACATGGACGATGGTGCCGTCCTGCACGTTGGTCCGTGCACCGACACGGATGTAGTTGACGTCGCCGCGCAGGATGGTGCCCGGCCAGATGGAGACATCTTCGGCCAGCTCGACATCCCCGATGATCGTGGCGGCGGAATCGACGTAGACCCGCGGCCCGAGGACGGGAAAGCGGTCAAGGTAGGGGCGCAGGGCGGTCAGATTCGGGTCCATGTCCGGATTGTAGTGCGCCCACTCCGGAACGAAGGCATACACTCGGCCCATGACGACCTTTCCGCATGCCGCCACGACCGCCGCGAATGCGGCCATCACCGCCGCCAACGCCGCGATCACGGCCGCCACGGCAGACACAGCGCCCCGCGCCGGCAACGGTACCCGTGCCCCCGACGACGATACGCCGGTCGGCGACCTTGCCCCCGTGCTGCAGCGGTTGCGCGACACCTGGCAGGCACGCAAGCCCGACTACGCCCAGCGCCGCGACGACCTGCAGCGCCTGCGCGACACCCTGAAGCGCCGGCTGCCGGAAATGGCCGACACCATCGCCGCCGATTTCGGCCACCGCTCACGCCACGAGACCCTGATCGCCGACGGCATGACGGTGCTCAACGAGATCGACCACCTCACCTCGCATCTGCGCCGCTGGATGAAGCCGAAGCGCGTCGGCGTGGGCTGGCGCTTCTGGCCGGCGCGCGCGGAGATCCGCCAGGCGCCGGTCGGCGTGGTCGGCGTGATCGCACCGTGGAACTACCCGGTCAACCTGGCGCTGATTCCGCTGGCGACCGCGATCGCCGCCGGCAACCATGTCTACCTGAAACCGTCGGAGCACACGCCGCGCACGACCGCGTTCCTGCGCTCGCTGCTGGCGGAGGTGTTTCCGCCGGAGCGCGTCAGCGTGGCCGCGGGGGGAGCCGAGGTGGCGGGCGCGTTCGCCGCGCTGCCATTCGACCATCTGGTGTTCACCGGCTCCACTGCCGTGGGCCGCAAGGTGATGGCGGCCGCCGCACCCAACCTGACGCCACTGACGCTCGAGCTGGGTGGCAAGTCGCCGGCGATCGTCTGCGACGACTTCCCGGTGGAGCAGGCCGCGGCGCGGCTGGCGACCGGCAAGTGGTTCAACGGCGGGCAGACCTGCATCGCACCGGACTACGTGTTGCTGGTCGGACGCAACCGGCGCGATGCGCTGGTGCAGGCGTTGCGCGAGCAGGTGGCCGAACGCTACGGCGACCTGTCCGACGCCGGCGACTTCACCCGCATCATCAACGACGGCCAGTTCGCGCGCCTGGACGGGTACCTGGACGACGCACGCCAGCGCGGCCACGAGGTCATCCCGCTGGCGACGAAGCACGACCGCGCGCAGCGCCTGTTCGCGCCCACCGTGGTGATCGAACCCGGCGACGACGCGAAGGTGATGCAGGACGAGATCTTCGGCCCCATCCTGCCGATCCGCACGGTCGATTCGCTGGACGAAGCGGTGGCCTACGTCAATGCACATGACCGGCCGCTGGCGCTGTACCCCTTCAGCCATGACCGCGCACGCGTGGAGAAAATCCTGCGCAGCACGCTGGCCGGCGGCGTGACCGTCAACGACACCGTGCTGCACTTCGGCATCAACGCGCTGCCGTTCGGCGGCGTCGGGCCGAGCGGCATGGGGGCTTACCACGGCCGCGCCGGTTTCGACGCAATGAGCAAGGCGCTGCCGGTGCTGTGGCAACCGCGCCGCGCCGGCAGCGACCTGCTGAAGCCGCCGTACTCGAAGGTCGCGCGGTTCATCGACTTCATCATCCGCTAGCCACGCATGCGCAAGCTCCTCCGCCGCAACAGCACCCGCACCGACCTGCGCGTCTACATGCTGTTGCTGGTCGGCGGCATGTTCGTATACGCCGGCCTGACCGTGGACCCGGCCAGCAACTGCGACCCCAGTGGACGCGAGTGCGCCCCGTGGCTGGTGCCGGTGGTCTTCGTGATGGGGTTCGTGTTTGCCGGCGCCGCGCTGGCGATGCTGGTGCATGTGCGTCGCTGGGGCAGCCGGCTGGATCTGGAGGCGCGCACGCTGTGGTGGTGGGACGACGAGATCGCCCCTGGCGAACATGCGATCACGCTGGACCGGATCGCGCGGATCCGCGTGCAACGCCCGGACGAAAGCGACGACCGCGTGTTCCTCTACGACCACGACGGTGCGCCGCTGCGCTTCCCGTCCGAGCGGGGCGTCCCCTATGACGCCGTGCAGTGGGCGAAGGATCTGGCCACGCACTTCCCGCACATCCGGGTGGACCTGGAAGGCAGCTGACGCGGATCGGTATCCTCCGTCGAACTACGCCATGCCCGTTCGTCGAACGGTATGACACGCCACCGACGGACCGCCATGCCGACCACGCCCGCCTCTGCCAAAGCCACCCGCCGCGAATGGATCGGGCTGGCCATCATCGCCCTGCCCTGCATGGTCTATGCGATGGACCTGACGGTCCTGAACCTGGCGCTGCCGGCGATCAGCGCCGAGCTCGACCCGAGTGCCAGCCAGCTGCTGTGGATCGTCGACGTGTACGGGTTCCTGGTGGCGGGCTTCCTGATGACGATGGGCACGCTGGGCGACCGCATCGGGCGGCGCAAGCTGCTGCTGATCGGTGCAGCGGCCTTCGCGGTGGCCTCGGTGCTGGCGGCGTTCTCGCGCAGTGCGGAAATGCTGATCGCCATGCGCGCCCTGCTCGGCATCGCCGGCGCCACGCTGGCACCGTCGACGATGTCGCTGATCCCCAACATGTTCCATGACGAGCACGAACGCCAGTTCGCGATCGGTGTGTGGATCGCCGCGTTCTCGGTCGGCGGCGCCATCGGCCCGCTGGTCGGCGGCCTGCTGCTGCAATGGTGGTGGTGGGGTGCGGCGTTCCTCGCGGCGGTGCCGGTGATGGTGCTGCTGCTCGTGCTGGGTCCGAAGCTGTTGCCGGAGTACCGCGACCCCGACGCCGGCAGGCTGGACCCGCTCAGCATGGTGCAATCGCTGCTCGCCGTGCTGGCAGTGGTCTATGGCCTGAAGCGCATCGCCGAATACGGCGTCGATCCGCGCGGCATCGCCGTGCTGCTGGTGGGCATGGCGCTCGGCGCGCTGTTCGTGCGGCGGCAGAAGCATCTGGCCTATCCCTTCCTCGACGTCACGCTGTTCCACCGGCCGGCATTCTCCGCCGCCATCGTCGCCTATGCGCTGGCGGGCCTGTCGATGATGGGCGTCTACATCTTCATGACCCAGTACCTGCAGCTGGTGCTCGGGCTGACGCCGTTGCAGGCCGGCATCGCGACCATTCCGTGGTCGGTCTGCTTCACCGTCGGTTCGCTGCTGGCGCCGCGACTGGTGCGACACTGGGGCGCACGGCGCGTGATGGTGCGTGGCCTGTTGTTCGCCGCAGTGGGCTTCGGCATCACTGCGCTGGTCGTGCCGCCCTACGGCCTGTGGATCCTGATCGCCGGCATGCTGGCGATGAGCCTGGGCATGGCGCCCGTGTTCACCGTCGGCAACGAGCTGATCATCACCACCGCGCCGCCGGAGCGTGCCGGGGCCGCGTCCGCACTGGCGGAGACGAGTGCCGAACTCAGCGGCGCGCTGGGCATCGCGATCCTCGGCAGCCTCGGCATGCTGGCGTACCGGCTGTGGCTGGATCCCGCCCTGCCGGCGGCGTTGCCCAATGCGGACACGACGCGCGCGCTGTCGACCCTGGGCGGCGCGGTCACCGTCGCCGGCGAAGTCGGCGGTGCGGCGGGAACCACCATCGCCGACACTGCGCGTACCGCCTTCACCGATGCCATCCGCGCCATCGCGGTGTTCGGCATGGCGATGATGCTGGTCGCCGCCTGGATGGCCGCCCACCTGATGCGCGACGGTGAAGGCGAAGGCCACGCCGCATCGGCGCCCGACGGCATGGCGGATGCCTGATCGACCGTCCTCGCCTAGAATCCCCGCCATGAAGATCGCCAGCTGGAACGTCAATTCCCTCAACGTGCGCCTGCCGCACCTTACGCAGTGGCTGGGCGCGTTCGCGCCGGATGTCGTCGGCCTGCAGGAAACGAAGCTGGAGGACCACCGCTTCCCCGACACCGCACTGGCGGAAGCCGGCTACCGCAGCGTGTTCGCCGGACAGAAGACCTACAACGGCGTGGCGCTGCTGTCGCGCGAACCCATCGGCGACGTGCAGGTCGGCATTCCCGGCTTCGAGGACGAACAGAAGCGCGTGATCGCCGCGACGGTCGGCGACGTCCGCATCGTCAACCTGTACGTGGTCAACGGCCAGGACGTCGGCACCGACAAGTACGCCTACAAGCTGCGCTGGCTGGACGCCGTGCACGACTGGATCGCCGCCGAGCTGCAGGCGCATCCGAAACTGGTGATGATGGGCGACTTCAATATCGCGCCGGACGACCGCGACGTGTTCGACCCGAAGGTGTGGAACGACGACCACATCCTGACCTCCACCGCCGAACGCGCGGCGCTGCAGCGGCTGTACGCGCTGGGACTGCACGATGCGTTCCGCCTGCACAGCGACGAAGCCAACGTCTACAGCTGGTGGGACTACCGGATGGGTGGCCTGCGCCGCAACCTGGGCCTGCGCATCGACCTGACGCTGGTGTCCGATGCGCTGCGGGCGAGTGCAGTGGAATCCGGCATCGACCGCGAACCGCGAACCTGGGAACGTCCGAGCGACCACGCGCCTGCCTGGGTGCGATTGGGCGGCTGAACCGTCGCCGCAGACGGTGCGTCCGGATGAACAAAGGCCCGGCATCGCTGCCGGGCCTTTGCATTGCCACGGACCCTGGGTGCGTCTCGAACGCGCACGCGGCCGCAGCGGAACCGTTACCTCGCCCTGCCCCTCGAGAGCAGGTTGACGATGAGCAGCAGGACCACGGCACCGATGAATGCGGTGATCAGGAAGCCGACCCAGCCGCCTCCCAGCCCGAGCCCCAGCGCCGGCAGCAGCCAGCCGCCGAGGAACCCGCCGATGATGCCGACCACGACATTCAGGATGATGCCTTGCGAGCCATCGCGCTTCATCACGATGCTGGCCAGCCAACCGGCGATGCCACCCACGATCAGATAGATGAGAAAATTCATTGCTTCGCTTCTCCCTCGATGGACAGGACCCCATGGCGCGGGGCACGCTTGAATCTCCGACCTACGACGTGAAGCCGTCGTTATTCCGCATGGGGGAAGCGTCCGTGCCCGCGTTTGATAGCGCCATCCTTGCCGGCATGCACGCTGTGCCGCACCACGCCACGGAGACCGGAACGTGAGTTGGCGCGACGCGTCCGCCGACTGGCGGCTGGACGGCATCGCGCTGTGGCTGCTGCCGCACGCACCACGGCAACGCGGCGAACCGGCGGCACGCGAGCAGCTGTCGCGCGTGCTGGACACGGCGCCGCACGCGTTGCCGATCACCCGCGATGCCCAGGGACGCCCGCACTTCATCGCGCCGCTGCACGCACTGGAAACCGGCTGGAGTCACAGTGGCGAAGCGCTGCTGCTGGCGCTGGGCGAAAACATCGAACTGGGGGTCGACGTGGAACGGTTGCGTCCGCGCCCGCGGGCGATGGAACTGGCCCAGCGCTTCTACCACCCCGAGGAGACCGCCTGGCTGCGGTCGCTCGAGGGCGACGACGCCCGCATGCTCGCGTTCGTGCGCCTGTGGTGCGCCAAGGAAGCGGTGCTCAAGGCCCATGGGCAGGGCATTTCCTTCGGCCTGCACCGGTTCCATATCCGGCTCGATGACGAGGGTGCCCGCCTGGTCGCCTGCGATCCTGCGCTTGGCCGCGTCGAGGACTGGCGCCTGCACGAATGGGCCGCGGCCCCGGACTACCGCGCCGCACTGGCCTGGCATCCGCGCGGCGCCGCGTGGCGGCCTGCGATAATGACGCCATGAACGACACCGCCTTCCCTGCCGAACTGCGCGACGAGCTGCATTCTGGTCTCGCCACGCTGGGCCTCGATGCCAACGCGCTGGCCCCGCGCCTGCTCGCCTACCTGGCCCTGCTCGACCGCTGGAACAAGACCTACAACCTCACCGCCATCCGTGACCCGCGCGAGATGGTCACGCGCCACCTGCTGGATTCGCTGGCGATGCATCCGTTCGTCGACGATCTCGCGGCGCACAGCGGTGCGCTCGCCGACCTCGGCACGGGCCCGGGCCTGCCCGGCATTCCGCTGGCGATCGCCAAGCCGGGCCTGCGCGTGACGCTGGTGGAGAGCAACGGCAAGAAGGCGCGCTTCCTGCGCGAAGCGGTGCGCACGCTGAAGCTGGACAACGCGCGCGTGGCCGAGTCGCGCGCCGAGGCACTGGACGAACCGCAGGCCTACGACGCGCTCACCGCGCGCGCGCTCGACGTGCTGGCCGGCATCATCGAAGTGGGCGGTCACCTGCTGAAGCCCGGTGGCGCGCTGCTGGCGATGAAAGGCGTCCGTCCCGACGACGAGATCGCGGCCTTGCCCACCGGCTGGTCGGTGGCCACGATCGACGCCCTGGCCGTCCCCGGGCTGGTCGGCGAGCGCCACATGGTCGTCGTCCGCCGCGACTGAACCGCGCACCGCCCCGGTGCGCGCCGTGTAACTCCTTGATATGACTGAGCGCTCGCCGACACCGTCGCGCGGAAACGCGACCCGATGACCGCACGCGGGCCGTGCATCCGTTGGGATGATTTCGCACGCCCGCTCCCGACCCCGCATAATCCCCCCTCACCCCGGATTCGATAAGGCGCCCTCGCATGGCCCGCATCATCGCCGTCGCCAACCAGAAAGGCGGAGTCGGCAAGACCACCACCGCCGTCAACCTGGCCGCCGCGCTGGCGCGTGCGCCGCAACGCGTGCTGCTGGTCGATCTGGATGCGCAGGGCAATGCCACGATGGGCAGCGGCGTGGACAAGCGCGAGGTCGAGGCCTCGACCTGCGACGTGCTGCTGGGCGAGGTGGAAGCCAAGGCCGCGGTGGTGACCACCGCCGAAGGCTTCGACCTGATGCCGGGCAACATCGACCTGACCGCGGCGGAGATCCAGCTGATGGAATCCGACGGTCGCGAGCAGCGCCTGAAGAGCGCGCTGCAGCCGATCCGTGGCGACTACGACTTCATCATCATCGACTGCCCGCCGGCGCTGTCGCTGCTGACGCTCAACGCGCTGACCGCGGCCGACTCGGTGCTGGTGCCGATGCAGTGCGAGTACTACGCGCTGGAAGGCCTGTCGGCGCTGATGGAAACCATCGATGCGCTGCGCGCGCGCCTGAATCCCGGCCTGGAGATCGAGGGCGTGCTGCGCACCATGTTCGACATCCGCAACAACCTGGCCAACGCCGTCTCCGGCGAACTGACCACGCATTTCGGCGACAAGGTGTTCCGCACCATCGTGCCGCGCAACGTGCGCGTGGCCGAAGCGCCCAGCCACGGCCAGAGCATCGTGGGCTACGACCGCGCCTCGCGCGGCGGCGTCGCCTACCTGGGCCTGGCCGGCGAGATCCTGCGCCGCGCGGCCGACCGCAAGAAGCAACAGCAGCACATGGAGCACGCGTGATGAGCGCCCCGAAGAAGCGCGGCCTGGGTCGCGGACTGGAAGCCCTGCTCGGCCCGAAGGCCGCCGAGACGCCGCCGCCGGAAGCGCAGCCGGGCGAAGCCTTGCGCACGCTGCCCGTGCAGCAGCTGCAACCGGGAAAGTACCAGCCGCGCATGCAGATGGATGCCTCCAAGCTGACCGAGCTGGCGGAATCGATCAAGGCGCAGGGCGTGATCCAGCCGATCGTCGTGCGCGAGCTGTCGCCAGGCAAGTTCGAGATCGTCGCCGGCGAACGCCGCTGGCGCGCCTCGCAGGAAGCCGGCCTGGCCGAAGTGCCGGTGGTCGTGCGCGAACTGGACGACCGCACCGTCATCGCGATGGCGTTGATCGAGAACATCCAGCGCGAAGACCTCAATCCGCTGGAAGAAGCGCAGTCGCTGCAGCGATTGATCAACGAATTCTCGCTGACCCATGCCGAAGCGGCTGAAGCCGTCGGTCGTTCGCGCGCCGCGGTCTCCAACCTGCTGCGCCTGCTGGAACTGCCGCCGGCGATCCGAGCGCTGCTGGAAGCGCGCCGCCTGGAAATGGGCCACGCCCGTGCATTGCTGACGCTGTCGCCGGACCTGGCCAGCAAGCTGGCCTCCGACGCCGCCGAACAGGGCTGGTCGGTGCGCGAAGTCGAACACCGTGCGCAGCAGTTCGCCGCCGGCAAGGTGCCGGTCACCGGAAAGAAGGCCAAGCCCACGAAGGCCGCGCCGCAGCCGGATATCGCGTCGCTGGAGACCGAACTGTCCGAGAGCCTGGGCACCCGCGTCACCATCGCCCATGGCCGCGGCGGCAAGGGCAAGCTGATCATCCAGTACACCGACCTGGACACGCTGGACGGCGTGCTCGAGCGCCTGCGCCCGAAGGCCTGACCCGCGCAGAATGCTGGTTGTGGGAGCGACGTAAGTCGCGAGCTTTTTGTTTATCGGCGAGTCGGCCTCACCGCTATCGCGACTTACGTCGCTCCCACAAAGACGAGTGCAGCCGCCCGGACGGGCACATCGCCCCTGCATTACCATCCGGATTCCGCTTCCACCGGATGTCCGCCTTGAACCTCCGCACTGCCGCCCTCCTGCTCGCCTGCGCCCCGCTGCACGCGCTCGCCTTCGCTCCCTCCGATGCCGACAAGCGCTTCCAGGCCTTGTATGAGAAGGAATGGAAGTGGCGACAGGAACAGACTGGCCAGGCGGACGAAGACACCGATACCAGCGGCGACAAGCGCCGGCTGCCCGACGTGGGTGCCGAGGCGCAACAGGCACGCTTGAAGGTGTGGGAGCAGGTCCTGAGAGACCTTGATGGCATCGATGCCACGAAGCTCTCGCCGGAGAACCGCATCAACCTGGCGATCTATCGCCCGCAGGTGGAGAACCTGGCTGACGAAGTGCGTCTGGGCGCCTACGAGATGCCGTTCAATTCGGACTCTTCGTTCTGGTCGAACCTGTCGTTCATGGCGCGCCGCCCGATGAAGACGGCGAACGACTATCGCGCTTATGCCGCGCGCCTGCGCGACGTACCGCGCTACTTCGACCAGCACATCGCCAACATGCGCAGCGGCCTGAAGCGCGGCTTCACCGTGCCGCGCGCGGTGCTGGACGGGCGCGACGTGTCGATCGCCGCGGTGGCGGACCTGAAGGATCCGGAACAGTCCACCTTCTACGCGCCCTACAAGAAGATGCCGGCCAGCATCCCGGCCGCGGAGCAGGAAGCGCTGCGCAAGGACGTGCGTGATGCCATCAGCCAGCAGGTCGTGCCCGCGTTCGGCACGCTGCTGACGTTCTTCCGCAGCGAGTACGTACCGCAGGCACGCACCACGCTGGCGGCCGAAGCGATGCCCGGCGGCAAGGCGTTCTATGCGCAGCAGATCCGCGAGTACACCACGCTCGACCTCAGCGCCGAACAGATCCACCAGATCGGCCTGAAGGAAGTCGCGCGCATCCAGGCCGAAATGCGGGAGGTGATCAAGCAGACCGGCTTCAAGGGATCGTTCGCCGAATTCCTGACCTTCCTGCGCACCGATCCGCAGTTCTACGCCAAGACGCCGCAGCAGCTGCTCGACCGCGCCGCGTGGATCTCCAAGCGCGTCGACGGCGAAGTCGGCAAGTACATCGGCACGCTGCCGCGTGGACGCTTCACCATCGTCGAGGTCCCGGCCGACATCGCGCCGTTCTGGACCGCGGGCCGCGGCGGCCTGGGCACGTACTGGCTGAACACCTACGACCTGCCCTCGCGCCCGCTGTACAACCTGCCGGCGCTGACCCTGCACGAGTCCTCGCCCGGCCATTCGCTGCAGGCCGCGCTGGCGCAGGAACAGGGCGAGCAGCCCGCGTTCCGCCGCGACAACTACATCTCGGCCTACGGCGAGGGCTGGGCGCTGTACACCGAGAAGCTGGGCAAGGAGATGGGCATCTACGAGACGCCCTACGAGGACTTCGGCCGGCTGACCTACGAGATGTGGCGCGCCACCCGCCTGGTCATCGACACCGGCGTGCACCACAAGGGCTGGACCCGCGATCAGGCCCTGGCCTACCTGCGCGACCACACCGCCCTGTCCGAGCACGAGGTGACGACCGAGGTCGACCGCTACATTTCCTGGCCCGCCCAGGCACTGAGCTACAAGCTGGGCGAGATCGCCATCGTCCGCCTGCGCGGCGAGGCAGAGCAGGCGCTGGGACCCAAGTTCGACGTGAAGGCCTTCCACGACGCCGTGTTGAAGCAGGGCTCGGTGACCCTGCCGGTGCTGGAAAGCCAGATCCGCGCTTTCATCGCGGAGAGCAAGGCCGGCCCGGCCAAGCCCGCGGCGGCCGCGCCCTGAGGCAGCCAAGAAGGACGGGAGCGTCGAACGCTCCCGTCTGTACTTCCATGTACGCGGCTTACCCGGCCGGAAATCCTGCGGGCTTTACCAGCTGAAACCTGCGCCCGCCGATACGCTCTTCTCGTCGCCGCTGAACGCGCCCGCCAGCGACACGCTCGCACGATTGCCGATGACGCGCTGGTAACCCACCGCGAGCGCCCTCTCTCCACCCTGCGCGCCCACACCCACTCCTACGCGATTGCGTCCTGCCAGACCGGCGGTGTTCATCGCCATGCCGGCGTACGCGCCGCTCATGGCCGACAGCTTGTCGATGCGGCGATCCTGTTGCTGGAAGCGGCGATCGGTTTCGTGGCGGAAGTTCTCGAAACTGTCGGACAGCCCGGAGAACTCGGCGAAGCGCTGGTCGGTGTAGGCATTGGCCGAGGCCAGGGTTTGCACATCGCCCGCATCGGCATGGTCCTGCGCCGACTGCAGCGTGGCGGCATCGCCCGCGGCCATGTCGGTGCGGATGGCGGCTTCGCGGGTGTTGGTATGCGTGTTGGCCGCCGTCAGCGTGGCCGCATCGCCGGCCTGCATCTGGCCCAGGTTCACCGCGTCGCCGGCTTCCACACCGTCGGCCACGTTGGCGATGCGGGTGCCGCTCGTGCCGGTGAGCGTCAGCACATCACCGCTGTCGCTGTCGTACATCACGCTGCGCGGACCACCGCCCGGGGGACCTTCCGGGCCCTGCGGTCCTGAGGGACCTTCCGGACCCGTGGGGCCTTGCGGGCCGGTCGGGCCCGTGGGACCGTCGCCGCCCACGGGACCTTGCGGGCCGGTGTCGCCGCGCAACGAGGCCAGCCATTCGCTCTGGCTGCCGACGAATCCGTTCTGGGTGGCGATGTCGTACGCACTGAAGCCACGCTCGCCCTGCACGCCGCCGGCGTCGATGATGCGCTGGTTGATGGCGCTCAGCGCACTGTCCACTGCGGTGAATGCGGAGCCGATGCTGCCGTAGTTGCTGGACTGGATGACGTAGGTGGGCGCGGTGAACACACCGCCGGAATAACTGGCGCCACCGCCCAGGGCGGTTGCGAACGGATGCAGTTGCGACAGGTTCACTGCATCGTTGTCCTGCGTGCCGTTGGCCAGATTGACGATCTGGTTCATGCGCGCGGCGGAGCCGACGGAGATCGTGTACTCGCGGTCGGCCACGGCGCCGAAGCCCAGTGCCGTGCTGTAGTCGGCATTGGCCATGGAATTGACACCGAAGGCGGCGCTGTAGTCGCCCGCCGCATTCACGCCCGCACCTATCGCAACCGCGCTGATCCCTGATGCGTTGCCCGTCTCGGCGAAACCTACGCCATCGTTCTCGTCCTGGTCATACCAACTCGCAAGCACCAGGCTTCGCGTACCCGAGGCGCGCCCGAAGAATCCCATCGCCACGCTGCTGGTGCCGCTGGCAGTGCTGAAGTGGCCGAACGCGCTGCTGCCCTGGCCTGTGGCAGTGTTTTCGTAACCGACCGCCGAAGCTCCCAGGTGCCCCGCGCGATTGGAGTAGCCGAGTGCGGTGCCGAAGCCGCCGGTCACCTGGTTCGAATAGCCGACAGCCGTGGAACCACTCCCGCCCGCGGCCACATTCCGGAAGCCGACCGCCGTCGAGTACCAGGCCTCCGCCTGGTTGCCCACGCCAAAGGCATTGCTGTAGCCACCGCTGGCGGTGTTGAAGATACGTCCGATGGTGCCGATGTTCTCGTCATACGAACCGCCGAACGCATTGCTCCCCGTGCCGCTGGCCCGGTTGAAGCGACCGAACGTGTTGCTGAGGCGGCCCGATGCCATGTTGTTGTTTCCGAAGGCCGAGCTTTCGTCACCGGCGCGGATGTTGCCGCCCGACTCCGTGAGTTCACGATTGTTCTCGTAACCACACGCGCTGCTTCCGGTACCGTCCGAATCGTTGTAGCGATACTCCGCACCCGTGAAATGGTCTTCCATCACGCACACCACGCCCGCCCATGCGGGAGCGCTTGCATGGAACATGATCAACGCCGTGAAGATGGCGGATCGCTTCAACCTGCGTCGGGACGAACGTGCAATCGAGGATTTCATCGAGGCTCTCTCTCTGTTGTCGGGTAAGCCGGAAGCGTCCGGCTTTCAGGGAGATCGGAATGGAGCGGCTGCGACTGACATCGCTTCATCAATGACGGATGTCCACGGCTGAACAAGGTCGCAGACGTGCGGCCAGGGCACGGCCGTGCCCACCCGGATCCACGGCACCACGCCATCTTTGTCGGCAAGGACCGTCATCGCGCCGGGTGACCTAAGCGGCGGCGCCCCCTTGTCGGCGGCGTCCTTTCCCGCCCAGCGCCATTCCTTGCTGTTGGCGCCGCTCCGGACCAAATCCGGCGGCACGGCTTTCCAGACACCTCAACCAGCAACAGGTCGAATTGCCCGGCACTCGCCACATCCTCGCCTTCCAGCACCTGCATCCATTGGCAGCGACCTCAAGCCTGGCCTTCGCAGCCTAGGCCTTGCGCACGGCTCAACGCGCCAGAGCAGCCGCCGTCGCGAATTCGGGCGCTGACGGCACGGTTGTCGCGGCCAGCAGCTCCAGCGCCGTGTTCGCCGCTGCACGTCGACCCGACGCATCCCCCAGCGCGTCGGAGACGCGCGCCTCTTCCAGTGAAAGTCGTGCGCGCGCAAGGGGCACGCTGCTGGCGGGAAGAAACTCTCGCGCTTCCGTGATCGACTTTCGTGCGAGTGCGATGTCGCCCTCGGCACGCGCAAGTTCGGAACGTGCCACCAGCGCGAGTGCGAGTTGCCTGGAGCCGCTGCGGCGAAGTTCGGGGATCTGCGCCTCCAGCAGCTGCCTGGCCGCCGCCGGATCACCTTCCGCAAGACGCGCCCGCGCCAGCAGCGTGGTGACGCTATCGCCCAGGTTGACGCCATTGGCGGTATTCCGCTGCAGCCTGCCCAGCACGCGCTGGAACACGCCCGTTGCCTGCCGCGCGTCGCCCTGGCGCAGCATCGTTTCACCCAGGTAGCGTTGCAGCACGACGGAAATGGGGTGGTCCGGTGCCCGTTCATCCAGCAGGCGCGATGCCTGCTCCAGATGACGGCGAGCGGCAGCCAGTTCTCCCGCACCCAGTTCCGCGCGGCCCAACAGTTGCAGCGAACGCATGTACTTGAGCGTATCCGTGCCGTAGATCTTCGCCACCATGACCTGCGCACGGCGCAACAAGGGAATCGCCTCGGCATCGCGGCCGGCCGAGGACAGCACGTTGCCGAGCGCCCAGAGTGCCCGGCTTACCGCCGGCTCGAGCTCCGAGGGATGGCGCTGCTCAAGGATACGCAGGGCATTGCGCGCTGCCTGCACCGCTTCTTCCGGCTTTTCGGCCGCATCGAGAAAATAGCTCAACTCCAGCAACGACTCGGCATATTCATCCGAATCCCTGCCCTTGGTGCGGGCCGTCATGTCCGACGCGCTTCGCTGCGTCGCCAATGCAGCTTCGAATTTACCCTGCAGGTAGAGGGAAGATCCCAAGGTACCCAATGCTTCGATCAATCCCGCATCGGGCGGATCATGGTCGAACAATGCGACGGCTTTTCCTGCTTGCGCCTCGGCTTCCTTCGTCCGACTTTGCGAAAGCAGGATGAAGGCGTGCTCCGCCAATGCGCGCGCACGAATGGCGGGCGCGATATCCCGGCTCGCATCGGCAGTCGCCGCGGCCTCCTCCAGCAACGCCATTCCATCCTGATAGAGACTCAGGTCGGAATACGTCTTTCCGATCAGCGTCATCATCTCGACGCGCATCTCCGGCTGTCCTGCGAACTCCGTGGAGATGCGCTCCTTGCTGCGATCAAGCACCTCCCGTACGGTGGTCTTGGCACCACGGTTGTTCTCCGGGGACGCCTCCGCAAGCAGGGACGCGAGGAAGTCACGACTGACGCGCGCATGCCGCGTCTCCGATTCGGCCCGTGCCCGCTCCTCGTTCGCCCGCATGGCTTCTGTCTCGGCCCGCGCTGCGGAGACGCGGGCTTTCCCCGCCTGCACCAGGATGCCCGCGACTCCCGCACCCAGTGCGAACACCGCGAACGCCCCCATCGCCACGCCCCAGCGGTTGCGGCCGATGAACTTGCGTGCGCGATACGCGACCGTGTCACCGCCGACCGACACGGTGCGGCCCTTGAGAAAGCGTTCCAGGTCGTTGGAGAACGCCTGCACGCTGGCGTACCGGCGCGGCGGCTCCTTGGCCAGCGCGGTCTGCACGATGCGCGACAGGTCGCCCTTCACGAAACGCTTGAACGCGCGCAGATCGGTGCTGCGCTGGCGCAGGCGTGCATCCACCTCCTCCACCGTTCCGGTGGTGATGGCCTGGTCCAGTCGCGCGGCGGCGTGCCCCGTGATCGCCTCGGCGGTGGCATGCAGGTCCCTCTGGTCGACGTGGTACGGCAGGCGCCCGGACAACAACTGGTACAGGATCACGCCCAGGGCATAGACGTCGGTCGCCGCACTGATGTCACCGCCGGATACCTGCTCCGGCGCCGCGTATTCGGGGGTGAAGCCGATGAACACGCCGGTCCGCGTCGCGCCGGCCCCGTCGTCGGTGCGCTTGGCCACACCGAAGTCCAGCACCTTCGCGTGGCCTTCGGCATCGACCAGGATGTTCTCCGGCTTCAAATCGCGGTGCACCACGAAATGTTCGTGCGCGTGCTGCACGGCCGCGCAGACCTGGCGCAACAGGTCCAGGCGCGCACGCAGGTCGAGCTGGTGTTCGTCGGCCCAGCGGATCAGCGATTGCCCTTCCACCAGTTCCAGCGCAAACCAGGGCCGGCCGTCGTCCGCCAGGCCGTGGTCGACCAGGCCGGGGATGTGCGGATGCGACAGCGATGCCAGGATGCGGCGCTCCTGCAGGAAGCGCTGTGCCTGCAGGCTGCCCTGCCAGCGCCGGTGCAGGCGCTTGAGGGCCACGCGCTGCCAGGTGTCGTCATGGTCGCGACGCGCGGCGTAGACCGTGCCCATGCCGCCCTGCCCCAGCAGCGACTCCAGACGCCACGGACCCAGCCGGCTCCCCACGTCGCGCTCATCGTCCTGCCGGTCGACCACCGCGTCGTCGAGCACATCCTGCGGGGGCCCCTGGTCGAACGCATGCGCCTGGGCATCGACGACCAGCATGCGCTCCACATCCTCACGCAGCGTGGGGTCGCCGGTGCATTCGGCCTGCAGCACGGCCACGCGCGCCGAGGGCTCCAGGTCCCACACGCGGTCGAACAGGGCCGCCGCCCGCTGCCAGCGTTGTGGGGGATCCGGGGCGCTCATGCCGCAGCCCCCAGGTGCATCAGCAGGAAGGCGCGGGCCTTGCGCCAGTCGCGGTAGACCGTGCGTTCGGTCAACCCCAGATGGACAGCGATCTCCTGGAACTCCATGCCGACGTAGAAACGGCATTCGACCACCGTGACCAGCCGGGGGTCGACGGCCTCCAGCGCCTCCAACCCCTGTTCGATATCCAGCAGATCCACCTCGCCATCGCCGGCCTGCATCGGCAGGTCCGTCATCAGCGTCACCCGGATCTGGTCGCCGCCGCGCTTCTCGGCGCCCCGTGCCCGCAGGTGGTCGACCAGCACATGCCGCATGGCCTTGCCCGCCAGGGCCAGAAACGGGCCACGCTGGCTGACGTCCAGGGACTGGCCGTCCAGCTTCAGGTAGGCCTCGTGGACCAGCACCGTGGTATGCAGGGAGTGACGCCGTTGGCCCGACAGCTCACGCCGGGCCAGGCGCTGGAGTTCTGCGTACAGCTCGGCGAACCGCTGGCGGTAGTCGGCCCCATCGGCGGGGCCGGGCGCCGGCCCGGGGGCGGGAACATCATCCATGGCGGGCTCCTGGGCACGTGGTCGCGATGTGCCGAAGCAGTATGCCCTGCCGCGTGGGGCGCCACGTCCGGGCTTCGGCCCGGTCGGGGCGTGCGGCTCCCATGGCATGGTGCCCCGGGGACGCCCCCGTGGGGCACAGGCGTCGCCAACCCCTAAGTGCTTGCAGGACAAGGGAAACCTCGGCATAATGCGCGGCTCGCTGCGTCCGGCCCTGCCGGATCTGCGGCCGGAAACGCGATTCCGGCTTGTGTCCGCAGCGGTTTACCTACCGTATCGCGTGGTGTCCGACCTGTTCGCAGGCCGCCGCCGGGCCGCCGTCTCCCGGGCTATGGGCGACACAATTATCTATCGAGGTGCGTATGTCCCGCGTATGCCAAGTGACCGGCAAGCGTGTGATGACGGGTAACAACGTCAGCCACGCCAACAACAAGACCCGTCGTCGTTTCCTGCCCAACCTGCACGAGCGCCGCTTCTGGGTCGCCAGCGAAAACCGCTGGGTCAAGCTGAAAGTTTCCGCGCACGCGCTGCGCACCATCGACAAGAACGGCATCGACTCCGTTCTGGCCGAGCTGCGCGCCCGCGGCGAAAAGGTCTGAGGAGTAACTACACATGGCATCCAAGCGCGACAAGATCCGTCTGATCTCCTCGGCCAACACCGGCCACTTCTACACGACGGACAAGAACAAGAAGAACACCCCGGGCAAGATGGAAATCAAGAAGTACGACCCGGTCGTGCGCAAGCACGTGATCTACAAGGAAGGCAAGATCAAGTGAGCCCAGGGCGAAAGCCCGGCCCACCGCCTCCAAGAAACCCGCCTCACGGCGGGTTTTCTTTTGCCCGTCCGCGACGCCAGAATCACCGCACCCCCTTCCTGGACGGATGCGCCGCATGGAGTGGTCCTTCGGCACCGCCCTGCTGATCGTCGACTGGCTGATCCGGCTGGCCGCGCTGTGGTGGATTCCCAGCCGCACCACGCCGGCCGCTGCGCGCAGCTGGCTGCTGCTGGTCGGCTTCGTGCCCCTGCTCGGCCTGCCGCTGTACCTGCTGCTCGGCCATCCGTGGCTGTCGCGCGAACGCGTCGAGCGGCAGGCGCGCGCCTCGGACGTGATCCGCGAGGAACAGCGTCCGCTCAGCGCGCTGCGCTGGAAACCGCACGATGGCGCCGCCGCCGAGATGGCCCCGTTGATCGAACGCCAGGGCGCCTTCATGCCCACGCACGGCAATGCGGTCGCGCTGCTGGACGACTACGACGCCTCGCTGCGCGCGCTGCTCGATGACATCGACGCGGCCACGCAGCAGGTGCACCTGCTGTACTACCTGATGTTCGACGACGCGGTGGGCGAAGCCGTCACCGCCGCCCTATGCCGCGCCACCGCGCGGGGCGTAACCTGCCGCCTGCTGCTCGATGCCGTCGGCGCCAAGCGCGGCCTGCGCGCCTATGCCTCGCGCCTGCGCGCGGCGGGCGTGCAGGTGCATGCGATGCTGCCGGGCGGCCTGCAATGGCGGCGCAGCGGACGCATGGACCTGCGCAACCATCGCAAGGTGGCGGTGATCGACAATTGCATCGGTTTCGTCGGTTCGCAGAACCTGGCGGACGCCGCGTTCGTACCGGGTCACCCGAACCGCGAACTGGTGGCCCGCGTGCAGGGACCGGTGGTGTCGCACCTGGAGGGCGTGTTCGCCAGCGACTGGTACATCGAAACCGGCGAACGCCTCGACGTGCAACCCGACCTCAGCGTGCAGACGCAGGACGTCGCCGCCCAGCTGCTGCCCAGCGGGCCGGCCTATCCGTTCGAAAACGCACGCGACACCGTCAATGCACTGATCCACCTCGCACGCCGCCAGGTCGTGCTGACCACGCCTTACTTCGTACCCGACGACGCCACGCTCAGCGCGCTGCGGATCGCCGCACTGTCCGGCGTCGACGTGCAGCTGGTGCTGTCAGCCACCAACAACCAGGCGCTGACCGCGTGGGCGCAGCAGTCATACTACGAGGAACTGCTCGCCTGCGGCGTGAAGATCGCGCTGTACCGGCCACACTTTCTGCACGCCAAGCACCTGACGGTGGACGACGACATCGCCCTCGTGGGCTCGATCAACCTGGATATCCGTTCGTTCGCGCTCAACGCGGAGATCGGTCTGGTCTGCTACGACACCGACGTGGTCGCGCGGATCCGCGCGATCGAGAGCGACTACCTGGCGCACTCCGACAGGGTGGATCGCGACACGTGGCGGCGACGGCCGGGCTGGCAGCGCAGCCGTGAGGGCGTCGCGCGACTGGCGGACTCAGTGATGTAGCGGCATCGCGCCGCAGGGACGGCGACGCCCGTTCGCCTACAATGGCGGCATGACTGCCGCGACCGACACACCCCTGCCGCCCTGCGACCTTGCGATCATCGGCGGTGGTGCCGGTGGCGTCCTGGCGGCGATGCAGGCACTGCGCCGTGCCACCACGCCGCTGCGCATCGTGATGATCGAACCCCGCGACGTGCTGGCCCAGGGCGTGGCCTATGCGACGACCTATGGCGAGCACGTGCTGAACGTCCCCGCCGGTCGCATGAGCGCGTTCGACGACCGCCCCGCGGATTTCCTCGACTACGTCGTCGCCACCACGCCGCCCGGCGGTCCTGACCGCGAGACGCTGGCGCACGCTTTCATCGAACGCCGCCGCTACGGCGAGTACCTACGCACCCGGCTGCAGGAGGCGATCGCCGCCAGCCCGGCCTCGCTGCAGGTCGTGCACGACACCGTCGCAGAACTCGACGCGCGCGATGACGGCTCGACGCTGCACCTGACCGCGCACGGTCCGCTGGATGCACGCGGCGTGGTGCTGGCCGTCGGCAACACGCCGAAGCCATTGCCCGCACGCGGCGCACCTCAGCTGCCGGACGGCCGTTCGCTGGCGGCGTGGGACTTCGATGCGGTGAAGGCGATGCCGGCCGATGCCGAGCTCTGCATCATCGGCTCCGGCCTCAGCATGGTCGACACCGTGCTCAGCCTGGCCGACAACGGCCACACGGGCACCATCCACGTGCTGTCCCGGCATGCGCTGCTGCCGTTGCCGCACTGCCATGGCGCTGCCGCGACGTTCGATCCCGCACCACTGCAGACGATGGACCTGCGCGCGCGCATGCGCTTCCTGCGCAACGCAGCGAAGCAGGCCGTCGCCGACGGTCTGCCGTGGCAGGCCGCGATGGAACGCATCCGCCCGCACGGGCAGACGCTGTGGCAATCGATGTCGCTGCCTGATCAGCGCCGCTTCCTGCGCCATGTGGTGCGCCAGTGGGATGTGCACCGCCACCGCATCGCGCCGGAAGTGCACGCCACGCTGCAGGCCCTGCTCGACCGCGGCCAGTTGCGCCTGCATCGCGGCCGCCTGGACACCGTGATGAACGAGGGCCGTGGCCTGCGCGTGACCACGCATACCCGCGACGGCCGCACCGACGAATTCGATGTCGACTATGTGGTCAACGCCACCGGCGTGGAGATGCGCGCGCAGACCATGCGCAACCCGCTGCTGCACGACCTGCTCGGCAAGGGTCATGCGCAACCGGGGCCGCACGGCATCGGCCTGAAGGCGGCCCGCGATGGCCGCATGGTCGATGCCGACGGCAATGCGCAGCCGCGCGTGTTCATCCTCGGCAGCCTGCGTATCGGTTGTGTGTGGGAAAGCATCGCCATTCCGGAACTGCGCGGCCAGGCCGAGACCGCCGTGCACGAGCTGCTGTTCCCGACGCCCTGACCGGGCGCCGCGACCCGCGGCAGCCGGTACACTCGACAGCGTTCTGAGCGCCGGGAGAGGGCGTTGGTTTCCAGCTGGATCCTGCTGTTGGTGTCGGTCGGCTATGCCGCGCTGCTGTTCGGCGTGGCGTGGTGGGGCGACCGCCGCCCGATGTATCCCGACCGCCCCTGGCTGCGTCCGGTGGTCTACAGCCTGGCGCTGGCGGTGTACTGCTCGTCGTGGACGTTCTACGGCGCGGTCGGCAGCGCGGTGCGCAACGGCCTGGGTTATCTGCCGATCTACCTCGGCCCGGTCCTGTTGCTCCTGTTCGGCTGGCGCATCATCGAGCGGCTGGCGCTGATCGCACGCAGCGAGAACACCGTCTCCATCGCCGACTTCATCTCCTCCCGCTATGGCCGCTCGCGCCGGCTGGCGGCATTGGTCACGGTGATCGCGCTGATCGGCGTGGTCCCGTACCTGGCGCTGCAGTACAAGGCGGTGGCGATGAGCCTGAGCGTGCTCAGCGGCGACGGCGGCGACAGCACGCACGGCTTCTTCACCGATCCCGCGCTGTACGTCGCGCTGCTGATGGCGCTGTTCGCCGCGCTGTTCGGTACCCGCCAGGTCGATGCCACCGAACACCACCACGGCATGATGCTGGCGATCTCGCTGGAATCGGTGGTCAAGCTGGTGGCGATGATCGCCGTGGGCGTGTTCGCCTACCTGTGGCTGGACGACAACGCCTTCCGCGTCACCGACTCGGCGCGCACGCTGTTCGAGAACGCGCCCCCCGTGGGCTTCATCGCGCAGACCCTGCTGGGCTTCCTCGCCATCGTCTGCCTGCCACGCCAGTTCCACGTGGCGGTGGTCGAATGCAGCGATGTCGGCGACATCCGCAAGGCGCGCTGGCTGTTCGGCGGCTATCTGGCGCTGTTCTCGCTGATGGTGGTACCGGTCGCGGCCGCGGGCGCATCGCTGTTCGGCGGCACCAGCGTGGCCGACGACAGCTACGTGCTGGCGCTGCCGCTGGCGGAAGGGCGCACTGCGCTGGCGATCATCGCCTACGTCGGTGGTTTCTCGGCCGCCACCGGCATGGTGATCGTGGCGAGCATCGCGCTGGCCACGATGGTCAGCAACGACCTGATCATGCCGGTGCTGCTGCGACGTGGCTGGGGCAAGCACCATGCCGAAGCCGACGTCGCCTCGCGCGTGCTGTGGATCCGTCGCGTGGCGATCCTGCTGCTGGCGCTGACGGCGTACTCCTACTACCGCAGCAGCAGCAACGACAGCACGCTGGCGTCGTACGGCCTGATGGCATTCGCCGCGGTCGCGCAGTTCGCGCCCGGCCTGATCGGCGGCCTGTACTGGCGCGGTGCCAGCCGGCGCGGCGTGGAGGTCGGCATGGTGCTCGGCTTCGCCACCTGGATCTACACGCTGCTGCTGCCGACGATGACGCAGGCCGGCTGGTTCGACCTGCTGTGGCTGCATGACGGCCCGTTCGGGATCCGCTGGCTGCGCCCGCAGCAGCTGTTCGGCCTGAGCGGCTGGGACACGCTGACGCACGGCACGTTCTGGTCGCTGCTGGTCAACACGGGCGCGATGATGATCGTGTCGGCGCGCTCGCGCCCCGGCGTCGACGAACGCCTGCGTGCCGCGCCGTTCCTCGACCCGTACGCGCAACGTCCCGCACTGGTGGCGGGCGAATGGCCCGGCAGCGTGCGCGTCGGCGACCTGCGCACGCTGGCCGAGCGCGTGGTCGGCGAGCGGCACGCGCGTCGCGCGTTCGCCGAACAGGCGCAGGTGCTCGAACGCGAATTCCAGCCCCATGCGCCGGCCGACCGCGCCTGGGTGCAGTTCACCGAGCGCCTGCTTGCCGCCGCCATCGGTGCCGCTTCCGCGCGCATCGTGCTGACCAGCGTGCTGCGCGGCTCGGGCATGGAACTGGGCGAAGTGGTCGCGGTACTCGACCAGGCCGGCCAGGAACTGCGCTTCAACCGCGAAATCCTGTCGACCACGCTGGAGAACATCAGCGCCGGCGTCAGTGTGGTCGATCCGGACATGCGCCTGGTGGCATGGAACCGCCGCTACCAGCAGATGTTCGGCTATCCCGACGGCATGCTGTACGTGGGACGTCCCGTCGCCGATCTGATCCGCTACAACGCCGAGCGTGGCGAACTCGGTGACGGCGACATCGACGCGCAGATCAACAAGCGCATCCGCTACATGCGCGCGGGCTCGCCGCACATCTTCGAACGCGTGCGCGCCGACGGCCAGGTGATCGAGATGCGCGGCCAGCCGCTGCCGGGCGGTGGCTACGTCACCAGCTACAACGACATCACCGACTTCAAGCATGCCGAAGCGCAGCTGCTGGAAACCAACGAGACACTGGAGCAGCGCGTCGCCGAGCGCAGCGAGGCCGCCGAGCATGCGCAACAGTCGCGTACGCGCTTCCTGGCGGCGATCAGCCACGACGTGCTGCAGCCGCTCAACGCGGCGCGCCTGTTCGTCAGTGCGCTGCGCGACAGCGAACAGGGTGCGGACGAGCAGGCACAGGAACGCAAGCATCTCGCCGAGCGCGTCGATGCCTCGCTACGCGCCGCCGAAGAACTGCTGGACGGCTTGCTCGACGTCTCGCGCCTGGACGCGGGCGGCCTGCACACGCAGATCACCGACTTCGACGCGGGCGAACTGCTGCGCGAGCTCGCCGCGCAGTACGCGCCCGTGGCGGCCGGCCGCGGCCTGAAGCTGCACGTGCACGCGCGCGCGATCCCGGTGCGCAGCGACCGCCGCCTGCTGCGCCGTGTGCTGCAGAACTTCCTCGCCAACGCGCTGCGGTACACCCGCGAGGGCCGCATCGTGATCGGCATGCGTGCGCATGGCGAGCGCATTGCGTTGCAGGTCTGGGATACCGGTCCCGGCATCCCCGAGAATCACATGCGGCAGATCTACAACGAGTTCCACCGCTACCAGCAGCCGTTCGACTGGGGCGAGCGCGGGCTGGGCCTGGGCCTGTCGATCTGCCAGCGCATCTCGCGCCTGCTGCAGCACGAACTGGATGCGCGCAGCACGGTGGACCGCGGCAGCATGTTCTCCATCGTCGTGCCGCGCGGTGCTCCGCTCAGCGAACGACGCACATCGTCGCGCCGCACGCTGTCCAGTGAGTCGCTGTCCGGCCTGCGCGTGCTGTGCGTGGACAACGACCGCGAGATCATCGACGGCATGCAGGCGCTGCTCGGTCGCTGGCAGGTGGACGTCATCACCGCCACGACGGTGGACGAGGCACTGGAGAAGATCGCCGAAGGCCCGGCGGTGATGCTGGTCGACTACCACCTGCATGACCGGCTCGACGGCCTGGCCACGCTAGACGCGCTGCGTGCGGCCAGCCCCGGCCCCATTGCCGGCGCCCTGCTCACCGCCGACGGACGCGACGAGCTGAAGCGCGAAGCCCGCGAACGCGGTTACCGGCTGCTCACCAAGCCGGTGAAGCCTGCGTCGTTGCGTGCGTTCCTGGCGGCGCATCATCTGCCTACGCCGTCACCCACGACAGAGTGAGCGGGGGGGCGCCCCTCACACCCGCTTGATGAGTGACCTACGTTTCAGTGTTCCTTTTGCAACATGGATTTATGCGAGGAAGCCGGACGCCATGAAGATCATTCTTGCCCTGCTGCTGTATGCGCTCTCCTGCCTGGCATCCGCCGCGACACTCGATGCGCGCGACAGGATCGGGGCATGGATCAGTCCGGAAC
The DNA here is from genome assembly GCF_014851815.1 of Pseudoxanthomonas sp. PXM01. Taxonomy (GTDB): domain Bacteria; phylum Pseudomonadota; class Gammaproteobacteria; order Xanthomonadales; family Xanthomonadaceae; genus Pseudoxanthomonas_A. Next base: position 1,518,658 of record NZ_JACVAJ010000002.1, read on the forward strand.
CGCAGGGCTTTTCCGCGTCGCTGGTGCGGCTCTTCAGCACGCCGCCAAGGGATCGCCTTGAGATCCGGAAGGACGGAACGGTCACGCTGGTTCGGGAGCTCGGCGGCGGAAAACGCCAGACACTCGTGGCGACACCCGCCGACGTCAGCCTCCACGAAGACCTGATGATCGCCACGTTCCCGCTGGGCGCGGGCAACGCCAGGCTCGTGGTGACGGGCTGGAGCACCTCGCACTCGAAGCGTCTGATGGGTCACCTCTATCTCTACGATGCCAACGGCCTGTTCAACGGCATCCCGGTCGCGTTTGATCCGTCCCGTCATCCATAGTCGGTACACGCCTCCCGCCTCAACGGGATCTCCCTGTCGGCGCACGCGAAGCAGGAACATCGCCCGTTCACCAGAGCCGCGTATCCCGCGTTGCCACCAGCCTTCTTGAAGGCGTAACAGTGGCTGCGCCCTGACTGGCGGCGGCTTGGTCGGACGTCGGTGGCCCACTCACTCTCGGCATCTGAACGACCACGCGGCACCGGGCTGACCGCCGGCTTGCCGTCCTCCTTTCGAACGGCTGCGATCCAGGCACCAACGTCCGCGATCATTCCGCATTCCCGGAGCCGCCGGCGAACCGCGTTATCACGCCAGTACGCCCTGATATCCAACCGACACCGCATCTCCACAGAATATTGCCGGTGCCGCGAATCGAACCTCCTAGACAAGCAAACGGTAAGCTGCTGATTGGAAAGGCCCCAAAGCATTGACGCCCTGTCTGTGCCAGCTGAATACTCCGCGTTATCACCCCAGTTTGGGGTCTATTAGGCGTTAGGGGGCACTTGATGAGGTTTCTCGGCGTGCTACTGCTTCCGCTGCTAGTCGGTTGCATTGCTGCAGATTCTTCGCACTATGCCGTGGCGCGAGCAATATCACCGGACGGCGCCATCGACGCGGTTGTAATTGAGTCGAATGGTGGCACCACAACCTCGTTCTCCTACGACGTATGCCTCGCCCCTCATGGCGGTAACTGCAATGTCTCAAAGTCCCTCGCTCAGCTCTATGGGGCTACTCGGAGCGACCAGGCATATGGCATCAACGTTCGTTGGGCCAACGGTTCTCTGATCCGGGTTGAGTACTTGGAGGCCAAGCGAGTAAAGGTGCTCCACTCTGCAACAACGATCGGTGGTCGCACCATCAATGTCGTTCTGCAACCCGGTATCAGCGACCCATCTGCTCCATCTGGCGGCATGCTGTACAACCTCCAAGGACGGCCGCAAGATGCCCCCTAACAATTCATTCAAGCCGAACCCGCTTCGCGGGTCGGCTTAACTCAGGCGTTAGACCTGCCATGAGAAGAATCTGCAGTCTGGTAGTCCTACTTCTTGGCATCACACTTGGTGCATCCGCTGCTGCCGAGCCGCATCCGGCCTGTTCTTCTGGCCTTACTCCTACATCGACCGTTCCGCCAAAGCTGCCGCCTCGGCTGCACAACGAGTTCTCTGGCAAAGCCCAGGTCTCGTTTGTCATTAGTCGCTCCGGTCAAGTGCAGTCACCCGCCATCGTCTCTGCGGCGTGGCATCCTATCGGTCGTAGCCGCGGCCAGCCTGTTGGATATAACGAGGCAATTCTTTCGGCTGTGACCCAATGGCGTTACCCCGCGCGAGCGAACTTGTGCCGCCATCAAGTTCCGATAGAGGTTCAGTTCAAAGACTTGTCCAGCTCTGCGGTTGGCAGGTCTAACAGTTCATTCAAGCCGACGCCGCTTCGCGGCGCGGCTTAATTCAGGCGTTAGCGGCCATGATCAAGTTCCTGATAACTGGACTCCTTCTAGTGGGCGCCTTCAGTTTTCCAGCCTCTGCGTGCCAGCAGATCCTGGTCAGCAGCCCAACGATCAGAAAGAACGCCGACTTGGTACTCGAAGCTAAGGTTGTCTCAACCGAGCCAGATCATGGCCGTGACCCAAGGCCCGGTGACCCGGCACGCATACTTCGCCTTGAGGTTACCAGGACAGTAAAAGGCAAAGTAGGCCGCTCGATTAGCGTCCCGACAACAGGGTGCTACGTGCCGGCCTATGACACAGGAGAGTTGGTTACGGTTGTCCGCTTTCCCGGCGGCGAGTACCACGTTGTACCGAGACATCAGCAGTAGCGTGCTGCTGGCCGCTAACAATTCATTCAAGCCGAAGCCGCTTCGCGGCTCGGCTTAATTCAGGCGTTAGGCCTGCACAGATATGACAGAGAAATTTGAGAAATTTCTTTTAGAGCGAGTCCTGCACCGGATCGATCACGGCGAACGTTCGCCCAGTTGGCCCGGCACACTCGTCCTATGGACTGCGGTTGGACTTGGCTCGTTCTTCCTGTTCTCCGGAGGCGGCGCTTCTCGTCCCTCGGTCGGCGCCATTGCAGTGGGTAGTTTCGTATTCGGCGCATTCGCGGCTCATGGGATAGCCAAAATCTGGCGGTCACTTTGGTGGTCCTTCGTCGTGCGCTACATTGACTCAACAGCAATTCGCGCCCGGCTTGCCCAGTTGCAGGCCTAACAATTCATTCAAGCCGAACCCGCTTCGCAGGTCGGCTTAATTCAGGCGTTAGCCGTCAATGATCGTTCCTAAGCTGCTCAGCCTCTCAAGCTCCGATCTTGCCGCCGGAGAGCTTCCTCCAGACCCAGCGCACTGCCTCGTTCCAATGCTAGCTACGATTGGACCGAGTTCTGGCACCGTCGGAGACGGCTTTTCCTTTACTGTTGTCACGCCAAGCGCCTTAGCTGAGTCGGGGAGATTCGGCTGGGGGCGTGGCACACTGATCATTGATTCGTTCTCTTGGTCTCAGGTGGAGCACTCGGTCAATCGCCTCCTTGCGCACGCTTCCCGCCCAAGTTGGCAAGACGTTGCTCAAGTTCTCAATCACGAGCTGCTGTGGGAGTTCGACGGGTACCGTCAGAGTTGACAGCTAACAATTCATTCAAGCCGACGCCGCTTCGCGGCGCGGCTTAATTCAGGCGTTAGGCAGCAGGGGCGGACATGCGCGCACTGGCAACAATCGCATTATGGCTTGCGTTGGCCTCACCGGCCTTGGCTTGTACTTGCATCCTGCCCAATGGCACGCGATCAGATCATGTGCGTCACGGGTATCGGAACGCCGAGTCTGTCTTTTCCGCTTACGTTGAGTCGGTGCACTTCACCACTGCCTCTGGACAGACACAGCGCATCGCCAAGCTGCGGGTGCTACAAGTCTGGAAGGGTGCGTTTAAACCAGATTCCTGGGTAGAGTTTGTGTCTGACGAGGACACGGGAATGTGCGGCTTACCCGTAGAGCCAGACACTGCCATCTTGGCCTACACAACAGGAAATGTCTTGGTTTCTTGCTCCATGACCGGCCCACTGCACGAAGCGACCCAAGACATTCCACTGCTCAACAAGCTGGCTGGTCGCAGCAAATGAGGCTGCTGCCTAACAGTTCATTCAAGCCGACGCCGCTTCGCGGCGCGGCTTAATTCAGGCGTTAGGCACCACAAGGAGACTTTCGTCAGTGCCACGATTTCGCGTCATTGTCACGGGCATCGGAATGGACATTCCGCCTGAGGGATCTATCGGCTTCGCCACCACGCGCTTTGTTCGTGCCACATCCGAGAATGACGCCGCCGCTAAAGCGCTTGTCCTAGTGGCTGAGTCGGTCGCATCGGAACAAGCATTTGCGGCCTCGCCAGCTCCGACATTGGCGGTTGATCGGGTTGTCCGTGTCCGCAGTCCTTTCAAGTTGTCCCGCCCCAACAAGGGCTATACCCTTGTTTGTGCTGACGCGGAGCTGGAGGATGCTCTGCACATTGAGCGTCAAGTAGGTACTGGGTGGTTCCTGTGATTCGGGTGGCGCCTAACATTTCATTCAAGCCGACGCCGCTTCGCGGCGCGGCTTAACTCAGGCGTTAGGTGTCTATGAAAGCCACCGGAAGTTCAAGCAAATTCTGGAGTGGGGTGAACATTGCGGGCTGCTCTGCAGCCATGCTCATGCTACTCAGCCAAGCCGTAACCTCATTCGCCGCGGGATCATTGCGGTTCTCGTCCAGCAAATACGGATTCACTGCTCACGGCATGGAGGCAGCAGTAATCTATTGCGCATTGTTCATCGGCTGCGCCCTTATCATCGGCCTCGGTTGGCGAGGGCTGAGACATGATGGGCAAGACACCTAACAATTCATTCAAGCCGAACCCGCTTCGCGAGTCGGCTTAATTCAGGCGTTAGGGCTCATGGTGCAAGACCACTACGGCGTGTGGCTCTTTCAAAGGCCCAATCCGCTATCGGATGCACGTCTCTGGCGCGAGTCGCACAGTGGCTGGCCGGCACCCACTCGCTTCTCG
>NZ_JACVAJ010000003.1:0-522500 GCF_014851815.1 Pseudoxanthomonas sp. PXM01
GAACAGGTCACGGTCTGGCCACTGATTGAGCAGCCGGTCGCCGAGTTGATCGTCAGGCCCGCCGGCACCGCATCGGTCACCGTCGCGATGGCCGTCGTCGGCGCCGTGCCGTTGTTGGTCACCGTGATCACATAGTTGTAGGCCGTGCCCACCACCGCATTCGCAGGACCGGTCTTGGCAATCACCAGGTTCGGTGCCACCACACTGACCGTCACGCTTGCCGTGTTGTTGGACAGGTTCGTGTCCACCACGCCGGCGGGGACCGTCACGCTGGCGTTGTTGACGACCTGGGTTTGCGCCAGCACCGGTGCCGCGAACGCGCCATAGAGAGCCAACGCTCCAAAAGCGAGGACAGAGCGGCTCTTCTGGGCCAAACGACGGAAGTGAGTGGAGACGTACACGGTGGTCCCTTACGGCTGGATCGGGAGAACGGCCAGCCGGGACTGCCTCCCCCAAGGCTGTCTTGAAAGTCGCATTGCCCTTCGGCGGCTCGATCGGCCTGCCTGAACGGACATACGACACACATCGCACTTCACTTCGTAAAGCGGACATCTCTCACAGAGAAGTGAGATGTCTATTACACATTTACTTTAAATTAACGTCAACTCATTGACGTCAATAGGTAAGCGCGTGAACTTCATCACAGAAGTGCATCAGGACGGCGTCAGAATGCCGCCGGGGCCGACAGAAGGCTTTTCCTGACGGATCAGCGGAGCTTTTTTGCAGGCAATACAAAACTCGCCCCGCCGGTCCGGATCAGGACTGGCAGGGGGCGGAAAACTCAGGAACGGTCGGCCAGGGCCGACAGGCGGCTCAGTCGCTCTGCAGCTCGGCGACGAAGTCGTAGGCGTCGCCGCGGTAGTACGAGCGGGTGGATTCGACCACCCGGCCGTCCTCTAGGAAGGCGCGGCGTTCGACCAGCAGGCCCGGGGCGCCGACGGGCAGTTCGAGGTGGCGGGCCGCCTCTTCGTCTAGGGCTACGGCGCGCAGGCGCTGGAGGGCCCGGCGAGGCCGATGGCCGTAAGCATCCAGTGCCTCATATAAAGAAGTGGTCACGCTCTCCGGATCAGGCAGGAGGGCATACGGCACCAGCGTCCGCTCGATCGCGATCGGCGAACCATCCACGTGCCGTAGCCGATACATGCGGACCACGCCACTGCCTGGCGACAGGTTGAGCGCCATCGATTCTTCCGGCGTCACTTCGCCGACCGAGCGCTCGAGGAACTTCACCTGCGGATTCAGCCCGCGCTCGCGCAGGTCGTCGGTGAAGCTGGTCAGGCGGGAGAACTGGCGCAGGATACGTTCGGCGACGAAGGTACCAGCGCCCTGGCGTTGCACGAGCAGACCACTTTCGATCAATCCTGCCAGCGCCTTGCGAATGGTCACCCGCGACAGGTCCAGCAGTTGGGCCAGGTCGCGCTCGCTCGGCAGCGCCTGCCCGGGCCGCAGCACACCGGCATCCATCAGGTTCTGCAACGCGCGACGCAGGCGCAGGTAGGCCACGGCCCGGGTGGACTCACCGGTCTGCAGCCGCTGGTATTCCTCGAGCAGGTTCGTTTGCATGTGAATCACGATACCAGTGCCGTACCAATACCGCAACAATCCTTTTACAAAGCGGACCTGTTGGCATCCCGTGGTACCCCGGTGGTATTGTTGCCTCTCACTTCAGCTGCACCGAGACGCCCGTGACCGCGAAGACCCTGCCCGTCGACACCTTCGATCTCGTCATCTTCGGCGGCACCGGCGATCTGGCGCTGCGCAAGCTGCTGCCGGGCCTGCTGCGCCGCTATGCCGACGGCCAGATCCCCGAGGACAGCCGCATCATCGGCGTGGCCCGCGACAAGCAGGGCGACGCCGAATACCAGGCCAAGGTCGGTGAGGCTCTCGCCCGCATCGCCGCCAGCGACGAGACGCTGAAGGCCAAGCTGCCCGCCTTCCTGCAGAAGCTCGGCTACCTCGCGCTGGACGCGACCAAGGACGAAGGCTGGGACGAGTTCGCCACCCGCCTGCAGTCCACCGGCGATCGCATTCGCGTGTTCTACCTGTCGACCAGCCCCACCCTGTTCGTCGCCATCTGCGATCGCCTGCGCGCGCATGGCCTGAACACCGGCAACGCCCGCGTCGTCATCGAGAAGCCGATCGGCCACGACTCGGCCAGCGCCGCGGTCATCAACGACGCCGTCGGCAGCGCCTTCGCGGAGAACCAGATCTTCCGCATCGACCACTACCTGGGCAAAGAGACCGTCCAGAACCTGTTGGCCCTGCGCTTCGCCAACATCCTGTTCGAGCCGCTGTGGAACGCCAGCCGCATCGACCACGTGCAGATCACCGTGGCCGAGACCGTCGGCCTGGAGAAGCGCGCCGGCTATTACGACACCTCCGGCGCCCTGCGCGACATGGTGCAGAACCACCTGCTGCAGCTGCTCTGCATGGTGGCGATGGAACCCCCGGCCGCGCTGCAGGCCGATGCCGTGCGCGACGAGAAGCTGAAGGTGCTGCGCTCGCTCAAGCCGATGCGCGGCGAAGACGTCGCCCACCTGTCCGTGCGCGGCCAGTACCGCGCCGGCGCCAGCAGCGGCGCCGCGGTGCCGGGTTACCTGGAAGAACTGGGCAAGCCCGATTCGCGCACCGAGACTTTCGTGGCCCTGAAGGCCGAAGTCGACAACTGGCGCTGGGCCGGCGTGCCGTTCTACCTGCGCACCGGCAAGCGCCTGTCCGAGCGCGTGTCCGAGATCGTCATCGCCTTCAAGCAGATCCCGCATTCCATCTTCGAGGACAGCGCCGGCCCGGTGATGGGCAACAAGCTGGTGCTGCGCCTGCAGCCGGACGAAGGCGTCAAGCTGTGGCTGATGATCAAGGACCCGGGCCCCGGCGGCCTGCGCCTGCAGCATGTGCCGCTGGACATGAGCTTCGCCGAGGCCTTCGGCGTGCACCAGCCGGAAGCCTACGAGCGCCTGCTGATGGACGTGGTGCGCGGCAACCAGACGCTCTTCATGCGCCGTGATGAAGTCGAAGCCGCATGGGCGTGGATCGATCCGATCCTCGCCGCCTGGGAAACCCAGCGCGACGCACCCAAGCCGTACACGGCCGGCTCATGGGGTCCCAGCGCCGCCGTGGCCCTGGTCGAACGCGACGGCCGCACCTGGCACGAAGACACCGTCTGATGCGCCCGGCCCCTCACCCGCGGGGCCTTCTCCCGGCGCACCGCCGGCCTGTCTTCCCCCGGGAAGCCCCCACTCCCGAGACCCGCCATGCCCCCCACCGATCTCTCGCTGCAGATCCAACTGCACCCGTTCCCCGATGGCGACGCCGTCGCCGCCGCGCTGGCCCAGGCCGTGGCCGACGACCTGCGCACGGCACTGGCCCTGCACGGCCACGCCAGCGTGGCGCTGTCGGGCGGCACCACCCCGCGCCGCTTCCTGCAGGCGCTGTCGCAGCAGCCGCTGGACTGGGCGAACGTCACCGTCACCCTGGTCGACGAGCGCTGGGTTGCCGACGACCATGAGCGCTCTAATGCGCGACTGGTGAAGGAGCACCTGCTGCAGCACGAAGCCGCCGCAGCCCGCTTCGTCCCGCTCTATCGCCCCACCGCCACGCCGGACGACGCCCTGGCCGACGTCGCGGCCGCACTGCCGTCCACACTGGATGTCGCCGTGCTGGGCATGGGCGGCGACGGGCACACCGCCTCGTTCTTCCCGGGCGGCGACCGCCTGGCCGAGGCGATGGATCCAGCGACCCCTGCCACCGTGCTGCCGATGCGTGCGCCTGGCGCCGGCGAGCCCCGCATCACCCTGACCCTGCCCGTCCTGCGCGATGCCGGCCATCTCTACCTGCACATCGAAGGCGGCGAGAAGCGGCAGGTGCTCCAGCAGGCCCTGTCGGGACACGGCGCCGGGGCGCAGTACCCGATGCACCACGTACTGCAGGCCCTGCGCGCCCCGCTGCAGGTCTACCTGACCGCGTGAGCCGCCGCAGGCCGGTGTTGAGGCAAAACCGGCTGCCCTGCTTATAATGCGGTCTTGTCTGCGGCGCCACGGTGCCCGCCGACCCCCGTTTTCGTAGCCATGCGCGGCCCCCGGCCGTGCTGCCAAAGGTGGAAAGTGCGTAACTACGACCTCGAATTCCTCAAGCATTTCTCGATGGTGATCGGCTTCCTGATGCTGGTCACCGCGGGCCTGATCGTCGGCGCCTACTTCCTGCACGACAGCCTGCCGCCGGAAGTGAACCCGAAGACCGTGCAGATCACCGAGGCGCGCATCGCGCCGGCCGGTGCGGTCTATGCCGGCGAAACCGGCGCCGCCGCGCAGGCCGCTGCCGCGGCCGCCGCGGCCGCCGCCGCTGCTTCCCAGGTCGCCTACGGCGGCACGCTGGATGGCGGCGAGATCTACAAGAACCTCTGCGGCGCCTGCCACACCAACGGCGTGGGCAAGGCCCCGATGCTGACGGCCGCCGGCATGGGCGCACGTGCCAGCAAGGGTGTGGACACGCTGTACAAGCACGCCATCGAGGGCTTCACCGGTCCGGACGGCGGCATCATGCCCCCGAAGGGCGGCAACCCGGCCATCACCGAGGAACAGATCCACGCCACGGTCGACTGGATGCTGGCCAACAGCAAGTAAGGCGCACCGCCTTCCAGAGAACGCCGCCTCCGGGCGGCGTTTTTGTTTGTGCGGTCCATAAGCGCATGTCGGAGATGCCCCTTCTCCCCCGCCACGGGGGAGAAGGGGGCCGAAGGCCGGATGAGGGGGCGAACGAAATCCCATTCCCACGGTCGAAGGCTGCCCCCGTAACGTTCGAGACATCACGATCGCGATGATGCGGGGGCGCCGTCGCCCCTCACCCACCCTCCGGGCACCTTCTCCCCGCACGCGGGGGGAGGGGAACACGCGGGCACCGCATCGCCCGTCACCCAATCCGTTTACCCTTGCCGCCTCGCTTCCCGGTCGCCTCCCGATGACGTCTGCCCGCTCGCTGCTTACCCTCGCCCTGCTCGCCTCCCTCGCGCTGCCCGCCTGCGCGGCCACGCCGAAGGAGCGTGTCATTCCCATCGGCCAGGTGCAGGGCGAAGGCAAACGCAGCGCGCTCGACGGCCAGACCGTCACCATCGAAGGTGTCGTCACCGGCGCATTCCTCGAAGGCCTCGGCGGCTTCTTCGTGCAGGACGCCGGCGATGGCAGTCCGAAGACCTCCGATGCCCTGTTCGTTGCGCTGGACGAAGGCGCGACGCCCCCGGCTCTCTCCGCAGGCGATCGTGTCCGCGTGCGCGGCATCGTCGGTGAGCGCAAGGCAGGTGGCGATGACACGCTGACCGCGCTGCATGCGCCGGTGATCCAGCCCCGCGGCAAAGGCGAGGTCGCCCCGACCATACTGGCCTCGCAACCCGACGACTGGGAACGCTACGAAGGCATGCTGGTGCGCATCGACACCCCGCTCACGCTCAGCGGCACGCACACGCTCGAACGCTTTGGCGAACTGATCACCAGCTTCGGCGGCCGCTTGTGGCAGACCAGCGAACTCGCCACGCCCGGCAGCGCGGAAGCGAAACAGCTGGCCGCCGACAACGCGCGCCGCACGTTGCTGCTCGACGACGGCAGCACGCAGCGCGACCCCTCCACCGTCTGGTACGTGAAGGACGGCCAGCCGCTGCGCACCGGCACCGTGCTGACCGGCGTGCAGGGCATCGTCGAACCACGCATGGGCGGCTGGCGCCTGCAGCTCACCGCCGCACCGACGATCGCCGCGCCAGAGCGTCCAGCCGCGCCGCAGGTCGCCGGCGATGTGCGCGTCGCCGCGTTCAACCTGGAGAACCTGTTCAACGGCGACGGCAAGGGCGGCGGCTTTCCCACTGAACGCGGCGCCAAGACACCCGAGCAGTTGAAGTCGCAGATGGCGAAGCTGGTCGCCACCATCCGCGGCCTCAACCCCGACATCGCCGCGCTGATGGAACTGGAGAACGACGGCTATGGCGCCGATTCCAGCCTGGCGCAGCTGGTCGCCGCCCTGAACACGAACGGCGGCACGTGGCGCTTCGTCGATGCGAAGCGAGGTCCGGGCCCGGACACCATCCGCGTCGGCATCATCTACCGCAGCGACAAGGTGAAGCCGACCGGCAAGCCCGCCACGCTGGAGGAAGGTCCGTTCGGCGAGCGCAGCCGCAGCCCGCTGGCGCAGGCCTTCGTGCGCGGCAATGGAAAGCCCTTCGTCGTGGTCGCCAATCACCTGAAGTCGAAGGGCTGCTCCGAAGCCACCGGCCTGGACACCGACCAGAAGGATGGCGCCGGTTGTTGGAATGCGCTGCGCCTGGATTCGTCCAAGCGCCTGGACGCGTGGCTGAAGACCGATCCCACGCGCACGCGCAGCGACCGCGTGGTGATGCTGGGCGACTTCAACGCCTACGCGATGGAAGATCCGGTGCGCTGGCTGCGCGACGACGCCGGCTGGATCGACGCGTTCAAGCAGGCGGGCGTCGAGCAGCCTTACAGCTACGTCTACAACGGCCTGACCGGCCGCCTCGACCACGCCCTGCTCACCCCCTCGCTGGCGAAGCAGCTGCGCGGCGCGGCCGAGTGGCATATCAACGCCGATGAACAGGATGCCCAGGGCTACGCCGATGGCGACGCCAGCGTCCCGTTCCGCAGCTCCGACCATGATCCGCTGCTGCTGGGGTTCGATCTTTAAGTCAGCGCCGACGACGGGCGCAGTGTTCCCTCACCCGTCCTGCAGGGCCGCATCAAGGCTCAGAAGTCCGCTGGCGAAGCTTTTTTCTTCGACGTCGAAGCACTTGAGTGCCATGACGAGGCATTGAAGTGTGTCGACAAGGCTTTCAAGTGAGATGCCGCACCTCGGAGGTGCGGACTTCGATGCTTCTTTTGTTCGATGACGAAGCCTTGGGGTGAGATGACGAGGCTTTTCTGTTCCATGACGAACAAAAAAGCCTCGCGCACGATGTTCCGGGCTTCCCATGTCGAAGGAAAACGCCTCGTCAGGGAACAAAAGAACATCGACGACCTTACGAGCCGGATTCCGTACCTGCCTCGATGCGCGCCGCGATCGGTGAGAAGTACGCCAGCGCCAGGCACGCGCCCCAGAGCAGGTTCGACGCATCGGTCAACATCGACTCGAGCGGCGACGACAGCGTGGGACCCGTCAACAGATACAGGGGAAAGGTGAGCCCGGTGAGCGCCAGCGACAGGGCGCGGCCCCAGCGCGTCAACAGAAAGAGGCCCACGTAGCCCGCGATCATGAGCGCCAGCGCCACGCCCCCCACCCCGATCATCAGCCCTTCGTGTTCGAACAACCACGGCGGCGGCTCGCTGGCATAGGCATCGGCCAGCGCCTGCGAGTAACCGTCGGGCAGGAAGACCGTCGCGATCGTTGCGAGGGAAAGGATCACGGAAGCGGTCAGGAACAGGCGGAAGCGCGCGATCGTCATGGGCGAAGGTGTCGGCAGGGAAAGGGACGGACGTCAGGCATCGATCTTGTCCACCAGCGCCTGCAGCTTCTGCACGGTGCCCCAGTTGCGGGTGGTGGCCGCCTTGCCTGCCTTGCCCACCAGCGCTTCCCCCGCCTTGCTCTCAAGAATGCCACTGGCGCAGTGCAGGTATGCGGCGTGCGCGCCGACATGGAACTGTTCGGGCGGCGTCACCAGCGGCGCAATGCTGGAGACGGCGGACAGCGCGCTGGCGTCCGGCACGAAGGCGATCAGCAGGCGCGAGGGATCGGGGGCCGTCTTCGCGAAGGGGTTTTCTTTCGCGATCAGCGCGAAGTCCTTCGCCGACACCACGATGACGGGTACCTCGATACCCAGCCGCGCCACGATGGCGGCCGAGATGTCGGCAGCGAGCTTCTTCGGCGTTCCCTTGCCGGCCTTGAAGACGACATTGCCGCTGTTGAGCAGCGTGGCGACATCGGTGTAACCGAGGCTTTCCAGCAACGCGCGCAGGTCCGCCATCGCGATGCGCTTGGCCTTGCCGACGTTGATGCCACGGAGAAGGGCTATGCATATGGACACGGGGATGCCTGGTTGATTGATGTCAGCGACGGCTGATACGGCACGGATGGCCGAGTAAGTATCCGGCAGTTGAGGCCAGGGCGTTCAGATCATGCCAAAGGATAGTCAGATGTCATCGCGACGATCGTCCCTGTAGCCACCCAAGAACAGCAGCGCCACACCGATGATCCCCGCGGCAGTCGGCCAGGCCACATGTAGTGCTGCATGCCGATGCAGTTGCGACAGGATCAACGCGGCGGCGACGAAGAGGCCACCGATGATGCTCAAGGGACCGATGGGTGCATTACCCACCCGGTAGAATCGCCCATCATCGCGATTGATCCACGCCCTCAGTTTCGACAGCTTTCCCATGCGCCCCTCACTGCTGTGCGTGCTTGATTGGTGCGAAGCGGCGCACGGTACGCCCATCCACCACCACGTCCTCACAGAACATCACGTACGGCCGTACCCACAGGCCGCCTTCACCGTACAGCGCGCGGTACACCACCAACGGCTCCAGCGTCTCGCTGTGCCGCGCCACCGCGACCACTTCGTAATCGTTGCCCTTGTAGTGGCGGTAGAGGCCGGTGGCGAGGTCGGGAAGCGTGGGCAATGTGGCCATGTCGGTATCCAGATTCGTAGGATGGGTTGAGCCGCAGGCTATACCCATCGTGGTCTGTTTGAGAGTCAAGCAATGGGTAGACCGGCTCTTCCGTTGAACGTCGCCTCGCTCGACCCATCCTACACATCAATCAAGAAGCTCGCGTCTATCGGCGTCCAGTTCGTTGGTCAGGCGAATGACTTCTTCCTGCAGCACTCCGATCTCGTCGGATTTCTTTGTGCTCAACTCGTTGAGCGCATGGACCAATCCGACGATTTTGTGTGCTCGCGTACCCGGCTCGGGCGACCACGTGGTAGCGCACTTGTCGTCATGCCTCAAGACGTAGCCGATGCCATCCAGTCCCAGATTGCGCTCCGCATCCGCCTCGACAATCTCCGTCTTCAAGACCCTGTGTACGCGATCAGCCACCTCTTGATCGAGCGCGACAGGCGGACGTTGCTTGAATCGGAGCGTAGTGTCCGTTGGCGATCCGGGAACTGCCTTGACTCCTGGTGGAGGTGGTGGAGGTGGGGGATAGGAAACACCCGTTATTCCGCTGTAGCCCGACAATGCTGTGCTTGAGAGTCTGAAGCCTTCCGGCGGATCGAATGCCGGGAAAATGTCGACGCCTATCTCTCCCGGATTCAGCACGATGGCTTCCTCCCCTGGATGGTAGATGCCCTCCGGACACGGCTGAAGTCGAGCGTTGTACAACGCCTCTTTCTGAGCCCGGACACGGTCGAAGTTCTCCCGCTTCTCAGCGAGATGATCAGAAACAACAGGCGTCACGACAACAGCACCTATCACGAGCGCAGCAGGGACAACCATCAGAGCAACGTTTCTGCCGCTGAACTTTGTCTTCACGATGCGATGCCCTCACTGGCGGGTCATTTCGTAGGATCAGGTGAAGAGTAGAGTGATGAGTATCGCTACACTCAATCCATCCTACGTGTTTGGCTCGACCACGTAACGCTTACGGCACGATCTCGAACCATGCCTCCAGGCCCTTGTCCCCGTCGCCGTCGCTGGCCTGCCCGCTGCAGGTGGCCCGATGCAGGTTGTCATAGTCGTTGTGCACCACGCAGTACAGCTGCCGCGGTGTGCCAGGGTGATCGACGGTGACATACAGCTGTTTGACGCCTTCACCACAACGCATGTAGCGCGCTGTGGCGTGCCGGGTCCTGGTGCCGATCCTTGATTCGAGGCGGATCTCGGTGGCGGTGGAGGCCACGATCTTCATCGTGCCCGAATAAGGCGCGCGATCCTTCGGCGTCAGCCCGACGATGCGGTAGTCGCCCTGCAAGCTCTCCACTGTCCTGGCCTCAGTTCCCACGCTCGCAGTACAGAAGGCACGCTCTTCCAGCGGCCGGTGTGCCGCAGGTGAACGCGGCGGTTCTACGACGCCCTGCGCAAACACCACAAGCATGAGCCATGTCTTCATGGATTCGCCTTCCTCGATGCGGAGTTCTTGCGATGGGTTGAGCCAAGGACGCCTCCCAAACGATACCAACTGCAAAACGACGGCTATCGCTTCGCGACCCCCGTGCTACGTACTGCTTGCACGGTAGTATCACTGCCGTTGCTCGGCCACCGAACATGGCGGAGCGAGAGGCCAGTCCCGTGTGATCGCGCGCGGCCCTAGCGGGAATGCATCCGTTAGCGTCTTCCTGCCCCGCAGCAGTGCTTCCAGCTCGTCAGCTTCACGCCTGTCGAACTGTCCCATGAAGATTCGGATAACGGTCGCAGTGGTGACCTCAAATCGCTCGGAATCACTCGGAAGGAATCCAATGTAGTCAAGCCCCGGCGACATGCTGATACCACAGCACCAACCCGTCCGGTAGTAAATCGCACGCGCCACCGTCTTTCCTCGCACGTTGGCGATCACCCTGATCTTTCCAACAGCGTAACGAGTGCCATCGACCTCGCCAACCTCGAGGCTGATGACCCGAAACACGAAGACATTGGGCGCTTTCCTGGCCATCTCGGAGGTAAGTTCCTCCCCGCATTCGCACGCCATCGCCACCGGTGCAACGAGCATCATCAAGAAGAGCAGCAGCCATTTCATTACGAGTTTCCCCTGGAATTCCTGAGACAGGATTCCGCGTCCGCAGGACGGGTTGAGCGCTTACTTCGTGCAGCGATGGGATGCAAAGCTAACAAGCCGTTCCAGCAGTGAACGGCCTTCCTCCCACTCGATATTCTGTATGACCCATCGGCCATCCTTGAATCTCAACGCAACCGCGTCCGTCCAAACAAGGTCGTCATACACCAGTGTCGCTCGCACCATCGCTTGGTCCCCCGAAACCAGCGCATCCGTCGATCTCAGCGTTTTCGCTTTGTCCGGCCAAAGAAAGAACGGACTCTGATCTAGCATGTAAGGCTTGACGTCTGGAGGCACCAGCGCAGCACAGGCTCGCTCATAGCCCTTCTGCGCTTCGAGTGCCGCGTAAAGCTCTTTGCCAAGAAGCACTTGAATCGGCGCATATCCCCGCCCAATCTCGGCTGGGGAAGGCCTGATCGCCCATCGATAGAAGTCCTTCACGACTTGGTCTGGAGATTCACGACAGAGTCCAATAGGGCTAACGATGCTCAGCAATGCGAGCAGGCACTTGAACACGTTCTTCAACGCATTGCTCCTTCTCCGACATTACAGAGGACGCTGGCTCGACCAGCCCCATAGGTTGGGGTGAGCCTGCGAACCCCAACACACTGACCCTGCACCGCTGCGATGTTGGGGTTCACTCCGTTCACTCCAACCTATGACAGCCTTCGCGCGCCGCCCTCAATACCCCGCCGCCTGCCCATCCTTGCGGCTCTCGCTGGCACCGTAGTACACACCGGTCTCCGGATCGCGCTGGATGGCCTGGTAACCGCCATACGGACCCAGCGCCCATTCGACGTGATGGCCCTTGTCCATCAGTGCGCGCACGGTTTCGTACGGGAAGCCGGATTCCAGCTGCACCACGCCGCCGTCGCTCATGACGGTGGCGCTGCCGACCGGTTCGGTGGAACCGTCGTGCTGCACGCGCGGCGCGTCGCCGGCTTCCTGCAGCGTCATGCCGAAGTCGACCAGGTTCATCACGATCTGCACGTGGCCCTGCGGCTGCATCGCGCCGCCCATCACGCCGAAGCTGACCCACGGCTTGCCGTCCTTGGTGATGAAGGCCGGGATGATGGTCTGGAACGGACGCTTGCCCGGCGCGTAGCAGTTCGGATGCGGCGTGGCGCCGTCGCAGTCCTTCAGCACGAACATCTCGCCACGGTCCTGCAGGATGAAGCCCAAGCCGGTCGGCGTCATGCCGCTGCCCATGCCGCGGTAGTTGGACTGGATCAGCGAGACCATCATGCCGTCCTTGTCGGCGACGGTCATGTAGATGGTGTCGCCCTCTTCCAGTTCCTTCGGCGTGCCCGGCTGCACTTCGCGCAGCACCTTGTCGGGCGAGATCAGCTTGGCGCGCTCGCGCGCGTACGGCTTGGAGATCATGCGCGCGACGGGCAACGGCTGGAAGGCGGGGTCGGCGTACCAGCGCGCGCGGTCGGCGAAGGCCAGCTTCTTGGCCTCCACCAGCAGGTGCACGTGTTCGGGGCTGCCATAGGGGATCCTGCTGAAGTCGTAGCCTTCCAGTACGTTGAGCATCTGCAGCGCGGCGATGCCCTGCCCGTTCGGCGGCAGTTCCCACACGTCGTAGCCGCGGTAGTTGGTGCTGACCGGCGTGACCCATTCGCCATGGTGCGCAGCCATGTCCTCGTACGAGAGGAAGCCGCCGTTCGCCTTGAAGTAGGCATCGATGGTGCGCGCGATATCGCCCTTGTAGAACGCGTCGCGGCCGCCATCGGCGATTTTCTGCAGCGTGTCGGCCAGGTAAGGGTTCTTCCACATCTCGCCGGTGCGCGGCGCACGGCCGTCGATCGTGAACTGCTCGGTGAAGCCTGGGAACTTCGACAGCCGCGGCACCGAGCGCTGCCAGTAATACGCGATCGTCTGGTGCACCGGATGGCCGTCGCGCGCGTAGCGGATGGTCGGCGCCAGCACGTCGCGCATCGGCAGCTTGCCGAAACGCTCGTGCAGAGCGAACCAGCCATCGACGGCGCCGGGCACGCTGACCGGCAACGGCCCGTGCGCGGGAATGTCGGCGATGCCCTGCTGTTTGAAATGGTCCAGCGTCAGCGACTTCGGCGAACGGCCCGAGCCGTTGTAGCCGTGCAGCTTCTTCGTCTTCGGATCCCAGACGATGGCGAACAGGTCGCCGCCGATGCCGTTGCCGGTGGGTTCCATCAGGCCCAGCGCCGCGTTGGCGGCGATGGCCGCGTCCATCGCGGTGCCGCCCTGCTTCATCACGTCCAGCGCGATCTGGGTGGCGAGCGGATGCGAGGTGGCCGCCATCGCGTGTGGCGCGATGACATCGGAGCGGGTGGCGAAGGCGCGACCGGTGATGCGGTCGGCGGCGGAAGCGGGGATACCGGCGGCGGCGGTCAACGCCGTCGCTAGGCACAGCGAAGCAAGGGTGCGCATCATGGACGGAGGATGGCGCACGGTGCGCGCCTTCATCCGCCGATCTTACGCGTTACGGCCAGACCGGCGGATTGGCCTGCCAGGCGCCGAGCACTTCGGCCAGCGTGTCGCGATCTTCCTGTCGCCAGCCGGGCAGCAGCGTGGCGTAGTTGCGCGCATCGGTCCACAGCAGGGGCTCGGTGCGCACGGCCGCGCCGTACCATTGCACCGCGTCTTCCTTGCGGCCCTGCTTCCACAGTGCCAGCGCGAGGGTGGGCGGCACCCACGAGGGGCCGCGGACCGCGCTGACCAGCGGCGTCCACTGCTGCAACGCCGCCTCGTGTTCGCCCAGGCGATACAGGTCCCAGCCGTAGTTCCAGCTGATCGAACGCCACAGGTTGCCGCCGGACTGCGTGCTGCTCAGGGCCTGCTGGTACAGCTGCCGTCCCAGGTCGGCACGGCCATCGTTCAGCGCGATGTGCCCCAGTTGCGCAGTGGCTTCGACCATCTTGCGGCCACGCTCGCGCGCCTTCACCAGCTGGTCCACCAGCGCAGCCCCTTCCACGCCGGTGATGGCGACCACCGGCACGGCCGCGCGGTCCTCGTCGAAATAGAATTCCTTCGGCTTCGGCACCGACTGTGCCTGCGCGGAAAAGACCGCCGATGCCAGCACGATGGCCAGCAGTGTGCACTTGCCTGCTTTCACTACGTTTCCCCCGGACTACAACAGCCCCCCGGCGCATCCTAACCGCTGCAACGCACAACGACGCAGTGATGCGCGTCACAGAAAATGCCGCTGTTACAATGCGCGCCTTCACGCCCGAGGGGTTATCGGGCCTCGCCAGCCGCTTTGGGCCCGCCATGACCAGCACCGCCGAACTCACCTCGCCCTCGTCCGCCAATACGCCGCAGATCGGGGTGATCGACAGCGACTACACGCTGGAACACAAGTACACGCGCACCGACGGCCGCATCTACCTGAGTGGCGTGCAGGCGCTGGTGCGGTTGCCGTTGATGCAGCGGCTGCGCGACCAGGCCGCCGGTCTGAACACCGCGGGCTTCATCAGTGGCTACCGCGGCTCGCCGCTGGGCGGCTTCGACCTGGAGCTGTGGCGCGCACGCAAGCATCTCGAGTCCGCCGGCGTGAAGTTCACCCCGGGCCTCAACGAGGACCTGGGCGCGACCATGGTGTGGGGCACGCAGCAGACCAACCTGTTCCCCGGCGCCACCGTCGATGGCGTGTACTCGATGTGGTACGGCAAGGGCCCCGGCGTGGACCGCTGCGGCGACGTGTTCAAGCACGGCAACGCCGCAGGCACTTCGAAGTTCGGCGGCGTGCTCGCGCTGGCGGCGGACGACCACAACTGCCGCAGCTCGACGCTGCCGCACGGCTCGGAAGACGAATTCGTCAGCGCGATGATGCCGGTGCTGAACCCGGCCGGCGTGCAGGACATCCTCGACCTGGGTCTGGTCGGCTGGGCGATGAGCCGTTACACGGGCCGCTGGATCGGCTTCAAGACGATCGCCGAGACCGTGGAGTCGTCGGCCTCGGTGCAGGTGGATCCGTTCGCGCGCGAGATCATCCTGCCGGAAGACTTCGCGATGCCGGCGGGCGGCTTGAACATCCGCTGGCCGAATCCGCCGCTCGACCAGGAGATGCGCCTGCACAAGTACGCGGTCGCCGCGGCGCAGGCGTTCGCACGGGCGAACAAGGTGGACCGCATCGTGCTGGATTCGCCGCGCGCGCGCCTCGGCATCGTCACCACCGGCAAGAGCTACCTGGACGTGCTGCAGGCGCTGGAATACCTGGGCCTGGACGAGCAGGCCTGCGCCGACATCGGTATCCGCGTCTACAAGGTCGGCATGACCTGGCCGCTGGAACCGGTCGGCATCACCGAGTTCGCCAAGGGGCTGGAAGACATCGTCGTGGTGGAGGAGAAGCGCGCCTTCATCGAGCGGCAGATGAAGGAGTATTTCTACAACTGGCCCGCCAGCGCGGGCACGCGCCCGTCCATCGTCGGCAAGTACGACGAGGGCGGCGAGTGGATCCTGCCGTCCACCGGCGAGCTGACCCCGGCGACGATCGCCGGCGTGATCGGCCGCCGCATCCAGCGCTTCTTCACCACGGAATCCATCGAACAGCGCCTGCGCTGGATGGAAGAGAAGGAAGCCGAGATGGCGCTGCCGCGCGCCAACTTCCCGCGCGTGCCGCACTACTGCAGCGGCTGCCCGCACAACACCTCGACGGTGGTGCCGGAAGGTTCGCGCGCACTCGGCGGCATCGGCTGCCACTACATGGTGACGTGGATGGACCGCGACACCGACACCTTCACCCACATGGGCGGCGAAGGCGTGACGTGGTCGGGCCAGGCGCCGTTCACCGAGACCGAGCACGTCTTCCAGAACCTGGGCGACGGCACGTTCTTCCACTCCGGTTCGCTGGCGGTGCGCCAGTCGGTCGCCACCGGGGTGAACATCACCTACAAGATCCTCTACAACGACGCGGTGGCGATGACCGGCGGCCAGCCGGTGGACGGCACGCTGTCGGTGCCGCAGATCGCACACATGATGCGCGCCGAGGGCGTGGACACGATCGTCCTGGTCAGTGACGACATCCGCAAGTGGAGCAAGCGCGAGCTGTTCCCAAGCGGCGTGGAGTTCTTCGACCGTGCCGAACTGGACGACGTGCAGCGCCGCCTGCGCGAAGTGAAGGGCGTCTCCATCCTGATCTACGACCAGGTCTGCGCCACCGAGAAGCGCCGCCGCCGCAAGCGCGGCAAGCTGCCGGACCCGGCCAAGCGCACGATGGTCAACACGCTGGTCTGCGAAGGCTGCGGCGACTGCGGCGTGAAGAGCTTCTGCGTGTCGGTACTGCCGAAGGAAACCGAATTCGGTCGCAAGCGCGAGATCGACCAGTCGAACTGCAACAAGGACTTCCGCTGCGTCGACGGCTTCTGCCCCAGCTTCGTCACCGTGCACGGCGGCACGCCGCGCAAGGGCAAGAAGGCCAACGCCGCCGACCTGCTCGCCGCGCTGCCGGCGCCTGCATTCAAGTCGGACCTCAATGAACCCTGGAACATCCTGATCACCGGCGTCGGCGGCACCGGCGTGGTGACCATCGGCGCGCTGCTCGGCATGGCCGGCCATCTGGAAGGCAAGGGCGCCAGCGTGCTCGACCAGACCGGCCTGGCGCAGAAGGGCGGCGCGGTGACCACGCACATCCGCATCGCACGCACGCCGGAAGACATCCACGCCGTGCGCATCGCCGCCGGCGAAGCCGACCTGGTGCTGGGCTGCGACATGGTGGTGGTCAACGACTACTGGGTGCTGTCGAAGGTGCGCGGCGAACGTTCGCAGGTAGTGCTGAACACCTACGAGGCGATGCCGGGCACGTTCACCACCCATCCGGACATGCAGTTCCCCGCCACCGACATCGTGGCCGGCGTGAAGGTCGCCCTGGGCGGCCGCGACCCGCTGCTGGTCGATGCCACGCAGATCGCGACCGCGCTGATCGGCGACGCCATCGGCAGCAACCTCTTCATGCTGGGCTATGCCTGGCAGCAGGGCCTGGTACCGATCTCGTTCGACGCGATCATGCGTGCGGTCGAGCTCAATGGCGCCGCCATCGAGATGAACAAGACCGCCTTCGCCTGGGGCCGACTGGCCGTGGTGAATCCGCAGGCGGTGCAGGAAGCCGCCGGCCTGATCCGCAATACGCAGACCGAGAGCGAACGCACGCCGCGTGCCCTGCAGGTGCTGCCGCCGGGCGAGTGGGAAAGCACCGAATGGGGTGCCAACGCGGCACCGCGCAATCCCGGCAACGAGAGCGAGCTGCGCGGCCTGCCGGAAGACGGCGCGGGCGACGCGGACGTCGCCTTCCTGCCGCTGGACGACCTGCGCCTGTCGCGTTCGCTGGACGAGTTGATCGCACGCCGCACCACGTTCCTGACCGAGTACCAGGACGCCGCCTACGCCCGCCGCTACACCGATCTGGTGACGCAGGTGCGCAGCGCCGAGAACACCCGGGCGCCCGGTTCGACCGCGCTGACCGAGGCGGTGGCCCGCTACTTCTTCAAGCTGATGGCGTACAAGGACGAGTACGAAGTCGCGCGCCTGTACACCAGCGGCGAGTTCCAGCGGCGCCTGCAACAGCAGTTCGACGGCGACTACGAGGTGCACTTCCACCTCGCGCCGCCGCTGTTCGCCAAGAAGGACGCGCACGGCCGCCTGATGAAGAAGGAATACGGTCCGTGGGTGTTCAAGGCGTTCGGCCTGCTGGCGAAGCTGCGCTTCCTGCGCGGCGGCACCTTCGACGTGTTCGGCTACACCGACGAGCGCAAGGGGGAGCGCCAGCTGATCGCGGACTACGAGAAGACCATCGGCGAGCTGCTGGCCGCGCTGGATGCCGGCAAGCTGGGCCTGGCCGTGGAGATCGCGAGCATCCCCGAGCACATCCGCGGCTACGGCCACGTCAAGGAAAAGCACCAGCACGCCGCCAAGGCGCGTGAAGCGGAGCTGCTGGGCTTGTGGCGCAATCCGAAGGCGCTGCACATCGTGCAGGCGGCGTAAGCAGACAGAAGACCCCGCTCCGGCGGGGTTTTTCCTGTGTGCGGGCTAGGAGCGCGCGCCTCTTAACCCGAGCGTGGCCAGTGCGCTGCGCAACGGCGGCTTCAGCGGCAACGCCAGTGTCCGGTAGACGAAGGACAGCGCGCGGCGCGTCCGCGGCACGCGCCACGCGAGGCCTTCCTCGATCGTGTACACGCATGGCGCACAAGCGCCGCAGGGTCGGCCACGCAACGGACGATGGCAGAACCACGTCATGTCCATCAGCGCGCTCCAGCCTTCGCGCGCGGCCTCGTCCTGCATCGCGCGCTTGTCGATC
Source organism: Pseudoxanthomonas sp. PXM01 (assembly GCF_014851815.1). Taxonomy (GTDB): domain Bacteria; phylum Pseudomonadota; class Gammaproteobacteria; order Xanthomonadales; family Xanthomonadaceae; genus Pseudoxanthomonas_A. The sequence continues at coordinate 17,966 of NZ_JACVAJ010000003.1, forward strand.
GGGAACAGCGGGAAGCTGAAGTGGCGGAACAAGGTGTACTCCGGCGTGCCCGCATGGCGCACGGACAGCCGGAAGCTGCGGTAGGTGCCGGCCTGTTCGAACGCCTCCACCTTCGACGACAGCAGTGCCTGCACCTTGTCGTCCACGTGCACGCTCAGCTCGATGCCGTCGATGCCGTGCTGTATGCAGAATTGCGGAAGCCAGGCGTACTGGCTGCCGATGTACATGTGCCGTCGCACCCTGCGCAATGCGTCTGCAATGTCGGCATCGTGATCCAGTTCCGCAACGCGGAACCGCCGCAGCGGCCGCAGCAGGTCGCGCGTATGCGGATGCCGGGCATGCAATGCCTCGGTGATCCGCTGCAGGCTCTGCAGTTCCGTGGCCGTGGAGGGCCGCGTCGGATCCTCCAGGTAATAGGGCGTCACCACCAGCCGGTGCTTCAGCAGCAGACGAAGCAGCTGGAACGTCGAATCCCAACCGCTGGTCCACAACAGGCGTACGCCTTCGTCGACGACGGGCGATGCGCGTTCGAGCAGGGACACGTGGTGTAGCGACGTCATGGCCGGATGCTAGCAAGCGCACGCGCAGGTGGCCGCAGCTTCTCTTCACATTGCTTCGCATTGCATTAATCGCGCAGCGGCACGTCCTGTTCATTCCCTCTTTGCACGCGCTGCTCACGCCTGCGCTCACCATCATCCGGAGGAACGGCGCGCTCGTGCGCATGAGTGCTGGTGATGCGTCGCGCCCCATCCGCAGGAGTCCATCGATGCATGCGCAGCCCATGAACCGGGAGCAATTCTGGCGTTTCGCCGACGCCGCCAAGGAATCCACCGAAGCGCTGGCCGCCCAGCGCATGAAGATCCTGCCGGAGCTCGATGTCGAGGCGCTGCGCGGCTTCTGCATCCAGTACCGCTTCTTCACCATCGACTACATCAGCGACCTCGCACTGCTGGTCGCACGCCTGCCGTTCGGCGGCCTGCGCAGCCTGCTCGGCCAGATCCTGACCGAGGAGCTGGGCGAAGGCGATCCTGCACGCGCGCATCCGACGGTGTACGACCGCTTCCTCACCAGCATCGGCGTGGACCGCCAGGACCTGTCGAACGTGCTGCCCGCCAACGAGCGCATCCTGCAGGGACTGACGCGCGACATGACCCGCCACCCCGTCGCCTACGGCGTGGGCCTGCGCGGAATGGGAGGCGAATGCCTTTGCCAGACCTACCTGTCGGTGATGTTCGAGCACATGCGCACGCACCCCTACCTGCAGGCGAACGCCGACACGATCGACTGGGAGTTCTGGACCATCCACACCGGCGAGGAGGACATCATCCACGGCGAGCTGACCCGCGCCGCCATCGACGAATACCTGCGCGACGACCCCAGCGTGCTGCCCGAGCTGGCACGCGGCTACGAGCGCAGCATCACCGCCTGGAACCTGTTCTGGCAGAACATCCTGGACGCGTATGCACCGCCGCTGGAGGTCGCGTCGTGAACGCGGTGGCAGAGGCATCGATCGCCCAGTTCCATCTCGCGTTCCCGGTCCGCGACCTGGACGAGGCGCGCGGGTTCTATGGCGGCGTGATGGGCTGCACGATGGGCCGCCGCGATACCTCGTACCAGGACTTCGATTTCTTCGGTCACCACCTGGTCGCGCACATCGGCGCCGACGGCCGGCCGCTGCACAACGGACGCTTCGACGGCGAGGCGGTACCGGTACCGCATTTCGGCATGAACCTGGACCGTGCTGCGTGGGAGGCGCTGGCCATGCGGCTCAAGGCCGCCGGCATTCCGTTCCATGAGGAGCCGCACCTGCGCCTGAAGGGCAAGCCCGGCCAGCACGTCACCATGTTCCTGTTCGACCCCTCCGGCAACGCGCTCGAATTCAAGTCTTTCGACGATCCCGAGCAGACCTTCATTCCCTGAGCGTCAGCCGCCGCGTCGCCAGACCAGGCAGCGGTTGTTCGCCGGCATCGCGTTGTCCTTGATCAGCACCAAGCCGATGCCCCGCGCCAGCGCATCGACGGCCTCGAAATCGCGGATGCCGGACGCGGGATCGCGATCCTTCAGCCACTGCTCGAAAGCGCGGTTGCTGTCGCTGGTGAAGTCGCCGTCGTAGTTGAAGGGGCCGTAGACGATCAGCAGGCCGTTCTTCGCAAGCACCTCGCCGACGCCGGCGAAGAATGCCTCGACCTGGGGCCAGCCCATGATGTGCAGGCTATTGGCGGTGAACACCGCATCGAAGGTCGCGTCAGGCCACGGGCCGTCGACATCGAGTTCGATCGTGGGCGGCGTGTTCGGCAACGCCATGTCGTCGAGCCAGGCCGTGATGCCCGGGAGATTATCGGCGCGATCGCTGGTTTGCCAAGTCAGCCACGGCATCGCCGCCGCGAAGTGCACGGCATGCTGGCCGGTGCCGCTGCCGACCTCGAGCACGCGGCGCGTGTCGCCTAGATGGCGCTGCAGGACGTCGAGGATCGGTCCCTGGTTGCGTTCGCACGAGGGCGCGAATGGTTTCTCCGCCGCCATCAGCCGGCAGAACGCACGTAGATGCGCTTCAGGCCATTGTCGCCGCCGCGCTCCTCGACGGTGAAGTGGCGCGGATGCGCCTTCAGCAGGTCGCTGAGTTTCTTGTGCCCGTACAGCCGGGTGTCGAAATCGGGGCGCACTTTGTTGAGGTAACTGCCGACGCTGCCGAGGAAGGCCCAGCCCTGGTCATCGCTGGCCTCTTCGATGGCCTGACGGATCAGCCGCAGCGGCAACGATTCGTGCCTGCCTGCCTCCACCACGGGTGCGGCGGTCGGTTCCGCCTGCGCGGCAGGCTTCTTCGCGGCCGGCTTGGCCGCCTTCTTCGCGGGTTTCGGTGGCGACGGCGGCGCAGGCGGTGCCGGTACTTCGCTGCGCAACACCTCGACGTAGATGAACTTGTCGCAGGCCTGCACGAAGGCGTCCGGCGTCTTGCGCTCGCCGAAACCGTACACGGTCAGCCCTTCCTCGCGCAGGCGCTGCGCCAGGCGGGTGAAGTCGCTGTCGCTGGAGACCAGGCAGACGCCGTCGAACCGGCGTGTGTACATCAGGTCCATCGCATCGATGATCAGCGAGCTGTCGGTGGCGTTCTTGCCGCTGGTGTAGGCGAACTGCTGCACCGGGTTGATCGAATGCTTCAGCAGCGCCTGCTTCCACTGGGTCATGCGCGTGCTGGTGAAGTCGCCGTAGATGCGCTTGACGCTGGCGACGCCGTACTTGGCGGTTTCCGCCAGCAGGCCTTCGATGACGGCGGGCTGCGCGTTGTCGGCGTCGATCAGCACGGCCAGCCGCGGCTGTTCGTCGTCGTTTTCGGGCCGGGCGACCGGACGGGATTTCATGTGCGCCATTCCTGTGCAGGATCGGGTGCATTGTGCACCACGTCGCCGCGGCATGACCGGCGTCACTTGACGTTGCCGCGTGTGCCGACGACAGTCCGGAGGCTTCCGCTCCAGGACCCGATCGATGCAACGACGCGACTTCCTCGCCCTCGGTGGCCTCACCCTCGCGGGGCTCGCACTGCCCGGCACGCGCGTCATCGCCGCCGAAGCCCTGCTGGAACCCGGTGACGTGGCGAAGAAGAAGCGCCTGGCCGATGCCGCGCTGGCAGCGGCGACCGCCGCGGGCGCGACCTACTGCGACGTGCGCATCGGGCGCTACCTGCGGCAGTCGCTGATCACCCGCGAGGACAAGGTGCAGAACGTGGTGAACACGGAGTCCTCCGGCATCGGCGTGCGCGTGATCGCGCAGGGCGCCTGGGGCTTCGCCGCGACCAACGACCAGACGCCGGACGGCGTCGCGGCCGCCGCGCGGCAGGCCGTTGCCATCGCCCGCGCCAATGCGCGCATCCAGGGCAAGCCGGTGCAGCTCGCGCCACTGACCGGCACCGGCGAGGTGGCGTGGAAGACGCCGATCGTCAAGAACGCGATGGCGGTGCCGGTGAAGGACAAGGTCGACCTGCTGCTGGGCGCCAACGCCACCGCGCTGTCGGCCGGCGCCAGCTTCGCGGCCTCGCGCATGTTCGTCATCAACGAGCAGAAGTACTTCGCCAGCACCGACGGCTCCTACATCGACCAGGACGTGCACCGCATCTGGGTGCCCTTCACCGTGACCGTGGTGGACAAGGCGACCGGCAGGTTCAAGACGCGCGACGGCCTGTCCGCGCCGATGGGCATGGGCTACGAATACCTGGACGCCAACCCGGCCGACAAGATCGCGCTGCCCGGTGGCGTGGTGGCGTACGGCGCCTCGTACGACCTGCGCGACGACATCGTAGCCGCGGCGAAACAGGCGCGGGCCAAGCTGACCGCGCCGTCGGTGAAACCCGGCAAGTACGACCTGGTGCTGGACCCGTCCAACCTGTTCCTGACCATCCACGAGAACGTCGGCCATCCGCTGGAGCTCGACCGTGTGCTCGGCTATGAAGCCAACTACGCCGGCACCAGCTTCGCCACACTGGACAAGCGCGAGCAGCGCTTCCAGTGGGGCAGCCCGATCGTGACCTTCACCGCCGACAAGACCGAGCCGCACAGCCTCGGCGCGGTCGGCTACGACGACGAAGGCGTCAAGACTCGGCGCTGGGACCTGGTGAAGGACGGCGTGCTGGTCAATTACCAGGCCACGCGGGACGAGGTCCATATCTTGGGCGAGGACGCCTCGCACGGCTGCAGCTATGCGGACTCGTGGAGCAGCGTGCAGTTCCAGCGCATGGCCAATGTCTCGCTGGCGCCGGGCAAGACGCCGCTGACCGTGGCAGAGATGGTCAAGGACGTGGAGAACGGCATCTACATCCATGGCCGTGGTTCGTATTCCATCGACCAGCAGCGCTACAACGCCCAGTTCGGCGGCCAGCTGTATTTCGAGATCAGGAACGGCCAGGTGACGCGACAGATCGAGGACGCCGCCTACCAGATCCGCACGCCGGAGTTCTGGAACGCCTGCACCGCCATCTGCGACGCGCGCGACTTCCGCCTCGGCGGTTCGTTCTTCGACGGCAAGGGCCAGCCCAGCCAGGTCTCTGCGGTCTCGCACGGCTCGGCGACCACGCGCTTCAACGGCATCAACATCATCAACACGGCCCGCAGCCTGGGTTGATCGCGCGATCCGGGCATCGCGACGCGGTGTGTATGCCGAAAGTCATTTGACGCTGTCTCCACCGCGGCGCAAGAATCGGGGACGACCCGCGCGGTGGACATGGCGCGGGCCACAACGCGTCCGTCGCAGTCCCCCGCCTGCCCCGCGCAGGCCCAATGGTGGAGAACAGCCTTGCAACGTCGTGACTTCCTGGCCCTGACCGGCCTCACCGTGGGCGGCCTGATGGTGCCGTCCTACTTCGGCAAGGCGATCGCCGCCGAGCAACTCCAGTCCACCCTCGATGTCGCGTTCAAGAAGCGCCTCGCCGACGCCGCGCTGGCCGCCGCCAAGCAGGCCGGCGCCACGTACTGCGACGTGCGCATCGGCCGCTACCTGCGCCAGTTCGTGATCACCCGCGAAGACAAGGTGCAGAACGTGGTGAACACCGAGTCCACCGGCGCCGGCATCCGCGTGATCGCCAACGGCGCCTGGGGCTTCGCCGCCACCAACACGCTGACCGCCGAGGGCGTGGCCGCCGCCGCGCGCCAGGCCGCCGCGATCGCCACCGCCAACAGCAAGACCCAGACCGCGCCGGTGCAGCTGGCCAAGGCGCCGGGCTTCGGCGAGGTGTCGTGGAAGACGCCGATCAAGAAGAACGCGATGGAAGTTCCGATCAAGGACAAGGTCGACCTGCTGCTGGGCGTCAACGCGGCGGCGATCAACGCCGGCGCCGACTTCGTCAACTCGATGATGTTCGTGGTCAACGAGCAGAAATACTTCGCCAGCACCGACGGCTCCTACATCGACCAGGACGTGCACCGCATCTGGGTGCCGATGACGGTCACCGCCATCGACAAGGCCAGCGGCAAGTTCCGCACCCGCGACGGCCTGTCCTCGCCGGTCGGCATGGGCTATGAGTACCTCGACGGCGACGCCTCGCAGAAGTACGCCACGCCGAACGGCGTGATCAACTACGGCCTGTCGTACGACATGAAGGAGGACGCCATCGCGTCCGCCAAGCAGGCGCGCGCCAAGCTGACCGCCCCGTCGGTGAAGCCCGGCAAGTACGACCTGGTGCTGGACCCGTCGCATACCTGGCTGACCATCCACGAGAACGTCGGCCACCCGCTCGAACTGGACCGCGTGCTCGGCTACGAGGCCAACTACGCCGGCACCAGCTTCGCCACGCTGGACAAGCGCAAGGACGCGTTCCAGTACGGCAGCGGCATCGTCAACCTGTTCGCGGACAAGGTGCAGACCGGCAGCCTGGGCGCGGTCGGTTACGACGACGAGGGCGTCAAGACCAAGCGCTGGGACCTGGTGAAGGAAGGCAAGCTGGTCGACTACCAGACCATCCGCGACCAGGCCCACATCCTGGGCAAGGACGAATCCGACGGCTGCTGCTACGCCGACTCGTGGAGCAGCGTGCAGTTCCAGCGCATGGCCAACGTCTCGCTGGCCCCGGGCAAGACCAAGCTGTCGGTGGCCGACATGATCAAGGACGTCGAGAACGGCATCTACATCATCGGCGACGGCTCGTTCTCGATCGACCAGCAGCGCTACAACGCGCAGTTCGGCGGCCAGCTGTTCTACGAGATCAAGAACGGCAAGATCACCCAGCAGCTCGAGGACGTGGCCTACCAGATCCGCACGCCGGAATTCTGGAACGCCTGCACCGCGATCTGCGACGAGAGCGACTACCGCCTGGGCGGTTCGTTCTTCGACGGCAAGGGCCAGCCCGGCCAGGTATCCGCGGTGTCGCACGGGTCGTCCACCGCGCGCTTCAACGGCATGAACGTCATCAACACCGCCCGCTCGCTCGGCTGACCGGCGCAAGGAGACCCTAGAACATGAGCATCCTCACCGAAGCGCAGGCCAAGGCCATCCTGGACAAGGTCCTTGCGCTGTCCAAGGCGGACGAGTGCACCGCATCCCTCACCGGCTCGATCGAAGGCAACATCCGTTTCGCGCTGAATAACGTCTCCACCAGCGGCATCGTCAGCAACACCGACCTCGCCGTGCAGGTCGCGTTCGGCAAGCGCACCGGCGTGGCGACGATCAACGAGTTCGACGACGCCTCACTGGAACGTGTCGTGCGACGCGCCGAAGACCTCGCCCGCCTGGCCCCGGAGAATCCGGAGTTCATGCCGGCCGTCGAGAAGCAGGCCTACAAGGCGTCACCGACCTTCAGCGACTCCACCGCCGCCATCACGCCGGAGTTCCGCGCGCAGGTGGCCGCCGATTCGATCGGCCCGTGCAAGGCCGAGAAGCTGATCGCCGCCGGCTTCCTGGAAGACGGCCAGAGCTTCGTCGCCTTCGCCAACAGCAAGGGCAACTTCGGCTACCAGAAGGCCACCGCGTTCAACTACACCTGCACGGTACGCACCGAGGATGGTCGCGGTTCCGGCTGGGTCGGCCGCAACCTGAAGGATGCCAGCGCATTCAAGGCCGACAGCGACATCCGCACCGCGATGCGCAAGGCCAGCGAATCGGCCGAGGCCAAGGCGCTGGAACCGGGCAAGTACACGGTCATCCTGGAACCGGCCGCGGCCGCCGGCCTGATCTCCTTCATGATGAACTTCTTCGACGCGCGCCAGGCCGACGAAGGCCGCAGCTTCCTGTCCAAGAAGGGCGGCGGCAACAAGCTGGGCGAACAGGTCTACGACCCGCGCGTGAACATCAGCGCCGACCCGTGGCACCCGGGCGCCGAAGTGATGCCGTGGGACAACGAAGGCCTGCCACGCGAGAAGATGGCCATCGTCGAGAACGGCAAGGTGGTCAACCTGGAGTACTCGCGCTTCTGGGCGCAGAAGCAGGGCAAGCGCGCGATCGGTTCGCCGGGCAACCTGCTGTTCGCCGGCGGCACCAAGTCCACCGCCGAGCTGGTCGCCGGCACGCAGAAGGGCATCCTGGTCACGCGCACCTGGTACATCCGCATGGTCGATCCGCAGACCGTGCTGCTGACCGGCCTGACCCGCGATGGCACCTTCTACATCGAGAACGGCCAGATCAAGCACCCGGTGAAGAATTTCCGCTTCAACGAATCGCCGGTGATCATGCTCAACAACATCGAGGAACTCGGCAGGCCCGTCCGCGTGGCCGGCGACGAGTCCAGCTTCGTGATGATGATCCCGCCGATGAAGCTTCGCGACTTCACCTTCACCTCGCTGTCGGACGCGGTGTAAGTGTTCTGCCCCCTCCCCCGCCTGCGGGGGAGGGCTGGGGTGGGGGCCCGACGAAGCCGCCTGCGTTCCGCGCCACGGATCGCACCGACGCCCGCTCTTTCTCTCGACGCCTTTCGATGAAACCCCTTCTGCCCTTGCCCCCATCCCAGCCTTCCCCCGCACGCGGGGGAAGGGGCGGTCTGCTGGCGCCGTGACCCGGAACGAGTTCCTCCGCCTGATGACCGGCGGCCTGGCCGGCGCGCTGCTGGCCGGTGCGCCGCGCAACGCGCGTGCGGCGGGCAACTACGACTTCTGGTTCACCCGCCTGAAGTACGACTCCGGCGACTGGGACGTGGATGCGCGCATGCCGTCCAACGTCATCACTTCGCTGATCGACTACACCAGCCTGCGCGTCGACCCGAAGGAACACGTGCTGGCCCTGTCCGACCCACGCATGCTGGCCGCGCCGTTCTGCTACCTGGCCGGGCACAAGCTGGTGGACTTCAATCCCGCCGAGCGGCGCAACTTCGAGCGCTATGTGCGCAACGGCGGCTTCATCTTCGTCGACGACTGCAACCACGACATCGACGGTCTGTTCGCCAAGTCGTTCGAAGCGCAGATGGCGGCGATCTTCGGCGCGAAGGCGATGAAGAAGCTGCCGAACACGCACGGCATCTATTCCTCGTTCTTCAAATTCGACGGGCCGCCGGCCACCAGCTTCGAACTCAACGGCTGGGGCGACGACCTCGTGCACGAATACCTGCATGGCATCGAGATCAACGGCCGCCTCGGCGTGCTCTACAGCAACAAGGACTACGGCTGCGAGTGGGACTACGACTGGCGCAACAAGCGCTTCCTGGCCGAGGACAACACCAAGTTCGCGGTCAACCTCGTGATCTACGCGCTGACGACATGATCTCTCTTCTCCGTAGAGCGGAGCTTGCTCCGCTGCTCTTCCGGCTAGCACCATCGATACCGCAGCGGAGCAAGCTCCGCTCTACGACCTCCACGGAAACCGCATGAACGCCATCACCGAATCCGACCTCCAGCAGCAGCTCGCGAAGCTGGGCGACCTCCGCGCCGCCATCGGCCAGGCCATCGTCGGCCAGCAGGACGTGGTGGAGCAGTTGCTGATCGGCCTGCTTGCCGGCGGCCACTGTCTGCTGGAAGGCGTACCCGGCCTGGGCAAGACGCTGCTGGTACGGTCACTGGGCCAGGCGTTGCACCTGCAGTTCCGCCGTGTGCAGTTCACGCCCGACCTGATGCCCAGCGACATCCTCGGCACCGAGCTGCTGGAAGAGGACCACGGCACCGGCCACCGCCATTTCCGCTTCCAGCCCGGCCCGATCTTCACCAATCTGCTGCTGGCCGACGAACTGAACCGCACGCCGCCGAAGACGCAGGCCGCGCTGCTGGAGGCGATGCAGGAACGCACCGTCAGCTACGCCGGCACCACGCATGAACTGCCGTCGCCGTTCTTCGTGTTGGCCACGCAGAACCCGCTGGAGCAGGCCGGCACGTATCCGCTGCCGGAAGCGCAGCTCGACCGCTTCCTGCTGCACATCCGCGTCGACTATCCGACCGAGCAGGAAGAACACGACATCCTGACGCAGACCACCGGCCGTGCCGGCGGCGACGTGCCACGCGTGATGGAAGGCGAGGCCGTGCTGGCACTGCAGAAGCACGTGCGCGACGTGCACGTCAGCGACGACCTGCTGCGCTGGATCACCCGGCTGGTGCGCGCCAGCCGGCCCGGCGACGGCGTGCCCGAGGAGATCCGCAAGTACGTGCGCTGGGGCGCGGGCCCGCGCGCCGGCCAGTCGCTGGTGCTGGCGGCGAAGGCACGCGCGTTGCTGCACGGCCGTCTGGCGGCGACGCGCGAGGATATCCTCGCGCTGGCCAAGCCGGTGATGCGCCATCGCCTGCTGCTGTCGTTCGCTGCCGAGGCCGAGCACGTCAGTGCGGACGACGTGATCGCCGCGCTGCTGCGCGGCGTGCCGTTCGCCGCCTGACCGTTCACACGCCGTGGCGCACGACCTGATCCCCGCCGACGTCCGCAGCCGGTTGAAGGACCTGCGGCTGACCGCGCGCCGCGCCATCGGCGCGCAGGGGATCGGCGTGCACCACAGCCGCAGCCGCGGCGCCGGACTGGAGTTCGCCCAGTACCGCGCCTACGAACCCGGCGACGAACTGCGGCAGATCGACTGGAAGCTGTACGCGCGCTCGGACCGCTTCTTTGTCCGCGAGGCCGAACGCGAGAGTCCGCTGACGGTGTGGATCGTGCTCGATGCAACTGCGTCAATGACGCAGCGCGATGGCGAACGCGGCACCCGCTTCGATGCGGCGCGGCGGTTGACCGCCTGCATCGCCGAACTGGCGCTGCGGCAGGGCGACCGCTTCGGCCTGCTGGTGCTGCATGGCGATGGCGTGCGGCTGGTGTCGCCCGGCAACGGCGCGCGCCAGCGCGATCAGCTGCTGTTGGCACTGCGTGGACTGACAGCAGGCGGCATGTTTCCCGCCGCCGAGAAGCTCTCTCCGGTCTGGGAACGCATCGGCGCCGGCGACCTGGTGCTGGCGTTGAGCGACGGGTTCGACGAGGCGATGGTCGCGTTGATCGAACGCCTGGCCTCGGCACGCCGCGAAGTGTTGGCGATCCAGCTGCTCACCGCCGAGGAACGCGACTTTCCGTTCACCGGCGGCCATCGCTTCCGCGATCCGGAGACCGGTGAGGAGCTGCTCGGCGACGCCGTCGCGCTGCGCGCCGATTACCTGCAACGTTTCGCCGAGGCGCAACGCCTGCTCGATGCGCGACTGGATGCCAGCGGCATCCGCCACGCGCGCTACTACACCGACCAGCCGCTGGATCTGCCGCTGCGGCGGCTGTTCGGTGCGCGCGACGCGGCGGAGTACGCATGAATCTGGCTCTGCTGTTGCCCGCCGGGTTGGCCGCGCTCGCCGCCGCGCTGCTGCCGCTGCTGCTGCATCTCGCGCGCCGCCACGAGCAGACACCGACCGACTTCGCCGCGCTGCGCTGGCTGCGGCAGAAGCCGAAGCCGCGCCACCGCATCCGCTTCGACGAATGGCCGCTGCTGCTGCTTCGCCTGCTGCTGCTGGCGCTGATCGCGCTGTGGCTGGCGAAGCCGGTGCTGTCCGGCGCGGACGACGCACGCCCGTGGATCGTCGCCGTGCCCGGCGTCGATGCCGCGACGGTGCGCGAGCAGGCGGGCGACACGCACGCACGACTGCACTGGCTGGCGACCGATTTCCCGTCACTGGACGTACCCTCGCCTGCGGACGCCCCTGCCATCGGCAGCCTGCTGCGTCAGCTGGATGCCGAGCTGCCGTCGGGAATCCCATTGACCGTCGTCGTGCCGGCAACGCTGCAGGGTGCGGATGCCGAACGCCCGGTACTGTCCCGCGCGGTGTCATGGACGGTGGTCGACGGCGCGATGGCGTCGGTGTCTTCTCCTGTGCCGCCGCCACCCGCGCTCGTCGTCCGCCACGCCGCGGGCAACGACATGGGCCTGCGCTACCTGCGCGCCGCCGCCTTGGCATGGCAAACGGCTTCGTCGTCGTCGTCGTCGACCCAGCAGGTCGGCACCCAGGACCAGCCCCTGCCTGCCACGACGACAGCGTCGGTATGGCTGGTGCCGGGGCCGGTGCCGGCGCAGGTCATGCAGTGGATCGAGTCCGGCGGCACGATCCTGTTGGCCAACGACAGCACGCTCGACGGCTTCGCGCCGACCTCGACGCCATGGCGCGACGACGACGGCACCACGCTGGTCGAGGCAGGCACGCGCGGCGAAGGCCGCGTGCTGCGCTTCACCCGTCCGCTGCGCCCGGACGTAATGCCGGCGCTGGTCGAAGCCGATTTCCCGCAACACCTGCGTGCGCTGTTCGACACACCCGCAGTATTGCCTGCCCGCGTACTTGCCAAGGACTACGCCCCGATGACCGGTGGTGCGACCTATCCCGTCGCGCCGCGCGACCTGCAGCCCTGGCTCGCGCTGCTGATCGCGCTGCTGGTGCTGGTCGAGCGTTGGATGGCGACGCGACGCACACGGAACGTGGCGCCATGACCCTGTCGGCAACGGAACGTCTCGCACAGGTACGCCGGCACGCAGGGCTCGGCCAGCTGTTGCTGGGCGCGGCGATCCCGGTGGCGGTGGGCGCCGTACTGTGGCGAGTGACCTCGCCCGGCGCCGCGATCGCCATTACCGTCACGGGTATCGCACTGCTCGCGTTCCTCGCCTGGCGACGGACGCGCGCCTTCGATACGCCGTGGCTGATCCGCGAACTCGATGCACGACGCAAGGATCTCGACGACAGCGCCGACCTGCTGCTGGCGCCGCCGGCGTCTCTGACGCCATTGCAGCAGTTGCAACAGGCCCGCGTGCGCGAGCGCCTGCGCACGCAACCCGCGCCAGACCTGCGTACGCCCTGGCCGTGGGCGCGCATCGTCGCCCTGTGGATCGCCGCGGCGCTCGTGATCGCGACCACGATGCTTTGGCCCTCACGCACCGACGAACCCGGCGCGCTCACGCCTTCCGACGAACCGGTGCCGACGGCGCCCGGCATCCCGCATCTGGTCGCCCAGCGCCTGCATGTCGCACCGCCCGCCTACACCGGCATCGCCGCACACGACGAAGCCACGCTCGACGCGAAGGCGCCGGTCGGCTCGCGGCTGGCGTGGACGCTGCGCTTCGAGCCGCAACCGGTCGCCGCCGCGCTCGTCTTCCACGACGGCCAGCGCATCGCGCTGTCGCGGGACGGTGACACCTGGCAAGCGACGCATGTACTGGCGAAGTCGACGCTGTATCGCGTGGTCGCCGCCGGCACCGAAGGCCAACCGCCGACCAAGCTGCGACGGCTCGACGCGATTCCCGATCGCGCACCGGAGGTGAAGGTGCTGGCGCCGGACCGGGGGCTCAGCCTGGTGACGGTCGGGCAGACGCGTTGGGCGCTCACGTTCGAGGCACGCGACGATTACGGCATCGCTCCGACCGCGACGCTGAAGCTGACGCTGGCACAGGGCAGCGGCGAGAACATCGCGTTCAAGGAACAGGTGATGACACTGCGCGGCACCGGTCCGGCAAAGGCGCGCCGCTTCACCGCCTCGCTGGACCTGAAGGCGCTGGGCATGGCCGTGGGCGACGATTTGATCGCGCAGCTGACCGTGCAGGACAACCGCTCGCCGTCGCCGCAGCGCGCGCAGAGTCCCGGCCTGATCCTGCGATGGCCGGCGGACCTCGGCCAGGAAAGCACCGGGCTTGAGGGACTGGTGAAGAAGGTGATGCCAGCCTACTTCCGCAGCCAGCGCCAGATCATCATCGACGCCGAAGCGCTGCAGAAGCAGAAGCGCAACCTGGCGGCCGATACATTCGTCACCCGCTCCGACGCGATCGGCGTGGACCAGCGCATTCTGCGGCTGCGCTACGGGCAGTTCCTCGGCGAGGAAGCCGAAGGGGAGCCGCAGCCCCCGCCGACCAACGATGCCGACGACGATCATGCGGAAGGCGATGGCCACGACCATGCCGGCGAAACCGCTCAGGCCGACGATGGCCATGGTCACGGCGAAGCGACCAGCGCGACCGGCGCCAGCTTCGGTCGCGAGGCCGACGTGCTTGAGGCGTACGGCCACACGCACGACCATGCCGAAGCGGCGACCCTGCTCGACCCGGAAACACGCGCCACGCTGAAGAAGGCGCTGGACCAGATGTGGCAGTCGGAACTGCACCTGCGCCAGGGTCATCCCGACCAGGCACTGCCATTCGCCTACAAGGCGCTGGAGTACATCAAGCAGGTGCAGCAGGCCACGCGCATCTACCTGGCGCGCGTGGGACCGGAGCTGCCGCCGATCGACGAAACCCGCCGGCTCGGCGGTGACCGCAAGGGCATCGCGCCGCGCGCGCTGGGCGCGCTCGCTTCATCGAAAGACGACGATGCCGCACCGGCACGCGTCTGGGCAGCGCTGGCCAACGACACCTCACCCGCGGACACCGCCGATCTCGATGCCTTGCAGGTCTGGCTGCGGACCAACGAGGCGCGCGTGCCGGACGCCCTGGACCTGTTCGCCGCGATCGACGAGGTGCGCGGCAACCCCGCCTGCACGGGCTGCCGGCAGCGCCTGCGGTCGCTGCTGTGGTCGGCCTCGCCGCAACCGCCGGCGCAGGTCCCGCGCCGTGGTGCAGCGGATGCGGCCGGTCGTCGTTACCTCGACGCCTTGCGGCAGGAGCCCGCGCGATGACCCTCACCGCGGCGCTGCCGTCGCTGTTGGCCGGGCTGCTCGCGCTCGCGGTCGTGATGGCGTGGGTGCGGCTGGCGCTATGGCGTGGTCGTGCGCCACATGACCGACGCGGGTCACCCGTGCGCTTCGCCCTGCTTTGCCTGCTGCAACCGGTGGTCGCAGGGCTGCTCTACTTCACCCTGCTGCCGCCGCGGCAGGCGGCGACCACCGGCACGCTGGTGGTGATGACGGCGCAAGCGGATCGTGTGGCGCTCCCCGCCGACCTTCAGGGCCAACCGCGCGTGGCACTGCCGGAAGCCCCTGCGATGGCCGATGCCGAGCGCGTGCCGGACCTCGGCACCGCGCTGCGCCGGCATCCGGAGATCCACCGCATCCATGTCGTCGGCGCCGGTCTGGAAGCGCGTGACCGCGATGCCGTCGGCGATCGCGGACTCGCGTTTTCTCCGACGCCGTTGCCGCGCGGGCTGGTGCAGCTGTCGCCGGTCGCGACCGCGACACCGGGCGCGCCGTTCGACGTCAGCGGTCGCGTGCAGGGCGTGCCGAGCGCGACCGTGGTGTTGCGTGATCCTGCCGGCCAACGCATTGCGGCGTCGGTGCCTGATGCCCAGGGCGGCTTCCGCGTCACCGGACTCGCCCGCCTGCCGGGACCCGCGGTGTTCCGCCTCGAGGTGCTGGATGCGGCGCGCAGTGTCGTCGACACGGCCACGGTGCCGGTATGGACGCAGGCAGACGCGCCGCCGCGCGTCTGGGCCCTGGCCGGTGCGCCGAACGCGGAGTGGAAGTACTTGCGCCGCTGGGCTACCGATGCCGGGGTTCCGCTGCACCTGCAGGTCAGCCTGGGCGGCGGCCTGCAGCTCGGCGACGCGCCGCTGCCGATGACGGCCGACACGCTGCGCCGCTTCGACCTGGTGCTGCTGGACGCGCGCAGCGCGGCGGCGCTGGGAGACGGGCAGCGCGCGGCGCTCGCCGCCGCGGTGCGCGATGGCCTGGGCGTGCTGGTCCGCACCGACGGCGCGCTGTCGCCGGCCGTGCAGCGGATGCTGGGCCTGTCACTGGCGGGCAATGACGAAGCCGAATTCCACCTGCCGCGTCCGGCGCCTGATGACGACGCATGGCGCGCCCGCCGCGGCGCCGGTACGACCGACACGCCAGTCGACGCCGACGCCGTACCGGCAGGCCTGCCAACCCTGTCGCGTCGTGCGCTGCGCACGGCGTCGACGGATGCGATCCCGCTGTTGCGCGATGCGGATGGCACCGCGGTCGCCTGGCGGCGCGCCGAAGGCCGCGGACGGATCGGCGCGTGGACGCCGACCGATACCTATGCGCTGGTGCTGGCCGGACACCCCGATGCCCATGCCGCCCTGTGGTCGCAGGCGGTCGGCATGCTCGCGCGTACGACGGCGGAGGCGTCGCATTCCCTGGCGGACGATGCACGCGTCGCGCAGCGGGTCGTGCTCTGCGATCTCGCCGACGAAGCCCGCGTTACCGCACCGGATGGCGACGTTACCCGGTTGCAGCGTGATTCGGCGAGCGGCGCCGCGCAGTGCGCCGGCTTCTGGCCGCGCGCCGCCGGCTGGCATCAGCTGGGCATCGGCGAGACGACGGCGCCGTTCCACGTGCGGGCAGCGGACGACGCACCGACGCTCCACGCCATGGCCGTGCGCGAGCAGACGCAGCAGCTGGCGTCGCGACGTCCGACCGGCGCCGCCACATCCACCAAGGAAGGCACACGCTGGCCGGCATGGCCGTGGTTCCTCGGTTTCCTGGCTGCCGCCGGCCTGCTGTGGTGGCTGGAGCGTCGTCGTCCGGCCGCCGGTTAACGAGTCCCGAATGTCCGATGCGTAATTCTTCCTTCAGTCCCCTTCTTCCGGAGTTCCGCATGATCCGAACCGCGATCCCCGCCCTGCTGCTGACCCTGTCGCTGGCCGCGTGCTCCGCGCCCGATGCCGACGAGCAGACCGCCGCCGCCGAACAGTCCCAGGCTGCCGCCACCGAAGCCGCCGAACCGGCGCCCGCGGAACCGGCATCGACCGAACTCGCCGGCACCTGCGACGACACCCAGGCGCAGTGGATCATCGGCAAGACCGCGACCGAGAAGGACATCGAGCAGGCGAAGACGGACAGCAAGTCCGAGGCCGTGCGCGCGCTCAAGCCAGGCGACGCGGCGACGATGGACTTCAATCCGAACCGTCTGAACATCATCCTCGACGACAAGGGCGCGGCGGCTTCGGTCAACTGCGGCTGACCGCGTCACGACAGGTTTCGAAGACGAGCCGCCTGTGCCTGCACAGGCGGCTTTTTCATGCGCGGTGATCGCATGCCGACACCGCCGAAAAAGTTGCCGTTGCAACCAACCACTGGCGTGGAATAGGTGTTGTTGCGGCATCGCAACAACTGTGATTTAGTCGGGTTTCCGGTGACATTTCGAAGTGCCGCTGCGTGGGCAGGGCACGGTGTCGCCGTCACTCCGGTTTGAGGCAACACATGGCCCCTCGCAATCGCCAAGGCGGCTTTGACAACGGTCTGTACGACCCGAACGACGAACGCGACGCCTGCGGTTTCGGCATGATCGCGCAACTCGACGACCAGCCCTCGCGCGCGCTGGTCGATACCGCCATCGCCGCGCTCTCGCGCATGACCCACCGTGGCGGTGTTGCCGCCGACGGTCTCACCGGCGATGGCTGCGGCCTGCTGATCCGCAAACCGGACGTCTTCCTCCGCGCACTCGCCGCGGAAGCCAATATCGCGGTCGGTGCGCGCTTCGCCGCCGGCCTGGTGTTCCTGCCGCACGACGAAGCCCAGGCCGCGCAGTGCCGCGCCACGCTGGAAGCCGAACTGTTCCGCGCCGGCGCCACGCTGAAGGGCTGGCGCGTGCCGCCGACCAATGACAGCGTCTGCGGCCAGCTGGCGAAGGACACACTGCCGCGCATCGAGCAGGTGTTCGTCGAGGCGGGCGAAAACCAGAAGGATGAAGCCTTCGGGCTGGCCCTGTTCCTCGCGCGCCGCCGCAGCGAACAGCAGCTGCGCGTGTCGGTGCCCGATTTCTATGTGGTCACGCTGTCGCCGCACGCGATCGGCTACAAGGGCATGGTGCTGCCGGACAAGCTGGCGGTGTTCTTCCCCGATCTGCAACGCGCCGACCTGGCCAGCAGCGCGGTGGTCTTCCACCAGCGCTTCTCGACCAACACGCTGCCGCGCTGGCCGCTGGCGCATCCGTTCCGTTTGCTCGCGCACAACGGCGAGATCAACACCATAGAAGGCAATCGCCGCTGGGCGCAGGCGCGCAGCAAGGTGTGGAAGACGCCGCGCTTCGACATCGCCGAGTTCGACCCGGTCATCTCGATGCATGGCTCCGACTCGCAGAGCCTGGACAACATGCTGGAGCTGCTGGTCGCCGGCGGCATGGAGCTGATCCAGGCGCTGCGCATCCTGGTACCGCCCGCGACGCAGTCGCTGGAGTTCAAGGACGCCGACCTCGCTGCCTTCTACGAGTTCTACGGGCTCAACACCGAACCGTGGGACGGTCCGGCCGGCATCGTCTCGATGGACGCACGCTACGCCGCGTGCACGCTGGACCGCAACGGCCTGCGCCCCGCCCGCTGGATGCTGACCAGCGACCGCCACTTCATCGTCGCCAGCGAAGCCGGCGTGTGGGAAGTGCCGGCCGAGCGCGTGACCCGCAAGGGCAAGCTCGGTCCGGGCGAAATGATGGCGATCGACCTGCGTCGCGGCGACCTGCTCGACAGCGAGGCGGTGGACCGCATCAACCGCGGACGCGCGCCGTACAAGCAGTGGCTGCAGCAGGGCGTCACCTACCTGCAGACCGAGCTGATCGACCCGTCGCTGGTCGAGGAGCCGTTCGACGAGAAGACGCTGCGCGGTTACCACAAGCTGTTCCAGCTGACGAACGAGGAAGTCGAGCAGGTGCTGCGCCCGCTCGCGGAAACCGAACAGGAAGCCACCGGCTCGATGGGCGACGACACGCCGATGGCGGTCCTCAGCCGGCAGACGCGGCCGCTGTACGATTATTTCCGCCAGGCGTTCGCGCAGGTCACCAACCCGCCGATCGACCCGCTGCGCGAAGACTGCGTGATGTCGCTGACCACGCAGCTGGGCCGGGAGACCAACATCTTCCACGCCGGCGCGGAGACGGTGAACCACGTCATCCTCAACTCGCCGGTGCTGAGCCAGCGCAAGCTGCGGCAGCTGCTGAAGATGCCGCAGTACGTCGAGAAGAACCGCCTGATTGACCTGTCGTACGCGCCCGAGGAAGGCCTCAAGGCGGGCCTGGAACGGATCTGCCGCGAAGCCGAGCAGGCCGCGCGCGACGGCGACGTCATGCTGCTGCTGTCGGACCGCTACCCGCAGCCGGGCCGGCCGATGGCCCACGCGCTGCTCGCCACCGGCGCGGTGCACCACCACCTGTGCCGCGTGGGCCTGCGCTGCGACGCCAACCTGATCGTCGAGACCGGCACCGCGCGCGACCCGCACCACATGGCGTGCCTGATCGGCGTCGGCGCGACGGCGGTGTATCCGTACCTCGCCTACCAGACGCTGTTCGACCTGGGCCGCCGCGGCATCCTGCAGATCAAGAAGGGCGGCGAACAGGCGCAGATCGGCCGCAGTTACCGCAAGGGTGTCTACAAGGGGCTGTCCAAGATCATCTCGAAGATGGGCATCTGCACCATCAGCAGCTACCGCGGCGCGCAGCTGTTCGAGATCGTCGGCCTCGACCCGGACGTGGTGGACCTGTGCTTCGCCGAAACCCCGTCGCGCATCGGCGGCGTCGGCTTCGAACGGCTCGACCTGGAAGCGCGCCAGCTGGATGCGCGCGCCTGGAACGACCGCGAGGCCCCGGAAGTCGGCGGCTTGCTGAAGTACGTGCATGGCGGCGAGTACCACATGTACAACCCGGACGTGGTGATGACGCTGCAGCGCGCGACGCGCACCGGCGACGCCCGCGACTGGCAGGCCTACGCGGACGCGGTGAACTCGCGGCCGCCGTCCGCGCTGCGCGACCTGTTGCAGTTGAAGAAGGCCGACACACCGACGCCGCTGGACGACGTGGCCGACGCATCCGACCTGCTGCGCCGTTTCGACACCGCGGCGATCTCGCTCGGCGCGCTGTCGCCCGAGGCGCATGAAGCGCTCGCCATCGCGATGAACCGCCTCGGCGGCCGCAGCAACTCCGGCGAAGGCGGCGAAGACCCTGCGCGCTATGGCACCGAGAAGCGCAGCAAGATCAAGCAGGTCGCC
This sequence comes from Pseudoxanthomonas sp. PXM01, assembly GCF_014851815.1. Lineage (GTDB taxonomy): Bacteria > Pseudomonadota > Gammaproteobacteria > Xanthomonadales > Xanthomonadaceae > Pseudoxanthomonas_A. The sequence goes on from NZ_JACVAJ010000003.1 coordinate 37,724, forward strand.
TCGGGCCGCTTCGGCGTGACCCCGGAATACCTGGTCAACGCCGAAGTGCTGCAGATCAAGGTCGCGCAGGGCGCCAAGCCCGGCGAAGGCGGCCAGCTGCCCGGCCACAAGGTCAACGACCTGATCGCGCGACTGCGCTACGCCAAGCCCGGCATCGGCCTGATCTCGCCACCGCCGCACCACGACATCTATTCGATCGAAGACCTCGCGCAGCTGATCTACGACCTGAAGCAGGTCAATCCGAAGGCCTTGGTCTCGGTGAAGCTGGTCAGCCATGCGGGCGTGGGCACGATTGCCGCCGGCGTGGTGAAGGCCGGTGCGGACCTGATCACCATTTCCGGCCATGACGGCGGCACCGGCGCCAGTCCGGTCAGCTCGATCCGTTACGCCGGCGTGCCGTGGGAACTCGGCGTGGCCGAGGCGCACCATGCGCTGGTGGTCAACCAGCTGCGCGACCGCACCGTGCTGCAGACCGATGGCGGCCTGAAGACCGGCCTCGACGTGGTCAAGGCGGCGCTGCTCGGCGCCGACAGCTTCGGCTTCGGCACCGGCCCGATGATCGTGCTGGGCTGCAAGTACCTGCGCATCTGCCACCTCAACAACTGCGCCACCGGCGTCGCCACTCAGGACGATCGCCTGCGCACGCAGTACTTCACCGGCCTGCCGGAGCGCGTGGAGAATTTCTTCCGCCTGCTGTCCGAGGAAGTGCGGCAATGGCTGTCCTACCTGGGGGCGCGTTCGCTGGACGAGATCGTCGGCCGCACCGACCTGCTGCAGCAGATCGACGCCTCGCCGCGCGAAGGCGTGAAGGTCGACCTGTCGCGCCTGCTGAAGGGCGCGCAGTTCGACAGCAGCACCTGCGCGGCGCAGCGCTTGTACGAATCGCCGGACAGCCTGGCCACCCAGCTCGACGGCCTGCTGGCCGAACCGATCCGCAAGAAGAGCGGTGGCGACCATCGCTTCCTGATCCACAACACCGACCGCAGCATCGGTACCCGCCTGTCCGGCGCCATCGCGCGCCAGCACGGCAACCTGGGCATGGCCGACGCGCCGTTGAACCTGCGCTTCCGCGGCACCGCCGGGCAGAGCTTCGGCGCGTTCAACGCCGGCGGCCTGCAGATGGAGCTGGAGGGCGAAGCCAACGACTACGTCGGCAAGGGCATGGCCGGCGGCCGGCTGGTGGTGCGTCCGCCACGCGGCGCGCGCTTCGAGGCCCGCAACACGCCGATCATCGGCAACACCTGCCTGTACGGCGCGACGGGGGGCGAACTGTTCGCCGCCGGCCGCGCGGGCGAGCGCTTCGGCGTGCGCAACTCCGGCGCGCTGGCCGTCATCGAAGGCGCCGGCGACCACTGCTGCGAGTACATGACCGACGGCATCGTGCTGGTGCTGGGCAAGGTGGGCCTGAACTTCGGCGCCGGCTTCACCGGCGGACTGGCCTATGTGCTCGACCTGGACCGCGATTTCGTCGACCGCTACAACCACGAGCTGATCGACATCCATCGCATCAGCCCGGAAGGCTTCGAGAGCCACCGCCAGCACCTGCACACGCTGATCAGCCGCCACCGCGAACTGACCGGCAGTATCTGGGCGCAGCAGATCCTCGACGAGTTCCGCGACTACGTGGGCAAGTTCTGGCTGGTGAAGCCGAAGGCCGCGAGCATCGACTCGTTGAACGAGACCCTGCGGAGGGCCGCATGAGCAAGAAGCAGGTATTCCAGTTCCTCGACCTGCCGCGGACGATGCCGCAGCGCATCCCGCTGGAGCTGCGCACGGGTGGCGACTGGGGCGAGCTGTACGGCAAGTTCGGCAAGGACGATGCGCAGTACCAGGCCGGTCGTTGCCTCGACTGCGGCAATCCCTACTGCAGCTGGAAGTGCCCGGTACACAACGCCATCCCGCAGTGGCTGCAGCTGGTGCAGGAGAACCGCATCGAGGAAGCCGCGACGCTCTGCCATTCCACCAACCCGCTGCCGGAAGTCTGCGGCCGCGTGTGCCCGCAGGACCGCCTGTGCGAAGGCAGCTGCACGCTGGAGGAATTCGGCGCGGTCACCATCGGCGCGGTGGAGAAGTACATCGTCGACACCGCACTGGCCAACGGCTGGCGCCCCGACCTCAGCGACGTGCAGCCGACCGGCAAGCGCGTCGCGGTGATCGGCGCGGGACCAGCCGGCATCGGCTGCGCGGATCGCCTGGCGCGTGCCGGCATCCAGGCGGTGGTCTACGACCGCTACGAACAGATCGGCGGCCTGCTGCAGTTCGGCATCCCCAGCTTCAAGCTCGACAAGAGCGTCATCGCCACGCGCCGCGAGGTGCTGGAAGGCATGGGCATCGAGTTCCGCCTCGGCGTGGAGGTCGGCCGCGACATCACCCTGGCGCAGCTGCTGGAGGAATACGACGCCGTCTTCCTCGGCACCGGCGCCTATCGCTATACCGATGGCGGCCTGCCCGGCCAGGACCTGGACGGCGTACTGCCGGCCCTGCCCTTCCTGGTGCAGAACGGCCGCATCGTCGGTGGCAACGATCCGTGGGGCCGTCCCATCGCCGGCTGGGAAGACAAGCTGCAACTGCCTGACCTGCAGGGCAAGCGCGTGGTCGTGCTGGGCGGTGGCGACACCGGCATGGACTGCGTGCGCAGCGCGATCCGCCTGGGCGCCGCCAAGGTCACCTGCGCCTACCGCCGCGATGAAGCCAACATGCCCGGCTCCGCACGCGAAGTCGCGAATGCGCGCGAGGAGGGCGTGCGCTTCCTGTTCAACCGCCAGCCGCTCGCCATCGTGGCGGGTGACGACGGCACCGTCGCCGGCGTGCAGGTGGTGGAAACGAAGCTGGGCGAACCCGACGAACGCGGCCGCCAGAACGCCGTGGCGATCGAGGGCAGCGAGTCGGTGCTGGAAGCGGACGTGGTGATCATCGCGTTCGGCTTCTCGCCCACCCTGCCGGAGTGGCTGGCCGATGTCGGCGTCGAAGGCACGCCGAACGGCCGCATCGTGGCCGGGGGTGGCGACCGCCTGCCGTTCCAGACGACACACCCGAAGCTGTTCGCCGGTGGCGATGCGGTACGCGGTGCGGATCTGGTGGTCACCGCCGTGGCCGAAGGCCGCGACGCGGCGGGAAGCATCGCGCAGCTCCTGCTGACGCCGTAAACGAAAAGAGCCGGGCGATGCCCGGCTCTTTTCTGTGGCCTTGTCGCTCAGGCCTTCAGCGTCGCCATGTCGATGACGAAGCGATACTTCACGTCGCCCTTCAGCATGCGCTCGTAGGCGTCGTTGATCGCGTCCATGCGGATCGTCTCGATGTCGGACACGATGCCGTGCCTGGCGCAGAAATCGAGCATCTCCTGCGTCTCGCGGATACCGCCGATCAGCGAGCCGGCGATCGAACGCCGCTTGAGGATCAGGTTGAACACGCCCGGCGACGGATGCGGCTGGTCCGGCGCGCCGACCAGAGCCATCGTGCCGTCGCGCTTCAGGGCGTTGAGGAACGGATCCAGGTTGTGCGGCGCGGCCACCGTATTGACGATGAAGTCGAGCGTGCTGCCCTGCGCGGCCATCTGCGCCTCGTCCTTCGATACCACCACCTCGTCGGCACCCAGGCGCAAGGCGTCGTCGCGCTTGTTCGGCGAGGTGGTGAACAGCACCACGTGCGCGCCCATCGCCTTGGCGATCTTCACCGCCATGTGGCCCAGGCCACCCAGGCCGACGACACCGACCTTGCTGCCCGGCCCGACCTTCCAGTGCGCCAGCGGCGAGTAGGTGGTGATGCCGGCGCACAGCAGCGGCGCCACCGCGGCAAGCTGGGCCTCGTCATGGCGGATCTGCAGCACGTACTTGGCATCAACGACGATCTGGTCGGAGTAGCCGCCGTAGGTATTCTCGCCGCCGAACAGCGGTCCGTTGTAGGTGCCGGTGAAGCCGTTCTCGCAGTACTGCTCCTCGCCTTCCTTACAGGAAGCGCAGCTGCGGCAGCTGTCGACGATGCAGCCGACGCCGGCTAGGTCACCGACCTTGAAGTCCTTGACGTTGCCGCCGACGGCGGTGACGCGACCGACGATCTCGTGGCCGGGCACGGACGGATACAGGGTGTTCTGCCATTCGTTGCGCGCGGTGTGCAAGTCGGAATGGCAGACGCCGCAGTAGAGGATCTCGATGCGGACGTCGTCCGGACCGGGTTCGCGACGCTCGAATGCGAACGCGGTCAGCGGTTGGTCGGACGACAGCGCGGCATAGCCGTAGGCCTGGCTCATGGGGGATTCTCCGGGGGATGGAACGAGGCGGAAATTCTAGACGCCGTCGATGACGGCACAACCCGTCGCTCATGGGTTTCACTGTCCCAATCGACCTCGACCCTCGCTTAGACTGTCGTTCCACCCACGACTTACGCTCCGTCATGCGCCTGGGCCTGGCCGCCAACCGCCTGCATCACCACACCGAAGACGCCGCGCTGTTCCGCTGGCTGCGCGCCTGCGAACCCGGCATTCGCGAACTGCAGCTCGCCTTGCATGCAGTGGGCCGCACGCACGATGCGATTGCCGCCGCCGGCATGCTGCGCGGCTACGACGGCCTCAGGCGCTATCCCTACGGCCGCGATGGCGGGCTGATGAAGCTGGTGGCGGAGGTCGTCGGGCTGGAAGGGGCGGAGCGCAGCCTCGATGGCGCGATCTACTTCATCGATCCGGTCGATCCGTCGTCGATCTTCCCGGAAGCGACCGCACTGAAACGCCAGTGCGTGATCCACGGCAAGCCGTTCCTGTCGACGGTGGCGTCGGCACGCGACTGGGTGGAGATGGAACGCATCCACGCCGGTTTCGCGCCGGACCGCGGCGCGGACCGCTTCCACGCCCTGGAATCGCAGACGCTGGCGCTGATCGCGCACGATGCGGTGAAGCCGCAGATGCTCGCCTTCGCCGACACCCATTTCGACGTGCTGTCGCGCTTCGCTCACCGCATGGCGACCGGCACCACCGGCCAGCGCCTCAATGAACTGGCCTGGAGCCGCGGCTGGCCGCAGGACACGCCATGGGTCGAGCGTTTCCAGAGTGGTCCGCTGGGCGGCGACGCGCAGATCGCAGATCGCGTGCTGGAGCATCGTTGCCAGCGCGTGATCTTCTTCGAGGACCCGCATGTCGCACGCCAGCACGAAGCCGACATCCAGCTGCTGGAGCGCGCGGTGACTACCGTCACCGACGAAGCCGTCTGCACGACGTCACTGGCAGTGGCGAAGCGATGGTGCGAGGCGGTAAACAAGCGCCTCGCCGTTGTGGGAGCGACGTAAGTCGCGAAAGCGCGGTAACCATCGAAAGCGAAGTGGCATCGGTGACAAGGAACGGGTGAAGAAGCGTTCGCGACTTACGTCGCTCCCACAGGACAGATGAGCTCATGAACTCCAACGCACCCCGCCACCTGCTCAAAGACCTCTCCCTCTCCGCCATCGCCGCGGGCTTCGTCACCGTGCTGGTCGGTTTCGCCAGCTCGGCGGTGATCGTGTTCCAGGCGGCGCAGTCGCTGGGCGCAACGCCGGAAGAGATCAGTTCGTGGATGTGGGCGCTCGGCCTGGGCATGGGCCTGACCTGTATCGGCCTGTCGCTGCGCTACCGCATGCCGGTGGTGACCGCGTGGTCGACGCCGGGCGCGGCCATGCTGATCAGCAGCGCGGCCGGGTTGCCGCTGTCGGACGCCATCGGTGCGTTCCTGCTGTCGGCGCTGCTGATCGCGATCTGCGGTTTCTCGGGCTTCTTCGAGCGGATGATCAGCCGCATCCCCGTGTCGCTGGCGTCCGGGATGCTCGCGGGGGTGCTGTTGCGGTTCGGCATCGATGCGTTCGCGGCCATGAAAACCCAGCTCGGCATGGTGCTGACGATGTTCGCGGTGTACCTGCTCGCACGCCGCCTGTTGCCACGTTACGCGGTGATTCTGACGTTGCTGGTGGGCATCGCGTTCGCGGCAGGCCTTGGTCTGTTGCACGTGGAGGGGCTGTCGCTGCAGCTGGCGAAACCGATCTTCACGACGCCGACGTTCTCGTTCGCCGCCATCGTCGGCATCGCGCTGCCGCTGTTCATCGTCACGATGGCGTCGCAGAACGTGCCCGGCGTGGCGGTGATCCGCGCGTCCGGCTATGCGATTCCGATCTCGCCTGTCGTCGGCTGGACCGGCGTGACCAACCTGTTGCTGGCGCCGTTCGGTGCGTTCGCACTGAACTTGGCGGCGATCACTGCGGCGATCTGCATGGGGCGCGAAGCGCACGAGGACGCGTCGCGCCGTTACGTCGCGGCCATCGCGGCCGGCGTGTTCTATCTGCTCGTCGGCCTGTTCGGTGCGACGGTGGCCGCATTGTTCGCGGCGTTCCCGAAGGAACTGATCCTCGCCATCGCCGGCATCGCCCTGCTCGGCACCATCGGCAACAGCCTGGCCGCCGCGCTGCGCGAGGAAGCGGATCGCGAACCGGCGCTGGTGACCTTCCTCGTCACTGCATCGGGGCTGTCGCTGGGCGGCATCGGGTCGGCGTTCTGGGGGCTGGTGGCCGGCGTCGTCACTCTGCTGGTACTGCGTCGCCGCTGAGCGGCATTCCTCTATGGCTCATGCAGGTGAACGCGATGTGGAGCGTTCAGTTCCAGCGCGCGGGATTCACTTGCAGGTGATGCGGGCGTCGTCAGGATCGGCGCTCCACCCTCGCAGGAGATTTCCCCCATGCAGACCATCCGCCTCCGCCATCGCCTGTTGACCCTGGCCACGCTCGCCGCCCTGTCCGGCGCCGCGTTCGCGCAGGCGCCCTCGCCGACGACGGGCAAGGACGCGCTGAAGGAACCGCAGGTGCGCGCACTGCTGACCGAGAAGGGCTACACCAAGGTCGATGATCTCGACTTCGAGGATGGCCAGTGGGAGACCGATGCGACCAGCGCCAACGGTGAGCGCGTCGACGTACGCATCAACCCGGCCACCGGCGATATCGTCGCCGAGAAGCTGGTGTCGAACCTGAGCGAGAACGACGTCAAGGCCAAGCTGGCCGCCGCCGGCTACTCCAAGATCCACGACGTGGATTTCGATGACGGCGTGTGGAAGGCCGAGGCCGAGCGTGCCGACGGCAACGATGTGGAGATCCACCTGGCCGCCAACACCGGTGAGATCATCCACGTCGAGAACGACTGATCGGTCACGCCAAGTGGCGCACCCGGAAGGCCGTCCTCGGACGGCCTTCCTCGTTCAGGACGCCTGACGCGCCGGAGGCCGTGCGAAGCGCCAGCCCACCAGGAACCCGCAGGCCAGCAGAAGCGCCGCCAGGTACCAGGGCGCGCCAGGGACATGGGCAGGCGCTTCCTTGCCGATGAACAGCGCGAAGGTACCGGCGAACAGCAGTGGGCCGATGATGCCCGCCAGACTCGCGAGGCTCATCAGCGCACCCTGCATGCGCCCTTGTTCACGCTCATCCACCTCGCGCGTGATCAGCGACTGTGTTGCAGGTGTCGCCAGTGCCCACAACGCGCTGATCGGCAATCCGAGCAGGAATGCCGTGCCGACCGGCGCCCAACCGTAGACGACGAAACCGAGCGCGCCGCACGCCAGCCCGAACAGCAACGTCCTGCGTTCGCCGAGTCGTTTCACCACGCGGCCGATCAGCAGGGCGTTCACGATCACGCTCAGGACGCCGACCGCTGCGAGCACCCAGCCGACCTCCTTCGGTCCCCACTGGAAGCGGTAGCCGGCGAACAGCACGAACACGCTCGGGTACACGAAGTGCGCGAGGTTGGCGATGAAGACGACTGCGACGAGGCCATACACCTGCGGGTAGCGCCTCAGCAATACCAGCGAACCGAAGGGATTGGCGTGCTTCCAGTCGATGCGTGGGGTCCGCTTCTCCGGCGCGAGCGATTCAGGCAGCACGAACCAGCCATAAAGGAAGTTCAGTGTCGCCAACGCGGCAGCGAACCAGAACGGGAGACGCAGGTCGATGTCGCCGAGTGCGCCACCGATCAGGGGACCGATCACGAATCCCACGCCGAATGCCGCGCCGATCATGCCGAACGCCTGCGCGCGCCGCTCGGGCGGGGTGACGTCCGCGATGTACGCATTCGCCGTGGTGAAGCTTGCCGAGAAGACGCCCGAGAAAACCCGCGCCAGCAGGAGCAACGGCAACGTGCCGGCGACCGCCATCAGGACGAAATCGGCGCCAAGTCCCAGGCAGGAAAAGAGGATCACCGGCCTGCGTCCGAAACGGTCGGACAGCGCACCCTGCACGGGTGAGCTGATGAACTGGATGGCGTAGAAGACGGTACCGAAGACCCCGACCCAGATCGCTGCGCGCGCCGCGTCACCGCCCGTGAACTGCTTCACCAGATCCGGCAGCACCGGAATGATCACGCCGAACGACAGGATGTCGATCAGCACCGTGATGAAGATGAAGACCAGGGCGGCGCGACGGCCGGCGTGTGCGGGAGCTTCGGCGTTCACGGAAGGAACCGGCGAAAAGGTGCGCAAGTGTAGGGCATCGCCGACGCGTCCGGCGCCCTGCCAACCCCTGTAGGAGCGACGTCAGTCGCCACCGCGGACCAGGGCGGTCCGTGCTGTTCGATGGTCACCGCCAGGATGCACTTCGACACATCCGGCACCACGTACGGGGCGAGCCTGCGGTCGCGACTGACGTCGCTCCTACAGTGTGCTCACCGAGATCACCTGGCTCAGCCGGTGACGCTGGCCCGGTTCCAGCTCGATGGCATCGTCGCTGGCGTTCGCCGCCTCCAGGCAGACGAACGCCCGCCAGCCGTCGTCGGGCATGTCGGCGATGGCGGCCGCACCGGCCTCACCCGGATTCCACACCACCAGCGAACGGCTGCCGAAGGTGTCCAGGCGGATACGGCGACCACCGGCGGGATCGAGCAGATCGAAGCGGTGCCCGGTGCCGGCATAGATACGGTCGCTGCGGCCGGGATCGCGCGGATCGTGCAGCGACCACTCGCCGGACTGCACATGCGTGCCACCGTCGTACTTGTCGTCGTAGCGCAGCCCATCCAGGCCGGTGACCCGTACCTGCGCCGCGTCGGCGACACGGAAGTAGGTGTGCAGGGCCTGTGTCAGCCGGTAGGCCGCATCGCCACGATGCAGCGTGTCGATGCTTTGTCGCAGTTCGCGACCCACATGGATCGACATGTGCAGTTCCAGTGGCACGCCATCGCGCAGCGGAAGCGCCAGCTTCAGCACGGCAGTGCCATCCGCTTCGCGCTTCACCTCGGTCAGCGGCCACCGCGAGATGCGTGCATGGCCGTGCTGGATGGCATCGTCCAGCTGCCCCTGCTTGCCGAAGTACGGCCAGCAGACCGGCACGCCGCCGCGGATCGCCTTCGGTGGCCGCGACGTCGTCGGCGACACCCACAGCAGGTCGTCGAAGCCGGCCGGCACGAACGACAGCAGCTGGCCGCCGTGCAGGCTGATGCGCGCGACGGAGAACGGCGTCTCCACGCGCAGCACGTCGATGTCCTGCCAGGTTTCGCGGACGACGCCTTCGGGGAGCGCGTTCATGGTTTGACCGCCGCAGGTGGCGCGACCGGCGGCCCTTCCGCCTTGAGCGCCGCGAGGATCTTGGTGCCTGCGCGGCCGTCCGCCGGCAGCAGGCCCAGGCGCTGCTGTTCAACCACGATGGCCCGCCGTGTCTGCGTACCGATCATGCCGTCGGCGGTGCCGATGGCATGGCCACGGGCGAGCAGCAGGGTTTGCAGTTCGCGTCGCTGCGGACGCCCGATCCCGGGATCGTCGGTCGGCCAGGCCGTGACCAGCCCCGTGCCGCCACGCAGGCGGTCCGCCAGCAGCGCGATGGCCAGGGCGTAGCTCTCGGCGGCGTTGTAGGAATAGATCGCGTCGTAGTTCTTGAACACCACAAAGGCCGGGCCATTGACGCCGGTCGGCACCAGCACCGCGGCGTTGCGGTCGTCGGCCGGCAACGGTTGGCCGTCGACGCGGGCGATGCCTTGTGCCACCCATTGGGTCAGCGGTTTGCGGCTGGTGCGCCCGACCTGGGCGATGTCGAAGCCGGCGGGCAGCTTCACCTCGTAGCCCCACGGTTCGCCGGTACTCCAGCCGGACTTCACCAGGTAGTTGGCGGTCGATGCGAGCGCATCGGGAATGCTGTCGATCAGGTTGCGTCGCCCATCGCCATCGAAGTCGACCGCGATGCGCTGGTAGGTGCTGGGCATGAACTGGGTATGCCCGAACGCGCCGGCCCAGGAGCCGTTCAAGCCATCCACCCGCACGTCGCCCGCCTGCAACAGCTTCAGCGTGGTCAGGAACTCGCCGCGGAAGAACGCCTGCCGCCGGCCGAAACACGACAGCGTGGACAGCGACACCAGCAGCGGCCGCTTGCCGAACACGCGGCCGTAATCGCTCTCCACGCCCCAGACCGCGACGACGGTGGCGGGATCCACGGCATAGGCCTGCGACACCCGACCCAGCAGCTCGGCATGCGTGGTCAGCATCGCCTGCCCATCGCTGACGCGCTGGTCGTCGACCAGCGCCGCCAGGTAGTCCCAAAGCGGCGTGGTGAATTCCGGCTGCGCATCCAGCAGGTCCAGCACGCTCATGTCGGCGACCAGGTCCTTCGTGTAGGTATCGAACGTGGTCGCGGTGATGCCCTGCTTCTCGGCGACGCTGCGCAGGCTGGCCATGCAGGCGATGAAAACCGGGTCGGCAGCGGGAGCAGTAGCTGGCGGCGCGACGGGCGATGGCACCGCGGGCAGGGTCTGTGCCACGACAGGAGTTGCAGCCATCAACGTAAGCCAGAGAATGGATGCGCGCGAGATCATGACGGCCTCCCTGGCCTTCGGGGGAGGGCTCACTTTGCCTCGCGACGCCATCGAAGCCAAGTCGCAGGCGGGCATCGCGCGGAATCCTTCGGGAAGACAGCGCGAGATGCGGCTCGCAAGGTCAAACCAGAACCGCCTCAGTCAGCCGGACACGATGAAGGCTGGAACAGCACGTCCTCCGGCCAGACCAGAGCGGCCGTCCCAGTGGATGACGAAACCCGCTGCGCCCAGCAGTAGAAGCTTTCCAGCCCAATCTCCTGTCTGCGCTCGTCCAGCTTCGTGGGCGTCACGATGTCGTAGAACTCGACGACACCCTGGCCATTCCTGAAGTACTGCATGCCGTACACCTGGGCCTGGTCGGTGAGGCGACGATTCCTGTCGACCAACGATGCCAGTTGCCTGCCGTCGGCTTCGTCTGCCAGGACAGCCTGCTTCATCTGCTGGGCGGCCGATGCCTGGTACTGCGGATCCATGTCGGCATGCTGGGTCAGCAGCCACGCCGCCTTCGCCGCCTCCTCGCCGATGGCCGAACGCTTCGGCCAGCCACACGAGCCGACGACACCCCGCATGAATTTGGCGTTGTCCGCGTCGATGTCCAGTACCTTGTCCAGTGCCACCTTCGATTCTGGTGACGCGGTCAATGCGTTGCGCGCTGCTTGGTCTCCATCGCGGCGCTGCAGCAGTTCGTGCCGCAGTGCCGCTGGCGCACAGTCGACCGGGGCGCCGGAGCCGGCGGACGCAGACACCGGCACCGTGAGCAGAAGCCAGCCTGCCGAGAGAAGTCCTTTTCTTGCACCCATCGCGATCATGCTCCTTACTTCACCAGGACAACGTACTCCACCACCTCCACCGGCGGCACCGTCTCCCACGAGCGCCGGTACACCATCCGCACCTTTGTCTCCCCCGCCTTGTCCGCACGGAACCACCAACGTGCCATCGAGGGCGCGCCCGGCATCGGCGGCTGGGTATCCATCGGCGGCGGCGTGGCGGGGCCGGTGGTGCGCGACAGTACCGGGGCGCCGTCCGAAGTGAACTCCCATTGGTAGCCCGTGCTCGCGTTTGCCATCAACGCGATCTCCAGCACCTGGCCCACCCGCATCGAGACCGGTCCCTTGCCCTCGGGGCGGACCAGGCCGTCGTCCGGCGGGGCGGCCGGAGGCGGACCACTACCGGTCGCGGGGCTACTCGCACAGGCGGACAGCAGGACGCACAGGCCGGGCAGCAGCAGTGATCGCATGGTCGCGTCCTCCCTGGAGACGCCGCCGTTATACACCCCGGCTTTAGGGCGCGTCCGTAAAATGGCGGCATGAACAACACCCCCCAGGACTCCTCGCTGGGTCGCGAGGTCGCGTATCCCGCGCACTACGACCCGACCCTGCTGTTCCCGATCCCGCGCCAGGGCGCGCGCGACGAGATCGGCATCGCCGCCGATGCCCTGCCCTTCGTCGGCCACGACCGCTGGCATGGCTATGAACTGAGCTGGCTCGACGCGCGCGGCAAGCCGCGCGTGGCGACGGCCACGCTGACGGTGCCGTGCACCTCGCCGTGCCTGATCGAATCGAAGTCGCTCAAGCTCTACCTCAACTCGCTCAACAGCACCCGCTTCAACAGCGATGCCGCCGTGCTCGAACGCATCGCCACCGACCTGTCGGCGCGCGCGGGCGCGGACGTGCAGGTGGTGTTCGGCCTGCCGCCGATGGCGGATGCGCCGGAGGGCGAATCGATCGACGGCCTGGACGTCGAGATCGACCATTACGGTCCGCCGCGCGCCGAGTTCCTGGCCGCCGATCCGGAAGAGCAGGTCGAGGAAGTACTGTCGTCCGAGCTGCTGAAATCGAACTGCCCGGTCACCGGCCAACCGGACTGGGCGACCGTCGTCATCCTCTACGCCGGTCCGCGTATCGACCGCGTCGAGCTGCTGCGTTACCTGGTGAGCTTCCGCGACCACGCCGAGTTCCACGAGCAGTGCGTCGAACGGATTTTTCACGATCTGCTGGCGCATTGCCGTCCAGCCTCGCTGTCGGTCGAAGCGCGGTACACGCGGCGTGGCGGCCTGGATATCAATCCCTGGCGCGCCACCGCCGACATGAATGTCCCGCTCATGAAGCGCGACGTACGACAGTAAGGTTACTCACGTAACAATAGAGCCCGTTTCACGTGCGCGCTATGGATTCTTAACAGAGCGCGTGCAACGCTTTGCGCATCCCAACGGCCCGCCAGGAAGGGTGGTTGCAATGAGCACAGAAAAGAAAGCGGATTTCTCGGACGTCACCGCCAAGGTGGACTCCACTGCTGAGAAAGCAGCGGATTTCTCCGACGTGACCGCACGCGTCGACAGTACTGCTGAAATCGTCGGCGAACAAAGCTACACCATCGAGAAGGGCGACACGCTCTCGAAGATCGCCAAGACGCACTACGGCAGTGCCAATGCGTGGAAGCAGATCTTCGAAGCCAACCGCGACGTCATCGACGATCCGGATCGCATTTTCCCGGGGCAGGTCATCAAGCTGCCGCCGAAGCCTGCCGAAGCCTGATCGCCTCCCACTTCATTACAAGGACCGAACCCATGAAGCACAACCGCATCTCCTATGCCCTGGCCGCCGCGCTGGTCGGCACCGTCGCGCTGGTCGGCTGCAAGAAGAAGGAAGAACCCGTCGTCGCGCCGCCGGCCGCTGTCGAACCCGCGCCCGCGCCTGTCGAGCCTGTTCCCGCGCCGGCACCTGTCAGCGCGACCAGCGTCACCGTGGGCAACACGGCTGCAGCCGACAAGTCCGTGGCCGCTGTCGGCATGTTCGGCGTGAAGGACAAGATCATCGTGTCGGTGAAGACCGACGCTGCGACGCCGGCCAATGCCGTGATCGACGCCAAGCTGACGTTCCAGGACGGTCAGGTGGCCGGTCAGCAGACGGCCAACGTCGTCGCCGGCGGCGTCGACACCACCAACGTCGAATTCACCAAGGCGACCGACTGGCCCGCCGGCAAGTACAAGGTCGACGTGACCTTGAACGGCCAGCCGGTCGGCATCACGCAGGAAATCGAAGTCAAGTAATCCCCGCAAGACCAAGGCTCTCTCCCACGTGTGTGGGGCAAGCTCGGGCGTGGAGTGATCCACGCCCGCTTTTTTTGCGCGTTTCCTGACTCTGGTCGTTCCCGTTGCAACGATGTCGCGCTCGCCGCCGTGTCCCGGGACATGACCCTGCGACACACTGCGATCCATACCCCCTCGTTTTGCCCTGCGTGCGCTGGCGCGCGACAATGGCGCGCTGAATTCCCCATCGCCCCCTTGTCGAGAGTCCTGATCCCCATGTCGGATACGCCCCGCATCATCTACACCCTCACCGATGAAGCCCCGTTCCTCGCCACCCAGTCGCTGCTGCCGATCGTCGAAGCGTTCACCGCGCCGGCCGGCATCGCCGTGGAGACCCGCGACATCTCGCTCGCCGGCCGCCTGCTGTCGCAGTTCCCCGAATACCTGAGCGACGCGCAGAAGATCAGCGACGACCTGGCCGAGCTGGGCCAGCTGGCGACGCAGCCGGAAGCCAACATCATCAAGCTGCCGAACATCAGCGCGTCGGTGCCGCAGCTGAAGGCCGCGATCAAGGAACTGCAGGCGCAGGGCTATCCGCTGCCGGACTACCCGGATGAGCCGAAGGACGACAAGGAGAAGGACGCCAAGGCCCGCTACGACAAGGTCAAGGGCAGCGCGGTGAACCCGGTGCTGCGCGAAGGCAACTCCGACCGCCGCGCGCCGCTGTCGGTCAAGAACTTCGCCCGCAAGCACCCGCACCGCATGGGCGCGTGGAGCACGGAATCTAAGTCGCACGTCGCCCACATGGCCGCCGGCGACTTCTTCGGCAGCGAGCAGTCCGCCACGCTGGCCGCCGACGGCGCGCTGAAGATCGAACTGGTCGCCAACGACGGCACGGTCACCGTGCTCAAGGACAAGGTGAAGGTGAAGGCTGGCGAGATCGTCGATGCCGCTTCGATGAGTCGCAAGGCGCTGGCCGCGTTCGTCGCTGCCGAGATCGCCGATGCCAAGGCCCAGGGCGTGCTGTTTTCGCTGCACCTGAAGGCCACGATGATGAAGGTCTCCGACCCGATCATGTTCGGCGTGGTGGTCAACGAGTTCTACAAGGCCGCGCTGGCCAAGCACGCCGCCGTGCTGGAGCAGATCGGCTTCGACGCCAACAACGGCATCGGCGATCTGTACGGCCGCCTGGGTTCGCTGCCTGCCGACCAGCAGGAGGCGATCAAGGCCGACCTGCAGGCCGTGTATGCCGACAGCGCCGCGGTGGCGATGGTGAACTCGGACAAGGGCATCACCAATCTGCACGTGCCGAGCGACGTCATCGTCGACGCCTCGATGCCGGCGATGATCCGCGACTCCGGCAAGATGTGGAACGCCGAGGGCAAGCTGCAGGATACCAAGGCGGTGATCCCGGACCGCTGCTACGCCGGCATCTACCAGGCGGTGATCGACGACTGCCGTGCGAACGGCGCGTTCGATCCGGCCACCATGGGCAGCGTGCCCAACGTCGGCCTGATGGCGCAGAAGGCCGAGGAGTACGGCAGCCACGACAAGACCTTCCAGATCCCGGCGGATGGCACCGTGCGCGTCAGCGACGATGCCGGCAAGGTGGTGTTCGAAAGCAAGGTGGAAGCCGGCGACATCTGGCGCATGTGCCAGACCAAGGACGCGCCGATCCAGGACTGGGTGAAGCTGGCCGTCGGCCGCGCGCGCCTCAGCAAGACACCGGCCATCTTCTGGCTGGACAAGGCGCGCGCGCACGACGCGCAGGTGATCGCCAAGGTCGAGCAGTACCTGAAGGACTACACCATCGACGCGCTGGACATCCGCATCCTGCCGCCGGTCGAGGCGATGAAGGTGTCGCTGGAGCGCACCCGCAAGGGCGAGGACACCATTTCGGTGACCGGCAACGTGCTGCGCGACTACCTGACCGACCTGTTCCCGATCATGGAGCTGGGCACCAGCGCCAAGATGCTGTCGATCGTGCCGCTGATGGCCGGTGGCGGCCTGTTCGAGACCGGCGCCGGCGGTTCCGCGCCGAAGCACGTGCAGCAGTTCCTGGAAGAGGACTACCTGCGCTGGGATTCGCTGGGCGAGTTCCTCGCGCTGGCGGCGTCGCTGGAACACCTGGGCCAGCGTTACCTCAACACGCCGGCCAAAGTGCTGGCCAACGCGCTGGACATGGCCAACGGCCGCATCCTCGATGAGAACCGCTCGCCCGCGCGCAAGGTCGGTGAACTCGACAACCGCGGCAGCCACTTCTACCTGGCGCAGTACTGGGCGCAGGCCCTGGCCGAGCAGGACGAGAACGCTGAACTGAAGGCGAAGTTCGCGCCGCTGGCGAAGGCACTGGTCGACAACGAGTCGACCATCCTCGGCGAGTTGAACGGCGCGCAGGGCAAGGCGCTGGATATCGGCGGTTACTACCATCCCGACATCGCCAAGACCTCCGCTGCCATGCGGCCCAGCAAGACGTTCAACGACGCATTGGCTGCGCTGTAATCGCGGCGGCGATGCCGTAACGGCATCGCTGTACGGTTTTCCCTGTCAGGAAAAACCCGCGCTCCGGCGCGGGTTTTTCTTTGCGTGCGTGCCGCGCGTCAGGTTCATGCAGATACGTGGCGTGCAGCGCGCGGTTCTGTGGTTCTCCGCACGAATCGTGCGCGGAGGTTTGCATACCGTAGGTCGCACACCACGTCCACGCAGCGGCAGTGCTTTCTGGCAGGGGAAAGAGCATGGCCAGTATTTCTGTTGCCGCACCGGAGTATCGGGAGCGGCTGGATTCCGCATCGTCGCCGGCTATCACCGGCAGCAAGCCGCTGACGCGTCGCCTGCGACAACAGTTGTGGGCGAAAAGCGGCCACGCGCTGCTCTCGCTGGATGGACAACCGCGCCTGTTGCTCGATTTCGCGCACGATCACGGCGTACCGCTCTCGGCGAACATCGCGGCATCGCCGGCGTCATTGGCGCATGTGCTGGGCGAAGGCTTCGGCCGCATCGTCTTTCAGGCATTGCCTGCCGAACGCTTCGAGACGCTTGCCAGGCACCAGTTCCATCAACCCTTGCGGCCGATCCTGTGGCAGATCGCACAGCACGGCGGCGACTGGCAGGACCTCGATCACCGGCTGTTCCGGCATGCGCGCATCCGCTTGCTGCGCTGGCCGGACTTCCGCCTGCTGGCACACCAGCACGACGGCTTCCGCCTGTGCTCGCTGCTGCTCAAGCGCGCATGTTCGGTGGACGAATGCCAGCAGTTGCTCGATCTCGATGCCGCCACCGTGCTGGCCTTCGTCCGTTCGGCCTATCTGTGCGGTTACGCGATGGTGGAGACGCCCGACGCGGTCGTGGCGGACGCGCCCGCATCACGTCCGGCCATCACCGGTTCGTTGCTGGCACGGATGTGGCGCGGCCTGCGGAGCAAGACTGCTTGAGCCCGCGCGAGCACAAGATCGTCGTGCTCGGCGCCATGGGTGCCGGCAAGTCCACGCTGGTACGGGCGCTGGCGGGTGACCGGGTCGTCGATACCGACGTCGCCAATACCGACAGTGCCTCCGACAAGCTGTCGACCACCGTGGCGATGGACTATGCCGATATCGACCTGCCCAATGGCGACCGCCTGCGCCTGTACGGCACGCCGGGCCAGGCGCGCTTCGACTTCATCTGGCCGGTGCTGCTGCAGGGCGCCAGCGGCGTACTGGTCCTGGCCGACGCAAGCGCACGCGCCGTCGTGGACGAGCTGGATCGCTACCTGCTGGCGCTGCACGATCACGCGCCCGACGCTCCGACGGCCATCGGACTGTCGAAACTGGATCTCGCCCCGCACGTAGACATCGACGCGCTCGCGACGCGCGCCAGCGAACTGCTGCGTGCATTGCCGGTCGTGCCGTTCGATCCGCGCTCCGACGCGTCGGTGATGCTGCTGATGGATGTGCTGATGTCGGAGATCGAAGCCTTCGACCTGGTCGCTGCGCATGGCTGACGGACAGCGTCATCGCGGACTCGGCGAACAGGAGCGCGCCAAGGTGGAGCGCTGCCTGCGCGAGTTCTCCGACGCAGTCGACGGTGTCCGCACCGCCGTGGTCGCCAGTGTCGATGGCTTCGCGCTGGCGCAGTCCAACCCCGCCTCGGCGAACGGCGAGCGCCTGGCGGCGATGACCAGCGCGATGCTGGCCTTGGCCGCGGCGATCGGCCGCGAGCTGTCGCTGGGCCAGCTGGGCGTGCTGATGCTGGAATCGGAGCACGGCAAGGTGTTGATGCTGTCGTTGCGCACGGAACGCGAGCCGTTCCTGCTGATGGCCGCCTGCGACCACCGCAGCGTGATCGGCAACGTCTTGTGGAGCGCGAAGGAATGCGGCCGGAACGTCCTGGCCGAACTCGACGGGTCCTGAGCCGGCCCGTACCGAGGCATGCATGGCTCTTACTTCCAACGACAGGGGTGCGACATGGCGGGACTTGGCGATTCGTTGAACGAACTGATGACCATCGACGGCGCGCAGGCCGTCGCCCTGGTGGATTACGAGAGCGGCATGCTGCTGGGCGAGGCCGGGGGCGGCATGGACATGGAAGTGGCGGCGGCGGGCAACACCGAAGTGATCCGCGCCAAGATGAAGACCGCCGGTGCGCTGAAGCTCAACGACACCATCGAGGACATCCTGATCTCGCTGGGCAAGGCGTACCACATCATGCGTCCGGTGGCGGCCAAGCCGGGCCTGTTCTTCTACGTGGTGCTCGACCGCAACAAGTCGAACCTGGCGCTGGCGCGCCGCAAGGTGCTCGACGTGGAAAGCCAGCTCTCGATCTGACAGGACAAGCCAGGCGACGCACGTCACCCGGCCATCCCGCGTTGCGGCAGCGGTGCGGGAACCGCATGCTGTGGTTCCCCGCCGAGCGCCCGACCATGACCGACCACAGCATCCTGCTCTTCTCGTATGGCACGTTGCAGCTGGAAAGCGTGCAGGTGTCCTCGTTCGGCCGCCGCCTGGACGGTGAGCCCGATGCGATGACGGGCTATGCACGGACGATGGTGGAGATCACCGACCCGGAGGTGCTGGCTGCCAGCGGCGAGCGCTTCCATCCGATCGTCAGCCCCAGCGGCGATCCTGCCGACGAAGTGACCGGCACGGTCTTCCACATCAGTGCCGATGAACTCGCTGCCGCGGACCGCTATGAAGTCGCCGACTACACGCGGGTGCAAGTGCGCCTGAAGTCCGGGCGCGATGCCTGGGTGTACGTGAAGGCTTGACGGAGACGCTGTAGGAGCGACGTCAGTCGCGACCGCACGACAAGAGCTCGCATGAACCGCGACATCCAGACGCTCGACGCTTGCGGTCGCGACTGACGTCGCTCCTACAAAGGAGAATCCCTTCAGGGCACAGGCCGCTCGGCCGACAGCAACGCGACGATCATGCCCAGGCGTCGCGCGCTCAGCCGCTGCACCGCACGCTGATGCCTCACCTTGCCCCTCGCGTCGTGCACATGGTGACGGCGCTCTTCCTGCATCTGCGCCACCTCGACGGGAGGGACCACATGGCCATGCAGGAACAACATGCCCTGGCTCATGCCACCCAGTTGCTGCCACCACTGCTTCTTGGCTTCGGTCTGCATGGGACTGCTCCGCGGCGCCGGTATCCGGCTTGAAGGGTTACCAAGCTAGGCGCATCATCAGCCCTGAAAAAGCGAAAGCTCCGCAAACCTACCTTGAGGTGGATTCAAGATGAGCCGGCTGCCGCTGGACCAGGTGGATGCCTTCGTTACGGCCGCGCGCCTGCGCAACCTGACGCGTGCGGCGGAGGCCATGCACCTCACCGTCAGTGCGTTGAGCCACCGCATGCGGCTGCTGGAACAGCGGCTCGGCCACAAGCTCCTGGCGCGCGGCCCGCGCGGAGTGGAACTCACGCCGGACGGCCAGCGCCTGTTCGATGCTATTTCGGGTCCGCTGGATACCATCGACCACGCACTGCGGCGCGCAACGCTGCGCAACGACCACACGGTCACGCTGAGCCTCATCCCGTCGATGGCCACGGCCTGGCTGGTGCCGCGGCTGCCCGCATTTCTCGCCGCGCATCCGGAGTTGGGCCTCAACCTGCAGTCGAGCACGCACGTGGTCGATTTCGAACGCGAGCCGGTCGATCTGGCGCTGCGCCTCGGCGGCGGACGCTGGCCGAACGTGCATGCGGAGTTCCTGTTCCACGAATGGATCACGCCGGTGGCCAGTCCCGCGCTGGTGAAGCAGCACGGCAAGCCGGCGCCGGACCAGATGGCGAAGCTGCCGCTGCTCGGCGATCCGGCCAACCGCTGGAAGGACTGGTTCGAGCATTTCGGCGGGCAAGCGCCGGCGCGCTACGTGGCGCAGTTCGACGACACCGAGACGCTGCACCAGGCCGCGGCGCAGGGCGTGGGCGTGGCGCTGGCGCGCTGGACGCTGGCCGAGCCGCTGGTGAAAGCGGGCCGGCTGGTCACGCTGACGAAGAAGCGGCTGCAGGCCGACTTCGCGCATTACCTGGTCTATCCCGAGCGCAGCCTCTCGCATCCCGGCTTCCGCAAGGTGCGCGGCTGGTTGCTGGAGCAGGCCGGCATCGCGGTGGAGCGATGACTCCAGCGCGCGCCGGCTAACATCGGTCGCATGGTCCACGACGATGCCATCGCCCGCCTGATCCACGACGCGTTCGCGGACTACCACGCACGGTTCGCGGAGATCACGCAGCGCGCGAAACGCCGGTTCGAAACGATGGACTGGGCCGGTGCGCGTGCCGACGCGGTCGAACGCATCGAGTTGTACGACCAGTGCATTGCCGAATGCGCGCTGCGCCTGCAATCGGCGCTCCTGGGCCAAGCCCATGACCGGACGCTGTGGATCACCGCGCGCGCCGCGTTCGAGGCGCTGGTCGCGGGACAGATCGACCGCGAGCTCTACAAGACGTTCTACAACACGCTCTGCCGCCGCTTCCTTCGTATCCGCGGCGTCGATCCCGCACTGGAATTCGTGGCGCTCGATGTCGAACCCACCGATGCGATCACCCATCCGGTCGCCCGCCACAGCTATGCCGTGTCGGAACAGCGGCCGACCGATACCTTCGCGCGCGTGCTCGGCGACTACGGGTTCGACGTGCCCTACGCCCACCGTACCCGCTGCGCTGCGGCGATCGCGGTGCGGCTGCAGGACGACCTGGCGCACTGGGGCGCCCATCCGGTCCGCGGCATCGAACTGCTGGACACGGTGTTCTACCGCGAGCGGCGCGCCTATCTGGTGGGGCGCGTGTTCGGTGAGCACCGGTTCTCGCCCTGCGTTATCGCGCTGGTCAACGACGGCGGCCGGCTGAAAGCGGAAGCCGTACTGACGCACCGGGGCGACGTGGCGCACCTGTTCGGGACCTCGCGCAGCTACTTCCATGCCGACCTGACGACGGTCGGCGATGCGGTGGTATTCCTGCGCTCGCTGCTGCCCGGCAAGCCGATCGACGAGATCTACACCGTGCTCGGCCGCGCCAAGCAGGGCAAGACCGAGCGCTACCGCACGTTCTTCCACCACTTCCACGCGCATCCGGACGAACGGCTGGTCCATGCCGAGGGCACGCCCGGCATGGTGATGGCGGTGTTCACCCTGCCCAGCTATCCGCTGGTGTTCAAGGTGATCCGCGACCGCTTCGCGTATCCCAAGGCGATGACCCGGCAGGATGTGGAGGACAAGTACGATCTGGTGTTCCACCTCGACCGCGTCGGTCGCTTGCTGGACACGCAGGCGTTCCGTTTCCTGCGCTTCCCGCGCGCACGCTTCTCGCCCGAGCTGCTGCAGGAACTGCGCGAGAGCTGCGGGCAAAGCCTCAGCGAAGATGGCGACGACCTGGTCATCCACCTCTGCTACGTGCAGCGACGCCTGCGGCCGCTGAACCTGTACCTGCGCGAGCAGAAGGCCGACGCGGCGCGCACCGCCGCGCTCGATTACGGGCAGGCGATCAAGGACATGGCGCGCAACAACATCTTTCCGGGCGACATGCTCTTGAAGAACTTCGGCGTATCACGCCATGGCCGGGTGGTGTTCTACGACTACGACGAACTGCGGCTGGTGGCCGATTGCCGGTTCCGCGACTGGCCACAGCCGACGACGTACGAAGAACAGATGGCCGATGGCCCATGGTTCCACGTGGACGCGGGCGATGTCTTCCCCGAACGCTTCCCCCAGTTCCTCGGCCTGCCCGATGCGCTGGCAAAGGCGCTGAAGGCCGCACATGGCGAGCTGTTCCGGCCCGTATGGTGGCGCGACCTCCAGTCGCATCTCGCCGCGGGCGAATACCCGGATACTGCACCGTATCCGGATGCGTTGAAGCTGGCGTGATCGCGCGCATGCGGACGCAATGCGCATCGCGCTACCCTTGCCGCCATCCGGAGAACGCTGTCCCGTCATGAGCACCTACCGCCTCGATTCCATCTTCCGGCCGCGCGCCGTCGCGGTGGTGGGCAGCCAGTCGCGGCCGCGCTCGGTCGGCCGCGCCGTGATCGAGAACCTGCTGGCGGCGGGTTTCGACGGACAGATCGGGCTGGTGAACAAGCATCCGACCCCAATGGACGGCGTCACCATTGCGCGCCAGTTGCGCGACCTGCCGTGGACACCGGACCTGGTGGTCATCGCCACGCCGGCGGCGACCGTGCCGCATCTCGCCGCCGAGGCGGCGGAGAAAGGTGCAGCCGCCATCGTCGTGCTGACTGCGGCGATGGGCAGCGGACCGGGTTCGCCCGCGGCGCAGCTCGAAACCCTGACGCGCGAGAAGGGCCTGCGCGTGCTCGGCCCGAACTGCCTGGGCGTGATCGCGCCGCATGCGCGCCTCAACGCCAGCCTCGCCAGCCGCTTCCCGAAGGCCGGTGACCTCGCGCTGATTTCGCAATCGGGCGCCATCTCCGGCGGACTGGTCGAGTGGAGCATGAGCCAGCCGGTCGGCTTTTCGGCGGTGGTGTCGCTGGGCGATGCATTGGACGTCGACTTCGCCGACCTGCTCGACTACTTCGCCACCGACCATCGCACGCGCGCAATCCTGCTGTACGTGGAGGCCATCCGCGATGCGCGCAAATTCATGTCGGCCGCGCGCGCCGCGGCGCGCACCAAACCCGTCGTCGTGGTGAAGTCCGGCCATGGCGTGCCTGCCCGTTCCACGCCGGCAGGCAGCACGCATACCCAGAATCTGGCGAAACCGAACGCGGTGTATGGCGCCGCATTCCGGCGTGCCGGCCTACTGCGCGTGCGCTCGCTGCACGAACTGTTCGCCGCCGCACGCACCCTGGGCCAGGTCCGTCCGTTCAACGGCCGCCGCCTCGCGATCCTGACCAACGGCGGTGGCGTCGGTGCGCTGTCCGTCGACCACCTGTACGAACAGGGCGGCACGCTGGCAACGCTATCGGACGCCACGCGCGATGTGCTGGACCGCACCCTGCCCGTGGGCTGGTCGCGGACCAATCCGGTCGACCTGCTGACCGACATCGACGCCGACCGTTATGCGGCCACCATCGAGGCACTGCTCGCCGATCCGGAGAACGACGCCCTGCTGGCGGTCAACGTGCCGACCGTACTGTCGTCGTCGTCGGAAGCCGCGCATGCCGTGACCCGCGTGCTGTCGCAGCGGCCGGCGCACAGCGCGCGCAAGCCCGTCTTCACCGTCTGGCTGGGCAACGATCCGCAGGCCGAAGCGGTGCTCGATGCCGCGCAGATCCCGCGCTATCCGAACGAGTCCGATGCCGTCGCCGGCTTCATGCATCTGGTCCGCCACCGCGAGGTGCAGGCCGCGTTGATGGAGACGCCGCCCAGCCTGCCCGAGGATTTCAGTCCGGACGTCGCCACCGCCCGCGCGCTGGTCCACGCCGCGCTCGATGCCGGCCAGACGTGGCTGGATCCGCTCGCCACCACGCAGCTGCTGGCGGCTTACGGCATCCCGATGGCACCGGTGTGGCGCGCGGAAGACGCCGACGATGCCGCCCGTATCGCCGCCGCGTTGCTGGCCGAAGGCGCAACGGTGGCGGTGAAGATCCTGTCGCCCGACATCCCGCACAAGTCCGACGTCGACGGCGTGCGCCTCAACCTGCCCAATGCCAACGCCGTGCGCGAAGCGGCCGCCGGCATCCTGCAGCGCGCGCGCGAACGCCGGCCGGAAGCGCGCATCGAAGGCGTGCTGGTGCAGCCCACGCTGCTGCGGCCGAAAGCGCGCGAACTGATCGCCGGTATCGCCGACGATCCGGTGTTCGGTCCGGTCATCGCGTTCGGACGTGGTGGCACCGCCGTCGAAGTGATCAACGACCAGGCCGTGGCACTGCCGCCGCTGGACCTGCGGCTGGCGCACGAACTGATCGCACGCACGCGCGTCTCGCGTGTGCTGAAGGCCTATCGCGACGTGCCGGCCGCGGACGAGCGCGCCGTCGCCCTGGTGCTGGTGAAGCTGGCGCAGCTGGCCGCCGACATCCCTGAGATCCAGCAGCTCGACATCAATCCGCTGCTGGCCGACCGCGACGGCGTGGTCGCGGTGGACGCGCGCATCGCCGTCGCGCGCGGCCGTGCGCTGCACAAGGGCCGCGGCCATCCACGCTTCGCGATCTTCCCGTATCCGACCGAATGGGAGCGCACGATCCTGCTGGCCGACGGCCAGCCCGCGCTGGTGCGGCCGGTGCGACCGGAGGATGACGCGATGTTCCGCGAATTCTTCACCCACATCACCGACGAAGACCTGCGCCTGCGCTTCTTCCAGTCGGTCCGCCACTTCAGCCACGAGTTCATCGCCCGCCTCACCCAGCTCGACTACGCGCGCTCGATCGCGCTGGTGGCCGTGCATCCCGGCACGCACGAGATGCTCGGCGCGGTGCGCCTGCACGCCGATGCCAACTACGAGAAGGGCGAGTACGGCATCCTCGTGCGTTCCGACCTGAAGGGCCACGGCATCGGCTGGAAGCTGATGCAGATCATGATCGAGTACGCGCAGTGGCAGGGCCTGAAGATCATCGAAGGCCAGGTGCTGCGCGAGAACCGCACCATGCTGGCGATGTGCGAAAGCCTGGGCTTCGCGGTGAAACTCGACCCCGACGATCCCACGCTGATGAATGTCAGCCTGCCGGTACCGCCGGTGGCATGACGCGGCGTAGCTTGCTCATCGCCGCAGTCCTGGCGTCCCTGGCGCTGGTCGGCGGCATCATCGGATGGCAGCATGCGCGCCCTGCGCCTGCGCCAGTACCCGTCCCGGCACCCGCCGCGCGCATTCCCGCAACGGCCACACTGCTGCAAACGCCGCACTATCGCATCCACAGTACCGCCGCCCCGGAGCAGACTCGACAGGTGGCGGACGCGGTCGAAAGCCTCCACGCCGCGTACATGGCCTTGTTCGCCGACAAGGTCCGCCCTTCTTCGCGACCGCTCACGCTGGTGCTGTATGCAGACCGCGACGAGTTCCAGCGCAACAACCGCAGCCGGCCCTGGGCGGAGGCGTACTACCTGCGACCTGCGTGCTACGCCTATTACGGCGGCGGCAAGGCGAACCCGCACCACTGGATGCTCCATGAGGCCGTGCACCAGTTGAACACCGAAGTCGCCGGCTGGCGCCTGCCTGCGTGGGCCAATGAAGGGGTCGCAGGCTATCTTGGCGCGAGCTGGCTGGAGGACGGTGTACTGACGCCGGGTCGCAGTGATCCCGACACGTACCCGATCTGGTGGCTGTCGCGGATGAAGCTGACGGGAAGCCTGCAGGCGGACGTCGCCGCCGTCCGCTTCATCCCGTTGCGCGACCTGCTGGAGGGTCATGGGCCGGACATCAACCAGCACGTGAATCTCTACTACCTGCACTATTGGGGCCTGACGCACTTCCTGTTCCATTACGAGAACGGCAGGTATGCGAACGCCTACAAACAACTGCTTTCGCTTGGCGCGTCGACGCCCGACTTCGAGCGCCTGGTGGGTCCCATCGAGGACGTCGAGAAAGCCTGGTACGCGTACCTGCTGGACGCCATCGCGACGATGCAGAAGTACGAAGCCGAGAACGGCATCGAGCGCTGAGTAGCGGCCTTCAGAGCTTCACCACCACCTTGCCGAAGTTCTCGCCGCGCAGCAGGCCGATCAGCGCGCGTGGTGCGTTCTCCAGTCCTTCGACCAGATCCTCGCGGTAGCGGATCTTTCCGTCCGCCAGCCAGCCACCCATCTCGCGCAGGAACTGCGGATACAGCGCGATGAAATCGTGCTGGATGAAACCGCGCACGGTCAGGTGGCGGGTCAGGATCTGGCTCATCAGCCACGGCATGCGGTCGGGTCCGGACGGCAGCGCCTTGTCGTTGTAGTGCGCGACCAGACCACAGACCGGGATGCGGGCGAAATCGTTGAGCAGCGGAACCACCGCGTCGAACACGGCGCCGCCGACGTTCTCGAAGTAGACGTCGATGCCTTCAGGACAGGCCGCGCGAAGCTGCTCGACGAAATCCGTCGCGCGATGGTCCAGCGCGACGTCGAAGCCAAGTTCGTCCTGCAAGTACGCGCGCTTGCGCTCGCCACCGGCAATGCCGACGGTGCGGGTGCCCTGCAGTTTCGCGATCTGGCCGACGGTCGCGCCGACCGGTCCGCTGGCCGCGGCGACCACCACGGTCTCGCCCGGCTTCGGCTGACCGATTTCGTGCAGGCCGGCGTAAGCGGTGAAGCCGGGCATGCCGTAGACGCCGAGCGCCGTCGTCAGCGGCGCGAGGCTGGTATCGAGCTTGCGCTTCAGCGTTCCGCCATCGGCGATGGCATGCGTCTGCCATCCGCCGTGCGCGAGCACAAGGTCACCGACCTGCAGACCGGGATGGCGCGATTCGATCACCTCCGACACCGTGCCGCCGTCCATCACCTCGCCGATCTCGACCGGCTTGGCATACGAACGCCCTGCATTCATGCGGCCACGCATGTACGGGTCCAGCGACAGGTAGCGATTGCGCAGCAGCACCTGGCCATCGGCGGGCGTCGGCAGCGGCGCCTGCTCCCGACGGAAATCTTCCGCTTTCGGCTCGCCCTGCGGGCGCGCGGCCAGCACGATGCGGGTGTTGTGGTCTGCGTCGTGGCTGCTCATGCCTGGTCTCCGATGCCGTCGATGCCTGCAGTCTAGCCACGGTACACATCCATGCGGTGAAGCGTGCAGGACCTGCGGCAGCCGCCATGCGGGGTGAACATGCCGCATGCTAGGCTCCGCGCACCTTTCTGGAGGGCTGACGCATGACCCGCATTTCGCTTTCTTTGGCCATCGTGGCCGCACTCGCCGCCGCACAACCGGCGTTCGCCGCATCGCCGGTCAAGCCCGCGCCCGCCACGCAGGCCCTGCCCGCCGCCGATGCGGCGGCGCTCGACACTGCGTTGAAGGGCGAATGGCGCGATCCGAAGAATGCCGCGCGCGACATCTACCGCCATCCGAAGGAAACGCTGTCGTTCTTCGGCGTGAAGCCGACGCAGACCGTGGTCGAGATCACTCCCGGTGGCGGCTGGTACGCCGAAGTCCTCGCGCCCTACCTGAAAGCCGGCGGCACCTATGTCGCCGCCGTGGTCGATCCGGCCAGCGTCGCCGAGAAGAGCCGCAACTACTACCAGCGCAGCGCCGACGGCCTGCAGAAGAAGTTCACGGACGGTGCCGCGCAATACGACAAGGCGACGACGGTGAAGTACGACCCCGCGGCGCCGGTGTTCGGAGCGCCGGCCTCCGCGGACGTGGTGCTGACGTTCCGCAACGTGCACAACTGGCGCAAGGCCGACCAGGCCGGCGGCATGTTCAAGGGCTTCTTCGCCGTGCTGAAGCCGGGCGGCGTGCTCGGCGTGGTCGAGCATCGTGCGAACAAGGACGTGGCGGCCGACGACGACACCGGCTATGTCAGCGAAGCGCAGGTCATCGCACTGGCTGAGGCCGCGGGTTTCCGCCTCGACGCGAAGAGCGAGGTCAACGCGAATCCGAAGGACACCAAGGACTACGCGAACGGCGTGTGGACGCTGCCACCGTCCAACAACCATCCTGAAGCCGAACGCGCGAAGTACCAGGCCATCGGCGAGAGCGACCGCATGACGCTGCGGTTCGTGAAGCCGCACCACTGATCATGCCGTTCGGATGACGCCACACTCCACCGGGGTGTGGCGTTGCCGTTTCCCGGGCTTCCATGCTGATCGCGTTCAACAAGCCATTCAACGTGCTCTGCCAGTTCACCGACCGCAGCGATCCGCCGCGGCGGACGCTGGCGGAGTTCGGCCTGCCGCGTGACGTGTATGCGGCGGGTCGACTGGACTACGACAGCGAGGGTTTGCTGCTGCTCACCGACGACGGTGCGCTGGCGAACCGGCTGACCGATCCGCGCCACAAGCAGCCCAAGACCTACTGGGTGCAGGTGGAAGGATCGCCAACGGACGAGCAGCTCGATGCGCTGTGTCGTGGCGTGATGTTGAACGATGGCCCGACACGGGCCGCGCTGGTTGAACGGCTCGAGCCTGCACCCGCTCTTTGGCCACGCGACCCGCCGGTGCGCTTCCGCAAGACGGTGCCGGACGCGTGGCTGTCGGTGACGATCACCGAAGGTCGCAACCGACAGGTCCGCCGCATGACCGCGGCGGTCGGTTTACCGACGTTGCGACTGGTGCGCACGGCCATGGGCGAGGCGCGCCTGGGCGACCTCGTCCCCGGGGCGTGGCGCGCGCTCTGACGCGCTGCGCCACCCGGATCAGATCAACTTTCGGCGGAACGTGCGGTGCTGCGCGGCTTGCGCGGCGTGCCCGTCTTGCGCGCCGTGGAGGCCTTGCCGTTGACCTTGCGCGCTTCCACGCGGCGCGACTTGCCTTCGATCGGACCATTCGCCTGATCGCTCTTGCGCTTGCGGTAGGCCACCAGCGCCAGCAGGCCGACACCGATGCCCGTGGCGACCGCGACCGCGGGATTGCGCCGGACGAAGTTCACCGCCAGCTTGCCACCGGTCTTGGCGACACCCAGCGCGGCGCCGGTCTGCAGCAGCTTGTCTGCGCTCGGCACGGCATGCTTGAGGCTGCTGCCCGCCTGGCTGGCGAGTTCGAGTGCGCGGTCGGTGATGGTGGTCAGCTTGCTCATGGGGGTCTTCCCTGAAAGATGGGTAGGTAGCCAGTGTCGGGGCGGGGATGTTTACGCGGTGTTAGTTCGGTAGACCGGCGCTGGCCGTGCGCTGAACGAAGCTCGACGAGAGATCAGGTACCGCGAGGTTTCGCCCGATGGGTCGCCTGGGCACTCCACGGGTCGTCCGGCCACGGATGCTTCGGGTAGCGCCCCTTCATTTCCTTCTTCACCTCGGCGTAGGTCGAGTTCCAGAAGTTGCGCAGGTCCGAGGTGACCTGCAGCGGCTTGCCGCCGGGCGACAGCAGGTGCAGCAGCACCGGCACGCGGCCGTCGGCGACGCGCGGGGTGTCGGCCAGGCCGAACAGCTCCTGCAGCTTCACCGCCAGCACCGGCGGCTGCCCGTGCGCGTACTCGATGCGCCGCTCCATGCCCGAGGGCACGGTGATTCGGGTCGGCGCAAGTTGATCGACGCGCTGGCGCAGCGCCCACTCCATACCGGATTTCAGCGCGTTCGCCAGATCGTCTTCTCCCAGTGCGTCCAGCCGGGTCTTGCCGGCGAACGCGGGCTTGAGCCAGTCGTCCAGGGTCGCCATCAGCGCGTCGTTCGACAGGTCAGGCAGGCCGAAGTCCGGCATCCAGTCGCGCAGGCAGCGCACGCGCTCGCGCCACTGTTGAAGCGACTCCGGCCACGCGAGTGCCTCCAGGCCGAGATCGCGCACCGCGTCGGTCAGCGCCGCGGCAGCGAGCACCGGATCCACGCGGCCCGCAGGGCGCGCGTCGAACACGATCTGGTCGAAGCGCGATTCGCGCTGGGCGGACAATGCCCGGCGCGCCGGATCCCAGCGCACGGTGTCCTCGGTGACGAAGCGATCGGCGAACTCGCGGCGCAATCGCTGCTCATCCACCGGCGCACCGCGCTGCACCAGCGCATCGCGCGCCTCATGGCGCAGCTCGCTGACGACGATCCACGGTTCGCCGAACAGCGCGCTGTCGTCGAACAGCTTCGCGCTGCGGCCGTTTGCCAGCAGGTAACGGCGTGCGTCCTGCGGATGCTGGAAACCGATGCGGTCGGGAAACGCATGCATCAGCACGTCGCCGAGGCGATGCGCTTCGACCGTGCCGGGCGGTGTCGCGTTCTCGCGGACGCGGCGACGCCACTGCTTGGCGGCGGCATCGATGACCGCCAGTCCCGAACGATTGGCCTCACCCGGCGTACGTCCCGTGCGGAACGCCGCCAGCGCCCGCCAGCGCGCCGCCAGCGCGTCGCCACCCATGCGCAGCGGATCGCGTGCCTCGACCAGCGCCGCCAGGTCGCACGCAAGCGCGCGGTCATCGCCCTCGCCCGCCGACAGCAGCATCGCCGCCAGTCGCGGATGCGTGCCCAATGCCAGCATCCGTTTGCCGAGCGGCGTGATGGCGTTCGCCGGGGTGAGCGCACCCAGTCGGCGCAGCAGGTCGCGCGCTGCACTCATCGCGCCCGGGGGCGGTGCGTCGACGAAGCGCAACGCGTCGCTGCCCCACGCGGCCAGTTCCAGCGCCAGCGCGCCGAGCTCGACCAGCGCGATTTCCGGCCGCCGCTGCGGATCCAGCCGCTGCGACTGCGGCCAGAGCCGGTAGGCCCAGCCGTCGGCGACGCGGCCGGCGCGACCCGCGCGCTGGTCGGCGGACGCCTGCGAGATGCTGGCCACTTCCAGCCGCGAGAATCCGCTGTTGGGATCGTACGAGGGTTCGCGTGCGAGACCGCTGTCGATCACCACGCGCACGCCAGGCAGGGTCACCGAGGATTCGGCCACGTTGGTCGCCAGCACCACGCGGCGGCGGCCTTGCGGATCGGGCTGCAGCGCTTCGGACTGCTTCTCGACCGGTAGCTCGCCGTGCAGCGCCAGCACCACCACGTCGCGCGGCAGCACGTCAGCCAGCATCGCCTCGACGCGCGCGATCTCGCGCTGACCCGGCAGGAACACCAGCACGTCGCCGGGATGCGACTGCACCGCATGTTCGATCGCGCGACGGATCTGCACCTCAAGCGACTCGTCGCGGCGTGGCGGGAAGTGCGCGACCTGGACCGGATAGCTGCGTCCCTCGCTGCTCAACCGCGGCGCATCGAGGAAACGCGCCAGCTTCTCCCCATCCAGCGTGGCCGACATCACCACCAGGCGCAGGTCCTCGCGCAGCTGCGTCTGTACGTCCAGCGCCAGCGCCAGGCCGAGATCGCCGGCGAGGTGACGCTCATGGAATTCGTCGAACAGGATCGCGCCGACGTCCTCGAGCATCGGGTCGTCCTGGATCATCCGGGTCAGGATGCCCTCGGTGACCACTTCGATGCGGGTACCGGGACCGACCTTGTTCTCGAAGCGGATCCGGTAGCCCACCGTCCCACCGACGGCTTCGCCACGCTGCTTCGCCATGAAGCCGGCGGCGGCGCGCGCGGCCACGCGGCGCGGTTCCAGCATCACGATCTTGCGGCCCTGCAGCCACGGCTGGTCGAGCAGCGCCAGCGGCACCTGCGTGGTCTTGCCGGCGCCCGGTGGCGCCTCCAGCACCAGGCGCGGGTGCTCGGACAGGCTGCGGACGATGTCCGGCAGCAGCGGGGTGATCGGGAAGGTGGGCGACGGCATGCGGAGGAAAGGATAAGGCCTGCGCGGATCGATCCATGAAAATCGGTGTGGGAGCGACGTCAGTCGTGATGGAGGTTTACCGGCGGTCTTTCGCGACTGACGTCGCTCCCACACCTGACATCGCGAGCCCAACCAACGGTCCGGGGGGCTTAAAATGGGCGCCATGGATCTCATCGACATCGGCGCCAACCTTACCCACGAGAGCTTCGACCACGACCGCAACGCGGTGCTCCAGCGCGCGCGCGAGGCCGGCGTGGTGCAGCAGGTGGTGACCGGCGCCAGCCGTGAGCACTCGCCGACGGCGCTGCGCTTGGCGCAGGCGCACGCGGGCGAGCTGTTCGCCACCGCCGGCGTGCATCCGCACCACGCCACCGAGTACACCGACGAATGCGACGCCGAGATGCGTGCTTTGCATGCGCATCCCGAAGTCGTGGCTGTCGGCGAATGCGGGCTGGACTACTTCCGCGACTTCTCGCCGCGTCCGGCGCAACGCAAGGCGTTCGAGCGGCAGCTGCAGATCGCGGTCGACACCGGAAAGCCGCTGTTCCTGCACCAGCGCGACGCGCACGACGACTTCGTGGCGATGATGAAGAACTTCGAGGGCAAGCTGGGACCGGCAGTCGTGCATTGCTTCACCGGCACGAAGAGGGAACTGTTCGACTGCCTGGACCAGGACTGGCATATCGGCATCACGGGCTGGCTGTGCGACGAGCGCCGCGGCCTGCACCTGCGCGAGCTGGTGAAGAACATCCCGGCGAACCGGTTGATGATCGAGACCGATGCGCCCTACCTGCTGCCGCGTACCGTGAAGCCGCAGCCCTCGCACCGGCGCAATGAACCGATGTACCTCGCCCACATCGTCGCCGAGCTGGCGCGCGACCGTGGCGAGGACATCGAGGTCACCGCCGCCGCGACCACGGCGACGGCGCGTGCGTTCTTCCGGCTGCCGACGCCGGCGTAAGACAGCGACGGCTCACTCGACCTTGCTGTCCTCGGACTTGGCCTGCTGCATCGCCTCGGGTTCGAGTTCTTCCGCGCTGCGGTTGAGGCGGACGAACACGCCCCACGCCACCAGCAGCAGCGCCGCCGAGCCGCCGATGGCGATGACGTACGGCAGCTGGCGCGGATCCTCATGCATCAGTTCGAACGTCGCGACCAGCGTCTCGATCGACAGCGCGATGACGATGACCACGAGGAAGCGCGACAGGTAGCGGCGCACGCGGGTCGGCCCGCTGACCTTGACGTCGCGCTGCACCTCTTCCTCGAACACCGTCTGCGCCAGTTCCAGCGCCACCAGCGCGATGGTCAGCATGCCGATGCTCTCGAGCAGGCTGTCGAAGCGCTGGCGCAGGCCGACGTCCTGGCCCGCGGCCAGCATGCCGTGCCAGAGCTCGCCACCGGCCAGCACCACCAGCGACAGCGCGCACACGAAGAACAGCGCGACGATGACGACATGACCGACCAGGAACACCGCGCTGAGATGCTTCATGGACGCCTCGGACGGGGAAGGTGGCGCAGCATGGCGATCCTCCCCGTCGGTACCGCGTGAAGCCCGTCGGGGTCAGGATTTCTTGACCAGCTCCACACGCCGGTTCTTCGCACGGCCTGCGTCGGTGCCGTTGTCGGCCACCGGCTTGTCCTGGCCGAAGCCGGCCGGCGTCAGCCGCTTCGCCTCGATGCCCTGGCCGGTCAGCGCCGAGACGACCGACGTCGCGCGCGCCGTCGACAGCGTGCGGTTGCGCTCGACAGTCCCGGTGTTGTCGGTATGGCCTTCGACCGACAACGACAGCGACGGATCCTGCTTCAGCAGCGCGAGCACCTGGTCCAGCTGCGGCTTGGAATCCGGCAGGATGTCGGCCTTGTCGGTGGCGAAGTTCACCTGGATCGCGACACGGCCACTGGTATCGAGCTGCTTCTTCAGCGCGTCGGCCGGCAGCAGCGCGGCGGTCTGCACCAGGCCCTTGCGCTCGACGACGACCCAGCCCGCGCTGAGGTATTCCAGCCGCGCATGCACCCACACCTGGCGACCATCCGGCAGGTCGGCGCGGTAGATCAGCGAGTCGTAACCTTCCCAGCCGAAGCTGGTGCCATCGCTGTACGGGCTCTTCTGTTCGAAGGTGATGCTCTCGGCCGCCTCTTTCGGGATGCGGCCGTCGAAGACCTTGGTCGCGCCGGCCTCGGCCATCATCGCTTCCAGGTTGCGGCGCACCTCGTGCATCGAGTGCTGGCCTTCCTTCGCCTTGATCGACGCGACGTAGGTCTTGCCTTCCACGTTCTCGAACGCGGTGCCTGTCCAGAACGGATAGGCGTCGAAGTCGCGCTGCTTCGGCCGGTTGCCATCCTCGTAGTTCGTCGGCGGCACCAGGTGCGGGAACGCGTCCTGCCAGCGCGCGGTCGCGACGAACGGTCGCTCTTCGACGATCGCCATGCCGGTGGAGTAGCCGTCCATCGCCATCTGGATCCAGACGGTACGATCCGCCTGGCGCAGCACGTAGACCAGCGTCGGCGTGTCCTCGCCCATGTTGACCGCATCGATGAAGCCGCCGCCGATCTCGTCTTCCAGCTGTTCTCCGTAGTAGAGATCACGCTTCAACGGACCTTCGAACACTTTCCTGGCACCGGCCTGTTCCAGCACCGCCTCCAGATTGCGGCGCAACTCAAGGGCCGAGTACTCCTTGTCCGGCGCCACATCGTCGTCGATGCCGATGCGGGTGCTCCAGCTTGGGCCTTCGACCCAGTGCAGGCCGTCGCCCAGGCGGAACGGGAAGCGCGCGTACGCCCGCTTCTCCACACGATTGACCGGACCGTAACCGGTCGGCATCGAGAAGAATGGCAGCTCGCTGCCGAGCGGTTGCGTGCTGACGGGCACGCTGGCGAGATCGAACGGGACGAGCGGGATCGGATTGCCTTGCTTGTCCCGCAGCTGACCGTCGGCCGTCCCGCTGGCGGACGTCGGTGCATCGGGCGCAGGCATTGCGGGCGTTTCCGTCGGTGCGGCGTCGGTCGCCGCCGGCGGGGTTTCCGTGTCCTTGCTACCGCATGCCGACAGCACCAGCACCGTGGCGCAGGCTGTGGCCAGCATCATGCTCCGCATTCGTCCTCGCTCCTGAGTTTCTGTGGGAGCGGCGAGCGTAACCGATGGATGTTCAGCGTTCGTGGAAACGCGCCAGGACGACGATCAGCCGGCGCGTTGCGCTTCGTAGGCCTGCAGGTGCACCCAGGCCGCGTGCAGACGGGGAACGGCAATGCCGTGCAGGCCCGCGCGATGGACCATGTCGCCGACGATATGGGCGGCCTCGACCCGTTGGCCGGCTTCGAGATCGCGCAGCATCGAGGCTTTCATCGGCGAGCCGGCCGCCGTCAGCGTCTCGCGCGCGGTCACCTGCGCCGCGTTGGGCACGGGCTGGCCGGACGCGGCGGCCACGGCAAGGCACTCTTCGTGCAGCGCGGCCATGTGGTCCGCACCGCCCTCGCCCGCCACGATCGTGCCGATCGGCGCGCGCATCGCGCAGGTGCCGGCCGCCAGCGCGGTGAGGAAGCTGTACTTCACCCACTGCGCCTGGGCGATGTCCGGTGTGTGCACGTGATCGATGCCCGCCTGCGCACAGGCCGCAGCCAGCGCCTGCAGCCGTGCGTCCGGCGGCTGGCCCGCGCGTTCGCCGAACGTCATCGATGCCGGCTTGCCCAGGTGCAGGATTTCACCGTCCGCGCCCAGCGCTGCGCTGATGAAGCACAGCCCACCCAACACGTGCTGGAACCCGAAGCGCGCATCCAGCGCATCGTAGTGGCGCAGGCCGTTGAGCAGCGGCAGCACGCGGGCGCCTGTATCGACGGCGGGCGCGATGGCGTCCAGCGCGCTGTCCAGGTCGTAGGCCTTGGCGCTCAGCAGCACCAGGTCGAACAGGGCGGCGTCGGCCAGTTCGTCCGCGGTCAGCACCTGCACCGGCACGTCGGCGTCGCCGAGCGGACTGCGGATGCGCAGCCCACGCTCGCGCAGCAGCGCCGCGCGCGCGGGACGCACCAGGAAGCTGACGTCGATACCCGCCTGCACGAGGCGTCCGCCGAAGTAACCGCCGGTGCCGCCGGCGCCGAGCACGAGCAGGCGCATCAGCTGCGCAGCCCCACGCCTTTCTTCAACAGCCACAGGCCGAGCGCGGCCAGGGCGACGACGAAGCCGATCATCAGTGCGTACGACACCCCGAGCGACACGTCGCTGGTACCCAGCAGGCCGTAGCGGAACGCGTTGACCATGTAGAAGATCGGGTTGGCGTGGGTCAGTGCTTCCGCCCAGGGCGGCAGCAGCGTCACCGAATAGAACACGCCGCCCAGGTAGGTCAGCGGCGTGAGGATGAAGGTCGGCACGATGGCGATATCGTCGAACTTCTTCGCATAGGCTGCGTTGACGAAGCCCGCCAGCGAGAAGATCGTCGCGCCCAGCAGCACGGTGCTGATGGTCACCAGCGGATGCGGGATGCGCACCTTGGTGAAGAACATCGCGATGACCAGCACGATGGCGCCCACCATCAGGCCGCGCAGCACGGCGCCGGCCACGTAGCCGAGCAGGATCACCCAGTTCGGCATCGGGCTGACCAGCAGCTCCTCGACATGGCGGCCGAACTTGGCGCCGAAGAACGAGGACGAGATGTTCCCGTAACTGTTCTGGATGATGCTCATCATCACCAGGCCCGGCACGATGAACTCCATGTAGCTGTAGCCGCCCATGTTGCGGATCTGGCTGCCGATCAGGCCGCCGAAGATCAGGAAGTACAGCGTCATCGTGATCGCCGGCGGTACCAGGGTCTGGCCCCAGATGCGCAGGATGCGGGCGACTTCGCGGCGGACGATCGTGCCCAGCGCGACCATGTTCGGGTGGCTCATGCCGCCTTCTCCTTGTTGGCGTCGCCATTGCCCGTCATGCGCACGAACAGCTCCTCCAGGCGGTTGCTCTTGGTGCGCATCGAGCGCACGCGGATGCCGGCGTCGTTGAGCGCGGCGAACACGCGGTTGAGGTCCATCGCGCGCGGCATGTCCAGGTCCAGCGTATGCGCGTCGGTAGCGACGAGGGTGGTGCCCTCGATGACCGGCAGCTGCGCCGGCAGGTCGCCGTCGATGTCGAACAGGAAGCCTTCCACGTCCAGCTTTGCGAGCAGCGCGC
The DNA here is from genome assembly GCF_014851815.1 of Pseudoxanthomonas sp. PXM01. Taxonomy (GTDB): domain Bacteria; phylum Pseudomonadota; class Gammaproteobacteria; order Xanthomonadales; family Xanthomonadaceae; genus Pseudoxanthomonas_A. Next base: position 74,355 of record NZ_JACVAJ010000003.1, read on the forward strand.
GCATCGGGCCCTGCTCGACGATCATGCCGTGGTCGATGATGGCGAGGTTGCGGCAGAGGCTTTCGGCCTCTTCCAGGTAGTGCGTGGTCAGGATGATGGTGGTGCCGGCCGCGTTGATCTCCTTCAGCGTCTTCCACATGCCGCGGCGGATCTCGATGTCGACGCCGGCAGTGGGTTCGTCGAGGATCAGCAGCTTCGGCCGGGTCATCATGGCGCGGGCGATCATCAGGCGGCGCTTCATGCCGCCGGACAGCGTGCGGCTCATGACGTTGGCCTTCTCCCACAGCTGCGCGCGCTTGAGTTCCTCCTCGGCGCGCACCAGTGCTTCGGCGCGCGGGATGCCGTAGAAGCCCGCGTAGTTCACGCAGATGTCGAGCGGCTTCTCGAACATGTTGAAGTTGATTTCCTGCGGGACGAGACCGAGCAGGCGCATCGCGCCGTCGCGGTCGCGGTCGATGTCCACGCCGAACACGCCGACCTGGCCACTGCTCTTGTTGACCAGCGAGCTGACGATGCCGATCAGGGTGGACTTGCCGGCGCCGTTGGGGCCGAGCAGGGCGAAGAAATCGCCGGGTTCGACCTGCAGCGACACGCCCTTGAGGGCCTGCACACCGGTGTCGTAGACCTTGCGCAGGTCGGAAATGGCCAGCGCGGGAGTTGCGGCCGATGCCGCGGAAAGAGACGCCATGGGAGCCTTGCGGTGCGCGCGGGGGCGCGGTGGGAGGGCGAGCGCTTATTATAGGCGTCCCGCCGGGGCCGCCCCGGGTCACACAGTGTTCCAGCCGCCTTGGCGATCGCGCATTTCCCCCTGAAGCTCGTTGGACGCCGCATGCTGGCTCCCAGCGTGGGCCACTACAGCTTCGTCCGCGACGACGGCCAGCCGCTGGACTTCATCCCCGGCCAGTTCATCCAGGTCCATTTCACCTACGCCGACGGCACGGCGACCAAGCGCAGCTATTCGCTGGCGACGATCCACGACCATGCGATGGGACCGGGCGAAGCGGTGGAGATCGCGGTCAGTTACGTCCCGGGTGGCGCGGCGACCGCGCTGTTCGAAGGCCTGCCCGAAGGCGGCCACGTGGAAGCCAGTGGTCCGTTCGGCCGCTTCTGCCTGATGCCCGGCGACCGCAACGCGCGCTACCTGCTGATCGCCACTGGCACCGGCGTGACGCCCTACCGCTCGATGCTGCCGCAGCTGGAAGCATTGATGGCCGAGCGTGGCGTCGAGGTCGTGTTGCTGCAGGGCGCACGCACGCCGACGGAATTGCTCTACGGCGAGGACTTCCGCGCCTTCGCCGACGCGCACCCCGGCTTCCGCTATGTGCCGTGCCTGTCGCGGGAGTTGCCTGCCGATCCCCATCCTGACGTGCGCCAGGGCTACGTGCAGCAGCACCTGGGCGAGTTCGTCCCGGACGCCGCGCGCGACATCGCGTACCTGTGCGGCAACCCCGACATGGTGGATGCCTGCTTCGAGGCGCTGAAGGGACATGGCCTGCCGATCCCGCAGATCAGGCGGGAGAAGTACGTGTCCAGCAAATAGGCCCGGATCCATCTTCGTACAGTTCGTTGGTCACATCCGTCCCGCCGCATCGTCATGGCATGCTGGGACCCGCCTCCAACGGAACTGATACATGGCACTTCTTCATCGATCACTTGCAATCGCGCTGGGCGCGGGGCTGCTGGCCGGCTGCAACGGCAGCGCCACCGGCCCCGACCAGCAGGCCGTGCGCCACTACGGCGACATCGCCTTCGAGCCCTGCACGCTCACCGCGCCCTACCTGACGACCACGGTGGAAGCGCAGTGCGCCACGTACGACGTCGCGGAAGATCCCGCCAAGCCGGACGGTCGCAAGGTGGCGTTGAACATCGCGTGGCTGCCGGCGACCAACGAGGGCTCCGCGACGGAAGACCCGGTGTTCTTCCTCGCCGGCGGCCCCGGCCAGTCCGCGGTGCAGGTGTGGCCTGCCATCGACGCCGCTTTCCGTGACGTGCGCAAGTCGCGGCACATCGTGCTGGTCGACCAGCGCGGCACCGGCAAGTCGAATCCGCTGTCCTGCAAGGACGGGGAAGGCCGCAATGCCTACAGCGATGCAGAGGACCTGAGCGAAACGGCGGCGATCGCGTTCGCTCGCGATTGCGCCGCTTCGCTGAAAGCGGATCCGCGCTTCTACACCACCACCGATGCCGTGCGTGATCTGGACAGCGTACGCAAGGCACTGGGTGCGGCGAAGATCAACCTGGTCGGCGGCTCCTACGGCACGCGTGTTGCCCAGCAGTACGCGATGCGCCACCCGGACAGCACACGCGCCGTGGTGATCGATGGCGTGGTGCCGAATGAACTGGTGCTGGGCAGCGAGCACGCCCGCAACCTCGATGCGGCACTGACCCTGCAGTTCCAGCGTTGCCAGGCGACGCCGAGCTGCAAGCAGCGCTTCGGCGACGACCTGCGCGGCCAGCTGCGCACGCTGATGACGCGTCTGGCGACCACGCCCGTCAGCACCGAGTATCGCGATCCATCGACAGGTGAACTCGTCACCGGCGAGGCCACCGCCGGTGCCGTCGCCGGCATCACCCGCATGTACTCGTACTATCCGCAGGGCGCCGCCCTGCTGCCGCTGGTCTTGAACGAAGCGCAGCAGGGCCGCTACGGCTCGCTGATGTCGCTGTCCAAGCTGTTGGAGACGCAGGTCGGCGACCAGTTCATGCACGGCATGCAGCTGTCGGTGATCTGCGCCGAAGACGCCGACCTGCTGAAGGCAGACCCCGGCGATGCCGACACGGTGCTGGGCAGCCTGCTGGGCGATACGCTGAAGGCGCAGTGCGGTGCGTGGCCGACGGGCAAGCGGCCTGCGGATTTCCACACGGCGTGGACGTCCGACATTCCCACGCTGATCAGCTCGGGCGAGCTGGATCCGGTGACGCCGCCACGTTACGGCGACCAGGTGCTGCGCACGCTGTCCAACGGCCGACACCTCACGCTGAAGGGCCAGGGTCACGGCACGTTCGCCGTCGGCTGCATGCCCAAGCTGCTGGGACGTTTCCTGGAAACGGCGAACGCCAAGGATCTCGACGCCACGTGCCTCGACAGCCTGGACTACGTGCCGCCCTTCACCAGCTTCAACGGCTGGGAGCCGTGAGCCGCGCCTTGCGCGCCCGCCACTTTCAATGGACATGACCGAATGATCATCGCCAACGACCTGCACAAGTCCTTCAAGACCAAGACCGGAACGGTCACCGCCGTGGATGGCGTCAGCTTCACCGCCCACGACGGCCAGATCACCGGCCTGCTCGGCCCCAACGGCGCCGGCAAGACCACCACCATGCGCATGCTGTACACCTTGATGACGCCCGACCGCGGCGAGATCAAGGTCGATGGCATCGACACCACCCAGGATCCCGTCGCCGTGCGTCGCGCGCTGGGCGTGCTGCCCGACGCGCGCGGCGTGTACAAGCGCCTGACCGCGCGCGAGAACATCGCCTACTTCGGCGAGCTGCACGGACTGTCGTCGAAGCAGATCGCCGAACGGACGAAGGCGTTGTCCGAGGCACTGGACATGGGCGACATCCTGGACCGCCAGACCGAGGGCTTCAGCCAGGGCCAGCGCACCAAGACCGCGATCGCCCGCGCGCTGGTCCACGACCCGCGCAACGTGATCCTCGACGAGCCCACCAATGGCCTGGACGTGATGACCACCCGCGCGATGCGCGGCTTCCTGCGCCAGCTGCGCGAGGAAGGCCGCTGCGTGATCTTCTCCAGCCACATCATGCAGGAGGTCGCTGCGCTGTGTGACCGCATCGTCATCATCGCGAAGGGGACCGTCGTGGCCGCCGGCACTGCCGATGAGCTTCGCGAGCAGGCGGGCGAGGACAACCTGGAGGATGCCTTCGTCAAGGTCATCGGTTCGGAGGAGGGCCTGCTGGCATGAACATGTTCCGTACCGTCTTTACCGTGATGCGCAAGGAACTGCGCGACCTGTCGCGCGATCGGCGCACGCTGGCGCTGGCGCTGTTCCTCGGACCGCTGCTGTATCCCGCCCTGATGCTCGGCATGGGCTATCTGACCGAAAACCGCATCCGCACCCAGGTCGACAAGACGCTGGAGATTCCGATGGTGGGCGCCGAGCACGCGCCGAACCTGGTGAAGTTCCTTGCCACCAACGGCATCACCACGGCGAAGGCGCCGGCCAATCTCGACGCGGCGATCCGTTCGCAGGAGATCGATGTGGCGTTGCGCATCAGCCCCGACTACGCCGACGACTGGCGCAACGGCCGTCCGGCGCTGGTCGAGATCATCCGCGACAGCACGCGCCGCGATGCCGACATTCCCACCCAGCGCGTCAACGCCGCGCTGTCGGCATACAGCCAGCAGGTTGGGGCGTTGCGCCTGCTCGCGCGCGGTGTGGATGCGTCGGTCGCACGGCCCGTGAACGTGGGCATGCAGGACCTGGCCACGCCCGAGGCCAAGCAGGGCATGCTGTTGTCGGTGCTGCTGCCCTACCTGCTGATCCTGACGTCCTTCATCGGCGGCGCCTACCTGATCCTCGATGCGACGGCAGGTGAGCGCGAGCGGCAATCGCTGGAGCCGTTGCTGGCCACGCCGGCGCCTCGCAGTGCAGTGGTCAGCGGCAAGATCGCGGCCGCATGCGTGATCGGCCTGGCCACGCTGCTGCTGACGCTGCTGGCGTTCAAGTTCAGCGCGCAGTTCGCGGGCACGCTGGGTCGTCAGTTGAACGTGTCGTTCCTGTCGATGGCCAAGATGCTGCTGATCCTGCTGCCGATGCTGTTCATCGGCACGTCGCTGCTGACCTACTTGGCCGCCTCCGCCAAGAGCATGAAGGAAGCCCAGAGCCACATGACCTGGCTGATGCTGCTGCCGATGATCCCGACGTTCGCGCTGATGGCCAATCCGCTGAAGAGCCAGCCGTGGCAGTTCGCCGTGCCGTTCCTGGCGCAGAACCAGTTGCTGCTGAAGGTGATCCGCAACGAGTACATCGGGCCGCAGACGTGGGGCATCTACATCGCTGCCGCGTTCGGTGTAGCGGCGTTGCTGTGGTTCGCGGCGGTGCGGCGCTATCACCAGGAGAAGCTGGCTATCGCCGGCTGACCGTCGCACCTCCCTGGAACGGAAACGGCCACCTCGCGGTGGCCGTTTTTTCTTCAGAAGCGGTATTCGTATCCGAGCGTCAGCGTGTGTGCGGTGACGTCTGCGTTGAACAGGTCGCCCGTGTTGTAGTCGTAGTTGAGGCTCAGGCCGTTGTGGTGATCGAAGTCGTAGCCCGCGCCCACGCCGACGTACGGCTTGGTCGAGCGCTCGCGCAGACGGTAGCCGCCCGCGCTCAGCTTGGTGTTGACGCTCTGCGCACCCGCGCGGCCGGCGATGAAGAAGCCGGTGTTGTCGGCGCCGAAGTTCTTCTTGCCCACCACGCCCAGACCAGCGACGTCCATGTCATGGGACACGCCATCGACCGAGCGGTCACCGAGGATGGAATAGAAGCCTTCCATCGCGACGTTGGGGGTGAAGTAGTGGCCGATGCGCAGGCCGTAGACGGTGTCGGTATCGTCGGCGCTGAATCCGTCGACCTCGATCTTCAGGTCGCTGTGGCCTATTTCGAAGCGTCCATACCATTGGCCGGCCTCGGTGGCGGCGGCGGTGGACGAGAGCGTGAGGCACGCCAGCGCAACGGCGCCGGCAAGGGTGAATCGCTTCATGGAATCCTTCCGTGTTGTTGTGATGTACGCCCGTCGTGCGGGCGGCGGCACAGTAAGCGTCGTCCGTGTTGTCGTCCAGTGTTGTCGCTCTAGTGTTAGGCGAGACCTTTCGCGCAAAAAAACGCCGGCTGCATGCCGGCGTTTCGCATCACGTTCCTGTGGGGGCGATCAGCCCGGGCTGAAGCCTATGGTGCGACGGGTGGTGACCGGCGCATCCACCGGTTCGAAGCGCCAGCGACGCACGGCGTTCAACGCTTCGCGATCGAACACGCGCGCCGGTGTCGCACGCACGACGCGGGCATTGGTGACCGAGCCATCCGTACCGACCGTGATCTCGACGAGCACCTCGCCCTGGGTCCCCGAGCGCAGGGCTTCCGGCGGGTAGCGCGGGGCGGGCGTACTCACTGCGCGGAGGGCCTGCGACGGCGCCGCGGCAGGAGCGGCGGCGCGGGCCGCAGCCGCCTGGCGTTCGGCCGCCTCACGCTGGGCGGCGGCCTGGCGTTCGGTTTCCTGGCGGGCAGCTTCGGCGCGGGCGGCTTCCTGCTGCTGGACGAGCTGCTGGGCGGCGGCGGCTTCGTTGGCGCGCTGCTGGTCCGCCACCTGCGTCAGTCGCTGCTGTTCCCTCAGGCGCGCATCTTCGGCCGCCTTGGTCTTGGCGGCTTCGTCGGTGACCGCACGTTGGGCGACCGCCTGCTGCGCGGCGGCGATGCTCTGCTGCAGGCGCGGCAAGGCGGGCGCCTTCGGATCGGCCTTCTCGATGATCGCCGACAGGCGCTGGGCCTCGGTGAACTCCTCGCGCGCGATGCTCTGCTCGGCGGCGATCAAGGTATAGGGCATCAGGTCGGTCAGCGCACTGGTGACGCCCGGATCGTTCGGCAGTTTGTCACGCAGGGCCAGGTAGTACTCCATGGCGTTGTCGCCGCCCGGCGCATAGATGCGGTTCTCGCGTAGCGCCTTGGTGGCGGCGTCGCGCAGGCTGTCGGCATCCATTGCCTGGACTTCGGCGGACACGGCCGGCGGCGGCGGTGCAGCCGGCGTGGTCGCGGGTGCGGTCGCCGGCGCGGCGGCCTCGTCCTGCTTGGAGCACGCCGCCATCGCAACGATCAGCAGCAGCGGCGCGGCGTAGCGCAGGCGCCCGGTGGTCTGGATCAAGGACATCGTTTCAACTCCCCCAAGTACGTTTCTAATGTTGTCGACACGCCGTCGACCCGCGCGCAAGCGCGGTGGCGGGTGTCGCGAATCAGCACGGGCCCGCCACCTGCCAGGCCCCGTCCGGGCTGGAATGGCGCGATGCCTTCCGGGTACCCCTACCCGGACGCCAGAGTACGTCGGCGCCTCTGGGCCCACACTTGATCTCTGTCACACTTTTGGCGGACTGCGCCGCAGCACTGTCATTTGCCGATGCAGAACGTGGAGAAGATGTGCCCCAGCATGTCGTCCGCGCTGAGGCGACCCGTGATCTCGCCCAGCGCATCGTGGGCCAGGCGGAGTTCCTCCGCTGCCAGTTCCAGCTGTTCGTGCCGCAGCTGGTCGCCGGCCATGGACGCATGGGCGCCGGCGCGGTGCAGCGCCTCCACGTGACGGGCACGCGCCGAGAACTCGCCATCGCCGCCCTCGCTGGCCGATCCACCCGCCAGCGCACGCAGGCGCCGGTGCAGCCGATCAAGGCCGAAGCCCTGCGCGGCGGAGACGTACACACGATCATCGTCCTCCGCAGGTACGTGGGTCAGCAGATCGACCTTGTTGTGGATCCACAGGACAGTACTCACGCCATCGATGCTGTCCGCGACCGCCGCACGGCCGGCCTCCGGATCACGCGCGTCGACGACCGCCAGTGCAACGTCGGCGCGGGCGAGCTCGGCGCGCGCGCGCCGCATGCCCTCGCGCTCGATGGCGTCGCCACCGTCGCGCAGGCCGGCGGTATCCACCAGGTGCAGTTCCAGTCCGTCCAGGCGGATCGTCTCCCGCAACGTATCGCGGGTGGTGCCGGCGACGTCGGTGACGATGGCGCGATCGCTGCCGGCTAGCGCATTGAGCAGCGAGCTCTTGCCGGCGTTCGGCGGACCGACGATCACCGCGTGCACGCCGTCACGCAGCTTGCGTCCGCGTTCGGCGTCAACGATCAGCGTGTCCAGGCGTTGCCGCGCGTCGGCCAGGCGAAGGCGCACCTGTTCACCACCCAGCGTGTCGATCGATTCGTCGGCGAAGTCGATCGCGGCCTCGACGTGCACCCGCAGGGCGAGCAACGACTGGCCGATGCCGTCGACGCGCTCGGAGAACACGCCATCGAGGGATCGCCGCGCGGCGCGGGCAGCGCGCGCATCGGCGGCGGCGATCAGGTCGGCGATTGCTTCAGCCTGGGCGAGATCGAGCTTGCGGTTGAGGAAGGCGCGTTCGGAGAATTCGCCGGGACGCGCCATCCGTGCGCCGAGTGCGCAGGCGCGCGCGACGAGCTGCTGCAGTACGACGGGACTGCCATGCGCCTGCAGTTCGACGACGTCCTCGCCGGTGAAGCTCGCGGGGCCGGGAAACGACAGCGCGATGCCATCGTCGATCGTGCCGCCCTCGGTATCGCGGAAGCGCACGTGGTGCGCATGGCGTGGTGTCAGCGGGCGGGCGCAGATCGCGTTCGTGATCGCCGCTGCGGCCGGACCCGACAGGCGCACGATGCCGACGCCACCCGCGCCGGGAGCGGTGGCGATGGCAACGATGGTGTCCTGGGCTGGCGGCATGGCTGCGGGTTCGCGGAAGAGTTTTCAGGGTAGCGGAAACACGAAGCCCGCCGGAGGGCGGGCTTCGTGGCGTTGCGGCGGGTGCGGATTACTTCGCGATCGCGGTCTTCGGCGGCGTCGCCGATTCGCCGTGGCGCTTGGTCATCCACCACTGCTGCAGCAGGCCCAACGCGCCGTTGGTGACCCAGTACAGCACCAGGCCCGACGGGAAGAAGGCCATCATCACGCCGAACACCAGCGGCATGAACTGCATCATCTTCTGCTGCATCGGGTCCATGCCCGGCGCCGGCGTCAGCTTCTGCGTCAGCCACATCACCAGCATGTTGAGCACCGGCAGGATGAAGTAAGGATCGCGCGCAGTCAGGTCCTGGATCCACGCGAACCACGGTGCCTGGCGCAGTTCGACCGATTCCACCAGCACCCAGTACAGCGCCAGGAAGACCGGCATCTGCACGAGGATCGGCAGGCAGCCGCCCATCGGGTTGATCTTCTCCTTCTTGTACAGCTCCATCATGGCGACCTGGAACTTCTGCTTGTCGTCGCCGTAGCGCTCCTTCAGCTGCTGGATGCGCGGCTGGAACTTGCGCATCTTCGCGAAGCTCTTGTACTGCGCCGCCGACAGCGGATACAGCGCCAGCTTCACCAGGATCACCAGTCCGATGATCGCCCAGCCCCAGTTGCCGATGAAGCCGTGCAACATGTTGAGAACGAAGAACAGGCCCTGGCCCAGCAGCGCGAGGACCGAGAACTGGCTGTAGTCGACAACGCGGTCGATACCCGGCGCGTTGATCGCGTGGATCTTGTCGACCAGCTTCGGACCGACCCACAGGCGGGCGGTGGTGGTGGCCTGTTGACCGGGACCGACATTGACGCCCGGGCCCATTTCGCGGATCAGCGCACGTGTGCCGTTGTCCGGATTGTCGAGCGAGATGGTGGTTGTGTCTTCGGCCTGCGGAATCCACGCACTGAAGAAGTGGTGTTGCGGGATGGCGATCCAGCCGCCCTTGACCTGCTGGTTGACGCGACCGTCCTCCAGGTAGTCCTCGTTGAACTTGCGGCGCTGGTAACTGCCATCCCACCAGGTGGCGCCATTGAAGCTGAAGGACTCCGGATTGGTCATGCCGCTCTTGACCAGCGGCGGCGTGCGCAGCAGCTGGCGATAGACCGTGCCCTGCCAGGTGCCGGCACCGGCATTGACCACCTGGTCGCGGACTTCGATTTCGTAGCTGGCGCGCTTGAAGGTGTAGGTGCGACGGACGGTGACGCCATCCGGGCCCTGCCAGACGAAGGGCACGATGAGGCTGTCCGCACCCTTCGCGAGTTCAACCTCGCCTGCCCCGTTCTCCGGCACGAACGCATGGTGGTCCGGCGCCTTCGAGCCTGCGCTGACCCAGCCGCTTTCGGCGGTGTAGAAATGCTGCGGATCTTCGCTGAAGAGCCGAACCGGGCCGCTGCCCGGCGTCTTGCTCTGCGGATAGTGCAGCAGGTCGGCTTCCAACACGCTGCCGCCGTCCAGCACCAGGCGCAGGACGTCAGTGTTCACGGTCACGCGTGGACCCGCGACGCCCTTGGATGCGGTGGCAGGCATCGGTGCCACGGTGGGCGCGCTGGGCACGCTGCCGGAGGTTGGGGTGCTGGGCGCCACCGCGGTCGGGACCGTGCTGCCCGGGGTCGTGGTGGTCTGCGCCGCTACCGCTGGCGCCGCAGGTGCTGCCTTGTCCCGGCTCCATTCGAACCACAACAGGGTCGCCACCATCAGCCAGGCGAAGATCAGGAATACACGGGTCTGGTTCATCAGGCAGGCAATCTCAACCGGCGTCGGAAACCGGTTTGGTCGAAGAAGAAGGAGTGGGTAGCGGCGCGGGGGAATTCAAGCCCGGCGGCATTGTGCCGCCCGGTGCCGATACGGGCAATGCGCCGGCGCGCGCCAACACGCGTTCGAAGGTCGCGCGCAACTGGGCGGGATCGGCTTTCGCCGCGGGCGCACGGGCGACAACGACATAGTCGCCACCCCGCAGCGTGGCGCGGAGGCGACGGAAGTGTTCGCGCAACTGACGCTTGATGCGATTGCGGCCGACGGCCCGCGTATCGACCTTGCGGGACACCGCCAGCCCAAGACGTGCAGAACCCTCGCCGGGGAGCCAGTGCAGGCTCATCAGCGGATCGGAGGTGCGGCGGGCCTGTTCGAACACGCGCGCATACTCGGCGCTTGCGCGTACCCGCGCGCTGCGCGGGAATGCCGTGCTCATCTCAGCAAGAAGCCCGCTCGTGAACGGGCGGGCTCCTTTTGATGCAGGGAACGCATGGAAGCATGGCCGCGATGCGGCCAAGCCATCAGGCGGTCAGGCGCTTGCGGCCCTTGGCACGGCGACGGGCCAGGATCTTGCGGCCGTCGGCGGTGGCCATACGGGCGCGGAAGCCGTGATCGCGCTTGCGCTTGAGGTTGCTGGGTTGGTAAGTGCGCTTGGTGGCCATGGGGCCCTCGGGCGTGTTCGGGTGGAAAGAACCGGAAATTCTATAGGAACCACCGGGTTAGGGTCAACTCCCTGCGTGCTTTCGAAACACATGCCGCGCAGACCGCATGTCAGGCGATGCCGTTCGTCCTGTCATCCACATCTTATGCACAGGATCGTTGGCGGGTCCCGGCACCGGTGGTAGTCTGGCCGACCCCAGTGATTCCGCCCCGCGCTGCCCCCGGCAATGCGGGATGGCCTGTTCTCCCCCACACGCGAGTTGTTCCACCTGATGGATGCCTGGCCACGTTGCCTCGAACGCCTGGAAGCCGAATTGCCGGCCGAGGATGTACATACCTGGCTGAAGCCCTTGCAGGCCGAGCAGCGCAGCAACGCGATGGTGCTGTACGCACCCAATGCGTTCATCGTCGAACAGGTTCGCGAACGTTACCTCGGCCGCATCCGCGAGCTGCTGGATTACTTCGCCGGCCATGACGATGTGTCGCTGGAGATCGGTTCGCGCAGCAAGCCGGTGGACAGTGCGGCGCCGGTTTCATCGCCCACGGCCGCCAGTGCGGTCGCGCCGGTCGAACCGTTTGCCGGCAACATGGATACGCACTACACCTTCGACAACTTCGTCGAGGGCCGCAGCAACCAGTTGGGTCGCGCCGCCGCCTGGCAGGCCGCCCAGAAGCCGGGCGACCGGTCGCACAACCCGCTGTTGCTGTACGGCGGCACCGGCCTGGGCAAGACCCATCTGATGTTCGCCGCCGGTAACGAGATGCGCCGGCAGAATCCGAATGCGCGCGTGCTGTACCTGCGCAGCGAGCAGTTCTTCAGTGCCATGACCAAGGCGCTGATCGAAAAGTCGATGGACCAGTTCAAGCGCCGCTTCCAGCAGGTCGACGCGCTACTGATCGACGACATCCAGTTCTTCGCGGGCAAGGACCGCACGCAGGAGGAGTTCTTCCACACCTTCAACGCGCTGTTCGATGGCCGCCAGCAGATCATCCTGACCTGTGATCGGTATCCGCGTGAAGTGGAAGGCCTGGAGCCACGACTGAAGTCCCGCCTGGCCTGGGGTCTGAGCGTGGCGATCGATCCGCCGGACTTCGAGACGCGTGCAGCAATCGTGCTCGCCAAGGCGCACGAGCGGGGCGCGCAGATCCCCGATGACGTGGCGTTCCTGCTGGCCAAGAAGATGCGCAGCAACGTGCGCGACCTGGAGGGTGCGCTCAACACGCTGGCGGCCCGAGCCAACTTCACCGGCCGCGCCATCACCACCGAGTTCGCGCAGGAAACCTTGCGCGACCTGCTGCGCGCGCAGCAGCAGGCCATCAGCATCCCCAATATCCAGAAGACCGTGGCAGACTACTACGGTCTGCAAGTCAAGGACCTGCTGTCCAAGCGGCGCACGCGTTCACTCGCGCGCCCGCGGCAGGTGGCGATGGCCTTGGCCAAGGAACTGACCGAACACAGCCTGCCTGAAATCGGCGATGCGTTCGCCGGTCGCGACCATACGACCGTGCTGCACGCCTGTCGCCAGATCCGCACTCTGATGGAGACGGACGGCAAGCTGCGCGAGGACTGGGACAAGCTGATCCGGAAACTCAGCGAGTAAGCGTGGGCCCCACATCGGGCTGCGCTATCCGCGAGTCTTCGATCGGTGCGTTATCTGTCCAGGCAATACATGTGGCTGTGCGGTACACGGGGTTTTCGCGGACCCGGCTTTAGTGAGAGCAGGTACCGGACCGGTAAGGCTCGCGCTGATCGCGGCGCCGTTTCACGTCGCCAGCAGGATCGTGCTACCCAACCTGGAGCGCACTGTAGGCAAGTGGTTCGGAGACGGCAACGCATAACTTCGTGGGCAACCGGGCGCACGATCTGTGGATAAGATGTGCGCGCTTTCAGAGGCAAAAGTTGTCCACAGGTTCCGACACAGCTGCAACCGACCCTGTCCACCGGGTTGGGGGAAGAAAAAACAAAGCGAATTCATGGGGTTAGGTAGGTTTTCCCGGATTTTCAGGCCTACCATCACCACCAGCTTTTAAGCTTTTAGTCTTAAAAATCCAAAGCTAAGGGGCTCCAACACTCATGCGTTTCAGTCTGCAGCGCGAAGCTTTCCTCAAGCCGTTGGCCCAGGTGGTCAACGTGGTAGAACGCCGGCAGACGCTGCCGGTCCTGGCGAATTTCCTGGTGCAGGTGCAGAACGGCCAGTTGTCGCTGACGGGCACGGACCTGGAAGTCGAGATGATTTCCCGCAGTGCTGTCGATGACGCACAGGACGGCGAGACCACGATCCCGGCGCGCAAGTTGTTCGACATCATTCGTGCCCTGCCCGACGGCAGCAAAGTCACCGTCAGTCAGACGGGCGACAAGGTCACAGTGCAGGCCGGACGCAGCCGGTTCACGCTGGCGACGCTACCTGCCAACGATTTCCCGTCGGTCGACGAAGTGGAAGCTACCGAGCGCATCGAGGTGCCGGAAGCGACGCTTAAGGAGCTTATCGAGCGCACCTCGTTCGCAATGGCCCAGCAGGACGTTCGCTATTACCTCAATGGCCTGCTGTTCGACCTCAGCGAGCGCACCCTGCGCTGCGTTGCGACCGATGGTCATCGCCTTGCCATGTGCGAGTCGCAGCTGGAAGGCGCGCCTGTCGGCAAGCGCCAGATCATCGTGCCGCGCAAGGGCGTGACCGAGCTGCAGCGCCTGCTGGAAGGTGGCGACCGTGCGCTGGAACTGGAAGTCGGCCGCAGCCATATCCGGGTGAAGCGCGACGACGTCACCTTTACCTCCAAGCTGATCGACGGGCGCTTCCCGGATTACGCCGCGGTGATTCCGATCGGTGCTGACCGTGAAGTGCTGCTCGACCGCGAAGTCCTGCGCGCCGCCCTCCAGCGCGCCGCAATCCTCTCGAACGAGAAGTACCGCGGCGTCCGTGTCGAGGTTTCGCCTGGCCAGCTGAAGATCAGCGCCCACAATCCCGAACAGGAAGAGGCCCAGGAAGAAATCGAGGCGGACACCAAGGTCGACGGCCTGGCGATCGGCTTCAACGTGAACTACCTGCTGGATGCGCTCTCGGCGCTACGCGATGAGCACATCGTCCTGCAGCTGCGCGATGCCAACTCCTCTGCCCTGGTTCGCGAAGCCAGCAGCGAGAAGTCGCGGCACGTCGTGATGCCGCTGCGTCTCTGACATGTCTGTTCCACGTGGAACACAATGCATCGCCCGGCTCAGGCCGGGCGATTTCGTTTGGGTTCCGCAGGATTCATGTGGGCCCGGCCCGGATACCTCACACGCTAGAATTTGATCCATGACGCTGGTGGTCTCCTGCCCTTTTTCTGCTCCGGTCCCTGACAGCCTGCGTCCATGGTCTTGCGCGAGGCGTCTCCGATGCAGGTAACCCGACTGGAAGCCAGCGGGCTGCGGCGATTTCCGCAAGTCTCCCTGACACCGGAAGCCGGTCTCAACCTGATCACCGGTGATAACGGCGCAGGCAAGACCAGCCTGCTTGAGGCCCTGCATCTGATGGCGTATGGCCGGAGCTTCCGTGGCCGGGTGCGGGACGGGCTGGTGCGGACAGGCTCGGAGGCGGTCGAGGTTTTCGTCGAATGGCGTGAATCGAGCCAGGGCCGTCATCGACGGGCAGGCTTGCGACACACTGGGCAGGCATGGACCGGCAGGCTGGACGGCGAGAACGTCGCTCAGCTGGGAGATCTCTGCGCCGCCCTGGCTGTCGTCAGCTTTGAACCCGGCAGCCACGCGCTGGTCACTGGCGGGGGCGAACCGCGCCGCCGATTCATGGATTGGGGCTTGTTCCACGTGGAACAGGGCCGTGAAGGGGGGTTTCTCCCCTTGTGGCGCCGATACGCGCGTGCATTGAAGCAGCGGAACAGCCTGCTCAAGGCAGGCATCGGCGGTACGCAGCTGGATGCGTGGGACCACGAACTTGCGGACGTCGGCGAACCGCTGACCGGCCACCGTCAACGCTATCTGGACGCTCTCCAAGACGATCTGGCGGACGTGGTTCGTGAACTTGCCCCGTCGCTCGGCGCTGCAACGCTCCAGTTCCTGCCGGGATGGCGCCGCCATGAGCTTTCACTGTCGGATGCGTTGCTGCTGTCCCGCGAACGGGACCGTGCCGCCGGTTACACAACGGTGGGGCCGCACAGGGCCGACTGGCGTATCGAGTACTCCACCCTGCCCCAACGCGAAACTCTGTCACGTGGCCAGGCCAAGCTGACCGCCCTTTCATGCCTGCTGGCGCAGGCGCAGGACTTTGCCCGTCGTCGCGGCGAGTGGCCGGTCATGGCGCTGGATGATCTGGCGTCCGAACTCGACCGGCACCATCAGCGCCGAATCCTGGAACGCCTGCTCGCCAGCGGTGCACAGGTCTTCATCACGGGGACCGAGCGTCCGATGGGGCTGACCGACACTGGCATCCGTCCAACCCTGTTCCACGTGGAACAAGGGGCCGTCCAGCCTGTCCCGGGTGCCTGAACCCGGGGCTAAGTGCCCACCGGTGCTATAATTCCGCATTGATCCTTTGGCCTGCGCATTGCGCCTACCGACCCGGTGGCGCGGCGTCCGCCATGCAGCCGACCCGAAGCGAATGACCGACGAAACGACCTCTTCTGCACCGAACGGCAATACGTACGACGCGAACAGCATCACCGCCCTGGAAGGTCTGGAAGCGGTCCGCAAGCGCCCCGGCATGTACATCGGCGACGTGCACGACGGCACGGGCCTGCACCACATGGTGTTCGAAGTCGTCGACAACTCGATCGACGAGGCCCTGGCGGGTCATGCCGACCACGTGGCGGTGACGATCCATGCGGATGGCTCGGTCTCGGTCTCCGACAACGGTCGCGGTATCCCGGTCGGCAAGCATGCGCAGATGAGCGCCAAGCTGGGTCGCGAGGTCTCTGCGGCCGAAGTGGTCATGACCGTCCTCCACGCAGGCGGCAAGTTCGACGACAACAGCTACAAGGTGTCCGGCGGCCTGCACGGCGTGGGCGTGAGCGTGGTCAACGCACTCTCCGAGAAGCTGCAGTTGGATATCTTCCAGGGCGGTTCCCACTACCGTCAGGAATACAGCAACGGCGCCGCCCTCGGCCCGCTGAACCAGGTTGAAAGCAGCACGAAGCGCGGTACCACGTTGCGGTTCTGGCCGTCGGTAACGGCCTTCCACGGCAACGTCGAGTTCCACTACGACATCCTGGCCCGTCGCCTGCGCGAACTGTCGTTCCTCAACTCCGGCGTCAAGATCGTGCTGGTCGACGAACGCGGCGAAGGCCGTCACGACGACTTCCACTACGAGGGTGGCATCCGCAGCTTCGTGGAGCATCTGGCGCACCTCAAGACACCGCTGCATCCGAACGTGATCGCGGTCAGTGGCGAACAGAACGGCATCACGGTGGAAGTCGCCCTGCAGTGGACCGACGCCTACCAGGAAACGATGTTCTGCTTCACCAACAACATTCCGCAGAAGGATGGCGGTACCCACCTGATCGGCTTCCGTGCGGCGCTGACGCGCACGCTGACGAACTACATCGAACAGAACGGCATCGCCAAGCAGGCCAAGGTCAACCTGTCCGGCGACGACATGCGCGAAGGGATGATCGCCGTGCTGTCGGTGAAGGTGCCGGACCCGAGCTTCTCCTCGCAAACCAAGGAAAAGCTGGTCAGTTCTGACGTCAGGCCGGTCGTTGAGAGCACGTTCGGTGCACGTTTGGAGGAGTTCCTGCAGGAACACCCCCACGAGGCGCGCGCAATCGCGGGCAAGATCGTCGATGCCGCCCGTGCGCGCGAGGCGGCCCGCAAGGCGCGCGACCTGACCCGTCGCAAGGGCGCGCTGGATATCGCCGGCCTGCCCGGCAAGCTGGCCGACTGCCAAGAGAAGGATCCGGCGCTGTCGGAACTCTTCATCGTCGAGGGTGACTCCGCAGGCGGTTCCGCCAAGCAGGGCCGCAACCGCAAGAACCAGGCGGTGCTGCCGCTGCGCGGCAAGATCCTCAACGTGGAACGTGCGCGCTTCGACCGCATGCTGGCCAGCGCCGAAGTCGGCACGCTGATCACCGCGCTCGGCACCGGCATCGGCAAGGACGAGTACAACCCGGACAAGCTGCGCTACCACCGCATCATCATCATGACCGACGCCGACGTCGACGGCTCGCACATCCGCACGCTGCTGCTGACGTTCTTCTACCGGCAGATGCCCGAACTCATCGAGCGCGGCCACGTCTACATCGGCCTGCCGCCGCTGTACAAGCTCAAGCAGGGCAAGCAGGAGTTGTACCTGAAGGATGACGCGGCACTCAATGTCTATCTCGCGAACAACGCGGTGGAAGGCGCGTCGCTGATTCCTGCCGATGGCGAACCACCGATCTCCGGCGAGGCGCTGGAGAAGTTGCTGCTGGTGTTCACCACCGCCCGTGACGTGATCGCGCGCAATGCGCACCGTTACGACCCGGTGCTGCTGGAATCGCTGATCGACTTCACGCCGCTCGATGCGGAACACCTGCAGCAGAACATCGACGAGCGCCACGAACTCGATGCGCTGGAAGCCAAGCTCAACCGTGGCAGCCTGGGCAGTGCGCGCTACGCGCTGACGCTGCAGCCCGCCACCGAACAGCGCCCGGCTGCGCTGCTGGCCACGCGCCGGCACATGGGCGAGGAGCTGGTGCAGGTGTTGTCGCTGTCGGCCTTCGAGAGTGGCGAACTGCGCCCGCTGCGCGAAGCGGCCGCACTCCTGCACGGTCTGGTGCGCGATGGCGCGCAGGTCATCCGCGGCAACAAGGCGCAGCCTGTCGCCACGTTCGCGGATGCGCAGGCATGGTTGCTGGAGGAGGCCAAGAAGGGCCGCAGCATCCAGCGCTTCAAGGGCCTGGGCGAAATGAATCCGGAACAGTTGTGGGACACCACGGTCAATCCCGACACGCGCCGCCTGCTGCAGGTGCGCATCGAGGATGCGGTCGCCGCCGACCAGATCTTCAGCACGCTGATGGGCGATGTCGTCGAGCCGCGCCGCGAATTCATCGAAGACAACGCGCTGAAGGTGTCCAACCTCGACATCTGACGCAGCGCGAATGAGCGAGGTGCGCTCCCTGCCGCCCGACGCCGTCGGGGCGAAGCCGGCCCCCCTGCCCTTGCGCAGCGTGCTGTCGGCGTTCGCTGTCGACGTGGCGCTCGCGATCACGCTGTCGTTTTCGACGCTGATGCTGGGCCTTGTCGGATGGGCCGCGTGGCAAGGCATCCGGATTGCGCAACAGCAAGGGGGAGCGCCGGATGCGCAGGCCTTGCAGGCGCAGCTCGGTACGCCGCCCGTCCTCTTCCTGATCGTCACTACGCTGGTCAGTACGGGCGGTACGGCGCTTGTGCTGTACTTCTGGCGCCGCCGCGCGACTGCCGCGGAGCGGAGCGACTCCCTTGACCGCCTGCGTCTTCCCGCGACCTGGAGTTGGGCGCTGGTGGCGGGCCTGGCGACGTTTCTTTTCAGCACAGTGATGAGCGCTGGTGGGCGCGCGCTGGGGTTGGATCTCGAACCCAGCAACCTGGACCTGATCCGGGAAGGATTCGCCCGGTTCCCGGTGTTCCTGGCGCTGTTCGCCGTGGTGCTGGCGCCTTTGTACGAGGAACTGCTGTTCCGCCGCGTCCTGTTCGGACGACTCTGGCAGGGCGGCTGGCCGGTCCTCGGGCTGATCCTCAGCAGCCTGGTCTTCGCGCTGGTCCATGAGCTGCCCGGCCTCAACGGCAAGCCGGCGGACAGCACGGTGTTCCTGATCCTGGTCTACGCCGGCATGGGCGCCATCTTTGCCTGGGTGTACCGCCGGACCGGCACCCTGTGGGCACCCATCGCCGCCCACATCCTGAACAATGCGATAGCGCTGGCTGTCCTGCAGGTTTACGGCGGTGCGCCGGTCTAATGTGATTGACGAAAGTTTAAGACGCGCTTGCCCAGACTCTGGTGTCACGCAATGTCGCAGGGGGCGAGCATGAAACTCCGGATCCTCGGAACCGCCATGGTGCTGGGCCTGACGGCCTGCGCCACCACCACCTCGCCCACCGGCCGCACGCAGATGGTCGGCGGTGTGTCGCAGGCGCAGCTCGACCAGTTGGGCGCACAGGCCTTCGCCGAGACCAAGGCGAAGGAAACCCTCAACCGGGACGCGAAACAGAACGCCTACGTCACCTGCGTGGTCAATGCGCTGGTACGGCAATTGCCGCCGGAACAACGCAGCGTCGCCTGGGAAACCGCGGTCTTCACCGACAACGAGCCCAACGCGTTCGCCCTGCCCGGAGGCAAGGTGGGCGTGAACACCGGCATTTTCACCGTCGCCAAGAATCAGGACCAGCTGGCAGCTGTGCTGGGCCACGAGATCGGCCATGTGATCGCGCGCCACCACGAAGAACGCATCACCCGGCAGATGGGTGCCCAGGCCGGCCTGGGCGTACTGGGCGCGCTGGCCGGTGCCCGTTACGGCGACGGCGCCGCCAGTACCGTCAACCAGTTGGGCGGCATGACAGCGCAGGCGGCCTTCCTGCTGCCTGGTTCGCGCACGCAGGAAAGCGAAGCCGATGTCGTTGGCCAGCGGCTGATGGCACAGGCCGGCTTCGATCCGCGCCAGGCCGTCGGACTCTGGCAGAACATGATGGCCGCCAGCGGCGGGCGCTCGCCGCAGTGGTTGTCGACGCACCCCGATCCAGCGAACCGCATCCGGGAACTGGAGCGCGACGCACCCTCCCTCGTACCCACCTACGAGGCAGCCAGGAAGGCTGGAAACGCACCGAAATGCGGCTGACACACGCCACGGTATTGCTGCTAAGCAACACCTGAAACGGTATCCGCCTTCCCCAGGTTTCTGTTAGTTTTGCCGGCCCCGCACGCAGACGGGAAGAACGATCTTCCTTCTGCATGGCCCCACGAGGTTCAGACATGAAGCACCGTACGCCCAAGAAGACCCTTCTCAGCCTGATGTTGCTGGCCGCTTTCGGCGGCGCCGTCGTTGCCGACGCCGTGGCGTACGACGCCCGCTCGGCCGATCGTGGTGGCCGCAAGAACAGCAGCAAGCCCGAGGCGCGTTATCCCGATGCGACGCGCGAAGAGCCCAAGGCCAAGGGTTCCAGCAAGGCGCAGGGCAAGCTGAGCAAGCTCTTCAAGGCATACGAAAAGGAAGACAACGAGGCCGAGACCCTCACCCTGGCAAAGGAACTGCTGGCCGATTCCAACGCGAACGAGTACGACAAGGCGATGGCGGCGCAGCTGGGCGCGCAGGCCGCCTACAACCTCGACGACATGCCGACCGCCAAGCAGTTGCTGCAGCAGGCCGTGGACCTCAACGCGCTCGACAATAACGGTCACTATCAGTCGCTGCTGATGCTGGCGCAGCTGCAGCTGCAGGACGAGGAGTTCGAGCCGGGCATGGCCAACCTCGACCGCTACCTGGCCGAAACGAAGTCCAGCAAGCCCGAAGACCTGATCCAGAAGGGCCAGGCCCTGTACCAGATGGAGAAGTTCAACGACGCCATTCCGGTGCTCGAGAAAGCCATCGCGGCCACGCCGGAGCCCAAGGACAGCTGGTACAGCCTGCTGCTCGCCTCGCTGATCGGTGCGGATCGTCCCGCTGACGCGGTGAAGATCGCCGAGCAGATGGCGGCCAAGGCTCCGGGCGACAAGAAGACACAGCTCAACCTGGTGGCCACCTACCAGCAGGCGGACCAGTTCGACAAGGCCGCCGCCACGCTGGAAAAGCTGCGCGCTGCCGGCCAGCTGACCGAAGAAAAGGAATACCGCCAGCTTTATGTCACGTACGCCAACATGGACGGCAAGGAGAAGGAAGTCATCTCCGTCGTCAACGAGGGCCTGCAGAAAGGGGCGCTGAAGCCGGACTACCAGACCCAACTCGCGTTGGCGCAAGCGTACTACTACTCCGAGCAGATCCCGCAGGCCATCGATGCCTGGCAGAAGGCCGCTCCGTTGGCCCCCAATGGCGACACCTACCTCAACCTGGCGCGCGTGTTCTGGCAGGAAGGCCGGATCCCCGAGGCCAAGACCGCCGCCCGCGCGGCGCTGGAGAAGGGAATCAAGAAGCCGGAAGATGCGAAGAAGATCATCGCGCTGCCGTAACGGGATCCACTGACACCGAAGGCCAAAAAAGCCGTTTGGATGATGGCATCGGGGTGTCGGATTGGTATAAGCTGGGGGTTCCGCCGATGAAAACCATCGGCAGGATCCAGAATCAACGAGGCGCCCCGGCGCCCGTATCAACCTTGAGTTAATTGGCGCATGGCTGAACAACTGGTCATCAACAGGTACCGGGAACAGGAAGAGGACAACAGCCTCAACTGGCCCCGTATCATCGGTATTGCCTTCGTGATCGCGTTGCACGCAGCTGCGCTGCTTGCGCTGCTGATCCCGGCGGTCGCTCCGCCGGCGGAAAAGGAAAAGGAGCGCCGGACGTCGGTCGTCATCGTCGACGCACCGCCCCCGCCTCCCCCGCCGCCGCCGCCGCCGCCGCCGCAGGACACGCCGCCGCCGCCGGTCAAGAACCTGGCTCCGCCGCGCACCACGCCGCTGCCGCCGCCGCCTGAAGCGCCGCCGGTCGACGTCGCCGAACCGCGACCGACCGACATCGTGACGCCGCCGTCGCCGCCGGCCCCGCCGTCCCCGACGCCGGACATCGGCGCCAGCGTGGACATCTCGTCGAAGAACATGAACCCGCCGCGCTATCCGCCTGCTGCCATCCGCGCAGGCATCGAAGGCACGGTCATCCTGATCATCGACGTCGACGCCAACGGCAACGTGACCAACGTGTCCGTGGAGAAGTCCAGCCGCAACCGCGATCTTGATCGCGCTGCCATGGATGCCGCACGCAAGTGGCGCTTCAACGCGTCCGTCGTCAATGGCCAGAAGGCGGCAGGTCGCGTCCGCGTGCCGGTCGACTTCAACATGGGCGGTGGTTGATGCCGCCAGGCATCGACCGACGCCAACGTAACCCGCAACACCCTCAATCAACACTTATATAAAGGTAAGCGTCATGCTGCAGGAAACCCTTTTCGCCGCCGCCGCCGGGGGCACCAACGCCGCGAATGCCCTGTCGCAGATGGGCTTCGAGCACATGATGAGCGAGATGATCAGCAAGCCGGGCGAGTTCATCGTCTCCTGGGTCGTGCTGCTCACCCTGGTCATCATGTCGGCGATGTCCTGGTACTGGACCGTCATCAACGTGCTGCGCAGCACCCGCCTGAAGGGCCAGGCTGATCGCGTGACCAGCTCGTTCTGGGAGACCCCGAACGCGCAGGACGCCATCCGCCTGATGGAAGAGCAGCCGAAGAACGAGCCCTTCTCCAAGATCGCGCTCGACGCCGCCCAGGCCGCCGCCCACCACCAGCGTTCGGAAGGTTCGGGCGAGACCCTGAGCCGTTCCGAGTTCGTGGACCGCGCCCTGCGCCAGGCCGTGACCCGCGAGAGCACCAACCTGCAGGGCGGCATGACGCTGCTCGCCACCGTCGGTGCGACCGCGCCGTTCGTGGGTCTGCTGGGTACGGTGTGGGGCATCTACGGCGCCCTGATCCGCATCGGTGCGACCGGCCAGGCCTCGATCGACGCCGTCGCCGGCCCGGTGGGTGAAGCGCTGATCATGACCGCCATCGGTCTGTTCGTCGCCATCCCGGCGGTGTTCGCCTACAACTTCTTCAGCAAGACGAATGCGGCCGTCATCGCCAAGTTCGACACGTTCGCGCACGACCTGCACGACTTCTTCGCCACCGGCTCGCGCGTTCGCTGAGCCGGCGGTACAAGCAGTCAACGCAACGTTCTAGACGGAGCCCGTCATGGCTTTCAGTAGTGGTAATAGCGGTGGCCCGATGGCCGAGATCAACGTCACGCCCCTGGTGGACGTGATGTTGGTGCTGCTGATCATCTTCATCATCACGGCGCCGCTGATGTCGCACAAGGTGAAGATCGATCTGCCGGAAACGGCCCAGATCGCGAAGGAAGCGGACGACGGTCCGAAGACCCCGCCGATCACGATCTCCGTCAAGGAGAATGGTGACCTGTACTGGGGCGACGAGCCTGTCAGCAAGGAAATCCTCGAGTCGCGCCTGTCGAGTGCAGCGCAGCTGCAGCCGCAGCCCAAGCTCAACCTGCGTGGCGACAGGACGACCAAGATGGGCGTCATCGCCGAGGTCACCAAGATCGCGCAGGGCCAGGGCATGCTGGACATCGGCTACGTAGCGACGAAAGTGAAGGGGGAGTAAGCCATGGCATTCAGTAGTGGTGGTAGCAAGGGTCCCATGGCCGACATCAACGTCACGCCCCTCGTGGACGTGATGCTGGTGCTCCTGATCATCTTCATCGTGACCGCCCCGATCATGACGTACCCGATCGAAGTGGCCCTGCCGCAGCGCGTGATCAACCCGCCGCCGCAGGTCAAGGAACCGCCTCCGCCGATCGAGCTCAAGATCA
The DNA here is from genome assembly GCF_014851815.1 of Pseudoxanthomonas sp. PXM01. Lineage (GTDB taxonomy): Bacteria > Pseudomonadota > Gammaproteobacteria > Xanthomonadales > Xanthomonadaceae > Pseudoxanthomonas_A. The sequence goes on from NZ_JACVAJ010000003.1 coordinate 97,715, forward strand.
ACGCCGATGGCACGGTTTACTGGAACAACAGTCCGGTGAACGTGGGCGAGTTGCAGGAGCGGATGCAGAATGAAGTGCAGCGCGATCCGACCAACCAGCCGGAATTGCGCATCGAAGCGAATTCGGAAGCGCACTACGAGGTGATGGCCAAGGTATTGGCCGCTGCCAAGAACGCGCAGATGTTGAAGATCGGTTTTGTGCAGTAATCCTGACGCGTAACACACCTTTGAACGCCGCCCTTTCAGGGCGGCGTTTTTCTTTGGCGGAGGCGGTGCGCTTGCGAAGTTCCGGGGACGGGCGTAGCGTCAGGCGCACGGTCCCGACAGAAGGAGGTGTGCCATGGCGTTCTCCGCTCCCGCAAGCCGTTCCGAACTGGCCGAGATCAACATCACGCCGCTGGTCGACGTGATGCTGGTCCTGCTGGTGATCTTCATGGTCACCGCGCCCGTGCTGTCGCGTCCGATCGAAACGCTGCTCCCGCAGCCTGTGCCCCACCCGGTGAAGCCGGTCGAGACCCTCAATGACCTGGTGCTGCGGGTCGGCCTGTCAGGTACCTACACCTTGGACGATCGTCCGCTCACGCTGGCCGAACTGCGCGCGCAGCTCGAGGACGCCCGCATCACGGACCCCCGTACCGTCCTGCACGTCGAGGCGGCCGAAGGCGCGGACTACCAGCAGCTTGTCAGCGCGCTGGCGCAGGCCGAGGCCAGCGGTATCGACAATATCGTGATGCGGTACTGAGTGGTCCCGCAGCCCGGGACGGGCGTCGGGTCAGTCCCGGCGCCCGGTGGCGGCCTGCCCGTCCAGGATCTCGAGGTACCGGCGAACGGTGGTGTCCAGTCCGGCATACAGGGCTTCGCCGATGAGCGCATGGCCGATCGAGACTTCCAGGACATCCGGCACGTTGGCGAGGAACTGACCCAGATTGTCCTGGCTGAGGTCGTGGCCGGCATTCACCCCAAGGCCAAACGCCCGGGCGTCCCGTGCGGTCCGCTGGCATAACGCAAGCGCTCCGGTGGCATCCCCGGCCAGCGCCGCTTCGGCAAACGGACCGGTGTAGATCTCGATCCGGTCCGCGCCGATATGCGCTGCATGCTCCAGTCCCTCGCAGCCGGCATCGACGAACAGGCTGACGCGGCAGCCCATCGCCTTGAGCTGGGCTACCAGTGGTCGCAGGCGTTCGGTATCGCGGGAAAAATCAAAGCCATGGTCGGAGGTGATCTGGCCGTCGCCATCCGGCACCAGTGTGGCCTGTGCGGGGCGCACCTCATCGCAGAGCGCCAGGAAGCCGGGATACCCCGGCCGAGGCGGCGCGAAAGGATTCCCTTCGACATTCAGCTCGACGCCCTGAGCGTGCGTCAGCGAGGACAGCGCACGGACGTCGTCCGGCCGGATATGCCGGATATCCGGTCGCGGATGGACGGTGATGCCATGCGCGCCGGCCGCCAGGCAGGCCTGCGCCGCGCGCACCACGTCAGGCTCAGCGCCACCCCGGGAATTCCTAAGGACTGCGATCTTGTTGACGTTGACGCTGAGCAGGGTCACGGGGCCGGCGGCTCCGTGGGAGGCGGCGTTGCATTGCGGCGTGCTTCGGCCAGCTCGCGCAGCCTCCGCAGTTCGGTGGGGTCGATCATCATCGAGGGGTCACGGCTCGTTTCGCCCAATCGGCGCGCGTGCCGGCCCATGATCCAGGCCACGAACAGGCCCAGCGACACCAGCAGCAACGTGACCGCCAGCAGCGGCGATGTCGTGCGCATGGCCATGAACATGCAGCCGATCGCCATCAACAGGAAAAGCCAGTGCATCGTCCACCCCCGGGGCTTGGTGGGCGCATCTTACCGCTTCCCCTCCAGCGCAAAAACGGCCGTGCTTCACAGCAGCGGCGACATCAGACGCGCCAACGCCTCGGGCAGCCGGTGGCGCCAGAGCGAGCGGTGCCGCTGGAGCCGGACGGGCTCGCTGGCAGCGATCTCGCCTTCCAGCCATTGCGCCAGCGTGCCGGCGACGCCACGGTCGCGAAACATCATGGAAATCTCGAAGTTCAGCCGGAAGCTGCGATGGTCGAAGTTGGCGCTGCCGATGATGGCCAGCGCGTCGTCGCACAGCAGCGCCTTGCTGTGCATCATCCGCGGCCCGTACTCGTACACCTTAACGCCTGCCGCCAGCAGCTCTTCGAAGTAGGAGCGCGCCGCCAGCGTGACCAGACGCGAGTCGCTGACCTTGGGCACCACCAGCCGCACGTCGAGCCCACCGAGCGCGGCGGAGGTCAGCGCCATCCGCGCGGCCTCGCCGGGCACGAAGTAGGGTGTCACCAGCCATACACGCTGCCTGGCTTCATGGATCGCGGCGACCTTCGCGCGATGGATCGGCTCCCATGCGGAATCCGGTCCCGAGACCAGCGCCTGCACGGCGATGCCGCCACGCACGTTCGCGTCGTTCGCACTCCACAGGCGCGTGCCCTGGAAGTCCTTGCGCTGCTGTCCGGTCGCGTAGACCCAATCTTCGACGAACACCTGCTGGATGCTGCGCACGATCTCGCCTTCCAGCCGCAGGTGCAGGTCGCGATAGGCATCCTCGCGCAGCGACTCGTCCTCGTCGTCGGTGACGTTGATGCCGCCCGTGAAGGCGATGCGTCCGTCGACCACGACGATCTTGCGATGCGTACGCAGGTTGAGCCAGGGCCGGGTGAAGGGCCGGAACCGCGTCGGGTGGAACCAGGCATACTCGCCGCCCGCCGCGACCAGCGCATTCAACGCGCGCTTCTTCAGCCGGTTGGAGCCCACCGCATCCAGCAACAACCGTACCTTCACGCCTTCGCGTGCCTTCACCGCCAACGCGTCGAGCACGCGCTGCCCGGTGCGGTCGCCGTTGAAGATGTAGTACTCCACGTGGATGTGGTTCTCCGCGACCGCGATGGCGTCGAGGATCGCCTGGTACGTGGCACAGCCGTCCACCAGCTGCTGCACGGACGTCGCCGTGGACGGCGGCAGCCCGGTGGTCTTCTGGGCCAGCATCGGCAGCTCGGCACTGTTGCCATCCGCCGGCGCGAAGACCTCGTAACTCTCCACGCCTTCGCGCGAACGCGTGCGGCGCAGCTGGTGCCGCTTGATGCGTTGCGGACCGAGCAGGAAGTAGATCAGGTAGCCCACATAAGGCAGCAACGCCAGCGAGAGCAGCCAGCTCAACGTGGCCACCGGCTCGCGCTTCTGCAGGATGATCCACGAGCACAGCGGCACCAGGTACAGCAGCCACGCCAGCGTCACCCACCACTGGAGGTGGGGCAGCGAAGAGAAGAAGTCGCCCAAGGCGGCAAGCATGTCGTGCATCTGAGGATTCTATTCGGTGTCGCGGCGCCTGCGACGGGGGTAGCGTAGGCTGCCCGCATGACGACGAGGGGACGGCCGGGTATCAAGGGACGGGGTTCCACCGGCTACCTGCCGGGCCGGTTCGCCGTGACCACGCCGGAGACGGTCGACGACGGTTGGCATGACGCCGACACCGAGGGCGACATCGCGTCCGCGCCGCAGACCCAGGTGATCGAAGAGGTCGCACGCAGCGTCATCACCCGCAACCAGTCGCCGGACATCCCGTTCGACCAGTCGTTGAACCCGTATCGCGGCTGTGAGCATGGCTGTTCCTACTGCTTCGCCCGCCCCTCGCACGCCTACCTCGACCTATCGCCGGGGCTGGACTTCGAAACGAAGATCTTCGCCAAGACCAACGCCGCCGACGTGCTGCGGCGCGAGCTGTCGAAGCGGGGTTACGAACCGAAGCCGATCTCGCTGGGCATCAACACCGACGCCTATCAGCCGACCGAACGCAGGCTGCAGCTGACACGCCGGATCATCGAGGTGCTGGCCGAGACGAAGCATCCGTTCTCGCTGATCACCAAGAACGCGCTGATCGAGCGCGATGTGGATCTGCTGGCGCCCATGGCGCGGGAGAACCTGGTGCACGTCTACTTCTCCATCACCACGTTGGACAACGGCCTGTCCTCGCGACTGGAACCTCGCGCCTCGGCGCCGCACAGTCGTCTGCGGGCGGTGAAGCGCCTCGGCGAGGCCGGCATACCGGTGGGCGTGATGTTCGCGCCGGTCATTCCGTGGGTGAACGACCACGAGCTGGAAGCGGTGCTCGATGCGGCCCGGGACGCGGGCGCCACCGCGGCCGGCTACGTGCTGCTGCGGCTGCCGCATGAAGTCGCCCCGCTGTTCCGCGACTGGTTGCAGACGCACCTGCCGGATCGCGCGGCGCATGTGATGAGCACGATCCAGCAACTGCGGGGTGGCAAGGATTACGACAGCCGCTTCGGCACGCGGCTCCGTGGCGAGGGCGTGTACGCGAACCTGTTGGCGCGCCGCTTCGCGCTGGCACTGAAGCGCTCCGGCTTCGAGGGTCGGCGCCATCCGCCGTTCGATTGCACGCGTTTCGTCGCGCCACGCGAGCCGTCGCCGCAGGGCGAGCTGTTCTGAGGCTTCGACGTCGCGCTGCGACGATCGGTCACATCGAAAGCGCCACGCGCCTGACGACAATGCAGGCTTCCGTTCGTGCGCGTGCCCCATGATCCAGTCGCTCTACCTGGCCGGTCCCGACATCTTCCGTCCCGATGCCGTCGCGCATGGCGAACGGCTCAAGGCGTTGTGCGCGCGCTACGGTTTCGAAGGGCTGTTCCCGCTGGACGCGCAGGTCGCCGGCCACGCCACCGGTGATCCGCGCGAGACCGCACGCTGGATCTACCGTGCGGACCTCGGCCTGCTCGATGCCGCCGACGCCGTGTTGGCCAACCTCGACTTTTTTCGTGGCGCCGAGCCGGACAGCGGCACCTGTTTCGAGGTCGGCTACGCGATCGCGCGCGGCAAGCCCGTCTACGGCTACGTGCCCGAAGGTGGTGGCCTGGCCGAGCGCATACGCCAGCGGTGTCCCCAGTATCTCGGTGCGGAAGGCGGGCTCGACGCGTCTGGATGGGAGCTCGAGGAGTTCGGCCTGCCAGTCAACCTGATGCTGGCCGTGCCCAGCGTGATCGTCGTGGGCGGTGCGGAAGTCGCCCTGCAGCGCATGCGTGCCGACATGGATGCAGGCCTGATGCGCCTGTCAGCGGCTGCCGTATAGCCGCTCCGCGCGCTGGAACAGCACCCAGCTGGTCGCGATGTACTTGTCGCCGTGCAGCGGCCGGTTGCCGCGATGGGTATGGGTGAATGCGGTGGGCGCGATCAGCAGGCTGCCCGTGCGCGGCACGATCTTGCGTTGCTGGTGGAAGAACTCGGTCTCGCCGGCGCCGAAACCATCGTTGAGATAGATCGTCCACAGCACATGGCGGTGCAGGGTCTCGGCATCCACAGCTTTCGGGAACAGTTCGCAGTGCCAGTACGGATACCCGCCCTCGCCCGCGGCGTAGCGCTGCAGGTTGATCTTGCCGGGCACGAAGACCTTCATCACCAGCTTCATCAGCGCGGCATCGTCCATGCCGGCGACATCGTCGTAGCGCAGGCGGCGTAGCACGCCCTCCGCATCCGGCTGTTGCAGCATCAACGGTGCGATCAGGCTGAAGGGGTACTTGCGCAGGTACTGCTGCAGGCCGCTGAGCACGGCCAGGTTGAGGCGCTGTTCCACGTCGCGCCAGTCGGCGACACCGCTGATGCCGATGTCGCGGCTGTGCTTCAGCTCGGGATAGTGGCCGCCGCCCACGTGTCCCGGCCGGTCCTGCCCACTGCTGTCGAAGCGGGCGACGATGGCGCGGCACGTGTCCGCGTCCAGTGCGTCCGGGTAGACCTCGATGAAGTCGGCGGCCGTGGCGTTCATCGCCCGATTCTAGCCGCCAACGCGTTCGCTCCCGTCACGCCGCCGCGGTGTCGTGCGCCAGGTGGTAACCGACGGCCGCCTCGACTTCCTTCTTCGAGCCCAGGAACACCGGCACGCGCTGGTGCAGCTGGGTCGGGCGCAGCGACAGGATGTCCTCGCGGCCGGTGCTGGCGGCGCCGCCGGCTTGCTCGACCAACATGCCCATCGGGTTGGCCTCGTACATCAGCCGCAGCTTGCCGGCCTTGCCCGGGTCCTTGCGGTCCCACGGGTAGATGAAGATGCCGCCGCGGGTCAGGATGCGGTGCACGTCGGCGACCATGCTGGCGATCCAGCGCATGTTGAAATCCTTGCCGCGCGGGCCTTCTTTGCCGGCGAGCAGGTCGCTGACGTAGCCCTGCATCGGCGCCTCCCAGTGGCGCTGGTTCGACATGTTGATGGCGAATTCCTTGGTCTCCTCCGGAATGCGCATGTCGCGCTGGGTCAGCACGAAGGCGCCCTGCTCGCGGTCCAGCGTGAACGCATGGGTGCCGTTGCCGGTGGTCAGCACCAGCATCGTGCTGGGCCCGTAGATACAGTAGCCGGCGGCGACCTGCTCGCGACCCGGCTGCAGGAAGTGCTCGTCGCCCGGCTTGGTCACGCCGTCCGGGCTGCGCAGCACCGAGAAGATGGTGCCGACCGAGACGTTGACGTCGATGTTGGAGCTGCCGTCCAGCGGATCGAACAGCAGCAGGAAGCCGCCGCGCGGATAGGCGTCCGGGATCGGCTGGCTGTGGTCCATTTCCTCCGAGGCGCACGCGGCCAGGTGGCCGCCCCAGGCGTTGGCTTCCAGCAGGATGTCGTTGCTCAGCACGTCCAGCTTCTTCTGCGCCTCGCCCTGCACGTTGCCGGTGCCGGCGTCGCCCAGTACGCCGCCCAGGGCGCCCTTGCTGACCGCGATCGAGATGCTGGTGCAGGCGCGGGCCACCACCGCGATCAGCTGGCGCAGGTCGGCGCTGATGCGGCCGGCGCGCTGTTCTTCGATCAGGTAGCGGCTCAGCGAGACGGCGGACGGAGCGGGAGCGGGCATGATGGGGTCCACGGCGAAGGTGGCGCGCATTGTCCGGGTTAATGAGACCAATGCAAGACCAGTCGCTATGCTTGCGGACCTGAACGAGGAAGGATCGGATGGACGAAGCGACCCCGCAGACCTGGCTGGCCCTGTCCTCGGCGCTGGGGCTGGGCCTGCTGATCGGGTTGGTGCGCGAACGCAGCGGCGGGCGCGGCCACCGGATCGCCGGCCTGCGCACGCATGCGCTGGTGGCGCTGGGTGCGGCGGTCGCCGCCTCGCTGGGCCAGCCGGTGCTGCTGGTCGGCCTGGGCATCACCGGCGTCCTTGCTGCAATGGCCTACCGGGCGACCCACCGGGACGACCCCGGCCTGACCAGCGAGGTGACGCTGGTGGTGACCTTTCTGCTCGGCGCGATGGCGATGCGCACGCCGGCGCTGGCGACCGGGCTGGCGGTCGTCGTCGCCGTGCTGCTGTACGCCAAGCAGCCGCTGCACGAACTGACCCGCGAGACCTTCAGCGAGCGCGAAGTCTTCGACGGCCTGCTGCTGCTGGCGTCGGCGCTGGTGATCCTGCCGATCCTGCCGGACCGCGCCATCGGCCCGTTCGAGGCGATCAACCTGGCGACGATCTGGAAGCTGGTCGTGCTGGTGATGGCGGTCAGCGCGCTGGGTCACATCGTGCTGCGTCTGGTCGGCAATCGCTGGGGACTGGCAGCGGCCGGCTTCTTCGCCGGCTATGTATCGTCGACCGCGGCGACGATCGGCTTCGGCCAGCGGGCGAAGGAAACCCCGGCGCTGCTGCGTTCTGCCGTGGCAGCCGCGCTGCTGTCCAATCTCGCCTCGCTGACGCTGTGCGTGCCGATCCTGTGGGCGGTGTCGCCGCCGCTGGTGCGCGACCTGCTGCCTGAGCTGTGCGTGATCGGCGCGGTCCTGCTGGCGGGTGGCCTCGTCGGCCTGCGCGCCGGCCGCGACGAAACGGTGAAACCGCCGACCTCCGAAAGCCGCATGTTCCGCTTCGGCCAGGCACTGGGTTTCGCCCTGCTGGTCGCGGTGCTGACGTTCGTTGCGGCCGCGCTGGCGGCGTGGATCGGCCCGCGCGGCGCGATGGCGGCGGCTGCGCTGTCTGCTGCGGCGGAACTGCATGCCGCGGTGGCGACACTGGCCAACCAGTTCGCCCGTGGCGGCCTTGAAGCGGCGGAGGCACGCTGGTGGATGCTGGCGCTGCTGTCGGCCAGCCTGATTGCCAAGTCGGTGATCGCCTGGGTCAGCGGAGGCGCGGCGTATGGCCTGCGCGTGTCGGCAGGTTTGCTGATCGCGCTCGCTGCGGGTGCGGCGATGGTGTGGGTGTTCTGAGGTGCCTGTGATGCCGGGTGTGGGAGCGACGTCAGTCGCGATGCTTTTCCCATGGCAGTCCATCGCGACTGACGTCGCTCCCACAGGAAGCAAGGTCGGCGCTCTTCAGATGATCCGCAGCGTGATCGCCTTCAGCACGGCGCGGGTGCGGTCGCGCGTGCCCAGCTTGTCGAGGATGGTGGAGACGTAGTTCTTCACCGTGCCCTCGGCCAGGAACAGCGTGCGCGCGATTTCCTTGTTCGAGTAGCCGCCGGCGAGCAGGCGCAGGATCGCGACCTCGCGCTCGCTGAAAGTATCGGTCGGCGGCGCTTCGTCGCGGAAACGGAAGCGTGCGCGCACGGGATCGGTGCTCACCGGCTGCAGCAGGGTCTCGCCGGCCGCGACGCGCTGGATGGCGTCGTGCAGGTCTTCGGGTGCGGCGTCCTTCAGCAGGAAGCCTTGTGCGCCGGCATCGGTGGCGCGCAGCAGCAGGTCGCTGTCGTCGAAGGTGGTGAGCAGCAGGAACGGGGTGCGATCACCGCGTTCGCGCAGCTTGATCAGCGCGTCGATGCCGTCCACGCCGGGCATGCGGATATCGCTGAGCACCACGTCCACCGGTTGCGACTCCAGCTTCGCCAGCAGATCGGCGCCGTCATCGGCCTCGAACACCACCTCGACCTGCTGCGCCTTCAGCAGGGCGCGCAGGCCGGCGCGGACCAGCGCCTGGTCGTCGGCCAGGGCGACGCGCACGCTCATGCGGGCAGCCTCACGTCTATGCGCAGGCCACCTGTGGCGCTGCTGCCCAGCTGCACGTCACCCCCCAGAGCGGCGACGCGCTCACGGATGCCCGACAGGCCGTTGCCTTCGCGCACACGCCCTTTGAGGCGGCCATCGTCTTCGATCTGCAGGTGCATGCCTGCGTCCTCCTTCTTCAATGACACGGTCAGCGTCTCCGCACTGGCATGGCGCGCGGCATTCGTCAGGCACTCCTGGACGATGCGCAGCAGCGACTCGGCAACGGCAGGATCATCGACCTTCACGCCCTCCTCGATACGCAAGTCCAGCGCCGGCCGCGGCAGCGGCGCAGCGAGCGCGCGGATCGCCGTCTGCAGGTCGAGTCCGCGCGAGTCGCGCATGGCCTGCACCACGCTGCGGATGTCGTCCAGCAATTCCGTCGAAAGTTGCTGCGCGATGCGGATCTCTTCCCGTGTCCCCAGCGCCGGATCGCTCGCCAGGGCACGCAGGTTGAGCTTCATCGCGGTCAGCTTGTGGCCGGCGACGTCATGCAGTTCGCGTGCGACGCGCAGGCGCTCGGCATCGCGCGCGCTGTCGGCCAGCAGGGCGCGTGTCGCCAGCAGATCCGCATTGACGCGCGCGAGCGTGTCGCGGGAGTCCTCGGCACGCCGTGCGTAATGCACGCACAGCCCGGCGAGCGCCTGGAAGCCGAGGTTGATCAGCACCATCGTGAACGGCGCACCGAACTCATGGTGCACCATCATCAGGTAGAAGCCGAGATTCAACAGCGCCGTTGCGCCGATCAACCAGCGCGGCGACAGGAGGTTCGTGGCGCAGGCGACCCAGACGACCAGCAACACCTGTGCGGTACCGATGCGCGGCGTCAGCCAGCCCAGCAGCAGTGCGAGGCCGGCCATCGCGACCAAGGCCAACTGCCGGGGGCGCTCCCACGTCTCTGGCGCCAGGGCGAACAGAAGGAATCCCAGTGCATACGCGGCCAGCGCCGCTGCCGCGGCCGGCAGCACGTCGGACGGCAGGAAGCGCAGGCCCAACGCGACGGCGGCGAGCGTGAACGCGCCCGCCAGGGTCATGGGTTCGCGGAGTCGGGTCAGGGGCGTCCACATGCGCCCATGCTGTCGTGCGCGCTGCGCCGAGGCAATGGTTCGGACGAAAGTGGTGACTTCCGGCAGGTCAACCGGGGATCGTCAGAACGCGTCGCCCGGCACGCGCACCGCGCCTTCCATCAGCACGCGCGCGCTGCGGCTCATCACCGCCTTGGTCACCGCCCACTTGCCGTCGACCTGCTTCACGTCAGCACCCACGCGCAGCGTGCCGGACGGATGCCCGAACACCAGTACTTCGCGCGTGCCACCACCGGCGGCCGCATTCACCACGGTGCCGGGCACGGCGGCCGCGGTGGCGATGGCGACCGAGGCGGTGCCCATCATCGCGTGGTGCAGCTTGCCCATCGACATCGCGCGCGCGAGCAGATCGATGTCGCCGGCCTGCACCGGCTTGCCGCTGGACGACACGTAATCCTTCGGTGGCGCGACGAACGCCACCTTCGGTGTCAGCGGCCGCTTCGCTGCGGCCTCGATGCTGTCGACCAGGCCCATGCGGACCGCACCGTGCGCGCGGATCGCTTCCAGCTTCGCCAGCGCGGCCTTGTCTTCGTTGATCGCACCCTGCAGCTCGGTGCCGTCGTAGCCCAGCGCCGCGGCCTCGACGAACACCACCGGCACGCCGGCATTGATCATCGTGGCCTTGAACACGCCTACGCTCGGCACGTTGAGATCGTCGACCAGATGGCCCGTCGGGAACATCGCACCGCCACCCTCGCCTTCGCCCTCGTCGGCCGGATCGATGAATTCGAGTTGCACTTCCGCGGCCGGGAACGTCACGCCGTCGAGTTCGAAGTCGCCGGTTTCCTGCACTTCGCCATTCGTCACCTGCACGTGGGCGACGATGGTCTTGTGGATGTTGGCCTGCCAGATGCGTACCGTGACCGTGCCGTTGGCGGGAATGCGGTCCGCGTCGATGAAGCCGTTGGCGATGGCGAACGGACCCACCGCCGACGACAGGTTTCCGCAGTTGCCGCTCCAGTCGATGAAGGACTCGTTGATCGGCACCTGGCCATACAGGTAGTCCACGTCATGCCCGGGCTGCGAGCTCGCCGCGATGATCACCACCTTGCTGGTGCTCGATGTCGCCCCGCCCATGCCGTCGGTGTGCTTGCCGTAGGGATCGGGCGAGCCGATTACGCGGCCCAGCAGCGCATCACGCACGGGGCCGGGCGCCTGTGCGCGCGCCGGAAGATCCTGCAGGCGGAAGAACACGCCTTTCGAGGTGCCGCCGCGCATGTAGGTGGCGGGGATGCGGATCTGGGGGGCGTGGGACATGGAATTCTCAGACTCTTGAACGGATGACAGGGGGCCTACAGAAGCGATCGCTGCGCCGGTGGCTGCAGTGTCCGCGTTGCTACCGTCGCATAACCGTAAGGGTCAGCAATGGCAGTTACCAGTTCGATGGCATCAACTCGCCACAGAATCGGCTCGATACTCAAAGAACCTGTGAACGAACTTGGCGCGCGATAGCACAGTGTGATGTGGGGCTCGTGTCCAATGCTGTCGTCGATGGACTCATCTCGCATGGCCTGGCGCACCGCTCTCAATGCAAGATCGAAGCCGGGAGGATGACCTTTAGCGCGCAACGTCCAATGGATATTTCTGCCTGTGCCGCTACTCGTGATCCGATTGAACACTAAGTCGAACGAAGGGATGCGCACGCGATCCAGTGCACGAACGAGCGCGTCACGACGATCCGACGGATGGTTGACGGACAACGACTGGTGATAGCTCTCCATGGGCCAGACTGAGCCCTCAGGTGCCTCGCTTAGTCCCACCGAGTGCATCGCCGCCCGTGCGTCGCTAGCGATCTCTATGGGTAGCCGAGCCATGATCATGAGCTCACCTGGACGCATGTGTCATGCCCCGTCGGGGATCTCCGGCTCCACCAGCTTCGCCAGCAGCTCCAGCGATTCCTGCCAGCCCTGGTAGCAGAAGTCGACCGGGATCGCGGCGGGGATGCCCTCCTGCACGACGTTCAGTTCGGTGCCGGCGATGCTCTGCTTCAGCGAGACCGTGACCTGCATCTGGCCCGGCAGGCCGGGGTTGTCGAACTGGTCCGTGTAGCGCAGCAGTTCGTTCTCCACCAGCTCCACGTAGGTGCCGCCGAAGGAATGGCTGGAACCGGTGCCGAAGTTGGTGAACGACATCGTATAACCGCCGCCCACGCGCGCATCCATCGAATGGATCTTGCCGGTGAAGCCGTGCGGCGGCAGCCACTTCACCATCGCGTCCGGATCGAGGAAGGCCCGGTAGACGCGGGACGGCGGCGCGCGCAGCACGCGGTGCAGGCGGACGGTACCGGGGGCGTTGTTGTCGGACATGATCGGATTCCTGTGCGGTGGGTGTACCGAGACGACGAACGGGTCAGGCCGCTTTCGACGCGTCGAGGAAATCCTGCGCGAACCGCTGCAGTACCCCGCCCGCCTCGTAGATCGACACTTCCTCGTCCGAGTCGAGGCGGCAGATCACCGGCACCTGCACCGTCTCGCCGTTGGCGCGATGGATCACCAGCGTCAGCCCGGCGCGCGGCCGGCGCTCACCGACCACGTCGAAGGTCTCGGTGCCATCGATGCCGTAGGTCTTGCGCGTCTCGCCCGGCTTGAACTCCAGCGGCAGTACGCCCATGCCGATCAGGTTGGTGCGGTGGATGCGCTCGAAGCCTTCCGCCACGATCGCCTCCACGCCGGCCAGCCGCACGCCCTTCGCCGCCCAGTCGCGCGAACTGCCCTGCCCGTAGTCGGCGCCGGCGATGATCACCAGCGGCTGCTTGCGGTCCATGTAGGTCTCGATGGCTTCCCACATGCGCACGACCTGCCCGTCCGGCTCGATGCGCGCCAGCGAACCCTTCTTCACGTCGCCACCGACCACCGCCATCTCGTTGAGCAGCTGCGGATTGGCGAACGTCGCGCGCTGCGCGGTCAGGTGGTCGCCGCGGTGCGTGGCGTAAGAATTGAAGTCCTCTTCCGGCAGGCCCATCTTCGCCAGGTACTCGCCGGCCGCGCTCGAGGCGAGGATCGCGTTCGACGGCGACAGGTGGTCGGTGGTGATGTTGTCACCGAGCACCGCCAGCGGCCGCATGCCGCGCAGCGTGCGCTCGCCGGCCAGCACGCCTTCCCAGTACGGCGGACGGCGGATGTAGGTGCTCTGCGGGCGCCAGGCATACAGCGGATCGACCTTGCCGCCGTGCTCCACGCGCACGTTGAACATCGGCTCATAGACCTTGCGGAACTGCGCCGGCTTCACGCTGGCCTTGACGATGGCGTCGATCTCCTCGTCGCTCGGCCAGATGTCCTTCAGCGTAATCGGGTTGCCATCGGCATCGACGCCCAGCGCGTCCTTTTCGATATCGAAGCGCACGGTGCCGGCGATGGCGTAGGCGATCACCAGGGGCGGCGACGCAAGGAACGCCTGCTTCGCATAGGGATGGATGCGGCCGTCGAAGTTGCGGTTGCCCGACAGAACCGCAGTCGCATACAGGTCGCGGTCGATGATCTCCTGCTGGATCTTAGGATCCAGCGCGCCGCTCATGCCGTTGCAGGTGGTGCAGGCGAACGCGACGATGCCGAAGCCGAGTTGCTCCAGGTCGGGCAGCAGGCCGGACTCTTCCAGGTACAGCTGTACCGCTTTCGAGCCCGGCGCCAGGGACGACTTCACCCACGGCTTGCGCACCAGCCCCTTCGCATTGGCGTTGCGCGCGAGCAGCGCGGCGGCGATGACGTTGCGTGGATTCGAGGTGTTGGTGCACGAGGTGATGGCGGCGATGATCACTGCGCCGTCCGGCATCAGGCCCTGCGCTTCCTCTCCCCTGCCCGCCTGCAGCTTGGCCTCGTCGGCGATGCCGCGCTCGGCCAGCGCGCTGGTCGGCAGGCGCTTGTGCGGGTTCGACGGGCCGGCCATGTTGCGCACGACGGTGGACAGGTCGAACTGCAGCGTACGCTCGTACTGCGCGGTCTTCAGGTCGTCGGCCCACAGGCCGGCGGTCTTTGCGTAGGTTTCGACCAGGGCGACCTGCTCGTCGCTGCGGCCGGTCAGGCGCAGGTAGTCCAGCGTGTTGTCGTCGATGAAGAACATCGCCGCGGTCGCGCCGTACTCGGGCGCCATGTTGGAAATCGTCGCGCGGTCGCCGATGGTCAGCGCCGCCGCGCCCTCGCCACGGAACTCCAGGTAGGCGCCGACGACCTTCGACTGGCGCAGGAATTCGGTCAGCGCCAGCACCACGTCGGTCGCAGTGATGCCGGGCTGCGGCTTGCCGCTCAGCTCTACGCCGACGATGTCCGGCGCGCGCATCCACGACGCGCGACCGAGCATGACGTTCTCCGCTTCCAGCCCGCCGACGCCGATCGCGATGACGCCGAGCGCATCGACGTGCGGCGTGTGGCTGTCGGTGCCGACGCAGGTGTCGGGGAACGCGACGCCGTCCTGGGTGTAGATCACCGGCGACATCTTCTCCAGATTGATCTGATGCATGATCCCGTTACCCGGCGGGATCACGTCGACGTTCTTGAACGCGAGCTTGGTCCAGTCGATGAAGTGGAAGCGGTCTTCGTTGCGGCGGTCCTCGATGGCGCGGTTCTTCGCGAATGCATCCGGGTCATAGCCACCACATTCCACCGCCAGCGAATGGTCGACGATCAACTGCACAGGCACCACCGGGTTCACCTGCGCCGGATCGCCGCCCATGTCTGCGATCGCGTCGCGCAGGCCAGCCAGGTCGACCAGCGCCGTCTGGCCGAGGATGTCGTGGCAGACCACGCGCACCGGGAACCACGGGAAATCCAGGTCGCGGCGACGCTCGACCAGTTGCCGCAGGAAGTCGTCGCGACGGGCGGGGTCGGCGCGGCGCACGATGTTCTCGGCGTGGACGCGCGCCGTGTACGGCAGCGTGGCCCAGGCGCCGGGTTGCAGGGCATCGACCGCGGCGCGCGCGTCGTAGTAATCGAGCTTGGTGCCCGGGAGCGAGATACGGTAGTCGGTATTCATGGCGTGCCGTCAGCTGTGAACGAGGCGCGCGCGGCGCAAGCCCGGCGCGTGATCACTATGCTACCGGACCCCCTGCCCGCCCTAGCGGAACGGCAACCCACCGTCGGAAAGAAATCGTCGATGCGTTGATGGAGATCATCAACGTGGGACGGTCATTCGAAGACCAGCGCGCCTTTCATCATGTTCCAGTGGCCGGGGAACGAGCAGAAGAAGGTGTAGTCGCCGCCCTTGCGCAGGCGCGCTGTCGGGAACACGACTTCGGTCGTCTGTCCGCCGCCGATCACCGGCGTATGCGCGATCACGCGTGCATCGCTGCGCGGCACGTAGGCGTCGGCCAGCTTCATGCGCCCGCCGGCCAGCCCGACCTCGCGGTGGTGCCGTGTCTCCGTCAGCACCCAGTTGTGCCCCATCGCCTGCGCCGGCATGCGGCCGACATGCTTCAGCACCACCCGCAGCTGCGCACAGTCGCCCGGCACGCGGATGGTCTTCAGGTTGAAGGTCATCATGTCCGTCGCCTCGATCGTTACCGCGCAGTTGCGGGCGAACGCGGCGCTGGAAAGGGAGAACAGCGCGCAAAGCGCGATCAGCGGCAACAGGCGTCGGAGCATCGGGCATCCACGGAGGCGAGGGATGCTGCGATTGTAAGCGTTGCGTCAGACGTCGCCGCCGTCCGCCCAGCCTTCACCGGTGCCGCGCGTGTAGACCGTGTCGCCGTCGCGCACGTCACCGGCCGGGATCGCGTCCTGCTTTTCCAGTCGCGCGTAGATCGGAGTGAAGTCCGGCGCGGTCGCGTTCATCAGCTGCTCGAAGCTGTCGATGACGAAGTAGGTCTTCTGGAACGTGTCGATGCGGTAGCGCGTGCGCATGATCCGCTCCAGGTCGAAACCGATGCGATTGGGCGCGTCAGATTCCAGCGAATACAGCGACTCGCCCTTCGACGATACGATGCCGGCGCCGTAGATGCGCAGGCCGTCCTTCGTGTTGATCAGGCCGAATTCCACCGTGTACCAGTACAACCGCGTCAGGTGCTGCAGCGCGTCCGTGCCGATGCCATGCGCCTTCACGCCGCCCTTGCCGTAAGCCTCCATGTAGTCGGCGAACACCGGATTCATCAGCAGCGGCACATGGCCGAACAGGTCGTGGAACAGGTCCGGCTCGGCGATGTAGTCGATCTGGTCCGGCCGGCGGATCCACCAGGTCACCGGGAAGCGGCGGTTGGCCAGGTGGTCGAAGAACTCCAGCTCCGGCAGCAGGCCTTCCACGCCGACCAGCGTCCAGCCCGTGGCGGCGCGCAGTACGTCGTTCAGTTCGTCGAAGCGGGGGATACGGTCCGGGGTCATGCCCATCGCGTCCTGCGCCTGCAGGAACTCGTCGCAGGCGCGCCCGACCAGCAGCGCCCGCTGGCGCTCATACAGCGTGCCCCAGGTGGCGTGGTCGTCGGTCGGGTAGTCGGCGGGCTGATCCACGAGGGCGGTCGTGTACACCGGCACGTAGCCCTTGTCGGTCTGCTGGTGCTCGACGCGGCGCGGCTCGTTCATGGGGTCCCCCGGAAACTTGGTCAGAGGACGATGCTAGCCGTAGATCCACGCAACAGGCTTGCAAAGTTGCGCGAATACCGACAGGTGGCGCAATGATCGTGCATGAATAGGCTATCCTGTGCAGCATATGACCGAATCGGCCACCCTCGACCGGACCGACCTGCGCCTGCTGGCCCTGCTTCAGCGGGATGGCCGGGCGACCAATGCCGACATCGCCGCTCAGGTGAACCTGTCGCCGTCGGCGTGTCTCCGTCGCATCCAGCGGCTGGAGGTGACAGGCGTGATCGCCGGGTACGGCGCGCGCGTCGATCCCAAGGCGGTGGGCCTCGGCCTCCAGGCGTTCGTGCGCGTCCAGCTCGAGCGGCACGACCCCGCCAGCGTCCAGTTGTTCGGCGACGGCGTACGGGCGAGGGACGAAGTGGTGGCCTGCTATGCGTTGACCGGCGACATGGACTACCTGTTGCACGTGGTGGTGCAGGACCTGGAGCACTTCTCGCGTTTCCTGCTCGACGGGCTGCTCAACGCCAGCGGCGTCGCCGACGTGAACTCCAGCTTCGTGCTGCGCGCGGTGAAGACCGACGCCGGCCTGCCGTTGCCGAAGGTCTGATCGAGGACATCGCCTGTCCGCGTCGCGTGCTACAACGCGCTCGCCACTTTCGGAGGAACCGCCATGTACGGACTGATCGGCAAGATGCGCGCCACGCCCGGGCAGCGCGACGCAGTGCTCGCGATCCTGCTGGAGGGCACCGAGGCCATGCCGGGCTGCCTGAGCTATGTCATCGCGCAGGATCCGGCCGATGCGGACGCGATCTGGATCACCGAAGTCTGGACCGATGCCGCCAGCCACAAGGCTTCGTTGTCGCTGCCCGTCGTGCAGCAGGCCATCGCGAAGGCGCGCCCACTGATCGCCGGCTTCGACAGCCATGTCGAAACGGTGCCGGTGGGCGGGCAGGGATTGCCGTCCTCACGGTAAACGCACGGAACACTGATGTGGGAGCGACGTAAGTCGCGATGAACCGCTGCGGTGCCGTCATCGCGACTTACGTCGCTCCCACATCAACGTCGGCGTACCCGCGGATTTCGTCCTAGACTGCGTCATGGATCTCTTCCTCGCCTCCTGGCAGCGCGCATGGACCGGCATCGGCGCGGCGGGCGAGGGCAGTGCGCTGTTCGAGCAGCTGAAAACCGCGTACGCGGAACCGCAGCGCCATTACCACACGCTCCAGCACCTCGGTGAATGCCTGGCGGCCTTCGATGGAGCGCAAGGGTCGGCCGAGCATCCGCATGCGGTCGAGATGGCGCTGTGGTTCCACGACGCCATCTACGACGTCAAAGGCCATGACAACGAACAGCGCAGTGCCGACTGGGCGCGCGATGCGCTACTCGCGGCCGGCGTCGGCAGCGAATCGGCGCAGCATGTCCACGATCTGGTGATGGCGACGCGGCATACCGCCGTGCCGCAGGGCAGGGACGAACAACTGCTGGTCGACATCGACCTGTCGATCCTCGGCGCTGAACGCACCCGCTTCGACGAATACGAGCAGCAGATCCGCAAGGAATACAGCTACGTGCCGGGCTTCCTGTTCCGGCGGAAGCGCAAGGAGATCCTGCTCGGCTTCATGGAGCGTCCGGCGATCTACAGCACGCCGCATTTCCACGCTGCGCTGGAGGCGAGGGCGCGCGACAACCTGCGTCGCGTGACCTCCTGATCGCTTACGGTTTCACCGGCTGGCCGGTGGCATCGCACTTCACGTCGCGGCCGAAAAGCTTGCCCAGTCGCGAAGGTTCTTCCAGGCAACGCGGGTCCGGTTTCGGCGGCGCATGCTTCGCAGCGTGTGCTGCCGTGCGGGTACGCTGAAGTTCGGCGAGCTTCGCCTTGATCTGCGGCATCGCCGCCAGCGCGGCGCGCTCGCCTTCGAGGATGGCGTTGTTCTTCTGCTCGAAGTCGGCCGGGCCGATGTCGTTGACCTTCGGGCGGATGACGATGTCCGCGCGGGCCAGTTCCTGCTCGCCCAGGCGTTGGCCCATGATGCCGATCGACTGGTTGACGATGCCCAGCATGCTGCCGGGCTTGGTGCCGGGCGCCTTGGTGGAGATGTCCACCGCGATGACGAAGTCCGCGCCCAGCTGGCGCGCGGCGTCCACGGGGACCGGGCTGACCACGCCGCCGTCCACGTAGCTGGCCTTGCCGATCACCACCGGCTCGAACACGCCGGGGATGCTGCTGGACGCGCGCACGGCCTGGCCGGTGTTGCCGCGCACGAACACCGTGCGCTCGCCGGTCTCCAGTTGGGTGGACACGGCGGCGAACGGCTTCTTCAATTGCTGGATCGTGCGCTTGCCGACCAGATCGTTGACGTAGTCCTGCAGCTTCTGGCCCTGCACAAGCCCGCCGGAGAACAGGCGCACGTCGCGGATCTTCGCCTCGTCCAGTGCGAACGCCTGCTTCTGCATCTGGAACGGGTCCATGCCGCTGGCGTACAGCGCGCCGACCACGCTGCCGGCGCTGGTGCCCGAGACGATCTGCGGTTCGATGCCGTTGGCTTCCAGCATCTTGATCACGCCGATGTGCGCGAAGCCCTTGGCCGCACCGCCACCCAGCGCGATGCCGACCTTCGGCTTCGGTGCGGGCGGTACCGTCGCGACGGGGACGGGCGGGGGTGTCGGCTTGACGTTGTCGCCGCCGCATGCGGCCAGCACGAGCAGTGCGGCGAGGGACAGCACGCGGGCAGGAAGGGAGTGCGTCATGGCAGGCAGGGCAGGGGAGAGGCGGGAAGGATACGTAGGTTTACCCAAATGGCGCTGGACTGGCGCAGCGGATCAGGTTTCCGGGCAAGTGGCCGTCGTCGCCGTGTCGGTGATCGGATGCGGCCTGAGCAGCCGCGCCTGCACCAGGGACAACGCCGGCCGCATGTCGTTGAAGAGCTGCTCCCAACCGAAGCCCTCGATGTCGCACTGGTGGGACTCGATGCGCCGAAGCCGCAGCAGGGTCAGGTCTCCGGCTGCCTGGATCTCGAAACGCGCCCACGCTTGTCCACAACTTTCCATCTCGAAGAAGAGCATCAGTTCCCCATTGCTGGCATCGGCATCGCCCTCCTGGGCAAGCACCGTGGCGACCAGAGCGTCGGCGGGAACGGGCGACAGATAGGTCAGGTCGACGTCGCGCCGCGACACGCGGCTGGTGGCGGTGAACGCCAGCAGGGCGACCAGCGCCACCGTCCATCGCACCCAGGCTCGACGGGCTGCGGTGCCCATCCGCCAGGCCCGCCGCAGGAGGGTCAGTGAGGCCGGCAATACGAGCAGTGCCAGCAGATCGGTCGGATCCACCACACGCGTGATGTCGAACCAGGGGCCGGTGTTCCATGCGTCGATGAAAGGCTGCGAGGCCGGTGATTTCCACCATGCGAATGCCAGCGCGACGGCCAGATGGACGAGGACCAGCCGTCGGCCCGCCAGCACGCCGAGAAAGTAGGCGAAGGTGAACACGCCTGCAAAATCCGACAGCTTGCCTGTCACCGCGTTGTGGAATGCCGCCTTGAGCAGGTGGTCGTTGACGACCAACACCACCAGGGCCGATACGAAAGCCGGGTGCAGCAGGGCGTTCAGGCGTGCGTGCAGTGTGGAAGGCGGCATGCGGATCCCCCGGGGTCGACCGGGCGGAGGATAGCGTCCCCTCCGGTCCGCGTCAGACGACGGTGCTGCGCCCGGGGTGCCGCAGGATGGCGCTCGGTCCCCGGACCTGCCGGCGCTCGTGCCGACGTGCCTGAACGTACCCGAGCGGCGGCCTGCGTACGGAGAGCCGACCCCCGATGGGCAACCGCCGTTACCTTCGTCGGAAGCGGGACTTCCGGCCATTGCCCCCCTTGTTGCTGTAATGCAACATTCGCGTGCTAGCGCCCTCGAGCGCCCCGAACCCCACCCACTCGGAAAGCCACCGCCATGTCCCCAGTCCGCCCGGCCGCCCTCCGGCCGCAACGCCTCGCCTTTGCCATCGCCGCGCTGCTGCCCTTCGGCACCGCGTTCGCCCAGGAAGCATCTCCCGCCGCGCCGGCGCCGCAGAGTGCGACGACCCTCGACGCCATCGAAGTGACTGCACAGCGCAAGGTCGAGAACATCCAGGACGTGCCGGTCTCCATCAGCACCGTCAACGCCGAGCAGCTTGGCGTGCTGGCCTCCGGCGGCACCGACCTCCGCTTCCTGTCGGGCCGCGTGCCCAGCCTCAACATCGAGTCTTCGTTCGGTCGTGCGTTCCCGCGCTTCTACATCCGCGGCTACGGCAACACCGACTTCCGTCTCAACACCTCGCAGCCGGTCTCGCTGGTGTACGACGATGTGGTGCAGGAAAACCCGATCCTGAAGGGCTTCCCGCTGTTCGACCTGGAGCAGGTGGAAGTGCTGCGTGGTCCGCAGGGTTCGCTGTTCGGGCGCAACAGCCCCGCCGGTGTGGTGAAGTTCGCTTCGGTCCGGCCGTCGCAGGAAACCAGTGGTTACGGCAAGGTCGGCTACGGTACCGACGACATGTGGAACCTCGAAGGCGCCATCGGGGGTGCCCTGAGCCCGAACTGGTCGGCACGCGCCTCGGTGCTGTTCCAGCGCCGCGACGATTCGGTGAAGAACACCTACCCGGGTCCGAGCGACGGCTACGAGGGGTACGACGAGTCCGCCGGCCGCGTGCAGTTCCTGTACGAAGGCGAGGGCTTCGAGGCGCTGCTCAATGCGCACGCGCGCAAGCTCAACGGCACCGCGCGCCTGTTCCGCGCCAACATCATCCAGCCGGGCACCAACAACCTGGTACCGGGCTTCGACCGCGACGAGGTCACCCAGGATGGCCTGAACTATTCCGAGCTGGAATCGCAGGGCGCCAGCGCACGCCTGAGCTGGGACATCGGCGAGTACAAGCTGTACTCGATCACCGGCTACGAAAGCGTCGAGACCATGAACCGCGGCGACATCGACGGCGGCTTCGGTGCGCCGTATGCGCCGGATGGCCAGTACGGCCCGGGCTTCATTCCGTTCTCGTCGGAAACCGCCGACGGCATTCCCAAGCACGCGCAGTGGACGCAGGAGTTCCGCATCGAGTCGGCCTACGCGGGTCCGTGGAACTGGCAGGCGGGCCTGTTCTACTTCGACGAGGACTATCGCGTCGAAAGCTTCAGCTACGACTCCATCTTCAGCAACGGCGCGCAGAGCGGTTACCAGCGCGTCCGCCAGACGAACGATTCCTGGGCCGCGTTCGGTGCCGCCACCTGGCAGGCCACCGACAAGCTCGAGCTGCGTGGCGGCCTTCGCTATACCGTGGACAAGAAGGAGCTGAGCGTCGAAGCCTACAACGGCACCAAGGGCGACCTGACCGGCCTGTTGGCCGCGCAGCAGGCGGCCTTCGCTGCCGGCGACGCTGCCGATCCGTTCCTGACGGCCTCGCCGGAAGACAAGAAGCTGAGCTGGGACCTGTCCGCGGTCTACAAGCTCAACGACGACACCAACCTGTTCGCGCGCGTCGCCACCGGCTACCGGGGCAGCAGCATCCAGTCCGCTGGCGACTTCAACGACAAGACCGTGGCCGGTCCGGAAACGTCCACTGCGTTCGAGGCCGGCATCAAGACCGACTTCTGGGACAAGCGCGCGCGCCTGAGCGCCAACGTCTTCTATTACGAAGTGAAGGACCAGCAGCTGACCGCGGTCGGCGGCGCCAACAACTCCAACATCCTGCTCAATGCCGAGAAAAGCACGGGCCAGGGTTTCGAGCTGGACTTCCAGGCGTACGTGCTGGACAACCTGCTGCTGACGCTGGGCAGCAGCTACAACGACACCGAGATCAAGGACCGCGACCTGGCCGTGTCGGTGTGCGCGCAGTGCACCGTGACCGATCCGCTGGATGCCAGCGGCAAGGCGCTGATCAACGGCAACCGTCTGCCGCAGGCGCCGGAATGGGTGCACAACCTGACCGCGCGCTACAGCATCGGCCTGGGCGACGGCAGCGAACTGTACGTCTACACCGACTGGGCCTACCGCAGCGAAGTGAACTTCTTCCTGTACGAGTCGCGGGAGTTCACCGGCAAGTCGTCGCTGGAAGGCGGCCTGCGCGTCGGCTATGGCTGGGACTACGGCAACTACGAAGTGGCGCTGTACGGCCGCAACATCACCGACCAGACGCGCATCGTCGGCGGCATCGACTTCAACAACCTGACCGGCTTCCTCAACGAGCCGCGCACGGTGGGCGTGGAGTTCAGCGCGAAGTTCTGATCCAGCGGCTCCCGTCCACGGAAGCCAGGCAACGACGAAAGGCGCCATCCTCGCGGGTGGCGCCTTTTTTCGTCATGGACCGTACAAGCCCTCGCGCAGCGCATCGAGCAGGGTGCCGTCGTCCTGGCGGTGTTCCCAGTACATCACGCCTCCCAGGCCACGCTCGCGCACGTAGGCCGCTTTGGCGCGCAGCGCCTGCGGGTCCTCGTAGGTGACGAAGCTTGCGTCAGTCTGGTTCCACAACCATGCCGCCTGCGCGTCCTTGTCCCAATGACGCACGTAGCCGTTGCGATCGATGTAGTCGGCTTTGAGATCGCGCCACGACAGGAACGCCGCATGCTCGCCGTAAGCCTGGTACAGGCCGTGGTCCGCGCGCTGTACGCGCACGAACTTGCGACCGTAGAACGCCGCGCCGACGTTGAGCTTGGCCGGCGGCACGCCGCCGCCCAGGAACTCGTCGACCGCCTTGATCGTGGTACGCGCATCCCCCGGTGCCGATGCGGATTTCCCGAGCGCCGCGTGATGACCCGTGACCGGCGTCAGGCTGCCGAAGAAGTCGTAGGTCATCAGGTTGATCCAGTCCAGCAGCGGCACGATGCGCGGCAGGTCGAGGCCGCGCGCCGCCTCGCCATCCGCTGCAGCGATGGTCAGGAGGTAATGGCGGCCATCGGCCTTGCCCAGGGCATCGAGCCGGTCGCGCACGGCCTGCAGCATCCGCGTGAAATTGTCGCGATCCGCGGGGCTGTGGCTGATGCCGGGGCCGGGCAGGGTGGGGTACTCCCAGTCGATGTCGATGCCGTCCAGCCGGTGCTGCACGACCAGCCGCACGGCGCTTTCGGCGAATGCGGTACGTGCGGCATCGCTCGCCGCGGCTTCCGAGAAGTTGCCCGATCCCCAGCCACCTACCGATAGCAACAGCTTGAGATCGGGATTGTCCGTCTTCAGCGCATTGAGGCCGACGAGCGCGGTGGTTGCGGTGTCGCTGCGCAGGAAGATTTCATGGGCGTCATTGACGTGCGCAAACGCGAAATTGATCGCATCCAGCTTGCGCGCCTCGATGGGCGGCAGTGTCGCACCGTCCATCACGTAGCCGATCACGATGGGGCGATGCGCCGGTGTTTCGGCAAGGCTCGCGAACGGCGACAGCGCGATCAGTGCCAGCAGGCAGAGGGCGAAGCGGGGCACGGGCACTCCACGGTCGTCGCCACGCGGGCGGGGCCGTCACTATAGCCGCGCGTTCACTCCGTCTTGCGCGGCGGACCTTCTTCCGGCGGGCGACGGGTGAAGTGCAGCACCACGCCGCGCTGCTCTTCTTCCGGATGCTCCGGGCGCACCCACAGCAACGGGACTTCGCGCGGCGCAGGCAGTTCGAGTTCGTCATCGCCTCGCGCGGCGGCTTCCTCTTCCTCGATTTCCCAGCTGTACTTCTTGCGTGGCAGTTCGGGGTCGAGGCGGCGGAACAGGAACGCGGCGATCAGTCCCGCCACCGCGCCGCCCAGGTGCGCCTGCCACGACACGCCTGCCTCGCGCGGCAGGATGGTCAGCACCATGCCGCCGTAGAACAGGAACGCGATCATGCCGGCCGCGATCGCCGCGCGGTCGCGGCGCAGCAGGCCCAGCATGAAGATCATGAACATCAGGCCGTGGGTCAGGCCGCTGGCGCCCAGCGTATGCGTGCCCGGATCGGCCAACAGCCACGGGCCCAGGCCGGAACCCAGCCACACCAGCGGGATCGCCCACAGGGTCGCGCGTGGATAGACCGCACCCGCCAGCGTGCCGAGGATCAACAGCGCCGACGCGTTCGCGGCGATGTGCTCCAGCGATCCGTGCAGCAATGGTGCGGTCAGGATGCCCAGCAGCCCCTCGACGGACAGGGGCTGGATGGTGAACGCGCGCACGTCGAAGCTGTTCTGCGCCGAGTACACCATCGCCAGCACCAGTACGAAGGCCAGGCTCAGGTTGAGCGCACGCAGGAGGCGCTTGCGGTCGTAGCGCTGCTGGGATTCCGGATCGAACGCCGGGTCGTCGGGATGCAGGTCCATGGTCCAGTTCTGGCGGCGGCCCCGGCGATTGCAAGGCCGGGCCAGGATGGACAGACCATCCCGCGGGCGGGATGGTCTGCCGGTGCCGCGTCAGGCCGTCGGTTCGGCCTTCTGCGGCCGCGCCAGGCTCAGCGCCACGGTCACCGCCAGGATCGCCGCCACCGTACCCAGTGCCCACGGGACCGGGATCTTGTAGATGTCGATCAGCAGCATCTTGGTGCCGATGAAGCCCAGCACCACCGCCAAGCCATAGGGCAGCAGATGGAAGCGGTCAGCCATGCCGGCCAGCAGGAAGAACATCGCCCGCAGGCCCAGCACCGCGAACACGTTCGAGGTCAGCACGATGAACGGGTCCGAGGTGATCGCGAAGATCGCCGGGATGCTGTCCACCGCGAAGATCACGTCGGTCACGCCGATCAGCACCAGCACCACGAACAGCGGGGTGAACCAGCGCACGCCGTTCTCGCGCACGCTGAGCGCCGCACCGCGATAGCCATCGGTCAGCTTCAGGTGGCCGCGCATCCAGCGCAGTGCGGGGTTCTTCTCCAGGTCCGGTTCCTTGCCGGCGGCGAACCACATCTTGATGCCGGTCAACAGCAGGAACGCACCGAAGAGGTAGAGCAGCCAGTGGAACTTCGCCAGCAGCGCCGCGCCGGCGAAGATCAGGATGCTGCGCAGGACGATCGCGCCCAGGATGCCGATCACCAGCACGCGCTGGCGCTGCTCATCGGGCACGGCGAAGTAGGTCATCACCATCAGGAACACGAAGATGTTGTCGACCGCCAGCGCCTTCTCGACCAGGTAGCCGGTCAGGAACTCCAGACCCACGCGGTTGGCCTCGACCAGGCCGGCGGTTTCATTGACGTACCACCACAGGCCGCCGTTGAAGGCCATCGCCAGCGCGACCCAGCCCAGGCTCCACCACATCGCTTCCTTGAACGTGACCTTGTGCGGCCCGCCGTGGCGCATCAGCACCAGGTCGACCAGCAGCGCGACCACGACCAGACCGCCGAAGCCGGCCCACAACCAGGGGTTACCAATCGTTTCCATGAGATTCCCGAAAAAAGTGGAGGACGGCCGCGGGCGCGGACATCTCGGGAACCGGGAAACGGGGATCCAGGGTATGCCTTCGCCATCGCGGCGAAGGTCTCGCTCACAGCCCGGTGGGCTGCCGTGGGACCGGAGCATTGCTGCTCGAAATGACGGCCGGCACGTTGGGAGCTACTCCCCTTCTGCGGTGAATTGTCCGGATGGCGCCCGGCACGGTCAACCGCGCGGGTAAAATGCGTTCATGAACACGCCCAACCCGACCGTACGCCTGAAGAACGCCTGGCGTTCCAGCCACCCGTGGATCTTCCAGAAACTGGTCGAGAAGCCCGCCCAGAAGCCCAAGCCCGGCAGCCTCGTCGAGGTGGTCGGGGTGGACGGGGAGTGGATCGGCCGCGGCTTCTACAACGGCCATTCGCGCATTGCCGTGCGCATCCTGGAGACGCATCCCGACATCCCGGTCGACGCCGGCTGGTTCTCGCGCAAGATCGCCGACGCCGTGTCGCTGCGCCGCGACGTGCTGAAGTTGGACGCGATCACCGATGCTTGGCGCGTGGTGCATGCCGAGGGTGACGGCCTGTCCGGCCTGGTCGTGGACCGCTACGGCGACCTGATCGTGGTCGAGTTCTTCGCCGCCGGCATGTTCCGCCACCGCGAATGGATCTACGAGGCACTGCGCGAGCAGTTCCCCGGCTGCCGTTTCCACAGCTTCGCCGACGAACACGTGCAGAAGCAGGAAAGCTTCGAGTTCCACGGCAACACCACCACTGAAGCGGCGGTCATCACCGAGTACGGCGTGAAGTTCCGCGCCGACCCGGCTGGCGCGCACAAGACCGGCTTCTTCGCCGACCAGCGCGAGAACCGCGAATGGCTCAGCCAGCAGGTCGAGGGCAAGACCGTGCTCGACCTGTGCTGCAACACCGGCGGCTTTGCGGTGTACGCGGCGGCGCGCGGCGCGTCCGAGGTCATCGGCGTGGATATCGACCAGGACGTCATCCAGATCGCCAAGGGCAACGCCAAGCTCAACAATGCGCGACCGAAGTTCGTGCAGGCGGACATCTTCCCGTACCTGCGCGACGCGGCGAACCGCGGCGAGCAGTACGACGTGGTGATCCTCGACCCCGCCAAGATGACGCGCGACCGTGAGCAGGTGATCGCCGCGCTGAAGAAGTACCTCGACATGAACAAGCTGGCGCTGGGCGTGGTGAAGCCGGGCGGCCTGTTCGCGACATTCTCGTGCACCGGCCTGGTCAGCGAGGAGCAGTTCCTCGACATGCTGCGCCGCGCCGCCTACTTCTCCGGTCGCACCATCCAGATCCTCAAGGTCGCCGGTGCCGGTCCGGACCATCCGTTCATGGCGCACGTGCAGGAATCGCGCTACCTGAAGGCGGTGTTCTGCCGCGTGGTCGACTGACGATGCAGCATGCGCGCGGCCTGCGGATCGTTCCGGTCCTGCTTGCCGCGCTGCTGGCCGGTTGTGCATCCACACCGGCCACGCCCTGGCAATCGCTCGTCGACGCATCCCAATGGCGCAGTGTCGGCGGAGTCGCGCTGGATCCGCGCTGGCAAGTCCGCGACGGCGAACTCGCGCTGACCGAAGCCGGTGGCGGCGACATCCTCAGCGTCGGCACGTACGGCGATTTCGAGCTGGAACTGGAATGGCGGCTGCCGGCCGGTGGCAACAGCGGCCTGTTGTATCGCGCGGTCGATGCCTCGCCCATCTGGGCGCGTGCGGTGGAATACCAGCTGCTCGACGACCGCGAGGCCGAAGACCGTATCGTGCCGAGCCACCGTGCCGGTGCCGTGTACGATCTCATCGCACCTGCACGCGATGTGCTGCGTCCCATCGGCGAGTACAACCAGGCGCGCATCGTCGCCTGCGGCCCGCGCGTGGAGCACTGGCTCAATGGCGTCCGCATCGCTGCGTACGACACGGAGAGCGATGACTGGCGTCGGCGCGTGGCCGCCAGCAAGTTCGCCGGGCAGACGGAGTTCGCCAAGGCGCGTCGCGGGCATCTCGGCTTGCAGGACCATGGCAACGCGGCGCACGTACGCAACATGCGTATCCGCGCGCTGGACCCGAACTGCTCGTAGGTTCTGCTGTGGGAGCGACGTAAGTCGCGATGACCCTGTGCAGCGATCTGCCATCGCGACTTGCGTCGCTCCCACAGGAAAGACCCACGAAAAAGGCGGGCCGAGGCCCGCCTTTTTCACTTACGACGCGAGGCGCTTAGCCTTCCGGCGACAGCTCGATGCAGTCGAACTGCACGTCGGGGTTCACGTCGGCGTCGTAGTCCACATCGCTGCGCTCGAAGCCGAACAGCTTCAGGAACTCGTGCTTGTAGTTGGCGTAGTCGGTCAACTGGAACAGGTTCTCGCTGGTGACCTGGGGCCACAGCGCCTTGGCCTGGTCCTGCACTTCGGGCTTCAGTTCCCAGTCGTCCAGGCGCAGGCGGTTCTCGTCGTCGGTCTCGGCCGGTGCGCCGTCGGCGCGGTACATGCGGTCGCGATACAGGCGGTCGAGCTGCTCGATGGTGCCTTCGTGCAGGCCGAGCTCCTTCATCACCTTGAACACGATGCTGATGTACAGCGGCATCACCGGGATCGCCGAGCTGGCCTGCGTCACCACCGACTTCAGCACGGCGACGTTGGCGGTGCCGCCGGTCTTCCTCAGTCGCTTGTCCAGGCGCTGCGCGGTCTGGTCCAGGTCGACCTTGGCGCGGCCGAGCGCGCCGTGCCAGTAGATCGGCCAGGTGATGTCGGTGCCGATGTAGCTGAAGGCCACCGTGCGTGCGCCGTCGGCCAGCACGCCGGCGGTGGCCAGCGCATCGATCCACAGTTCCCAGTCCTGTCCGCCCATCACGGTGACCGTGTCTTCGATCTCCTGATCGGTGGCCGGTTCGATCGTCGCGTGGGTGATGACGTCCTTGTTGGTGTCGACGGCGGTGGACGTATACGGCGCGCCGATCGGCTTCAGCGCGGAGCGCTTCACTTCGCCGGTCGAGGGCAGCTTGCGCACCGGCGAGGCCAGCGAATAGATCACCAGGTCGACCTGGCCGCCCATCTCTTCCTTGATCAGCTCGATGACCTTGGCGCGCGCCTCATCGGAGAAGGCGTCCCCGTTGATCGAGCGACTGTACAGGCCCGCTTCCTTCGCGGCCTTGTCGAAGGCGGCGGAGTTGTACCAGCCGGCGGTGCCCGCCTTCTTCTCGTTGCCGGGCTTCTCGAAGAACACGCCCAACGTGTCCGCGCCGAACCCGAACGCCGCGCTGATGCGCGCTGCCAAGCCGTAACCGCTGGACGCACCGATCACCAGCACCTTCTTCGGTCCGTCGTTGCGCATGCCCTGCGCGCGCGTCGCCGCGATCTGGTCGCGCACGTTGAGCTCGCAGCCGAGCGGATGGGTGGTGGTGCAGATGAAGCCGCGGACTTTGGGATGGATGATCAACGTCGTAACCCGGGGGATGGTGTGCCTGCGCGGCATCTTAGTGCCGCGGGCGCCGGGATTGAAGCGTCAGGGCTGCACACGCCTGCGTATGGCGAGCGCGGATCCTCGATGCGCGGACAAAGAAAAAGCGGGCCGAAGCCCGCTTCTTTGATACGCGGATGGCAACGCGGTTACGCGTCGCCGCCCTTGGCCAGCATGCTGTTGCGACGGCTGTAGGCCAGGTAGACGACGATGCCGACCACGTTCCAGATCAGGAACCACAGCTGGGTGCGGTGCGGCAGGCTCCAGAACAGGTACAGGCAGCCGAGGATCGCGACCGGACCGACCACCCACGCCAGCGGCGTGCGGAACACGCGCGGACGATTGGGTTCGCGTGTGCGCAGCACCAGCAGGCAGACGCCGACGGCGACGAACGCCGCCAGCGTGCCGGCATTGGCGAGCGCAGCAATCTCGTCCAGTCGCGCCACGCCGGCCAGCGCGGCGACCAGCACCGCGGTGAACACGGTGATCGCCACCGGCGTGCCGGTACGCGCATTGACCTTCGACAGGCCGCGCGGCAGCAGGCCGTCGCGCGACATCACGAAGAAGATGCGGCTCTGACCGTAGAAGAACGCCAGCAGCACCGTCGGCAGCGCAACGATCGCCACGATGCCGATCACCAGCGCGGCGGTGCCGTGGCCGAGTTCGCGCATGATCAACGCCAGCGGCTCGGCGCTCTGGCCGAAGACGGTGTAGCTCAGCGCGCCGACCGCGGCGACCGCGACCACCAGGTAGATCAGCGTGCAGCCGACCATCGAACCGATGATGCCGATGGACAGGTCGCGGCCGGGATTCTTGGTCTCTTCGGCGGCGGTCGAAATCGCATCGAAGCCATAGAAGGCGAAGAAGATGATCGCCGCCGCCGCCATCACGCCGCGTTCGACGCCGTCCGGCCCGATCGACTTCGGGAAGCCGTACGGCATGAACGGCTGCAGGTTGTCCGGGTTGAACGCCGGCAGCGCGACCGCGATGAACACCGCCAGCGCGATCAGCTTGAACACCACCAGGATCGCGTTGAGCGTGGCGCTCTCGCGCGTGCCGGCGATCAGCAGGCCGGCGACGGCGAAGGTGATGACGATGGCGGGCAGGTTGATGACGCCGCCCGCATGCGGTCCGGCGGACAGCGCCGCGGGCAGGGTCACGTTCCAGCCGAAATTCTGCTGCACCCATTCGAGGAAGCCGACGAAGTAGCCCGACCACCCCACGGCCACCGTGCTGACCACCAGCGAGTATTCGAGGATCAGGCTCCAGCCCACGATCCAGGCAATGGATTCACCCAGTACGCCGTAGCTGTAGGTATACGCGCTGCCGGCGGCCGGCATCATCGTCGACAGCTCGGCGTAGGCCAGCGCCGCGCAGGCACAGACCACGCCAGCGACCACGAAGGAGATCAGCACCGCGGGCCCGGCCTTCTCGGCGCCCACGCCGATCAGCGTGTAGATGCCGGTGCCGACGATGGCGCCGATGCCCAGCGCCACCAGGTGTGGCCAGCTCAGCGTGGGAACCAGTCGCCGGCCTTCTTCGTGCTCGGTGATCCGGTCGATGGATTTGCGCCGTAGCCAGGTCATGGAAACTCCTCGGGGTGCGTCAACGGAACAGCGCGCGGGCGGTGTGCCAGCGCTAACGGGATGGGGGAAAAGGTCCGCGGCGTGTCGCCCGCGACCGCCCGCAGCCTAAGCGGCCCGGGCCGGCGCTGGCAATCGGCGGCGCACCACGCGCGGGCCGCGAGGCTCAGAGATACGACGGTCGCGCGGGGTCGAACACCGGCGGGTAGCGGTGCACGTCGAGCAGGTCGAGGAACACGTCCAGTCCTTCGTCCGAACGCACCAGGTCGTACTCGGCATCCGACAGCAGGTGCACCACCAGCGCTTCCACCCCATGGCCCTGCAGGTGCAGGTTGTCGAACAGGTGCCGGTCGCCGGCAAGCGACGGCGGCAGCAGCAGGAAGGTCGAGAACGGCGAGGCGTCCAGCGGTGGCGTGGACATCGGCACGGTATGGCCGTAGCCCAGCCAGCTGTCCTCGGCGAAGGGCAGCTTCGCCAGCCAGCGCAGCCGTTCGATGAAGGCCGGATGCGGTTCGCGCACGTACCAGAACAGTTCTCGTGCCGCCGATTCGTCGCCGTCGTAACCACGCGGCAAGGTCATCAGCCGGTCGCTCATGCCGCAGGTCGCCAGCACGTAACCCGGCCTGTCGTCGCCGGGAAAGGTGCGGGCATAGACATGGACATCCACGCGGTGGAGACGGTCGTCGTCGTGGTCGACGCGGAAGGGTTCGCCCAGCGCATCGCGCAACGCCGCCGCACGCGCGGCCGCGAGCGCGGGCAGCGGATCGGGCGCGGCGCCCATCAGCGTGCGGAGACGTTGCAGCAAGCCGGCTTCCCCAGGCGGTCAGTGCGCCGCGACTGTGCGCCGGACAGAAGCCGAGGGTCAAGGCGCATATGCGCATCCGTGACGCCGCGCGCGCTTCCGCTGCGAGGCCGTTCGCGCTGTCGCCGGCGCAGGCCATGAGACGGCAACGGCTACACTGTCCGCATGGATTCCCAGACCCTGCTCATCCTCCTGCTGGTCCTCGTGGCCGTGGCCGTCGTCCTGCTGGCGGTGCTGGTGCTGCGCCGCCCGGAGGCACGTATCGGCGACCTGCTGGAACGCGCGCTGCGCGACGAACAGCGCGAGGGCCGTAGCGAGTTGCGCGAGCAGCTGGAAGGCCTGTCGCGCGCGCAGGAAGTACGCATCGACGGCTTCGCCCGCAATCTCGCCGACCTGAGCACGCGCACCGACCAGCGCCTGGATGTGCTGCGCGACACGCTGAGCGAGGACGCACGCAAGGGCCGGCTGGAGGCGTCCGAATCGCAGCAACGCTTCGCCGACACACTCGGCCAGCGGCTCAGCGAGCTGACCCAGCGCAATGAACAACGCATCGGCGAGATGCGCACCACGCTGGAAGGCCGCCTGAAGGAGCTGCAGGCCGACAACGCGCAGAAGCTGGAACAGATGCGCGCCACCGTGGACGAGAAGTTGCAGACTACGCTGGAAGCGCGGCTGGGTGCGTCGTTCAAGCTGGTGTCCGAGCGGTTGGAACAGGTGCAGCGCGGCTTGGGAGAGATGCAGCAGCTCGCCACCGGCGTCGGCGACCTCAAGCGCGTGCTGACCAACGTCAAGAACCGTGGCGGCTGGGGCGAAGTGCAGCTGGAAAGCATCCTCGAGCAGACCCTGACCCAGGAGCAGTACGGCCGCAGCGTGAAGGTGCGCCCGGACAGTGGCGAGATGGTGGATTTCGCAGTGCGCCTGCCCGGCCGCAGTCCCGATGACGTGCCGGTCTGGCTGCCGATCGATTCCAAGTTCCCCAGCGAGGACTACGAACGCCTGATCGATGCGCAGGAGCAGGGCGACGCCGAGGGCGTGCGCCAGCAGGGCGCGCAGCTGGAGCGCGCGATCCGCACCCAGGCCAAGTCGATCAGCGACAAGTACGTGGTGCCGCCGCATACCACCGACTTCGCAGTGATGTTCCTGCCTACCGAAGGCCTGTATGCCGAGGTGATCCGTCGTCCCGGGCTGGTCGACCTGCTGCAGCGCGAGCACCGCGTGGTCGTCGCGGGTCCAACCACGGTCACCGCGCTGCTCAACAGCCTGCAGATGGGGTTCCGCACCCTGGCGATCGAACGGCGCTCCAGCGAAGTCTGGGTGTTGCTGGGCGCTGTGAAGAGCGAGTTCGGCAAGTTCGCCGGCATCCTGGAAAAGGCCGAGAAGCAGATCAGCACCGTCGGCCGCAGCCTGGGCGAAGCCAGCCGCAAGACCCGCACCATCGAGCGGCGGCTGCGCGGGGTGGAGTCGCTGGGAGGCGAACAGACCCGGCAGCTGCTCGGCGATATCGGGCTGGATGGCGGCGATGAAGACGAGACGGACACCGACGCCGAATAGGGGTGTCGTGTCCACGGTGGTGGCCTACCATCTTTCCTTCAGTCTTCCCCCAGGAACCCCCGTATGCGCCTTACCCTGATCTTGTCGACGTTGCTGGTGCTCGCCGGCTGCACCACCACACCTGCGACCGATCCCTCTGCCGTCGATGCTGCTCAGTGCGCCGCCTCCGGTGGCCGGGTCCAGACGCTGGGCCGTCTGCAGCGTGAGCAGTGCGTGGTGGCCTACGCCGACGCCGGCAAGTCCTGCAGCAGCAAGTCGGATTGCAGCGGCCAGTGTCTGGCCAGTGGCGACGAGGAACTGGTGCCGGGTGCAAAAGCCACCGGCGTGTGCCAGCGCGACGTGAGCCAGAACTTCGGCTGCCGCCAGCGTATCGATGGTGGCGTGGCCGAAGGCACCATCTGCGTCGACTGATCCTTCCCAGGGTGCTGCGACGCGGCGCCCGCTTGCCTGCTACGAGAGCCGCATGAGCCAGACCATCCACGACATTCCTGTTTCCACCCTCGAAGGCCAGCCTTCATCGCTGGCCGACCATGCCGGCAAGGTACTGCTGGTGGTCAACGTGGCCTCCAAGTGCGGCCTGACGCCGCAATACGAAGGCCTGGAGAAGCTCTATCGCGAACAGCGCGACGCCGGGCTGGAGGTGCTGGGTTTCCCGGCCAACGATTTCATGGGCCAGGAGCCGGGCAGCGAGGACGAGATCCGCCAGTTCTGCTCGCTGACCTATGACGTGACGTTCCCGATGTTCGCCAAGATCGCCGTCACCGGCGAAAGCACGCACCCGCTCTACCGGGCGCTAATCGACGCGCAGCCGGCCGCCACCGGTGAGGGTCCGTTGCGCGAAAAGCTGGCCGGGCTTGGCCTGTCGCCGAATCCGGCCCCCGGCATCCTGTGGAACTTCGAGAAGTTCCTGGTCGGCCGCGATGGCCAGGTGCTCGCGCGCTTCGCACCGGACGTCACCCCCGACGATGCGCGCCTGCGCGAGGCGATCGAACGCGCACTGGCCTGATCGCCCGTCGTCAGCCAAAGAAAAAGCCGGCGCATGCGCCGGCTTTTCTTTTCCCGCGTTCCGGTGGCTCAACCGCCGCCGCTGATCTCCGGCATCGGCATGGCATCGGCCGGGACGGTCGGGTTGTTCTCGTCCTGCAGGTACTCCGGCAGTTCCGCTTCGGTCTGCTTCTGCGTGCGATGGCTTTCGATCTGGTAGTTGCGGCGCTGCAGCCAGGAGTCACGGACCAGCGCGTAGTCGTCCACCGCGCCTTCGCGCAGGCTGTCCAGCGACAGCAGCTGGGCGCGCGTATCCACCAGGTTCAGGCCCTGCAGGAAGATGCGCGCCTTGTCGTCCTCTACGTAACGGGTCGGACTGAGTGGCATGTCGCCGGCCAGTCCGAGCACGTCGCGCACCGTGCGCGGGCCGAAGAACGGCAGCTCCACGTAACGCGAGCGTTTCCAGCCCCACGTGCCCAGCGTCTGTCCGAAGTCCTCGCTGCGGCGCTTCATCTTCAGGTCGCTGGCGGGATCGAAGATGCCGCCGATGCCCACCGTCGAATTCAGCAGGAAGCGGCCGAAGGTCTGCGTCGCATCGCGCGGACGTCCCTGCAACAGCTGGTTCACCATCGTCAGCGGCTGGCGCAGGTTGTCGAAGAAGTTGCCCACGCCCAGCCGCACCGGCCGCGGCACCACCGCCACATAGGCACGTGCCAACGGCCGCGCGACGGCACGGTCGACCGCATTGTTGAAGGCGTGCACCTTGCGGTTGAACTTCTCCCAGGGGTCGTAGGCGATGGGCGACTGCGCCGGTGCGGGGAGGGTCGGATCGGCGACCGGGTCGTAAGCGCCCTGGCCATAGATCGCGGCGAAGTCGTCCTCGCTTTCCGATGCCGTTGCGACGTCCGTGGCCGAAGCGGGGGCATCAATGCTCGCCGGGTCGATC
Source organism: Pseudoxanthomonas sp. PXM01 (assembly GCF_014851815.1). Lineage (GTDB taxonomy): Bacteria > Pseudomonadota > Gammaproteobacteria > Xanthomonadales > Xanthomonadaceae > Pseudoxanthomonas_A. Next base: position 132,940 of record NZ_JACVAJ010000003.1, read on the forward strand.
GGGGGTTCGGGAGGCAACGGAGCGGCGGCGGCGGTGCTGTCGATCACCACCGATTCGGCCGGCGCATTCGCCGACGGCGTGGGCGCCGAGGCGCATGCGGTCGCCAGGGCGGCCAGCAGGAGCACGGTGCTGAGGCGGAACAGATTCATCCTGATTCCTGGGAAACGGCGGGGGGTGGGGGTTACGCCGGAAAATCCAGTTCCGGCGTCAAACGGTAGGCGGCCTGCAGGTCGGCGAGACCCGCAGGCTGTCCTTCGATGCGGGGAGCGGTACCGCGGGTGCGCAGGCGCGCGGCCAGCTCCGCCAACAGTGCCAGCCCGGCACTGTCGACGGTAGTGACGTTGGTCAGCACGATGCGTTTCACGCCCGCCAGCTGCGCCGACGCCTGCGGCCACAGTGCGGCCGCGGCCGCGCGGTCCAGCGCGCCCGTGAACACGAGCGCGTCGCCGTCGCGGCGAAGGCTGGCGTCAGTTGCCGGCACTGCCGTTGACCTGCAGCTTGCCGGACTTCAGGTCCGCCGCCACCTGGGCGATGGACTTCTGCCGCAGCGGCGTGTCGAACTGGGTCTTGAACGTCTGCACGAAGGACACGCCTTCCGGCAGCACATCGAACACCTTCCACTGGCCGCCCACGTTGCGCGCATAGAAGGTGATCGGCGTGACGGTCTGGTCCGTCTGCACGAACTCGGTATCGACCTTCACGCCACGGCCGCCGGGCAGCGGGGTCTCGGACTTCACCCGCACCTTCAGGCGCGCGTTGAAGTCCGCCAGGCGCGCACCGTAGGCGGACAGCAGGCGCTCGGTCAGGGCCTGACCGAACAGCTTCACGTCGGCATCGGAGGCGCCGCGGCCGTGCACACCCAGCACCAGGCGCGCGGCGTAGTCGCCGTCGAACAGCGTGTTGAACTCGCTGGTGACGAACTGGCGCAGCGCGGCCGGGTTCGACTTGAACTCGGCGCGGCGCTGGTCGAGCGTGGTCAGGATGCGCGTGCTGCTGCTCAGCACGACCTGGCTGGCGGTGTTCTGCTTGGCGGCGGCCGCCGGCGCCGCGGCCTGCGCGAACACGACGACCGGCGCAGAGGCCAGCAGGGCGGCCGACAGCACGACGGAGAGGAGGGAGGGCTTGAGCGTCTTCATGGCGTGGGTTCTTCCGTAGCGGGGGGAGCGGCGGTCTCGCCGCTGGCCGGGGTCTCCCCGGAGCCTGCGTCGGCATTGTTGGCGCCGCCGCTGAACATGTACTTGCCGGCCAGCTGCAGCAGGTCCACCGCCGGCTGGGTGAAGGCGATCTCTTCGCCCGGCTTCAGTACCTCGGGATCGCCGCCCGGCGACAGCCCGACGTAGTTCTCGCCCAGCAGGCCGCTGGTGAAGATGCCGGCCGCGGTGTCGGCCGGCAGGTCCTTGTACTGGCTGTCGATGGACAGGGTGACCAGCGAGTCGAACTTCACCGGGTCCAGCCGGATGTCGGACACCTGTCCGATCACCACGCCGCCGATCTTCACCGGCGCCTGCTTGCGCAGCTGGCCGAGGTTGGAGAAGCGCGCGGTCAGCTCGTAGCTGCCGCCGCCCACGCCGAAGCGCTTGTTGGTGGAGGCCAGCGCCAGCACCAGCAGCGAGGCCAGGGCCAGCAGCAGGAAGGCGCCGACGGCGAACTCAAGACGGGGTCCACGGACGGACATGGGGTCAGCTCCTGAACAGCAATGCAGACATGACGAAATTGAACATCAGCACCAGCAGCGAGGCATTCACCACCGCGCGGGTGGTGGCCACCGAAGTGCCCTCGATGGTCGGCTCGGCGTGGAAGCCCACATAGGCCGCCACCAGCGCACTGGTGCCGCCGAACACGGCCGACTTCAGCAGCGCGACGCCGAAGTCGTCCCAGAAGTCGACGCTGTTCTGCAGCGCCGACCAGAACGTGCCGTTGTCGAGGCCGAGCACGTGCACGGCCTCGAAGTAGCTCGCGCTGATCGCCAGCGAGCAGAAGAAGCCGGTCAGCAGCGGCACCGTCAGCACCGCCGCCCAGAAGCGCGGCGCCACGGCCTTGGCGACCGGGTCGATCGCCATCAGTTCCAGCGCCTTGATCTGGTCGGTGGCGCGCATCAGGCCGAGCTCGGCGGCGATGGAGCTGCCGGCGCGGCCGATGAACAGCAGCGCGGTCAGCACCGGGCCCAGCTCGCGGTACAGCGACAGGCCCAGCAGCGTCGACAGCGCATCACTGGCACCGAACGTGGTCAGCGTGCGGTAGCCCTGCAGCGTCAGCACCAGGCCCACGAACGCACCGCCGACGGCGATGATCGGCAGCGAGCGCCCGCCGATCTTGTAGATCTCGCGGGTCAGTTCGGCGAAGAAGTCGCGGGTCGGCGCCGAGGCGCGCAGCACCGACAGCGAGAACAGCCCGGCACGGCCCAGCGAGCGGGTAGCGGCGACGAAGGGCATCAGGCGGCCTCCCCGCGCTTGACCGTGTCGAAGGCGATCGGGCCATCCGGCTCGCCGCGCAGGAACTGCTGCACCAGCGGGTCCGACGAGGCTTCCAGTTCCGCCGGCGTGCCGGAGAACACCAGGCCGCCATTGGCGATGACCACCGCCTGGTCGGCAATCGGCAGCGTCTCGTGCACGTGGTGGGTCACGATGATGCTGGTCAGGCCCAGCGTGTCGTTGAGGCGCTGGATCAGGCTCATGATCACGCCCGAGGCGATCGGGTCCAGCCCGGTCAGCGGCTCGTCGTAGATCATCAGCGGCGGGTCCAGCGCCAGCGCGCGGGCCAGCGCGACGCGGCGCGCCATGCCGCCGGACAGTTCGCGCGGATAGGCCTCGGCGGCGGCACGCAGGCCGACCGCATTCAACTTGAATTCCACCAGCCGGCGGATCAGCGCGTCCGGGAGCTTCGTATGCGTGCGCAGCGGCAGCGCGACGTTCTCGGCGACCGTCAGGTCGGTCAGCAGGCCGTTGCCCTGCAGCAGCACGCCCACGCCCTTGCGCATCTCCAGCAGCGCACGGCTTCGGTGCGGCACCGGCTGGCCGAACACGTCCACCGTGCCTGCCGCCGGCGGCAGCTCGCCCGTCAGTGCGGCCAGCATCGTCGACTTGCCGCTGCCGGAAGGACCGAGCACGGCGGCGATGCTGCCACGGGGCACGGTCAGGTCGATGCCGCGCAGGATGGTGCGGCCACCGCGATCGAGGCGGAGGCCGGACAGGTGCACGGCAGGGGCGTCGGCAGGCGTCATGGGCGTCGTCGGCGGACCAGCAGGGAGTTAACGGAAAAACAACGGTGTAGCTTCGCGGCCAGCGGCTGAACATAAACCGTACCGCGCAGTTTGATTATTGTGGCATCCATGTCGCGGCCATGTCGTATCCGCGTGCGGATTTCGTGCGGGATGCTGTGGCCCAAACGGCCGCGTCTCGGGGACTGCGACCGCTATCCGGCACAATGCGGCCGACGATGACGACCTCCGCCACGCCCGACTTCCGCCTGTATCCGTCCAACACGCTCGAGTTGCTGGCCGCACTGCTGGCGGACGAACTGCGCCGGCCGGTGCCGGGACAGGCGCTGCTGGCGCCGGACATCGTGCTGATCCCGCAGGTCGCCATGCGCCGCTGGCTTCAGGCTACGCTGGCGGCCGAATACGGCATCGCCGCGAACCTGGAATTTCTGACCCCCGGCGAATTCGTCGCTCGCGCGCTCGACGCCAACCTCGGGCCGGCCGGCGAGGACGATCTCGACGCCGCCTCGCTGCAGTGGCGTCTGTATGCCGCGCTCGATGAACCCGCCTTGCGCCGCGATCCCGCGCTGGCCACGCTCGACGGCTGGCTGGCCGATGGCGATCCGCTCAAGCCTTGGCAGCTGGCCGGTGAACTGGCGGGCGTGTACGAGAAGTACCAGGCGTGGCGGCGCGACTGGCTGCTGCGCTGGGACGCGGGCGCCGACCGCGACGATCCGCAGGCGCGGCTGTGGCGCGCCGTCGCCGCCGGCCGCGATTACCGTGCGCGCCGCATCGACGCCTACCTCGCGCGCTTCGGCCGCGACGACGGCCCGCTGCCGCAAGGCCTGCCCACGCGCCTGCTGGTCTTCGCCACGCTCAACATCTCGCCCGACGTGCTGCGCGTGCTCGCCACGCAGGCGCGCATCGGCACGCTGCATTTCTACCTGCCCACGCCGGCACGCGGCTACTGGGGGGACCTGCAGACGTTACGCGAGCGCCGCCGCGAGGGTCAGGTCGAGCTGTTCGCCGACGACGTGCAGGAGAACCCGCTGCTGCAGGCCTGGGGCGCGGCCGGCCGCGACTTCATGGCGCTGCTCGGCGATTACGAAGTGGTGCATCCGCGCGCCGAGATCGACGTCTACGCCGATCCGCTCACCGACGAGAGCCCGGACGCGCTGCTGCACCGGCTGCAATCGGACCTGTTCCACCGCCGTCCGCCCGCATCGCCGCCGGTGCGCCGCACGCTCGACCTGGCCGATCCCAGCCTGCAGGTGCATGCCTGCCACACGCGTCTGCGCGAACTGCAGGTGTTGCACGACCAGCTGCGTGCGCTGCTGGACGATCCCCGCTTCGACCCGCCGTTGCAGCCGCGCGAGATCGCGGTGCTCGCGCCGGACATCGATCCGTACGTGCCCTACCTCGACGCGGTGTTCGGCGGCGGTGGTCACGACGACGCCCTGCCCTGGGCGCTGGCCGACACCAGCCCGCTGGCGAGCGAGCCACTGGCCGAGGTGTTCCTGCGCCTGCTCGACCTGCCGCTGTCCCGCTTTGGTTTGGACGAGGTGTTGGATCTGTTGGCCAGCGCGCCGGTGGCCGAAGCGGCGGGGCTCGACACCGACGCCATCGATCGCCTGCACGGCTGGCTTCGCGAGGCCGGCGCGCGCTGGGGCCTGGATGCCAGCCACCGTGCGGCGAGCGACGCGCCCGCCGACGATGCCTACACGTGGCAGTTCGCCCTCGATCGCCTGTTGCTGGGCCATGCCAGTGGCGCGGACGAGATGATTGCCGACGTCGCGCCGTGGCCGGACCTGGAAGGCGGCGCGCTCGACGCACTCGACACGCTGGTGCGGCTGCTGCGCGAACTCGCGCGCCAGCGCCGCGCGTTGAGCGAGGCGGCCACGCCGGCGCAGTGGCGCGAACGCCTGCTGCACCTGCTTGCCGTGTTGCTGCCGGAACAGCCCGCCGCGCCGCGCGCGCAGCGCACCCTGGACCGCCTGCGCACGCTGGTCGACCGCTTCGCGCGCGATGCGGAGACGGCAGGCTACGCCGGTGTCGTGCCGCCCGAGGTCGTGCGCGCGCATTTCAACGACCAGCTCTCGCAGGCCGACACGCGCGCGCCGCTGCTGACCGGCGGCATCAGCGTAGGCCGCATGGTGCCGATGCGCCTGCTGCCGTTCCGCGCGATCTGTCTGCTCGGCATGAACGACGGCGACTTCCCGCGCCGCGATCCCGCTGCCGGCCTCAACAAGCTCACCGGCGACCTGCATGCCGGTCGCCGCAAGCCCGGCGACCGCTCCACCCGCGAGGACGACCGTTTCCTGTTCCTGCAACTGTTCGTCGCCGCCCAGGACGTGTTCTACGTCAGCTACCTCGGTGCCGATCCGCGCGACGGCAGCGTGCGCGAGCCCTCGGTGCTGGTCAGCGAACTGCTCGATGTGGCCGCCCGCTACCACGCCGACCCCGAGGCGAAGAAACGCTTCGTCGTCCGCCACACGCTGCAGCCGTTCGCGCCGGCGGCGTTCGGCAGCGCCGACGAGCCGCGCCGTTTCAGCTATCGCGCCGCCTGGCGCCCGGCCGCCGATCGCGTGGATGCCGCACGTGGCGTGCTCACGCCGTGGGTGGACGGGCCGTTGCCCGCAGCGGAAAACGAACATGATCTTCCGCTCGAGACGCTGCGGCGCTTCCTGCTCGATCCGGCCGGCGCCTTCCTCGCGCACCGCCTCGGCCTGCGCCTGCCCGACCCGATCGACATCGCCGAGGACACCGAGCCGCTGGTCGCGCCGGTGCGCGGCCGCGATCGCGCCCGCTTGCGGCGCGAGGTGTTCGACTGGCTGCTCGACGTCGCGCATCCCCAGCACGCCCGCACGCCGTCCGCGCTCTACACCCGGCTGCGCGCGCGCGGCCAGCTGCCGACCGGCCCGTTGGGCGAACAGGCGGCGGAGCACGTGCTCGCCGAGGTGGAGCCTTACGCACAGGCTTTCGCCGACTGGATCAGCCACGATCGCCGCCATCGGCAACACGACGCGCTGACCGAGCCGGATGGCCAGGCGGTGCTCGCCGCGGTGCTGGCGGGCGAAGCCATCGATGCTGCCACGTTGCGTACGCGGCTGGCCGAGCACCGGCTGTTTCCGTGGCAACGCGGTGACGGACGTGCAGCAGGACCGGACGCCGAACTGCGCCGCCTGATGCTGCTGGTGCACGAAGCCGAACAGTACGCACGCCTGCAGCCGCAGTGGCGCGAGCAGATCGAATGGCGCGGACTGGTCGCGGCCGATGATCTTGGCGCGCCACGCGTCGAAACCACGGTCGACGGTGTGCGTGTGCATGGCCGCATCGCCGACGTGTATCCGCATGGTCTGGTGCGCGTGCACATCGGTGCGCTCAACGGTGCCGCCGTCATCCGCCACGGGCTGGACGCGCTGCTGCTCAATGCGGCGGGCCTGTCTATCCCGCTGGTGCAGATCCACGAGGGCGACGAAGGCATCCGCGCCTACGTCACCCCGGCGCGTCAGGTCGACGAGGCGCAGGACGCCTTGCGCACCTTGCTGGCGCTGCGCCGCGACGGCCTGCGCGCGCCGCTCCCCTTCGCACCGGGTACCGGCTGGGCCATCCACACCGCCGAGCCGGTGTTGCGCGAGGCCGCGGCACGCGATGCGTGGTATCCGGGCGACTATCGCTGGGGCGAAAGCACCGGGGAAGCGATCCAGCTCGCGTTCCGTGGCCGCGATCCGCTGGCCGATGCCGACGGCCTCGCGACCTTCATCGATACCAGCCTGCGGATCTACGGCGCATTGCGCGGTTCGCGCGGGGAGGACGCAGCATGAGCGCGTTCGATTCCGCCCGCGAGCCCTACCTGGCGCGTGCGCTCGATGGCGTGCAGCTGATCGAGGCCAGCGCCGGCACCGGCAAGACCTATACGCTGGCCACACTGTTCACGCGCCTGATCGTCGAACGGCGCCTGCGCATGGGCGACGTACTGGCGGTGACCTATACCGAGGCGGCGACGCAGGAACTGCGCAAGCGCATCCGTGAGCGCCTGGCGCTGGCCGCCGACCTGGTCGGCACGCCGCGGCTGGACGATGAGCCGCACGAGGCCATGTTGACGCGGTTCGTCATCGACCGTCATCTCGCGCTCGGCGAGGAAACGCCGGCCCAGCTGGCGCGCCGCCTGCGCAACGCCGCCGAGGAAACCGATCTCGCCGCCATCTTCACCATCCATGGCTTCTGCGCACGCGTGTTGCGCGAGCACGCCCTGGAGGCGGGGCAGGGCTTCGAGGCCGGCGAACTGCTCGGCAACGCGAGCACGCTCTACGCCGAGCTCGCCGCCGACCTGTGGCGCACGTACGCCGCCGATACGGCGACGGTCGACGCATTGACCGGTTTGTGGAACGGACCCGAGGCATTGGCGGGCGATCTGCCGGCGCTGTGCGGTCCCTTGCCGTTGTTGCCTGCCGCTCCAGCCGACGACGATGGCGAACGCCTGGTCGCCGTGCAGGCCACGCGCGCGGGCCGCGCCGCGCATCTGATCGATGCGCTCCGACTGCACCTGACCGATGCGCAGGCGGCCATCGCCGTCGCGTTCGACCAGAAGGTCTTCGATGGCCGTCGCGTGCGCCGTCCCAGCTTCGACAAGGCATTCGAGGAGCTGAAGGCCGGTGCGGCGCTCGCCGACTGGCCACGCACCGACAAGACGCATGTGCAGAAGCTGCTGCCGGACGCGCTGCGCGGGTTCTGCAAGGATGCGGACGACAGCCGTGTGCCTGTGTCGCCGCTGTTCGACACGTGGCGCGACTGGTGTGAGGCCGACGACGCCTGGCAGCAGTTGCAGCTGCGCTTGCGTGCCGGCCTGCTGCACCGCCTGCGCGACGATGCCCGCCGCCGGCTGGACGATCTCAAGCGCACGCGCCGCGTGCAGACCTACGACGACCTGATCGAACGCGTCGCGGTCGCGCTCGACGGTCCGCGCCGGCAGGCGCTGGTCGCCGTGTTGCGTGCGCAGTACCGCGTCGCGCTGGTGGACGAGTTCCAGGACACCGACGAGCGCCAGTGGCGGATCTTCGCGCGCGTGTTCGGCGACTCCGATGAAGTCGGCACACTGGGCGAGACGCCGGCGCTGTTCCTGATCGGCGATCCCAAGCAGGCCATCTACGGTTTCCGCGGCGGCGATGTCGCCACCTATCTGCTCGCGCGTGGCGTGGCGGATGAGGCCCCGCGGCTGGCGCACAACTTCCGCTCGCGACCTTCCGTGCTGCGCGCGGTGCGCGCGCTGTACGAAGGGGCGTCCGCCGCCGGCCAAGACGCCTTCGCGCATCCCGACATCCGCTTCGAACCGGTCGAACCCGGTGGCAAGCGCGGCGACGACGACTATCGCCACGACGATACCGCCGCGCCAGCGCTGACCCTGCGCCTGCTGCGCAACGACGCCGGCGGCCCGCTCGATGCCGACGGCTCGCGCGAGGCGGCCACGGCGGCGTGCGTGGCCGACATCCACCGCGTACTCACCGACGCGCGCGCTGGCCGTGCGCACATCGATGGTTATCCCGTGCGGCCCGGCGATATCGCGGTGCTGGTGCGCAACCACAAGGAGGCCACGCGCGTGCAGCAGGCGCTCGCCCGCGTCGGCGTGCCTGCGGTCGCTGCCGGCAAGCAAAGCCTGTTCGCCAGTACCGAGGCAGCAGAACTGCGCACGCTGTTGCTGGCGCTGCTGCACCCCGCCGACAGCGGCCGGCTGCGTACCGCGCTCGCCACCGTACTGCTGGGCGAAGACGCGGCCGACCTCGCCGCGCTGGACGAGCACGGCGAGGCGCAGAGCCTGCACCAGGCGCGCCTGCTTCACTGGCGGGACCGCTGGCAGCGCGGTGGCCCGTTCGCGCTGGTGTCCGAGCTGTGCGCCGCACAGGCCGAACGCGTGCTCGGCCTGCTCGATGGCGAGCGCCGCCTGACCAACTACCTGCAGCTCGGCGAGCAGCTGCAGGAAGCCGCCGCCCGCACGCTGGGCCTGCACGGCCTGCTCGACTGGCTGCAGGCACGCATGGCAGAGGCCGACGCGGACGACGAGACGCAGCTGTTGCGGCTGGAATCCGACGCGCTGCGCGTGCAGATCGTCACCCTGCACAAGAGCAAGGGCCTGGAGTATCCGCTGGTCTACCTGCCATTCGCCGGCCTGGGCACGTCGCGTCCCGACAGCGGCCGCCATCGCGTGGTGCACGACGGCATGCAACGCGTGCTGCAGTGGAAGCTCGACAAGGACGATCCCGCCTGGAAGGCTGCCGGCGATGCCGCGCGCCGCGAGGCCATCGCCGAAGACGCACGCCTGCTCTATGTCGGCCTGACCCGCGCCGAACACGCGCTGTGGATCGCCGCCGGCGACGTCGCCGACCTCGGCAAGAGCCGGCTCGCACCGCTGATTGCCGATCTCGACCTGCTCGGCACGCATGCCGACGTACTCATCGTCGAAGGGCCTGCCGAACCGCCTCCGCCGCGCCTGCCACCAGAGCGCGACGCCGTCGTCGCACCCGCGCGTATCGCCACGCGCCGCATCGCATCGGACTGGTGGGTCTACAGCTTCACCCAGCTGGCGCATGCCGAGGGCGGCGCCGATCCGCTGGCCGCGTCCACCGAGGCCGATCCCGGTGGCGGGGATGAAGCGCCGGCGTCGGACATCGATGAAGCACCGCGCGACGCTGCCATGCCTGCCCTCGTGGATCCGCGCTTCGCCGGCAGCCGCTTCGGCGTGGTGATGCACGGCGCGCTGGAACACGCCGACTTCACCGCGTGGCGCGACTGGCGACCCGGCGATGGTGCACCCGACGGACAGGATCTCGTCATCGCCGATGCCCTGCGCGAGGGTGGTTACGCGGAAACCGACGTCGTCGACGGCCTGGACGTGCTGGTGCCGCTGGTCGGCCACACACTGGGTACGGTCCTGCCCGAAGGCGTGCGCCTGACGGATGTGCCGGCCGACCACCGCCGCGCGGAAATCGAGTTCCACTTCGCCATGCAGCCCACCGGCGTGCCGGCCCTGCTTGCATTGCTGCACCGCCACGGCCTGCTGCGTCATCGCACCGCCTTCGGTGCGCGGCTGCGGCTGGAGGGCCTGATGACCGGCCTGATCGACTTGACGTACCAGCACGACGGACGCTGGTACGTGCTCGACTACAAGTCCAACCAGCTGCCCGCTTACAACGCCGCCGCCATGCAGCAGGCGATGGCGCACAGCGAATACGACCTGCAGGCGCTGATCTATACCTTGGCCCTGCATCGCTGGTTGCGGTTCCGCCTGGGCGATACCTACGACTACGCACGCGACTTCGGCGGCATCCGTTACCTGTTCTGCCGCGGCCTGGACCTGGCGCGCGAGGCCTCGCCCGGCGTGCACGCGCAGCGCTACGCGCCTGGACTGGTCCATGCGCTCGACGCCTTGTTCGCTGGCGCAGCGGAAGGAGGCAGCGCATGAGCCTGCTCGATGCGCTCTATCGCGGCGGCCACCTGCGCACGCTGGACCACGCGCTGGCGCAGAGCCTGCGCCGGCTGGACCGCGACACGCCCGACAGCGTGCTCGCCGCCGCCGCCCTCGCCTCGCTGGCCGTCGCCAAGGGCCATGCCGGCGTGGCGCTGGCGTCGCCGCACCTGTTGCTCGATGCGGACGCCGCTCTTCCTTGGCCCGATGGCGACGACTGGCGCGGACAGCTTGGCGCGTCGCGCTGGGTCGCCACGCCGCGCAACGCCATCGACGAAGCCGATCCGCACGCGCCGCTGGTGCTGGAAGGCGACCTGCTTTACCTGCGCCGCTACCGCGAGTACGAACGCGCGCTGGCGCTCGGTCTGCAGCGCATCGCACGCCGCACGCTGCCGGCGGACGACCTCGCATCGCTCGCACCGCTGTTCGCCACGCTGTTCCCGCCGGCCTTGCACGACCATCACCAGGCACGCGCCGCCGCGCTGGCCCTGCGGCACGCGCTGCTGCTGGTCACCGGCGGCCCCGGTACCGGCAAGACCACCACGACCGCACGCCTGCTGGTGTTGCTGGCGGCGCAGGCGCAGCTCGCCGGCCGCGCATCGCCGCGCATCGCACTGGCCGCGCCCACCGGCCGTGCCGCCGAACGCATGGCGGAAAGCGTGCGCCATGCCGTGCAGGCGCTTGCCGCCGTCGGCGTCGGCGTCGACGCCGGCCTGCTGGCCGCACTCCCGGTCACCGGTACCACCCTGCATCGCCTGCTTGGCACGATTCCCGATTCGCCGCGCTTCCGCCACGACCATGACAATCCGCTGCCGGTCGACGTGGTGGTGGTCGACGAGGCCTCGATGATCGACCTGCCGCTGATGGCGAAGCTGGTCGACGCGGTAGCCGACGGCACGCGTCTGGTGTTGCTCGGCGACCCCGACCAGCTGCCGTCGGTGGAAGCCGGCGACGTGCTGGCCGCCATCCTCGGGGCTGCGGGTGAAGGCGACGGTCTCGCATCGGAAGAGGCTGAAGCGTTGCGTCCGCTGATGGGCGACGCCGCGGACCGTCATCTCCGCGAAGGTGGGGATCCAACGCCGTCCGGTATCGCAGGAGATGCCGGCCCGTGCGCAAGCGACGACACGACATTCCAGGGCGTTCGCGTCCACCTGCAGCGCGGATGGCGCCAGAGCGAGGCGCTGCAGCTCGCACCGCTGGCCGCGGCCGTGCGTGAAGGCGCCGCCGATACCGCCCTCGACCTGCTGCGCCGCGACACGCTGTCGAACGTGCACTTCCATGAAGGGCTTACCGACCCGCTCGAGACGCAGCGCGATGCATTGCTCGCCCACTGGCGCTCGCTCGCCCACGCCGCCACGCCGGTCGAGGCGCTGGCGCAGTCCGCGCGGCTGCGCCTGCTTACCGCCGTGCGCGAGGGCCCGCAGGGCGCGCGCACGCTCAACGCGCGCATCGAGCGCCTGCTGATGGACACCGGTGCCGGCTTCGCGCGTGGCGGACCGGGCCATTTCCACGGCCAACTGCTGATCGTCACCGAGAACAGCTACCGCCACCGTCTGTTCAACGGCGACATCGGGATCTGCCTGCGCGACGACCGCGGCGCATTGATCGCCTGGTTCCCCGGCGAGGAACCCTCGCAGCCTCGTGCCTTCCATCCTGCGGCGCTGCCCGCGCACGAATCCGCCTTCGCCATGACGGTGCACAAGGCGCAGGGTTCGGAGTTCGACAGCGTGTGGCTGCTGTTGCCCGCGCGCGGCAACCGCGTGCTGGCGCGCGAGCTGGTCTACACCGGCATCACCCGTGCCCGCCGTGAACTGCACATCGCCGGCAGCGACGCGGTGATCCGCGAAGCCCTGTCGCGGCATGCGAGCCGGTGGTCGGGGCTGGGCTGGCGTTTGGGCGGCGGACCGTGAGCCGCCTTCGTGCGGACCGGAAGATTGCCCCGGAGCTTCATCACCGCTTCCGTCAGGCAATGCGCTTCGTCTTGTTGATGCTGGTCGCCCTGGCGGGCCACGCCGGTGGAGCGACGACGCTGGGACAGCGGGACATCGATACGCTGCATTCGGATATCCAGGCGATGACCGAGGCCTTCGAGCGCGGCGATGCCGAACCGATGATCCAGCGCACGCATCCGTCGCTCAAGGCGATGGTGGGTGGAGACGAGGCGTTCGCGGCGATGACGCGCAATGCCGTCGTCCAACTCGGTGCGATGGGTTTGACGTTCGTCAGTCAGGAGATCGGAGCGCCGACGCAGGTCTATGCGGCCGGTAAAGAGGAAGTCTGCTTCGTGCCGCGCATCTCGGTGATGGCGTTGCAGGGCAGGCAGATGAAGAGCATCGGCTACATGGTCGCCATCCGGCCCAAGGGGGGCGGCACGTGGACCTACCTCGACGGTGCCGGTCTCAGGACGCGCCCCGAACTGCTGTACCGGCTGCTGCCGGACCTCGAGCGCGACATTCCGCTGCCCACCAACACGCTGGAATAGCGGGCGGTCGTCGTCTGCATGAGCTTATGCGGGCCGCATGTTTGCGGTCCCGCCGCCAAGGGCGTATACCTGCTACTGCTGACTGGCAGTCCTCTCCGCCGCTTCCGCCGGCCGATCCCCTCCCTCTCGGCTTACCGACGCGATCACTCGCGTGCCGACGAGGTGTGTGTGGCCATGCTGCAAGTCTCCGCTCTCTCCCTTCCATCGTGGAATGCCGTGCCGTGTGCAAGGCTGGCGCCTGGCGTGCCATTGGTTTCCCTGTCTTCCAGGAGGACGCATGACGTTTGATGTCGGGATCGGCAAGTGCCGGTCGGTGCAATCGGATTCGGTGGACGTGTGGGTGGACGGCTCCATCGTCCGGCGGCTGGTGCCGGAGACCAAGTGGCAGCGTGACGGCATCAGCGTGCTGCAGGTGCCGGTGAAGCTGTGCAGTGCGCGCCACCGCGTGGCGGTGGGCGAAGAAGTGTTCCTGGATACCGCACTCATCAATGCCAACAGCGCGGGCAAGCTGGATGTGGACGGCAGCGGCGACTACGCCAAGACGCGCTTGGCGCTGCTGGTGCCCACCCTCGATGCCAACCCCGCGCCACCGCCGCCGTCGCGCAAGGCGAACTGGCGCTGAGCGACGGCTTCGCGCGGGCATGCTTCGCGCGGACGATCCTGCAAACGAAGAGAGCCCCTCGCGGGGCTCTCGTTCCTCAGGCGATGACGCGGATCAGTGCTTCTGGTCCTGGTTGCGGTTCTGATCCTGCTGCGGATCGCGCTGACGATCCTGGTCGTTCTGCTGGCCGGGATCCTTCGTCTGGGTCTGCTGCTTCTGCGGATCCTGGTCCTGCTGCGGATTGCGCTTCTGCTGCTGCGGATTCTGCTGATTCTGCGGGTTCGTATCGTTGCCCATCGGTGTTCCTCCAGCTCGACCACATGCCGAGGTGTGGCCACGCTGCGCCCTGCCGCGTGAGTGCAGTGTGCGGGTCTTCGTCGCGTGATGGTCATCTGCGTGAATCGTGTTAAGCGATAAGCGACATCGCGCGAAAACACACGAAACATCGCAGCCTCCGTCACACGACGAGCACGGCGCGTGTGTGAGGGTGAGGTCCGTCTTCGTGGGGTTTCGCCGTGAGCACACGTACTCCAGCACCGTTGCCCGAAGGATTCTCGTGGGACGTTGGCGACCGGCGCAGGACGCTGGTCTGTCGCGGCCGCCCCATCGTGGAGATCGGCCCGGAACGGCAAGGGTGGATCGCCCGCATCCTGATCAGCGGCAAGGGCGTTCGCCAGGACCAGGTGGCGGTGCGCTCACTCGACGCAGGCACGGGCTGGGCGACGCGCTGGATGCTGGAGCGCCAGACGGCGCTGATCCGTGCGGTGTCCGAACAGGCACCCGGCGCCTGACCCACGATCGCCCTGCCGTTCGTCGGCACGGCATCGATGGCACGCGTTGCGGAACACCACGCCGCGGGTCCGCTTTCTCCGACGTGCAGCAGACCCTCCGCCGGCCTCGCGCGTGCCGTCGCGGCGCCACCCCCGCTGTTCGCGTACGCGTGGATCGCGTTAAGGTGCGCCACGGGGAAAGGGGGCCACATGGAACATGCGTTTCGAGCGCGGTCGGTGACATCCTGTCGCGGTAAGTGGAGAACGGCGCGCGCGTTGGCGATGATCCTGGCGATGGTGCCGGGCGTCGCCATCGCCTGCGACCAGGCGACGCGGCTGGAAGGCGTGCTGTCCATTCCGCAATGCGATCCGGCAACCTCCACGAAGGGATGCATCCCGGGTGGCGAGGCCCTGTACCAGGCCGGCACCGCGTTCGACATTGCGGACGTATTCACCATCTCCCTGCAGACCAGTCCCTGGCGCATGTACGACGCCGAAGACCGCATCCTGACCGTGGACGAGGTGGCGGCACTGATCCGCGCGAAGCGGACCGACACGGATCGCGGGGTCTATCTTGCCGGTTCGTGGACGGCGGCCATGCCGGACGGTAGCGCCGCGACGCTAGCGCAGCGCCTGTCGAGCGCGCTGGACGGCTTTCCGGTCGACGGCAGCGACGGTTTCCTGTGGATGAGCGCCACCGGCGAGCTGCGCACAACGCACCAGGCGTTCTCGGTCTGGAAGACCGGGCCGTATGCCGTGGAGCGTGGCGCCGAGGTGCTGACGGCGTTGGTGCCCGGGTGGGCGGCCCAGTTCGAGGAGCGCTTCGCCGAGGAGGGCAATGCCATCGGCGTGGTGCGCGCGGGCCTGGGCTACGACGTCTTCATGCTGTGCCAGCCGAGCGCCCTCGCTGCGTTCGAGCGGGCGGGCGACATGGGCAACGCCATCGGCGCCTACAACGCAGGCCTCATGCACGCCGAGGCGGGCGACCGCGCGGCGGCGATCACGTGGCTGCAGAAGGCACAGGCGCTGGGAGACGGGAAGGCGGCGGCTGCGTTGTCCCGGCTGGATGCGCCGCCGGGCACGCAGGCGAAGTAAGCGCAGCACGACGGCAGGCATCGACAAGGGATGGGCATGAAGAACTACGCATTGACGGGTGTCGTGGCCATCGCGTTGCTGGCGGTCTGCGATACGCGCGCGGAGGACCGGCATGTCGGCATGTCCTTCTTCGATGCCGGCGGGCGGGAATACACCACACACGATTACCGGGCCGAGATGGCGCAGCGCTATCCGGGAGTGCGTCCGACCCTTTTCCTGATCGTCACGCACGACGACCGGACTCCGGAGTTCCGCAAGCAGATGGCGGTCCTCAATACGCTGGATGCGGAAGCGCTGCAGGTCGTGTTCGTCGTCGGCAATGCGTCCGCCGCCGCAAAGCAGGGCTACTGGCTGGAACCGGAGGACGCGGATGCGCTGCTGGAGGATGGAGGCAGCTTCAGGTTCATCGCGCTGGGTGACGAGGGCGAGGTCTGTTTGTCCAGCAGCACCGCAATGGAGAGAGCCGCCTTGGTGACTGCCCGCAACACGCTGCACCCGGCGTTCGCGCGCTGCGCACCGGCGAGCGACTGACGAGCATTCGAGACGCTCCGCCCCTGTCCTCATCCTGCTGGTGCACAATGCAGCGCCTTGAACAGATCCCGGTGCACCGATGGATATTGAAGCCATGTTGAGTTCCGTCCTCCGCGAGGCGGGCTACGGGCCGGACGCCGTCGGCTCGGCGATGCCGAGGATCCTGCGCATCCTGGAAGCCGAGGACGTGCGCATCGAGATGGGTCGCGCCCTGTCGCGCAAGGAGCGCGAGTACGTTCGCCTCCAGCTCGAACTGGGCCTCAGCGTGCGCGAAGTCGTTGCAGGCCTGAAGAAATAGCCGAGCCCATGGGCCGCCGCTACACGCTTTCTCTCGCCGACACAGCCGGGAACACCCCATGCATACGGTAAGGGGCACCTGCCACTGCAAGGCCGTCGAGTTCGAGGTCGACCTGATCGACGGCCACCAGAACATCCGCCGCTGCAACTGCTCGATGTGCAGCCGCCGCGGCGCCATCATGGCCGGCGTCACCCTCGACCGCCTGCGCATCACCCGCGGCGAGGACAAACTGAGCCTCTACCAGTGGAACACGAAGATCGCGAAACACTGGTTCTGCAGCGTGTGCGGCATCTACACCCATCACCAGCGCCGCAGCGTGCCTACCGAGTACGGCTACAACCTCGCCTGCATCGACGGTCTCGACCTCACCACGATCGGGGAGATCGGCGCCAGCAATGGTGCGGCGCAGACGCTGGTCCAGTCCTGATGTCATCTGTATGCGGTGTACTGAAAATGTCATCGTGTCGAGATGGAGAGCGTAGGTGAAGGAACCGGTGCTGATGGTGTGGGACTTCTACGACGGCGTCCGGTCCGGCATCGCGCAGTATCAAGGACAGCCGCATTACTTCGAATGTGGTTTCGACGAAGAGGAGGGCGAGCACACCGACGTCTTTGAACTCTGGCCCGTGGATGAGCCGATGATGGCGTTGGCCGCCGAACAATGGATGCTCTTTTGCGCGTGGGAACGGTGCTTCCGGGCAGGGGAAGTTCCGGCAGAGACGCATCCCGGTCATCGCGGACAGAATGCGCGCTACGACGAGATCGAGGACCGGATTAAAGACTTCCTCGACTCGCGCGTAGCGCCAGTTCATCGACTGCAAGCCACGTTCGAGCCGCGTGAGACCCAGCCAGAGAATTCAGTCGGTCCGTTCAAGGCGCTGGACGTCACCTGGCTCGACCTGGGGTGAACCAGCGCCTGCGCCGTACGTAATGCCCACCTAGCGAGCGGCTCACCCCACCTCCCGCTCCATCACCAGCTTCGCGCGCCTGTCCATGCGCACCGCGGCAGTCATCTCGGTCCTGCCGGTGACGCGGAACCCGAGTCGGGTGTACGCCTTCACCGCCCAGTCCGCGTGCGCCATCAGGTCGAGCCACAGATAGCGCGTACCGGCAGTCGTGGCCTCCGCCAGCGCGGCCTCGAACAACGCACCGCCGATGCCCTGGCCGCTGGCCGGCCCCAGCAGGTAGAAGCGCGTGATCTCCGCCCCGCCCTCGCGCTTCGATGCCGGACTGGGCACGCCCGTCACCAGCGTCAGGAAGCCCACCGGTGCGCCGTCGAGGGCCGCGATCCAGGTATGCGCATTGGCCGACTGCAGGCAGTCCGCAAATGCGTCGGCACGGAACGTCGCCAGCTTGTCGACCAGTCCGGCCGCATCCTCCCAGATGTCCGCATACGTGGCCGCGTAGGCTGCCGTACCGATCATCGACAGCAGGTCTGCATCCTGCCGCGTCGCCCGCCGTACCGTCACCCGTGCCTTTCGATCCGTCATGCGTCTACTCCAGGGTCGTGGCGTCCATGTCGCCGCTCGACAGGATCATCGTCGGGGCTGGCGTTGCGGGAGGTGAAGCCCGCGAACGGGCACGGGTCCACCAAGCGCTTGACTGCGCGTCGTCCAGAACGTCTCCTTGTCGGGTGAAGGCTCAAGGATGGTGCTTGAACATGCGAAGGTTCCTGGTGGTACTGCTTTGTCTGCTGCTGCTGGCATGTGAGCGTCGACCTCCCGTCGTCAACGATGCGCCAAGCGATGCGGTACACGTCACCATCCTCACGACCGGGCTGCCGCCAGAAGGAAAGGTCTCGGCCATCGCGCACTATCTGGTGGAGGACGACCGATGCCTTCCTGTGGATTACAGCAAGGCCATTGGTGGGACGAAGCCGGAGATAGCGCTGCAGCACGGGATTGCCGTCGAGCGGGTGGGTGACGGATCGTTCGTGTCGACGGCATACGGTGACCACTACGCGCCCACGGTGGTCAGGCGCGGCTACAGCGCCTGCATCTGGAGGCTGCAAAGCATCTCGGTCGGGTTCGACGTACGCAACGTATCTCGCGTGTCGTTCCTCAAAGAGAACGACATCGATTCGGGTGCCGCCAAGCATGAGGTCTGCCGTTTCCGCGATCCCGTACCGGCGTTCTGTCGTGCGGAACCCGAAGACGAGCCTCTTCATTCGGGTGTCCGCATTGTGATTCAAGCCAACCGTAACCCACCAGGCCGCCCTTCAGAGCGAGGTGCTGTCGGCCGGCAACCCGGCACCCGCCACGCATTCCCTGCGCTGAGTTTTCCGATCCTGCCGACGGACATACGAGACCGCTTATGCCGCCCCGTTTTCGCATTGTTGCCATCCTGCTGTTCGGACTGATGTCCCTCTCGGCCCACGCCGCCCAGGGCAAGCTCGGCTTCACCGTCGACGCGAAGTTCGACCGCAAGGTGCTGGATGCCGACATCAAGCACGTCGAGGTGACCGTGGTCGCACCCGCGTCGCCGGCGTCGCGGGCGGGCCTGCAGGTCGGCGACGTGGTGCAGCAGCTCAACGGCAGACCGCTGGTCGGCAGCTCCGCGCGCAAGTTCTTCGGCGACATGGGCAAGGTGAAGCCCGGCGACAAGGTGGCGCTGGTCGTGCTGCGCGCGGGCAAGCCGGTCGCGTTGGTGCTGGTGGCGGAGTAGCGCCGCGGTATGGCGCGGACGGGACCTGTGGACGCGCTCTTCCCACGTAAAGGTCCAACGACGGACGAAAACTGACAGCGTTGGCCTGAAAACACCCGTTCTTCGCACTAAGCGTCGACGTTCCCCGAAATACTTCCGGCGTTGGACAAAAACGGTCGATGACGCGCCGGCGGCCTCCCTCTGGTGGAGGATTCTCCAGGACAGGCCGTTCGGCCGTGCGGGTCCGCCGGCGAGGCTGATGAAGCCAGCGCGCATGAAGGTCGTCCGCTGCCGTGGCTGCCGGGATTCCGCTGCGGCCGGGTGCCGCCGCGGGATGGGAGGGGGTGCGGCTTGTGGGCCGTCGCGCCCGAACCTAAGATCGGACGGCGTCGTGGGGACGACGTACCGGGGGCATGCGATGGGCGTGCCGCACACCGGATCCATCTCCGGTGATCGGGACACAGGACATCACGAGGGGGAGTGCATGGAACTTGTCGGATTCATCATCGTTTTTCTCGTCTGCATGGGGATCGCCAAGGCGATCAACGCGATGCGTGGGCGGTTGACCGTCAATGGCGCGGGCATCTACCTGGGGCTGGCAGCCCTCTTTGTCGCCTGGAACGTATCCCTGGCGTGGGGGGCCGGGCTGCCGCCCTATGAGCTGGGCTACGCTTTCGGACGCAATGTCGGACCGGCCCTCATCGTGGGCGCCGTGGCTGCCTACTACTTTTTCAGCTTCAGGACGGAGAAGGCGCATCAGCGGCATGTGCAGAAGCTGCGCCAGGCGCGGGCTGAGGCCGATGCCGAACGTGGCGCCTGATCCTCGGACGGCGTCGCGTGCCCGGTGGCTTCCACGGGCCGTGCTCCTGCTGTTGCTCGCCGCCCTGTGCGGCTGCATGCCCTCGGTGTCGCGCGGTGAAGCGGAGGATCCGTCCGTGGACGATGAGGAGCGCGTGTACGTGGGACGGCTGGTCGAAGTCTCCGAGCGCAGGCTTGAACTCCGCACGCGTTCGTCGACGGTATCGATAAGCTTCGTGGGCGCTCCTGGGGCGCTGGCGCAGCTGGACCGCGTGGCGGTGGGCGACGAGGTGAGTGCCGTGTTCGGCAGTACGCCAGGTCCCGACGGACACGGAAACATCAGCAGGCTGCTGTCGATCCGGTACTGCGCGGAGGGAGATGCGCAGTGCGCTGCCGATCGCGGTATCCAGGAAGCGAGGGAGGCGGAGGAGGCGCGGGCACGCGATCTGGCCATGGAAGACATGGCGCGCTGCCGTGGTGCGATGGAGGCGACGCTTGGCCAGGACCCGCGCCACACGCCGAGCACCCAGGAGATCAACGCGCAGACCGCCAGGGCGTTGGCGCGCCAGCTCAACGCATTCACAGGGGCTTCCCGCGTGTGCGCGGACAAGGTCCTGGAGGATCAGCGCGACGCTGTCATGCAGGCTTGCGAGCTGCACCGCTGCGGCGGCGACATCGGAGGAGGCTGCGCGCACTACGCGGGATACGGCGTGACGGCCGCCACGCTCGCGCGGGCCGTGGCGAGTTGCAGCCCGTAGGCGGGGTCGACAGGCCCGGCAGAGCGCTGGCGATGGACGGCCGCCTTTTCTCTGCCACGCATGAGGTGGAGATGCCGGGATTCCGGTTCGCGGCATCCAGCCTATAGCGGGTAGGTCGTTGACTGGCTAGCGGCTTGGCTGCTTCCCGGTCTCCACCCACCCGGTCAGCACACGGAACGCATCGCGCACCTGCTCGCCAGAGAAGTTGCAGTGCCCGCCGGGCGCCGCCGGCAAGGTCAGCGGAGGCACGGCCGCACCCTGCGCGCGCTGCGCATAGACCGGGCGGAAGCGCGGGGCGATGGTCGGGTCGTCGGCATTGTCCAGCATCACCAGCGGCTTCTGCAGGCGGCCGGTCAGTGCGGGCGCCGAGATCGCGTAGTCCATCGCCTTCGCATCGCCCGCGTAGCGCGGCACGGCGGCGTTGAACGCGGCATCGTCGCCGAAGCCGGTATAGCGCACCGCCCGGTTGTCCACCGGCATGCCGCCGGCACGCGTCACCATGTCGCGGAATACCAGGTAGTGCAGGCCGATGATGCCGGGTAACGCGTTGGCGGGGACTTCCAGCTTGGCGGCGAGTGACTTCGCTGCGTCGGCATCGCGCGGCAGCGCCGCGAAGACGATGTCCATCACCTCGCCCTGTCCGAGCGTGGGCGAGGCGGGATCCGACAGGCGATGCGTCGTGGCACCGTCGCTTGGGGGGAACAACGCATCGAAGGCGGCCAGCGAGGTGAACAGCTCGTTCGCCAGCACGTCGCCCGGCAGGTTGGCGCCGCACAGCGACAGCGCGCCGTCGTAGTGCGCAGCCTGCTGCTCGATCGTGGCGATGGCGATGCCACCGCCCATCGACATGCCGACGAACCAGGTACGCTTGGGCTGACCATGCCGCTGCACGAAATGCGCGCGCAGGCGCTCGCTGTCGGCAACGCCATCGCGCACCGCCCAGCCCTGCGTGGCATAGCCGCTCTGCGCCACCGCGTAACCGCCGGAGGTGAACATCGGGGTCGCCGGATCGGCCGGCCAGGGCGTCTCGCGCGGCACGCCGACCGGTTCGAAGCCATGCGCCAGCACCACCAGTTCGCCGTTCCAGTCGGCCGGGATGTCGATGCGGTACGGCGCCCCGGCCAGCGTGCCGGTGTCTTCCACCGGCGGCGATACCGCAGTTGAGGCTTCCTGCGCGAACGCGGACGACACGGCGAAGTACAACGCGAACGACAGGCAGGTCAGGCGCATGGAATCTCCGTGAGAGCGATGCCGCGAGGGCAGTCAGTGGGCAAGCCTACCGCGAGGTGCGTGCGCACCATCCGTGGATCATCCCGGCCTGGTGGAAGCGCAGCGGCGGCAGGAAGCCGCCGGCTTCCGCCAGCGCGGCGACGCGGTCGGGCGGCAGGATGGCGACATCGCGCGCGTAGTTGGCGCGGATCTGCGCGAGCGCCTCGTCGTCGAGGCCGGCGCCGGACATGGTTTCCATCCACAGCTTCAGCATCGCCGGATAGTCGGCGGCCTCCGTGTTCCAGGCGAGATCGGCCCAGGCCAGGGTGCCGCCGGCGCGCAGGCGACGCGCGATGGACGCGAAGAACGCGGTGCGCACGGCGGGATCGAGCAGGAACTGCGAGACCAGCAGGCAGGTGGCACCGTCGAACGTCGCTACGTCCGGCAGCGTGTCGACCAGGTCGGCGTGGAAGGCGCAGCGGTCCGCGAAGCCTTCACGCTCGGCGCGCTCGCGGCAGGCGTCGATCATCTTCGTCGACGGGTCCAGCGCGAGGAAGGTCCAGCGCGGGAAGCGCCGCGCGAAGTGCGCGATCTCGGCGCCTGTGCCTGCGCCAACGCACAGCACGTGCGCGTCTTCCGGCAATCCGGCGAACACGGTCTCCATCAGGAACAGCAGGCTGTCGCGGATCGGCGCCATGCGCACCCAGCGCGCGTCGTAGCCGGCGGCCTGCTGGTCGAAGAGGGCATCGAGTTCGTGCTGCTGCATGGCGGTCTCCGCAGGGGTCTCATTCCACCCTACACGGCTCGTCAAGCCCGGCGCGGACGCCCGGCGTCACCACATCAGGTCGTCGGGTACCTTGAACTGTGCGTAGTAGTCGTCGTCCTCGGAGGTGCTGGCCGCGGCATCCGCCGGCTGGCCGTGGTCGAGCACGATCAGGCTGGCATCGCGTTCGCGCACCTTGTCGGCGGCCACGCGCGGCAGCAGTTCGTAGCGGTCGTTGAGATGGACGATGACCAGGGCACCGGCCACCAGCTTCTTCTTCAGCTCGTCGTTGACCAGCACGGTGCGGATGGCGCCGTCGGCGGTGAATCGGTACTCCACCTCGCCGGTGCGCGGCACCTTGCGGTCGCTGATGATCTGGCGCGCCTGCGCGCGCAGTTCGGCAGTGCGCGCCTGCGCCTTGCGCTCGGCCTCCAGCGCGCGGTCGCGCTCGGCCTTCTCGGCACGCGCGCGTTCGGCATCGCGCTGGATCTCGTTCGGCGCGGCGGGTCCCTTGCCGTGGCGCGCCTTGTTCTGCTCGCGCGCGACCTCGGCCAGCTTGGACTTCTTGACCAGTCCGGCCTTCAGCAGCTGCTCCTGAAGCGGATTTCCCTTTGCCATGGCGTACGTGCTTCGTGGTGATTTCGCGGCATCATACCCGCCCGCCACGCCGTCGACGCCCGCCCCGATGGATCCGCTGAAGTACCTCGCTGGTTACCCGCAGGACCTGCAGGCCCGCGTGCGCGCGCTGATCGCCGAGGACCGGCTGGGCCCCATGCTGGTGAAGAAGTACGCCCAGCCGCACACGGTGCGCAGCGACGGCCAGCTGTACGACTACGTGCAGGCGCTGAAGGAGCAATACCTGCGCCGCTCGGTGCCGCTGGGCAAGGTGGTGTACGACAGCACGCTGCAGGTGATGAAGCACGCGCTGGGAACGCACACCACGGTGTCGCGCGTGCAGGGCAGCCGGCTGAAAGCCAGCCGCGAGATCCGCATCGCCACGGTGTTCCGCGACGCCCCGGCCGAGTTCCTGAAGATGATCGCCGTGCACGAACTCGCGCACCTGAAGGAAGCCGACCACAACAAGGCCTTCTACCAGCTGTGCACGCACATGGAAGCGGACTACCACCAGCTGGAGTTCGATCTGCGGTTGTATCTGACGCAGTTGGATCTGGATGCGGGGAAGTAGGGTGGCCTGGCGCTGAACATGGAGGCGAGGCCCGTCTACCAACGTTACTCGGTCAGCGCTTCGCGCATTGCCGCACCAGCCATGCGCGCGCGGCCTGCAGTGGCTGGTCCGTGACCTCGTCAGGCAACACGGCGCCATGATGCACCGCTCCCTTGCGATCAAGGATGTACGCGGTGGTAAGCCCGACCATGCCGCCGTTCGCCAGCCGGATCGTCTGGTTCGCCGTCGTCAGGCCGCGCGTGGGTTGGCCGAAGAAGCGCACGTTGCTTTGGCCCTTGAAGCCGAGTGCAAGGATCTCACCGGAACTCATCGTGCCCGTTCCCAGGATGATCGCCACTTGAGGTGGTTTGCGCACCAGTACCGGCAGGTCCACGCGCGGGAACACACTGTCGCCCATCCGCAGCAGGCCGCCGTCGACATTGACGACTTGCCGTTCGTCGTGGCGTCCCTGGAAGGTTTCCAGCACACCATCGTCATCGAGGATAGCGTCGGCGGCCCGCAGCGGCGTCGCGACGAACAGCAACAGTATGGCGATCGCCAAGGAGGTGGCGTGACGAAACATCATGAGTGCAGTCCTTTGCGTGGCGGATTGATGGGGGATGACGCGACGTCGCCAACTGTCCTTCAAGGCAGCCGCTTGAACATCGTCGTCTGCGACATCGGCTGGCCATCCTTGCTGAAGAAGGCCTTGGTCTCGGTCAGCGTGGCGCCGTCGGCGCTCACCGAATAGATGCGCGTGGACGAGGGCGTGCCCTGGTAGGCCAGCTGCACCACCACCACGTTCGAGGCCGGCATCTTTGCGGTGCCGACGTCGGCCCAGTAACTACCGGTGACCCTGCCCGGCGTGCCATCCAGCGCCAACGTGGCGGCCGAATCCATCTTGCCGCCGTCGGGCGCGATGATCTCGATGTCGGTCTTCCACGTACCGGCGTCGGGTTGCGCGAACGTCAGCGTCACGCTCTTCGGGCGCGCGTCCGGCGGCATCGGCAGCGATGCGATATCGAGCGCCCAGCGACCAACCAGCGGCGAGGCGGCGAACACGGGGACGGCGTGCAGCAACAGAGCCGTCAGCAGCAGGGTAGACAGGGTCTTCATGGCGGCTCCCGTCAGGCGGACCGCGCGACCATGCCACCGTCGATGCAGACCTGTCCAGCCGAGGGACGTCGCGATGGTGGCAGTACTGGTGTCCAGCACTCGCCTGCCGGATGATGCGCATCGCCAGATGATGCAGGAGCGAGCGCCATGGAAGACGACAGGCCGTATGGGTACGAAGTCTCGCTGAAGATCGAGCATCCCTCGATGCATCCTGTTTTCGTGACCGCCGCATTGGCGATGGAGCCCAAGGTGGCGTGGGCGGTGGGGGAGCCACTGCGCGACCGGCATGGCACCGTCGTCCCGGGGGTGCGCGAACAGTCCTACTGGCTGCACAGCTTCGGCGAGGGAGACGACAACCTCACCTCATTCCTGCAAGAGATCGTGTCGCGCCTGGAGCCTCATGCGGCATTCTTCCACGAGCTGGGCGCCACGGGAGGAGGGTTGCAGCTGTTCGTCGGGTATTTCGTCAGCGCGCCGAACACGCATGTCGCCCTCGATCCCGACCTGATGGCGCGCTGCGCCGCGTTGGGCGCGCATCTCTACCTCGACATCTATGCCTGATCCGGGATCGCCCGCATGACGGACGTTCCGCCCTACAGCGCCCGGCTGATCGTGAAGCTGCCGAACACCGGCGCTTCCTGCTGGCCTTCGAACTCGCGGCTGCGGTAGTAGCGCGCCAGCGCGAACTTCCAGCGGCCCTTGGTGATCGCCAGGCCCGCGCCGACTTCGCCGACAAAGGCCTTCTTGTCCACGCTGTGGCTGTCCTTCCATGTATTGCCGTCCAGGGTGATGTCGCGCAGTACCCAGCGCGCATCGGTGGTCAGGAACAGATGGAAGCCGACCGGCCCGCCGGGCGAGCGGCTGCGCGTGGGCGCGGTGTTCTCGCCGGCCGGGCGCAGCGGTGTGCTGCCGAAGTCGTCGGGAAGATGGCGGCCGAAGCGCAGCTCGGCGCCGGCGTTCGCGTAGGTCGCCAGGTTGCCGAGGCTGCCGCCATAGTGGGTGATCGCGTCCCAGCCCCAGGTGCCCTTCTCTTCCGGCGAGAAGCGGCGCATGCGCTCGTGCACGATGCGGAACACCGGCTCGTCGCGCAGCTGGTTGTCCCAGCCCTGGAAGGGTTCGTCGCCGAGCATCTTGTGCACTTCGTTCTGCACCTGCTCCCCGCGCGCGGACGGACCGACGATGCCGAACTGCAGCTGCGTGGTGCGCAGGTGGTCGCCGCTGCGCGCGTTGTAACCCAAGCCGACCAGCAGTGCCGCCGCATACGGCCGATCGTCGACGATCAGGTCGCTGCGGGTGAAGTCGGTGGGGGTGAAGATGGCGTGCGCGAAGGTCGCCACCATGTTCTGCTGCTCGAACCCTTCCGGCGTCAGCGCGTTGAGATAGCCGTTCACCCAGCGCGCCAGCCGCGGCAGGCAGGGGTCGTCGGTGTAGTCGGTCAGGTTGGGCGAGACCAGCGTGAGCTGCACGCCGTTGCTGTAGCCCTGGTCCTGGTTGCCGAACAGGTCGTTGTCGACGCGGAAGTTGACGGTGGGCGGCAGGTCGGTGCGGCGGTCGCACTGGTCGGCGGCGAAGGCGCCGGTGGAAGCGAGAGCGGAGAGAGCGAGGAAGCGGCTTGCGATCCGTGCGCGCGAACTCATCAGGACACCTGGCCTGCGGACGTGGGGGTAGGAACATGGTGTCCGTCCCCGCGTGAAGACCGCATGCGCGTCAGTGCACCAAGCGCGCCGCCACGCTGTCGAGGTCGTAACCGAAGCCGCCGTCGAGGCGACGCACGATGTCGGCGCTCGCCGCGGCGTGCAGGAACGCCGGGGTGATCTGGTAGCCGTCCGCGGACACGCCGATGTGGCTGGCCGTGCGGCTGTCGCCTTCGGCCTGGCTGATCAGGTCGCCGAACGCGACCACGCGCAGCACCAGCGAGGCTTCCTCTTCCAGCGTCAGGCCATGCCCGCCGATCTGGCGCGCGATGACGTTCATGCCGGTGCAGGCGAGATCGTCGCCGTCGTACTCGCCGACCGGCATCGCGCCGTTCATCACCGCCTGGAACACATCGATGCCAAAGTTCAGCAGCGCGGGATCGACCGCGACCACATCGACCACATGACGCGGCAGTTCGTCGTACCGTTGGATCTGGGGCATGGCCGGCTCCTCGGTTCGTCGGGGGAGGCATCCCTTCTAGGCAAGCGGGCCGAAACATGGCGTGACGAGCGCCGATGCACGGTATTCACAAGCCGGAACCGTGGACAACGCGGCGACCACGACAGCGCTACCATCGGCGCATGAGCACCTCCGCCGCCATCCGATTCACCGCCCCGCTGCACCGCCCGGCCGAACCCAAGGGCGCCACGTGGACCTTCCTGGTACTACCGCAGGCCGCCAGCGCGAAGCTGCCGGCGCGCAGCATGACGACGGTGGAGGGCACGTTCGCGGGCCAGCCGTTCCACGCCACGCTGGAGCCGGATGGCGAAGGCAGTCATTGGTTGAAGGTCGAGAAGGCATTGCGCGAGGCGGCCGGTGTCGCCGCTGGCGACAAGGTCGACCTGGTGATCGCGCCGGTGAAGGACGAGCCCGAGCCCACCGTGCCCGCCGATATCCGCAAGGCGCTGGCCGCCGCACCGGAAGCGGAAGCCGTCTGGGCCAGCCTCACGCCGGTCGCGCGTCGCGACTGGATCCACTGGATGACCTCCGGCAAGAAGGCCGAGACGCGGGTGAAGCGCATCGCCAGCGGCTGCGACATGCTCGCGTCCGGCAAGCGCCGCGCGTGCTGCTTCGACCGCTCCGGCATGTACAGCAAGGGCAACATGGGCGCGCCGGTCGCGGCGGAGTGAGCCGACGCGCCCTCGTCACCGGCGGGCGTAACGTTCCACATATGCGACGGCTGCAGCGCAGCCGTCTTCGCTGCGCATCCGGCTACCGAGGTCCGCGGCTCGGCGGCGTGCGCTGTCGCTGCCTGCAAAGACGACCGCTTCACGGAGTTTGCCGGCCGTGATCGAAGCGCCCTTCAGTGTGTGGGCCATCACCCCGGCATCGCGCAGGCGCGCATTCCAGAAGAACTGATCGCCGGCGAACGGCACGATGACCGACGGGATGCCGGCGCGACACGTGGAGTGTGTGGTGCCTGAGCCGCCATGATGGATCGCCAGTGCGCAGCGTGGCAGCAGCCAGTCGTGCGGCACGTGGCCGATGGCATGGAAGTTCGCCGGCAGCCGTGTCGTGTCGATGCCGCTCCAGCCCGCGTTGAACAGCGTGCGCCGCGACCCTAGTGCGCCGACCACGGCATCCACGAGCCTCGCATTGTCGAAGCCGGCCATGCTGCCGAAGCCGACGTAGACCGGCGGGTCGCCTTCGTCGAGGAACGCGCGCAGATCGACCGAAGGCATGAACGCCGACGCCAGGGGCGGTATCCATTGCCCGCAGACATGCGCGTTGTCCGGCCAGTCGTCGGGGCGCGGCACCAGCGCGGGCGACACGCCGTAGAGCATCGGGTGGTCGGTCCACAGCGCGAGTCGGGGCGGCAATCCCGTTTGCGCACGCGCTTCGTTGGTGGCCTTGCGGAACACCTGCCAGCTCAACCGGCCGAACAGCGTGTGGCTGGTGTGGTTGAACAGGCGCGGCGGCGTGAATGGCAGGAACGGCGACGCGAAGGTCGAGGTCGGCGAGATCGGGATCAGCATCGCGCCGATCGCCGGCACGCGCAGTGCTTCGGCGGCCGACAGGCCGACGAAGGCGGCCAGGCCGGAGACGATGATGGCATCGCAGCCGCGACCGGCTTCGATCGCCTGGTGCAACCAGTCGCGGCTGTGTGCGATGGTGAGGCGGGACAGATTGCGGGTGATGTCGCGCATCGCACCGTCGGCGGCGATGGTCGCGCGGATATCGCCGGCCAGCGCCCGTGCCGGCACGCCGAGCGCCTGCGCGATGCCGAGCGTGCTGGCGTCGCCGAGCAGCTCGACCTCGTGCCCGGCCTGCATCAGCGCATGGCCCAGCGCGGCCAGCGGGCGTGTGTCGCCCTCGGTGCCGTACGTGATGATCAGCAGCTTCATGCGGGGAGGATACGCACGCGGGATCGCCGTGCAGTGAAGCGGCAGGTGGGCCGGGACCTCAGGGAAGGAGTGGCTGCGTGCCGTCGGCGTGGATCATCACCAGGCGCTTGCTCCGGAACGGCAGGCTGACTTCCACCGTACGCGCATCATCCAGGCGCGTGCCCTTCACCATTGTCGTGCAGTCGCCGCGGATGGGGCAGCGGTCAATCACCACCTGCAACGCATCACCCATCGTCCGGTAAGACACGCCGGCAGCGTAGTAAAGACTTTCCGGCGGCGAGACGAAGCGGATCCGCACGTTGCCGTCATCGCCCGCCTGCACGATGACCGGCTGCACGGCGTTGCGGGAATAGTGCGGTTCCAGTAGCGCGCCTGCGCAGGCGGTGACGGACGTCAGCAGGATGACCAGCACGCCGAGTGGCAGGAGAGAGCGGTGTGTCATCGCGCGTGATCCTCTGGCGGGCCCTGTTGCCCGATGCCACCCGACTCTAGGGCGTACATACGTGTAGGACAAACCAGCGGTCTTCATCCGCGCACATGTACGGCGGAAAGAAGAAGGCCCGCTTGTGCGGGCCTTCGTCCGTGTTGCGTACACCACGCTGCCTTACTTCAGGCCGCGGTGCTCCAGCAGCGGTTCGACGCTGGGATCCTTGCCGCGGAACTCGCGGTAGGCGGTCGCGAGATCGCGCGAGTGGCCGATCGACAGCACCTTGTCGCGGAACGTCTGGCCGTTCTGGCGGGTCAGGCCGCCGTTCTCGCGGAACCACTGGAAGGCGTCGTGGTCGAGCACTTCCGCGCCGAAGTAGGCGTAGTAACCGGCCGCATAACCACCGCCCCAGATGTGGCTGAAGTAGCTGGTGCGGTAGCGCGGCGGCACCGCGGCGATGTCCACCTTGTACTTGGCCAGCGCCTGCTTCTCGAACGCGTCGACGTCCTGCTTGCCGGCGCCGGCCGGCTGCAGATGCCACGCCAGATCCAGCAGCGCGGCCGACAGGTATTCCGTGGTCGCGTAGCCCTGGTTGAACGTGCGTGCCTTGACGATCTTGTCGACCAGCGCCTGCGGCATCGCCTCGCCGGTCTGGTGGTGCTTGGCGTAGTTGGCGAACACCTTCGGGTCCAGCGCCCAGTGCTCGTTGAACTGCGACGGGAACTCGACGAAGTCGCGCGGCACGTTGGTGCCGGCCACGCTCGGGTACTGCGTCTTCGAGAAGAAGCCGTGCAGCGCATGGCCGAACTCGTGGAACAGCGTGGTGACGTCGTCGAAGCTCAGCAGCGCGGGCTGGCCGGCGGCAGGCTTGGTGAAGTTCTCCACGTTGTAGACCACCGGGATGTCGCCGGTCAGGCCATTCTGCTCGACGAAGTTGCCCATCCACGCGCCGCCCTGCTTGCTCTCGCGCTTGAACGGATCCAGGTAGAACAGCGCCAGCTGCTTGCCGTCGGCGTCCATGATGTCGAACACGCGCACGTCCGGGTGGTAGACCGGGATGTCCTTGCGCTCCTTCGCGGTGATCCCGTACAGCTCGTGCGCGGCGAAGAACACGCCGTCCTTCAGCACGCGGTCCAGCTCGAAGTACGGCTTGATCTGCGATTCGTCCAGGTCGAACTCGGCCTTGCGCACCTGTTCGGCATAGAAGTCCCAGTCGGCCGCGCCAGCGGTGAAGCCGCCCTTCTGCGCGTCGACCACGCCCTGGATCTTGGCCAGCTCGGCGCGCGCACGCGCGGTGGCGGCGGGCACGGTGTCGGTCAGCAGCTTCAGCGCGACTTCGGGCGTGCCGGCCATCTGGTCGGCGATGCTGTAGGCGGCGTAGTTCGGAAAGCCGAGCAGCTGCGCCTTGCGCGCACGCAGTTCGGCCAGGCGCTGGATCGTTGCACGGGTGTCGTTGCCGTCGCCCTTCTCGGCGCGGCCCAGCGAGGCGGCCATCAGCTGCTCGCGCAGCGCGCGATCCTTCAGCGACCCGAGCGACGGCTGCTGCGTGGTGTTCTGCAGGCTCAGCAGCCACTGGCCGTCCTTGCCGGCCGCCTTGGCGGCATCGGCCGCAGCAGCGATGGCGCCTTCGTCCATGCCGTCGAGCTTCACCTTGTCGGTCACGAACACGCCGCCCGCATTGCCGGCCGCCAGCAGCTTGGTGCCGAACGCGGTGGTCAGCGAGGACTCCTCGCTGTTGAGCGTGCGCAGTTCGGCCTTGTCGGCGTCGGACAGCTGCGCGCCGGCGCGGACGAAGCCGTCGTAGGTGTGCTCGACCACGGTCTTCTGCTCAGGCGTCAGGCCGAGCGTGTCGCGCTGGTCGTAGACCGACTTCACGCGGGCGAAGAGCTTCGGATCCAGGTGGATGCTGTCGCTGTGTTCGGCCAGCTTCGGCGCCAGCGCTTCTTCGGCGGCCTGCAGCGCGGGATTGGTGTTGGCGCCGGTCATCGCGAAGAACACGGTGGTCGCGCGGGTCAGCAGCGTGCCGCTGCGCTCCAGCGCCTCGAAGGTGTTGGCGAAGGTGGCTGGCTCGGCGTTGTCGGCGATGGTGCGCACCTCGGCGAGGTGCTGGCGCATGCCTTCCTCGATCGCCGGCTGGTAGTCGGCGTCCTTGATCTTGTCGAACGGCGGCGCCTGGAACGGCAGCGCGCTGGCGGTGAGCAGGGGATTCGCGCTTTCGGCGGGCGTGGTGGCGGTGGCGGGCATGGCGGATTCGGCAGCGGGGCGGTCGCCGCAAGCGGACAGGGCGACGGCGATGGCGGAGGAGAGCAACAGCGTACGCAGCATGGAGAGGCTCCGGAACGGACAGCGGGAAGTACGACGGGATCGCCCGTCACGGTGGTGGACCGGCGCATAGCGTGCGCCAGTCCACGCCGGTTGGGGAGTGCCCCGGTCGATCCGCCGCGATGGGCAAAGCGCACGCCGTGGCGCCACCGGTGGACAGGGCCGGAAGGACGGATGCGGTATCCTCCACGCCCCCCGCAGGAATCCATCCGATGAGTCAGTCCGACGACAAACCCGGCAAGGTGAGCCAGGCGCAGGCCGAAGACGCCGTGCGCGTGCTGCTGGAGTGGGCGGGCGAGGACCCCACGCGCGAAGGCCTGCTGGATACGCCCAAGCGCGTCGCCAAGGCGTACCGGGATTGGTTCAGCGGCTACCAGATGGATCCGCGCGAGTACCTGGCGCGCACCTTCGAGGAAGTCGCCGGGTACGACGAGATGATCGTGCTGCGCGACATCGAGTTCGAAAGCCACTGCGAGCACCACATGGCCCCGATCATCGGCCGCGCGCACGTGGGCTACCTGCCGGACGGCAAGGTGGTCGGCATCAGCAAGCTGGCGCGCGTGGTGGACGTGTATGCGCGCCGCTTCCAGGTGCAGGAGAAGATGACCGCGCAGATCGCGCAATGCATCCAGGACGTGCTGCAGCCGCGCGGCGTGGCCGTCGTGGTCGACGGCGCGCACGAATGCATGACCACGCGCGGCGTGCACAAGCGCGGCGTCAGCATGGTGACCAGCAAGATGCTGGGCACGTTCCGCGAGGATGCGCGCACGCGCGCGGAGTTCCTGCGGTTCATCGAGACGGGTCACAACCGCCGTTGACGGGTGCCGATGTCCGATCCAGGTGGAGGGGTGGGTGTGGGAGCGACGTAAGTCGCGATGAATCGCCGCGGAGGCCCCTTCGCGACTTACGTCGCTCCCACAAACAGCCAGCCCTGCCATGACCCTCTGCCCCTGCGGTACCGGCCGCGACTACGCCGCCTGTTGCGGCCGCTACCACGCAGGCGAGCCTGCGCCCGATGCCGAGTCACTGATGCGCTCGCGCTACAGCGCCTTCGTGCTCGGCGATGCGGACTACCTGCGCGCCAGCTGGCATCCCGATACGCGCCCGGCCGAACTGGGGCTGGATGCGGCGGGTGCAGCGAAGACTACGTGGCTGGGGCTGTCAGTGAAATCGCACCGCGCCACCGGGCCGGAGACGGCCGAAGTCGAGTTCGTCGCGCGCTACCGCATCGGCGGCGGCAGCGCGGTGCGGATGCAGGAGTCGAGCCGCTTCGTGCGCATCGACGGCCGCTGGTACTACCTCGACGGCGAGCATCGCTGAGCGCTTCGGCGCGTGCCGGCGTGCCTAGTCCAGCAACGCGAAGGTGCCGGTCCGGTCGAGTGCCTGCACCTGTGCGCGCGTGCGCTGGATGGCCTGGTGCCCGGGTTCGAAGGTGGCTTCCACGTGGGCGAGGGCATCTGCCAGCAATGCGCGGGCGTGGTCGCGGTCGTCGGCTCGGAGCGCGATCATCGCGCGCAGCATCAGCGCGTTGCGCAGCACGAACCGGTTGTTGATGGTGGTCAGGTGCTGGCGCAGCGGCGCGACGAGGTCGGCCAGCAGCGCGTCGGCGTGCGTGTGATCTCCCTCGTCGTAGGCGACCCGCGCGAGCAGGTAGTGGTTGTAGAACCCCATGCTGTACGCCGGCGGATAGGCTTTGAGCGCGCACTCGTTCAGTTCCAGCAACCGCTGGGCGCGTGCCCTGTCGCCGTCGCCCGCGCGCAGCATGAGACCCTGGGCCAGCGTGATCCGGTACAGGGGTTGCAGCGGGAGGTGGCTGCGTTCATGCGCGTCGTGTACCCGCTCCATCAGCGCGATGGCTTCGTCCAGCGTGGCGGCGCGCGAGGCGATGTCGTTCGACAGGATCAGGCGTCGGGCGAGCATGTTGCGGACGCGCAGTACGGTCTCGTGCCGTTCTGGGTAGGTGGCGGTCAGCAAGGCCTCGGCACGGCGCAGCAGTGCGACGCCGTCGCTCTCGTTGGCACGGCCGAAGATGCCCAGCAGCGAGCGCACGCGCAGCACGTCGGCGAACTCCGGATGCTGCTCCCCATAGTGCTGCCGGACGATCCGCTCGGCGTGTTCGATGGAGGCCGCGCACGTCTCGAGCTGGCCACCGGCGCACTGCAGGTTCGCCACCACGCGCCAGGCGCGGCCCACCAGCGGGTGCGCGTCGCCCAGGCGGCGCCGATAATCGGAAAGCAGGTCGTCGGCGATCGTCTGGCCCTCCTCCACGCGGTCCTGCAGCAGCAGGTTCTGCGCGCGGATGCGACGCGCGTCGTTGGCGACCAGCGGGAAATCCCTTTCGGCCAGGGCGATCGCGCGCTGCAGGTCGGCATCGGCCTCCGCGAACCGGGCCAGGCGCGTGCTCCAGTAGCCGCGCAGGATCAGCAGTTCCGCCTGCGAGGACGCCCGTCCGTGCTGCCCGGCCAGTGCCAGCGCCTCGTCCAGGGCGCGGCGTGCCGCGTCCGGTTCGGCCAGGTCCCAATGGCTGCGCGCCAGTTCGGTCAGCAGTTGCAGGTGGGCCGTCGCGTTGTCGGCACCGTCGGGCACGGCCAGCCCTTCCCGAGCGGCGGCCTGCGCTTCGCGCGGCTTGCCGTGCAGGTTGAGCAGCGCGGCCAGCGTGGCCTGTGCCGTGGCCCGGGCCGCGGGATCGTCGCCCTGCAGCCGTGCAGCTTCCTGCGCAAGCCGGACCGCACGCGGATAGTCGCCGAGCACGCTGTAGTTGCGCGCCAGCATCGACAGCCCGCGCGCCAGCACGACCGGATGCTCCTGCAGCGGCAAGGCGCGGACCCGGCGTTCGGTGTCCTGCAGCAGCGCGCGCGACGACAGCGGCGTATCGCCGAGGCCCGACACGGTGGCATGGCCCAGCATCTGTTCGAATACCTGCGACAGCGCGAGGCTGGACCGGGTCTCGTCGGCCGCGCTGCGTTCCCGCCAGGCGATCACGCCCAGGCTGCCCGCCATCACCAGCAAGGCCAGCGCGACCAGCGACGCGGTCAGCCGGTGGCGCTGCAGAAGCCGCCCCGTGCGATAAGCCATGCCTCCGGCGCGCGCCTGCACGGGGCGTTGCTGCAGCCATGCCGCCAGATCGTCGCGCAGGGCGGCGATGGACGGGTAACGCTGCCCGGGGTCGCGCGCGATGCAGCGCGCGGCGATGGCATCCAGATCGCCCGACAGCGCACGCGCCAGCTCGCCCGACGTGTCGAAGCCGCGGGCCAGCGCGGTGGATGAGGCTCCCTGCGCCGCGAGATGCGACATCAGCGAAGGACGATGCTCGTGCTGCATCAACACGGTCGACAACAGGCGCGTGGACGCATGCGGCAATACGCCGCCTAGCAGGCGGTACATCAGGATCCCCATCGACCACACGTCCATGGTGACGGCGGGGAGGGCGCCGGCCAGCGCTTCGGGCGCGGTGTAGCCATCGGAAGCCGCGAGCCGTGGCACGGCTTCAGGGCTCGCGAGCGAGACGGTCAGGCCGAAATCCAGCATCTGCACCTGGCCGGTGTCGTTGACCATCAGGTTGGAGGGCTTGATGTCCTGGTGCAGCACCAGCCGTTCGTGGGCGTAGGCGAGGGCGTCGCAGGCCTGCACCAGCAGTTCCACGCGCCGGCGCAGCCCGGCGCCGCGGGCGTCGCACCAGGCGTCGATCTGTGCGCCGTGCACGTAGCGCATCGCGAACCAGGGCTGTCCGTCGGGCTCGACGCCGCCGTCGAACAGCGTGGCGATGCCGGGATGGTCCAACGCCGCGAGCGCTTCGCGCTCACGGCGGAAGCTCTCGACCAGCCGCGGCGATGTCAGTTCGCCGCGGATGCACTTCAGCGCGACGCGCTGCTGGTACTGGCCGTCGTCGCGCCAGGCCTCGTACACCGTGCCCATGCCGCCGGATGCCAGCACGCGTTCTATCCGCCACGGCCCCAGCCGGCTGCCGACCCGAGCGTCCGCCGCGTCGCTGATCATCAGCGCAGACGATCCTGGGGACAGCGCGTCCAGGGCGATCCGCGGCAATGAATCGTGTTCGCCCGCTTCCAGGGCTTTGTCCGACGCCAGCAGCGCTGCCAGCGCACGGTGGGTATCCGGGTCGCGTTCCAGGAGTCCGGCCAGCAGGGTGGCGCGCTCTGCGGGCGACATCGCCACGCAGTCGTCGAACAGCGCCAATGCACGGGCGAATGCCGGGCTCATGCCGGTCGGGTAGAGAGGGAGTGGGAGTGCGCCAGGCGACCGGTGCGATCGAATGCGGACAGCAGGTCTTCCAGTCTTCGCGCCGCCGGGTGTCGTGGGCCGAACGACGCCTTCGTGTGCCGCAGGGCGTCGACCAGGAACACCCGCGCCTGCCTCCGGTCGCCGCGTCCGGCGGCGATCTCGGCGCGCAGCAGCCAGGCATCGCGCAGGGAGAAGCGGTTGCTGGTGACGGCCTGGTGGCGTGCGAGCCCGGGCAGCAGGGCGAGTACCCGCGCCTCCGCACCCGCGGCATCGCCTTCGCGGAGCAGCAACTGCGCCTCGCACAGCCCGTCGCTGAAGCGCGCGCTGTAGCCTTGCGGATAAGGTGCCATCACGCGCAGGTTTTCCGCGAGCAGGGCGCGCACGCGCGCGCGATCGCCGGGGGCATCCCGCGTCAGCAGCGCCTGCGCCAGCGTGGACCGGTGGTTCGGCCGCAGCGGCACCCCCGTCGCGCTCTGCCGCGCCAGAGGTGCCTCCAGCAGGGCGAGCGCTTCGTCGAGGTTGCGCGTGCGTGCCTGCGGACTCGCGGGACGTACCGCGAGCAGGCGGCTGCCCAGTTCGGTCTGCATCTTCTGGGTATGTTCGTTGCCGCGGGGATACCACGCCCGCATGATGGCGTACGCGCGCCGCAGCAGCGGAATGTCCGCGTCGGACTCGGGCTGCCGCCATGCGGCCAGCTGCGACCGGATGCGGAGCACGTCCGCATAATCCGGATGCGACTCGCCTAGCGACTGGCGCACGACCACGTCGGCGCGTCCGATGGAGGTCGCGCACGCGTCCAGCTGCGCGTTGACGCACTGCGCATTGGCCAGGCGCCACCATGCGCGGCCGACGAGCGGATGCGCTTCACCGAGCCGCTTGCGCGCCTCTTCCAACTGCACACGCGCCACCTGTACCGCCTCGGTCGCGCGTTCCTCCAGCAGCAGCAAGCCAGCCAGCGAATGGCGCGCCTCGTTGGCGACCAGCGGAGCGCTCGCGCCAGCCAGGGCGATGGCCTGCTTCATGTCACTCTCCGCGTCGCGGATGTGGCGCAGGCGGGCGTGCCACGAGCCGCGCTGCCGGTGGAGTTCCGCCTGCGCGACGCGGTTGCCCGATTGTTGCGCGAGCGCCATGGCCTGTTCGAGCGTCTTCTGGGCCTGCGCCCGCTGCAACTCGTTCCATTCGCTGCGGGCGATCTCCATCATCACTTGCAGCCTGACAGGCCGCTCATCGTCGGGCAGCGCCGCCAGCGCGAGCCGCGCTACCTGCTGTGCCTCCGCATGCTTGCCCTGCAGATTGAGCAGGGACGCCAGCGTGGCCTGGTCCTGCGCATCCGCGACCGGATCGCCCGCGGTCAGCGCCGCCGCCTCGCGTGCGAGCGCGGTGCCGCGCGGATAGTCGCCGAGTACCGTGTAGTTGCGGGCGAGGATCGCCAGGCCACGCGACAGCACGGCGGGATGCTGATCGCCGGCGACGGCCCGTATCCGCCCTTCCGTATCCTGCAGCAGTTCGCGCGAGGTCAGCGCGGTATCCCCCAGTCCCGACAGCGTGGCTATGCCCAGGTCTGCTCGAACACGTCCGACAGGGCCAGCGTCGCGGCCGCCTCGCGCGCGTTGCGCTCGACCTGCCAGGCCGCGACGCCCGCGCCGACAACACACGTCACCAGGAGCAGGCCGGCCAACCCGACCGCGATGCGATGCCGGCTGACGAAGCGACCGCCGCGATACAGCACGCCTCCGTTCCGCGCCTGCACGGGACGTCGCCGGCGCCAGGCGAGCAGGTCGTCGCGCAAGGCGATGGCCGATGCATAGCGTTGCGCCGGATCGAGCGCGATGCAGCGCAGTGCGATGGCATCCAGATCCCCGGCGAGTCGGTGCGCCAGCGTGCGCCCGTCGCGGTGGCCGCGCACGCATGCGGCCGCGGCGGGCATGTCGCCGGCCACCTGCGACATCGACGCCGCCCGAGGAGGGGTGCCCTCCTTCATCAGCCACCAGGGCGAGGCGGTGACGGGCAGTCGATCGCACAGCAGCCGATACATCACCATGCCGAGCGACCAGAGGTCCGACGCGACGGTCGGACGATCGTCACTCGTGGCTTCCGGTGGCGCGTAGCCTTCGGAGATCGCCACACGGGGCGCCGGCGTGTCGACCGCCAGCGATGCCGTCAGGCCGAAGTCCAGCAGTTGCACTTGCGCGTCCGGCGTCACCAGCAGGTTGGTCGGCTTGATGTCCTGGTGCAGGACCAAGCGTGCGTGGGCGTACGCCAGGGCATCGCAGGCCTGTACCAGCAAGTCGATGCGCTGCTCCACGCTGGCGCGGTGCCGGTCGCACCATTGGTCGATCGGCATGCCGTCCACGTAGCGCATCGCGAACCACGGACGCCCGCTGACGTCGATGCCGCCATCGATCAGCGCGGCGATCCCGGGGTGCTCGAGCGATGCGAGCGCTTCCCGCTCGCGCAGGAAGCTCTCCACCAGCCTTGGTGACGACAGTTCGTGGCGCATGCATTTCAGGGCCACGCGTTGCCGGTACTGGCCGTCGTCGCGCCAGGCCTCGTAGACCGTCCCCATCCCGCCGGTCTCGATCACCGCATCGATCCGCCAGGGGCCGAGCCGTTGGCCCACGCGCGGATCGGTGCCGGCAGGGCTGGCCTCGTGCTGGAACAGCTGGTCGGTCAGTCCGTCCAGTGCATGTTCCGGCGCATCGTTACCGGCCAGGTCGTCGTCGGTCGCCAGCAGGCGTTGCAGCGCGTCGTGCACGGCGGCGTCCTCGGCCGCCAATGCGGCCAGCGCGCGTTCCCGCGGTGCAGGCGCCAGCGCGACGATGTCGTCGAACAACGCCAGGGCCCGGATGTAGGCCGGAGTCACGGAGACGTCCCGGCGGCACCGGCCGTCAGCGCACGGCGAACCCGGCGTGCATGCGCCATGAGAGGCGGAAACGCGCTCGACTGCGGGGTGGCGATGACCGGACCTCCTCCGGACCCTCCGGTGTCAGACGCCGCATTGTTGTCTTCTGCCCGGCATGCAGCAATCCCCGGGCTCTAGAGTGAGTTGAGGCTGCGCGGCGGCGCGCGTCAGGCAGCGGAGGTGCAGGCCCGGCTGGCGCCCCGGCGATTCAACGCTCGGCGCCCAGATAGTCCAGCGTCACCTGCAGCAGCGCGCGCAGGCCGACGTCGAGCGCGCCTTCGTCCAGCATGAACTCCGGCGAGTGGTTGCTCGGCGCCGCGACCGGATCGATGCCCTTGGCGGTGCTGCCGACGAAGAAGAACATCGAGGGCACTTCGCGCGCGTAGAACGAGAAGTCCTCCGCCCCCATCTGCAGCGACGGCGTGATGACGTTGTCGGCGCCGACAACGGCCTGCAGGCTGGGCAGCATCCGCGCGGTCAACTCGGGGTTGTTGACGGTGACGGGGTTGCCGTCGTTGTCGGGCACGCTCGCTTCCACCTTCGCACCATGCGCGGCGGCGACATGCGTGGCGACGTTCTTCAGGTCGGCGAAGATCTTCTTCCGCATGCCCTCGTCGAAGGTGCGGATGGTGCCGACCACTTCCACGTCGTCGGGAATGATGTTGTAGCGGATGCCGCCCTTGATCGCGCCGAAGCTGACCACCGCCGGCAGTTTCGAGATGTCGGTACGACGACTGACGATGGTCTGGGTGGTGCCGATGATGTCGGCCATCGCCACGATCGGATCGATGCCGCCCCACGGCCGCGAGCCATGCGTCTGCCGGCCGATGACCTTCAGCGTGAAGGCATCCGACGCCGCCATCAACGGCCCCTGGCGCACGCCGATCTGGCCGACCGGGATCGACGAGAACACATGCAGGCCGAACACCGCCTCCGGCTTGAAGTCCTTGAACACGCCTTCGGCCAGCATCAGCGACGCACCGCCTTCCTCGCCGGCCGGCGCGCCTTCCTCGGCGGGCTGGAACACCAGCAGTACTTCACCCGGCAACTGGTCCTTCATCGCCGCCAGCGACTTCGCCACGCCCAGCAGGATGCCGGTATGCGCGTCATGGCCACAGGCGTGCATCACGCCGACGGTCTCGCCGCGATAGGTCGCGGTCGCCTTCGATGCGAACGGCAGGCTGTTGCGCTCGGTCACCGGCAGCGCATCCATGTCGGCGCGCAGGGCGATGCGCGGGCCGGGCTTGCCGCCCTTGATGACGGCGGTGACGCCATGGTGCGCGATGCCCGTGCGCGGCTGAAGCCCCAGCTTGCGCAGTTCCTCGGCCACGCGTTTCGCCGTCTGCTCCTCGCGGTTCGACAGTTCCGGGTACTGATGGAAATGCCGGCGCCAGTCGACCACCTGCTGCTGCAGGGCCTTGCCGGCGGCGGCGACCTCGGTTCGCTGGACGGGCGCGGCCTCCTGCGCCCGTACCGGACTGCCGACCGATGCGATGGCCAGCGTGAGGGCGGAAAGCAGCAGTCGGTTATGCATGGCGACGTCCGGCAGGAGGGAAGGAGAGGCAGACAGTAGTCGCTTACTTCGCCGGTGTCGCGTACATGTCTTCGATGTTGGCGGTGTACTCGGCCAGCGATTCCATGCCAAGGGCGGCGCGACGCGCCTCCACGTGTTCGGCATCCTCGATCGCTTGAGGCTGCAGCTTTCCGTCCACCGTGTGGAACTGCGTTCCATAAAGCTGCGGTTTGCCCTGGGCAAGGCGTACGCGGTCGGTCAGGTAGGCCAGATGGATGCCGGACGCCTGCTGACGCGAAAC
Source organism: Pseudoxanthomonas sp. PXM01 (assembly GCF_014851815.1). Lineage (GTDB taxonomy): Bacteria > Pseudomonadota > Gammaproteobacteria > Xanthomonadales > Xanthomonadaceae > Pseudoxanthomonas_A. The sequence goes on from NZ_JACVAJ010000003.1 coordinate 173,568, forward strand.
GGCGTCATGCAGCATCACCAGCACCTGTTCCTGGAACGCCGGATCCTGGTCGGCATGCTGGGCCAGCAGGAAGAAGCCCTGGCTGCCGCTCCTGCCGACGAGGTCGTAGCCCGGCCATCCGTGTTCTGCCAGATAGGCTTTCAGCCAGGCGGTGTTGTCGCGATCGACCTCACCCAGCGTGGCGGCAACGGCCGCATTCTCCGGGTCCCGCATCGCCCGGTTGCGGGCCTCCTGGTCCTTGTCGATGCGGTGCTGGAGTTCATCCAGCAGGGCGTCGTCGCGGCGGCTTACCAGCGATGCCATGTCGCCCCGGTAGCGGGCCAGCAACACCTGCCAGCGCGGATCGTCGTGCAGGGACACTAGGTCGGCGTCGTCGGCGATATGGCTGCGCAGCAGGTCAGAAGGCGTCGCTTCGAGGCGGGAAAGCGCGCCTTCGCTGTCGCCTGCCAACGCCAGGCAGCATGCGGTGTCGTAGGCGGCACCGCGCACGGGCGGAGTGCGATCGGCCTGCTGGCCGTACAGGCGCGCGCAGGCGGGGTAGTCCTTCGCCTTGTAGGCGCCCAGCGCGCTGCGATGGTCGGCGGCGTGGGTGGCGGCGATGGCGCAGACGCCTGCGCAAGCGATCAGGAAGCGGGGGATACGCATCGTCGTCGTCCCTGGCGATGGAGGAGGTCCTAGAATACACACGCGTTCCACCCGCCATTGGCGTGGACGACAGCCCCCCGACAGCGTTCTTCCATGCCCGACCTCGCCCTGCAGGTGCTCCTGCTGCTGTTTCTCGCCGCGATGCTGGCGGGCTTCATCGATGCCATCGCCGGTGGCGGCGGCATGGTGACCATCCCGGCGATGCTGCTGGCCGGCATTCCGCCGCTGCAGGTGCTGGGCACCAACAAGCTGCAGTCGCTGTTCGGCTCCGGCTCGGCCAGCTGGGCGTACGCGCGGCATGGCCACGTCGATCTCAAGGGCCAGTTGCCGATGGTGCTCACCGCCGCGCTGGGCGCGGTGGGCGGCGCGCTGCTGGCGACGGTGATTCCGGTCGAGTGGCTGAAGTGGGCGCTGCCGTTCCTGCTGGTCGGCATCGCCATCTACTTCGGGCTGAAGCCGGACATCGGCCATGTGGACCGGCACCAGCGCATGCGCCCGCAGGTGTTCGCGCTGACGTTCGTGCCGGTGATCGGCTTCTACGACGGCGTGTTCGGGCCGGGTACCGGGTCGTTCCTGATGCTGGGCTTCGTGGCGCTGGCGGGTTTCGGCATCCTCAAGGCCACCGCGCACACCAAGTTCCTCAACTTCGGCTCCAACCTCGGCGCGTTCGTCGTGTTCCTGCTGCACGGTTCGGTGCTGTGGAAGGTCGGCCTGCTGATGGGCGCGGGCCAGTTCCTCGGTGCACAGCTCGGCTCGCGCTTCGCGATGAAGCAGGGCGCGCGCATCATCAAACCGCTGCTGGTGACCGTCTCCATCGCGCTGGCGATCCGCCTGCTGGCGGATCCGCAGCATCCGTTGCGGGTGTGGGTGGCGTCGTTCTGACCCGTGGTGTGGTTGTGGGAGCGACGTAAGTCGCGATGCTCTTCCTCGGGCCACACGAAAAGCTCGCGACTTACGTCGCTCCCACAACCATTCTCCCTCAAGGCGTGTGGAGGTAATCCCACGCCACCTGCAGCATCGCCTTGCTACCGGTCTCCAGCGCCTGTTCGTCGAGCAGGAACTGCGGCGAGTGGTTGATCGGCGCGGTGGCGGGATCGATGCCGGCCGAGGTCGAGCCGACGAAGAAGTAGAAGCCCGGCACCGTATTGGCGAACTGCGAGAAGTCCTCGGCGATGGTCACCGGCGTTACGTCGATCACCTTGTCCTCGCCGACCGCGCGCGCCAGTGACGGCCTCACCCGCTGCGCCAGCGCCGGCTGGTTGATCGTCGCGGGCGCGTTGTTGACCACCTTCAGTTCGGCGTTGCCTTCGCTGGCATGCGCATAGTCGGTCGCAATCCGCCGGAACCGTGCGATCACGTCCTCGCGTACGGCCGGCTCGAAGGTGCGCAGCGTGCCGACCAGCATCGCCTCATCGGGGATGATGTTGAAGCGCACGCCGCTGTTGAACTGGCCGGCGGTCAGCACGACCGGGTTGGCGGCGATGTTCACCTGCCGCGCGATCATGCTCTGCGTGCCGAGCAGGATCTGCGCGCCCAGCGTGATCGGGTCCACGCCATCCCACGGCCGCGAGCCGTGCGTCTGCTTGCCGCGCACCACCAGCGTCCATTCGTCCGCCGCCGCCATCAGCGGACCGCTGCGGTAGCCGACGGTGCCGACGGGCAGGCCGGCCCATACATGCAGGCCGAACACGGCGTCGGGGGTGAAGTCCTTGAACACGCCTTCCTGCAGCATCAGCGCCGCGCCGAACACCTCGCCTGCGACCGGCGGGCCTTCCTCGGCCGGCTGGAACACGAACATCACTTCGCCCGGCAGGTCGTCCTTCGCCGCGACCAGCGCCTGCGCCACGCCCATCAGAATGGCGACGTGCGCATCATGGCCGCAGGCGTGCATCACGCCGACTGGCTGGCCGCGGTATTCGGCTTTGACCTTGGATGCGAACGGCAGGTTCGTCTGCTCGGTGACCGGCAGTGCATCCATGTCGGCACGCAGTGCGATGCGCGGGCCGGGCTTCGCGCCCTTCAGCACCGCGACCACGCCGGTCTTGCCGACGCCGGTGCGCACGCTCAGGCCGAGCGAACGCAGGTGGTCGGCGACCAGTTTCGCGGTGCGCGTTTCCTGCTCGCCCAGTTCGGGATGCTGGTGGAGGTCGCGGCGCCACTGCACGAGCGTCGGCTGCGCCTGCTCCAGTGCAGTGAAGGCGGTGTCCTGCGCCCGCGCGTCCGTGCCGGCCAGCGAGGCGGTGGCGACGAGCAGGGCGGCGAACAGGCGGTGGGCGCAAAGCATGGCGGCATCCGGAACGGGTGGGGAACACGATGCTAGCCCGTGCGGTGCGCGCGTCCAATGGCGAATCACCATGAGGGCACGCGTGCACGCGGCTCGCATTCGATACGCGTGCGTGTCAGGCTCGCAGGCCACGAAAAGGCCTGCACGCCCATGACCCGCGACGCCGATCCCGCTTCCTCCCGCCCGTTGCAGGGCGATGCCGCGTTGCTGCGCGCGGTCGGCAGCCTGGCGCTGGCGGCGGCGGTCATCAACATCATTGTCGGCGGCGGCATCTTCAAGATGCCGGCGGCGCTGTCGTCGCAGGTCGGTGCCGCAGCGCCACTGGCGCTGCTGGCCGGTGCGCTGGTGATGGTACCCGTGGCGCTGTGCTTCGCCGCGATCGGCAGCCGTGCCTCTGCGACCGGCGGCCCTTACACCTACGTCAGTGCGGTGTTCGGCACGCTCCCGGGCTTCCTCGCGGGCGCGCTGATGTGGATCTGCAATGTCGCCTCCAGTGCCGGCGTCGCAGCCGCGCTGTCATTGCAGGCCGCCAGCCTGTGGCCGGTCTTCGATGCGCCACTGCCGCGCGCGCTGTTGCTGCTGGGCGTGTATGCCGCCATCTACGCGCTCAACGCGTTCGGCGTGAAGCTTGGCGCGCGGGCGGTGATGGCGCTGGCCACGCTGAAGCTGGTGCCGCTGTTCCTGCTGGTGGTCGTGGGCCTCGCCTTTGTCGACACCACGCAGGTCAGCTTCGCCTTCGCCGATGTGCCGTCATGGAGTGCGCTGGGCGCGGCGATGGTGATGGTGGTGTTCGCCTACTCCGGCGTCGAGACGGCGCTGATTCCGGGTGGCGAAGTGCGCGACCCCTCGCGCAGCGTGCCGCGCGCGGCGCTCAGTGCGATCCTGCTGGTGGTGCTGCTGTACCTCGGCCTGCAGATCGTCTGCCAGGGTGTGCTGGGTCCGGCATTGGCCAGCAGCAGCGTGCCGATCGCCGAAACCGCAGGCCGGCTGTGGGATCCGGCGCGGATCGCATTGCTGGTGACGGCCTGCATTTCTATGGCGGGCTTCCTGCTCGGCAACCTGCTGGGCTCGTCGCGGCTGCTGTTTGCGCTGGGGCGCGACGGCTACCTGCCGCAGGCCTTTGGTCGCGTCAGCGCGACGCATCGCGTGCCGCTGCTGGCGCTGGCCGCGCATGCGGGCATCGCCTGCGTGCTGGCGGTGCTGGGCAACTTCGAAGCGCTGGTGCTGATCTCCGGCGGCGCGGTCTGCCTGGTCTACGTGATGGTCTGCGTCGCCGCCTGGCGCGCGCAGCGCAGCGACCTGCGCGAGCGGGGCGAGCCGTTCGTGCTGCGTGGCGGTCCGCTGGTGCCGGGGCTGGCGGTGGTGGGCATGCTCGCCATCCTCACCACGCTGAGCACACGCGAATGGACGGCGATCGGCGTGGCCGTGGTGGTGCTGGCGGTGGTGTATGCGGTGCTGGTCGGGCTGCGGCGGCGCGTGGGTAGCTGAGCTGCCGGAGCGGTGGGAAAGTTGGTTGTGGGAGCGACGTAAGTCGCGAAGCTTTTCCCAAGGCTGCAAGAAGAGCTCGCGACTTACGTCGCTCCCACACCTGACATCCCGGGACCTGACATCCCCACACCTGTTTCCCCCATTCCTGCAAGGATCAGCGGAACACCACCGTCCTGTGTCCGTTCAACAGGATGCGGTGTTCGACATGGCGGCGCACGGCGCGCGCAAGCACCAGCGATTCGATGTCGCTGCCCATGCGCACCAGTTCCTTCGGCGTCATCGCATGATCCACGCGGGCGACGTCCTGTTCGATGATCGGGCCTTCGTCGAGGTCGCGGGTCACGTAATGCGCCGTGGCGCCGATGATCTTGACCCCGCGCTGGTGCGCCTGGTGGTACGGCTTGGCGCCCTTGAAGCTGGGCAGGAAGCTGTGGTGGATGTTGATGGCGCGGCCGGCCAGCGCGTCGCACAGCTCGGGCGATAGGATCTGCATGTAGCGCGCCAGCACGACGAGATCGATCTGCTCGCGCTCGACCAGGTCGACGATATGCCGCTCCTGCTCGACCCGGTTGCCCGCCGACACCGGCAGGTGGTGGAAGGCCACGCCGTAGGACTGCGCCAGCGGTGCGAAGTCGGCGTGGTTGGACGCGATGCAGGCGATCTCCACCGGCAGCTGGCGGCTGTGCACACGGAACAGCAGGTCGTTGAGGCAGTGGCCCTGCTTGCTGACCAGCACCATCAGGCGTGCCTTGCGGCTGGCATCGTGGATCTGCCAGTCCATGCCGAACATCTCCGCCAGCGAGGCGAAGCCTTCCTGCAGCACATCGATCTCGGCCGCGCCGGGCACGTCGAAGTGCACGCGCAGGAAGAACCGGCCCGATTCGTCGTCGCCGAACTGCTGGGCGTCGAGGATGTTGCAGCCGGATTCGTACAGCAGGCCGGTGACGCGGTAGACGATGCCGGTGGTGTCGGGGCAGGAGAGGGTGAGGATGTGGTCGCGGCGCATTCGGATGTCGGAGGGGTTATTCGCAACGGGCGGCGGTGATCTGGTTCTGCGCGTCGATGTAGACGCGCAGGCGGTCGTTGCGCGTGTCGTGCTTCACGGCGGTGGTGGGGCCGATGGGATTGACCAGCCCCGCGCCGCTCTCACTCGACAGGCGCTTGAGCGTGGCTTCGTCCGCCGGCTGACCCACCGCCCAGCCCAGAGCCGCATCGCTGCAGCGACCGCTGCCCGCGACCTGTGGCCCGGGGGTGCTGACGCAACCGGACAACGCCATGAGCGCGGCCATCACGACGAGGCAGCGGAAAGACGAACGGCAGAACGGATGCGGGAAGGCCATGGCAGTATCTCCGTGCAGATGCAGCGCTGTTTAGCACACTCGCCGGCGGAACGCGCGCCGGCACCTCTTCCCTGCCGTCGGAGATCGCCATGGATCGTCGCTTCGTCCTGCCGCTCGCGCTTGCCGCCACCCTGTTGTCCTCGCTGACCGCGCCTCCTGCCGATGCCTGCACCCGCCTGGTCTACCTGGGCGCCAACGACGACGTCATCACCGCCCGTTCGATGGACTGGAAGAACGACGTGGCGACCAATCTGTGGATCTTCCCGCGCGGGATGGCCCGCAGCGGGCAGGCCGGGCCGAACTCGGTGAGCTGGACGTCGAAGTACGGCAGCGTCATCGCGACCGGCTACGACATCTCCACCACCGACGGCATGAACGAAGCAGGCTTGGTCGCCAACGTGCTGTGGCTGGTCGAATCCGAGTATCCCGCCTACGACGGCCGCGGTCCCGGCCTGAGCATCGCCGCGTGGGCGCAGTACGCGCTGGACAACTACGGCAGCGTCAAGGAGGCCGTCGACGCGCTGCGCAGGCAGCCCTTCACCGTGGTCCGACAAGGTGCCCGGCGAGGACCGGCTGACCACGCTGCACCTGTCGCTGTCCGACGCCAGCGGTGACAGCGCCATCATCGAGTACATCGGCGGCAAGCAGGTGATCCACCACGACCGCGCGTACCAGGTGATGACCAACTCGCCGGTGTTCGACCAGCAGCTCGCGCTCAATGCGTACTGGAAGCAGATCGGCGGCACGGTGATGCTGCCCGGGACCAATCGCGCCTCGGACCGCTTCGCGCGGGCCTCGTTCTACGTCAACGCGATCCCGAAGGCCGAAGATCCGGTGAAGGCGCTGGCCAGCGTCTTCAGCGTGATCCGCAATGCGTCGGTGCCGTTCGGCATCAACACGCCGGAAGAGCCGAACATCTCCTCCACGCGCTGGCGCACCGTCGCCGACCACAAGCGCAAGCTGTACTTCTTCGAGTCCGCGCTGACGCCCAACACCTTCTGGGTCGATCTGAAGGACATCGACTTCTCGAAGGAGACCGGCAAGGTGATGAAGCTGGATCTCGGCGCGGACCAGCGCAACGTGTTCGCCGGCAACGCAGTGAAGGACTTCAAGCCCGCACAGCCGTTCGTGTTCCAGGGCCTGTAGTCAGAGGTCGAACGCCAGCAGGTCGTGCCCGGTGGCGGCGCGCACGACACGCCGGTACAGCACGTTGCCACTGCCGGCGTTGGTCAGCGCCACCAGCGCGCGCTGGCCGCGCAGGTCGCCCAGCGCGAAGTTCTTGAAGATGTTGCCGTTGCTGCCTGAGTGGTAGAACACCGGGCCGCGCGGCGTCCCCTCCAGGTTCCAGCCGAGTCCCTTGTCGGTCCAGCGGCCGGGCACGTCGATCTGCTTCGTCAGCATTGCCGTGCGCGTGGCCTCGGTGACCTGCCACGGTTCGCGTCGCGGGCTCACCATCAGCGCCATGAAGCGGGCGTAATCGGTCGGCGTGGTGCGGAGGCTGGCCGCGGCATTGGCGAGGATATCGCCGGCCCAGTTCACCAGCCCCTTCGGCGCGATCGCCTGGACCTCGGGTAACGCGCGCACCGCGTCTTCGTAGCGCCATGCCGACAGCGGCTTTCCCCAGCGGTCGGCGACGGTCTGCGCGGCATTCCACGTGTCGCGCAGCATCTGCGGCGGCATGCCCGTTTCCTCGTCGTCGACCGCGCGATGGCCGTAGACGGAACGGGCAGCAAGATCCTTGCTCCACGTATAGCTGCTGTCGCGCATGCCGGCCGGGCCGAACAGCAGGCGCTGCATCGTTTCGTCCAGGCTCTCGCCGGTCAACGTTTCCACCGCCAGCTGCAGCCAGAAGATCGCTTCACCCGAATAGTCGATGCGCGTGCCCGGCTTCACCACGGGCACGAGCTTCTCGTTCGCCGGATCCTTGCGCCAGTTCGGCATGCCGGTGGAGTGGCGCAGGACATCGCGCGCGGTGACCAGGTTCACCCAAGGGTGGTCGGCGAGATAGTCCATGCGCCGGTAGCGCACCAGCGGCGCATCGAGATCGAGCACGCCCTGGTCGGCAAGCTGCAACACGAGATACGCGAACACCGGTTTGCTCAGCGAGGCGTCCTCGAACAGCGTGTCGTCCGCCACCGGTGTCCGCGTCTCCGCATTCAGCACGCCAAGGTTGCGCGCCCACACCACCTCACCGCGCTCGACCACCGCCATGCCGATGGCTGGCACGCGCAACGCCTGCATCAGGCGCGGCAGGTCGGCGAGGAAGTCGTCGGGGGGGATCCAGTTCGCGTCGTCGTCGCAGGCCGCGGCGTGTGCGGCCTGAGGCCAGGCAGTCATTGCGAGCGTCGATAGCGTGGCGGCTTTCAGCCAATGGCGGCGCGGGAGCGAGGAGGGCAGCGAAGGGCTCATGCAGGGCGGGTCCGGAAGTCGGCTGTATGAAGTTTGACGAACGAGAGCGCCGAACCCCCTCCATGCGGTCCGTATCCGCGGCCACTGCGCTGGTCCGACCCGCGTACTCGGAATGTCTCGCCTGCCTCGGTCGCTGCGCCGGGCGCCTGTGGCCTCCGGCTTGCGGCACTGACCTGCACGTTCGGCCCGTCTTCTCGGACGGGATATGTCACATACGTGAAGGCTGCACGCGCGACGGTGCGCTCGGCGCAATGACGCCACTGTTGCGAACGCTGCGTGTGCTTTTCGGAGGTCGCAGGTGCATGCATCGCCACGAGTGTGCCGTGCGTCGCGCTTTCGATATCGCGCCTCGCGTGGCCCTGCCGTGGGCGTCCTCTTCATTGCCAGCCCACCGACATGTCCTGACGTAGCGATGCCGGAAGGCGAGCTTTCGCCGCCCGCTGTGGCGGTACGTGGAAGGTGCGACGTTCTGGCGGGAACACGCGTGGCCAGCAGTGGGAGAGGGGAAATGTGCCACAGGATCATCATTGCCATCGCGCTTGCAGGCTGCGGGCTGCTTGCAAGCCTGGTTGCAGGCGCAGTGCAACTGCCGCAGGGCTCCAACTGGACGGGGTCGTCCGGTTCGACAGAGTCCTACAAGGACACGGCATCGGGACTGCGTGTCCGGGTTCGACTGACGGCCGGCACGACCGGTACCACAGCGGTGTATGAAGGCGGCGACACGTCGTCAATGAACGCGGGCAGTGGCATCACCACGAGTCCGGTGTTGCCCAACGGCACCAATGCGCTGACGCTGGTCACATACATTTCCGAATGCCAAACCCTCTACTCGGCATCGCTGACTTGTAGTGGCCTAGGCAGGCTCACCATCGACTTCACCGATAGTGCCGGAAATCTGGTGCCGGTCCGCAACCCGCGCCTGCACATCTCGCGCCTCGGAGGAAGTACCTTGCCCTCGGATGACGATGATCCCATCTTCCATCATGGCGCGACCCTGACCCTGGTCACGCCCGGCGTTTCGCTGGGCACTCCAAGCTCTGCGTCGCTGGTCATCGAAGGTGGAAGCACCATCCGGCATGCAGGTTTCAGTGCAAGCAACACCAGCGTCGCCTGTTCGAGCACCGTGAGCGCCAGCGCCGGCTGCGGGACGGTGCCGCTGACCGGCACCACGTCGCAACTCGCCTTCGACATGGGCTCGCGGCGCCGTACCACCGCGACGCGATGGGATTTCCCGGCTGCTACGACGGCTAGTGGCGATGGCTATCTCATTACCGTGACTTCCGATGAAGACTTTGGTGATGCACCCGCCAGTTACGAACCCACGGGCACCGCTGCCGCCAGTCATCTTGTCGGAGGACTGATGCTGGGTGCGGCCGTCACCGCCGACAACACGTCGGTCTTCAACACCGGCGGCGTGCGTCCCAGTCCCATCGGCAATGCCACGGCGACCGGCGACAGCAATGATGACGGCACCACGTTCACCACCGTGGTCAGTACGCCGGGCATGATCCATAGCCAGTCGGTGACATTGGCCGGGACGTCGCGTGCGGGACGCGTGTGCGGCTGGATCGACTTCAATCGCAGCGGCACGTTCACCAACACCAGCCCTGTCGAGCGCGCCTGCGCGGACTTTGCCGCGGGTGCGACGAGCGTCGACCTGCGTTGGACAGTGCCCGCCGGCACCACGGGCGGTGCCAGCTTCGCGCGCCTGCGCGCCAGTTTCGATACTGCAGGTGTGCAGAATCCCAATGGTGTGCTGCACAGCGGCGAGGTGGAGGACTACGCCATCACCTTGCAGGCTGCGACCCCGTTGAACTGCGATGCCACGCTCTATCTCACGCAGACGGGTGGCGCGCTGCACACGATCAACCGCTCAGCCAATCCGTTTACCTATCCCACATTGGGATCGGGCGGGCTCGGCATCAATGCGATGGGCTACAACCCGGCCGACAACCATCTGTATGCACTCAGAACCCAGTCCACTGATGAGGGGAGGCGGCTGTATCGCATCGATGCGTCCGGTGCACGTGTCGATCTGGGCCTGGTGAGCGGTCTCCCCGTGCCGGGGGGCAGCAACGCGTACTTTGCGGGTGCGTTCACCACGGCAGGCGACAACGCGCTGTATGTCACCGATGGCGTAAACAACAACCGGATGTACCGGATCGACGTGACGACGATGCAGGCGACGCAGATCACGCTGAGCCGCAACCTGTACGTGGCAGACTTCGACTACGCCAACGGCTTGTTCTACGGTATCGAAACCAACACGGGGCAACTGGTCTCGATCCATCCCGCCAATGGCACCGTGACCAACATCGGCACCGCGGGACCCACCGGCGTCATCGCAGCTGTCTGGGCTGACAGCCTTGGCTTGTACGGCTTACTCAATGAAGGCGGCTTCTACCGTTTCGACACGGTCACCGGCGCGCGCACCCTGATCTCTGATTCTCCGGCTGCAGCCTCCAGTGACGGTGCCCGGTGCCCCGGGGGCCCGGCGCTCACGTTCAATGCCGATCCGGCGATCACCAAGACCGACGGCGCGAACACGTACACGCCGGGCACCAACGTGGCGTACACCATCGTGGCCAGCAACAACGGCCCGTTTGGTGCGCAGAACGCGCGCGTGCAGGATGCGCTGCCAAGCGGCATCACCACGGCCAGCTGGACGTGTGTTGCCGCGAATGGCGCAGCATGCCGCACGGCGAGCGGCACGGGCGCCATCGATGCCCGCGTGGACCTGCCGGTCGGCGGCACAGCGACGTTCACGCTCACCATGGCTGTGCCCACCACCTTCAGTGGCGCGTTGACCAATACGGCCACGATTGCGGTGGCGCCGGGCAATACGGACAGCGTCACCACCAACAACAGTGCGACCGACACCAACCAGCGTGCGCCGCGCGTGACCATCGCCAAGAACAGCGTGGGCGGCGTTGGCACCTTCAACTTCACCGGCAGCAATGGACTGACTGCCCAGGCCATCACCACCGTAACGGCGGGAACCGCGGTGAGCGGTACGACGCAATACCTCAGCGCTGCGAGCACAGTCACGACCGTTACCGAGGCAACACCGCCTGCTGGATTCGAGCTCACCGACATCAGCTGTACCGGCCTTCCTGCCGGCGGCAGCGCCACGCCCAACCTTGCGACGCGTACGGTCACGTTGAACGCGGCTGCGACCGCAGTGAATGCAGATGTCACCTGCACGTTCACCAACGCGCGGCAGGCAACGCTTCGCCTCCAGAAGTCCTTGCCGAATGGCCGCGTCGTTGCCGGCAACCAGTTCACGTTGTCCATTACGGGCACCGGCGCGCCGGCCGCGGTCACCACAACCGGAACGGGCACCACCGCGAACGGCACGGTCACCCACAGCAGTGCTACCGCAGGCAGTGTCTATACACTGTCCGAAACCGCAGCGGGATCACCGGCCACTTTGCCGGCCAACTACACGACGACCTACAGCTGCACCAATGCACGCGCAGGCGGACAGACGCCGAGCGGCAGCGGGACGAGCTTTACCGTCACGCCCGTGGCCGGCGATGACCTGACCTGTACCTTCGCCAATACGGCGCGGCCAGCCAATCCCTTGACCTGTGATGCCACCCTCTATCTCACCCAAACGGGAGGCGTGCTGTACACGATCAATCGTTCAAGCAATCCCTTCACTTACCAGACGCTGGGGACCGCGAGCGTGGCCCTCAACGCGATGGCCTACAACCCGGCTGACAACTATCTCTACGCATTGCGGAACCTGTCCGGCGACGATGGCAGGCGCCTGTACCGCATCGATGCGTCCGGTAACCGCGTCGAATTGGGCCTGGTGAATGGCCTGCCTGCACTGCCGACAGGTATTTCTTACTTTGCAGCCGCGTTCACCACCGCAGGCGACAACGCGATGTATGTCCAAGACGGAACGAACGGCAACCAGATGTACCGGATCGACGTCACGACGCTGCAGGCGACGCTGATCACACTCAGCCGCAACCTGTACGTAGCGGACTTCGATTACATCGGCGGCTTGTTCTATGGCATCGAGGGTTCTACGGGGCAACTGGTCTCGATCCATCCCGTCAATGGCACCGTCACCAACATCGGCACTGCGGGCCCCATCGGCACTGTCGGCGCTGTTTGGGCCGACAGCCTGGGTTTGTATGGCGTGCTCAATGCGGGTGGCTTCTACCGTTTCGATACGGTCACCGGGGCACGCACGCTGGTCTCGGATTCTCCGCCCACGTCATCCAACGACGGCGCCCGGTGCCCACTGGGCCCGGCGCTCACGTTCAATGCCGACCTGGCGATCACCAAGACCAATACGTCAACACAGGGCACCAGTGATCTGGCAGACGACACCTACGCGCCGGGTGAGAGCCGAACCTACACCATCGTCGTGACCAACAACGGGCCGTTCGGCGCGCAGAACCTCACCGTCAGCGACCCGCTGCCGACGGGTATCACCACGGCAAGCTGGACGTGTGCCAGTACCTCCGGTGATGCGGTCTGCGGCGCCGCCAGCGGCACCAATGCCATCAACGACACGGGGCTGGACCTGCCCGTGAATGCCGTCGCGACCTACACCTTGACGTTCACTGTCCCCACCAGCTTCACCGGCACGTTGACCAACGTGGCCAACGTCACCCCCGGCGCAGGGACGACGGACCCGACATCCGGCAACAACAGCGCCACCGATGCCGACACCCGCGCGCCGCAGCTCACGCTCGCCAAGTCCTGGGTCACCGCCAGGGTCAACGATGCCGCAACAATTACTGCGACGGGCACGCCGTCACCGATCGGCTCGGGCGCACTCAATGCGGTAGCGAACACCGCCACTGAAACCGATACCGCAGCGGGCCGCTACAGCCTGCAAAGGGGCCACACCTACACGATCACCGAAGCCTTCACTGCCGGCAACGCAGCCAGCTATGCGAAGTCGCTGAGCTGCACCGGCAACACGGGAACCGGAGCGGCGCTCGCCTATACCGCGAATGCGCTCAGCGGAACATTGACGGTCGGCAGCACGGCGACAGACATCACCTGCACCTTCGCAAACAGCGGACGCGCCACGCTGACCCTGCTCAAGACGGTGGTCAACGACAACGACGGCACGCAGCTGCCGAACGCGTGGACGTTGACGGCGACCGGTCCGACCAACATCAGCGGCACAACAGGCGCCGCGACGGTGACCAATGCTTCGGTGAACCCGGGCACGTACACACTGGCCGAGAGCGCGACGCCGACCGGTTACACCGCGAGTCTGTACAGCTGCGTCAAGAACGGTGCTGCTGCGGTGTCGGGCAACAGCCTCGTGCTGGCTGCAGGCGACACCGCGACCTGCACGATCACCAACAATGACCGTCCAGCCACGCTGACTCTGATCAAAGCGGTAATCAACGACAACGGCGGCACGCAGCCGGCGAGCGCATGGACATTGTCGGCAACGGGTCCGACCAACATCAGCGGCGCGACCGGCACCGCGGCGGTGACCAACGCCTCGGTGAACCCGGGGACGTATGCGTTGGCCGAGAGCGCGACGCCCGTCGGTTACACCGCGAGTCCGTACAGCTGCATCAAGAACGGTGCTGCCGCGGTCTCGGGCAACAGCCTCGTGCTCGCCGCGGGCGACACCGCGACCTGCACAATCAACAACAACGACCGGCCCGCCACGCTGACCCTGGTCAAGACGGTGACCAACGACAACGGCGGCACGCAGGCGGCCAGCGCATGGACGTTGACGGCAACGGGCCCGACCAACATTAGTGGCGCGACGGGAACCGCGGCAGTGACCAATGCCTCGGTGAACCCGGGTACGTACACGCTGGCCGAAAGCGCGACGCCGCTGCACTACGTTGCCAGTCCTTACAACTGCGTCAAGAACGGTGCTGCCGCGGTCTCGGGCAACAGCCTCGTGCTCGCTGCGGGCGACACCGCCACCTGCACGATCAACAACAATGACAGCAACCAGACAGACGTGCAGATCGAAAAGACCGCCACGCCAAGTCCGGTGCGGTCGGGTGAGCGCGTCCAGTTCACCTTGGTGGTGACCAACCGGGGGCCGGCCGCCGCCGCCGGCGCTGTCGTGAGGGATCCGGCCGTGGCCGGACTCGATTGCACTGCCGCGGGGTTGCCGCTGGCGTCCTGTTCGGCATCGGGCGGTGCCACGTGTCCCGCCTCGACGACGGCCAGTGGCCTGCAGACCGGCGTCGCGATTCCCGTGCTTCCTAACGGAGGGACCGTCACGATCCAATTCACCTGCAATGTGACCGCCAGCGGCCTGCCGTAGGTCCGGTTCGCGCCCTGCGCCTTTCCGGTAGCAAGGAAGACCCCGCATCGCGGGGTCTTCTCATTTGTGACCCCGCCGCCAGGAAGCACCCCGTACCGACGGGCAATGTCGCACCGTGAAGGCGAACCGGATGCCAGCCGCCCCCTCCGCCCGATAACCGGCTGCGTCATGGCGGCATGTGGAGGTTGCCCAGCATCACTGGCTGGCACTACGGGTGGGTGGCAGCCGTGTAAATGTCATTACTTTCAGATGAGCGGAATGTCCTGCCCCTCAGTTGAAGGGCGATTACATAGTTTCGATATCACATTATCAGCGGTGCGCACTTCGCCCGTCAGCGGGACGCGCCAGGGAATGGGATGACATGGCGGCGGGCTCCCGTATGGAACGGGAGGCGCCGGTCTCCAGGGGAAAACACATGCTTGATCGCCGCTCAGACCACCACGGCTGCACGTCCTCCCACGCACTTCACTTCGGGCTTCCCGCCTGCTGCCGGAAAGGATTGCGGTGATGGCGAAGTGCATAGCTGAGACGTCGGCGGAATCCGTGTCCACGGGCACGCCATTCATCGCTCGTATCCCTGGTGTAGCTCGTGGGCTTGCCGCAGCAGGGTTGCTGCTGGCCGGCACAATCGGCCAGGTCCAGGCTCAGAACTGCCCGGCGGGCAGCTTCAACCCTTTCGCGGCCTACGACGACCAGAATCAAAGCCAGACTGTCGTCACCAACAACGTCGTGATGGTCGGGTCATCACGGCTCCAGCTCACGCACACCACGGCCGGCAGCGCGAGCATCAGTGTGAACGCGATCAATGACCAGCACGTCGCTGGCCAGATCGGCGTGCGACTGGGGCATGGCGGCAACGCCAATTCGACTAGCAATTACATCGAATCGATCTATGCGTTTCGCAACCCGGCGAACCTGAGCCAGTACCTGCCGGTGTCCGGCCTCGTCTTCAGCCTGCATGACGTCGACGCGGCTGACAACGTCATTGTCGATGCCTATCCCGCCGGCAGTTCGACGCCGATTTCCTTGAGCACCAGCATCTACACCCTCGATACGTCGACCGGCGCCACAGTCGTGTCGTATGCGGGAAGCAACCGTTTCACCTCGCAGGCCGTCGATATCGGCAATCGCCGCGGCACGATCAATTTCGACTTTGCCGGCTACAGCATCGACCGGGTAGTGCTGCGCTACTACGACACCTCCGATGCCGGCACCTACACGGCCGCCGGCTTTCTTGCCTGCAATGCGACGCTGACCCTCAACAAGACCACGTTGGGTGGGTCCGGTGGTCCCTTCGGATTCACCCTGACCAACACCTCGCGGAATACGGGTGGCACGGCAACCACGTCAGCGGCGAATTCCCCTGTACAGGTCGACGGCAACGCAGGCACCGCCGGCGTGCAGCCCTTCGGCATCGCCAATGCGGCGGCGGCGGTCACCATCGCCGAGAGCAGTCTCCCGACCGGGTGGAGTCTGACAAATGCGACCTGCAGTAACGCCGCGGGAACGACCGTCGGCAGTCTTGCGTCCGGCACCTACACGATCCCCGGCGGCAGCATCGGGCCAGCTGCGGCATTGACCTGCACGTTCACGAATGCGCGGACGACGCTTCGCCTGCAGAAGGCGCTGCCGAATGGGCGTACGGTGGGGTCGGACCAGTTCACATTGTCCATCGCCGGCGCGGGGGCACCCGCCGCCGTCACGACGACCGGCAGTGGCAGCACCGCGACGGGTGCGGTCACGCACGCAACTGCGACGGCGGGCAGCAGCTATACCCTGTCGGAATCGGCTGCGGGCTCCACGGTACTGGCGAACTACACGACGACCTACAGCTGCACCAATGCGCGCGCAGGCGGACAGACGCCGAGCGGCAGCGGCACGAGCTTCTCCGTCACGCCCGTGGCCGGCGATGACCTGACCTGCACCTTCGCCAACACGGCACCGTCGTCCACTCCATTGACCTGCGATGCCACCCTGTATCTCACCCAGACGGGTGGGGTGCTGTATACGATCAACCGCTCGGGCAATCCTTTTACCTACCAGACGCTGGGGACCGCGAGCGTGGCCCTCAACGCGATGGCCTACAACCCGGCTGACAACTATCTCTACGCATTGCGGAACCTGTCCGGCGACGATGGCAGGCGCCTGTACCGCATCGATGCGTCCGGTAATCGCGTCGAACTGGGTCTGGTGACCGGCCTGCCTGCGCCGCCGACAAGCATTTCGTACTTTGCAGGCGCGTTCACCACGGCAGGCGACAACGCGCTATATGTCACCGATGGCGTGAACGATAACCGGATGTATCGGATCGACGTGACGACGCTTCAGGCGACGCTGATCACGCTGAGCCGCAACCTGTACGTGGCGGACTTCGATTACATCGGCGGCTTGTTCTATGGCATCGAGGGTTCTACGGGGCAATTGGTCTCGATCCATCCCATCAATGGCACCGTGACCAACATCGGCACCCCGGGACCCACCGGCATTGTCGGTGCGATCTGGGCCGACAACCTGGGTCTGTACGGCGTGCTCAATACGGGTGGCTTCTACCGGTTCGATACGGTCACCGGAGCACGCACGCTCATCTCGGGTTCTCCGACCACGTCATCCAACGACGGCGCCCGGTGCCCCGTGGGTCCGCCGCTCACGTTCAACGCCGATCTGGCAATCACCAAGACCGATGGCGCCACCACGTACACGCCGGGTACCAACGTGGTGTACACGATCGTAGCCAGCAACAATGGCCCCTTCGGTGCGCAGAACGCGCGCGTGCAGGATGCGTTGCCTAGCGGCATTACCACGGCCAGTTGGACGTGTGCTGCGGCGAATGGCGCAGCATGCCGCACGGCGAGCGGCACGGGCGCCATCGATACCCGCGTGGATCTGCCGGTCGGCGGCACCGCGACATTCGCGCTGACGATGGCCGTGCCCACGAATTTCACGGGAAATCTGGTCAACACGGCCACCGTGACGCCGGATGTGGGCAACTCGGATCCCGTGCCGGGCAACAACTCGGCCACGGATACCAACGGAGCCCGCACGGCGCTGACGTTGATCAAGACCGTGACCAACGACGATGGCGGCACACAGTCGCCGATCGCGTGGACGCTCTCGGCGGCAGGGCCGACGCCCATCAGTGGCACGACCGGATCGGCGGCGGTGACCAATGTCGCGGTGAATCCGGGCACGTATACGCTGTCGGAAAGTGCGTTTCCATCCGGCTACTCCGCAACGCCTTATAGTTGCGCCATCAATGGTGGCGTGCCTGTCAGCGGCAACAGCATCACCCTGGCGGCGGGTGACAATGCTGTCTGCCGGATTCACAACGACGACACTGGCGTGGCTGGGCAGCCTGCTGCTTGCGGCATTACCAGCCACTCGGGTGCGAGCGGCGCTTCGTTCGTGTTCGGGCCGGGTGGTGTCAATGCCAGCGCCTCGCTGCAGAACATCACCTTTGACGCGGGTTCGACGGCGGGCGGCTCGATCAACCGCTTCGTCGACAGCACGGGGCGCGCCTACACGACGCCAGCAGGTCCGGGGCGCTGGCTGCTGACCAACAGCAACACCACGACCCGCCTGACCGTAACGTTCTCGCCGGCGATTCCCGCGCATCGGATCGGACTGGCGATCTACGACATCGGCACGTGGGACGCGACCATGCCCAACAACAGTGAGGATCCGGCCTACAACCCTTCGTTGACGCTTTCACTGTCGGGCGGCGCCACGTCGGGTCAGTTTGTGGCACACCAGACAGGCGCATTGGCGACGCTCGCAAGGTACACGCCGGCGAGCGGCGTGGTCACGATGGACAGCACGGCCTACCAGTCGGGCGTCGAGCGGACCTGGCGGCAGTCGGTTTTCCTGCGCGGCAATGCCAATGCGCTGGTGAGCACGCTCACGTTGACGGCCACCAACATCAAGCCCGGCGACAACATCGGCTTCGGTCTGGTGGCGATTCCTTCGTGCGTCACGGTGAGCAAGGTCACCGAAGGTGGCGTGGGTAGCTTCGATTTCACCACCACCAACATCAACAACTGGGACAGCACCGCTGCGGCGTCACCCATCACGTTGACCACCGCCGCGACAGGCACGCCTGTCAGCTCCGCGCGCCACTACTACGCGCATCCGATCAGCAGCAACAGCCAGGGCACGCAGCCGGTCACCCTCAGCGAAGCCATCCCTGCCAGCTGGATCCTCTCGCCGGCCCAGTGCACGGACGCCAACAGCAGCCGCAACGGCAACACCGGCAGCTTTGGCAGCCTCGCGGGCGGCACATTGACGATTCCCGCGGATCGCATGCGATTCGAATCCAACATCACCTGCACCTTCACCAATACGCGCGCGGCGATCCTGCGCCTGCAGAAGGCATTGCCCGACGGGCGCGCGGCGGCGGCGGACCAGTTCACGCTGTCGATGACCGGCGCCGGCGCACCGGCACCGCTGACCACGACAGGCACCGGCAGTACGGCAGCCGGCACGGTTTCGCATGCCACGGCGACGCCGGGTTCGGCTTATGTCCTGTCAGAAGCGGCGGCAGGTGGCGCGGATCTCACCCACTACGTGTCCAGCTACAGCTGCAGCAATGCGCGGTCCGGCGGCCAGGCGCCAAGCGGGAGTGGCGCGTCGTTCGGCGTGACGCCGGCGGCGGGCGACGACCTGACGTGCACGTTCTCCAACCTGCGCCGGAGCACCGACATCTCGATCCTGAAGACGGTGGCGGCGGATCCGGTGGTCAGCGGCGGGCAAGCGCAGTTCACCCTGGTGGTGACCAACCATGGTCCGATGGCGGCCGATGGCGCGACGGTGCGGGATCCTGCCATGGCCGGACTCGACTGCACCACCGCCGGCTTGCCGGCCCCGACCTGTTCGGCGACCCCCGGCACCACGTGTCCCAGCCCGCTGACTGCCGCCGGCCTGCAGGCCGGCTTGCCGGTCCCGACCTTCCCGAGCGGGGGGGTCGTCACGCTCGGCCTGACCTGCAGCGTCACCGCCAGCGGAACGCCTTGAGGGCAGGGTTGGAGGCGCGCGTCGCGGCAGACGCGCGTCTGCCCGCTGCTTGACGCGTCGCCCGTCGCGGGCGTAACGTTCGCACCGCCAAGGTTTCCATCTCTTTATCCGAATAAAGAGATGGAATTAAAAGGGAAGCCGGTGCGGCCTGTTCGATGGGCCCATTCCGGCGCTGCCCCGCAGCGGTATTTGGAAACGAACCTCGCCAACAGCACTGGTCCCCACATGGACCGGGAAGCGGCGGGAAGTAGGCCAGCGCACCCGCGCCCGTCCATGAGCCCGAAGACCTGCCCTGGCCGGAAGACACGACCGTCCTCCGACTGACCTGGAGCTTCCGAGGGGAGGTGGCCGGAGCCCGTGTCCGTGCGCGCCTGCCCGGATGCGTCCTCCTGCGCCCGACCTCGGCACTCCGGCTCGCCCGCGGGGGCGAAGGTCGCTGGCGTGGCGGGCTCCGGTCCGGCGCGCGGTTCCTTCGTTCCTCATCCGCCACGCATGAGGACACGCACCATGACCACCGTTACCACCCTCGGCTTCCCGCGCATCGGCGCGAAGCGCGAACTGAAGACCGCCCTGGAAAGCTACTGGCGCGGCGACACCACCGCCGACGATCTGCAAAACACTGCGCGCGATCTGCGCCACCGCCATTGGCAACTGCAACGCGACGCCGGCGCCGACGTCGTGCCGTGCAACGACTTCGCGCTGTACGACCACGTGCTCGACACCGCCTTCCTGTTCGATGCCATTCCCGATGCCTACCGCGCACTGGCCGATGCCGATCCGCTGGCCGGCTACTTTGCGCTCGCACGCGGCGTGCAACGCGACGGCACCGACCTGCGCGCGCTGGAAATGACCAAGTGGTTCGACACCAACTACCACTACCTGGTGCCGGAACTGCACGCCGGCCAGGCGTTCCGCCTGCGTGGCGACAAGCCGGTGGCGGAGTTCCTGGAAGCGCGCGCCGCCGGCCACGCCGCGCGTCCGGTGCTGCTGGGGCCGGTGAGCTTCCTGCTGCTGGCGAAGAGCGTCGATGGCAGCGACCGTCTTGCGCTGCTCGACGCACTGTTGCCGGTTTACGCGGACCTGTTGGCGAAGCTGCATGCCGCGGGTGCGGACTGGGTGCAGATCGACGAACCCTGCCTGGTGCTGGATCTCGATGACACGGCACGCGCCGTCTACCTGCGCGCGTACAGCACGTTGGCGAAGGGCGTACGACCGTCGCTGCTGCTGGCGACCTACTTCGGCCGCCTCGGCGACAACCTGCCCTTGGTCTGTGCGCTGCCGGTGGATGGCCTGCACGTCGACCTGGTGCGCGGGAAGGAACAGCTGGACGAAGTGCTCAAGCAACTGCCGAAGGGCCGCGTGCTGTCGGCCGGCCTGGTCGATGGCCGCAACATCTGGCGCACGAACCTCGACAACGCGCTGATCTTGGCGAAGTACGCGCAGGGGCATGTCGGCGATAACGCCCTGTGGCTGTCGCCGTCGTGCTCGCTGCTGCATGTGCCGGTCGACGTGTCCGGCGAGAAGGCGCTGCCGTCCGACCTGAAGTCGTGGCTGGCGTTCGCGCGACAGAAGCTCGAGGAACTGCGCCTGCTTGCCGATGCCTTGCGCGATCCGCGCGCGGCGGACGCCGGCCTGGCGATCGCACGCGACCGCATCGAGTCGCGTCGCCAGTCCGCACGCGTGCACCGTCCCGAGGTTGCTGCGCGGCTGGCGTCGCCGGACGCGGCCGACATCGACCGCGACTCGCCGTATCCGCAACGCCGCATCGCGCAGGCCACGCTGCTCGGACTGCCCGAGTTCCCCACCACCACCATCGGCTCGTTCCCGCAGACCCTCGAAGTGCGCGAAGCGCGCGCCCGCAACAAGGGCGGCAAACTCTCCGACGCCGACTACGACGCCTTCCTGCGCGAAGAGACCGAACGCTGCGTGCGCTTCCAGGAAGAGATCGGCATCGACGTGCTGGTGCACGGCGAGTTCGAGCGCAACGACATGGTTGAGTACTTCGGCGAGCAGCTCGATGGTTTCGCCTTCACGAAGAACGGCTGGGTGCAGAGCTACGGCTCGCGCTGCGTGAAGCCGCCGCTGATCTACGGCGACGTGTCGCGCCCCGCACCGATGACGGTGCGCTGGTCGCAGTACGCGCAGTCGCTGACCGACCGGCCGATGAAGGGCATGCTGACCGGCCCGGTGACGGTGCTGCAGTGGTCGTTCGTGCGTGACGACCAGGCCCGTGCGCAGACCTGCCGGCAGATCGCGCTGGCCCTGCGCGACGAGGTGCTGGACCTGGAAGCGGCTGGCATCCGCGTCATCCAGATCGACGAGCCTGCGCTTCGCGAAGGCCTGCCGCTGCGTCGCACCGATTGGCAGGCTTACCTCCACTGGGCAGTGGAATGCTTTCGCATCAGCGCTGCGGGCGTGGCCGACGACACCCAGGTGCACACCCACATGTGCTATTCCGAGTTCAACGACATCATCGACGCGGTGGCGGCGATGGATGCCGACGTCATCTCCATCGAGACCTCGCGCTCGCGCATGGAACTGCTGGATGCGTTCGTAAAGTTCCGCTACCCCAACGAGATCGGCCCGGGCGTGTACGACATCCATTCGCCGCGCATCCCCACCGGGGGCGAGATGATCGACCTGCTTGAGAAGGCGCGCGCGGTGCTGGCGCCGGAGCAGATCTGGGTGAATCCGGATTGCGGGCTGAAGACGCGCGGTTGGCCGGAAGTGCGCGAGGCCCTGACGCGGATGGTCGCTGCCGCACAGGCGATGCGGAGCGGGCTGGTCCGCGCGGCGTAGCGCAGGCGGTTCGGCGCGCGATGCCTTGCGCGAACGCAAGGTATTCCAGTGCGGTGGCTGCTAGGCTGCGAGTCGCCGCTCTGGATCTCTCCTGCCACCATGTCGACGCCGTTCGCTCCGTCCATCGCCCTGCTGATCATCGACCTGCAGCCCGATTTCATGCCGGGCGGTGCGCTCGCGTGCCGCGACGGCGATGCCATCGTGCCGGGTATCGCCGCGCTGCTCGCGTCGCGTCGTTACAGCACCGTCGTGGCGACGCAGGACTGGCACCCACCGGGGCATGCGTCGTTCGCCTCAAGTCATCCCGGCCATGCGCCGTTCGACACGATCCCGTTGCATGGCCAGCCGCAGGTGCTGTGGCCGGACCACTGCGTGCAGGGCGCGCCCGGCGCCGCGCTGGCGGCTGGCGTGGACTGGACGCCGATCGACCTGATCCTGCGCAAGGGCACGCGGCCGCAGGTGGATTCGTACAGCGCCTTTCGGGAGAACCACGGGCCGGACGGCACGCGTCCCACCACCGGCCTGGCCGGCTGGCTGCGCGAGCGCGGCATCGAGGAGGTGCATGTGTGCGGCCTGGCGCGCGACTACTGCGTGCTGTGGTCGGCGCAGGATGCGGTGGAAGCGGGCTTCCGCGTGCGTTTCCTGTGGGACCTCACGCGGCCGGTCACCCCGTCGGGCGATGCCCCGACCAGAACCGCCCTCGAAGCCGCAGGCATCGCGATAGACCCGTAGGGCGGGCTCAAGCCCGCCATTGCCATCCCGACGCTCGCGACGGCAACCATCGAAAGGCGCGCGTCCCCGATCGGGTTTCCACGTGGCTTGATTCGTGCGACGGCGGGCTTGAGCCCGCCCTATGCCGTCGTGGGTAGCGGCGGCGCCTGCGTCGGCCGGCCCAGCGGATCCAGCGCGATCATCACGAAATGCCCGCGCGTGCAGATCTTGCGGTCGCCGGTCAGCAGGTTTTCGGTGATCACTTCCACATCGACATTCATCGAGCTGCGTCCGACCTTGACCACGCGCGCCACCACTTCCACCAGGTCGCCCTTGTGGATCGGCTGGTTGAAGTCCACCTGCTCAGAGCGCGCGGTGACCACGGTGGTGCGCGCGTAGCGCGAGGCGGCGATGAACGCCGACATGTCCATCCACGCCAGTGCCTGCCCGCCGAACAGCGTGCCCAGGTGATTGGTGTGGTCGGGAAAGACCATGTGCAGCAGGCGCGCCTCGGTGGGCCGCGCTTCGGCGTTGGGCAGATCGGTCATGGGGGTGCTCCGGTGTGCGTGTTCCTGGCGGAAGAGCATAGCGGAGGCCGTTGTGGGTTGGTGTAGGAGCGACGTGAGTCGCGACCGCGAGAACGAAGTGCCCGTAGTGGAAGGCCGCGCGGAGAAGAGCAACGCGCATCGATACCCCGATCGATCCGATATCCACGTTGCTCGAACGTGCGGTCGCGACTCACGTCGCTCCTACAACTGCCGATCCCGCGTTGCGCGGTTTGCTCGCCCACGGTTAGTCTTCAGCCATGAAGCCCTACGCCCTTGCCGCGCTCGTCGCGACCTTCGCCGTGTCGTCCGTGTCCGTCTCCGCCAAGGAGCCCGTCAAGGCCGAAGACATTTACGCGCTTTCGATGGTGACCAACCCGGTCGTCGCACCGGACGGCCAGCGCGTGCTGTTCACCCGCGCCGCGTTCGACCGCGCGCAGGACCGCCGCACCGGCGAACTGTGGCTTGCCCATCTGGACGACCACGGCGCGATCGTCGACAAGCGCCTGCTGGTGGCGCGCGACGTGGGTCCGCGCGATGCCGTGTTCTCGCCCGATGGTCGCCGCATCGCCTACGTCGCGACGTTCATCGACAAGCCGCAGGTGTTCGTGATGACGCTGGCCGACGGCGTGGGCCAGCCGGTGACGACAGGCGAGCTGGCGCCCGGCACGCTGCGCTGGTCGCCCGATGGTTCGCGCATTGCTTTCACTGGCAGGGAAGAAGCCAAGCCCGTTTCTATCCCCGGCATGCCAGAGAAGCCGAAGGGCGCCGAAGCGGCGGCCGACGCCAAGATCATCACCGACCTGTTCTGGCGCTTCGACGGCGCCGGCGAGAGCAAGCCCGGCGCGAACCATCTGTATGCGGTGGACGTGACGACCGCCGCGGTCACCCGCATGACCCAGGGCGACACCCACCAGATCGACAGAACGGGCATTGCCTGGATGGCGGACGGCAGGCACGTGGTCGGCAGCTACACCGCCGATCCGATCAACGGTCCGCTCGAAAGCGACCTGTATCTCTACGACGTCGCCGGCAAGGCAGCGAAGCAGCGGCTGACCTCGCGCGCCGGCAGCGAGTACGCGCCGGAAGTCTCGCCCGATGGCCTCCGCATCGCCTTCGTGGGCAGCGAGGCGTCCACCACGTTTTACGACATGCCGCGGTTGTGGACGACCACACCCACGCCCGGTGCGCGCGTCGACGCGCTGGCGGCCGACCTGGATCGTCCGGTGGCCGGCATCGCATGGCGTGAAGACAGTGCGGCCCTCCACACGCTGTACTACGACCGCGGCGTGCAGCGCATCGCCACCATCGATGCCACGACCGGCGCGCGCACCGAGGCCGTGCACCTCGTCGGCGGTACGCGCCTCTACCTGCCGTCGTCGGGCGGCCAGTTCTCGGCCGCGCAGGGCACGTTCGCCTATACGACCAGCTTCACCGACCGCCCCGCCGGCCTGGGTGTGAGCCGCGGCCACGGCGAAAGCGGCGCGATCGACTTCAATCGTGCGTGGGCCGATGGCAAGACGTCCGCACGGATCGAGGAAGTGACGGTAGCCAGCCGCGCCGGCGGTTTGCCGGTGCAGGGCTGGATCGCGTTCCCGCCCGATTTCAGCGCGGGCAAACGCTATCCGCTGATCCTGGACATCCATGGCGGACCGAACACCGACTACGGCCCGTTCTTCTCGATCACCCACAGCCTGTACGCGGCGGCGGGTTACATCGTGGTGTTCGCCAATCCACGCGGCTCGATCGGCTACGGCGACGCGTTCGCCAATGCGATCACCAACGCCTACCCGGGCCAGGACCACGACGACCTGATGTCGATCGTGGACGAGGTGGCGAAGCGTCCCTATGTCGACCGCAGGAATCTCTTCATCGGCGGCGGTTCCGGCGGTGGCGTGCTGACGTTGTGGGGCATCGGCAAGGAGCCGGACAAGTTCCGTGCGGCGGTAGCGCTGCGGCCAGTGGTGGACTGGACCGACCAGGTCACCACCGCCGACCTGCCGGCCTTCTTCATGAAGCACTGGATGGGCGCCGCGCCGTGGGACAAGCCCGATCTGTACTTCCAGCGCTCGCCCTACAGCCTGGCCGGTCAGGTGAAGACACCCACGATGCTGATCACCGGCGAACAGGATTACCGCACACCGATGAGCCAGACCGAGCAGATGTTCGGCGCGCTGAAGCTGCGCGGCGTGGAGACCGAGATGGTCCGCCTGCCCGGCGCCGGCCACGGCATGGGCCGGCCCAGCCAGTGGCTGCAATCGGTGCTGGCGCCGGTCGACTTCTTCAACCGGCACAAGGCGAAGTAGCCTCGATCGTGCGGCGGTTGTAGGAGCGACGTAAGTCGCGACCGCACGAACGAAGGGCCCGCCTGTCTGGCGGGCCCTCGATGTCGAAACGCTTGCCACCGATGCAATCCGTGGCGATGCAACACCATCAGGTCTTCATTGCTGCGGTCGCGACTTACGTCGCTCCTACAGTAGGGGCACGAATCAGAACGCGTGGTCGAAGCCGACTTCGCCCTGCACGCCCAGCTGGTAGGCCGAGACGCGGCGCTCGAAGAAGTTGGTCAGCTCCTGCACGTCCTGCAGCTCCATGAAGGGCAGCGGGTTGCGCACGTCGTAGCGCTTGGGCATGCCGAGCTTGGCGAAATGCTGGTCGGCGCAATGCTGCAGGTACTGGCGCATGTCGCGGGTCGAGATGCCGGCCACGCCGCCCGACAGCACGTCTTCGGCGAACTGCACCTCGCACTCGATGGCTTCTTCCAGCATGTCGTAGACCTGCTGCTGCATGCGGTCGTCGAACAGGTCGGGTTCTTCCTCGCGCACGGTGCGCACGCACTCGAACGCGAACTCCATGTGGCAGCTCTCGTCGCGGAACACCCAGTTGGTGCCGCTGGCCAGGCCCGGCAGCAGGCCGCGCGAGCGGAAGAAGTACACGTAGGCGAACGCGGCGAAGAAGAACAGGCCCTCGATGCACGCCGCGAAGCATATCTGGTTGAGCAGGAACTGGCGGCGCTGCTCGCGCGTCTCGATGCGGCGGAGATCCTGGATGCTGTCGATCCACTTGAAGCAGAAGTCGGCCTTCTTCTTGATCGCCGGGATGTTCTCCACCGCGGCGAACGCCTTGAAGCGTTCCGACGGGTCGGGCAGGTAGTTGTCCAGCAGGGTCAGGTAGAACTGCACGTGCAGCGCTTCCTCGTACAGCTGCCGCGACAGGTACATGCGCGCTTCCGGCGCGTTGAGGTGCTGGTAGAGATTCAACACCAGATTGTTCGACACGATGGAGTCGCCGGTGGCGAAGAAGGCGACCAGCCGGTGGATCAGGTGGCGGTCGGCCGGCGTCATCTTCGAATGCAGGTCGGTGATGTCGATCTGGAAGTTGATCTCCTCCACCGTCCACGTGTTCTTGATGGCGTCGCGATACATGTCGTAGAACTGCGGATAGCGCATCGGGCGCAGCGTCAGTTCAAAGCCGGGGTCGAGCAGCATCTGCTTGGGTTGTGCGGACATGGTGCGGTGTTCTCGTGGTTCCCCTTCTCCCGCCGGGAGAAGGTGCCCGAAGGGCGGATGAGGGGTGCCGCAGTCGCTTATCCGGTACTTGTATTGCAAAGCGAGCCACAGCGAGTGGAAGTGGTGAACAGCCGGTGGCCGCCCTTCATGACTCGCTGCGGCTCGCTCAACATCATTGAGTCGCAACGGCTATCAGGGCGCCCCCAACCCCTCTCCCGGTGGGAGAGGGGCTCGATAAAGAAGCTGGCGCCTCCATGCGCCGGGAACATCCATGTTCCTGTTCCAGGGTCCGTCGGCCGGAGCCGACGCAGGGGTGCGGTTACTGGCAGGCCTCGCAGGCTTCCGGATTCTCCAGCGAGCAGGCGATGGCTTCGGTCGGGGTGTACTCGCGCTTCGGCTCGGTCGCGGCGACCGTGCTGACCGTGGTCTTGGCGATCTTGGTGGCCGGGCGCGAACGCAGGTAGTACGTGGTCTTGATGCCCTGCTTCCACGCGTACATGTACATGGACGACATCGCGCCGATGTTCGGGCTTTCCATGAACAGGTTGAGCGACGCCGACTGGTCGATGAAGGCGCCACGGCCGGCGGCCATGTCGATCAGCGAACGCATCGGCAGTTCCCACGCGGTGCGGTAGATCTGCTGCAACGTATCCGGCACCTGCGCCAGACCCTGCACCGAGCCTTCGGACAGCTTGATCGCGTCGCGCGTTTCCGGCGTCCACAGGCCCAGCTTCTTCAGCTCGTCCACCAGGTAGCGGTTGACCTGCAGGAAGTCGCCCGACAGCGTCTCGCGCTTGAACAGATTGGACACCTGCGGCTCGACGCATTCGTAGCAGCCGGCGATCGAGGCGATGGTCGCGGTCGGCGCGATGGCGATCAGCAACGAGTTGCGCAGGCCGTGCTCCTTGATGCGCTCGCGCAGCGCGTCCCAGCGCTCGGCGTTCTCCGGGGTGATGTTCCAGGCGTCGAACTGCAGCTCGCCGTTCGCCGCACGAGTATCGGCGAACGACGGATGGCGGCCGCGCTCCTGCGCCAGCTCCACCGAGGTTTCCAGCGCGTGGAAGTAGATGGTCTCGGCGATCTTCGCCGACAGCGCACGCGCCTCGGCACTGTCGAACGGCAGGCGCAGCTTGAAGAACACGTCCTGCAGGCCCATGCAGCCCAGGCCGACCGGGCGCCAGCGCAGGTTGCCACGGCGCGCGGTCTCGATCGGATAAAAGTTCAGGTCGATCACGCGGTCCAGCTGACGCACGGCCAGGCGGACCGTTTCGGCCAGCTTGTCGAAATCGAACCAGCCATCGTCATCGAAGTGGCGGCCGAGGTTGATCGAGCCGAGGTTGCACACCGCGGTCTCTTCGGCCGAGGTGACCTCGAGGATCTCGGTGCACAGGTTGGACAGGTGGATGACGTTGCCGGCGCGCAGGGTCTGGTTGCTGGCGGCGTTGCACTTGTCCTTGAACGTCATCCAGCCGTTGCCGGTTTCGGCCAGCGTGCGCATCATCCGGCCGTACAGCTTGCGGGCGGAGATGGTCTTCATCGCCTTGCCCTGCGTCTCGGCCTGCGTGTAGGCCAGCTCGAACGCGGCGCCGTACAGGTCGGTCAGCTCCGGCGTCACGCGCGGATCGAACAGCGACCATTCCTGGTCGGCTTCGACGCGCTTCATGAACAGGTCCGGCACCCAGTTGGCCAGGTTGAGGTTGTGCGTGCGGCGCGCTTCATCACCGGTGTTGTCGCGCAGCTCCAGGAAGTCCTCGATGTCGGCGTGCCAGGTTTCCAGGTACACGCAGGCCGCGCCCTTGCGCTTGCCGCCCTGGTTGACCGCGGCGACCGAGGAATCCAGCGTCTTCAGCCACGGCACGATGCCGTTGCTGTGGCCGTTGGTCGACTTGATCAGCGAGCCGCGCGAACGCACGCGGGTGTAGCTCACGCCGATGCCGCCGCTGAACTTGCTCAGCTGGGCGATGTCGCCGTACTTGGCGTAGATCGATTCCAGCGTGTCCTGCGGCGAGTCCAGCAGGAAGCACGAGGAAAGCTGCTCGTGGGTGGTGCCGCTGTTGAACAGCGTCGGCGAGCTGGGCAGGTAGTCCAGGTTGCCCATGCGGCGGTACAGCGCCAGCGCTTCCGGCACGTCCTCGCTCAGCGCGCAGGCGATGCGCAGGAAGAACTGCTGCGGCGTCTCGATGACCTTGCGGGTGTGCGGGTGGCGCAGCAGGTAGCGGTCGTACAGTGTGCGCAGGCCGAAGTAGTCGAAGTGCAGGTCGAGCGAGGCGTCCAGCGCATCGTTGAGCTTGCGCGCGTTGGTCTGCACGAAGTTCAGCAGGCGTTCGTTGATCAGGCCGACCTCGTGGCCGCGGGTGACCGACTGCGAGAACGCATGGATCTCCTGGCCGGTGACTTCCTTGGTGATGTAGCCGGCCAGCAGGCGCGCGGCCAGGCGGCTGTATTCGGGCTCTTCGCCGGTCAGCAGCGCGGCGGTGCGGATCGACAGTTCGTCCAGCTCGCGCGTGGTGGCGCCGTCGTACAGGCCGGAGATGGTGCGGGTGGCCAC
Organism: Pseudoxanthomonas sp. PXM01; assembly: GCF_014851815.1. GTDB lineage: Bacteria > Pseudomonadota > Gammaproteobacteria > Xanthomonadales > Xanthomonadaceae > Pseudoxanthomonas_A. Next base: position 203,127 of record NZ_JACVAJ010000003.1, read on the forward strand.
GCGCATCGGGTCGATGGCGTGCAGGCCTTCGCAGTTGCGCTGCACCGCGCGCACGATCTTGTTGAGGTCCACCGGCTCGCGGCCGCCATTGCGCTTGGTCACGCTCATCGCGGTGGCGGTGGGCGGCGGGGTCAGGGCGAACGCGTCCTTCTGGGACGGGGTGGTGCCGGCGTCGGCGACGGCGGTGTCGATCTGGGTCACGAGAATCCTCCATGCGTGGTGCACGCGGCGGCCCGTCCCTCGCGGGGCTGCGCAAGGCCGGATGGAGGATCACAGTGGGGAAGCGGCGTCGCAGGGAGCGAGATCGTACGGACCGAAGGCCGGCGTCCCCTGCGTCACCAGCCCTCTCCCCCCGGAGATTCCGCGGCCGGCACCGCGCGGTGTGCTACGCGCGGCTGTCGGCAGGTCTTCGGACTCATGGGCGCGAAGGGCGAAGCCTTCTTCCTACGTCCGCCGCTTCCCGAGGCGTGGGGCCTCAGTGCTGTGTGGCGGGTTCGTTCCCAATTACCGCTGCGGGGCAGTGCCGGAGTGGCGCGAGCGCGTCACCGGCTTCCCGTTTTAATCCCGTGGCTTGCGGCCACCGGAACCGACGGCCACAAGATAGTGGGGGGTATCGGAAGCGTCAACACCAAATGTTGTGTGGAACAGCGGGTGCCGGCGCGGTGCGGGTTTCACGGAGTACGAGGCGCCGAGCGAGCGACTCGAGACGCCTGAGCCGCGAAACCGTCATCGCCGTCGGCCATGCCGAGATGAGCAATGCCTCTAAGGCGCGTGCGCGCACGGCAGTCCGGCGGTCCTAGAGTGGGGCATCGCCCTTTCAACGCACTGCCGATGTCCCACGATCACGACGACCTCCCCGCCATCGACCTGGACCACACGCCGCGCGACGTGGTCGCCCGTGTCATCGATCCCGTGGCGGACCGCGACTGGGCAGAATTGCTGTCTCCGGCGCGCCGCCGTGCACTGCTGGCCGGCGCCGGGCTGGCGACCGCCGCCGCCACGACGATGGCCGCTGCCCCTTCGCGGACCCCGCAGGTCGTGAACGCAGGGGGAGCTGGCGCCCGCGTGTCTGCAGGCGGCGTGCTGCTGCCCATCGCGGGGCCGGGCACGAGTCCGTGGGGCACGGCGACGGCCGCGCAGCCCACGCCGCGTCCGCCGGGCGTGCGCCCGGACGAACAGGTGCTGCCGACGTCGCCGCGGCCCTACACCGCCATCCGCAGTTACCACGCCCACATCTACTTCGACGAGGACAGCTACGAAAAGGCAGCGTTGATCCGGCGCTGGACGGTCGAACGCTTCCCGGTGGAGCTGGGCGACTGGAACCTGGAGCCGCGCGGCCCGCACGTGACGCCCTCGTTCTATTACGGGTTCACCCCCGACCTGTTGCCGATCGTGGTGCCGTGGCTGCAGCTCAACAGCCTGGGCCTGACCATCCTGATCCATCCGAACACCGGTGATCCGCGTTCGGACCACCTGCACTATGCGCTGTGGGTCAATCGCTCGCAGTCGGTCAACGCCTACGCGTGGCGACGCTTCGTCGACGGCGGCGGCGGCGATGTGGAGCAGATCAACCCGAACATCATTCCGACGGTGCCACTGGAGACGTGAGCCCGCCGCAGGGTGGGCCTTTGCCCACCATCACATGCGTCGAGTGCCGTGGAGATGCGGCGACACCGCCGCTCTCCAGGCCGCGTCGCGAGGTCCAGCAGGGCGACGGCGGGCCAAGGCCCGCCCTATGTCAGCGTTGCAGCGCCGCGATCGAGGCGTCCTGCGCCTGCGCGTACAGCGCGAACGGGTCGTGGATGGTCTTGCCCAGAGCCGCTTCGAAGGCCTCCTGGTTGGCGTGCGCGTCGTAGGCGCGCTGTTCGCCGCCGCCCAGGTTGGACTGGAAGATGCCCGCGGCGCTGACCGGCAGGAAGTCCTCGTAGACGATGGGGTCGACGACGGCGTGGCCGGCATCGACCAGGGCGTCGGGCGTCATCGCCGCGCGCTCGGCCGCCGGCAAGGCCGCGCCGCTCTCCGTCAGGCGATAGCGGAAGTAGCCCAGGCCCTCGCGACGCAGCGTCGCTTCGTCGTCCGGGAAGGCCGCGAACGCCGCCGCCAGCCGCTGCGGGTAGTCCGCCGACGTGTTGCCCGCACCGCCCGCCTGTCGCACCTCCGCCAGCAGGCGGTCGTACAGATCGCGGCCGGCCGGCGTCAGCGCCAGGCCGCGCTGTTCGATCTCGCCGAAGCGCGCGCTGTGGCTGCCGGGCACCAGCGTGCCGGTGGCATCGGGGAAGGCGACTTCCTCTTCCAGCGCCTTGAAGCTGGTCTGCCGGAGCAGGATCGGCACCGCGCGGCGCGGCGGGCCTTCGATCTGCGCCTTGGCCTGGATGCCGCGCGCCAGCATCGCCGCCTGCGCGGCATCGATGTCCAGCGTGCGCGGAGTCAGGTGATTGATGTGCGGGCCGCGGAAGCTGACCACGTCGGCGACCAGGCGGTGCAGGCCGAGCAGCGCGCGGTACGTCTCCAGCGCGACCGTGGCATCGCCGTGCCAGCGGAAGGTCTCCAGCACCTCGGCGACGAAGCGCTGCGCATCCACCTCGTTCAATCCGCCATCGCGTTCGGCCTGGTCCACCAGCGCCCGCGCGCCGGCGGTGAAGATGTCGCGCCTGGCGAGGATCGCTTCCGCTTCCGCACGCAGCGCGGCATCGGCGATCAGTTCCAGCCGCAGCAGCGAAGTGAAGATGCGGAACGGGTTGGCGGCCAGTGCGGCTTCCGTCAGCGGGCGGAACGCCGTCGCGTGCACCGGCACGCCGGCGACGGTCAGGTCGTAATAGCCGACCGGGTGCATGCCCATCAGCGCGAACACGCGACCCAGCATCGCCAGCTCGGCTGGCGTGCCGACGCGGATGGCGCCATGGCGCTCCAAGTCCAGCCGTTCCGTTTCCGCGTTGCGCGCCAGTCGTGCCGCCAACGCGGGATCACGCTGCAGGGTCGCGTCGTTGATCTCGCCGACCAGCTCGATCAGGTCGCCGTACAGCGGCACCTCGGTGCGGTACATGTCGGACATGGCCTAGGCAAACAGGCTGCGGATGCGGTCGGGCGTAACGAAGGCGGTCATGGGGGTCGGCAGGCAGGCGGCGTGGGGCCGCCGGGGGTGCGTATTGTCGCCGTCTGCGCAGACGCGGGCCAGCCGGTGGGTCGGGCGTCGTCAACCCGGCCGGGGATGGCGCGTTGTCCCGTCCGAGGTGACCCCATGACGCCGACCCTGCTGTTCCGCACCGGCCTGCTGGCCTGCGTGCTGCTCGCCACGCTGCCGCCGTTGGCCGCACAGACCTTCCGCGAACGCCTGCAGGACAGGCGCGAGGCTTCGCGCCAGCCGGCCGCGCGCGCGCCCACGCTGCCCGCCGGCGCACGTGCGATCCGCGATGTCGCCTATGGCGATGATCCGCGGCAGCGCTTCGACGTCTACCTGCCGGCACAGCCGAAGAACGCGCCAATCCTGCTGTTCGTCCACGGCGGCGGCTGGGCCAACGGCAACAAGGACAACCCGGGCGTGGTCGAGAACAAGGCCGCGTACTGGCTGCCGAAGGGTTACATCCTGGTCTCCACCAACTACCGCCTGCGGCCGGACACCGCCCCGCTCGACCAGGCGCGCGATATCGCCCGCGCGCTGGCGACGGTGCAGAAGCGCGCACCCGAGTGGAACGGCGATGCCTCGCGCGTACTGTTGATGGGTCATTCCGCCGGCGCGCATCTCGCCGCGCTGGTCGGTGCGTCGTCCACGCTGTGGCGCGAGGCCGGCGCGACGAAGCCGCGTGGCGTGGTGTCGCTGGACAGCGGTGCGCTCGACGTCCCGCAGACCATGCAGCGCCCGCCGCTACCCGGCGTCTACCAGCGTGCATTCGGCAAAGACCGCAACGACTGGATCGCCGCTTCGCCTTACCACCAGCTCACCCGCGACGCGGTGCCGATGCTGTTCGTCTGCTCCTCGCGGCGCAAGGACGCCTGCCCGCAGGGACGGGCGATGGCCGAGAAGGCGAAGACGCTGAGTGTGGCGATGGACGTGCTGCCCGAGGACCTGTCGCATGGCGAGGTGAATCGCACTCTCGGGTTGCCGTCGGCGTATACCGAGGCGGTAGATGCGTTCGTGCAGCGTCAGCTGAAGTAGCACTCGGCGTGGGAGCGACGTAAGTCGCGATGGGGCTTTACCGATCGCCGATCGCGACTTACGTCGCTCCCACAAGAACCCCACATCGCGCTCCCCCTCTCTCCCGCGGCGGGGGAGGGTGGGCAACGCCTCAGCGCGTGATCCGCACCGCCCCCAGCGCTTCCTGCAAACGCGCACGCGCGGTCGCTTCGTCGAACGGTGGCGTGGCCGGCGGGTCGTAGACCTCCGGGCGCGTGCCGGCGACCAGCAGGTCGATGGCGATGCAGCGTTCGTTGCGCACATGGCGGTAGGCGTCGACCGACTGGTAGTGGCTCATCGCCGCGTCGCCGACGCGGAAGTGGGTGAACGGCTGGCCATCGATGCGGACTTCGTCCGGCGCTTCCGTCGTCGCGCCTTCCGGCGGATCCAGGCATGTCACCACCGCATGGCTGTCGGTGCTGGTACCGATGCGCAGCTCGGCGGCGGTGATCTTGTCCGAGCCGTCCAGCACCAGCGCGACCAGTGGTTCGCCGCGCATGTCGGGTTCGGCAAACGTCTTCCATGCGCCGGCGGACAGGTAGTCGCGGGTGAGGTCGCGCTTCAGCGTGAAGCCTGCCGTCGGCGCGAGCGCAAGGCCGATCTCGTCATCCGAGAACTGGAATTGCGGCGCTTCGCGTCCGGTGACGGGTGGCGCGGGATCGGCGATCTCCGCCGCGTTCCGCGTGGCGGCTTCGACGTCTTCCTGCTCCGGTGCGCGCTCGCAGCCGGCGAACAGGGCTGCTGCGAGGATGGCGAACAGCGGAATCCGGACGATGGGTTTCATGGCGGGCTCCTCCGCGACGGTTGCCTGGAGTCTGGCAAACCGCACGTGAAGCGGTTGCGTGAGCGCCCTATGCCGTCAGCGACCCGGTCCACCCGCCTGGTTGCCGGGCGGTGGAGGCGGAGGCGGCGTCCCGTCGGTACGGCCGGCAATCCACGCCGGGGGATAGCTGTCCGGGAGCGGCTTTACGCCGTAGAGGGCCTGGATGACCGGAAGGATCTCCGGACGGCGCAAGTTCTCCTTCGGGTTGCGAGGGTCGTAGAAGCCGTCGAGGTCCAGCAGGGACGCATCCGCCGGCGCCAGTGCGATCGTGTCGCCCTTCGCATCGGTGGCGATCAGGTAATGGTGTCCAACCACCAGACTGAGTCCGCCACACCAGGTGCTGTGGAACGTCAGGTGTCTGTAACGCGATGCGTCGCCGAAGAGGTGCTGCACGGGCGTGATCTTTCCTTCCGCCCATACCCTGCGGGCCGTCGAGCCCGCCTCGCGATAGCGGGTTTCGTCGAGGCGGAAGACGAACACCGCCGTGGCGCGCTTGAGCGCGGACCGGAACGTCGGAGGCTCGGGGTAAGAGCAGGCATGCACCGCCATCGGGACGCACGCAAGCGAGATTCCCCACAGGATGCCCGCGGTCCACCGGATCATGGCGTCGCCCTCCGTATCGCTGTCGACTATCGTCGCTGCGATGACGTGACGTCAATCGAGGGGAGCCGCGCTGCGAGACGGGGAAGCGCTTCGGCCGCCGTCGCACGCCAGACATGGTCGGCCTCCGCCGACAACGCCGTCGGTTCCGGATTTATCTCCACCACGGTTGCGCCATGACGACGCGCCAGCGCGGGCAGACCGGCAGCCGGATAGACCAGCCCGGACGTACCCACCACCAGCATCAGCGCGCAGCGCGTGGCGGCTTCGGTCGCGGCGTCCCACGCATCGTCCGGCAGCGCTTCGCCGAACCACACCACGCCGGGACGGATGCGATCACCGCACGCATCGCAACGCATCGGTTCGACCCGCGGCAGACCGTCCACGTAATCGTCGAGCGGACCATCGTGCGCGCGGCTGCAGGCGAAGCAGCGCAGTGCGAACAGGCTGCCGTGCACGTGCGCATCGACCGCGCTGCCGGCGCGTTCGTGCAGGTCGTCGACGTTCTGGGTGACCAGCGACAGCGATACGCGCTGCGCGAGGTCCGCCAGCGCACGATGACCGGCGTTCGGTTGCGCGTCGCGAACCAGCTGCATGCGCCAGCGGTACCAGCCCCAGACCAGCGCGGGATCCTCGCGCCATGCCTCGGCCGTCGCCAGCCGCATCGGGTCGAAGCGCGACCACAGGCTGTCGTGGGTGCCGCGGAAGGTGGGAATGCCGCTCTCGGCCGACATGCCGGCGCCGGTCAGCACGCAGAGGCGGCCGCCGCTTGCGATCGTCCGCTGCAGCACGTCGGCGATCGCGGCGGGCACGGTGTCCACGCGCTCAGGCCTTGTGCGGCGTGGCCAGGTATTCGGCGCTCTGCATCTCGATCAGGCGCGAGGCCGTACGTTCGAACGCGCCCTGCAGTCGCGTGCCGGTATACAGCGCGGTCGGCGCGGCGGCCGACGTGCAGACCAGGTTGACGTGGCGGTCGTAGAGCTCGTCGATCAGGTTGACGAAGCGCCGCGCGGCATCCTCGTTCATGCGGTCGAAGGTCGGGATGCCACCCAGCAGCACCGTGTTGAACTCGTGCGCGATCTCGATGTAGTCCGTCGTACCCCGCGGGCCTTCGCACAACGCGGCGAAATCGAACCAGGCGATGCTCTTGCCGCGGCCACGCACGGGAATCTTGCGGCTGTCGATCTCGATGTTGCCCGCATGCGCCGCTTCGCCGCCGGTCAGTTCGCACCAGCGCGAGGCCAGCCAACGGTCGGATTCGCCATCCAGCGGCGTGCGGTAGACCGGCGAACGCGTCAGGGCGCGCAGGCGGTAGTCCTCCTGCCCGTCCGAGCGCAGCACCACGCAATGCTGCTGCAGCAGGTCGATGGCCGGCAGGAAGCCCGCGCGCTGCAGGCCGTCCTTGTACAGGTTCTCCGGCGCGGTGTTCGATGTCGTCACCAGGCTGATGCCTTCGGCGAACATGCGGTCCAGCAGGCGCGCCAGCAGCATCGCATCGCCGATGTCGGTGACGAAGAACTCGTCCAGCACCAGCACGCGCAGCTTGCCGCGCACCCCGCGCACGATCTTCGCCAGCGGATCGCTCTCGCCGGCATGTTCACGCAGGCGTTCGTGCACGCCGCGCATGAAGCGGTGGAAGTGCGTGCGGTACTTGCCGCCGCCTTCGCCATGCGCCTTGTTCTGCGAGACCGAATACGTCGGCAGCGGCAGGGTGTCGTAGAACAGGTCCACCAGGAAGGTCTTGCCGCGCCCGACCTCGCCCCAGTAGTACAGGCCCTTCACCGTTTCCGGTGGTTTGGCAAACAGGCGGCCGAACAGCCCGGTCGATGCCGGCTCCGCCAGCAGTGCGGCGTGGATGCGGTCCAGCTGCGCCAGCGCGGGATGCTGCGCCGGATCGTCCTGCCATTGCCCCTGCGCCGCGCCGCGCGCGTAGACCTGCGACGGCGTAGGCGCCGTGATGCGTGCGTCGTCCGCCATCACGCCGGCACGTAGCCTTTCATCGCATGCTTGATGGCGCCGCGCAGGTCCATCAGCTTGCGGTGGAAGAAGTGGCTGGTCTCCGGCATGCGGATCAGTTCCGGCGGCTGCTTCAGCGTATCGATCCAGTCGTACACGGCCTGGGGCTCGACGATCTCGTCCTGCTCGCCCTGGATCACGAGCCACGGGCACGTCGGTGGCGTGATCGCGGCGAAGTCCCAGCGACCGGCCGGCGGTGCGATCGAGACCAGCGCGTCCGGCTGCAGGTCGGCGCTGGCGCGCAGCGACACGTACGCACCGAAGCTGAAGCCGGCCAGCCACAGATGCGTGCCGGGACGCTGTTCGCGTACCCACTGCACCACGGCGCGCAGATCGTCGGCCTCGCCGTCGCCGTGGTCGAACAGGCCATCGGACGCACCGGTGCCGCGGAAGTTGAAGCGCACCGTCACAGCGCCGAGTTCGCGCAGGCTGCGCGCAGCCATCACCACGACCTTGTTGTGCATCGTGCCGCCCTCGGTGGGCAGCGGGTGGCAGACCACCGCGGTGACGGGTGCCACCGGTTCGCCGTCTTCCGGCCAGTCGATGTGGGCCTCGAGTGCGCCGTCGGGGCCCTCGAGGGTGATCGGGCCGGAGGCCGTCGGGAAAGCGGGGTTCGTCATGCGGCCATGATAAGCCCTGCGCCACGACGTGTTCCCCACCGCCGTGGAACGCGCTACCGACGAAAGCCCAAGCGCATCGCGCGGCCGGGTATGCGATCCTGCGGTCCCCACGTCGTATCCCGCTGCACCATGGCATTCGATGCCTTCGCCCTGATCCTGGCCATGCTGGCGCTCGGCATGGCGTTCGCCCGCCTGCGCGCCTTCCCCGACAACGCGGGCGACGTCATCAACCGCGTCGTGCTGTACGTCTGCCTGCCGGCGGCGATGCTGACCTACGTGCCGCGCCTGCGCCTGGACACCTCGTTGATGGGCGTGGTCGTCACGCCGTGGCTGCTGACCGTGGCCACCGTCGCGCTGGTCGCGCTGGCGACGCGCATGTTCAAGTTCCGTCGCGACGAGCATGCCGTGCTGCTGCTGTGCGTGGCGCTGTGCAACAGCAGCTTCATCGGCTACCCGATGGTGCGCGCGCTGCTGGGCGAGCACGCGCTGCCGTACGCCGTGGTCTACGACCAGTTCGGCACCTTCATCCTGCTGTCGACGTTCGGGCTGTACGTGCTGGCGCGCTACGGCGGCGATGCACCGCCTACGGCGCGCGAGATCGTCCTGCGCATCCTGAAGTTCCCGCCGGTGTGGGCGCTGCTGTTCGGCCTGACGCTGATGCCGGAGCAGCCGCCAGCGTGGATCGCCTCCGCCCTGCAGAAACTGGCCGATGCCATGTTGCCGCTGGTGATGCTGGCCGTGGGCCTGACCCTGCAGTTGAAGTTGCCGCGCGACGAGCTGAAGCCGCTCGCGGTCGGCCTGCTGCTGCGCCTGCTGGTGATGCCGGCCCTCGCGGTGCCGCTGTCGCTCGCGTTCGGCATGCGCGGCGAGATGCTGCAGGCGAACGTGCTGGAGTCTGCCATGCCCACCATGATCACCGCCGCCGCGCTGGCGATCTCGCACCAACTCGCCCCGCGCCTGGCCGCCGCGCTGGTCGGCTACGGCATCCTGCTGTCGCTGGTCACGCTGCCGATGTGGGCGTGGGTGGTGCAGCGGTTGGGGTGATACACGCCGAAGTTGGCGCGCGAGACGGCTTCATGCGAACGTGCGACCTCGTTTCCCGACAGGAGTGGGCAATGCGCAAGGCGGGCAGGGTGGGTCTGTGGCTGACGTTGTTGGCATCCGTATCCGTGTCATTGCCGGCACTCGCGCAGGAGGGTCCGCCACCGGAGGTGCCGGGCCGGGTCGAATCTGATCCGCAGCTCGCGGCGGCCAGCAAGGCCTGGCATGACGCGTGGCGCGCGAATGTCGAGACGCATCTGCGGTCCGTTGCGGCGCGCGGCACGCCGCGCGATCTGCTCGTCGCGGGCTGGTTGTGGCCGATGCAGTACGACGAAGCGGGCCGGCCGGCGGCGGCTCCCTGGCAATTGGCGCGCGGATGGATTCAGGCCGCGTACTCGGCCAGTCGCGGCGACGATCCGCTGGTGGACTGGGCGCTGCTCAACGCCTGCGCAAAGACGGACGCGGGTTGCGACCGCGAGGTGCTGCTGGAGCGCGTGATCGCGGCCGACCCCGGCAATGCCGAACCGTTGCTCACCCGTTACGCCGATGCCGTCCAGCGTAACGACACCGTGTCGGCCGAGCGGTACTGGCAGGCTGCGACCCGCGCGACGCGATACCGTTCCCGTGCCAACGAGACGGGCCTGCTGATGGCCGAGACGCTGCGACAGATCCCGATGCCGCCGCTCGATCCTGCCTTGGCAGCGGCGATCGGCGAGGACTTCATGCTGGGGCGCGCGGCCACGCCGCACGACATGCCCGATGCCGTGGTGATGGCGATGAATGCCGCCATCGCCATTCCGGCCTTGCATCCCATCACGCAGCGGTGCCGTGCGCAGGTCGGTCGATTGCCGGCCCCCACCCTGTCTGCATGCAAGCGGCTCTACACGCTGCTGGCGGATGACACGTCGACGCTGTTGTTCCGCGCCATCTCGCTGCCACGCCTGGTGGAATGGGCCGACACCGATGCCGAGCGCGACGTCGCACGCGAACGCCTGCGCCGTTTCGCCTGGGTCCACGAAAGCACCATGCAGCTGTACCAGCGTCCGGCGGCTACGCGGCGGATGCCGGAGGACTACATCGACGTGTTCCTGCGCGATGGCGAACTGGCTGCCATGCAGCGCCAGTTGGAAGCCAACGGCATCGCCGTCCTGCCGCCCGCGGGTTGGCAGCCGGACGATCCGCAGTACCGCGCGGCGCTCACCGGAACCCCGGCCGCGACGCGCTGACGGGTCACCGTCAGGCGATCAGCCGCTTCGAGCGTCGCTGCTGCATGCCCGCGTCCTGCGGGCGTTCAGACCACGTCGCCGCCATCGCCCGCACCGCCTGCACCAGCTGCTCCTCCGGCTTGGCGTAGGGAATCCGCAGCCAGCTGTCGGCGCCGCCTTCCACGCTGAAGACCGGGCCGGGCGCCAGGTAGATGCCCTGCCGCTCCATATCGGCGGCCAGTTGCGTGGCGCTGCCGTGCGGCATCCGCACCCACAGCGTCAGGCCGCCATCGGGCAGGCGGAAGCGCCAGTCCGGGAGGTGTTCGCGCAGCGCCTGTGCCAGCGCGTCGCGTCGCTGCCTCAGCTGTTCGCGGCGCACGGCGAGGAAGCTGTCGGTGCCGAGCATTTCCGCGACCACCAGCTGGTCGAACAGCGAGCTGCCCAGGTCCATCTGCACACGCGCCGCGACGATGCGGTCGACGGCGTCGCGCGGTGCGCGGATCCAGCCCACGCGCAGGCCGCCCCAGCACAGCTTCGATGCGCCGCCGACGGTATAGGCGCCGGGCGAATGCGCCGCGAACGGCGCGGGCATCGGCGCGTCTGTCAGGCAGGTCGACTGCAGCGTCTCGTCGATGATCGCGGTGGTGCGCGTCGCGTGCAGGGCCGCGGCATAGCGGGCGCGCTGCGCGTCGTGCATCAGGAATCCGGTGGGGTTCTGGAAATCGGGAATCAGGTAAGCCAGGCGTGGCGCCGTCTGCCGCAGCGTCGCCTCGATCGCGGCCACGTCCCAGCCCTCGTCGCCGAGCGGATCGGCCATCGGCGCGCTGACCAGCCGCGCGCCGCCGAGGCGCAGCGCTTCGATCGCGTTGGAGTACACCGGCGATTCGATCATCACGCGGTCGCCCGGACGCGACAGCGCACGCGCGACGATGGCGATGGCCGACAGCGCGCCCGACGTGATCACGATCTGTTCCGGCGCGGTGGGCAGGCCACGGCGCGCGTAGTCGGCCGCGACCAGTCCGCGCAGCGCCGGCAGGCCCGACGGCAGGTAGCCGTCGCTGGCCAGATAGGCGGGCAGGGCGGTCATTGCGCGCGCATAGGCGGCGGCAACCCCCGGCGTGGCGCCGCCGGCGGCGCAGTTGAGGTCGATCACGCCCTCCATCGCATGCGCCTTGCCGACCGCATGCAGGGCATGGTCATGCGCGCGCCGCCGGTCGACCGGTACGGCCGCATACGTGCCCGCGCCCTGGCGGGCGGTGGCGAAGCCGGCCGCGACCAGGTCCGCGTACGCGCGCGTGACGGTGTTGCGCGACACGCCCAGCGCCTGGGTGACGGCGCGCTCGCTGGGCAGGCGGATGCCCAACGGAATCCGGCCGTCGCCGATGAGTTCCTGCAGGGCCTCGCGCAGGCCACGGTAGGCGGGTGTGCGGGGGAAGTCGCCGACCAGCGTGGCGAGACGGTCAGGGGCCAATGCGCGTTCCATGGGGCCACTATGTCACGATTGGCTCTAGTGGAAAGGGCCAATCCGGAGGATGGTGGCCCCATGAAACCGCCCACCACTCCCACCGGACTCGCCAACCTCGGCCCCCTCGCGCAATTGAAGGCCGGCCGCCTGCCGGAACGCCTGCTGCGCCTCCTCGTCGGACTCTGGCTGTACGGCCTGGCCATTGCGCTGATGATCGAAGGCGCCGTCGGCGCGTCGCCGTGGGATGTCTTCCACCTGGGCGTCTCGCATCACGTGCCGCTGTCGTTCGGCATGGTGATGGTGCTCACGGCGGTGGCCGTACTGCTGGCATGGATTCCGCTGCGGCAGATGCCGGGCCTGGGCACCGTCGCCAATACGCTGCTGCTGGGTCCGTTCGCCGATCTCAATCTGGCCCTGCTCGATACGCCGGAAGGTCTGGCGTTGCGTTGTGCCTACCTGGTGGCCGGCGTGGTGCTGTGCGCGGTCGCCACCGCCATGTACATCGGCGCGCAACTCGGACCGGGTCCGCGCGATGGCCTGATGACCGGACTGGCCCGCCGCACCGGCTGGTCGATCCGCCGCATCCGCACGCTGATCGAAGTCACCGTGCTGGTCATCGGCGTGCTGCTCGGTGGCGTGGCGGGCGTGGGCACGCTGGTGTTCGCCTTCGGCGTGGGGCCACTGACGCAGTTCTTCCTGCGCTATCTGGTGGTGCGCCTGGATCCGCCCACCGCGGTGGTCGGAGAAACATCATGACCCCCGCGATCCTGCGCTACAGCGCGTTCACCCCCGATCCCGAAGGGGGTAATCCCGCCGGCGTGGTGCTGGATGCGCGTGGGCTCGACGCCGCCGCCATGCAGCGCATCGCCGCCGATCTGGGTTACTCGGAAACCGCCTTCCTGCTGCCGCGCGCCGATGGCGAACTCGACGTGCGCTACTTCAGTCCGCTGGCGGAAGTGAGCTTCTGCGGGCACGCGACGATCGCGGCGATGGTGGCGCAGGCACGCGACCAGGGTCCGGGCGCTTTCGTGCTGCATGCGCAGGCCGGACGCGTGCCGGTGACGGTCGATGCCGGCTTCACCGCCACGCTGACCAGCGTGCCGCCACGCACCGCACCGATCGATGCGGCGGATCTCGGCGCACTGCTGGCAACGCTCGGCTGGCGTCACGACGAACTCGATCCCCAGCTGCCGCCGGGGCTCGCGTATGCGGGCGCCTGGCATCCGGTCATCGCCGCCGCCACGCGCGCACGCCTCGCCGACCTGCACTACGACTTCGATGCGCTCGCTGCACTGATGAAGGCGCGCGGCTGGACCACGGTCAACCTGGTCTGGCGCGAGGACGCGCAGACCCTGCACGCGCGCAATCCCTTCCCGCCGGGCGGCGTGGTGGAAGATCCCGCGACCGGTGCCGCGGCCGCCGCGCTGGGCGCGTATCTCGCGGCACACGACGCACTGCCCGCCACGCGCGCCTTCGTCATCCACCAGGGCCACGACCTTGGCCGCCCCAGCCTGTTGAACGTGGCCGTGCCGGTCGACGTGAGCGACGGCGTGCGGGTGAGCGGGACGGCAGTGGAGATCGGCGCGGGTTGACCGCCTTCGCACCGCCTTGACTGCCCCGATGGAAGCATCGATGCAGGAGGGTCGTGCCATGTTCGATGGTTGGGAAGCGCAGGTGTCGGTGGTCGCGCGCATCGGGTTCGCGATGCTGCTGGGCGGCGTTATCGGTCTGGAGCGCGAAATCAAGGACCGGCCCGCCGGGTTCCGTACCCATACGCTCGTCGCGGCGGCAGCCGCCATGCTCACCGGCATGGGTGAAATGATGCTGGCGCAGGCGCAGCACAACGAAGAGCGCGTGCAGATCGATCCCTTCCGCCTGGTGGAAGCGGTGATCGCCGGCGTGGCCTTCATCGGCGCCGGCACGATGATCGCCCAGCGCGGCCGCGGCGTCGCCGGCATCACCACCGCCGCTTCGCTGCTGATGGTGGCCGTGATCGGCGTAGCCGTCGGTTTCGGCCACGGTTGGTTGGCCCTGCTTGCCACGCTGCTGACGCTCGCGGTGCTGTCCGTGCTGGCGTGGATGGAGCGGCGCGTGTCGCGGGGTGGGTCCGGGAACGAAGACGCCGCAGGTTGACGTTGGGGCAGTGGAATCACGCCGCGGAAGCGGCCACCCGCATGTTTTTGTGTCTTGACGCGCTATTGGGCGGCGATGAACATCCACGTTGTCGCCCTGTATCGGGGTCCACCAAGGGTCAGGCGCACCCATGAACCTTCTCGTGAGACGCAGGAAGATCACTGTCCCGGCGGGATATTCCGAGCGAGAGTGCTTCCTCGTTTCCTATGCAATGCCGTTGTGCAAGCACTGCTTTGTGCTCTGCCACGAGCCGTCCGATCCGGATCATCCCAGCATCGATCATTCGGTCATGGGCTTCTTCATGGCCCAGGCGCACGAGTTGTCGGACAGCGTCACGGGTAATGCCCACTCATTCGTGATCATCCACAGCGGTGGATTTGTCCGCAAGCGCCACAACCTGCACATGCATGTCTTCGTGATCCGTCGGCGTGGACAGAAGGCGCTGTTGTACGCACTTCTGGCGATGGTCCACACCACGTCGGCCGTGAGGCGAGTGGCGCTCAGGCTCATCGGCCGCGAGCCGAGCAATTCATTCAAGCCGACGCCGCTTCGCGGCGCGGCTTGAACCGTCGTCAGGGGAGTGACGCGTCGTGTGCCGTTTCATCAACGCAGAAACACCAACGGAAAGGGGATTCCACCATGCTCGTAAAAACGATGATCGGCGTCGCGCTCGTCTGCGCCTCGCAACTTTGCAACGCCCAGACCGCCGATCCTGCGCCTGAGCCGCAAAGCCAGGGCGGCGGTATCTGTCTGTTCACCGGTACGCCGCCCGCTGACCACACCTACACCACGCTCAGGAAGCTGAAGTACGGGAAGGGCAGCTATGGCAGCGTCAACGACATCCTTCCCATGGTCATCGCCGATGCCAAGGCAGCGGGTGCCGATGCCGTCATCCACTACAACGGCTCGCAGCGTTTCGGCTTCTGGCCCTGGCGGTTCGTGAGGCCGGTCGTGACCGGTACCGCCATCAAGTGGGAGCCGGCGCGCGATGTCGACTGCGCAGCCGCGGGCGGCCACTACAGCACGGGAACGCTGGCGGAAGCACCGCCGCCGCCTGCCAAGTGACCCGTGTTCTCGCTCCTGGCACGTCGTTCTCGCCGAACCGATCCGCTTCAAGGTTCGACGGGGGCCCTGCCCGGAGGCACACACCAGGATGCCGGCCATGAGCCACGAATCTTCAGCGCCCTCACTCGAAGGCGCCTGCCATTGCGGCGCCGTCCGCCTCACGCTCCCCGCCGTGCCGGTGGAGGTACTGACGTGCAATTGCTCGCTGTGCCGTCGCACGGGAGGGATCTGGGCGTTCTACGAGTTCGGCACCGTCACGATTCAAGGCCATCCCGGGAACACCGAGAACTACGTCTGGGGGGATCGTACCCTGCGCAACGTCCGCTGCAGGACCTGCGGGATCGTCACCCACTGGGAGCCGCTGGATCCGACGCCAAGCGCACGGCATGGCGTGAATCTGCGCAACTTCGATCCGGGCCTCGTGGAGGCCCTGGTCGTGAGGCGCTTCGATGGTGCGGATACATGGACGTTCATCGATTGATCGCCGTAACACCGGTCGATTCCACCCGGACACCGGTGCGCCTCCCGTCTCAAGGAATTTCACGAATGATTGATGGATTGGGGTTCTGCGTGATTTACCGGGCGAGGGTGCATCCCGACAAGGAAGCGAAGTACATCGCGGCCTGGTCCACGCTGACATCGCTGATCCGCTCGCAGCGCGGCGGTCTGGGATCGCGCTTGCACAAGGGCGCCGACGGCATCTGGTATGCGTATGCGCAATGGGAAAGCGCGCAGGCGCGGTCGGACGCCTTCGCGCTGCCCTCCGTACATCCTTCGGCGCATGCGGACATGATGGAATGCATCATCGAGTTCCTCCCCGAGATACCGCTCGATCCCATCGAGGACCAGCTGGTGCCGGTGTCCGCGTTGCGAGCCAACGCATCATCGAGGTGATCCCGGCGTCGTGCCGCATCGCGTAACCACGAGCCTCCGGAACGAAGCACGCCATGGGCATCCTGACCTTCAGTCTCAACCTCACCCTCGATGGCTGCGTCGACCACGAAGCAGGCATCGCGGACGATGAGACGCATGCGTTCTTCACCCGGCTGATGGACGAGCACGGCGCGATGCTGTGGGGCCGCGTCACCTACGAGATGATGGAACGCTACTGGCCGGCGGTCGCCCGTGGCGAGGTGGATGCGCCGCCGGCCCTGCGCGAATGGGCGGACAAGCTGCAGGACAAACCGAAGTACGTGGTGTCGTCGACGCGCGCGGACTTCCCGTGGTCGAACAGCCACCGCATCGCCGGCGATCTGCGCAGCGGCGTGCAGGCGCTCAAGGACGCGACGCCGGACGGCGTACTGCTCGGGAGCGGTCTGCTGGCCAACGCACTGGACCGGCTCGACCTGATCGACGAGTACCGCTTCCTCGTCCACCCCAGGATCGCCGGCCGTGGCCCGACGCTGTACCCGGGAGGATTGCCGGGCGCGCGACGGCTCGAACTCGTCTCTGCGACGCCCCTGCATTGCGGCGCGGTGGCGATGCACTATCGGCGTGCGCGCTGAGTCGGAGAGAAGCATGTCGCCAGACGCCGCATTCAACCCGGCGTCCAACCGCGTGCCGGTGCGCACGAAGCCGGTCGCGATCGTCGCGCTGCTACTTCTATGCGGGTGCCGCGCGGATCATCCGGAGGGACCGAGAGGGTCTATCTCCGTGGACCGCACATCTGACCAGTGTGTGCTCGAAATTGATCCGGCGTACGGCCAACCGTCGGTTGAGATCGGTGCCCGATGCACACCCATGGCGGACGGCGGCATGCGCGTCACCACCGATGCTTGCGGTACCTTCCACCTCCGTCCCATCACGCAGCGCGGACCACAGGACGGACTGGCGTCCCTGGACGGCTATTGGGAAGTGGCGTCGCACAAGGATTGCCCCGTGCATGCCACCTCCTTCCCCGAAGCCTGGACGTTGAAATGAAGATCCGCTCCCGCGGGCTGCTACGCTTGCGAGGCCAACGAGGGTCACTCAAGGAGGAACAGGATGAAACACCGTTTTGGATGGGCCGCGCTTGCCGGCCTGCTCGCCATCTCGTCGGTGGGCGCGAAGGAGCCGCTGCGGCTCGATGCGTCCACGGACGCCACCGCCGAGGCGAGCTGGAAGGCCATGCACGAGGAGGCCTCGCCCGAGCAGAAGCAGAAGCTCGCGTTGGCCATGCTCAAGATCAACCTGGCCGGCACGCACTCGGCCCACGATGCGGCGCGCGATCCGGCGTTGCAGACCCTCGGCATCACCGGGATCAAGGACAAGGTGTCGGGCATGACCGCCGAGGAGATCATCGCCCTGGCCGACCGCGTGTCTACCATCACCGCCGAGCCCGCGCGCGATTGATGCCGCTCACGAGGCTCGAGCGCCGTCGCACGGACAAGCGCAACCCGTAGGATGGGTGGAGCCGAAGGCGATACCCATCGGCTTTCCATCAATGCGCCATGTCTAGGAGTTGATGGGATCAACTTGCCTCTGGCAGATCGCTGAGAAGCGCAGCTCCAAGACGATGGGTAGACCGGCTACGCCGTTGAAAGCCGCCTACGGTTCCACCCATCCTACGAAGGCATCGATGTTGGCCTGAGGCTCAGTCGTGCCGCAGCGCTGCGATGGGATCGAGCTGCGCGGCCTGTCGCGCGGGATACACGCCGAAGCCGAGGCCGACCACGGCGCAGAAACCGGCCGACAGCAGGATCGGCAGCGGGGCCCACGCGACCTGCCAGCCGGCGAACGTGGCGATCAGGTAGGCCAGCACGCCGCCGAACACCAGGCCCAGCACCGCACCGGCGATGCAGATGACGGTGGCCTCGCGCAGGAACTGCGCGATCACGTCGCGGCGGCGCGCACCGAGCGCGCGCAGCAGGCCGATCTCGCGGCGGCGCTCCAGCACGTTGGCCAGCATGATGTTCATGATGCCGATGCCGCCGACCAGTAGGCTGACGCCGGCGATCGCGCCCATCACCACCTGGAAGATGCGCTGCGTCTGCTGGTGCTGCTGGAACAACTGCTGCGGCACGATCAGCTGGTAGTCCGCCATGCCGGCGTGGCGCTGGTCCAGCACCGCCGACAGCACGCCGGCGCCAGCGGCGAGCCGCTGCGGATCGTCGAGGCGCAGGAGGAAGCGGTCCACCTCGTCTTCCTGCGGCTGGAAGCGGAAGCGCGCGCGCACGCTGGCCAGGGGTGCGTAGATGCGGTTGCTCTCCGAGCCCAGCTGCACGCCTTCGAAATCGTCCTGGCCCAGGTCGCGGTCGGTCAGCACGCCGACCACTTCCAGCCACACATGGTTGACCTTGATCAGCCCGCCGATGGCATCGCCCTTCGGGAACAGGTCCGCCGCGGCCTGGTGGCCGAGCACCGCGACCGCCGCCAGCGCGGCTTCGTCGTCGGCGGTGAACGCGCGGCCCTGGGCGATCTTCAGCGACGACAGGTCGAACCAGCTGGCGCTCACGCCACTCGCCTGCGCATCGCTGCGGCCGCTGTCGCTGAAGACGGTGTGTGTGCGCACCTGTTTCTCGGCGGCATGGCGCTCGGCGCCGGGCACCACGCTGAGCGCGGCGTCCGCGTCGGCGACGGTCAGGCCCAGGCTGCGCTCGCGCGTCTCCTTCATGGTGTCCTCGTCCTGCGGCTTGGCCTCGGCGATCAGGTTGTGCAGGCCGAGGCCTTCGACCAGCCGCAGCGCTTCGCGCCGGCTGCCTTCACCGACCGCCTGCATCGCCACGATCGCGCCCACCCCGAAGATCATGCCGAGCAGCGTCAGCAGCGTGCGCAGGCGACGGCGCCACAGTTCCTCCACCGCTTCGCGCCAGACGGTGGGCAGGCGGTTGAACAGGCCGGTCATGCACTCTTTCCTTCAGCGGCGGCGTCGGCTTCGCGGCCTTCGGCGTCGGTCTTGTCCTTGTCGTCGGCATCGTCACCGGGCGCGGGTACCTCGACTTGCGACAGCCGTACCTGGTCGCCGGGCTTCAGGCCCTTCACCACCTGCGAGCGTGCCGTGCCACGCACGCCCAGCGTCACCTCGCGTGCGACATAGTCGCCGCCCTGCTTCACCTGCACCCAATGGCGGTCGTCGCGCTGTTCGATGGCGACATTCGGCACCGCCATCGCGTCCTTCGCGTCGAGCAGCACCACCGACGCCGCGAAGCGCTGGCCCGGGATGAGCCGGTAGCGTTCGATCGCGGCGGCCGGCACTGGCGCGCGCATCGACAGGAACTTCACCGGGCTCTCGCGGTTGCGCACCTTCGCCGCGCTGGCCACCCACGAGAGCTTGCTGTCGATGCGCTGGTCCGGGCGGCCGAGCGGATGCAGCACCACCGCATCGCCGGCCTGCACGCCCTGCGCCTCGATCTGCGGCAGGTCGATCTCGACCTCCATCGCCGACGTGTCGGGCAGGCTGCCGAACTCGAAACCGGCGCGCAGGTTGGCGCCGACCATCGGCTTGTCGCCCGACCAGTTGGCCGCCAGCAGCAGCACGCCGTCGTTCGGTGCGCGCAGCTCCAGCGCGTCCATGTCGTCCCGCCGCGTCTTCGCCGTCATGTCGAAGGTGGCGCGCTGCGCGTCCAGCACCGCCAGTTCGGCGCCACCGCGCACGCCGGACTGGTCGCGCTGCCACTGCAGCACCCCTTGCCGCACCTGCAGGTATTCCTTGTCCTCGACCGCATCCAGCACCTGGTTGCGCGCGACGGTGCTGAGGTCGGCGTCGGCATAGCGTTGCGCGATGCCAAGCTGCACGGCCACCCGCGACAGGTCGACCTCCACGCGGCCCCGGGTGGATTCCAGCCCGCTTTCCTTCGCGGCGCGCGCGAGCGCGTTGCGCTGCAGGTCGATCATCGCCTGCGCCAGTTGCTGTTCGCCCTCCGGCGAGACGAAGCGCGCCAGCACGTCGCCCTTCTTCACCAGGCTGCCTTCCGGCACCATCTCCACCACCTGCCGCTGCGCCCAGTTCTTGCCCGGTACGGTCAACGGCGTGGGCTTGGCCGAACGCAGCTCGCCCTCGCCGCGCACGCTGATCGTCAGCGGGCCCTGCGCCACGGTCTCGCTGGCGACCGGCATCTCGTCGCTGCCGCAGGCGGCCAGCGTCATGGCCAGCGCCAGCACGACGGCGCGTCGTGTCATGCGCTTCATTTCGCACCTCCGGCGATATCGGGCACGGTCAGTTCCACGCGCACGGCCTGGCCGGGACGAAGCTTCGCCTTCGCGTCGTCCAGGCGGATCTCCAGGTCGAGCACCGGCACCGGCTGCACCTGCGACTTGCTGCGCACGGCGCGGCCCACCCCGGCCACCCTGCCGTGGTACGCGCTGCCGCCGCCGCCTTCCACCACGATGCGCGCGCGCACGCCTTGCTTCACCCGCTGCAGGTCGCGCTCGGGCAATTGCGCGCGCACCGCCAGCGTGGCGGGGTCGGGGATCTCGGCCACGGTCTGGCCGCGCCACACCTGCGAACCGACATCGAACTTCTCGCCGTTCCAGTTGCTCTTGTGCATGATCACGCCGTCGCGCGGCGCCGCCAGGCTGAGGGCGGCGATCGACGCCTGCAGGCGGGTGACATCGGCCTGCGCCTGCTGCAGCTCCGCGTTGACCAGCTGCAGTTCTGCGCGGCGCTGTTCGGTGGCGGCGCGCTCGGCCTGCTGCGCGAGCAGGGCGCGACGCTCGGTGCGGCGGCGGTCCTCCACCAGCTTGTCGTACTCCAGCGCGGCGATCAGATCGCGCGGCTGCTGCGTCTTGCGGCCGGCCTTGTCGCGTTCGGCCTCGGCCTCGGCGGTCGCCAGCTGCTGACTGCGCTCGCGTTCGGCCACGTCCAGGGTCAGGTTCTCCAGTTCGCGCTTCTTCTCCTGCAGCAGGCTCTGGTTCTCCGCCAGCTGGCGCACCAGGTCGTTGGTGTCGAAGGCGACCACGATGTCGCCCTTCTTCACCGTGCTGCCGTCGGGTGCGAGCTGGGTCAGGTTGAACTGCCACATGCGGTCCACCGCCGGCGGCACGAGCTGTGCGCTGCGCTGGGCATACACCTCGCCGTCGACGCGCAGGGTGGCGGCATGCGCCAGTGGCATGGCGGCGACCAGCGCGAGCGAAAGAATGGACACGCGCAACGTCATGGTGCCTTCCCCTGCGCCGGCGCGGCCGCCGGCTTCGCGATCACGCGCACGCTCATGCCCGGCATGAGGGCCAGCGCGTGATCGTCCGGCGTGATGTCGACGGTGAAGTAGCGGCCTTCGCCCCACTCGGGACGGCGGTCGGGTGCGCCGGAAATGAAGGCGATGCGCCCGCCGATCTTCTTCCCCGGCACCGCATCGAATGCCAGCTCCACCGGCTGCCCGATCCCCAGGCCGCGGCGGTCGGGCTCCAGTGCCCACGCGCGCACGTTCATGCGTCCGCTGCTGACCACCTCGCCGGCCTTGCTGCCCGGCATGGTGGACGAGCCCTCGTCGATGCGCCCGCCGATCCAGTTGTTGTTGAAGCCATGCACCACCACGCCGTCGCGGTC
The DNA here is from genome assembly GCF_014851815.1 of Pseudoxanthomonas sp. PXM01. Classification (GTDB taxonomy): domain Bacteria; phylum Pseudomonadota; class Gammaproteobacteria; order Xanthomonadales; family Xanthomonadaceae; genus Pseudoxanthomonas_A. The sequence goes on from NZ_JACVAJ010000003.1 coordinate 224,729, forward strand.
GGCGACCACTTCCGACGTGCGCACCAGCGCGGCATGGTAATCACGCTGCAGCACCAGCTTGTCGATCTGCAGGCGGCCATCGTGGATGCGCCGCTGCACGGCGGTGCGCGCGGCGTCCAGGTCCTTGCGCTTCAATGCGACCTCGCGCGTCGTGCGGTCCAGCTCGCCCTGGTAGCGGTCGTAGTCCAGGCCGGAAATCAGGTCCGGCGGAATGGTGGCGTCGAGTTTCGCCGTGGCCAGTTCGGCCTCGGCATCGACCAGCGCCATCTCGGCGGTGACCGCCTTGACCTGCAGTTCGGCGACTTCCTTGGCGTCCTTGGCGCGGCCCTGTTCGATCTGCGCTTCCAGGTCGGGGATGCGGCTGGCGGACTGGCCGGGGTCGATGCGCAGCACCACCTCGCCCTTCTTCACCCGTTCGCCCTCGGGCACGTAATAGCGGATGACCACCGGTGCGCTGTTCGACTGCGGGGTGAGGATCTGCTGCGCATCGATGGCGCGCACTTCGCCGGTCAGCACCACGGCCTGCGCGGGCGCAACGGCCGCCAGCACCAGGGCGATCGCGTAGGTCTTACTGGAGGGCATCGAATTCCACCTTGCCGTCGCGCAGCTTCACCTGGCGGGGCGCACGCGCGGCGATGTCGTTGTCATGGGTGACCAGCACCACGGTCTGGCCGCCGGCATGCACTTCGTCGATCAGCGCCAGCACGTCGGCGGCGCTCTTGGAATCGAGGTTGCCGGTCGGTTCGTCGGCCAGCAGCAGCGCCGGCTGCAGCAGCAGGGCGCGGGCGATCGCGGCGCGCTGCATCTGGCCGCCGGACAGTTCGCTGGGTCGGTGGTCGCGGCGCTCGCCCAGGCCGACGCGGTCGAGCAGGGCCACCGCGCGGTCGTGCGTGCCCGGCGGCGGCTGGCGGTGGAAGCGCAGCGGCAGCATGACGTTCTCCAGCACGGTCAGCCGCGGCAGCAGGTGGAAGCTCTGGAACACGAAGCCGATGCGCCGGTTGCGCAGGTCGCTGCTGGCTTCATCGTCGAAGGTGGCCACGTCGCGGCCTTCGAACAGGTAGGTGCCGGTGCTGGGACGGTCCAGACAGCCGAGGATGTTCAGCAGGCTGGACTTGCCCGAGCCCGACGCGCCGGTGATGGCGACGAACTCGCCCTGGCCGATGTGCAGGTCCACCCCCGCCAGTGCGCGCACGGTCTGCCCGCTCATGGCGTAGTGGCGCTGCACGCCCTGCAACTCGATCATCGTGTCCCCTTCGTTCCTTCGTACCTGTCGACCACCGCGATCCGCCAAGGTTCCCCCATGGAGGGCGATGCGGGTGCGGGTCGACCGTCCTGATGGCCGGACGGCGAGCATCCCAGATGCACGCGCGAGGTTGCAACCGCGCCACGTCATGCCCATGACACGGCACGCCGAGCCACGAACGCGATGCGCCGCGTGGGCGGCTCGCCGCCCGCTTCGCCCGATCACCGCGCCGCGGACCCGTCGTGCAGGAGACGGAGCCGCCAGCCGGGGGAGGATGACGTTCGTACGCACAAGCGCGTTATCGCCGTGACCTGCGGTGCTAACGCGCATGACAAGAATGCATATGACGCTCGCCGGCCTTCAGTCCGGCGACCACCGCAAGACCCTTGCCCCGCAATGCCCGAGCTGACTTGACGGGTGTGGGGTGGAAAGTGAACATCCGCGTTATCACCCCTGTTTGGGGTCTATTAGGCGTTAGGCCTGCACAGCAGCATCCAGGGATTGGAATGTCTATCAACTCTGCCAATCACCAAATGCCGGAAGATTTTTGGGATGCCGGTCATCCGCATCGGCTACGGACCTGGCTACGTGTCCATATGCCCGGCTTGGTTTCAGACCTCTTTCCCAAAGCTTCCGACTGCGAGAGACGCGGCGGCTGGCATCGCTGGTACAACCAAGATGGGCTACATTCCGGCTGCTATCACTGCAAGGTCACCACTGAGGGTCAGTTTTGGCGTGAGCCGCCGATTCAGCCCGAGGTGCAGGCCTAACAATTCATTCAAGCCGAACCCGCTTCGCGGGTCGGCTTAACTCAGGCGTTAGGCTGCTGAGGCGGGCATCATGGCTTACATGACAATCGAACTTGCCAGTGGCGTAGTCGGGGACATTGAGGGCGCCCTTATCAGGTCTGGGTTTGGGCGCGAGGATAGCGCTGAGTTGTCACATGCAATCCTCAATTCGCCTGGAGGCATCAGCTTCAGGACAAACAAACTTGGCAAGATCGGCATTGATCCTGCTGCCTTGGTTCAAGAGCTTCGGGCTACTGGACTCATCGTGCGTTGGACAGGTGAGGCAGCAGCCTAGCAATTCATTCAAGCCGAGCCCGCATCGTTACGGCATTGATCGGACAGTTGGCCCGGGCGGGCCGGCTTAACTCAGGCGTTAGGCCGCATGTCGGAGCGCAACGAATTTGGAGATCTCATCATCTCGCCGGGCGAGATCTATGAGGACTGCGCGTATCACCCATGCCTTTGCCTGGGCGCGGAAGATGGGCAGGTGTGGGGCATATCGCTTATTGACGGGTCACAGCCGCGATCCTGTGACCTTCGCATGTGCGGAGTCCGCATCCTGACTCTCCAAGAGGCTTGGGATATAAAGTGTCACGGACCTGCAGATGCAGAGGCCAAGGCCGACTATCCGCCGGAGCGTCGTTGGTGGCGGTGATGCGGGCTAACAATTCATTCAAGCCGAACCCGCTTCGCGAGTTGGCTTAATTCAGGCGTTAGGGCCCAGGATGACGGTGATCGAACAATTGAGGGAGGGCCTGGCCGAGATGTCTGTCGCGGTCCGGGAACATCCCGATGGAATTATCGTTCCAGCCACATCCATCGAAGGCTTTGATGTCTCCATCTTGCTGGTAGATGGCCGTTACTGCGTGGGTTTCGATAGATGGGATCTTGATTGCTTCGATGCATCCGAGAAGGACATCGCTGCCAAGCTTTTTACCCGCTGTCTATCCGACCGGACCAGGCTAGTAGTTGGGGCGCGCGGAGGTAGAGATGTTTCCTGGACACTAGAGGAACTGCTTGATGGACAATGGGCGAGCATCGCGCGCATATCCAATCTCGCATCCCGGTTCTGGCTGGCCAAGGAAGTTAGGCACCTGCAGAACCATTTATACGTACTGGGCCCTAACAATTCATTCAAGCCGAACCCGCTTCGCGGGTCGGCTTAACTCAGGCGTTAGACCTAACACGAGACACTCATGAGCCTGCGGAATTTTCACGTCGACGCGAACGTCAGCGATGCCGACCTACTGAAAAAGGCAAAGGCGCTATACAGCAACCTTCTTGGCTCTTTCCATCAAGCTGCGGCAAACGGCCACTTCAGCTTTGGCGGCATTACCCTGCACGACCGCGACTTAAACCGGGTGCACTCCATCGTCACAGAGATTGATTCGCGGCGCCTGTTCTACGCCTGCGGCGAAGACGAATCGCCGAAGTACGCGATGCAGAGTCTCTACGAGGCGCGAAAGGCCATTGCACAGGAAAGCAAAGGTGTATGGGCCAATCCATCCTGCGAAGTTCTTGTACAGGAGCTAATCGCAACGCTCGCCGAGCATTGCACCAAGGCCGAGAAGCTTACGGAGGCCGGTGGCGACATCTGGTCGCCTGAACGAGTGAAGTTCATGATGGTTCTGACGGAGATGCGTCTCAAAACATGGCTGATAGTGGCCGCGCTAAAGAGAAAACTAGGCAGCGTCATTCAGCCACGCAATCTACCGGCTGATCTTCTCAACTTGGTTGCCGCAGGTGAGGTCTAACAATTCATTCAAGCCGGCGCCCCTTCGCGGCTCAGCTAAATTAGGGTGTTAGGCGCCATGGCTGATATGTCGAAACAAGTCGATCCATTGCTGAAAGCTTCTGTCATGTTCACGTCGGTCGCCGGCATGAGCATTCTTGGCGCTCTTTATCGTGTTTCAAACAAGCATGATGTGCCGATGTTTTCTCTTGAGGCACTCACTCTGGACTGGGCTTACTGGTGCGGAGGACTTATAGGAGCCGGCTTGTCTAGTGCGGTCTGGTACGTACGCAACAGGGAGATCCAGAATGGCGCCTAACGATTCATTCAAGCCGAGCCCGCTTCGCGGGTCGGCTTAACTCAGGCGTTAGGCCTCATCCCAATGCAGCGACTACTTCAACTAGCTGCACTGGTTCTTATCGCTGGATGCACTCGCAGTCCAAGCATAACTGTGTGCGAAGCTATCGATGAAGCTGAGAAGTACAACGGGAGCCACGTCACTATTACCGGGACTTTTCACGAAGGCCATCACCCGACATTGCTGAGCGATTCAAAGTGTTTTTCCGAGGTGGTAGTGCTCGGTTCAGAGGTCACTCCAAATCCTGCATTTCGGGATGCGGTGTCGGATAAATACTTCTCAGGCGGAAGCTCAGTCACTGCATCGGTTGAGGGAAAGTTCATCTACAGTCCATCTCCTAGTAAGAATTTCAATTACCTACTTGATGGCTACAACGTCATAGAGTTCGAAGTCGACCGCGAACGCTCACCGCACTGAGGCCTAACAATTCATTCACGCCGAACCCGTTTCGTGGGTCGGTCCAGCAAGGGCGTTAAGGCTCATGAGAAGCATCTTCCTGGCTTCGCTTCTAGCAACCGGCCCCGCCGTGGATGACGGGTACGAGCCTGCGGTATGGCTGTCCAACTCAAACGTGCTGGCGTGCTCCCCAAGCACGCTTCGAGCGCCTCATCCGCTGGTACTTACCGTGGGTCCCGGGCATGGCAGTGAGTTGGCTATTCGCCGTGTATCTGACAACGCCTGGTACTTCCTCGTAGGCCGCATGCCTCCGGATGGTGAGCCACAGCTGATGACGCCGGAAAGACTTGCTTTGGCTACCAGCATCGAGGTACCGACTTCATTCAGAGGCCGCGCTTCAAAGGCCGACGCGCTTGCGCCCATCTTCAATCGCTCCGGAGCGTATGAAGCTTATGTATCTGACAATCTTGAGTCTGAGGAGGGCGGCTACGTGTGCAGCTTCAACTACATCGGCATGAGCCCTAACAACTCATTCAAGCCCAACCCGCTCCGCGGCGCGGCTTAACCCGGGCGCTAGGCAGCATGTCGCGGATCTCCAACGTCATCGATGCGATTCGTCGCATTGGGTCCCGGTCGCAGAAAGCAGCCCTGCTTCGGCAGGACCGGCAACTGGAAGGTAAGGAAGTACTCGAACGAGGACGAGTCGTTGTGCACCATGAAGGCGAGGCGATCACCGGCTTTCACGCAAAAGTTGAGCCTTGCCCCGAAGAGGTTTCGAGCTTGAGCCTGACTGCCCGCCAGGAGCTGATGATCTACTCATCGAAGGCGTCCGACCTGTTCTCGGACTTTGGCATCGATCCATCAGCAAGTCTTCTGGAGCGGCTCGATCAAGCGTTTTCGTCTTGGCTGCATGCGTCCAATAGGCTCGGCTACTCAGAGAGCGACGTCGTCGGGATTCTCGGCGCGGCCTTCGGGGACTACTGCAATGAGTCCCTGGAGATGGACTGGGTCACCGTGTCGGATCAATACGGCACAAGCACTGCGATAGATGGCCGCGAGTTCGAGTTCAGAGCCTTTCCGTTCGACTCCATTTGGAAGCGGATAGACGACGCTGAGTCAGGCTTCTTCGCAAGCATCTATGTGGTTCTCGCCCACCAGAAGCAGCACTCACGGAGAAGAGGGAATGCCGCCTGAAACTTCGTTAATCCAGGCCTTGGGTTCCACATGAAAGTCCCAAGCCATCTGACGAAAGCATGCATGCTGGCGTGGATCCTGTCCGCCTGTGCGCACAACACGCTGGGTCCGAAGATCGACACGTCCTCCAGGATCAACAAGCAGGAGTTCGTATCGCGCTTCGGCTACCCTACGTGCACGATTTCTGTTCCGCTTACGCTAGACGAGGCAGTGAAGAGTGCTGAGTCGGTCGGAGCTCCGCAGATCGATCAGCGCACAGACTGGATCGAGATGATGGACGTCATGAATCCCGGCGATGAGCTGCGCAATATCCGGTGCATCCCGCGTCGGGGGCCAGGAGGCGTCGATCTCATCGGGCTGTTTCGTAACAGCAAATTGATCGCCGAGGTGCACACGGTTTTCATGGACTAGTGATGCCTTACACTTCATCCAGGCCGGCGCCGCGTCGAGGGTCGGCCCAACTCAGACGCCAGGGGGCTGTTTGAATCGTACCGAATGGTTTGAGTCCAAGTGGCGCTGGTTGAAGCGTTTCGCGCTTCTGGCGCTGGTGGGCACCGCTGCCGTGGTAATCGGCGTGGCAACCGAGCTGGTGGCGCTCGCTGCCCTGGGCGGGTTGTCGTGGATCCCCTTGATGTTCTGGGTCGCCTTCATTCCGATTCTTCACTGGAAGGAGCGCTACGCGGGGGACAACAGCACCATGTGGGGCGCGTTCCTGGTTTTTGAAGCATCCAGCTGGTCGAAGCTCTTCTACTGGTTTGTTCACGTGCTTCCGGACTGGAGGCGGTCCGGGCGGTACGCGGACGTCCCGTGATAACGCATTCAAGCCGGCGCCGCTTGGCGGCGCGGCCCGGTCCAGGCGTCGGGCCCACATGAAGACTTTTCCGCGCTTCGCAATGGTGGCGGCTCTGGCGTTGGCGGCTTGGCTCACCGTCACCTTTCATTACCTCAAAGCGGGCCAATCCGATGACTACCTTCCTGGGCTGGCGCAAGCATTCTTTCCGCTGATACTCGCGGCGTTCCTCTGGGCTGCATGGCCGGTCTTTCCGCGGAGCCCTCTTCCATGGAGAATTCTCTTGCGGATCCTCGCGGCAATGCTCGCGATGGGCCTCTGGTTCTTGCCCAGCTTCATCGTGGTGGCCAACTTCCAACTCCTGTTGGAAGGGCGCGTCTAGTGCAGCCTGGCAATGCGCTGGAGCCGGACCCGCTTCGTCCGTCCGCATAGTTGAGGCGTCGGACCCGTCGAGATCGCATGACACACAGTGACTGGTTGAAGCTCATGCAATTTCCGCCGGAGTGGACGGCATGGAACCTCATTCCCTTCGCGCTGGCCACGGAGCAACTTTCCGGCTACGAACCGGGCCATGAAACTGCCTCTGAACATGATCGTCACGGCGCCTTCCAATGGTGGCTGCGGCAGCGGCCCGGCCCGGACGTACTGGTGCGGTTGGCTCAGTTGTCGTGGCTCGACCCGGACCCGCCAATGGGCCAGTACGTGAGGGACTGCATTGCCACGCAGTCCGGCAACAACGCCGAGGTCGGCCATGCGCTTGCCACCCCGTACCAGCGGACCTGACAATGCAGGCGAGCCGATGCCGCGCCGCGGCTCGACTCAGCAAGGGCACCAGGCCACGGGGACGGCATGCAACGGCTCACACAGCTCTGGTTCGCGCTCTCGGACTTGCTTGGATGGCCTCTGCTTGCGTTCTCCCTGATGGGCGCCATCGCCTTCCCTTTCGCCGGTCCCGCCTATGCGCGCATGGCCCAGCAGCCCATGACTACGTTCACCCTCGTGGGCACCTGTGCCCTCTGGTTGATGATTGCCGGCGGCGCCTACGCCATCACCCGCCGCAAGCCGCTCGGGCTGGTCCTCGTTCTGGCGCCGGCCGTCGTTTCGGCCATGGCGGGCCAGAGGGCGTCCGCGCTGGTGCTTGCGGCCGCTTGGGCGATAGCGTTTGCACCGCCTTTCGTTCTCGTGCTTTTTCAGGCCCGTTCTGCGGCAAGCTCCAGACCAGCGACCTGACCCTCCAGCCACGTCGATCCTGCTTTGCGGGCGGACGTGATTCAGGAATGGGACTTTCCACATCATCGACAAGGAGTCTTCTGCAATGACGGGTTTTGTCGAGAATTTCCATTGGTTTGCGATGGCCGTTCTTCTGAGCGTGCTTCTCTCGGTGCTGGCGTGGCATCTCGCGACCCGCCGGGATGCAGGGCCCGTTCGTCGGTGGTCCGGGATATCGCTCGCGGCGATCTTCGTCTTCTACCACCCACTGAGCTGGATCCCTGCCGGCTATGTTCTCGGCCTGGGAACAGGCATGGCCAGCGCGTACGGCACTCCCACCGACAACCTGTACCTCTTCACGCTTGCATCCTCGGTGGCATCCGGCGTCATGGCATGGCTTCTGATCCACCTGCTGAAGCGGGTGATCCGATACTCGTGCAGGTTCGTGCCAAGTGGGGCGTAACCACAACGCCATCAGAGCGGTGCCGTTCTGCGGCGCTGCCCTGATCGGGTGGCAATGGTCATGAAAGCGATCATCACGACGTGCGCGCACTGCCAATGCCGGATGACGGTGTCGATCGCCGCATTGGCCCCACTGCAACTCGGCAGCAAGCGATCCATCTTCTACTGCGACCGCTGCAACCGGCCCAGCATGCTCAACCGGCCGTCGCGCCTGGCGGGAGCATTGGCTGTCGTATCGATCATGATGGGATCGGTCGTGCTGGCACTGCAGCTGGACAGGACCAGCGCGGCACCCGTCGTGGTGCTCATCGTGGGAGCGCTCGGTGGCATGGTCGTCGGCGCGTGGATCAGCAGTCGCTTGCCTGCGCTTGTGAAGGCCGGGTCAGGCGCCTGACAATCCGCGCACGCCGGACCCTTCCTGGGGCTGGCCTGGTCAAGGAGCTGGAGTCCATGCGCTTGCTTCTCTTGCCGGTGATGTTTCTGCTGGTGGCCTGTGCCAGTGACCTGGTGGCTACCCGCGGCATCGCAGACGGTTGCACCGCTGCGCTGGCGAGCATCCAGTCGGCCTATGACCAGGCGACCCGGGATGAAGCATCCGCAAAGAGGCGCTGGGAGCAGTCTCCCACGTCCGAAAACGAGGCCGGATACGCCCAAGCCGTTGCGGATCGCGTGGCGGCGACGGCCGACCTGGTCGCTGTCGGGTGTCGTTGAGCATGACGGAGAGGGATGCTCCCTCCATGTCGGCGCCGCATCGCGGGTCCGTCGGGTCGTGGCGCTAGGTCCCGGATGGACGAAGCACTGATCCGCGTGGGGATCGTGGTCCTGCTCTTCGTCGTGTCCGGGACGACGAACTATGCCGCGCTGCGGATGGCCGATGCTCCACCGAGCAGGAGCAGGACCGTGGGTGTCGCCTTCGGCGCCGCCGGGATCCTGTTGATGACGCTGGTCCTGTTCTGGCCCGTCCTGTCGTTGCTCCGGTACTTCGCGGGCGATGCGTCCGCCTTCGTGCGGCTGTTCTACCCGCTGGTGTTTGGTGCCATATTCTGCACCTTGGGATCTGCCGCCGCGTTGCTGCTGGCCGCGCGCAGGGACGACCCCGGGGCGTAGCGGTTCGCCCACGCCGATGCCGCTTTGCGGTGCGACGTCCGATGCACGGGAATCCGGACTCACCCATGACACAACCTGGAGGTGCACGATGAAAGCCGTAGCCGTGATGGTTCTGCTGACCAGCGTTTCCCTTGTCGCTTCCGCCGCCGCACCCGAGCACGTCCAGTTCACCGGGACGGTGCAGCAGGATCTCGCATCGCCCGTCATCATCGATCTCCACCTGCCGTCCAGGCAGGATGCGACCGTCCGCTTGTCCGATGGCTCCACGCTGGAGCTGGCCACGCCGGGCAGTCCGTCCAGTGCCGACGTCGTGCGGATCAGGCTTCTCGATCCCACCGGGGCGGTCATGCACACCGCCACCGTTCCGGACGCCGGCACCATCAGCGCCTCATTCGCTTATCGCGTCTGTGCGGGCGAAGTCACGTACATCAGTCCGGCGCCGGCGGTCATGCCCGCCTGCGGCGCGTGAGCCACGCACGCCGCACGCGCCGGTGCCGCTTGGCGGTCGCGATCCGGTCACCCAGACGACAGATATCCATGATGGCAATCAGGACACTGTGCCTGCTGCTGGGTCTGGGCGTCGCAATTGCCGCGTTCGCCCAGGACCAGCCGGACGCTGCGGACACGGGCATCGGCTACGCCAGCCCGGAGGCCGCACTCGAGGCGCTGCGCAGCCGACTCGACGTTGCCCTCAAGGAGCAGAACGACTGGTTCGTCCTCACCGACGCGGCGGCGAACACCGTCTGGTCTATCGCCACGTCCCGACATCCCGCCCATCCGACGGCGGTGAAGCGAGCCTTCGTCCAGAAGGATGGCGCCGTGTTCGTGAAGATGGATGTCCAGTGCGGCGCCTCCAAGGCCGTGTGCGATCAGGTGGTGGAGCAGTTCCAGTCACTCAATGCCGGCATGCAGCGATCGTTGAACCCGTAGACGTCGTTCGCCGGCCCCATCGGGCCGGCGCTGCGCGACGTGCAAGACTGCCGGCTACGCCCCTTCGCCCCATGATCGATCCGGGCGGCCACTCCAGGAATCCTCCTCCATGCCCCGACTTCTGTTGCTCGCGCTCCTCGCGGTGTCGTCGACCAGCCACGCCATCGTCATCCGGCACGACGTCCCCGATGCGGACTACCGGATACCGGCCTCCGCATTTCCCGCCCTGGTCGACATGCCGCATGAGGGGCACGGCGTCCTGATCGCGCCGCAGTGGGTCATCACGGCCGCACACACCGTCCCGGGACATGGCGGGCTCAAACAGGTGGTCATCGGTGGAACGCCACGCGATGTCGAGGACGTGGTGATCCATCCCGGCTATGCGAGGCCGCCGCAGGCGCTGATCGACCAGGCCTTGTCCACCGGCGAATGGATACTGACCGTGGTGCAGATCGCCTCGGTAGACGATATCGCGCTCATCAAGTTGGTCGATCCCGTGGCGGACGTCGCACCCGCCGCGCTCCACAAGGCGCGCGCCGAGCCCGGGCAGACCCTTCAGCTGATCGGCAAGGGCGCGACGGGCACGGGCGCGGACGGCCACGATCCGCAGGGCCCCAACCGCACCGAACTTCGCCGGGGGTTCAATACGATCACCAGCGCGCACGACCGCTGGTTCTGCTACGTGTTCGACGAGCCTGAGGCCGCCCTGCCGCTGGAGGCCAAGACCGGAAGCGGGGACAGTGGCGGACCTGCGCTCGTCGAGGCGGAGGGCCAATGGGAACTGGCCGGACTCGCCGCGTGGGGATTCATCCATGGCGATGTCAGGACCGCCCGTCCCGGCCGCTACGGCCAGTTCACCTGCAATGTCCGCCTGAGCCACTACGCCGACTGGATCGAGCGGGTGGTATCCGGCGCGCCGCAGGAACAGGGCTAGCGACGGATGCGGACCGACACTCCATGGCGCAGCCGGTCGCCGCGGTCACGCCTTCATGCGGGTGCCCCGATGCTCTCCGGATGTGCGGTCGCATGGGTCGTGCTGTTTTGCCTCGCCGGCGAAACACATGGCCATGAGATCGACAACCGGCCCGTATGCGAGGTAGTTGCGGCGACGGACCGAACGATCGACGCGACAGTGATCGCCTCCGAGGACCTCTGCACCACGCGGGGTTGGACGTGTCAGGGCGTGCTGGTACGGGCCCGGGACGCAACCGATACAGAGGACATCGTGTTCGTGACGTCGGCGGCATTGGACGTGGGGGAGCGCTACACCCTGTTCCTGGCTCGGCTGGCTGGCAATCGCCAGGTATTCCTCTACAACGTGGAATACCGCACGTTCGCAGCACCCGAAGAAGCGGCTTACTTCCTGCCATTTGACGGCGCGTTCCTGCAGCGCGGCCCAGCGAGGTCGCGGCTGCTGCCCGTGCCGTGCGTCGGGGACGGATCCGACTGTGTATGGTTGAGGCGGCATGCGAAGCACGGCTCCGCTGCCCCGGTGCTGGTCGCCTACCCGTCGTTCGACGAGGACTTGGGGAAGTGTCCGCGCTAGTGCGCCTGGGCACCGTGCACTGATCCGGTATCCATCGAATCGAAGAGAGACCCATGTCGCCGTCACTTCTGCTTTCCCTTGCCCTGGCGCAAGCGCCCATCGATGAAGGCATGCCCGCAGCGGTCGCGGAGACGGCCTTCGCGCTGCTCCTCGAGAGCCGGCAGGAATCGGAGCGGGTCCTTTGCCTGGTGGTGGAGGGCGGGGATCCTCCGCATGGCCTGGATGCGTTGGCCGCCGCGACGCCCGCGACGGTGGTCCCCGGCAGCGAGTGCCATTACGCGCAACGCGCGGACCGGCGTGAGGTCGCGCTGACGCGGAACGGTGAGCTGGCGGAGTTCATCAACCTTTCCTCGTTCGAATACAGGAGTCCACACGAAGTCGCCGTCAGCTACGAGTATCGCGCCGGCAGCTGGACCGGCACGGGCTCAGTGCTCCTCGTGAGCCTCGAGGGCGGCGCTTGGAAGGCACGATGGCAAAGCCCCTATCACTGGGTCGAGTAGCCGGCGGACGCGCCGGCCCGAGTGGTCCGCGGCGATCGCTGCACGCGGACCACAAGGGCCCAATGGCGCGAATCCGCATCCGTCTCTCGCCCATCGGCCTGGCGGTGATACCGGACGCAGCGCTCGCCCACGGCGAAGAGGTGCTGCTGTTCCCATTCGGAACACTGGTGGCGGTCGCCGTGATCGCGATGGTGGCGTTCGCTCTGCGGATCCATTGGCATGTCCGTGTCCTGGCCTGGCTGGCAGCAGTGGCCGCCTCCTTTCCGCTCTGGTTCGTGCCTGGACGCCTGCTGCCCGCTCCGCTGCGCTCTACCGATGCAGGCATCTTCGCGACCGGCTTCCTGCCGTCGCTGATCGTGGCCGCCGTAGTGGTGTGGCTGTTCCGTAGACGGAAATCTCCCACCAATCGGCGTTAGGGCCCACATGAGACTTCTACTGCTGTCACTGCTGGTTCTTGCGGGCTGTCCTGCCACTGCACTTGCTTGTCGCGAGCCGCCCCAGGACGTGCAATTCAAGGATGCCGACACTGTCTTGGTTGGCTGGATATCCAGTGCCTCTGTTCCAGAGCTGGAGTCGCTCTCTCCCGGCAGCAGCGATACAGACGTCCTCAATCAAATAATGAATAGTCGTCGAGTCTTTCGCATCTTCGTGACGGAAACGCGAAAAGGAGAAGCGGTAGCTCACCAAACAGTTGAAGTCTCTCGATGCACGGGTGCCTACAACGATGTAGGGGTCCGTGTTGTCGCTTATCGCTCTTCGGATGGGTCATGGCGGGTTTCACAGTTGCCGCTTCAAGATTCCGCTGGTGGGCCCTGACAGTTCATTCAACCCGAACCCGCTTCGCGGGTCGGCCTGACTCAGGCGTTAGCAGGCATCCGGATCCGCACTGTGCCGCGTCTTCGGTCGCATCGGACAACCCCGGGAAGGCCGGGCTATCATCCGGCGGCGGCAGGCCTCTGCACCGGTCTCGCTGCGGCATCTTGGCATCGGATCAGGGAGGGATCATGCAGGCGAGTTCTGATTTTTTCGTCGGTTGGGGAACGCTGTCGCTCATCAACGCCGGTCTTGCGCAGTCGAAGGGGCGCAGCGGCCTCGGCTGGTGGCTTGGCTCCGTGTTCATCGGGCCGCTGGCGACGCTGCTCATCGTCGTGCTTCCGCCGGTTGCCGGCGTGGCGGGCGATGCCGGGCCATCCACCTGACGCGCGCGCCGATTCGATTCCGCCCGCCAGCCTCATGCAAGGCATCAGCCATCTGACCTTCATCGTCAGCGACCTCGAGCGCATGGCGATGTTCCTGTGCGAGGGGCTCGGCGCGCGCGAGATCTACGACAGCGCCGGGAGGAACCATTCCCTCTCGCGGGAAAAGTTCTTCCTGCTCGGCGACGTCTGGATCGCGGCCATGGAAGGCGAGCCCCCGGACCGGCGCTCCTACCAGCACGTGGCCTTCCAGGTCGGTGAGGCCGATCTCCCCGGCTACCATGCCCGCCTCACCGCGATCGGCGCGGACATCCGGCCTCCTCGCGACCGCATCGAGGGCGAGGGCCGGTCGCTTTACGTCTACGACTTCGACAATCATCTGTTCGAGCTGCACACCGGTACCCTCGAGCGGCGTCTGGCGCAGTACCGGGCATCGGCCGGACCCTGACCTCCACGGTGCGTGACCCCGCAAGGAGCGCAGTCCATGTTCCAGGCGTTGCGTGGTCCGCTGCCGATGGCGGTGCAGTACGCTTCCGTCCGTGGCGCGCACGGGCGGACGTGATGGGCTGACGGCGCCGGGGAAGACAACGCGGAGGTGGACGATGGCGAAAGTGACGGGAATCGGCGGCGTGTTCTTCAAGAGCCGGCACGACAGTGCGGCGCTGGCGGCGTGGTACCGCGAGCACCTGGGCATGCCGTTCGAGGATTGGGGTGGCGCCGTGCTGCGCTGGCCGGACGACACTGCCGAGGACAAGGGCCTGACGGTGTGGACCATCGCCGAGAAGGACAGCCAGTGGTTCAGTCCCAGCGACGCGGCTTTCATGATCAATTACCGCGTCGACGACCTCGATGGCCTGCTGGCGAACCTGCGCGCCGCCGACGTGCCGATCGTCAAGGGTCCCGAGTCCCACGAGAACGGCAAGTTCGCCTGGGTCATGGACCCGGAAGGCAACAAGGTGGAGCTGTGGGAACCGATGACGTGGGATGAGAAGAACAAGACGGCCTGAGCCGTCCTCGCACCATGTACGTTCGAACAGGAGCATGACCATGTGGCCGCACACACGCAGTTTCGCGATCGGTGCGCTCGGCTCTGTCGTCGCACTGGCGCTGTCCGTCTGGGCGCTGGGATGGAGCGGCGCAATCACCAGGCCCAAGGACGTCGGCATGGCGGTCTGGGAGTGGGCGGTGGTGCTGGGACTGGGCGCGACGTTGGTGGCGCTCGCGGTGCACTCGCTGTTGCTTGCCGTGTCCAGGGCGGCGCGATGGCCCGCGTTCGCCGGATTCGCGACGTCGCTGGCAGTGATCCTGCTGGTGTCCGGTTCGCTGGCCGCGACGTGGAAAACGCTGGTGATGTGGTGCCTGGGTGCGCTGCTGGCGTCATGGTGGGTAGGCAGGACAGCGAGCCGGGACGCGCCCGGCCGCACCGCTTAGGCCGCGCGATGGACCGCATGGTCGAGGTCCTCGGCTGGAAACTGACGGCGCTCATGATCGGGGTGTCCGTCCTGTACTTCATCGTGGCGTTGGCGCCGGTCTGGTGGCCTGCGATCCGGGTGTTCCGTTCGCGTCCCCGGCTGCCGCGGCCGGTACTGTTCGTGGCGGTGGTGGCGTGCCTGGTCTACGGCGTGTTCTTCCTGCTCGGTTTCGTCGTGCTGCTGCCCTTGGAGGCGTACCGGGTGTTCCTCCTGCCGGAGTTGGATCCCGCCGGTGGGACGCGAGGCCACTGGCTCACGGCGTCGCTGGACTGGGTGTCCGACTATGGGTGGATCGTGGTGGTCATCGCAGAGCTTGCGCTGACGATCCAGCTCACGCGAACGCTTGCGCCACGCTGGGCGCATCTCTGTTCGCCGCCGCCACCGCAGACGTCCTGAGCCTGCGCAGGAGAGGGCGAGCCGGACGCGACCCCGTCACGCGTGCCCGACGAGGGTAGTGACGGAACGTTTCGACTCACCATTGCCGGATTCCTCCGGCTTTCGCGTGTACCGAAAGAAGGCACGCCGGCGGGGACGCATGATGGAAGCGAGTATGGGAACGGTGCGCCGCGTGGTCGCACCGGCGGGACGTCCTTACCGGAACATCGGGTTCTTCTTCCTGGCATTGCTGGCGATGGTGGTCGCCGGTTTTACGCCGCCGGTACCCGGAACGCCCTTCTTCGGCTACTTCAGTCGCGCGGCGACGCCGGTGGCCGTGCCGATGGTGATCCATCTGCATGTGCTGGTGGCGATGGCGTGGTTCGCGCTGCTGAGCGTGCAGCCGTTCCTGATCCGCGCCGGACGTGCCGACCTGCATCGCAGGCTGGGCTGGTTCTCGCTGTTCCTGATCGTGCTGTTCACGGTCACCGCCGTGCCAGTGATGAAGCATGCGTTCGAGAACGGACTCACGCAGATGTCGCGGAACGCGGCGCTGTCGATGCTGGCGCAGCCGGTCAACGGGCTGGTGTTGCTGCTGGTGTTTTACGCACTTGCACTGTGGCGACGGCGTCGCCTGCACCAGCATGTCGCCTGCGTGGTGGCGGCCTCGCTGGTGACGGCCACGCCCGGATTGGCGCGCTTGGGTCTATATGTGGTGGGCGGCATGCAGGGCATCCTGCTGGTGATCGTCTTCATCTACGCCACGCTGATCGCCTTCATGCTGCTGGCGAAATTCCGCTATCGCCAGCCGGTGCTGAAGAGTCCGTACCTGGCGATCATCGGTGTGTTCCTGCTGGCGCACAGTATGGATGTCGTCGGCAGCCAGACGGACGTGTGGCGTGCGATGGCCGAGCGCATCGTGGCGGTGTGGTGACGGGGGCGCGCGTCAACAGTCGGATGACGTGCGGTCGCGACTGACGTCGCTCCTACAAGAACAGCACTCCGTCAGTCCGCCGGCACCGTGCGTTCCCGTGCCCACTTGCGCAGTGCCTGCACTTGTTCGGCCATCAGCACGGACAGCGGGCGGGTGCTGCGGATCTCGTGCATGACGAGGTCGGTGTCGAGCGGCTTCTGCTCGGCATGCGCGGCGTACATCGCCGAGACGATGGCCTGTTCCAGCTCCGCGCCGGAGAAGCCGTTCGCCGCGGCGGCCAGCGCCGGCAGGTTGAAGCCTTCCGGGTCCAGCGCGCGGCGCGACAAGTGCACGCGCAGTACCTCGACGCGGGCGTCGGGCGAGGGCAGGTCGACGAAGAAGATCTCGTCGAAGCGGCCCTTGCGCAGCAGTTCCGGCGGCAGGTCCTGTACCTGGTTCGCCGTCGCGACCAGGAACACTTGTCCGCTGCCGGCGCCGGCCTTGCGTTCGGCCATCCAGGTGAGCAGGTAGCCGAGCACGCGGCGTGACACGCCGCCGTCCTCGTCGCCGCCACTGGCCAGGCCCTTCTCGATCTCGTCGATCCACAGCACGCACGGCGCCAGCTGCTCGGCCGAGGCCAGCGCGGCGCGCAGGTTCTTCTCGGTCTCGCCGTGGTACTTGTCGTACAGCGTGCCGAAATCCAGCCGCAGCAGCGGCACGCCGAAGCCGGCGGCGGTGGCCTTGGCCAGCATCGATTTGCCGCAGCCCTGCACGCCGAGCAGCAGCACGCCCTTGGGCAGGTCCAGGCCGGGCGGCGGATTGCCCGAGACGAACACCGCGCGGCGCTGTTCGATCCAGCGCTTCAGTCGCGAGGCGCCGGCGACGTCGGCGAACTTCGCCGTGTCGTATTCGTAATGCAGGTGGCCGCTGCGATTGAGCAGTTCGAACTTCAGCTTGTTCAGCGCCGGCAGGTCGCTGGCGGTCAGCGCGCCGTCGGCGAAGATCAGCTGGCGCGCGATGCGGCGTGCGTCGACCAGGCTCAGGCCCTGCAGGTTGCGCACGATCTGCTTGACCGCCTCGCCGTCGGCCTCGACGCGGCGGCCGCCGTGTTCGCGCGCGTAGTGTTCGGCTTCCTCGCGCACCATCTTCAGCAGCGCAGGGCCGTCGGGCAGGCGCGGGTTGAAGCGCACGGCCAGGGCTTCGAGTTCGGCCGGCAGTTCGATCTTCGCGCCGACCAGCACCACCACGTGCGGCAGGCTGTGGCGGCGCTGCATGATGTCGCGCAGCTGGCGCTGGCTGCTGGCGTAACCCAGGTAGGGGTGGAAATCGAGCAGCAGGTAGATGCCGCGCTGTTCGGCCTGCCTGATGGCCTGCAGGGCGGCGCTGGCGTCGGGCGGGCCGACGGCATCGTCCTCGCGGTCCATGTCCAGGCGGCGCAGGCCCTCGGTGATGCTCCAGCGGAACAGCGCCCGCCACACCTGGCCCAGCGCCTGCCGGAACAGCTCCACCACGCGGGCCTCGTCCTGGGTCTCGACGACGATCAGCGGGGTGTTGGCGCGGATCAGCGCGGTGAGGTCCTGCAGCTCGTTCATGGGGCGTCCGGTCCGTGGGGACCGGCACGATAGCAAGCGCCGTACGGAACGGGGAGCGGGACGGCCCGCGACAGCGGGTCGCGGGGGCGGGCACGCCGGTTCCCGCTTCACTTGTCGCGGTGTACCCTCCGGGTTCTCCAGCAACGAGGTGCGCGCATGAAGACGATTCTGGTCGCCAGCTCCAAGGGCGGCGCGGGCAAGACGACCCTGGCGACCAATCTGGCAGCGTACTTCGCACTGGATGGCAAACGCACCGTGCTGGTGGACGTGGATCCCCAGCATTCCTCCACCCGCTGGGCCGAACGCCGGGCGGAACTGGAAACCGCCGTGCTGCCGATCGACGCCAGCGGCAAGCGCGCCTGGAAGGCCTGGCTGCCGGAAGACGCCGAGCGCGTGGTGATCGATGCCCCGGCCGGCGCGATGGCCGACGACCTGGAAAGTTTCCTGGAGCAGGCCGACGCCGTGGTGGTGCCGGTGCTGCCGTCGGCGCTGGACATCGAGGCGACGGTCGGCTTCCTGAACACCATGGCCAAGGTGCCGCGCGTGCACAAGCGCAAGCTGCCGGTGGGCCTGGTGGTCAACCGCAGCAAGCCGTGGACCAACGCCTCGCAGCAGGCGGTGGAGATGCTGAAGACCTGGCCTTACCCGGTCATCACCCAGTTGCGCGATACCCAGGCCTATGTGGTGATGGCGGGCCTGGGTCGCAGCCTGTTCGACTACCGTTCGGCGCAGGTGCGTGAGCACCAGGCCGACTGGGAACCGTTGTTGAAATGGATCAAGAAGGCCTGAGGCCGAAGGAGTCGTTGTCCCATGCGTGAACTGATCCTGCTGCGCCATGCGCATGCCGAACCTGCCACCGCCGGCCAGTCCGACCTGGACCGTCCCCTGTCGCCGCAGGGCCTGGCCGAGGCCGAGGCCGTCGCGCGCTGGCTGAAGGAGCAGGGCCTGGTGCCGGACCGCGTGCTGTGCTCGCCGGCGCGACGTACGCGCGAGACGCTGGAAGCGGTGCTGGGTGCGATCGGCTACGTGGAACAGCGGCTGGAAGAGCGCATCTATGAAGCCACACCGGGAACGCTCGCCGACCTGGTCGACCAGCACCGCGAAGCCGAGCGCCTGCTGATGGTGGGCCACAACCCGGGCTTCGAGCAGCTGGCCGCCCTGATGTATTCCGGCGTGACCAGCGAGTACCGTGGCATGCCGCCGGGCGGCGTGGTGGTGCTGACGCTGCCGGTGGATGCGGCGATCGAACCGGGCGTGGCGCAGCTCTCCGCCTTCTGGTGGCCATGAAGTCCGATCTGCCGCTGGCCGTCTGGCTGGTCGTGCTGTGCCTGGCCCTGCTGTGCGCCGTGCCCGCGTGGGCACAGCAGGGGCGGAACGATTTCGACCCGGCGCATACGCGGCTGGGTTTCGAACTGCGCACGCGCTGGGGTCAGGTGCTGGACGGCGTTTTCCGGCGTTACGAAGGCTCCGTGGAGCACCTGCCGGACGGGCGCCAGCAGGTGCGCCTGCGCATGTACACGCGCGACGTGGAGATCATCGACCACCCGCGCTACGGCGAGTGGGCCCGCAGCGAGAAGTTCTTCGACGCCGACCGCTATCCGGTGGTCACCTTCACCTCGAAACCGTACGACCCGATGCTGCTGTACGACGGCGGCACCCTGGAGGGCGACCTGAGCATCAAGGGCATCAGCCGGCCGCGCAGCCTGGAGGTGGCGCCGGCCGACTGTTCGCACCCCGCGGTGGGCTGCGACGTGGTGGCCACCGGCGCGGTGCGCCGCAGCGACTACGACATGGACGACTGGATGCTGGCGGTCAGCGACCGCGTGGTGTTCGTGCTGCGGGCGCGGACCAGGAGCGCGAAGACACCGTGAACCGATGCGTCGTGGCTTTCACCGTGCGCTGCGCGGTGCTGTGCGTCGCGCTGCTGGCCAGCGGCTGCGCCAGCCTGTCCGACCGCCAGCGCGACCGCGCGGCCGGCATCGCCGCCGGCGCCCGTTCGACGGTGGTCGAGTGCACGCAGGCCGATGCCTGCGCCGTGGCATCGCCGCTGTACGACCTGGCGGCGCAGGCGCGCGCGGAATCCACCGCCGACGCGCCCCGCCATTACGCGGTGATGCTGGACAAGGGCTCGGATGCGCTGCTGGCGCGGCTGAACCTGATCCGCAGTGCGCGCGAACGCATCGATCTGCAGACCTACATCTTCGACAAGGACGACAGCGCGCGGCTGGTGCTGGACGAGCTGCTGGCCGCGTCGCGGCGCGGGGTGAAGGTGCGCGTGCTGATCGACCAGCTGTCGGCGATCGCCGACCTGGAGATCCTGGCCGCGCTGTCCGGTTCGCACCAGAACTTCGCCATCCGCATCTACAACCCGAGCTTCGGCAAGGCCAAACTGAACTACCTGGACTACGCGGGCAGCGTGCTGTGCTGCTTCCGCCGCTTCAACCAGCGCATGCACACCAAGCTGCTGCTGGTGGACGACCGCATCGGCATCAGCGGCGGCCGCAACTACCAGGACGACTATTTCGACTGGGATGCCGAATACAACTTCCGCGACCGCGATGTGCTGGTGGCCGGGCCGGAAGCGGCGGCGATGGCGGCCAACTTCCAGGCGTTCTGGGACGCGCGCCGCAGCGTGCCGGCCGAACGGTTGAACGATGTTGGACGGACGCTGCTGGAGGGCGGCGTGCCGGCGATGCCGGTGCCGCGCTACCTGCGGCCGGAGCGCGTGCAGTCCGCGAGCGCGCAGGCCAGCGATCCGCAGGTGATGGAGAAGCTGTTTGTCGAACCGGCTTTCAGGGTGGGGGCGGTGCGCTACATCGCCGACCTGCCGCAGAAGCACCGGCGCGAGCGCCGCCACGACGATGCGCCGGCGGCGCCGGAACTGGAGGCGCTGATCCGCGGCGCACAGAACGAAGTCCTGCTGCAGACGCCGTATCTGGTGATGTCGAAGCAGGCGCAGTCCATGTTCCGCGACATGCGCAAGCGCCAGCCGCCGCCGCAGGTGACCGTGTCGACCAACAGCCTGGCCGCGACCGACAACCCGATCGTCTATTCGATGTCGTTCAAGTACAAGCGCCGCTACCTGCGCGAGTTCGGCTTCCAGATCCACGAATACAAGCCGTTCCCGGAAGACGCCCCGGTGGACTACGCCGCGCTGATGCCGGAAGGGCCGCCGGTGGCATCGCCGGTGGGCGGCGGGGACCGCGGCATCCGCGGTCCCTCCGGTTCGATCGGACCGTCCGGCGGATCCGCGTCCGACGCCGGCGAGACCACGCGCCGCCTGCAGCGTACCGAGTCGCGGCCGTCGTTCTTCAGCAGCGGTGCGGCGGCCGAGCCGCTGCCGCTGAAGCGCGCGGGCGTGCGCATGGGCCTGCACGCGAAGTCGATGGTGATCGACGGCGAGATCGCGGTGATCGGCACGCACAACTTCGACCCGCGTTCGGAGAACTACAACACCGAGGCGGCGGTGGTGATCAACGACACCGCGTTCGCGCAGGCGCTGGCCGGCAGCATCCGTCGCGACATGTCGCCGGAGAACGCCTGGCTGATCGCGCCGCGTGCCAAGCCGCCGGTGTTCTCCGGCCTGGACTACAGCCTGGGCAAGGTGTCCGAGGCGCTGCCGATCTTCGACATCTGGCCCTGGCGCTATGCGACCAGCTACGAGTTCCAGCCGGGCCCGGACTGTCCGTTGCCGGTCGGCCCGAAAGACCCGGCCTTCCAGCGCTGCTACGTGGCGGTGGGCGACTTCCCCGAAGTCGATGTCGGCGCGAAGTGGCTCTACACGCGCGTGCTGACCGCGTTCGGCGCGGGGCTGGTGCCGATCCTCTAGCGCCCGCGCGGCGCATGGTCCGCCGCGATCTGCGCCGGCGTCAGGCGGAGAAAGCGGGCGGCGTTGCCGTACAGGATGTCGCGCTCCCGTAGTGCACCGCGTAGACGTGCAGTCGCGGGTGCCTGCGCAGCACCTCCTCCAGCAGGAACGGCGAGCCGAGGAGCGCCGCGACATCCAAGGCGTCGCGCGGATCGAGGATCGGTGCAAGCGTATGTTGGTCGCCCGGGCAGGCGGGTATTCCCGCAGGCACTTCGTCCATCGCAAAGGCGTGCAGATGCATGTCGATCACCGGTGCGCCATGCACGGGTGCGCCCATGGCCGGAAGGCTGGCGGCCAGCAGCAGGAGGAGGGCATGGCGCATGGCCGGATCCCCGTCGTCGATGCCGGGTAGAACGCGGCCGATCGCAGGCGCGGGCCAGTAAGATGGATCTCCCGCGCACCGAGTCCCGCCATGAGCTTCCTGAAACCCGTCGATCTCGCCGCCGTCAACGCGCATGCGGCCAATACGCTGGTATCGAACCTTGGCATCGTCATGACCGCAGCGGGCGAGGACTGGCTGCGCGGCACCATGCCGGTGGACGCACGCACGGTGCAGCCGTACGGCATCCTGCATGGCGGCGCATCGGTGGCGCTGGCCGAGACGTTGGGCAGCGTGGCCGGCAACCTGTGCGTGGACACGACCCGGGAGATGGTCGTGGGTCTGGAGATCAACGCCAACCACGTGCGCGCGATGCGCAGCGGGGTGGTCACCGGCACCGCGCGCGCGCTGCACGTCGGCCGCAGCACGCAGCTGTGGGAGATCCGTATCGAGAACGACGAAGGCAAGCTCGTCTGCGTGTCGCGGCTGACCCTGGCGGTGGTGCCGCTGCCCAAGGGCTGAGGCCGGCGAGTCGCGGCCGCCGTCACGTGTCCGGCCGCTATGTCCCTCCCTGCTGCCGCCTGACTCCTGCTATCGTGACAGCATGACGCCGCCCCCTGTTCATGTTGCTGGCGGCAGCGGTGTCGCGCGGGCTTTCCGCTACGCGTACCGCGTGCCGTTGCTGCTCATCCACCTGCTGGTCTTCCTGCCGATCGTCCTGCTCTGCCTCTCGCCGCTGCTGGTCTGGGTGCGCGTGGGCGACGAAAGCGTGGGCGACGTGGCGGTGCGCTGGTGGTCGGGCGGGCTGATGCGCATTTTCGGATTCCGCCTGCGCCGCGTCGGTACGCCGTTGCCGGGCCCGACGATGTTCGTGGCCAACCATGTCAGCTGGATCGACATCGAGGCGCTGCACAGCCAGCGCATGATGGGCTTCGTGGCCAAGCAGGAGATCCGCGGCTGGCCGGTGGTGGGCTGGCTGGCAGCGCAGGGACACACCATCTTCCACCAGCGCGGCAGCCAGGAGTCGCTGGGCGGCGTGCTGCAGGCGATGATGCAGCGCCTGCGCGAGGGCCGGCCGGTCGGCGTGTTCCCCGAAGGCCGTACCCGCGATGGACACTCGGTAGGGCCGTTCCACGCACGCATCTTCCTGGCCGCGGTCGAGGCCGGGGTGCCGGTGCAGCCGGTGGCGCTGCGCTACGGCGCCCGCGGCAGTGCACAGCCGGTGGTGGCGTTCGGACCGAAGGAGAGCTTCTTCGCCAACTTCCTGCGCCTGCTGGGCGAACCGGCGCGCACGGCCGACATCTGCTTCCTGGAGCCGATCCGCGTCGCCGATGTCGAGGGCCGCCGGCGCATCGCGGACCTGTCGCGCGAGCGCATCGTCCAGGCGATGGCCGAGGCCTGAGCGGCCGCCGTGACGGCATTGCGACCTATTCGAGGGAATACTCGGTCCACCGGTGCCACCCTCGTGCCGATGCCGCCGCGATGACGCCATGATCACTGCCGCCGACTTCCGTCCCCCGCGCTGGTTGCGCAACCCGCACCTGCAGTCGGTCCTGGGCTCCAGCGGGCTGCGCCGCCGGCTGGCGCTGCGCGCGCTGGCGGGCAGCGGGGCAGTGACGCTGGAGCACATCGTGGACGGTGGCGACGGCGTGCGCCTGCAGGGTTTCCACAGCGAGATTCCTGGCCGCGCGCCGCGTGGCCTGGTGCTGCTGCTGCACGGCTGGGAAGGCAGCGCCGATTCCAGCTACATGCGGCTGACCGCCGCGCAGCTGCTGGCGCGCGGCTTCGACGTGTTCCGGCTCAACTTCCGCGACCACGGCGACACCCATCACCTCAACGAGGACCTGTTCCACTCCAACCGGCTCGACGAGGTGGTGCATGCCGCCCTCGACGTGTCGCGGCGGTTCGCCGGCGACGAGCCGATGCGGGTGGCGGGGTACTCGCTGGGCGGCAACTTCGCGCTGCGGCTGGCGCTGCGCGCGCCGCAGGCCGGGCTGGCGCTGGCGCACGTGGCGGCGGTCTGCCCGCTGCTGGATCCGGCCACGACGATGGACAGCATCGAGAACGGACTGCCGCTGTACGACTGGTACTTCGCACGCAAGTGGCGCCGCTCGCTGGAACGCAAGCGCAGCCTGTTCCCGCAGCGGCACGATTTCGACGACACCGTGCTGGCGCTCGACATCCGTGCACTGACCGACTGGCTGGTGCAGCGGCATACCGCCTTCGGCACGCTGGACGCCTACTTCGACGGGTATGCGATCTCCGGCGAACGCCTGGCCGGCCTGAGCGTTCCGGCGCATATCCTGATGGCCGAGGACGACCCGGTGATCCCCTTCGACACGTTCCGCGACTGGGCGCTGCCGTCCCAGGCGACGCTGGAGATCGCGCCATGGGGCGGCCACTGCGCCTTCATCGAGAATGCCGCCGGCAACGGCTACGCCGAGCGCTGGGTGGCCGAGCGACTGGCCGGCAGCGCCGCCTGAGCGGGGAACGCCCGTTACAATCGGCGTTTGACCGAACGCTGGTAGCCCCATGTACGACCCCATCCTCGATGCCCTGCGCCGCGGCGCCGTGGCCGACGCCCTGACCGCCGCCGAGGCCCTGGTGGCCGAACGCCCCGATGACCCGCAGGCATTGCGCTGGCTGTCCACCGCGCAGATGCAGGGCGGGCAGTCCGACGCTGCGCTGGCCACCATCGATCGCGCGATCGCGCTGGCGCCGGACAATGCCGAGCTGCACCTGGCGCGCGCGGGGGTGCTGGTCGGCAGCCGCCGCAACGAAGATGCCCAGGCGGCGCTGAGCCAGGCGACGGTGCTGGATCCCAACCAGTTCACCGCCTATCTGATCCAGGGCCAGCTGGCCCTCGGCCGCGGCGACCTGGACGAGGCCGAGCGCCTCAGCCGGCTGGCCGCACGCGCGGCACCGGACCATCCGCAGACGGCGGCGATCGACGGCATGGTCACCCTGCGCCGCGGCAAGCCGGACGACGCGCTGAAGATCGTGTCGGCCGCCCTGCAGCAGGCCCCCGACGATGTGCAACTTCGCTACGCGCTGGGCTTCATCCACATGGCGCTGGGCCACTGGGCCTTCGCCGAACAGGCCTTCCGCGGCGTGGTGGAGAAGGTGCCCGGCTCCGATAGCCTGCGCAGCCTGATCGCCGACCTCATGCGCCGGCAGGGCCGACCCGCCGACGCCGCCGACGAGCTGGCACCGCTGGTTGCGATCAACAACGCCCCGGCCCTGCACCGCTACATCGGGCACCTGCGCCTGTCCGCCGGCCAGAACGAGGAAGCGCTGGCGGCATTGCGCATCGCCCTCGCCGGCCAGCCGCGCGACCGCGATACCGTGCTGGCCATCATCGAGGCGTGGCGTCGCCTGGGCGCGCAGGACGATGCGCGCAACACGCTGGATGCCGCGCTGGCCACGACGGCCGATGCGCACGATCTGTGGCTGGCGCGCCTGCTGTTCGAGGCTGTCGGCAGCGCGGAAGCGCGCGCGGTGGTGGAACGCTGGGTGGCCGCCATGCCGGAGCACGTGCCCGCGCTCGAAGCGCAGATGTCGGTGTTCGATGCGGCCGGCGATGACGATGCCGCCGAAGCGGTGGCGCGTCGTATCGTTGAGCTCGATCCGGGCCGTGCCAGTGGGGAGCAGCGCATCGTCGAGGGCCTCATCCGCCGCGATCCGATGGCGGCGATCGCGCGGGTCGGCGAGCTCGCCAGCAAGGCCCAGAACCCCGACCAGCAGCGCAGCCTGCGCGGCTGGCAGGCCTTCGTGCGCGATCGCGCCGGTCGTTACGCCGAGGCGGTCGCCAGCTGGGGCGCCCTCGCGCACGAGCTCGCGCCCTCGCGCCTGCCGCTGTGGACGCAGACCGGCGCGACCGGTCCGTGGCCCGACCTGGGCGAGGTGGTCGCCTCGTCCGATCCGCGCCCGATCCTGCTGTGGGGCCCGCCGGGCACCGTGGTCGAATCGCTCGCCGGCGTCCTGGGGTATGTCAGCGACCGCCTGCGCGGCGACCGCTTCCTGCCGGAGCCCCCGAAGGACGGCTTCCAGAGCTATTTCACCCCCGCGCGCCTGCTGTCGGGCGAACTGACGGGCGAAGCGCTGATCGCCGACTGGCGCACCACGCTGAAAAACCGCTCGGTCGATACCGGCGTGGTCGACTGGCTGATCTCGTGGGACAACGCGCTGCTGCACGCGCTGCGCCCGCACCTGCCGGAAGCCCTGCTGATCGTGGCCGTGCGCGATCCGCGCGATGCGCTGATCGATTGGCTGGCCTTCGGCTCGCCCGCGCCGCTGGCGCTGGATGACCTGGAGGCCGGCGCGACGTGGCTGGCGGGCCTGTTCACGCAGATCGCCGATCTGCACGAGCAGGACCTGTACCCGAGCCGCCTGATCCGCATGGACGCGATCAAGGACGACGCCGGCGCCGTGGCGCAGGCGCTGGGCCAGGCGCTGGGTGCGCAACTGCCGTTGCCGCCGTCGTCCGGTGCGCGCCGCTTCCCGGAAGGCCACTGGCGGCACTATGCGCAGGCGCTGGCCGGCCCGTTCGCCACGCTGACGCCGGTCGCGGTGCGCCTGGGCTATCCGGACGCCTGATTTTCCTTTCTTCCTGCAGGAGCGACGCATGCGTCTGTGGAGCGACAGTTTCAAGCACATGGAACCCATCCCGGCCGAGTTCGCGATGGGTCAGCCCGACGGCTTCGCCGCCAACCGCAATCCGCACCTCGCGTGGGATGGCGTGCCGGAAGGCGCGAAGTCCTTCGCGCTGCTGTGCATCGACCCGGATGCGCCGACGGTGCCCGAGACCGTCGGCCGCGATGACGTGCAGATCCCGGTCGAACAGCCGCGCGCGCACTTCATCCACTGGGCGGTGGCCGACATCGCGGCGGACGTGCGCGAGATCGCTGCCGGCAGCTGCAGCGACGGCGTCACTGCGAAAGGCAAGCAACAGCCAGCGGGACCGGTCGGCGCGCGCCAGGGTCTGAACGATTACACGGGCTGGTTCGCGGGCGATGCGCAGATGGGCGGCGACTACTACGGTTACGACGGCCCGTATCCGCCGTTCAACGACCTGCGCGTGCACCGCTACTTCTTCCGCCTGTTCGCGCTGGACCTCGCCACGCTGGACCTGCCGGCGCGCTTCACCGCCGGTGACGTGGAGCGGGCGATGCAAGGGCACGTGCTGGGCGAGGCGCTGGTGTACGGCACGTACTCGTTGAATGCGCCGGTGCAGGGATGACACCGTCGGACGGGGACAATCCTTACGAGAGTCCCCGCAGTGCCATCGCCGAAGCCGCCGACACCGCCGTGGCGCTGGTGCCGGCCACGAAACTCCGGCGCTTCGTGCACTGGCTGGTCGACCGGATCGTCGTGGTCGGCATCATTTTCTTGGCGATGGTCGCGGCGGGCGTCGTCGGGGGCGAAGAGGTGCTGGACTGGGCGGAACGGCTGACCTGGTGGCAGGACCAGCTGATCGGCTTCGCGGTGACCATCGCGTATTACACCCTGATGGAAGGCACCACCGGCACCACCATCGGCAAGCTGCTGACGGGCACGCGCGTGGTCGATGAGGCGGGACGCAGGATCAGCTTTCTGCAGGCGTCGTTGCGTAGCCTGAGTCGCGTGGTGCCGTTCGAAGCCTTCTCGGTCCTGTTCGCGGACGACGAAGACCCGCGTGGGTGGCACGACCGCTGGCCGAAGACGCGCGTCGTGCGCAGTCGTCGTCCGGTGGCACTCCCGGCCTGATCCGCGTCGTGCGGCTCAGTCGACGGACGGCCGCCACCGCCAGCGTCCGTCCTGTTCGATGACCAGGCAGGTGGCCGTGGCGGGACACTCCCGCGCCACGTGGATCTGTTCCGGCGGCACGCCCAGCCGCCATGCCAGGCCCATCTGGCCGATCGCGTAGAAGCGCTGGTCGTCCGCCACGCTGACATGCAGCGGCGCGGCAACCGGTTGCCGTTCCAGCGCCTGCAGGGTCGCTTCGGCCCAGTGCGCACGGCCGATGAGGCCTGGATGGTCGAGCCGGCGCGTGCCTTCCACGGCGATCCACGATGACACCGCGATCAGCGCGGCGACCGCGAGCGCGATGCCGTCGGCGGCCACGCAGCGCGCCAGCACGACGACCGGCAGGATCACGGCGATGGCGGCGTAGTACTCGTAGCTGTTCCAGGCGAACAGGAAGTACGGGGCGTACGCGAGCCCGGCGAAGGCTGCGACGCACCACCACTGCATCGGTGCCAGCAAGGTGCGGCCGCGCCAGCCGGCGATCGCCCACGCAGCCAGCATCGGCAACGCGGTGGCCGCTATCCAGGCCAGGCCCTGCATCCGCTCGCCCGCGACCGCCATGCGCATCGCTTCGCGCGGGACATTCAGCAGCCATGCCACGAACGAGGCCGCGTTGCGCAGCACGTTGCCGCCCAGGCTGAGGTCGTAGGACGCGTCGGTGTTGGCGGTGAAGCGCGAGCGCAACGACAGCCAGATCGCGACGACGGCCACGCAGGCCAGCCAGGCGACGAGTTCGCTGCGGTCGAGCCGGCGCACGACGACGAACGCGGCCACCACCAGCATCAGCGCGGGCGTCAGCGCGGCGGATTCCTTGCTCAGCAGCGCCAGCGCCAGCAATACGGGCAACAGCGCCAACAGCACGTTGCGCAGCACGCCAGTGACGTCGTCGCGCGCGCTGACCCAGGCCGCAAGCAGCAGCGTGGAGAACAGCGTCAGCATCGCGTTGTTCGCCGCTGCCGCCCAATGCACCGGCAGCAGGTGCAGGGTCAGCGCGCCGTACACGGCGCCGGCGAAGGCGGCAATGCGGCCGGCATGCGGCCAGCGGCAGGCGCGTGCCAAGCGGAAGGCAAACAGGGCGACGCCCAGCGTGGCCAGCAGGTGCAGCACCAGGCTCACCACGTGCGCGGCATGGGCGCTGCCGCCCAGCGCGGCGTCGACCCAGCGCCAGTAGCCTTCCTGCGACAGCGGCCGCCAGAAACGCGGCGGCGAAGAGGGCCAGAAATCCGACCACCAGGGTGCGCCGGCGGCGTTGGTCGCGTGCGCGGCATGCAGGAAGACGTAGTCGTCGCCCCAGAACGGCGTCTGCAGCGCCGGCAGCCACATCAGCAGTGCGGAGGCCGCGAGCAGGGCGGCGGCGATCCAGGGAAGCGGGGAAGCGGTCCTTGCAGCGTGGCTCATCAGTCGCGTGTCGGAACGGGTGACGCGCCACTATAGCGGCTGGTCCGCGGGGCCGATGCGCGCCATGACGGCATGGCGCGCATCACGCGACAGTGCGCTACTTCTCCTCGCTGGCCGACTCGACCACCATGTCCAGCACGTACGCCTTCGACGACGCATCGGCGGGCGGGTTCTTCACCGTGTAGCGGTCCACCCGCAGCACGTTGCGGATGCCGGGCTCGTGCGTGTAGCCCTCGATGCTGTCGTAGAAATGCTGGAACCCGCCCGACGTTCCGGTCTTCAGGCCTTTGTCGTCGTACTGGATCTCGCGCACCTGCAGGCACTGCTTGTCGGGGATCAGCGGGTGGCTGCAGGGCTTGGTCTCGGACGCGACCTCCAGGAACACGCGCTCGCCGGTGCCGCCGTAGCGGGTCTCCGCGGTGGGTTCGCCGGTGAAGGCGAGCACGTCGCCGGTGGCGGTGGTCAGCGTCAACGTGGGCGGCTCGCCGGCGGCGGTCGCCATCTTCAGCGTGCCTTCCAGGCGCTTGCCGACTTCCTGGTCCAATGCCATGACCGCGCTGTCGCCGCAGGCCATCTGGGTGGCGGCCAGGCGCCCGGCCGTCAGTGAGCCGTCGGCGACGGTATACGTGCCGCCCATGCGGTTGCAGGTGTTGGACACG
This sequence comes from Pseudoxanthomonas sp. PXM01, assembly GCF_014851815.1. Lineage (GTDB taxonomy): Bacteria > Pseudomonadota > Gammaproteobacteria > Xanthomonadales > Xanthomonadaceae > Pseudoxanthomonas_A. The sequence continues at coordinate 254,560 of NZ_JACVAJ010000003.1, forward strand.
CCCACGCGACCATCGCGGAAATCGAGTTGCACCGGCTGGTCCGCGCGGGCGAACAGCGCCGCGATGCGCTGGCCCTGCGCATCGGTCGCCTCGCTCAATCGCCAGTGGTGTTTCGGCAGCAGGGTCGCATCCGCAGTACCGGCAGGCGCCGCAGGGGTCGACGCGGTGGGTGTGGTGTCGGCAGGCGGGGCGGCGGGATCGGCGGGCTTCGTGCAGGCGGCCAGGGCCAAGGGCAGGGCGAGCAGCAGCAATCGTTTCATGGTGGCGTCCTCGGAGAGTGGCCTATGCAAACGCGCGAGGAGTTGGAACGGGGTGAAGGACGCCGGCAGCGCAGTGCCGTACGTCAACTCCCGACCGGCATCAGCAACAGCAGCAGCGCACCCAGCACGATGCGGTAGATGGCGAAGCCGGTGAAGCGGTGCGCCTTGATGAAGCCGAGCAGCCACTTCACCACGACGAAGCCGGTGGCGGTGGCCGCAGCGAACGCCAGCGCCACTTCGCCCCAGTTCTCGCTGCCCAGCGCGTCGTCCTTCACCAGCTCGAGGAAGGCATAGCCGCTGGCCGCGAACATGGTGGGAATGCCGACCAGGAACACGAACTCCGCCGCCGACGAGCGTCGGCTGGTGCCCGCCAGCATCGCCATGAAGATCGCCGCGGCCGAGCGCGACGTACCGGGGAACACGCCGGCCACCACCTGCGCCAGCCCGACCAGGATCGCCACTTTCCAGGTGATCGTGGCGACATCGCCGCGCTTCTCGGCGAAATGCTCGGCCACCAGCATCCACACGCCGCCGATGATCAGCGCCCAGGCGATGGGAGTGACGGTCTCCGGCAGTTCCCAGCCGGCCAGGCGGACAGGCAGGCCGACGGCCGCGGTCACCAGGAAGGCGGTGGCCAGCTTGAAGGCGTAGTCGCGGGTTTCGGGATCGCCCCAGCCGGTGGCCAGTTCCCAGATGCGCTTGCGGAACACCAGGGTCGTCGCGAGGATCGCGCCGGCCTGGATGATGATGTTGAAGAAGTCGGAGCGCTCACCCAGCCAGTGCTGCGCGATCAGCAGGTGGCCGGTGCTGGAGACGGGCAGGAATTCGGTCAGGCCTTCGAGGATGCCGAGCAGCAGCGCGGCGAGCAGGTCGGTCATCGGGCTCAGGGGTGGAAGACGGCGGCCAAGAATAGAGGAAACGCTAGCGCACCGTTTTAGGGATATGTGTCAGAAAAACGCACCATTACAGGGATCGCGTGTGAACTTCATGTCAACACTGCCCTGCTAAATCAATGGCTTGGGTGACTTCTGAGGTTGGCACGGCGATTGCTTTGTACCGGCACATCCTTACCCAACCCGAGGTTCCAAGATGTCGCTGGAGAACGTTGAAAAGCTGATCAAGGACAACAAGGTCGAGTTCGTCGACCTGCGCTTCGTCGACATGCGCGGTGTCGAACAGCACGTCACGTTCCCGGTCAGCATCGTGGACGCGTCGCTGTTCGAGGACGGCAAGATGTTCGACGGCTCGTCGATCTCGGGCTGGAAGGGCATCAACGAGTCCGACATGGTGCTGCTGCCCGACCCGAGCACGGCCTACCTGGATCCGTTCTACGCCGACCCGACCCTGGTCCTGGTCTGCGACATCCTCGACCCGGCCACCATGCAGGGCTACACGCGCGATCCGCGCGGCATCGCCAAGCGCGCCGAGGCCCACCTGAAGGCCAGCGGCGTCGCCGACGTGGCGTTCTTCGGTCCGGAGCCCGAATTCTTCATCTTCGATTCGGTGCAGTTCGCCAACGAGATGGGCAACACCTTCTTCAAGATCAATTCCGAAGAAGGCGCCTGGAACAGCGGCAAGAGCTACGACGGCGCCAACAGCGGCTACCGTCCGGGCATCAAGGGCGGCTACTTCCCGGTCCCGCCGACCGACTCGCTGCACGACCTGCGCGCCGAGATGTGCAAGACGCTGGAACAGGTCGGCATCGAAGTCGAAGTGCACCACCACGAAGTCGCCACCGCCGGCCAGTGCGAAATCGGCGCCAAGTTCAACACGCTGGTGCAGAAGGCGGACGAACTGCAGCGCATGAAGTACGTGGTGCGCAACGTCGCCCACCGCAACGGCAAGACCGTGACCTTCATGCCGAAGCCGATCGTCGGCGACAACGGCAGCGGCATGCACGTGCACCAGTCGCTGGCCAAGGGCGGCCAGAACCTGTTCTCCGGTGACGGTTACGGCGGCCTGTCGCAGCTGGCGCTCTGGTACATCGGCGGCATCTTCAAGCACGCCAAAGCGATCAACGCGTTCGCCAACTCGGGCACCAACAGCTACAAGCGCCTGGTGCCGGGCTTCGAGGCGCCGGTGATGCTGGCCTACTCGGCGCGCAACCGTTCCGCTTCGTGCCGCATTCCGTGGGTCGCCAATCCGAAGGCGCGCCGCATCGAGATCCGCTTCCCCGATCCGCTGCAGTCCGGCTACCTGACCTTCACCGCGCTGATGATGGCCGGCCTGGACGGCATCAAGAACCAGATCGACCCGGGCGCGCCGAGCGACAAGGACCTGTACGACCTGCCGCCGGAAGAAGAGAAGAACATCCCGCAGGTCTGCTCCAGCCTCGACCAGGCGCTGGACGCGCTGGACAAGGACCGCGACTTCCTCAAGGCCGGCGGCGTGATGTCGGACGACTTCATCGATGCGTACATCGCGCTGAAGATGCAGGAAGTGACCAAGTTCCGCGCGGCCACGCACCCGCTGGAATACCAGCTGTACTACGCCAGCTGATGTCGGCGCACGCGCACATCGCGATGCACGCGGAGGGCCATGCACCGGCCCTCCGCACCGCAGCGGTCGCGCACTGAGTTCTCGCGGCGATGGCGACGGATCTCCCCTCCCACCCGTCGCCATCGCCGCACCTTATTGAGCGCATCGTCCTGCGATGCGTTCGACCGGTTGGGGAACCGGGGCACCACCCGTCTTCGATTCACGGAGATCGCACCAACGCTGTAACTGGGGAAATACAGGAGAGGTCCATGAACCGCAGCTCCCTCCCACGTCATCCGTTCCTGCCGCAATCGATCGCGGCAGGCACGGAGGCGGTTCATGCATCGCTCCGCACCGAACACGTGCACGCGGCCAGGGGGTTGCGCGCACCGGTGACCTGAAACCGCCGGCCGGCTCCGGTCGGCCGGTTCCATCCACCATCGGGGTATGCGCATGAAACTGATCACCGCCATCATCCGGCCGTTCAAGCTCGACGAGGTCCGAGAGTCCTTGTCGCAAGCGGGCGTGTCCGGCATCACCGTGACCGAAGTGAAAGGCTTCGGCCGGCAGAAGGGCCACACCGAGCTGTACCGCGGCGCCGAGTACGTCGTCGATTTCCTGCCCAAGATCAAGATCGAAACCGTCGTGACCGACGAGCGACTGGAGGCCGTCATCGAGGCCATCCAGCAGGCGGCCGGCACCGGCAAGATCGGCGACGGCAAGATCTTCGTCACCACCATCGACCAGGTCATCCGCATCCGCACCGGCGAAGTCGGCGCGGACGCGCTCTAACACTCGGAGCCCCACATGAAGACTCGACTGTTGTCCGGGTGGAAGACCCGTGCGCAAGTGCTTTGCCTGGCCGCGCTGTGCGGCCTGATGACCGTGGGCGTGGCGGCGACCGCCTTCGCGCAGGACACCGCGCCGCCAGCGACCGAAACGACCGCCGAGGCCGCGCCTGCGGCGGACGTGGTCACCGAGACCGTCACCGAGACGGTGGCCGAAGCGCCCGCACCGGAAGCGGCGCCGGCCGAAGAAGCCGCCGCTGAGCCGGTGGTGGAAAAGGGCGACGTGGCGTGGATGCTGACCTCCACGCTGCTGGTGCTGCTGATGGTGGTGCCGGGTCTGGCGCTGTTCTACGGTGGCATGGTGCGTTCGAAGAACGTGCTGTCCGTGCTGGTGCAGGTCATCACCGTGTTCTCGCTGCTGGTGGTGCTGTGGATCGTCTACGGCTACAGCCTGGCGTTCTCGGGTGAAGGCCAGTGGATCGGCAACCTCGACAAGCTGTTCCTGAAGGGCGTGACGCCGGAAACGCTGGCGGCCACGTTCAGCGATGGTGTGAGCCTGCCGGAATACGTGTTCGTCGCGTTCCAGTCGACGTTCGCGGGCATTACCGGTGCGCTGATCGTCGGTGCGTTCGCCGAGCGCATGAAGTTCGCCGCGGTCATCCTGTTCTCGGTGATCTGGTTCACCTTCGGCTACCTGCCGATCGCGCACATCGTGTGGGCCACCGGTGGTTACCTGTTCGAACTGGGCGCGCTGGATTTCGCCGGCGGCACCGTGGTGCACATCAACGCGGGCGTGGCCGGTCTGATCGGCGCGTACTTCGTTGGCAAGCGCCTCGGCTACGGCCAGACCGCGCTGAAGCCGCACAACGTCACCCTGACCTACGTCGGCGCCTCGCTGCTGTGGGTGGGCTGGTTCGGCTTCAACGCCGGCTCCAACCTGGAAGCCAATGCAGGCGCCGCGCTGGCCTTCATCAACACGCTGGTCGCCACCGCCGCCGCCGTCCTCGCCTGGGCATTGACCGAGAAGATCTTCAAGGGCAAGTCGTCCGCGCTCGGTGTGGCCTCGGGTGCGGTGGCCGGTCTGGTCGGCATCACCCCGGCCGCCGGCCTGGTGGGTCCGTTCGGCGCCGTGGCCATCGGCTTCATCGCTGGTGTGGTCTGCGTGTGGGGCGTCACCGGCCTGAAGCGCCTGCTGAAGGTCGATGACACCGCGGACGTGTTCGGCGTGCATGCGGTCGGCGGCATCATCGGCGCGATCCTGACCGGCGTGTTCCATGCGCCGAGCCTGGGTGGCCCGGGTGCCGAGGACTTCGACATGGTCGCGCAGGTCATCAAGCAGGCGACCGGCGTGGGCCTGACCATCGTCTGGATCGGGGTGGTCTCGGTGGTCGCCTTCCTGATCGCCAAGGTCGTGTTCGGTCTGCGCGTGACGGAAGACGCCGAGCGCGAAGGCCTGGACATCGTCTCGCACGGCGAATCGGCCTACGAGGCCTGATGGATTGCCGGGGACGGCTTTGCACTAAACTGGTGCAATGTCGTCCCCGGACCCGTCCCCTATGCGTTTCGAGCCCACCACCGACGCGCTGAGCACGCCGGTGGCCTGGGCGGATGCCGCCGGCCTGATCCGCGGCGTGAACCCTGCCTTCGCCCGCTGGCTGGGCGTCAGTACCCGCCGCCTGCTGGCCCAGCCGCTGGCGGCCCTGGAGATCGAAGGCGACGCCATGGCGCGCTTCCTGGAAAACACCGACCGCGACGTCCTGCGCCTGCACCGCATGGCACTGGGCATGCCGGGCGAGTCGCCCTGCTTCGCCGAAGGCTGGCTGTCGCGGCTGGAGGGCGGCGGCTGGCTGCTGGAAGCGCATCCGGTCGACGAGTTCCCCGCACTCGATCCCACCCAGGTGTTGCCCAACGCCTTGAGCGCGGCGCTGAAAGGCCTGGCGCACGAGCTGCGCAATCCACTGGCCGGCCTGAAAGGCGCCGCCCAGCTGCTGGCGCGACGGGCCGCACACCGCAACGACAACGACGACGAGCGCGAACTGATCGAGCTGATCGAGTCCGAGATCAACCGCCTCAACACCCTGCTGGAGCAGCTGCTGTCGCCGTCGCCGCAGCGGCCGCACGCGCCGCTCAACATCCACACCGTGCTGGAGCGCGTGTTGCGCCTGGCCGAGAACGAGGGCGGCTGGTCGGTACGCCTGCAGCGCGACTACGACCCCAGCCTGCCGGAACTGTCCGGCGATGCCGACCGCCTGACCCAGGCGGTCTGGAACCTGGTGCGCAACGCCCTGCAGGCGGGTGCGGCCAACATCATCCTGCGCACCCGGGTCGAACACGGGTCGCGCATCCACGACCACCTGCACGCGATGGCGCTGCGGGTGGAGATCGTCGACGACGGCCGCGGCGTGCCCGAAGCGCTCGCCGAGCACCTGTTCCTGCCGCTGGTCAGCGGCCGCGCCGAAGGCAGCGGCCTGGGCCTGGCGCTGTCGCAGCAGGTGGCGCGCGAACACCGGGGGTCGCTGACCTACCGCTCGCGCCCCGGCCATACGGTCTTCACCCTGCTGCTGCCGCAGTCGCTGCACGACACCGACGAGGAACGTCATGTCCATTGATCGCCTGGCCGCATCCACCGGCGGCGCCGACGCGCGCCGCATCTGGGTGGTCGATGACGACCGCTCCGTCCGCTTCGTGCTCGCCACCGCGCTGCGCGATGCCGGCTATGCGGTGGACGGCTTCGACAGCGCTGCCGCCGCGTTGAGCGCCCTCGGTGCCCGCGGCGCGCCCGATCTGCTGTTCACCGATGTGCGCATGCCCGGCGACGACGGCCTGGTGCTGCTCGACAAGCTGAAGGCCACGCATCCGCAGCTGCCGGTCATCGTGATGTCGGCCTACACCGATGTCGCCAGCACCGCCGGCGCGTTCCGCGGCGGTGCGCATGAATTCCTGTCGAAACCGTTCGATCTCGACGACGCGGTAGCGCTGGCCGCGCGCACGCTGCCCGACGCGGAAGAGACGGCCGACGCCGCGCAGGACAGCGACGCGGCGCCCACCCCGCAACTGATCGGCGACACGCCGGCGATGCGCGCGCTGTTCCGCGCGATCGGCCGGCTGGCGCAGGCGCCGCTGTCGGTCTTGATCACCGGCGAAACCGGCACCGGCAAGGAGCTGGTCGCGCATGCGCTGCATCACGAATCGCCGCGTTCGCGAAAACCGTTCGTCGCGCTGAACACGGCCGCGATCCCCTCGGAGCTGCTGGAAAGCGAACTGTTCGGCCACGAGGCCGGTGCCTTCACCGGCGCGCAGAAGCGCCACATCGGCCGGTTCGAACAGGCCGACGGCGGCACGCTGTTCCTCGACGAGATCGGCGACATGCCGCTGCCGCTGCAGACCCGCCTGTTGCGCGTGCTGGCCGAGGGCGAGTTCTTCCGTGTCGGTGGACGCGAGCTGATCCGCGTGGACGTGCGCGTTATCGCGGCGACACACCAGGACCTTGATGGCCTGGTCGGCGAGGGGCGCTTCCGTGCCGACCTGCTGCACCGCCTCAATGTCGTGCGCCTGCAGCTGCCGCCGCTGCGCGAACGGCGCGCGGACGTACCGCAGCTGGCGGAGAACTTCCTGGCCATGGCCACGCGCAAGCTGGACATCGCACCGAAACGTTTCAGCAATCCCGCCCTGGACCTGCTGCAGGCCCACGACTGGCCCGGCAACGTGCGCGAACTTGAAAACGTCTGCTGGCGGCTGGCCGCGCTGGCGCCGGCCGACGTCATCAACACCACCGACCTGCAGGGCGCGCTGTCGCATGCGCCGATCGCCGGCGGGCGAGGCGAGTGGGATCACGCCCTCGGCGAATGGGCGCGCCGGCGCCTGCTGGAGGGCGCGGAATCGCTGCATGCCGAGGCCCGCGAGCGGCTCGATCGTACGTTGCTCGAAGTGGCGCTGGAACTGACCCACGGCCGCCGTGCCGAAGCCGCCGCCAAGCTCGGCGTGGGGCGCAACACGGTGACGCGCAAGCTGGGGCCGGGCCGCAAGCGCGGCTGAGGCGCCGTCGCTTTCATTGCGCGTGAAGGTATCGCTGGTTACGTTAGCGGGCCACATCCTGCTCCCGGAGCTTTCCATGCGCATCGCCTTGCTGGCCGCCGCATCCGCCCTCGCGCTGGCCGCCTGCGGCACCACGCCGTCGCCGTCTTCGCCGGCGTCGACCGCGACGACCGTCGTCCCCACCACCAGCACCGCCAGGCAGGCGGTCGCCGTGCTGGCCTCGGCATCCGGCAGCCTCGTCAGCGGCAGCGTCACCCTCACGCCGATGGGCAAGGGCCTGCACCTGACCGGTGAGATCGGCGGCCTGCCGGCCAATGGCACGCACGCCTTCCACATCCACGAGAAGGGCGACTGCAGCGCCGCGGACGCGAGCAGCGCGGGCCCGCACTTCAATCCGTTCAATGCAGCGCACGGCAAGGCGGGCAGTGGCGCGCACCATGCCGGCGACATGAACAACCTCACCGCCAACGCCGATGGCGTGGCCAAGGTCGATGCGCATCTCGAAGGCGTGACGCTGGGTGGCGGTGCCGTCAACGACGTGGCCGGCCGGGCGCTGATCGTGCATGCCGCGCCGGACGACTACGCCAGCCAGCCGGCCGGCAACGCCGGTGCACGCATGGCGTGCGGCATCATCAAGGTCACGCAGTAACGCAGCGACGGGCGTCGGGCCGCCGGCCCGATGCCTCAGGCGTTCAGTGAGGCCCGTGCGTCCGTATTGCCGGGACAGTGCGCGAACGTCACCGGGATGCCGTGCGCTTCCAGCACGGCAGCGATCTGCTGCTGGCGCGCCTGGAAATGCAGGTAGGCGCGCTCCAGGCGCTCGTCGGTGGCCTCCTGCGACGCGTAGCGCGCACGCCAGGCGGGCGGTTCGAACAGCGCGATATGCACTTCGCCGCCTGCATAGCGCAGCAACGGTTCCGGCACCGCGTCCAGCCAGCATTCGTCCGCTGGCGCCATCAGCGCCGTCTCGATCACCGGCCACAGCGGCCCCAGGCCGCCGTGCTCGTACTGCATCGCGGTCATCGCCGCGAGGTCGTGCAGCGTCATATAGCGCGCGTGTTCGATCTGCGCGCCGAACGCGGTCTGCGCCAGCAGCGCGGTATCGGCCTGGGCCATGCCGGTTTCGAGCAGCACGCTCTCAAGCCGTTCGCCGACCGCTTCAACCGTATGGTCATCGCCGCTGAGCAGGAAGGGCACCACACGCAGCAGGCCGCCGCGCAGGCCATCGTCCGCCTGCAAGGGCATCGGGATGTCACCGGTGTCGTCGGCGCCGAAGGCGATCAGCTGTGCGCCTTCGCCGCGTCCAGGCGCGCGCTGGTGCAGTTCGCGCAGCCGCTGGTGCAGCGACCAGCCGGGCCGTAGCGCTTCGGCAGGATCGAAATGCGCAGCGGCGAGGACGAGATCCAGGTCACGGACCTGCGGCGCATGCGTGGCGAGGTCGCGCCCCAGCTTTTCCGCCAGCCCGCTCGCCTCCGCGGCGTGCAGCGCGGCGCGCTGCGGCGTGCTGCCGGCCGCCAGCTCGAGGGCGATCACGCCCATGACGACGGGGCTGGTTGTGGATCGAGTCATGTCAGCGGTTGGAGGCGGTGGAGGGGCGGATTACACTCCCCCATTATGCCTGCCGTACGCAGGCGCATCTTCACCATCCCATCGTCGCCATCCGCACAGAGGTCCCCATGCCCGCTCCCCGTCCCGTCGCCATCCTCGGCGGCGTCCGCATTCCGTTCTGCCGCCAGAACACGGCCTACGCGGATGTGGGGAACCTGGGCATGTCGGTGCGCACGCTGGGCGCGCTGGTCGAGCGCTTCGGCCTGCACGGTCAGCAACTGGGCGAAGTGGCGATGGGCGCAGTGATCAAGCATTCGTCCGACTGGAACCTGGGCCGCGAAGCCGCCTTGTCGTCCGGTTTGTCGCCGCTGACGCCGGGCATCACCCTGCAGCGTGCGTGCGGCACCAGCCTCGATACCATCATCCACATCGGCAACAAGATCGCGCTGGGCCAGATCGAGTCCGGCATCGGCGGCGGTTCCGATACCACCTCCGAAGTACCGATCGTCTACGGCAAGAAGCTGCGCGCACGCCTGCTCGCGGCCAACCGTGCCAAGACCACGCAGGACAAGCTCAAGGCGCTGGTCAGCGGCTTCAAGTTCGGCGAACTGAAGCCCGAGTTCCCCGGCGTGGCCGAGCCGCGCACCGGCAAGAGCATGGGCGACCACTGCGAGGACATGGCGAAGGAGTGGAACATCTCGCGCGATTCGCAGGACGAGCTGGCCGTGGCCTCGCACAAGAAGCTGGCCGCGGCCTATGAGCGCGGCTTCTTCGACGACCTGATCGCGCCGTTCCGCGGGCTGGAGCGCGACAACATCCTGCGCGCCGATACCTCACTGGAAAAGCTGGCGACGCTGAAGCCGGCGTTCGACAAGACCTCCGGCCGCGGCACGCTGACCGCTGCCAACTCCACGCCGCTGACCGATGGCGCCGCCGCGGTGCTGCTGGCCAGCGACGAATGGGCACGCGCGCACGGCCACGAGCCGCTGGCTTATCTGAAGGATGCGCAGGTCTCCGCCGTCGACTTCGTGCATGGCGAAGGCCTGCTGATGGCGCCGACGGTGGCCGTCCCGGAGATGCTCAAGCGCCACGGCCTGACGCTGCAGGACTTCGACATCTACGAGATCCACGAGGCGTTCGCCGCGCAGGTGCTGTGCACGCTGCGCGCGTGGGAGAGCGAGGACTACTGCCGAAACCGCCTGGGCCTGGACGCGCCTCTCGGAAAGATCGATCCAGCGAAGATGAACCCCAACGGCTCCTCGCTGGCGACGGGCCATCCCTTCGCGGCCACCGGTGCGCGCATCGTTGCCACCGTCGCGAAGGAACTGAAGCAGCGTGGCGGCGGCCGTGCGCTGGTGTCCATCTGCACCGCCGGCGGCATGGGTGTGGTGGCGATCATCGAGCGGTAAGGCGGCGCTGCGATGTCGCCGCGATGCTGGGCGCTGCTTGCGTTGTTGCTCGGCGGTGCCACGGTCTCTGCTGGCGAGGAAACGGTCGTGCCATCGGACCCACACACCTGGTACGGCGATCTCCGTCCGCTTATTACCCCGACCGGGCAATGTCCCGGCGGAACAGTCGAGCAAGTCCGCAGGCGCATGTCGGTTTCCGAGCCGCATCCAGTGAATGCTTCCGGCGTAGTGCGACGATTCTCCCTATCGACGCTACGCGGTGTTGTGGACTCGGATGCGGTGCACGAGTTCTACTTCAGATCAGATCTGTCCGGTGATCGTTTCTGGGGATTCGGCGGCTACCTGATCTCGCGTGATGGAGGTGTCATCCACACACAAGTCACCACCATCGATAATTGATGCGTCACCTATCGATGTCCACGACGTGCAACTGACGGTGCACTCGATGCCGGGCTAGCGCGTCTGGCCCTGCACCTGCGCACTCCCCACCCCATGCCGATGACCTTCGCTGACGGCAGTCACCGTGCCATCCGCATTGAAAACCAGTGCATTCGCTGCACCGATCTCCGCAGGCTGGTCCGACCAGCGTTGTCCACGCTGCGCCAGCGCCCTCGCAGACGCGCTGCCGGCGAAACCGGGTTCGACATCGGTCACCGCACCGTTGCGCTGCGATAGTCGCGGCGCATCGATGGCCTGATCCATCGGCAGGCCGAGATCGACGTAATTGACGATGGTCTGCAGCACCGTCGTGATGATGGTGGAACCGCCGGGGCTGCCGATCGAGAACGCGGGCCTGCCGTCCTTCAACGCGATCGTCGGGGTCATGCTGCTGCGCGGGCGTTTGCCGGCCTCAGGAATGTTCGGATGCGGCGCGGTGAAATCGAAGTCGGTCAGCTCGTTGTTGAGCAGGAAGCCATAACCCGGCACCACCATGCCGCTGCCACCCCAATCTTCGATCGTGAAGGTGTAGGCGACGACGTTGCCGTCCTTGTCCGATACGGTCAGATGCGTGGTGTGCGCGCTTTCGGGCTGCAGCGTGCGCGGTGCCGGGCGCAACGGATAGCTGGGGTCCTGTTGGAACGGATAGGGATCACCGGCAGCCACCACGCCTGGTGCGGCCCGGCCCTGATCGATCAACCCCCGACGACGTGCCGCGTAGTCCTTGCTGAGCAGGCCCGCCGCCGGTGCATCGACATACTCCGGATCGGCAAGGTAGGCATCACGGTCGGCAAACGCCAGACGGCTGGCTTCCAGATACAGATGCTCGAGCTGTTCGCGTGGCAGCGTCTTCAGGTCGTAGCCTTCGAGGATGTTCAGTGCCTCGAACACGGTCACGCCCCCACTGCTCGGCAACGCCATCCCGTAAAGGTCATAGCCGCGGTAGGTGGAATGCACCGGCAGGCGCAGGCGTGCTTCGTAGTTGGCCAGGTCGGCGAGCGTCATGCGGCTGCCGCGCATCGATAGACCGGGCGCGGTAGGCGGCCGGTTGACCGTATCGACGATCGCGCGCGCCAACGGTCCTGCATAGAACGCGTCCACGCCACCGTCCGCCAGCAGCCGATACGTGCGGGCAAGATCGGGATTGCGCAGCAGCGTACCCGACGGAATCGCCTTGCCGTTCCTCAGGTACAGCGCTGCCGTCGCCGGGAAGCGGTTGAACTTGCGTTCGTTCTGGCTCACCAGAGACGAGAAGTTGGCATCGACGGTGAAGCCGTCTTCCGCCACGGTGATCGCCGGCGCCAGCACCTGCGCGAGCGACATCGAGCCGTAGCGCTGCAGTGCCTCGTGCCAGCCGCGCACGGTACCGGGCACGCCGACCGACAGTCCGCTGGCGACGGCGGTGTCGAAATCCATCTCCTTGCCGTCTTCGATGAAGAGCGTCGGCAGCGTGGCGGCCGGTGCCGTCTCGCGATGGTCGATGGTGATCACGCGACGATCCTTCGCCAGGTAGACCACCATGAAACCGCCGCCGCCGATGCCGCAGCTGAAGGGGTCGGTCACCCCGAGCGTGGCGGCTGCGGCAACGGCGGCGTCGACGGCGTTGCCGCCCTGGTCGAGGATCGCGATGGCGGACCTCGTGGCCTGTTCGCTGATCGTTGCGGCGGCGCCGCCCGTTCCCCTCGCTACGGGTGTCTTTGCCTGCGCGGCGGTGGTCATCAGAGCGACGAGGAGCAACGAAACGCGCAGGAGTCGATTCATCGGACGTCACCACCGGGAGGCCCCCGGATTGTCACACGTGCCCCGGCTTGTCGTGAGCCTGCTGTGGGCGCTCGAGGTCATGGAATGGGGGCCGTCCAACCCCGCGGGGCCATGCGGCGCGTTGGAGGTGTGACCGGCCCGATGGCCTTGCCCTTCCGCTTGGAGGTTTCATGCGCACGTACAGGACGTATCGAGTCGTTTCCTCCCTGGCTTTGCTGGCCTTGCTCACCTCATGCAGCAGGCATGAGATGGCGCCCGCCGAAGCGGATACCGCGGTGGCGTCCGCGCCGATGATGGCCGAAGCCGCCGACGCCGCGGTGGCCGCGGTGCCCCAGAAGAGTCTCGAGCCGCCGGTACCGCAGGGCCCCGGTGTCGATGCCTCGCAACTCGCTTCCGGTGTCCTGGCGCAGACCGACCCGCAACGCCGCTTCATCCGCACCGCGATGGCGGACTTCCAGGTCAAGGACGTCTACCGCACCGCGCTGGCGATCGAGGACGAGGTGGCGAAGCAAGGCGGCTTCGTCGTCGACAACGACATCCAGGCGCAGGTGCAGCGCGTGCAGAGCCGGTCGATCGGCAACGGCAAGCGGCTGGAACTTTCCGAGTATCGCCTGCAGGGTGCGTTGACCGTGCGCGTACCCAGTGAGCGCACGCAGGCGTTCCTGCGTGCCATCGCGTCGCAGATGGAGTTCATGGACCGGCGCAGCTTCACCGCGCGTGACGCGCAGTTCGACCTGCTGCGCCAGCAGCTCGCGCGGCAACGCGCGCAGGACGAGCAGCGGGAACTCGGTGACGCGGTGCAGGCAGGCGGCAAACTCGGTGACAAGGCCGATGCCATCCAGGCGCGTGGCGCCGCGCGCACCAGCCGCGACGAAGCGCTGATCGCGCAGAAGGAATTCGAAGACCGTGTGGCGTTCAGTACCATCACGCTGTCGCTGCGACAGGACGTGCAGGTACGCAAGGCCGAACGCGTGGACGTGGATGCGGTGTTCCGCGACAACGGCCCCGGCTTTTTCAGCCAGTTGGGGGACGCCCTGGCCATCGGTTGGCGCGGCAGCCTGCAGGTCGCGGTGGCGCTGGCCGCGGTGTGGCCCCTGTGGCTGGTCGTGCTGGCTGTGGTGATCGGCTGGCGCCGCTGGAGCAGCAGGACGCCGGCGGTCGGCTGACGTCAGCCTTTCAGGCGCGGCAGTCCATGCGCATCACGCTCCTCGACGACGGCCTCGTCGTGGATCGCCTGCTTGATGTCGCGGCCAGGGAGTCGCGCGGGCACCTCGCCGCGCGCGGCCTTCAGGGCGTTAGCGCGACACTGCTGGGCCGAGGCGGTATCGCCGGCTTCGTCGAAACCCACGGCTAGTTCTTCCCATGCCTCGGCACCTGCCCCCTGGGCGACGGCGCGATGCAGGAAGTCCTGTGCCGCCGTCCACTGCCCCTGAAGGCGCGCGAGCCGTCCCAACGTCACCAGCAGGGCGGGACTGGCCGGGTGCGCCTGCAGCCAATGTTGCGCGCTGGCGCGGCGCGAATCGAGTTTGCCGACCGGCAGGCGGCCATACAGCGCCACAAGTCCCTCGTCCCAGCGTGACTCCAGCGCCTGCTCGATGCTGCGCGTCGCCGCGTCTTCCCAATGCAATGCCGCGGCGCGCTCGGCGTAGGCGGCGACCACGGAAGGCTGGACGCGCAGGGGTTTGGTCAGGATCTCCCAACGCTCGGCCAGCACGTTGGGATCCGAGGCCTCGCGCAGGGATTGCGTCGCCAGCCGGATCTCCAGTGCCTCGAATGCGGCCGGCGCCAAGGCCTGCTGTTGCTTCAGTGCGCCGAGCAGGCCGTACGCTTCGCCGGCCCGCGCGGTGCCGGCCAGCGCGTCGGCGCGCAGGGCGAGGCCGCGAGGCGGCAACGGTTGCACGTCGGCGGTATCCAGCGCGATCAGCGCATCGTGCGGGCGGCCGGCATCCAGTGCGATCTGCGCCGTGGTGATCGCATGGGCCTGCGGTGACCGTTCGCGCAACGCGGTCAGATGACGCTGCACCGACGCCTCGTCACCCCGCTCCTGCGCCGCGCGCACCGCTGCCGCGCGTGCGATGCCGCCGACTTCATCATCGCTCGCGGCGCGCTCCAGCAGTTTCTCGGCCTTCTGCCAGTGCCCCGCGTGCAGGGCTTCCAGGCCCTCGATGAGGCGCGCTCGCGCCTGCTTGCGGCGATGCCGGCCCCATGCGCGGAACGGCAGCGTCAGCAGGTTCCACGCCAGCCATGCCAAGCCACCGACGAGCAGCAGGGCCAACGCCGCGCGAGGCACGTTCGTATGCACGTCGTACCCCGCGAAGCGGACGAAGACCTCGCCCAGGTCGCGGTCGGTGCCCGCCATCCACTGCGAGGCCAGCACACCCGCGAGCAGCAGCAACAACAGCACCACCACGGTACGGAACGGCTTCATGGCGAGACCTCCGGTGTTTCCACGGGTGCCGTCGGCTGCAAACGCAGGCCCGCGTTGCGCAGCATGCGCAGTTGCTGGAGCGTGCTGCCCAGTTCGGTGGGCCGCGGCGGCGGCGACGTCGTCTGCAATGTGCGCAACTGCGCGTGAACCCCGCGTCGCTCCGGTGAATCGGGCCATAACCTGGGCAGCCAGGTATCGATGCGCTGCAAGGCGGCGCGCCAGGCAGCATCGTCGTCGCGTTCCAGTGCGGCGCGCGCCAGGCTGATCTCGATCTGGAGCGCGGCATCGGCGGCGTTGCGGGCATCCGGCGTCACCAGCGTGGTGTCGCGCGTGGGACGGACATCGACCAGCGGTGCGAGCCAGCGCTGCCACGCGGGACGCGACGGCAGGTCCGCCACTGCGGCGGGATCGCGCGGCAAGCCTTGCAGCGCCACGACAAGGGCGTCCAGGCGCGCCATCGCATCCGCCTGAGGACCGGCCCCCAGTGCATCCACGGCGCCACGCTCTTGGGCCAACGCCTGCTTCAGGTTGAGCAGGCGATGGTCGTCGATGCCGTCGAGCGCGCCCGCCGCCAGCGCATAGGCGCGGCGCGCGCCGGTGACGTCGTGGGCGATGTCCAGGCGTTGCGCCGCCTGCGAAAGCAGCAGTTCCACTTCATCTAGGCGCAGCGCCTGTGCGCCGTGGCGGGTGGGATCGGTGAGTTTGGCGACGCTTTCCTCGAGCAGCGCGCCGCGCTGGCCGAGGCCGAGCACTTCGTCGCGCAGTACGCGGTTGGTGGCCGCGGCATCGAGGAGCCGTTGCGCCTGCGCACGCTGGTCGCGGCGCAGCGCATCGGTACGCGATTCCAGTGCATCGAGACGCTGTTCCGCCGCCGACTGCGCCGTCTGCCGGTCCGCGTTGCGCGCCTGCCACCACGTCCAGCCGCGCCAGGCGCCGAGGCCAAGGGCGAGCAGCACCGTCACCGTCACCACGACGCGTGCGCGGTTGCCGGAGCGGGGTGGCGGGGAGGACAGGTCGTCGTTCACAGGTGTCCTTGGCGGCAGAGAAAAGCGTGATGTGCGCCGCAGATGCTACCGGATGCCGTTGAGGCGGGCGGTGCACGCCGCTTTCACCAGCTGCGCGGGGCGTGGCCCGTCGGCGAGGACGACGCGGGCGAAACCAGCCTCGCATGCGGCCTCCGCCAGGCGTTCGCTGGCGGCCACCACCGGCAACGCCCGGAAGCGGCCTGAGAGGCCATCGGGGAGTTGCGCCAGCACCTGGTGCAGCGCGCCGCCGCTGCTGAGCAACAGGCAGGCAGGCTTCTCCAGCCCGGCGAGCGCCTCGAGCGCACGGGTGCCCAGCGGGATGGAGGCGCGCCGGTACACCTCGGCGCGGAGCACGTGGGCGCCGCGCGCTTCCAGCGTGGGTACCAGCAGGTTGCGCCCGTCCGGCGCGGTGATGAAGCCGAGCGTAGTGCCGCGGAGATCCGCCAGCCCGGCCAGCGCCAAGAGGCCCTCGCTGTCCATTCGGGCCGGGAACGCAACGTCGTCGATGCCGGCGCGGCGCAGGGCGGCTGCGGTGCCGCTGCCCACCGCCAGCCACGACTGTCCAAGGCTGGACCGGAGCGGTTGAAGTGCGTGTGCAGCAGCGACTGCGGCGGGACTGGTGAACACGACGACGGGGCAGTTAAGCGCGGCGCGCAGGGCTTCGCGCGTGGCGTCGTCGGCGCATCGGGCGATGCGCCACGGCGACAGCGCCAGCAGTCCCGCGCCCTGGCGGCGGGCGGCACGTCGCAGCGCATCGTGGCCACCTTGGGGCCGCAGCGAGATGACGTACCATGCCGGCGGCGTTGGATGTCCCATGCGCGGATTATGAGTGATGAGCCCGGAAGAAGCCCTGCAGGAACTGCGTGACTACTGCCGCGGCATGCCGCCGGTGGCGGCGATGCGCGTGGAGGTTGAGGGTCTCCATGGCGACGCCCTGCGGCTGACCGCACCGCTGTCGGCCAACGTCAACGACAAGGGCAATGCCTTCGGTGGCAGCCTGACCTCGCTGATGACCGTGGCGGGCTGGGGCCTGGTGACATTGAAACTGCGGTTGGCGGGCCTCAAGGCGGAGGTCTACGTCGCCGACAGCCGGATCCGCTATCTCGCGCCGTTGTATGGCGACCTGGTCGCCGACGCGACCTTCGCCGACGGCCAGTCGCCGGACACCCTCATCGACACGCTGGTGCAGCGCGGCCGGGCGCGGATCCAGGTGGATGCCTGCGTGCGACTGCCTGAAGGCGGCATGGCCACCACGCTGAGCGGGCGCTTCGTCGCCATCGCGAAGCGGTAGCATGCGGGCCACGACCGGGGGAATGCCATGCGGATGATCGGGAAATTGCTGTTGGCGACGGGCTTGCTGCTCATGCTCGCCCCGGCGGTGGCGCAGAGCCGCATGCAACGCGGCAAGCTGCAGCCCATGCAGGATGCGTACGCTGCGGCGATCCGCTGGGGTGATTTCGAAACGGCCTGGCAGCTCGTCGATCCCGCCTACAAAGCCGAGCATCCGATGACCGAGCTGGAGTTCGAGCGCTACCAGCAGGTGCAGATCTCTGGCTACCGCGATCTGTCGTCCAGCGGTGGGCCTGACGGGACCATTGAGCGGACCGTCGAGCTGCGCGTCATCAACAAGCACACCATGGCCGAACGCACGATGCGCTACCGCGAGCGCTGGCGCTGGGACCCCGAAGGCAAGCGCTGGTGGCTGGTCGTCGGCCTGCCGGACCTCTGGAACGGGGAATAACGGTCCGGCGCCCGGGCGGCGTCCTGTGCGACAATCGCCGCCCGCTCGAAGATCGCCAACCCCGTGAATTTCGAAGAAATCCTGGCTTTCGCCACCCGTTCTCCGTTCAACCAGATGCTGTCGCTGGCCCTCGTCGGCCTGACGGTGGCCATCATCTACACCGAGGTCGCACGCCTGTTCCGCGGCTACAAGACGTTGCGTCCGGCCGAGCTGACCCAGCTGGTCAACAGCGAGAACGCCCTGGTCGTGGACCTGTCGGCGAGCAACGATTTCGAGAAGGGCCACATCGCCGGCAGCCGCAACGTGCTGCCCAGCAACTTCGACCCCGAGAACAAGCTGCTGGCCGGGGCCAAGTCCCAGCCCGTGGTGCTGGTCTGCCGCACCGGGCAGGCGTCCGGCGGCGCCGCCAAGCGGCTGAAGAAGGCCGGTTTCGAGAAGGTCTACTCGCTCGAGGGTGGCATCGCTGCCTGGCAGCAGGCCGACCTGCCGCTGGTCAAGGGCCGCTGATTCCCCGCTGGCCGCGGACCCGCCCTTGAACCGGGCCCCGCGTGCCGCCATGAGATAGTTTCCATTCACCTGCAATCCAGATTCCGGAGTCAAAGAAATGTCCGACGAGACCACCAACGGCGCGGTCGCGCCTGCCGCCGAAGCCGCTGGCCCCGCTTTCACTGTCGAGAAGATCTACGTCAAGGACGTTTCCTTCGAAGCCCCCGGCGCACCGGCCGTGTTCGCCGAGAACGTGCAGCCGGAGCTGCAGCTCAACCTGAACCAGCGCGTCCAGCGTCTGGGCGAGAACGCCTTCGAGGTCGTGCTCGGCGTGACCCTGACCTGCAAGGCCGGCGACAAAACCGCGTATGTGGCGGAAGTGCAGCAGGCGGGCATCTTCGGTCTGATCGGCCTCGAGCCGCAGGCCGTCGACGTGCTGCTCGGCACGCAGTGCCCGAACATCCTGTTCCCGTACGTGCGCCAGCTGGTCAGCGACCTGGTGCAGGCCGGTGGCTTCCCGCCGTTCTTCCTGCAGCCGATCAATTTCGAGGCGCTGTATGCCGAATCGCTGCGCCAGCGCGCCGCGCAGGGCGGCGATGCCGGCCTGGCCAACTCGGAACCGGTCGGCAACGCCTGATCGCCGATGCACGGTCCCGTCAGCGCGGCAACGCCGCACACAGGGGTGACGGATGTCTGACCCGAATCCCGTCGACGTGCTGAAGATCGCGGTGCTGGGCGCCGGGTCATGGGGTACCGCCCTGGCCGCGCTGATGGCGCGGCATGGGCACCAGGTGACGTTGTGGGGTCGCGACCCGGTGGTCGCGGCCGCCATCGACGGCCAGCACGAGAACACCCGCTACCTGCCCGGCATCCCGTTGCCGGACAGCCTGCGCGCCACCACCGATCTGGCCACGTCGCTTGCCGATGCGGACCAGGTGCTGGTGGTCGTACCGTCGCATGCCTTCACCGAGACGCTGAAGAAGCTGGCTCCCCTGCGTCCCGCGAAGGCTGGCGTGGCGTGGGCGACCAAAGGCTTCGAAACCGGCTCGGGTCGCTTCCTGCATGAGGTTGCCGAGGAGGTTCTTGGTCCCGACGTGCCGATCGCGGTCGTCACCGGTCCCTCGTTCGCCAAGGAAGTCGCGCTGGGCCTGCCCACCGCGGTCACCGTGCACGGTGCCGATGTGGGCTTCGCGCAAGCGGTGGCCGATGTGATGCATGGGCCGGCGTTCCGCGCCTACACCGGCGACGACATGGTCGGTGCCGAACTCGGCGGCGCGATGAAGAACGTACTCGCCGTGGCGACCGGTGTGTCCGACGGCATGCAGCTGGGCCTCAACGCCCGCGCCGGCCTTATTACCCGTGGCCTCAACGAGATGCTGCGCCTGTCGGCCGCCATCGGCGCAAAACCGGAAACCCTGATGGGATTGGCCGGGCTCGGCGATCTGGTGCTGACCTGTACCGGTGACCTGTCGCGCAACCGGCGGTTGGGCCTGGCGCTCGGCCGTGGCCAGTCGCTGCAGGATGCCGTGCGCGAGATCGGCCAGGTGGTCGAGTCGGTGCAGACCGCCGACGAAGTCATGCGCCAGGCGGAACGCCACGGCATCGACCTGCCGATCTCCAGCGCGGTGCGTGCTGTTTTGCACGGTGATCTGACGCCCCGCGATGGCCTGCAACAGCTGCTCGCGCGCGAACAGAAACCGGAGTATCCGGAAACGCTGTTCAAGTAAGGCGTCCAGCAGGCAACAGGAAAAGCCCGGCCACGCCGGGTTTTTCTTTAGTCGTGCAAAGAAAAGCCCGGCCGTGGAGGCCGGGCTTTGGGGTGCGACGCGGGGAGAGAGGGGGACGCGTCGCGGGGAACGCTGTTGCGGATTACCAGCTGAAGCGCGGACCGACGAACCACTGGGTGTCACCGTCAGCGAACTTCACGTCTGCCGAGGCGCTCCAGTTCGGGGTGAACTTCACCTGCGCGCCAAGGCGGCCGTAGAAATCGCCGTCGTAGTCGCTGCCGCCGTCTTCGTAGCCGGCCAGCGCATAGCCATTCAAACGGTTGGTGATGAGCGCGCTGTTCACGCCCACTTCGACGCTGTAGCCGTCGGCGCTGAAGCTCGGCACGCGTACGCTGCCGGCGTTGAAGCTGTCGGTCTTCGCCTTTTCATACGCGACGCGGGTCAGCAGATCGACGCGCTGCGACAGCTCGTGGTTATAGCCGAGGCCGACGCGCCACTGGTCGAAATCGACGTTGATGTTTTCGATTTCCTGCGTGTTGTAGTCGGCGAAGACATGGAAGTTCGGATGCAGCGCGACGGAACCCTTCAGTGCCCAGCCATCGGCATCGGGGCCATCGATGTTCGTCGCGGTGTAGCCGCCTTCGACATAGTTGTAGGAAACGCCTTCTGCGGCGGACGCGGCGAAGGGAGCGGCAGCCAGCAGGGTGAGGGCGAGCAAGGACTTCTTCATGGGGCGTGTTTCTCTCTTTTTGTTGTGTGTCCGTCGCTTAGGAAGTGACGGTGGACGCAGTATCCGCTTCACCTCACAACATCTCCTGAATATAAAACTGACCGGTACATAAATTGAGTGCCGGCATCGGGAACTTCGTGACTTGTGCGACATGGCGCATCGCGGATCGGGCGCTGCATGTCCGCTTCGAATGACCTCGTGCGAAGAGGAAGAACAAGCGGAAGGATTTCGCAGCGCAGTGGTACGCGCAGGTTTTTTCGGAGCGCCAGGAGGCACGCGATGATGGAAGAACGGAGTGGGGAGCAGGGGCAGGTATCGGGCGACACGGGGATGATCGATTCCGCGGACGCACTGCAGCTGGATGAGGCGCGCTGGGATGCTGTCGTGGCGACGCTGCCACCGCTCGTCCGCGCACGCGCGCGGAACGGCGTAAGGACACGCGCGTTCCTTGAGGCTGTTCTGTGGATCGCCGTGACGCGGCAACCGTGGGGGCGCCTCCCGACAGCGTGGGGTCCGTGGCATAGCGTCTACGTCAGATTCACGCGCTGGGCCCAAAGCGGCCTGTGGGACGAGGTGATCGCGTCACTGCAAGCGCATGCCGATGTCGCCGACCCCTTGCGACGGCTTGTCAGCGACTACCTGCTCTCGCGCCACCCCGCATCCATTGCGCGTCGTGCCGGACCACGATTTACGCCCTTCTGAAGGTCGGTGGCTTCTATGCGGAACAGCCAACGCGACGCTGGTTGTCCATGGCAACGATGGGGAGCAGCGTCCTTCTCACTGGACCCGTTGCGGGCCGGGTAGTGCGCCCAACGTCGTGAAGCGCGCGCAGTGCGCGCTCTGAGTGCACGCGGCACGGCCACCACTTCTGCTGGTGGCCGTGCTCGCGTGTCGACTACTTGTTCAGCTGTCGTCGCCGTCACGTGCATCGGGCGACTGGCGCGCGACGATGCTGGTCGCGGTCAGGTCGCCGGTGACATTGCCGGTGGTGGCGAACACGTCGGGGATGGTGTCCACCGCAAGCAAAAGGCCGAGTGGTTCGATCGGCAGCCCCATGGACTGGGTCACCGGCATGACCGTCGCCATGAAGCTCACCTGGCCTGGCAGGCCGATGGAGCCAAGGCTGATCACCACGGCCAGCGCAGCTCCGGCAGCCAACGTCACCGCGTTGACTTCGATACCGTAGGCCCAGGCGACGAAGCATGCCGCGACGATGTACTGGATTGGGCTGGTGATGCGGAACAACGTCACCGCCATCGGCAGTACCAGCGCAGCGACTGCTCGCGGATGTCCGAGGCGGAAGCGGGCGCTCTCCACCATCGCAGGCAACGAGGCCAGCGAAGACTGCGTGCTGGCGGCCACGACCTGCGCAGGTAGGATCGCCTTGGCGAAAGCGAGCGGGGATTGGCGCGCGAACACCGCTACCAGCACATAACAGATGAGGGTCGCGCCGAGGTACATCCCGCACTGCAGCGCGATGTATCCCGCCAACGCGCCGATCACGCCGATGCCCGCCTGCGCACAGACGGCGAGCACCAGCGCAAACACGCCGATCGGTGCGGCCAGCAGCATCCAGCGCACGATCACAATCATGGTGTCCGCAATGCCGTGGCAGAAGCCGATGATCTGCGTGCGACGGTCTTCCTGCACGCGCGTAAGCGCGAATCCGAAGAACAAGGCGAACACGACCACCGGCAACATCGCGCCCTGCGCGGCCGCCATGATGGCGTTGCTCGGCACGATCGAGCCGATCCAGTCGGCAAGTCCGGGCGTGACGACCTCACCGGACGTCGGCAGCGTGCCGTGCAGCGTGGCCGTCAGTGCTTCGCTGGGCGGCACCATCGCCAACACCAGCGGCGCGACGATGGCTGCATAGGCGGCGAACAGCGACAGCAGAGAGATGAATACCACCATCGCCCGACGCGCGACGCGGCCGGACGCGGCGGCATCGCTGGCGGTCGCGACGCCGAGGATCACCAGCGCCAGTACCAGCGGCACGACCGTCATCTGCAGGCCGCTGAGCCAGAGTTTGCCGATCGGCTGGGCGATGGCGACTGCGGTGGCCGCACTCGTCGGCGACCAGTGGGCCAGTGCCAGGCCGACGATTGCGCCGGCAGCGAGACCGAGAAGAACGCGCGCGGTGGCGCCCGGCCACCTCATGGCGCCGTCTCCGGCAACTGCCATTCGCGGGTGAGGCGGGCGTACTCGGCACGGGGCAGCAGCACGAAGACCGGGCGCGCGTCGGGACGCAGCCAGGCCAGTACGTCGTCCATCGTCCCCGCCGCCATCGCGGTGCAACCCGCCGTCGGCTCGCCCGGGGTGCGCCACAGGTGCGCGAAGATGCAACTGCCGGCGCGCGGTGTTGCATTCGGGTTGTGGCCGATCACCAGGCCTTCCCGATAACGGACATCGCCATTGTTATGCAGGTCCAGTCGCATGGGTTCTGTCGATCCCTTCGCGGCTTCGTTGCCTTCGTCGCGGGTATCGATGATGCGGTTGTACAGCGGCGAATCCGGCACATCGATGCAGTAGCTGGTCGCCTGCATCGCGCGGTAGGGCATGGTGGTGTCGGCCTTGTCGGCGTAGCCGAAGGCTTCGCCGAGCGTGAACACGCCGGCGGGCGCACGACCGTCGCCCTCCTGCTTCTGCGGTCCTTGCAGCTGCGTGGGATGCAAACCCAGACCCCACGCCGCACCGTTGCGTCCGACCGAGATCGGTGCCACGTCAGCAACCGTCTGCCAGCGGCCGTCGCGCATCTCGAAACGTTGCAGCGTGCCGGTGGTGGCATCCCAGCCGTCGGTTATCACCAGGACCAGCTGGCGTGCATCGCGCCAGGCTTGCGGGGCCGGGGTAGGTTCCCCGGCGGTGGCACGGGCGTCGGTGCCGGTGCCGAGCAGCAGCGTGGCCAGGACAAGCGAACGGAAGGAGTGGCGCGGCAACGACGGTATGGGCATCACGACTCCAGCAGATGATGGATGCGTTCGAGATTGATGGCGAGCTGGCGGTTGCGGTCCGGATTGGTCTGGCATAGCAGCACGAACACGAAATCCAGCAACGATTGCAGCGATGAGCGGTACAGCAGCTGTTCCACATGCGGCGCGGGGTCGTGTGCCGAGATGACCAACGCCGCATCCGCATGTGCACGCAGCGGGTTGGCGGTGTGGCGGGTGATGGAAATGACCTTGCCTTCGCAAGCCTGGAACTGGCGGCTTACCTGCGACAGCTCGGGCAGCTTGCCGAACTCGGAGAACATCAGCAGCACATCGCCGGGGCGTGCTGCCGACAGGTTGGCCATCATCAGGATGGGGTCGGCGTGGTGCACCGTCAGCAGGCCCAGCAGCGACAGCCGCATGGCGAACTCGCGCGCGAACAGGCCGTCGTCGCCCAGCCCGCAGACGAACACCTTGTCCGCCTTGTCGATCATCTGGACGATGGGCTCGATGTGCGTGCGCGGATTGAGGCTGCGGGTTTCCTCCTCGGCGGCCATCTTGCTGCGGCGCAGGCTGTCCTGCAGTTGCCCATAGGCATCCGCGGCATCGTCCTTAGCCGCGTCCGGCGGCAACACCTGGCCGTTGCCGTTGCGGGCGACGGCTTCGCCGATGGTGTACTTGAGGTCCGGGTACCCCTTGAAGCCGAACTTCTGCGCGAACTTCACCACGCTCGACTGGCTGATGCCCAGCGCGCTGGCGAGCTGCTGCGAGGAGTAGTCGCGCAGCAAGTGCGCGTTGTCGAGGATGAAGTCGGCGATGCGGCGTTCGATGGCCGACATCTGATCGCGTTCGGAGCGGATCTTCACCAGGGGCGTTGTCATGGCATGAGTGTGATGGCGGTGGACGGTGCTGACAACGGGCCATCGCCACCGGGCTCAGCCCGGCAGCAGTTCCAGGCCACGGATCTCGCGGATACCCAGGCCGGGCGCCTCGGTAATCGTGATTTCCGACTCGTTGAAGATCACGCCGCCTTCGACCGGGTTGAACTGTCCCAGCGACGGACCGTCCAGGTCCACCTTGGTAATGACGTTGGCCTTCGCCGCAGCGACATGCACGGCGGCCGCCACGCTGATGCTGGTCTCGATCATGCAGCCGATCATGCACTCCACGCCGTAGAGGGAAGCGATGTCGGCGATGCGGATGGCGTTGGATATGCCGCCGGTCTTCATCAGCTTGATGTTGATGATGTCGGCGGCGCGCATCTTGATCAGGTCGATCACCTCGGTCGGGCCGAACACGCTCTCGTCCGCCATCACCGGCGTGTGCACGCGGTCGGTGACGTACTTCAGGCCGTCCAGGTCGCGCGCCTTGACCGGTTGCTCCAGCAGTTCCAGTACGACGCCCGCGTCTTCCAGATGCTGCATGGCGAACACCGCCTGCTTGGCGGTCCAGCCCTGGTTGGCGTCCAGACGCAGCAGCGCACGGCCCTCGACGGCGGAATAGATGGCCTTCACCCGTTCGATATCCAGGCCGATGTCCTTGCCGACCTTGATCTTCAATGACTCGAAGCCGCGCTCTACCGCGCTGATCGAGTCGGCCACCATCTTGTCGATGTAGTCCACGCTGATGGTGATGTCGGTGGTGATGACGGGGTCGCCGCCGCCCAGCATCTTGTACAGCGGCGCGTCGTAGAGCTGGGCCCACAGGTCGTAGACCGCGATCTCGACCGCCGCCTTGGCGCTGGTGTTGCGCTCGAGCGCCGTCTGGATGAGGTCGGTGATGCGGTTGAGGTTGGCGACGTCCTGGCCGATCAGCCGGGGCCGGATGAACTTGCCGATGGCCTCGACGATCGAGCCGTGCGTGTCGCCGGTGATGACGGCCGTGGCCGGCGCCTCGCCGTAGCCGACGTGGCCGGTGTCGGTCTTCACGATCACCACGATGTCTTCCACCGTGTCGACGGTGCGCAGCGCGGTCTTGAACGGTGTCTTCAGCGGCACGCGCAGCATGCCGAAGGTGATGTCGGTGATCTTCATGGAGCCCCTTGGGGACGGATGCGCTGGATGGCGGTGATGCGGTCGACGGTGGACTGCTCGCTGTTGAACAGCAAGGGTTCCAGCGGGGTGACGGCTACCGAATTGAGGGTGGTGCGGACGACCTTGCCGTCGGCGCCGCGGTAGGTGATGCCGGTGGTGTCGTGGATGGTGTAGGTGGTGCCGTTGTCGTGGCCGATCACCATCATCACGTGGCCCGGGATGTAGACCAGGTCGCCGACCTGCAACGTGCGCAGCACGGCCAGGCGCTTCTCGTGGCTGTCGCCGGCGTCGAAGCCGATGCGTTCCAGTGCCGGGCTGACGGCCTGCGCGCTGGTGTTGCGCGGCAGGACGATGCCCATGCTCTGGTAGACCTCCGACACGAAGCCGCTGCAATCGCGGCTGTCGTAGCCGTGGCCCCAGCCGTAGCGCTCGCCGAGGAACTTGAAGCTCTGGCGCAGCAGGTTGGCCGCGGTGTACGGCAGGTAATCCGGTGCGACGTCGGCGGTGCGCGGCAGCAAGGCCGGCAGCAGGGCGAGCGCGCCGTCGGCACGGCGCACCGGCAGCTGGATGACGTGCGAGGTATAGGGGTGTTGCCCGTTCACTGCCTTGTCGGCCGGCCAGTCGGCCAGCACCGGGACCCGGACACCCATGTCCAGCTGCAGCGCCGAGATGCCGGCCTCCTCCGGGTTGTAGACGGTACGCACGGTGGCGCCGGTCACCACCAGGGCGGACGTGCCCGCGCCGTAGCCGAGCACCTTGTCGCGGGCACCTTCGCCGACGAACCGCTTTTCTATCCACGCGGCGTACCGCGAGCTCACCACGAAGTACCAGTCGCCGTCGGCGCTGGTGTGCGCGATGACCACCGGCGAACCCGGGAACAGCGCGCTTTCCTGGAAGCGGTCGATGTCCGTCTCGCCCTGGCTGCTGAAAACGCGCTGGCGGGTCGGAAAGGTACGGAGGTCGGCGCGGTGCACCACCAGCCCGTAGCGTGCGGGGGCGGTGGCGGCGACCGCGTCCACGGCGGCATTGGCGATGATGGCAGCCAGCTGTGGCTTCGTGATCTCAACGCCCCGCTCGTCGTACAGCGTACGGGTCGGAGGAGCGGACAGCGGGTCCAGCCAGCCGCGAACCTGCGCGCGCGTGAGGTCCGGGGGCAGGTTCTGCAACACATGGAGATGCCGGTCGCTCTGCCACATGCGGTCGTTCTGCGCCGCCACGCCGGTGCCGTTGAGCAGCGGCCGGTCCGGCTCGGCGAGACGCCGGACCCAGTCGTCGGCCTGGAGGTGCCGGTCCTGCACGCCGATGACGGCATGGGCGGGAACAGGCAGCGGGTCGCGCGCCAGAGCGGGCATGCCGGCGGCAAGCAGGCTCAGCAGGGCGAGGGCTTTCAGGCGCCCCCCCGGCCCGGTGCGTCCGCCCGTGAGTCGCCGGGCCAAAGGCCGATACGGCATCGATGCGTTCATCCACTCCCCTCTGTCAGACCCATCCACCCGGCAACCATGACGCCATGCCGGGGACGGTTTCCACAAGAATATTTATTTCTTCCGATATAAAAATCAAGAATAAATTATTGACCCTTGTGTTCATGCCGTGTTACACAGCCGTGACCAGTCGGCGTGGGGATGTACGACGTGGATGCCAGCAGGAGCCAGCACGTGGTGACAGAACGCGGCAGGCGCACCCGGCGCCGGCTGGCCGCGTGGCTGTCGCTGTGCGGGTGGCCGATGGTACTCCCGGTGACGGGTCTGGCCGAGGCCGGTGACCCGCTCTCTGCCATCGTCGCCGACATCGACCGTGGACGCTTCCAGAGCGCGGAAGCCGCCATCGCCCGTGCGCTGGCCGCGACCGATGCGGCAGCCGCAGACCGGGAAGCCTTGTTGTTCCAGCGCGAACGCATGCGCCGCATCCGCCTAGATTTCACCCTCGACGCTGACGCCGTGCGCGAACGCCTCCGCACGCACGTGCCGGACCTGGGCGAGGACGAGTTCCAGCGCTGGGACAGCGCCGGGCTGATCGAGCGGCTGGATATCGACGGTGAGCCGCGCTACTTCAGCCGGTCGGTGTCGAACCTGTTCCGCCTGAGTCCGGAGGCCGCCGCGCGCCGTGCGCCGCCGGTGCGGGCCTTCGTGCAAGGCCCTTACGAGGCGCTGCACCGCCATCATCGCGACGTGATGCAGGTCGCCAAAGCCACCGGCGCGACCAGCGTGCTGCCGCGTCGCGTGCGCATCACCCACACCCTCAGCGTGAAACCCGACGCCGTGCCGGCGGGGGAGACCGTGCGCGCCTGGCTGCCGTATCCGCGTGCCATCGCGGGCCAGCAGGAGGCCATCGCACTGGTGGCCAGCCAGCCGGGCCGTCCGCAGGTGGCGCCGGAACGCGCGCTGCAGCGCACCGCCTACTTCGAGCAGCCGGCGGTCGCCGGCGCACCGACGACCTTCTCGGTGACGTACGAGGTGACGATGCACGCGCGCCGCGTGGCGATGGATCCCGACCGTGTAGTGCCCGCGACGGCCACGCCGGAACTCGCTGCCTTCCTCGCCGAGCGCGCCCCGCATGTCGTCTTCAGCGACGACCTGCGCCGCTTCAGCGAGCAGATCGTGGGCGACGAGAAGAACCCGTACCGCATCGCCCAGAAACTGTTTGCCGCCGTGGACCGCATTCCGTGGGCCGGTGCGCGCGAGTACTCCACGATCAGCAACATCAGCGACCACGCCTTCCGCGCCGGCCATGCCGACTGCGGACAGCAGACGCTGCTGCTGATCACGCTGCTGCGCATGAACGGCATTCCCGCGCGCTGGCAGTCGGGCTGGGCCTACTCGGAGGACGTGGAAGGCCACGACACCATGCACGACTGGGGTGCGCTGTACCTCGCACCTTACGGCTGGGTGCCGATGGACGTGACCACCGGCCAGTTGGCATCGGACGATCCGGCGCTGCGCTGGTTCTACCTCGGTGGGCTGGATGCGTATCGCGTGGCGTTCAACGACGACTACTCGCGCGAGTTCATCCCCGCCAAGCAGCACGTGCGCTCAGAAACCGTGGACCTGCAGCGCGGCGAAGTCGAGTGGAAGGGCGGCAACCTCTACTTCGACCAATGGGACTACACGTTCGAATGGACCATGCTGCCGCGGGATGGGCGCGGCTGACACCACCACACGTTTCTACCAACATCTTTAGCAGGAGAGAGCGGGGATGAAAGGCAAGGTTCTGAAGAAGGCGGCACTGGGCATTGCCCTGGGCGCATGCATCGCCACGATGGCACCGCTGGCGATGGCGCAGAGCGCGACCGGCGCGGTCGCGGGTCGCGCCAGCGCGGGCGATCAGATCACGATCACTAATACCGCGACGGGCGCCACCCGCACCGTCACGGTGGAAGGCAACGGCAGCTACCGCCTGACCCAGCTGCCTATCGGCGAGTACCGCCTGCAGGTCAAGCGCGACGGCGCCGATGTAGGCGATGCCGTCGGTGTCAACGTGTCGCTGGGCGGTACGACCACGGTCAACCTCGGTGCCGACGGTGGCGTGGTGAACCTAAACGCCGTGCAGGTGGTGGGGTCGCGGGTGATCAACCGGGTGGACGTACGCTCGACGGAGTCGGCCACCAACATCAACCGTGAGGAACTCGCACGAATTCCGGTCGACCAGAGCCTGACATCGGTGGCGCTGCTCGCACCCGGCGTGATCTCCGGCAACTCGTCGCTGGGTGGCATCTCGTTCGGCGGCTCTTCGATCGCCGAGAACTCGGTGTTCATCAATGGCCTCAACGTCACCGACTTCTACCGGAGGCAGAGCTTCTCGAGTGCGCCGTTTGGTTTCTTCCAGGAGTTCCAAGTCAAGACCGGCGGCTACTCGGTGGAATTCGGCCGCAGCACGGGCGGCGTGATCAACGCAGTCACGCGGCGCGGCACCAACGAGTTCCAGGGCGGCATCCAGTCGACCTTCGAGCCCGCCGCGTGGCGTTCTACGGCGGACGATCACTATTACGCCGATGGCAGCACCAATGTGCTGTCCAGTCATGACCGCCAGTCCTGGATGAAGAACAATGTCTGGGCATCAGGGCCGGTGGTGAAGGACAAGTTGTTCCTGTTCGCGATGTTCGAGCAGCGCGACAACGACGCGA
The DNA here is from genome assembly GCF_014851815.1 of Pseudoxanthomonas sp. PXM01. Lineage (GTDB taxonomy): Bacteria > Pseudomonadota > Gammaproteobacteria > Xanthomonadales > Xanthomonadaceae > Pseudoxanthomonas_A. The sequence continues at coordinate 284,497 of NZ_JACVAJ010000003.1, forward strand.
GCTATACGAATGCGCTGGGCAGCAGCTGGAGCAAGAACGAATCCGGCAACGGGTTCTGGGGCGTCAAGATGGACTGGCAGATCAATGACGACCATCTGCTGGAGCTGCTGGCCTTCTCGGACGAGGGCGAGGCCGAAGTCGACACCTATGGCTACACCTTCGCCACCGCCACCAAGGGCGCGTATGTCGGCAAGAGCACGGCCGAGAGCGGCGGCAAGAATGGATCGGTCACCTACACCGGCCACTTCGGCGACAACTTCACCGCCAAGGCGATGTACGGCATCAACCGTACCCAGGCGCTGGTCTACTCGTCCGCCGACGAACTGTGCTCACAGGTGATCATCGGCACGACCTACAACGCGGCCTACACCGCCATGGGTCGCCCGCCGGTTTCATGCCACCCGAGCACCAGCACGTCGGTCGTCGACCATCACGACGAGCGCAAGGTGGGTCGATTGGACTTCGAATGGACGCTGGGCGATCACCTGCTCCGTTTCGGCATCGATCGCGAGGAGATGAATACCGAACGCTTCACGTCCTACCCGGGTCCGACCGGCATGCGCTACACCGTGACCGCGCAGAACCCCGGCGACACGCTGTCCAACGGCGGCATCGTGCCGGCGGGCGTCAGCGCCGTCATCACTGGGCGCGAACGGTCCGACGGTGGCGCGTTCGATACCAAGGCGAGCGCGTTCTATGTGGAAGACATCTGGAGCGTGACGCCGAACCTGCTGCTGAACCTCGGCCTGCGCCTGGATACGTTCGAGAACATGGATGCGGTCGGCAACACCTTCATCGAGCAGGACAACCTGTTCTCGCCGCGTCTGGGCTTCTCCTGGGACATGAAGGGCGACGGCAGCACCAAGCTGTTCGGCAATCTGGGGCGCTACTACCTGCCTATCCCCAGCATCATCAACTATAACTTCGCAGGCGGTCTCACCGACGAGTACACCTACTACGCACTGGATGGCTGGCGTGCCGAAACCAACCCGATCACCGGCGCGTCGTACATGGCGCCCGTGATCGGGGCGCAGATCGGCCCGGTGGACCAGTCGATGAACGTCGTCGTGAACGACACGCGGCAAAGCGTCGATCGCGACCTGGATGCGGTGTACCAGGACGAGGCGATCGTCGGCTTCCAGACCATGATCAACCAGGCGTGGTCGTGGGGCATCAATGCCACCTATCGACGCATGACAAACGACCTGGGCGATGCGCGCATCAACGCACTGTGCGGCGTGAGGCACGGCACGATCTGGCCGATCATCAATCCTGGCGAATCGCTGACGCTGTGGGGCACCACCGACATGGGGTGCGCCCAGGACGGCTGGGTCACCATCGATACCTCGAAAGAAGGCTACATCACGGTCGGCAGCAACCGCATCGTGGGCTACTCCAAACCCAAGCGCACCTACAAGGCGGTCGAGTTCCAGATCGACCGCGCGTGGGACGACAAGTGGGCGTTCAACGCGTCGTACCTGTGGTCGAAGTCCGAAGGCAACCACGAGGGACCGGTCAACTCGGATACCAACTACGGCGACACCGGCATGACCCAGCACTGGGATCACCCGGCCAACAACGATCGCTATGGCGTGCTGTTCAACGATCACGAGCACCAGATCAAACTGCGTGCCAGTTACAAGTTCAACGAGATGTGGTCGGTCGGCGGCACGTTCACCGCGCTGTCCGGCGGTCCGATCACCGCCTTCGGCGTCACCTGGCCGGACGAGAACCTGGCCGTGGCCAGCTACACCAGCACGGGTAGCGGTGGCGGCACGGGCTGGCTGTGCGTCCAGAACTGCTCCGGAAACTGGGCCGACCGAGTCTATCAGCGAACCGAGCGCGGTGCGTTCGGCCGCATGCCATGGACCTACAACCTTGGTGCCAACGTCACGTGGACCTTGCCGGTGGAAGGCATCGACCTGAAGGCGCGCTTCTCGGTCTACAACCTGCTCAACGATCAGGAGGTCGTCAACGTGAGTGCGCGCTACGAGGGCCAGCCCGGCCAGATGCGCTCCACCTTCGGCACCGGCACCCGCTGGCAGTCCCCGCGTTACGCCCAACTGGTGGTGACCTGGAATTTCTGATCACGGCCGCAGGTTCGGGCTTTTGATTTCTCCGGTGGCCTGCCGTTCGCGGCAGGCCTTTCTTTGTCCATGTGGCGCGCCTTCCCGAGGCGCTCCGTGCTATTCCTGTCTCCAGCTCCATCGCGAGGTCCTGTCATGACGATGCTTTTCCGCCCGCTGCGTCGCTCCGCCATCCTGCTGACGCTGGTCATGTTGCTGGGCGCCTGCGCCCACTCCGCACCACGCAATCCGCTCGCCACCTGGGTGCCGTCGAAGAACTTCGATGAGCGCCGGCCGGTGGTCATCGTGCTGCACTACACCGAACAGGATTCGGTGGAGCAGTCGCTGGATACCCTTCGCAGCCGCAACAGCGGCGGACGCGTCAGCTCACACTATCTCCTGGGCAAGGACGGCAAGATCTACCAGTTGGTCAGCGACACGCAGCGCGCCTGGCACGCGGGCGCCGGAAGCTGGGGCGCGATCACCGATGTCAACAACGCGTCCATCGGCATCGAGATCGACAACGACGGCAAGAGTCCGTTTCCCGATGCGCAGATCGACAGCCTGATCGTGCTGCTGCGCGACCTGACGCAGCGTCTGCGTATTCCACCGACACAGATCATCGGCCATTCGGATCTGGCACCGACCCGCAAGATCGATCCGGGCCCGCTGTTCCCCTGGAAGCGTCTGGCGGACGCCGGCTTCGGCGTGTGGCCGGCGGAGGGTGCCGGCGATCCGCCGCCCGGATTCGATCCGTGGCTGGCGCTGCAGGCGATCGGCTACTCCACCGACAATCGCCCCGATACGGTGCGTGCGTTCCACCATCGCTTCCGCGGCATGGAAGGGTCGGAACTGGATGCCGAAGACCTGCGCATCCTGCATGCGTTGACCGCTCCACCTGCCACGTCACCGTGACGGGCAGGAATATTCAAGTCAGTTTTTTTGCACCACAAGAATAATTTATTGACTGCGGTCAAGCTGCATGCTAAACCGCCATCACAGGGGTTTTACCGGCAGGGGTGCCGGTGCAGTCCGTTTCACCAGGCAATCTGTGGTGCGCATCCGGGATGGATGCGCGGGAAGGCGCGAATGGGGAGCCATGCGGGCCGGGGATCGATCAGTCGCTGCGCCGCATGCATCGCATGGGCGAGGCATTGGCCCCGGAACGACGCGTCGAGCGCATCGCAGTCCATCACACCGGTCGCGCGCACCGCGCGTTCCAGACATTCAGAGGAGAGATCTGCATGCCCGCTCGACGCCTTTCGCTTAGGCCCACCCACCTCGCTTCCGCCATCCTGCTGGGCTTGGCCGTTCCGGGCGTCGTGCTCGCACAGGATGCGGCACCTGCCAGTGGTGCCCGCACGCTCGATACGGTGACCGTCACCGGTTCGCGCATCAAGCGCACCGATGTGGAAGCCGCATTGCCCGTCACCATCATCCAGAAAGCGGAGATCGAGGCACAGGGCATCACGTCGGCGGAACAGCTGCTGCAGTTCCTCAACGTCGCCAGCAACGCCTCCGACAGCTTGGCGTCGAATGCCGGCATCGCGCCGGCAGACCTGCGTGGCAACAACGGTGTGTCCGGCGCCAACCTGCGTGGCCAGGGTGCCGACGCAACGCTGGTTCTGTTGAACGGCCGCCGCGTCGCCACCCATGGCCTGCGTGGGCAGGCTGTGGACCTCAATTCGATTCCGTTCGCCGCCATCGACCGCGTCGAAGTGCTGCGCGACGGCGCCTCGGCGGTCTACGGCACCGACGCCATCGGCGGCGTGATCAACTTCATCACCCGCAGCGACTACCAGGGCATCACGGTCAACGCGGGTTTCGACGTTACCCAGGATGGCGGCGGCAACATCTACACCTACAGTGTGCTCGGCGGCATGGGCGACATCGACTCGGACGGCTGGAACGTCTGGGGCACGATGAACTATCGCGAGAACGAGATCCTTCTGGGCAGCGACCGCGACTACGCGAACACGTTCCAGCTCGACCGGGGCCTGTCGCCCGATACCCGCGGCACGCCGTTCGCCACGGTATCCAACATCGCCGGCGGCATCATCACCGGTACGCTGGCCGATCCCGCCGGTGGCGGCGGGCAGGCGCTGATCAACATCCTCAACCTGCCGGGTGCGGCGGGCTGCGAGGCCGGCGGCGACATGATGGGCCCGTACGCGTACCGGCTGTGGGGCGTCGCCAACTCGAAGTACGCCTGTGCGTGGGACTATCCGGCGGCGCAGGTGATGCAGCAGCCGCAGGAAAGCCTGCAGGCGCTGGGCCGTGCCACGTTCAAGCTCGGCGAGAACCATCGTTTCTACGCCGAAGCCATGGCCTCGCGTTCCGAGTCCAACCGTCAGTTCGAAGCGCAGCAGATCACCTCGAGTGCCTCGACGGCCGCTTCGGCGCTGGGGCCGAGCACCTGGTACCCGTACCTGCCCGGTAACGCGCAGTCGCTGGCGACCTACAACATGGTCTTCAACGCACTGTCGTCGTACTTCGGCAGTGGCAACCTGGTGTACGGCAATCCGATTCCGTATCGCTGGCGCTGCGAAGTCTGCGGCCCGCGCCAGATCGAGACGACCACCAAGGCGTATCGCTTCCTGGTCGGCGTCGACGGCACGATCGGCAGCTGGGACTACGACGTCGGCCTGTCGCGCGCATCCAGCGAAGCCGAATCCGTGCTGGGCAGCGGCTACTACTTCACGCCGGGCTTCAAGGCGGCGCTGGGCAGCGGGCTGCTGAATCCTTTCCTGATGCCGGGCCAGCAGCATGATCCCGCGGGGGTCGCGATGCTGCAGGCGGCCTCGGCGGCGGGCGTGCGCCTGTATGGCGGCGAGTCGACCGTCACCACGCTGGATGCCGCGTTCTCCGGCGGTCTCGGCTTCAACCTGTGGGGCGGCGAAGTGATGGCGGCGGTCGGCGTGGATCTGCGTCGCGAAGAGTTCGAGTTCGGCTCGACAAAGGACGGCATCGTCCTGGACAACAGCTACATTTTCGGTGCGCCATTCGACGCCACCAATAATCTGCCGAAGGTGTCGCGCGATGTGAAGGCGGTCTACGCCGAGGCCTTCCTGCCGATCGTGGACAGCCTGGAAGTGAGCCTGGCGGTACGCCGCGACGATTACGACGGCTTCGGCAGCACGATCAACCCGAAGTTCTCGTTCAAGTGGCAGCCGATCGAATCGCTGGCCTTCCGCGGTGCGATCAGTGACGGCTTCAAGGTGCCGGAATTCACCAAGCTGTTCAGTGGCGTGACGTCCAGCCCGTACACCGGCTTCGACCTGGTCGATCCGGCCAGCTGCCCCGGCGGTGTCGCCAATCCGGCGATCCCGGGCTGCACGGCGATCCAGCCGGACATCCTGACCGGCGGCAAGGCCGACCTGAAACCCGAAACGTCCGACCAGAAGAGCTTCGGCGTGGTGTTCGCGCCTAACGAACACTTCAATGTCAGCCTGGACTGGTGGGAGATCGAGCGTACCAACACCATCCGCGTGCCCAACCAGGCCACCCTGGTCGCCAACTACGACCTGTTCGCCGCCAACTGGATCCGGGACAGCAGCGGCCAGGTGGTCGGCATCGATCGCCGCTTCATCAACTCCGGCGGCACCCTGATCAGCGGCATCGAGCTGGATGCCAACGTGATTGGCGACCTTGCCGGCGGCACCTTCCGCGTCAACCTCAACGGCAGCTACATCGACAGCTTCCAGGAAAAGGCGCTGGAGAGCACGCCGTACGGTCCGAACCAGGTCGGCAAGTACATCCGCTATTACAACCTGCCGCTGAAATGGAAGCACACGCTGAGTTTCGCGTGGGCCAAGGGCGACTGGTCGCACACGCTCACGCAGATCTACCGCGATGGTTACAAGGACGAAGTCCCGGTCAGCGTGGTCAACAACAGCTACATTCCGGAAAACTGGAATCCGGACGTCGACGACTACATCACCTACAACTACAGCCTGGGCTGGACGGGGCTGGAGAACGCCAAGTTCACCTTCATCGTGCGTAACCTGCTCAATGAGGATCCGCCGTTCACCGCCCACTACAACGACTTCGCTTCAGGTGCCGCATGGGAACCGCGTGTCGCCGATCCGCGTGGCCGTTCGTTCGCGCTGATGGTCGAGTACAAGTTCGACTGACCTGATCCGTCGTCGACCTGCAGCAAGCCTCGGACCGTCGCCGGCAATGTCGGCGACGGCTCGTCTGCGTGCAGGGCAGCGCGCTCGGAATCTCCGGAAACGTGAGCCACGCCATGAAGCATTTCCTTGCCTGCCTGGCGCTGTTGGCGCCCATCGCGCACGCCGAGCCCGGCAATGCCGCCATCGACGCCGCCGTGGAACAGACATTCGAGCGCTACGGCCTGCCGGGCCTGGCGGTCGGCGTCATCCGCGATGGCGAGGTCGCGTACACGCGCGCGCTGGGTGAGCTGCGGGCCGGCAGCGATGAGAGGATCGACAACGACACGCTGTTCAAGATCGCCTCCAACAGCAAGGCGATGACGGCCGGCGTGCTGGCGCGACTGGTCGACGCCGGCAAGCTCAAGTGGGACGATCCGGTCACGAAGTACCTGCCGCAGTTCCGCATGCATGATCCGTGGGTCACGCAGCAGATGCAGGTACGCGATCTGCTGATCCACAACAGTGGTCTGGGGCTGGGCGCGGGCGACCTGATGCTGTGGCCGGAACCGAACCGGTTCACCCGGAACGACATCATCGCCGGCCTGCAACACCTCAAGCCGACCCACAGCTTCCGTGCTGCGTACGCCTACGACAACCTGCTGTATGTCGTGGCGGGCGAAGTCGCGGCCGTGGCAGGGGGAGCGTCCTACGAAGAACTGGTGAAGCGCGAACTGTTCGCGCCGCTCGGGCTGTCGCGCTGCCAGGTCGGCGAATGGAACCGCGCGGCCGTGGGCAACGTGGCGCAGCCGCACATGCGCACGTCGCAAGGCAATCGTGCCATCCGCGAAGATGATGAGGTGGTTCCCAACGTCACGTCCATGGCGGCCGGCGGCATCCGCTGCAGCCTCGACGACATGCTGACGTGGATGCGCATGTGGCTGTCGCCCGACGCGACGCCCGCGTGGCTGTCGCCAGCGCAGCGCAAGGCGGTGTGGACCGCGCACATGCCGATGCCGGTCAGCGCGCGGATGCGTGCCTGGGACAACAGCCACTTCTCCGCGTATGGGTATGGCTGGCGGTTGTCGGATGTCGATGGCGTGTGGAAAGTCGCGCATACCGGCACGCTGGCGGGCATGTACTCGTCGGTGATCCTGTTGCCGGACCAGCGCACCGGCATCGTCATTCTGATCAACGGCGAAGGCGAGGCCGCCCGTACGGTGCTGGGGCAGGTGTTGACCAAACAGTTCACTGCACCTTCGACTTCGCCGACCGTCGCGCATTACGCAGGACTGCTGGAACAGGAGCGTACCGGCGAGCGGGCTGCCAAGCCGAAGGCGGACACGCGCCATCGCGCGATCGCCAGCGCGCGGTCGCTGGCGGCATGGACCGGACACTACCGCGACCCCTGGTTCGGCGACGTCGCGTTGTGTCCCGATGGCGATCGCGTGCGCTTCGTGGCCGCACGCTCGCCGATGCTGTCGGGCACCGTCATGCGCGTGGACGAACGCTGGCTGGTGGACTGGGACGACGACAGCGTGGATGCGGAGCCGTGGCTGCACTTCGCCACGCCGCCTGCAGGTGGCGATGCCCGGCTTACACTGTCGCATGTCGATCCGGACGCGGACTTCAGCTACGACTATGCCGATCTCGATTTCCACCGCACGCAGGCGTGCCGCTGACGTGCGCGGTGCGTGGCTGCTGCTGATCTGTACCTTGCCGTGGCTGGGCGCCTGTGCGTCCTCGCTGGGTGTGCAGGTCTCGCCTGCAAAGGAAGCAGCCGACGTGGATCTGGTCGATGCCGCCACGGTCGTTCCCGGCCTGCAGCAGGACATCCGCTACGCAGGCGGCAACAACTTCGTCGGCACGCCCGTCACCGGCTATGAAGCGCCCAAGTGCCTGCTGCTGGCGCCGGTCGCGCAAGCGCTGGTGCGGGTGCAGCAGGACGTCGAGCGGGAAGGCCTGTCGCTGAAGGTGTTCGACTGCTATCGCCCCGTGCGCGCGGTCCAGCACTTCGTCCGCTGGGCGCGCGATCCGGGCGACCAGCGCACGAAGGCCGCGTACTACCCGAACCTGGAGAAGGCGAGCCTGCTCGACGGCTACATCGCCGAGACCTCCGGGCACAGTCGTGGCGCCACGCTCGACCTGACCCTGGTCCGATGCGAACGCGATGCCTGCGTTGAACTCGACATGGGCACGCCGTTCGACTTCTTCGATCCGCGCGCCAACACTGCGGACCCGTCCATCACCGACGAACAGCGCCGCAACCGCGAGCGGCTGGTGCAGGCGATGGCGCGTCACGGCTTCCAGAACTACGCGATGGAGTGGTGGCACTTCACCTTCCGTCCCGAACCCACCCCACGCACCGCCTACGACGTCCCGATCCAATGAGTCCTTCCCCTTCTTCTTCTTCCTCGCCGCAGACCGCCGATGTCGCGGTGATCGGCAGCGGTATCGTCGGCTTGTCGACGGCCCATCACCTGATGGATCGCGGGCTGTCCTGCCTGCTGATCGACGCCAAGGGGCCGGCGGGCGAGACCTCGTTCGGCAATGCCGGCTCCATCTCGGTCGGCAACGTGATGCCGCAATCCACGCCGGGCATCGTCACCAAGGCGTTGCGCATGCTGGCCAACCCGCTGGCGCCGCTGAAGCTGGATTGGGCCGTCAGCCCGTCCTATGCGCGCTGGCTACTGCAGTTCCTCAACCAGGGCCGGCTGCAGCATGTGGTGCCGATCATCGATGCCCTCAGTGCGATCAACACCGCCTCGCGCGCTGCCTGGCTGGATCTGGGCGAGCGGATCGGTGCGGGCGAACTGATCGGCCACACGGGCTACCTGCACGTCTACAGCGAGGACGCCACGTTCGAGAAGGGCGAGTGGGAACGTGGACTGATGCGCGAGCGCCGGGTCGCGTTCGACGTGCTCGATGCTGCCCAGCTGCGTGACCTCGAACCCAACATCGGCGCGGGCTTCCAGCGCGCGGTGTTCCAGCGTGATTCCCTGGCGATGCGCGATCCGGGCGAGTTCTGCCGGCGCCTGTTCGATGACCTGCGCGCGCGCGGGGCGGCATCGCTGACCGCCAGTGCGTCGGCGATCGCCAGGCACGGCGACGGCTACCGCGTCGATACCGATCACGGCCCCGTGCATGCCGGCCGCGTGGTCGTGGCCGCGGGTGCGTGGAGCAACGCGCTGCTGCGTCCGTTCGGCTTGAAGATCCCGGTGATTCCCGCGCGCGGCTACCACCTGATGTACCCGCAGGCGTCAGCGGTGGTGCAGCGTCCCACGCTGTGGGCCGAGCGCTACATGGTGGTGTCGCCGATGCAGGCCGGCATCCGCATGACCAGCATCAAGGAACTGACCGCGCTGGGCCGCGATCCGCACTACGCGCTGATCCATCGCCTCGATCCGGAAGCGCGCAAGCTGTTCCCGGGGATTACCGGCGAACCGGTATCGGAATGGGCAGGCAACCGCCCGTGCACGCCAGACTCGCTGCCCATCATCGACCGCGTGCCGGGCGAAGGAATTTTCGTCGCCACCGGCCACGGCCACCTTGGCCTGACACAGGGCCCGGTCACCGGCAGGCTGGTCGACCAGATGATGGCGGGCGATCGGCCGGAGATTCCGCTGGCGCCCTATGGGCTGGCGCGATTCGGGTAAATCCCGTTTGCTGCTGTGGGAGCGACGTGAGTCGCGATCGCGGCCCGATGGAGATACCGGTCTCGGATGGGGCGGATGAAGGCTGCAAGGGCGTTTTGCCGATGAGTCCTGCCTTGATGTGGGGCGTATCGGCCGTCAACGCGTGCGGTCGCGACTCACGTCGGTCCCACAAAAACGCCCGACAGGTCACGCACCGCCGACGAATCCTGCCTGTCGCCATGCCTCGAACACCACCACGGCCACCGTGTTGGACAGGTTGAGGCTGCGGTTGTTCGGGCGCATCGGCAGGCGGATGCGCTGGCCTTCGGGCACACCGTCCAGTACGTCCTGCGGCAGGCCGCGCGTTTCGGGGCCGAACAGGAAGGCATCGCCCGGACCGTAGGCGGGCTGGTCGTGGCGGACGCTGCCCCGCGTGCTCAGTGCGAACAGACGCGCAGGGCGGATGCGCTGCAGGGCCGCATCGAGCGAGGCGTGGACCTGCAGCGTGGCGTACTCGTGGTAGTCCAGGCCGGCGCGCTTGAGCTGCTTGTCTTCCAATGCGAACCCGAGCGGTTCGATCAGGTGCAGCCGCGCGCCGGTGTTCGCGCAGAGGCGGATGGCATTGCCGGTATTCGGGGGAATTTCCGGCTGGTACAGCAGGACGTCGATGTCCAGGGTGTCGGTCATGGCGCGCATTCTACGCGGCGCTGCACGACCTCACGGGCGGGGTGTTGCGGTGGAACTCCGGCCGCAGCGGGCTTGCGCGATGACGCAGGTGAAGCGTGTGTTGCCTGCGTATCAGCGCGAAGCCAGCTGGCCGGCCAGCACGCCCGCCTGCACCGCGATCTGCTGCATGTCCTCGGCCGACGGGCGCACGGTGACCACCGGCATGTCGATCACGCGAACCGCCTGCTGGGCGACGAACTGGGCCAGGTCTTCGGCGGTCGGCGTCACGGTGACCGTGGCCAGGTCGACGATCTTGGTGTCCTTGTAGGTGTTGTAGTGCGCCAGGTCTTCGGCGTTCGGCGTCACCGTCACGGTCGGCAGGTCGACGATGCGGGTGGTCTGGCTGGCGACGTTGTGGTTGTTGTCGGCGTGGGTGGCCGAGACGACCATGGCGCCGGCACACAGGGCGAACACGGCGGCGGCGGTCAGAGGGAGGAGGTTCTTGGCGTTCATTGTCATGCCTCTGTAGTGATGTTGTTGGGTGGTGTGGTAGTAAGGTAGTACACCTAGACGGAGCGATCAAGCAAAACTTTTCGTTTTGGTGATTTGATTCAGGCTTCAGTCAGGTTTGCCGGGTGCTGCGCTTTCTTGTTCTTGGGAACGCAGAAACCATGCCAAACACAAGTTATTGATATTTCTGTATTTATTTCGCTTCCTGCGTGTCCGCTGTCCGAAACGTCTGTCCGTCCGGTGTCCGTCCTGCGTGAATCAAGACGGGCGGTGATGTTCGTTGTGACTGCGAACACGCCGCTTCGCCCCGCGCCCGGTCATTCCGGTGCGCAAGTGTTTGGATGCCGTTCAACTCGGAAACGTTGCGCTGTGTGCGGATCGGCGCAGCCAACGTTCAGTTTCACCAGGGCAGCGGTCCACCCTGCCAGTCGAGGAAGCGCCCGCTGTCTTCGGGCGTGAGGTGATCGATCACCTGCAGCAGGCCTGCCGCGGATTCCGCTACAGAGAGCGCGGCGTTGTCGCCGCCCATGTCGGTACGCACCCAGCCCGGATGCAGGGCGACGACCTTGATGCCGCGCGACGCCAAGGCCTGCGAGAGCAGCGACGTGACCATGTTCTGCGCGGCCTTGCCGATGGCGTAGCTGGGCGTGCGGAACTCCTGCCGCAACGCGATCGAACCGATCTCCGACGAGAGGTTGGCCACCACGGCCCCGTCCGCGAGTTGCGGCGCCAGCGCCTGCGTCAGCAGGAACGGGCCCGCGGCGTGGGTGTGGAAACTGGCGTCCAGATCGTCGGCGGCAACCTGGCCGAAGCGTTCGCCGCCGCGGAGCACGCCGGCGTTGTTGATGAGCAGGTGCAGTGGCTGCTCATCGGTGACCAGGGGCAGGTCGCGCAGCAGCGCATCGCGGCTGCGGGCATCGGCCACGTCCAGCGGCAGCACGTGCAGGCGCCCCGGATGCTCGCCGGCCAGACGGTTCAACGCCGTCGCCTTGCCGGGGTGGCGGCAGGTCGCGACCACATGCCGCTGGCGGGCCAGCAACTGGGTGGCCAGTTCCAGTCCCAGGCCGCGGTTGGCCCCGGTCACCAGGCAGTGCTTGCGGTCCATGTCGCCTCCACGGGGTCGGTGGCCATGCGCCGGCGGTACCCATGCCGTTGGTCATGGCTTGTGGCCTAGTGTAATGACCGCGGGCGGCGGCTAGCATCGACGGTTCTGCAGGCCCATTCAGTAGTCAAAGGAGTGTCCATGTCCCTTTCCCGCCGGCCCCGTGCCGCCCTGCTCGCCGTTGCCCTGTCCGCCGCCCTCGGAGGCCTGGCGTACGCACCGGCCCCGACGTATGCGAAGCCGGCCGCCGGCGCGGACATCGTGATCCCCTACGAGGAATTCACCCTGCCGAACGGGCTGCGGGTGATCGTGCACACCGATCGCAAGGCGCCGATCGTGGCCGTCAACATCTGGTACCACGTGGGAAGCAAGAACGAGACCCCGGGCCGTACCGGTTTCGCGCACCTGTTCGAACACCTGATGTTCCAGGGCAGCGAAAACCATGACGGCGAGTTCTTCACTCCGTTCGAGCTGGTCGGCGCCACCGACCAGAACGGCACCACCAACCAGGACCGCACCAACTACTTCCAGAACGTGCCGACCACCGCGCTCGACATGGCGCTGTGGATGGAGTCCGACCGCATGGGCCACCTGCTCGGCGCGATCGACCAGAAGGCGCTCGACGAGCAGCGCGGCGTGGTGCAGAACGAAAAGCGCCAGGGCGAGAACCAGCCCTACGGCCGCCGCATCAGCGCGCGCATGTTCGAGGCGCTGTATCCCGCCGGCCATCCCTACAGCTGGCAGACCATCGGCTCGATGGCCGATCTCGACGCCGCCACGCTGGACGACGTGAAGACCTGGTTCCGCAGCTGGTATGGCCCGAACAACGCGGTGCTGGTGCTGGCCGGCGACATCGACGTCGCCACCGCGAAGGAGAAGGTCACCCGCTACTTCGGCGACATCCCGGCCAGCGCCACGCTGGCGGACATGAAGACCAACATCCCCACGCACGCCAAGGACACCCGCGAGACCATCCCGGACCGCGTGCCGCAGGTGCGTGTCTACCGCGCCTGGCCCGTCGCCGAGATGGGCACGAAGGACGCCACGCTGCTCGACCTGTTCGCGCAAGTGCTCGGCGGCAGCGCCGCTTCGCGCTTCGACACGCGGCTGGTGCACGGCGAGAAGATCGCCGACCAGGCGTCCGCCTACCAGTGGAGCAGCGAGATCAGCGGCACCTTCTTCCTGATGTCCACGGTCAAGGAAGGCGTCGATCCGGCCAAGGTCGAGGCGGCGCTGGACGAGGAACTCAAGCGCCTGATCACCCAGGGGCCGACGGCCGAGGAACTGGAGCGCGCTCGCGTCTCCGGCGTGGCCGGCTTCGTGCGCGGCATCGAGCGCATCGGCGGCTTCGGCGGCAAGTCCGACGTGCTGGCCTCGTGCGCCGTCTACCAGAGCAAGCCGGACTGCTACAAGGACGACCTGGCCATCTACGCCAGCGCGACCCCGGCCGAGGTCCAGGCCGCGGCCAGGAAGTGGCTGAGCGGCGGCTCGCACACCATCCTCGTGCAGCCGAGCGAAACGCCCGCCTCGGCCCTGCCGGAGACCGTGTTCGCCGCACCGGCCACCAGGCCGGCGGCCACGCCGAAGGTCGATCCGAAGTTCAAGACCACGCCCAGCACGGTCGACCGGAAGGCCGGCGTGCCGAAGACCACCACGTTCCCCGACCTGAAGTTCCCTGCCGTGCAGCGCGCCACGCTGTCCAACGGCATGCAGGTCACGCTGGCCGAACGCCATGAAACGCCCGTGGTGCAGTTCAACGTCGAGTTCCCCGGCGGTTACGCCGCCGACGTCGGCAAGAAGCTCGGCACCGCCAGCTTCGCGCTGCAGATGATGGACGAAGGGGCCGGCGAGTACGGCGCGCTTGATTTCGCCGCCCGCAAGGAAGCGCTGGGGGCGGAACTGACGACCGGTGCCGGGCTGGATTCGGCCTCGGTCGGCCTGTCGGCATTGACCGACAAGCTGGCGCCGTCGCTGGACCTGCTGGCCGACGTGCTGCGTCGTCCGACCTTCGCCACGGGCGAAGTGGAGCGTGTGCGCGCCACCTGGATCGCCGGCATCAAGCAGGAGAAGGCCCGCCCGCAGACCGCCGCGCTGCGCACGCTGCCGCCGCTGCTGTACGGCGCGGGCCATCCGTATGCCATCCCGTTCACCGGCTCGGGCACGGAAGCATCGATCGCCTCGCTGACCCGCGACGATCTGGTCGCCTTCCATCGCGACTGGCTGCAGCCGTCGCAGGCGCGCATCACCATCGTCGGCGACACCACGCTGGCCGAGATCGTGCCGCTGCTGGAAGCCCGCCTGGGCGACTGGAAGGCGGCGCCGAATGCGCCGAAGCTGGCCGCCGTGCCGAAGGTCGCCAACGCGGCCAAGGCGCGCGTGTTCCTGATCGACCAGCCCGGTGCCATCCAGTCGAACGTCTATGCCGCGCAGCTGGTGCCGCCCACCGGCGACGCCGGCACCATCGATTTCGACTTCGCCAACGGCGTGCTGGGCGGACAGTTCAGCTCGCGCCTCAACATGAACCTGCGCGAGGACAAGCACTGGGCGTACGGCTCCTACAGCGGTGCCCGCAACTCGCTCGGCCAGCGCCCCTGGTGGGCCAGCGCCGCCGTGCAGAGCGACCGCACGGCCGACTCGATGAAGGAACTGCAGAAGGAAATCAGCGAGTTCGCCACCGGCCAGGCCCCGGCCAAGCCCGACGAGATCACCAAGATCCGCGCGGCGAACACGCTGGAACTGCCGGGTGCCTACGAGACCGCGTCCGCCGTGCTGGGCCAGATCGCCTCCAACCAGCGCTATGGCCGGCCGGACGACTACATCGTGCAGTACAAGGCGCGCAACGAGGCGATCGGTGCGGCCGACGTCGCCAAGGCTGCCGGCACGTTGTCGCCGTCCTCGCTGACCTGGGTGGTGGTCGGTGACCTGTCCAAGGTCGGCGAGTCGGTCCGCGCGCTGCAACTGGGCGACGCCGTCGAGCTGGACGCCGACGGCAACATCAAGAAGTAAGCCGCGCCTGCGACGTCGCCGGTCGACGTCTTCCGTTCCCGTTCCCCGGCCTGATGCCGGGGAACGGGGCGGCGCATGGCCCGGATCGATTCATCCGGCATCGGCCAGAATGGCCACGACTCACACTCCAAGGTGACCCCGATGCGTCTCGTCCTGATTGCTGCCGCGTCCACGCTGCTGTTGTCCGCCTGCACCTGGGTGCACCTGGCGCCGGAGGCCAAGACCGTGCGCGTGGTTCCGGCAGGCGCCGCCCCCACCGGCTGCGAGAAGCGCAGCGAGATCACCGTGAAGGTGCCGGGCAGCGTCGCGTTCTATGACCGCAATACCCTGCGCGTGCGGGACGAACTGGAAACCCTGGCCCGCAACGAGGCGCCGGGCGTCCAGGCCGACACCCTGCAGCCCCTGGGCGACCCCGCCGACGGCGAGCAACGGTTCGCGGCCTTCCGTTGCGGCCGATAAAACGTGAACTGAGTCACATTTGAGGCGGAGCCTCGCGGGTCCAGCGTCCCCGTAAAGATGCGGTGAAGGCGGGAAGCCGTTACCCTTGTCGGCCCCTTCGCCTGAGCCTTGGCGCTAACCTCGATGCTCTTCAAGAATGTCTCCATCGCGGGACTGGCGCATATCGATGCGCCGCACACGCTGACGTCCGCTGAAATCAACGCCCGTCTGCAGCCCACGCTCGACCGCCTGGGCATCAAGACCGACGTGTTGAACGACGTGGCCGGCGTGCATGCCCGCCGCCTGTGGGACGCCGACGTGCAGGCCTCCGACGCCGCCACGCTCGCCGCCAGGAAGGCGCTGGAAGATGCCGGCATCGGCGCCGACAAGGTCGGCCTGGTGGTCAACACCTCGGTCAGCCGCGACTACCTGGAACCGTCCACGGCCAGCATCGTCTGCGGCAACCTGGGCGTGGGCGACCACTGCCAGACCTTCGACGTGGCCAACGCCTGCCTGGCCTTCATCAACGGCATGGACATCGCCGCCCGCATGCTCGAGCGCGACGAGATCGACTACGCGCTGGTCGTCGACGGCGAGACCGCCAACCTGGTCTACGAGAAGACCATCGAGCGCCTCAACGCCCCCGACGTCACCGAACAGCAGTTCCGCGACGAACTGGCCGCCCTCACCCTGGGCTGCGGCGCCGTGGCGATGGTGCTGACGCGCCGCGCGCTGGCGCCGGAAGCGCCGCGCTACAAGGGCGGCGTGACCCGCTCGGCGACCGAGTGGAACAAGCTCTGCCGCGGCAACCTGGACCGCATGGTCACCGATACCCGCATGCTGCTGATCGAGGGCATGAAGCTGGCCAACAAGACCTTCGCCGCCGCCAAGGTCGCGCTGGGCTGGGCGGTGGACGAACTGGACCAGTTCGTCATCCACCAGGTCAGCCGCCCGCACACGCAGGCATTCGTGAAGTCCTTCGGCATCGACCCGCAGAAGGTCATGACCATCTTCACCGAACACGGCAACATCGGCCCGGCCAGCGTGCCGATCGTGCTGAGCAAGCTGAAGGAACTGGGCAAACTGAAGAAGGGCGACCGCATCGCGCTGCTCGGCATCGGCTCGGGCCTGAACTGCACGATGGCCGAGGTGGAGTGGTAATCCCACCCCGCATGAGCCTTCCAGGGGCCGGTTCGCCGGCCCTTTTCTTTGACGGCGGCGACGCACGATGAACCTTCCCGGCTATCCCTCCCATCCGAAGCGCTTCGAGGTCCGTCCGGGCCTGTCGATGAACTACCTCGACGAAGGCCCGCGCGATGGCGAGGTCGTGGTGATGCTGCACGGCAATCCGTCGTGGAGCTATTACTGGCGCACGCTGGTGGCGGGTCTGTCCGACAGGTACCGCTGCATCGTGCCCGACCACATCGGCATGGGCCTGTCGGACAAGCCGGACGACAGCCGCTACGAGTACACCCTGCAGTCGCGCGTCGACGATGTGGCGTCGCTGTTGAAGCACCTCGGCATCACCGGCTCGGTCACGCTGGCCGTGCACGACTGGGGCGGCATGATCGGCTTCGGCTGGGCGCTGTCGCACGCCGTGCAGGTGAAGCGACTGGTGGTCACCAACACCGCCGCGTTCCCGATGCCCGCCGCGAAGGCGATGCCGTGGCAGATCGGGCTCGGTCGCGACTGGACGATCGGTGAGTGGATCATCCGCGGCTTCAATGCCTTCTCCGCAGGCGCGTCGTGGATCGGCGTCGAGCGGCGCATGCCGGCCGACGTGCGCCGCGCCTATGTGTCGCCGTACGACACGTGGGCGAACCGCATCTCCACCATCCGCTTCATGCAGGACATCCCGCTCGGCCCGCAGGACAAGGCGTGGCCGCTGCTCGACGCTGCCGGCAAGGCACTGCCGTCGTTCGCGGATCGCCCGGTGTTTCTCGGCTGGGGCCTGAAGGACTTCGTGTTTGATCGGCACTTCCTCGACGGCTTCCGCGCCGCGCTGCCGAATGCCGAAGTGCATGCCTACGAAGACGCCGGCCACTACGTGCTGGAAGACAAGCACGAGATCCTGGTGCCGCTGATCCGGGATTTCCTGGATCGCCATCCGTTGGCGTAGTCCCTTCTCCCCGAAGGATGAGTCCTTCTCCCTGCGACAGCGGGGAGAAGGTGCCGAAGGCGGATGAGGGGCGCTCTTGCCGTTGCTTTGTTTGACGGATGTCCGAGCGGCTCGCTGCGCTCGCAACCCCTCATCCGGTGCTTCGCACCACCTTCTCCCACAAGGGGAGAAGGACTAAAGCTCCGGCAACGGATTCTTGTCCGCCTCCACCACGCCCACCCAGTCGGCTTCCTCCAGCAGCGGCAACCCATGCGCCAGCCGCGCCTTGTCGCACTGCGCGCTGCGTTCGCCGAACTCCAGCGACGCCGGCACCAATGCGCACACCGACGGGCGCCGGTCGTGGATCGTGCAGCGGCTGTAGCGGCCGATGTCGGCATCCAGCGCCACGCACCACGGGCTCTTCTGCGAGGTGCCGCGCATCACGCGCTCGTGCACGCGCAGCGGCTCGGTCAGTTCGATCGGCACCACGCCGCCCTGGTCGGGATCCGCTTCGCTCCAGTGGAAGCTGACGCGGAAGTGGGCGCAGCAGGCGCCGCAGGTCAGGCAGGGATGCATCGGAGGTCGGCTGGCGGCGGTGCGCGGGCGGGACGCGCATTCTGCCAACGCCGCGGGCTGACGCAAGTACCGTCCAGCGGCGACAATGGCCGCATGACCGAACCGTGCAACATCGCCGCCAGCCTGCCCCGGCTGGCCCGCGAGCGGCCCGACCAGGTGGCGATGCGCTGCCCCGACGGCGCAGGCCGCTACACCCGCGACCTCACCTACGCGCAGCTGGACGCGCGCAGCGACGCCATCGCCGCCGGCCTCGGCGCCTGCGGCATCGGCCGCGGCACGCGCGCGGTGGTGATGGTGCGGCCGTCGCCGGAGTTCTTCCTGTTGATGTTCGCGCTGTTCAAGGCCGGTGCCGTGCCGGTGCTGGTGGACCCCGGCATCGATCGCCGCGCGCTGAAGCAGTGCCTGGACGAAGCGGAGCCTGAGGCCTTCATCGGCATCCCGCTGGCGCAGGTCGCGCGCTGCGTATTGGGCTGGGCGAAGTCGGCGAAGAAGATCGTCACCGTCGGCACACGCTGGGCCTGGGGCGGCACCACGCTGGCGAAGATCGAGGCGCGTGGCGCCGGGGCCGGCCCGCAGCTCGCGGCCACGGCGCCCGACGACGTCGCCGGCATCCTGTTCACCAGCGGCTCCACCGGCGTGCCGAAGGGCGTGGTTTACCGCCACCGCCATTTCGTCGCGCAGATCGAGTTGCTGCGCAATGCGTTCGGCATGCAGCCCGGCGGCGTCGACCTGCCGACGTTCCCGCCGTTCGCCCTGTTCGATCCCGCGCTCGGGTTGACCTCGGTGATCCCCGACATGGATCCCACGCGTCCGGCCAGCGCCGATCCCCACAAGCTGCACGACGCCATCGCACGCTTCGGCGTCACCCAGCTGTTCGGGTCGCCGGCGCTGATGAAGGTGCTCGCCGACCACGGCCAGCCATTGCCGACCGTGCAGCGCGTGACCTCCGCCGGCGCACCGGTGCCGCCGGAGGTCGTCGCGAAGATCCGCACGCTGCTGCCGGAAACCGGCCAGTTCTGGACACCGTACGGCGCCACCGAATGCCTGCCGGTCGCCGTCATCGAAGGACGCGAACTGGAGTCGACACGCGCGGCGACCGAAGCCGGCGCCGGTACCTGCGTGGGCCGCGCCGTGCCGCCCAACGAGGTCCGCATCATCCGCATCACTGATGACGCCATCGCTGACTGGGCCGAGGTCGAGCTACTGAAGGATGGCGAGGTCGGCGAAATCACCGTCGCCGGACCCACCGCCACCGACACCTACTTCCGCCGCGACGCCGCCACCCGCATCGCCAAGATCCGCGAGACGCAGGCCGACGGCAGCGAGCGCGTCGTGCACCGCATGGGCGACGTCGGCTGGTTCGATGGCGAGGGCCGGCTGTGGTTCTGCGGTCGCAAGACGCAGCGCGTCGAAACCGCCGACGGTCCGCTCTATACCGAACAGGTCGAACCGGTCTTCAACACGCATCCGCAGGTGCGGCGCACCGCGCTGGTCGGCGTCGGCGAGCCCGGTCAGCAGCGTCCCGTGCTCTGCTACGAACTGCAGCCCGGCGTCAGCGCCGAGCCTGTGCGCATCGAGGCGGAGCTACGTGCGATCGCCGCACGCCATCCGCACACCGCGCGCATCACCGCCTATCTGCCGCATCCGGGCTTCCCGGTCGACATCCGCCACAACGCCAAGATCGGCCGCGAAAAGCTGGCCGTATGGGCGGCCTCGCGGCTCGCCGACGGGTCGCATCGATGACGGACACGGTCAGCCTTTTCCTGTCGCGCACCGGGGGGCCGCCGTTCCTGGGATCGGTGGGCTACGTCAACGACGCCATCCGACCGCTGCTGGAAGCGCGTGGAATGAAGGTGGACGGCTTCCAGCCGCCGCTGGCCGGGGGCGGCACCGAAGAAGCCATGCTGCCGTTCGCCCTGGCAGCGGAGTACGCACGCCACGCCGGGCGATCGCGTGCCGACGTGGCGCTGTACGACGGCGCCGGCACGCTGGTGCTGCCGCCGGACCGGACGCACGCCGCGCGCAACGTGGTGCTGTACCACGGCCTGGTGTACGGCACCGGCAACTGGCTGACCAACGCCGCCGTCGACCTGCACCTGGGCAATTCGCCCTATCAGGCGGACGTGCTGCGCGCCCTGTTCGCCACGCCCAACTGGACGCGGCGCCGCCTGCTGAATCCCGTCGGTGTCGCCACCACGCGCGATGTGCGCCTGCCGGTGCCCTGCGTGGAGGCGCCCGACGGCCATCCGGGTTTCGCGCAGGGGAACGACCTGCCCGCCGGCGTGCTGGCGTTGGCGGACAAGGCGGTGCTGGGCCATGCCCTGCAGCACGACAAGCAGGACCTGGTCGCCACCGTCGCCATCCTCTACTGGCTGAACGTCCGCGCGCGCGAGACCGGCGCCGCGCGCGTGATGCTGCTGATCTCCGACGCATCACTCAACCAGGAGCGCTGCGCCGCCCTCGACGGCATGCTCGCCGGCACCGGTTTCCGGTGCGCGGATTTTTTCGTGCCGCTGCAGCATCTGACGCAGCGTGCGGTCGTGCAGGTCATGCGCGCCTGCCGCTTCGCGCTGGCCTATAACCGCTTCCCCGAGCCGTTCGGCTTCTACCCGCTGGAATCGGTGTACCAGGGCTGTCCGGTCTATACGAATGGCGCGGGCAACAACCGTCACCTGCTGCCGCCGGAGCACGGCATCCAGGTGCTGGAAACCGCCGGCATGGCGCCGGTGCCCGGACAGGGGCCGGACCTGCGCGCGTACCGCGCGGTGGCCGAGCGGATCGCACAGGATCTGGCCGCGCCCGACGAAACACGACGCGCCTGCGCACGTGGTCGCGACAGGATCGCGGCCACCTGGTCTATGGCGAATTTCGGCACCGATCTTGCGCAGGCGCTGGCGTCGCTGGATGAAGCGGCCCCGGCGGTGCCCGCTTTCGACGCGCTCGAGGTGGCGACCAGCCCGCTGGTGCGCAGCCTCGACCTCGACACCGGTGTGTGTTTCAACGACTACGCCACCACGGTGCTGGAAGCCGCCGAATGCGCGCTGCTCCGCGACCTGCTCGGCCATGCCGTGCACGCCCTGCCGGGCGAGGAGATGGCGCGGATCGAGCGCCAGCATCGCTTCTTCGCGCGCGGCCTGCTGACGCTTCGTATACCCACTCCGTCATCGCTTTCCTGAGGAACCCGCAACATGAAGATTCTCGTCACCGGCGGCGGTGGTTTCCTGGGGCAGGCGCTGTGCCGTGGCCTGGTCGAGCGCGGGCATGAGGTCATCAGCTTCAACCGCGGGAACTACCCGGTGCTGCGCGAACTCGGCGTTGGCCAGGTGCAGGGCGACCTGGCGGACGGCCATGCGGTGACGCATGCCGCGCAAGGCGTCGACGCGATCTTCCACAACGCCGCCAAGGCGGGTGCCTGGGGCAGCTACAAGAGCTACCACGACGCCAACGTCGTCGGTACCCAGAACGTGCTGGACGCGTGCCGCGCGCATGGCATCGGTCGTCTGGTCTACACCTCCACGCCCAGCGTGACGCACCGCGCGACGCATCCGGTCGAAGGGGGCAGCGCGGCCGACGTACCGTACGGCGAGGGGTTCAAGGCGCCCTACGCCACCACCAAGATGATCGCGGAGAAGGCGGTGCTGGCCGCCAACGACGCCACGCTGGCGACGGTGGCGCTGCGACCGCGCCTCATCTGGGGACCGGGCGACCACCAGATCCTGCCGCGCCTGGTGTCGCGCGCGCGCGCCGGTCGCCTGCGCATCGTCGGCAGCGGCGAGAACCACGTCGACACCACCTACATCGACAACGCCGCGCAGGCGCATTTCGATGCGTTCGACCATCTTGCGCCGGGCGCGGCCTGCGCCGGCAAGGCCTACTTCATTTCCAACGGCGAGCCGTGGCCGATGCGCAAGCTGCTCAACGCGCTGCTGGAGACGGCGGGCGCGCCGCGCGCCGACAAGCAGCTGTCGTTCACCGCCGCCTACCGCATCGGTGCGGTCTGCGAGACGCTGTGGACGGTCCTGCCGCTGAAGGGCGAACCGCCGATGACGCGCTTCCTCGCCGAACAGCTCAGCACCGCGCACTGGTACGACATGGCGCCGGCACGGCGCGACTTCGGTTACGTGCCGCGCGTGTCGATGGACGAAGGCTTCGATCGGCTGCGCGCCTGGCTGCGCGACCACCCGGTCTGAGCCGATGGGTGCTTCACGCGCCCCTCACCACGCTTAAGCGAATCCGTCTGCGCACGGCGCACGCTCACGCGACGATGACTCCCGGCATTCCAGCATGGCCCACGCCACTTCCGGCTGTACCACTGGCCAGATGCCAAAAGGAGTTTCCATGCTGCGCTACGCCGTCATTTTCTTCGTCATCGCGCTCATCGCCGCCGTGCTGGGTTTCAGCGGCATCGCCGGCGCCGCCACCAACATCGCGTGGGTGCTGTTCGTCGTCTTCGTGATCCTGGCGATCATCTCGCTGCTGCGCGGCAAACGCGTCTGACGCGACACCGTCTCTCTCCGCCGGGACGGCAGGATGCTGTCGAGCCCGCCCCGAGCCCGCATGACGCAGGCAGACGGGCGGGCGGGGCGTACAGGCTTTGCCGCTAGAATGGCGGCATGGACCTGTCTCCGTTCGATGCCCTCAAGCCGCTTGCCGGCCGTGCACTGGAAGCCGCACTCAACCAGGCGCTCGCGCTTGATCCCGACACCTCCGCGGCCTTGCTGCCGCTCGAAGGGCGTCGCATCCAGCTGAAAGTCGATACACCACCGCTGGCGATGGACATCATGGTCGGTGGTGGCCGCCTGCAGGTCGGCCCCGCCAGTGAAGTGCTGGAAGCCGACCTCGCCGTGCGCAGCACGCTGGGTGGCCTGCTCGGCCAGCTGCCGTTCTTCCGCCGCGACCACGCCACGCCGGTCGGCAAGGTCAAGGTGTCCGGCGACGCCGATCTCGCGCGTCGCCTGCAGACGCTCGCCACCCGCTTCGATCCTGACTGGTCGCTGCCGTTCACGCGTGTGTTCGGCGACGTGATCGGCGTGCAGGTGGCCAATGCCGTGCGCGGTGGCCTGCAGCAGGCGCGTACCGCCGCCGGCAACCTGGCGGAAAGCGCCGCCGAGTACGTCACCGAGGAATCGCGCGACGTCATCGGCCGCGAGGAACTCAACGCCTTCCATGACGACGTCGATGCGATCCGCGACGATGTCGAACGCATGGCGGTTCGGGTAGGACGTCTCGCCGCGCGCGTGGAGCAGCGCGCATGAGGTCGGTGTTGCGGGCCAGCCGCATTGGCCGCGTGTTGCTCCGCTATCGTCTCGATGACCTGCTCGACGGCACGCCGGTCGAACGCTGGCTGCGCCTGGGCCGTCCGTTCGTGCCGCGCGCCTCGGCCGAGATCGCCGCGCAGCCGCGCGGTGCACGCCTGCGTCTGGCGCTGCAGGAACTCGGCCCGATCTTCGTCAAGTTCGGCCAGATCCTCTCGACGCGGCGCGATCTGATCCCGCCGGACATCGCCGAAGAACTGACCCTGCTGCAGGACCGCGTCGCTCCGTTCGACGGCGACCGCGCCCGCGTGCTGGTCGAAGAGGAGCTCGGCCGTCCGATCCACGAAGCCTTCGAGCAGTTCGACACCACGCCGCTGGCCTCGGCCTCCATCGCGCAGGTGCATGCGGCCACGCTGCCCGGCGGGCGCGAGGTCGTGGTCAAGGTGCTGCGCCCGGACATCCGCAAGCAGATCGCCGGCGACATCGCACTGCTGGAAAGCATCGCCGCCATCGTCGAACGCGCGCATCCCAACGCCGACAAGATCCGTCCGCGCGAAGTCGTCGCCGAGATCGAGAACACGCTGGCCGCCGAACTCGACCTGCAGCGCGAAGCCGGCAACGCCAGCCTGCTGCGGCGCAACTGGGCCGACTCACCCGACCTGTACGTGCCCGAGGTGATCTGGTCGCATACTGCCGAGCGCGCGATGACGATGGAGCGCGTGCGCGGCATCCCGTCCGACGACATCGCCGCCCTCGACGCCGCCGGCATCGACCGCAAGGCGCTCGCCGCGAAGGGCGTGCGCGTGTTCTACCAGCAGGTGTTCCGCGACAACTTCTTCCACGCCGATGCGCATGCCGGCAACATCTGGGTCGATCCGGAGCGCAAGACCGATCCGCGCTTCATCGCGCTGGACTTCGGCATCATGGGCCAGCTCTCGCGCGACGACCAGTACTGGCTCGCCGAGAACTTCATGGCGATCTTCAACCGCGATTACCGCCGCATCGCCGAGCTGCACGTGCAGGCCGGCTGGATGCCGTCGCACATCCGCATCGACGAACTGGAAGCCGCCGCACGCGCGGTGTGCGAGCCGTACTTCACCCGCCCGCTCAGCGAGATCTCGCTGGCCGAAGTGCTGGCCAAGCTGTTCCGCACCGCGCAGCGTTACGAGCTGACGCTGCAGCCGCAGCTGATCCTGCTGCAGAAGACGCTGCTGAACATCGAAGGCGTCGGCCGCCAGCTCGATCCGCAGATCGACATCTGGGCGGTCGCGCGACCGGTGCTGGAACGCATCCTGCTGGAACGCTACAGCCCGCAGCGCGCCGCGCAGGAGTTCCGCAAGCGCCTGCCGGAAATCATGACCCACGCACCCGACATGCCGCGGCTGGTGCACGCGTGGCTCAGCCAGCAGGTCGAGGGCCGGCACGAACTCGCGCTGCGGTCGAAGGATCTCGCCGATCTCGCGCTGACGATGAAGGGCATGCAGCGTCGCGTGGTCGCCGCGATCCTCGGCGTCGGCCTGCTGATCGTCGCGGCCGTCCTGTACGCGCTGGAAGCGGGCGGGCCCAGCCTGTTCGACATTCCCGCCGCCGCGTGGATCGCCGGCATCGGCGGCCTGTGGGCGTTGCTCGCGGCGTGGCCGCGACGGTGATCCGTTCGGGCGCGCTCAGGCGCGCCTGCGACCCCAGACCAGCCACCAGCCCAGCCACACCTGCACCGGCAACGTCAGCAGGCAGGCGAGCGTGAACCAGCGCGGGAAGTCGTCCCACGCCACCACGGTCACGTACACGTCCAGCCCCAGGTAGATCGCGAAGATCGTCCATGCGTGCGCGGTCTTCGCCACCGCAGCCACGCCAACCATCAGAGCGCTGCCCACGAGGCCGGCGAGGAATACCCACAGCAGGTCGTAACCCAGTCGTGTATCGCCGCCCGGCGGGAGTCCGAGCAGCGCAGCCACTTCGCTGCCGGCCAGGTTCACCAGCGGGATCGCGATGATGGCGAGTGCCAGGGCCAGCAGGCTACGCAGAACGATCTTCACGCGCTCCATCATCGGCTCCGTCGTGTCGCGAGGGTGGATCCGCGACGTCGCTTCCGATGATCAGGGTTGGCCGATGCGCATGTCTACATCGGCCGTGCAGGGGGCGATGGCGGAGAAGGTCTGCGCCGTGTCATGCATGAGCGGGTGCTCCGACTGCGTGGAGACGATCCGGGTGACGTTGCCGTCCCCATCCTGCGCATGCAGCAACGCAAACGGCGGATGGTAGGCCGCGCCGGCGCGCAACTTCGAACGGTTGTGCATCACCGCATAGGCGCGATCACGGTAGGCGCGGAGTTCCAGATCGAGCGCGGGGCACGTCGAGCGTTCGAGCACCTGGCTGCAGGTCAGCTGTCGTCCTGCGGCGTAGTAGGTGATCCGCTCCGTGCCTTCGCGCGTCGGAATCCCGGGGACGCCAAGGTGATGGGTGGTGCCGACGATGAGGAATTTCGCGCCCCAGTCGCTGCCTGTGCCAACGATCAGCCCGAGGGGCGTAGGTGTTTCGCGCGTCGCTGCAAGTGCCGTGGCGGCTTCATCGCCGGCGACGCAATGTGGAGTGATTGGTGTTGTTGCGGCAAGCAGAAGGGCAAACAGGTTCATGTGGGCTCCATCCCGTCCATTGGTACTGTCGTACTGCCTGGCAGCCGCGTATCCGTCACGGGCGGCCGCTCAGACGGTCAGCGTACTCCGCGTTAGCGTGGCTAGGAATACCTCCGCAGTTCCCAGCGTGGCCCGTCGTCAACTCACAGCGACACCCGCAAGGATCGCGCGGTCCACCAGCGAGCCGTCTGCCTATGAACCAGCGGATCATGGCGCATGCGGACCGTCGATGTTGACGCGGTCACAACGATTCTTTCGCGTGCCGTACGCGGCAGGGAGTCTACGGTGAACTTCCTTTCCCACGGGAGTCTTCCCATGAGCCACCTGACCGGAAAACGCGTCGCCATCCTCGCCACCGACGGCTTCGAGCAGTCCGAACTGACCGAGCCGATGCGCGCGTTGAAGGAACACGCGGCCGAGGTCGACATCGTCTCCCTGGAAAGCGGCCGCATCCAGGGCTTCAAGCACTTCGACAAGGGCGAACAGGTCGAGGTCGACCACGTCCTGTCCGACGTCAGCGCGCAGGATTACGACGCGCTGGTCATTCCTGGCGGGCTGTTCAATCCCGATGCCTTGCGCGTCGACGACCAGGCGCTCGCGTTCACCCGCGGCTTCTTCGAGGCCGGCAAGCCGGTCGGTGCGATCTGCCATGGTCCGTGGGTACTGGCCAACGCCGACGTACTGAAAGGCCGCACCATCACCTCGGTGCCGAACATCCGCAAGGATCTTGAGAACGCCGGCGCCACCTGGAAGGACGATGAGGTCGTCGTCGACAAGGGACTGGTCACCAGCCGCACGCCGAAGGACCTGCCTGCCTTCTGCGCGAAGCTGGTGGAAGAAATCGCAGAGGGTAAGCACGGTGGCCAGCGTCGCTCGGCCTGATCCGCGCCGACACCGCGGCCGTCAGCGCCGCGGTGCTTCCGGTGTCTCGACGGCCGGCGTGCAGCGGGGCAGCGGCAACGGCCCATACACCTTGGTGGTGCCGGCGAAGCCGCCTTGTTGGATCACGTAGACCGCACGTGCGCGCTCGTCGATATGCACGAAGTGCGCATAGCCATCCGCGACCTGCCCGGTATCCGATAACGGCCGCTCCTGCGCCAGCATCAGGTCCTGTGATGGCGCGTCCACCACGGGCCACGGCTGCTGGATGCCGTACGGACTGACGAACGGCTTGAGTCGCATGCGCGCACAGTCGCCGAGGGGATCCGGGGAGACCTCGAGAAGCGGCACGATATGAAGGAAACGGTTGTCCGCGCCGGACGACAGCGCGAGGGCGAGCAGCACAAGAGACGGCAGAGTCACGGGCTTTCCTTCTCGTCGCGCGAGGTCATCGTCACCCTGCCATTCTCGATCTTCCACAGGCCGGCAGAGGTTCCCACGAACATCGGAGTGCGTGCCCACAGGCTCCAGAACACGTGGACTTCAGTGGGCGCCGGATCGAGCAGATGCGTGATCATCATGGCCACGGTCTCGCTGTCCTTCTCCCCATGCCGCCCCGCCAGCGCGATGCAGCTGCGCGTGAAAGGCCGCTGCCGGACGATCTTCTGACCAGCAGCATCCAGGTCCAGCCTGTAACTGCCGCCGATGGGAACCACGCCCTGCTTTGTCGTTCCCGGCAGCAGATACGCGATCCAGCCGCCGCCTTCGCGCGGATCGGCCAACACCACAGTGTTGTAGCTGCGGGAACATGGAGCGAACTCCGCATGGGCCGCCGTGTTGCGTGCACGTGCGGCGCCGAGTTCATAAGGTGTCAGCGTGGCGGGCTCGGCCAACGCCTGGGCGTCGCCGATGACGCGGCCCTCGCTGCCCACCGTCACGCGATAGCGCGCACGCGGCTCCGCGTCGCTGCTCAGGAAGGTCACCGCGATGCCTTCATCCCGCTGTTCGGTAATCCAGCCGCCCAGGCGTCCCTGCTTGCCGTCCTGACGGAACGCCTTCAGCGTCATCACGGCATCGGAGGCGACGGCGGCGGCCTGGTCATGCAGGTAGATCGCCCGCCCGGTGGCTTCCGCGTCCAGAAGGGCTTGCGCGATCTGCGCATCGTCCATCGGCGCAGGTGCGTCCTCCTGCGCAAGCACCAGGGATGGACAGGCCAAGGCGGACAACAGCCAGACGGCACGGACGGCGATGCGCTTCATTCCCTGCATGGTCGAACTCCCTCTCCCCGATGGAGCGCGACGTTACCGCAGTTCCTATACTGGTGCGAGTCGAACCGGAAGACCGCCATGCCCCTGCTGCGCTCCCTGCTGATCGGGACGATCCTGGCCGCCGCCACGATGCCTGCCATCGCCGCCGATACCCCCCTGCGCATCATGAGTTTCAACATCCGCCTGCCGGTGGAAAGCGATGGCGTGGACTACTGGGAGACGCGCAAGCCGCTGGCGGTGCGCATGCTGCAGGAGCAGCAGCCGGACGTGATCGGGATGCAGGAACTGGTGAAGATGCAGGCCGACTACCTGGCGAAGGCATTGCCGCAGTACGCCTGGTTCGGTCGCGGGCGCGATGCCGATGGCGGCGGCGAACACATGGGCGTGTTCTATCGCAAGGACCGGCTGAAGGTGGTCGAGTCCGGCGACTTCTGGCTGTCCGATACGCCCGACGTGCCCGGCAGCATCACCTGGCAGCATCTGTATCCGCGCATGGTCACGTGGGCGCTGTTCGAGCAGCGCCGCGATGGCAAGCGCTTCTATCTGTTCAATACGCACCTGCCGTACCGCGACCAGGACGAAGCGGCGCGCGTGAAAGGGGCGACGGCCATCGCCGCGCGTCTGGCCACGCTGCCGGCCGGCGTGCCGGTGGTGCTGATCGGCGACTTCAACACCGCGCCGGACAGCGAAGTGCACGCGGTGCTTGCGCGCACGTTGCAGGACGCTTGGACGACCGCGCCGCGCGTCGAAGGCAGCGACGCGACGTTCCACGGCTTCACCGGCAAGGCCGACAAACGCATCGACTGGATCTTCGTGAAGGGCGCACAGCCCGAGTCGATCGCCTCGGTGACGACTCGCTGGGATCAGCGCTATCCGTCCGACCATTTCCCGTTGGTGGTGGCACTGCGGTTGCCGTAGCGGCGGAACCGGGAGATCGTGCTCCGAGCGCCGTCGATCGGGCTCGGAAAGCCAGGCGCCAGGCGAAAAGTGCCATCGATGGCACTCGACGAGCCATCGATGGGATTCCGAGGGCGATGGGGTGGCACTTTGAAAGCGATCGATGGGTTCCGGAAAGCCATCGATCGCTTTCAGCGAGCCATCGATGGGTCTGAATGTGCCATCGATGGCTTTCGATGTGCGATCGATGGGTCTTTGAAACCCATCGATGGCATGGGGGAGCTCCGTCGATGGCTTTCCGAGGGCGATCGTTGGCATTCCGCGCTCCATCGATGGAGCGCGGAGCTCCGTCGCCGGGCCCTGAGCCCGGGGCGCAAGGCTCAACGTGAGACGAACGGAGCACTGAGCGCCATCGAGCGGTGCCGTGCGTCAGGTGAGTCCGCGCGTTGGCCCCCTCACCCCAACCCTCTCCCCCGCAAGCGGGGTAGAGGGGCATTTCGCCGTAGCGGGATCATCGACGCGGACCTTCCGATGGGTCGCCCCTTCTCCCCCGGCACGGGGGAGAGGGCTGGGGTGAGGGGGCGAGCGCGGAAGATCAGGACCCGCGGCATTCCCACAACGAAAACGGCCCCTCGCGGGGCCGTCTTTGCATGTCGAGATATCACGCCTGCGCGATCAGCGCGGCGGCGGTCCGAACTTCCGCTCCGCGATGAACCACATCGCGCCGCCCCAGATCAGGCCGCAGACGGGGAAGCCGATCAGGGCGGCGATCAGCAACGGCACGAACTCCCGCTCGGTGAACACCGTCATCAGTCCGCACCACAGCAAGGCGGTGGGGACACCCCAGCCGAGCACGCCGCGCAGCAGGATGAAGCGCAGCGGTCCCTGGTCGCGGATTTTCTGCCAGCGGGCAAGCGAGGCCTCGCGCTTGGCGTCGGTTTCAATCGTCATGGCGTGCCTCCCGAGGTCGCCGCTGCGCCCGTCGCCTTCTTCGCGAAATCGCCCGCCACGAACACGCTCAGCGCCTCCGGCTTCAGGTACTTGCGGATCGCCGCGTTGACCTGCTCGCGCGTCAGCGCGGCGTACTTCGCATCCAGGTCGCTGGTGAACTGCATGGTGCGGCCGAAGTACAGCTGGTCGGTCAGCATGCCGGCGATGGTGCCGTCCTCGGCGCGGGCCTGCTGGCGTTCGGTCAGCGTGCCGGCCACCGCGTCCTTCAGTTCCTCC
Organism: Pseudoxanthomonas sp. PXM01; assembly: GCF_014851815.1. Classification (GTDB taxonomy): domain Bacteria; phylum Pseudomonadota; class Gammaproteobacteria; order Xanthomonadales; family Xanthomonadaceae; genus Pseudoxanthomonas_A. The sequence goes on from NZ_JACVAJ010000003.1 coordinate 314,862, forward strand.
GCGGTGATGCCGTCCTTCAGCAGCCTGTCCAGCTCTTCGCGCACCAGCGCTTCCACCTTGGCCATGTTCTCCGGCGCGGCGATGGCCTGCACAGTGAAGCTGCCGGCATCGTCCTTGCCGCTGCGGCTGTCGTCGGCGCGGATGCCGCTGGAGACGCCGTAGCTGAGGCCTTCCTGCTGACGGATGCGGTCGCCCAGGCGCGACTTCAGCGCACCGCCGCCGAAGATGCGGTTGGCCACGATCATCGCGGGATAGTCGGCGTCGGTCACGCGCAGCGACAGGTTCTGCCGCGCCAGCAGCACGGCGTTGGGCTTGTCCGGCGTTTCGAAGCGCTGCTGCTTCGCCGCGACGTCCGTGTAGCGCGTGTCGATGGACGCGTACGGCTTGCCCGCCTGCCAACCGGCGAACAGCTGTTCGAGCTGCGCGCGCACGGCGACCGGATCGAAGTCGCCGACGATGGCGATCTCGCCTTCGGAGGTGCCGTAGATGTCGCGATGGAACGCGCGCACGTCGTCCAGCTTCAGCGTCTTCATCAAGGCGATGGATTCGTCCAGCGTGCGGGTGCGCAGCGGATGGCCGGCCGGCCACGGGTCGAAATACTGCCCCAGTGCGCGGCCGGCGATCGCGCCCGGTTCCTGGCGCGAGGCCTCCATGCCGGTCAGCGCCTGCACGCGCAGCTGTTCGAACTCCGCCTCCGGGAACGCCGGGTTGCGCAGCACGTCGGCGGCCAGCGCCAGCGCGTCGGCCAGGTGCTCGCGTCGCGTCTGCAGGCCGATGGCCGCCCCCTGCAGGCTGCCGCTGATGTTGCCCTGCGTCTTCAGCTGTTCCATGCGCTGGTCGATCTGCGTGCGCGTCAGCGTCTTGCTGCCACGCATCAGCATCGCGCCGGCCATGCCGGCGGCGCCCTCGCGGCCGGTCAGCGCGGCCTCGTCGGCGAAGCGGAAGTTGGCGTCGACGATCACCGTGCCGCCACGCGTCTTCTTCGGCAGCAGCGATACGCGCAGCGCCTTGCCGAGCGTGAAAGTCTGCGTGCGCGACTCGATGTTCTGCGGCGAGGGATCGAACTGCTCGCCCGCACTGACCGCGGCACGACCGGTGTAGCCGTCCACCAGCGTGGCGACGGCGGGCGCGGCGGGAATCTCCACACGGTCCGGCGTCTCGCTGGGAATGAAACGGCCCAGCGTGCGGTTGCTCGACTTCAGGTAGGCGGCGGCGACGCGGTTGACGTCGGCGGCGGTGACCTTGTCGATGGCATCGCGGCTGGTGAACAGCAGGCGCCAGTCGCCGGCCGACTGGAATTCCGACAGGCCCATGCCGACCGCGTTGACGTCGGTGAAGTACAGGTCGTACGCGTTGCCGATGCGTTGCCTGGCTTCATCGACTTCCTGCTGGGTGATCGGGTGCGACGCGATCTGTTCGACCTGCTTCAGCAGCTCGGCTTCGGTCTTCTTCGCATCGCCGTCGGCCGGAATCACGGCCACGACCGTCATCAGGCCCGGATCGCGCATCGATTCGCTGTTGGCGCCGCTGCCCGCGGCCAGCTTGCCCTCGACCAGCGCCTTGTGCAGGCGGCCGCCCGGCGTGTGGCCCAGCACGTTCGCCAGCACGCTCAGCGGCGCGTTGTCGGCATGCGCGACGGCGGGCACGTGGTAGGCGGCGGCGACCAGGCGCAGGTTGCCGACGCGGCGCACGGTGACCTCGCGCTCGCCGTCCTGCGCGGGCTCGGTGGTGTAGAAGCGCGGCAGCGGACGGGCGGGCTTCTTCAGCGGGCCGAAGTGGCGGGCGACGCGCGCCAGCACGTCGGCGGTGTCGAGGCGGCCGGCGAGGATCAGCGTGGCGTTGTCCGGCTGGTACCACTGGCGGTAGAACGCCTGCAGCTTGTCGATCGGCACGCCTTCCACGTCGCTGCGCGCGCCGATGGTGGTGTTGCCGTAGTTGTGCCACAGGAACGCGGTGGAGCGGATGCGCTGGAACAGCACGCCGCCGGGGTTGTTCTCGCCGGCCTCCAGCTCGTTGCGGACCACGGTCATCTCGCTGTCGAGATCCTTCTTCGCGACGTTGGAATGGACCATGCGGTCCGCTTCCATCTTCAGCACCCACTCCAAGGTGTCGTTGTTCGCGGGGAACGAGGCGAAGTAGTTGGTGCGGTCCAGGCCGGTGGTGGCGTTGAAGTCGATGCCGCGCTTCTTCATCTCGCCGCTGATGTCGGACTGCGTGGGCGTGCCTTTGAACAGCAGGTGTTCCAGCAGGTGCGCCATGCCGGTATCGCCGTAGTTCTCGTGCACCGAGCCCACCTGGTAGACCAGGTTGACGGTCACGGTGGGCTTGGTGGCATCGGGGAACAGCAGCACGCGCAGGCCGTTGGCCAGGGTGTATTCGCTGATGCCCTCGATGCTGGGGCCGGCGGCGACGCCCTTCGGCAACGCGGTCTGCGCCTGCAGCGTGACGGGATGACCCAGGGCCAGCGTGACGGCCAGTCCGAGTGCGACAATGAAGCGGGGTGACGACATCCACGATCCTCCAACAGTGCCGCGGGCGTCCATCGCGTGCGGCGGACCCCGAGTGTCGCAGATTTGCAGGAAAGGTTGATTCATGGATTACGGTGAGACCACGACCGACGACGGCGCACTGCCCGTGCTGTACGCCGATGCGCAGATCGCGGTGGTGAACAAGCCCGCCGGCGTGATGGCGCATGACAGCAAACTGGCGCGCGGCGAGACCGACTTCGTCGCCGACCGCCTGCGCGCGCAGTTCGGCAAGCCGATCTTCCTGATCCACCGGCTGGACCGCGCCACCAGCGGCTGCCTGCTGGTGGCGTTCGACCGCGACAGCGCGTCCACGCTGGGCAAGGTGCTGATGTCGCGCGAGGTGGAGAAGGATTACCTTGCTGTGTGCCGCGGCTGGCCGGAGTCGGACTTCATCGTCGATCACGCGATCGATGGCGGCCCGGGCAAGCCGGAGAAGAAGCCGGCGCTGACGCGCTTCGTGCGGCTGGCGACGGGTGAACTGCCGCTGCCGTCGGGCGAGTTCGAAACCTCACGGTACGCCCTGTTGCGCTGCCAGCCGGAAACCGGCCGCTTCCGCCAGATCCGCCGGCACCTCAAGCACGCGTTCCATCACCTGATCGGCGACACCAGCCACGGCGATGGCCGCCACAACCGGAACTTCCGCATGCAGGGCGTGCACCGCATGCTGCTGCACGCGGTGCGGCTGGCGTTTCCGCATCCGCTGACCGGCGAGCGCATCGACGTGGTGGCGCCGCTGGATGCGGAATTCCTAAAGGCGTACGCGCTGTTCGGGTGGGAAGGGGATTTGCGGTAGCGGATCCGTCGGGCGCGGTGATGGATGTGGGAGCGACGTAAGTCGCGATGAGGCGTTACCGGTGGCCCATCGCGACTTACGTCGCTCCCACACCTATTGCCAAGTAGTTCCTGTGAACAGGAAGCGATGTCTCAGGCCACCCTCATCGCCGCCAGCACCATCAGCGCGACCGCGCACAGCATGCCGACCAGCCAGATGAGGCTGCGCAGCGACTGCTTGTCGGCCAGGTAGAAGACGCCGTGCAGCACGCGCGCGACGACGAAGGCGATGGCCAGCGGCGTGATGGTGTCCGTCGGCACGCCGGCCAGCTGCGCCATCAGCACGCCGGCGACGAAGGCGGGAAACGCCTCGAAGCCGTTGAGGTGCGCGGCGTTGGCGCGCTGCACTTTGTAGTTGCCGTCCTGCTTGGCCAGCCACGCGCGCGGGTTGCGGTTGTTGTAGCGCTCACCGGAGCGCTTGGCGATGAAGACCCACAGGTACGGCAGCAGTGCGGTGATCAGGATGCACCAGTAAGCGATGGCCATGCGTATTCCCTCCGAGGATGGCGCAGGGTAGTGGGTGCGCGGTGCAGGCGTCCATGCTTTCGCTCCCTTTCCCCGGCACGGGGAGAGAAGTGAGGGGCACAATGGGAAGATGGTGTGGGAGCGACGTAAGTCGCGATGGGCTACCGGTAGAGCTTCATCGCGACTTACGTCGCTCCCACAGGAGACATCACCGGTCGATCATGGGACCGGAAAAGAAAACGGCGCCTTTCGGCGCCGCTTTCGTATCGCACTGTCGACGTCGGCTTACTTCTTCGCCGGCTCTGCCTTCATCATCGCGTCGCGCGCGGCCTTGAAGGGGTTGCCGTCGTACCAGGTCGGCCATTTGTCTTCGACCGCCAGGTCCTTGCCGACGCCGTACAGCGCCTGCAGGTCCTGCACCACGCCGTCGAGCTTCCAGCCGTCGTGCACTTCGTCGCTGGCCTGGTGGTAGCGCTTGGCGTACTCCTCGCTCGCCGCCTTGCCCGCTTCGACGCCGCCGTCCAGCAGGTCGTTGCCGCCCTTGGCGTACAGCGCCGGCACGCCGGCCTTGGCGAAGTTGAAGTGGTCGCTGCGGAAGTAGTAGCCGCCGGCCGGGTTGCCTTCCTCGGCGAGCACGCGGCCCTGCTGGTCGGCGTAGACCTTCAGCATGTCTTCCAGCTGCGAGTTGCCCTTGCCGGTGACGACGAAGTCGCGCGACTTGCCGCCGACGCTCATCGCGTCGAGGTTGATCACGCCGGCGATCTTGTTGAGCGGGAAGGTCGGGTGCGCGACGTAGTACTTGGAGCCGAGCAGGCCGGATTCCTCCAGCGTCACCGCCACGAACACTACCGAGCGCGCGGGCTTCGGATCCTGGTGGGCGAACGCTTCGGCGATCTCCAGGATGCCGGCCACGCCGGTCGCGTTGTCGACGGCACCGTTGTAGATGTTGTCGCCTTCCTCGCCCTCGTGCTTGCCCAGGTGGTCCCAGTGGGCCATGTACAGCACGGCTTCGTCGGGCTTGCTGGCGCCCGGCAGTACGCCGATGACGTTGCGCGAGGTCTTCTCGGTGATGCTGCTCTTCAGCGCGGCGGACACCTGCGCCTTCAGCGGCACCGGCTTGAAGCCGCGCTTGCCGGCGCTGGCGTAGGCGGCGTCCAGGTCGAGGCCGGCATCGGCGAATAGCTGCTTGGCGGCCTCGGCGCTCAGCCAGCCCTGCAGCGGGATGCGCTTTTCCGGATCGTCCTTGGCCGGCAGGTCGTACTGCGCGCCGGACCAGGAATTCTTCACCACGTCCCAGCCGTAACTGGCGCCGGCGGTGTCGTGCACGATCAGCGCGGCAGCGGCGCCCTTGCGCGCGGCCTCTTCGAACTTGTAGGTCCAGCGCCCGTAGTAGGTCATGCGGTTGCCGCCGAACAGCGTCTCGTCCTTGGCGTGGAAGCCCGGGTCGTTGACGAAGATCACCACGGTCTTGCCGGTCCAGTCCTGGCCGGCGTAGTCGTTCCACGTCTGCTCCGGTGCATCGACGCCGTAGCCGACGAACACCAGGTCGCTGGCATCCAGCTTGACGTCGGTCTGGCCGGTGCGGGTACCGATCACGTAGTCGGTGCCGAACTTCAGGTCGCGCTTGCCGGCCGAGGTGGTCAGCGACAGAGTGGTGGCGGCCTCGTCGGCGGTGGTTTCCACCATCGGCACGTCCTGGAAATAGCTGCCGTTGTTGCCCGGCTGCAGGCCGATGCGCTTCATCTGCGCTTCGAGGTAAGTCGCGGTCTTCTCTTCGCCGACCGAGCCCGGGGCGCGGCCTTCGAATTCGTCCGAGGCCAGCGTGTTCACCATGTCGGCGAAGTCGGCCTCGGTGATGTCGGCGGTGAAGGTGTGGGCGGCGGCGGGCGGCGGCGTGGCCGCCTCGGGCGCGGGCGCCGCGGTTTCTTGCTTGCACGCGGCCAGGGCGGCCGCGGTGGCAAGCACCAGCATCAACTTGCGGGACATCGGGATTCCTCAACGAACGGAATCCCGATTCTAGCCACAAAGGGCGGGCCGGACCTGTGCCGGACCCGCCCGCATGCAGGGACTTACTCGGCCGGCGCGGTGTCAGTGCTGAACGACTTGGCGGTGGCGCCGGTTACCGGGCCGATCTTGGCGCTGGTGTGCACGTACAGCACCACGGGACGCTCGAACACCAGCGGGCCGTTCACTTCGGCATTGGGGCCGATCACGATGCGCGGCGGCTTCTTGCTGTCGGTGTTGAAGAAGCCGGTGGACTTCTGCACGCGCAGGCCGCCGCGGACCTTCGAGCCGACGCCGACGGTGACGTCGCCGCGGACGGTCTCGATGCTGCCGCCGACCTGCGTGCCGACCAGGCCGATGGCGCCGTTGACGGTCTCGACATCGCCGCCGACCACGCCGCCGCGATCGATGAAGATGCTGCCGTTGACGGTCTCGACGTCCTTGCGGACGTTCACGTCCTTGCCGGTGCGGATGCCGCCGTTGACGGTTTCCAGCGATTCCACGACGGCCTTGTCGCCGACGGTGATGCTGCCGTTGACGGTGCTGGCGTCTTCGGCGGTGACGCCGTCGCCGATGCGGATGCTGCCGTTCACGGTATCCAGGTCGCCATAGGTCTGGCCGGCGTCGGCGGTGATGCTGCCGTTGACCTTGGAGATTTCCTGCTGGGCCAGCGCAGGGGTGGTGGCCAGGGCCAGGGTCAGCAGCAGGGCGGTGCGGGGACGGATCATGGGGTTGCCTCTCGGGTGGTCTCGTATCGGTCTGATGCGGCGGTATGCCCAAGGGTTTAAACACCGTTGCACCGGCGTGGATGGCACCATGCTTCGCTACAATCGTCACCTGCCTGAAGTCACTGGAATCCTGCCGTGTCCGCATCCCCTGCGTCCGTGAAGCGTCCCAAGCCCGTCGTGCTGCTGATCCTGGATGGCTGGGGGCATCGCGAAGATCCCACGGACAATGCACTTGCGCAGGCCGAGCTGCCGAACTGGCGCCGCCTGCTGGCCACCGCGCCGCACACGCTGATCCACACCGAAGGCCGTCACGTGGGCCTGCCGGACGGGCAGATGGGCAATTCGGAAGTGGGCCACATGAATCTGGGCGCCGGCCGCATCGTCTATCAGGACCTCACCCGCATCGATGCCGCCATCGAAGATGGCAGCTTCTACACCAATGCCGAGCTCGTGGCGGCCTGCGAGGCCGCGAAGATCGGCGGCAAGACCCTGCATGTCTTCGGCCTGCTGTCGCCGGGTGGCGTGCACAGCCATGAACTGCACATCTTCGCGATGCTCGAACTGGCCAAGCGCCAGGGCGTGCCGCGCGTCGCGGTACACGCCTTCCTCGACGGCCGCGACACGCCGCCGAAGTCGGCCGAACCCAGCCTGCGCGCGTTGCAGGACCTGTGCGCGACGCTCGGCAATGCGCATATCGCCTCGGTCAGCGGCCGCTACTACGCGATGGATCGCGACAAGCGTTGGGACCGCGTGCAGCTGGCGTGGGATGCGATCGTCGAGGCGAAGAGCGAGTACCGCGCCGCGACGGGCGTGGCCGCGCTGGAGGACGCCTATGCGCGCGGCGAGAACGACGAGTTCGTGCTGCCGACGGTGATCGACGGTGCGCAGGCGATGGCCGATGGCGACGCGGTGGTGTTCATGAACTTCCGCGCCGACCGCGCGCGCCAGCTGAGCGCGGCCTTCGTGTCGCCGGCGTTCGATGGCTTCGAGCGGCGCGTGCCGGCGCTCGCGCGCTACGTCTGCCTGACCGAGTACGACGCCAAGTTGCCGGCGCCGGTGGCGTTCGGGCCGGACGACCTGCGCGAGACCTTCGGCGAACTGCTGGCCGAGCATGGGCTGACCCAGCTGCGCATCGCCGAGACGGAGAAGTACGCGCACGTGACGTTCTTCTTCAGCGGCGGGCGCGAGGACGTGTTCGACGGCGAGGAGCGCATCCTGATCCCCAGCCCCAAGGTCGCCACCTACGACCTGCAGCCGGAGATGAGCTGCCCCGAGCTGACCGCGAAGCTGGTCGAGGCGATCGGCACGGGCCGCTTCGACGCGATCGTCTGCAACATCGCCAATCCCGACATGGTCGGCCACAGCGGCGACCTGCAGGCGGCGATCCTGGCCGCGCAGGCGGTGGACAAGGCCGTGGGTGCGGTCGATGCCGCCGTACGCCAGGCGGGCGGCGCGATGATCATCACCGCCGACCACGGCAACCTGGAGATGATGCGCGACCCGGCCACCGGCCAGCCGCACACCGCGCACACGGTCGGCCCGGTGCCGCTGGTGCTGGTGCAGCCGGAGGGCGCGCCCGCGGTCACGCTGCGCAGCGGTGGTGCGTTGCGCGATGTCGCGCCGACGCTGCTGCAACTGCTGGGTCTGCCGCAGCCGGCCGACATGAGCGGCCGCAGCCTGATCGACGCCTGATGCCGCACCGCACGCGCGCTGCATTCGTCGCGATCCTGCTGGCCGGCCTGTCGGTCGTCGCGACCTCGACCGCGCAGACGTCGCGCGAGACCGAGCGCAAGCTGGAGCGCGTGCGCAGCGAGTTGAAGTCGATCGGGCAGGAACGGCGCAAGCTGGAAAGCGAGCGCGGTGCCGCGTCGCGCCAGCTGCGCGATGCGGACGAACAGGTCGGCCGCACCGCGCGATCGCTGTCCGACACCGAAGCGGCGTTGCGCCGCGAAGCCGCGGCGCTGGACGAGCTGCAGCGCAAGCGCGATGCGATGCAGGGCCAGCAGGCGGCGCAGCGCAAGCAGCTGACGGCGCTGGTGCGCTCGGCCTACCAGCGCGGCGACGATGCGCCGTTGAAGGTGCTGCTGTCGCAGGACCGCGTGGCTGATGCCAACCGCCTGCTGGCCTACCACCGCTACGTGCAGCGCGACCAGGCACGGCGCATCGAATCCCTCAACACCGAACTGGCCGCGCTGGACCAGGTGGAGCGCGACATCGTCGCCCGCCAGGCCGAACTGGACGCGGCGCGGGCGCGACAGCGTGGCCAGGTCGCGCAGCTGGAGAAGGATCGCAAGGCGCGCGCGAGCCTGATGGCCGACCTCGATCAGCGTTACCAGGACCGTGCGGCGAAGGAGAAGGCGCTTGGCCAGGACGCGCGTTCGCTCGAGACGCTGCTGAAAAACCTGCGCGCAGCCGCGGCGCGTGCCGAGGCCGAACGTCGGGCCGCGGCGCGACGCGAAGCTGCCGCTGCAGCGGCCGCGCAGAAGCGCGAAGGCAACACACCGTCTGCGCGCACGCCACGCGCATCGACGCCGCGACCCGCGGTCGCTTCCGCGCCGCAGCTGAAGGTCGGCGGACTGGGCTGGCCGGTCTCGGGCAACCTGCTGGCGCGCTACGGCGGTCGTCTGCCGGACGGACGCGCCAGCACCGGTGTATTGATCGGCGCGCCGTCGGGAACGCCGGTCACCGCGGTGGCCGACGGCACGGTGGTGTTCTCGGAATGGATGACCGGCTACGGCCTGATCCTGATCCTCGACCACGGCAACGGCTACATGAGCCTGTATGCGCACAACGACAGCCTGCTGAAGGACAGTGGCGACCGGGTGAAGCGCGGCGATGCGGTCGCGCGCGTCGGCACGTCGGGCGGACAGGGCCAGGCGGCGCTGTACTTCGAACTGCGCCGCAACGGCCAGCCGGTGGACCCGTCCTCGTGGCTGCAGCGGCGATGAACAGCGCCGCGGGTCCTAACCCGGCTTGAACATCTGGCGTTCGGGGCTTCGCGCATAATCCGGTGAACTTCGCGCATGCGTGCGAAGTCCCATCCGAGCACCCTCTGGAGCGTCCGCATGCCGCGTTTTCCCCTGGCCATCCTGACCGTCGCCCTGCTTGCCGCGCTGCCGGCGTGGGCGCAGCAGCAGGCGCCCATGCCGGAGACGCCGCCGGTGGTCGCGCCCAGCGATGATCCCGATGCCGCCGAGAACGCGCCGAAGGTGCCGCTGGAGGAGATCCGCCGCTACGTGGCTGTGTTCAATGCGGTCAAGGAAGCGTACGTCGAGCCGGTCGAGGACAAGAAGCTGATGCAGTCGGCGATCCGCGGCCTGCTGCTCGACCTCGATCCGCACAGCACCTACTTCGACAAGGCCGATTCCGAAGCCTTCGACGAGCAGGCCAACGGCGCCTACGAAGGCATCGGCGTGGAGCTGATGCAGCAGCCCGACCGGACGTTGCTGGTCGTATCGCCGATCGACGACACGCCCGCGGCGAAGGCGGGCATCAAGTCCGGCGACCTCATCACCGCGATCGACGGCAAGCCGATCAGCGCCGAAGACGGCATGGAGCCGCTGCGCGGCGTGCCGGGCAGCAAGATCGTGCTGACCATCGTGCGCGACGGCATGCCGAAGCCGTTCGACGTGTCCCTGACCCGCGAAACCATCCGCGTGAACAGTGTCGCCAGCCGCATGCTCGAGCCGGGCTACGGCTACGTACGGATCAAGGCCTTCCAGACCGACACCGCCGCCGAGTTCCAGCGGCAGATCGACAAGCTGCAGCAGGGCGGCAAGCTGCGCGGCCTGGTGCTGGACCTGCGCAGCAACCCCGGTGGCCTGCTGCTCGCCGCCGTGCAGGTGGCGGACGATCTGCTCGACAAGGGCGGCATCGTCAGCACCCGCGGGCGCATGTCGATCAGCGATTCCAAGTTCGACGCCACGCCGGGCGACCGCCTCAACGGTGCGCCGGTGGTGGTGCTGGTGGACGCCGGTTCCGCCAGTGCGTCGGAAGTGCTGGCGGGCGCGCTGCGCGACAACGGCCGCGCGCGCGTGGTCGGCAGCCGCACCTTCGGCAAGGGCTCGGTGCAGACCGTGTTGCCGCTGGACAACGGCGACTCGGTCAAGCTGACCACGGCGCGGTACTACACGCCCAGCGGCAAGTCGATCCAGGCCAGCGGCATCGTGCCGGATGTGGTGGTGAAGCCGGAGACGGGCGGCAAGCCGGGCTCGGTGGTCGAGCAGGACGGCCAGCTCTACATCACCGAAGCGACGCTGCCGGGCCACCTGCGCGGCGACGAGGAAGGCGCCGCGGGCTACGCGCCCGGCGACGTGCTGGACGGCGATGCGCCGATCACTGCGGCGCTGGTGGAACTGAAGAAGGTGGCGACGACGGCCAAGGCGCCGTCGGACAAGCAGCAGCGTTGAACGCCTTTTGTAGGGAAAAGGATCGCCGTCCGCCTAGCGTGGCTTGGCCGGCATCGGGAACGGTGTCACCACTTTCTCGCCGGTCGCCGCATCGCGGATGGCGGACTGTCCTTTCCGCTCCACTTCTTCCACGCGGATGATGCTCTGCATCGGCAGGTGCAACACCTTCGTGCCGCCGAACTCGTCGCGCAGGCGCTCTTCGGTAGGATCGACGACCAGGCCCTCGTGCACGTCGAACACCAGGTCGCTGACTTCGGTGAACCCCCACAGGCCGCTGGCGGCGACGCTGCGTGCGTACAGCTCGTAGACCTTGGTGTGGTTGTGGAACGTGATCTTGTAGAGCGTGTTCTTCATGCCGCGATTATAGGTCTGGTGGCTGGCGACGGATCAGTAGCCCTGCCGCTTGCGCATGCGCCGCGCGATCGCCGCACGCACGAACAGCGCGAACACGACGCCGAACAGGAAGCCGGCGATATGCGCCCACCACGCCACGGCACCGAAGGTCGGTCCGGTATAGGCGAACACCACCTGCAGCAGCGCCCAGATGCCGATCAGCAGCGAGGCGGGCGCCTTCACGAACTCCAGGAACAGTCCCAGCGGCAGTACCACGCCGAGCTTCGCGGTGGGGAACAGCGCCAGGTAGGCACCGATGACCGCGGAGATGGCGCCACTGGCGCCGATGATGACGCGGTCCGGCGTGCCGATGCTCAGCACGGCGGCGACATTGGCCACGGCGCCGCCGACCAGGAACAGCAGCAGGAACCGCCACGGCCCCATCGCCCGCTCCGAGGGCAGGCCGAAGATGAGCAGGAACACCAGGTTGCCGAGCAGGTGGGCCCAGTCCGCATGCAGGAACAGCGCGGTGAACAGCCTCAGCACCGTGCCGCTTTGCAGTGAGGCCAGCCAGACCTCCGGCGCCACCATGCCGCCGGTCAGCGCCCCCCACCGGGTCAGCAGGTGACCCTGGGCCGCGTCCCCCAGGGTCAGCGCCCAGCAGAAGGCCGCCGACAGCAGCACCAGAAGAAGGGGCGTGGCCCAGCGGACGTGGGGTTTCCGGCGGGAAGGGAGCGAGACGAACATGCGGCCGCACTGTACCGGGTCACCGGCTGGCTGCCCATGGCGCGTCGCGACGAACCTGAACAGGGGCAATGACTTACGGTGGATTGTTAGAGTTTGGTTAGCAGGTATACTGCATACGGCGTCGTATGTCGGGAGGGGCTTCCGGCAGGCCGAACGGGTGGACAACACACCCGCGGCCCTGAACGGCGCAGGTGCTCTTTACCCACGTCTCCGGAGACATTCCATGGATTTTGCTAAGAACCTCACGCGCATTTCGGCGCTGGCCCTCGGCATCGCCGGCGTCCTCGCCTATGGCGACGTCCACGCGGCCGCCTTCCAGCTGAAGGAAAACAGCGTCAAGGCCCAGGGCCGCGCGATGGCCGGCTCGGCTTCGGCCAAGGGCGACGCCTCGGTGGTGGTCAACAACCCCGCCCTGATGTCCACCTTCACCGACAAGACCTTCCAGGCCGACGTCACCGCGATCGATCTGTCGTTCGAATTCACCGGTGGCGGCACCGCCGCGGCCGGCAGCGCCCTGCAGCAGCCGCTGCGTGGCGGTGACGGCGGAGACGCCGGCGACATCGCCGCCGTGCCGGCCATGTCCTTCATCCTGCCGCTGAGCGACCAGTTCGAATACGTGACCCTGGGCGCCATGATCAGCGCGCCGTTCGGCCTGAAGACCGACTACGAGTCCGACTGGGTGGGCCGTTACCACGCGCTGGAGTCCGACGTGAAGATCGTCGACCTGACGCTGGCCGCCTCGATCGAGCTGTCCGACCGCGCCTCGGTGGGCTTCGGCGTGATCTACGAACACGCCGACGTGACCCTGACCAACGCCGTCGACTTCGGCGCCGGCATCTGCCGCGTGGCCGCGACGCTGTGCATCACGCCCAACCCGGTCGCCGCTCCGTTCGGCCCGCAGAAGAACGACGGCGTGGCCAGCATCTCCGGTACCGACAACAGCTTCGGCTGGCTGGCCGGCATCAGCCTGCGCCCGACCGACAAGCTGTCGCTGGGCTACTCCTACCGCTCCGAGATCGACCACGAGCTGCGCGGCGACGCGACCTTCGACGTGCCGGCCAACGTGCGCGGCGTGCTGGGCAGCGCGGTGTACCTGCCGACTGACGGCGGCGGCGCCAAGCTGACCACCCCGGCCACCCACACCTTCAGCGCCACCTACCAGGCCACCGAGCGCTTCGCGATCATGGCCGAAGGCGTGCACACCGGTTGGGATTCGCTGAAGGAAATCCGCATCGAGTTCGACAACCCGCTGCAGGCCGACGCGGTGGAGAACTACGACTGGCACGACAGCTGGTTCTATTCGCTGGGCGGCGAGTTCGCGCTCAACGACAAGTTCACCCTGCGTGCCGGTATCGCGCGCGACGAGTCCCCGGTGGCGCGTGCGCACCGCACCCCGCGCATGCCCGACGAAGACCGCAACTGGTACTCGCTGGGCCTGAGCTGGAACGTCAGCGACAACCTGGAGCTCAACGCCAGCTACGTGCGCCTGGAACTGGCCGACAAGCCGGAGATCGACCTGCTGTCGTCCAGCGGCTCGCGCCTGGTTGGTCAGTACGACGGTGGCGCCAACCTGTTCGGCGTGTCGATGCAGTACAAGTTCTGATCGCACCGCGAACCGGAACGACGAAAAACCCCGCCCAGGCGGGGTTTTTCTTTGCGTGTTCATGTGGATGCGGCTTCAGCCCCCGCAATTCCGGGCGCAAGGCATCGGGGTCCTTCCTGCGGCGTGGATCAATACGGCAGGCCGGCGACCGGCAGTTCGATCGACCACAGGCTCTTCGCGCCGGTGAGGAACAGCGTGCGCCGGTCCTTGCCGCCGAACGCGGCGTTGGTGATGTTGGCGTCCACCTTGATCGTCGCCAGTACGTCGCCCGCCGGCGAGAACACACGCACGCGGCGTTCGCCGTGCTCGGTGACGTAGACGTTGCCCAGGCAGTCCACCGCCAGCCCGTCGCCACCGCCGATGCGGGCGAGGTCGCGCCCCGGGCCCGGCACGCCGTCCTTCACGGCATAGGTGCGTAGTACGTCGCCGTCGTCCGTGCCGCCGGCGACGTACAACGTCTCGCCGTCCGGCGACAGGGCGATGCCGTTGGGGTTGCGCAGGCTGTCGTCCACAACGGTCGTCTCGCCGTCGCGATGGCGATAGACGCGCGTACGCGGTTGTCCGCCGGGCGCGGCCTTGCGCTGGTAGTCGGGATCGGTGAAGTAGAGCGTGCCGTCGGCGGCCATCACCAGGTCGTTCGGCGAATTGAACGGCGCGCCCTCGAACGTGGAGACGAGCCCCGTGCGCGTGCCGTCGGCCAGATCCACGCGTGCCACCTGCTTGCGGTCGTGCGTGGCGGCGATGAGATTCCCGTCGAGGTCCAGCGTCAGGCCATTGCTGCCGCTGTCTTCGACCACCGTTTCCCAACGGTCCGGGGGCGTGAAGCGGCGGATGCGCGAAGGGAAGGTCCCGCTGTGGACGAAGTCCGACAGGTACAGCGCACCGTCCTTCCACACCGCGCCTTCGTAGAGGCGATCCTGGTCGTCGTCGACCTTGGCCACGGTCACGCGCGCGGCCGTCAGCTCGCCCGAGGGCGCGTGGCCCGGATCGGCGGGGCAGACGGTGCGGTGCGCCGATGCGTCGGCAAGCGGTGCGGCAGCACACAGGACCAGGGCGAGGACGAGGCGATGGCGACGCGGCATGGCGATCTCGGGGTCAGGCGGGATGCCAGCGTACCTCGATCCGGTTGCGGCCCTTGTGCTTGGCGGCGTACAGCGCCTCGTCGGCGAGCCGCATCAGCGTGTCGTAAGGCGCATCGCGCTCGGCGGTGAAGGAGATGCCGAGGCTGACGGTGACGCGGAAGTCATGGCCGCTCGGCGCGAATTCCAGCGCCATCACCTGCTGGCGGATGCGTTCCGCCAGCGCGTGTGCCGTGTCCGGCGGCGTGTCGCGCATCACCAGCATGAACTCCTCGCCACCCAGGCGCGCGAACAGGTCCCCGCTGCGGATGCAGCCGTGCACCACGTCGGAGAAGCGTTGCAGCACCAGGTCGCCGGCTTCGTGGCCGTGATCGTCGTTGACCGCCTTGAAGTGGTCCAGGTCGAGCGCGATCACCGCGAGTCCGTGTTCGGAGGCGGTCCATCCGTCGAGGGATTGCAATTCGTTGTCCAGCCCGCGCCGGTTGAGTGCGCCGGTGAGCGGATCGAACAGCGCGCCGCGACGCAGCGGTTCCGCGGCGCGGAAGCTGGCCAGCATCAGCATGCAGAAATTGAGCATGAACCAGATCGAGAGGTCCAGGTTCACCCACATCGGGTTGGGGCCGTAGCGGCCGGTCAACGCCGCCAGCAGGTCGCCGGCGTAGAGCCACAGCAGCACCGCGCAGCCGACGATCATCAGCCGCGCAGGCACGTGGTCCGGCGCGCTGCGCAGCGCGAACAGGTGGCGCAGCATCACCAGCAGCACGATCACCTCGGTGGCGCTCATCGCCGCGCCCTGGGCGTCGACACCGCCGCCGCTCACCACGCCGGCCAGCGAGAACGCCAGGCATAGCGGCAGCAGCGCGCGTTCCCACCATGCCAGCGTGCGCTGCTGCACGAACTGGATAATCGACCACGCCAGGCCGACCAGGCCGGCGCATGCCAACAGGCCGCCGGCACCGGCGATGCCGTCTGCCAGTGTCTCGTTTCCTGCGCGCTCCAGCGTCTGGGCGGTGCCATCCAGCATCGCCGCGCCCAGCGAATACAGGAAGTGCGCCACGCCCCAGGTGGCGATGCCGCGCACGCCACGCGACACCTTGCCCACGTAGAAGAACAGCGCCAGCAGCACGGCGGCCAACGCGCAGTCGCTGAGCAGCAGGTTGTAGAAATCGGTGGTCATGCGTCCTGGGGGCCTCGCTGGCGGGGCAACTTCCTGTCGATGCCAGAACGCAGGATACGGCGCAATCCGGCAGTGGCACGGTGTCGATGCTCGCGCACGTGAGGCGGAAGTTCAGCGACGGCGACCACGCATTCTGCAGGATCGGCAGACACGACCGGCAACGTCAGTGCCGTGGGTCATGGTCAAGAAAAAGCCCCGCACGAGGCGGGGCTTCGCATCACATCACGGTATGGTTGGCCGTTGCGTCATTCGCCCAGCGTCAGCAACGAGGCGTTTCCGCCGGCCGCCGTGGTGTTGACGGTGACCGTCTTCTCGGTGGCGAAGCGCGGCAGGTAGTGCGGTCCGCCGGCCTTGGGGCCGGTGCCCGACAGGCCCTGGCCACCGAACGGCTGCACGCCGACCACGGCGCCGATCTGGTTGCGGTTGACGTAGACGTTGCCGACCTTCACCCGCGCCGCGATGCGGTCGATGGTCTCGTCGATGCGCGAATGCACGCCCAGCGTCAGTCCATAGCCGGTGGCGTTGATCTGGTCGATCACCTTGTCCAGGTCGTCGGCCTTCCAGCGCACGACGTGCAGCGCCGGCCCGAAGATCTCCTTCTGCAACTGGTCAAGCGATTTCAGTTCCCACGCACGCGGCGCGAAGAACGTGCCGTTCGTGGTGTCGTCGCCTGCGTTCGCCTGCTTGATCAGGCGCGCTTCCTTGGCCATGCGCACGGCGTGGTCGTCGAGGATCTTCAGCGCGTCGGCGTCGATGACCGGGCCGACGTCGGTCGAGAGCAGGCCGGGGTCGCCGATCTTCAGTTCGTCCATCGCGCCGGCGAGCATCGTCATGACCTTGTCGGCGATGTCGTCCTGCACGAACAGCACGCGCGCGGCCGAGCAGCGCTGGCCGGCGGAGGTGAAGGCGGAGCCCATCGCATCCTTCACCAGCTGCTCCGGCAGCGCGGAGGAGTCGGCGATGAAGGCGTTCTGGCCGCCCGTTTCGGCGATCAGCGTGGCGATCGGACCGGCCTCGCGGCCGGCGAGCGCGCGGTTGATCGCGCGGGCGGTCTCGGTGGAACCGGTGAAGGCCACGCCGGCGACACGCGGATCCTTCGTCAGCGCGGCGCCGACGGTGGCACCGTCGCCGGGCAGGAACTGCAGGACGGCTTCGGGAATGCCGGCTTCATGCAGCAGCTTCACCGCGGCGTGGCCGATCAGGTTGGTCTGCTCGGCGGGCTTGGCGATCACGCTGTTGCCCGCGGCGAGCGCGGCGCTGACCTGGCCCAGGAAGATCGCCAGCGGGAAGTTCCACGGGCTGATGCAGACGAACACGCCCCGGCCCTGCAGCTGCAGCTGGTTGGATTCGCCGGTCGGGCCCGGCAGGTGTTCCGGCGCACCGAACTGCGTGCGCGCCTGCGCGGCGTAGTAGCGCAGGAAATCGACCGCTTCGCGCACTTCGGCGACGCCGTCGGGGATGGTCTTGCCGGCTTCCTTCACGCACAGCGCGATGTAGTCGGGCAGGCGCTGTTCCAGCAGGTTGGCGGCGTGCTCGAGGATCGCGGCGCGGCTGGCGGCCGGCGTGCGGTCCCACGCCGGCTGCGCGGCGACGGCGTTCGCCAGTGCCTTCTCGACGGCGGCGCTGTCGGCCGGCTGCCATTCGCCGACGGTCTGGCGACGGTCGGCGGGGTTGGTCACCGGTAGCGCCGCACTGGACACGACCGCGCCCGGCACCAGCGGCGCGGCACGCCACGGCTTCACCGCCGCGTTGATGCGCTCGGCCAGGGCGCGCAGGTCGTTGTCGTTGGCGAGGTTGGCGCCCATGGAGTTGTTCCTGTCAGAAGAGGCGATGGGAGCCGGCTGGCTCCGGAAAAGATCGACCGGCAGCGGGATGCGCGGGTGCGGAATGGAGTCGAATTCGGACACCGTCTGCACCGGGTCGCGCACCAGGTCCTCGATGGCGACGTTCTCGTCGGTGATGCGGTTGACGAAGCTGCTGTTGGCGCCGTTCTCGAGCAGGCGGCGCACCAGGTACGGCAGCAGGTCCTCGTGCGAGCCGACCGGCGCATACACGCGGCACGGCGTGTCGAGGCGGTGCTTCGGCACCACTTCGGCGTACAGGTCATCGCCCATGCCGTGCAGCTTCTGGTGCTCGTACGGGCGGCCGGCGGCGATGAAGCGGATCGCGGCGATGGTCTGCGCGTTGTGGGTGGCGAACATCGGATACAGCGCGTCGCCGTGGTCGAGCATGCGACGCGCGTTGGCGAGGTACGACACGTCGGTGTTCGGCTTGCGGGTGAACACCGGATAGCCCGGATGGCCGTCGATCTGCGCGCGCTTGATCTCGGCGTCCCAGTACGCGCCCTTCACCAGGCGCACCGGCATGCGGCGGCCGACGCGGCGCGCCAGATCGGCGAGGAAGTCGATCACGTACGGCGTGCGCTTCTGGTACGCCTGCACGGCCAAGCCATAGCCTTCCCAGCCGGCCAGCGAAGGATCGGAGAAGGTGGCCTCGATCAGGTCCAGCGACAGTTCAAGACGATCGGCCTCTTCGGCGTCGATGGTGAAGCCGATGGCATAGGACTTGGCCAGCTGGGCCAGTTCGAGGATGGCGGGGGCCAGATCCTTCATCACGCGGGCGCGCTTGGCGTGCTCGTAGCGCGGATGCAGGGCGGACAGCTTGATCGAGATGCTGGGGGCGGCGAGCACGTCGGCGAACGGGCCGGTACGGCCGATCGCATGGATCGCCTGGCGGTAGGCCTCCAGGTAGCGCGCGGCGTCCTTCGTGGTCAGCGCTCCCTCGCCCAGCATGTCGAACGAATAGCGGTAGTCGGCGTTGTCGCCCTTGCGGCTGCGCGCCAGCGCTTCGTCGATGGTGCGGCCCATGACGAACTGGTGGCCCATGATGCGCATCGCCTGACGCACGGCCAGGCGGATCACCGGCTCGCCCACGCGGCCGACCAGGCGCTTGAAGGCGCCGGTCACGTCTGCCTTGGTCAGGTCGTTCAGGTTGACCAGCTTGCCGGTCAGCATCAGGCCCCAGGTGGAGGCGTTGACCAGCACCGAGTCGCTCTGGCCCAGGTGCTTTTCCCAGTCCGCATCGCCCAGCTTGTCGCGGATCAGCTTGTCGGCGGTCTCCTGGTCCGGAATGCGCAGCAGGGCCTCGGCCACGCACATCAGCAGGACGCCTTCCTCGCTGCCCAGGTCGTACTGCCGCATGAAGGCTTCGATGGCGCCCTGGTCCTGCGCGCGGGCGCGGACCCGCTTCACCAGGTCCACGGCCAGCTTCTGCGCCTGCATCTGCGCCTCGGCCGGCAGGCGGGCCTGCTCGAGCAGTTCGCGGACGTGGTCCGTCTCGTCGCGCAGCCAGGCGGCCGTGATGGCGGCCCGCAAGGCCGGCGGCAGGCTGGGGAGTTCGGGGGACACGATGGCGCCAGCCGGCGGAGCGGTGGGCGAGGGGACGGGCGAAGGGGTCGACATGACGGCAGGGCAGTCCAAAGGCAGTCCATTAGTTTAGGGCCGGGCGGGCAGCCCGGATATGCCTGTCGTGCGGGGTTTGCGGGTCTCGCGCGCGTCGGTTGGCGAGGCGGTGACGCAGGTCGCGGAACGCCCCCATCGGTGCGCGATGCGGCCCTGCAGGCGGGCCGCTGCGCGTTGTCCTCGATCAATGCAACTTGCCGCCCCCTGTGCTCGGGGGCTACCATTCAGCGGTTTTCCGCAGCCCGGATCGTGTGGCGGACGACATGATCGAAGTGGTGCCGTCATCGTGCGACGGACACGGCGTGCAGCTCCGCCTGCGGCCGCCGCGGGCGCTGACGCGCCGCCAGTTCGTGATGTTGTTCGCGGCATTGTCGGGTGCGATGTGGGTCGTCGCCGTGCTGGGCTGGTGGGGAGGCAATGCCTTCGCGCCGGCCTTTGCGCTGCTCCATTCGGCCATCGTGGCCACGGCGTTGCATGCGTCGTGGCGACAGGGCGACCGGGGCGAGGAGATCCGCATCGGGCCCGATGCGGTGGAGGTGACCACCTCCGGCGGAGGGTTGGTGTTCCGTGCGCACCCGTATTGGGTCCGCCTGGACATCGAGCGGGGAGGCGAAAGGATTTCGCTGGCGTCCAGTGGCAGGCAGGTACAGGTGGGCGACTTCCTGGGACCGGCCGAGCGACGGGGGCTGGCGGAGACCTTGCAGGATTTACTGGCGGCCGCGAGTGGCCGCAACCGATGACGCATTGGGGTCTAGGCAATGACGCAAGTGAATGGGATGTGGAAGCGGTTGGCGATGGCGTGCACGCTGCTGGCGATGCCGGCGCTGGCCTGGGCGCAGTCGGCTGACCCGCACCGGTGGCAGCTGAACATGGGCAAGGGCGTCACCACGTCCTCGCAGCACGCCTACGACGCGCACATGATCGCGCTGTGGGTCTGCATCGTGATCGGCGTCATCGTGTTCGGCGCGATGGGCTGGGCGATGTTCAAGTTCCGCAAGTCCAAGGGTGCGGTGGCGGCGCAGTTCAGCCACAACACCACGGCCGAGATCATCTGGACCGTCATTCCGGTGCTGATCCTGGTGGTCATGGCCTGGCCGGCGACCGCCAAGCTGATCGCGATGTACGACACCCGCGATGCCGAGATGACCGTCAAGGTCACCGGCTACCAGTGGATGTGGAAGTACGAGTACCTGGGCGAGGACGTGTCCTTCACCAGCCGTCTGGACCGCGAGTCCGACCGCCTGCGCCAGAACAAGAACGCCACGCAGGAAGAGATCAAGGCGCACCCGCACTATCTGCTGGACGTCGACAACCAGCTGGTGCTGCCCACCGACACCAAGATCCGCTTCGTGATCACCGCCGACGACGTCATCCACGCGTGGTGGGTGCCGGCACTGGGCTGGAAGCAGGACGCGATCCCGGGCATCGTCAACGAGGCCTGGACCGACATCAAGGAGCCGGGCATCTACCGCGGCCAGTGCGCCGAGCTGTGCGGCAAGGACCACGGGTTCATGCCGATCGTCGTGAAGGCGGTGCCGAAGGCCGAGTTCGCGCAGTGGCTGGCGTCCAAGAAGCCTGCGCCTGCCGCCGAACCCGCCCCGGCCGCGCCGGCACCGGAGGCCGCTCCGGCCGACGCTGCTCCGGCCACCGATGCCGCCCCTATCGCCGAGACCCCCGCGCCGTCGGCGCAGGGCTGATCGATCGTCCGATTTAGCTTCAAGAGAGTAAGCACATGGCCAACTCCGCCGTCGACCATCACGACGATCATCACGGTCACCAGCAGGGCTTCATCGACCGGTGGTTCTTCTCCACGAACCACAAGGACATCGGTACCCTCTACCTGATCTTCAGCTTCATCATGTTCATCATCGGCGCGGGCATGTCGGTGATCATCCGTGCCGAACTGATGGTGCCGGGCCTGCAGTTCGTCAGCCCCGAATTCTTCAACCAGATGACCACCGTGCACGCGCTGGTCATGATCTTCGGCGGCGTGATGCCGGCCTTCGTCGGCCTGGCGAACTGGATGATCCCGCTGCAGGTCGGCGCGCCGGACATGGCGCTGCCGCGCATGAACAATTGGTCCTTCTGGATCATGCCGTTCGCCTTCACCCTGCTGCTGATGTCGCTGTTCCTGCCGGGCGGTGCGCCGGCCGGTGGCTGGACGCTGTACCCGCCGCTGTCGCTGCAGGGTGGCTACAACGTCGCGTTCACCATCTTCGCGATCCACATGATGGGCGTCAGCTCGATCATGGGCGCCATCAACATCATCGCCACCGTGCTGAACATGCGCGCGCCGGGCATCGACCTGCTGAAGATGCCGATCTTCTGCTGGACCTGGCTGATCACCGCGTTCCTGCTGATCGCGGTCATGCCGGTGCTCGCCGGTGCCGTGACCATGCTGCTGACCGACAAGTTCTTCGGCACCAGCTTCTTCAATGCGGCCGGCGGCGGCGACCCGGTGATGTACCAGCACATCTTCTGGTTCTTCGGTCACCCCGAGGTCTACATCATGATCCTGCCGGCGTTCGGCGTGGTGTCGGAAATCATCCCGACCTTCAGCCGCAAGCCGCTGTTCGGCTACCAGGCCATGGTGTACGCGACCGCGTCGATCGCCTTCCTGTCGTTCATCGTGTGGGCGCACCACATGTTCACGGTGGGCATGCCGCTGGGCGGCGAGATCTACTTCATGTTCGCCACCATGCTGATCGCGATCCCGACCGGCGTGAAGGTGTTCAACTGGGTCAGCACGATGTGGAAGGGCTCGCTGTCCTTCGAGACGCCGATGCTGTGGGCCGTGGGCTTCGTGATCCTGTTCACCATCGGCGGCTTCTCCGGCCTGATGCTGGCCATCGTCCCGGCGGACTTCCAGTACCACGACACCTACTTCGTGGTGGCGCACTTCCACTACGTGCTGGTGACCGGCGCGCTGTTCTCCATCATCGCCGCCACCTACTACTGGTGGCCGAAGTGGACCGGCCGCATGTACAACGAGTTCTGGGGCAAGTTCCACTTCTGGTGGACGATCGTCTTCGTCAACCTGCTGTTCTTCCCGCAGCACTTCCTGGGCCTGGCCGGCATGCCGCGCCGTATTCCGGATTACAACCCGGTGTTCGCGGACTGGAACCTGATCAGCTCGATCGGCGCGTTCGGCATGTTCGTCACGCCGTTCATGATGGCTGCGATCCTGTGGGCCTCGCTGCGCAACGGCGCCAAGGCCGAAGCGCGCGCCTGGGAAAACGCCAAGGGCCTGGAGTGGACCGTGCCGTCGCCGGCACCGCACCACACCTTCACCACGCCGCCGGTCATCAAGGACGGCGACCTGGCGCACGGCGACGTCACGCACTGAGACGGCTGAGCGCGCCTGCATGAACGTTCCCGCCTTCACCCCCGAAGAACTCGCACGCCGCCGCAAGGCGGTGCTGCGGACTGCGTGGGTGATCGGCGGTATCGCCTTCGCGATCTTCGCGGCCTTCATCGGCCGTGCGGTGCTGAGCGCATGAGTGCGGCCAAGTCCAATTCGGCGGGCATCTTCAAGCTCGTGGGCGTGGCAATGGCGGTGTTCGTGCTGACGTTCTCGCTGGTGCCGCTGTACCGCATCGCCTGCGAGAAGGTGTTCGGCATCCGCCTGGAACAGGGCCCGGGCCAGGCCGCCGCGGTCGCGGCAGCGAAGGCCAAGCGCACGGTCACCGTGCAGTTCGATGGTGGCGTGAACTCCAAGCTGCCGTGGGCGTTCCATCCCGAGCAGCTGACCATGCAGGTCGTGCCCGGCGAGCTGTACGAAGCCAAGTACTTCGCCCGTAACGAGAGCGAGCGCGCCGTGGTCGGCAGCGCGGTGCCGTCGGTCGCGCCGGCGCGCGCCTCCGGCTATTTCACCAAGACCGAGTGCTTCTGCTTCACCGCACAGACCCTGCAGCCCGGCGAAAGCCGCGACATGCCGGTCCGCTTCATCGTGGATCCGGACCTGCCGGCGGCAGTGAAAACGATCACCCTGTCGTATACCTTCTTCAAGAACGACGCCCTGACCGCGCAGATCGGCACGGGCACGGCGTCGCCTTCGCCGCTCGCGGCACCCTGATCACGCCTTAGCAACCGGAAGCATCGCCATGGCAAACGCCCCATCGCCAGACGCCAACATCTACTTCGTGCCGCACAGCTCCAAGTGGCCGTTCGTGGGCTCCATCGCCATGTTCATCACGATGTTCGGCGTGGCCAGCTGGCTCAACGATCTTTCGTTCGGCATGTGGACGTTCTACGCCGGCGTCGTCGGCCTGTGCGCGACGCTGTTCATGTGGTTCGGCGACGTGATCCGCGAGTCGGTGAGCGGCAGCTACAACCGCCAGGTGGACGTGTCATTCCGCATGGGCATGGTGTGGTTCATCTTCTCGGAAGTGATGTTCTTCGCTGCGTTCTTCGGCGCGCTGTTCTACGCCCGCACGCTGTCGCTGCCGTGGCTGGGGGGCGAAGGCGACGGCGTGATGACCAACAGCCTGCTGTGGGAGGGCTTCTCGGCCGCATGGCCGAGCGCGGGTCCGGGCCAGGTGGGCGGTCACTTCCAGACCATCCCGGCGTGGGGCCTGCCGCTGCTCAACACGCTGATCCTGCTGACCTCGGGCGTGACCATCACCATCGCGCACCACGCGCTGAAGGCCGGCCACCGCAGCCAGCTGCTGATCTGGCTGGGCGCCACCGTGCTGCTGGGCTGCGTGTTCCTGTTCTTCCAGGTCGAAGAGTACATCCACGCCTACAAGGAGCTGAACCTGACGCTGGGTTCGGGCATCTACGGCTCCACGTTCTTCATGCTGACCGGCTTCCACGGCCTGCACGTGACGCTGGGTACGATCATGCTGGCGATCATCTGGTTCCGCTGCGCCAAGGGCCACTTCTCGAAGAACGACCACTTCGGCTTCGAAGCCGTGGCGTGGTACTGGCACTTCGTCGACGTGGTGTGGCTGGGCCTGTTCCTGTTCGTCTACGTGGTCTGAGCAGGCGGTACCGCGACAACGGAAGGGCCGGCAATGCCGGCCCTTTTCTTTTGCCCGGTTGGCGCGGGATGCCGCGCGCGGGACAATGCCCGCTCAGCCCCGGTTGATGCCGTGCGGCTGGATCCAGCCCATCTTGATGGCCAGCACGACCAGCAGGATCAGGCCGACGGACAGGGCGATGCGGCGGGTGAGCGCATTCACGGTGCGCTTGCTCTCGCCCTTGTCGACCAGCATGTAGTACAGGCCTGCGCCCAGGTTCCACACGATGAGGATGAGGAAGGCGATGATCAGCAGGGTTTTCAGCGAATCGTTCATGGCGTCCTCGGCGGGACCTCGGCAGTGAGGCGCGCATTATCGCGCCATCCGCAGGGGTGGGCGGGTGCGACATTCGGACGCAGCCCGTGAGCCGGCGCATGCCGCTGCCGGTGGGCTGGACCCTGGCCGTGCTGGCCATGTCCCTGTTCGGCAGTCTTGGCGCCTGGCAGTGGGGCCGGGCCGAACAGAAGGAAGCGATGCTGGAGGAGACCGCGCGTGTACTGGCCGAGCGCCAGCCGCAGCCACTGGCGTCGGCCGCCGATCCGGCGCGCACGCAGGCGTACGACTGGGCCGTAGGCGAAGGCGAGTTCCTGCCCGCGCCGGCCGTCCTGCTCGACAACCAGACCCGCGATCGCCAGCCCGGCGTGCGTGTCTATCGTGTCTTCCAGCCTGCCAGCGCGGGGGCACCGCTGCTGGTGGAACTGGGTTGGCTGCCGGTGCCGGGCAATCGCACGATGCCGGCCGTGGCGCCGCTGCCTGGCACGCAGCGCGTCGCGGGACTGCTGGTGCCGCCGCCCTCGGAGGGCATCGCCCATGCGCCGCCCAGCGCGCAGCCGGATGGCAGTCTGCTGGTGATCGCGCTGCAGCGGCAGGAGATCGCCGAGGCCCTGGGCCTGTCTTCCGTCGCGCCGCGCGTGCTGAAGCTGGATCCGGACCTGCCCATCGGCTATGCACGCGACCTGGACATCCTGCCCAACACGCTGCCGCCGGAACGCCATGTGGGCTATGCGGTGCAGTGGTTCGGCCTCGCGGGTGCGGTATTGGTCACCGCGCTGGTGCTGACCTGGCGCGGCCGGCGCGCCGCGCGGAAGGGGCAATGATCGTCCGGGCGTGAGAAAATGCGCCCATGGACCCAAAACCATTCGATCCCGCCCAGCGGCGTCGCGGGCGGTGGATGCTCGTCGCCCTGTTCGCCCTCTTCTTCGGCACCGTCTTCGGCGCCGGTCTCCTGCGCTTCTCCGGCTGGCAGCCGGCCGGGCACAAGAACCATGGCGTGATGCTGCAACCTCCCGCCGATGCGCGCGACCTCGTGCCGACGCTTGCCGAGGGAGGCGTTTACGACTGGAAGCCGGCGGAGCGCCGCTGGCGCATCGTTGCCGCGCCCGCGCCGGGCTGCGCGCAGGCCTGCACGAAGCTGGCCCGCGATCTGGATACCGTGTGGCAGCTGTTCGGCCACAACGCGGATGAAGTCGACATCCTGTGGCTGGGCGACTATCCGGCCGATGCGCCGCGCCACTCGGCACTACGCCTGGTACGGTCCGACGATCCGCTGCGCACGCGCCTGCCGCAGGTGGACGACGCGGCCGGCACGCCGGTCTACGTGATCGATCCCCACGGCTTCGTCATCCTGCGCTACGCCCCGGGCTTCGACCCCGGCGGCTTGCGCACCGATGTCGCCAAGCTGATCAAGCTCATCTGAGCCACCGCCAGAATTGCAGATGATGATGAACGTTGTTGCGCGCCCTGTGATCTATCGGCACTTCCATCGCATCGCCTGGCTGGCGGTCGCGCTGACCCTGTGCGTCGTCGTGTTCGGCGCGTTCGTGCGCCTGTCCGATGCCGGCCTGAGTTGCCCCGACTGGCCGACCTGCTACGGCCGCGCCGCGTGGCCGAAGGCGGTGGATGAAGCCGCCTCGCATGTCGCCAGCGAGATCCGTCCGTTCGAAACCCACAAGGCGTGGCGCGAGCAGGTGCACCGCCACCTCGCCGCGTCGCTGGGCGTCCTGGTGCTGATGCTGGCCTTGCTGGCCGCGCGCCGCCGGCGCTGGGGCATCGCGCAGATCCTGGTCGCCGCGGGTCTGGTCGGTGCGGCGATTCCGCTGTACATGCACGGCGAGCACGTGGAAGCGTCGGTGCTCGCGATCATCGGTGAAGCGATCCTGCTGTTCGCAGCCTTGCGCTGGTCGAACATCGATCTGGCCCGCGCAGGCGCGCTGACGCTGGCGGTCATCATCTTCCAGGCCCTGCTGGGCATGTGGACGGTGACATGGCTGTTGAAGCCGATCGTGGTGATGGGTCATCTGCTGGGCGGCCTGACCACGTTCTCGCTGCTGGTGTGGATGGCGTGGCGTGCCACCGATCGCCCCATCACGCTCGCGGACGCTACCGTGCTGCGGCGCTGGCTGATCGGTGGCCTGGCGCTGCTCGGCATCCAGATCGCGCTGGGCGGCTGGGTCAGCGCGAACTACGCCGCGCTTGCCTGCGGCATGGACTTCCCGAAATGCGTGGGCCAGTGGATGCCGCCAACGGACTTCAGTGAAGCCTTCGTGCTGTGGCGCGGCATCGGCGTCGACTATGAAGGCGGCGTGCTCGACGGCGCGGCGCGCATCGCGATCCAGCTGAGCCATCGCATCATGGCGGTGGTTGTCGCGCTGTACGTGCTGGCGCTGGCGCTGCGCCTGTTCCGCACGCCCGGCATGCGCAGCTGGTCGCTGACGCTGGTCGTGCTGATCGTCGCGCAGGTCACGCTGGGCATCCTCAACGTCAAGCTCAACCTGCCGCTGCCGGTGGCCGTCGCGCACAACGCGGGCGCGGTGCTGCTGTTGTTCACCCTGGTCTCGCTGACCGCCCGCCTGCGCAGGCCCGACTGATGGCCTCGACCTTCCGCCAGTACTGGGATCTGACCAAGCCGCGCGTCGTGGCGCTGATCGTGTTCACCGCGATCGTCGGCATGTTCCTCGCCATCGACGGCCTGCCCGACGGCGCCGAGCTGCTGCGCGGCGCACTGGGTTTCCTCGGCATCTGGCTGGCCGCGTCCAGCGCCGCCGCGATCAACCAGCTGCTCGACGCCCGCATCGACGCCAAGATGGCGCGCACCTCGTGGCGTCCGCTGGTGCAGGGCCAGGTGAAGCCGTGGCAGGCGCTGGTCTTCGCGCTGGCGCTGGCCGCGTTGTCGATGGCCATCCTGGTGCTGTGGGTCAACACGATCACCGCGATCCTGACGTTCGCTTCGCTGATCGGTTACGCGGTGATCTATACCGTGTTCCTGAAGCGCGCCACGCCGCAGAACATCGTCATCGGCGGCATCGCCGGTGCCGCGCCGCCGCTGCTGGGCTGGGCGACGATGACCGGCATGCAGGGCGAGTGGGACTGGCCGCATGCGCTGCTGCTGGTGCTCATCATCTTCGTCTGGACGCCGCCGCATTTCTGGGCGCTGGCGATCTTCCGCCGCGAGGACTATGCGCGCGCGCTGGTGCCGATGTTGCCGGTGACGCACGGCGTGACGTACACGCGCTGGCAGATCCTGTTCTACACGGTGCTGCTGGTCGAAGTGACGGTGCTGCCGGTGGTGTTCGGCATGAGCGGCTTCTTCTACCTGGGCGGTGCGCTGGTGCTGGGCGCTGTGTTCCTCTGGTACGCGTGGCGCCTGCTCGATCCGCCGGATGAGTTCTTCTCGATGCGCGTGTTCAACTACTCCATCGTCTACCTGATGGCGTTGTTCGCGTTCCTGCTGGTGGACCACTGGGTGATGCCACTGCTGCGGCCCGCGGCGGCGGTGGCCGGCATCGAGTTCGTGCCGGCGGGGTAAACCCGCGGCTGCCTACCTGCCTCCTGTGGGAGCGACGTCGGTCGCGATAACGAAGACCGGGCATCGAAGGTGGCAGAGATACCTGCCGAAGCGATCGCGACCGACGTCGCTCCCACAGAAGGCTTTCAGTCGTTCTGTTCCGGCGTCGCCAGTCGCTCCACCACCACCGGCTCCAGCGACTTCAGTCCTGCCTTCCGGCCCAGCTCAAGCGCTTCTTCCTTCGAGGTGCCCGACGCTACCGCGTCCAACGCCAGCAACGCTCCCACGCGGTTCCCGGACGCACAGTGCAGCAGCACGCCGCCGTCTCGAGCCTTCAGTAACTCGCCCAACGCCTTCGCGTTCGCCGGAGTGACGTCGTCCTTGCCGGCGATCGGCAGCGTGATGTATTCCAGTCCCAAGCGCCGCGCCTCGGCAGCTTCGTCGTAGCCGCGGTCTTCCTGCGGTCCGCGCAGATCGATCACCGTGCGCACGCCCTCCGCTTTCAAGCGCGCCAAGTCCTCCTGCGACGGTTGGCCGCCGGTGTGCAGGCCGGGTTGGGGCTGGGCGAAGTCGCCGGCCAGCGCCGCGAACGACAGGCCGCCCGCCAGCAGGGTGGACAGCAGAAGCGCGAAGCGGGTCATCACGGACTCCTCAGTGGCGGCCGATGCGGGCCTGCAGCAGGGTGCGCAGTTCGTACTTGTCGGTTTCGTCCAGGCCCACGTTGCGCTGCTTGGCCTGCAGTTCGTCCAGCCGCTGCTGCAGCATCTGCTTCTCCAGCTGCACGGCGGCGTCGAGCATTTCCTGGCGCCAGCTGTCCTCGTCGCCCGGCAGGTCCTGCATCGCCAGCTTCTGAAGCGCCGCGGCCTCATCGCGCTCGGCGAAGTGCTCGAGCAGGACGCCGGTGGTGATGTCGGGGCGGGCATGCACCAGATCGATCAGTTCCAGCAGCAGCTCCATGCCAGCCAGCCGCAGCGCGGAAAAACCATGTGTCGACTCGATCGCCAGTGCCAGCGCCGGCTTGTGCAGCAGGCGCACGATGATACTGCGCACGAGGCTGGGCTTGTTGTGCCCGCCTTGCGACGGCGCGGCGCGACGCGCGGGTGCCGGCGGTACCGCAGGCGTTGCGCTTGCGTTGCCCGCGCCGACGCCGGTGATCTCGGTCAGGCGCTGGCGCATCAGGTCGCCGAACGCGCCGTCGGGTATCTGTGAGAGCAGTGGACGCGCGCGCTCGGCCAGGCGCGCCTTGCCGTCCAGCGTGGACAACTTGATGTCCTTGGCCAGTTCGTCGAAGAAGAACTGCGACAGCGGCATCGCCTGCTGCAGGCGCGCATCGAAACCCGCCGCGCCTTCCTGCCGCACGATGGTGTCCGGATCTTCGCCGTCGGGCAGGAACAGGAAGAACGCCTGCCGTCCGTCCTTCATGCGCGGCAGCACCGACTCCAGCGCACGCCACGCGGCGCGCTGGCCGGCGGCATCGCCATCGAAGCAGAAGTACACATCGGGCGCGTTGCGGAACAGCAGCTCGGCGTGTTCCGGTGTGGTGGCCGTGCCCAGCGTGGCGACGGCTTCCTTCACGCCGAACTGGAATAGCGACACCACGTCCATGTAGCCCTCGACGACAACCAGCCGCGCGATCTTCTGGTTGGCCTGTTTCACCTGCCATAGGCCGTACAGCTCGCGGCCCTTGTGGAACAGCGCCGTCTCGGGCGAGTTGAGGTATTTGGGGCCGTCGTCCTTCTGCAGCACGCGGCCGCCGAAGGCGATCACCCGTCCGCGGCGGTCATGGATGGGGAACATCACCCGGTCGCGGAACTTGTCGTAGACGTGGCCGCGGTCGTTCTTCGAGAACAGGCCGGCGCGGTCCAGCAGCTTCATCCGCCGCTCGTCCGTGCCCAGCGCATCCTTCAGCGCCGAGTAGCCATCCGGCGCGTAGCCGATCATGAACTGCGTGCGGATCGCCGCATCCACGCCACGGCCATCGAGATACACCTTGGCCTTGTCGCTGCCGTCCAGGTTGCGCTGGAAGAAGCGCGCCGCCGCTTCCAGCGCGCCGAACAGGTCGCGGGTATCGTTGTTCTGGTTGCGCTGCTGCGTCTCGCGAGGCACTTCCATGCCGTTTCGGCGCGCGAGCTCTTCCACCGCATCGAGAAACTCGAGGCGGTCGTAGTTCATCAGGAACGACAGCGCCGTGCCGTGCGCTCCGCAGCCGAAGCAGTGGTAGAACTGCTTGGTCGGCGACACCGTGAACGACGGCGAACGCTCGTCGTGGAACGGACAGCAGGCCGAATACTCCTTGCCCTGCCGCTTCAGCGGCACGCGCCCGCCCACCACCTCGACGATATCCGTCCGGGCGAGCAGTTCGTCGATGAAGGCGTCGGGGATGCGGGCCATGGGACGCATAGGATGCCACGGCGGGGCATGGCGCCGTCGCGCTACCATGCGGTCATGCCCGTTCATGCCCCTTCTGACGATGTCCTGCTGGCGAAGCTGCGCGAAGCCGTAGGCCGCGCGCATGTACTGACCGGCGATCGTGCGACGCGGCGCTATCGCAAGGGCTACCGCTTCGGTGACGGGACGGTGCTCGCGGTCGTCTGCCCGGGCACGCTGCTGGAGCTGTGGCGGGTGCTGCAGGCCACGGTGGATGCAGGATGCATCGTGCTGATGCAGGCGGCCAACACCGGGTTAACCGGCGGTTCCACGCCGGATGGCGACGGCTACGACCGCGGCATCGTGCTGGTCAGCACGCGGCGCCTGACCGGCGTGCAGATGCTCGACGGCGGGCGCCAGGTCGTCTGCCTGCCGGGCGCGACGCTGGACGTGCTGGAGAAGCGGCTGGCACCGCTGGGTCGCGAACCGCATTCGGTCATCGGCTCCTCCTGCATCGGTGCCTCCGTGATGGGTGGCGTCTGCAACAACTCCGGTGGCGCGCTGGTGCGGCGCGGACCCGCGTATACCGAGCTGGCGCTGTATGCGCAGCTTGGCGAAGACGGAATGCTGCGGCTGGTGAACCATCTCGGCATCGCGCTGGGCGATACGCCGGAAGAGATCCTGACGCGGTTGCAGGCCGGCGACTACGGCGCGGACGCGGTGGTCAACGATCCGGCGCAGGCGGCGTCGGATCCCTGCTACGCCGAACACGTACGCCAGGTCGATGCGCCCACGCCCGCGCGCTACAACGCCGACCCCTCGCGCCTGCACGAGGCCTCCGGTTGCGCGGGGCGGCTGGCGGTGTTCGCGGTGCGGCTGGATACGTTCGAACAGGACGCAGCATCCGTTTTCTACCTCGGCAGCAACGATCCGGACGATCTCACGGAGGTGCGCCGTCATCTGCTGACCGCGTTCGAGCGGCTGCCGATCGCCGGTGAATACCTGCATCGCGACGCCTTCGACATCGGCGACCGCTACGGCAAGGACACCTTCCTGCTGATCGACCGCTTCGGTACCGGCAGGGTGCCCGCGGCGTTCGCACTGAAGAGCCGTGTGGACGGATGGTGCGAACGGTTCGGCGCGCCGGGGCTGGCGGATCGCGTGCTGCAGTCGCTGACCGCGATGCTGCCCGACCACCTGCCGCCGCGGCTGCGCGCGTACCGTGATCGCTACGAACACCATCTGCTGCTGAAGGTGTCGACCCGCGATGCCGAGGCGACACGCGTATTCCTGGACCGCTTCTTCGGCGACCGTGCAGGCGATTTCTTTGCCTGCGATGCGGAAGAGGGGCGCAAGGCGTTCCTGCTGCGCTTCGCGGTCGCCGGTGCGGCGGTGCGTTATCGCGCCGTGCACGCCGCGCAGGTCGAAGACATCGTCGCGCTGGACATCGCCCTGCGCCGCGACGATCGCGACTGGGTGGAACGTCTGCCTGCGGACGTGGCGGACACGATGATCGCGCGCCTGTACTACGGGCATTTCTTCTGCCACGTCTTCCATCAGGACTACATCGTGAAGAAGGGTGTAGAACCGCTGGCGGTGGAGCATCGCCTGTGGGATCTGCTCGATGCGCGTGGCGCCGCGTATCCCGCCGAGCACAACGTCGGCCATCTCTATCGCGCCAAACCGGCGCTGGCCGGGTTCTATCGCGCACTGGACCCCACCAATACCTTCAATCCGGGAATCGGCCAGACATCGAAACTCCATCACTGGGCGGATGCGGCGTCGCCGCCGGATCCTCCGGTGTCGCAGGCGACAGCTGCCGCCGTACATGCAGGCGCTCGTCGATCACCGCGGTGATCAGCGCGCCGACGAAGAACACCACGCTGGCGTAGTAGACCCAGACCAGCAACAGCACCAGTGCGCCCATGGAGCCGTATGCGCTGCCGGGCGCGGCTTCTGCCAGGTACAGGCCGATCAGGTAGCGTCCCGCAGTGAACAGCAACGCGGTGATGGCGCCGCCAAGGAAGGCTTGCTTCCACGCCACGCGCCGGTCCGGCAGGTAGTGATAGAAGAACGCGAAGGCGAGCGCGTACAGCAGCAGCGTGGTCGTGTAGCCGAGCGCGGGCAGCACGGAAGGCAGCCGCGCGAAGACAACCTGCAGCGCCGTCGTGGCCACCATCGAGACGACCAGCAGGAAGCCGATGGCCAGCACCACGCCGAGCGAGAACACGCGCTTCTTCAACCACGCCAGCACACCGTTGAGCCGTTGCGCATCGGTGCGGAAGATCAGGTTGAGCGCGCCCTGCAACTGCGCGAACACGACGGTGGCACCGATGAAAAGCAGGCCGGTGCTCCACCATCCGGCCAGCGAGCCGACGTCCGGCCGGTCGCTGGCATTGCGGATCACCGTGTCGGCGACCGTGGCGGCGCTGGGACCCGCCAGTTGCTGGATCTGCTCGAGCAACGATTGTTGTGCCGGCGGGTACAGCGAGGCGGTCAGCCACAGCAGCAGGATCAGCAGCGGTGCCAGCGACAGCAGCGCGTAGAACGACAGCGACGCCGCCTGCGTCATCAGGTCGGTTTCGATGAAGCGCCGCACCAGTGCGGCGGGCAGGCTGCGGTTGGCGCGCTCGCCCGCATCGCGTGCGCGCGCGCGGAGTGTGCGGAAGTGGGCTCGACGGTCCATGCGTCGAGCGTGCCCAGTGCCGTGTCAGCAGTTCGTTACGACCGTGTGGTCGCGGTGTTCACGCATCGCCGCGGGCGAGCGCCTGCAGGGCATCACCGCTGACGCGCTGCACCGTCCACTCGTCGAGGCCGACGGCGCCGAGGCTGCGGTAGAAGCGGATCGCGGGTTCGTTCCAGTCGAGCACCGACCATTCGAAGCGGCCGTAGCCGCGCGACACGGCCAGCTGCGCGAGATGCAGCATCAGGCGCTTGCCGAGGCCGAGCCCGCGGTAGTCCGGAAGCACGAACAGGTCCTCGAGATACAGGCCCGGCTTGCCGAGGAAGGTGGAGAACGAGCGGAAGAACAGCGCGAAACCGGCCGGCACGCCATCGGCCTCGGCGATGACGACTTCGGCCGACGGATGTTCGCCGAACAGGTGCGTTTCGAGCAGCGCAGGCGTGGCCACGGCTTCGTGGGCGAGCTTTTCGTACTCGGCCAGACCGTCGATGAAGGCGAGGATCTGCGGAATGTCGGCACGGGTGGCCGAGCGTAGGGTGATGGCGGGGGTGTCCATCGCATGAGCATGCCATGGATGGAGCGCGGCGCCGGAGAGCCGCCGGCACCGTGCGGCGGGCTCTCAGCCCGCGAGCTTCTTCTTGATCAACGCCGAGACCTGGCCCATGTCGGCCTGGCCGGCGAGGCGCGGCTTCAGCACGCCCATCAGCTTGCCCATGTCGGCCGGGCCGGTAGCGCCGGTCTCGGCGACGGCGGCGTCGATGGCGGCCAGGATCTCGGCCTCGCCCAGCTTGGCGGGCAGGTAGGTGTCGATCACGGCCAGCTCGGCGCGCTCGATGGCGGCCAGGTCCTCGCGGTTGGCGGCTTCGAACTGGCTCACCGAGTCCTTGCGCTGCTTGACCATCTTTTCCAGCACGGCCAGCACGGCGGCGTCGTCCAGCTCGATGCGCTCGTCGACTTCGCGCTGCTTGATGGCAGCGTTGATCAGGCGGATGACCGCCAGGCGATCCTTCTCGCCGGCCTTCATCGCGGCCTTCATGTCATCGGTGAGTTGCTGTTTCAGGGACATGGTGGGCTCCGGGGGAACAGGAAGGGGCGTGGCACGGGGCTGTGAGACGCCAAAAACACAAAAAGCCGGCGACGCTCGCGCGTGCCGGCTTCTCGCGAAGCGACGCGGCTCAGTACAGGCGCTGGCGCTTGGTGACGTCGCGCGAGCTGCGACGCAGCTGACGCTTCACCGCAGCAGCGGCCTTGCGCTTGCGCTCCTGGGTCGGCTTCTCGTAGAACTCGCGCTTGCGGGTTTCGGCCAGGACGCCGGCCTTTTCGCAGGTGCGCTTGAAGCGACGCAGCGCAAACTCAAACGGCTCGTTTTCGCGGACTTTGACGCTGGGCATACGTAATCTCGGTGGTGTAAACGGTCCGGGCACGCCCGGTGAGCCGCGTATTATAGCGACCGAAGCCGCCGCTGCAACCCACCCCGGGCATCCCGTCGGCTTGCCCTCCCCTTTCCGAGCCCCCAGATCCCCCTCATGAGAGTCCTCGGCATCGAAACCAGCTGCGACGAAACCGGCGTGGCCGTCTACGACACCGGCCTGCCCGGGGCCGCCGGCTTGCGCGCCCACGCGGTCTACAGCCAGATCGCCCTGCATGCCGAATACGGCGGCGTGGTGCCCGAGCTGGCCAGTCGCGACCACGTCCGCAAGCTGCTCCCGCTGGTCCGCCAGACCCTGGCCGAGGCCGGCCTGACCACCGCCGATATCGACGGGGTGGCCTATACGGCCGGGCCCGGGCTGGTCGGCGCCCTGCTGGTCGGGGCGGGCGTGGCCCGCTCGCTGGCCTGGGCGCTGGAGGTGCCGGCGGTCGGCGTCCACCACATGGAAGGCCACCTGCTGGCCCCGTTGATGGAAGACGACCCACCCGAAGCGCCGTTCGTGGCCCTGCTGGTGTCCGGCGGCCACACCCAGCTGGTGGCCGTCGACGCCATCGGCCGGTATCGCCTGCTCGGCGAGACGCTGGACGACGCGGCCGGCGAGGCCTTCGACAAGACCGCCAAGATGATGGGCCTGCCGTACCCCGGCGGCCCGCAGCTGGCCGCGCTGGCGGAGCAGGGCACGCCCGGCCGGTTCAGGTTCGCCCGGCCGATGACCGACCGGCCCGGACTGGATTTCAGTTTCAGCGGCCTGAAGACCCAGGTGCTGCTGGCCTGGCGCGACAGCGACCAGACCGAACAGACCCGCGCCGACATCGCGCGCGGCTTCGAGGATGCGGTGGTCGACACGCTGGCGATCAAGTGCGAGCGCGCGCTGGATGAAGCTGGCAGCGACGTCATCGTCATTGCCGGTGGCGTGGGCGCCAACAAGCGGCTGCGCGCGAAGCTGCAGGAGATGGCGGCGAAGCGCGGCGGCCGCGCCTGCTTCCCGCGGCCGTCGCTATGCACCGACAACGGCGCGATGATCGCCTTCGCCGGCGCGCTCCGGCTGGAAGCGGGCCAGCACGAGGCCGCGGAAGTGAAGGTCACGCCGCGCTGGGACATGGCCACGCTGCCGCAGGTGGGCGCGACCGCGTGATGCAGGCGCGGCAACGGTTTGCCGTTACCATGCGCGCACTCCGTTACCTGTAGCCCGTCATGGACATCGTTTTCATCGAAGACCTGCGCATCGAGACCGTCATCGGCATCTACGACTGGGAGCGCGGGATCCGCCAGACCGTTGCGCTGGACGTGGAAATGGCGTTCGACAACCGCGTGCCGGCGGCCAGCGACGACATTGCGCACACGCTGGACTACAAGGCCGTGTCGAAGCGGCTGATCGCCTTCGTCGAGGAAGCGAATTTCGGTTTGGTCGAGACGCTGGCCGAGCGCTGCGCAGCGATCATCCGCGAAGACTTCGGCGTGGCTTGGGTGCGCTTGAAGCTGAGCAAACCCGGCGCGGTGACCGGCGCGCGCAATGTCGGCGTGCTGATCGAACGTGGCGTGCGCCCGGACTGATCCATGGGACTGGCCTACCTCAGCCTGGGCAGTAACGTCGAACCCGAGCGCCACCTGCGTGCCGCCGTCATCGCGCTGCGCGAACGCTTCGGCGAGGTGTTGCTGTCACCGGTCTACCGTACGCGCTCGGTCGGCTTCGACGGCACCGATTTCCTCAACTCCGCGGCGGTGATCGACAGCGATCTCGATCCGCTCGCACTGAACGACTGGCTGCATGCGCTGGAAGACGCGCATGGCCGAGACCGTAGCGGTCCGCGCTTCTCCGACCGGACGCTCGATATCGACATCGTGTTCTACGACGACCTGATGATGCAGGGGCCGGGCAACCTGCGCCTGCCGCGCGACGAGCTGAAGCATGCGTTCGTGCTGCTGCCGCTGGCCGATATCGCGCCCGACAAGGTCGATCCACGCAGTGGCCGGCGCCTGGATGCGCTTTGGCAGGTACATGCCGACCGAGATGCGCCTCCGGACGTGGTGATGATCGATTTCGATTGAACGGGTTCAGCCGATCCCGCGTCCGCCGTCCACGCGGATCACCTGCCCGGTGACATAGCTCGC
Organism: Pseudoxanthomonas sp. PXM01; assembly: GCF_014851815.1. Classification (GTDB taxonomy): domain Bacteria; phylum Pseudomonadota; class Gammaproteobacteria; order Xanthomonadales; family Xanthomonadaceae; genus Pseudoxanthomonas_A. The sequence continues at coordinate 351,623 of NZ_JACVAJ010000003.1, forward strand.
CGCGTCGCCGAGCAGCCAGGCCACCGTGCCGGCGATATCGCCGGGGTCGCCGATACGTCCGAGCGGCGTCTGCGCCAGCAGGCCCGCCTGCACGTCGTCATCGATGCCGCCGTCGGGCCACAGGATGGCGCCGGGCGACACCGCGTTCACCCGCACCTCCGGCGCCAGCGATACCGCCAGGCCACGCGAGACCGCAAGCAGGGCCGCCTTCGATGCGGCATAGACCGCGAGGTCCGCGCGCGGCTTGTCGGCGTAGATGTCGGCGATGTTGACGATGGCACCCCCTGCGGCACGCAGGTGCGGCGCGGCGGCCTGGGCCAGGAAGAACGGGGCGCGGGCGTTGACCCCGAACAGCTCTTCCCACTGCACCGGTGTAGCGCGACCTGCGGGCGTGGGATAGAACGCCGAAGCATTGTTGACCAGCGCGTCCAGTCGACCGTAGTGGCCGACGGTCTTCGCCACCAGTTCCGGCAGCCGGTCGAAGACCGCCAGGTCGGCCTGCAGCGTCAGCGTGCTGCCCGCGCGCGCCGCCTCCAGTTCACCGACCAGCGACCGCAGGTCGGCGGCCGAGCCGCGGTAATGCAGTGCCAGGTCGTAGCCGTCCGCATGCAGCCTGCGCGCGATCACTGCGCCGATGCGGCGGGCTGCACCGGTGATCAGGACGACACGACGCGGGGTGGACATGGTGGGCTCCGGGACAGACGTGGGCATTGTCTCCGCTTTGCACCGAAATGGCGCAGCGCGACGCCGAAAACGTGAATCGAGCTCCGCGCCGCGCCCATGCTTGACGGCGCGCACACCGACCGTGCATGTTGCGACGCATCACCCTTCGTCGGATGTGCCGGCGAAGGACAGCGGAAAGGGCGAATGGACTGGGCGAAGTACCGCACCACGACCTTTGACGAACTGATCCAGGCCGATGGACGGCCGCGACCGGCCGCGCGCCGTCTGGTCGAATACCTCGCCGGCCTGTCCGGGCGCGAACTCGCGGAACGGCAGCTCGCCGCGGACGTGGTGGCCCGCGTGCAGGGCATCACCTTCACCGTGTACTCCGACGGCCGCAACGTCGACCGCACCCTGCCGTTCGACCTGATCCCGCGCATCATCCCGCTCAGCGAATGGCAGCGCACCGAAGCCGGCCTGAAGCAGCGCATGCGCGCGCTGAACCTGTTCATCGGGGACATCTACGGCAAGCAGCAGATCGTCAAGGACAAGGTGTTCCCGGCGATGCTGCTGAAGGATTCGGTGAACTTCCGCGAGCAGTGCGTCGGCATCACGCCGCCGCTGGGCGTGTGGGCGCACATCTGCGGCTCCGACCTCGTGCGCGACGGCGACGGCACGCTGTACGCGCTGGAAGACAACCTGCGCATTCCCAGCGGTGTCAGCTACATGCTGGAAAACCGCATGGTGGCCAAGCGCGTGTTCCCGGAGCTGTTCGAGACCAGCTCGATCCTGCCAGTGGACGAGTATCCCAGCCAGCTCTACGACACGCTGGCCGCGCTATCGCCGCGACCCGGCGATGTCCCGGTGATCGCACTGTTGACGCCGGGTGTGTTCAACAGCGCCTACTTCGAACACGCCTACCTGGCGCAGGCGATGGGCATCGAGCTGGTCGAAGGCAGCGACCTGTTCGTTGCCGACGACGACTGCACCTACATGCGCACCGTCTACGGACCGCGCCGCGTCGATGTGGTGTACCGCCGCGTGGATGACCTGTTCATCGATCCGGAAGTGTTCCATCCGGATTCGGTGCTCGGCGTGCCCGGCCTGATCCGCAGCTGGCGTGCCGGCAAGGTGGCGCTGGCGAACGCACCGGGTGCCGGCGTCGCGGACGACAAGGTCGTGTTCGCCTACGTGCCGAAGATGATCAAGTACTACCTCGACGAGGATCCGATCCTGCCCAACGTGCCCAGCTACCTCTGCCACAACGCGAAGGAACGCAAGTACGTGCTGGAGAACATCGAGAAGCTGGTGGTGAAGCCGGCCAACGAGTCCGGTGGCTACGGCATGCTGATCGGCCCACGCTCGACCAAGCGCCAGCGCGAGAAGTTCAAGGCGCTGATCGAAGCGAATCCGCGCAATTACATGGCGCAGCCGACGCTGGCGTTGTCCACCGCGCCCATCGTCACCAAGCAGGGCCCGTCGCCGCGGCACATCGACCTGCGGCCGTTCGTGCTGTCGCGGCAGGATACCTACGTGACCACCGGCGGCCTGACGCGCGTGGCGATGGTGAAGGGCTCGCTGGTGGTGAATTCCTCGCAGGGCGGCGGCGCGAAGGATACGTGGGTGGTGGACCTGTCCGACGACGAGGGGGCCGCCTGATGCTGTCGCGCGTCGCCGACAACCTCTACTGGTTCAGCCGCTACGTCCGCCGTGCGGAAAACACCGCGCGGCTGGTTGGCGTGGGCAGCCAGCTGCAGCTCGACATGCCGCGTTCCGTGCGCTTCGCCTGGCGACCGATGATCGACACCGTCGGCGCGGGCGAATGCTTCGAGCGCTGCTATCCGGAGACGGCCGAGGCGGCCGGCGATGCGGACGTGATCCGCTTCCTGCTGCTGGACGAGCGCAATCCGTCATCACTGCGCACGTCGGTGGATTCGGCACGCGAGATCCTGCGCAGCATCCGCGACACCTTGCCGCAGGACGTCTGGGAAGCCATCAACGACCTGCACCTCTATATCGATGCGCAGGGTGAGCGCAGCCTGAGCCGGCGTTACCGCCTGGAGTTCCTGCAGCGCATCGTGGACGGCTGCCTGAAAGTGTCGGGCCTGCTCAGTGCCAACGTCAGTCGTGACATCGGCTACCAGTTCCTGCGCCTGGGCACCGGCCTGGAGCAGGCCGACATGACCACGCGCATCATGGATGCGGGCGCGTCAGGACTGGTCACGCCGCGCAACGAGGACGACCGCGAAGCCTTCCAGAACATGCAGTGGATGAGCGTGCTGCGCTCGCTCGCCGGCTACCAGATGTTCCGCCGGCACGTGCGCCAGCGCGTCACCGCCGAACTGGCGCTGCGCTTCCTGCTGCAGAACAACGAGTTCCCGCGCAGCGTGCACTTCTGCCTGTCGCGCGTGCAGAGCGTGCTGCCGACCATGCCACCGCGTCCGGGCGTGGACCGCCACCTCAATCGCCTGATCGGCCTGACCCGCAATGCCGATCCGGCCGTCCTGGCGACGCGCAATCCTGCGCAGTTCATGGACCAGATCCAGGTGCATCTCGGCGCGCTGCACGACGCGATCGCCGAAGGGTATTTCCACGGTTAGTGCCAGCGTGGCGGGATGTGTACGCTGTTTGTGGGAGCGACGTCAGTCGCGATGGCCTGCCGCGACCTTCTTGAAAATCAGGACGATGTCGACCCGTCGCGACTGACGTCGCTCCCACCCCGGCCTCTTCTTACTGCTGCCCCTGCGCGTCGCCCGGATCCTGCCGCGAAGGCGCGCGGCGCGGCGGCATCACCGGCAGTGGACCGGGCGATTCCTGTTCGGGGTCCCGCTGCGGTTCCCACGGGAAGCGCGGCAGGCTGTGCACGGCGGCTTCCAGCTTGCGCGACCAGGTGTCGTGGATTTCCGAATACAGCGGGGTATCCGCCTCCAGCCGCATCTTCTGGCTGATCTTCAGGTCGCCGTTGCGCAGCAGCGCCATGTCCACCGGCATGCCGACGGACAGGTTGGAGCGGATGGTGGAGTCCAGCGAGACCAGCGCGCAGCGCGCCGCGTCTTCCAGCGGCGTTTCGGGACGGATGATGCGGTCGAGGATCGGCTTGCCGTACTTGGATTCGCCGATCTGCAGGTAGGGCGTCTCGGGTGAGGTGGCGATGCAGTTGCCGAGCGGGTAGATCATGTACAGGCCAGGGCGCTCGCCGGCGATCTGGCCGCCGAGGATCAGCGTGGACTGCACGTTGACGCCGCTCTGCTGCGCCTCGTCGCTCATCTTGACCTGGCTGGCGACCAGCGTGTCGCCGACGTACTCCGCCACTTCGTACAGGTGCGAGAACGTGCGCAGGCTGTGCTTCGCGTGGGGATCGTCGGCATCGCGCTGCAGGCGCGAGATGGTCAGCTGCGTGGTGGCCAGGTTGCCGGCCGACATGATGACGAACACGCGGTCGCCCGGCCATTCGAACACGTGCATCTTGCGGTACACGCGCACATCGTCGAACGAGGCGCTGGTGCGGGTATCCGCGGCGAAGACCAGGCCTTCGTTGACTTCGATGCCGACGCAATAGGTCATGGCGTGTCCGTTGCTGCTGTGCATCACGATTCTATGCGTGGCCTCCGGGGTTGGCTAGGGCTGGCGCCGTACTGTGAAACGGCCCGTACAATGGCGTCGTTTCCCGCTTCTGGTGCGACATGCAGGCCGATCTCCCCCTTCCCGATGACGCTGCGCAGGCGCACAGCGCCCAGTTGGCTGCGCTGATCCGCGCGGAGATCGCCGCCGAGGGCGGCAGCCTGCCGTTCTCGCGCTTCATGGAGCGCAGCCTGTATGCGCCGGGACTGGGCTACTACAGCGCCGGCAGCACCAAGTTCGGCGAAGCCGGCGATTTCACCACCGCGCCAGAGCTGGGGCCGCTGTTCGCCAGCTGCGTGGCGCAGGCGGTCGCGCCGGTGCTGCAACAGCTGGGTCCGGAGGCGGAATTCGTCGAGATCGGTGGCGGCAGCGGCGCCTTCGCCGAGATCATGCTCAAGCGGCTGCTCGAACTGGATGCGCTGCCCGCGCGCTACGCCATCCTCGAACCCAGCGCGGACCTGCGCGAGCGGCAGCGCGAGCGGCTCGGCCAGCGGCTGATTCCACCGGTGTTCGATCTGGTGGAGTGGCTGGACGGCCCGCCGTCCGAGGCATGGAACGGCGTGCTGTTCGCCAACGAAGTGATCGACGCCCTGCCGACGCCCCGCTTCACGCTGCGCGACGGCGAGGTGTTCGAGGAGGGTGTCGTACTGGATGGCGAAGGGCGCTTCGTCCGCGCCGATCGCCCGGCCGATGCGTTGCTGGCAGCCGCGGTGCGCCACGTCGAACGCTATCTCGAGCAGCCGTTCCCCGATGGCTACCGCTCGGAATTGCTGCCGCAGCTGCCGTACTGGATCCAGGCGGTGATGGGTGGACTGGACCGCGGGGCCATGCTGTTCGCCGACTATGGCTACACGCGGCGCGAGTACTACCAGCCCGACCGTGACGACGGCACGCTGCGTGCGTACTACCGCCATCGCGTGCACAACGATCCTTACCTGTGGCCGGGACTGCAGGACATCACCGCCTCGATCGACTTCACCGCATTGGCCGAGGCCGGGACGCAGGCCGGGTTCGATCTCGCCGGTTACACGACGCAGGCCAACTTCCTTCTCGGCAACGGTCTGCAGGAGCGGTTGAACGAAGCGGAGGCGCGTGCCGACGAGACCACGCTGCTGCGCCTGCGCAACGAGGCCAAACGGTTGACCCTGCCCAGCGAGATGGGCGAGCGCTTCCAGGTGATGGGTTTCTCCAGCGAGGTCGAGTTCGGTACGGCCTTCCTGTTCAACGACCTGAGCTGGCGCCTGTGAGCCGGCTGTTCGAACTGAAGCCGTTCCGGCGGCCGCGCCTGTGGGTGGGCTTGTGGTGTGCGGCGATCATCGCGGTGATCGTGCTGTCGCTGGTCAACCTGAGCGGCTTGCCGCCTGTCCCGGAGGGCGGGGACAAGGTGGAGCACTTCCTGGCTTACGCGCTGCTGTCGGCATCGGCCATGCAGCTGTTCGCCAAGCGCCGTGGCTGCGTTGCCGCCGCGGTACTGCTGATCCTGCTCGGCATCGGGCTGGAGGTCGCGCAGGGCACGCTGACGGCGACGCGCATGGCCGACCCCCGCGATGCACTGGCCAACACGCTCGGTGTGTTGGCCGGTTTCGCGACGGTGCTGACCCCGGTCAGCCGGTTGCTGCTGGTCATCGACGCTCGCCTGAAGCCAGCGCGGGCCTGAGAAAAAAGCCGGGACATGCCCGGCTTTTTTCTTTCCGATCTGTCGCCTGTCTCAGCGCGGCTGCAGCGTGATGCGGTCCAGCACCCACATCTGCGGGCGCGTATCGCCGGTGAAGCGCACGCACAGGTCCTGCTTGCCGGTGGTGCCGGCCGGCAGTGCCGCCTCGAGGTCGAGGAAGCCATCGGCATTCGGCGCCGCCGGCAACGCCACCGTCGCCAGCGTGTGGCCCTTGCAGCCGCCACCCAGGATCTCCAGTTCACCCAGCGGGGATTTCGCCGACTCGAAATTGCGGTTCGGCTCGTCGTGGGCCAACTGGAAGTAGTACGGGATGCGGCCCGCACGGACCTTGATCGAGGCGATGCCGTCCAGGTCGGCCTGGTTCCACTGCCAGCACGGATAGAAGATCGTCGCGTTGAAGATCGCGCGCTCGCCTTCCAGCGGGCCATCGTCTTCAAGCCGCAGCAGCAGGCGGCCGGCATCGGGGCACACGCCCATCGCCTCGTCGGTGCGCGACAGCATCGCGGCCGGTGTCAGTTCGAACGTGGATGCCGGTGCCAGCGCACGGCCATCGGCGAACGCGGCGGCGCGCACGGTGGCCGGCAGTTTCACATCCAGCGGCGTGGCGAACGTCGGCGAAGCCTGCGTCGGTTCGCTACCGTCGGTGGTGTAGTGCACCGGGTAGTCGAGGGGATTGGACAGCGTGACCTTCGCGGTACCGGCCTTGCGGTCGTCTTCGGTGGCGATCAGTGGTTCGAACGGCGTCTTCGCATAGCCCAGGCCGATCGCGTCGTAGCGCTTCAGCTGCGTGGGCAGGCGGGCGATGAAGCTGGCGAGGTCCTTCTTCGCCGCCGGCGTCCAGCCGGTTTCCGCGACCGCGGCGAGACGCGGGAATGCATTGTGCTGCAGGCGGGCGAACGTGCGGGTGTGCTCGGTCCACAGGTTGGCCTGGATGCCGAGGATGTGGTGGCGCTGGCTTTCTTCCAGCTCCTCCGGGACCGGCTCGAAGCCGTACACATCCTGCAGCGTGATCAGGGCCGGACGGCCCGGCGGTTCGTTGGGCGACGCGGTCTGCAGATAGTCGAGGTAGGTCTTGTTGGACGGCGACATCACCACGTCATGGCCCTGGCGCGCGGCCTGCAGGCCGCCCTCGATACCGCGCCACGACATCACCGTGGCTTCGGGCGGCAGCTTGGCTTCCAGGATCTCGTCCCAGCCGATCAGGCGCTTGCCGTGCGTGGACAGGTACTTTTCCAGGCGTTCGACCAGATAGCCCTGCAGATCCATCTCGGTCTTCGCACCGACCTGGCGCATGCGCGCCTGTTCGCGCGCGGAGGCTTCCCACTGGTCCTTGACCGCCTCGTCGCCGCCGACATGCACGTAGGTGCCGGGGAACAGGGTGACCACTTCGCCCAGCACGTTCTCCAGGAAGGTGATGGTGCCCTCCTCCACATTGACCAGGTTGGGGAACACGCCCCATTCGTTCGACGGCACCAGCGGCGTGTCGATCGAGCCCAGCTCCGGATAGGCGGAAATCGCGGCCGTCGCGTGGCCCGGCACGTTGATCTCGGGCACCACGGTGATGTGGCGCTCGGCAGCGTACTTCACCACGTCGCGGATCTGGTCCTGCGTGTAGAAGCCGCAGTAGGGGCGCGGTTCGCCCGTCTTCGGATCCTTGCCGCCGTCGCCGGCGGGAATACGGCAGCCGCCGATCTCGGTGAGCTTCGGGTACTGCTTGATCTCGATGCGCCAGCCCTGGTCGTCGGTCAGGTGCCAGTGCAGCGTGTTGAGCTTGTGCAGCGCCATCGCATCGATGATCTTCTTCACGTCATCGACCTGCTGGAAATGACGCGCGGGATCCAGCATGAAGCCGCGCCAGCCGAAGCGCGGTGCGTCCTCGATGTGCAGGGCAGGCAGCGTGACGCGGCCCTTGTCGCCCTGGGTGACGAGTTGCCACAGCGTCACCGCGCCGTAGAACAGGCCCCGCTCGTCGTGCGCCTTCACGGTAACGCCGTCGGACGTGACGTCCAGCGTGTAGGCCTCCGGGTTCTGCTTGTCGGCCGCGGCGGCTTCCAGCACGAAGCGGATCATGCCCTTGCCTTCGTCCTGCGTGGTCGCCAATGCGGGGCCGCCTGCGGACTGGAGGTAGGCCGCGAACTGCTGCGCGACACGCGTCGCGGCCTCGCCACTGGCGGACAGGCGCGTGTCCGCGCTGACGCTGAAGGTGCCGTCACCCGTCTGCAGGTCGGCGGGCGCCGGAATCAGCGACGGTGTGATCGGCGTTGATGCAGCAGCGCCGGCGTCGTCGCCGCTCTTGGGTGTGCAACCGGCCAAGGCCAGCAGGGCGAAGGCCAGTCCGGCCAGGGCGCGATGGGCGATGGGTCGTTTCATCGGTGTCCTCGATAGCGAAGGGCACAGCGTGCCCAAAAAAAGCGGGCCCGGACAAGTCCAGGCCCGTGAGGGAACTTCACGTCGTTACATCGGTGGAGAGATCAGAACTGGAAGCGCAGCGTTGCCATGTAGCGGCGGCCCGTGCGGTACAGGCCGCGCACCAGCTTCTCGGTGTTGGCCACGCCCGGCACCTCGGCGTAAGAGCGGTACTCGCTGTCCAGCAGGTTCATGCCGTCCAATCCCAGGCTCAGGTTGTCGGTGAGCCTGAAGTTCAGATTGGCGTCGAGCGAGTCGTAGTCGTCGGTGACCAGGTAATTGCCGCGGTCGACGTTGGTGTAGTACTTCGAGCGCCACGAGTAGGTCACGCGGGCGCTGAAGCGGTCGCTCTCGTAGAACGGGCTGAGGTTCAGCTGGTTCTTGGAGTTGTACGGCAGCTGGGCGCCGTTGTCGGCCTCGGCCTCGGCGTAGGTCCAGTTGGCCAACAGGCCGAAGCCGGGGCCGAAGGTCTGCTGGTACGCGGCCGAGAAGCCCTTGATGGTGGCGCTGCCGGCATTGTTCGGACGCGAGACGTCGTACTCGGTGACTTCCTGCTCGGCCTGGTTGAAGTGCTGTTCCTTTTGCGTGCTGACCAGGATGTAGTTGTCCACCTTCTTGTGGAACAGCGTGCCCGCCAGGATGCCGCCTTCGGCGAAGTACCATTCCGCCGAGAAGTCCAGGTTGGTGGACTCGTACGGGTCCAGGTCCGGGTTGCCGCCGCCGCCCGTGCGGGTCTGGTCGCCCAGCCACAGGTAGGTGGACATGTCGCCGTAGTTGGGGCGCGAGATCACCTTGGACGCCGCGCCGCGCAGCACCACGCTGTCGGTCAGGTCATAGACCAGGTTCACGTTCGGCAGCACGTCGTTGTACTTCTTGGACGTGGTGGTCAGCTGGTAGCTGTGGACGAAGTTGTTGTCGGCGTTGGCGACGCAGCTGGGCTGGCCGATGCACTGCCAGCTGGTGCTGTCAGACTCGGTGCGGACCAGGCGCACGCCGACGTTGCCGCGCAGGCGGTCGGCGCTGAAATCGGCCTGCACGTAGGCTGCCGTCACATCTTCGGTCACGGTCCAGGTGTTGGCCACGAACGAGGGATCGTAGAAGGTGCTCGGTGCCGGCATGGTCTGCCACGGGGCCAGCCAGTCGCCACTGAGGATGTAGTCGGCCAGTGCCCAGCCGTCGATCGTGAAGCGGCTGTTGAGGTCGCCGACGTTGCCGAAACCGCTCAGGTAGTTGCTGGGCAGCGAGCGCGGCGCGAACTGGTCCGCGCTGACGTCGCCATAGCCCTTGATCGACGCCAGCGTCACGCCGGCCATCGACTGCCCGGTCTCGTGCTCGCGGCGCTTCACGCCGAACCGCAGCTGGTAGATGGGCGAGTCGAGCAGGATGCCGAAATCGGCCTGGGCGTACTTCTCTTCGTCGCGGGTCGGCTTGGTGACGATGTTGCCGCCCCAGCCGGGGCGCCAGTTCTCGGCGGTGGCCGGATCGGCGTGCCAGCCGCAGCCCCAGGAGAACTGATTGCAGGGTTCGCCGCGATCGAAGCTGTAGGCGCTCGGATCGTTGAACGGGCTGCCGGGGTGGGCCGGCGCGAAGTGCCTGGCCACGTCCTGGATGGCGTCGGTCTGGTAGCCCTGGAAAGTCAGGGTGGGCACCTTGCCGGTCAGGTCGTAGCTGTAGTTGGCCTTGTTGAGGAACTCGCCGAACACCTGGCGGCCGGTGCCGCCGCTGGCCTTGGAGGTGCCGGCATGGGCCGAGGCGAACCAGCCTTCGTCCTTCCAGGTGAGCTTCACGTCGTAGGAATCGGTGTCGACCGTGGCCTGGCGGTTGATCAGGTCGTAGACCGTCAGCGCATTGCGGAACGACGCCTGCGTGATCACGCCACCATCGACGGTCAGGCCGGTCATGTTGCCCAGCGAATTCCACGTGTTGCCGTTGAAGGCGAACATGGAGTGGCTGATGTTGTCGTAGCCGGCCTTCACGTCCAGTGCGTTGAACTCGATGTCCAGCTTTTCGTGCGGCTTGAACTGCAGGGACACCGACAGCGTGTCGCGCTCGCGCTGCTGTTCGAAGTAGTGCGCGCTGATCGAGTTCGGCGCCACGGCGTCGGGGTTGGCCAGCAGCGTGTCGCGGCAGGCACCCACGCAGCTCGGCGGCATGACGACGGGCGAGCCGGTGGACCAGTCATCGCTGGTGCTGGTGATCGAGTTCGGTGCGCCGTCGCGGCTGTTGATGTAGTGGTCGCCGGTCACGGTGCCGTAGGACTCGATGCCGTCGCGACGGATGCTCTCGTCCGAGCGCTGTGCCGACACCACCACGCCGAAGGTGCTGGCTTCGTTCTTCCAGCCGAACAAGGCCGAGATCGTCGGGTCACCGCTCTCGATGCGGTCGTTGTAGAGGTAGCCCACCGAACCGGACAGGGTGGTGCGCTCCAGGTCCAGCGGCTTGCGCGTGGAGATGTTCACCGTGCCGCCGATCGAGCCTTCGTCCAGCCACGCTTCCGGCGACTTGTAGACCTCGACCTTGCTGACCAGCTGCGGTGCCAGCAGCGAATAGTTGAACGTACGACCCGGCTGGTCGGTGATGAACCAGTCCGCCGAAGCGACCGTCTGGCCATTGAGCAGCGTGCGGTTCAGCGCCGGATCGGTGCCGAGGATGCTGACCTTTTCGCCCTGGCCGAAGGCCTTGTCGATGGTCACGCCCGGGATGATGGTGATCGCTTCCGCCACGTTGGTGGCCGGGAACTTGCCCACGTCCTCCGCGGTGACGACGTCGATGATCGCGTCCGCATCGCGCTTGGTGTCGATCGCCTGCTTGAGGCTTCCGCGGATGCCCACGACGACCACGCGGTCGAGTTCGGACGCCTCTGCGGTGTTCGGTGCAGCAGGTGCTGCCGCTTCCTGTGCCTGCGCATGGGCCGCGAAGCCCAGGCACGTCACGATGGCGGCGGATAGAACGGTCTTGCGATGCTTCATGATGTCTCTCCCATCATTGCGCGAAGAATATGCGGCCCGATCCTGCGGCCGCCTGCGATGTACCGGGTGGCGTCCCCACGCCCTGCCCGTGATGCGCCTGTTCCGGCGCTCCCCTGGTCTTTCTCCCTTGCCGGCGCGGGGGCACCGGTAACAACCAAAACACGCCGGCAGGCGAGGGGGCCTGCCGGCGCTTGACCCGCATCAGAACTTGAAGCGGAAGTTCAGGTAGTACTGACGGCCATTGGTGTAGAACGCGTGCGGCAGGTAGCCGGGCACGGCGTCGTTCTCGGTGTAGTACTTCAGCTTCGGATTGTTGAGGTTCAGGCCGTCCAGACTGATCGTCAGCCAGTCGGTGGCCTTGAAGCCCAGTGAGGCCGACACCGTGGCGAAGTCGTCCTGGTAGAAGTTGTCCGCGCGACTGACGCCGGCGTAGAACGAGCTGCGGTAGCTGTAGTTCACGCGGGCATTGAAGCGCGAGTTCTCGTACCAGGCCGACAGGTTGTACGTGTTCTCGGACGTGCCGTTGAGCGGCTTGCCGCCGTCGGCCTCGCCATCCACATAGGTGTAGTTGGCGTTGATGCCGAAGTTCTCGCCGATCGGCTGCTCGTACGTCAGCTCGAAGCCCTTGACCTTGCCATTCGAGTTGACCGGAACCGAAACCAGATAGTCAGCGTAGACGTCCGTGCCGGCATCAATGCTTGCCTGCTGGTCCTTGTACTGGATGACGGTGTTGCCGAAGTCGACGTAACCGTCCAGATCCATCGAGAAGATGCTGGCTGCCAGCAGCGCGCGAGGAGCGAAGTACCATTCCAGCGACGCGTCGAAGTTCGTCGACACGAGAGGTTCGAGGTTCGGGTTGCCGCCGCTGCCTTCGTGCGTCAGATCGTTCAGGGTGAGCGCGCCGGCCAAGGCCGAGAAATCCGGGCGCGTCATGGTCTTGCTCGCCGATGCGCGCGCGACAAGAGTATCGGTCACGTCGAAGCGGAAGTTCACGCTCGGCAACAGTTCGTTGTAGTCGTTGTCGACCAGAACCGGCAGGTAGGCGCCGAAGTCCGAGCCGGTGATGGCGCCGGGTACGTTTGGATTGACGGACTGGTTGTACAGAATCTCCGTGGCTGTGCGCACGTAGCGCAGGCCGGCGTTGCCGCTCCAGCGGTCGCCGCGGAAGTTCAGCTGGGCATACAGCGCATCGATGTCTTCCTCCACGCCGTAGACATTGCTGAAGTTGAACCGGCCCGGATTGGCGCGATTGGCGAATCGCGCGTTGATCTCCGCCAGCTGTGCCGGCGTGTAGTACCAGATGCCGGTCGGCACGTTGCCACCGACGCCGAAATCACCGGGATACGTGCCGCCCGCGCCCGGGTAGGCGGCGATGTTCTGCCAGTCGCTCGCCCAGTTCGGGCCTTGTCCGATGGACATGTCGTTGCTGCGCTCGTGGCTTGCACGGCGGTAGCCGAAATCCAGCGAGGACAGCACGCTGTTGTCGAAGAAGAACTGGCCGTCGACGGAGCCCCAGTCTTCCTTGTCGAGCACGTCGATGCCCTGGTCGCCGAAGATCCAGCCGCTCTGGGGCAGGTGGTTCGCGGCGGTATTGGTACCGCCCAGCGACCAGTCGATGGGGCTGCCCACGCCATTCATGCTCCAGCTGGCGCCGGCATTGCCCGCCAGACCGGTTTCCAGCACGTCCTGGGTCGGACTGGAGCCCGAGCCCTTGGTGGTGCCGAACTGGAACACGAACTTCAGCGCATCGCTGGCATTCCACTCTGCGTCCAGCGCGATGTACTTGGAGGTGGAGACTGCGCCGGGACGGGAGATCATGTCGTACACGCCGTAGGGCGTGACGGTCTCGCCGCCGGTGACCGGCGCGTAGGTGGCGCTGGTCAGCACGCCGTTCGCGATCGTGTAGCTGCTGGGTGCCCGTGCATTGATGAACTGGCTGGCCCACATCATGTAGTTGCGGTTGTAGTTGTCCGCTTCCAGCTTCGAGTAGAACGCATTGACGTTCAGGGTCAGGTTGTCGGTGACCTTGGCCTCGATGTTGGCCACGCCGCCCTTGCGCTTGCGTACTTGCTCGAAGTAGGCGGCACCGATCAGGTTGGGATACAGCACACCGACCAGATCCGGGTTGCTTATCGCAACGGGCGTCCGGGTGACGCCGTCGGCCAGGAATTCCGCGATCGCGCCGTAGCCGCCCACCACTTCCTGTCCGTCGCGGCGCAGGCTGCGCTCCTCGTTGAATACCTGCACCATGAAGCCTGCGGTGCGCTCTTCGTTGCGCCAGTTGAGCAGCGCATCGAGCTGCGGCTTGGTGTCGCCGGGCAGGTCGGAGTGCACGGCGCCGATCGAGCCCTGGATGGTGAGCGGATCGGCGAACTGCAGGGGGCGTCGGGTGATGATGTTCACCGAGCCTGCGGTACCGCCTTCGACCAGCTTCGCCTCGGAGGTCTTGTGCACGACCACGCGGTCCACGATCTCGGAGGGGTACAGCGAATAGCTCACGCTACGACCCACGTTGGCGACCTGGCTGAGCACGAACCAGTCGCCGGTACCGATGGTGTGGCCATTGACCAGGGTCTGGGTGAGGCTGGGATTGGTGCCGCGCAGGCTGACCCGGTCTGCTTCGTCGAAGCCGCCTTCGCTGGCGCTCGAGGAGGCGATGTTGACGCCCGGCAGCTGGCGCAGCGTGTCGGCCACGTTCTTGGCGGGCAGCTTGCCGACGTCCTCGGCGGTGACGACTTCGACGTGCGTGGCGGCGTCGCGCTTGGCGTCGAGTGCTTTTTCGATGCTGCCGCGGATGCCGGTGACGACGATGGTGTCGAGTTCGGTCGCGTCAGGGGTCGCGGCGGCGTCCTGCGCCTTCGCATGCACAGCCATGCCGAGGCAGGTCACGATGGTGGCCGAGAGAATGGATCTACGGTACTTCATGGTGTCTCTCCGATCTGCTTGAGTGTCGGCAGCCATCGCTTGCGCTGTTCCGCCGTGCCTGGTCTTGCGTTTTCCCATCATCGACGGCGCGCCAGCCCCGGCTTCGCCGCTACCGCATGCGCCTGTGCCGGCGCCCTCTTCTCACTCGTCTTGTTGATGTTCCAGGTACCACCGGGCCGCACCGATCACACCCAACTGCCCGTGCTCCACGACTTTCACGGGAATGCGTTCCAGCGCCTCGCGCATCGATCCCTTGTTGAGGAAGCGAGGCACGAAGCTGCTGCCGATCAGGACATCGCGGATCTTCGGCAGGATGCCGCCGGCGAGGTACACGCCGCCCTGCACGCCGTACAGCAGCGCCATGTCGCCGACCACGCTGCCCAGCAGTCCGCAGAACACGTCGAGGCTTTCGCGCGCCAGCGCGTCCTCGCCCGACTGCGCGGCCGCCGTGATCTGGCCCGGGTGGGTGTAGGGCGAGGGCGGTGCGCCACGCACGGCGCGGAGCGCGGCGTGGAGATTCATCAGTCCGGGGCCCGACAGCGCCTGTTCGACCGGCACGTGCGTGCGGGTCTTCAGCATCTCTTCCAGCAGCGACATTTCCAGCGCGTTGCCGGCGGTCAGCGCGGCCTGGCCTGCTTCGGTGGCGAGCACGACGGCGCGCTTGCCGGCAGGGATCCAGACGGCGGCGCCGAGACCGGTGCCCGGGCCCAGGATCAGCGTAGGGCCGTGCTTCGGCGCGATGGCTGGCCCGGTCAGCTGCAGTACCTCGCTGGCGTCCATCTGCGCGGCGGCGTGCGCCACCGCTTCGAAATCGTTGACCAGGCGGACGTCGTCGAAGCCCAGTTGCGCGCGCAGCCCGGCCGGGGACAGGCGCCAGGGCAGGTTGTTGGTGATGACGGTGCCGTCTTCAAGCGCGTAGCCGGCGCTGGCGATGACCGCACGCCCCACCCGCGTTGCGCCAAGCCCGGCGATGAAGTCGGCGACGATGTCGCCCAGGCCGGCGTGCTCGGCACAGGCGTACTTGCGGTACTCCAGCACGCTGACCGGTTCGCCCGGATCGCGGCTGCCGCGGACGAGGCCGATCCGGACGTGCGTGCCGCCGACATCCGCCGCGATGAAGGCGTCGTGCGCCCCGCTGATGGCATCCGTCGGCATTGGATTGGCTATGGCGACCACACGTCTCCCCACATGTTCGCGGCCGGGACGCATGCATCCCGATGTGGCCGGAGTGTGGAAAGTGTTTGACAACGTTGTCAAGGCTCTGTCATGAAATAGCCGCCTTGCTGGCACGGAAGCATCGCGAAACGGAAACAATCTCCGTATTCAGCGAATCATTGCATCCAGGAATGGCGTTAATTGTTGAATTGGAAGGGGGATTTCGGGCAAGTCCTGCGGGACTTGATGCTGCAGTGCACGACGCCGCTGCCATCACATTGATGGTCTCGGCGCGGCGACATCGGCGGTATTTCCCGATTCCACCGATTGGCTTTGACAACGTTGTTCCCGATGCCCGACGCTCTGGCGCCAGGCATCGCCAGTCCAAGGGGATTCCATGACCACCGCAGCCGGTTCCGGCCCGCTCCGCTCGCTCGCCATCGTCGGCGTGCTGTTCTTCATCATCGGCTTCTTCACCTGGATCAACGGGCCGCTGATCACGTTCGTGCAACTCGCCTTCGATCTGGACGAGGTGAACGCCTTCCTCGTGCTGATGGTGTTCTACCTGTCGTACTTCTTCCTGGCGCTGCCCGCGGCGGCGCTGCTCAAACGCACCGGCATGAAGAAGGGTCTGGCGGCCAGCCTGTTCGTGATGGCGGTCGGCGCCGCGATGTTCGGCGAGTTCTCCACCCAACGCTGGTATCCCGGCGCACTGTCCGGCCTGTTCGTGATCGGCGGTGGCCTGGCACTGCTGCAGACGGCGGTGAACCCCTACGTCAGCATCCTCGGCCCCATCGAAAGCGCCGCCCAGCGCATCGCGCTGATGGGCATCTGCAACAAGGTCGCCGGCATGCTGGCGCCGCTCGTGCTCGGCACGCTGGTGCTGCATGGCGTGGGCGACCTGGCCGCGCAGGTCGAAGCGGCGGATGCGGCCGGCAAGGCGGCGCTGCTCGATGCGTTCGCGGCGAAGATCCACCTGCCCTACTTGGTGATGGCGGGCGTCCTGGTGGTGGTCGCCGTCGGCATCCTGTTCTCGCCGCTGCCGGAGGTGAAGCCGTCGGAGGTCAACGCGGTAGCCGTGTCGGAGGCGGCCGGTGACGAGCGCGGCCTGTCGCGATTCCCGCACCTCTGGCTTGGCGTGCTGTGCCTGTTCCTCTACGTGGGCGTGGAGGTGCTGGCGGGTGATGCGATCGGAACGTACGGAAGGGGCTTCGGTCTGCCACTGGACCAGACCAAGCTGTTCACCACCTACACGCTGTTCGCGATGCTGGCGGGATACCTGGTCGGCCTGGCGTTGATTCCGCGTGTCGTGTCGCAGGAACGCTACCTCGCCATCTCCGCCACGCTCGGCGTGCTGTTCGCGTTGGGCGCGTTGCTGACGCACGGCTATGTGTCGGTCGGTTTCGTGGCGGCGCTGGGCTTCGCCAACGCGATGATGTGGCCGGCGATCTTCCCGCTGGCGATCAAGGGGCTGGGCCGGCATACCGAGATGGGTTCGGCGCTGCTGATCATGGGCATCGCAGGTGGCGCCATCCTGCCGCAGGCGTTCGCGGTGCTGAAGCAGCACTACGACTTCCAGCGGGTGTTTGCCGGCCTGGCCATTCCCGCCTACCTGTACATCCTCTACTACGCGCTCGCCGGGCATCGGGTGGGTAGCGCGAAACGGGCGGCGACGGCCGTCCCGGAACGCGGCATCATGGCGGACTCGCCTCCATGACGGAAACGCCCATGCGCCGACCCACCATCAAGGACGTCGCCGAACGCGCGAAGGTCTCGCTGAAGACCGTGTCCCGGGTCATCAACAACGAACCGTCGGTGCTGCAGGGCACGCGTGCGCGCGTGCTGCACGCGATCGCCGAACTGGACTACGAGCCCGACCAGTCCGCGCGCAACTTGCGCAGCGGCACGCCGTTCGTGATCGGACTGGTGTACGACAACCCGAACCCGTACCACATCATCGGCGTGCAGAACGGTGTGCTGGCGGCGTGCAAGGAGACCGGCTTCGGCCTGCAGATCCATCCCGTCGACTCCACCTCGCCGCTGCTGGCGGAGGAGCTGGTGGAGTTCGTGCAGCGCTCGCGCCTGGCGGGCCTGGTGCTGACCGCGCCGATGTCGGAGCGCGCCGATCTGGTCACGGCACTCGCCGCACGCGGCGTGAAGCTGGTGCGCATTATCGCGGCCACCGAGGACCCCGAGGATGGCCTGCCCTGCGTCTACGTCGACGACCGCGACGCCGCCTACGAGATCACCGAGCACCTGATCCAGCTGGGCCACCAGCGCATCGGCTTCCTGTGGGGCGGACTGGCGCACCGGTCCAGTACCGAGCGCTACGCGGGTTACGAGAAGGCGCTGAAGGACTACGGCATCACGCTCGACAAGCACCTGGTGGTGCCGGGCGACTATACGTTCGACGATGGCTTCCGCGGCGCGCGCCGCCTGCTGGCGTTGCGCGAGCCGCCGACGGCGATCTTCGGCTCCAACGATGAGATCGCGGCCGGTGTCCTGGCGGCCGCCAAGTCGGCCGGCATGAACGTGCCCTACGACCTGTCCATCGCGGGCTTCGAGGACAGCCCGTTCTCCAAGCAGTCGTGGCCGCCGCTGACCACCGCCAAGCAGGCGACGCAGGACATCGCCAAGCAGGCCGCGCGCCTGCTGATCGCCGGGCTGCGCACCGACGCTTACGACGACAACCCCACGCCCGTGCACAACCAGGGCTTCGTGCCGCAACTGGTCGTGCGCGGTTCCACCGCACCGGTCCGCCCGCGCGCGGAACGACCTGAATCGCCTTCGACATGACGACATCGCTTCCCACTCCCGCCGACACGCTGATGCATCAGGAGGCCGCACAGGCCTCGACCATCATCGCCGACCAGTACGCGCGCAACGCCGACACGGTGAAAGCGCTGGCTGCCGATCTCCGTCGCACCCCGCCGCCCTTCGTCGTCACCTGCGCGCGCGGCAGTTCCGATCACGCCGCCACCTATGCGAAATACCTGTTCGAGACGCAGCTCGGCGTGGTGACGGCTTCCGCCTCGCCGTCGGTCGGTTCGGTCTATGAAGCCAGGCAACGGCTGGAGGGCGCGCTCTACGTGGTGATCTCGCAGTCGGGCAAGAGTCCCGACCTGCTGCGCAACGCGACCGCCGCGAAGGAGGCCGGCGCGCGCGTCGTCGCCATCGTCAATGTGGCCGATTCGCCGCTGGCCCAGCTGGCGGACACGGTACTGCCGATGCATGCCGGGCCGGAGCGCAGCGTGGCGGCGACCAAGAGCTATCTCGGTTCGCTGGCCGCGATCCTGCAACTGGCCGCGTACTGGAAGGACGGGGCGCCGCTGCACGATGCCGCGCTCGCCTTGCCCGACGCGCTGCGGCGCGCCTGGCAGGCCGACTGGTCGCCGCTCACCGACGGACTGGTCGGCGCGCACAACCTGTTCGTGCTCGGCCGTGGCCTCGGCCTGGCCGCCGCACAGGAAGCCGCGCTCAAGTTCAAGGAAACCTGCGGCCTGCATGCCGAGGCCTACAGCTCGGCCGAGGTGAAGCACGGCCCCATGGCGCTGGTCGGCCCCGGCTTCCCGGTGCTGTGCTTCGCGCAGCCGGACGAAACCGAAGCCGGCACGCTGGCGCTGGCGCAGGAGTTTCGCGGCCGCGGCGCGCAGGTGTGGGTCGCCTCGCGCCAGGGCGACCTGCCGCTGGTGGAAGCGCCGCATCCCGCCTGCGCGCCGCTGCTGACCATCCAGAGTTTCTACCGCGCGATCAATGCGCTGGCATTGCGCCGCGGACACAATCCCGACGTGCCGCCGCACCTCAACAAGGTCACCGAAACGGTATGAACGCACTGCGTCCCGCCACCGCGCTCTGCAATGCCCGTGTACTGACGCCCGACGGCTTCGTCGAGGGGCTCGCCGTGCTGATGCAGGGCGGCCTCATCGTCGACCTGGTCGCTGTCGAAGCACTGCCCGCCGATGCCACCCGGCAGGATCTGCAGGGCGCTTCGCTCGTGCCCGGCTTCATCGATGCACAGGTCAATGGCGGCGGCGGATCGCTGTTCAACAACGATACGAGCGTCGATGCGATCCGCACCATCGCGGAGGCGCATCGACGCTTCGGTACCACCGGTCTGTTGCCGACGCTGATCAGCGACGATGCCGAGGTGATGGCGCGTGCGGTCGAGGCGACGCGCGCCGCCATCGAGGCCGCGGTACCGGGCGTGCTCGGCATCCACCTGGAGGGCCCGTACATCGCGCCGGCGCGCAAGGGAACGCACAACGCGGCGAAGTTCCGCGTGCCGGACGACGGTGAAGTGGCGATGGCGACCTCGCTTGACAATGGCGTGACGCTGCTGACGCTGGCGCCGGAGCAGGTGCCCGCCGATACCATCCGGGCGATGGTGGATCGCGGCGCGATTGTGGTGGCGGGTCATACCGCCGCGACGTACGAACAGATCCGCGACGGCATCGAAGCCGGCGTGTCCGGCTTCACCCATCTGTACAACGCGATGTCGCCACTGCAGGGGCGCGAACCCGGCGCGGTCGGCGCCGCGCTGGAAGACGATGGCTGCTGGTGCGGGGTGATCGTCGACGGCGTGCACGTGCATCCGGCCAGCCTGCGCGTGGCGCTGGCGGCCAAGCCGCGCGGCAAGGTGTTCCTGGTGACGGACGCGATGCCGATGGTGGGGTCCGACGATCCTGCCTTCGATCTCTATGGCGAGACCATCACGGCCGTGGATGGCGTGGTGCGCAATGCCGCCGGTTCGCTGGCCGGCTCCGCGCTGGACATGGCCACCGCCGTGCGCAACAGCGTGCGCCTGCTGGGCCTGCCCCTGGACGAGGCGGCGCGCATGGCGTCGACGTATCCGGCCGATTTCCTGGGGCTGGGCGATACCCACGGACGCATCGCGCCGGGCTGGCGCGCCGACCTGGTCGCGCTGGATGCCGACCTGCAGGTGGTCGGCACCTGGATCGGTGGCGAGTGACGTTCGCCGCATGAGCGTCGCACCGGCCCGGTTCGCGTCCGTCGACGCGCTGCGCGGCCTGACGGTCGCCGCGATGCTGCTGGTCAATACACCGGGCGACTGGTCGCACGTGTATGCGCCGCTGCTGCATGCGGAATGGCATGGCGTCACCCCGACCGACCTGGTGTTTCCCTTCTTCCTTTTCATCGTCGGCGTGTCGATCGCGCTGGGTGTGGTGCCGCGCGCTGAAGCGGGCGTGGCCCGGCCGGTGCTGGTACGCGCGGTGCTGTGGCGCGCCGCGAAGATCGTCGCGCTCGGCCTGGCGCTGCATCTGCTGGCGTATCTGCTGCTGGACCGGCCATCGTTCCGGCCCTGGGGGGTGCTGCAGCGGATCGGGCTGTGCTTCGCCGTCGCGGGCCTGCTCGCGCTGTACCTGAAGCCGCGCGCGCAGTGCGCACTGATCGTCGCGTTGCTGCTGGGCTACTGGGCGCTGATGGCGCCCTGGGGCTACGACCCGTTCACGAACCTCGCGGCGCGCGTGGACACGGCGCTGTTCGGCCCGTGGCTGTACCAGTGGGATTCGGCATTGATGCGGGGCCAGGATCCCGAGGGGTTGCTGAGCACGCTGCCCGCGGTGGCGACGGTGCTGTTCGGCCTGCGCGCGGGCGCCTGGCTGCGCAGAGGTGCGACAGCGACGATCGGTGGCGTCGGCATCGCCCTGATCCTGCTGGGGCTGGCGTGGTCGCTGGTGTTCCCGTTGAACAAGGCGTTGTGGACGTCGTCATATGCGATGTTCACGGCGGGATGCGCGATGCTCGCGCTGGTGGCGGCGCACGGGCTGGTGGATCGGCTGGGGTGGCCGGCCGTCGGGCGGCGCTTCGGCGTGAACGCGATCGCCGCCTATGTCGGCGCGGCGCTGATGACCTACCTGCTGCTGGGTCTCGGCTGGATGGGGCCGCTGTACCAGCAGGGCTTCGCCGGATGGATGACGCCGCGGTTCGGTCCGCAGGTGCCCTCGCTGGCCTTCGCGCTGGCGTTCGTCGCGGTGTGGTGGGGGGTCGTCCGGGAGATGGATCGCCGCCGCTGGTACCTCAAGGTCTGACGCAACGTTGCTAACGCCGCCGTCCGCCCCGATGGCGTATAACGGCAGCCAGTCACCCGCTGGATGTCCTGCATGAAGATGCCGCTGCTGCTCGCCTGCTGTCTGTGCCTGTCCGCGTGCCAGCGTACGACCGTGGACGAAGAGGGGGTGACAGCGGTGGTGGCCTCCCGGCCTGCCTCCGTGGCGCGCCCGACGTCGGTCGCCGTGTCGCCCCCTCCGGCCGCGCCGGATACCGGACGGGTGATGGCTGGCCTCTCGCGCGCACGTGCCGTGCCCGACCCGCCGTTCACCAGCACGCCGGTCGCCACGTTCAACGAACCGTGGGCAATGACCTTCCTGCCCGATGGGCGCCTGCTGGTGACGGAGAAATCCGGCAAGTTGCGGTTGGCCAACGTCGCCACGGGACAGGTCGGCGAGGTCATCGGCGTGCCGGCTGTCGCCTACGGTGGGCAGGGCGGGCTCGGCGACGTACTGCTGCATCCCCGTTTCGCCGACAACCGATTGGTCTACCTCAGTTATGCCGAAACCGGCAGTGGCGGCACGCGTGGTGCCGCGGTGGCGCGCGCGACCCTGCAACTCGACGCCAGCGGCAACGGCGGCAGCCTGTCGGGCCTGCAGGTGATCTGGCGTCAGCTGCCCAAGGTGAGTGGCGAAGCGCATTACGGACACCGCCTCGCGTTCGGTGCGGACGGCAAGCTGTGGATCACCTCCAGCGATCGCCAGGCGATGACGCCGGCGCAGGACCTGCAGTCCGCGCTGGGCAAGCTGATCCGGCTCAACGACGACGGCAGCGTGCCGGCCGACAATCCGTTCGCCGCGCAGGGCGGCATCGCCGCGCAGGTATGGACGCTCGGGCACCGCAACATGCTCGGGATCGCGTTCGACAATGCCGGGCGCCTGTGGACGCACGAGATGGGGCCGGCGGGCGGTGACGAACTGAACCTGATCGAGCGCGGCACCAACTACGGGTGGCCGGTGGTTTCGAACGGCAACCATTACGACGGCACGGCGATCCCCAACCATTCGACGCGCCCGGATTTCAATGCGCCCGAAGCCTGGTGGACGCCGGTGATCGCGCCGGCCGGCTTCGTGATCTACTCCGGCAACCTGTTCCCGTGGTTCCGCGGCAAGGGGTTCATCGGCGGCCTGGCATCGCAGGCCCTGATCGAGATCGAGTTCAACGGCACGCAGGCGCGCGAATCGCGGCGCTACGCGATGGGCAAGCGCATCCGCGAAGTCGAGCAGGGGCCGGACGGTGCGCTGTGGCTGCTCGAAGATGGCAGCGGCGGACGCCTGTTGAAGCTCACGCCGAACCGCAGCTGATCAGCGTGCGGGATGCGCGCGCGCGTCGGCGGCCGCAGCCGCCTGCTCGCGGCGGTGGCGGATGTCGAGGTGCAGGCTGTAGGCCGCGGTGAAGGCCGGCAGCAGGTTCTGCAGGACGCCCACGGCGTCCTGCTTCGACGAGAACAGGAAGTAGCCGAGCGCCATCAGGCTGCCGCACAGGCTCATGTACCAGAACAGGCGGGGGATCACCGGGCGGCGCGCGCGACGCGAGGCGACGAATTGCACCAGCCAGCGTGCACCGAACAGCGCCGCGCCGGTCAGGCCGATCAGTTTCCATGGCGTCATGTGCAGGCCGGTCCACGCCAGCGACACCAGCTCCTGGTCCATCGCGTTCATGGCTTGCGCCCCAGGTTGAGCTCGCTGATGGGGGTCACGTGGCTGCGCTGGATCAGCCACGACACGCCGACCAGGTCGCGGATGCCGACCAGCGCGCGGCCGAGGTTGGTGTACTTGGATTGACCGGCGCCGCGCGGCCGGTGCGAGACCGGCACACTGACCGTCTGCCAGCCGGCACGCTGCATCAGGGCCGGCAGGTAGCGATGCATGTGGTCGAAGTAGGGCAGATCGAGGAACGCGGCACGCTCGAACAGTTTGATGCCGCACCCCGTATCTGGCGTGTCGTCGTGCAGCAGGCGCTGGCGGATGCGGTTGGCCCAGCGCGAGGCCCAGCGCTTGCTCGCGGTGTCCTTGCGGTCCACGCGCCAGCCGGCGAACAGACGGACCTGCGGACTGGCGGTGGCGCGTGCCGTCAGTAGTCTGAGGAGGTCGGCGGGGTCGTTCTGCCCGTCGCCGTCGAGCGTGGCGATCCAGGGCGACAGCGCGTGCTTCACGCCGGTGCGGATGGCCGCGCTCTGGCCGCTGCGCTGCTGGTGCAGCAGCACGCGCAGTTCCGGCACCTCGGCCTTCAGGGTGGTGAGCACGTCGCGGGTGCCGTCGTCGGAGTGGTCGTCCACGCAGACGATGTCGAACGCCACCCGTCCACGCAGGTGGAACACCACTTCGTGGACCAGCGCTCCGATGTTCTCGAGCTCGTTGAAGACGGGAATGACGATGGAGAGGCTCGTCATGGCGGCATGTCTCGGGTTGGGTGGCGTCATGCTCTTCCCCGACAGGTCAGGAAAATGTCGTGGTCCGGCCGGTAGAGGGCCGTCTTCACATCGGTCAGGCCCAGGACGGTGTGGAACAGGTCGTCGTGGCTACGCGAGCCGGTCGCCTGCCGGCGCAGGCAGGCGGAATCCAGGGCGGTCGAGGCGCGCCAGCCGTCGGAGAACCAGGCCACCATCGGCACCTCGAGCTGCTCGCGCGGTGCGATCGAGTACGGCATGCCGTGCAGGTACAGCCCCTTCTCGCCCAGCGATTCGCCGTGGTCCGAGACGTAGAGCAGGGCGGTGTCGTAGTCCTCCAGGCCCTTCAACTGGTCGATGGCGGACGCCACGACGTGGTCGGTGTAACGCAGTGCGTTGTCGTAGGCATTGGTGATCTGCACGCGCGTGCAGCGGCCTAGGTCCGACGTGGTGCAAACCGGCGTATAGACGCCGAAATCCCGGGGATAGCGTTCGGAATAGGTGGGCCCGTGATTGCCCAGCATGTGCAGCACGATGACCCGGTCGCCTTTCTGCCGGCGCGCGGCATCGGCCAGGTCCGACACCAGGATGCCGTCGTAGCAGCGCTTGCCGTTGCACAGGCCGGCATCGGTACGCGCATGCAGATCTTCCACGGGCAGGCCATCGCACACGCCCTTGCAGCCGGACTGGTTGTCGCGCCACAGCGTGGCCACGCCGGCGCGATGCAGGACGTGCAGCAGCGACTGGTGGCTGCGGATCTCGCCTTCGTCGTAGTGCTCGCGCCCCTGTGGCGAGAACATGCATGGCAGCGACACTTCGGTGCTGCTGCCGCAGGCGGCGACGCGCGGAAAGTTCAGCACGTCGCGCTTGGCCAGTTCCGGCGTGGTCTGGCGTGCGTAGCCGTTGAGGCCCCAGTTGGCCGCGCGCGCGGTCTCGCCGACCACCAGCACCAGCAGGCGCGGCCGGCGCATCGTGGCGGCCGGCGACTGCACGGCGTCCTCGCCGATCGGCAGCAAGGCCCGCTTTTGTCCGGGCGGATCCTCACTGACTACCTTGATCAGCGACACCAGCACGTTCGCCGGTGTCACCAGGTAGCGCACCTCGCGCTGGTTGCGCAGGAACGCGGTCAGCTGCTGGGTCGACGGCAGCACGCCGACCACGCCGACCACCACCATGCCGGCAAGGAACGCGGCGCGAACACCGAACGTGCGCGGCCAGGTGCGCTCGCGCAGGCGCACGCGCCAGATCACGATCAGCGCAGGTAGCGCGGTGAGCAGCGGCAGCAGGGCATCGACGCCGAGCAGGTCGCTGGCCTCGCGCCAGTCGGTGTGCAGTACGTTGCGGATCATGTCGGCGTCGATGTAGATGCCGTACGCCGCCATGTAGTGGCCTGCCAGCGCGGCTGTCACCACCAGCACGGAGAGCACGACGCGTGCCGTTCGGCGCCACACCAGCAGAGACAGCCATACGCCGTGCACGGCGGTGACCAGCAGGAACAGCGACAACGCCCAACGACCCTGCAGCCACGGCTGCGGCGCCGCGGCGTGCCAGAACACCGTGTTGGCGAACAGGCTGAAGTACAGGCAAGCGAAGAGGATCAGGCTCTCCGACGACACCATCGGGCGCACCTGCAGCAGCCCGCGCACGCGCTGCCAGCGTGAGGGTATCGCTGCATGATCGAGGACGGAGGCGCTCACGTGCGTGCCTCCATGGCACTGCGGGCGTTGCGCCACGCGCCGATGCGATCGACACCGCAGGCGATGGTCCAGCAGACGCCCAGGCTGGCGATGTCGTGCGACAGGAAGTGCGCGCCGCGCAGCTGTTGCGCGAGCCCGAACACGGCGCCGGCCAGCAGTCCGCCCGCCAGCGCGACGTGTCGCCAGCGCGGTGCGGCATGCAGGAAGAAGAAATACGACGCGACCCAGGCGTAGCCGCTGGCGGCGTGCGCGGCGGGAAAGCAGCCTGGCGTGCCGAGCTCGGCCGGACGGTGCGCGAACAGCGGAACGAGCGGCCGCTGCCCACCGAAGCCGGCGAGATCCCACGGGCAGTCCATATGCGTGGCGGCCTTCAGCACTGCCACGCAGGCGGTGGATAGAAGGACGGCCAGCAGCAGGCGTGCGGCGGGGCGTGTCCAGTGCTTCGCGGTGGGCATGCGCCAATGCCACAGCGTCGCGGCCAACACCGCAGCCCAGGCCAGCTGGCTCATCAGGCGGCCGCCCCGGTGCAGCACCGTCTCCAGCAGCAGGCTGCCCTTCATTGACCAGGCATCTCCCTGCTGGTGGAACAACCACGAAGCCCATGGCTGGTCGAGCGATTGCGCCGCCAGCCATGCCGCGACCAGCAGGACGATCGAGACCGGCAACAGCCCCGGAAGGCGCTGCTCCGGCATGACCGGGAAGGAAGACGAAGGAGCGGACATGCGGCGCGTGCGGGATGGGGTGCGCGCATGCTGGTCGTCGTGATGTCGTAACGCGGTCGGACCCATGTCGGAGCCGGGTTAAACGCCGCGCATGCCGACGTCCCCCACAGACGGTGTTGCTGGATGTTCAGTCTTCGCTGACGTCGGCGGACCAGGTGGCCGGTACCTCGCACCCTGTCATCCATGCGTGGCCAGGTGCCAGGATCCAGTCGCGCCGGTTGGAGGCGCCGACGTCGACGACCTGCGACGGATCCAGGCACGGTCCGATGGCGTCCTTGCGCAGGAACAGCCAGCGCGTGTCCGGGGCCTCGAGCAGCCATGCATGCGCGTGCTGCCACTGGTCCACCCACGGCTGCTTGAAGCCGAAGTCGGTGACCGGCCTGTCCGCCTGCAGCAGGTGCTGTTCGCGCCAGCCCAGCATGGCCAGTTCCGCTTCCGGACCGATGCGTTCGCCGACACGCCGCATCAGCGCCTGCGCTGAACTGTCAGGACTGATCGCCGGCATGAAGCCCAGGCCGTACGCCGTCCACAACGCCGCCGTCACCGCGACCAGGGCCACCCCCACGCGCCGTCGCGCCGCGATCGCGACCAGCGCGGCCACGATGGCGAATCCGAGCAGCCATCGACTGAATTGCGAAACCGTGGTCATGTCCATGCCACGGCCGTCGACCAGCGCATGCAGTCGCTCGGGCGGGGCGGCCATCAGCCACAGGCCGAGCGTACCCGTCATGAGGATCAGCACCGACACATACGCCCACAGCGTGGTGCGCACACCGCGGAAGCGCAGCAGGCCGGGCAGCAATGGCGCGGCCGCGACGGCGAGCGCCGGCAGCATCGGGAAGATGTAGACCTCGCGCTTGCCCGGACTGGCGCTGAAGAACAGCAGCACCAGCAGCGCCCAGCCCAACAACAACGTGTGGCGTGCGTCGATGCGCTTCAGGCGGCGCCACCACGCCGGCAGCAGCCACGGCACCAGCAACACGCCGGGCAGCCACAGCGTCAGCATCGTCTGCAGGTAGTACCAGGCCGGCTTCACGTGATGCCAGGCATTCGCGTAGCGCGTACCCGTCTGCTTGAACAGCATCTCGCGCGCGTAGGCGTGCAGGGCGGGGTCGCTGGAGGACAGCGCCGTCGCCAGCATCGGCACCAGCCACACGCCGGCGCCCAGCAGGAAGCCGGCGATACCCGCCAGCGCATGCACGCCCCGGTGCGCCGGCAGGTCCTGGGGCGACTTCCACCGCACCCACAGCCAGGGAATGAACAGCAGCAGCGGCAGGAAGCCGACGCCCTTGGTCACCGTGCCCAGGCCGGCGGCGAACGTGCCCAGCAGCAGCCACCACGGACTGGGTTTTTCCAGCAGATAGCGCAGCAAGGCCCACAGAGACAGCGTGGTCATGCCGACCAGCACCATGTCGATCTGTGCGCGCTTGGCCTGCAGGGCGAACTGCAGGCAGACGAACAGGCCGAGCACCGCATACGGCACCGCCCCGCGGCCCCACAGCCGTCGTGCGAGGTCGCCGCTCAGCGCCAGCGTCAGCAGGGCCGACAGCAGGGATGGCAGCAGGAAGGCGATATGCCAGTCGCGAACCAGCAGATAGCCGGCCGCCTGCAGCCACATGAACACCGGCGGCTTCTCGGCGTACAGCTCGATGCCGCGATGGGGGAACAGCCACTCCCCGGACTCCACCATGGTCCGTGCCGCCAGCACGAAGCGGGGCTCGTCCGCCGGCATCGGCTCGCGCAGGCCCAGCCCCGCCAGCAATGCCCACACCATCAGCGCAGCAAGCAAGGGCGCCTGCCAGCGCGGCGCATGTCGAAGGTGCATCGATCGCATGGGTAGGGGCGGGTCCGGCAAGTCGGCGCGCGATGGTGGATCATGGGAGGTAAGAGATTCGTCGGAACTCCGACGTCGCTTCGACGTCCGGCCCGCCATGCTGCCGGTCCTCTTTCCTCGCGCAGGTCCTGCCGATGCGGCTGCTGGTGATCGAAGACAACCGGAACCTGGTGGCGAACCTGTTCGACTACTTCGAGGCACGCGGCCACACGCTGGACGCGGCCCCGGACGGGGTCACCGGGCTGCACCTGGCCACCACGCAGGCCTACGACGCACTGGTGCTCGACTGGATGCTGCCGCGGCTGGAGGGCCCGGAGGTCCTGCGGCGGCTGCGCGAGGAACACGATTCCGGCCTGCCGGTCATCATGCTGACCGCACGCGACGAGCTGCCCGACAAGATCGCCGGCTTCCGGGCAGGTGCCGACGACTACCTGACCAAGCCGTTCGCCCTGCCGGAACTGGAGGTGCGGCTTGAAGCCCTGATGGCGCGCACGCAGGGCCGCCAGCGACGCAAGGTGCTGGAAGTGCACGACCTGAAGCTGGACCTGGCCACGCTGGAGGCCACCCGCGCCGGGCAGGTGCTGCACCTGTATCCCGCGTGCCGCAAGCTGCTGGAGACGCTGATGCAGGCCAGCCCGGCGGCCGTCACCCGCCAGCAACTGGAACATGCGCTGTGGGGCGACGATCCGCCGGACGGCGATATGCTCCGTTCCCACATCTATGAGTTGCGGCGCAGCGTCGACGGGCCGTTCCCGGTCAAGCTGATCCAGACGTTGCCGCGCACCGGCTACCGGCTGGCCGTGCCGCACGAGGCGAGGGACGCATGACGTCGCGTCGCAGCCTGCATGCGCAGATCCGGCGCCTGCTTGGTGGCTACGCGATATTGCTGGCCGTCATCATCGTCCTCGTCATCGCCGATGATTTCCTCGAGGACCGGGTGTGGAAGTCGCTGCTCGAGCGCGAGATCGCCGCGCACGTGCAACGGGCAGCCGAAGACCCCGCCCACGCGTGGGAGGACACCGACTCGCTGCAGCTGTACAGCGTGCCGGGGCGCGAGCCCCCGCCCGGCCTGTCCATGCTTCCGGAAGGCGTGCACGACGACTTCTGGTTCGATGGCCGCGAGAACGTGGTGCTGGTCCAGCAGATGCAGGGCGTGCGCTACTTCGTCGTGCGCGACATCACGGGGATAGAAACGATCGAGGATGCCGTACTGCTGGGATCGCTTTGCCTGGCGCTGGTCGCCCTGGTGATCATCGGTGTGCTGGTGGCGCGCGGTGTCCGCAAGGCCCTGCGCCCCCTGTCCGACCTGGCCAGTGACATCGGCGCGCTGTCGCCCGACCACACGGGGCAACAGGTCGGACTGTCGGAAGGCGC
Source organism: Pseudoxanthomonas sp. PXM01 (assembly GCF_014851815.1). Lineage (GTDB taxonomy): Bacteria > Pseudomonadota > Gammaproteobacteria > Xanthomonadales > Xanthomonadaceae > Pseudoxanthomonas_A. The sequence continues at coordinate 381,122 of NZ_JACVAJ010000003.1, forward strand.
GAGCTCGGAGCTGCACGTCATCACCAACGCCATCAACGATTACCTGCGCCGCCAGGACGACTTCGTCGAGCGCGAGCGCGTCTTCATCGATACCACCAGCCACGAACTTCGCACGCCGATCGCCATCATCGCCGGCGCCAGCGAACTGGCGCTCGGGCACGAGGACCTGCCAGCGCCCGCACGGCAACAGGTGCAGCGCATCCACCGCACCGCGCGCGATGTCGAGCGTCTGGTCGCGCTGTTGCTGACGTTGGCGAAGGATCCCGCCCGCCTGTCGCGCAGCAGCGAGGTCGTGCCGCTGCATGAGCTGCTGCCCGACATCATCGACGACCACCGGCATCTGATGGTCGACAAGGATCTGTCCATCGTCATCGACGATCTGGCGCCCTGCAGCGTCTCTGCGCCACTGCACATCGTGCAGGCGGCGGTCGGCAACCTGCTGCGCAACGCCATCGAGAACAGCGACAGCGGCGAGATCCACGTGGGCTTGGACGGCGATGCCACGGTCACCGTGCAGGACCCCGGCCATGGCATGACGCCGGAAGACATCAGTCGCCTCTATGCGCAGATGGCGCGCGGTGGCGGTCGCGAGGGGGGAGGCATCGGCCTGGACCTGCTGGCGCGCCTGTGCGAGCACCTGGGCTGGACTCTGTCGATCCAGTCCGCGCCGGGGCGAGGCACGATCAGCCGCCTGCGCCTGTCGCGTTGACGCCGTCCTAAGGCGCCAGCGATAGCATGCCGGCGTGCTTCCTTGGAGACTTCACATGGCGCGCGTCCTCTTTTGCATGGGTTTGCTGATACTCGCGGCATGCAAGGCGCAGGACGCGCCCACGCCGTCGGGCTCCGAGGTTCCGGAGGCTCCCTCCACTGGATCTGCAGAAGAGACACCTGCTGCAGCCCCGCCGGCGTCCGCGCAAGCCGTGACCGTCCCCTCGTTCGATTGCGCCAAGGCAGCATCCGATGCCGAGAAGCTGGTATGCGGCGACGCCGAATTGGCGGCGCTGGACCGCCAGCTTTCCGAGCGCTATGCCTCATCGAGCAAGAAGGACCCCGCCACCGAGCGCGGCTGGATCAATGGACGCGACGACTGCTGGAAAGAAGAAGACGCACGCTCATGCGTGCTTGATGCTTACAGGACGCGCCTGGTGGAACTGGCGATCATTGCGCCCGATGTCATGGTCCCGAAGACGGTCGAGTTCCGATGCACGGACAACAGCAAGCCGTTCACCATGGTGTTCTACAACGAGATTGACCCAGTCGCGGCCGTCATGACATGGGGCAGCGATCAGGCGATCGTCTTTCCGCAGCCAACCGGAAGTGGCTCCAAGTACGGTCGAAAAGGTATCGAGTACTGGGAACACCAGGGCGAGGCGAGTGTCGACTTCTACGGCAACAGATTGAGTTGCAAACCGTTGCCGTGAGCTGGAGCCCGGGCGATCCGCCCGGGCCCATTCGGCGGGTCAGCGGACGCGGCGGTAGCGCACTTCGTTCTGTCGGTCGCCGACCTGCGAGGTGACGAAGCCGTCGCGCGACTGGTCGATGTTGAACGCGTTGTTGCCGACGTTGAGATAGCCATCGTTGATCCAGCCGTTGATGGTCTGCCCGTTCGCGCGCCCCGTCGCTCGCCCGCTGCTGTCGATGGTCAGGGTGACGTCCGCGTTGTAGAGCGGGTTGTAGCCTTCGAACGTACCTACCATCCAGCCGGGGACGTACGAGGAATGGCGCGCGCCCTGGTAGCGGTTGTCGTCGTACTTGTCGTCCTTCTTGTTCGCATTCGAGGCGATCGCGCCCAGGATCGCCGCGCCGATCAGCACGCCGGCCGCCACCTTGGCATCGTTGTTGTCGTGGTGCCCGGATGAGCTGGTGTGCACGCGGAAGCTCGCACGGCAACCGTCATCGACCCAGATCTCCCGGCGGTTGTAGTCCCAGGTGCGTCCCTGCGTACACGCAGTGCCGGAGAGCTGGCGATCCAGCGTGACGTAACCGGCCGTCGAGATCGGGCAACTCTGGTACCGGTCGTTGCGGCTTTCGCAGGTGACGTAGTCGTCTGCGTAGGCATCGGCTGCCCAGAAGCCGACAGCGGCCAGGCAAGCGGAGAGAAGGGTGCGCGTACGATCCATGACGGGCTCCTCGAAGGGTGGTGTGTGGTGGTGGGCGGCTCCCCAGGCCGCAGGCCCACCATACCCGCAAACGCGATCCCGAGGGCCTGTTACTTCAACCGCCGGTCTGACGGGCGCGATGCACCGCCGACACGCGCGCGGCCTGCACGGCGGCACCGATCTCGGGGCCCGTCATGCCATCGCGGACCACATCGCGCGCGCCGACGCTGCACGCCGCCTCGTGCAGGCGGACCAGCTCGCGGCCCTGCGGATAGTCCGCCTCTTCGTTGCCGCCGCGGCCGCGCTTGTCCGCCTCGCACACAGTCGCCAACCACGGAATGCGTTCCGGCCGCCGGAACGCATCGCAGCGGGTGAGCAGATCGACCACGGTCGCATCGCGGAGTTCGGCCAGGCGATGCACGTTGAGGTGCTCGCGGCACGCCATCACCGCCAGCTCGCGATGGTCGACGGGGACCTTGAGCCGTTCGCAGAGCGCGATCACCGGCTTCACGCCCGCGTGTTCGTGGCCGATGTGTTTGGGAAGCACGTCGGCCGGCGTCAATGCCTTGCCGAGGTCGTGCACCAGCGCCGCGAAGCCGATGCGTGCATCGCCGGGCGCGAGCCGCGCCGCCATGTCGCTGACCATTTCCTGATGGATGCCGGTGTCCACCTCCGGGTGGTACTCCGCGCGCTGCGGTACGCCGTAGAGCGCATCGACTTCCGGCAGCACCACGGCCAGCGCACCGCAGGCGCGCAGCGTGGACAGGAACGCCGACGGGGTCGTCGAGGCCAGCGCGCGACGCAACTCCTGCCACACGCGCTCGGGCACCAGCGCATCCAGTTCGCCGCTGGCGACCATGTCGCGCATCAATGCCATCGTCTCCGGCGCGATCGTGAAACCCAGCGACGCGAAGCGGGCCATGAAGCGGGCCGCGCGCAGCACGCGCAGCGGATCCTCGATGAAGGCCTCACCCACGTGGCGCAGGACGCGCGCCTCGATGTCGCGCGCGCCGCCATAGGGATCGACCAGCGTGCCGTCCTCGTCCTGCGCGATCGCATTGAGGGTGAAGTCGCGCCGCTGCAGGTCTTCCTCCAGCGTCACCGAGGGATCGGCGTCGACCACGAAGCCGCGATAGCCGCGGCCACTCTTGCGCTCCGTGCGGGCGAGCGCGTACTCCTCGCCCGTCTCCGGATGCAGGAACACCGGGAAGTCGCGGCCCACGGCCTTGAAGCCATCCGCTTCCATCCGTGCCTGCGTCGCGCCCACGACGACCCAATCGCGGTCGCCCGGCGCCAGGCCCAGCAACCGGTCGCGTACTGCGCCACCGACGAGATAGGTTTTCATGGCGACATGATGCCGGATGCGCGTCGCCACTGTCTGCGAGTGGGACATCGCTCCCACAGGCCCCACGCCGCTGTCAGCTCTTCGGCATCTGTGCGGTCGGGCAGGTGAAGGCCTTGCGCTTGGCCTGCACGCGGCCCATCAGGCGGTCGCTCACCGGCAGCGCCGTGCCGTTGAGGCGCCAGTCGTAGATCACGCTGAAGGCCAGCACGCGCGCGACGTACTCGCGCGTCTCCTTGTAGCTGATCGTCTCGATCCAGATGTCCGGATCGAAACCGGGGCGCTGCGACTGCCAGCGCGCTGTCGGCGCCGGCCCTGCGTTGTAGGCGGCAATGGCGACATAGGGCACGCCGTACTTGTCTTCCATCTCGCGCAGGTACGCCGTACCGATGGCGATGTTGGTATCCGAGTCGTACAAGCTCGCCGCGCCGGCATACGGAATGCCGAGCCGCCGGGCGACACCGGCGCCGGTCGACGGCAGGACCTGCATCAGGCCCATCGCATTGGCACCCGAGCGCGCCTTCGGATTGAAGATGCTCTCGGCACGGATCTCGGCCGCGACCCACGCCGGATCGATGTTGTGCTTCGCCGCTTCGCGCTTGATGGTGTCATCGTGATGCAGCGGGAAGCGCAACCGGTACAGACGCTGTTCGTCGGGCTGCTTGCCCAGCGAGAACACGGCCCGGTCGAACCAGCCATTGTCCTGCGCGACCTCGACGGCGATGCGGCGCTGGGTGTCGTCGAAGCGCGACAGTGCGTCGTTCCACTCAGCGGTCGCCCAGCCAGGGCGTTCCAGCTGCCACAGCTCCATCGCACGCACGATGGCGGGATCGCGCGCGACCGCCTGCTTCGCCGTGGCGGGATCGTTGGGAATCCACGCGCACAGCGCATACGGCTGCTCGAGCCGGTCGGCGGCCAGGAAGCCGTGGAAGGTGGGACTGGAGGCGGTCTCGCGGAACAGGCGCTGTGCGCCGGCGCGATCGCCGGTCTTCTCGCTCATGCGCGCTTCGAAGTAGCGCCAGCGGGAGTCGTTGCGCTGCGCCGGCGGCATCTTCCGCAACGCTGCGAGCGCGGCCGGCCAGTCGCCCCGCGACAGTGCCTCGCGCACGCGCCATTCGTGCAGACGTTCGTCGTAGGCCGATTCCGGGACGTTGCCGAGTCGGCGCGCGGAATCGGGTCCGTACGATGCGACCGTCCACAGCGCGATCTGATACAGCACCTGGCCACGCTCGCCTTCGCCCAGGCCCAGTGCGTCCGCATATTGCGGCAGCACGCGCTCGGCGGTATCGGGATCGCTCTGCGCGAGCTTCGCCAGTCCGGCGGCCGCCATCCGGCGGCTGCGGTCGGTCCTTGGCCAGTTCATCGCGCGCGGATGGACCGTGTCGATGAATGCGGCATAGTCGTTGGCGAGCGCGGCCTCGTCGGCCGGCAGGCCGCGCGCGGCACTGCGCATCACGCCGGTCTGGCGCTCGGCGGCGGCGGCCTCGATGCGCTCCCACCGCAGTGCCGGTGCAAGCGCACCCTGGCTGGCGAGCAGGTTGAACACGGGGTCGCAGCCATCGGGCAGCGACTTGGCACCCTTACGCCAGAGCGCCTGCGCCTGCTCGGTCCAGGCGGCGTCCGTGCGGCCCGTCGCCTGGCGTGCCTGCAGGTGCGCGCATTGCAGGGCAGCGCTGTCGGTCGGTTTCCATGCGCCGAGGAAGGTGGGCCAGTCCTGGCGCCGCGCGAGCGCGGCGAGCCACAGATTCCGGAACTGCCCCGCAACCGCCTGACCGTCGTAGCGCGCCAGGAAGGCCTGCGCCTGCGCCGTCGATATCGCATTCGGGTCGCGGCGTAACGCGGCGAACTCGACCCACCCGTAAAGCGGATGGCGAGCGAGGGCGGACGAGGCGGTGGCGTCGATGCGACCGGCCTCTGCGGCGGCGAGCGCATCACGCATCGCGGACCGCTGCGCGTCGAGCGACTGCGCGTGGAGGACCGGTGCGGCACACAGGCCTGCGAGGGCAGCGAGTACGATAACGGGGGGAAAACGGATCATGCCGGGACTATACCCAAGCCGCCTGAACCGACCCGTAGACAGCCGTGACGACGAGGTGGTGAGTGGAAGGTGTGTGGATTTTCCCGGTGCTCGGCGTGCTGGCCGGCATTCTCGCGGGCCTGCTGGGGATCGGCGGTGGCCTGGTGCTGGTCGCCGCGCTGGCGTGGATCCTGCCGTTGCATGGCATTCCGAAGGAGGCCGCGATGCACGCGGCACTCGCGAGTTCACTGGCGAGCATCGTACTGACGGCGACATCGTCGGCGTACTCGCACCATCGGCGCGGCAGCGTGCTGTGGCCGACGGTGGCCTGGATGGTGCCGGGCCTGTTGCTGGGCGGATGGCTGGGCAGTGGACTGGCGGTCTATCTGGACGACGACGTCCTGCGCTGGATCGTGGCGGGCTACTGCTTCATCGCCGGTGCGCAGATGGCATTCGGAAACAACGCGCATCCGGAAGGGCGCGGCGTGGCCGCACCCCGCGGGCCGGTGATGAGCCTGGCGGGCTCGGTGGTCGGTGCGGTGTCGGCGGTCGTGGGCATCGGCGGCGGCAGCATGACCGTGCCGCTGCTGGTCGCGCGGGGCGTGCAGCCCGTGCGTGCGGTGGGCACCTCGAGCGCCTGTGGCGTCGCCATCGGCCTCGCCAGTGCATTGGGCTATGCGTTGCATGCGCCGCCGGGCGCGTTGCCGTCGCATGCGATCGGCTACATCTATCTGCCTGCGGCCATCGGCGTCGCGATCGCCTCCGTGATCGCTGCGCCCTACGGCACCAAGCTCGCGCACCGGATCGGCGGAAAGGCGTTGAAGCGGGTGTTCGCCGTGTTCATGGTGGTCATGGGTATCGCCATTGTCGCCAGCGGCTGAAGACGGCGACCGATGCTCTACATGCGTTTAGTCGTTAATGCTCGTGACGATGGTGTGTAGAAACTCCGTGTAATCGTATTTACTCGCAGATAATCACCGTTACCATTTTTAAAACGGTGACTTGTTTCCGTTGTCGGCGTTTTACCGATTCTTTACAACGAAGGACAGGCCGCTTTAGGCGAGTGCCGTGCGGCCTGCCCCTTTCCGGAGAGAGAATCCATGAACACGCGCCGCCACACCCTGGCTTCGGCCATTCGAATCGCCGTGCTCCTCACCCTGCCCGCCACCGCCGTGGCGCAGGAAGCCACCACGCTCGACACGCTCACCGTGACCGGCAGTCGCATCAAGCGTGCGGAAATGGAGGGACGCGTCCCCGTGCAGGTCTTGTCGCGCCAAGAGATCGAACGCACCGGCCTGACCTCCATCGGCGACATCCTGCAGGAACTGACGGGCTCCGGCTCCGCACTCAATACCAAGTTCAATTCGTCGGGCAACTTCGGCTTCTCACCCAACGGCGACGGCGTCGGCGCGGGTTCGGCGCAAGTGGACCTCCGCAACCTCGGGCCGAAGCGCGTGCTGGTGCTGGTCGATGGCATGCGCTGGGTCAACGAGTCGTCCGCCTCCGGCGTCAGCGCCGCGGTCGATCTCAATACCATTCCGCTCGCGCTGGTCGAACGGATCGAGGTGCTGGAGGACGGAGCGTCATCGCTGTACGGTTCCGATGCGATCGCCGGCGTGGTCAACATCATCACGCGCCGCAACTTCGATGGTGGCCAGGTCACGCTGAACTATGGCCAATACGACAAGGGAGACGGCGAGGTCACCGGCGCCGATGTCGCGTGGGGTTTCGACAACGAACGCAGCAACCTGTTCCTCAGCCTGAGCTATACCGAGCAGAAGGAAGTCAGTTCGGCGGATCGCTACATCTCGTCCATTCCGATCCAGGGAGGAAGCTCCCGCATCCTCGGTGGCCGCTACGCGTTCACCGATCCCAACGGCAACGAGTACGACCTGTCGGTGAAGCCCGGGCAAACCAACCCGGTCTACACGCCCAACCTGCCGGACTGCGATTCGGGTGTCGCGCGCACCGATGGCTTCCAGTGCTTCGACTTCGGCCGCGACGCGTTCAACTACGCGCCCTACAACCTGCTGATGACGCCATCCAAGCGCATGGGCGCGTTCGCCCAGTACCGCTTCTCGATCACCGAGGAATTGAACTTCTACGCCAAGGCGCTGTACAACCGACGCGAGTCCACCAATCAGGCCGCCCCCGAGCCGATCGACCTCGGACCCGGCGCGGGTACCAGCTACACCGCCGACCTCGTCATTCCGGCCAACCATCCCTTCAATCCCTTCGGCTTCGATCTGATCGGCAGCGGACCGAACGGCAACATCGGTACCATCCGCCGTCGTCCGATCGAGGGTGGGCCCCGCATCTTCGAGCAGGAAGTCGATACGCAGTACGTGGCGGCCGGCCTGGAAGGATCGTTCGGTGGCGAGCGCCAGTTCTTCTGGGACGTCAACGCGGCTTTCAGCAAGAACGAGGCCGAGCAGACCAACTACGGCAGCTACAACGCACGCAACATCGCCATCGCACTGGGTGATCCGGCCTTGTGCGCGGCAACCAGCGGTTGCACGCCGCTGGACATCTTCGGCTTCGACACCATCACCCCGGCGATGCTGGCCTACATCAGCCCACTGTTCCGCGATCGCAGCGAGCAGAAGCTGACGCAGGTCACCGCCAATCTCAGTGGCGCACTGTTCGAGGGTTGGGCGGGCGATATCGAATTCGCCGCCGGTGCCGAGTACCGCAAGTACGAAGGCGCCTACAACCCCGATCCGCAGACGGTGGCCGGCGAGTACAACGGCGTGCCGTCGTTGCCGACCTCCGGCGAGTACGATGTCAACGAGGCGTACCTGGAGTTCAACGTGCCGCTGTACGCGCAGCAGGGCGGCGCGGGCAAGATCGACCTGAGCCTGGCCGGGCGCTACTCGGACTACTCCACGTTCGGCGGCGAGTTCACGCCGAAGTACGGTCTGCGCTGGCAGGTGGCAGAAGACCTGGTGCTGCGCGCGACGTATGCGGAAGGCTTCCGTGCGCCGTCGATCGGCGAACTGTACGGCTCGCAGAGCCGCTTCGATGCGCTGCTGGTCGATCCCTGCCTGGTGCCGCCGGGTGCGCCGGCCGGCTCGCTCGCACCGGTCGCCTGCCCCGGCGTGCCGGCAGGCGCCCGGCAGAACGATCCGCAGATCCCGGTGTTGACCGGTGGCAATCCCGAGCTGTCTCCGGAAACCGTGCGCAGCTTCAGCGCCGGCCTGGTGTTCAGTCCGTCGTTCGCGGAAGACGCGGCGTGGTCCGACAAGTTCGACATCGAAGTGACGTACTACCGGCACAACCTGGAAGGCGCCATCCAGGCCATCGACGCGCAGACCCAGCTGAACCTGTGCGCGACCACCCAGGACCCGCAGTACTGCACGGGGATCAACCGCTTGGCGTCGGGCGAAATCGATACGTTCGCCAACTTCCTGATCAACCTCGGCGAGATCCGGACCGATGGCTGGGATGCGGACGTGTTCTGGACGCTGCCGGAAACCAGCGTCGGCCGTTTCAAGCTGAGCTGGCAGAACACCTTCGTGACCCGCTACGAAGCGCGTGGCGCGGGTGGCCAGGTGCAACCGCAGGGTCCCGGCGTCGTGGTGAACGACACCGCCATTCCCGAATGGACCTCCACCGCCACGCTGGACTGGAAGCATGGCAACTGGAACGCCGCCTGGAGCGTCCGCCACCTGTCCGAGATGGAGGAAGCCTGCCTGGCGGCGGATCCGGCTGCATTCTGCAGCACGGCTACCACCAACACGCTGGCCGCGACGACCTACCACGACCTGCAGCTGGGCTACGAGTTCGAGTGGCTCAAGGGCTTTCAGCTGACCGGTGGCGTCAACAACCTGTTCGATGAGGATCCGCCGGTGTGCACGTCGTGCTCGCTCAATGGCTACGAAGCGTCGACCTACGACATTCCGGGCGGCCGCTTCTTCTATGTACGGGCGAACCTGCGGTTCTGAGGCAGGCGAACCGGATCGCAACACAGGACGCCGGCATGTGCCGGCGTTCTGCTTCCGGCGCACGCCGGGTCGAGTAGGATGCCGAGGAGGTGGTCAGGGGCGGTCATCGGGTGGGTATGCCGGTCGACAACATGAGTGCCATGGGGAGGGTGGACTACCGGCGGCGTCGCCGTGCGTTCCATCTGCTGTTGGCGACCGGGCTGATCATGGCGTCGCTGGGCCTCGGCTGGGGCGTGTTCTTCGCATCGCGTGGCGCGTGGGTCGTGGCGGCGGTGGAGATGGCGCTCGCGGTGCTGGGCGTGGTGGTGATCGTGATGGCGCGCCTCCGGCGCACGCGCGCGGCGTCGTGGCTGGCATTCACGGGCCTGTTCGCACTGCTGTGCTTCTTCTCGGCGTTCCTGGATGTCTCCACCGCGGCGGTTCCCAGGACGGTCCATGTTTTCCTGCTGGTGCTCGCCGTATGTGCGCACCACGTGTTCCGCGATGAGCGGCCGTGGCTGCGCTACGGCGTGGTCACGCTACTGATAGGCGTGTTCGTGTTCTTCGCCGCTGCGCCGGTCGGGACGCCGGACCGCTTCGCGATCACCGAAGACGTGCGGCGCATCGGCATCTGGATCAACCTGGCCACGGCGGCAGCCAGTCTCCTGATCGTGCTGCGGCTGGCCGAAACCGACGTCGCCGAACACCGCGCGCTGCACCGCGCCCTGCGCGATGCGCTGTCGCAACGCCGCTTCCTGCTGCTCTACCAGCCGCAGGTCGATGCAGGTGGCCACATCATCGGAGCGGAGGCCTTGCTGCGTTGGGATGATGCACAACGCGGGCTGGTCCGCCCCGCCGATTTCATGCAGGCGGCAGAGGACACCGGCTTCATCCTGCCGCTCGGCCAGTGGGTGCTGCAGGACGCCTGCCGCCAGTTGGCGGAATGGCGGCGGGAGCCCGCGCTGCATCGCATGCGGCTGTCGGTGAACATCAGCGCGCTGCAGCTGCGGCAACCGGATTTCGTGCAGCAGGTGGACGATGCGGTGACGCGCAGCGGCATCGATGCCGGGCTGCTGACGCTGGAGCTGACCGAAAGCGTGCTGGTGCACGACATGGACGACGCCGTGGACAAGATGCGTGCGCTGCACGCGATGGGGGTACGCCTGTCGCTGGACGACTTCGGTGCGGGTTACGCCTCGCTGTCCTATCTGCGCGACCTGCCGTTCGCCGAGATGAAGATCGATCGCGCATTCACCCGCGGGATCGTGCGCGATGCGCATGCCGCCTCGATCACCCGCAACCTGCTGCAGATGGGGCGCGACCTCGGCATCGACGTGATCGCCGAAGGTGTCGAACAGGACGAGCAGTTCACGCTGCTGGGTGAGCAGGGGTGCCGGCTGTACCAGGGCTACCTGTTTGGACGGCCGATGGAGGCGGCGGCGTTCCGCCAGCGCGTGGCGGCGGCGCCTTGACGGGTCGCAGCGGGATCAGCGCAGGGCGCTGTCCGGCACGTCGATGTCCATCGCGAGCGCCAGATGATCCGAGTTGGCCGCCGGCATGGCGCGGGCGTTGTCGCCACGCAGGCCTTCACTGAGCAGGATGTGGTCGATCGCGCGCTGCGGGCGCCAGCTGGGAAACGTAGGCACGCAGAAGGCGGGCGGACGCAGGCGGGTGCGCTTGTAGAGCAGCTCCATTTCCGGCGTGTCGGGGACGCAGTTGAAGTCGCCCATCAGCACCGCGTGCGGATGGTCGGACAGCAGTTCACCGATGAAGGCCAGCTGCGAGCGCCGCGAGTTGGCGCCGAGCGAGAGATGGGCGACGGCGACGGTGAGGCCTTCATCGCCGTCGCCGAAGCGCGCCACCAGCACGCCACGGCCGCTGATGCGGCCGGGCAGGCTGTGGTCGGTGACTTCCACCGGCTCGAGCTTGCTGAGCAGGCCGTTGGCGCTGCCCGCCACGCGCGCGACGTTGCGGTTGGGCTGGTGTGTCCAGTAGTCGAAACCGGCGCGCTCGGCCAGATAGTGCGTCTGGTTGGTGAAGCCCGAGCGCAGACTGCCGGGATCCGCCTCCTGCAGGCCGACGATGTCGTGCTCGCCGGCCAGCTGCGCGATCGCATCCAGGCTGCCGCGCTTGTTGCCCGCCGGCAGCGCGTGCGACCAGCTGCGGGTCACGTAGTCGCTGTAGCGGCGGGTGCTGGAGCCGGCCTGGATGTTGGCGCTGAGCAGGCGCAGCCTTCGCGCTGCCGCGGGAGCGGATTCGGTCATGGAAGTGGGGGCTTCCGTGGCGCTCAGCGCTGCGCGCGTTCCATGGCGACCAGGTGATCGGCGATGCGCAGCACGTCGGCGTAGGTCTGGCCGCCGGTGACGCGGTACTTGCCGTTGACGATGATGGTGGGGGTGCCTTCGATACCGGTGTTCTTCGCGAACTGCATGCCGCGGGCGACCTGCGCGTTGGTGCTGAAGCCGTTCATCAGCGACACGAACTCCTTCGCGTCCACGCCGTACTGCTTGGCGTACCAAGCGGCGATGGTCGCCGGATCGGTCGGCGGCTGGCCTTCGCCTGGCAGCGTGCGCTGCAGGTGGATGGCGCTGAACACCGCGTCATGGCTCTTGTCGGCCACACCTTTGGCCTGGGCGGCGTAGTACGCCTTGGCGTACGGCGCCCACACCGGACCGAACACGACCGGCACGTAGGTGACGCGCACGTCGGCCGGCTGCTTCTTCTTCCACGCCGAGACTTCCGGGGCGAAGCGGGCGCAGGCCGGGCAGACGTAACCGAACATCTCGACGACCTCGACCTGGCCGTTGAGCGGCGCGAACGGCTGGCCGTTGGGGATCACGACGTAATCCGTGCCCGCGACCGGCGCCGGGCCCTGCGGCGGCAGGACCGGATTGGTGTTCGGCGCGGCGCTGGCCTCGGCGCTTTCGCCTGCGGCGGGCGTGGCGGTGTCGGCGGGCGCGGGGGCGGTCTCGGCGGCGGGCGTAGCGCTGGCCTCGGTCGCCGGGGTGGCCGGGGCTTCCGGGGTCGGCGTGGTGTCGGTGGAGGGCTTCGGGCCGCAGGCTGCCAGCAGCGGCAGCAACAGGGACAGCATCAGGACGTGGCGGGACTTCATCGCGCGAACTCCGGAGGATCAGGGAAAAGGGGTGCCGGTCAGGCCGGGGACATCACATTCTGCATGGCGTCCGGGGTGGCTGCCATGACGGTGTCATCACTTGCGGCCGCGTTCCCGGGCCACGAGGCGATCGACGATCTTCAGCATGTCGCTGTAGTTGCGGCCGCCGATCACGCGGTACTTGCCGTTGACGATGAGGGTGGGCGTGCCCTCCACGCCGGCCGCGCCCACCCAGTCGCGCGACTTGGCGAGCTGCGCATCGACCTCGGGGCCACGCAGGGCGGCCATGAACCTGGCCCGGTCGACGCCTTGGCTGGCGTAGAAGCCGGCGATCTCGTCGGCAGATGCATTCTGGATGGGCAGGGAGCCGACCTTGTGCAGGGCGTCGAACACGGCCTGGTGGGTGCGCTCCTGCACGCCCAGCTGTTTCGCGGCGAAGAACGCGCGCGCATACGGGATCCAGTAGCCTCCGAACGCTGCGGGCACCGGCGTCAGCTGCACGTCGCGCGGCAGCGTCTTCTTCCAGGCGGCGAGCGTGGGCTCCAGGTGGGCGCAGTGGATGCAGGTGTAGCCGAACACCTCGGCCACCTCGATCTTGCCCTTGGCGGGCGCGAAGGGAGTGCCATCAGGGATCACCACGTAGTCCTGGCCCTCGACCAGCGGGGCGGGCGCCGGCGGCGCGGCGAGTGTGGTGGCCGGCAACAGGGCCAGCAGGGTGATCAGCACAGGCAGCAGACGCGACGCCATCGGGACTCTTCCTCTGTATGCGGGCCCGCCGACCGGGCATCCGCTGAAAAAAGAAACGCCGGCCATGGTGGGGCCGGCGCGATGAACAGGAGCTTGAACCTCCGGTCGCGCGAGGCGACCGAGGTCCCGGGATTACTTGCTGCCGGCCTTGCCCGCCGCGAGATCGTCGGCGCGGGCGTGCAGGCCCTGCAGGTAGCTGGCGAGCGCCTGGATTTCCTGCTCGGTCAGCGGACCGGCGACCTGCGCCATGATGTTGAAGTGGGCAGCGTCCTTCAGCGTGGTGGTGCCGGCCTTGTACTCGGTCAGGCGGCGCACGGTGTAGTCCTGCATCTGGCCGCCGATGTGCGGGTAGGCCGGGCCCGGGTTGCCGGCACCGGTCGGGCCATGGCAGGCCATGCAGGCCGGCACGCCTCGCTTGGCGTCGCCGTTGCGGTACAGCTGCTGGCCGACTTCGTAGAACTTCATGTCCTTGTAGGGGCCATCGGCGACGACGCTGTCGTCCGCCAGACCGGCACCGGACTTCTGGGTGGCGAAGTAGGCGCCCACGTCGCGCATGTCCTGCGCGTTGAGCATCTGCGCGAACGGGGCCATCACGGCCGCCATGCCGGTATTGCGCTCGCCCGAGGCGAACAGCGCCAGCTGCTGGGCGACGTAACGCTCGCTCTGGCCGGCGATGCGCGGGTACTGCGGGTCGCTCGGGTTGCCGTCGGCGCCGTGGCAGGCCGCGCAGGCGGCCGCCTTGGTCTGGCCGGCCTTGGCGTCGCCCCAGGTGGTCTTGGCGAGGTTGATGTCCAGCGGCGCCGTCTCGACCGGCGCGTTGTCCGGCACCGGAACCACGGTGGTCTGTGCAAAAGCGACCGCACCCACGGCCAGTACGGCCAGTCCGGCAAGTCCAATAACGCGAGCGTGGCGCATGCTAAAGCTCCGAAACCCTTGACTGAGACGGCACCCGGAGGGGCCGCGAAACCGCCGAATTATCGTCGCGGCGGCCCGTTGCGGTCAATTCAGCATGGCGGGCGGGCCGGCCCGTGCGATCCTAGCGGCATGTCGAACCCCCTGAATTCCGCCAGCTACCTGCTCTCCGCCCATACCCCGCGCCAGTTGCCGGAGGACGGCGGGTCCGAGGTGGCCTTCGCCGGCCGGTCCAACGCCGGCAAGTCGAGCGCGCTGAACGCGCTGGTCAACCACAACCGCCTGGCCCGGGTGTCCAAGACGCCGGGACGTACCCAGCAGCTGGTGTTCTTCCAGGTCCAGCCCGAGCGTTATCTGGTCGACCTGCCAGGCTACGGCTACGCCAAGGTGCCGCAGGATCTGCAGGCGCACTGGCAGGCGTTCATTGATCGCTACTTCCGCACCCGCGAAGCGCTCAAGGGCCTGGTGGTGGTCATGGATATCCGCCATCCGCTGAAGGACTACGACCGCCAGATGCTGGGCTATGCGGTCCAGCGAGGCCTGCCTGCCCACGCGCTGCTGACCAAGGCCGACAAGCTGGGCCGCGGCCAGCAGGCGCAGGCGCTGCAGGCGGTGAAGAAGGACCTGTTCTCGTCCTTCGGCGACACCGTCAGCGTGCAGACGTTCTCGGCCGAGTCGAAGCAGGGCGTGGACGAAGCTCGCCTGGTCGTCGGCAACTGGCTGGGCCTGTAAGCGTCCGCCAGGCGGGTCGTCCGCTGTCGGCCTTGTTCGTCGCATAGACCTCCACCCGGCATCCCGCCGTGGAGGAGTCCGCCATGCGTTGTATTCCCCTGTCCTCTTCCGTCCTGTTCCTGGTCGCGGGTGCGGCCCTTGCCGCACCTCCGCCGATCGCACCGGCGCGGGTGGCAGCCGAGCAACTGCAGGTGGTCTCGCCGGCCAACACCGATATCGGTGGCAGCGCGGCGCAGCGCTTCGCGCAGGTATTCCATCTGCCTGTCGAGGGTTACCTCAGCCACGTGATGGTGCCGGCCAACTGCGGCGCGGCCCGGCTCCTGCGAGTGGAGATTGAACTCGTCACCGGCGATGTGCCGAATGGCGTGGTGGTGGCCACCCAGGAAGTACCCGGCACGGCGTTGAATGCCTACGGCCAACCGGTGCCCGGCATGCGGATGGTGGAGTTCGCCCAACCGGCACTGCTGCCGCCTGGGCATTACGCGTTCACGCTGACCGTGCCTGCAGGACGCCGCACCGAATACTGCATGCTGTGGCTGGCGCCCTCCGGGGATACCTATCGATCCGGCAAGGCGTACTTCATTGCCCGTGGCAATCCGCCGCACTGGATCGAGCTGTTCGATGCGTCCGGCCCGCGCGATCTCGCGTTCCAGGTGTTCGTGCGCCCGCTCTGAGGTGCGGGTGTGCGCGATCGCGACCATGGATGGGATGCTGCGGCGTTCCGGTGGCGATGAACGCGTGAGGGTGGTCACGTTATAGTGCCGCCCTTGCGGCGCCACCCGTCGGCGCCGCACTCCCCTTGCGAGCCCTGCCCTTGTCCAGCCCCAGCCACGTCGCCGACACGCTGATCACCGACCGTACCCAGCTGGTCGACTACATCGCTTCCGGCGAAAAGCCGGTACAGGACTGGCGTATCGGCACTGAGCACGAGAAGTTCGGTTTCCGCCTCGACGACCTGCGGCCGCCGACCTTCGACGGCGACCGCGGCATCGAGGCGTTGCTGAAAGGGCTGACCCGCTTCGGCTGGGAACCGGTCGAGGAGAAGGGGCACGTGATCGCGCTGACCAAGGACGGCGCGTCGGTCACGCTCGAGCCGGCTGGCCAGCTCGAGCTGTCGGGCGCGGCGGTGGAGACCATCCACCAGACCTGCGTGGAAGTCGGCAGCCACCTGAAGGAAGTGAAGCAGGTCGCCGACGAACTGCAGCTCGGCTTCCTCGGCATGGGGTTCCAGCCCAAGTGGCGCCGCGACGAGATGCCGTGGATGCCGAAGGGCCGCTACCAGATCATGAAGTCGTACATGCCCAAGGTCGGCCAGCTCGGCCTGGACATGATGACGCGCACCTGCACGGTGCAGGTCAACCTGGATTATTCCAGCGAAGCGGACATGGTGAAGAAGTTCCGCGTGTCGCTGGCGCTGCAGCCGATCGCCACCGCGCTGTTCGCCGACTCGCCGTTCACCGAAGGCAAGCCTAACGGTTACCAGAGCTACCGCTCGCACATCTGGACCGACACGGACGGCGACCGCACCGGCATGCTCGACTTCGTGTTCGAAGAAGGCTTCGGCTACGAGCGCTACGTCGACTACATCCTCGACGTGCCGATGTACTTCTCCTACCGCGACGGCATCTATCACGACGCCAGCGGCAAGTCGTTCCGCAAGTTCCTGCGCGGCGAACTCGATGTGCTGCCGGGCGAGCTGCCGACGCTGCGCGACTGGTCCGACCACCTGACCACCGCGTTCCCCGAAGTGCGGATGAAGAAGTTCCTGGAAATGCGTGGCGCCGACGGTGGCCCGTGGAACCGGCTGTGCGCGCTACCTGCGTTCTGGGTGGGCCTGCTGTACGACGATGCCGCGCTCGATGCGGCCTGGGACCTGGTCAAGGATTTCTCGCTGGAAGAACGCCACGCCCTGCGCGACGGCGTGCCGAAGCATGCGCTGAAGCTGCCGTTCCGCGGCGGCACCGTGCGCGATCTCGCCCGCGAGGCGGTGAAGATCGCCATCGGCGGCCTGCAGCGTCGTGCGCGTCTCAACAGCAAGGGTGTGGATGAAAGCGGCTTCCTCGATGCGCTGGTCGAGATCGTCGAGGCGAACGAGACGCCGGCCGAGCGCAAGCTCGCGCTGTTCCATGGCGAATGGAACGGCGACATCGACCGCGTGTTCCGCGAGTTCGCTTACTAGCACCAAATCGGGGCGCGGAGATGGGGCCGGGCACGCCTGTCCTCGCTCCCGGGATCTTTGCGTTCATGTCAGCGATGGACCGGCTCGCAGGGAGACCTGCTGTCCGGTGACAGGGGGAGACGGCGCGGAGCGCCGTCGTGGCGCGTGGCGTAGCCGGCGAGCGACGCATGGATCAGGTTCCCGTAACCCAACTGCTCAAGCGCGCACGCGAAGGCGATGTCCGCGCTGCGGACGCCGTGTTCGCCAGCCTGTACGACGAACTCAAGCGGGCCGCGCACCTGCAGCTGCGCCGGCACCACGACAATCTCGACACCACCGTGCTGGTGCACGAAACCTATCTGAAGATGGCGACCGGCGAGCGCCTGGCCGCCAATGACCGCGCGCACCTGCTGGCGATGTCGGCGCGTGCGATGCGGCAGGTGCTGGTGGACCATGCCCGCATCGCCCAGGCGCAGAAGCGCGGTGGCGGCGTGGACGCCCTGACGCTCACGGCGCGGCTCGGGGGCGACGAGCGCGCCGTGGTCGAGGTGTTGGCGCTGGACGAGCTGCTCGACGCGCTGCAGCAGGCCGACGCACGCGCGGCGCAGATCGTCGAGCTGCGCTACTTCGGCGGCTACGAGGAAACGGAGATCGCGCAGATGCTGGGCATCAGCGAGCGCACGGTACGTCGGGACTGGCGCACGGCGCGCGCCTTCCTGCTGGCGGAACTGGGCAAGTGAGCGATTCCGATCTCGAACGCAGGCGGCGGGCGTTGGCCCTGTTCCGCGAGGCCGTCGAGATCGCGCCCGCGGAACGGCCTGCCTGGCTGGCCCATGCGTGCGGCGACGATGCCGCCCTGCGTACCGCGGTCGATGGACTGCTGGCGGCGGACGCCAGTTGCACGGAACCGTTCGCCGGCGACGCGCTCGCGTGGGGCAAGGCCTTCCGCGACGAGCACGGCGACGTGGCGCGCGATGCGCTGGTCGGCCGCAGCATCGGTCCATGGCGCATCACCGGCATCCTCGGCCATGGCGGCATGGGCGCGGTGTACCGCGTCGATCGTGACGATGGTGCGTATACGCAGCGTGCTGCGTTGAAGCTGATACGTGCCGGTACCGATTCGCAGGCGGCACGCGAACGCTTCCTGCGCGAGCGGCAGATCCTGGCGCGGTTGCGTCATCCGAACATCGCCACCCTGCTGGACGGTGGCATCAGCAGCGAAGGCGACCCGTGGTTCGTGATGGAACTGGTCGACGGCCAGCCGATCGACCGCTGGTGCGACGAGAGGCAACTCGGCCTGCGCCAACGCATCGTGCTGTTCCTGCAGGTGGTCGATGCCGTGCGCCACGCCCACCGCAACCTGGTGGTGCATCGCGACCTGAAGCCGTCCAACCTGCTGGTCGACGGCGATGGCCGGGTGAAGCTGCTGGACTTCGGCATCGCCAAGGAGCTGGCGGAGAAGCAGCACACGGTTACGCTTGATCGCGCGCTGACGTTCGAGTACGCATCGCCCGAACAGCTGCTCGATGCACCCATCACCACCGCCACCGACCTGTGGCAGCTGGGCGTGGTGCTGCACCGGCTGCTGTCGGGCGCGCATCCGTTCGGCGTCACGCGGGAAACACCGGTGGCGCACCAGCTGCAGCAGCTCGATCGCGATCCCGAACCGCTGACGCGGGCGGCGTCGCAGGCCAGCCAGGAGCAGGCCGCGCATCGCGGCGGGCACAGCCCCGCATCACTGGCGCGCGCGCTGCGTGGCAGCCTCGCGCAAGTGGTGCAAGCCTGCCTGCGCCGCGATCCCGAAGCGCGCTATGCCTCGGCGGACGTACTGGCGAACGACCTGCGCGCATGGCTCGATGACCGTCCGATCAGTGCGGTATCGCTGTCCCGCACCGATCGTGCGAGGCTCTGGCTGCGGCGCAACCGGGGCCTCGCCACCGCGGCCAGTGTCGTCGCGGTGGCGTTGCTCGCCGGGACCGGCGTGGCGCTGTGGCAGGCACACGAAGCGCGCGCGCAGGCGCGCATTGCCGAGCGCGAATCGGAGAATGCACGCGCGACGCTGACATTCCTTGCCGACACGCTCACCGCGGCGGCGCCAGAACAGGCGATGAGTACCGAGGTCAGCGTGCGCCAGCTGCTCGACCAGGCGCGCGCCAAGCTCGACCGACGCGCACTCGAGCCCGGCGTGAGGCAGTCGATGCAGCGGATGCTGGGACGACTCTACCGTTCGATAGGCGACGAGCAGCAGGCGGTGGAGCTGTCCGCGGCCGGGCTGAAGGGCGTGGTGCCGGAGACGCGCGAAGAAGCGCTCGCGCTGGCCGAGGATTGGGTGACGTACTCCGATGCGCTGGGGGATCTGGAGCGCAATGCCGAGTCCCTGGCGGCGGCCGACCACGCGGTGGCCCTGCGCCAGCGCTTCGCCCCAGACGATCCCGAGCAGCAGCTGCGGGCCATGGCGCACCTGACGCTGGGCCATGTGGAGAAGTACGGCCTGGAATGGTGCCGCAAGCGGGCCGAATCCTCCCTCGCCTTTGCCAAGCGCATGCCGTCTCCGCCGGTGGAAGTGGTACTGGACATCTATTCGGACCTCAGCACCGCGGCGAATTTTCAGAATGACCGGCATCGCCTGTTGTCGGTGAGCCGAGAGGGCTTGGCGTACGCGGACGCAAACGGCATCGCTGCGGATTCGCCGGCGCGCCGTACGCTGGTCCGGGGCCTGGTGTCCGGACTGATACTGGAAGGCAAGCCCGCCGACGCGGAACGCGTGGTCCGGCAGGCCATCGCCGACGCCGAGAAGACCGGCGGCTACGGCGGCACCAGCGCGACGGTGTGGTACCAGACGCTGGCGGAAACACTGCTGGGTCAGGGGCGCTATCGAGAGGCACGGGAAGCCACGGACAGGAGCTACACGTTTTCCAGCCAGCGCGGCGAGGGTCCGCGCAACCTGGCGATGTCGCTATCCAACATCGCCACCATCGACATCATGTATGGCGATTACGCAGCAGCGCTGGCGCGCTCGAAGCGAGGCATCGCCCGATTGGACGAGGCGGGCGTCTCTCCCGACGACAACTTCCGTCGCACGATCGAGCGCGTGCATGCACGCGCGCTGGTGGCCAACGGCGCCTTCGAGGAGGCCGCCTCGCGCTTGGAGGATCTGCGCACGCGCGCACAGCGCCTGGATGGCGACGCATCGGACGAGTATGCGCAGGTGCTCGGCGACCAGCTGAACCTGCATCTGCGCACGCGCGACACCGCCCGTGGCGCAGCATTGCTGGCGGAGCTGCGTGCGCGCATGACACAGCGCGGCATGGCCGACAGCCACGAGCAGTTCGGTTACTTCTTCGCCATGGAAGCCACCCTCGACCGCCTGCGCGGCGACGCGGCATCCGCCGAGCGGCACCAGCGCGAGGCGCTCAAGCGCCTGCAGGCCAGCGCCAGCGACGTCGACGTGGCGATCGCCCGCGCGACCTTGGCGGATGATGTCGCCTCGCGCGGCGACAGGAAGGAAGCGCGCCGGCTGCTGGACGAGGCGCTGCCGGTGATGCGGGAAGCCTTGCTCCCCGGCGAACGCAACCGCATCGAGGCAGAGGCGCTGTCGACGCGCCTGTGACGGGGTGGTGGACGGACGTCAGCGAGAGCTGATCAAGCGATGCGGTCCGTCGCGCCTGCAGTGGATCAGTCCTCGCATGTCTCGATCCGCGTCATCGTGATGCTCGGCCCGGTGCCGCCGCATGCCTTCGCGCCGGGCCCCATCGCGCAGCCGGTGAGCGTGGTGTGCAGGTAGCCCACCTCTTCTCCCTCCTCCACGGTGTAGGTGCCGCTGAAGTCGGCGCTGATCACGCCGACCCCGGTCTTCCAGTGCATCTTCCCCGCGGCGTTGCCCGACGGGGTGAACGTCATGCCGCTGGTGACGCCACCTCCGCAGCCGACGCCCTGGATGGAGAACGGCTTTGCCAGGTCGCAGACGTCCTTGCCGCTGACGCCGGAACACCCGGGAAACACCGTGATGCGGTATGCATGCATCTCCTTGGTATCGAACTCCAACGTCGCCCGTCCCACGCCGCGCTTGCTGCGGGCCTCGAACTTGATCGTGGCGGCCTCGTCCTTGTTCGCCGGACCCGTGTAGGCGTACTTCGCATCGGCCGGCACCTTGCCGCTCGCCGGCTCCAGGCTGGAACCGCCGCTCAACGTGGCCGTCACGGTGCCGCCTGCCGGCGCGCCGTCGGACTTGGCGCGCGGCATCGCGTCCACTTGATAGTGGGTGGAGGGCTTGGCGCCTTTGCGCTTGGCGGGAGTGCTGGTGGCCTTGAGCTCCACGCAGCGACCGCTTTCCCACGGCGTCTGTTTGCCTGAGCCGCGCAGCATCATTTCCGCGAACAGGGTCTGGATCAGTTGCGCGCCCTGCATCAGTTGCTGCGTGCGCTGCACCTCGTCGGGCCGGAAGATACTGAAACCCTGTTCCCCCCGGTTCTCGAAGGTCTCGCGACCACCACGCGACCAGCCGGCACTGATGTCGACGTGCTGCGAGGCGTAGTTCTCGTAACCGCCCATCCTCAGATCCATCTTCGAAGACGATCCGTCGGGCCCCTGCATCAGCTGGGCATCGTCGTCCAGCCAGCGTTCGTAGACGAACTTCGAGTGGACGTAGCCCCCGGTGCCCTCCTTGCCGGTGACGCGCACGGACGAGTCGACGTCCGACACCACCGTCACCTTGCCTTGTGCATCCGGGCAGGCATCCATCTTCATCTTCATCTTGATCTTGCCGGTCAGGCCGTCGGCGATCTTGCCTTCGTACGTGTACTCCTGGCTGATGCTGCCGTCCGAACCGATGGTGACCTGCGCAGCGCCTTCCTTGCCGCCGAGCTTGATGGGCCCTTCCTTCGCCAGTTCGGCCAGCTTGTCGTCGGAGGCGTCGGCGACCATGCCGGACAGCAGGCCGCCGGTCATGAATCCGCCGAAAGTGCCCATGCCCAGCCCAAGGAAGCCACTCGACATGCCTTCGCCGGTGAACGCGGCGGGGATCATCTTCGGGACCTGCGCCTGTGTGCCGCGCGCCTGTCGTTCGTAGTCTTCCGCCAGCGCCTTGAGCGCGGCCACGGTCCGCGCCTCGCCACCGAGCGCCTCTTCGACCCCGGTGGCCTGCAGCAGCCGGTAATGCAGCCAGTAGTCGAGCGGGCGTAGTGCCTGCAGCGAAGGCTCCGGTCCTTCGGCGACGAACGCGTCGAGCTGCGCCTGTGTCGGTATCCTCGAGTCCACCGACGTGTCTGTCGTCGGGTCGTCGGTGCCTTGCGTGCATGACGCCAGCGAAAGGGCCAGCCCGGCAAGCGCGAGCAGTACAAACCCACGAACGTGTTTCGATGGCGTCACTTGCGGTTCTCCGAGGCTGTGGGTGTGCGCATGGCGTCCTGTGCGATCAGGGGGTTCCAGCGAGCAGCGATGGCGCATCGGGTGTCCTGAGCTGCAACAGGGCCGCCCAGTCCTGCCGGTTGAGGTTGCATTGCGCGGGTGCGTCAGGACTGCAGGGCGCGTCGCCTGCGCCACGCATGGGCAGGTCGGCGAAGCGGCCGGCGTCGTCGAGCCGCAGCATCCTCAACGCGACCGTCTGTTGCACGTTGCCGCCGACCAGCCATGCGATGCCGGCCTGCGCCGCCACCACGATGTCGCAATGCATCGGCAGTCCCGCGCCGCCCGTATCCAGCACGTTCACCAGGCCCGCATGACCCAGTGCGCGCGTCTGACCCCGCACGTAGCACAGCATGTCGCCCGGCGACGGTGCCGCGGCCTGCGGTGCGACAAGGCGGTAAGGGCCGGCACCCGGGCGCAGTGCCGCCCGCACGTAATCCACGTGGCGGGACGACGCGCTGAAGCCGGGCACCCGCGCCTGCCGCATCACCCACGACACGAACGCGGCTGACCACGGCGTGTCGACCACGAAGCTGCGGCACGCAGCGCCGGCCTGCCCGCAGCCACTGCCCAGCCCGCTGCCGTTCCAGTAGGCCGCGACCTTGCGCCATGCCTGCGCGCCATCAGCAAGGGCATCGTTTTCCGCTTCGTACACCGCCTGTCCACCGGCGCGGCCGTCCGCATCGATGAAGGGACGGAACCAGGCGTGGTTCTCCTGGCAGGCGATCGCGGCGATGCGCGTGGCGACGTCGGTCGATGCCAGTTGCGTGCGCAGCTGCGGGCAGGGATCGGTCGCGCTGGCCGGCAACGCGGACAGCAGGATGGAGCAGGCGAACAGCAGTAGCAGGGTGAGCTTCACGGGATGTCATCCATGGCAGTGCGGGCAGGCGCGGCCTGCCCGTGGCGGGCGTCAGAAGTTCCGCATCAGGCCGCGCAGCAGTTTCTTCGCGCCGCCTTCTTCCTTCTTCTCCGGGGCCTGCTTGCCGTCGCCATCCCCTTCGTCGGAAGGCATGCCGCCCATGTCGCCGAAGTCCATGCCCAGCATCGCCACCGTGGTGGCCTTGGTGCGCACGCGCACGTTCCATTCCGGATCCCACGGCTGCTTCGGGTCCGTGGGCTTCGGCGGCCAGGTGATGTTGGTTTCGGGGCCGTAAGCGATCATGTTGAGCGAGGCGAAGCCGCCGTGCTCACCGCCCTTGGCGGTGTTCTTGAAGATGCCCTGTGGGATTGCGCAGCTGGTCGTGCCGGGCGCGAGCAGCACCTTCTGCTTCAGCCACCGGTCGATGTAGGAACCGGTCAGGTAGTTGACCAGCTCATGGCCGGCGCCGGCCACCTCGGCGCTGCTCCATGTGGTGAAGTTGCGTTCGTCCTGCATGGCGATCGCGTTGAGGAAATAGGCTTTCGCGCGATCCACCGGCTGCCAGCTCAGGCCGATGCTGTCGGTCAGTTCGCCGCGCGTCTGCAGCGCGATCTTCGGCATGAAGTCCGCGTTCTGTCCCAGCTCGAACTGCAGCGAGGTCGGCACGCCATCGCCGGTGATGCGGTGCTGGCCGACCATCGACGAACGCTCGCCGACGCGCCGGTTGTTCTTCAGGTTGGGCCACAACGCGTAGCTGGGATTGACGTCGATGTCGCGGTCCGGGACGAACAGGCCGGGCGCGATCGCGCCGTCCTGCTGGAACTGCCCGTTCTTGATCTTGAGCGTCATCACCTTCGGCTGCCCCGGGCGCACGGTGGTGCCGCAGCCCCAGTACTGGCGGATGGTCACTTCGATGTCGCGGACCTCGTGCTCCCTCGGTTCCTCCACGTTCTTGCCTGGCGGCGGGGGCTGCAGTGCCAGCGCCTTGCCGACGCCGAGTCCCGCCGGTACCGCCTGCTCCGCGGCTACGCCCGGCTTGAGGCGGTTGTGCATCGCGATGTCCAGCACGTGCCCCTGGGTGGCAGGGATGTTGCGCGACTGCGGATACCCCTGCGGGCCCTTCTCGCCCCCCATCATCCTGCCCGCGAGCCCGCCGAGCATGCCCATGTCGGGCATGCCGGCCATCGAATGGGTGGCGACGTCGATCCACACCTGCGTTTCCGGACCGGCAGGTGGCGCGCTGCTGGCGGGCAGCGCGATGATCAACGCGGTGGCGAGGGCGAGTTTCAGCGGGGGTCGGCGCATGGCGTGCAGCTCCTGGGATAGGCGATGGGGTGGTATGCGAAGAACCGCATCCACAGGGGACACGCAGCGGAAAGCCGGGATCGGTCCTGGAGCGGGACCGGGTGCTCAGGCGCTGACGAATGGCATCGCGACGGCCGATACCCGCGCACGGGGCAACGGCCGGCGGCACGTACGCACGCCGGGATCAGGGGCCTGGAATCAGGAACAGACGCGGGCGTCAGGCCGCGAGGACGGTCCGGTGCGCGAGTAGGCGCGCATAGAGGGCGGCCCCGTAGTGGGGCTCGTGCAGCGGCGTCTGCAGGGTGAACTGGGGCGAGGCGGCCTGCAGGGCGGCGGCGAAGGGCGCCATCAGCAGGTCGCCCGCGCTGAAGGCCCCGCCGGAGTACGACACGGCGATGCGCTCTTCACTGTCGAAGGCGAGCCGCTGGCGGATCGCCAGCACGATGTCGGCCAGCTCCTGCCCGGCGCGCGCGTAGATGTCCAGCGCCGCACCGTCTGCTTGTCGCGCAGCGTCGGCGACGATGCGCGAGATCTGCGCGATCTCGGCACGTGTGCCCACGCCGGGGCCATAGATGCGCGCGCACAGGTCCAGATCGGACGCGAGTTCGAGGCGTTCGTTGACGAGGGCATGCAACGGCCCTTTCGGCAGGCGCCCATCGCTCATCCGCGAATACGCGTTCAGCCCCTGCACCGCGATCCAGTAGGCTGAGCCTTCATCGGAGAATGTTTCGCCCCAGCCGCCGCCGCGCGCGTCCACGCCCTGGCGCTGGCCGTAGCCGATCGATCCTGTGCCGGCGACGATGTTGATGCCGTCGCCGCAGGCTAGGGATCCGGCCCAGCCGCAGACCATGTCGTTGTCGCAGCGGTAGCGGTCGTGCCCGAGGATCTGTGCCGGAATCGCATCAAGGCGCGCCGTGGCATGGGTATCCTCGCCATGCGCCGGCAGGCCGAAGAACGCATAGGCGATCGCGCCCGCGTCGGCCACCGCCACTTGTCCCAGCACGGTGGCGATGCCGTCCGACAGGATCTGCTGTACGCCGTCGAAGCCGACTTCCGGGTGGTAGGTGGTGCCCGTCTGTGCCTGCGCCACCAACTGGCCGTCGTCGTCCATCAGCGCGAACCGGGTCTTGGTTCCGCCGCCGTCGACGCCCAGGTAGAGGCTTCCGGTCATGGCACCGAATGCAGGCGCACGCCCTGCACGACGCGGTTCACCGTGCCCTGCTTGTTCGGATTGTCGGGCGACAGTCCGAGCGCGCGCGATACGTGGAACGCGAACATCTGGGCGACCGTGACGTAGGGCCACAGCAGGTCGACGTCGTCGGCCTCGGCGAGGAAGGGCACGGGGATGGTGTCGGCCGTGGCCTCGGCCCGCGGTTGCGCACTGACTTCGATGACGCGCGCGGCCACGCGATCGCCGCGCAGCTCATCGACCAGGTCATGGTCGTACTGGCGCGTCAACGGATCGTTGGACACGAACACGACGACCAGCGTGCGCGCCTGCAGGAAGGTCTTGGGGCCATGACGGAAGCCGAGCGGCGTGTCGTAGCAGGTCGCCACGGCGCCATTGCTGAGTTCGCCCAGTTTCAACGCCGCCTCGCGCGCCAGTCCCTGCATCACGCCGCTGCCGAGGTAGACGACGCGCTCGTAGCCCGCCAGCGCGAGCGCCTGCGTGGTCGGGCCGGCGTGGTCGATGGTCTGCGCGGTGGCGCGACTGATCGCCGGGATGCGCGATTCCAGTCGGGGCGTGCCGATGAAGGCGGCGAGCGTGGCGTACATCATGCAGCTGAAGCTGGAGGTCATCGCGAAGCTGGCGTCGTGCGTTTCCTCGGGCAACTGCAGGGTCAGCAGATGGCGCGCAGGCGCGCGACCGAGCGCGCCCTCGGGATTGCAGGTGACCACGAGGTGGCGCACATCGGCGACGATCGATTCGACGAGTGCGACGGTCGCGAGGCTCTCGGGACTGTTGCCGGAGCGGCCGAACGACACCAGCAGCAGCGGCTGTGCCGGATCGAGGTGCAGGTGCGGTGCGCTGACGATATCGGTGGTCGGCACCGCGTCGACGCGCGCCGGCAGGTGGCGGTCGAGCAGGGGTGCCAGGCACTGGCCGATGTAGGCCGACGTGCCTGCACCGGTCAGGATGACGCGCGCGCGCGGATCCTGCGCGATGGGCCCGGCGAACGCGTCGATCTGCGCCTGCAGCCCCGCGAGAAGCGCGTGCGTGCGCTCCAGCATCAGCGGTTGCTGTTCGATCTCGCGCGCGGTCCACAGCGCGCCGCCGGCCTGGAGGTCGGATTCGGGGACGCCGAGGTGGTCAGGGGTTTTCATGGGGATGGCAGGCATGATGGTAGTCGTCCAGGACGGCACTGACATGCGCCATCGCCAGCGACTGCGGATCGGACGTCGCGCGGTCGTGGCGGAGGGCGTGCAATGCGTGGGGGAGGTATTGGCTGATCAGTGGCAGCGGCGGCGGGTTGTCGCGCAGGTTGGCGAACAGCCGCGCGCGTGCCGCTTCGATCACCGGATCGGGCCAGTAATAGCGGATGCGGTCGCTCAGGCTGTACTGCAGGTCGACCGTCAACGCATCGCCATCCGCGTGGTAATACCGCTGCCAGTGCTTCGGCTGTTCGCGCATGCGTTGCAACGCAACGTCGCGCAGGTTGGCGCGCTTGCCGGGCGCGATCCAGTCGCGTTCGATGGCATCGAGCGCCCACAGCGCCTCGCGCAGCGCGAAGGTCAGGCCGGGGCCGACCTTGAGGATGGCGAAATGGTCGCGCACCAGCGCCTGCAGCGCCTCGCGCGTCTGGTAGTCGGTGGAATGCGCTTCGTACACCATGCCCTGCAGCGGCACGATGGCGTCGCTCAGGGTCCGCGCCTTGTCGGGCGCATAGTCGATGACGTCATGATGGTCGAACTCGACACCCGGCTGCACGACGGAGGCGATGACGCGCTCCCACGCGCGGCCGAGGCCGGCGGCAAGGAATGCTTCGCGGTGTGCCTCGATGGTCGCGCGCGCTGCGGCTGGCGTGGTGGTCTCCAGGCCCTCGATGGCTTCGGTGGCGCCACCCGGCACCGGCACTTCGGTACCGATCACGTACACCGGCGGTTCGCCGCCTGCCTGGCCGTAGGCTGCTTCCGCGGCACAGCACAGGCGCACGGCACGGCGCACGATCTCGCTTTCCGGCAACGGCGTGGGATCGCCGGCGCAGGCCATCGAGCAGTCGAGGTGGATCTTGCGGAAGCCGGCCGCGACGTACGCCGCCACCATCACCTCGGCCTTGTCCATCGCCGCGTCCGCGTCGAGCGATGTCCATGGATTCGGACCCAGGTGGTCGCCGCCCAGCGCGATGCGCGCGGTGTCGAAGCCGGTCCGCCCGGCGATGCCGTGCACGAAGGCGACGAAATCCGCCGGCGTCATGCCGGTATAGCCGCCGTCCTGGTTGACCTGGTTGCAGGTGGCCTCGAACAGCACCAGCGGTGATGCGTTCTCCGCGGCGTGCCGCAGCGTCGCCTCGATGACGATCGGGTGTGCAGAGCACACCGAGGTCACGCCGACGGCGTGGCCTTGCTTGTGGCGGGCGATGAGGTCGAGCAGGGCATGCATGCGGTCGTTCCGGTCAGGCGTCGTGCGGGGTAGGGCGTTCGGGTTCCAGCACCAGCAGCAGCGAGGCAATCAGGGCCAGCGCCAGGCCGACCATCTTCAAGGGGCCCGGCACTACGCTGGCGAACACCAGCGACAGCACTGCCGTCACCAGCGGCGCGCCGGCATTGGTGAGCGGCGCGACGACGATCGCCTTGCCGTAGCGGAAGGCGTACACCAGCATCAGTGCGCCGACCGCATTCAAGACCTGGATCGCCGCGGTCATCCACGGACCGTCCAGGCCGGTATTGATCGGCTGGCTCCAGTCGGTCATCGCCCATGCCACCGGGGCCAGCAGCAGGGCACCGACCATCATGTAGAAGAAGATGCTTTCGGCGCTGACCGTGTGGTTGGCCAGCTTCATGAAGTACGCCTGCACGCCCCACGCCGCCATGATGATCAGCGCCAGCGCGAACCAGCCCAGGCCTTGCGTGCCACCGCCGAACGACAGGTCGAGCAGCGGCAGCGCGACCAGCGCCAGCACGATGCCCAATGCGCCCATCCAGCCGGTGCGCTCGCGCAGCAGCGCGAACGACAGCACGATGGTGATGACCGGCGACAGCGAGATGATCGGGAAGATGAAGTAGGCCGGCCCGATGGTCAGCGCCTTGAACAGCAGCATCTGTCCGCCGGCGCCGAGCAGGCCGATCGCCAGGCCGTAGGCGACCGCGCGCGGCGAGCGGTCGAGCTGCCAGCCGGTGCGCCACAGGATGAACAATGCAGGAGGCACCATCGTCAGCGACCACACGCAGTACACCAGCGTGTCGGGGAAGCCGCGCTGCGCCGACAGGCCGGCCAGCGCGCCCCACACGCCCCACAGCGCGACGGTCGTCAGCGCATAGGCCAGCCAGCGGCGGCGCGGTGCGGCGTCGACGGCACTCATGCGGCGGCCTCCGGCGTGGCCTGCAGCAGCAGGAAGCGGCTGAAGCCGGCGCGCAGCGCATTCGCCTTCGCATCGACCGTGCCGAGATCGGTACCGTTGAACAGGTCGCGGACGCGGTAGCGGCCTTCACCGAGTCCGCGCAGTTCCAGTGTGCCGTTCCAGTCCTTCGCATAGAAGGCGTAGTACATCGCTCCATCCTTGGCGATGGCGTGCGTCTCCGGCGCATCGAAGCCGATGTCGTACAGCTCGCCGCGATAGTCGCCCAGCGGCAGCATATGTTCGCGGTAAAGCGCGACCCACTTCTTCCACAGCACTTCCTTTTCCGGCGTCAGCACGTAACCGCCTTCGGGCAGCGGTGCGGTCGGATTGTCGGTGTCGCGCGGCCAGGTGAACTTGGACGAGATCACCGCGCCGATGCCGATGCTGGAGGCGAAATCGTCGCGGCCATCGGCCAGTTCCACATGGTCGCCCGCGTAGCTGCTGCCGCGCCCCATCAGTGCCTTGACGCTCTTGCCCTTGCTGCGCACCTGCCAGGACGACAACGGATCGGACGAGGGGAACTGGTCGGTCGCCGGCAGGTTGTGGAAGGCGAACGCGGTGCCGCACGGGCACAGCTCGACCACGGCGTCCGGATTGATATCGTGCGCGGCCTTGTAGATCGCGTTCCAGAAGTCGGGCAGCTTCTCGCAGGAATCGTTCGGGCTGGCGTGCTTGTGCGCCGGGTTGTGGCACGGCGCGACCGCGTTGAGGTGCTGGCCGTCGAGCTTGATGCCTTCGAAGCCCCAGTCGCCAATGGCCTTCTTCACCAGCGCGACGTAATAGTCGATGGTGGGCTGGTAGGCCGGGCATTGGGTCAGCGCATTCCACCAGCTGACCTTCTGGAAGGAGCCGTACTCGTCGAGCAGCAGCATGTCGCTGTGTTTGTAGAGGACTTCGCTGCCGGGATCGGCGGCCAGCGGCGCCAGCCACAGGCGCGGGCGCAGGCCCTCGGCGCGCACCGCCTTCACGAATGCACGCATGTCCTCGTCGCCGCGCGGGAACTTCCTGCGGTCGATCTGCCAGTCGCCTTCGTTGGTCTGCCAGCCATCGTCGAGCACGGCCCACTGGAAGCCGACCTCGCGCACCTTCGGCAGCGTCGCCAGGATCTGCGCAACGGTGAAGTCGCGCTCGTAACCCCAGGCGCACCAGGTGGATTCGAAGGCGGAGGCCGGCGCCCGCGGCGCAGCGATGCCTTCGGCCCTCATGAAGTCGCGGTAGAGGACGAGCGGAGCGAAATGGTCGCCGGTGTGCGCGCACAGGAAGGTGCGTTCGGTGGAGAGCGCCTGGCCCGGCGCCAGCGTCACCGCCTGCGCGCCTTCCACGGCGATGCTGGCGCCCTTGCCGGTCTTGCGCACGGGCAGGTCGAGCGTGCGCGGCACGGGCTCGACATGGCCGACGGCCAGGCCCACGTCGCGGCGCCAGATGTTCGCGACCGGCGTACCGCCGCCGTAATCGGAGGCGTCCATGCCCAGCGTGTTGCGCTGGTCGAAGTCGTTGTCGAGCGGCTGCACCCAGTCGCGGCGGTCTTCGTGCGTGGTGCCGGAGAAGCTCCAGAAACCGCCGGGCGCATCGGCCAGTTCGTGCGCGGCCGAGCGCCAGCCGGCCACGTCGATTGGCTGCGAGCCGGTGTTGCGGTAGCGCACCTGCATCAGGGCCAGGCCGGGAGACTGTTCGAAGAAGGTCACGGCGACCTGCTTCTCGATACCCTGCTTCGACACGCCGGTGAAGACGTGGCGCAGGCCGGCGCCATGGCGCGCGTCGGTCACCCCTTGCCGCTCCTCGCCACTGAAGGCAAAGGTATCGATGGCGCCGCCGTCCTTCAGCAGCAGCACTTCGCTGGCCTGGAACGGTGTCAGGGTCTTGCCCCGGTAGGCGACGCGGGTGCGCATGGCGCGATCGAACGTCAGCGACAGCAGGGCATCCTGGGCCGTCATGGCGGCGCTGCCGGCGGCCAGGGCGCGGCCCGGCATCCAGGGCAGGGCGGCCAGGGCGGCGCTGCCGACGGCAAGCTTCAAGACGGTGCGGCGACCAATGGGTGGCATGGGCGGCATTCCGGTTGAGGTGCGACCGATTGTGCGCGAGTCCATGGAGTTGATGCAACACTTTTGTTGCGATATGTTTCGTTTCATGTTTCGTTACGGTGCAGGTAGCGTGATGATCAAGCGGTGGAAAGTGGCGGTCGCGGCCGCCGTCCTGGGCTGGGCAGGCAGTGGTCTGGCGCAGCCGTCGTCGACGCCCTATGGCATGGACGATTTCGCGCGCGTCCCCAAGTTCGACGCCCATGTGCACGCCAACGTCGACCATCCGGCGTTTCTGGAACAGGCGCGCCAGGACGGATTCGAGCTGATGTCGATCAATGTCGACTACCCGGACTTCCCGAGCATCGCCGACCAGCATGCCGTGGCGATCGCGCTCGCCAAGGCCGATCCCGCGAGGCTGCACTGGGCGGCGACGTTCTCGATGGACGACTTCGGCAAGCCCGGCTGGGCCGATCGCGTCAACGCCGGTCTCGCAGAAGCGAAATCCGAAGGCGCGCGCGCGGTGAAGATCTGGAAGAACGTCGGCATGATCGAGAAGGACGCCGACGGCCGGCTGATCATGCTCGACCATCCCGGCCTGTCGCCGGTGGCGGAGCAGGTGCGCTCGCTGGGTCTGGTGCTGATCGGCCACCAGGGCGAACCGCACAACTGTTGGCTGCCGCTGGATCAGATGACCACGGACAACGATCGCGAGTACTTCCGCAACCATCCGCAGTACCACATGTACCTGCATCCGGATCAGCCCAGCTACGACGACCAGATCGCCACGCGCGACCGTTTCGTCGCGGCGCATCCGGGACTGCGCTTCGTCGGGGCGCATATGGGCAGCCTGGAGTACGACGTCGATCGCCTGGGCGCGTTCCTGGATCGGTTCCCGGACGCCACCGTCGATCTGGCCGCGCGCATGAGCCAGGTGCAGTACCAGTCGTTGCGCGACCGCGAGAAGGTGCGCGGCTTCTTCATCCGTTACCAGGACAGGCTGCTCTACGGCACCGACCTGACCGTCAATCCGGATACCGAGCCGGCCGAGTTCCGGGCGGCGGCGCACGCCGTATGGACCGCGGACTGGCGCTATCTGGCGACCGATGGGGTGCAGCGCGTGGACACGCTCGATGCCGACGTGCCCGGACTGGCGTTGCCGCGCGAGGTCATCGACAAGGTCTACTACCGCAATGCCGTGCGCGTGTTCGGCACCGCGTCGCGCAACTAGGCGAGGATGATCTCGAAGCCGAGCTGTTCGGCCGCCTGGACGATGTCGCTCGGCGCACCGCGGTCGGTGATCAGCACGTTGAGGTCGCCGACCGGCACGATGCGGTGCAGGCAGATCTTGCCGAACTTGGAGCTGTCGGTGATCGCCACCACCACGCGCGCCGCTTCCACCATCTTGCGGTTGAGCATGGCTTCCGGCTCGTAGTGCGTGGTGATGCCGCGCTCCAGGTCCAGGCCGTCCACGCCGAGGAACAGCATGTCCACGTGCAGGGCGTCCAGCGCCTCGACGGTCAGGCCGCCGTAGAAGGCCATGTTCTTGCGGCGCAGCTCGCCGCCCAGCATGACGATGTTGATGTTGTTCTTGGGCGCCAGCGCGCCGAGGACGCCGAAATCGTTGGTGACCACGGTGACGTCGATGTTCGGCAGCGACTCGGCCAGCTGGATGGCGGTGGTGCCGGAGTCGATGGCGATGGTATCGCCGGCCTTGACCAGTGCGGCCGCGCGCTGGCCGATGCGCCGCTTTTCGTCCAGGTGGGAGGTCCGCTTGGCTTCGTAGTGCGGCTCGCTGCTGGCGCTGCTGCTGGTGCCGACCACGCTGCTGTCGATCGCGCCGCCGTAGGCGCGGGCCATCACGCCGCGCTCGGCCAGGTAGCGCAGGTCCTTGCGCACCGTCTGCATGCTCACCCCGAACCGGCGGGCGAGCGTGGCCACCTGGACGCTGCCGTGCTGGCGCACGAGCTCGCTGATCTGCAGGCGGCGTTGGCTGGTATCACGGGTGGCGGACATGGGACCTCCTTGTAGCGCGAGCAGTATGGATTATTTCGTTACATTTCGCTATTGATACAAAACGAAACATGATATAGGCTCGGTTTCGTTTGGTTGCGTAACAAAACTGCCACCTTCTGAGGAGAGACCCATGAAGACCGCGCGGCTGCACCGGAACTTGCTCTTTTGTAGTGTGGCCCTGGCTCTGAGCGTGCCGGTCGGCGCGTTGGCCCAGCAGGCGGAGGCCGCGAACGCGGACCCGGCGCCGGCAGGGCAGGAGAGCCAGGGCGATCCCGCCACCCTGGATACCGTGGTCGTCACCGGCGTGCGCGGCAGCATGGCGCGTGCCCTCGAACTGAAGCGCGAGTCCGGCACGGTCCAGGATTCGATCAGCGCGCTGGAACTGGGCAAGTTCCCCGACGACAACGTCGCCGACTCGCTGAGCCATATCACCGGTGTGTCCATCTCGCGCACCGCCGGCGGCGAAGGCCAGAAGGTCAGCGTCCGCGGCCTTGGGCCCGAGTACACCCTCACGACCTTCAATGGCCGCATCCTCGCCACCGACGGCGCGGGCCGTGATTTCGCCTATGACGTACTGCCGGCCGACGTGATCAGCGGCGCCGACGTGGTCAAGGGCGCGCAGGCCTCCTTGTCCGAAGGCGCCATCGGCGGCCTGATCAATCTGCGCTCGGCCAGCCCGTTCGACCAGGACGGTCAGCAGGGCGTCATCCGCCTCGAAGGCGACCGCAACCAGATGTCCGAGTTCAACGGACACAAGTTCTCGGCGACGTACAGCAACCTGTTCGCCGATGACACCATCGGCGTCCTGCTCGGCGTGGTGTACGGCGAGCGCAAGGACCGTACCGACATCGCCGGCAACGACGGTGGCTGGAGCCGCAACGCGGACCCCAACGACGAGAGCTGGCTGTGGGGCAATACCTGGGGCGGCCACATCGACCCCAATGGCAACGGGAATCTGGACGAGGACGAGTACGGCCTGATCGCGCCGGGCCAGTTCCGCGTCGGTTCGATCCTGGAAGAGAAAAAGCGCCGCGCGCTGTCGGCGAAGATCGAGTGGCGTCCGAGCGACAGCTTCAAGCTGACCTTCGACGGCCTGAAGACGCGCCTCGATTCGCCGCAGGTCGGCTACCAGCAGTCCTATTACCCCCTGTTCGCGCCGGGACGCTGGTCCGACATGACGATCCAGAACGGCATCGTCACCGGTTTCACGATGGACAACCCCGATCCGGAACTGCGCCTCAACCCGGAGCTGCTCAACATGACCGAGCACCGGGTGGTCGATACCGACCTCTACGGCGCCAACGCCGAATGGCGGGTCAACGACGACCTCACCCTCACGGGTGACGTCTATCGCTCCACCTCGAAGCGCTACTCGGGCGGCCAGGACACCTATGTGGTGCTGCGCATGAACCAGCCCAACGTCGCACGCATCGAGCTCAGCGGTGGCGCGGTGCCCAACGTCACCGCGGTGTTCGATGACGGCCGCCAGCTGGCGAATGGCCTGGCCAACGGGCAGTTCGATGGTTCGGACTTCAATACCCACTACATGGAACTGCGTGGCGACAACATCGTCGACGAGATCACCGGTGGCACCGTGGGCGGCAAGTGGTTCGTCGGCCGCTTCAACCTGGACGACCTGCACTTCGGTGTCACCGCGACCGACCGCAAGAAGACGCGCGACCTGATCAACAACACGCTCAACGGCGGTGCGGACTACTACTCCGGCGATTACGCGATCAACGTCGGTGCGCTGGGCGGCAACGTGCTGTCGCATTCGTTCACGTTGCCGAACTTCATGCGCGGCGTGAGCGCGGACTTCCCGCGGACGTTCCTCGCCTTCGATGTCCCGAACTACCTCAGCCAGCTCGCCGCCTACAACGGCAACGCGCGCCCGGGGGGTGGCAACTACGACTTCTCCAATGCGACGCCGCAGTGGAACCCGCTGGAAAGCTACCGCGTCAGTGAGGACACCAAGACCGCCTACGTCCAGGCCGACTTCTCCGGCGAACGCTGGAACGCCGACATAGGCGTCCGCTTCGTCAAGACGCGGACCACCTCGCAGGCCTGGGACGCGCCGATCCTCAGCATCACCGAGAACGGGGCGTTCAACTACACCGCGAACTACGCCGATCCCACGCAGATCCGCCAGGATGGCGACTACAGCTATCTGCTGCCGTCGGGCAACTTCACGTGGCGCTTCACCGATGACCTGCAGCTGCGCGTGGGCGCGGCCAGGACGATGGCGCGCCCGCCGGTGGACAAGCTGGCGCCGACCAACACCACCGCCAGCGTGTCGTGGGGCGAGTTCACCCAGATCTACGGCGGCAACGTTGACCTGAAGCCGTACGAAGCCAAGCAGGGCGACGTGTCGCTGGAGTGGTACTTCAGCGAGAACTCGATCTTCAACGTCGCGGTGTTCTACAAGCGCATCGAGAACCAGCTGACGACCAGCTGGGAGCCCGGCCAGGACATCGGCGTCGGACCGATCCTGCGGCCGGACGGTACCCCGATCGGTACTGCGCCGACCCTGTTCAATGTGCAGCGCCCGATCAACGGCGACTACGCCAAGGTGCGCGGCATCGAGGCCGGCTTGCAGCATTTCTGGGAGAACGGCTTCGGCTTCCGTGCGCAGTACACGCGCAACTGGTCCAAGAGCTTCGTCGGCGACCAGGAGCGTCCGCTGGAAGGCATCGCGCCGTCGGTGTACTCGCTGGGCGTGATGTACGAAAAGGGCTCGTGGTCGCTCGGCGCCACTGCCGATCGCACCGATGGCTTCGTTACCGCCATCAACGTGCTGGGTGAGGGCTACAACGAGCAGGCTGATGCGATCACATGGCTGACGGCACACGTGTCCTACCAGTTCAACGACCGCTTCACCCTCTCGCTCGAGGGCAGCAACCTGCTCGACAAGGCGCAGACCTACAGCATCAACGGCAATCCGCTGCAGTCGCAGGGTTACTACCGTTACGGTCGTTCGCTGAACCTTGGATTGAGCTACCGGTTCTGATTCTCGCTGAGCATCGCGTACCGGAAGGGCCCCGACAGGGGCCCTTCCCGTTTGGATCGCGTAGGGACGACGACGGCTGCCGAGGAAGGATGCCTGGCACGTCGCGGCCTATGTCCGGAGACGGAAGCCGCTTGAGAAGCGTCGCTCGCTGCCGCTGAGGGGGTCGTTGAACGAGAGCGTCGTCGCGAGAAGCTGCAGCGGCGACGAATAGTCCCCGGCGGCGCGGTGCTGCACGGCAGGATAGATCGGGTCGTTGGCGATCGGTGCGCCCAGCGCGGCCATGTGTACGCGCAGCTGATGCTTCCGGCCGGAGACCGGTTTCAGCGCGTAGTGCCAGCGCCGCTCGCCGTGCGTGAGGACATCGATCCGAGTTTCGCTGTTTGCCGGCCCCTCGATTTCCTGCATCCGGAAGAATGGCTCGCCGGTGACCAGGCGGCTGGCGTGCGTGTACGGAAACGCAAGATCCGGCAGCGGCGGTGCGATCGCCTCGTAGGACTTTTCGATCCTCCGCTCACGAAACAATGCCTGGTAACGCGCGCGGCTATCCGGATTGGTCGAGAACAGCACGAGTCCCGCCGTCTCACGATCGAGGCGGTGCAGCGGCGCCAGCGCAGGGTTGCCGGTCCGACGGATCAGCCGCGCCAACAGGGTTTCATGGACATGGGGGCCGGCGGGTGTCACCGGCAGGAAGTGGGGCTTGTCGGCCACCAGCAGATGGTCGTCCGCATGCACGACGATCTCGTCAAACGGAATCGCCGGCTCGTCCGCCACTTCGCGGTAGTAGTGGACCTCGAGGCCCATGCGGTACGCGGTTGACGGCGTCACCGCTCCGCCGGCGCTGTCCAGGACCCGTCCGCGCGCCATTCGTTCCAGCCACTGCGTGCGCGGCACCGCCGGAAACCGCGCGCACAGACAGTCCAGTACCGTCGTCCATGCCCCGGGAGGCAGCTGCAACGTGCTGGCGGCTACTCCATCGATACAGGGCGGGCGTTCACTCACGTGTATCAGTGTCTCATCTGCGGGGAAGGCAACGGAGAGGACGCGCGTCTGCCTTCGTCGCCGAACCGGTGCGGGACCTACAATCGCGCTTGCGCCGATCAGTCGGTGGGACAGGAGAAGGGCATGATCGAACTTCCCGTCAGGCATTCGTGCGACCTTTGCGTGGCGGCACGGGAAGAGGGGTGGAAGATCATAGAGGAGAGCGAACACACGCTCACCGTGATCAACCCCTGGCAGTTCGAGGTTGGCCAGTGTTGCGTCATCACGCGACGGCATGTCGCCACACTGCTCGAGCTTTCCGACCAGGAATGCAGCGCGATACTGGTTTCGGCCAAACGGGTCGCTGCGGCGCTCGTCAGGACGTACCAGCCCCTCGGACTCCTTACGTTCCAGAACAATGGGGTCTACAGCGGACAGGAGACGCCGCACTTCCATTTCCATGTCGTGCCACGGCAGCCGGGCAGCGACTGGGGCATCGGACCCCCTCAGCTCGCGACATTCGACGGCGCCGGCCGCCAGAAGGGGACGCCGCACGAGCCGGGTGGCGATGCGGCGCGTCGGAAGCGGGTTCTGGCCTCCGCCAGGCAGCTTGCCGAGACGGTCAACCTGATCCGTTCGCACCTCCCCCACTAGCTTCGCGAACGTGGGTCTGTCGGGACTTTCGTCAGTAGGGGTTGCTGATGCACTTTGCCGTGCCGGGGCTGCGCCAGTATACTGCCCCCCACTATCCGGGCCGACACCATGCCCCACGCTCCCGCCGACAAGAAGAAGGCGCTCACCCGCGTAAAACGCATCCGCGGACAGCTGGATGCGCTGGAGCGTGCGCTGGAAGAAGGCGCAGACTGCGCGCCGGTGCTGCAGCAGCTCGCCGCGGTGCGAGGCGCTGTCAACGGTCTGATGTCGGAAATCCTGGAAAGCCATCTGCGCGAGGAGTTCGCGCATCCGGCCTCGACCCCCGAACAGCGCGAGGCCGGCATCGATGCCGCCGTCGCGCTGGTCCGTTCCTATCTCAAGTAAGCAGGAGTGCCCCCATGAAATCCCGTGCCGCCGTCGCCTTCGCCGCAGGCGAACCGCTGAAGATCGTCGAGATCGACGTCGCTCCGCCCAAGGCCGGCGAAGTGCTGGTCAAGATCACCCACACCGGCGTCTGCCACACCGACGCGTTCACGCTGTCCGGCGACGATCCGGAAGGCCTGTTCCCGGTCGTGCTGGGCCATGAAGGCGCCGGCATCG
The DNA here is from genome assembly GCF_014851815.1 of Pseudoxanthomonas sp. PXM01. Taxonomy (GTDB): domain Bacteria; phylum Pseudomonadota; class Gammaproteobacteria; order Xanthomonadales; family Xanthomonadaceae; genus Pseudoxanthomonas_A. The sequence goes on from NZ_JACVAJ010000003.1 coordinate 419,563, forward strand.
TGGTCGAGGTCGGCGAAGGCGTGACCAGCGTGAAGCCGGGCGACCACGTGATTCCGCTGTACACCGCCGAGTGCGGCGAATGCCTGTTCTGCAAGAGCGGCAAGACCAACCTCTGCACCTCGGTGCGCGCCACGCAGGGCAAGGGCGTGATGCCGGACGGCACCTCGCGCTTCTCCTACGAAGGCCAGCCGCTGTACCACTACATGGGGTGCTCGACCTTCAGCGAATACACCGTGGTCGCCGAGGTGTCGCTCGCCAAGATCAATCCGGACGCGAACCCGGAGCACGTCTGCCTGCTGGGTTGCGGCGTGACTACCGGCATCGGCGCCGTGCACAACACCGCGAAGGTGCAGGAAGGCGATTCGGTCGCCGTGTTCGGCCTGGGCGGCATCGGCCTGGCGGTGATCCAGGGCGCGCGCCAGGCCAAGGCCGGCCGCATCATCGCCATCGACACGAATCCGTCGAAGTTCGAAATGGCCCAGCAGTTCGGCGCCACCGACTGCGTCAACCCGAAGGACTTCGACAAGCCGATCCAGCAGGTCATCGTCGAGATGACCGGCTGGGGCGTCGACCATTCGTTCGAGTGCATCGGCAACGTCAACGTCATGCGCGCGGCGCTGGAATGCGCGCACCGCGGTTGGGGCCAGAGCGTCATCATCGGCGTGGCCGGCGCGGGGCAGGAGATCAGCACGCGCCCGTTCCAGCTGGTAACCGGCCGCAAGTGGATGGGTACGGCGTTCGGTGGCGTGAAGGGACGCTCACAGCTGCCGGGCATGGTCGAGGATGCGATGAAGGGCGACATCGAACTCGCTCCGTTCGTGACCCACACCATGCCGCTGGACGGCATCAACGAGGCCTTCGACCTGATGCATGAAGGCAAGTCGATCCGCAGCGTGGTGCACTACTGAGATGACGATGTCCTTGCAGAAGATGGCCCCGGACGCGATGCCGGGCGCGACGATGGATGGCATCTCCCTTGATCAGGACGCGCGCGATGCGATTGCGCGCCTCGGCGAACACGATCTGCAGAAGATCGATCGGACGATCCTGTCGTCGCTGGGTCGGGAGTGGAAGAAGGCGGGCTTCATCACCGCAGGCGTGATGATCGCGGCCCCGGACGAGTACGAGGACCTTCCCGAGATGTTCTACGCCTCCCGGATCCGGTTGCTTGCCGAGGCCTCGCGCATCGAGACGAAAGGCGATGCATCTGCATTGAAGACCTTCGAAATCCGTCTCGCACCCGCAACGGGGGTTGCCTGACATGGCGATCGAGCGCATCGAGCATCGCGCCTGCTTCGGCGGCTGGCAGGACGTCTACGAACATGCGTCGGAAAGCCTCGGCTGCACGATGCGCTTCGCGGTCTATCTGCCGCCGCAGGCCGAAGGCGGAAAGCTGCCGGTGCTGTACTGGCTGTCGGGCCTGACCTGCACCGAACAGAATTTCATCACCAAGGCGGGCGCGCAGCGGTACGCCGCCGAGCACGGTGTGATCCTCGTCGCGCCCGACACCAGTCCGCGTGGTGAAGAGGTGGCCGACGCCGAGGGTTACGACCTGGGCAAGGGTGCCGGTTTCTATGTCGACGCGACGCAGACGCCGTGGTCCGCCCACTACCGCATGTACGACTACATCGTCCATGAGCTGCCGGCGTTGGTCGAAGCGCACTTTCCGGTGACCGATGCGCGCGCGATCAGCGGACACTCGATGGGCGGACATGGCGCGCTGACCATCGCACTGAAGAATCCGGGCCGCTACCGCAGCGTCTCGGCGTTCTCGCCGATCGTCGCGCCGTCACAGGTGCCGTGGGGCGAGAAGGCGTTCGGTGCGTATCTCGGGGCCGATCGCGAAAGCTGGAAGCAGTACGATGCCGTCGAACTGGTGCGCGGCGCATCGGAGCGGTTGCCGCTGCTGGTCGACCAGGGTGATGCGGACGAGTTCCTGCAGACCCAGCTCAAGCCGGAACTCTTGCAAGCCGCGGCCGACGCCGTTGGCCATCCGCTGACGCTGCGCCTGCAGCCCGGCTACGACCACAGTTACTACTTCATCGCCAGCTTCATCGGCGAGCACATCGTGCACCACGCGAAGGCGTTGAACGCGTAAGGCGGACTCTGGCCCGCCATCCTGATCGTCGGTATGTGCGGGATGGCGATGGTGGGCCAAGGCCCACCCTACGAGGCATCCGCAAGCTCGAAGTCGGTGAAGGCGAAGCGCCCGTCGCGCAATTCGGTGTCGCCCTGCGTCAGCGTGAGCGGCGCATCGAACATCGGGCCGGCCCAAACACAGGTGTGGAACTCGCCGTTCTCGCCGCAGGGATCGATGCTTGCCGGCAAGGCGTCCCACAGCGCGGCATCGAAGGCATGGCCTGCGAAGCGCGCCTCCAGCTGTTGGGTATCCACGCAGCACAGGTGCGCACGCAGGCCGCCCTCGACCATCTCACGTGCCAGCGCGGCGGTGTCCGCACCGAACAGCGGCGTCATCACGTCCCAGCCGATCTTCGCCAGGTTCTGCACCCTGTAGGCGCGAATGTCTTCCAGGAACAGGTCGCCGAAGGCCATCGTGCGTAGCGTCGGCCAACGCTGCGCCGCGCGGGCGAGCGCGTCCGTCATCGCACGCTCGTAGTCGTCGTTGGCGCAGCGGGCAGGAATCATCGCTTCCAGCAGCGGCAGGCCGGTCGCGTGCGCCTGCGCATGCAGCACGCTGCGGCGGATGCCCTGCATCGAGACGCGATCGTAGTCTTCGGTCACCGTGGTCAGCAGGCCGACCACCTCGACATCATCGCGCTGGCGCAGGGTGTGCAGCGTCCACGCCGCATCCTTGCCGCCGCTCCAGGCGAGCAGCACGGGCAGGCGCACGCCGCTCACGCGGCTGAGACGTCACGAAGTTCCCACGCGTGCCCCGCCAGCAGGCGAAGGCGGTGCTTGAGGACCTGCCCTGGAATGGATGACGTGGCCACCAGCAGGATGCTGAGGTCGTCCTGACGTCCGTTCACCGTCGCGCCGTCGTCGACCACGCCGAGGCCGGGGTCGACTTCATCGGGGTCTTCCTGGCGGGCGCGCCAGCGGTCGAACAGATGGCTGGTGCGCAACGCGTGCTGGAGTTGCGCGGCGAATTCCTCCGCGCCATGCGCGTCGAAACTGAAAGCCGGATCGCCGCCGCGCGCGCGGCCGGGATCCGGCAGGCTGATGTAGTAACGGACGGCCATGGCACCCCCGGCAGAAACCTGGGGCATAGCGTTATCCACGGCGTGTTATCCCGCCGTTATGCCACCTTGAACGGGGCCGGTGGCGCGGCGAAGGCGGCGACCACGGCCCCCTTGCCCACGTTGACCATGCCGGTGAGGCTCATGACGCTTTCGAACACCTCGACCTTGTTGTTCTCGCAGACATCGCGCAGGCGCTGGTAGCCGGGCAGGGCACGCAGCTCCGACAACTCGCCGCCGTAGCTCAGGCACACGGTGGGCGTCATCAGTCCGGACATCACGCGGTTGCCGGTGAACTTGAACATCTGCTCCACCGCGTTCTCGAAACCCTTGATCTTCGCGACCGGCTCGGTGTTTCCCGCATGGCCGTACAGTACGGGCTTGATGTCCAGTGCGCTGCCCAGCGCGGCGCTGAGCAGGCCGACGCTGCGGTCGCCCTTGGTGCGCGCGCGGTTGCGCAGGTAGTACAGGTCGCGCGGAATCATGTAGCCGTGCGTGTTCTGCGCCAGCTCTTCCAGGCGCACGCGGATCTGCTGCACGCTGGCGCCGGCGTCGCGCATGCGCACGGCTTCCACCGCGGTGATGCCCTGCGCGGCGAACAGGTTCTGCGTATCGATCACGCGCAGCGCGAACGGCGAGTTGTGGCCCGCGGCTTGGCGCACCGGCTTGTAGTCGTTGAGGATGGCGAAGCTGGCCTGCATCGCGTTCTCGTGGATGGGCGAGCGCGTCTTGGTGATCGTCATGCAGAAGACGTGGTCGTAGTCGATCACCAGCCGGCCCAGGAACAGGTCGCGGATCTGGTTGACGGTGAACGGCGTGGTCTCGGCCTCATGGCCACGTTCCGCCACGTGCGCATGCAGGAAGCTCAGCGTCGCCTGCTCGTCGCGATGGTCGGCCAGCACGGCCTCGCCGATGCGCACCGTGATCGGCAGGATCACGATGTTGTGCTTCTCCAGGAACTCCAGCGGCAGGTCGCACGCCGAATCAACGACTATTCCAATGCGCATCTAGCCCCTCCCGGCATTCGTCGCATTTGTATCTATCTCCGGAAAACTAGCGGAGAACGGCAGCCAAGTCGCTGGATAAACGCATGAAGTGTGCGGTACGTCACCTTTTTTGTGACTTGAGCGACGGGAGAAAACGCGTGCCCCGTCAGATCCTTCTCGGGGTACAGGCCCACAATTTCTGTGCTTCAAGTCACAAAACTACCGAAATCGGGCTTGTTCGATGCCGGGCCCGGCCCGACACTCGCCGCCAAGGGAAGGGGCGACATGACGCAGCGGTGGTGGTGTTGGCTGCTGTTGGCCCTGCTGCCGGCGGGCGGCGCGCACGGGGAGAACATTGCGCGGATCGACCGCACCCAGCCGTTGGCGCTGGAACAGCAGGCCGGACAGCGTGCAGGACTGTTTTCGGAACGTCGCTTCGACAGCGGCGCGGTCGGTGTGCGCGTGGTCGGCAACGGCGAGTGGCGGGTGTATCCGGCGCCCGGCGTGGTCGAGCCGCTGCTGGTGTTCTATCACCCGTACACCGCGCGCGTGACCGTGCAGGCCCACGGCGGGGGGGCGCCGCGCCGCCAGGACATGTTCAGCCCCGACCTCGACCCGCAGTACAGCCGGCGTGGGCTGGTGTTCCCGCTGACCGGCGACGGACCCGTGGACGTGAAGGTCGAAGGCGCGCGCTATCCGCTGCGGGTCGCGGTGGAATCCGCACCCGCCTACGCCGCCGCCGATCTCTGGCACGTGCGACTGGTGCTGCCGGCCATCGGCATGGTGGTGGGCGTGTCGCTGGTGGTGCTGCTGTTCTGGGCGATGCTGCGCGAGCGCGTCTATGGGCTGTACGCCGGGGCCATGCTGTTCCAGCTGCTGTACGCGATGTGCTCGTACGGCGAGGCCTACGCCTGGCCCGGGCTGTCCGCATTGGCGCAGTTCGGCGCGCAGGGCATCTGGTTTTCGGGATCGCTGGCGACCGTCCTGCTGGTTCTGTTGTGGCTGGACTATGCGGGCCTGCGCCAGGTCACGCCGCGACTGGCGTTCCTGATGCGGCTGGTCGGCGTGTACGGCTGCGGATTGACGCTGGTGCTGCTGCTGTCGCCTTGGCCTGCGGACAAGGCCTGGTTCCCCGACGTCGCCAACGCGCTGTTCCTGCTGACCAACGCCATCGCTCTCGTCACCTTGATGGTGGCCTGGTGGCGGGGACAGGTGCATGCGGCCTACGTCCTGATCGCATGGGTGCCGACGCTGGTGTTCACCATGTGGCGCGCGCTGCGTTTCAGCGGCGGCGAACGTGCCGAGCCCTGGCTGGAGTACGGCGTGCCATGGATGCTCGCGTTCACGGCCGTCGTGCTGGCGCTGGGCCTGGCCGACCGCATGCTGACCTTCCGCCGCGAGCGCGACAGCGCCAAGGCGCACGCAGAGCGCGATGGCCTGACCGGCGTGCTCAACCGCGGCGCGATCGAGCATCGCCTGGACTGGGCACTGATCGAACGCCAGCGCGAACACATCCCGGTGTCGCTGCTCTTCATCGATCTGGACCATTTCAAGCAGGTCAACGACCGTCACGGCCATGCCGTGGGCGATGCCTGCCTGCGTGCGGTCACGCGTGTGGTCAGCCAGCAGTTCCAGTACGGCGACCAGCTTGGCCGGCTGGGGGGCGAGGAGTTCGTGCTGGTGCTGTCCGGCGTCGAACTGCACACGGCGCTCCGCGTCGGCGAGGAAGTCGCCGCACGCATCCGCCACGACTGCGCGCGGGTGGATGGCGTGGCGGTCTACGTCACCGCCAGCATCGGCGCGGCGCAGGCGCGTGGCGGCGATACCGTCGCCTCGCTGATCGCACGCGCCGACCATGCCATGTACGCGGCCAAGCGCGCCGGCGGCGATCGCGTGGTCGCCGGAGAAGCGCCCTGCCCGGCCGCCGACAGCACGAAGGCGCCCGCAGGCGCCTCCATGGACTGATACCGCCGCGCGGTTACTTCGAGTACGCGCGCGGCAGCGGGCCGGACGGCTGCAGGTAACGGTCGCGCAGCTCGGTCTGGCGCGAGCGCATCGGCATCGCGCGGCCACCCAGCCAGACCTGCTCCGCGGTGCTCGATACATCCAGCGGATCGGCGGTCCACAGCACCAGGTCGGCCAGCTTGCCCGGCGCGATGGTGCCCACGCGGTCGCCGACGCCGAAGGTCTCCGCCGGCACGCGCGTCAGACCAGCCAGGCCGTCTTCCCACGGCAGGCCGTTGGCCACCGCATTGCCGGCGAGCTGGCGGATCTTGCGCGCGTTGTGCGAGGCGTCGCCGGCCTGCGAGAAGCTGACGCTTACGCCGGCGGCATCCAGCCGCGCGGCATTCTCCAGCGTGGCGCCGATCTGGTCGAAGTCCGCCGGCAAGTCCGCCAGCGCATCCACGAACACCGGCACCTTCGCCTGCGCGAGTTGCGGTGCGAGCTTCCACGCTTCGGCACCGCCGGCGATGGCGATGCGCACGTTCTCGCGCTGGGACCAGCGCAACAACTGGCGGATGTCCGCCGCGCGGTTCACCTGCACCACGATGCGTCCGTTGCCGGCCAGGTAGCGCGCCAGCGTCGCGCGGCCTGCCGGCGTCAGCAGCGCATGCGGCGAATCCACCGGCACGCGACCGCGCGCCTCGGCCACCATCTGGTCGAGCAGCATCCACTGCGCCGCGCGCGACTTTCCGGCCAGTTCCGCACCGCCGCTGCCCAACCGCACGAACAGTGCGCGCGGGCCGACCGGATCGGCACTGCCGTCCAGTCGCATCACGCCGCCCTGGCCGGCGATGAAGGAGCCGCCGGTGGATGCCGCCAGCAGGGTGAAGCCGATGCCCTCCACGCGCGACACCGGAATCACCACCGACGCCGGGTTGTACGCCAGCGTCACGTCGAACTCCGGCCGCATCGGCTGGTCCTGCAGGGTCACCGACGCATCCACGGTGGACGACTCGCCCGACACTTCCTCCAGCCCGATCTCGGTGATGCCGCCGAAGAGCGCGGGCGTCAGCGGGCGACCGTTGGCCTCCACCACTGTCGCGCCCGGCGCGGCCAAGCCGCTGCCTACCGCCTGCACCATGCCGTTGCGTACCAGCACGTCGGCATTCTTCAGCGTGCCCTGCGCACCGGCGGTATGCACGGTGGCGTTACGGATCAATACGTCCTGGGCGAGTGCGGGCGAACACGCCACGGCCAGTGCCACGCACAGCGCACGAAACAACACGCGGCTCATGGCGTCACCTCCTGGCCCAGCATGAAGTCCGACACCGGTTGCCTGCTCCGGTCATTGCGGTCGTAGATGCGCGCGCCGTCGATGTAGACCTGCTCGGCCTTGGCGTACACGCTGAAGGGGTTCTGGCTCCACACCACCACGTCGGCCATCTTGCCGGCCTCCAGCGTGCCGGTACGCTCGGCGATGCCCAGCGACTTCGCCGCGTTGCTGGTCACCCAGCGGATCGCACGTTCGGGGGCGATCTCGCCCATGCCGGCGCGACGCGCGCTCGCCATCACCTTCGCCGCCTCCTGGTTGAGGCGCTGGATGCCTTCATCGGAATCCGAATGCACGATGGCGCAGCTGTTCGCCGGACGGTCGACCAGCGCGATGTTCTCCTGGATACCGTCGAAGGCTTCCATCTTGAAGCCCCACCAGTCGGCCCACAGCGCGCCGCATACGCCGTCCTGCGCCAGCCGGTCGGCCAGCTTGTACGCCTCCACGCCGTGGTGGAAGGCGGACACCTTGAAGCCGAACTCCTTCGCCAGGTCGAGCATCGTGGTCATCTCGTCGGCGCGGTAGCAGTGGATATGCACCAGGATCTCGCCGTTGATCGCGCCGGCCAGCGTGTCCAGCTTCAGGTCGCGCTTGCCGCCGCTGTCGCCGCCGCTGTCCGCCTTGTCGTCGCCGCTGGCGCGTTCCCACCAGCGCTTCTTCTTCGGTTGCTGCGGCTTGGGCGCGTTCTTCTTCAGGTACTCGCTGGCATCGATGAAGGCCGCGCGGTAGCCGGCCACGTTGCCCATGCGCGTGGCCGGGCCGGCCTTGCCGCCGTAGACGCGCTTGGGGTTCTCGCCGCAGGCCATCTTCAGCCCCCATGGCGCACCGGGGAATTTCATGCCCTGGTAGCTGGTGGACGGCACGTTCTTCAGCGTCACGCCACGGCCGCCGACCAGGTTGGCCGAGCCGGGCAGGATCTGCATCGAGGTCACGCCGCCGGCCAGCGCGGTGTGGAAGCCGGGGTCCTGCGCCCAGATCGAATGCTCGGCCCACACGTTCGCGGTCACCGGTGCGGTCATCTCGTTGCCGTCGCTGTGCGCCTTGACGCCGGGGCTGGGGTACACGCCCAGATGCGAGTGCACGTCGATCAGTCCTGGCGTCACCCACTTGCCGGTTGCGTCGATGCGCGTGGCGCCCTCGGGGGCGGACAGGCCGCGCCCCACCGCCACCACCTTGCCGTCGGCCAGCAGCACGTCGGCGCCGTCCAAGCGTTCGCCGGTGCCGGTGAGCACGGTGGCGTTGGCCAGCAGCACGGGGCCGGAAGCGAGCGCACGGTAGGTGCTCGGATACGGGTCCTGGGTGAAGCGGGAAGTGGGCGCGGCGGCAAGTGCGCTGCTGCCCAGCGAAGCCAGGATGAGCCCGGCCAGCAAGGTGGGTTGCATGGATGTGTCCCCTGAGAGAGACCCGAAACCTAACCGCCCGTGCGCCACCTTGCCAAGTGCGCGGTGCCCGCTGCGTGCCCCCTACGACACAGGTCGAATGCGATGCGGCGCAGCCGCTTGCTATATTCCGCGCTCGCTCCGACAGGCCTCCATCGACATGCCAGCGCCCGTCCGGTCGTCTTCGCCGCCCCGCGCCACGCCTGCGCGGCGCGCCCCGGGCAAGGGGGCGCAGAAGTCCACTCCCGCGCGTGTATCGCAGGTGCTGGTGGCCGTCGACAAGGCACTGGTGCGGCACGGGCTGGTGCGATTGCTGGAAACCAGCGGAAAGCCCTTCGACATCCACGTCAGCGCCCATGCGCGCAGCACGCGCGAGTGCGTGCGCGAGACGCCGTTCGACCTGCTGCTGATCGATCCTGCCCAGGTGCGCGAGATCGGCGCGGCGTTGCATGTATCGCCCTGCAAGACTGTCCTGGTCACCGCACGCGACCATGTCGGCATGGCGCCGCTGCCTGGGCGGATGACCGCCTGCGGCATGCTCAGCGAATCCGACGCGGAAGCCAGCGCGCGCAAGCTGTTGCTGACCGTGGCCGAATGCACGTTGGCCTGCTTCGAGCGCGACCGCTGTGGCGGCTGCCTGGCGCAGCGCACCTGGCAGCAGGCGCACTTGCCGCTGTCGCCGCGCGAACGCGAGGTCTTCCTGCATATCGGCGCCGGTGCGGGGCCCGCGAAAATCGCCCGCGATCTTGCGCTGTCGGTCAAGACCGTCGAAAGCCACCGCGAGAAGATCAAGCACAAGCTCGGGCTGGACAGCGCCGCCGCCCTGCAGTGCGCCGCGCTGCGCTGGCGGCAGGGCTATGCGTTGACCGAAGAGGGCTGACCGTCCTGCGCGCGTGCAGGCATCAGCCAGCGTGCGGCGAAGTCGGCCGGCGAAAGCGCGGCATCGAAGAGGAAGCCCTGCGCCTGCCCGCAACCGAGCGAAAGCAGTACGTCGGCCTGTGCGGCGCTTTCCACGCCCTCGGCGGTCAGTTGCAGGTCCAGGCTGCGTGCCATGGCGATGGTCGCCACCACGATGGCGTAGTCGTGGCGGTGCTCCAGCATGCCGCGCACGAACGTGCGGTCCAGCTTGAGCCGGTTGAGCGGAAAACCCTTCAGGTGCGCCAGCGACGAGTAGCCCATGCCGAAGTCGTCCAGCGACAATGAAAAGCCCGCCGATTTCAGTTCCGACAGCGTCGCCAACGACGCGTCCGGATCGGCCATCAGTCCGCTCTCGGTCAGCTCCAGGTCGAAGCGCTGGGGCTGCAGTCCCGCCGCCGCGATCTGTTCGATCAGCAGGCCAGCCATCTCCGGATCGTCGAACTGCCGCGGCGATAGATTGATCGCCAGCCGGCCCGGCAGCGACAGGCCAGCCGCATCCCAGGCGCGCAACTGCGCACAGGCCGTCGCGATCACCCAGCGTCCGAGCGGCTGGATCAGGCCACGATGCTCGGCCAGCGGTACGAACTCGTCCGGGCTCACCTGCCCCAGCACCGCGTCGCGCCAGCGCAACAACGCTTCGGCGCCGACCAGGCGGCCGTCTGCGATGGCGACCTGCGGCTGGTAGTGCAGTTCCAGCGAGCCGTCGCGCAGTGCACGCTCCAGGCGGTCGGCCAGCTGCACGCGGCGCTCCAGCCGCGCGCTCATGTCGGGGTGGTAGGTCCCCACCGTGAGGCGCGACCGCTTGGCCTCGTACATCGCGGTGTCGGCGTTGCGCAGCAGCAGTTCGCTGCTGGCGCCATCCTGCGGATACACCGAAATGCCGATGCTCGCCTTCAGCCCGAACACCGTGCCGCCGATGGTCATCGGCTGGGTGATCGCGTCGTTCAGCCGGCGCGCGATGGCCTGGGCCGCCTTCGCACGCGTATCCGGCGCCAGCACCACGAATTCGTCGCCGCCCAGGCGCGCGACGTGCTGGCCGGTGTCCAGTTCGTCGCGCAGGCGGCGGCCGATCTCGACCAGCACCGCATCGCCGGTGGTATGGCCCTTGGTGTCGTTGATGTCCTTGAATTCGTCCAGGTCGATGAACAACACCGAGAACACCCGCCCGGACGCGGCCGCATCGGTGATCAGGCGTTCCAGCTCCGCATAGAAGTGGGCGCGGTTCGGAAGTTCGGTGAGGTCGTCGTACAGCGCCAGCTGTTCGATGCGCGAGAGCTGCGACACCTGGCGCGAGATGTCCTGGATGGTGCCGACCACGCGCTTGCCGTGGCCATGGACATCGGCCAGGGCGCGGCCGCGTTCGCGCAGCATGCGCGGCGGATGGCCGTCGCCCTCGACGCGGTAGCGCACGTCGTAGGCGATGCCGCTGGCGACCGCGGTGGCGAAGGCGGCATCCAGCGCCGGGCGGTCCAGCGGATGCACCCAGCGGCGCAGGTGTTCATAGCCGCCGCATTCCCGCAGGTCCTCGGTGCGCAGCATCTCGCGCGCCCGTGCGCAGCAATGCAGGCGTCCCTCCGGCAGCAGCAGTTCCCAGCGGGCGAGTTGCGCCAGGTCATGCGCCTCGGACAGCAGCGACTCGCTTTCGCGCAACGAAGCGGTGGAGTCCGACAATGCCTTGCGGTCGGCCGACACGTAGGCGTCCATGACCACACCGATGTCGAAGAACAGCCGCTTGATGGTGGACTTCAACGCCTGCGCATGGAACTCCGGGTCCTCGCGCAACAGCGGCTGCAGCGAATCCATGATCGCGGTCAGCAGCGTGCTGCAGCCGGCCAGGTACCAATGCGGTTCCAGTCCGATGCGGTGGTGTACCGCGCCGATCCGCCAGCGGTTCTCCACGTACTGGCGGTCGACATGGGCGGTGAACAGGTCGCGCGAGTAGCGCTTCTGGGCGTGGTGCAGCCGTTGCAGCTGCTGCCAGTCGCGGATGTACGCGCCGGTCTCGGCAAAGGCCCCCACCTGCGCGTAGAAGCGGTCGATGTTGGCGCTCTCGCTGGCCTGCACCACGTCCCACAGCTGCAGCAGGCGGTCGCGATCGGCGCTGCCGAGATCGAGGAAATCCAGCCTCAGCCGGATGTCGTCGTCGCTGAGGAAGGCGGGATCACCGGGGGAAGGGGGGTTGCCGGGGTCCATGGACGGTTCGCGGAAGCCGGCTCAGTCCTGCCAGGCGCGCTGTACATCGGCGTGCCTGTCTCTGCCGGCGGCCGCCGTCCGCCTTCGTCCCCTGCCTGTTCGTTCGTCCAACGCCATTCCCCTTTCCCCGTTCAGGGATGAAACTAATGGAAGGCAATTCCATGCCACCATCGGGGGATCCCCGATGTCCGCCGCGCGGCTCCTGTGCCGTGCGGCGTCGCGGGACGAACGCAGGCACGCAACGAGGGCAAGATGAAGGACAAGAACGAGATCGTCGACAACTGGCTGCCGCGCTACACCGGCGTGCCCCTGGACCAGTTCGGCGAGCATGTGTTGCTCACCAATTTCGGTGGCTACCTCAACGTGTTTTCGCAGCTGACCGGTGCGCCCATCGTCGGCCTGGACCGGCCGATGGCCAGCGCCACCGCCGACGGCATCACCATGATCAACTTCGGCATGGGCAGCCCCAACGCCGCCACGATGATGGACCTGCTGTCGGCCATCATGCCGAAGGCGGTGCTGTTCCTCGGCAAGTGCGGCGGGCTGAAGCGCAAGAACCAGCTGGGCGACCTGGTGCTGCCGATCGCGGCGATCCGCGGCGAGGGCACCAGCAACGACTACCTGCTGCCGGAAGTGCCGGCGCTGCCGGCGTTCGCGCTGCAACGCGCGGTGTCCACGATGATCCGCGACCTGGGTCACGACTACTGGACCGGCACGGTGTACACCACCAACCGTCGTGTGTGGGAACACGACCTGGCCTTCAAGGAGCGCCTGCGCGCGATGCGCTGCATGGCCATCGACATGGAGACCGCCACTGTCTTCGCTGCCGGCTTCGCCAACCGCATCCCGTGCGGCGCGCTGCTGCTGGTCAGCGACCAGCCGATGATCCCGGAAGGCGTGAAGACCGAGGCCAGCGACGCCAAGGTCAGCTCCTCGTTCGTCGAGAACCACATCACCGTCGGCATCGAAGCGCTGAAGCTGATCCGCCGCAACGGGAAGTCGGTACGGCATCTGCGGTTCGACGAGTAGCGGGATGGCCGCTGCGATCCGTGTGCCGTCGGTTCCGCAAGCGATGATGGTCGTCGGCGCCATGGTGTTTGCCGGGTGCGCGTCACTGCGGCAAGCCGACACGGCACCGGCCGACATCGAGATAAGCGCCATCGAGATCGACGCGGCGACCGGCAGCGGTACGGTGGTCGTTACCAATCAGTCCCGCAGGCGGGTGTTGATACGCACCAATGACTTGGTATGGCAGGAAGACGCCGTGATCCGGCGTGTGCCGCGACCGAATCTGGATTTCGGCGACGATGCCATCGTGCTGACACACGATGCACGCCTTGGCGCGGGGGAGTCGCGCGAGTACATGGTCACGCCCGCGATGGGTGCGTTGCGTCGCGACCATCCCGCCATCCACGTGTGCTGGGACAACCGGAACTGGACATGCGAGGCCTACTGGCTGGTGCCCGCCAAGGCGTCGTGGAGCACGTTGATCGGGCGCAATCGCCTGCTGACGTGGATCGCGGCGGCTCACAACCGTTTGCAGGAAGTGGAGAAGCAGACGACAGACGACGCCCGCGAGCGCGCCCGCCGGATGACGGAGGCCTTCGATCGCGATCTCGCAGTGGCCTACACGCCGGAGCGTCTGGCGGCCGCATCCGACGAGGAGCTGGAGGAACTGTTCCAGGCTGCCAACCGCGTCGTCTTCTATGCGCATGGACCGGCGCATGCGGCGCTGTTGCAGCGGACCGCGCAGTCCCTGGACGCGCGATCGACGCTGACCGACGCGCACCGCCGTGATCTATATCGCGCCTGGGTGGTGACGCGTCAGTTCGACGCCGCCAATGCACTGGCGCGCAGCCATCCCGGCTTGCAGCTGCAGGCATTGCCACCGGTCCCCCCTGCCGATGTGCCCGGCGCGGGCCGCGTCGTGGTGTGGCGTCCGGCGGACGATGCCGAGGCGTTGTCCGCGCAGGTCGTCGAACAGGACGTGCCGACGCGCGTGGTCGTGCTGTCGCACCCGCGCTGCGGCTTCTCGCAACGCGCCATCGCCGCGATCGAGGCGGACCCCGTGTTGTCCGCACGGCTGGGTGATGCGCTGTGGCTGGCGCCGCCCAACGGGTCGCTCGACCTGCGCGATATCCAGGCGTGGAATCGTGCGCATCCCCGTGCACGCCTGAGCTACGCGGTGGCGATGGGCGATTGGCCGCAGTTCGACAGCTGGGCGACGCCGGTGTTCTATTTCATGCGCGAAGGACGCGTCGTGGCGACCGTCACGGGCTGGCCCAGGGAGGGCCGTGCACGCGAGCTTCATGAGGCCTTCGCTCAGATGGACGCGCCGGAAGACCCCTGAGGAGACAAGGATGCAGGACCACACGAAGCGCAAGCGCTGGATCGGCGTGGCGTTGGCCATGTCGCTGGGAAGCACGGCAGCGGCGGCCGAAACGGCGGTGGAGACCGAAGCCCGCAACGCCGCTGCCGGGTTCGCCATCACCACCAGCCTCACCCTGCTGGAAGCCCTGGGCAAACAGTGCGGCACCTACGAAGGCGAGGCCGGCAGCCAGGCGCGTGCCGCGCTGCAGGGCTGGCAGCAGCGCAACCACCGCTACCTGGAACCCTCGCTGCAGCGCGTGCTCGTGCTGACGGATGCGGTCGCCGCGGCAGGGGGTGAGGCGCAAGGCAAGGCATTCGCCGATGCGCGCAAGGCCGAGTTCACCGGCGCCGCCACGACCGCGCTGCGCGCGATGTTCCCCGAAGGCGAAGTGACCACGGCTGCGTGCGCACGCATTGCGGCCGCGACCGCAGGTGGCGCCTATGATTACCGCCAGCATGCGGAGTTCTTCCCTACACTGCAGGCCCTGGAGCGGGGCACGGCCGCGCCGACCAAACCAGCCGCGGAGCACCGATAGGTGACAGAATCCATGCCGTCCGGGACAGCGAACAGCGATAGCGAGAAGTGGCTTCTCCTCCGCTCATTGACGGAAGATCGTCCGCATTTCGTCGGCGTCATTCCCGCGCTTCCGCCGCCCCAGGTGAGGGCGGCTTTCCCGCAGCGGATCACGATCGTGGTCGCCTACGAAGAAAACGAGAAGGGCCTGCCTCTCTACGAGGATGATCTGGCCGCGCTGAACCATCTGGAAGACGACATCCGCGAATGGGACCCCGAGCGACGTGTGTTTCTCAATGCGGCGCGGAGCACGGGTCTGGGGGAGCGGCGCTGGATCCTCTACGCGACGGACGTCGACGCCATGGAAGCGCTGGTGCCGGAGAACGACTTCATGGACATCTCCGCCGAGCACGATCCGGAATGGTCGGAAATCGGCACCATCCTCGCCGGGATACCGGCGGCCCATTAGTCCCGTCGAGGGAGCCTGCCTCGTTCGCCCCGATGGTCAGCCCTACAGGACAGATCGCATGAACCTTGAAACGATCGAGATGAAGGCGTTTGTTCCCGCGCGGGATCTGGCCGAATCCATCGCGTTCTACGAGGCGCTGGGCTTCGGGGTATCGATGGAGTCGGACGACCTGGCCTACATCCATCACGGCAAGACGGCGTTCCTGCTGTCGCAGTTCTACCTGCGCGAGCATGCGGAGAATTTCGTCATGCACCTGCTGGTCGCGAACGCGGACGACTGGCACCGGAACGTCGAAGCGTCGGGTGTGGTCGGGAGATTCTCCGTCCGCGTCAGTCCGCCGGACGATCGGCCCTGGGGCCTCCGCGACTTCACCCTCATCGATCCGACCGGCGTGCTCTGGCGCATCGGGCACGTCATTCCGGATCGATGAACGCATCCAGCGACGCATCCAGGTGGCGCACGAGGCGGGTCATCGCCCTGCGCGTCATCGGAGGGATGACCGTGTCGGCGGGGCTGCTTGTCTGTGCCCTGTGCGCCATCCTGTTCTTCAATCGCTCGCCGGAGGACTTCGAGGGCACGGCCCAGATGGCGGCGGTCCATGTTGGCCTCGTCTACGGTCTTCCCACGCTGTTGGCCGGTAGCATGGTGCTCGGGTTCGCCCACCGGGCACGCAGGGCGACGCCGTCTGATACTTCATACGAACCGAAGGTAACACCATGAACGAATCCAGTGACGTCATCACCTTCTGGAAGAACGCCGGCTACGAGAAGTGGTTCGCCAACGACGATGCGTTCGATGCCGAGTTCGACCAGCGCTTCCGCGGGCTGCACTTCCGCGCGGCGCGGCGCGAGCTGGAAGGCTGGATGGGCGATGCCGAAGGCGCGCTGGCGCTGATCCTGTTGCTGGACCAGTTCCCGCGCAACTGCTTCCGCCAGAGCGCGCACTCTTACGCCACCGACGGCCTGGCACGGCATTACGCCGATCGCGCCATCGAAGCCGGCTTCGATGCGCAGGTCGATCCGGACCTGAAGATCTTCTTCTACATGCCGTACGAACACTCCGAAACCCTGGACGACCAGCAGCGCGCGATGGACCTGTTCCGCGCCACCGGCAACGACGAATACCTCAAGTACGCGCAGCTGCACTACGACCTGATCGCCCGCTTCGGCCGCTTCCCGCATCGCAACGAGGCGATGGGCCGCACCTCCACGCAGGAAGAGCGCGACTACCTGGCGGCGGGCGGCTTCAAGGGCTGATGTAGGGTGGGCCTTGGCCCGCCGTTACCATGTGTCGTGGTCGCGGTCTTTGACGAAATCCCGGAAGTTCAACCGTGATCGAGGCCCGCGATGGTGGGCCAAGGCCCACCCTACGGAGCGCACACCCTGTCCGCCACGCAAAAAGAAAGCGGGCCGAAGCCCGCTTTCCCGTGTGTCGCTTGGCGTGCGCCGGATCAGTACTTGCCGACCGTGCCGTCCACGTCGTCGGCCCAGGCATGGATGCCGCCGGTGACGTTGTAGACATTGTTGAAGCCGAGCGCGCGGAACTCTTCCGCGGCCTGCTGGCTGCGGCCGCCGTGGTGGCACAGGAACGCCAGCGCGGTGTCCTTCGGCAGGGCTTCCAGTTCGCTGCGGCCGGCGCCGTCGAAGGTCTTGAAGGGCAGCTTCACCGATGCGAGCGAACGTTCATCGGCCGGGCGCACGTCGACCAGCAGCACTTCGCTGGCGCGGATCTTCGCGTCGGCGTCCATCGGCGACAGTGCCTGCACCGGCTTGGGCGCATTCGGGTTGTCGATGGCCAGGCCCTTGCCGCGGATGTCGTCGACCCAGTCGATGGTGATGCCGTCGGCGCGGCGTGCACTGGCGATGTCGAACTGCACGCGCACGCCGTTGGATTCGGTGGCGATGGCGTTGGCGTCGAACTGCGCCAACTGGAAGTTGGGCTGGAACTGCGCGTTGATCGACAGCGCCAGCGCGGCGCCCGGGCCGGCGTCGGCCACGGCGTTCTGCAGCATCTCGGCGGCGGCCGGGGTGATGGTGATCGCCGGCGGGGTGCGGTCGGGCGCGGCCAGGCCCAGTACGGTGGCCAGTTCGCCGGAGTTGGTCATCTGCTCGATGATGTCGCTGCCGCCGACGAGTTCGCCGTCGATGTACAGCTGCGGGATGGTCGGCCAGTCGCCGTAGACCTTGATGCCCTCGCGGATCTCCTGGTCGGCCAGCACGTTGACGTGCGCGTAGTCCACGCCCAGCGCCGACAATGCGCCCACCGCCTTGGCCGAGAAGCCGCACTGCGGCATGGTCGGCTGGCCCTTCATGAAGAGCACCACGCGGTTGGACTGCAGGAGGGATTCGATGCGCGAGCGCAGGGCGGGATCAAGGGACATGTCGGGCACCGGAAAGCGTGAAGGGCGTGGGGAAGGGGATTTTACGCCCCGTGGCATCATGGGGCATGAGCACGACAGGAACACTGCATCGTCCGCCGCGTCGTCCCGGACTGATATTGGGCCTGCTGGCGCTGTCGCAAGTGGCCGTGGCGTGGCTGTGGTGGCAGTACGGCTGGCGGATCGGCCTGCCGGCGATGCTGGCCACCCACCTGCCCGTGGTCTGGGCCACGCTGTACCCGCGCGCCACCCTGTTCTGCCCCGCCCTGTCGCGCCTGCCCACCGAGGAACGCGTGGTCTGGCTGACCATCGACGACGGCCCCTCGCCAGACACCGCCGCGATGCTCGACCTGCTGGAGCGCCATGGCGCGAAGGCGACCTTCTTCCTGGTCGGCGAGCGCGCGGCGGCGCAGCCGGCGGTGGTGCAGGCCATCCGCGACCGTGGCCACGGCATCGGCAACCACAGCGCCACGCACCCGGACACGCGCTTCTGGCGGCTGGGCCCGGGCGCGTTGGAGGACGAGATCGGCCGCAGCCAGTCGATGCTCACCGCGATCACCGGCACCACGCCGCGCTGGTACCGCAGCGTGGTGGGCATGACGAATCCCTTCGTCGGCCTGTCGCTGAAGCGCCACGGCCTGACCCGCGTGGCGTGGAGCGCGCGCGGCTTCGACGGCGTCGACTGCCAGCCCGACAAGGTGCTGGCGCGCATCACCCGCGACATCGCCCCCGGCGCCATCGTGCTGCTGCATGAAGGTGCCGCGCACGGGCACAACCTCGCGATCCTGGCGCAGCTGCTGGCGTGGCTGGACGCGCAGGGGTACCGGACGGTGTTGCCGGAATCGGATATGGCGCAGATCGCCGCGGTCGCCGCCGCGTAAGCCCCGTCAGCAGGGATTGTCCGGAAACAGCGTCTCGTAGGTGGGATCGGCGTGCTCCCAGACCAGCTCACGTGCGATCAGGTACTGGCGGATGCTGTCGAGCGATACGTCCGCTGGAATGTTCACGGCTATACGGACGCGATTCGAGCCCTCGTAGTCGCAGCCCAAGGCGACCAGTTGCTGCAGGATATCGTCCGATGCGTTTCCCGGGGACACCGGGGGATCCAGCAGCAGACGCACGGTGCGATTGCCGGTCTTGGTCACGACATGCTGGAAGGTCGCCATGTCTTCCGTCGCGTCGAACGGTGCCAGGACGATGTCGTCCCAGGACACGCCGTAGGCGTAGAAGGGCAGGTTGTCCAGGCGATAACGATCTTCACCGAGTGCGGTCGCCCACAAGGTTTCGACATGGACGTCGCCGTCTTCGACGACGACCCTGAAAAGCACCTTCGAGTCCGCCATCAGCCCGCCGCCAGCAGATGATGCGCGACCGGGAACGCGAGCCGCGTCCATTCGGTGTACATCGCGGCGGACGGATGCAGGCCGTCCTCGGCGAGCATCGCCGCTTCGCCGCCACGCGACCGGCTGACCGGGGTGATGTCGACGAAGGCGACGCCGCGCTGCGCGCAGACCTGGCGTGCGGCGAGGTTGTAGGCGTCGAGTTCGCGGGCGGTCTGTGCAGTGTCGCGGTCGGACTGCGCGGCGAACGGGGTGACGCCCCAGTCGGGAATCGACAGCACCAGCACGCGGTCGGGACGCTGGCGGGCGAAGCCGATGGCGCGCCACAGCAGCGCGGCGAACTGCGTGCGGTACTCCTCCACGGCGCGGCCGCGGTACTGGTTGTTGACGCCGATCAGCAGCGTGACGAAGTCGTGCTCACCCAGTGGTTCCGCCGCGGTGATCGCGGCGTCGAGTTCGTCGGTGGTCCAGCCGGTGGTGGCGATGATGCGTGGATCGCCGAGCAGGATGCCCTCGCGCCGTAGCGACAGCGCCAGCTGCATCGGCCAGCGGCCCGATTCGGCCACGGCTTCGCCGATGGTGTAGGAATCGCCGAGCGCGAGGTAGCGCAGCTCGGTGGTGAGGGCGGTGGTGTGCGGGGCGGCGATGGTGGTCATGGAACCTGCCTGTGGGAGCGACGTAAGTCGCGATGGACGACGAAGAGATCCGTTCGCGACTTACGTCGCTCCCGCCGGTGATACCCGCTCGATCTCGTCCGCGAACAGGGTTGCCAGCCAGCGCGTGTGACCATCAGGACCGACACACTCGACCTCATAGGCCGCGCGCGTATCGGGTGCTGTCAGGACCATCACGATCGTGCCCAGGTCGCCGACGCGCACATCGTTCGCATCGTACTGGCCTGCGTCGATCCTCTCGGAGGGAATCGCTGCGATCAAGCGGACGACGTCATAAAGGTTCCATGTCATGGGCATTCCTTGCCTGCGCGAACGATGAAGGTCAGTACTACGCCTGCCGCACGTCACCATGGAAGCTGCATGTGGGAGCGACGTAAGTCGCGAGACGACATCCAGATGGCCCGTCGCGACTTACGTCGCTCCCACAACAGCCCCCAACCAACGTCCGGCTTACGCCGCCGCCGGCCGCGGCTTGCCCTTGATCGGCACTACCTTGGTGGCCGCTTCCGCGCGACGCGAGAGGGCGCGGTCGATGCGGGCGAAGACTTCGCGCATCGTGGCCGCTTCCGGCAGCAGGGTGACGCGGAAATGGTGGCGGTAGGGCACGTTGAAGCTGGAGCCCGGCACGACCAGCACGCCTTCGGTTTCCATCAGCTCGAGCGCGAATGCGTGGTCGTCGAAGTTCTTCGCGGCATCGCCGACCACCGCCGGGAACGCATACAGCGCGCCGGCCGGGTTCACCAGGTCCAGGTGCGGGCTGGCTTCGCAGGCCTCGATCACCGCGCGGCGGGTTTCGTACAGGCGGCCACCCGGCGCGCACAGCGCGCTGATGGTGTCGGGACCGTTCACCGCCGCGTCGATCGCATACTGGCCCGGCACGTTGGCGCACAGGCGCAGCGCGCTGAGCAGGTCCATCGCGTGCAGGAAGTCGCGCACCACGTCGCCGTGGCCGGATACGACACCCCAGCCCACGCGCCAGCCGCAGGCGCGGTGCACCTTGCTCAGACCGCTGAAGGTGATGCACGGCACATCGCCGGCCAGCGGCGCGACCGGCACGAAGGTGGCGCCGTCGTACAGCACCTGGTCGTAGATCTCGTCGACCATCAGCAGCAGGCGGTGCTTGGCCGCGATGGCGACGATGCGCTCCAGCAGCTCGCGTGAGTAAGTTGCGCCGGTCGGGTTGTTCGGGTTGATCAGCACGATGGCGCGCGTGCGGGAGCTGATCAGCTGCTCGATCTCGTTGGGATCGGGCTGGAAGTCGTTGTCGGGATCGCAGCGGTAGTAGACCGGGCGACCGTCGTTGAGGATGGTCGCCGCCGACCACAGCGGATAGTCGGGCGAAGGCACCAGCACTTCGTCGCCGGGATTGAGCAGCGCACGCAGCGACAGGTCGATCAGTTCCGACACGCCGTTGCCGACGAACACGCGGTCCGGATGCGCATCCGGCGTGCCGCGCTTGGCGTACGCCGCGGCGATCGCATCGCGCGCCGAGGGCAGGCCCTGCTGGTGCGTGTACGGATCGGTGCGACCCATGTCGTCGGCGATCGCGCGCTGCAGGTGTTCCGGCGCACGGAAGCCGAACGCGCCCGGGTTGCCGATGTTGAGCTTGATCAGCTTCTGCCCCTGCGCTTCCAGCTCCCGGGCTCGCCGTGCCAGTTCGCCCCGGATTTCGTAGCGGACTTCGGACAGGCGTTCGCGTGTGGCGAGCGGTTTGACGGGCGGGGTGGACATGGCGGCTACCGCACAGGGGCTGAATTGGGAAGGGGGGGCCAGCTTAACGGATATTTAGCCCTGCCGGCCCCGCTGGCTTCAGCCCGCGTCTAGAATGCGCGCCATGCCCGAAACCCCCGTCCTGCCTGTGTCCGACGTCACCCTTCTGCGGTCCATTGGCTGGCCGTACACGGGGGAACCCGAGGACAGCGCGTGGCGCGAGGCGATGGACGCGCACCCGCAGGCCACCCCGGCGCGGGTGATCGAGCAGCACCGTTCCGGCTACGTGGTGGCGAATGCCCCCGGTGTCGGCGTGAAGGCCGAATCGCTGCCCGAGTGGCAGCGCCCCCGTTTCCCCGCCCATGAACGCCCCGCGGTCGGCGACTGGGTGCTGCTGGAAGACGCGTCCTCCAAGCGTCCGCGCATCGTCGCCCTGCTGCCGCGCCACACCGGCATCAAGCGCGGCGCGGCCGGTGAGCACTACCACCAGCAGGTGATCGCGGCGAACATCGATACGGTGTTCATCGTCTGCGGCCTGGATGCCGACTTCAATCCGCGCCGCATCGAGCGTTACCTGCTGCTGGTCGGCGGTGGCGGCGCGCAGCCGGTGGTAGTGCTGACCAAGGCCGATCGCACCGAATACGCCGACGACGCGGTCGAGGTGCTGGCCGATCTCACCGCGCAGGGCGTGCCAGTGTTCACCGTCAACGCGAAGGACGCGGCGAGCGTCGCGCAGCTCGAACCGTGGCTGGAGCCCGGCCATACGGTGGTGCTGGTCGGTTCGTCGGGCGCGGGCAAGTCCACGCTGACCAATACGCTGCTCGGCGACGAGCGCATGAAGACCGGTGAAGTGCGCGAGAGCGATTCGCGCGGCCGCCACACCACCACCTTCCGTGCGCTGATCCCGCTGCCGGCGGGCGCCTGCCTGATCGACACGCCCGGCATGCGCGAGTTGAAGCCGACCGGCGAGGAAGACCTGGCCGACGGCGGCTTCGCCGACATCGAAGCGCTGGCGGAAGAATGCAAGTTCCGCGACTGCTCGCACGACCGCGAGCCCGGCTGCGCGGTACGCGCCGCGATCGAGCGCGAGGAACTGGACGAAGGCCGCTTCCTCAACTACCTCAAGCTGCGCGACGAAGTCGCCGCCGCGGCCGACAAACTCGCCTCGCGCCTGGCCCACAAGGCCCATGCGAAGGTGCAGAACAAAGCGTTGAACAAGCGGTTGGCGGACAAGTACGGGAAGCGGTAACAGCTCACCGTTCTTGCCGTCATCCCGGCGAAAGCCGGGACCCAGCGTCTTTTCTTTCGCTTACCGTCATCCGGACGTTGAAGTTGCTGGGTCCCGGCTTTCGGCGGGATGACGGCCAATACCGGAGATTGATCAATCCCGGAGATTACAGCGGGCGACCGCAGTGGCGAAGTTGTAGAACGTCGGATTCCCGTGGAGATAGACGCCATCGTAGAGGTAGTCCGTCAGCTCGAATCCTGAAGGGCAAATCTCCGCAGCACGTCGCTCGACGTTGGCGCGCAACAGCGACTCGCGCGTCCGCCCCGGCCCGTTGTAGGTGATCCGGAACAAATCCGCGGACATCTTCTCCTCCGAGTATCCCGGCTCGTACCGGCCCTTGGACGCGTGGTATCCGATGCACCCGGTCAGCAACAGGCCGACAACGCTCGCTGCGACGGCGCGGGCAAGCTTCCTTCTCATGCTGACGACTCAATCCCAGAGGTTGATGAACCCGGTGATGATCAGCGCATTGGTGAAGTCGATGAAGAACGCGCCCACCAGCGGGGCGACGAGGAAGGCGCGCGGGGCCATGCCGTAGCGTTCGACCAGCGTGCGCATCACCGCCATCGCGTTCGCGGTGGTGCCGAGCATGAAGCCGATGAAGCCGCCGCCCATCACCGCGGCGTCGTAGTCGCGGCCCATCACGCGGAACACGACCACGCAGAACAGCGCCACCAGCGCCACCTGCAGCGCGAGGTTGACCAGCAGCGGCGCGGCCAGACCGGCCAGTTCCCACAGCTTGAGGTTCATCAGCGCCACCGACAGGAACAGCGCCAGGCAGACGTTGCCGATCAGGTCCGTCGTCGCCACCGGCAGGCCGATCCAGCCGGTGCGGTCATCGAAGTAGCGGATCAGCGCGCCGACCATCATCGCGCCGACGTAGGCGGGCAGCGTGAGGCCCGCCGCCGCCAGTCCCTGACTGACGCCGGCACCGGCCCACATCGCTACCAGGATCACCACGATGCTCTTCAGTGCGGCCGACTCGCGGCTGGCGAAGTCCAGCGTGTCGCGCGCACCGGTGGGTTCGGCCGCCGATTCGTCCGGCTTGCCCAGGCGCACGCCGCCGTAGAGCTTGTGGCGGCGGATCAGCATCGTCGCCACCGGTCCGCCGATCAGGCCGCCGCAGAGGATGCCGGCCATGGCCGAGGCGACCGCGATCGATTCCGCGCCTTCCACGCCGGCCTGTTCGAACAGCGGCGCGAACGCCAGCCCGGTCGCGGGTCCGCCGGTCAGCGTGGTGGAGCCGGCCAGCACGCCGAACAGCGGATGCAGGCCGAAGCCCATCGCCACCGCCATGCCCAGCAGGTTCTGCACCACCGCGAACGCGGTGGCCAGCAGCAGGAAGATCACCACCTGGCGCCCGCTGAGCTTCAGCAGCGCCACGCTGGCGTTGACGCCGATGGTGGTGAAGAACGCGATCATCAGCGGCGCCTGCAGGCTGGTGTCCAGCGTGAACAGGGTGACGTCGCGGCTGCGCGCCACCAGCACGGCCAGCGCCACCGCCAGGCCGCCGATCACCGGCGCCGGCAGGTTGTATTTGGAGAACAGCGGGACGAAGCGGCAGAGCGCGTAACCGAGGAACAGGGCGAGGCCGGCGAACGCCAGCGTCTGCACCGCATCGAGCTCCAGCATGCTGCCCCCGCAACTGTTGGACGAACCCCGAGCATAGTCGAGTGGCGGGCTTCGTGGGCTACAGTGGCGCCCGGAGGATCCCGATGCAGCCCGATATCGCCCATCACGCCGCGCTCGACGCGCGCCTGGTCAAGGCCGTGCGCGGCATCAAGCTGCTGAGCCTGGCCAGCTGGCCGGCCGACGTGCAGGCGCCGTTCCTCGACGGCGTCACGCGCGGCCAGCCGCAGCTGCCGGTGATCGACTACCCGCGGCTGGACTTCGGCGATGCGCGCCGCGAGCTGGCCGCCATCGCTTCCGCCGCGGACGAGGCGCATCCGCTCGGGTGCTACCTGCGCGAGTCGGTGCGCAGCTGGGACATCGCCGCGCAGCTCCTGGAATCGCTGGGCACGCCGGCGGTGACGACGCACTCGATCGCGCTGTTCGGCACGCCGGAAGAATGCCTGCCCGGCGACGGTCCGACCACGCGCGATGCGGCCGGGCACTTCATCGCCATCGCCAACGACCTGGACCACGAGCTGCTGGCGCCGGAGGAGCAGATCCCGGTGTCGGCGACCGCGCTGCAGTTGCAGTTGCAGGCGGACCTGGACGATTTCTTCGACGGCCGCGTCATCACTGTGGAGCTGGACCGCCAGCTGATCGCGAAAGCCGCCGCGGGCGCGACACGCATCCGGTTGCGCCACGGCGCGGCCTTCAGCGACTACGACCGCCGCCAGCTGCTGCAGCACGAGGCGCTGGTGCACTCATTGACCGCGTTGAACGGGCGCGAACAGACCGTGCTGCCCAGCCTGGCGCTGGCCTCGCCGCGGGTGACCGCTACGCAGGAAGGGCTGGCCACGTTCGCCGAGCAGATCACCGGCAGCATCGACATCGAGCGGATGAAGCGCATCAGCCTGCGCATCGAGGCGGTGGCGATGGCGCTGGCCGGCGCCGACTTCATCCAGGTGTTCCGCTACTTCACCGACGCGGGGCAGAACCCGGCCGAGAGTTTCTCGTCCGCGCAGCGCGTGTTCCGCGGCGTTCCCACCAATGGCGGCGCGGCGTTCACCAAGGACACGGTGTACCTGCGCGGGCTGATCGGCGTGCACACCTTCTTCCGCCGCTCGCTGCAGCAGGATCGCTTGCGGCTGTGCCGTCGCCTGTTCGCCGGCAAGATGACGCTGGAAGACGTCGGCATGTTCGAGCCGATGTTCGACGCCGGCGTGCTGGTGCCGCCGCGCTGGCTGCCGAGCTGGGTCAGCCGCGCCAACGGCCTGGCCGGCATGCTGGCGTTCTCGCTGTTCGCCAACCGGATCCGCCTGGACAAGCTGGATCCGGCGGCGACGTGATGCGGGTGCCGCGTCAGGCGGTCGGTCGCTTGTAGGCGACGCAGTCCACTTCCACCTTGCAGTCCACCACCATCCGCGACTCGACGCAGGCGCGCGCCGGCGGGTGCTCGCCGAAGTAGTGCTTGAACACGGTGTTGAACGCGTAGAAGTCGCGTGCGTCGTCGAGCCATACGCCGCAGCGGACGACGTGCTCCGGGCCGTAGCCGGCTTCGGCCATGATCGCGAGCACGCTCTGGATCACCACGTGCGCCTGTTCGGTGACGGTACCGCCGACCAGTTCGCCGTCGCGCATCGGCACCTGGCCGGACACGTACAGCCAGCCGTCGGCCTGCACCGCGCGCGAGAACGGCATGTGCTGCTTGCCCTGGCCGACGCCGCCCTCGGCGCCGTATCGCGTGATGTCGCTCATGTCGTGTGCTCCGTAAAGAAGAAATCAGGTCGGCGCGAGGAAGCGGCCATGGCGGCCGACCACCTGCATGCCGTCGTAGGCGAGCCGGCCCGCCACCCACACCGCGTGGATGCCGGCGGCCGGGCGGATCGGATCGTGGAAGTCGGCGACGTCGCGCACCGTCGCCGGATCGAACAGCACCAGGTCGGCCTGCGCACCGACGCGCAGCACGCCGCGGTCGCGCAGGCCAAAGCGCGCGGCCGGCAGTCCGGTCATCTTGTGCACGGCGGTGTGCAGCGGGAACAGGCCGACATCGCGCGCGTAGTGGCCGAGCACGCGCGGGAAGCTGCCCCACAGGCGCGGATGCGGTCGCGGATCGCGCGGCAGCCCGTCGGAGCCGACCATCGTGCGCGGATGCGACAGGATGCGGCGCACGTCGGCTTCGTCCATGCAGTGATAGACCGCGCCGGCCGGTTGCAGCTGGCGCGCGGCGTCCAGCAGCGAGACGTTCCAGTCGGCGGCGATCTGCGCCAGCAGGCGTCCGCCCTGGTCCGGATGCGGCTCGGACCACGTCACCAGGATGTCGTAGGCGTGGGTGACCTGCTTCAGGTCCAGCGTCGACGAACTGGCCGCGTACGGATAGCAGTCGCAGGCGACATCGTGGTCGTGCGCCTCGTGGTCGAGCGCGGCGAGCACCTCGCTGCTGCGTCCCCAGTTGTCCGCGCCGGCGCACTTCAGGTGCGACACCCGCACCGGTGCGCCGCTGTGGCGACCGACACCGACCGCTTCCTCCAGTGCGGGCACGATGCCGGCGAACTCGTCGCGCAGGTGGCTGGCGTAGGTGTGCTGGCGACCATCGAGCTCTTCGGACAGCGCGCGCACCTCGTCGTCGGGCGCGTGGAAGGCGGAGGCATAGGCCAGGCCGGTGCTGAGGCCGAGCGCGCCGGCTTCCAGCGCGTCGCGCAGCTGTATACGCATCGCCACGATCTCGTCGCCCGTCGCGGCGCGATCCAGCCGGTCCAGATGGTTCTGTCGTAGTGCCGTGTGACCGACCAGCGCGGCGACGTTCACCGCCGGCTGCGCGTTCTCCACCGCGGCGCGGTAATCGGCGAAGCGTGGATAGCGGAATTCGTCATCGGCGCCGAGCAGGTTCATGGGGTCGGGCACGACGCGACCCGGTTGCACCGGGCTGGCGCTGATGCCGCAGTTGCCGACCACCACCGTGGTGACGCCCTGGCTGAGCTTCGCCGGCATCGTGGGTTGGCGGATCACTTCCAGGTCGTCGTGCGTGTGCACGTCGATGAAGCCTGGCGCCAGCGCGAGGCCGTGGCCTTCGATCACCTGCGCGGCGTCGCCGGTCACCGTGCCCAACGCGACCACGCGATCGTCGCGCACCGCGACATCGCCCCGGACCGGCGGCATGTCGTTGCCGTCGTGGATCCATACATCGCGGATCAGCAGGGTGTAGTCCGGTGCGGTCGCCATGCTCAGTCTCCCAGCGGCAGGCGCTCGTCGCCGCCGCCGCGCCAGGTGTCCAGCGCCAGCTTGATGCGGCGCAGGCGCTCGCGGTTGCCGGCGGGATCGCGCAGCGCCACCGTGGTGGCGAGCACGTCGATGGCCAGCAGCAGCGCGTAGCGCGACGCCGACGGCTTGAACACGAAGTCGGTCTCGTCCAGCGCCAGCGGCAGCAGCCAGTGCGCGTGCGTGGCCAGCGGCGTGTCGGCACGAGTGAATGCGGCGAGCCGAGCGCCGTAGCCGAGCGCGATCTCGCAGGCCTCCAGCAGTTCGCGGTTGCGTCCGCTGACCGACATCGCGACCACCAGGTCGCCTCCTTCCAGCGTCGCCGCCAGCATGCGCATCGCCACCGCATCGCTGCAGGCGGCGACCGGCAATCCCAGTCGCGTCAGTCGCTGCTGCAGTTCCTGCGCGAACACCGCCGAGCTGCCGCCCATGCCGAAGATGTGCACGCGCCGCGCGGTCGCCAGCGCATCGGCCAGCGCGTGCACGACGGATTCCGACAGGCCGGCGAGGTTGCGGCGCAGCGCGGCCTCGGCATCGCTGCCGATCTGCGCGTGCAGCGCGGGCAGTGGCGGCGCATCGGCGTCGTCGAGGAAACGGCGGCCGACGGTGCCGGCTTCGGCCAGCCGCGCACGCAGCTCGCGCACGTGCGCGCAACCCAGCGTCTTCGCGAAGCGCGACACGGCGGCGACGCTGACGCCGGCACGCGCGGCCAGTTCGCCCACGCCGGACTGCGCGGCGGCGGGCAGGTCGGCGAGGATGGCGTCGGCGATGCGCTGTTCGACCGGGCTGAAGCGGTCGCGGCGCTGGCGCAGCTGGTAGACGAGATCGTGCATGGCGGCCTCAGAGCAGGGCGGCGAGTGCCGCGGTCAAGGCCAGCGCGACCAGCGAGATGATCGTCTCCAGCACCGTCCAGGTGCGGAAGGTCTGCGCCACGCTCATGTTGAAGTACTCCTTCACCAGCCAGAACCCGCCGTCGTTGACGTGCGACAGGATCAGCGCGCCGGCGCCGGTGGCCAGCACCAGCAGTTCCGGGTGCGGATAACCGGCCGCCAGCGCGACCGGCGCGACGATGCCGGCGGCGGTGCTCATCGCCACCGTCGCCGACCCCGTCGCGATGCGCATCAACGCGGCGACCGCCCAGCCCATCAGCAGCGGCGACAGTTCGAAGCGGTGCGACAGCGCGGTGATCTCCGCGGCCACGCCGGTCTTCACCAGGATGCCGTTGAGGCCGCCGCCGGCGCCGACCAGCAGGGTGATCGCCGCGGTGGGCGCCAGGCATTCCTGCGAGAACTTCAGGATCTGCTCGCGGGTGAAGCCGCGCATCAGGCCGAGGGTGACGAAGCTCATCAGCGTCGCCAGCAGCAGCGCCACCACCGAGTTGCCGATGAAGTGGAAGAAGCCGTTGAGCGAGGAGCCCGGCGTCGCCAGTACGTCCGCCCAGCCGCCGAGCAACATCAGCGCGACCGGCAGCAGCAGCGTGGCGACGGTGATGCCGAAGCCGGGCAGCGCATCGTCCGGCGCCTGGCCGTGGCCCTCGTCGAGCAGCGCCTGTTCCATCGGGTTGTGCGCAGGCACCTGCACGCGCGGCGCGATGAACTTCGCGAACACCGGGCCGGCCAGCGCCGCCGTCGGTAGCCCGACCAGCAGGGCGAAGAACACTGTGCGGCCGACATCGGCGCCGTAGGCCTTCACCGCCAGCATCGCCGCCGGATGCGGCGGCACCAGCCCGTGCACCACCGACAGGCCGGCGACCATCGGCAGGCCGACCAGCAGCAGAGGCACGCCGGTGCGGCGCGCGACGTTGAACACGATCGGCACCAGCAGCACGAAGCCGACCTCGAAGAAGATCGGCAGGCCGATGCAGAACGCCACCAGCATCATCGCCCAGTGCACGTGGCGCATGCCGAAGCGCGCGATCAGCGTGCGCGCGATGCGCTCGGCGCCGCCGGACTCGGCCATCATCTTGCCGAGCATGGTGCCCAGCGCGACGATCAGCGCGATGTGGCCGAGCGTGCGGCCGACGCCCTGTTCGTACGCGCCGACGATCTCGGTGGCCGGCATGCCGGCGACCAGCGCCAGGCCCAGCGACACCAGCGTCAGGGTGATGAACGGATTGAGCCGGTAGCGCGCGATCAGGACGATCAGTGCGATGATCGCGACGGCGGCGTAGACCAGCAGCAGGCTTCCCGGGGACATGCGCGGTTCCGTTCGTAAGGGATTAGAAGTACGTGTGCACCAGGCCGGTCACGCGCACGTCGTCGTCCACGCGCAGCAGATGCCGCCACTTGTCGAAGGTCAGGCAGGGATGGCTGATGTCGAAGCACAGCAGGTCGCCGACCTGCACGTCGTCGTCGGCGTCCACGTGCAGGAAGGCGTGCTGGTCCATGATCGCGTCCAGTCGCCAGTGCGCCGGCACCGGGGTCGGTGCGGCTTCGCCAGCGCGGTAACGCAACGCGGGCACTGGCAGGCCGGCGTCGAACGCGGCATCGCGCTTGCCCAGGCCGACGATCGCGCGCGTGGCTTCCGGGCGCGACTGCACGCAGGCCCATAGCTGCAACGCCGGCTGCAGGCCTTCGGCCATTTCGCGCGCCACCGGATTCGATGCATGGATACGCGTGGCGGCCTCGCGGTAGGCGCCGACATCGTGGGTCAGGTAGCAACCGGGCCGCAGCAGCACCTGCACGACGGGATCGCGCGCGGCATCGGCGAATTCCTCCGCCACCACGTCGTACCAGGCCGAGCCGGCGCCGGACAGCAGGATGCGCGGTTCGGCGAACGCGTCCTGCGCGCGCAGCGATTGCAGGACGTCGACCGTGCGGCGCAGCAGCGTGCGCACGCCGGCCTCGTCCTTCAGCACGCCTTCGTAGGTCTCCACGCCGACCAGCGCCAGCGACTGCGGCCAACGGCGGATCGCCTCGACGACGGCGGCGACCTGCGCGTCGTCGCGCACGCCGGTGCGGCCGCCGCTGACGCCGACTTCCAGCAGCACGCGCAGGCGCTGGCCCTGCGCGGCGAAGAACGCGCCGAGCGCATCGGCGTTCGCGGCCGAATCGACCAGGCAGCAGAACGCGAAGGCGGGATCGCGTAGCAGGTCGGCGACGATCGCCATGTTGGCGCGGTCCACCAGCTGGTTCGCCATCAGCACGCGGCGCACGCCGTGGCGGTAGGCGTCGCTAACCTGTGGCGCGGTGGCCAGGGTGATGCCCCAAGCGCCGGCGTCGAGCTGCATGGCGAACAGCTCCGGGCTCATCGTGGTCTTGCCGTGCGGGGCGAGGTCCACGCCGTAGGCGGCGATGAAGCGCGCCATCCAGTCCAGGTTGTGGCGCAGCGCGCTGTCGCGCAGCACCGCCACGGGCAGGCTGACGTCGCCGTCCAGGACCGACCAGCCGGCCGCGGCGATGGCGTCGGCGGTGCGGGCCTCGGGGCCGAGCCCCTTGCCGGTGGGTTCCGGATGAAACAGATTTTCAGCCATGGCGATATGCCTGCCGGGGTCAGAGGTCCGATTTGTAGCATGGGCCGGGTAGATCGTGAAAAATATTTGCAAGCCGTCCGGCGGGCTGATGCTTTGGTACTAGGTCCGGAGCCGGGCGCAGGGTGCATGCGAGACTCCCCGCATGAGCACGACGATCCTGGTGGCCGACGACCATCCGCTGTTCCGCACCGCGGTGATCCACGCGCTGCGCGAGGCGCTGCCCGGCGCCACCGTGGCCGAGGCCGCCAGCGCGGCCAGCCTGGGCCAGGCGCTGGACGCGCGGCCGGACACCGACCTGGTGCTGCTGGACCTGACCATGCCGGGCGCGCACGGCTTCTCCGCGTTGCTGCACGTACGCGGCGAGCATCCCGAAGTGCCGGTGGTAGTGATCTCGTCGAACGAGCATCCGCGGGTGATCCGCCGCGCGCAGCAGTTCGGCGCGGCCGGCTTCATCCCGAAGTCGTCGCCGGCCGAGACCATCGGCGAGGCGGTGGCGGCGGTGCTGGACGGCGGCGCGTGGTTCCCGCCGCTGACCGCCGAGCGATCCGAGCAGGATGCCGCGCTCGCCGCGCGGCTGGCGCAGCTGACACCGCAGCAGTTCCGCGTATTGCTGTGCCTGGCCGATGGCCTGCTCAACAAGCAGATCGCGCACGAACTCGGCCTGGCCGAGAACACGGTGAAGGTGCATGTCACCGCGATCCTGAAGAAGCTGGAATGCCACAGCCGCACGCAGGCGGCGGTGCTGGTGAAATCGCTGGAGCCGGAAGGTCCGCCGGTCGAGTAGGCGTCAGCCCAGCCAGCGCGGCAGCTGCATCGCCAGCGGCACGGTGGCGGCGGCGAACAGCGTCTGCCACGTCACCAGCGAGGCCATCAGCGGTGCGTCGCCGCCCATCTGCCGCGCCATGATGTAGGCGTTCGATGCCGTGGGCAGCGCCGCGTAGAAGCACGCCGCCACGGTCACCTCCGCGCTCGCGTCCAGCCAGCGGCAGACCAGCACGGCCAGCAGCGGCAAGGCGAGCAGCTTCAGCGCGGAGGTCGCACCGAGCAGCAGCGGGCGCACGTGGTCTCGGTTGAATTGCAGGCCGCCGCCCACGCACAGCAGACCGAGCGCCAGCGCCGCATCGGCGAGGATGTCGAGCGCGGCCGCCATCGATACCGGCAATGGCAGGCCGCTGAGGTTGAACAGCAGGCCGGCCAGCGTCGCCAGGATGATCGGATTGCGTGCGAGTGCCCGCGCGATGCCGCGCGCGCTGGCATCGCCGCTGCCCCAGACCGCCAGCGCGACCACCGAGATGACGTTGACCACCGGCAGGCAGATCGCCAGCGCCAGCATCACCATCGCGGTGGTTTCGGGCGGGAACAGCAGCGCCGCCACCGCCAGCCCGAAGTAGCTGCTCGGCCGTACCGCGCCCTGCACCACCGACGAACGACTGGGATCGGGCAGGCGTTTCGCGAACCGCAGCGCCAGCAGTACCAGGCCGGTCAGCAGCAACGTGGGCAGCAGCGCGGCGAGCGACAGGTCGAGCGCATCGTGGGCGGACAGCTTCAGTCGCGCGGCGCCGACGAACAGCAGCGCGGGGAAGGCGACATAGAAGGAAAACCACTCCATCGCCGGGAACAGGCCATCGGGGACGCGCCGCATCCGTCGCAGTGCGGCGCCCAGCAGCACGATGGCGAGGACGGGAATGACGTAGGTCAGCATCGGCTCGGCATCGGCTTGATCCTCAGTGCGCGCGGCGCACGTGGAGTTGGGTCATCAGCGCGCGCAGCGCCGCGGGTTTCACCGGCTTGGCGAGGAAACCCCAGCCGTGATGCAGCGCCAGCGCGCGCAGCGCATCGTCGCGCTCGGCGGTCACCAGGATCACCGGCGGCGTGCTGTTCCAGCGCTCGCACAGACGGGTGTAGAGCGTCGGGCCGTCGGTGTCGCCCAGCCGCACGTCGAGCAGCAGCAGGTCGGGCGCCTGTCCCGGCATCGCGGCCGCCAGCGCATCGGCCGGGCCGGCCGCCAGGCCGACCTCGCATTCCCAGCGTTGCAACAGCGCGCGCGTGGCCTCGCAGACGCGCGGATCGTCGTCGACGCACCACACGCGGCGTCCGCGCAGCGGCGAACCGTCGTCGATATCGGCCACCACGGGCGACGTTTCCGCCATCGGCGCCGTGGCGACGCCGTGCGGCAGCTCGACCCAGAACACGCTGCCGCGGCCGAGGTGCGAGCGCAGGCCGATGCGGTGGCCGAGCAGGCGGCCGATGCGTTCGACGATCGCCAGTCCCAGGCCGGCACCCCGATCGCTGGCGACGCCGTCGTTGAGGCGGCGGAACTCTTCGAAGATTTCCGCCTGCAGGGCTTCGGGAATACCCGGTCCCTGGTCGTGCACTTCGATGCGCACGCCGTCGCCGGTGCGGCGCACGCCGAGCAGCACGCGGCCGCGCGGCGTGTAGCGGATCGCATTCGACAGGAAGTTCTGCAGGATCCGCCGCAGCAGGGCTTCGTCGCTGCGCACGACGGCGCGCGTAGGCACGCTGTCGAGCACCAGCCCGCGTTCGGTCGCGGCCATGCCGAACTCGCGCGCCAGCGCCTCCAGCAGCGGCGCCAGCGCGAAGTCGCGCACGCGCGTCGGCAGCGCGCCGGATTCCAGCCGGGCGATGTCGAGCAGGCTGTTGAGGATGGCGTCCTGCGCGGTCAGCGCATTGTCGACGTGGTCGGCGATGCGTCGCGCCTCGTCCTCGTGCAGGCGGCCGCGCAGCGCCGACACGAACATGCGCGCGGCGTTGAGCGGTTGCAGCAGGTCGTGCACGGCGGAGGCGACGAAGCGCGTCTTGTAGCGGTTGGCGTTCTCCGCGGCCTGGGTGGCGTCGGCCAGCGCACGCGTGCGCTCTTCCACGCGGTGTTCCAGCGCATCGGCCAGCGAGCGCAGTTCGCGCGCCG
The DNA here is from genome assembly GCF_014851815.1 of Pseudoxanthomonas sp. PXM01. Classification (GTDB taxonomy): domain Bacteria; phylum Pseudomonadota; class Gammaproteobacteria; order Xanthomonadales; family Xanthomonadaceae; genus Pseudoxanthomonas_A. Next base: position 453,516 of record NZ_JACVAJ010000003.1, read on the forward strand.
CGTTCTTGTAGCTGGTGATGTCGGCGTAGCTGGTGACGAAGCCGCCATCCGGCAACGGGTTGCCGCGGATCTCCAGCACCACGCCGTCGTCCTTCTCGCTCTCGCGCATGTGCGGCTTGCCGCTGCGCAGGTGCTCGATGCGCCGCTGGATCGCCTCTTCGACCGGGCCCGGGCCGAGCAGGCCGCGGCGCGCGTTGTAGCGGAACACGTCCTCGATCGGCCGGCCGACGTGGATCAGGTCGGGCGGGAAGCGGAACAGGTCCATGTAGCGCGAGTTCCACGCGACCAGCCGCAGGTCCGCATCGATGATCACCACGCCTTGCGGCAGGTGTTCGAGGCTGCGGCTGAGACCGGCGTCGGCGGAGCGCGCGGCTTCGACGATGCCATCCTGCGCGGTGCGCAGCTCCTGCGCGTGCTGTTGCAGCACGGCTTCCAGTTCCTCGCGGCTGCGTCGCTGCAGCAGCGCGATGCGGCGGCGCTGCTGCATGAACAACGCCAGGAACGACAGCGCCAGCCAGACGCCGCCGGCGGCGAGCGCGGCGGTGCGGCCCGCCGCGGTGATCGCCGACGCATCATGCAGCAGGTGCAGTTGCCAGCCTTCCTCGGGCAGGGCCATCGACTGCCACAGCACCGGCGCGGGCAGGGTGGGGTCGCGCAGCTGCACGCGCCTCGCACCGTCGCCCGGGGCCGACAGGTTCTGCCACTGCAGCTGACGCAGGGTCTGACGCGCGTACTGGCGGGTGGCGTCGAGCTCGCGGCGGTCGGCGTCGGTCAGCGTGCGCAGCGTGCGGTAGCGCCAGGCGTCCTGGCTGGCGAGGAAGATCACTCCGTGCGCATCGCTGACGAGCACGATGTCCGGTGTCTGCAACCATTCCTGTTCCAGCGCGTCCAGCTCGATCTTGATGACGATGAGGCCGATGACGTCGCCGCCGTCGCCGGTGATCGCCTGCGACAGGAAGTAGCCCGGCTCGCCGGTGGTCAGGCCGATGCCGTAGAACTGCCCCTGCCCGTCGCGCAGCGCCTGTTTCACGTAGGGACGGAAGCTGTAGTCCTCGCCGACGTTGCTGGTGGGCTCACGCCAGTTGCTGGCGGCCAGCGCGGTGCCGTGGCGGTCGATCAGCGTCAGCGTCGAGGAGCGGGTGACGCTGTTGGCGTCCTCCAGGCGCTGGTTGAGCGCGTTGCGGCGCGCGTCGTCGACCGGCGCGAGCAGCGCATCGCGCAGGTCGGGATCCTGCGCAAGCACCTGCGGCAGCGTGCGATAGCGGTCGATGCGCTGCTGCAGGGCCTGCGCGTGCAGGTCGAGCTGGCGTTCCAGCTGCGTGGTCTCCGCACGCTGCGCGCGCGTGCCGGCCCAGTGGTAGGCCAGCGTCATCACCAGCGCCGCGCCGCCGAGGATCGCCAGCACGACGGACAGGATCTGGCGGTGGCGGCGGGCACGCAGCATGGGGGCCCAGTCTACTGGGGCACTGCCGCAGGCGCGGGGGCTAGTACCAATAGGTTATCGGTGCGGCGGCGATGCGGGGGTACAACATGCCGGCCGCCGATCCGGGTGGCGCCGCCGTTTTCCGGAGTCTCCCCCATGCAACTGGCCGATACCCCTTTCGTGCCGCCGCCGAAGCAGCCGCTGTACAAGCAGCTCTACTTCCAGGTGATCGTGGCGATCGTGCTGGGCGCATTGCTGGGGCATTTCGAGCCGGCGCTGGCCGAATCGATGAAGCCGCTGGGCGACGCCTTCATCAAACTGGTGAAGATGATCATCGCGCCGGTGATCTTCCTGACCATCGTCACCGGCATCGCCGGCATGACCCACCTGCGCACGGTGGGCCGGGTGTTCGCCAAGGCGATGGCGTACTTCCTGTTCTTCTCCACGCTGGCGCTCGTCATCGGCATGGTCGTCGCGCACGTGGTCCAGCCCGGCGCCGGCATGAATATCAATCCGGCCGACCTGGACCGGTCCGCGGTCGACGACTACGTGCAGAAGTCGCACGAGCTGTCGCTGGTCGGCTTCCTGATGGACATCATCCCGAAGACGCTGGTCAGCCCGCTGGTGGGCGACAACATCCTGCAGGTGCTGTTCGTGGCGGTGCTGTTCGGCCTGTCGCTGGCGCTGGTCGGCGAGAAGGGCCGTCCGGTGCTGAACCTGCTGGAAGCGCTGACCGCGCCGGTGTTCCGGCTGGTGCACATCCTGATGCGCGCGGCGCCCATCGGTGCGTTCGGCGCCATCGCCTTCACCATCGGCAAGTACGGCGTCGGCATGCTGGTCAACCTGGCGTGGCTGGTGGGTTCGTTCTACCTCACCTCGCTGCTGTTCGTGATCGTCATCCTCGGCCTGGTGTCGTGGTGGTGCGGCTTCTCGATCTTCCGCCTGATCCGCTACCTGAAGGCGGAACTGCTGCTGGTGCTGGGCACCTCGTCGTCCGAATCCGCACTGCCGTCGCTGATGGAGAAGATGGAGCGCGCCGGCGCGTCGAAGTCGGTCGTCGGCCTGGTCGTGCCGACCGGCTACTCGTTCAACCTGGACGGCACCAACATCTACATGACGCTGGCCGCGCTGTTCATCGCGCAGGCCACCAATACCGAGCTGAGCCTGGGCCACCAGATCATGCTGCTGCTGGTCGCGATGCTGAGCTCGAAGGGCGCGGCCGGCGTGACCGGCGCCGGTTTCATCACGCTGGCGGCGACGCTGGCGGTGGTGCCGGAAGTGCCCGTCGCCGGCATGGCGCTGATCCTCGGCATCGACCGCTTCATGAGCGAGTGCCGCTCGCTGACCAATTTCACCGGCAACGCGGTGGCCACGCTGGTGGTCGCGCGCTGGGAGAACGCGCTCGACCGCGACGCGCTGGCGCGCGCGCTGGGCGGCCCGTCCGCCCCCATCGCCGCCGCGCCGGACCCGGCCGCAGGCCCGGGCGACCCGACACGACTCACGGCCGACTGACGCCGGCCACACCACGTCTTCAGAGGAGGGACTGAACGATGCAACCCCATAACCGACGCACCGCGCTATCGCGGAGCAGCCTGACCCTGGCCTTGCTGGCGGTGATCCACGCCGCCGCGGCCCAGGACACCACGCCGCCGGCCGAACCGGCGCCGCAATCGGCACCCGCCGAGGAACCCACCACGCTCGACAAGGTCACCGTGGTCGGCTCGCATATCCAGGGCGCATCGACCACCGACGCGTTGCCGGTGATGGTCGTGGGCGCCGAACAGATCGATGCCGCCGGCGCGATCTCCGGCGACGAGCTGATGCGCACCATTCCGCAGATGGGCGACGTGCTGTTCGACGCGTCCAACAATCCGCAGACCAGCAACGCGGCGCGCGGCGACGTCAACTCGGTCAACCTGCGCTCGCTCGGCGTCGGCAACACGCTGGTGCTGCTCAACGGGCGCCGGCTGGTGCAGCACCCGACCAGCCAGGGCACATCCGACACCGGCACGGTGCCGGTGCAGAGCTTCAATTCCAATGCGATCCCGGTGTCGGGCCTGGACCGCATGGAGATCCTGCTCGACGGCGCGGCCGCGATCTACGGCGCCGATGCGGTCGCCGGCGTAGTCAACACCGTGCTGCAGACCGACTTCGACGGCGTCAGCGCCAGCACGCGCTACGGCAGTGCCGAAGGCACGGGCATGAACGAGTTCGAGGTGAACCTGTTCGCCGGCAAGAACTACGACCGCGGCAACGTGTCGGCGTTCATCAACTACACCGACCGCTCCGAGCTGATGGCGTCGGACCAGGACTTCACCGCGACCGACGACCTGCGCGCGCTGTTCGCCGACTATCCGGATTTCGCCGGCCTGGCCGCGCTGGATGGCCGCTCGTCGCATACGCCGTGGGCGCGCCTGACGGTCGGTCCGCGCGCGGTGATCCGTTCCAACGGCACGGCGGTGACCAACACGGCCGGTGCGTTCCGCATCCAGCCGTCGAGCTTCGGTTGCGGCGTCAGCTTCGGCACCGACCTGTGCCTTGCCAGCGGCAACCACAACTTCAACACCACCAACCGCGACATGCGCTACGACACGCGCCACGGCACCACGGTGCGGCCGTCGGTCGAGCGCATCAACGTGTTCGTGACCGGCCACCACGACCTCACCGATACGGTCGAGGCGTTCGGCGAAATCGGCTTCTATCACGCGGTCAGCGAAGCGACGCAGCCGCCGGTGGTCAACCTCAACAGCCTGTGGATTCCGGCGACCAACTACTGGAACCCGTTCGGCGCGGCGACGCTGCCCGACGGCACGCCGAACCCGAACCGCCTGCCCGGCCTGACCGGCGTGCCGGCCGCCGGCCTGCCGGTGCAGATGAGCAACTACCGCTACGTCGATACCGGCTTCCAGCGCGTGCGCGTGGAGAACTACCAGGCGCGCTTCCTCGCTGGCCTGCGCGGCGAGTGGAACGGCTGGAACTGGGAAACGGCGCTGCTGTATTCCGAGGCCGAGGCCGAAGACCGGTCGCCCAACATCAACATGACCAGGCTGCAGCAGCAGCTCGCCCTCGCCACCCCGGACGCATACAACCCGTTCAGCGGCGGCTGTGTGGCCACGCCGACCTATGGCGACTGCTCGCCGAGTTCGCAGGCGGCGACCGACGGCATCGTGTTCGACCTGGTGCGCGAGTCGCGCACCACGCTGACGATGGCCGACTTCAAGATGAGCCGCGGCGACCTGTTCTCGCTGCCGGCCGGCAACGTCGGCGTCGCCTTCGGTGCGGAAGCGCGCCGTGAGACCCAGCGCGACGACCGCGATGCCAACCTCGACGGCACCTACACCTTCACCGACATGGTGACCGGCGAGACCAACCTCAGCAACGTCGCCGCGGTCAGCCCGAATCCGGACACGCGCGGCTCGCGCAACGTCGGCTCGGCCTATGTCGAATTCGCGGTGCCGCTGGTGTCGGAAGACATGGGCATCCCGCTGGTGCATCGCCTCGACATGCAGCTGGCCGGACGCTACGAGCACTACTCCGACTTCGGTTCGGTCGCCAAGCCCAAGGTGGCGCTGGCGTGGGACCTGGTGGACGGCGTGCGCCTGCGCGGTTCGTATTCGGAAGGCTTCCGTGCGCCGAACCTCGAACAGACCAACGCCACGCAGTACTCGCGCCTGGCCAGCGGCATGGACCACATCCGCTGCGAAGCCGATCTGCGCGCCGGCCGCATCGCCTCGTTCAGTGCCTGCGGGCAGAACACCGCCGGTGCCTCGCTGCTGGTGGCGGGCAATCCGGACCTGGAGCCCGAAGAGAGCACCAACACCTCGTTCGGCGTGGTGTTCCAGCCGACCTTCATCCCCGAGCGCTTCGGCAGCTTCACCTTCACCGTCGATCGCTGGAAGATCAAGCAGGAGCAGATCGTCGGCCTGCTCGGTGCGCAGACCGCACTGACGGTGGACTACCTCAATCGCGTCGACGGCGGCAGCAATCCGCTGGTGGTGCGCGAGGCCCCCACGCAGGAAGACATCGACTTCTTCGCCGGTACCGGCATCGATCCGGTCGGACGCGTCATCGCCATCAACGACCGCTTCATCAACCTGCAACCGCAGACGGCGGGCGGCATCGACTTCGGCATGGACTGGTCGCTGCGCCGCACGCGTTTCGGCTCGTTCTCGGTCAACCTCAATGCGACGCGCCTGCTGGAGTTCACCCGCGATCCGGGCGACATCGTCAATGCGCTGTACGCCGCACGCGCCGCGGGCACCATCGATCCGCTGACCCCGCTGCCGGACCCGAGCCAGCTGATCGGCCAGAACGGCCGCCCGGAATGGCGCGCCAGCGGCTCGCTGACCTGGAACAAGTCGGCCTGGCGCGTGGGCTACTCGGCGCAGTACATGAGTTCGTTCGAACAGCCGCAGCTGCTGGGCGTGTCGGGCGATCCGTGGGTGGTCGAGCAGCGGCTGACCCACAACCTGTACGGCCAGTACCGCTTCCCCGATGGCACCGCCGTGCGCCTGGGCGTGCGCGACCTGACCGACGAGGGGCCGTCGCTGGCCGATGGCGGTTACCGCGGTTCGTTGCACAATCCGTGGGGCCGCTACTGGTACGTCAACATCAGCCGCTCGTTCTGAGGAGCCTGCACCCGCGATGCGAAGGATGAGCCGCCGTTGGATTGCCACTGTCTTGGCCGTGCTGGGCACGGCCGCGCTGCCTGCCAGCGCGGCCGGGAAGGACGCCGAACCGGCTTTCGCAGCGATCGCATGCCCGGCGTCCGCCAGTCCGCAGATCGACTGCTACGAAGCCCGCGACGCGAACGGTGCCTGGTTGATGGTGGCGATGCCGCGCACGTGGAACCGCCGGCTCATCGTGCATGCGCACGGCGGGCCGCGGCTCGGCGCGCCGAAGGCGGGCGATTCGGCGGAAGACCTGGAGCGCTTCGCGGTGATGGTGCGCAGCGGTTACGCGTGGATCGGCACGACCTACCGCCGCGGTGGTTACGGCGTGCGGATGGCGGCGGCCGACGTAGACGTCAGTCGTCGCGTGTTCTGGTCACGCTGGGGCCGTCCGGAGCGCACCTTGCTGCATGGGCAGTCGTGGGGCGGCAACGTGGCGGTGAAGGCGGCCGAACTGTACGCGCTCGACATCGACGGACAGCCGAACTACGACGGCATACTGACCACCAATGGCCTGCTGTTCGGCGGTACGCAGGGCTACGGCTTCCGCGCCGACCTGCGCGCGGTCTACCAGTACTACTGCCGCAACCATCCGGCCACCGGTGACGTGCAATACCCCGTATGGCAAGGCCTGCCTGCCGACGCGCGGATGACGCGCGACGAGCTGCGCAAGCGCGTGGACGCCTGCACCGGCGTCGAGCTGCCCGCAGCCAGGCGCTCGCCTGCACAGGCCGCGAACCTGCGCGACATCCTGGCCGTCACTGGCGTGGTAGAGAAGCAGCTGGTCGCGCACCTGGCGTGGGGCACGTTCCATTTCCAGGACATGGTGCAGAAGCGCCTGGGTGGCCGCAATCCGTTCGACAACGCAAAGACGGCGTATCGGGGCTCGCATGACGATGCGGCGCTCAATGCAGAGGTGGAGCGTTTCAGGGCCGATCCTGCGGCCGTCGCGGCGCTGGCCTACGACGCCGATCTGTCCGGCCTGATCGTGCTGCCCACCGTCACCGTGCACGCGCGCCACGATCCGACCGTGTCGTACGAGGCCGAAGCGGCCTACAAGGCCACCGTCGAGGCGGCCGGTCGCGGTCACCTGCTGCTGCAGGCACTCACCGACGAGAGCGACCACAGCCGTCTCAGGGATACGACCTACACCAGCGCATTGCGGGTGCTCGAGCAGTGGCTGGATACCGGCACGCGTCCCGCGCCGGATGCATTCCGCGACACCTGCGCGCATGTGTCGCGCCGGCGTGACGACTGTCGCTTCCTCGCACCCTGAGCCCGCATCGCATGACCATGGCGTGATGCAGCGCCGCAATCGGCCGGGTCCGGCCCCGGTGGGGAAGGGGTAGAATCGCCGCTCCCCCGCCTTCATCACAGGCACCGTTTCCGCAATGACGAACGACGATTTCAAGCAGGCCGCGCTGGAATACCACCGCCTGTCTCCGCCGGGCAAGATCAAGGTCGCCCCCACCAAGCCGATGCTGACCCAGCGTGATCTGGCGCTGGCGTACTCGCCGGGCGTGGCCTATGCCTGCGAAGCCATCGTCGAGGATCCGAACACCGCCAGCGAGCTGACCGCGCGCGGCAACCTGGTGGCCGTGGTCACCAACGGCACCGCCGTACTGGGCCTGGGCAACATCGGTCCGCTGGCCGGCAAGCCGGTGATGGAAGGCAAGGGCGTGCTGTTCCAGAAGTTCGCCGGCATCGACGTGTTCGACATCGAGATCGACGAGACCGATCCCGACAAGCTGGTCGACATCATCGCCTCGCTGGAGCCGACCTTCGGCGGCATCAACCTGGAAGACATCAAGGCGCCGGAGTGCTTCATCGTCGAGCGCAAGTTGCGCGAGCGGATGAAGATCCCGGTGTTCCACGACGACCAGCACGGCACGGCGATCATCGTCGGTGCGGCGGTGGTCAACGCGCTGGAAGTGATCGGCAAGAAGATCGGCGACGTGAAGCTGGCCACCAGCGGCGCCGGTGCGGCGGGCATCGCCTGCCTCGACATGCTCGTCGCGCTGGGCCTGAAGCCGGAGAACATCCTGGCGTTCGACCGCGATGGCGTCATCTACACCGGCCGTCCGCACCTGGATCCGGACAAGGCGCGGTACGCACGCGATACCGACAAGCGCTCGCTGGCCGAGATCGTCGCCGGCGCGGACATCTTCCTGGGCCTGTCGGCCGGCGGCATCCTGAAGCCGGAGATGGTCGCGACCATGGCGGACAAGCCCGTCATCCTGGCGCTGGCCAATCCGAACCCAGAAATCCTGCCGGCCGACGCCAAGGCCGTGCGCCCGGACGTCATCATCGGCACCGGCCGCAGCGACTACCCGAACCAGGTCAACAACGCGCTCTGCTTCCCGTACATCTTCCGCGGTGCGCTGGACGTGGGCGCCACGGTCATCAACGAGGCGATGAAGGTCGCCTGCGTGCACGCCATCGCCAAGCTCGCGCGGCGCGAGGCGTCCGACCTGGGCAGCGCCTACGGCGACGACGTGCCCTGCTTCGGCCCCGAGTACCTGATCCCGCGCCCGTTCGACCCGCGCCTGCTGGTCGAAGTGGCCGCGGCGGTGGCGCAGGCGGCGATGGACTCCGGCGTGGCGCTGCGTCCGATCGACGACATGTGGGCCTACCGCGAGAAGCTGGGCCAGTTCGTCTACCGCACCAGCCTGATGATGAAGCCGGTCTACGACCGTGCGCGCGCCGACAAGAAGCGCGTGGTCTATGCCGAGGGCGAGGAAGAGACGGTGCTGCGCGCGGTGCAGACGGTGATCGACGAAGGCCTGGCGTTCCCGATCCTGATCGGCCGCCCCGACGTGATCGACGCCCGCATCCAGCGCCTGAGCCTGCGCATGCGCGCCGGCGTCGATTTCGAGGTGACCAACCAGGACGACGACCCGCGTTTCAACGACTACTGGCAGCACTACCACGCGCTGACCTCGCGCCGCGGCGTGACGCCGGCGGCGGCGAAGAACCTGATGCGCTCGCGCCCCACGCTGATCGCGGCGGTCATGGTCGCGCGCGGCGAAGCCGACGCGCTGATCACCGGCCTGGTCGGCCGCTTCCACAAGAAGCTGGGCTACGTGCGCAGCGTGATCCCGCTGGATCCGGGCGTGCAGTCGACCTCGGCCATGACCGGCGTGATCAACAACCAGGGCGCGTACTTCTTCCTCGACACGCACGTGCAGGACGACCCGACCGCCGAGCAGATCGCCGAGGCCACGCTGCAGGCCGCCTATCGCCTGAAGCTGTTCGGCATCGAGCCGCGCATCGCGCTGCTGTCGCACTCCAACTTCGGCAGCCACGAAACGCCGGGCTCGCTGAAGATGCGCAAGGTCCGCGAGTTGCTGTTGAAGCGCAAGCCCGACCTCAACGTCGACGGCGAGATGCAGGGCGACACCGCGTGGGACGAGGTGCTGCGCAGCCGCATGATGCCGGGCAGCACGCTCAGCGGCCGCGCCAACCTGTTCGTCATGCCCAACCTGGACGCGGCCAACATCGCCTACAACATGGTGCGCGTGGTGACCGACGGCGTGGCGATCGGCCCGATCCTGATGGGCATCTCCAGGCCGGTGCACATCCTGACCACCAGCGCCACACCGCGCCGGGTGATCAACATGACCGCGATCGCCGCCGTCGATGCGCAGATCCGCCTGCAGCGCGAAGCGGAGCGCAACGGGCCGGGTTGATCGTCCTGCGGATCACCGGAAAGAAAGAAGCCCCGCATGCGGGGCTTCTTTCTTTGTTAGGTGCAGGGGGCCCAGGTGTGGGAGCGACGTAAGTCGCGATGAGGCTTTACCGGTAGTCCATCGCGACTTACGTCGCTCCCACATCCCACATCTCCATCCCGCTAGCTTTCATCCTCGCCATCCAGAATCCGCCGCTGCAGCGCATCCAGGTAGGCATCGGCGTCGGCGTTGGATTCGAAGATCTCGTCCATGGGCACCGCCTGCACGATCTCGATGACCTTGCGGATCTGTTCCTGCGGATGCACGACCAGCAGGCGGCCTTCGTGCGGGGCCAGCGCCTTTCGTGCCTTGAGGATGCTGCGCACGCCGGCGCTGCTGATGTAGTCCAGGTGCGCCAGGTCCAGCACCAGCGCCTGCGGGCGTGCGGCCAGCATCGGCGCCAGCGCGTCGTCGAGCTGCGCGTAGCTGGCGGTATCCAGCCGCCCGAACAGCAGTACGTACTGGTTGCCGTTGACCGGCGGGTAGACCTCAATCTCCAGTGTCATCGGGCATCTCGGTGTAGCGGATATGCCGGGTGGGGGAGCCCGGGGAGAAAGGGAGGCGACGCTGGATCGTAAATCAAATGTGAGGCGAAGGTGAGACCGGCGCGCGTCGCGTCAGTCGGGGTCCTCCGCTGCATCCAGCACCTTGCGCTGCATCACGTCGAGGTAGGCGTCGGCCTCGGCGGTGGACGAGAAGATCTCGTTCAACGGCACCGCCTTGACCATGTCGAGCACCTTCTGGATCTGCGGCTGCGGGTTGACCAGCAGCACCTTGCCGCCATGCGGCGACAGCGCCTTGCGGGCCTTGAAGATCGAGCGGATGCCGGCGCTGCTGATGTAGTCCAGTCCCGACAGGTCCAGCACCAGCGAGTGCAGCTGGCGGTTCAGCAGCGGTGCCAGCGCCTCGTCCAGGTCCTCGTAGGTGTGCGTGTCCAGCCGGCCGCGCAGGTGTGCGCGCTGACTGCCCTTGCCCGGCGGGTCGAGCTGAATGTCCAGGCTCATGCGGGGTTCTCCTCGGTGGGTATGCGCAGCGACAGGCGCAGGATGTTGTAGTTACCCATTCGCTGATACGAGGCCATTTCGGCCACCTGCCGGACCAGATGCAGGCCGAGGCCGCCGGTCGGCCGCTCCAGGATGTCCGCCTCCAGGTCCGGAGCGGGCTGTTCGAGCGGGTTGAAGGGCGCGCCGCTCTCGCGGAATTCCAGCGTCAGCAGGCGGTCGCGGATGGCGATGTCCACGCACAGCTCGTGTTCCTCGGCGTCGACGCGGGCCAGGTCGCCGTGTTCGATGGCGTTGCTGGCCAGTTCCTCGACGATCAGCCGTACATCGCCCTGGATCGCCCGGCTGACGCCGTTGTTGGCCAGCACGGCTTCCAGCGACGCATTCAGATCGTCGACGCGGGCGTGCTCACGGGGAATGAAGAGTCGCATCTGCATGCGCAGCCTCCTGGGGTGGCGGAGCTTCGGGCGGGGTGGCGGTGCTGTCCAGCCGGCGGCGGATGGCGAGCACGGTGATGTCGTCGGATTGTGGCGCGGGATCGGTAAACGCGTGAACCCGGGTGATCAGCCGCTCGCACTGCTCGCGCGCGGTGGCGCCCGGCTGCAGTGCGTCGGGGATGCGCTCCGTACCGAAGGCGACGTTGCCGGCATCGAAGGCCTCGGTGATGCCGTCGGTCCAGGCCAGCAGGGTAGCGCCGGCGGGCAGCTGCCCCGACCACAGCGGGAAGGCGTCGCCCACTTCGAAGCCCAGCGGCGGCCCGGGTTGCACCGGCAGTTCCTCGTGGCGGCCATCGGCGTGCAGCAGCAGGGGGGCATCGTGGCCGGCGCTGGCCAGCACGCAGGCGCCGCTGCGCACGTCCACGCGCCCGCACAGCACGGTGGCGAACATGCAGGCGTCATTGCCCTGCACCAGCCGCCGCGAGGCTTCGGCGAGCACGCGCTCCGGCGACGGATGGGTGCTGGCCGCGACTTCCAGCACCGTCACGGTGCGTGCCATGAACAGCGCCGCCGGCACGCCCTTGTCGGAGACGTCGCCGATGGCGAACCACAGGCAGTCTGGATCGGTCTGGATGAAGCAGTAGAAGTCGCCGCCGACCGCCTTGGCGGGCTCCAGTCGCGCATAGGCTTCTAGGTGCGCATGCTCGCGGTCGATCACGCGGCCCGGCGGCAGCATCGCCTGCTGGATCTCGCGTGCGATCGACAGTTCGCTCTCCAGCTTCTGCCGTGCCGCGGTCATGTCCTCGATCTCGCGCAGCTGCTGGCGGATCGACCCGCGCGCGTGCTCCAGCGTGCGCGCCATCTGGCCGACTTCGTCGCGACGGTGCACGTGCGGTACCGGCATCTCGTAGTCGCCCTGCGCCAGGCGCGCCGCCGACGACGACAGGCCTTCCATCGGCTGGCTGATGTGGTGCGCCAGCTTGCGTACCACCAGCATGCAGACCAGCGCCAGCAGCGCGCCGATCGCGGCCAGCAGCCACAGTGCCTGCGCCAGCCGGTCGGTGATCAGGTCGTACGACTGCGCGACCAGCAGGCTCCAGCCGCTGTCGCCGATCGGCTCCACCACGGTGTAGCGGCGCTCGTCGCTGGTCGCATCCACGTGCACGAACTGCAGGGGCTCGCGCAGGCGCACCGCTTCGGCGGCCTGGCGCAGGTCGCTGCGACCGGCACGGGCGATGTAGTCCTCGAGGCGCTCCAGGCGGTCGACGCCGACCTCGGGATTCATCGCGAGCGTGCCGCCGGGCGCGACCAGCGAGACCCGCCAGCCCGGCAGGTGGGCCAGCGAATCGACCGGATCGGTGAGGTTGGCCAGTGGCAGGTCCAGGCTGACCATGCCGCGCGTACGGGCGCCCCGGCCGGGCTCGCGCAGGGGCATGTTGTAGGTGACCGTCCAGACGGCGCCAGCGGTCTGGTTGAGGTAGGGCTCGGACCACCAGCCGCCGGGCGAGGCGACGGTACGCTGGTACCAGCCCTGGTCGCGGAACGGATAGCCGTCGGCGATGAAGTCGCGATCGTTGCCGTTGGCGGCGACGTAATAGGCGAACGGCGCGTCCCCGCGGTTGCGCGGCTCCAGGATCAGCAGGCCGCCAGCGCAGCCAGGCGTGGCCTTCACCATCGCGCGCAGCGTGGTAACCAGTTCGTCGGGCGACAACTGAGCGCTCCCGACCAGGTCGGAGATACCGTGGGTGGTGATGGTCACCACGTGCAGCGCGGCATCGAGCCGCTGGGCGGCTTCCTGTGCGGTCGCATGGGTGTCGCGGCGCGCGTCGTCCAGGATCATCCGGTGCGCGAACCATGCCGTCGCCAGCACCAGCAATACCAGCAGCACCACGTTGACCAGTCCGGCCCACAGGGCGATGCGCGTGCGCAGGCTGCTGCGCCAGTGCGCGGCACCGGCGACCTCCCTGTCTGGCACGACACTGCTGGGCACTGCGTTGCGCATGCCGATCCCGATCGCCGCTTCCCCCCGGACGCCGATCATAAGCCCACTTCATGTGCTGCATTGCAATACGGCATTGGTCTGATTTTGGTGTGCCTGTTGTCTCGGGACAGGCACGCAATGTCCTTTCCATACGCCTGCGTAGCCAGGTCCCGCGCGGGGTGCGTGCGTTACACTTCAACGTCTACAAGAAACCGCAACGCTGCGCCCCACGCGTGGCGAAACAGGAGTGGGAATGAACTGGTTGAACGAGATGTTGCAGAGCGATCCGGATCCGCAGGAATCCCGCGAATGGATCGATTCCATGCAGGCGGTGATCGAGAAGAACGGCGCCCTGCGTGCTCACCAGTTGCTCGAAGGCATGGTCGAAGTCACCCGACGCGCCGGTGCCTACCTGCCGTTCTCGCCCACCACCGAATACGTCAACACCATCGCGCCGCAGAACGAGGCCAAGAGCCCCGGTGACGCCGCGCTGGAATGGCGCATCCGTTCGATCATCCGCTGGAACGCGATGGCCACCGTCGTGCGCGCCAACCGCAAGCCCGGCGACCTCGGCGGCCACATCGCCAGCTTCGCCTCCGGCGCAACGCTGTACGACGTCGGTTTCAACCACTTCTGGCGCGCGCCGTCCGAGAACCATCCGGGCGACCTGTTGTTCATCCAGGGCCACAGCGCGCCGGGCATCTATGCGCGCTCGTTCCTGGAAGGCCGCATCAGCGAGCAGCAGCTCGACAACTTCCGCATGGAAGTCGACGGCCAGGGCATCTCGTCCTACCCGCACCCGTGGCTGATGCCGGACTACTGGCAGACGCCGACCGTGTCGATGGGCCTGGGCCCACTCGCGGCGATCTACCAGGCGCAGTTCATGAAGTACCTGGAGCACCGCGGCCTGATCGAGAAGTCCGACCGCAAGGTGTGGTGCTTCATCGGCGACGGCGAGAGCGACGAGCCGGAAACCCTCGGCGCGATCGCGCTGGCCGGCCGCGAAGGCCTCGACAACCTGATCTTCGTGGTCAACTGCAACCTGCAGCGCCTGGACGGTCCGGTGCGCGGCAACGGCAAGATCATCCAGGAACTGGAAGGCGTGTTCCGCGGCGGTGGCTGGAACGTCATCAAGCTGCTGTGGGGCAGCTACTGGGATCCGCTCATCGCGCGCGACACCACCGGCACGCTGAAGAAGCTGATGATGGAAACCGTCGACGGCGAGTACCAGAACTGCAAGGCGTTCGGCGGCAAGTACACGCGCGACAACTTCTTCGGCAAGTACCCGGAGACGGCGGCCATGGTCGCCAACCTGTCCGACGACGACATCTGGCGCCTGAACCGCGGTGGCCATGATCCGCACAAGGTCTACGCGGCCTACCACGAGGCGGTGAACACCAAGGGCATGCCCACGGTGATCCTGGCCAAGACGGTGAAGGGCTACGGCATGGGCTCGGCGGGCGAATCGCTCAACCCGACCCACCAGACCAAGAAGCTGGACGACGAGGCCATCCGCACGTTCCGCGACCGCTTCAACATCCCGGTCAGCGACAAGCAGCTGGAAGAGTCGGCGCAGGTGCCGTTCTACCACCCGGGCGAGGACTCGCCGGAGATCCAGTACCTGAAGTCGCGCCGCGCCGCGCTCGGCGGCTATCTGCCGCAGCGTCGCCGCAAGGCCAGCGAGTCGTTCGAGACGCCCAAGCTGGAGGCCTTCGAGCGCCTGCTGAAGAGCACCGGCGAGCGCGAGATCTCCACCACGATGGCGTTCGTGCAGACCTTGAACATCGCGCTGCGCGACAAGCAGGTCGGCCCGCGCCTGGTGCCGATCGTCGCCGACGAAGCGCGCACCTTCGGCATGGAAGGCATGTTCCGCCAGATCGGCATCTACGCGCCGTTCGGCCAGAAGTACAAGCCGGTCGATGCCGACCAGCTGATGTACTACCGCGAGGACCAGTCCGGCCAGGTGCTGCAGCAGGGCATCAGCGAGCCGGGTGCGATGTCGTCGTGGATGGCGGCGGGCACCAGCTATTCGGTCAGCAACGTGCCGATGCTGCCGTTCTACATCTACTACTCGATGTTCGGCTTCCAGCGCATCGGCGACATCGCCTGGCAGGCGGCGGACATGCGCACGCGCGGCTTCCTGCTGGGCGGCACCGCGGGCCGTACGACGCTCAACGGCGAAGGCTTGCAGCACGAGGACGGTTTCAGCCACGTCATCGCCGGCAGCATCCCCAATGTGCGCAGCTACGACCCGACCTTCGGCTTCGAGGTGACGGTGGTCATGCAGCACGGCATGCAGAAGATGCTGCAGGAGCAGGTGGACGAGTACTACTACGTCACCCTGATGAACGAGAACTACACCCACCCGGAAATGCCGGAAGGGGCGGCCGAAGGCATCATCAAGGGCATGTACCTGCTGACCGATGCCGGCAAGCCGAAGAAGGGCGAGCTGCGCGTGCAGCTGCTGGGCAGCGGCACCATCCTGCGCGAGGCGATCGCGGCGGCCGAGCTGCTGGACAAGGATTTCGGCGTGACCGCCGACATCTGGTCGTGCCCGAGCTTCAACGAGCTGCGTCGTGATGGTTTCGACGTCGAGCGCTGGAACCGCCTGAATCCGGAAGCGAAGACGCCGCGCAAGGCCTACGTGACGGAACTGCTGGAAGGCCGCCAGGGTCCGGTGATCGCCGCTACCGACTACGTGCGCGCCTACACCGACCAGATCCGCGCGTTCGTGCCGGCGGCGTACACCTGCCTGGGCACGGACGGCTTCGGCCGCAGCGACACGCGTGCCAACCTGCGTCGCCACTTCGAAGTCGATCGCTACTACATCGCCCACGCGGCCATCGCGGCGCTGGCGAAGGAAGGCAAGATGACCGGCAAGGACGTCGCCCGCGCGATCAAGCAGTACAAGATCGACGTGGACAAGGCGAACCCGGTCACCGTGTGACCGCGGTCGCGGGCCGTACGGCATGGCGCTCACAGGGGATCACCTGCGCCGCTATGCCGTCGCCCGCAGTCTGTTCAAACCGACCACCCTGCCGCGGGCGATCCAGCGGCTGGGTTTCGTGCAGGCGGACCCGATCCGGGCGCCGGCACGTGCGCAGGACCTGACCCTGCGCCACCGCGTCGCCGGCTATCGCGCCGGCGACCTGGAGCGGCGGTATCCCCGTCTGCCGCTGGAAGAAGACTTCTTCGTCAACTACGGCTTCCTGCCACGCGAGCACCACCAGCTGATGCATCCGCGCAAGGCGCGCGAAGTCTGGACGCCCGCGCGCTGGAAGCAGGCGCAGGCGGTGCTGGCGTTCGTCAGCGAGCGCGGCAGCGCGCACCCGCGCGAGGTGGATGCGCACTTCGGGCATGGCAAGACGACCAACTGGTTCGGTGGTTCGTCGAACGCGAGCACGCAGCTGCTGGACGGCATGCATTACCGCGGCCTGTTGCGGGTGGCGCGTCGCGAAGGCGGTACGCGCGTCTATGCGCCGCGCATCGGCGACACGACGCCGGTGGCCATGTCGGATGCGGAAGCACGGCTGGATGCGCTGCTCGACATCATCGTGCGCAAGTACGCGCCGTTGCCGGCGGCGAGCCTGGGCCAGTTGCTGGGTTATCTGCGCAGCGGCGTGCCGCAGTGGACCGACCTGCGCGCGGCGGCATTGAAGCGTGCGCGTCAGCGGCTGGGCACGGCACGCGTCGATGGTGTGGACTGGTACTGGCCGGCGGACGAGGATCCGCGCTCCCGACGCTGGAAGCCGGACGACCAGGTGCGCCTGCTGACGCCGTTCGATCCTATCGTGTGGGACCGTCGGCGGTTCGAGATGTTCTGGGGGTGGACGTATCGCTTCGAGGCGTACACGCCGGCACCGAAGCGGAAGCTGGGGTACTACGCGCTACCGATGTTGTGGGGTGACCGGGTGATTGGGTGGGCTAATCTTAGTGTGGTCGATGGGGAGCTGCGGTCGAAGTTTGGGTATGTAGATGGACGTGGGTCCAGGGACGCAAAATTTCGTATTGCGGTGGAGGAGGAGTTGGCAAGGATTCGCTTCTTCCTTGATCGCGAAGAGTGGCGCCTCTAGGCGGCCAGGAGGGGCAGGCTATATTGCGCATGGCACATTGCCTTAAGGTACGCAAAGTGGCCTACACACGACGAGGGTTCTATGTCTGGAGAAATGTCATCACTCCATCAGTTTCTTACGCCGGTCGATATTCCGCTGGCTCAAATTTTTCTAGATCCAAACAATCCGCGCTTTACTGAAGCGGACTGGACATACGTAGCGCAAGAAGACTGGGCAAAAGTCGATGTGCAAGAGGCAACCCAGCGCAGAATGCTTGCCGAGTTTGATGTTGAAAAGCTGCGTATGAGCATGGAGGTAAATGGATTTCTCCCGATTGATCGAGTGGTGGTGAAGAAGTTTGATGAGGAAAAGTATCTTGTCCTAGAGGGAAATCGTCGCATCTGTGCAGCAAAAATGATTGGTCAGCTGGCGTTAGATGGAACCAACGTCGCGGATGAGGTTCGTGAATCATTACAGGTTATTCCCTGCCTTCAGTACACCGGTTCTGATGAGGATGCTGCGTGGATATTCCAGGGGCTTAGACATATTTCCGGTGTCGTCGAATGGTCTGCCTTCAACAAGGCGAAGCTGCTCGTTGAGCAGATGGAGAAGGATGGTCTGAACCTCACGCAGGTGGGTAAGCGATTTGGTCTTACCTCGCATGGCGCTGGCCAATGGGTTCGCGGCTACTACGCATTCAATCAAGCAAGGTCAGCCTCTCAGTTCATAAACCAAGTCGATGAAAGGTCCTATCCCTACTTTCAAGAACTGTTTGGTAAGAGTTCTGCTCCGCTGCGCGATTGGCTGGAGTGGAAGGAGGCTGAGTACAAATTTGAGAACTCTCTAAACTTTGAAGAGTTCATCTCGTGGCTATATCCTCATTCACGCTCGGACGAGGATGAGGGGGTCCTCAAGAAAGGTTATTTCGAGAATCGTCGTGTTGCGCGACGAGACGACCTCAGGCTGATTGCCTCATTGATGATCAATCAGCGCGATCTTTTCGAGCAATTTCGTGCTGGATCAGACCTAGAGAAATGCTATTCGATAATGCTTTCACGGAAGCTGGAGGAAGATGCCCGGCGTCGAGCTGACCCTGTGTCGGATCTTTTTTCCGCACTGGAGCAATGTTCAAAGGCTATTGCCAATATTCCCTATGCTGCTATGCGAGACCAAGAGACTAAGGCGCGAATTCTGAATGGGCTGAATGGTCTTAAGGATGTGATTTCAGACCTGACCTCCTGAAGTATGAGTCAGAAGCAGAAGATCATTGCAGCTCTCCATCGGGCCGATATTGGTGGCGCTCCGGTGGATTTCCGGAGTCTTCTGGCTCGATTAGCAGAGTCTGAGTTGCTCTTGCCTAGAATGGACGCAGAGGCTTTTTCTGACACAAATCTAATGCGTTATTGGAACTGGGCTCAGCAGGAAAATGATGCGCATGTAAGAAGAGGGTGCTTGCCGCTGCTGCGAGCCGTTAGTGCGACTGCTCGCGCGATTTCATCGCCGATACACGCGATGATCTCCTCTCATGATCCTGGTCAGCAGGAGATAGGGAAACTAGCGGTTTCTCGTCCGAAATTGCTTCGCGCCATCGATGCTTTAACTGATCGAGAGTATGAAGCCTTGGCTTGCGTTGCTTGTAGTGCAGTCGGCAGCAAGATAAATGTTCTGACAAGGCGGGGCAACGAGGGTGGCATAGATTTCTTTGCATCAATATCCGCTTCCTCTGGGGCCCATATTTTTGCGGCACCTGGAGCAGAGCTGAGGGTTGTTGGGCAATGCAAGAAGTACAGTAGCCAGGCTACAGTTGGGCAGATGGATCAGTTCATTCAGACACTGCAGAATGTTCGACACAGAAGTTCACGTGTTTTAGCTCATATCCCGGCTTGGTTTGGCGACTCTCGGGGACCGATCGTAGGGTGGATGATCTCGCACGCAGGATTTCAGACTGGTGCGAGCGATCAAGCCAAGAATCATGGAATCGTTACTTCCGATTCACTGGATGTTGCTGAGGTCCTGTCCTTATCACCATCCTTTCATTCCAGTCTTCCTCCTGATGGCAGGGCCTCAAAAGTTGCGGATGAATGTGGTCTATTACTTAGATGAAACATGTCTCGCTGAAGGTATGGCGCCGATAGCGTCAACGGCGTTTGATCAAGCCATAAGTACCCTTAAGTCAAGCCGTTGAGATCGCGCCGCCAGCGAGCGCAGCAGCCGCCATCGCATCCGGCATTCCCTCACTGGAGTCCCCGCATGTCCCGTCCCCTCGCGCCCGCCGGGCGCCTGTTCGCTGTCGCTGCCTTCATCGAAGGCTTCACCTGGGCCGGTCTGCTCATCGGCATGTTCCTCAAGTACGGGCCGATGGCCAACGAACTGGGCGTGAAGATCTTCGGCCCGCTGCATGGCGGCGCCTTCCTGTTCTACGTCGTCGCCACCGTGCTGTCCGCCCTACGCCTGCGCTGGCCGTGGTGGGCCACGCTGCTGGCCGTGATCGCCGCCGTGCCGCCGCTGGTGACCGTGCCGCTGGAGATGTGGTTCCGCCGTATCGGGTTGCTCAGCGCGCGAGCTTGATGTTCTGAAGCGGCGGGCCCAGGCCCGCCCTACGACGCGGGCCGGGCGCGTCCTTCGCATAGACTGCGTCGCCTCCTCATCGTTCGCCCGCCTATGAGCACGCCGTCCCGCCTGACCGAGTTGCGCTTGCTGCTGGGCATCGAGCGCAATACCACCCGCCACGGCGAGAAGTGGATCTCCGGCGTCGGCGCGCTGCTGGGCATCGTGGCGGTGTACTGGCTGACCCGCTGGACGTTCCCCGAACATGCCGCCGGTGCTGTCGGTGGCGCGTTGATGGTCACCTCGATGGGTGCCTCCGCCGTGCTGCTGTTCGCCGTGCCGCAGGGCGCGCTGTCGCAGCCGTGGGCCGTGGTCGGCGGCCACCTGCTGTCCGCGGTCATCGGCGTGAGCTGCCAGAAACTGTTCCCCGGCCACGCCTGGACTGCCGCCCTCGCGGTTGGTCTCGCGGTGCTGGGCATGTACTACCTGCGCTGCATCCATCCGCCCGGCGGTGCCACCGCGCTGGCGGCGGTGATCGGCGGCCCGGAGGTGCATGCGCTCGGCTACCACTACGTGCTGATGCCGATCCTGATCAACGTCGTGGCGATCCTGGCGATGGCCATCGCCTTCAATGCGCTATTCCCGTGGCGCCGCTATCCCGCGCACCTGCACAAGCGTCGCCAGCCCATCCCCGCCACGCGCCCGGCCGCGCGCCAGTTCGAACTGACGCAGGAGGACTTCTCCGCCGCGATGGAGCAGCTCAACTCCTACGTCGACATCACCACAGAGAACCTCACCGAGCTGCTGGAGCTGGCGAAGCAGCATGCCGAGAAGAACATCACCCATCCTGATGCCATCGTCCACGGACGCTTCTACAGCAACGGAAAACTCGGACGCCTGTGGAGCGTGCGGCATGTCGTGGGCGGCGAGGGCGCCGCACTGCAATACCGTGTCGTGGCCGGCGAACAGGCAGGGACGACGGCGATCGCCGGCATCGACGAATTCCGTCTGTGGGCGCGCTTCGAGGTGGTGCTGCAGGACAACGGGCGCTGGGTGAAAGCGGATTAGCCCCTGGCGCGAGGTGTCCGTCGGGCAGCGGCGGCGATTTCGTCCGCCGAACGGTGACCGGGTCGCGGATGCCGCGGCGTTGTCGCCGAGTGAGCGGTCGCAGGTGGGCCGTGCTTCGTGTGCACGGGCGGCGTGACGAAGGCCGGAAGCTCCTGCACATGCGTCTTCCCTGTGGCGGCGCGATGACCGGTCGCAGCGCGCACGCCGGAGCAGACCCATGCATCGCAATGTCTTCCTCATCGTCGGTGTGCTGGCGATCGCCGCCTGCGCGACGTCTTCCGCGAAGGATCTCGCACGGACCGCCGGTGATGGCGCGCGCGTCATCCTGGAGAACGACAAGGTCCGGGTGATCGAACTGACCGTCGAACCGGGCGCCAGCACCGGCATGCACTCGCACGGCGACCACATCATCTACTTCCTGGCGCCGGGCGAGGCCCTGCAGAAGAATCCCGACGGCACCGAAGAGAAACGCTCGCTGCCGGCCGGCCACATCGAATGGGGCGGGCCCGTGAGCCACGACACCGTGAATCGCGGCAGCGTCGCTTCGCGAACACTGATCATCGAACTGAAGTAACGACCGTAAGTCTGTTGCCGCAATGGCGGGCCTGGGCCCGCCCTTCGGAAGCGGGGGCGTCACGGTGTCCTGCGCAGTCCGTGATCCGCCTGCTCGCAGACGACCAGGCCGCCGTCGTCGGTGACGGTGCCCGTGGCCTGCACGCGGTCGCCGGCCTTCAGCGACTGCACCTCATCCGGCGGCGGTGCCTTGCACAGGTTCCAGCGGGCGGGCAGATGCACATCGACCTGGCCGTTGGCCGCCGCGATCTTGATGATGGCGCTGCCGTCGTAGGTCCACGGCGTGGTGTCGACGCTGACGACGGTGCCGTTGACGGTGGCCTGCTGTCCCGCCGCCAGCGTGGCGCTGGGCGCGGAGGTGGGCGTCGTCGTCGTGCAGGCGCCGAGCAACAGGGCAGCGGACAGCAGTCCGAGGCGGGGCAGGGTCATCAGGGCGACTCCGTGTCGGTGGTCGGGGCGGCACCGGCGGGTGTCGCCGATTCTGCGGGGCACCTTGGCACACCCGATCCGATGACGCAGTGAACACAGCACTCCGCCTTCTCCGTCGGCTCGCTGCCCGGTGCGTCCTGCGCGGGTGGCAGGTAGCCCGGCAGCTTCGCCAGCTGCTGCGGCGACTTCAGCCGCAGGATCGCCGCCCAGTCCTGGCGGTTCATGTTGCACGCGGCCTCGTTGTCGGGGGCGCACAGCGTGCCGTCGCCGATGCGCAGCGGCAGGCCGCCCCAGAACTCGCCGTTGCGGTTCAGCGGCAGCATCCGCATGGTGACGCTCTGCTGCACGTTGCCGCCGATGGCGTAGGCCGTGCTGTCGTTGTTCGGGTTCACCGCCACCACGATGTCGCAATGCATGTCGAGCGAGCTGCCACTGCGCAGCAACGGCACCAGGCCCTGGTGACCGAACAGCCGGCCCGACTGGCGCACGTAGCAGATCAGGTCGCCGACCATCGGCTTGGCATGCGCCACGTCGATGACGTCGAACGCATTCGTCGACGGGTTCTGGTACGCCGCCTGCACGTAGGTGAAGTGGCGGCTGGAACCGCGGAAGCCCGGCACCCTGGCTTCGCGCATCACCCACGAGATGAAGGCGGCCGACCACGGCGTATCCACCACGAAGCCGCGGCAGGCCTCGGCCTGCGGCCCGGTCGCCGAGGCGTACAGGCAGTCGGTGGCGCCGCGACGGTGGCCGATGGCGGCGAGCAGGCCGCTGTCGCGCCAGTAGCGCGCAACACGCTGCCAGGCGCGGTCGTCGCCGATCGACAGCAGCGAGGACTCGGCTTCCATCATCGGTGCATTCGCCAGCTTGCCGTTGCGGTCGATGAAGGGGCGGTACCACATCAGGTGCTCGCGGCAGGCGACCGCGGCGATGCGGGTGGCTACGTCAGAGGGCGCCTGTTGCGACAACTGCGGGCAGGCATCGGCCGCACGCGCGGCGAAGGAAGACAGCAGCAGGAGGGGCAGCAACAGCCATGCACGCATCAGATGATCCTTGGGTCCGTGATCCTTTTTACGCATCATGCCGCATCGGCAGGACACGACATCATCACGCGGCCTGAAGGTCTGCGAAGGCTCGCGCGATGGTCGTGCGCAGCGCAGGGGCGTTAAGCTCGCCGCTTCTCTCCGCCTTCCCGGACCGTGCGTGCCCTTCCTCCTGCGTGTACTGCTGTTGTCGACCCTCGCGCTGAGCGCCCAGGCGGCCGAACCCGACCGCCGCATCGCCATCACCATCGATGACCTGCCGTGGCAGCGGATGGACAAGACGCCACCGGCGGAACTGGCCTCGCGCCATGCGCAGCTGATGGCGCAGCTGGAGCAGGCGGGCGTGCCGGTGGTGGGCTTCGTCAACGAGGGCAAGCTGGAGGTCGATGGCGAGGTGCAGGCGCCGCGCGTGGCGATGCTGCGCGACTGGCTGGACGCGGGCCATGAGCTGGGCAACCACACGCGTGGCCATCTCGATGTGCACGCGGTGGGATTGCCGGCGTTCCAGCAGGACATCCTCGACGGCGAACGCGTGCTGCGACCGCTGCTGGCCGAGCGCGGACAGGTGCCGCGCTGGTTCCGCCATCCCTACCTGCGCGCCGGCCGCACGCCGGAGGATCGCGCCACGCTGTCGGCCTTCCTCGGCGGCCATGGCTACCGCATCGCGCCGGTCACCGTCGACAACGGCGAGTGGGTCTGGGCGCTCGCCTACGCCAACGTGCTCGACGGCCAGCCCGATACACCGGAGCGTGCGGCCACGCTGGAGCGGCTGCGGCGCGGCTACATTCCCTACATGCTCAACAAGGTCGACTACTACGAAGCGCAGTCGCAGGCGCTGCTGGGCTACGCGCTGCCGCAGGTGTGGCTGCTGCATGCCAACAAACTGAATGCCGTTGCGTATGCCGAACTGGTGGCGGGTGTGCAGCGGCGCGGCTACCGCGTGGTGACGCTGGACGAAGCGCTGCGCGATCCCGCGTACGCACGCGGCGAGGACGGCTACAACGGCCGCTATGGTCCCAGCTGGCTGCATCGCTGGGCGATGGCCGAGAAGAAGCCCAAGACGTTCTACACCGGCGAGCCGGTGGTGCCCGGATGGGTGCTGCAGCTGGCGGGCGTCGAGTCCGAATAGGTGGCCCGCGGCGCCGGTTTTCCGCGTTGGTCCTGATGGACCAGGGCGGACCGGAACGCAGGCCAGGCAAGGCGACACATCTTCCTGCTGGGAACGCGCGCATGCAGAAGAAAGTGGATCTGTCGACCCGCCAGGGGCATCTGGTGGAGGTGGTCATCGAGCGGCCCGACGAACACCAGTCGTGGTCGCTGGCCGTCCGGGTGCGCGACACCCGCGGGGGCGCATGGAGCGAACCGTGGGTGGACGTCCGCCGCGACTACTTCACCTGCCATGACGCACTGGCGGCCGGGAAGGCGCAGGCGGCGCGCATGATCGGTGGGGACGCGCAGGACGCGTCCGGCTAGTCGTCGCGCCGCAGCGTCGCCAGTTTCAGGAACGCCTCGTGCTGGTAGCGGCTCATGCGCAGCTGCTGGCCGGTGTCCATCGTCACCACGTGGTAGCCGTTGAACCACGGATGGATGTCCTTGACCCGGCGGATGTTGATGATCGCCGAGCGGTGCACGCGGGCGAAGCGGCGCGGATCCAGGCGCGCGGCCAGTGCCGACATGGTCTCGCGCAGCTCGTGCACGCGGTCGGCCAGGTGCAGGCGCACCGTGTTGCCGCTGGCCTTGATCCAGATGATGTCGTCCACGTCGACCAGCACCACGCGCTCGTTCTCGCGCACCGGCACCCGGTCCAGATAGGCATCGCGCTGCTGCAGTGAGGCCAGGGCCTGCATGATCCGCGACGTCGTGTCGGCGTCGGTGCCGCGCGCAGTAGCCAGCCGCTGCTTCGCGCGTCGCAGGGTTTCCGCGAAGCGCTCGCGACTGAACGGCTTCACCAGGTAGTCGACCGCGTTCGCCTCGAACGCCCGCACCGCGAACTGCTCGTAGGCGGTGACGAAGATGGTCGCCGGCATCCGTGCCGCCCCGATCGTCGCCACGACGTCCAGGCCGGTGATCGCCGGCATCTGGATGTCCAGGAACACCAAGTCCGGCGACAGGTCGCGGATGGCCGCCACCGCCGACACGCCATCACCGCATTCGCCGACCACCTCGATCTCCGGGTCCTCGCGCAGCAGCCTTGCCACCGCATGGCGTGCGATCGGCTCGTCGTCGACGATCAGCGCGGTGAGGCTCATGCCGGTACGTGCTCCGGCAGCACGTCGTCATCCAGTTCGCGGAAGGGGAGCCGCAACCGGCAGGCGACCCCGCGCGGGACGATCAGGTCCAGCCGCAGGCTGGCGTCGTCGCCGTACAGCTCGCGCATGCGCATCCGCGTGTTGGACAACCCGATCCCGTGCCCGCCGGCGTGGCCGCCCTCATCCAGCGTGCTGTTGTGGTTGCGCACGTCGATGCACAGCACGCCGCCTTCGCGCCGGCATTCGATCTCGACGCAGTCGTCGCCGACATGCTGGCCGATGCCGTAGCGGATCGCGTTCTCGACGATCGGCTGCAGCACCAGGCTGGGTACGGCCGCGTCCAGCACGTCCGGCGCGACATGGATGCGTGTGGTCAGGCGGTCCTTGAAGCGCCGCCGCTGGATGCCGAGATACAGCTCCAGCAGTTCCAGCTCGCGCCGCAGTGGGATTTCCTGGCCGTCGTAATCCTCCAGGAACGCGCGCAGCAACTCGCTCAGGCGCAGCAGCATGTCCTCCGCGGACAGCTTGTCTTCGTCCAGCAGGGTGACGATGGCGTGCAGCGTGTTGAACAGGAAGTGCGGCTGCAACTGGCTCTTCAGCACCTGCAGGCGCGACTGCGCCAGCTCGGTCGCCAGTCGCGTCGCTTCGAGTTCACGGCGTGCCTTCTCCGCCTGGTAGTGCAGCAGCTGCTGCACCGCCAGCAGCGCCCAGTACGCGAGCAGGCCGATGGCGAAATGCTTGCTGATGAACTGGCCGAGCTGGCTGCCGAAGCCGCTGGGTTCGAACAGCGACGACACCAGGGCGCCGATCGCCATCGCCAGCAGCGTCACGCCGAGGCTGTAGCCGACGTGTCGCAGCAGCGGACGCACCTGCAGCGGGAACGGAATGGGGTGCTGTTCGCCCAGGCGGAAGACCAGCGGCGCCAGCGCCGCCCACGTGAGCCATTGCACGGCGGACCATCGCAGGTAGGTCGTGGGGGGCCACAGGTGCGCATTGACCGCGTCGTTGACGCAGCCCTGCATCGCGAACACCAGCACCACGAACGACCACAGGGCCAGGTAGCGGGACAGGCGGACTTCGAGCGTGCCCAGGCGGATCTTCATGCGGAACTCCCAATCGGCGAGCGCATCGTAGGGCGGGGCAGGGGGCACGGGAAGGCGCGGAGGTCACGGCCTACGATTCGTCCTGGCCGCACGACGATTCGTCACGAATCCGTTGCCGCCCTGTCCGGACGGGCGCGAGATGCGCTCGCCCCGCACGCAATCCCGCGTTGCCGGTGGCCCCCTCCACCGGAGATCACGCCATGCATCGCCTGTCCGTCATCACCCTGCTTGCCGCCGCCATGACCGCCTTCACCGCTGTCGCTGGCGAACGCACCCACTACCTGGATCTGATCAACCGTGCGCACGACCGGGTCGTCTCGGTCGCGGCAACGCCCGCCGGCGGCACGGCGTGGAACGAACTGCTGCACGACGCTGATGTGCCGGGCGGTGGCGGTGCCATCACCGTGCAGGTCGCCGGCGAGCAATGCATCCACGACGTGAGGGTGGCATTCGCCAATGGCCGCAGCGCGCTGTACCCGGCTATCGACCTGTGCCGTCATCGCGGCCTGCGCATCCAGCCGCTGCCGGCCGGCCGCGGGAAGGCGATGATGGCGGTGCAGCAGGCATCCCCCGCCGACGCGTCGCCGGCGGGGGACTGAAGCCTCATGCCGGCACGGCGGTCAGGCGGCGAAGTCCAGCACGATGCGGCCTTCGATCGCACCGGCCCGCATGCGTTCGAACACGTCGTTGATGTTCTCCAGCCGGTCGGTCGCCACGGTGGCGGCCACCTTGCCCATCGCCGCGAAGTCGAGCGATTCCTGCAGGTCCAGCCGCGTGCCGACGATGGAACCGCGCACGGTGATCCCGTTGAGCACCATGCCGAAGATGTCGAGCGGGAACTGCCCCGGCGGCAGGCCATTGAGCGAGACGGTGCCGCCACGGCGGACCATGCCGATGGCCTGCTCGAACGCCTTCGGCGACACCGCGGTCACCAGGGCACCGTGCGCGCCGCCGATCTCCTTCTTCAGGTAGGCGACCGGGTCGGTGGTCTTCGCGTTGACGGTGACCGCCGCGCCGAGGCGACGGGCGAGATCGAGCTTGCTGTCGTCCACGTCCACCGCCGCCACGTTCAGGCCCATCGCCTTCGCGTACTGCACGGCCATGTGGCCCAGGCCGCCGATGCCGGAGATCACCACCCAGTCACCGGGTTGGGTGTCGGTGACCTTCAGACCCTTGTAGACGGTGACGCCGGCGCAGAGGATCGGCGCGATCTCGACGAAACCGACGCTCTGCGGCAGGTGGCCGACGTAGCCGGCGTTGGCGAGCGCATATTCGGCGAAGCCGCCATTGATGGAGTAGCCGGTGTTCTGCTGGCTTTCGCATAGCGTTTCCCAGCCGCCAAGGCAGTGCTCGCAATAGCCGCAGGCCGAGTACAGCCACGGGATGCCGACGCGGTCGCCTTCCTTCACGTGGGTGACGCCGGCACCGACCGCGACGACGTGACCGACGCCTTCGTGACCGGGGATGAAGGGCGGATTGGGCTTGACCGGCCAGTCGCCTTCGGCGGCATGCAGGTCGGTGTGGCAGACGCCACAGGCTTCGATCTTGACCAGGATGTCGCCAGCCGCGGGGCGCGGCACCGGCACTTCCTCGATCACCAGCGGTTGGCCGAACGCCCGCACGACGGCGGCTTTCATGGTGCTGTCCATTCCGTGCTCCTGTGATTGCCTTGCGTCGTTCCACGCTACGTCGATCGCGCGGCACGCACCTTGATTCCGATCAATCCGTGGCATCGCCCGCGCTGGGCATCCGTGGTCGCGCGCGGTATCGTCCGCCCGGCACGGACCCGCGTGCGTCGCGAACGGCAGGCAGGACACCATGGCATCGCGCTCGCAGCCGACCGACGTTGCCGCGTTCCTCGCCGATCTTGCGCATCCGCAGGATGCCGCCATCCGCCGTCTGCGCGAGGTGATCCTGGCGGCCGACGCGCGCATCGGCGAAGGCATCAAGTGGAACGCGCCGAGCTTCCATGTGGAAGGTCGCCACTTCGCGACGATGCAGCTGCGGCGCGCGGACCGCCTGCTGCTGGTGCTGCATCTGGGGGCGGGCAAGAAGGCGATGCCGGACGGTGCGATTGCCGATCCGGATGGCCTGCTGACGTGGCTGGGACCGGACCGCGCGACCTGCTCGTTCTCCGGCGTGCAGGACGTGGATGCGCACGCTGCCGCGCTACAGTCGTTGCTGCGGCAATGGATGGCGCACGCCTGATCGCGGGCGAGGTGCGTGGGTTAATGTCGTCGGCATGCAACGGATGTCCGCCATCACGACGTCCATCAGGCGCCTTACGGTCTTGCGCCTGTGCGCCATGCAAGAGGTCGTCGAAATTCAATCGCTGTACGGTTCGTAGATATCGAACGCTTCGATTCTGCCGGCCTTGTCTACCGCACGCTGCACGTCTTTACGTTGCGCCAGCGCATGCCAGCCGTCGATGACGACCTGCTCGGCGGGCAGTGGTGCGCGCCTGCGATAGGTTTGCAGCGACGCCAGTGCGGCACTCCAATGCTCTCCGTCGCGAAGCGCATTGCGCAAAACTCTGGCTGCCTCTTCCTGACGCCCGGCGCGTAGCAGGGCATTGATCCAGCTGACGGTAGAGTCATTGCGATATCGACGGATGTCCG
Organism: Pseudoxanthomonas sp. PXM01; assembly: GCF_014851815.1. Classification (GTDB taxonomy): domain Bacteria; phylum Pseudomonadota; class Gammaproteobacteria; order Xanthomonadales; family Xanthomonadaceae; genus Pseudoxanthomonas_A. The sequence goes on from NZ_JACVAJ010000003.1 coordinate 482,438, forward strand.
CGAATGCCTTACGTGCAGCGGCGCGGTCGCCCTCCTGCACGGCGATGCAATGCCGGACCGCAGCAGCATGCCTTTTGCCATCGGGGGTCGGTCTCGCCGGCAGTACCAGGGCGTCGGCGGCCTCACGGGTTCTGCCCAGATTGCAGAGCAGGCGGGCTAGATTGATCGACTGGCCTTGCTCTTCCATCTTCGCGGCTTGCCTGAGCTGGGTGATGGCTTCATCCCAGCGGCCCAGCCGGGCCAATGCGCTGGCTCGATTGTCGAGGATCCACACGGTGTATTGCATGTCCACAAACACCGCTGCGCCGGATGACGCGGCATGCATCTCCGCCTGTGTCTGGTCCGACAGCGCGATGACGTCTTCGTGACGACCCACGGACATCAGTGCGTAGCCCAACTCCATGCGGGCCTCTAGGAGGTCTGGCCGGCGCTCGACCAGATCTTCCAGCCGCGCCACGCGCTGGTGCGCAACGTAGGCGACGTCCATTCCGGGTGCTTGGCGATCGATCCACGCGTCGAAGCGGCGATCTGTAAGGAAGCTCACCAACGCTTCTGGGGCGTCGCTCCGGCGGATCGCTTCAGCGATGCCCTGAGTATCGCCCGCTGCCAGTCGTAGCGATGCCAGTTGGTACCAGAGTTCACCGACACCCAGACCGCGATTGGTCCAGCCGCTTGCGAACAACGCCTCGAGCAGACGTCGCTCGACCCCGTGCGCTTGCGGCGCTTTATGCGCGATCCCGAAGATCGCAGCTGGGTCCAGGTCGTCCAGTCGTTGGGGCCAGCGCTCTGCCAACTGTGTCAGGGAATGCGCCGCTGCATCTGCGTGCCCGAGTTCGGCTTCGACCTGGGCGAGGAGATAGTAATCATCAAGATTGTCCGAACCCGCCTCCAGCGCCTGTCGGAGCAGTGTCCTTGCGTGCTCCATGTTGCCGGTGGCGATGGCCATCCACCCGGCACGCGACCACGTGGCGCGCTGTTCATCCGCGCTCAGCACGGCGAATTCCGGTCGCGCCATCACCGTGGCGAGTGCGCGGTCCGCGTCGGCGGCATCGCCGTTGTCGCCCAGCGCCATGGCATCGCGCCATTGACGGGCATACGCGGGCGCGACGCCCTGCTTGCGCTTCTCGTGCAGCGACGGACCCGTCTTGCCCAGGCTGATCGCGGCAGGCGGCTGCTGGTGGTGCGCATCGTGCCCGTCGACCGGCGCGGCGGATTGCGCACACAGCCCCTGCGACGCGGCCAGCAGGCAGGCCGTCCACATCCATGCCTTCATCGTGTCCTCGCGATTGTCCCCGCTGCATTAGACCGCAAGCGGCCGGCGCGAGGAATCCACCCGCGGCCCCGCCCTGCAGGCATGGCCACCGGGGCATGGCGGAAGCGTGACCGGCGACGCATCCGCCACGACCATCGGCCGGGGCATCGCGGCGCGACGTCGCCGACAATGGCGCCACATCCGCTGCAGGGAGTGACCATGAAGCGTGTCGTCGCGTTGGCCATGCTGGCCGCCGTCCTGTTGCCCGCGCATGTGGGTGCGCAGGAGAGATGCCCGGACCGGTCGGGCTATGCGCCGGCGCGCGAGATCGTCGCCGACCTGGGGCGCATCGTCGCGCCGGAGGGCGTGCAGGAGGAGTACGCCGTTGAGATCGGCGGCATCCGCCAATGGGTGAACGTGCGCGGGCAGGACCGCGACAACCCGATGGTGCTGTTCGTGCACGGCGGGCCCGCATCGCCGGTCATCCCCACGCTGTGGCAGTTCCAGCGCCCGCTGGAGGAGTACTTCACCGTGGTGAACTACGACCAGCGCGGCGCGGGCAAGACGCTGGTGCTGAATCCGCAGGACGCCGTGGCCGACACCCTGCACGTGCAGCGCTACGTGGACGACGCCATCGCATTGGCCGAACACCTGCGCACCCGCTACCACAAGCGCAAGCTGGTGCTGATGGCGCACAGCTGGGGCACGGTGGTGGCGATGCACGCGGCGCTGCAGCGACCCGATCTGTTCCACGCCTACGTCGGCATCGGCCAGGTGATCAACGTGCGCACCAACGAACAGGTGAGCTTCGACTACGGCCTGCGCACCGCGCGGGCGAAGGGCAACGCCGAGGCCATCCGCGAAATGGAATCCATCGCGCCGTATCCCGGCGACACGCCGATCACCCGCGAGCGCATCATCATCGCGCGCAAGTGGCCGCAGTTCTACGGCGGACTCACCGCGTACCGCGAAGACTCGAAGTACTTCTACCAGGGGCCGCGGCTGTCGCCCGACTACGACGATGCCGCGCGCTGCGCGATCAACGCGGGCAGCGTGTTCTCGCTCGGCCGGTTGCTGGACGAATTCCTGCAGGTCGATTTCACCGGCGTGGAGCGCTTTCCGATTCCGGTGGTGATGTTCATGGGCCGGCACGACTACACCACGCCGTCCGAACCCACGGCAGCCTGGCTGGCGCGCGTGCAGGCCCCGTACAAGCGGGGCGTCTGGTTCGAACACTCGGCCCACATGATGCCGTGGGAAGAGCCGGGCAAGACCCTGGTCAGCCTGTTGGAGCACGTGCGACCGCGCGCGATCGACGACGCACCGGCGAAGTAGAGCGCCTCAGCGCACCACGGCGAGGCGGCGCGGCGGCGGTTCCTCGCGCTGGAACAGCACGCGCTCGGGGCGGTGCAGCGCGTAGCCCTGGCCGTAGTCCACGCCCAGCGAACGCAGCGCGTCGCAGATCTTCGGGCTGGCCACCCACTCGGCCACGACCTTCAGGCCGCGCTGGTGGCCGATCTGCGCGATGGCGCTGACGATGGTGCGGCTCATGGGGTCGGTCTCGAGATCGCGGATGAAGCTGCCGTCGATCTTGATCAGGTCCGCCGGCAGGTTCTTCAGGTAACCGAAGGACGACATGCCGGCGCCGAAATCGTCCAGCGCGATGCGGCAGCCGACGCGGCGCAGGCGCTCGATCACGCCCACCACCTTCAGCAGGTTGCGCACGGCGACGGTCTCGGTGATCTCGAAGCACAGCGCGTGCGGCGGGACCGCGTATTCGGTGATGCGGGCGAGGATGAAGTCGGCCAGGCCCTCGTCCTCGATGCTGGCGCCGGACAGGTTGATCGCGCAGGTGCCCAGGCGCATGCCCGCGTGGTGCAGCTCGCCGAAGTGGGCGAGTGCGTTGCGGATCACCCAGCGGTCGATCGCCGGCATCAGGCCGTAGCGCTCGGCGGCGGGCAGGAAGGCGCCCGGCAGCACGATGCCGCCGTCCTCGTCGCGCAGCCGCAGCAGCAGTTCGAGGCTGGTGGCGGTGTCGCGACCGTCGAGCGGCACGATCTCCTGGTAGTCCAGCAGCAGGCGGTCCTGTTCCATCGCCCAGCGCAGGCGGTTGGCCCATTCCATTTCGCCGTGCCGACGCGTGGTCTCGTTGTCCTCGCGGTACATGTGCACGCGGTTGCGGCCGTTCTCCTTGGCCAGGTAGCAGGCGGTGTCCGCCCAGGCCAGCAAGTCCTTCAGCGTCGGCTCCTGCTGGTCGACCACCACTACACCGATGCTCGCGCTGACGGTATAGGTGCGGTCCTGCCAGACGAACATCAGCGCTTCGATGCGCTCGCGCAGGCGTTCGGCGAGCGCACGCGCGCCTTCGGCATCCACATGGAAGGCCATCAGGCCGAACTCGTCGCCACCCAGCCGCGCGAGCACGTCGCCGCCACGCAGTTGCTGGCGCATCGCCAGCGCGAGCTGCGCGAGCAACTGGTCGCCGGCCATGTGGCCGGACACGTCGTTGATCAGCTTGAACTGGTCCAGGTCGATGTACAGCAGCGCGCAGGGGTCGCATACCGCGCGCCCTCTGCGTTCGTCGAGGGCCTCCTCGACGCGGCGCTCGAACTCGCGCCGGTTGCACAACTCGGTCAGTGCGTCGTGGGTGGCCTGGTAACTCAGCCGCTCGGTCAGTTCGCGCTGTTCGGAGATGTCGGTCGCCACCATCAGCAGGTGCGGTGCGCCGTCCACATCGACCTGTGCGACGGAGGCGCTCGCCCAGAATGCGCCGCCGCCGGGACTCAGCAGCACCGCCTCCAGGTTGCCCCAGTCGTTGCCGACGGCGACGGCATCGCGGGCGCGCGCCTGCAGTTGCGGATCGGAGAACAGGGTCGCCAGTGGCAGACCGGTGGGATCGCCGAGGCGCAGGCGCGCCGCCTGGTTGGCGTAGGCGATCCTGCCTTCGCGGGCGTCCGCCAGCAGCACCAGTGCGGGCAGCAGTTCGTTGAGTGCGCGGAAGCGCAGTTCGCTTTCGCGGTAGCGCCGGCTCATCTGTTCGCCCAGCGCGACCGCGCGTCTCCGCGTGGTGGCCAACGACCAGGCCAGCGCGGCCAGCAGCAGGCTGATCACGCCCCCGCCGGCCAGGATGGCCTGGAGGCGACCCACATCCAGCGGCTGCGGACGCGGTTGCATCTCGATGCGCCATTGCCGGCCGCCGAAATCGAGCCGCCGCTGCTGCACCGGCAGACCGGTGGCGATGGCCGTGGCGGAGTCGTAGAACGGGTGCGCGCCGGCGGTCGCGTCGTACAGGCGCACCCGGAAGCCGTCCAGCACCGCGCCGGCCATCGCGGTTTCCACCAGCGGCTGCAGGCGGATGCCGATGGCCAGTGCACCGATTTCGCGTGCGCGGCGCTGGTTCGGTGTCGCGGGCGTGGGACCGACGGAATAGACAGGCAGGCGCAGCGTCACGCCAAGCGGATTCTGGCCGGCGGGCGTGCTCTGGCGCAGGGCGAACGGCGCCGAGATCACTACCGTGTCGGTATCGCGGGCGCGCAGCAGCGCGGCCAGGTTGGCCTTCTGGCCCACCATGTCGAAGCCGATCAACGATGCGTTCGCCTGGTAGGGGGCGACGAATTCGTAGCGGTACGACACGTGATCCGCCAGCGGCTCGTCGACGGGCGAACGCCGTGCGAACGCCACCGAGGTGTACGCGCCGGTGGCGAGCGGACTGCGCAGGCTGGCGTGGTACTGGCTGAAGCGCGCCTGGTCCATCTGGTCGTTGGCCAGGTACACCGTCTGCATGGCGCGCAGCATCGAGGCGGCCTGTTCCAGCGGCACGCGCAACTGGCTGGCGCCGGCATCGGCCAAGGCGTGGCGCGCATCGTCCGCGCGCTGCTGCAGGTCGCGCCATTCGCGATGGGCCACGATCGCAGTGCAGGCGAGACCCAGCAACAGCACGGCCGTCGCCCACGCCAGCGGCGGCAGGCCGGCGCGGCGGGAGGGTGGGGCCGATGACGCCGGGGCGTCGCCGGGAGGGGCGGGGGTGGAATCCACCTGGGCCTTGATCCTGCGTGAGGGGAGGGCGATCCGACGGAAGCCGACCCCAAGGGGATGCAGGCTTCGTGCCAGACCGGCCGCGTGCCGGAACACCGGATCTGCGGCCTCGCCGCGGCGCCCGAGGGTCCCGGACACCGGTCGGAGCGACCGTATGGGTCACTATCGGCCCCGGGGTGGCGTTCTTGACGCGGGTGGCCTACGCCAGCGGCTGGATGGGCGAGGGCGTCCTGGCGCGACGGAGGTCGGTGGGGCGAGGCTTCCGGCGGGCATGTTCCAGGGCGTCCAGTGCGTCCGACAGCAACGCCAGGTCCTGCAGGACACCCAACTGGTCCACCAGCCTGGAGACCTGTCGCAGATGGAGGGTGGCTTGACCACCCAGGTGCGGGCGCACGTGCAGCTTGCGCAGCGCGGTCAGCTGCATGCGCAGCCGGCGCGATCGGCGCCGCCACGCGTGCAGGTCATCGACGCTGCCCGACGCCAGCGCGGTCGCCTGGGCGCGCATTTGCCGCTGCATCGACCGCGCAAGCGCCTGTCGCAGGTCGCGGCCGTGGAGCCGGTGCCAGGGCAGCCGCTGCAACTGTTCGGCTTGCCGGTGCGCCTGTGCCTGCCGACGCACGAAGCCGGGATCCTCGCCGAGTACGTCGGCGAGCCGCTGCCGATGGCGTTCGGCCAGCAGTGGCAGCAACGCGTGCCAGGTGGCGTGCTCGTCGGCATCCGTGGTGTCGGCGGCCAGCTGCCGGGCCGTGTCGTACACCACCTGCCCATCGCGGAGCGCGGACAGGTCGCGGGCCAGCACGCGCAGTTCATGGTCGATCGCGTCGACCGCGTCCTTGCCCAGCGTGCGCCGGCCCAGCGCCAGCAGGGAACGCAGGCGGCGGACACTTTTGCGCGCCTCGTGGACACCCGCCGGGTCGGCAGGCGCGATCGCCAGCGCCGCCGCCAGCGACCGCGCGTCGCCAGCCGCGAGCGCGGCGGCGCGTTGGCCGGTAGGGGAAGCGTCGGTGCGTGGGCGCATGGGGGCCACCTCGACGGGAGGTCGACAGTCTAGATCCTGCCCGCCGCGCCGTCGGCCTGCCGTGCCGCCTGAATGCGCGCCGCTCATCGGCCGCGACCGGGACTTGGCGACGCGTTCTGGAAAAGGTATAAATTGTTTATACGATTTAAGGGCGTGCCGTGGCCAAGTCCCGCAAGACGCGCGAAACCGGTGGCGCCGACGTGGCGGCAGGCGCTGCGCCGGCGAAGCTGGTCCGCGACAGCTTCACCATGCCGGCCGACGATTTCGCCCTGGTCGATGTGCTGAAGCGCCGCGCACTGCAGGTGCAGCGCCCGGCGAAGAAAAGCGAGCTGCTGCGCGCCGGCCTGCAGGCGCTGTCCGTGCTGTCGCCGCAGGCGCTGGCGAAGGCGCTGGATGCGCTGGCGCCGGTGAAGGCCGGACGGCCCAAGAAGAAGTAGCAAGCGCCGCGCCCCGCGGCGAACCCGAGTCGTCGCGTGCATGCGCCCCGGCGCGTGCGGTTTCCCTGTCCCGGATGTGTTGTCGATGAACGTCGCCGCTTTCCTCCGTCGCCACCGCGTGGTGGTCCTGCTGTCCCTGTCGCTGCTGGCGCCCATGCTGGTGGCGTCGTCGCACGTGCCCGTGCGCAGCGATGCCGGCATCGACCTGCGTGCCGGCTACCGTGTGCAGGACCTGGACTGGGTCGATCCCGCGCGGGGTCGCGCGGTGCCGGTGAAGCTGTTCTGGCCGGACGCGGCGCGCACCGGCAAGGTGCCGCTGGTGGTGTTCTCGCACGGCATCGGCAGCGCGCGGGACGGTTACACCTACCTGGGCCGCTACTGGGCGAAGCACGGCATCGCCAGCATCCACGTGCAGCACGTCGGCAGCGACCGTGCGCTGTGGCAGGGCAATCCGTTCGGGCTGGTGTCGCGCTTCCAGCAGGCTGCCAGCGATACCGAGGCCGTCGCGCGCGTGCGCGACCAGCGGTTCGCCCTCGACCAGGTGCTGGCCGGCGAGTGGGGCGCGCACGTCGATCGCGCACGCATCGTCGCCGCGGGTCACTCGTACGGCGCCAACACCACGTTGATGGCGGCGGGCGCGCGGGTGGTGCGCGACGGGAAGACGATCGACCTGCACGATCCGCGCTTCAGCGCGGCCATCGTCATCTCCGCGCCGCCGTTCTATGGCGACGACGACTTCCGCCCGATCCTGGCCGGCATCAACATTCCCACGCTGCACGTCACCACCGCCGACGACATCATTCGCATCCCGGGCTTCGGTTCCGGCGTGGAAGACCGCCTGAAGGTGTTCGACGCCATCGGTGGCGCGCACAAGGTGCTGGCGGTGTACCGCCATGGCACCCACAACGTGTTCACCGACCATCGCTACTTCGATTCGCGCGAGGTCAGCGAGCAGGTCAAGCAGGCGACGGAATCGCTGTCGCTGGCCTTCATCGACACCACGTTCGGTGGGCCGGCGGGCGAGCTGGCGCAGTGGCAGTCGGGCCACCGCGCCCTGTTGACGCGCTACGACGCGCGCTGATCAGGTGGTGGACCAGACCGCCAGTTCGTAGCCGTCGGGATCGGCGAACTGGAAGCGGCGCCCGCCGGGAAACGCGAAGGTCGGCTTTGTGATGCGTGCACCCGCCTTCTCCACCTGCGCCAGGCTGTCCTCCAGCGCGGTGGAATACAGCACCACCAACGCGCCACCGGGCGTGGGCGTGCCATGCGCGAAGCCGCCGGTCAGGCGGCCGTCGCGGAATTCGCAGTAGTCCGGGCCGTAGTCCTGGAACGTCCAGCCGAACGCGTCGCCGTAGAACGTCTTCGACGCGGCGATGGAAGCGACGGTGAATTCGAGATAGTCGATGCGGTGATGGTGTTCGGCGGCGCTCATGGCAGGTATCCGTGGAAGAGGCCGCCAGTCTGCGGCAGTGCGCGCGCTGCTGTCTTGGCGAAATCCGACAGTCAGCCTGCGACCTGGAGGACCAGTTGTGTCGGGGTCAGTCCGGTCAGGCGTCGCGCCTCTCCTGCCAGCTGCGCGGCGTCGTAGTAGCCCGCGTCCAGTGCGGCTTCCAGCAGGGTGGGTGTGCTCCGCTGCGCGTGCAGGAAGCGCTGCAGGCGCAGGATGCGCGCCAGCGTTTTCGGTCCGTAGCCGAACGCGTCGTCACAGCGTCGCAGCAGCGTGCGCTCGGTCAATCCGAGTTCGCCGGCAAGTTGCGCGATCGATAACGGGCGCGCATCCGACAGGTGTGCGTGCACGGCCCGCATGGCGTCGTCGTGCGTCGGCGCTTCGGCAAAGATCCGCCCGGCCAGCCACGCCATCGCTTGGGGTCCGTGCTCGTCCATCCGGTCGGCAAGCGCGGTGAGCCGCGGAATGCCGAGATCACGCAGCTCGATACGGTGGTTGGCCAGCACGTGCAGCGGCGTACCCAGCCAGCGCGCGGCCACCGTGGGCGCGAAGCGCAGGCCCTGCAATCGACTGTCTGGCGCGAGCCGCGCGTACTGGGCCTGCGTATCGGGTCCGGCGACGCTAAGCCGGTCACCGTCCCAGAGCAGATCGACGCAGGCGTCCGGCAACACGAGGGCAGGTGTCGCCTGACTGCCCTGCACATACTCCCAGTGGCAGAGCAGCGACTGACCCGATGCGAAGTCGTGTTGTCGGTAACGGCCGCTCATCGGCGTATCGCGTCAGCGCTCGGAATGCCCGCTCTCATCGTACTCGCGGCGTTCGAACAGATGCGGCTGGATCAGTTCGATGAAGGCGCGCGCCTGCGGCGACAGGAACTTGCCCTTGCGCACCACCACGCCATAGCTGCGTGAGGGAAACCACTGCGCCAGCGAGCGTGCGACCAGGCGGTCGCGGTCGCTGTCGCTCAGGCAGATCGAGGCGATGATCGAGATGCCCATGCCCATGCTGACGTACTGCTTGATGACCTCCCAGCCGCCGACTTCCAGTGCGACCGTGTACGGCACGCGCGCCTGCTGGAATACCAGGTCCACCAGCCGGTAGGTGATCAGCCGCTTCGGCGGCAGGATCAGGCCGTACGGCGACAGGTCCTCCAGGCGCAGGTCGCGCTTCTTCGCCAGCGGATGGTCGGGTGGCGTGATCAGCATCGGCTCGAAGCGGTAGACCGGCGCGTAGCTGAGGTCGGCCGGCACGTCGAGCACCGAGCCCACCGCCAGGTCCACCGCATCCGAGCGCAGCAGGTCGGTGCCGTCGGCGGTGGCGGCGTTGTGCAGGGTCAGCTTCACGTCCGGGTGCTGCTGGCGGAAGTGTTCCACGATCTTCGGCAGCAGGTAGAGGATGGTGGAGCTGTTGGCGGCCACGTTCAGCTCGCCGGCTTCCAGTCCGCTGACCTTTTCGCGGAAGGTCGCGTCCAGCCCGTCCAGGCCCGCCACCAGTGGCTGAGCCAGTTCGTACAGCACCTGGCCCTCGCGGCTGGGCGTCAACCGGCGGCCGCTGCGCTCGAAGAGGGTCACCCCCAGGTCCCGTTCCAGGGCCTGCAATTGCAGGGTGATGGCCGGCTGGCTGACGAAAAGCGCCTCCGCCGCACGCGAAACCGACCCCAGCCGGACCGTCTGGCAGAAGGCCCGCAAGGGCTTCATCCGGTCGGATTTGTAGGGAAATCGCGGGGTTGGGGCCTCTTTAGAGCTCACGTTCTAGCCAAATATTAGCTCAGCTTATTTAGTGCATTGACAAAACTGTTTTGTCAAATAATTCGGATCGGGAGCACTGTGCGCCTCCAGCACGACGCCAGGAGAGCCCCATGTCCGCCCCCGCTTTCGCCCTGCCGACCCGCGATCCCCGCGCCGACCGTCCCACCCCCGGCATCGCCCTGACGGCCAGTCTGGCCGGCCAGGACACCCTGCTGCCTCCTGGCGTGCTGGCGCTGCTGGTCTCGCTGCATCGCGCGATCGAACCCGAGCGCCAGGCCCGGCTGCGGGCCCGCCGCGAGCGCCAGGCCTTCTTCGACGCCGGCGGCCTGCCGGACTTCCGTGACGACACCCGCGCGATCCGCGAGGGCGACTGGACCGTGGCGCCGGTGCCGAACGCGCTGCAGGACCGCCGCGTCGAGATCACCGGGCCGGTCGACCCGAAGATGGTCATCAACGCGCTGAACTCGGGCGCCAGGGTGTTCATGGCCGACTTCGAGGATTCGACCTCGCCGACCTGGCAGAACCTGCTGACCGGCCAGCGCGCGCTGACCGACGCCGTGCGCGGCGACCTGCAGTTCACGGCCCCCGCGCTCGATGGAAGCGCCGGCAAGCACTACGCGCTGAAGCCGCAGGACGAGCAGGCGGTGCTGCTGGTGCGCCCGCGCGGCTGGCATCTGGACGAGAAGCACGTGCTGATCGACGGCGCACCGATCGCCGGCGGCCTGTTCGACGTCGCCGTGTTCGCCTGGCACAACGCCCGCGCGCTGCAGGCGAAGGATCGTGGCCCGTACTTCTACCTGCCCAAGCTGCAGAGCATGGAAGAGGCCGCGCTGTGGGAGACCGCGCTGTCGCACATCGAAGCCGCGCTGGGCCTGCCGCACGGCCAGATGAAGGTCACCGTGCTGATCGAGACGCTGCCGGCGGTGTTCGAGATGCACGAGATCCTGCATGCGCTGCGCGACCGCATCGTCGGTCTGAACTGCGGCCGCTGGGACTACATTTTTTCCTACCTGAAAACCTTCCGCCGCCACGCCGACAAGGTGCTGCCCGAGCGCGGCCAGGTGACGATGACGCAGCCGTTCCTGAAGGCCTACTCGGAACTGCTGATCCAGACCTGCCATCGCCGCGGCGCACATGCGATGGGCGGCATGGCCGCGCAGATCCCGATCAACAACGACGAAGGCGCCAACGAACAGGCGCTGGCCCGCGTGCGCGCCGACAAGCTGCGCGAAGTCAGCGCCGGCCACGACGGCACCTGGGTCGCGCACCCGGCGCTGATCCCGGTGGCGAAGGCGATCTTCGACGAGCACATGCCGCAGACCAACCAGCGCGGCGTGCTGCGCGAGGACGTGGCGGTGACCCGCGACGACCTGATCCGCCCGTCCACCGGCACCATCACGCGCGCCGGCTTCGAAGGCAACGTGGAGGTGTGCGTGCGCTACCTGGCCGCATGGCTGGACGGCAACGGCTGCGTGCCGATCCACTGGCTGATGGAAGACGCCGCCACCGCCGAGATCTCACGCACGCAGATCTGGCAATGGCTGCACACGCCGGACGTGCACCTGTGCGACGGCACCCAGATCGACTACGCGCTGCTGCAGCGCACGCTGGCCGCATTGCCCGCGAAGCTGGGCGACCACAGCCGGCTGCCCGGCGGCGAGCGCATCTCCGAGGCCATCGCCCTGCTCGACCACCTGAGCCGCGCCGACGACCTGGCCGACTTCCTGACCCTGCCCGCGTACGACTGCATCGACTGATCCGCCCCCACCCACGACGTCCGCACGACGAAAGAGAGCCCGCCATGAGCACCAAGCAACAGCAGATCGACGCCATCCAGCAAGACTGGGACCGCAATCCGCGCTGGACCGGCGTGAAGCGCGACTATGCCGCCGCCGACGTCGTCCGCCTGCGCGGTACCGTGCAGCCCGAGTACACGCTGGCCCGCCGCGGCGCCGAGCGCCTGTGGGATCTCGTCAACGGCAGCGCGAAGAAGGGTTACGTCAACGCCTTCGGTGCGATCAGCGCGGGTCAGGCGATGCAGCAGGCCAAGGCCGGCCTGGAAGCCGTCTACCTGTCCGGCTGGCAGGTCGCCGCCGACGGCAACACCTCCGAGACCATGTATCCCGACCAGTCGCTGTACGCCTACGACTCGGTGCCGACCATGGTCCGCCGCATCAACAACACCTTCCAGCGCGCCGACGAAATCCAGTGGAAGAACATCTGCGACGGCAAGGCCGACGAGAAGGATGCGATCGACTTCTTCCTGCCGATCGTCGCCGACGGCGAGGCCGGCTTCGGTGGCGTGCTGAACGCCTACGAGCTGATGAAGAACATGATCGTCGCCGGTGCCGCGGGCGTGCACTTCGAGGACCAACTGGCCGCGGTGAAGAAGTGCGGCCACATGGGGGGCAAGGTGCTGGTGCCGACGCAGGAAGCCGTGCAGAAGCTGCAGGCCGCGCGCCTGGCGGCCGACGTGCTGGGCGTGTCGACCATCGTGCTGGCCCGCACCGATGCGGAAGCCGCCAACCTGCTGACCTCCGACTTCGACGCCAACGACCAGCCGTTCGTTACAGGCCAGCGCACCGCAGAAGGCTTCTACCGCGTGAAGAACGGCCTGGAGCAGGCGATCAGCCGCGGCGTCGCCTATGCGCCGTACGCCGACCTGGTGTGGTGCGAAACCGGCACGCCGGACATCGGCTTCGCCCGCGAGTTCGCCCAGGCCGTGCACGCCAAGCACCCGGGCAAGCTGCTCTCCTACAACTGCTCGCCCAGCTTCAACTGGAAGAAGAACCTGGACGACGCGCAGATCGCACGCTTCCAGGATGACCTGTCGGCGCTGGGCTACAAGTTCCAGTTCATCACGCTGGCCGGCATCCACATCAACTGGTTCAACAGCTTCCAGTTCGCCCACGACTACGCGCGTGGCGAAGGCATGAAGCACTACGTCGAACAGGTGCAGGAGAAGGAATTCGCCGCGCGCGAGAAGGGCTACACCTTCGTCTCCCATCAGCAGGAAGTGGGCGCCGGCTACTTCGACGACGTCACCACCGTCATCCAGGGCGGCAGCTCCAGCGTCACCGCGCTGAAGGGATCGACCGAGGAAGAGCAGTTCTACGAGAAGGAAAAGGCCGCCTGACGGACCCTGCCGGGGGCGACGGACCGCCGCCCCCGGCGGACGGGCGGCACTCGACACGCGACCCGGCCGTGGGTAAGTTCCATTACATCCACGACAGGCAGGGAGCGGTTGGCATGCGCGCAGGCGTCATTCTCTTCACGGCATGGATGCTCGGGGCCTCGGCCGCCGCATCCGCCAATGGCAACACCACAGCCGACCTGGGCGAGATCCGCCAGGAGCAGATCTCCTACCGCCAGCAGGCGATGGACAAGGCGGGTCCGTTCAAGGACATCAGCGAGCCCGATCGCCAGGCGCTGATCAAGAAGCAGAACGAACTGATCACCCTGATCGAAGGCAAGAACGCGCTGGGCGACCTGGCGCGCGACGACCAGACCACGGCGATCAACACGCTGGAGTGGATCAAGGCCGCGATCACCCGTGCCGAAGACGAGCGCCTCGTCTGCGAGCGCGTGAAGCTGGTCGGCAGCAACCGTCCGACGCGCATCTGCAAAACCGTCGCCGAGCGGCGGAAAGAGCGCGAAGAAGCCGAGAAGACCATGGAGCAGAAGGTCATGTGCGGCGCGGGCTGCAGGAGCAACTGATCCCCGGCGCGCCGGGCGCGTCGTGGTTCCGCCGTCGGATGTCCACGGAGATCGCCATGCTGGTTCGACTCGTCATCGTTCTCTCGCTGTGCCTGCCGGGCACGCTGTCGGCCACTGCGCGCACGACCGGCGCACTGTCCGAGATCCATGCGCAGCAGGTGCAGTTGCGCCAGGAGGCGCTCGCCGGACAGGGGCGCTTCAAGGATCTTGGTGCGGCGGAGCGCGAGGCGCTGGTCGCCAAGCAGGACCGGTTCCTTGCGCTGACGAAGGGCCGGCAGTCGCTCGATGAGTTGTCGATGGACGACAGGATGTCGGCGATCAACACGCTGGAAGCCATCAACGCCACCATCACCCGCGCCGAAGACGAGCGACTGGTCTGCGAGCGCATCAAGCAGGTGGGCAGCCACCGGCCCACGCGGGTGTGCCGCACCGTCGCCGAGTTGCGCGAGGCTCGGCAGGCCGCGGAGAAGCTGATGGAAGAACGGCCGGCCTGTGGCCAGACCTGCAGGGAGCCGGAGAAGCTCGGTCCCTGACGCGGATCACGCCGTCCCGACCCTCAGGGCACGCCCTGCGGGTCGGGACGCTGTAGCAGTTCTGCCTACTTCTTCACTTCCTGCGTGTGGCGCTTCAGCGCCTCGGACAGGCCGAGGACGCCGTCGGCGCCGGTCGGCACGCTGATGCTGGAGCCCGTCAGGTCGTTGCCGATCTGCTCGGCGCGCCCCCCCAGGCATTGGGCGAGGAAGCCCTCCGTGACCGCGTTGAACGCCTTGTTGTTTTCGGGGCGAGCGAAGCCATGGCCTTCATCGGGGAACAGCACGTACGTCACCGGGATGCGCTTGGCCGTCATCGCCTTGACGATCTGGTCGCTTTCATCCTGCTTCACGCGTGGATCGTTCGCACCCTGGCCGATCAGCAGCGGCTTCTTGATCTGGTCGGCGCGGGTCAGCGGCGAGCGTTCGGTCAGCCACTTCTTGCCGGCCTCGGTGCGCGGGTCGCCCATGCGCCTGGCCAGTTGCTCGAAGAAGCTGGCCCAGTACGGCGGCACCGTGCTGAGCAGGGTGTTGAGATTGGACGGGCCAACGATGTCGACGCCGCAGGCGAACGTGTCCGGCGTGAACGTCAGGCCGGTCAGCGTGGCGTAGCCGCCGTAGCTGCCGCCCATGATCGCGACCTTGTCCTCCGTGGTGATGCCCTGCTTGACCGCCCACTGCACGGCGTCGATCAGGTCGTCATGCATCTTGCCGGCCCACTCGCCGTTGCCGGCATTGGTGAAATCCTTGCCGAAGCCGGTGGAGCCGCGGAAGTTGACCGACAGCACCGCATAGCCGCGATTGGCCAGCCACTGGTTGTAGCCGCCGTAGCCGTAGGAATCGCGCGCCCATGGACCTCCATGCACCAGCAGCACCAGCGGCACCGGCGCGTCGGCCTTGCCGTCGTTGTCGGCGTCGGCACTGCGCGGCAGGGTCAGGTAGCTGACCAGCGTCTTGTCGTCGCGCGAAGTGATTTCCACCGGCCACTGCGGCACCAACGGCTTGCCTTCGAGTTTCGGACGCGCCGAGAACAGCTTGGTCAGCGTGCCGGCGGGACGGTCGTAACGGTAGTACACCAGCGGCGCTTCGGCGGCCGAGTACGCGACGATCCAGGTCTTGTCGTCCTGCGTGCGCGTGTTGACCGACACGTCGCCTGGGCCGATCGCCTCGAGCTTCTCCAGATCGGCCCGGATCGATGGATCGACCACCTTCCATTCGTCGCGCAGGTAGTCCACCGAAACCGCCTGCACCTTGCCGGTGGCCGGATCGGACAGCGTGCCCCCGACATCGGCCCGGGCATCCTCCAGCACCAGCGTGCGCTTGCCGCTGGCGACATCCACCGCGAACAGGGCGGCAGTGTTGCGGCCGCGCGAATCGGTGAAGTAGAGCGTCTTGCCGTCGAGCGTCAATCCGCCGGGACTGGTGGTCAGTCCATCCTCGAACGGAATGTCCTCGACCTTCTCCCAGCCGCCGGACCCGCTGCGCTTCAGCACGTCGGCGCCGCCATCCGGGCGCGAGCGCGTGGCGTAACGCAACTGGTAGTCGGCATCGGCGATGTAGCCGCCGATCTGGGATTCGTTCTTTTCGAGCAGCGTGCGCTGCCCGCTGGCCAGGTCGACCTTGTAGACGTCGTGCCACTTGGTGTCGCGGTCGTTCATGCCGACCAGGATCGTGCCGGGATGTTTCGGGCTGACGCCGGCCACCTGGGCCGTGGTCTTCGGGAACGGCGTCAGGTCCTTCGCCTGACCGGTCTTCAGGTCCACCGCGTACAGGTGGAAATCCTCGTCGCCGCCGCTGTCGCGCAGGTACAGCAGGGTGTCGGGGTTGTACGACCAGAAATAACTGCGGATGCCACGTGCCTTGTCCTGCGTGACGGCCTTCGCCTGTACGGGGTTGTCGGCGGGAGCGACCCAGACGTTGAGCACGCCATCGACGGCGGCGACCCAGCTCAGGTACTTGCCATCCGGGCTGATCTGCACGTTGGCCCGCTCGGGATTGCCGAACAGGGCTTCGCGGGGAATCAGTTCGGTACCGGCGATGCGGTCGGCGGCGGACGGCGCGGCCTGCGCAGCGAGCGCGACGGCGACGGTCGAGGCTAGCAACGTGAGGCGGAATGCGGTGTGGCGCATGGGCGGACTCCTGGGTGGCGAGAGGGTGGCAGCAGGCAGGACGCCTGCCGGCGCGATGTGTGACCCGAGTAGACCACAGCCCGCCTTCGCCTGCGGTGGCCAGAGGTCACGCCGCGCTGCCGCGATCCAGTCCGCGATATCCCAGTGCTTCGGTCAGATGGGGCGTGGCAATGGTGTCGCTGTCCGCCAGGTCGGCGATCGTCCGCGCGACCCGAAGGATGCGATGCAGGCTGCGCGCGGACAGTTGCAGGCGTTCGACCGCGCGTTCGAGCAGCGCCTGGTCGCGCGCCGCCAGCCGGCAGTGCGCCATCGTCTCGGCCTGGCCCATGCGTGCGTTGGGTCGGCCGGTGCGCGCATGCTGCCGTGCACGTGCGGCGAGCACGCGCGCCCGTATGGACAGGGTGCTTTCGCCGTCCGGTGCGTCGGGGCGCAGTTCGTGCGGCGGCAGGCGCGGTACGTGTACGTGCAGGTCGATGCGGTCCAGCAGTGGCCCCGACAGCCGGCTCCGGTAGCGCCGCACCCCATCGGCGCCGCAACGGCAGCGCCCGCTGGAGTCGCCAGCCCAGCCGCACGGACACGGGTTCATCGCGGCGACGAGCTGGAAGCGTGCGGGGAACTCCGCCGTCCTCGCGGCGCGCGACACGGTCACGGTGCCCGATTCCAGGGGCTCGCGCAGCACTTCCAGGGCGGCCCGCGACCATTCGGGCAGTTCGTCCATGAAGAGCACGCCATTGTGGGCAAGCGAGATTTCGCCGGGCCGTGGCTGCGCGCCGCCGCCGACCAGTGCCACCGCGCTCGCCGTGTGGTGCGGCGCGCGATACGGACGCTGGCGCCAGCGCGCCGGATCGAGGCCGCGCCCGCTGACCGAGGCGATGGCGGCGCTCTCCATCGCTTCGGTATCGGTGGCATCGGGCAGCAGGCCCGGCAGCCGCGAGGCCAGCAGTGTTTTGCCGCAGCCGGGCGATCCCACCAGCAGGAGGTGATGGCCGCCGGCCGCGGCCACTTCCAGCGCACGGCGGGCATGGGCCTGCCCGCGCACGTCGGCCATGTCGGGGATCGAGGACGGTAGCGGCGGCGGTGCGACCGCGGGTGGCAGGTGTTTCCGCCCTTCCAGCAGCGCGCAGACCTCCAGCAGCGTGCGTCCGGTGAAGGCCTGCCCCTGGCGGGCCAGCGCGGCTTCCGGGCCGCTGGGCTCGGGCACCACCAGGGTACGGCCGGCCGCCGCCACGGCCAGCGCCGCCGGCAGCACGCCATCCACGGCACGCAGTTCGCCGGTCAGGCTGAGCTCGCCAAGGAACTCGTACTCGGCCAGCGCTTCGCGACGGATCTGTCCGCTGGCGGCGAGGATGCCCAGCGCGATGGGCAGATCGAAGCGGCCGCCATCCTTGGGCAGGTCCGCAGGCGCGAGGTTGACGGTGATGCGGCGGGTCGGGAATTCGAACTGCGCGCACAGGATGGCGGCACGCACGCGGTCCCGCGCCTCGCGCACGGCCGCTTCCGGCAGGCCGACGATCTGGGTGGATGGCAAGCCGCCGGACAGATGCACTTCCACGCGGACCGGGGGCGCGGACACGCCCGCCCGTGCCCGGCTGTTCACCAGGGCCAGACTCATGGCGGCGGGGTCAGGACTGGGCGGACTTGTCGGCCAGCTGGGTTTCCAGCGTGGCGACCGTGCGCTCAAGGGCTTCGAGTTTCTCGCGCGTGCGCAGCAGCACGGCCTGCTGCACGTCGAATTCCTCGCGGGTCACCAGGTCCAGCTTCGCCAGACCTGCCTGCAGTGCGGACTTGAAGGTCTGCTGCAGTTCCTCCTGCGAGTCGCGCAGGCCGGGCGGCACCAGCTGGCTGAGGCGGCGGGCGAGGTCGTCGATGTGGTTGAGGTCGATCATGTGTGTTCTCCGGCAGTGCACCGAGCTTGCGGGGCGGGCGGGCATGCGCGCCATCGGCGTTCGCTGCGTAGCGCTGTCGGAAATATCCGGGCGGCGAGGCGATCATTGAACCGCGAGACGGGCCGCGGCCGCAACCGCGCGCGGCTTCGGCACGCTATCCTGCGGGCAGCATCCATGGGAGGACCCTGCATGAAAATGGTCATGGCCATCATCAAGCCGTTCAAGCTGGACGACGTGCGTGAGGCGTTGTCGGAGGCCGGCATTGCCGGCATCACCGTCACCGAGGTGAAGGGCTTCGGCCGGCAGAAGGGGCACACCGAGCTGTATCGCGGCGCGGAGTACGTGGTGGATTTCCTGCCGAAGGTGAAGCTGGAAGTCGCGGTGACCAACGACCAGGTCGAACAGGTGGTCGAGGCCATCGTGAAGGCCGCCGGCACCGGCAAGATCGGCGACGGCAAGGTGTTCGTCTACGACCTCGAGCGCGTGGTGCGGATCCGCACCGGTGAACTGGACGCCGACGCGCTCTAGACCGTGCACCCAGACTTCAATCTCCCGCTGACGCGTGGCCGGATCAGCGGACGTACGTCGAGCATCACGGCTGCCTTCTTCCAGGCGATCACGCCTGCCGTGCCACCGACGGACGACGAGGTGGACGAAGCGCTCGCGATCCTTGGCATGTCGCCGGGGTTGTGCCGCTGCGCATACTGTGGTGATGCCAAGACCGAATGGGATCATTTCCGGCCGACGGTGCTGAACAGACAGCCGACCGGTTACATCACGGAAATTGCCAATCTCGTTCCTTCCTGCGGCAAGTGCAATCAGTCCAAGGGCAACAAGCACTGGAGGACATGGATGCTCGGCGCCGCCGTACGGTCGCCATCGCGCCGCGGAATAGTGGACCTCGATGTACGGATTTCGAGACTCCAGGCCTTTGAAGGCTGGCGCACACCCACCAAGATCGACTACGCGGACTTGCTTGGGAGGGAACAATGGGCGCTTTACCTGCGCCACTTGGAAACTACGGTGACCCATTTGGCGAACGCGCAAGCTCTCGCTTCCGGATTCCTGTCGCTCGCCAGCCAAGCAGTACGGCGCTAAAGCCGCCCGTGTGATCGACAGAATGAAAAAGCCCCGCAATGCGGGGCTTCTTCAGCTCGGATCACAGCGTGCTTATTCGCCCAGTGCCTTTGCCACGAATGGCGGTGCCACCAGCACGCCCGTATGCAGGTGCGCGGTGTAGTACAGCGTGTCGAACGGCTTGGCCGCGGCGTCTGCCTGGCGGAACGCGAAGTCGGCGCCCGCCGCCTTGCTGGCGATGGTCACGCTCCACCAGCCGGTCGGATAGCACGGCTGCGGGAACGGCAGCGTCTTGAACGACTGGAAGCCGGCCTTGCCCATCTCCGCGCGCATGTCCTTGATCAGGTCCAGCAGCGCCAGCGGCGACTCGGACTGCTGCACCAGCAGGCCGTCCGGCTTCAGCGCGCGGTAGCAGCTCTCGAAGAACGCCTTGTTGAACAGGCCTTCCGCCGGACCGACCGGATCGGTCGAGTCGACGATGACCACGTCCACGCTGCCCGGCTCGCAGTTCGCCATGTAGGCGACGCCGTCGTCGAACAGCAGCTCGGCGCGCGGATCGCCGTTCGACTCGCACAGCTCGGGGAAGTACTTCTCCGCCATGCGGGTGACCTGCTCGTCGATGTCACACTGCGTGGCCTTCTCCAGGCCCGGGTGCTTGAGCACCTCACGCAGCGTGCCGCAGTCGCCACCGCCGATGATCACCACGCGCTTCGGCGCGGCGTGGGTGAACAGCACCGGGTGGCTGATCATCTCGTGGTAGAAGAAGTTGTCGCGCGTGGTCAGCATCATCGCGCCGTCGATCACCATCAGCTTGCCCCAGTCGGTGCTGTCGTAGATCTCGATCTTCTGGAACGGCGACTGCACCTCGTCCAGCTTGCCGGTGGTGCGGAAGCCGATGGCCGAGCCGGTGTGCGAGAAGTGTTCGATGAACCAGGTGTCGTTGGCGGTCATGGGGCGATGTCCTGCGGATGGAGGATGGAGTCTGTTCCCTTCTCCCGTCGGGAGAAGGTGGCGCGTAGCGCCGGATGAGGGTGCGGTGAGTGCAGCGATGTCCGCGTGATCGGGACTTCGCCGAACCCTCACCCCAACCCCTCTCCCGACGGGAGAGGGGCTTGAGCGCGGGGGCGCATTGTAACGGACCCATGTGACCGCAGCCTGTAGAATGCGCCTCCGTTCGCCACCCCACTGGAAAACCGCCATGTCCTGGTCCACCGACCACGCCCGCAAGACCTACTCCGTCCCGCACTGGGCCGAAGGGTATTTCGACGTGGACGCCGCCGGCCGCATCGTGGTGTCGCCCAAGGGCGTACAGGGGCCGGTGATCCCGTTGCCCGAGGTGGTCGACGCCGCGCGCGCGCAGGGCGCGCAGCTGCCGCTGCTGGTGCGTTTCCCCGACATCCTCGGCGACCGCCTGGGCAAGTTGCAGGCGGCGTTCGCGCAGGCACAGGCCGACTGGGAGTACAAGGGCGGCTACACCGCGGTGTATCCGATCAAGGTCAACCAGCATCGCGGCGTCGCCGGCACGCTGGCGTCGCATGCGGGTGAGGGCTTCGGTCTGGAAGCGGGCAGCAAGCCCGAGCTGATGGCCGTGCTGGCGCTGTCGCGCCCGGGCGGGCTGATCGTCTGCAACGGCTACAAGGACCGGGAATACATCCGTTTGGCGCTGATCGGCCGCAAGCTGGGCCTGCAGACCTTCATCGTCATCGAGAAGCCGTCCGAGCTGGCGCTGGTCATCGAGGAGTCGCGCGCGCTGGGCGTCAAGCCCGGTCTCGGCGTGCGCATGCGCCTGGCCACGCTGGGCGCGGGTAAGTGGCAGAACAGCGGTGGCGACAAGGCCAAGTTCGGCCTTTCCCCGCGCCAGGTGCTGGACCTGTGGAAGCAGCTGCGCGACGCCGGGCTGCAGGACACGCTGGGCCTGCTGCACTTCCACATGGGTTCGCAGATCAGCAACGTGCGCGACATCGCCAACGGCATGCGCGAGGCGACGCGCTATTTCGTCGAGTTGTCGAAGCTTGGCGCGACCATCAGCCACGTCGATGTCGGCGGTGGCCTGGGCATCGATTACGAAGGCACGCGGTCGCGCAGCTACTGCTCGATCAACTACGGCATCGGCCAGTACGCTAGCAACATCGTGCAGCCGCTGGCCGAAGCCTGCGAACAGCATGGCTTGAACCCGCCGCGCATCGTTACCGAATGCGGCCGCGCGATGACTGCGCACCACGCCGTGCTGGTGGTCAACGTGTCGGAAGTCGAGCAGGCGCCGGAAGGCCGCGTGCCGCCCGCGCACGACGACGAACCGGCGGTGATCCGCCACCTGCGCGAGATCCACGGCGAACTCGACACGCGGCCGGCCGTCGAGCTCTTCCACGAGGCGCAGCACCACCACAGCGAAGGCCTGTCGCTGTACGCGCTGGGCCAGATCGACCTGGTGCATCGCGCGCGCATCGACGACCTGTTCTACGCCATCGCGCATGCCGTGCGTGGCCGCCTGAGCAGCGAGGAGCGCAGCCATCGCGACCTGCTGGACGAGCTGAACGAGCGCCTGGTTGACAAGTATTTTGTCAATTTCAGCGTGTTCGAATCGATCCCCGACGTGTGGGCGATCGACCAGGTGTTCCCGATCGTGCCGATCGAGCGCCTGGACGAAGCGCCGCAGCGTCGCGGCATCATCGCGGACATGACCTGCGATTCCGATGGCATGGTCAAGACCTACGTCGAGAACGAGGGCCTGGACTCCTCGTTGCCGCTGCATGCGATGAAGCCCGGCGAGAGCTATCGCCTCGGCATCTTCCTGGTCGGTGCGTACCAGGAAATCCTCGGCGACATCCACAACCTGTTCGGTGATACCGACGCGGTGGAAGTCAGTGCCGATGCGGGCACCGGTTATCTGCTCACGCAGCAGCGCCGTGGCGACACCACCGATGTGATGCTCGATTACGTGGGTTACAGGCTGGACGACCTGCGCGCGGTGTACCAGCAGCGCGTGGACGAAGCCGGCCTGTCGGCGGACGAATCGCAGCGCCTGGCCGATGCCCTTGAGGCCGGACTGACCGGCTACACCTACCTGTCGGATGAGCCGCTGGGCTGAATCCTGCACGTCGCCTTGACGGCGTTGGATGCAGTCTCTGTCGGCTTGTCATGGTGTTGGCGCGATGATAGACAGGCAGCGAGCGGCATCGCCTGCGAAATGGCGAGCGCGACTACATGCATGAAGCAACCAGGGAGTCAGGGATGAGCAGAACGATCAGGCGCGTGTCGTGGTGGAGTGTCGTGGCTTGCGTGATGGTGGCATGGCCCGCCGCGGCGCAGCTCAGGACGTCCCCCAAGGTGGATACGCGGCCACAGGTGGAAGAAGTACAGCCGCAGATCGCCTTCGACAAGGCGCAGGCGGTGGCGGCGCTGGACAAGGGCAATGCCAGCATCACGGGCGTCGCATGCTCGTACCACGACGGCTACGTCTATCTGGCCGACAACACACAGGTGATGCTGTTCCCGGCGACGCC
The DNA here is from genome assembly GCF_014851815.1 of Pseudoxanthomonas sp. PXM01. Lineage (GTDB taxonomy): Bacteria > Pseudomonadota > Gammaproteobacteria > Xanthomonadales > Xanthomonadaceae > Pseudoxanthomonas_A. The sequence goes on from NZ_JACVAJ010000003.1 coordinate 505,217, forward strand.
CTATCTCGACGAGTGGGTCAGGCTCCGCAAGAAGGATCAGCGGAACCGCGTGGTCACGATGTCGGACGATGCGTACGCCACGCGGGTCGAAACGGAAACCGACGCGAAGGGCAATTTCCGGTTCCAGGAAATGCAGCCGGGGCGCTACTACCTGTTCATGCAGTTCGCCTTCAACCAGGCGATGTCGCGGGATGTCTATGCGGGCACCAGCAATACAGGATACGGCGCGGTGAACCACTACCAGCGCCAGGATTACACCGTGGCGCGCAACGACGAGATGATCAAGGATGTCGAGATCAAGCCGGGCGACACGACCGTGAAGACGGCGCTGACCCGCGGTGGCCGGCTGGCGGCGAAGCTGCTGCCCTGCAAGTAGGACAGCGTCAGGTCGCTTCGCGTGCGACCTGGAAGCCTGCGAACGACTGCGTCACCGGCATGATCTCCAGCCGGTTAACGTTGAGGTGCGGCGGCAGCGTCGCGACGTAGAAGATCGACTCGGCGATGTCGTCGGCCGTCATCGGGTTCGCGCCGGTGTAAAGCTTGTCGGACGCCGCCTGGTCGCCATGCGTGCGCACGAGGGTGAACTCGGTTTCCGCCATGCCCGGCTCGATCGTCGTCACGCGCACGCCGGTGCCGTGCAGGTCGCTGCGCAGGCCCAGCGAGAACTGGCTGACAAACGCCTTGCTGCCGCCGTAGGCATTGCCGCCCGGGTACGGATACACGCCCGCGACCGAGCTGATGTTGATGATGGCGCCCTTGCGTTCGACCAGCGTCGGCAGCAGCCGGTGCGTCAGCGTGACCAGTGCGGTGATGTTGGTGTCGATCATCGTGCGCCAGTCCGACAGCAACGCCGTCTGCGCGGGCAGCGTGCCCTGGGCCAGGCCGGCGTTGTTCACCAGCAGATCGATGTCGCGGAAGCCCTCGGGCAGCGCCTCAAGGGCAGCGTCCATGGCGGCCTCGTCGCGGATGTCGAAGGCGGCGGCATGCATCTTGTCGGCACCGACGTCATCCACCAGCGCCTGCAGGCGCTCCACGCGGCGTCCGGTGGCGACCACGCGCCAGCCCGCGGCTGCGAAACGACGGACAGCAGCGGCGCCGAAGCCTGACGTGGCGCCGGTGATGAGAGCAGTACGAGTCATGGCGTTTCCAGCAAGGGGGAATCAGGATGCTGGCGCGCTGCGAGCCCGGCGCTGGGCGCGCCAACGTGCGCCGGCGAGGGTACCCAAGGTCGCTGCGGCGACCGAGAGCAGCATGTTCAACGCGTTGCCACGCAGCACTTGGCTTAGGGGCGAGGCGCCGTCGGGTTGAAGTCCGCCGACTCCCGCCAGCATCACCAGCGTACTGGTCCACAACGCAACGCTCAGGCCTACCGCGATGATGACGAACCGGTGCCCGGCCAGCGCGCCACCCAGCGCCATGCAGCCGGCGGTAATGAGATAGCTCATGGGCGCCAGGTAGCCCATCCCCGTCGGAACGCCACGGCGCCAAGCTTCCGGCAGCAGGCTGCTCAGCGTGGCGCCCAGCAACAGGGCGAACAGCGCCAGCAGTGTCGCCAGCAGTAGCCGCTGCCAGGAAGGACGCGGCGCCGTCACTGCGCTTTCACCGCCATCGCGGGCAGGCCGCCGCTGGCGAGCTTCTGCTTCGCTTCGGCCAGTTCGCTGGCGGTGCCATAGGGCCCCATGCGGACGCGGTACACGGTCTTGCCGTTGATCTGCGCGGATTCCACGCGGGCGCTGAGGCCGAGCATGGCGATCTTGGCCTTGGTGGCCTCGGCGTCGCCGGAGGCGCCGAAGGCACCGGCCTGCAGGATGTAGCGGGCCCCTGTGTCGGCGCTGGCCACGGTCGTGGCGGCCCGGGGCGGCGGCGGTGCATCCGCCGGCCGCGGCGTTTCCGGCGTACGCGGGGCTGGCGATTCATCGATGGGCGCGGGCTGCGCCGCGGGCCCGGTCGTGGCAGGCGTGGCGGCGGCGATCGGCGACTGGCCATTCAGCGCGGCACGGGCCTTGCGGGCTTCCTCCTCGCGCGCGCTGGCGGCGAGTTCCGCATCGGACATCTGCACTTCCTTGCCCGGCAGCAGCGTATAGAAATCGTACTGCGTCTCCTTCGGCGCGCCTGCATCGGTCGAAGGCGTGGCCGGCGCATCGGCCGGTGCATCCGGCACCACCGCATCGACATCGGCGCTGTCGATCGGTGCAGGCTGGGCATCCGGGTTCGGCTGCGGACGGAAGAAGCCGTCGCCGTCCTTCTTGCCGAGGCCGGGCACGATGAAATACACCGCCAGGCCGATCAGCAAGCCGAGGATCAGCCACACCCAGGGTGGGGTGGCATGGCCGGAATTGCGGGTGGCCTGGTTCTTGCCGCGCCTTGCTGCCATCTACTGCTCTCCGCTCACATCTTCTCGGGCGCGCTGACGCCCAACAGGTCCAGTCCATTCGCCAGCGCCTGGCGGACCGCCAAGGCCAGCGCCAGTCGCGCATCGCGCGCCGCCGCGTCGTCGATCAACACCGGCGTGCCGGCGTACCACGTATGGAAAGCATAGGCCAACTCGCGCAGGTATTGCGCCACGACGTGCGGCTCCAGCGACTCGCCTGCGGCTTCCACGACTTCCGGATAGCGCGACAGTTCCGCCATCAGCTGCAGCGAGGTGTCGTCGTCCAGGCGCGCCAGGTTCGCCAGGCCGTTGGCCTGATCGTAGGCGTAGCCCTTCTCGCCGGCCTGGCGCAGCAGGCTGCAGACGCGGGCGTGCGCGTACTGCACGTAGAACACCGGGTTGTCGTTGCTCTGCTGGCGGGCGAGATCGATGTCGAACGTCAGCTGCGAATCCGGCTTGCGCGCGATCAGGAACCACCGCGTCGCGTCGGCGCTGGTTTCCTCCACCAGGTCGCGCAGGGTGAAGTAGCTGCCGGCGCGCTTGGAGAGTTTCACTTCCTCGCCGCCGCGCATCACGGTGACCATCTGGTGCAGCACGTATTCGGGGTAGCCCTGCGGGATGCCCTCGCCCAGCGCCTGCAGGCCGGCTTTCACGCGCGCCAGCGAGCCATGATGGTCGGCGCCGAGTTCGGTGATGGCGCGCTCGTAGCCACGCTGCCACTTGCTGAGGTGATAGGCGACGTCCGGCACGAAGTAGGTGTAGCTGCCGTCGGACTTGCGCATCACGCGGTCCTTGTCATCGCCGAAGTCGGTGGACTTCAGCCACAGCGCGCCGCCTTCCTCGTAGGTGTGGCCGGAGGCGACCAGCTTGCGCACGGTTTCCTCGACCTTCGCGTCGGCGTACAGCGAGCTCTCCAGGAAGTAGCGGTCGAACGAGACGCCGAACGCGGCCAGGTCGAGGTTCTGCTCGCGGCGCAGATAGGCCACAGCGAAGCGGCGGATGGCGTCGAGGTCCTGCGGATCCTTTTCGCCGATCACCACGTGGCCCTCGACCTCGACCGAATCGCCGTTGAGGTAGGCCTGGGCCACGTCGGCGATGTAGTCGCCGCGATAGCCGCCCTCAGGCCAGCCTTCGCTGTCCGGCGTCAGGCCGAGTGCGCGTGCCTGCGTGGACCTGGCCAGGTTGTCGATCTGCACGCCGGCATCGTTGTAATAGAACTCGCGCTTCGCGTTCCAGCCGTTGGCGGCCAGCACGCGCGCGATGCAGTCACCGATGGCGCCGGCGCGGCCGTGGCCGACATGCAGCGGACCGGTCGGGTTGGCCGACACGTACTCGACACCAACGGTGCGGCCCTGGCCGCTGTCGTTGCGGCCGTATGCGTCGCCCTGCGCCAGCGCCGCCGCTACTTCGCGCTGGTAGGCGCCGGGACTGAGATGGAAGTTGATGAAGCCGGGACCGGCGATCTCGACCTTCGCCACATCGTCGCTGGCCGGCAGGGCCGCGACCAGCGCCGTGGCGATGGCGCGCGGATTGCTGCGCGCGGCCTTGGCCAGCTGCATGGCGGCATTGGTGGCGAAGTCGCCGTGCTCGCGGGTCTTGGGCCGCTCCACCACGAAATCGGGCGTGGCGGTGTCGGCCGGCAGCGTGCCGGCGGAGCGCAGGGCGTCGATGCCCTGGGCGATCAAGGCGCGGAGGGAAGCTTTCACGGAGGACCGTCGTGTTGCGTGGGAACCGCCTATTCTAGGTTTTCCCGGTCTCCGCGTGGGATCGGCGCGGTTCAGCGAGGCCCTTCCGGACCCCGTCGCTCAGACCCAGCCGCGCGCCGCCATCGATTGCGGTGGTCCGTCGCCGACGACGAAATGATCGAGCAGGCGTACATCCACCAGCGCCAGTGCCTGCTTCAGCCGTTGGGTCACCGCCCGGTCCGCGGCCGACGGCTCCGCACACCCGGACGGGTGATTGTGGCCCACGATCAGCGCCGTGGCGTTCAGGGCCAGCGCGCGCCGGGCCACTTCGCGTGGGTGCACCTCCGCGCTGTCCACGGAACCCTGGAACAGTTCCTCGAAGGCCAGCACGCGATGGCGGGTATCGAGGAACAGGGCGGCGAAGACTTCGTGGGGCCGTCCCCGCAGACGCTGGGCGAAGTAGCGGCCTGCCGCGTCCGGATCGCCGATGGCGTCGCCGCGTGCCAGCGAGGCGTGCAGCAGGCGGGTGCCGAGTTCCAGTGCTGCGCCGAGCGCGCAGGCCCGGGCTGGCCCCAGGCCGGGCAGGTCGATGAGCTGGGCCGGTGCGCGTTCGAGCAGGGCACACAGGGGGCCGTGGTGGGCGAGCAGCTCGCGGGCGGTGGCGACGGCATCCCGCCCGCGCAGGCCGGAGCCGAGGAAGATGGCCAGCAGCTCGGCGTCGCTGAGGCTGGCAGGCCCCCGGGCGAGCAGTTTCTCGCGGGGTCGTTCGTCGAGGGGCCAGTCGCGGATATGCATGACCCTATGGTCGGCCGCGACCGCCCGCACGTGCATCGGGCCTCACGGGGCGTTCGGGTAAGCTAATCGCCGGTATCGACGTAGGAATGGGCCGACGTGAGTGGATCGGACAAGACGCAGGGTCTGGCGGGGCAACGCCTGCTGCTGTGCGTGGGAGGCGGGATTGCCGCCTACAAGGCGCTGGAGCTGGTGCGGCGCTTGCGCGACGCGGGTGCCGAGGTGCAGGTCGCCATGACCGCCGGTGCGCAGCAATTCGTGACGCCGCTGAGCTTCCAGGCCCTGTCCGGGCAGCCGACGCGCACCACCCTGTGGGACAGTGCCGCCGAGCAGGCGATGGGCCACATCGAACTGGCGCGCTGGGCCGACCGCGTCATCGTGGCGCCGGCCACCGCCGACCTGATGGCGCGGCTGGCGCACGGACTGGCCGGCGATCTGGTGACCACGCTGTGTCTGGCGACCACCGCGCCCATCACGATCGCGCCCGCCATGAACCACCGCATGTGGCAGCACCCCGCCACGCAGGCCAACCTGGCCACGCTGCGAGGCCGTGACGTACACGTGGTTGGCCCGAACGACGGACCGCTCGCCGAGGGCGAATCCGGCCCCGGACGCCTTGCAGAGCCCGACGAGATCGTCGCGGCGCTGGTGGGCCAGGCTACGGTCGTGCCGCAGGGGCCGCAGGGGCCGCAGGACCTGGCGGGGCTGAAGGTCGTGGTCAGCGCGGGCCCGACCTATGAAGACCTGGACCCGGTGCGCTACCTGGGCAACCGCAGCAGCGGCAAGATGGGCTTCGCCGTCGCGGCCAGCGCCGCCCGGCGCGGTGCCCGTGTGACGCTGGTGGCGGGCCCGGTGCATCTGCCCACGCCCGCGGGCGTGAGCCGCGTGGACGTGCGGTCGGCGGCGCAGATGCATGACGCCGTGTTCGCGTCGCTGCCGGCCGACATCTACATCGGCGCCGCCGCCGTGGCGGACTACACGCCGCGCGAACCGGCGGCCAACAAGATCAAGAAATCCAGCGAATCGCTGGCGTTGGACCTGGTGCGCACGCCCGACATCCTGGCCGAGGTCGCCGCGCAGACGCAGGCGCTCAAACTGGTGGTCGGTTTCGCCGCCGAAACCAACAACGTGGCCGAGTACGCGCGCAAAAAGCTGGACGCCAAGCGGCTGGACATGATCGTGGCCAACCGCGTGGGCATCGCCGATGGCGGCTTCGAAAGCGACCAGAATGCGATGACCGCGTACTGGAAGGATGGCGAGCGCAGCTTCGCGTCCGCGCCCAAGACGCAACTGGCTGACGAACTCATCGATTTGATCGTGGAGCGACTGGACGCATGAGTGCAGAGCGCGCAGTGGAAGTGAAGCTGTTGGACCCGCGCTTCGGCGATGAATGGCCGCTGCCGGCCTACGCCACCGAGGCCAGCGCCGGCATGGATCTGCGTGCGGCGCTGGAAGCGCCGCTGGTGCTGGAGCCGGGTGACGCGGCGCTGGTGCCCAGCGGTATCGCGCTGCATCTGGGCGACCCGCAGCTGTGCGCGGTGGTGCTGCCGCGCTCCGGGCTGGGTCATCGCCACGGTATCGTGCTGGGCAACGGCACGGGGCTGATCGATGCCGACTACCAGGGGCCGCTGTTGATCAGCGTGTGGAACCGCGGCCACGAGGCCTTCACCATCCAGCCGGGCGACCGCATCGCCCAGGTGATGGTGCTGCCCGTCGTGCGCGTGAGCCTGCAGGTGGTGGATACTTTCGCCGACAGCGCACGGGGGACGGGTGGCTTCGGCCACACCGGCGTGCGATGACAGGGGACAAGACGATGGACACGACGAACGAGAGCCGCATGCGGATTCCCGTAGGCGACCTGCGCAGCGCGCTGCCGAAGCTGGCGGTGTTGCTCGCCTTGCTGGCAGCGCTGATGGCGTGGAGCGGTATCCGTCAGTGGCGTGACGCCGGCCTGCTGGAAGAAACGGAGCGCGCGCGCGACGGTGCGGTACAGGCCGTGCACGCGAGCCATGCGGCGGCGGTCAAGCAGCTGGAACAGCGGTTGGCCGCCGCACCGGTCAAGGCGGCGCTGGCGTCGAACGACACCACCGCTGCCATGGCCGCAATCCGCGAGGGGTGGGCCAGGGTGGAGCAGGTCGAGATTCTCGACGGTGCGTTGACCTCGGCCTATGACGATGCCGCAACCTTCGGCTACAGCAAGCTGGCCTTGCTGGAAGCCGGGATGCAGGGTGACGCGGTGGCGGCCCGTGTGGTGAAGGATGGCAAGGAGACTTCCTTCGGCCTCGCCGCAGCGGTGCCGCAGGGGGTGGTGTACGTGCGGCTGCCGCTGGCACGACTGACCGAGGGATTCGAGCACGTGACGATGCCGGAGGGCGCCTATCTGGCGTTGCGTCAGGGCGGTTACTCGATCGTGCAGCGTGGCAGCAGCCGGTTGGCGGACGGAGCCGAGCGCATGGCTCACGCGGTCGGCAAGACGGGCCTGCGCGTGGCGACGGCGGCTCCCGACAGCGAGCCCGGCCCGTTGGGTCTGGGGGCGATTCCTGCCCTCGTCGTCGCGGCCTTGCTGGCAGGCCTGGCGGTCGCAGCGGTGGTGTTCGCGCGCGGTGGGGCGGCCCTGGGACGATTTGGAAAGAAAGGAGCAGAGATGAGCGACACGGATGAGCCCACCCTCGGCGAAGCGCTGCTGCGCGAACCGCCGCCCGTCGTCCCCGGACGTGCCGTCGTGGCCGCCGACGAGGACGGTGACGCCTATCGCCAGGCCGAAGGCAAGACGGTCGAAGTCGACCCCGGCATCTTCCGTGCCTACGACATCCGCGGCATCGTCGGAAAGTCGCTGAGCGTCGAGGTCGCCGAACTGATCGGCCTGGCCATCGGCTCGGTGATGCGCGACGAGGACCTGGCCGACATCGTCGTGGGCCGCGATGGCCGCCTGTCCGGCCCGGACCTGGCTGGCGGACTGATCGAAGGCCTGCGCAAGGCGGGCCGCAATGTCATCGACATCGGCCTGGCGCCGACCCCGGTGGCCTACTTCGGCGCCTACCACCTGCGCGCGGGCAGCTGCGTGGCGGTCACCGGCAGCCACAATCCGCCGGACTACAACGGCTTCAAGATCGTGGTGGGCGGCCAGACCCTTTCGGGCGACGCCATCACCGACCTGTACGAACGCATCCGCGACAACCGGCTGTACGTGGCGGGCGCGCCGGGCGACCTGCAGCAGCGCGACATCGCGGCCGACTACATCCAGCGCATCGCGGACGACGTGCAGCTGGAGCGGCCGCTGAAGATCGTGGTCGACGCCGGCAACGGTGTGGCGGGCGACATCGCGCCCCAGTTGCTCGAGGCCATCGGTGCCGACGTGATCCCGCTGTACTGCGAGGTCGATGGCACGTTCCCGAATCACCATCCGGATCCCAGCGAGCCGCACAACCTGGAAGACCTGATCCAGACGGTGAAGCGGTTCGACGCCGACATCGGCCTGGCCTTCGATGGCGACGCCGATCGCCTGGGCGTGGTAACCAAGGAAGGCGCGGTGATCTTCCCGGACCGTTTGTTGATGCTGTTCGCCGCCGACGTGCTGGAACGCAACCCCGGCGCACTGATCATCTACGACGTGAAGTGCACGGGAAAGCTGCAGGGCTGGATCCTGCGCCATGGCGGCACGCCGATGATGTGGAAGACCGGCCATTCGCTGATCAAGGCCAAGATGCGCGAAAGTGGCGCGGAGCTGGCCGGCGAGATGAGCGGCCACTTCTTCTTCCAGGAGCGCTGGTACGGGTTCGACGACGGCCTTTACTCCGCCGCCCGCCTGCTGGAGATCCTGGCCAATCGCTCGGAGACGCCGTCCGAGGTGCTGGCCGAGCTTCCCGATGGCGTGTCCACACCGGAGATCAAGGTCGACGTGGTGGACGGTACGCCGCACGCCATCGTCGAGCGCTTCGTGGACGGTGCCGAATTCGAGGGTGCGCGCCTGTCCACCATCGACGGCCTGCGCGCGGACTGGGACGACGGCTGGGGCCTGGTGCGTGCCTCGAACACCACGCCGATCCTGGTGTTGCGCTTCGAGGCCGACAACAGCGCAGCGCTCGAACGCATCAAGACCGAGTTCCGCACGCGCCTGCAGGCGCTGGCGCCGGAGTTGAAGATGACGTTCTGAGGGCCGTAACGCGCTACGCCTTCGTGACAACGCCGGGCATTGCCCGGCGTTGTTGTTTTCAGGGGTGCGTCTGGCGCGTGCCTGCCGCGGCCTTATCTGCGGACCGGCGCGGGCGCTTCCGGTGCGGCGGATTTCAGGGCGGCGTCCTCGGCCTGCTCCGGCGTGATGCCCTTCATCGCGCGGAAGCGCTCCAGGATGCCGGCGATCTCGGTATCCAGGTCCGTGCGCTGCTTCTCGAAACTCTGGTGCAGGCGGCGCGTGCGGACCAGCTCGGCATGGCGCTGGTGGATGGAGGCGGCCATTTCCTTCGGCACGGGCTGGCCGGCCAGTTCGCGGTCGCCGGCGGTCTGCAGCAGGCTGATCAGGCCATCGCGCAGGCTGATGGTGTTGTAGTGGGCGGTGCGGACGTTGTTGTCGACGATGGCGGTGCGCTCGTTGAACACCCGGCGCAACTCATCCTCGCTGCGGTACGACAGCAGCATGGCGGCGTCGGTGCGCCGGCGCATGTCGGCCGCCGCGGCGTCGATCAGCTGCTGCTGCGCCTCGATCGCGGCCTGGGCGCGCTCTTCGTCGGTCAGGGCGCGGTCCACGCCGCCGGTGCGCAGGCCGCTGGCGGCACTGATCTCATCACGTGCCACGTTGACGGCATCGGCCGGCAGCGCGTCGCTGCAGACACGCTGGCCCTTCTCTTCCCAGCAGAAAAGCTTCTTGTTGGCCGGTGCTGCGCCCTTGTTGCCCTGGGCGTGCGCCAACGGCGCAGCCACGAGCAGGGCAGCCAGCATGTAGGAGGTACGGACGATCATGGCAGTCCCCACTGCGGTCAGTCCTGGGCCGCGCTGCCGTAGCGGGCCCGATAGGCCAGCAGGTCGTCGCGGTGGTGGACAAGGTCGGCGCTTTCGCCGGCAAAAGCAAGCAAGTCATGCAGGCTGGCCACCGCGATCACCGGCACGCCGGTCTCGTCGGCCACCGATTGCGCGGCCGAACGGCGCGCGCCGTCGGTGCCCGGTTCGCCCAGCACTTCCTGGCGGTCGAGCGCGACCACGATCCCCGCCGGCGTGCCGCCGCCGGCACGGATCAGGCCCAGCGCCTCGCGGATCGCGGTACCGGCGGTGATCACGTCGTCGACGATCAGCACGCGGCGGTCTTCCAGCGGTGCGCCGATCAGCAGGCCGCCCTCGCCATGGTCCTTGGCTTCCTTGCGGTTGAACGCCACCGGCAGGTCGCGTCCACGGCGGGAGAACTCGCAGGCCACCGCGGTCGCCAGCGGGATGCCCTTGTAGGCGGGACCGAACAGCAGGTCGAACGAAAGGTCCGCTTCTTCCACCGCATCCGCATAGCAGGCTGCCAGCCCGGCCAGGCGCGCGCCGCTGTCGAAGCGCCCGGCATTGAAGAAATACGGACTCTGCCGCCCCGATTTCAGCGTGAACTGGCCGAAGCGCAGGGCCTGCGCATGCAGGGCGAGCTGGAGGAAGCGGGCGCGGTGATCGGTCATGGGCGGCGTGGGACTGAACAGGTGAGGCGACAGGATAACCGCCCCTTGGTCGACGTCGCGCGACGGATGCGCCGGTTCGGGTACGCTTGCCCGGTTTCCGACGAACGACGTGCACATGCGCATCATCAGCTTCAACGCCAACGGCCTGCGCTCGGCCGCCACCAAGGGCTTCTTCGACTGGTTCACGACGCAGAACGCCGATGTGCTGTGCGTGCAGGAGACCAAGGCCCAGGAACACCAGCTGGCCGGCCCCGAATTCCTCCCCGCTGGCTACAAGGCGTGGTTCCGCGACGCCAGCACCAAGAAGGGCTACAGCGGCGTGGCGATCTACGCCAAGCGCGAACCGGACGAAGTGCGCACGGCGCTGGGCTGGCCGGACTTCGACGAGGAAGGGCGCTACATCGAGGCGCGCTTCGGCGACCTGAGCGTGGTGTCGTTCTACATTCCGTCGGGCTCGTCGGGCGACGAGCGCCAGGGCTTCAAGTTCAAGGTGATGGACTGGCTGGCGCCGGTGCTGGACGAATGGCGCCGCAGCGGTCGCCATTACGTGCTGTGCGGCGACTGGAACATCGTGCGCAGCCGGCTGGACATCAAGAACTGGACCAGCAACCAGAAGAATTCCGGCTGCCTGCCGCCCGAGCGAGACTGGTTGAATGGGATGTGCGTGGACGATGGCGGCTGGGTCGACGCCTACCGCGTGCTGCATCCGGAAGGGCAGGAGTACACCTGGTGGAGCAACCGTGGCGCCGCGCGCGCCAACAACGTGGGGTGGCGGATCGACTACCAGTTCGTCACGCCGTCGCTGCGCGACCGCCTGAAGGCCTGTTCGATCTACCGCGAGCAGCGCTTCTCCGACCATGCGCCCTTCACGGTGGACTACACCTGATGACGACGTCCGCCAGCGCGAAGCCCGGCAAGCCCTCCGTCTGGCGCGCCTTCGCGCAGCCGTCGGCATGGACGATGTTCTTCTTCGGCTTTGCCTCGGGCATGCCGTTCCTGCTGGTGGCGGGCACGCTGGCCTACTGGCTGACCGAGAACGGGCTGGAACTGAAGAACATCACCCTGATCGCCAGCGCCGGCATGACCTACACGCTGAAGTTCCTGTGGGCGCCGCTGGTCGACCGCTGGCGCCTGCCGTTGCTGGGGCGGCTGGGGCAGCGCCGCGGCTGGCTGCTGCTGGCGCTGGCGGTGGTCATCGCCGGACTGCTGCTGATGGCGCACCTGACGCCCGGCAAGCTGGCGCCCTTCATCTGGGTCACGCTGCTGACGGCCTTCGCCGGCGCCACGCTGGACATCGCCGTGGATGCGTACCGCATCGAGATCGCGCCGCAGGAATCCCAGGGTGCGCTGCTGGCGACGTATTCGCTGGGCTACCGCATCGCACTGATCATCACTGGCATGCTGGCACTGGTGCTGGCCGACCACGTGCCGTGGCCGCAGGTGTACGTCGCCATGGCGTTCTTCATGCTGATCCCCGTGGTCGCCGTCCTGATCGCCTCCGAACCCGACGTGGTGCGCGTGCGGATGACCACCTGGGCGCAGGGCCTGCAGGAAGGCGTCGTGGAGCCGTTCCTCGACTTCTTCCGCCGCTTCGGTGCTGCGCTGGCGCTCGCGCTGCTCGCGTTCATCCTGCTCGCGAAGATTTCCGACCAGTCGTTGGGCGGGGGGATCATGGCGCCGTTCTATCTCGGCCAGGGCTTCACCAAGACCGAGATCGCGACGGTCACCAAGTTCTATGGCATCTGGGTGGGCCTGGGGGGCGTGTTCCTGGCCGGCATCGCGATCGCGCGCTGGGGCGTGAAGTGGCCGTTGCTGGCCGGCATCGTGCTGGGGGCGATCAGCAACCTGTTGTACGTCTGGCTGATCGGTGCCGATGGCGATCTGTGGAAACTGACGATGGTGATCTCCGGCGAGAACCTGGCGCAGGGATTCCAGGGAACCACGCTGGTGGCCTTCCTCTCGGCGCTGGTCAACCAGCGCTTCACCGCGACCCAGTACGCCCTGTTCTCTTCGCTGGTGATGCTGCCGGGCAAGCTGCTCAGCGCGATCTCGGGCGGCATCGTCGAACAGACCGGTTACGGCGTGTATTTCTGGATCACCGCGCTGGTGGCGGTGCCGGCGGTCGTGCTGTTCTTCTGGCTGGCGCCGCGCATCCGCTTCGGCGGTGGGCACGAGGCGGCGACCGGCGTCGACGTGCCGGATACGCAGGCTTGACCGACTGCGCTACAGTTTCCGGCGGGGGCAGGCTGGGGAACGCGGAATGACCGACATCGTGCTGAAGGACGTGGATCCCATCCTCGCCGAGCGGATTCGCCGGGTATCGCAGGCACGCGGCTGGCCGATCCACGACACCATCTTCAACCTGCTGGAGCAGGGACTGTTCGTCTGCGAGGCGGAGGTCCGTGGCGGGTTCGACGATCGAGAGGTCAACGCGCTCGCCCAGGCCATCAGTGCGTTGAAAGAAGTGCCGCCAGGCAAGGGGTTCTAGGCCGGGTAGACCGTGCCGAGCACGCGCCGCCCGGAGGCGCCGGTGACGGCGGGCAGGTTGCCGGGGCGGCCCGCCAGCGTCTCGCGGGCCAGCCATGCGAAGCCCATCGCCTCCACGTAATCCGGGTCCAGGCCGTGCGACGCCGTGGATTCCACGACGGCCTGCGGCAGGTACGCGGCCAGGCGCGTCATCAGCACGTGATTGCGCACTCCGCCGCCGCACGCCAGCACGCGCCGTGTGTCCGGCTGCGTCATCTGCAGGGCATCCGCCACCGTGCGCGCGGTGAGCTCGAGCAGCGTGGCCTGCACGTCGGCAGGCGCGACCAAGGCGTCGTCCATGCGCGCCTGCAGCCAATCCAGGTGGAAATGCTCGCGACCGGTGCTTTTCGGCGGCGGCAGCGCGAACCACGGGTCGGCCAGCAGCCGGGCCAGCAGCGTCGCGTTGACCTGTCCGCTGGCGGCGAAGGTGCCGCCGGCATCGTAGGCGCGGCCAGTATGGCGCTCGCACCACGCGTCCATCAGGGCGTTCGCCGGGCCGGTATCGAAGCCACGCACGTCCCCGTCGACCGGCAGCAGTGTGAAGTTGGCGATGCCGCCCAGGTTGAGCGCGGCGCGGTCCTCCTGCGGGGAGCCGAGCAGTGCGGCATGGAAGGCAGGCATCAGCGGTGCGCCCTGGCCACCTGCGGCCACGTCGCGGCGCCGGAAATCGGCGACGGTGGCGATGCCGCAACGCTCGGCGATAACGTTGCCGTCGCCGAGCTGCCAGGTGAAGGGCGGCTCGGCGTGCGGGCGATGGCGGATCGTCTGCCCGTGCGAGCCGATCGCACGCACGCGGCCGCGCGGCACCCCGGCCTCCTCCAGCAGCGACAGGGCGGCCTGCGCGAAGGCTTGCGCGATGCGTCCGTCCAAGGCGCCCAGTGCATCCAGCGATCCGGTGTCCGCGCCCTGGCCCAGTGCGACCAGCTGCGCGCGCAGCGCTGCATCCCAGCCGAACGTACGGCCATGCAGCAGCTCGCAACGCAGCGAGCGGCCTTCGCCTTCGAAACGCACCAGGGCGGCATCGATGCCGTCGGCGCTGGTGCCTGACATCAGGCCCAGGTAAAGCTCGGAAGCGAGGGCTTCGGTGGCGTGGGTCATGCGGGATCGCCGGGCAAAGAAAAAGGCGGGACAGTGTCCCGCCTTTTCTCGCATCCCGCCATGCGCGGGTACCGGCTCGGTCAGCCTTTCTTGGCGGCGGACGGCTTGGCGGCCGCGACCGTGGTCGCCTTCGCCGCCCCGTCGGCGGGGCCGACATCGGCGTAGATGATGTCTTCCACCGTGCGGATGCGCGCCAGCGCGTTGGCCGTGTAGGTGCGGTACGCAGCGAGCTGTGCGCCGGCCAGCGGCTCCGGTGGCGGCATCGTCACCGACAGCGGGTTGCGGTGCACGCCGTTGATGCGGAATTCGTAATGCAGGTGCGGACCGGTCGACAGGCCGGTGGTGCCGACGTAGCCGATCACCGTCCCCTGCGCCACGCGTTGGCCCTGCTTGATGTTGCCCATGCGCGACATGTGCGCGTACAGCGTGGTGTGGCCGCGGCCATGGTCCAGGACGACGGTGCGACCGTAGCCACCCTGCCAGCCGGCGAACTGCACGCGGCCATCGCCGGCCGCCATGATCGGCGTGCCCGTCGACGCGGCGTAATCCACGCCCTTGTGCATGCGCATCGTGCCCAGCACCGGATGGCGACGCGCGCCGAACTTCGAGCTCATGCGCGCGTAGGCGATCGGCATACGGATGAAGTTCTTCTTCAGCGGCCGGCCGGCGGCGGTGAAGTATTCCGGCTTGCCGCCCGGGCGGGTGAAGCGGAAGCCCGAATGCAGCTTGCCATCGACGGTGAACGTGGCCGCCTGCACCGGGCTGGTGCTGATCAGCTCGCCTTCGCGCCAGGTCTGCTCCACGACCACGCTGAAGCGGTCTTCCGGACCCAGGTCCGAGTTGAAGTCGATGTCGTACTTGAAGATCTCGTCGGTCAACGAGTTGATGTTGGCGGACGTCAGGCCGGCCTTGCGGGCCGAACGGTTCAGCGAACGTCCGACCTTGCCGCTGAGCACCACGGTACGGGTGGTGGTCTCACGCGCGATCACGCGCTCGCTGATCTTGTCCTCGCCCACCACCAGCTCGACGCGGTGGCTCGGGTCGCGGTCGTAGCGCAGGGTGCGCAGGCCGCCAGTGACGGGCAGGTCGAAGGCGATCTCGGTGCCGGGTTTCAAGCGGGTCAACGCCTTCTTGGCATCGGCGTTGTCCAGGATGCGGTGCAGGGTGGCAGCCGGGATGCCCAGCTCCTCGAAGATCGCGCCCATGGTCTGGCCCGGCTTCACCCGTACGACCTGCCAGCTGTCGCCCGCGATGCCGGCCTGGCGCGCCGCCGACAGTTCGGGCAGATCGAGCAGCAGGGTGTTGCGCGGCTCCGACACCGGCGCCTGGATCGCGCTCGAGAAGCCGGGCACGATGGTGGCCATCAGCACGCCGATGGTGGTGAACAGGCTGGCGTGGATCCAGTGGCGGCGCGTCCATCGCCCTTCCGGCAGGTGCCGCTTCACGGCGGTATCGCGAAGCACCCCAAGGCGTTCCCGGAACTGTTGCTTGCGGCCGTTGCCGCCCCCATGAGTTTGCATCAAGGTTGCATCCCGGGGCCAAGGCAAAGCCCCAATCGGCGTACCATAGACACGCGAAGACTTCGCGTCAAACCATTGAGTCAAATAGCTTTTTTGATTGGCATCACTATTTACTTTCTTTTAACGGTAACTTCACGTCACTGACTTGGCCTTCACGTGGCCGCCCCTACTGGAACCGCTATCCCGTGTCCTCCGCAGAAGCTCTTGCCCTGATCGGCCGTGGCGCCGACGAAATCCTCAAGTCCGAAGACCTGGAGGCCCGCCTGAAGTTGGGTCGCCCGCTGCGCGTGAAGGCGGGATTCGACCCCACCGCGCCCGACCTCCATCTGGGCCATACGGTGCTGCTGAACAAGATGCGGCAGTTCCAGGACCTGGGCCATCAGGTGATCTTCCTGATCGGTGACTTCACCGGGATGATCGGCGACCCGTCGGGCAAGAACGTCACCCGCAAGCCGCTGACCCGCGAGGATGTGCTGGCCAACGCCCGTACCTATGAGGATCAGGTGTTCAAGGTGCTGGACCGGGAGAAGACCGAGGTCCGCTTCAATTCCGAATGGTTCGGCGAGATGGGCGCGGCCGACATGATCCGCCTGGCCGGCCAGCACACCGTGGCCCGCATGCTCGAACGCGACGACTTCGCCAAGCGCTACGCCGCCCAGCAGTCCATCGCCATCCATGAGTTTCTGTATCCACTGGTACAGGGCTACGACTCCGTGGCGTTGCGGGCGGACGTCGAACTCGGCGGTACCGACCAGAAGTTCAACCTGCTGATGGGGCGCGGCCTGCAGGAACACCACGGCCAAGCCCCCCAGGTGGTGCTGACCATGCCGTTGCTCGAAGGCCTGGACGGCGTCAACAAGATGTCCAAGTCGCTGGGCAACTACATAGGCGTCAGCGAGCCGGCGATCGACATCGTCACCAAGACCATGAAGATCGGCGATGACCTGATGTGGCGCTGGATCGAGCTGCTGAGCTTCGAGATCGGGGTGGTGGAAGCGGCGGCGTTGAACGCATCTGTGGCGGCCGGCGAGCTGAATCCGCGTGAGGTGAAGCTTCGCCTGGCGCGCGAACTGGCCAACCGTTTCCATGGTGCCGACGAAGCCGAAAGGGCTATCGCTGGCTGGCATGCGGTCGTCACCGGCCAAGGCGACACCTCATTGCTGGAGCTGAAGGATGTCGTGGTGCCGGCTGAAGGCATCCGCATTGCCGCGCTGCTCACCGCGGCAGGCATCACTCCCAGCAACTCCGAAGCCAACCGCAAACTCAAGGAGCGTGCGGTCAGGTTGGAAGGCGAAGTGGTCGAGGACGCCGCTCTGCAGCTGGCGCCGGGTTTCGAGGGCGTCCTGCAGGTCGGCAAGCGAAATTTCGCCCGAGTTCGTCTTGTGGCTGGCTGAGTAGACCGTCCTCGCGGGAAGAGGGGTGGAGGGCGCGTGAAAATTTCTGCGCAGACCCCTTCCCAAAGCTGGTGGAACCGGCCATACTTTCCCTCCCCCGACGCACGGGGCCTTGCCGGACCGGCAGGGCGCCAGAAGGAGGGAAAAAGATTCGCCAACAACTTCGAAAAAAGGTGTTGACGAAACAGAAAAACCCGCCATAATAGGCGGCTCACCTCGACGGAAACGACGGGGTCACGAAGGAAGGCGCTGA
>NZ_JACVAJ010000003.1:525000-527500 GCF_014851815.1 Pseudoxanthomonas sp. PXM01
GATTGGTTTTAGAAGAACAGTCTGGAAAGACTGGCCATAGACGGTGACAGCCCGGTATTCGAAAAGACCTTTTCAGTGAAGACGAGTAAGGCGGGGCACGAGAAACCCTGTCTGAACATGGGGGGACCATCCTCCAAGGCTAAATACTCCTGACCGACCGATAGTGAACCAGTACCGTGAGGGAAAGGCGAAAAGAACCCCGGAGAGGGGAGTGAAATAGATCCTGAAACCGTGTGCGTACAAGCAGTAGGAGCCCGCAAGGGTGACTGCGTACCTTTTGTATAATGGGTCAGCGACTTACTGTTCGTGGCAAGCTTAACCGTATAGGGGAGGCGAAGGGAAACCGAGTCTGATAAGGGCGCATAGTCGCGGGCAGTAGACCCGAAACCGGGTGATCTAGTCATGCCCAGGGTGAAGGTGCCGTAACAGGTACTGGAGGCCCGAACCCACTCCCGTTGCAAAGGTAGGGGATGAGGTGTGATTAGGAGTGAAAAGCTAATCGAACCCGGAGATAGCTGGTTCTCCTCGAAAGCTATTTAGGTAGCGCCTCGTATGAATCTTCTTGGGGGTAGAGCACTGTTATGGCTAGCGGGACATCGCGTCTTAGCAAACCATGGCAAACTCCGAATACCAAGACAGAATGTACGGGAGACACACGGCGGGTGCTAACGTCCGTCGTGAAAAGGGAAACAACCCAGACCCACAGCTAAGGTCCCAAATTTCGTGCTAAGTGGAAAACGATGTGGAAAGGCACAGACAGCCAGGAGGTTGGCTTAGAAGCAGCCACCCTTTAAAGAAAGCGTAATAGCTCACTGGTCGAGTCGGTCTGCGCGGAAGATTTAACGGGGCTAAGCACGAAACCGAAGCTTGGGGTGCATAACTTTGTTATGCGCGGTAGAGGAGCGTTCCGTAAGCCTGCGAAGGTGGCTTGAGAAGGCTGCTGGAGGTATCGGAAGTGCGAATGCTGACATGAGTAACGATAATGCGGGTGAAAAGCCCGCACGCCGAAAGCCCAAGGTTTCCTTGCGCAACGTTAATCGACGCAGGGTTAGTCGGTCCCTAAGGCGAGGGCGAAAGCCGTAGTCGATGGGAAGCAGGTTAATATTCCTGCACCTCGCGTGAGTGCGATGGAGGGACGGAGAAGGTTAGGTGTACCGGGCGTTGGTTGTCCCGGGGAAAGGCGGTAGGTTTGGATCTTTGGCAAATCCGGGATCCTTTAAGACCGAGCACCGAGACGAGTCCTTTAGGACGAAGTCACTGATACCACGCTTCCAGGAAAAGCTCCTAAGCTTCAGCTCACGCAGACCGTACCGTAAACCGACACAGGTGGGTAGGATGAGAATTCTCAGGCGCTTGAGAGAACTCGGGTGAAGGAACTAGGCAACATGGCACCGTAACTTCGGGAGAAGGTGCACCCTCTTTGGTGGCCCATGCGGGCTATAGCTGAGGGGGGTCGCAGAAACCAGGCCGCTGCGACTGTTTATCAAAAACACAGCACTCTGCAAACACGAAAGTGGACGTATAGGGTGTGACGCCTGCCCGGTGCTGGAAGGTTAATTGATGGGGTCAGCCGCAAGGCGAAGCTCTTGATCGAAGCCCCAGTAAACGGCGGCCGTAACTATAACGGTCCTAAGGTAGCGAAATTCCTTGTCGGGTAAGTTCCGACCTGCACGAATGGCGTAACGACAGCGGCGCTGTCTCCACCCGAGACTCAGTGAAATTGAAATCGCTGTGAAGATGCAGCGTTCCCGTGGCAAGACGGAAAGACCCCGTGAACCTTTACTATAGCTTTACATTGAACGTTGAGTTCGTCTGTGTAGGATAGGTGGGAGGCTATGAAACCTTGGCGCTAGCTGAGGTGGAGCCAACCTTGAAATACCACCCTGATGTGCTTGACGTTCTAACCTAGGTCCGTAATCCGGATCGGGGACCATGTATGGTGGGTAGTTTGACTGGGGCGGTCTCCTCCCAAAGAGTAACGGAGGAGCTCGAAGGTACGCTCAGCGCGGTCGGACATCGCGCACTGTGTGCAAAGGCATAAGCGTGCTTGACTGCGAGATCGACGGATCAAGCAGGTACGAAAGTAGGACTTAGTGATCCGGTGGTTCTGTATGGAAGGGCCATCGCTCAACGGATAAAAGGTACTCCGGGGATAACAGGCTGATACCGCCCAAGAGTTCATATCGACGGCGGTGTTTGGCACCTCGATGTCGGCTCATCACATCCTGGGGCTGTAGTCGGTCCCAAGGGTATGGCTGTTCGCCATTTAAAGTGGTACGCGAGCTGGGTTCAGAACGTCGTGAGACAGTTCGGTCCCTATCTGCCATGGGCGTTGGAGATTTGAGAGGGGCTGCTCCTAGTACGAGAGGACCGGAGTGGACGAACCTCTGGTGTTCCGGTTGTCACGCCAGTGGCATTGCCGGGTAGCTATGTTCGGAAGCGATAACCGCTGAAAGCATCTAAGCGGGAAGCGCGCCTCAAGATGAGATCTCCCGGGGCA
>NZ_JACVAJ010000003.1:530000-549129 GCF_014851815.1 Pseudoxanthomonas sp. PXM01
CGAGTCCTCCCAGACCCACCAAAACCAGGCTGGCTATTACTTCTGAAACCTGCAATCGCACACTAAAAGATTATTTTGAAACGGATCGGCGCTGAAGCCGGCTTCGTGTTCTTTAACAACTTGTGACGTAGCGAGCGTTTTAGATTTTCATCTAGACGTGTCGTTGAGGCTAAGGCGGGGACTTCGAGTCCCTAATAAATTGAGTCGTATGTTCGCGTTAATGGCTTTGTACCCCATTAACACGGCATGTAACTCCGAGGCGACTTGGGGTTATATGGTCAAGCGAATAAGCGCACACGGTGGATGCCTTGGCGGTCAGAGGCGATGAAGGACGTGGCAGCCTGCGAAAAGTGCGGGGGAGCTGGCAACAAGCATTGATCCCGTAATGTCCGAATGGGGAAACCCACTGCTTCGGCAGTATCCTGCAGTGAATACATAGCTGCTGGAAGCAAACCCGGTGAACTGAAATATCTAAGTAACCGGAGGAAAAGAAATCAACCGAGATTCCCTGAGTAGTGACGAGCGAACGGGGACCAGCCCTTAAGCTGGATTGGTTTTAGAAGAACAGTCTGGAAAGACTGGCCATAGACGGTGACAGCCCGGTATTCGAAAAGACCTTTTCAGTGAAGACGAGTAAGGCGGGGCACGAGAAACCCTGTCTGAACATGGGGGGACCATCCTCCAAGGCTAAATACTCCTGACCGACCGATAGTGAACCAGTACCGTGAGGGAAAGGCGAAAAGAACCCCGGAGAGGGGAGTGAAATAGATCCTGAAACCGTGTGCGTACAAGCAGTAGGAGCCCGCAAGGGTGACTGCGTACCTTTTGTATAATGGGTCAGCGACTTACTGTTCGTGGCAAGCTTAACCGTATAGGGGAGGCGAAGGGAAACCGAGTCTGATAAGGGCGCATAGTCGCGGGCAGTAGACCCGAAACCGGGTGATCTAGTCATGCCCAGGGTGAAGGTGCCGTAACAGGTACTGGAGGCCCGAACCCACTCCCGTTGCAAAGGTAGGGGATGAGGTGTGATTAGGAGTGAAAAGCTAATCGAACCCGGAGATAGCTGGTTCTCCTCGAAAGCTATTTAGGTAGCGCCTCGTATGAATCTTCTTGGGGGTAGAGCACTGTTATGGCTAGCGGGACATCGCGTCTTAGCAAACCATGGCAAACTCCGAATACCAAGACAGAATGTACGGGAGACACACGGCGGGTGCTAACGTCCGTCGTGAAAAGGGAAACAACCCAGACCCACAGCTAAGGTCCCAAATTTCGTGCTAAGTGGAAAACGATGTGGAAAGGCACAGACAGCCAGGAGGTTGGCTTAGAAGCAGCCACCCTTTAAAGAAAGCGTAATAGCTCACTGGTCGAGTCGGTCTGCGCGGAAGATTTAACGGGGCTAAGCACGAAACCGAAGCTTGGGGTGCATAACTTTGTTATGCGCGGTAGAGGAGCGTTCCGTAAGCCTGCGAAGGTGGCTTGAGAAGGCTGCTGGAGGTATCGGAAGTGCGAATGCTGACATGAGTAACGATAATGCGGGTGAAAAGCCCGCACGCCGAAAGCCCAAGGTTTCCTTGCGCAACGTTAATCGACGCAGGGTTAGTCGGTCCCTAAGGCGAGGGCGAAAGCCGTAGTCGATGGGAAGCAGGTTAATATTCCTGCACCTCGCGTGAGTGCGATGGAGGGACGGAGAAGGTTAGGTGTACCGGGCGTTGGTTGTCCCGGGGAAAGGCGGTAGGTTTGGATCTTTGGCAAATCCGGGATCCTTTAAGACCGAGCACCGAGACGAGTCCTTTAGGACGAAGTCACTGATACCACGCTTCCAGGAAAAGCTCCTAAGCTTCAGCTCACGCAGACCGTACCGTAAACCGACACAGGTGGGTAGGATGAGAATTCTCAGGCGCTTGAGAGAACTCGGGTGAAGGAACTAGGCAACATGGCACCGTAACTTCGGGAGAAGGTGCACCCTCTTTGGTGGCCCATGCGGGCTATAGCTGAGGGGGGTCGCAGAAACCAGGCCGCTGCGACTGTTTATCAAAAACACAGCACTCTGCAAACACGAAAGTGGACGTATAGGGTGTGACGCCTGCCCGGTGCTGGAAGGTTAATTGATGGGGTCAGCCGCAAGGCGAAGCTCTTGATCGAAGCCCCAGTAAACGGCGGCCGTAACTATAACGGTCCTAAGGTAGCGAAATTCCTTGTCGGGTAAGTTCCGACCTGCACGAATGGCGTAACGACAGCGGCGCTGTCTCCACCCGAGACTCAGTGAAATTGAAATCGCTGTGAAGATGCAGCGTTCCCGTGGCAAGACGGAAAGACCCCGTGAACCTTTACTATAGCTTTACATTGAACGTTGAGTTCGTCTGTGTAGGATAGGTGGGAGGCTATGAAACCTTGGCGCTAGCTGAGGTGGAGCCAACCTTGAAATACCACCCTGATGTGCTTGACGTTCTAACCTAGGTCCGTAATCCGGATCGGGGACCATGTATGGTGGGTAGTTTGACTGGGGCGGTCTCCTCCCAAAGAGTAACGGAGGAGCTCGAAGGTACGCTCAGCGCGGTCGGACATCGCGCACTGTGTGCAAAGGCATAAGCGTGCTTGACTGCGAGATCGACGGATCAAGCAGGTACGAAAGTAGGACTTAGTGATCCGGTGGTTCTGTATGGAAGGGCCATCGCTCAACGGATAAAAGGTACTCCGGGGATAACAGGCTGATACCGCCCAAGAGTTCATATCGACGGCGGTGTTTGGCACCTCGATGTCGGCTCATCACATCCTGGGGCTGTAGTCGGTCCCAAGGGTATGGCTGTTCGCCATTTAAAGTGGTACGCGAGCTGGGTTCAGAACGTCGTGAGACAGTTCGGTCCCTATCTGCCATGGGCGTTGGAGATTTGAGAGGGGCTGCTCCTAGTACGAGAGGACCGGAGTGGACGAACCTCTGGTGTTCCGGTTGTCACGCCAGTGGCATTGCCGGGTAGCTATGTTCGGAAGCGATAACCGCTGAAAGCATCTAAGCGGGAAGCGCGCCTCAAGATGAGATCTCCCGGGGCACAAGCCCCCTAAAGGAACCATCAAGACTAGGTGGTTGATAGGTCAGGTGTGTAAGTGGGGCAACCCATTGAGCTAACTGATACTAATGATCCGTGCGGCTTGACCATATAACCTCAAGTGGCCTTGGACTCGACGATATCGTCAGAGAAAATCCAATGCCCGCTACGTCACAAGACCCTATGAGAGATTGGCGCCTTAATCCGTTCCTTGGATGGCGACGCTCCAACCCTCTCCCTGGTGAAATTAGCGCTGTGGTCCCACCCGTTCCCATCCCGAACACGGAAGTGAAACGCAGCCGCGCCGATGGTAGTGTGGCTTAAGCCATGCAAGAGTAGGTCATCGCCAGGGGCTTTACCCCAAAACCCCCAGCCGCAAGGCTGGGGGTTTTTTCTTGCTCGCGTTTCGCCAACAATCGGATTTCATCTCACCGAGGGGCGGATGCATGACGTTGTATCGGATAGCGTTGGTCAGTGCGCTGGCAATGATCTGCTTCGATAGTGCTGCAGCGGAAGACGCATCCAGAGAGGCGCGCCGTGTGCATGACGACGCTCTGGTGCTGGATACCCATCTGGATACGCCGGCCAACTTCCGTCGGCCAGGCTGGAGCATCGCCGACAACCATCAGCACGAAGGCGATCTGTCGCAAGTCGACCTTCCGCGGATGAAGTCCGGTGGACTGGACGGCGGATTCTGGGTCATCTACACGCCGCAGGGCGCCCGCGACGATGCCGGGAAGCGGGTGGCGCGCGACCATGGGCTGGATCGCCTGGTGAGCATCCACGAGATGCTCGCGGCCCACCCCGGCGAGATGGAACTTGCGCTCACCGCAGACGATGCGGAACGCATCGCGGCGGCGGGCAAGCGTGTGTCCTTCATCAGCATGGAGAACGCGGCGCCGTTGGCGAAGGATCCCAGCCTGCTTACTGCTTATCACCGGCTTGGCCTGCGAATGCTGGGTATCACGCATGTGCGCAACAACGATTTCGGCGACTCGTCGACGGATCCAGCGGGAGCGGAATGGAATGGCTTGAGTCCCGCGGGTCGGGCGCTCGTACAGGAGGCCAATCGCTTGGGCATCGTGCTGGATGCATCGCACGCCAGCGATGCGGTGTTCGATCAGCTGCTCGCCTTGTCGCGAGCTCCGATCGTGCTCTCGCATACGAGTGCGGATGCCCTGTACGACCATCCGCGGAACATCGATGACGCCCGGCTTCGCCAACTCGCGGCGAAAGGTGGCGTCATCCACGTCAATGCGTACGGTGGCTACCTGATCGACATCCCGAAGATCCGCGAGCGCGAGACAGCCATGGATGCCCTCGGCGAGAAGTACGGACCCGAGAGCCGGCTCGCGGTGGATCGTGTTCCGACTTATCTGGCGGAACGGAGGGCGATCGAGGAGCGCTATCCGGTCGAGCGGGCGACCTTCGACAACTACATGGCGCACGTGCTTCACATCCTGAAGGTGGCCGGCGTGGATCATGTCGGCATCGGTGCTGACTGGGACGGTGGCGGCGGCGTGGCAGGGCTGGAAGACGTCAGCGCGTTGCCCAAGATCACCGAAGCGCTGCTGGCGGCCGGCTACACGGAGCAGGATGTTCGGAAGATATGGAGTGGCAATCTCTTGCGCGTCATCAGGGAGGCGCAGGCGGTCGCTTCGTCAGACGGCTGACGCCGTCTGCGTCGTGGCGGAATGCGGCGCGAGGAGCGACGTTCGGACGGGTGGCCCTAAGAGGGAGGCATCATGGAAGAATCGATCACTGCCAGGCGCTTCACCGCCGCGTTTCCCCGTGACGTTCCCCGGCACTGGTTGCCGGAGAATGAAGTCGTTTCGTCGCTGCTCAACGCCTACACCATCTTGGTGCCGGCCAATGAAGCCTTCTATATCCGCACGCTCAATGCCTGCCTGCCGGAGTTGCGAAGCGACGTCCTGCGGCAGCGCTGCCAGGCGTTCATCCGCCAGGAAGCGCAGCATGGCGTTGCGCACAAGCGTTACTGGCAGAATCTGGATGTGCAGGGCTACGCGTATCGGGGTATAGAACGCATGGTCGACCGGGGCATCTTCCGTGTGATGGATCGGATCGCGCCGCTGTGGTTGCGCGTGTCGCTGGTGAGTTGTGTCGAACACATCAATGCCTTTCTCGGCTACGAGTTCCTGACGCAATCCATCCTTGCGGATGCCGATCCGCGCGTGCGCGACCTGATGGAATGGCATTTCGCCGAGGAGATCGAGCACCGGGCGGTGGCGTTCGACCTGCTTCAGGCGGTCTCTCCCCGCTATCCCGTACGGATGTTGGGTGCGGTGATGACCATCTCGCTCTTTTATTTGCTGCTCATGGGACTGGCCGCGTCGCTGCTGGTGCAGGATCGCCGGCTGTTGCGGTTGGCCACGTGGCGCCAGCTGACGCACCATTTCGGCGCCGGGCACAGAATGGGCCGGCGGACACTGCGGCATTTGACGGACTACCTGCGCCCCGGCTTCCATCCTTCCCGTCTGGCGGCGGACGCCGATGCCATGGCCGCCACGGTGCTGCAGCGGCAGGCGACGGCCGAGCCGCCTTCCGTCATGCCGATGCCGCTGCGGACCTGAACGAAAGCCCATTCTCCCCTACCCGTCGGACCTCAGGGGATGGCAAGGGCGGACAATAATGTCTGCAAGCCGTTGATTGCAAAGGTGGCTGCGCACGAGCCGGATCAACGGCGGTTCGTTGCACTGCTGGAACAATACGGAACTTCCGGCACGGTTAGCAGTCGAACCCCCCGACTGCTAACATCCATGCCCATGAGCCAGAACACCCCCACTACCGCCCTGGTCACCAACAACCTGCCGATCCCCAGCGCCCTGGGTTCGCTCGACGCCTACATCAGCGCCGTGCACCAGATTCCGGTGCTGACGGTGGAAGACGAGCGCGCGCTCGCCAACCGTTACCGCGAGGAAGAAGACCTCGACGCTGCCCGCGAGCTGGTGCATTCGCACCTGCGTTTCGTCGTGCATGTGGCGCGTGGCTACAACGGTTACGGCCTGCCGCTCGGCGACCTGATCCAGGAAGGCAACATCGGCCTGATGAAGGCGGTGAAGCGCTTCGATCCCGACATGGGCGTGCGCCTGGTGAGCTTCGCGGTGCACTGGATCCGTGCCGAAATGCACGAGTTCATCCTGAAGAACTGGCGCATCGTGAAGGTCGCCACGACCAAGGCGCAACGCAAGCTGTTCTTCAACCTGCGCAAGTCCAAGACGCGCCTGGGCTGGATGAACGCCGAAGAAGTCAGCGTCATCGCCAAGGACCTCAACGTGTCCGAGCGCGAAGTGCTGGAGATGGAGGCGCGCCTGTCCGGTCGCGACATCGGTTTCGATGCGCCGTCGGACGAGGATGAGGAGCACGCACCGCCGTCACCGGCCAGCTATCTGGTCGCGCGCGACGAGGATCCGTCGCAGGCCTACGAGCGTGCGGACAGCGAAGACAACCAGATGGAGCTGTTGCGCGAAGGCTTGGCGAACCTGGATGAGCGTTCGCGTGACATCATCAAGCGGCGCTGGCTGGATGGCGAAAGCAAGGTCACGCTGCAGGAACTGGCCGACGAGTACGGTATTTCCGCCGAGCGCGTCCGCCAGGTCGAAGCCAACGCGCTGAAGAAGATGAAGGCGTTGTTCGCCGCCTGATCTTCCTTCTCCGTGATGTGATGTCGAAGAGGCCCCCGATGGGGCCTCTTCGCTTTTGTGGCGTGCTCGTCGGTGGATGTGCTCCACTACGCCGCGACCCGCCAGCGGCGGCATGACAACCAGAAGGAGCAGGGCATGGTGGGGTGGGGCAACAAGCGGCGGACGCTGTTCGCGTGGGGGCTGGTGATGGCGTGCGGCCTGACGATGTCGACCGGCATGGCCGCAGCGGGCTTGGCCGATGACGGCAACACGAAATCCACCCCGGCAGAGGGCGTCCGGTTCTCCATCGATCGCGAAGAATACGATGCACAAGCCCGTGCGGCGATGCAGGTGGATCCGGTGGTCGCTGCGCACCTGGGTGCGATCCGCAAGGTCGCGCTCGACGACGCGGCGAGCATGGACGAGCCCGGCCCGGACGTGCTGGTGTTCGACGTCGAAGGCAGTCGCGGCAAAGGGCGCGTCACCGCGCGCTTCATCACCGTCAGTCCCACGCAGGAAGCGCTGGGGCCCGGCATGCTGGTCATGGCCGATGGCGCCCGCCACGAGATCGAAGGCGACGCCGACGCGCTGGCCGCGGAAGGCGAGGAGCACGGTCACGACGAGGAGGAAGACGTCGAAGCCGGTGCCGGCCTCTTCATCCGCCAGGCGCAGGAGGCGGCGCAGCGCTATCCGCTGATCCGCCAGCACATCGGCCAGATCGCCACGTTCGAGATCGACAGTGATGCCACCGGTGCTGCGCCGGGCATGAACACATTCGTGTTCGACGTCGCCGGCGACAAGGGCCGCGGCCGCCTCGAGGCCGATTTCATCACCGTCAGCGCCGACACCGAGCGACTCGGCAAGGGCGTGCTGACGCTGGCCAATGGACGCAAGCTGTCGTTCGAAGGCGAGCCTCGCGGCGAAGACGAGCCGGAGGACGGCATCGACGCCACCGACCTGTTCGCAGGCGACAACATCTTCACCCGGCAGGCGCGCGTCGCCGTACAGCGCTACCCGTTGGTGCAACAGCACATCGGTACGTTGAGCGCGTTCGACATGGACGTGCTGGGAACCGGTGAAGCCGAGGGCGCGGACGAGTTCGTCTTCACGCTGGTCGGCGACAAGGGGCGCGGCCGCATCCTTGCCGAGTTCATCACGGTGGATGCCGATACCGAGCGGCTGGGCAAGGGCGTGCTGACGCTGGCGGACGGCCGCGAGATCGCGTTCGAAGGCGAGCCGCCGATGGAAGGCGAACTCGCGGTGCCACGCACCGATGCGGATCGCGGCGAGGTGCCTGAGACCTTTGCGCGCCAGGACGGGATCTTCGTGCTGCAGGCCAATGCGGCGATGCAGGCGCACCCGGTCGTGCAGCGCCATATCGGCGACATCCGCGAAGCGGCGTTCGACCGCGATGCCTCATGGGCCGCGGAAGGCGAGCGCTATGTCTTCGACCTGAAGGGCAGCAAGGGCGCCGGTCGACTCGAAGCCGAGTTCATCACCGTCGATGCCGACAACGAGCGCATTGGCGAAGGCGAACTCGTGATGGCGGACGGCAAGCGGTATCCGCTGGGCGGGAAGTGAGCCGCGCAAGATCCGGATAGCGTCGCCCACCCGGCGGCACGAACATGGCATCCCGTCTCCGTGAGCGTGATGCCATGTCGTTCGTGATCCGTGGGCTCTCGCCCGAACCCTTCCAGCCGCTGTTCGCCCTCGACGATGCTGCACTGGCCGCACGCAACATCCGTCGCGTCGTTGCCGATGCCGACCGCGGTTTCCCTTGTCGCGTCACGCTGCAGGATGCACGGCAGGGCGAAACCCTGCTGCTGCTTCCGTTCCTGCACCATGATGTCTCCGGTCCCTACCGTGCGAGTGGTCCGATCTACGTGCGCGAAGTCGCACTCAGCGGCGGTGTGGCCGAGTTCCGCGACGAGCTGCCGCCTTCGTTCCCGCGTCGGCTGTTGTCATTGCGCGCCTATGATGCGGAAGGGCAGATGCGCGATGCCGACGTGGTGGAAGGCGTCGATGCCGCGCCACACCTGCAACGCCTGCTCGACCTGCCAGGCGTCGCCTACCTGCACGTGCATAACGCGCGCCCCGGTTGCTATGCCTGCCGCGTCGATCCGGCCTGATCCTCGTCCTTGCCCAGGATGATCCGCGCGCCGCGCTGGTAGCTCCAGTAGGCCCAGAACCAGTTCAGCAGCACGACCAGGCGGTTGCGGAAGCCGATCAGGAAGAACACGTGCGCGGTCAGCCAGAACCACCACGCCAGCAGGCCGGAGAACTTCAGTCGACCGAAATCCACCACCGCCGCCATGCGGCCGATCGTGGCGAGGTTGCCGTAGTCCTGATAGCGGAAAGCGCCGGGTAACGCGCCACCGGAGAGCCGTGCGCGCAGCACCTGTGCCACATGCCGGCCCATCTGCTTGGCTGCCGGCGCCACACCGGGGACGGGCCGTCCATCCGAGGTCACCGCCGCCAGGTCACCGGCGACGAAGATGTCCGGATGCGCCGGCACGCTGAGGTCCGGCTGCACCTGCACGCGTCCCGCGCGATCCAGCGGCGCGCCGAGCGAACCTGCGAGCGGCGATGCCGCCACGCCGGCGGCCCACACCACGGTCTTCGCCGGCACGAAGGTCTCACCCAACTGATAACCCTCGTCGGTGATGTCGCTGACCGGCGTACCGGTGACGACTTCCACACCCAGCTTCTCGAGCTGCTTGCGGGCCTTGTCCGACAGTGCTTCGGGGAACGAAGCCAGCACGCGCGGACCGGCTTCGACCAGCCGCACGCGGGCCTGCGAGGGATCGATGCGGCGGAACTCGTTCTTCAGCGTGTGGCGCGCGATTTCCGCCAGCGTGCCCGCCAGTTCGACGCCGGTCGGTCCACCGCCGACGATGGCGAAGCTGAGCCACGCGGCGCGCTTGGCGGGGTCGGTTTCGGCTTCCGCGTGTTCGAACGCGAGCAGCAGGTGCCGGCGTAGCTGCAACGCGTCGTCGAGTGTCTTGAGCCCCGGTGCGTGCTGCGCCCATTCGTCGTGGCCAAAGTAGGCGTGTGTCGCGCCGGTCGCCAGCAGCAGGGTATCGAACGCGATCGTCGTGCCGTCGGCGAGCACGACCTGCTTGTCGTGCGGGGCGATGGATGCCACCTCGGCCAACCGCACTTCCACGTTGTCCTGCTTGCGCAGGATGTGGCGCAGCGGCGCGGCGATATCAGGCGCGGACAGGCCGGCGGTCGCCACCTGGTACAGCAGCGGCTGGAACAGGTGGTGGTTGTGCCGGTCGATCAGGGTGATGCGTACCGGCGCCGACGCCAGGGCGCGCGTGGCCCAGAGACCGGCGAAACCCCCGCCGACGATGACGAAATGGTGTGCTGCCTGCATGCCGTTTCCCGCGGCCACGGGTTGCGTGGCGCCTGAGTGGGATTGTCGCATGTGCGAGACGGAGCCTGGCGCGCGCGCTCCGGGCGAACGTTCCTGCATTTACGTCACCGGGTAGCTGCGGAAGGGAGTGCAACGCTAAACTGAAGCGGTCATCGTCTGTTGGGTACGCATGGATACGCAGCCGATCGCACTGTCGGATGTGCTGATCGTGGAAGACAACCTTCATGCCGGACGGCGCCTGCAACGACTGGTGGCGACACTGGCCGGCGACGCGCGCATCGACGTCGTCGAGACGCTCGACGCGGCGCGCACGCGACTGCAGGCCTACCCGTACACGCTGGCACTCGTCGACATGTATCTGACCGACGGCGACGGCAATGCGCTGATCGGCTGGATGCGCACGCATTGTCCCGACCTTGCCGCTGTCATCGTGTCCTCGTTCGCGGAAGAGGAAAGCGTGCTGGCCGCGCTGCGCGCGGGCGCCGTGGGCTATCTCCTCAAAGAGCGTGACGACGAAGAGCTGCTGATGTCGCTGAAGAGCCTGCAGCGCGGCGGCGCCCCGATCGATCCGTCCATCGCGCGTCGCATCTTGGCCCTGCTGTCTGCGAGCGACGATGCCGTGGTGCCCCCGTCCGCTGTGCCGCTGCTGTCGCCGCGCGAGCAGGAGATCGTGCAGCTGGTGGCGCAGGGATTCACCAATCGCGAGATTGCCGAGCTGGTGGCGTTGTCGCGGCTGACCATCGAAAGCCACGTCAAGAACATCTACCGCAAGCTGGCCGTCGGGTCGCGGACCGAAGCCGTGTACGAGGCGCGCGCACGAGGCCTGCTGAAGTGAGGCGCATCGTCCGGTGCCTGGTTGCCCTGCTGGCAGTGATCGCGATGCTGCCAGCGCAGGCACAGGACATCGTCCGGATCGACCACGCGGAAGCCGTTCGGTCGGACTGGTCAACTCAGGCGCCCCCCGAGGACGGGTGGGTCCCGGTTGCGCTGCGCGACCTGTGGGAGACGCGCTGGCCGGATCATGATGGCGTCGTGTGGTATCGCGTCCGCTGGCAGCAGGCTGATACGTCGAACCCAGTCGGGCTGCTGCTCGACTACACATGCCTGGCCGCCGCCGTCTCCCTCAATGGCCAGCCGATCGACCGGGACGCCTCGCTGGTGGAGCCGCTGTCGCGCAAGTGGCATGTACCCCGCTACTACACGGTGCCGCCAGCGCTGCTGCGCGAAGGACAGAACGAACTGCTCGTGCGGGTGTCCGGCCTGGCCGCCTACCAGCCCGCGTTCGGCACCGTCAGCGTGGGCGATCCCGTCGCCTTGCGCGGCCAATACGAGCGGGAGCGTTTCGCACGGCGCGACATGCAGATATTCGACGCGGCCGTGGGGTTGGTGCTGGCGGCGATGATCGGCATCTTCTGGCTGCTGCGGCCCCAGGACACGCTGTACGGTTGGTACGCGCTGAGTGCGATCTTCGGCAGGTTGTACGACTGGAACTTCATCGCCGGCAGCCCGTGGCCATTCCGCACGACGGATGGCTGGCAGGCCTTCATCGCGGCGGTCTTCGTGGCGTCCGCCGCCACCCACACCATCTTCCTGCTGCGGTTCTCGGAGCGGCGATGGCCGCGCTTCGAGCGGGTACTGCTGGCATTGGCGGGCGTGGTGGCCGTGCTGGCGCTGCTGCTTCCGCAGTGGATGGGGCCGCTGCGCAATCTGTACGTGACCCCGACCATCCTGTTCCTGTACGTGGTCAGCGGCGTGTTCGTCGTCTTCGCGCTGCGCAGCGGCCGACGCGACTACCAGGTGCTCGCGGCCTGCATCAGCGTGCCCTTGCTGGTGTCGCTGCACGACCTCGGCGTGTACATGGGCTGGTACGGCGGCGTGAGCTATCTGGGATCGTTCACATCGCCGGTGATGCTGCTCGGCATGGGGTTTGTGCTGGCCTATCGCTTCGCGCAGACCATGAAGCGGGTGGAAGGCTTCAACGCCGAACTGCAGCGCGAGGTGCAGGCCGCCACCACGACGCTGGCCGACACGCTCAACCAGCAGCACGCGCTGGCGTTGGCGCACAGCCGCGCGGGCGAGCGCCTGCAGCTGGTGCGCGATCTGCACGATGGCTTCGGCAGCACGCTGGTGGGCGCCATCACCCGTTTGCAGCAGGCACCGGACGACACGCTGAAGGCCGACGTGGTCGACCTGTTGAAGGACATGCGCGACGACCTGCGGCTTGTCATCGATACCACCGCGCAGGAGCAGGCCGACCTGGCCACGCTGATCGCTCCGTTGCGCCATCGCGCCAGTCGCCTGCTGGAAGCCGCGGACATCGACGCGCATTGGCAGGTGGACGGACTGGAGGGCCTGCAGTTGGGCCCTGGCCGCAGCCTGGACCTGTTGCGGTTGCTGCAGGAGGCGCTGACGAACGTGTTCAAGCACAGCCGTGCAGCGCGCGTGGACATCCAGCTGCAGCGTGCCGGCAGTCGCCTGACGCTGCGCGTGCGCGACGATGGCATCGGTCTGGTGGGAGCGGCGCTCGCGCCCGCGCAGGGGCGGGCCGGTGGCGCCGGCCTGGCCAGCATGCGCCACCGTGCCCAGCGGCTGGGAGGGGAGCTGCGAATTGGGGACGCTTCCGACGGTAAAGGCACAACCTTGGAGCTGGATCTGCCGCTGGCTGCCTGAGCGCTGTCCCGATGGTGGTGCCATCGCGCCCTACCTGATTTCAGGGATACCTCTGCCGGGAGGCGGCACCTACCGTGTGCGCCATCGTCGCCGGTGGGTGGCTGCGCCGTGGGCGCGGCGGCCGGCGGTATGCCACAGGGGGCATCGCCATGCGCACGTATCACCGCAACATCACTGCTGTCCGTCACTTCATGCTGCCGCTCGTTGCGGGCGGCAGCCTGCTTCTGTCGACGATGTCGGCCGACGCCCAAGTGGTCGGTGGTACTACACCGACGCAGCCGTGCAGCCAGAACACGGCCAGCGGCGGCATGGCATGCATGCCGGGTAGCACGGTGGGCGCGAATGGCAGCAACGGTCCGGCTAGTCCAGGCTGGTCGTCCTCGCCCGGCGGGGCAGGCAACGAAACCGGCAACGTCGCCATAGGCGAAAACAGCGGTGCAGGCAATGGCGGTCAGGGTGCGAGCGGCACTGCCGGCGGCACAGGCGGCGCGGGCGGCGCGGGTGGCGCAGGGAACCTGGCGCTGGGCGCGAACAGTAGTGCAGGCAACGGCGGCGCGGCAGGCGACGGTTCCGCAGGCGGCACCGGCGGCTCGGGCGGGGCAGGCGGCAACAACAACGTGGCGATCGGCAACGGAAGCAGTGCTGGCACCGGCGGACAGGGCTCGGACATGTGCTGCGGTTTTTCTGCGCCATCGGGCGCCAGTGGCACCAACAACAACGTCGCGCTCGGCTCCGGTGCATCGGCCAATGGAGGTGGATCGGTTGCGCTGGGCTACAACAGCAGCGATCAGGGTCGTGCGAACGTGGTCTCGGTCGGCTCTTCAGGCCAGCAACGCCAGATCACCAATGTCTCGGCCGGTACCGCTACCACCGATGCGGTCAACGTTGGACAGCTGAATGCCGTGGCAGACACGGCCGATGCGGCGCAGGATGCGGCAGACGATGCGCAGGCGACGGCCGATACGGCACTGGATGCCGCAGGTGTTGCGCAGACGACAGCCGATGCGGCACTGGACGCGTCAGGTAATGCACAGGCGACGGCCGACACGGCACTTTCCACCGCGAACACCGCCCAGGCGACGGCGGATGCGGCATTGGATGCCGCGGGCAACGCCGTAACGACGGCGAATGGGTACACCGACACGCGCGAGGCCGCTGTGCGCGACGACATGGCCGCGGGCGATGCGGCCACGCTGGCGACAGCGAACGGTTACACCGATACCCGCGAAGCGGCGGTGCGCAACGACATGGCGGCGGGCGATGCGGCGACGCTGGCGACGGCGAATGGCTACACCGATACGCGCGAAGCAGCGGTGCGCAACGATATGGCCGCAGGCGATGCAGCGACGCTGGCGACAGCGAACGGTTACACCGATACCCGCGAAGCAGCGGTGCGCAATGACATGGCGGCGGGCGATGCGGCGACGCTGGCGACGGCAAATGGCTACACCGACACGCGCGAAGCAGCAGTGCGCGTCGACATGGCCGCCGGCAACGCCGCCACGCTGGCGACCGCCAATGGCTATACCGACACCCGCGAAGCGGCCGTGCGCAACGACATGACCGCAGGTGATGCGGCCACGCTGGCCACGGCGCAGGACTACGCCGACGCTGGCGACGCCACCACGCTGGCCTCCGCCAACGCCTACACCGATGCGCGCTTCACTGAGCTGACGGGATTGAGCGACGACTTCAACGCCTTCCGCGGCGACGTGGACCGTCGCATCAGCCACCTGGACCGCCGTATTGACACGATGGCGGCCATGAGTGGTGCCTATGCGGGCATGGCGATGAACACCGCCGGCCTGGCCGGCAAGAATCGCGTGGGCGTGGGCATCGGCGCGCAGGGCGGCGAGCAGGCGATGGCGGTGGGCTACCAGCGCGTGATCGGCAACCGTGCCAGCGTGTCGCTGGGCGCGGCCTTCGGTGGCGGCGAGAAGAGTGTGTCGGCAGGCGCCGGCTTCAGCTGGTGATGCGCGGAGCCTTTACGGTGTCGAGAATCCGATCTGCAAGGAAGCCCGCCGGCAAGGGGGTCTTCCTGTTCGCGCTGCTCCTGCTGCTGGCATGGCTGTGCGCCGTGCCATGGATCCTGGTCGACAGCGACGTGCCGCTGACGTTGCCGCCCCTGATGCTGGCGGACCCGTCGCCGTCGCAGTAGGTGGGCGGCGTCAGTCCGGGTCACGATCGATCAGCGACGTCTCGCGTGTGTCCGGCATCCACAGGTAGACCAGCAGCGAACAGGCGATGCAGGCGGTGACGTACCAGTAGAAGCCGGTTTCGTGGCCGATCTTCTTGAACCACAGCGCGATGGATTCCGCGGTGCCGCCGAACAGCGCAACCGTCAGCGCATACGGCAGGCCGACGCCGAGCGCGCGGATCTCGACCGGAAACAGCTCCGCTTTCACGACGGCATTGATCGCGGTGTAGCCGCTGACGATCACCAGCGCGGCCATCACCAGCCAGAACGCCTGCGTGGCGCTCTGCACGTCCTGCAGCTGGCTGAGGATCGGCACGGTGAACAGCGTGCCGAGTACGCCGAACGCGATCAGGATGCGGCGCCTGCCGACCTTGTCAGAGAGCGCTCCGATGACCGGTTGCAGCAGCATATACAGGAACAGCGTCGACGCGTTGATCAGGCTGGCTGTCTCGCTGGCCATGCCGGCGCTGTTGACGAGGAATTTGTGCACGTAGGTGGTGTACGTGTAGAACGCCAGCGTGCCGCCCATCGTCAGGCCGATCACCGAGAGCACCGCGCGCGGGTGCTGCATCAATGAGCGCAACGTGCCCTGGGCTTTCTGCTGGTTCGCCGCGCCGGTGGCTTCGTTGCGCTGGAACGACTCGGTTTCCACCATGTTCCGGCGCAGCCACAACGCCACCAGCGCGGCCACCGCGCCGATCGCGAACGGGATGCGCCAGCCCCACTCGCGTAGTTGTTCGTCGGTCAGGAACACACGCTGCAGGGCGATCAGCACGGCCAGCGCGATCAGGTGGCCCATCACCAGCGTCACGTACTGGAAGCTGGACCAGAAGCCGCGGCGCTCGCGCGTGGCCATCTCGCTGAGATACGTCGCCGACGTGCCGTACTCGCCGCCGACCGACAGGCCCTGCAGCAGCCGCGCCAGCACCAGCAGGATCGGTGCGGCCACGCCGATGGTCGCGTAGCCCGGCGTGCACGCGATGATCAGCGAGCCACCGCACATCATCACCACCGACAGCATGAGCGCACGCTTGCGGCCATGACGGTCGGCGTAGCGGCCGAGCAGCCAACCGCCGAGCGGACGCATCAGGAAACCCACGGCGAAGATCGCCGCGGTCTTCAGCAACTGGCTGGTGCGGTCGCCGCCGGGGAAGAACACCTCGGCGAAGTACAGCGAGAACGCCGCGTACACGTACCAGTCGTACCACTCCACCAGGTTGCCGACCGAACCGCTGAAGATGCTGCGCAGGCGCTGGGCGGGAGTGAGCGTGGCACGCGAGGCTGTCGTCATCAGTACAGGTCCATGGGATCGATATCGAGCGACCAGCGCGTGCGGCGCGCCTCCGGCAGGGCATGGATGTGAGGGAGGGCGAGATCCAGCAGGCGGTGCAGCGTGCGCCGATCCGGCGAGGACAGCAGCAGGTGGACACGATGCAGGCCGGCGCGGCGCGGCATCGGGGCCGGCAGCGGACCGTGCATCTCCAGCGTGGCGTCGTGCGCGCGCAGCGCGTGCTTCGCGGCCTGCAGGAACTGCTGCGCGGCATCGGCGTGCTGGGCTTCGGCACGCAGCAGGGCCAGGTGCGCGAACGGCGGGAAGCCGGCCATGCGTCGCTGTTCCAGTTCCGCCTCGGCGAAGGCGTGGTAGCCGCCGCTGATCAGCGTGTTCAACAGCGGATGGTCGGGATGATGGGTCTGCAACCACACATCGCCGCGCTTGCCGGCACGGCCGGCGCGGCCCGCGACCTGGATCAGCTGCTGCGCCAGCTTCTCGCCGGCGCGGAAATCGGTGGAGAACAGGCCTTCGTCCACGCCGACCACCGCCACGCGCGTGAGGTGCGGCAGGTCGTGGCCCTTGGCGAGGATCTGCGTGCCGACCAGGATGCCGGGCGCGTCGCCCAGCTTGGCCAGTTGCTGCGCCAGGCCATCGCGCTTCTGGGTGGTGCCACGGTCCACCCGCAGCACTGGCACGTCGGTGAACTGTTCGGTCAGCAGCTCCTCGAGTCGTTCCGTACCGATGCCCTGCGGTTGCAGCGCCAGTCCGCCGCAATCGGGGCACGCAGGCGGCGCCGCCTGGCGCGCGCCGCAGTGATGGCACTGCAGGCGCTTGCCGCCGGCGTGCACGGTCATCGGGCTATCGCAACGTTTGCAGTGCGCGCTCCAGCCGCAGTCGTGGCACAGCAGCACGGGCGCGTAGCCGCGGCGGTTCTTGAACACCAGCACCTGGCCGCCGGCATCCAGCGCTTGGCGGATCGCCTGCAGCGTGTCCGTCAGCAGGCCCGCCTGCTGCGCGCGCTTGCGCATGTCCAGCACGCGCACCGACGGCGGCTGCGCTTCGCCGGCACGCCGCGACAGCCGCAGGTGCGCGTAGCGGCCGCTGCGCGCGTTGTGCAGCGTCTCGAGTGACGGCGTGGCGCTGCCCAGCACCACGGGCACGTCGAGCGCCTTGCCGCGCACCAGGGCGAAATCGCGCGCGTGGTAGCGGATGCCGTCCTGCTGCTTGTAGCTGCCGTCGTGTTCCTCGTCGATCACGATCAGCCCGGCCTCCGGCAGCGGCGTGAACACCGCCGAGCGCGTTCCCACGATCACCCGCGCCTCGCCGCGCAGGCAGGCCGCCCACGTGCGCGCACGCTCGCCGTCGTTGAGGCCGGAATGCAGCGCGTGCACCGGCACGCCCAGTCGTTCGCGGAAGCGCGCCAGCGTCTGCGGGGTCAGGCCGATCTCCGGCACCAGCACCAGCGCCTGCCGGCCGCGCCGCAGGCAGTCGGCGATCGCGTGCAGGTAGACCTCGGTCTTGCCGCTGCCGGTCACGCCATCGAGCAGCAGGGCACCGAAGCCGGTCGTCCCGACGATCGCGTCGGCCGCTGCCTGTTGTTCGTCGTTGAGGGCGGGCCCGGGGCGCGGCGCGGGGGCCGTCTGTGTCGCCGCCGCGGGAAAGCGTTCGGCCAGGCCGCGCTTGCCCAGGTCGCGGGCGGTGGCGCGGCCCGCATCCAGGTGCAGGTCCAGCGTGTCTTCGTCGAGGGACGTGTGCTGAGCCAGCAGGTCGGCGAGGCGGCGCGGCCGGCTGCCGGCCCGCAGGCGGTCACGCTGCAACTGGCCGGCCTCGGTCAGGCGCCAGTGCCAGGCATGGGTGTCCGGCAACGGCTCGCCCTGGCGCAGCACGACGGGCAGGGCGGTCGCGACCACTTCGCCCAGCGGCGCATGGGTGTAGCGCGCCAGCCAGTGCAGCGAGTCCAGCGGCTCGCCGTGCAGCAGCGGGGTGTCGTCGAGCAGGGCATCGGCCGGGCGCAGCTCGAGCTCGGGGTCGGCCGGTGCAGCGACCCCGGCGACGAAGCCGGTCAGCGCCCGGTTGCCGAACATCACCTTCACCCGCTTGCCGACGTCGCCGGGCGCGGCCTCGCGACCGGGCGGGGGCAGGTAGTCGAACAGCCGCGGCAGAGGCACGGGCAGGGCGATCTGGAGGACGGAAACGGCTGACATTCCGGGCAGTGTATCGGCCCGTCCGGGCACGGGTAACATCTCACGCAGTTGCATCCATGTCCTGTCAGAATCTTGACGAAATTCACGCAAGTGCTGATCCCGGAAGGAGATTCCGATTTATCCACACGTGCTGTGGATAAATCTGTGCATGGCGGGAATGCTTCACGGCGCGATGACGCTGCCGCAAGCATCAGGGTCAGGTTGGTCAAAAAAGTGCCAGCAAGGCTTTTCTTATTTGAATCATATAGTTAGCCGTGAAACCCGGCTGACACAATGCGAGGGAAGAGGTGCCGGTGGTGCCCCGTGACGATTTGGTGACTGCTGTGCACAACGTTTTTCTTGGAAACCCTTGCGGCGCCGGGGAGAGCAGGTTTCGACAGGCTGTCAAGCGTCCGTACGGGCGCGACGGGTGACTATGATCCACGCATCCCAGACCGGTTCCACGATGGCCGCTTCCGACACGCCGACACCTGCCGCACCCCCCGCGCTTGCCGCGTTCCTCCGTGGCTGCGAACGCCGCGGCGCCGTGTTCGCCGAGTTGCAGTGCGGCGACGCCGACCGGGGCGACGTCGCCCTCGCCGCCGCCCTGCGGGCGTTCCGGGGCAAGGCCGCGGCGCTGCCGATGGCGGACTGGCCGGTGCGCTTCTGGGCGCTGCTGGCGGCGACGCCGCAACTGCGCGCCGACGGTCCCGGCGCCGGCTGGCCCGACGCCTTCGCCGCG
>NZ_JACVAJ010000004.1 GCF_014851815.1 Pseudoxanthomonas sp. PXM01
ACCGTGCCGGGCTTAGGCACCTTAGTTGCCATGGCGCGTATAAGGCGCGAGCATGAGCCCTAACAATTCATTCAAGCCGAACTTGTCCGCTAGCGCGGCCAAGTCGGCTAAATTCAGGCGTTAGGTGCCATGAAACGAGACTCTCTCAGCACCAAAATCCAGAGCTCGCCATTCCAAGCCAAGCTGCTGCATGAGTGCTGGGCTTGTCATTCCGTCGGCATCAAGCCAGGTGTTTTAGATACGCAGTTGGGAGACTATGGTGTGCGGGACATGCTCTCTCGCAGATACAAGGTGCTGACACTCACCGAGCGCGGGCTCTGCGACGCTTGTGAGACCAGTCTTCCGGCTGAGCTTGCTGGCACCTAACAATTCATTCAAGCCGACGCCGCTTCGCGGCGCGGCTTAATTCAGGCGTTAGGCACCACACGAGACGATCCATGCGATTCCTGCTGCTTGCACTGATTCTTTCCTGGCACTCGTCCGCACTCGCGGCCAAGTGCCCGGTTTATCTCTATACAGATCAGCCCA
This sequence comes from Pseudoxanthomonas sp. PXM01, assembly GCF_014851815.1. GTDB lineage: Bacteria > Pseudomonadota > Gammaproteobacteria > Xanthomonadales > Xanthomonadaceae > Pseudoxanthomonas_A. The sequence goes on from NZ_JACVAJ010000004.1 coordinate 529, forward strand.
ATCAGGATCCGCTCGGCCTTCTGAAACTCGACCGCAACTCCGAGGAAGCCTTGCGCGGCCAAATTCCTGATGCTCCTGCGGGCAAGCTCTGCTGGTATACGCAGCCTGACGGCACCCTCGTGGCCCAGCGGCCCAATCCCAATAAGCGCTACATTTTCATTCGCTCAGATGGGCGCTGGACATTCTCTGAGGTTCAAGAGATCGTGAGCGTCACCGGTTAGGTGCACGTTAGGTGCACGCGGGTGGTGCCTAACAATTCATTCAAGCCGAACCCGCTTCGCGGGTCGGCTTAATTCAGGCGTTAGGGCCATGCTCAGATTGTTCATCGCAATCATCTTGACACCCCTGCTGCTGAAGGCGCCGTACTTCATTCCGCCATACGAGACTCACACGCTGTGGTGGCTTCGGCCTGAGTTGTTCTTTGCATATAGCGGCATGGTTCTCTTTGGCATCCCTCTGATCTTCCTTTTCATCCGCAAGCGTTGGCTCAAGTGGTGGCAGGTGACTTTGGGAGCAACTCTTGCAGCCGGCTTCTTGGTCACTGCCTATTTCCTTTTGACCAACTGGCAACATTTCCTGCAAAGCGGCCTAGGCATCACCATTTACGGGCTCCTATCAGGCGTCATATCTGGGCTTGTATTCTGGCTGGTCGCGTTCTGGCGCAATCCGCGGTTCGCAGGCCCTAACAATTCATTCAAGCCGAACTTGTCCGCTGGCGCGGCCAAGTCAGCTTAGTTCAGGCGTTAGGCACCGGAATGAGCAGCTTTGCGTTCGAAGCAAAATGCGTGGTGACGGAGCAGCCTGACGGCGAGTTTCATCTCGTTGGTTTCGCCGATCAAAAGTTCGACACTCGCTTCTACCTAATGCTCCAACGCGCCCTCGAGCATGATGAGCAGGACCGAGCTCTAGGAATGGACACCTATCACCTTGAGTGGCGTGGCCAGGGTATGTCCGGCTACGGCGGCATCTCGCGCTTCTTGCTTAGCTCAACCGGGGTTGAGGTCTCATTTGAGCCACAGGCAGTTGCGGAACTGGATGGCATGGAGCACCTATCCATTTGCTTTCAGTTGAGTCGCGACGATTTCCTGATGCTGCGAGAGGCTCTCGGCAACATATTCGTCGGCAGCGGCTGCCTGGTTGTGGCCGGTGCCTAACAGTTCATTCAAGCCGAACCCGCTTCGCGGATCGGCTTAACTCAGGCGTTAGGCCCCTGATGAAAACACTAGCGACACTGCTAATGATCCTTGGCCAAGCCGAACCCGCGCAGGCTGCCGCTTCCCCGCAGACGCCTCTGACATTGGGCGGAATCACGATTGGCCAAAGTGAGCCGTCCGTGGTTGCAAGGCTCGGGAAACCCAAGAAGCGCACGAAAGTACCGGACGTCTTTCTTCCTGTAACGCTGTCTTATCTAGGCATCGTTGTTTCTCTTGATGAGCAAGGCGTTGGCGGTGTTCTCAGTACAAGTAGAGAGTTCTGCACGCCAGCCGGCATCTGCCCTGGCATGACGTACGAGCGAGTAACGGCGGTGTACGGAAAGTCAGATCTCTATGAGCGTGATGGACACTTCTTCAGGGATTACCTTTGGGACGATGGATGCTGGCTTCGGATCAGATTTGAGTCCGATATAACAATCAGCGTGGAGACGACATGCTCACCGTGACGGGGCCCAACATTTCATTCAAGCCGAATCCGCTTCGCGGGTCGGCTTAACTCAGGCGTTAGGTCCCCTTATGAGAGCTCTTCTTCAACTAGCGGCCATAGCGATCACTCTCTGCAGCGTCGCGTGCTCGCGTCCCGCACTTTCGCAGAAGGACAGCACATGGCAAGCCCAGTGCACAACGAATGGCCTGTCCCTATCTTCGCCCGGCGATATGAACATCATGCGGAAGCTGGCGTTGGAGTGTGAGCCTATTGGCGCTTGCACCTTGGCATGCTTTCGCAGCGGCTGTGACAACGGGGTCGGGAGCAATTGCCTTCATGCTTGCCCGCCCACTGCCTCAGACTCTGCACTCGCTTCGGAGACCATGCAGTTTGTAGCGGGGTCTCACGCAATGTGTCGGCCTGGGCCTAACAATTCATTCAAGCCTACGCCGCTTCGCGGCGCGGCTTAATTCAGGCGTTAGGCGGCACTAGCGAATGTCCAAGTTCGTCAAATCAATCGCTGCAGTGATCATCGCTTACTGCCTCGCATGGCTGGTAGCGTTCTTTTCGGTAGTGGGCTTTGAGCCATCTCTAATTCCTAGTCATTTCGTAGCCGGCTGGAGCCAAAAAGGCCAAGAGCTCGCAACGTCCACTTGGCTTCTGGCTTGGCCAATTCTCATCGTCATTCTTCTGGCATACCATTTCATCAGGCGGCAGTTGTCATCTTCACGGGTACGTGCCGCCTAACAATTCATTCAAGCCGAACTTGTCCGCTGGCGCGGCCAAGTCGGCTTAATTCAGGCGTTAGAGCGCACACCACGTGTTTCGCAAACGGAACCTCTACATCCAGGTCTTCCCCGATCACTTCATGGGCCGTGTGGTCGGTGAGGACAGAAGAGCGCGGCGCGACTGTCATGCCCTAGACAACTCACGCGGGGATCCAGACTTCTCGCGGATCCGGGAAGCATTGACGCACTTGGTCAACGAGTTAGCGCCGGGCTTCTCACTACGCAAGCCCACCGCGCTGATGCACTTCATTCCAGAGCACTACCAACCGACCCAGCATCAGTTGGAGATGTTCAAACGCACCGCGGAGCGTTCCGGTATATCGTTCTGCTGGATGTCCAAGTGGGAGACGGCCAACACAGACAAGGAGCTTTCCAATGTGTTTCGTGCGCTCTAACAATTCATTCAAGCCGACGCCGCTGAGCGGCGCGGCTTAATTCAGGCGTTAGACCTGCCATGAGAACAATCTTCCATCTGATGGTTCTGTTTCTTGGCATCACGCTTGGTGCATGCGCTGCCGCCGAGCCGCCCAAGGTCTGTTCTTCTTGGCTTACTCCTACATCGACCGCGCCGCCAAAGCTTCCGCCTAGGATGCACAACGAGTTTTCTGGCAAAGCCCAGGTTTCGTTTGTCATTACCCCCACCGGTCAGGTGCAGTCACCCGCCATCGTCTCTGCGGAGTGGCATCCTATCGGCCGTAGCCGCGGCCAGCCTGTTGGATACAACGAGGCTATTCTTTCCGCTGTGACCCAATGGCGTTACCCCGCGCGAGGGAGTACGTGCCGCCATCAAGTTCCGGTAGAGGTCCAGCTCACAGACTTGTCGAGCTCTGCGGTTGGCAGATCTAACAATTCATTCAAGCCGAACCCGCTTCGCGGGTCGGCTTAACTCGGGCGTTAGGCCTCATGAGAGACGCTCTCGCAGTTTCAGATCTTTTGCTGATTGATTCGCCCGAGCCATTTCCCACTGACTTGGCAGCTGAGGCCGCCCTGCTTGATCGTGTTCAACGGGCAGCTAAACGTCTTGGACGCACGACCTCGACGGACTGGCTCGTCTCTGATCCCTCGCTTTTCCAGGACGGCGCACTCTTCACTAGGGCCGCGACTGGAGCCTCATTAGCTCCCACCGCCATTCTCTTCTCAAAGTTCGGCGGGCTAATCACTACGAGTAGGTTCGGGAGTCCTCCATACACCCACTCACCTGAGCAGATCACCACGTTCGTCCAACTACTTGAGACGGACTACCAGTTTCGCTTCGCCCCACCAACGCTTCTCAACCAAGACTACTCCGGTCAGTTTTCCCGGTATAAGGTTGGCACTTGGTTTCAGCGCTTCTTCTGTGACGTCTACTGGACTGCGGGCAAAGCTCATGAGGGTCAGCTTCGATGGCCATGAGTCCTAACAATTCATTCAAGCCGACGCCACTTCGTGGCGCGGCTTAACTCAGGCGTTAGGCCTCATGAAAAGCATCATTCTCGCCGTTGCACTTCTTTCTGGCTCAGCCGGTGATGTTGCTGTTACAGACGGAGAGCTTAGTCTAGGCGGCGTGACGCTTGGTGATCCCGAGAACAAGGTCTTGGCCGAGCTCGGTCAACCAGTACGGCAATCTGACACGGGCGAGAGCATTGCGTTCGAGTATCCGGGGCTGACCGTGCTTGTCGGTTGGCTAGAGCAGGCTGCTCCGGGCAAGTCACGCCACGTACTCCAGCTCAATGCCACGGGGCAAGATGCTTGTACCCTTGCAGGCATTTGTCCGGGCGCTCCGCTGTCAAAGGCTTTGGCGGTCTACGGCCAGCCCATCAGATCAGAGCGTGAGTCTGGTAGCTTTTGGGAGTACTACAGCAGTCAATCTTCTTGCTGGCTTCAACTTGGCGTATCTGGCGACAGAGTTGGTTCAATTGGTGCAGTGTGCCAGCCATGAGGCCTAACAATTCATTCAAGTCGATGCCGCTTCGCGGCGCGGCTTAATTCAGGCGTTAGGTGGCACATGACGATCAGTACTGTTGAGCCAGTCAACCCGATCTCTGCCAGTACCCGCACCAGAGCTGTGCGCGGGGCCGTAGCCCTTGCGACTGGCTGCCTGCTACTCCCTTTAGTCCTGCTCTTGCTGCTAGAGTTTGGCATCCCAGCCCAATCTCGCGGTTATTCCAATCCCGACTTCTGGCTTTCGCTTTTGGCGGGCAGCATTGTCGGGGCCGTTGTCGCTGCATCCTTCAAACGACGTGCGCCAGTTCTGCTGGTAGCGTCATTAGGCCCGTTGGGCGCGGCTCTCACGGTGGCTGTCTGGGCATGGTGGTCAATTTCCCAAGGCGCCACCTAACAATTCATTCAAGCCGAACCCGCTTCGCGGGCCGGCATAATTCGGGCGTTAGGCGCTGGCATAGCCATTGATCCCGAAGAGCTGCGGAATTTCATGTTGACCGTAGACGTAAGCTCGGCAGCAGCGCAGGACTACAAAGCCGATGAGTGCAGATTCTTTCTTGAACTTGCGAGAGCACAGACTGATAGATCAAGGTTTAGATGGCTAGTAAGCGCGTTCCTAAGTGCGGCCTACAGCTTTTTTGATCAGGCTGCTTACTGGGCTTGCATTTCGCAAGTCGATGAAAGCACTGGAGAGGATACTGCGGATGAGATTCTTCTATCCGCAGTTCGTGAACACATCGATGTTACCCAGAACAAGAAGTACGCGTCTTACGTCAAGACAACGGCTTCCAGGGGAGTTCTGCAACAACTCTATGAGATCAGGCAACAGAATACCCACCGATCTTCTCTCTCAATTATGTGCGCGGGAGAGTCGTTGCCCGACGATTTCCACTTGGGCTGGGAGTTAGGAAAGGGGCTGCCGCTACTGGAGTTTTGTGATGAGGTTATGACTGAGATTGAACAACTTCGATTCAAGCGGGAGGCCTGTGAGGCAGAAGCCTGGCCACCACCACGCTCGGACAGCTTGCCGGACGACGCCTGAGCGTGCTCAAGTAGGCGCCTAACAGTTCATTCAAGCCGAGGCCTCTTCGCGGCGCGGCTGAATTCAGACATCAGGCCGCCAGTGAGATCAATGCGAGTACTTCTAGCCACGCTGCTGCTCCTGCCCTGGCCACCTCTTCTGGCCGCTGAGTTCGATACTGAGCCGCTGAGAAAGATTCAAGCGGATGTTGGCCCAACCTGCACCGTTGAGCCGATCAAATCCACCCTTTCGCTCGTCGGAAACAACGGTGTTCGAGTAGAGCGATGGGTGGTGAAGACCTGCAATGGTCTAGCCAACTACGAGGTGTCGTACTATCCGCCGCAGTTTTTTCCTGGTCGCACCAGCCCCTATACGGTCCGTCGCATTGAGCAGTAGCACGCGACCCAACAATCCATTCAAGCCGAACCCGCTTCGCGGGCCACCTTTAACGACATCTCGTCACAAAGAACTTCCGCGATGAGCCCAGAACAGATACGTGTTGGCGTTGGCGCAATCGTCATGCGCGATGGGCTGGTGTTGCTTGGGCAGAGGATCGGCTCGCACGGCGCCGACACGTGGGCGCTTCCTGGGGGTCATCTCGAGTTCGGTGAGAGCGCTGCAGCGTGTGCCGCACGCGAAGTCCGCGAAGAGACCGGGCTGGAGATCACGAACGCCGTCGCCGCTCCCTACACGAGTGACGTATTCGCCCAGGAGGGCAAGCATTACGTCACCTTGTTTGTCGTTGCCCAAAGCGACGCCGGTGATCCGATGCCGTGCGAGCCAGCCAAGTGTGCCGGTTGGCAATGGTTCCGCTGGGCGGAGTTGCCACATCCCTTGTTCCAGCCTCTTGCCACGCTTCGTGCGACCGGGTTCGTGCCGGACGGAGCAGTCTGACAAGGCTTCGAAGCCGATCTCGGCTCATGGGTCGGCCTGCCTGAGACGCAGGATGGATGGCACGCGGCTTCATCCTAGCGCACGTGAACACGTCGTCTTTGCATGACGTTCCGCATGATCGGGCGTCAGACCATCGGCATCTTCACCGGAGATCGTGCATGGAAATCCCGCGCAGGCAGGCCCTCATCGCCGGAGCCGCCGCCATCGCATGCATCATCGCGCTTCAGGCGTTCAACAGCGTAGCCTGCTACGAGCACACGCTGCTGACGTTTCTGCTGGTGCTGGGCGTGTTCGTGCTGGCGCCCCTGCTGCCGGCGATCGTTTCGCTGTTCACCGCCAATCCGCTACGGGCGGTCGGGGCCTGCCTGCTGTTCGCACCCTGGCTGGTGTTCGCCTATTACGTCGACTGCGTGCGGCCTTACCAAGGCGGCGGGGCGTCGATGATCTACGTGGCGGTGCTGCTGTGGGGCACGCCGTGCGCCATTGTCGGCGCCTTGCTGACGGGACCGGTGATGCGGCTGTTCGGACTGTCGGTGGCGCCGCGCCGGTAGCCGGCCCTACTCCCCCTCTTCCGGCGGCAGGATGATGCCGTCGGGATCCACCGCCAGGCGACCGGCGGCGAGCACGGCCTGGGTGCGGTTGGTGACGTGCAGCTTGCGCAGGATGGCGGTGACGTGGGCCTTGATGGTCGCTTCGGACACGCCCAGGTCGTAGGCGATCTGCTTGTTGAGGCGGCCGGCGCCGAGCATCTGCAGCACCTTGAACTGCTGCGGGGTGAGATCGCGCAGGCGCTGCGCGGTTTCCTGCTCGTCGCGGCTGGTGGCCGGCGCGTTGTGCGCTTCGTCGGGCACCCAGCGCTCGCCGTCGAGCACCGCGCCGATGGCCTGGCCGATGGTGTCCGAGTCGGCGGACTTGGGAATGAAACCGAGCGCACCGTGGTCCAGCGCACGGCGCATCACCGCCGGCTCCTCGCGCGCCGACACGATGACCACCGGCAGCTGCGGATGCAGCGCGCGCAGGTGCACCAGCGCGTTGAAGCCGTGCGCGCCGGGCATGTTGAGGTCCATCAGCAGCAGGTCGGCGTCGGGATGCGCGTCGACCAGCACGTACAGCGCATCGACGCTGTCGGCTTCGTGCAGCTTCACCCCCGGCATGACCCTTTGCACGGCGCCGCGCAGCGCCTCGCGGAACAGCGGGTGGTCGTCGGCGATCAGTAGGGTGGGCATGGCGTTGCGGTCCATCGTGGGGGAAGGGTAATCCGTAGGGGTCGTGCTGCACAGGTGCGGGCATCATCCGCCCGCACCGTGCCTGGTCCTCCGCCTCCCCGCGAAGGACCCGTGGTGCTTACTTGACCTTGCGCTCGGCGACCAGCGATTCCACCACCGACGGGTCCGCCAGCGTGGAGGTGTCGCCGAGCTGTTCGGGCGCGTTCTCGGCGATCTTGCGCAGGATGCGGCGCATGATCTTGCCCGAGCGCGTCTTCGGCAGGCCGGGCGCCCACTGCAGGTGGTCGGGCGTGGCGATGGGGCCGATCTCCTTGCGCACCCACGCCACCAGTTCCTTCAGCAGCTCGTCGCTCTGCGCTTCACCGGCCTTGAGGGTGACGTAGGCGTAGATGCCTTGGCCCTTGATGTCGTGCGGGAAGCCGACCACGGCCGCCTCGGCCACCTTGGGATGCGCGACCAGCGCGCTTTCCACTTCGGCGGTGCCGATGCGGTGGCCCGAGACGTTGATGACGTCGTCGACGCGGCCGGTGATCCAGTAGTAGCCGTCCTCGTCGCGACGGCAGCCGTCGCCGGTGAAGTAGGTGCCGGGATACGTGCGGAAGTAAGTGTCGATGAAGCGCTGGTGGTCGCCGTACACGGTGCGCATCTGGCCCGGCCACGAATCCAGCAGCACCAGGTTGCCTTCGGTGGCGCCGTCGAGCTGTTCGCCGTTGGCATCCACCAGTGCCGGCTTCACGCCGAAGAACGGCAGCGTAGCCGAGCCGGGCTTGAGGTCAATGGCGCCGGCCAACGGGGTGATGAGGATGCCGCCGGTCTCGGTCTGCCACCAGGTGTCGACGATCGGGCAGCGCGCGTCGCCGACCACGTCGTAGTACCAGCGCCAGGCTTCCGGATTGATCGGTTCGCCGACGCTGCCGAGCAGGCGCAGCGAGGCGCGCGAGGTCTTCTTCACCGGCGCCTCGCCTTCGCGCATCAGTGCACGGATGGCGGTGGGCGCAGTGTAGAAGATGGTGACCTTGTGCTTGTCGATCACTTCCCAGAAGCGCGACACGTTCGGGTAGTTGGGCACGCCCTCGAACATCACCGCGGTGGCGCCGTTGGCCAGCGGACCGTAGACGATGTAGCTGTGGCCGGTGACCCAGCCCACGTCGGCGGTGCACCAGTAGATGTCATCCTCGCGCAGGTCGAACACGGCTTCGTGCGTGTACGCCGCGTACAGCAGGTAGCCGCCGGTGGTGTGCAGCACGCCCTTCGGCTTGCCGGTCGAGCCGGAGGTGTAGAGGATGAAGAGCGGGTCCTCGGCGTTCATGCGCTCGGGCTCGCACTCGGCCGGCTGCGCATCGACCACGGCGTCGAACCAGCGGTCGCGCGGCATCTGCATGTCGACGGCGCCGCCGGTATGGCGGACGACCAGCACGGTTTCGACGGAATTCGTCCCCGGCAGCTTCAGCGCCGCGTCGACGTTCGCCTTCAGCGGCACCTTCTTGCCGCCGCGCAGGCCTTCGTCGGCGGTGATGATCAGCTTGCTGGCGCAGTCGGCCACGCGGTCGGCGATGGAGTTGGGCGCGAAGCCGCCGAACACCACCGAGTGGATGGCGCCGATGCGCGCGCAGGCCAGCATGGCCACGGCGGCGTCCGGGATCATCGGCAGGTAGATGGTGACGCGGTCGCCCTTCTGCACGCCCAGCGCACGCAGCGCATTGGCCAGCTTGCAGGTGCGCTCGTACAGCTCGCGATAGGTGACGCCGTAGGACGGCGTATCGGGACCGTCCGGTTCGAACAGCAGGGCGACCTTGTCGCCGCGTTCGGCGAGCTGGCGGTCCAGGCAGTTGACGCTGGCATTGAGCTCGCCGTCGGCGAACCAGCGGATGCGGAAGTCGTCGAGGGCGTAGTTGACGTCCTTGATCTGCGTGGGCTTCTTGAACCAGTCCAGCCGCTCCGCCGCCTTGCCCCAGAACGCCTCCGGGTCGGTGATCGACGCCTGGTAGTCACGCTGGTACTGCTCGCGCGTGATGCGTGTCTTGGCGGCGAATTCCGGCTTGACCGGATACAGGTCAGTCATGAGGTCCTCCCGGGACGTTCAAGTAAGGCGTCGATTCTGAAGCAAGAAGGGCGGAAGGCGCGCGTCCGCAAGGACGGTGTCGGCGCATCCGGGGGATCGAGTTTGACGCATACCGGCGTGCGGCATTGCAGCATCCGGCTTAGACAATGGTCTTAAAGCACGCGGGTCGCCGAGTGCGACAGAACGCCGCACCCCTGTTTTTGTAGGGGTTTGCTTTTGCTGCACTGCCGTTACGACTAATGGCGAATAGGCGCTGCCGGTACGCAGGCGCAAGTCTCCTCCCAGCCGCGCAACGCGGCCATCAACCTTTCGGGAGGGGTTATGACCCAACGTTCCGCATTCGCGCGACGGCCATTGGCTGCCGCGCTGTTCGTCGCCTTGATCGCGCCGGGGATGGCGTTCGCACAGACCGCCAAGGAGAAGGCGCTGGAGGCCCGCGTCGCCGACCTGGAGCGGCAGGTGCAGCTGCTGCTGTCGTCGCAGCAGCAACAGCAGACCCAGATCACCACCACGCAGGAGCAGGTGACGCAGGTGCAGGCCGCACAGGCGGCCAAGCCCGCCGCACCGGCCGCCAAGCAGCCGATCCAGAACTCCACCATCCTGACCGCCTCCAATCCGGGGAGCACGTTCTCCTACGGCGGCTTCATCAAGATGGACGCGATGGTCACCGACACCAGCGATGGCCGCATCGCCGACGGTTCATCGGGCCGCCTGTTCTACGTGCCCAGCACCATCCCGGTCGGTGGCCCGACCGCCGACGGCGGCGATCCCTATGCCGACTTCCACGCGCAGTTCTCGCGCTTCTGGCTGAGCGCGGACCACGTGACCGAAGGCGGCGACAAGCTCAAGGGCTTCGTCGAGATGGACTTCTTCGGCGGCGGCAGCAACGCGCTGGCCGGCAACGAGACCGCGACGAACACCTACGCCGTCACGCTGCGCCATGCGTATGTCAGCTGGAACAACTGGCTGGCCGGCCAGACCTGGTCCAACTTCATGGACGCGGCGGCACTGCCGGATGCCGTGGACTTCGTCGGTCCCACCGACGGCACGATCTTCGTGCGCCAGGCGCAGTTGCGCTACACCAAGGGTCCGTGGTCGTTCTCGATCGAGAACCCGCAGACCACCGTCACCCCGTACCTCACCGGCGCCCGCTTCAACAGCGGGGACAACGCCGCGCCGGACGTCACCGCGCGCTGGCTGACCAAGGGCGACTGGGGTCACTTCACCGTGGCCGGCATGGTGCGCCAGTTCAAGCTGCTGGACGAAACCGACACCGGCGCCTCCGTCAGCGTGTCGGGCAAGTTCAACCTGGGCAAGAACGACGACATCCGCTATGCGGTGAACGCCGGCCAGGGCATCGGCCGCTATCTCGCCTTCGGCGTGGGCAGCGACGTGGTGACCGAAGCCAACGGCGACATCAACGCGCTGGACGGCTACGGCGGCTTCGTCGCCTGGCGCCACGTCTTCAGCCCGAAGGTGCGCACCAACCTGATGTACTCCGCCTCGCACTTCGACAACGACACCGCGCTCACGGGCTGGGGAGTGACCGAGCGCACGCAGTCCATGCATGCCAACGTGATCTATTCGCCGTTCCCGAAACTGGACATCGGCGCAGAGCTCATCTACGGGCAGCGTTCGCTTGAGGACGACCGCGAGGGCGACCTGAAGCGTCTGCACACCTCCGTCAAATACACATTCTGAGGGGAATCCACATGAGTTCCACGTCTGCGCAGCATTCGTCGAAGGGCGAGCTGACGAAGGGCCACAAGAAGGTCATCTTCGCCTCCAGCCTCGGCACCGTCTTCGAGTGGTACGACTTCTATCTTTACGGTTCGCTGGCGGCCATCATCGCCAAGCAGTTCTTCAGCGGCGTCAACCCGACCACGGGCATGATCTTCGCGCTGCTGGCGTTCGCGGCGGGCTTCTTCGTGCGTCCGTTCGGCGCGGCCTTCTTCGGCAGCCTCGGCGACCGCATCGGCCGCAAGTACACGTTCCTGGTCACCATCCTGATCATGGGCATCTCGACCTTCCTGGTCGGCGTGCTGCCCAACTACGAAACGATCGGCATGGCGGCGCCCGTCATCCTCATCGTGCTGCGCCTGTTGCAGGGTCTGGCGATGGGCGGCGAGTACGGCGGCGCGGCGACCTATGTGGCCGAGCACGCACCGGACGGCAAGCGCGGCCTGTACACCGCCTTCATCCAGACCACCGCGACGCTGGGCCTGTTCCTGTCGCTGCTGGTGATCCTGGCGTGCCGCCTGTCGCTGGGCACGGAGGCGTTCGAGGCCTGGGGCTGGCGCATTCCGTTCCTGGGTTCGATCGTGCTGCTGGGTATTTCGGTGTGGATCCGCATGCAGTTGAGCGAGTCCCCGCTGTTCCAGCAGATGAAGGCCGAGGGCAAGGGTTCGAAGACGCCGTTCCGCGACTCGATGAAGGGCGGCAACCTGAAGCTGATGCTGCTGGTGCTGTTCGGCGCCACCGCCGGCCAGGCCGTGGTGTGGTACGCCGGCCAGTTCTACGCCCTGTTCTACCTGCAGAGCATCCTGAAGGTCGACTCCACCGTCGCCTACCTGCTGATCGCCGCCGCGCTGTTCCTGGCCACACCGTTCTTCCTGTTCTTCGGCTGGCTGTCGGACCGCATCGGTCGCAAGAAGATCATCATGGCCGGCTGCCTGCTGGCCGCGCTGACCTACTTCCCGATCTTCAAGGGCATCACCCACTACGCCAACCCGGGCGTGGAAGAAGCCAGCCGCACGTCGCCGGCCGTCGTGGTCGCCGACAAGAACACCTGCTCGTTCCAGTTCGACCCGATCCCGGGCACGCGCAAGTTCACCAGCTCGTGCGACCAGGCCACCGCGGCGCTGGCGCGCGCTGGCGTGCCGTACAGCGTGCAGGACGCAGCGGTCGGTTCGCTGGCGCAGGTGAACGTGGGTACCACCTCGGTGCCGTCGTTCGAAGCCGCCGGCCTGTCCGGCGACGACGTGAAGGCCAAGACCGCCGCGTTCGGCGGTGAGCTGAAGAAGGCGCTGGGTGCCGCCGGTTATCCGGAGAAGGCGGACACGGATCGCATCAACGTGCCGATGACGATCTTCCTGCTGTGGATCCTGGTGATCTACGTGACCATGGTGTACGGCCCGATCGCCGCCTACCTGGTCGAGCTGTTCCCGACGCAGATCCGCTACACCTCGATGTCGCTGCCGTACCACATCGGTAACGGCTGGTTCGGCGGCTTCCTGCCGGCGATTTCCTTCGCGCTGGTCGCGGCCACGGGCAACCTGTACTACGGCCTGTGGTACCCGATCGGCATCGCGGTGATGACGCTGATCATCGGCACGCTGTTCCTGCGTGAGACCAAGGACGTCGACATCACCAAGTAACAAGGTCCTCCCCCGCCGGCCCCTCCCAGGGCCGGCAACCTCGACGCCGGCCCTCGTGGCCGGCGTTTTCTTTTTTGCGTCACGGCGGCCAGCTAAGCTGGCCGTTCTTTTTCCACGGGAGCGCCACCATGCCGCTGGTCACCCTCACCGTCCGCGCACCGAAGGACGATGCCTTCAAGTCGTCGATCCTCGATGCCGTGCATGGCGCGCTGGTCGCGTCCGGCGTACCGGCCACCGACCGCTTCCAGCGCGTGCTGGAGCTGTCGGCGGAAGACTTCCGTTTCGACCCGTCCTATCCGGACGTCACCGGTGCGCGCGACGACGACTTCGCCCTGATCGAGATCCTGTGGTCTGTCGGCCGCAGCGTGAAGGTCAAGAAGGCGCTGCTGGCCGACCTGATGCAGCGACTGACGGCCGCCGGTCGGAATCCGGAGAACGTCATGGTCTGCTTCAAGGAAACCACGTGGGAGAACTGGGCGTTCGCGGGTGGACGACTGATCCACACGTGACGGGCGTCAGCGCGGCGGTGCCGCCAGTTCCTTTTCGCTGAGGAAGCCGTCGCCGTTCGCGTCCTGGCGCTTGAAGCGATCCGCCAACTGCGCGAGATGCGCCTCTCGGGTGATCGGCTTGCCGCGACCGCCCGGCAGCTCGTCGACCGACAGCACGCCGTCGCGGTTGCGATCCATGCCGTCGAAGGCGTAGCTCATCCAGGCCTGGTATTCGGCTAGGCTGACACGGCCGTCGCGATCGGTGTCCATGCGCGCCAGATACTCGCCGGTGGCGGTGACCTGGGCCGAGGCCGGCAGTGGCAGGCAGGCGAGAACGAACGGGAGCAGGCAGCGGCGCATGCCCGCATTGTAGGCCGCGACGTCATCGATGCCGTGATGCGGTCGGTCCCGGTGCGGCACGGTCCTCGGCGGGCCTGCGGATTCAGGTACGCTGCCCGGGCACCAACCCTCCCCGCACCGATGAACCTGCCCGTCTCCCCTGCTGCGGCCGCGTCCGCCGCGCCCCTGTTCGAACTGGACCGCGCCACCGTCGTGCGCGGCGCGACCCGCGTGCTTCACAACCTGTCGCTGACCATCCCGCTCGGCCAGCACACGGCGATCCTCGGGCCGAACGGCGGCGGCAAGTCGACCTTCATCAAGCTGATCAACCGCGAGCTGTATCCGCTGGCCCGCGAGGGCGAGGCGCCGGTGAAGGTGTTCGGCCTGCGCCGCTGGAACGTCAACGAGCTGCGCAACCGCCTGGGCGTGGTGACCAGCGACCTGACCCGCGACCTGCAACAGATGCCGTACCTCCGCGTCGAAGATGCGGTGGTCACCGGCTTCTTCTCCAGCTTCGTGGTGCCGCCGCATCGGCAGATCGATGCCGACATGCGCACGCGGGCACGCAACGCGCTGGAGCAGGTGCGGGCGTCCGCATTGGCCGATCGCCACGTCGCCGAACTGTCCACCGGCGAGATGCGGCGCGTGCTGATCGCCCGTGCGCTGGTGCACGAACCGGAAGCCCTGCTGCTGGACGAGCCCACGGCCGGACTGGATCTGGTGGCGCGGCAGCATTTCCTGGGCCTGATGCGGCTGCTGGCTCAGCGCGGCATCACCCTGGTGCTGGTGACGCACCACATCGAGGAGATCATTCCCGAGATCGACCGCGTGCTGCTGCTGCGCGACGGCGCGGTCTACGCCGACGGCGACCGCGCGGCCACGCTGACCGACGCGCACCTGAGCCACGCATTCGGTGGGCCGGTACGCGTGCGCTGCGAGGACGGTTTCTACAGTGCGGTGCCCGGCCATGCCTGAGTTGCCCGAAGTCGAGACCACGCGCCGCGGTCTGGCGCCGCACGTGGAAGGCCGCCGCATCCAGGCCGTGACGCTGCGCCGCCCCGACCTGCGCTGGCCGATCCCGCCGGAGATCACGCACGACCTGCCCGGCCAGCGCATCGATGCTGTCCGCCGGCGTGCCAAGTACCTGCTGGTGGATACGGCCGCCGGCAGCGCCCTGCTGCACCTGGGCATGTCGGGCAGCCTGCGCGTGCTGCCTGCCGACACGCCGGTGACGGCGCACGACCACGTGGACATCGCGCTGCAGGGCAAGGAACAGCGCGTGCTGCGCTTCAACGACCCGCGCCGGTTCGGCTGCCTGCTGTGGCAACCGGTCGGCGAGGTCCATCCGCTGCTGCAGGGCCTGGGACCGGAGCCGTTGTCGGACGACTTCGACGGCGACTACCTGTTCGACCTGAGCCGCGGCCGCAAGGCGCCGGTGAAGACCTTCCTGATGGACCAGGCGGTGGTGGTGGGCGTGGGCAACATCTATGCCGCCGAGAGCCTGTTCCGCGCCGGCATCTCGCCCCTGCGCGCGGCCGGCAAGGTCTCCCGGGACCGGTACGTGGCGCTGGCGGCGGCCGTGAAGGACATCCTGGCCCATGCGATCACCCGCGGCGGCACCACGCTGCGGGACTTCCTGAGCCCGGACGGGGCACCCGGCTACTTCGAGCAGGAACTGTCCGCCTACGGCCGTGGCGGCGAACCGTGTCCCCGCTGTGGACGGCCGATGAAGCAGGCCAGCATCGGCCAGCGCGCCACGGTCTGGTGCGGCTACTGCCAGCGCTGACCCGCTGAAGGACCCGGCTTCAATCACGTCATGTGAGGTAAATGACGTTATATTCCCGCCCTTGGCACGTGGGGAAGACGGATGGCCGACGCACCTGACATCACCTTGTGGCTGGATTCGGCCCGTGGCGGCGACCGCGCCGCGCTGGACCGCGTGCTGGCCACGCTGTACCAGGAACTGCACACCATGGCGCGCCGCCAGCTGTCCGGCCAGCACGGCTACACGCTGGACGCCACCGCGCTGGTGCACGAGTCCTACCTGAAGCTGCTCGGCTCCACCGGCACGGCCAAGTTCGAGGACCGCGCCCACTTCTTCGCCTATGCCGCCTCGTCGATGCGCAGCGTGGTGGTGGACTACGCCCGCAGCCGCCTGGCGCGCAAGCGCGGCGGCGACCTCAAGCGTGTCGCCGACATCCCCGAGGAGGTCGAAGGCAACCTTCGCCTGGACGAGGACATGCTGGCGCTGAACGACGCGCTGGAGAAGCTGGCCGCCGCCGACGAGCGCCTGGCCCAGGTGGTCGAGATGCGCTATTTCGCCGGCCTGTCGGAACTGGAGATCGCCGAACTGCTGCAGCGCTCGGAGCGCAGCATCCGCCGCGACTGGCAGAAGGCCCGCCTGTTCCTGCTGTCTGCGATGCAGGACAGCTGACCCCAGGCCAGCCGCACCGCGCCGATGGACGTCGAACGCTGGAAACGCCTGTCCCCGTTGCTGGACGTCCTGCTGGAGCTGGAGCCGGAGGCGCGCGCGGAACAGCTCGAGATCCTGCGCGCGGATGATCCCGACACCGCGCGCGAAATCGAGAAGCTGCTCGCGCTGGAGGAAGAAGGCGACGGGTTCATCGACCAGCCGCTGGTCGACAAGCCGGGCCAGCTGAAGCCCGGCACCCGCGTCGGCCCGTACCAGCTGGAATCGCTGCTCGGCGAGGGCGGCATGGGCATGGTCTGGCTGGCATCGCGCGCCGACGGCCTGTACCAGCGCCGCGTCGCGCTGAAGCTCCTGCGCCCGGGCCTGGCCGACCCCAACCTGCGCCTGCGCTTCACCCGCGAACGCGAAATCCTGGCGCGACTGGAGCACCCCAACATCGCGCGCCTGCTCGATGCCGGCGTCGGCAGCGAGGGCCAGCCCTACCTGGCGCTGGAGTACGTGGAAGGCGTGTCGATCACCGACTACTGCCTGGCCAACAACATCGGCCTGGAGGCACGGCTCGCGCTGTTCCTGCAGGTCTGCGAAGCGGTCAGCCACGCCCATGCCAACCTGATCGTCCATCGCGACCTCAAGCCGTCGAACATCCTGGTGACGCCCAACGGGGACGTACGCCTGCTGGATTTCGGCATCGCCAAGCTGCTCGACGACCCCGAGCCGGTGGCGTTGCATCCGCGCACCGAGGTGCGTGCGTTCACCCTGCACTACGCGGCGCCGGAACAGGTGCGCGGCGAACCCGTCACCACCATGACCGACGTCTATTCGCTCGGCGTGGTGCTGTACGAACTGATCGCCGGCACCAAGCCCTACCGCCTGCGCCGGCAGACCGACGCCGAGTGGGAACAGGCCATCCTGGCGGTGGAGCCGCTCAAGCCGTCGGTGGCCACGCTGCGCACCACCGACGGCAGCCGCAACGCGTGTCCCGACGCCCGTCGCACCGCACGCAAGCTGGCCGGCGACCTCGACAACATCACCCTCAAGGCGCTGCAGAAGGCGCCCGAACAGCGTTATCCGTCGGTGGAAGCGCTGTCGCTCGACCTGCAGCGGCATATCGAGGGCCGGCCGGTCCTCGCGCGCCCGCAGAGCGTGGGCTACCGGGTGCACAAGTACCTCGTGCGGCACCGCTGGGCGCTGGCCGGTGGCGGGGTGGCCGCCGCGATCCTGATCTCGGCGCTCGCCGTCAGCGTCCTGCAGGGGCGCCAGGCGATGCGCGAGACCGCGCGCGCGCAGGCGATGCAGGACTTCGTGATCGGCCTGTTCGACAACGCCAGCGCTTCGCAACAGGGCAACACCTTCGATGCGCGCGAGCTGCTGGCGGCGGGCGAGCGTCGCGGCGATCGCGAACTGGCCAACCAGCCGCGCGCACAGGCGGAACTGCTGGGCGTGATCGCCCGCCTGCGGCTGGGTCTGGGCGACTACCACGAATCGCTCGCCCTGCTGGAAAAGCAGGCGCGCGTACTGGCGGTGACCGACGACGTCCCCGACAGCCTGCGCCTGCAGGCGGCCACGCAGCACGGCCGCGTGCTGCGCCTGCTGGGCCGCTCGCGCCAGTGCGTGCAGGCCATGGCCCCGATGGAGGCGCGTCTGGGCGCGCTCGAATCGCGCTTGCCCCTGCGGGTGGCCGAATTCCAGTCGCAGAACGGACGCTGCCGGGCGGATGCCGGCGAGAAGCAGATCGCGCGGCAGATGTTCGACCGCTCGCTCGAGATACGCCGCAACCTGGGCGACGAAGCCGGCGTCGCCGAGAACATGCGCGACCTGGCGCAGCTGGACGTCGAGCTGGGCAATGCCGATGCGGGCGCCCGCGGCTATCGCGCCGCATTGACGCATCTGCAGGCGCACGGACAGGGCCGCCATCCGCTGGTGATCGAGATCCAGCGCAGCCTCGCCCTGCTGTACCGCAATCGTGGCGAGACCGATGCCGCGCTGGCCGCGTTCCGGCGTGCACGCGCGCTGTCGGAGGATATCCACGGTCCGCGCCACCCCCTCACCCAGGCGCTGCGTCGGCACATCGCGGCCGTACAGGTGGACCAGGGCCAGTTGCGCGAGGCAGACGAGGAACTGCGCCGCCTGCACGCGATGACGCTGGAGTCGCTCGGACCGCACCACCGCGATACGGCATCCAGCTGGAACTCGATGGGCATCATCGCGTGGGAGCGCGGCGACAACGAGACCGCCGTGCGCGATGTCGCACAGGCCGTGGCGATCTGGCGCGCCAACGAGAGCCTGCAGATCCTGCCCGGTGGCCTGTTCAACTACGGCATGGTGCTGCACAGCGCCGGACGCAACGACGAAGCGCTGGCGGCGCTGGAGGAGTCGCGCCAGATGCGGGTGGGGACGATCGGTGCCAGCCACGCCCTGATCGGCGAGACCGACCGCATGATGGGTGAAGTGCTGGCCGCCAAGGGCGACCTGCGCGGCGCCACCGAGCGGTTCGACCGCGCCGTGCGGCTGACGCGCGTGGGCTTCGGGCCCGACCATCCGCGCACCTGGTTCGCCGAACTGTCGATGGCCCGCCACCTGACGCGGCTGGGACGGCCACAGGATGCGATCGCGCCGCTGCAGGTGCTGGCCGCGCACGAGGGCGACGGCAGCGAGGCGCCCAAGCTGCGCTGGTCCGCACGTGCCTACCTGGCCGAGGCGCGCTGCCGCCTGGGCGACAAGGAACGCGCGCGCCGCGACCTGGACGCGCTGGCGGGCGAGCTTCGCGTCGCGTTGCCGGACGGCGGCATCATTCCCCGCGAGGTCGCCGCGCTGCGTGCCGCCTGCCGCTGATGCGGCTCAGCCCAGCGGCAGTGCCTGCTGCAGGGACTCGATGCGGCTTTCCCCGCGCGCGATCCGCTTGAACTCGGCGCGGCTGACCGACACGTAGCGTTCGTTGCCGCCGATCTCCACCTGCGGCCCGTCCTGTACGGCCAGCCCCTGCTCGTTGACGCGCACGGTCATGGTCGCCTTCTTGCCGGTATGGCAGATCGTCTTGATCTCGCTCATCTCGTCGGCCCAGGCCAGCAGGTACTGGCTGCCCTCGAACAGTTCGCCGCGGAAATCGGTGCGCAGGCCGTAGCACAGCACCGGGATGCGCAACGCATCGACCACTTCGCTGAGTTGCCAGACCTGTGCGCGGGTGAGGAACTGCGCTTCGTCGACCAGGACGCAATCCAGCTTGCCATGCGCGGCGATGTCGCCGCGTACCCACCGCTCGAGATCGTCGGCCCGGTCGAACGCCACCGCGTCCGAACGCAGCCCGATGCGCGACGCCACCACGCCGGTTCCCGCACGGTCGTCCAGGCGCGGCGTCAGGATCGCCACGCGCATGCCGCGCTCCCGGTAGTTGTGCGCGGACTGCAGCAAGGTGGTTGTCTTCCCGGCATTCATCGCCGAGTAGTAGAAGTAGAGCTTGGCCATGCCGCCATTGTACGGGCGGCGGCGTTCCGCCTACTCGCCCTCGCCCGCTTTCAGCGGCTCGACGTCGCCGACGTCGACCCGGCCCTTCCTCGGCGCCTCCCACACCGCATCCTGCAGGCGCCAGTACAGCTCGGGCTGCCAGTACTTGCGGTCGTAGTACTGGTCGCCGCGGACCGTCATGCCGGTGCCGGCCAGCGGACCGGTATGCGGAATGATGTCGAGGTTGCCCACGTAACCGACACGGCTGCCGGTCATGCCGCTCACTCCGCGCCGGAGCGCTTTCTCCAGCCGCGGCTTGGCGGCGTCATCTCCGTACTCCGCGAGGATCGCCTGCCCGCGCTCGATGGCCGCCTTGCGCTGCGCTTCATCCAGGCGCGCCCAGTAGAACTCGCGCTGCGCGAGGAAATCGGGATAGAGCCGCTCGGCGGCGATGTCCATCCAGGCGTAGGCAATGGCGCGATCCTGCGCAACGCCGGTGCCCTGCCAGTACATGTCCGCGATGATCGCCTGCGACGGCTTGTCGGCGTGGTAGGCGGCCCGCTTGAAACGCTCCAGCGCGCCCGGGTAATCCTTGCGCTCGTAGGCCCGCGCACCTTCCGCGCGCCAGCGCAGGTCGGGGTGCGCCGCCAGGAAGCCCTCGGTCATCACCGCCGGGTCGGCATTCGCCTGCTGCGCCATCGCAGGCCACGCCGCGAACAGGACGGACAGGACGGACAGGATCAGCACGCAGCAACGCAGGGCGTTCATGGTGGTATGCCTGCTTCCGGAGACCGGGAATGGCGCCATGCTAGGAGAAGCGGAACGCGGTTGTCTGTAAACTGATGGCCTACGCAGAAGTACGTCACATGCACGGTCTCAACCCCCCCCAACGCGCCGCCGTCCTTCACAGCAAGGGCCCCCTGCTGGTGCTCGCGGGCGCCGGCAGCGGCAAGACGCGGGTGATCGTGGAGAAGATCGCGCACCTGATCGCCGGCAACCACTTCCCGGCACGCCGGATCGCGGCGATCACCTTCACCAACAAGTCCGCCAAGGAAATGCGCGAACGCGTGTCCAAGCGGATCCGGGGCGACGCCGCGGAAGGGCTGACCATCTGCACGTTCCATGCGCTGGGACTGAAGTTCCTGCAGATCGAACACGCCGCGGTGGGCCTGAAGCGCGGTTTCTCGATCTTCGATGCGGACGACGCCACCGCGCAGGTCAAGGACCTGATGTACGGCGCCAAGCCCGACGACATCGAAGCGGCGAAGAACCTGATCTCGCGCGCGAAGAACGCCGGCCTGTCGCCCGAGGAAGCGCTGGCCGAAGCGCGTACCAACCGCGAGAAGGACGCCGCGCTGCTGTACCAGCGCTACCAGGATCGATTGACCACGTTCAACGCCGTGGACTTCGACGACCTGATCCGCCTGCCGGTGCAGATCCTGGAGAACAACCCCGAGATCACCGCCGCGTGGCGCGAGCGCATCGGCTACCTGCTGGTCGACGAGTGCCAGGACACCAACGATGCGCAGTACCGCCTGCTGAAGGCGATCGCCGGCGAGCGCGGCGATTTCACCTGCGTGGGCGACGACGACCAGAGCATCTACGCCTGGCGAGGCGCGAACCCGGACAACCTGCTGCAGATGGCGAAGGACTACCCCGCCCTGCAGATCGTCAAGCTGGAACAGAACTACCGCTGCAGCAACCGCGTGCTGCGCGCGGCCAATGCGCTGATCGCCAACAACCCGCACGAGCACCCCAAGGCGCTGTGGAGCGACCAGGCCGATGGCGAGCGCATCCGCGTGTGGGAATGCCGCGACAACGAGCACGAAGCGGAGAAGGTCGCCGCCGAGATCTCGTTCGTGCATGCGTCCAAGAGCGCCGCATGGAGCGATTTCTGCATCCTGTTCCGCGGCAACCACCAGTCGCGTGCGCTGGAGAAGGCGCTGCAGCTGTTGCGCATTCCCTACCACCTGACCGGCGGCACCGCGTTCCTGGAACGCCAGGAAGTGAAGGACGCGCTGTCATGGCTGCGCCTGCTGGTGAATCCGGACGACGATGCGGCGTTCCTGCGTGCGGTGCAGTCGCCGAAGCGTGAAGTCGGCGCCACCTCGCTGGCCAAGCTGGCCGAGATGGCCCAGCACGCGCACCTGCCGCTGTCGCGCGCCGCCGAATCGATGGGCGCGCTGAAGGCCCTGCCGCCGCGCGCGGCCAACGGGCTCAGCGCCTTCGTCGATATCGTGCGCGACCTGCGCCGTCATGCCGAGGAACTGCCGCCGGCCGACCTGGTCCGCCGCCTCAGCGAGCGCTCCGGCCTGCTCGCCGACCTGCGCTCGCAGTGCAAGGACGAAGCCTCGTTCCAGCGCCGTCGCGCCAACCTGGATGAACTGGCCGACTGGTTCGAGGGCGGCCCGCGCGGTAGTTCGGCCGGCGACCTGGCCGCGCAGCTGGCGCTGCTGTCGCGCAACGACAAGGACGACGGCGGCAACCAGGTGCGACTGATGAGCCTGCACGCGGCCAAGGGACTGGAGTTCCGATATGTCTTCATCGTCGGCTGCGAGGACGGCACGCTGCCGCACGAGACCAGCGTCGAAGAAGGCAACCTGCAGGAAGAGCGGCGCCTGATGTACGTGGGCATCACCCGTGCGAAGGAGCAGCTGTGGCTCAGCCACAACCGCGAGACGCGCCGCTTCGGCGAACGCCTGCGCCTGCAGCCCAGCCGCTTCATCGACGAACTTCCCGCCGACGAGTTGCAGCGCGACGGCGCCGACCCGGTCGCCGACGCGGAACGCAAGAAGGAACGCGCCAGCGCCGGCCTGGCCGCCATCCAGGCGATGTTCGACTGACCCGCGACGACGGCGGTTGCGTTACGCTGCGCGGCATCGCACTCCGGTGGACCTGGGCATGACGCGCGACAGCAAGGCTTGGCGGTGGATCGGCTTCCTGATCGCCCTCGTCGGCGTCGGTTTCCCGTATTGGCAACTGCCGCCGGAACTGGCCGGCCTGCCTCGCGCGCTCTACGGGCCTGGCCTGGTCGCTGTCGGCGTGATCGCGATGCTGCTGCGTGCCTTCGGCACCGGACGTTTCGCCACGCTATGGCTCCTGATTGCATGCGCAGTGCCGGCAGCCGTGCTCGTGCGGATGGCATGGGATGCGATGCGTCACCTGCCACCGGCCGGCGCGCCCGTGGCGGACGTCGTGGTCGCCGGCGTGCTCGGACTCGGCGCATCCCTGTTCGGCATGCTCATCGGCAGCCTGTTCCTGTTGCGCAGCAGCCGTCGCCCGAAGTGACCTCCTCCGGAGCATTCGCCATGGAACCGCGCCTCGCCGACATCCGCCAGATCGCCATCACCGTCGGCGACGTCGACACTGCGCTGGCGTTCTATCGCGACGTGCTCGGCCTTGCCTTCCTGTTCCAGCCTGCCCCCACGCTGGCGTTCCTGAGCGCGGGCGACGTACGCCTGATGCTGACCACGCCGCAGGGCGCGGGTGCCGTCGGTGCGAACTCGATCCTCTACTTCAGCGTGGATGACATCGTCGCCACGCAAGCCGCGCTGGTGGCGCGAGGCGCGACGGAAGAGCGTCCGCCGCAGCTCGCCGCGCGCATGCCCGATCACGAACTATGGACGGGCTTTCTGCGCGATCCGGATGGCAATCTGCTGGGCCTGATGGAAGAGAAACGGTGACCGCGCACCTGCAGGCCTAGCGGACAACCTCGGGCGTATCGCGAACAACCTCCACCGCCGGCCGCGATGCGGCATCCCTCGCCGCCAGTTCCTTCGCCATCTCCGCCTGGAACTCGCGCGCCCAGGGTCCGCGCAGATATTCGGCGACAACGGCCGGCATGAGACCCGCACCGTTACTCGCGCCCTCGCGCGACACCTTCTCCACGATGTCGTTCAGGCCCGGCCGATGGACCGGCTCCATCGCCGACGCCGGAAGGCCGGTCTCCGGCCGGACCGCAGGCTGCGGCATCGTCCCGGTACGGCGTTCGAACCGGGCGTCGAGGGCTTCGTCGATCGGCTCCTTGCGGTTGCAGTCGTCCACGATGCCACGGCGGCACAACTTATCCGGGGCGAGATCAGTCTCGCGATCGCGCACGCCGTCGCGATCGAAACCCTTCGTGCCATAGAGCCCTGCCATGTGCTGGTCCGAACGGTGGATCACGTACTGATCCGGATCCTCGGGAAGGGCACGTTTTTCCAGGTATGGCCGATCGCTGAGCCGGTTGAGGAATGCGACGCCGAGGTTTAGGCTCTCCGTGCCCAGGCCGTTGCGCCGGTAGGTATCGCCGATATCGCTATGGGCACCGGCCACCCACGCGTTGTAATTGCGGTGGTCTTCGCTGAAACCTGCGGGCACGTGTTCGCTGGACGGAAAGAGATCGCGCCGTTCGTGCTGGGCGGTGATCTGGAACGTCGTCAGCGTGGAGGGCGGCAGGCGACGGTCATGCTCTTCGACACCAGTGGAGACGGGGTCGAAGAGCAACGCGACCTGCGGTGTCTTGCCCGGCTCTACCAGAAGCGGACGGTCGGCGTATTCGACGCGCACGACAAGTCCTTCGGCGTCCCGCTCGATCTTCGCCCCTTGCGGATCGCGGATGCCACGCTCATGCACCATGCGCTCCAGCGCGGCGATACCTTCGGCTCCCCGACTGAAGCCGACGCCCGCGAGCCGGATCTGCGCGTCAGGATCTTCGTCCAGCCATTTCTTGGCCTGCTCGCAGAACTGCAGATAGGCGGTCTCGACCCGCTCGTCGAAGGTATGGCCGAAGCGACCGTCCCACCATTTCTCCGGCGTCCTCAGCAGTCCATTCTGCGTGTAGGTGCCTTCGACGTAGCCTGCCGAGATGCGCGTGTGCTTCAGCTCTTCGATCTGCTCGTAGAGCTTGGCGACGGCGCTCCACTGCTCCGGATCGTCGTCGACCATACTGTTGCCGGTGCCGTCCATCGCGGCCACGTACAGTCGATCATGCGGCCGGTCCTCACGAAGAAGAACCGGAATCCGGAGCTGCGAAAGATCGCTCTCTGCACGCCGGTAGCTGTCGCGACCAGCATCGCCTGCCAGTTCGACATCGATGCCACCATCGCGATGCGCTGAAGGATTTCCTGACCCCATGACGAGCACTCCCTGCTCAGTAGGTGCGGCTGAATACCTTGATCAGGTCATCGCGGAAATCGCTGTGCGGACGATCGGGAAACTGCGGCTTCTTCAGCGCGATCATGTCCCGCATGTATACGTTGATGGTGCGATCATTGACCTCAACGATGATTTTGGGTGTTCCACTGGATGCCGGATCCAGTGCATCCTCGCGCGAGACATGGTGGCGGATCAGCTGGTCCTTGAATATCTCGCCGATGTCGATCGTCGCCTCAAGCGGCGTACCGTCCTTCGAGCGCCACGTCACCGTGGCGGGAGGAGGGAAGTTCGGAATGGGGCCGCGGCCGGCGCTCAGCAGCTTGTCGAGCGGTCGCCCATACGATTCGACCGAAGGCGATGGCCTGTCTTCCGCGCCATGCCTGAAACCCCGATAGAGGATTTCGCACGACTGGGTATCGAAGCAGTGGGCGCCGAAATAATGCGCCCTGAACTTCAACGGCCACTCGGCACCGACGTTGGTGTAGTGGCCATCCGGCAGCCCGGTCGACGAGGCGGGAGAAGTGGAGGTGGACATGGTGGCATTGCATCCTGTCGTGGCAACGGAGATCAACGCGCCCGTGGCGATGCTCCGAAGAAGGCGTCGTTCCATGAGGCTTTCCTGACCATTCGGCAGCCCCACGTTATCGCGCTGCGGATACACACGCAATCCGCCGCGGAGATGTGAAGAACGTGTGGAGGAGCGCTACTCACGAAAGGAGTGGAAACGACGCTGGACTCGCACTTCCGTTCGCGGCGCATCGAACACGGTTCATCCATTTACCGGACGCGACAGCCGCCGATTGCTCAGCCTGCCTCGCCAGGATCGTAGTAGCCCGACAGCGATTCGACGCGCACCATCGACGTACGCAACGCGAGCACGACATCGTCCACGCGAAACTCCACGTCCCACGCGCCATCGGCCGGCCGCATCGTCAACCGTCCGGACATCGTGGTCGCGAAGCCCGACAACGTGAACGCGCTGACGCCGAAGCAGGCCAATTGCAGTTGCGTGCGGTTGGCATCGCCATCCCAGCGCGAGGGCAGCGGATGCGGCACGGCATCGACATCGAAACGCAGGCGCACGCGGGGACCATCGCGGTGCAGGATCACCTCATGCAGGTCGATGGGCCGCGCACCGGTATCGGACGGCAGCTGCGCCAGTGATTGCGGATTGGATACGGCAACCGTCCAGTCCATGGTGCCGCTCAAGCGCTGGGGCGCTCGGCGAGCAGTCGCTCGACCTGTTCGCGCAGCGCGGCGACCTCGCCTTCCAGCGCCGCGACACGGACTTCGAGCTCGGCGCTCGCAGGCTCGCTCGACGACACAGACGGCAGGCGCGCCGCGATCGCGGCGACATCCACGGGCCCACTCAACAGGTGCGCATAACGGTCCTCGCGCTGGCCGGGGCCGCGCGGGATCTGCACGACCAGGGCGGTCTCGCGCTGGATCAGGCGATCGAGGTGATGGCGGACATCATCGGCATCATTGAACTTGAACAGCCGCTCGCTGCGAGCGAGCAGTTCGTGCACGGTCTGCGCACCGCGCAGCATCAGCAGGCCCAGCAGCACGGCCTGCTGCTGCGGAATGCCGAAGAACGCCGCGGTGCGGTGCTCGTAGCGCTCGGCGCGCGAGGAGAACACCTGCTTCGCCAGCCCCTTCTGTTCCAGCTGCCGCAGGGCATGGTTCACCGCCCCGGGATCCAGCGCCATCACCGGCTCGCGCGCGGTCTTCTGGTTGGCGGCGGCCTGCGCGGCGTTGACTGTCAGCGGATAGGTCTCCGGCGTGGTCGCCTCCTTTTCGATCAGGCAGCCCAGCAGGCGGGCCTCGGCGGCATTCAGGACGGGCGCGGTGTCTTCCATGGAGGCATCGGGAACAGGAGCGGGGCCGGCAGGATAACCCGCATGCCGTTGCACCGAACGACGGGTGTAACACCGGTCGGCTAGAATTCCCGCACATTCGAAATGGGATCTTCCATGCGCGTTTCCCTGCTTGCCGCCGGCCTGGCGGCGTCGTTGCTGACCTTGGCCGCCTGCAAACGCACCGAACCCGCCGCCGCCCCGGCCGAAGCCGCGACGAAGCCCACCGGCACGCACGACAACCTCAACGCGGTGGCGTGGGTGCAGACCTCGGTCGAATACCGCGCGATCACCACGCAGACGTTCCGCGCGGCCGCCGACCACCTGGATGTCGCGCTGAAGGAAAAGAACTGGGACGCGCTGGTCCCGAGCGAACGTGGCAACGCCGCCACCGGCCTGAAGCCGGCCGTCGTGATGGACGTGGACGAAACCGTGCTGGACAACTCGCCGTACCAGGCGCGCCTGATCCGCGACGGCAAGGAATACGACGAGATCAGCTGGGACCAGTGGGTCGCCGAGAAGAAAGCCAAGCCGCTGCCGGGCGTGGTCGATTTCGCCAGGGCCGCGGCCGAGAAGGGCGTGACCATCCTGTACATCTCCAACCGCGCCGTGCACCTGAAGGAAGCCACGCTGGCCAACCTGCGCGAGGCCGGCCTGCCGGTCGCCGACGACAGCGTGTTCCTCGGCCTGGGCACGGTGCTGGAAGGCTGCGAGCAGAACGGTAGCGAGAAGAACTGCCGCCGCCGCCTGGCCGGCCAGCAGTACCGCGTGCTGATGCAGTTTGGCGACCAGATCGGCGACTTCGTGCAGGTGGAAGCCAACACCCGCGACGCCCGCCAGGCGCTGTTCGACGAGTACGACGACTGGTTCGGCGAGCGCTGGTGGATGCTGCCCAACCCGACCTACGGTTCGTGGGAGCCGGCGCTGTTCAACAACGCCTGGGACCAGCCGCCCGCCGCCCGCACGCAGGCCAAGCGCGACGCGCTGGACTACGCCCCGTGAGCGCACGCGGGCCGGTCGCGCTGACGGCACGCGAGCGCCTGATCTTCGCGCTCGACGCCCCCTCGGGTGCCGACGCGCTGGCGTGGGTGGACCGGCTGGGCGACGCGGTGCAGTTCTACAAGATCGGCATGGAGCTGCTGGCCAGCGGCGACTATTTCACCGTGCTGGACGAACTGGCCCGCCGCGACAAGCGCGTGTTCGTCGACCTGAAGTTCTTCGACATCCCCGCCACCGTAGCCGGGGTGATCCGCGGCCTGTCGCGCTGGCCGGTGACCTACGCGACCATCCACGGCTGGCATGCCGGGATGATGGAAGCGGCCGCCGAGGCGCGTGCTGGCGAACTGCGGTTGCTGGCCGTAACCGTGCTGACCTCGATGGACGGGGGCGACCTGCGCGCCATGGGCATCAACAGCGGCGAACCGGCGGACATCGTCGTCCAACGCGCGGTGGCAGCCCAGGCATCGGGAATCGACGGCGTGATCTGCTCCGGGCAGGAGGCGAGCATGATCCGCGCCGCGACCGGCCTCGGCTTCTCGATCGTCTGCCCCGGCATCCGCCCCGGCGGGCCGGTCGGCGACGACCAGAAGCGCACCGTCGGCGTGGCCGAGGCGTTCTCACTGGGCGCCGACGCCATCGTGGTCGGCCGACCGATCAGCAAGGCGACCGATCCGCGCGCGGCCGCCGAGGCTATCCAGGCAGAAATCATCACCGCCATTAAGTAAAATCAATAACTTGAAGTAAATTACTTCAGGTATTGCCTTAGCATTCGGGCACAGGTAGTCTGTGCGCATCCGGCCTCTGGGCCGGAGATGTGCCACAACACTTCGTCCTCCGGCTTCGGCCGGATTTCAGGAGGTCCGCGGGGTCGCAAGACATCCGGACCTCCTTTTTTATTGCCCGGAGCACGGCAACTTGCGACGCCCATGCTTGCCGCTCTCGCCACGGGCCGCGAAGATGCGGGGCGACTGGGGAGTCACACCGCATGAAGCCGAAGCCGTCCGCGTCCGTCCTGCGCGTGCTGGCAGCCCTCGGGCTGTCGCTGGTGCTGCTGGCCGCCTGCAGGAAGAGCGAGCCCGTGGAACTCGCCGGCGCCGCCAGCGAGCCGGCCGCGGCGGTTCGCCAGTTGGCGACCCACCTGCAGCGCAACGACCTGGTCGGCTTCGCGCGCGATGCCGTCCCGCCGGACGTCCACGCGCGGCTGGACATCGCCTGGCGCGCTGGCACGAGCCGCTGGCCGCTGACCGAGCTGCCGCTGGACGACAAGCTGGTGGCGATGCTGGCCGCGCTGTCGGCCAAGGATGCGGAAAGAACGCTGCAGCGGAGCTTCGAGCGCCAGTTCGCCCGGCAGGACCGCGACCTGAAGGAGGCCGCGCGCACGCTGGGCCTGTTCGGCGTGCAGTACGTGAAGAACGAGGGCGACTACACCCAGGAGGAACGCGACCACTACGCGCAGGTGATCGCGGCCCTCGGCGACTGGGCGCAGCAGGCGCCGCTCGGCGATCCGGCGCTGGCCAAGGCCACGCTGGCGCGGCTGGCGCCGGCGGCGCGACGCAGCGGGCTGACCACCGAGCAGGCCCTGAACGACGCCGGCATGGCCGCCAGCCTGCAGCGGCTGACGCCGTTCTTCATCGAGGCCAAGGCCACGTTCACGCGCTACGGGCTGCCGCTGGACGCCACGTTCACCGACCTGCGCACGGGCCTTGTCGAACAGAAGGGCGACACCGCCACGGTGCGTATCCACTACCCGCTGGGCGAACGCGAGATCGATACCGTCGTCAGCCTGACCCGGCGCGATGGCCAGTGGTACCTGACCGACTACCTCCGGCATGCCGACGAGGTGCTGGCGGCTGCGACGCCTCCCCTTCCGACGCCACCTGCCGACGACGATCCCGCCAGCAAGCCCTGAGGCGCGGCAACGCTCTTTTCTTTAGTTTTTCAACCACTTATGGCCACTGCACCGCCCGGGCTATCCCGCCGGCTCAGGATAAACACCGCCCGCCGAGGGCTGTAACCGCTTTCCAGCCGGCCACGGGCGTGGGCCATAATGCGACCGATGCCTGAACAGAACTCCCTGCCGTTCCCCGACGGTCCCAAGCCGACGCCGCCGGAGAAGAAGTCCGATGCGACGGATGCGGCTGCGCCCGCGACCTCGCCGGATCCCGCTGGCCGCGACGCTGCGCCGGTGACCGCGGGCGTGCCGATGGCACCGCCCGTCGCCACCCGCCAGGCCAAGCGCCCGTTGTGGGCGCGGATGCTCGGCCGGCTCGCGGACCCGTGGCTGGCCTTGAACATCGAGCCCGGCGTGCCGGCCGACCTGCTGGACGGCCGCCCGGTCTGTTATGTGCTGGAAGACTACGGCCTGTCGAACGCGCTGATCCTGGACCGCGCCTGCCGCGATGCCGGCCTGCCCTCCCCGCTGGTGCCGCTGCCGGTCGGCGGCAATCCGCTCGGCCGCAAGCGCGCCTACGTGGCGCTGTCGCGCCGCAACGCCAGCACGCTGATCCCCGACCAGATCAGCGCCAAGACCCACTCGGGTTCGCTGGCCAAACTGCTGGACGCGCATCGCGCCAGCCCGGCGCTGGACGTGCAGCTGGTGCCGGTGTCGATCTTCGTCGGCCGCGCACCGGACAAGCAGAGCGGCTGGTTCTCGGTGCTGTTCTCCGAGAACTGGGCCATCGTCGGCCGCTTCCGCCGCCTGCTTGCCATCCTGCTCAACGGCCGCGGCACCATCGTGCGCTTCGCGCCGCCGGTGTCGCTGCGCGGCACCGTCGACGAAGGCCTGGAGCCCGAACGCACGGTCCGCAAGCTGTCGCGCGTGCTGCGCACGCACTTCCACCGCATCCGCGAAGCCGTCATCGGCCCCGACCTGTCGACCCGACGCCTGCTGGTGGACCAGGTGCTGGCCGCCGAGCCGGTGAAGGACGCGATCGCCGAGCAGGCCCGGCGCGACAAGTCCAAGCCCGAGGACGCGTGGAAGAAGGCGCACGCCTACGCCTGGGAAATCGCCGCCGACTATTCCAACCCGGTGGTGCGCTCGGCCAGCTTCCTGCTGAGCCACGTGTGGAACCAGATCTACGACGGCGTGCTGGTCCATCACCTGGACAAGTTCAAGGAAGCCGCGCCCGGCCACGAAGTCGTCTACGTGCCCTGCCACCGCAGCCACATGGACTACCTGCTGCTGTCGTACCTGCTGTACGAACGCGGCATCGTGCCGCCGCACATCGCCGCCGGCATCAACCTCAACCTGCCGGTGGTGGGCACGCTGCTGCGCAAGGGCGGTGCGTTCTTCATGCGCCGCAGCTTCCGCGGCAATCCGCTGTACTCGGCGGTGTTCACCGAATACGTCGCGCAGCTGGTCTCCGGCGGCTATTCGCTGGAGTACTTCATCGAGGGCGGGCGCTCGCGCACCGGCCGGTTGCTGCCGCCGAAGGGCGGCATGATCTCGATGACGCTGCGCGCCTTCCTGCGCCAGCCACGCAAGCCGGTGCTGTTCCAGCCGGTCTACATCGGCTACGAGAAGCTGCTGGAAGGCACCAGCTACCTGGACGAGCTCAGCGGCCGGCCGAAGGAGAAGGAATCCATCTGGGCCGTGCTGTGGGGCATCCCGAAGGTGCTGCGGCAGAACTACGGCCAGGTGGTGGTGAATTTCGGCGAGCCGATCCCGTTGAACGACGCGCTGGCCAAACACGCGCCCGAATGGGATGGCACGCCGGTCGGCGAAGAGGAAAAGCCGGCGTGGCTGTCCGATATCGTCGATGCGCTGGCGCAGCAGATCCAGGTCAACATCAACCGCGCCGCCGACGTGAACCCGATCAACCTGCTGGCGCTGGCGCTGCTGTCCACGCCCAAGCACGCGATGGGCGAGGCGGACCTGATCGCGCAGATCGAACTGTCGAAGACGCTGCTGGCCGAACTGCCCTACTCCGACCGCGTCACCGTCACCCCGCATTCGCCGGACCGCATCATCTCCCACGCCGAGGAGATCAACATGCTGCAGCGGATCAAGCATCCGCTCGGCGACGTGCTGAGCGTGGACGATGACACCGCGGTGCTGTTGAGCTACTACCGCAACAACGTGCTGCACCTGTTCACCGCCTCGTCGTGGATCGCGTGCTGCTTCCAGAACAACCGCCGCATGAGCCGTGCCGGTGTGCTGCGCTTGGGCCGCACGCTGTATCCGTTCCTGCAGGCGGAGCTGTTCCTACCGTGGACGGAAGACGAGTTCGCCGAGCGCATGGAGCGCACCATCGAGGTGTTCGTCCGCGAAGGCCTGCTGCAGCAGGTCAACGACGACGATGGCGGCATCCTGGCGCGAAGCGCCGGCCAGACCGACGAGGTGTTCCGCCTGCGCGCGATCGGCCATTCGCTGCAGCAGGCGTTCGAGCGCTATTACATCGCCATTTCGGTGCTGGTGAAGAACGGTCCGGGCACGCTGGGCGCGGCCGAGCTGGAAAGCCTGTGCCAGCAGGCGGCACAACGCCTGAGCCTGCTGTACGCACCGGCGGCGCCGGAATTCTTCGACAAAACGCTGTTCCGCGGCTTCATCCAGAAGCTGCGCGAACTGAAGCTGGTCTGGCCCGACGAGAACAGCAAGCTGCTGTTCGACGAACGCCTGGACGCGTGGGCGCGCGACGCCAAGGCCATCCTCGGCCGCGAGCTGCGCCACACCATCGAGAAGGTCAGCCCGGAAGCGGCCAAGCCGGCCGAGCCGGTGGTGGCGCCGCAGGATTGACGCCAGCACAGCCGTCGAGCAGGTCGACACGCACGATCACCCTCGACACGGATGATCGTGCGCAGCGATGACCAGCCTCGAACGGCGCTGGCTGGCTCAGAAGCCTGTTCCCGCCGCCTTGTCGCAGTTCATGCGAAGGAACTCCATCGCGTAAAGAACGCGTGCGACCAGATCCGTCGCGCCTAGATAAACGGAAGACGCGCTATCGACGCCGCGTTGGTGGATCAGTACGGTGGCTCCACTGGACGTCGCTTTTACCTGCGTGACGTCGGACCAGGAAATCGTGTCCTTCGCAATCGTCCCATTCACGAAATTCTGCGGATAGTACTGGTGGGCAGGACTGCTTTTTTCCCAAGGCAACCAGCGCCCCTGATCACTGGTGTCGTAGACGCGTTCACTCGATTGCAAATCGATGAATGAGGTGTCGTGCAGGATTTCGGTTACGCAAAGATCCGGACTGCGAACGTCGACCACCCTGGCTGTTCCGGAAAACTTGATACGACGGAACACCAATCGGCCCTTCAGTTCCTCGAAGCTCGCCACAAACGTTCCGCTCTGATAGCCGTTCTGCGGAAGCGTCATGGCAAGGAATTTCTGTGCCCCCTCGGCAGTCTGCTCGGGTTGCGCGGCGACTTGCCCGGCCAGCGCAATGCACGCGACGAGGACTCCTCCTTTTGCGATCCGTAGCGTTTTTGCGAACTTCATTTCGACGCCCCCTTGCTGTGATGGTCCTGCGGGATACTTCACTGTGGTCTTGCCGGACATGTCGCATCAACAATGCAGAACCACGCCCCGGATCTCTCCACCTGCGCGCGCGATTTCGCCGAGGCCTTGGAGCGAACCGGCGTCCATGGAGATTCCTCCGCTCAAGGCATGGTTCCTCACTGGCCTGAGCTCTTGACCGTGCCCACGGTCTTGCAGGTCTCCTTCGGCGCAGCACAGACGATGGGCGCGGAACACTTGAACTCGAACCGGGGCGGGTCGTTCGCGGGGCGCTTGGCCATCTGTGCGACCGGCATTTGCGCCCATAACGACCTGTCCTCGCGGACGCAGGAGACCGCGCCGGTGTAGGCGGGATTTCCCGTATTGGTCCGGCACAGGTGGGCCGCACTCTGCGCGAAATCGGTGCG
This sequence comes from Pseudoxanthomonas sp. PXM01, assembly GCF_014851815.1. GTDB lineage: Bacteria > Pseudomonadota > Gammaproteobacteria > Xanthomonadales > Xanthomonadaceae > Pseudoxanthomonas_A. The sequence continues at coordinate 34,013 of NZ_JACVAJ010000004.1, forward strand.
GGCGCCGGCTTCATTGGTCTTGAACATGGAGGTGACGGTGGTCCTGAAGGGCGCGCTGGTGCAGACCTTGCGTGCATCTCCTGCAGGTTCAGGCGGGCGCGCACTGGCCGCCGCCGGACCACCGCGCGCGCGCGCCGCCGCTTCGCGCATCTCCACCAGTCGCCGCGCCTCCGCCTCACGGTGGCTGCCGAGGCGTTGGGTTTCACGCGCTACTTCCGCCGCCTTGCGATTGCGCTCGGCCTCGGCGGCCTTGCGCTGGAGCTCGGCTTGCGCCTCCCTCTGCCGTTGCTCGCGCTCGAGGCGCGCCCGCTCGGCGGCGGCGCCCGGGTTTGCCTTGTCGGCGGCGGCCTGTTCCGCGGGCGAAGCGGCCTTGCAGTAGCCCAGGGCGACGCACTTCTCCTGAGTAACGCAATAGCGATTCTCAAGGTCGTCAACCTGCATGCCGACCGTATTGATCTGCATGTAGCGGGCGATGTAGACCGTCCGTCCCTCGGAGTACGCACTGGTTTCCCTGCAAGGAAGCCAGATCCCGACCTGCGCGTGCGCGAAGTAAGGTGCTGCCAGCAGCGCAAGTGCGAGCAGCAGCCTGAAGGCAATGCTCACAAGCACCTCTTTTTCAAGACGGGCCTGCCTGGGTTAGACGCACCACCAACGGAGCGCGAGAACGCTGCCGGTAACATCAGAATCCCGTCCCCGACGTGGCGTCGCATTCCGTGCGGAGGAACTCCATGGCATAGGCCACGCGCACGGCCAACGCCTCGGAAGCCATCTGGAAACGGATCGCAGGCCTTATTCCCGTCACGTTGATGGCGCTGCCGTCACGCTTCACTTCGGCCACCTTCCCCCAGTCGATATCGAACGAACCGGGCTGTGGTGGCATCCGCACGTCCCAGTAGTTCCTGCCGCTGTCGTTCAGGGTGAACTCCCTTCCCCCGGCACGGGTCGCCTTGATCTGGGTTGCGCAACGCGACAAGGAAGCCGCGGACACCAGCGAGCGGGAATCGATGGCGTGCGTGGACGACTTGAAATCGGAGCAGTCGTGTTCTCCCGCCCGGATGCCGGACACCGTGTCGTATCCGTAGTAGCGGCAATAGGATCTTTCGACACGCACTCTGCTCCAGCCATCTCCACCATCGACCTGGAACGTCGTGCCCCCTTGTCCGGCCACCTTGGAGAGGAACAGGTGCGCTCCTTCCACCGTCTGCTGCTGCGCTCGGACGCTGAACGCCATCGCCAACAAGGCCAGGGCGGAAAACATGCTGGACATCTTCATTCGGATTCCCTTGCCGCGCGTTCGGGCGACGGCTGGTTTGGAGGTGTGCTGCGGCCTGGAAGCACCCGGATATCCGGGCGCACGATGCCGAGTCCGTTCTTGGCCGGGCGCTTACTCAGAAGCCCGTGCCCGCAGTGGCATCGCAGTTCAACCGCAGGAATTCCATCGCGTACGCGAAACGCACCGCGAGTTCTTCCGACGGCAGTACGAAGTACATCGCCGGCGCGACGCCCTTGAGATGGACTTCACGGCCGTTGCTGGTGGCGCCCGCGACCTTGCCCCAGTCGATCAGGAACGGTCCCTGCTGCTGACCCGACCAAGCGGTGAACTCGGCCGCCTTGCCGTCGTACCGGCCCTTGAACTCGCGGTAGACCGAACCCTTTCCGTCCACCTGGATACGGGTCTTGCACTCACCCTCGGCCGTGGCCCCGCGGGGCGTCCACGACCCCACGTCGACCCACATGCGCGAATCGTCGTCGGACAGAAAGGACGGACTGGTGCGCCCCGTGCACTTCCAGACCCGCTGCATCCCGGCGAAGAATCCACCGAACTCCTCGGTCCACATGCAGCGTTCGGCTTCCGCCGCTTCCACGCGGTTCCATCCCCTGCCCCGGTCTACGCTCAGCGACGAGGTGCCCTGCGCCAATACCTTGCCGAGAAAATCCTGCGCGCCTGCAGGTGTCTGCGCCGCTTGCGCATGCGCGCCACCACTCAAAGAGAACACCACGGCGACGGCCATGGCCCTGCACATCATCATTCGCATCTTCATCCGCCCCCTTGTCACTGTTGGCCACCACATAACTTCTGCTGAGCCGAGCACGTCGTGTCGACCGAGCACTCCCAGCGCCCATCCTTGTCCTGCTGGCAGCGTTCACTGATGGCGCCATGGCCGGCACTTCCGGTCATCGCCGCGCACTTGCGACCGAGTTCACCCTGCGGGCCCTTGGCCTGCGACAACGCCTTGTCGCGGGTCTTCCAACCCGTGAATAGGTGGCTGTTGACGTACTGGCTGGAGTGTCCGCCGACGGTGATGGTCTTTTCCTGGCATTTCGGTTTGGGGCGCGCCTTCTCCGCTGCTTCGCGCATCTCCACCAGCCGCCGCGCCTCCGCTTCGCGATGGCTGCCGAGGCGTTGGATCTCGCGAGCCACCTCGGCCGCCTTGCGCTCGGCCGCCAGCTTCTCCTGTCGCGCCTTCTCCTCACGCTCGCGCTTGGCCTGAATGGCTGCCGCGATGTCGGCCGCGCTAGGAACCTTGCAGTAGTACGTCCTGTCGATGAAGCAGTGCTGCAGTTCGACGCCATTGCTCAGCTTCGGGCAAGGAGCGAGGAGAACGAGGCCGCCACGCTGCTCCGCTTTCAGTTCCTGCTCCGTCGGACGCGCATTCCTCCAACCACACGTCTCGTGGCTGGCGATGCAACTGTGGAGACTGGCGCGCCCGTCCGGACACGGAATGGTCTTCACGGCCTGGGCCGCCGCGTCGTGCGAAGACGCACCGAAGAGCATGAGAGCCACGGCGAGTGCCGGCCAGGGAAGCAGCCTCAGCATCCTGTCACCTCCGTTACCCGCACCGTGACCTGCTCCACCGGGCACGACAGCGGAGAACCGGGAATGGCGATCGCATCGCCCACGCCCATGCAGCTACCGCCGACGTAGTTGTGCTGGCTACCCTGCACACCCGCGCCCTGCGCGACGCCGGGGCACCGTGCCTCGTAGTGCACCGTGACGCAGCCATTGACGGTGGTCTTCGGGCCGATCACGTAGTAGCGGCCGCTGCCGCCCAGGCAGGTATCCGCGCGCAGGCGCAGCGTGCTGCGCGCCAGTTGCAGGCTCTGCTGCCACGCCTGTTGCTGGCGTTGCTTCGCCTGCTCGTCGGCCAGCCGCCTTGCTTCGTCCTGCCGCTGACGCTCGGCCTCCTCCTGCTGCTTCCTGCGTGCCTGGTCGACGGCCTGCTGCTGCGCCACGCGTTGCCGTTCCGCTTCCTGCGCCGCCTGCTGCCGCGCCTGCTCGGCGACCTGCGCATTGGCCTGCTGCTGCGCGATGGCACTCTGTTGCGCCTGCTGGCGGGCGCGTTGTTGCTCCGCCTGTTCGGCCTGCTGTCGCGCCTGTTCGCGCGCCTGCGCTTCCTCCATCGCGCGCCGCGCGTCGGCGACGCGCTGGTTGGCACGATCGACCTCGGCCATGTCCTGCTGGATGGTCGCCGCGGCCGTGTTGAGGCCACCCATGAACGCAGCGAAGTTGGCCTCGCGCTGCGCCTCCTCTTCGCGGCGACGCTGCGCGTCGATCTGGCGCTGATAGTCGTCCTGCACCTTCCAGTTGGCGTGGATGCCGCGATACTCCTGCGCCAGCGCCGGCGTCACCGGCATCAGGTCGTAGGTCTGGTCGTAGGCGTTCGACCGTCCGCCGAGCATGCCGGCCGTCCAGCCGTAGCTGCGCCACCGCGGCGCGCCATCCGGCGCCACCCAGAAATCGGCATTGCGCACCCAGCCCGTATGCGGCGCCATCGTCACCTTGATGGCTTCGCTCAACAGGCTCTCGTAGTACTTCTTGCGGGTGGTGAACTCCAGCACCCGGCCATCGTCCTTCCAGCGCGCGCCGGTGCTCACGTAGTACTCGCCCTTGCGCGACGTGATCTGCGGCTTGAGTTCGTTGGGCTGCTTGCCGCCGGGCATGGCGACGTAGGCGAAGTCGCACTCGCTGCCGCCGTCGGCGGCGAAGAAGCACACGCGCAGTCCATCGCCTTGCTGGTGGAAGCGGATGTAGCAGTTGTTGCCACCCACCTGGGACGGCTTGCACCAGGTGAAGGTCTGGCCCGACAACGCCGCCAGCGGCCCCAGGCCGGTGATGACCGGCGCGGGTGCGGGTGGAGGCTCGGGCAGCGCCGGCGTGGACACGAGCGTCGTCGCCATCGCGTCGGGGTCGGAGGCCGGCATCGTCGCCATCGGCGTTCCGGCCGGAACGTCGGCTGCTTCCGCGACGACGGGCGCGATGTCGCGGGACGCCAGCGGCTTCAGCTCGTGCGCGTACTTCACGTCCGTCACCTGCTCGTCCTTGAGCTTGACGCCCTCGTACATCACCTTGTTGTCGCCCGCCAGGCGCAGACGGTAGGGCAGCTTGATCATGCCTTCGCGCGCCCAGACCACCTCGCCCGGCGACGCGACGCGCCCTTGCCACTTGAGGTTCATGCCGAGCAGCGACGACGTCAGCTCCAGTCGGCCCGGCGTGGACGTGGGCCGGATGACGTTGGTCTGCACCACCTTGCCGTCATGCGGGTTGATCCATTGCTCGCGGAGTTCCTGGCCCGGCGACAGCCATTGCCATTCCACGCGATACCCATCGCCGAGCTGCCAGCCATGTTCCACCAGCCGGACGTAGGGCCCCCATGCGGCGGCGTCGATGGCAGGCTCGGCGGTGGCGGCCTCCTGCGCGCGCGCACCGGGAATGCCGATGACCAGGCATGCGAGGACGAGGAGGACGCGGCACAGGGACATGATCGGATTCCGGGACAGGATGGACGGGGTGCGATGGCGACACGCGATGCCGCGGCGCATTCCCTCGCAGCCATATCGGCACCCCACTTGCCGTCCTTGAGCCTGCGCATATCCCCCGACGCCATCCCCATGGCCCCGTGCGATCCACCGCGTGCGGCGATCGCGCCCCTGTGCGGACGATAGCGACCTGCGACAGGCGCGCGCACTCCCGTTCCGGACTTGACGCGGGCGCGGAATCCGGCTTGTGCGCGGACGCGTTTCGTAATTAACTGCGGCGAAGATGGCGCGGGGCGCGATGCGCGCGCCGCCACGGGGGAATACCGATGAACGACGACCACGCCCTGGCGCGCGTGCTCGAGCCGCTGTACGAATCGATCCTGGACCCGAGCCGGCTGGACGACTTCAACCTCCTGCTCGGCCAGGCGACGCGCAGCCATCTCACCGGCATCCTCGGCCACGATGTCGCCTGCGGCCGCGGCAGCGTGGCGCGCGTGCACGGCGCCGATCCCGTGCGGATGGCTACCGAGATGCAGCCGCTCAACCTCAACGAGGATCCCTGGGTCAGCCGTGCGATGCCACACCTCGCCACCGGCCGCGTCTTCAATACGGAAGACCTCCTGCCCAACGCGAAGATGAGGCGCAGCGACATCTTCAACGCCTACTACCGGCAGTTCGGCGTCGAGCAGCAGGTCGCGGCGGTGGGCCATTACGACGGTGCCAATTCGATCACCCTGTCGATCTGCCGCGACGACCGGCATCGCCTGTTCGATGAGGACGAACTGGGCCTGTTCCAGCAGGTGGTGCCGCACTGGGTGAACGCCTACGCCATCATGCGCCGGCTCGACCTGCTGCAGCAGCGCGTCGAGTCGCTGGAGGCGGCGCTGGACCAGGCGCCGATGGCCATGTTCACGCTATCCGCCAATCGTCAGCTGCTGCGCGCCAATGCCGGTGGCGAGCGCCTGCTCAGCCTCGGCGTCCTGCATCGCACAGCGGGCCAGCTGTCCGCATCGGGCTGGCAGGATGCATCCCTGCAACAGCTGCTGGCGCGCGCCACGCTGGCGCGCCCCGACGGTCAGGCAGGCGACGTGGAAAAGCTGGTGGTACAGGCGCCCGGCATCGGCGCCATCGCCATCACCGCACATCCCCTGGCGCCGCCGCTGGTCGCGGGCGACGCCGCCTTGCTGGTGTTCGCGCAGCCGGTCGCCTCCGCGAGCCCCGCGCGACTGGAACAGGCGCTGCATCATCTGTTCGGTCTGACCGACGCCGAACGCCGTCTCGCGGTGGCCATGCTGCAGCACGCCGACCTCGCCCTCGCGGCACAGGCCTGCGGCGTGGCGGTATCCACCGCGCAGACGCGATTGAAGGTGGTGTTCGACAAGACCGGCGAGCGCAGCCAGCCGGCGCTGGTGCGCCTGCTGGGTGCGCTCAACGCGGTCTGCTGACGCGCCGCGGCTCAGGACATCGCGTGGAACGAGCGCGTCAGCCAGGCTTTGGCGGGCAGCGCGCGCGCGGGCTCCCGGATCAACCGGTGCAGCGGTGAGCCGCACTCGGACAGGTACGGCTCGTCCTCCATCACCAGCACCATCCGCAGCAGATCCACGCCCCCGGGCAGGATCGCCGGCGGGAGGTACTCGCGGAAGCCGTAGTGCTCGAACACCCCATGCAGGAACGGCTCGCAGGCGAGCAGGCAGTACTGGATGCGCGCTTCCTGCGCCCAGCGATACGCCTCTTCCATCAGGCGATCCACCACCGGCTTGCTGCGCTGGTCGGCCTGCACCGCGAAGCGCGTGCCCACCGCCACCTGCGCCAGCGGCCAGGTGCGCGCGAAATCGTCGATCTGGAACAGGCTGCCGTACTCCACCTGCACCGCCAGCGGCGAAAAATCGTGCAGACGCAGTGTGGCGATCGCCTGCTGGCCCTTTTCCACCGCGAGCGTAGTGCCGCAATCGTCCAGGCCATCGGTGACGCGCTTGCTGCGGTCGCCGAACTGGCCCTGTTCGTGGAAGTAGACCTCGCGTCGCAGGCGTGGCACGTCGCCCAAGGATTCCCCCGGCTGGATGCGGTGCGTCCGCAGCCCGATGCCGGCCAGCGCCGCCTCGGCCGACGCCGATGCGATCCGCGCCTCGCGGGCAGTTGTCGGCATCCGGTGGTTGAACGGTTTGTCCTGCTCCATGCCACTCCCTCGCCACGGCGCGGCAGCGCACGGGGCCTGATCATCGGGAACCGCGGCGCCGGCAGGACGGCAGACGGTCAGTCGGTAGGGGAAATCCCCACGCCGGACAATCAAGCAAGCATCGGGCCAACTGTTGGCCGCGCACGCATGCGGCGCCTTCTTCCCCTCTCGGCGGCGCGTAGCCGGACGCGCGTCGCCGGACGTGGCGCAACGGCCTGCGCCGGAGTGACGCACTGCGTCAGATTGCGTCGCCCCTGAAGGACGTCGCGCGCCCGCGTGTCAGTCGTGTCGGCGTGGCTATACTCGCCCGCGGCGTCCGGTGGGGACCGGTCGCCACAGGGAACGTCACATCACACAGGGGAACTCAATGTCCGTCCGTCATTTCGCCCGCATGGCCGCATGCGTGGCTGCGCTCGCCCTGCTCGCGGGCTGCGCGCCCAAGTCGTATTCCGTCCGCCATCCGGCACCTTCCGAACACCTGGTGTTCGGCACCTCCGGGCCGTCCACCACGCTGGCCCTGGTCGATGCACGGCCGGGTGCGGGCCGCGCCTTTTCCAGCGGCGTCCTTCCGGCCGCGCTGACGGTGGACGGCGCGCCGCTCGATGCGGCCAGCTACCTCGCGAAGAACCTGCAGGCGGAGCTGGTGGCGCGCGGCCTGCCCACGCAGGTCGAGCTGGGCGGCAACGCGCTGCCGACGCTGGAACTGACGGCGTTCCGCATGCAGAACCATCGCGCGAACGGCTTCAGTCCGTTCGTCACGCTGACCTTCCTCGGCGGCGACCTGGTGACGCCGACGGGCAAGCAGCGACTGGGCGTGTTCGTGAAGCGCGGCAAGGTCCCGGTCTGGAGCTTCGATGAAGTCGTCGAGCCCACCTTCAACCAGCCGCTGTCGCTGGCCATCAAGGAACTGGCCGCGAAGATCGCCGCACGCCTGCACGGCGCGCGCAGCAGCGATGCCGACGTGGACCGCCTGGTGAAGAAGATCGCCACGCGCAGCGACGACAGCTATCTCGACGTCTACGCGCTCGGATTCACCAACAACCCGAACGCGATCGGCCCCATGGCGACGCTGGCGCGCGATCCGGACGAGTACGTCCGCCTGGCGGCCATTTCCTCGCTGGGCACGCTGGGCGCGGTCGACCAGCTGGACCTGCTGACGTCGATCTACCGCGACGGCAACCTCTGGCAGGACCGCGCCATGGCACTGAAAGCCATCGGCGACCTGGATTCGCCCGCGGCGGATGCGTTCCTGGAAACGGAACATGCCGTGCTCGAGGCGAAGGCCGGCGACAAGGAAGTCGACTGGACCCTGCAGGTCGTCCGTCTTTACCGGTGATCGATCGCCCCGGAGGTCCGAAGGCCCGCCCAGGCGGGCCTTCGTCTTCGCTGTCTCCGGTGGTCAGGCCGGCTCGTCGGGGATCTGCGCGCTTTCGAGACGCGCGATGCAGTCCTTCAGCCACAGTTTGCGCTTCTTGAGCCGCTTGATCGCGACCTCGTCGGCGGCCTCATCGTCGACCAGCCGCACGATGGCCTCATCCAGATCGCGGTGCTCCACCCGGAGCGCGGCGATCTTCTCGGCAATGTCGGCGGGGTTGTCGATGTCCACGCCGCGAGCGTACACCGTCCCGCTCCGCATCGTCACCGCATGCGCGTGCCTGTCCGGTGCTAGGATCGGCCGCCGGCGAGGGACCGGCATCATCATGTCCAGGGGAAAATCGATGTCCGTGTTGTCACGCTGCTGCATGGCGGCGCTGCTGTCGTGCGCCATGTCGCCCACCGTTCTTGCCGCCGATCGGCAACCGCCGCCGCTGGACACCTTGCGTGCGGCGCCGTTGCACCTGGTCGCGCTGAACGACCGCACCCGCATGCAGGTGCCCTATGTCGGCCCTGCCGGCGCCCCGACCGTCGTGTCCAACACGATCCCGGCCGGCGCCCTGCTGGCCGGCAACCTGATCGGTGGGCTGGTCGTCGCCGGCATCGAGCACCAGCGCCTCAAGGAAGCGCGCGCCACCGTACAGCCTGCGTACGACCTGCTGCGCGAACGGCAGTGCCTGCTGGACGGAAGCACGGCCTTCATGGATGCGCTGGAGCCCATCGCCCGCCACCAGGGGCAACCGACCGTCGCCCGCCACGTGCTGACGGGCAAGCAGACCCTGGACGACGTGGTGTCGGCCAAGGACGAACGCCACATGCTGCTGCTCAGCTATGCGCTGACACCGGACCTGGACTACCTGCTGACCACGGTGCAGGTGATGTACGCGCCGAAGGGCGAAGGCAGCAAGGACTCCCGCGTCAGCTGGGACGGCCAGATCACGGTCGCCAGTCCTGCCGCCCCGCTGCCCGCCAAGACCCCCGACGACATGCAGCGGTTGGTGGACGAGGCACAGGCCGAGTGGATCGAGGGCGGCGGAGCCGCGCTCGTCGAAGCCGCCAATCGCGGCGACGCCGACGCGCGGCGGCGTGTCGCCGGCCGCTACGCCACCCACCAGCAACGCCTCAAGGACGCGCGCTCGGCGGAGTGGTCGCTACGCTACGCCTCGACAGAGCGCGCGCGCGTCTGGGTGGCCGACGACTGCGCGCCGCTGCGCCAGGCCATCGAGACCAATGCTGCGCGGGCGGCGGCGCTGTTGCCGCGCCTGTACGCGCAGGACCTGCAGCCGTTCCCCAAGCCCGGCTTCTGGAAAATGCCGCCGATCCCGGAAGAAACCCGCGACGGCATGGTGATCCGCGCCGGCGGCCCGATGGCGTGGCTGTCCTGGCCGGAAGGAAACACCATGCCGGGCCGGCACCCCTCGTCCACGTGGATGCCGGAAGGCGACACGCCGGAGCCCGAAGCACCGGCCGCCGGGGACACGCCGCCGCAGGACGCCGCCGCAGACTGACAGCACCCGTCCCGCGCGAGGCGAGGGTCGGAGGACGCCCGGGTAGAATGGCGCCATGAGCACCGTCCTGCCCCTGCCCGACCCCGTCCTGCGCCGTCCGGCCACCGATCCGCGTCGCGCCGCGCACGAGCAGGGCAAGCTGGCCAAGCGCCTGCGTCGCCAGGTCGGCCAGGCGATCGCCGACTTCGGCATGATCGAGGACGGCGACAAGGTGATGGTGTGCCTGTCCGGCGGCAAGGACAGCTACACCATGCTGGATATCCTGCTGCAGCTGCAGAAGAAGGCGCCGGTGCGCTTCGAGCTGGTCGCGGTGAACCTGGACCAGAAGCAGCCCGGCTTCCCCGAGCACGTGCTGCCGGAGTACCTGGAGCGCGTGGGCGTGCCGTTCCACATCATCGAGCAGGACACCTATTCGGTGGTCAGCCGGGTGATCCCGGAAGGCAAGACGATGTGTTCGCTGTGCTCGCGCCTGCGCCGTGGCTCGCTGTACAGCTATGCCGAGGAGAACGGCTTCACCAAGATCGCGCTGGGCCACCATCGCGACGACCTGGTGGCGACGTTCTTCCTCAACATGTTCTTCCACGCCAAGCTGTCGGGCATGCCGCCCAAGCTGCTGTCGGACAACGGCAAGCACGTGGTGATCCGCCCGCTCGCCTACGCACGCGAGGACGACATCGCCGAGTACGCCGACGCAAAGGGCTTCCCGATCATTCCCTGCAACCTGTGCGGCAGCCAGGAGAACCTGCAGCGCAAGCAGGTCAAGAAGATGATGGACGCCTGGGAACGCGAGACGCCCGGCCGCATCGAGACCATCGCACGCGCGCTGGGCGACATCCGCCCGTCGCAGCTCAGCGATCCGAACCTGTTCGATTTCCTGTCGCTCGGCCATCGCGATGGCGCCGCACTGCCCGGCGCGGCCCAGTGGCTCGCGGGCGATCCTGTCGCCGACGAGACCTGATACGCCCCTTTCGACCACGCCCACCGCGGCATGGCCTTTCCGCTTTCCAGAGACCTGTCTTTCGATGTTCTTCCGCAATCTGACGCTGTTCCGCTTCCCCACCTCCCTCGATTTCTCCCAGCTCGATGAACTGCTCCCGGAAGCCGCCCTCAAGCCGGTCGGGCCGCTGGAACTGTCCTCGCGCGGCTTCATCTCGCCGTTCGGCCGTGGCGAGGAAGCGCTGTCCCACCGCATCAACGACGCCATCTGGCTGAGCGTGGGCGGCGAGGACAAGATCCTGCCTGGCGCGGTGGTCAACGACCTGCTGCAGAAGAAGCTGCAGGAAATCGAGGCGAAGGAAGGCCGCAAGCCCGGCGGCAAGACGCGCAAGCGACTGAAGGACGACCTGCTGCACGAACTGCTGCCGCGCGCGTTCGTGAAGCCCTCGCGCACCGACGCGCTGATCGACCTGGAGCATGGCTTCATCGCCATCGATGCGTCCTCGCGCAAGACCGGCGAGAACGTGGTGTCGGAAGTGCGCCGCGCGCTGGGCAGCTTCCCCGCATTGCCACTCAATGCCGAAGTGGCGCCGCGCAACGTGCTGACCGGCTGGATCGCCGGCGAAGCCCTGCCGGAAGGCCTGTCGCTGGGCGAGGAATGCGAGCTCAAGGACGCGATGGACGGTGGCGCCGTGGTGAAGTGCCAGAATCAGGAGCTGCAGAGCGACGAGATCGCCAAGCACCTGGAAGCCGGCAAGCAGGTCACCAAGCTGGCGCTGGTGCTGGACGACCACGTGTCCTTCGTCCTCGGCGAAGACCTGATCGTGCGCAAGCTGAAGTTCCTCGACGGTGCGGTCGACCAGCTGGAGAACACCGAGCACGACGACCTGCGCGCCGAACTGGATGCACGCTTCGCCCTGATGTCGGGTGAGGTGAAGCGCCTGTTCCTGGTGCTGGAACACGCGCTCAAGCTCAGCAAGGCCGACTGAGCGCACGCGACCGCGGCGGCCCATCCACTACCATCGCCCCATGCCGTCCCTGCTCCAGCGCCTGATCACCCGCACGCCGCGCAGCGTGGAGCGCGATACGGTGACGGTGACGCTGGAGGACGGCCGCGCGCTGGACGTCCAGCGTGTCCGCGACCCTCGCGCGAAGCGGCTGAAGCTCAGCATCGACGAGCGTGGCGCGCGCCTGACCTTGCCGTGGCGCGCCAGCCTGGTCTCGGGCGAGCGCTTCCTGCAGCAGCATCGCGACTGGCTGGCCGAGCAGCTCGCGCGCCACGCGCCGGACGACGATGCGCCCGCGTTCGTTCCGGGCGAGACGACCCATCTGCCGTTGCGCGGCGAAGACATTCCCCTGCGGTGGCACGAGGGCCGCTTCGCCCGCATCGAACGGCAGGCGGACGGCATCCACGTCCACCTGCCTGCCCGCGTCAGCGACGCCACCCTGCGACGTACGTTGCGCGCGTTCTACGAGGCCGAGGCGCGCGCCGACATCGGGCGATGGTTGCCGGCCTACCTCGCCGGGCTTCCGCGTGCGCCACGCCAGATCCGCCTGAAGGTGATGTCCTCGCAATGGGGATCACTGGCGCCGGATGGCACCCTGACGCTGGACCTGGCGCTGGTGCTGGGCCGGCCGTCGGCGTTCGAATACGTGCTCGTCCACGAGCTGTGCCACCTGCTGCAGGCCAACCATTCGCCGGCCTTCTGGCGGGAAGTCGAAAGCCGCTTCCCCTCCTGGCGCGATGAGCGGGCGTGGTTCCACGCCGAGGGCCGCCGGCTCAAGGCCAAGCTGCACCGGCTTCTCAACACACAGTAGGCGCCGACTTCATGTGATGCCTCTCATGTCCTGAATGAGACGGGCGTCACGAATTCAGAGGCAAGCCGGCATCGGCGGGCCAGCAAGGAGCGCTGGACCGCCGGTCGGCCCCTTCCTCCCGCCGCCCGCCGATCATGAACCAGCGTCCATCCGCGCCACATCTCCCCTTCACGTCCGATACCGCGGACAGTTCCCGTCCGCCGGAGCCCGGCAACGCCGCGCGGGGATTCTCGCTGTACAACCTTCCGATCACCGAAACGGCCGCCAGCCTCGGCGCGCGCCGCGCGCTGATGAGCCGCAAGAGCCTGTCGGTCGAGGAAGCCGGCGCACGCGCCCGTGAACGACGACGCGAAGCCAGCAGGATCCAGCGCTTCGACCGCCTCGGGAAACTCCTGGCCCTGCTGTTGCCCGCCGCCGGAAGCGTGGCGTGGCTCGGCAGCACGCACGATTCCATCCCCCTGCTGCTCGCCGGCTACATCCTGTCCGGCCTGGCGGCCGCGGGACTCATCGCCCGTCTGACACGGATGCCGGCAGCGGCGCGCGCGCCACTGGAGCACTACTACCTGCCCAACGAACAACTGGCCAGTGCGGAGGACATCGCACTGCTGCGTCGTCTGGCGCAGCAGGATGGCGAGCTGGACGCGGTCACCACCACCTGGTGGCGGAGCAGCGCGCCCATCCGGAAGGGCGATGTGGCGCTGGCCGTGGAATTCCATGCCGCCAAGCGCGGCGGATCAGGACGCCAGGAAACCTGAGACCACGGCGGCGACGCCGGCAGGATCTTCCATGTGCAGGTGGTGCGTGCCGGCCATGACGTGCAACCGACCATCCGGCAGCCGTGCCGCGCGCTGCGAGCGCAGCGGTTCGGGGAAGTAGGGCTGCGGCGGATCCGCGTAGACCACCGTGGTCGGGCAGGCAATGCCGGCCACGAGCGCCGCGAGCTGCGCTTCATCCAGGCGCTGTGGCGTCGGCAGCGTCAATCGTGGATCGCTGCTCCAGACGAAGCCGCCTTCCACCGGCCGCACCCCTCGCTCGACCAGCAGCCGCGCCGCCGGTTCGCTCAACTGGTTCGCCAGCATGCGCGCGCGCACCGGTGCCGCGAGATCGGCGAACACGCGCAACTGCTTGCCCGGCAGCGCACGGGCCGCGGCGATCGCTTCACGCCAGCGGTCGGCGGTGCGCTCGACGGTTTCCGCCAGGCCACCAAGCGCTTCGATCACCACCAGCCGCTGCACGCGCTGCGGTACCGCCGCCGCCATCAGGCTGGCGATGCCGGCCCCCATCGAATGGCCGAGCAGCGAGAACGTCTCCCAGCCCAGCGCATCGGCGATGTCGAGCACGGCATTGACCGCCACCCCACTGGTGTACTCGGCGCCGGGCGCAAGATGCGCGCTGCGACCGTGGCCCGGCAGGTCGGGAGCTACAAGCTGCACGCCCGGCAGGTGGCCCGCCAGCGGGACGAAGCTGGCCGCGTTGTCCAGCCATCCGTGCAGCGCGAGCACCCGCGCGCCGTCGTGGCCGGCCCGTAGTCCGGCGATCCGCCCCAGCGGGATGTCGACCTCGAACTCGCGCACGCTCATGCGCCGGGGCCCGCTACCCGTCTCGCCAGCGCCGCCAGCGCATCGGCGTGCAAGGCGTCATCGTTGAGGCATGGCAGGTAACGCAGCTCACCACCACCCGCTGCATGGAAGAGCTCGGCGTTCTGCATCGCGATCTCTTCCAGCGTCTCCAGGCAATCGACCGCGAAGCCAGGGCAGACCACATCGACCCGGCGCACGCCACGCGCCGCGAGCGCCTGCAGCGTGGCGTCGGTGGCCGGCTCCAGCCAACGCTCCTTGCCGAAGCGGGACTGGTAGGTCAGCGTCCACTCCCCCTCACCGAGGCCCAGCGCCTCCACGATCGCTCGGGTACTGGCCTCGCACTGCTGCGGGTACGGATCGCCGTTGCGCGCCAGCCGTTGCGGCAGGCCGTGGTACGAGAACAGCAGGTGTTCGCCGGCGGTGTGGCGCTCGCGCCCTTGCCGGACCGAGGCCACGACCGCCGCGACCCAGTGCGGATCCGTCGCGTACTGCTCGATGAACTGCACTTCGAGGCCGGTGGCCTCGCGCAGCACGACGTCGCGGACCGACTCGGTGGTCGTCGTGGAGTACTGCGGATAGAGCGGCAGCACCACCACGCGGCGGATCCCCTCGGCTCGCAGCGCACGCAGCCGCTCGGCCAATGCCGGCTGGCCGTAGCGCATCGCGTCGAGCACGCGCCATTCCGGCAATTGCGCCTGCACCGCTCCGGCCAGCCGGCGCGTGTACACGGCGAGCGGCGAACCTTCCGGCATCCAGATGCTGGCGTACTTCTCCGCTGCGCGCGGGCCGCGCAGCGGCAGGATCAACCCGCGCAGCAGCGGCTGCCACAGCAGCCAGGGGATCTGCACCACGCGGCGATCGCTGAGGAACTCGGCCAGATAGCGGCGCACCGCCGGAGCCGTGGGCGCCTCGGGCGTTCCCAGATTGACGAGGAGCAGTGCAGTGGCGGGCGTGGTCGCTGGCATCCGCGTATTGTGTCAGAGCGTCGCAGTCGCGCCGATGCCGTGCGACCTTTCGCCGCACCGCAGACGGGACGGCACGCGTCAGCACCGATTCATCACAGCCCGCCTACTTTCAGGCAGTTGCAGCGTCCTGCTGCGAAACCCCCTTATGGAGCCGCCATGAACCGCACCTCCCGTCGCCTGCTGCCGCCCACCGCGCTCGCGCTGGCCGCCGCCCTGTTCGCCGGCCAGGCCATCGCGGGTCCCAAGGAAGACGAGCGCGCCACCAACGCGGTGCGCGTGCTCAACGAGATCCAGCGCATCCCCGAGAACGGGATCCCCGACAAGCTGCTCGACGAAGGCAGGGCGATCGTCGTCATTCCGGATACGTTGAAGGCGGGCCTGGTGATCGGCGGTCGCCGCGGCCACGGCCTGATGTCGGTGAAGAATCCCGATGGCAGCTGGTCGCAACCGGTCTTCATCAAGCTCACCGGCGGCAGCATCGGTTTCCAGGCCGGCGTGCAGTCGTCGGACGTGGTGCTGGTGTTCCGCAACGACCGCTCGCTCGACTCCATCGTCAACGGCAAGTTCACCCTCGGCGCCGATGCCGGCGTGGCGGCCGGCCCGGTCGGCCGCAATGCCAGCGCCTCCACCGATGGCCAGCTGAAGGCCGAGATCTGGTCGTGGTCGCGCGCGCGCGGCCTGTTCGCCGGCGTGGCACTCGATGGTGCCGTGCTCCAGATCGACGACGACGCCAACACCTCGGTCTACGGCAGCGCCGCCACGCCGCGCGCCATCTTCGAGAGCCGCGCGGGTCAGCCGTCGGATGCCGTGGTCGGCTTCCGCGACCAACTGGAAGAAGTCACCGAGCTTGCCCGCGGCAACCGCGGTACGAGCGGCACCCCCGCGCAGACGACGGCGCGCGCGCCCGCACCCGCCGTTGCGCCGGTGGTCGTCGAAGCGCCCGTGCAGACGCAGGGCTTCGAGCCCGTGCAGGAAGGTGAAGTGCGCACCGAGCCGCTGGACGGCACCCCGTAACGGAAGTAATGGGCGGTGGATCGCCATCCGGGCGGTCCGCCTGCGCTATCCTGAGCGCCCCAACTTTCCTGCGAGTACACCATGGGCGGTTTGAGCATCTGGCATTGGATCATCGTGCTGGTGGTCGTATTGCTCGTCTTCGGCACCAAGCGCCTGCGCAACGCCGGCCAGGACCTGGGCGAAGCGGTCAAGGGCTTCAAGAAGGGCATGAAGGACGACGACAAGCCGGCCGGCCAGCTGAACGACCAGTCGCGCACCGATGAGTCCAGCGCCGCCAAAGAGCGCGACCGCGACGCCAACTGATCCGGCGGGACGCCCGCCGCGACCATGTTCGACATCGGTTTCAGTGAACTGCTGGTCATCGCCATCGTCGCGCTGATCGTGCTGGGTCCCGAACGCCTGCCCAAGGCCGCGCGCTTCGCCGGCCTGTGGGTCCGCCGTGCACGTGCGCAGTGGTATTCGGTGAAGGACGAGCTGGAACGTGAGCTCGCCTCCGAGGAACTCAAGCGCAACCTGAAGGACGCGCAGGACGCATTGCGCGATACCGAGCAGCGCATCCGCGACAGCACGCGCGAAACCGAGCGCCAGTTCGAGGACCTGCGGCAGGCCGCCCGCGATGACGCACAGGCGCTGCGCGACGACATCGAGTCTTCCATCACGCCGCCCGCGCTCGCGAAACCGCCGGCTGCGCCTGCGGCAGCCGATCCTGGGCCGGTGCTCGAAGAGGAAGCCCGCCTCGCTTCGACGACCGACACGCAGGTCGATGCTCCGCAGGACGAAACGCACGTGCCCGAAACGGGCACGACCGCCGACCTGTTCCCGCCGAAGGACGCGCGATGAACCGCGAATCCCCGGAGCAGGAAGCCGAGAGCAGCCTGATGGAACATCTGCTGGAACTGCGCACGCGGCTGGTGCGCGGTCTCGCAGGGACCGGCATCATCCTGCTCGCGCTGCTACCGTTCGTGCGGCAGCTCTACGATCGCCTCGCCCAGCCGCTGATCTCCCAGCTGCCCGCGGGACAGGCGACGCAGATGATCGCCAGCGACCCGACGTCCGGGTTCTTCGCGCCGATCAAGCTGGCGTTTTTCCTCGCCCTGTTCCTGTCCTCGCCGTGGCTGCTGTTCCAGGCCTGGAGCTTCGTCGCACCCGGCCTGTACAAGCACGAGAAACGACTGGCGGTGCCCCTGCTGGTCTCGGCCATCGCGCTGTTCTATGCCGGCTGCGCGTTCGCGTACTTCCTGGTGCTGCCCAGCGTGTTCCACGCGCTGACCGTGTTCACGCCGGACATCGTGACGCTGGCGCCGGATCCGGCGAAGTACCTCGACTTCGTGATGGTGATCTTCCTGGCCTTCGGCGTCAGCTTCGAGCTGCCGGTGGCCCTGGTGATCATGGTGCTGCTGGGGTGGGTGACGCCGCAGCAGCTGCGCGAGGGCCGTGGCTACGCCATCGTCGGTGTCTTCGTCATCGCCGCGCTGATCACGCCGCCCGACGTGGTGTCGCAGCTGATGCTCGCCATCCCGATGTGCCTGCTGTACGAGCTGGGCATCATCGCCGCCGGCTGGTTGAAACCGAAACCGGCGCCCGAGACGCCGTAGTCGCTCGACAAGGCAAGTCCGCCTCCACGGCACCGGCATGTCCCGAGCGTGGGCGCGCTTTTCGTAGAGCGGAGCTTGCTCCGCTTCTCTTCGGCCGACGTCGGTTGGCGGCTCAGCCGAGCAAGCTCGGCTCTACTGGATGCAGCGTCGGCGCTTGCGCCGGCTTCAGACCTCGATCCGCGAGGGCGCCGTTGGTGCGCCCGGCGTGGCCGCGCCCTCGCCCAGCATCTGTCGCCATGCGGTGTAGGCGGCACCCGCAAGCACCGGCATCACCAATGCCATCAAGGTGAACTGCCACAGCCCCATTGCGATGGCCCCACCGACGACCAGCGCCAGGATCGACGCGACCAGCAGCGATCCCATGCCGACCGCGAAGATGGCGATGCCGGCCAGCAGGTAGAACACCAGCATCGCGGTCCAGTTGTGCACGCAGGCGCGCAGGCTGTTGCGCATGGCGTCGATGACGTGCGTGCCGGAGAACAGGATCTGCGGCGACGCAATGAACGTCATCCATTTCACCGCCACGAAGACGACCGCCACCAGCAACAGCCACAGCAGCAGGCGACCGGCCGGGAGCCCTTCGACCAGTGAGGGGTCGGGCTGGCCGCCGGCGGCCGCGATCGTCTGCATCTTCTGGTAGACATCGGCCAGATGCTGCAGTTGTTCGGTCCCCACCATCACGAACAGCAGCGCGCCCATCACCAGCGCGGCCAGCAGTTGCGGCAACAGCGTCGCCAGCAGCGCGGGCGCGTGGCCATCGCGGACCGGCTGCAGCAGGTTCGAGGGCTGCGCCGCGCGTCCCTGGTCGACTTCGCGCACGGCCCACAGCATGCCCGCGAAGAACAGCGGGCCGGCCAGCACCAACAGGAACTGCATCGCCAGCGTCATCGCCGGCAGCGTCACGGCGACCAGCGCCACCACCATCGACATCAATCCCCACAGCACAGCAAGCGTGGCCAGCGGCACCGGCGCGCGCTTCAGCAGCGCGAAGCCCGCCAGCAGCCATTCCGCGCCGGCACTGGCCGGCACCTTGTTGATCGTCGACATCGGGGTTCTCTGAGGGGTGTGCAGCGGTGAATCAGCGCGCGTGCAGGCCACGCGCATGGCGGACGAACCGCCGCAATAGTTTGCGGGCTTGCGGCGCCGCCGTCACGCTGCGGGCGATGGTGCCCGGGCAGCGGCCCTCGCTGCGCAGGTGGTCGGCGCGGGCATGCACGTAGCCGCGCATGTGGTGGGTGGCGAATTCGGGGTGGAACTGCACGCCCCACGCGCGGTCGCGCCAGCGGAAGGCATGGCACCCGTCCTGCTCGGAGCGCGCCAGCACCGTGGCGCCTTCCGGCGGCCGCGCCACCGTCTGCACATGGGTGGCGTGGGCGGCGAACTTCAGCGGCAGCGCGGAGAACAGCGGATCGTCCTGCGCATGCGGATGCAGGTCGATGTGGACCGTGCCGGACTCGCGCCCGGCCGGGTTGTAGGCGACTTCACCGCCGAGGGCGTGCGCCAGCAACTGGTGTCCGTAGCAGATGCCCAGCAGCGGCAGGCCTTCATGGGCGGCATCGCGCAGCCAGTCGGCACTGCGCTCGCTCCAGTCGGCGCGATCGGTGACCATCGCGGCGGAGCCGCTGACGATGACGCCGGCAAAGCCTTCGCGCGAGGGCAAGGCATCGCCGCGCTCGACGTTGGCCACCACGGTTTCGTCCGCTTCCAATCCGGCGGCGACGCGGATCCAGTGCGGGAAGCCGCCATAGCGCCGCATCGAGCGCACCGGCTGGCCGGTTTCGACGATGAGGAAAGGGGCTTTCACGGGCATATCCACGACGGCGGCGAACGGGCGAAAAGCGGCGGAAGGACAAGGGCTTGCCCGTATACTAGCCCGCTTTTCCGCAGTGCACGATAACGCGATGGCCGGACAAACCATTTCATCGGCAACCACCTTCCAGGGCCTCAGTTTGCAGGCCCTGATCCAGACCCTGAACCAGTACTGGGCCGAACAGGGCTGCGTGCTGATCCAGCCGTTGGACCTGGAAGTCGGTGCCGGCACCTTCCACCCGGCCACCTTCCTGCGCGCGCTGGGACCGGAGCCGTGGAATGCCGCCTACGTGCAGCCCAGCCGCCGCCCCACCGACGGCCGCTACGGCGAAAACCCCAACCGCCTGCAGCGTTACTACCAGTACCAGGTGGTGATGAAGCCCAATCCCGACAACCTGCAGGAGCTGTATCTCGGCTCGCTGAAGGCGCTGGGTATCGATCCGCGCGTGCACGACCTGCGCTTCGTCGAGGACAACTGGGAATCGCCGACCCTCGGCGCCTGGGGCCTGGGCTGGGAAGTCTGGTTGAACGGCATGGAAGTCACCCAGTTCACCTACTTCCAGCAGGCCGGCGGCCTGGAATGCCGCCCGGTGCTGGGCGAGATCACCTACGGCCTCGAGCGCCTCTGCATGTACCTGCAGAACGTCGACAACGTCTACGACCTGGTGTGGACCGTCGGTCCGCAGGGCGTGGTCACCTATGGCGACGTCTACCACCAGAACGAAGTCGAACAGAGCACGTACAACTTCGAACACGCGGACGTCGCCGAGCTGTTCCATCGCTTCGACGCCTGCGAGAAGGAAGCGCTGAAGCTGGTCGAGGCCGGCCTGCCGCTGCCCGCCTACGAGCAGGTCACCAAGGCCAGCCACAGCTTCAACCTGCTGGATGCGCGCCGCGCGATCTCCGTGACCGAGCGCCAGCGCTACATCCTGCGCGTGCGCAAGCTGGCGCAGGGCGTGGCCGAGGCTTACTACGCGCAGCGCGAGAAGCTGGGCTTCCCCGGCCTGAAGCGGGACAACGGCGCGTGATCCTGATCGGCATGTTCGATTCGCCGTTCGTACGGCGCGTCGCCGTGGCGATGGAGCTGCACGGCGTATCGTTCGAACACCGCGACTGGTCGGTGGGTCGTGACTTCGACCACATCCGCGAGTACAGCCCGCTCGGGCGCGTGCCTGTGCTGGTGCTGGACGACGGCGAAGCGCTGACCGAGTCGGCGGTGATCCTCGACTGGCTGGACGGCCAGGCCGCCGAGGGCACCTCGCTGCTGCCGCCGCACGGCGCGCAGCGCCGGCAGGCGCTGAAGCTGGTCGGCTATGCGACCGGCGCCGTCGAAAAGGCACTGCTGCAGGTGATGGAACGTGTGTTCCGCCCCGCCGAAAAGAGTCACCAGCCCTGGCTCGATCGCTGCCACCTGCAGATGCGCGGCGCCCTGCAGGTGCTGGATGACGCCTGCGTGGAAGCGGGCGATGCCGACTGGCTGGTCGGCGAGCGCATCGGCCTGGCCGACATCACCCTGGCCTGTTTCTGCACCTATGTGCGCGATGCGGTGCCGTTCGACCTGGATGCATTCCCGGCGTTGTCCGCGCGCGTCGCGCGTTACGAGGCGTTGCCGGTGTTGCAGAAGTACTACGTGCCGTTCGATGCGCCGGTTCCCGGTGCCGCGGCCCCCGCGAAGGATTGAAGATGAGCCAGACCTCCTCCCTGCTGATCGAACTGGGCACCGAAGAGCTGCCGGTCAAGGCGCTGCCCGGCCTGGCGCAGGCCTTCTTCGATGGCGTGACCACGGCGCTGGAGAAGCGTGGCATCGGTTTCGAACGTGGCGACGCCAAGCCGCTGTACACCCCGCGCCGCCTGGCGGTGCTGCTGCCGGCGGTGGACGTGGAGCAACCGGAGCAGAAGTCCGAAGTGCTCGGCCCGTACCTCAACATCGCGCTGGACGCGAACGGCGCGCCGACCAAGGCGCTGGAAGGCTTCGCCGCCAAAGCCGGCATCGACTGGACGCAGCTGGAACGCACCACCGACGGCAAGGGCGAACGCTTCGTCCATCGCGCGGTGAAGCCCGGCGCGAAGACCGCCGACCTGCTGGCCGAGATCGTGCGCGAAGCGCTGGCCGGCATGCCGATCCCCAAGCCGATGCGCTGGGGCGACCACGACTACGCGTTCGCGCGGCCGGTGCACTGGCTGGTGCTGCTGCTGGGCAAGGACGTGGTGCCGGCCGAGGTGCTGGGCGTGACGTCCGACCGGATGAGCCGCGGCCATCGCTTCGAGCACGACAAGCCGGTGTGGATCAACACTCCCGACGAGTATGTCTTCGCCCTTGAAGGCGCGAAGGTGCTGGTCGATCCCGATGCCCGCCGCGCGCGCATCGTCGATGAAGTGCAGAAGGCCGCGGCGCAGGCCGGCGGCAGCGCGCGCGTCACCGACGACAACCTGGAACAGGTGGTCTGCCTGACCGAATGGCCGGCGGCGGTGCTGTGCAGTTTCGAGTCCGCGTTCCTGGCCGTGCCGCAGGAAGCGCTGATCGAGACGATGGAGATCAACCAGAAGTTCTTCCCGGTGCTTAGCGACGGCGGCAAGCTGACCGAGCACTTCATCGGCATCGCGAACATCCAGTCGCAGGACGTGGCGGAAGTGCGCAAGGGCTACGAGCGCGTGATCCGTCCGCGCTTCGCCGATGCGAAGTTCTTCTTCGACGAAGACCTGAAGCAGGGCCTCGCGTCGATGGGCGACGGCCTGAAGACCGTCACCTACCAGGCCAAGCTGGGCAGCGTGGCCGACAAGGTCGCGCGCGTGGCCGCGCTGGCAGAAACCATCGCCACGCAGATCGGCGCCGATCCGGCGCAGGCGCGCCGCGCCGCCGAACTGGCGAAGAACGACCTGCAGTCGCGGATGGTTAACGAATTCCCGGAACTGCAGGGCATCGCCGGCCGCCACTACGCCATCGCCGCCGGCGAGCCGAAAGAGATCGCGCTGGCCATCGACGAGGCCTACCAGCCGCGCTTCGCCGGCGACGACATCGCGCTGTCGCCGCTGGGCAAGGTGCTGGCCATCGCCGAGCGCCTGGACACGCTCGCCGGTGGATTCGCCGCGGGGTTGAAGCCGACCGGCAACAAGGATCCGTTTGCCTTGCGCCGTAATGCGCTGGGGTTGGCGAGGACGGTGATCGAGAGTGGGTTCAATCTGGACCTGAAGACCTTGCTCGCGTCCGCCGTGGGCCAAGCATCGCTCGCCATCGCCGAAACCAGTCCGCAGGACGCCAGCAAGGTCAAGGATCATTTCAAAGGCACCGGGATCTCCGTCGCCGATGCGGCAAGTGCTGAACAAGGCTGGGTCGCTACGCATCTCAGCAAGTTCTTCTCCGAGAAAGGCCAGACCTTGCATTTCCTGGAGTCTGGCTCGATCGCCAACGACCTCTACGACTTCATCCTCGACCGCCTGCGCAGCTACTACGCCGACAAGGGCGTGCCGGCCGCGCACTTCACCGCGGTCGCGGAACTGAAGCCGGCCTCGCTTTACGACTTCGACACGCGCCTGGATGCCATCGGGACCTTCGCCACGCTGCCGGAGGCCGAAGCACTGGCTGCCGCCAACAAGCGCATCGGCAACATCCTCAAGAAGGCCGACATCGCCATCCCGCACGCGATCGACCGCACGCTGCTGAACGACCCGGCCGAAAGCGCACTGGCCGAAGCGGTGGAAGCCGTACTCGGCGAGACCGACGAAGCCCTGCACCACCACGACTACGTGACCGTACTGAACCACCTCGCACGCCTGCGCCCGCAGGTCGATGCGTTCTTCGATGGCGTGATGGTCAACGCCGACGACTTGGCCGTGCGCGCCAACCGCCTGGCCCTGCTGAAGCGCCTGGCCGATCGCTTCCGTGCGGTGGCGGCGATCGAGCATCTGTCGAACTGACGTCCTCGCCATGCGCCCCCTCCCCTGCTTGCGGGGGAGGGCTGGGGTGGGGGCAAGCGCGATGCAGGGCTCGCTCACAGAACCCTCGTCTGTGTCGTGTCGCCTTTGCCCCCATCCCAACCTTCCCCCGCGCGCGGGGGAAGGAGCGCATCGCGATGATCGAAGGCTTCCGTGAACGATGCGCTGCGTGATCGCGCACCCCTTCACCCTGCTTAACCTGCACCGGGTATCCTCCCCGCATGCGTCGATTCCCCCGCTTCGCCACCTTCGTCGTCCTGCTCGCCGCCACGGCTCCGGCCTGGGCCGCGGCCATCGTCGACAAGGTGCAGGTCGAAGGGCTGGACGACGAGTTGATGGTCGAGAACATCAACGCCGCGCTGTCGCTGAACGACTCGCTGGGCAAGCGGCTGGGCGAATCGCGGCTGGAGTACCTGCTGGGCGAAGCCGTCGCTGAAACGCGCGAAGCGCTGGAGCCGTTCGGCTATTACTCGCCCACCGTCACCCTCGACGCGCCCCGCACCGAGGGCGCCGAGGACGAACGCCTGACGGTGACCGTGCGTGTCGATCTCGGCGAACCGGTACGCGTGCGCAAACGCGACCTCTCCATCGAGGGCGAGGGTGGCGACGACCGCTACCTCAAGGAAGACCTGGCGGCGTTCGCACCGGATGTCGGCGACGTCTTCGACCACACCACCTACGAGGCGAGCAAGCTGGCCATCGTGCGGCGCCTCGCCGATCGCGGTTACTTCGATGCCGACTTCACCCACCGGCGCGTCGAGGTCACGCGCGCCGACCACGCCGCCGACATCGCACTGGGCTGGGTCAGCGGCATCCGTTACGACATGGGCGCCACCACCTTCCACCAGGACAAGTTCGATCCCGGCCTGCTGGAGAAGCTGGTGTACTGGGAAGAAGGCAGCTACTTCCACCAGGGCAAGCTGGATCGCCTGCGCGAGTCGCTGGTGGGACTGGACTACTTCTCCAGCATCGACATCCAGGCCAATCCCGACAAGGCCGAGGACGGCCGCGTGCCGATCGACGTGAACCTGGAGCTCGCCAAGCGCGACATCTACACCGCCGGCCTCAGCTACGGCACCGAGAGTGGTCCCGGTATCCGGCTGGGCCTGGACCGTCGCTACGTCAATTCGCGCGGACACAAGCTGTCCACCCACCTGGACTACGCGCAGAAGCGCAAGACGCTGCTGACGCAGTACCGCATCCCGGCGTTCAAGTGGCTGGACGGCTGGTACACCGTCGGCGTACAGGCCAGCGATGAGCAGACCGACTACATCGACCTGCGCCATGTCGAGTTCACCGGCAGTCGCAGCGGCCAGGTCAGCGAGGACTGGACGGCGGTCGCGTCGATCCATGCGCTGCGCGAACGCTGGCGCTACGTCGAGAACGATCCGCTCACCGGCCTGCCCGATACCACCGTGCAGTACGCCACGTTCACCTACCCGTCGCTGCGCGCGGACTACACCAACTCGCCGGTGGGTTCGAACCGACCCGACCAGCTGGCCGGCTCCATCCTGCTGCGCGGCGGCGTGGACGGCGCGGGGTCGGACGCCAACTTCATGCAGTTCCACATGCGTGCGCGGTGGTCGCAGCGCTACAAGACCAACAGCGCGCTGATCGTGCGCGGCGAGTACGGACACACCTTCACCAGCTCGCTGGTGGCGATGCCGCCGTCGCT
This sequence comes from Pseudoxanthomonas sp. PXM01, assembly GCF_014851815.1. Taxonomy (GTDB): domain Bacteria; phylum Pseudomonadota; class Gammaproteobacteria; order Xanthomonadales; family Xanthomonadaceae; genus Pseudoxanthomonas_A. Next base: position 59,154 of record NZ_JACVAJ010000004.1, read on the forward strand.
GCGCTTCTTCGCCGGTGGCGACCGCAGCATCCGCGGCTACGCCTGGCGCGAAGTCGGCCCGCGCCGCGGCGACTATGCGCTGGGTGCGAAGAACGTGCTGACCGGCAGCGTCGAGTACGAGCTGTATCCGAACGGCGGACCGTTCGGCGGCGCCGTCTTCGTCGACACCGGCAGCGCCTTCGACGGTACGCGTCCCGACCTGAGCACCGGCGTAGGCATCGGCTTCCGCTGGCGCTCGCCGGTGGGACCGGTGCGGCTCGACGTGGCGCATGGCCTCAACGACCCGGATTCCAGCTTCCAGATCTACCTCAACATCGGGACGGATCTGTGAGGAAGCACAAGCTCCCGGACAACCTCACGCCCGAAGAGCGCGACGCGCGCATCGCCGAACTGCGCGCGCGCCGCAAGGCACGCATGCGCACGCTGGCGATCCGCAGCGCGATCGGCACCGGCATCCTCACCGTCCTGTTATGCATCGGCCTGTACTGGCTGCTGCAGACCGTCGCGGGCCGCGACGTGCTGCTGGCGCAGATCAAGGCACGCCTGCCGGCGGACGCTTCGTTGAACTACCGCGAAGCGGAGGGACCCATCGCCGGCCCGCTGACCTTGCGCGGCGTCGACTTCCGCTGGGACAAGATCCGCTTCACCGCCGACGAGGTCTACCTGGAGCCGGACCTGCGTCCGCTGCTCGGCAAGCGCCTGCGCCTGGACGTGCTGAAACTGCGCGGCGCGATGCTCGACGTGCCCGAAAGCGACGAGCCGTTCGAACTGCCGCACTGGCCCGACCTGCTGCCGCAGATCGAGATGCCGCTGGCCATCCAGGCGGACCGGCTGGAGATCGACCGCTTCCTGGTCCGCCAGAGCGGCCAGCCGGTCATCGACATCACGCATGCCAGCGGCGGCATCGATATCGGCAACGGCTACGTGATCGCCGAGAAGCTGGCCATCGCCAGCGATCGTGGCGCTTTCGGGGTGCACGGCAGTTACGCGCCGCGCGACGGCTACGCGACCGACCTCACGGCCACCGGCGTGTTCCCCGCCCCGCTCGGACGCACGCCGGCCCGCATCGGGCTGGTGGCGCGCGGCAACCGCGCACGCATGAATGTCGGCGTGTCCGGCGCCGCGCCCGCGCCGCTGCGGGCGACGCTCACCCTGCGCGGCGAGACGAGACCGACGTGGAACTTCGCGGCGAAGAGCGAAGCCCTGGACCTTTCACTGCTCGGCGTGATGGACGACAGCACGCCGGTGTCGTTCGACCTGGTCGCCAAGGGCGCCGGTGGCGCTGCCGACCTGCAGGGCACCGTGCAGCAGGGCGATATCGCGGTCGTCATCGAACCCTCGCATGCACGCATCGATGGCGAAGTGCTGACCGTGGAGCCGCTGGCGATCCGCGCGTTCGATGGTTACGCCTCGCTGCGCGGCCGTGCCGACTTCACCGTGCCGGAGAATCCCGAGTTCCGCTTCGCCGTCAACGCGCGCGGCCTGCGCTGGGGCACCGAGGCGGACAGCATGATCGGCGCCGAGGGCGACTTCGGCGTCGCCGGCAAGCTGGAGGCATGGGCAGCGCTGGGCAAGGCCACGCTGACGCGCGGCGACGACAGCGCCGTGCTGGAGTTCGATGGCAGCGGCAACGCCGAGCGCGCGCAGGTGAAGACGCTGCGCGCCACCATGCCGACCGGCACGCTGGATGCCACCGGCACCGTCGGCTGGTCGCCGGTACTGGACTGGGATGTCACCGCCACGCTGGCCGGATTCGATCCCGGCTATTTCGCGGCAGGCTGGAACGGCAACGTGTCCGGCGAGCTGGCCTCGAAGGGACAGCAGCGCGAGGACGGCCTGTTCAAAGGCACATTGGATGTCCCGAGACTCACCGGCCGCCTGCGCGATCGCCCGCTGGATGCGCGCGGCACGTTCGCCCTGGACGGCAACAACGGCTCGGGCGATCTCGCGCTGTCGCTCGGCGGCAGCCGCGTCACCGCGAATGGCAAGGTCGGCGACACGCTGGACGTGGACGCCGCGTTGAGTCCGCTGAACCTGGCGGACCTGCTGCCAGAGGCCAGTGGCACGTTGGCCGGCACGGTCAATCTCACCGGCGCACGCACCGCACCGAACATCGACGCCGACCTCGGCGGCGAGAACCTGCGCTGGAACGACTGGAGCGCGGGCACGCTGAGCCTGCGCGGGCGCCTGCCGTGGCGCAGCGGCGACGGCGATCTCGCCCTGCAGGGCAGTGCGGTGGATGTCGGCACCGTGCTGGACAACGTGACCCTCAATGCGCGTGGCGCGGTGGAAGATCTGCGCTTCGACGGCGACGCCCGCAATGCCATGGGCGCGGTCGCGTTGTCGGGCACGGTAGAAAAGCGCGGTGCCAATTGGCAGGGCTCGCTGGACGCGCTGCGTATCGCACCGTCCAAGGGCAATCCGTGGACGCTGCGGCAGCCTGCCCGCTTCGCGCAGAACGGCGCCAACTGGACGCTGTCGGAAAGCTGCCTCGGTTCGGACATCGGCGGTGCGCTCTGCGCCAGCGCCAACTGGCCGCGCCAGGGACTCGAAGTGCGCGGCGAAGCGCTGTCGCTGGCGCTGGTGCAACCGTGGCTGCCGCCGGCCGATGGTCGTCCGCTGACGCTGCGCGGCGAGTTCACGCTGGATGCGACGCTGCGCCCGGCCGGCAACGCCTGGCAGGGCGAGGTGCATCTGGCCTCGCTCGATGGCGGCCTGAAGATGGGCACCACCGCGCGCGGCGAGATCATCCGCTACGACAACTTCACCCTCGATGTGGATTTCACTCCGCAGCGGATCCAGGGCCGCCTCGGCACCGGCTTCAAGGGCGACGGCTATGTCGATGCGACCTTCAATACCGGCTGGGATGCGTTCGCGCCGCTGAAGGGCGACCTGTACTTCCACAACTCGCGCCTGTTCTGGATGGAGCTGTTCTCGCCGGACCTGGTGCGCCCGCAAGGCAAGCTGGCCGGCCATATCGGCGTCGCCGGCACGCGCGGCCACCCACTGCTGAGCGGTGAGGCCACGCTGACCGAGTTCACCGGCGAACTGCCGGCGCTCGGCGTGTCGCTGACCGATGGCGGCGCCGAGCTGGTCGCGCTGTCCGACGGCAGCGCGCGTATCGACGGCAGCATGAAGACGGTGTCGTCCACCGGCGGCACCGGCACCGGCGGCGTGCTCAACGTGGCCGGCACGCTGGGCTGGAACAACGACACCACGCCGCTGCAGTTCCAGGTGCGCGGCGACAACGTGCTGGTCTCCGACACCACCGACCTGCGTGCGGTCGCCTCGCCGAACATCCAGGTGGGCTTCGCCGACAACACCATCCAGGTGCGCGGCGAGGTCGGCATCCCGTCCGCCACGATCGACGTGGAGAAACTCGACAGCGGCGTCTCCGCGTCGGAAGACGTGGTGATCCTCGATCCCGTCGACCCCGAGCGTGCGCCGAGTTCGCGGCTGGACTTGGACCTCGCGCTCAAGGTCGGCGACAAGGTGGAGCTGAAGGGCTACGGCCTGGAGGGCACGCTGGCCGGCACCCTGCATGTGCGCTCGCAACCGGGCCGCGAAATGCTGGCGACCGGCCGCCTCGATGTCGACGGCCGCTACGAGGCTTATGGCCAGAAGCTGCGCATCACCCGTGGCGAACTGGCGTGGAGCAACAACGCCGTCTCCGATCCGCGCATCAACATCCGCGCCGAGCGCGAAGTGGTCAGTGCGGGCGTCACCGCCGGCATCGATGTCACCGGCCGCGCCAGCCAGCCGCGCGCACGCGTGTGGTCGAATCCGGCGATGGCCGAATCCGAAGCGCTTGCCTACCTGGTCCTGGGCCGCTCGCTCAACACCGCCAGCAGCGACGAGAGCCAGCGCATCAACGCGGCCTCGTCCGCGCTCGGCGCCGGCGCTGGCCTGCTGGCCTCCCAGCTCGGCGCGAAGATCGGCCTGGACGATGCCGGCGTGCTGGAGTCGCGCACGCTGGGCGGCTCGGTGTTCGGCGTGGGCAAGTACCTCTCGCCGAAGCTCTACGTCAGCTACGGCGTCTCGATGGTCGGTTCGGGCTCGGCGGTCACGCTGAAGTACCTGCTGCGCAAGGGCTTCGACGTGGAAATCGAGTCGAGCACCACCGAGACACGCGGCTCGATCAACTGGCGCAAGGAGAAGTAGGCGTGCTGCCGTCGCTGACGGCGCACCGCCTGCGCGCGCAAGGCATCAACGCGCCACTCGGTTCGTCGCCCGCCGACGCCGTACGGCACATGGCCGCGATGCAGTCCCAGGACTACCACGCCGCGCTGTGGGCGGTCGGCCTGCGCACGGCTGACGCGACGCAGGCCGATGTCGAGGGCGCCATCGCCCGCGGCGAGATCGTGCGCACCTGGCCGATGCGCGGCACGCTGCACCTGCTGGCGCGCGAGGACGTGCGCTGGATGGTCGCGCTGCTCGCGCCGCGCGTGCAGGCCGCGAACGCCGGACGCATCGCCCGTGAGCTGGGCCTCGACGCGACGACGCTGGCGCGTGGCCAGCGCGTGGTGGAACGTGCCTTGTCCACCGGAACGCCGATGGCACGCGCCGACCTCTACGCCTGCATGGATGCCGCCGGCATCGTCAGCCGCGACCAGCGTGGTCTTCATCTGCTGAACTGGCTGGCGCACGAAAGCGTGATCTGTCACGGACCCCGCCTGGGCAAGCAGCCGACGTTCGTGCTGATGGATGCCTGGGTGCCGCCAGCTGCAGCACTCGCGCGCGACGAAGCGCTGCATCGCCTCGCGTTACGCTATCTGCAGGGCCATGGGCCTGCGACCGCCGCCGATCTCGCGTGGTGGTCGGGACTGACGCAGAAGGATGCACGGCAGGCGCTGACGCTCGCCTCATCCGCCGTCGAGCAGGAAACCTGCGAGGGCATCACATGGTGGTGGCGGTCCGATGCGCCCGCGCCGTCGCGATCCCGGGCCGTGCACGTGCTGCCCGCGTTCGACGAATACCTGATCGGCTACCGTGACCGCACCCCGGTACTGGATGCCGCGCAGACGCGACGCGTGTTCAGCGTCAACGGACTCGTGGCCGCCACCGCCATCGTCGGCGGCCGCGTCGCGGCGACATGGAAGCGCGCCGTCGCCGACGGCGATGTGGTGTTCGATCCGCTACGCCCGCTGGAAGATGCCGAACACGCCTCCCTCCTTCGCGCTGCACAACGCTGGCGGCGCTTTCTCGGCGACGCGCCGTGATGGACGACGCGACACAGATCGTCATTGCCGCATCGGGGAGCGCCCGATATCGTCCCCTCTTCTCCGCTGGATCCTGACCATGCGCCGTCGACTCCCGATCTCAACCCTTGCCCTGGGCGTCGCCCTGTCCCTGCCCGCCCACGCCGACGAAGGCATGTGGATGCCGTCGCAACTGCCGCAGCTGGGCAAGACGCTGCGCGAGGCCGGCTTCAAGGGCGACCCGAAGACGCTCGCCGACGTCACCGCCGCGCCGCTGAGCGCCGTGGTGCGTGCCGGCGGCGGCACCGGTGCGTTCGTGTCGCAGGACGGCCTGATCCTGACCAACCACCACGTCGCCTATGGCGTGATCCAGTACAACAGCAAGCCCGGGCACAACCTGATCGACGACGGCTTCATCGCCGCCGACCGTGCGGGCGAACTGCCGGCCAATCCGGATTTCCGCGTGCTGGTCACCGTCGGCTACGACAAGGTCACGGATACGGTGCTGAAAGACACCGCCGGCAAGACCGGGCGCGCCTACTTCGATGCGGTGGAACGCGCCAGCAAGGCTATCGTCGCCGAGTGCGAGGCCGAGGGCGGCGTGCGCTGCAGTGTCGCCAACATGTACTACGGCACCGACTTCTACCGCATCACCCAGTTGGAACTGCGCGACATCCGCCTGGCCTACGCGCCGACGCGCGCGATCGGCAACTACGGCGACGAGATCGACAATTTCATGTGGCCGCGCCATACCGGCGACTTCACCCTGTTGCGCGCCTACGTCGGCAAGGACGGCAAGCCCGCGCCCTACAGCCCCGACAATGTGCCGTACGCCGCGCCGGCGCATCTCGCGCTCGCCAAGGATGGTCCCAAAGCCGGCGACTACGCGATGCTCGCCGGCTACCCCGGCATCACCTATCGCCATCGCACGGCCGCCGAGTTCGAAGAACAGATCACCTGGACGCTGCCCACCCGCGTGGCGGTGTTCGACCAGCTGATCGATGTGGTGGAAGCCGCAGGCGCGAAGGATGCCGACGCGAAGACGCGCTATGCCGCGCAGCTGCAGTCGCTGAAAAACCAGCGCAAGCGCGCCGCCGGCGAACTGGAAGGCCTGCGCCGCAGCGATGCGGTGCGTGTCCGCGCCGACGACGAGCGCAGCATGCTCGCCACCGAAGCCGCGACGAAGGAACGCGGCGACATCGACGCGCTGGCCGCCTCGATCGCCGGCGGCTCGGCCGTACGCGAACGCGAGCCGCTGCTGAACCTGTTCGGCGCACAGTCGCAGCTGATGCGCACCGCGATCACGCTGGAGCGGCTGCGCGTGGAGTCCGCCAAGCCCGACGCCGAGCGCGAGAGCGGCTTCCAGACGCGCGACCACGCCATGATCGAAGGCATCCTGAAGCAGGTGCAGCGCCGCTACGCACCCGAGGTCGAAAAGGCGCTGCTCACCGTCCTGCTGACCCGCTACCAGCAGTTGCCGGACGCACAGCGCCTGCCCGCCTTCGATGCCGCGTTCGGCCGCACACCGGCCGCCCTGGAACGGGCGCTCGACACGCTGTACGCCGGCACGAAGCTCGGCGACGAGTCCGAACGGCTGTCGCGCTTTGCGGCGGCGCGCGAAGGCAAGCCGCTGGCCTCCGATCCACTGATCGCGCTGGCGGCGACCTTGGTTCCCGTGCAGCTGACGCTGGAGAACGAACGCAAGACACGCGAAGGCGAGCAGCTGCGCCTGCGACCGGCCTACATGCGCGCCCTGTTCGCCTGGCGTACGCAGCAGGGCCGCGCGCTGTACCCGGACGCCAACGGCACGCTGCGCGTGAGCTTCGGCAAGGTCGACGGCTTCTCCCCGCGCGACGGCATCCGATACACGCCCGTGACCACGGTGGCCGGCATCGTCGAGAAGAACACCGGCAAGGTGCCGTTCGATGCGCCGAAGCCGCTGCTCGACGCCATCGCGAAGGGCGACTTCGCCGGCACCGAGGATCCGGCGCTGAAGACGCAGACGGTCAACTTCCTGACCAATCTCGACACGACCGGCGGCAACTCCGGCTCGCCCGTGCTCAATGCGCGCGGCGAACTGATCGGCCTGAACTTCGACAGCAACTGGGAATCCGTCAGCGCCAGCTGGATGTTCGACCCGCGCTACAAGCGCGCCGTCCACGTCGACATGCGCTACCTGCGCTGGCTGATGGGCAAGGTCTACCCGGCGCCGCATCTGCTGAAGGAAATGGGCGTCCGCTGAGCATGTTCGTCACCGTCGCCAGCTTCCTCGATCCGCTCGAAGCCCGCATCGTGCACGGACGCCTGACGGCCGAAGGCATTGATGCCTACTTGGCCGACGAACAGCAGGCGATCAACGACTGGTACATGCGCCAAGCGCTCGGCGGCGTGAAGATCCGCGTCCTGCGCGAACAGGCGGAGGAAGCGCGTGCGTTGATCTCGCAACTGGCCGAAGGTGCATTGGCATTGGAAAACGAAAGCGCCGACCCGATGGCTAGGGATGCAGCGCCGATCGACTCGCTGTCACAGCGGCTCGCCTTCCTCGGCCTCTTCACGCTGGGCCTTCCCCTGCCATGGCGTCGGCGACGTCAGACAGGCGTCTGACCCTCCGTAGGCAACCACGTGAATACCCTGCTCGCCCCCGACGACGACCCGCGACCGATCGCACCCGAGCCACCGCTGCCCAGCGACTGCTGCAACAGCGGCTGCCCGATCTGCGTGCACGACCTGTACGCGGAGCAGCTGCAGCACTATCGCGAGCAGTTGGCGGCGTGGGAGGCGAGGCATCCCGGCGTTGAGTGACGCTTGTTGTGGGAGCGACGTAAGTCGCGACCGTACGCGTTCCAGCATTCCGAGCAGAGGCGAGCTCCAGCTCGGCTAGGCGTCTACGGTCGCGACTTACGTCGCTCCTACAGGTGCTTCTCGCCGATCACGCCACGCGCGTGCGCCGCGCACGCTCCAGATGCACCAGCAGCAGCGAGATGGCGGCGGGTGTCATGCCGGGAATGCGCTGCGCCTGGCCGATGGTCTCGGGCTGCACGCGGTCGAGTTTCTGCTGCACTTCGGCCGATAGGCCGCGCACGGCAGCGAAGTCGAAACCAGCTGGGATCGGCGTGGATTCGTTGCGCTGCTGGCGTTCGATCTCGTCGCGCTGGCGATCGAGGTAGCCGGCGTACTTCACGCCGATCTCGACCTGCTCGGCGACCTGGGCATCGTCCACGCCGGGTCCGATCGACGGCACGGCGACCAGCTTCGCGTAGTCCAGCTCCGGACGCTTGATCAGGTCGAGCACGTTGGTCTCGCGGCTGACCTGCACGCCGAGCGTGTCGGCGACCTCACGGCCCAGCGCATTGGCGGGCGTGGCCCACAGCGCGCGCAGGCGGCCGGTCTCGCGTGCGATGGCGTCGCGCTTGGCGTCGAAGCGCTGCCAGCGCGGGTCGTCGACCAGGCCCAGCGAGCGGCCGGTCTCGGTGAGCCGCAGATCGGCATTGTCCTCGCGCAGCTGCAGCCGGTATTCGGCGCGGCTGGTGAACATGCGGTACGGCTCCTTGGTGCCGTGCGTGATCAGGTCGTCGACCAGCACGCCGAGATAGGCCTCGTCGCGACGCGGCGACCACGCGTCCTTCTGCTGCACGAACCGCGCCGCGTTGAGGCCGGCGAGCAGGCCCTGCGCCGCGGCTTCTTCGTAACCCGTCGTACCGTTGATCTGTCCGGCGAAGAACAGGCCGGCGACGGCCTTCGTTTCCAGCGATGCCTTCAGTCCGCGCGGATCGAAGAAGTCGTATTCGATCGCATAGCCGGGGCGCGTGATGTGCGCGTTTTCCATGCCGCGGATGCTGCGCACCAGCGCCAGCTGCACGTCGAACGGCAGTGAGGTGGAAATGCCGTTCGGATAGATCTCGGCGACGTCGAGGCCTTCCGGCTCGACGAAGATCTGGTGGCTGGCCTTCTCGGCGAAGCGCACCACCTTGTCCTCGATCGACGGGCAGTAGCGCGGGCCGATGCCTTCGATCTGGCCGGAGTACATCGGCGAGCGGTGCAGTGCGCCGCGGATGATCTCGTGGGTCTGCTCGCTGGTGTGGGTGATCCAGCACGAGACCTGGCGCGGATGGTCGGCGACGCTGCCCATGAACGACATCACCGGCAGCGGATCGTCGCCGGGCTGCTCTTCCATCACCGAATAGTCGAGCGAGCGCCCGTCGATCCGCGGCGGCGTGCCGGTCTTCAGGCGATCGACGACGAAGGCGCCTTCGCGCAACCGCTGCGCGAGTGCGGTCGCGGGCGGATCGCCGGCGCGGCCGGCGGCGTACTGCGTCTCGCCGACGTGGATCTTGCCGGCGAGGAAGGTGCCTGCGGTCAGCACGACGGCCGGCGCATGGAACGTCAGGCCGGTCTGGGTGACGGCGCCGCGGACGGTGTTGTTCTCGATGACCAGGTCATCGACGGCCGCCTGGAACAGGGTCAGGTTGGGCTGCGCCTCCACCGCGCGGCGGATGGCGCTGCGGTAGAGCGCGCGATCTGCCTGGCAGCGCGTCGCGCGCACAGCCGGGCCCTTCGACGCGTTGAGCGTGCGCCACTGGATGCCGGCACGGTCGGCCGCCCACGCCATCACGCCGCCCAGCGCGTCGATCTCCTTTACCAGATGACCCTTGCCAATCCCGCCGATGGCCGGGTTGCAGCTCATCGCGCCCACCGTTTCCACGTTGTGCGTCAGCAGCAGCGTGTGCGCACCGGCGCGCGCGGAAGCCAGCGCGGCCTCGGTGCCGGCATGGCCGCCGCCGATGATGATGACGTCGTAGTGGTGGAAGCTGGAGCGCATGGGGAAGGTTTGGTGGCGAAGGCCTGTGGAGGCGCGGGTACGGAAGACGGGATCCGGCATGGCAATCCGGCAAAGTTGGCACGCTTCCTGCTCTATTCCCATGCACCCGTCGTGGCAAGCGACCAGGGGCGCCGGGTTGGTAATTGGAACAGGGGCCAGCCATGCGCACGCCGGGGATGCCGGGGGCCGGTAGTCGGGGGACTACCGGCCCCTTTTTTATGCGCGCAGGATACCAGAGCAAGAAAAAAGCCCGGCAAAGCCGGGCTTTTTCGTTAGGCGCCGACGCCCGATGGGGCCGGAACAGGGGGGATCCAGATTTCCCCACCGGACGTCGACATTGAACCTTCAATTGCCGCTTACGTCAGAAAGCGACGCAACCGGTCAACCGAGGTTCGCAACCGCGTCAGCGGTGGGGGAATGGCGACGGACGGTCAGGTGGCGCGGATCACCGTTCGAGTTGGCGACTACCGCCATCGTCCCGTGGCATGGGACGGGACGGCGGTGCCGGGCGCTCCATCCGGGGCGGTGGGGCGGCGCGCTCCGCCCGCGGCGGCGGGGCCGCCCGCTCCATGTTGCGGGGCCGCTCGACCGCACGCGGCATCGACGGCGAGGAGGTCACGCGTGGAGGACGGTAGCCGCCATCACCCACCCGGGGCTGGCTGGGCGACGGCGTCACCTGCGCCGGCCGGCCCGGAACCATGGGCTGCGCGCCACCTTCACGCCAACGACCGGTCGGATCACGCCACGGCGGCGGGCGATTGCCGCTCCCGCCTGTCGGCGGCGGCTTGGGGGGAGGATTGTTGTCGCCCGGCCGCGGGGGGCGGGGCGGGTAATACGGGTAGTGCGACCCGTAATAGCCGTAGTAGGGATAACCGTAGTAGCTGCCGTAGCGATAGGGCCCGCCGTAGCCGTAACCGTGGCCATAGCTGCCGTAGACGCTGCCGCCGTAGTAGCCGCCGTACGGATCGGAATACTGCGTGCTCGGCCGGCCGTGGTAGTAGCCGCCCGGCGCGGTGTCGCCGACATAGTCGTACGTCGCGCAACCTCCCAGGACGAGGCTGGCGAACACGATGGTCAAGAGAGATGAACGTTTCATGGCGGAACCCCCGTTACTCTGCCGTTGCAGCATCGGCGCGGCGCATTGAATCCGTGCTTAACCCGGCCGGTATGGCGGGAGAGGCGGAGCGTCCGCTGGCGGAGGTTCAGCGGGGGGCGATGCGCTGCTAACCTTTCCGCATGCCGATGCCTCTGCCCACCTTCGACGACGTCCTCGCCGCTGCCGCCCGTATCGCCCCCCATGCCCATGCCACCCCCGTCCTGCGCTCCCGCGCCCTGGACGCGATGGCCGGCTGCCAGCTCCATTTCAAGGCGGAGCCGCTGCAGCGGACGGGCGCCTTCAAGTTCCGAGGAGCCTGCAATGCGGTGTGGGCGCTGGACGATGCCTCGGCGGCACGTGGCGTGGTGACGCACTCGTCGGGCAACCACGGCGCAGCGCTGGCGCTGGCGGCGCGGACCCGCGGGATCGCCTGCCATGTCGTGGTGCCGGCGGGCGCGAACGCGGCGAAGCTCGCGAACATCGCCCGCTACGGCGCGCACCTGCACACGTGTGCGGCGACCATCGACGCCCGCGAAGCCACCGCCGCCCGCGTGCAGGCCGACACCGGTGCCACCCTGATCCATCCTTACACCCATCCGCACGTGATCGCCGGCCAAGGCACGGCGGCACTGGAGCTGATCAATGCGCACGGGCCGCTGGAAGCCCTCGTGGCCCCTGTCGGGGGTGGCGGGCTGCTGTCGGGCACCGCGATCGCCGCCGCCGCCACGGCTCCCGGCTGTCGCATCGTGGGCGCCGAGCCGGAAGGTGCGGCCGATACCGCGACATCCCTCGCCGCGGGCGTGCGCCGCGTCGAGTTCGTGCCCGACACGGTCTGCGATGGCCTACGCGGCACCCTGGGCGAACCGAACTTCGATCTCCTGCAGACGCACCGGGTGGACGTCGTCACCGTCCCGGACCACGACACGCTCGTCGCCATGCGCCTGCTGTGGCAATGCCTGAAGCTGCTGGTGGAACCGTCCTCGGCGATCGCGCTGGCTGCGGTCCTGCAGGCACCCGAGCGATTCGCGGGCCAACGGGTCGGCGTGCTGCTATCCGGTGGCAATGTCGACCTGGATGCCCTGCCGTGGGAGCGCGCGGCATGAACGCACACCGGCGCAAATCCAAACGCGGCGTCGTCGGCTGGGCCTGGCGCCTGCTGCTGCTTGCCGTGGTCTGGTTGGCCGGCGTGGCGGCCTACATCATCTGGGTGGGCCAGCGCGACGACGCCCAGCCAGCCGACGCCATCATCGTGCTCGGCGCGGCGGCCTACGACGCCAAGCCGTCGCCGGTGTTCGAGGAACGCATCCGCCACGGCATCGACCTCTACAAGCGCGGCCTGGCGCCGACGCTGATCTTCACCGGCGGCTATGGCGGCACCGGCGCACGCTTCTCCGAGTCGCAGGTCGCGCGCCGCTATGCGCTGCGCCAGGGCGTGCCGGAGAAGGCGATCCTGATCGAGTCGCTCTCGCGCAACACGCACGACAACCTGCGGCAGGCGCGAATTCTGATGCAGCAGCACAAGCTGCACTCCGTCATCATCGTCAGCGATCCGCTGCACATGGCGCGCGCACTGCGCATCAGCCGCGACCTGGGTATCCGCTCGGTCGGCTCGCCCACGCCGACCAGCCGTTTCCGCAGCTTCGCCACGCGCTGGCGCTTCCTGCTGCAGGAAGTCTATTTCTTCCATCGCGACCGACTGCCGCGTTGACGGCGTGGCGTATGATCGTGGGGTCGTCCACCCCCCGGGAATCCGCATGAAGATCGACGGCACGCGCCGGCAGGACCGCGCCACCGAGCTCGTCCTCAACTACTACGCCGCTTTCAACCGCGGCGACTGGGAAAGCATGCTGGCCATGCTGACCGACGACGTGGTGCACGATCTCAACCAAGGCGCGCGCGAAACCGGCCGCGAGGCCTTCGCGACCTTTCTCGGGCGCATGAACGCCAGTTACCGCGAACAGCTGCGCGACATCGTGGTGCTGGTCACGCAGGACGGCCAGCATGCGGCTGCCGAATACATCGTGCATGGCGAGTACCACCACACCGACGAAGGCCTGCCTCCGGCGAACGGACAGACCTACGTGCTGCCGGGTGGCGCCTTCTTCGACATCCGCGACGACCGCATCGCACGCGTCACCAACTACTACAACCTGCAGGACTGGATCCGCCAGGTCGGCGGCTGACGCCGCCTCCCGCGCAATTATTCGCCACGTCGTCGGATCGGAATCCTCGACAGCGGTACCGTCGCGATGTCTTCGCCCTGCCCCCGGATCGGCGCACCCGGCGGCGGCGCCCACGCATGCGCATAGATAACGTCCCACGTGCTCGGCAGCTTGCCGTCCTCGCGACGCAGCGGCTCGTAAGCGGTCGCCGCGGCGGCGAATCGTGCCCGTCCCGTCAAGGTATGGCGACGATGCTGCAGCGCGTTGGTAGCGCCCATCGCACGCAGCTCGCGCATCAAGGCGGGCAGGTCGTCGTAGGTCAGCGTGAAGCGGTCGCGATCGAGCACCGGATCGCGGAACCCCGCCAGCATCAACGCGTCGCCGAACTGCGCGATCGGCGGGAACGGACTGACGTGCGGCGTGTCGTCGACGTGCGCGAAGGCATCGCGCAATTCCTGCAGCGTTTCCGGGCCGAATGTCGAGCACACCAGCAGGCCACCGGGCTTCAGGACGCGACGGAACCCGTTGAACGCGGCCGGCAGATCATCCACCCACTGCAGGCTCAGGTTGCAGAACAGCACGTCGACGCTGCCCTCGGCCAGCGGCAGCGCGCGCAGGTCGGCGCAGACGCGCTGGAACGGCTTCCACCAGCCCGACTGCTTCTTCGCTTCGCGCAGCATCGGCAGCGCCAGGTCCAATGCGATGACCTGCGCTTTTGGCCAGCGCTTGCGCATGGCGGCCGCCGCATGGGCGGGGCCGCAGCCGACGTCCAGCACCACCTTCGGATCCGTTGCGTCCTGACCCTGTCGCAACGTCAGGTAGTCCAGCGACTCCATCAGACGCTTCTCGACTTCGTGCTGCAAGGCCGCCGCCGCGTCGTAGCCCGCGGCTGAGCGCGAGAACGCGCGGCGGATATGGCGCTGGTCGAAGGTAGTCATGCGGCGACATCCTGCGGCAACGACTGCAGGAAGCGATCGACGTCGGCTGCGACGAGGTCGGCGTGCCCAAGGAACGGCGCATGTCCGCCGCCGGCGATCTCGACGAACTGTGCGCCCGGCGCCATCTGCGCTGCTGCCCGCATCGCCTTCGACGGTACCAGCAGGTCGCGACGGCCCGCCAGCCATAGGCTGGGTACGGACAGCAGGGACAGCGAAGCGCGCAGGTCCGACTGTTCAAGCAGTTGCAGGCCACTCTGCAATGCGGCCGGCGCAGGTTCGCCGCGCGCATACAGATCCTGCTTCAGCGTGCGCAGTTCGCTGCGGGCATGTTCGGACCCCATCGTATCCAGCGCCAGGAAGCGTTCCAGCGTGCCGGCGTAGTCGTTGCGAAGATCATCGCCGAACTGCGCGAACACGCTGGCGTCCACGGCATGCGGCCAGTCATCGCTCCGCACGAAGCGCGGCGTCGCGGCGATCATCGCCAGCCCACGCACCTGCGGCGACGAGGCGGCAGCATGCAACGCGAACAGACCGCCCAGTGACCATGCCAGCCAAGCGGCCGGCGGCGTGCGTGCGAGGATGGCCTGGACGGTGGCTTCCAGCGACAGCGCGACGTCGCTGTCGCGGCTATGGCCATGGCCGGGCAGGTCGACGAGATGCAGCGTGTAGCGACCGGACAGCCGCTGCACCAGCGGCGCGAACACCCCGCCATGCAGTGCCCAGCCGTGCAGCAGCACCAGAGACGGGCCACTGCCAAGAGTTTCGATATGCATGCCGCGTATTGTCGCCGATCCCGCGTGATGCAGGATCGCGGCGCGTGCATCCCGTCAGGCGACCGCGCCGTGGACGCGCTGCACGGCATCCCACGAACGCGCCAGCGTCGTCACCAGCCCGTCCACGTCCTGCAGCGAATGCAGCGCCGAGAGCGTTACCCGCAATCGCGCCTTGCCATCGGGCACGGTAGGCGGGCGGATCGCCGGCACCAGGTAGCCGGCGCTGTCGAGCGCGGCGGACAACGCCAGTGCATTGCCATCGCTGCCGCACAGCACCGGCTGGATCGGCGAGTCGGACGCCATCAGTTGCAGGCCGGCCCGCTGCGCGCCGCTGCGGAAGCGGTCCACCAGCGACTGCAGCTTCTCGCGGCGCCACTGGTCGCGACGCGCATGCTTGACTGCCACGCGGGTCGCCGCCGCCAGCGCGGGCGGCATCGCGGTGGTGTAGATGTAGGGTCGCGCGGTTTCGGCCAGATGCTGGATCAGCGTTTCCTCGCCCACCACGACCGCGCCGTAACCGCCCAGCGCCTTGCCCAGGGTAACCAGTTGCAACGGCACGTCGGCCACGCCCATGCGGGCTTCCGCCACGCTGCCACGGCCTTCGGGACCCCGCACGCCGACGCCATGCGCATCGTCGACGAAGAACAGCGCCTGCTGCATGCGTGCGACCAGACTCAGCGACCGCAGCGGTGCACTGTCGCCATCCATGCTGAAGACACCGTCGGTGACCAGCATCGCCGCACCCTCGGGTTGCAGCTTCAGCTGGCGCAAGGCGCCCTCGGGATCGAGGTGCGGATAGCGACGCAGCTTCGCGCCGGCCAGTCGGGTGGCGTCGAGCAGGCTGGCGTGGTTGAGGCGGTCCTGTACGCAGACGTCGCCGTCCTCCAGCAGCGCCTGCTGGACGGCCAGATTGGCGAGGAATCCGCTGCCGAACAACAGCGCACGCGGATAGCCCAGCCAGTCGGCGATGTCGCGCTCCAGCCCCTCATGGGCCGCGTGGTGGCCGCTGACCAGATGCGATGCGCCGGCACCGGCGCCTTCGCGGGCAGCGGCATCCTGCAGCGCGTTGGTCACTTCGAACTGCTGCGCCAGGCCCAGGTAGTCGTTGCTGCTGAACTCGGTCAGCCAGCGGCCGTTGACCTCGACGCGGACACCATCACGGCGCGTGACGGTACGGCGCGTGCGCTGGCGGCCCAATGCGATGCGTTGCTGGCGCTGGGCGAGGATGCGGTCGTGCAGGTCGGTGCGGGTCATCGGCGTGGCCTGGCGAAAGGGGCGCCGGGGCGCATGACGGGCGGCCAGCGACGACGACACGCCGGCCGCGTTGCCGCGCCAGCGTCCTTTCGTCCGGTACTGCCCCCTGTTGCCCCGACTTACGCCGCCCGGCCGCAGGACGGCTCGGAACGGGTGATGTCTGCGTGCACCGTACCGCTGCCCGGGGCATCGGTTCTGTGATGGTCGTGCACGTTTTCCACCTGCACCGCCATCGGCCGCAGTCCGAGACGGGCGAACAGGGCCTGATCGCGCTCGGTGTCCGGGTTGCCGGTGGTCAGCAGCTTCTCGCCGTAGAAGATCGAGTTGGCGCCGGCGAGGAAGCACAGCGCCTGCAGTTCGTCGCTCATCGCCTCGCGGCCGGCCGACAGGCGCACCATCGACGCCGGCATGACGATGCGGGCGACAGCGATCGTGCGCACGAACTCGAACGGGTCCAGCTCGGTGGTGCCATGCAACGGCGTGCCCGCCACCTGCACCAGCCGGTTGATCGGCACCGAATCCGGGTGCGACGGCAGGTTGGCCAGCGCCTGCAGGAGCCCGGCGCGCTGGTCGCGCGATTCGCCCATGCCGACGATGCCGCCGCAGCAGGTCTTCATGCCGGCGTCGCGCACGTGTTCCAGCGTGTCCAGGCGATCCTGGTATTGGCGGGTGTGGATGATGTCGCCGTAGAAGTCGGGCGCGGTGTCGAGGTTGTGGTTGTAGTAGTCCAGGCCGGCGTCCTTCAGCGCGTGCGCCTGATCGCCGCTCAGCATGCCGAGCGTGGCGCAGGTCTCCAGGCCCAGGGCCTTCACCCCCCGGATCATCTCGGCGACCTTCGGGATGTCGCGGTCTTTCGGTGAGCGCCAGGCCGCGCCCATGCAGAAGCGCGATGCGCCTGCCGCCTTCGCCTGCGCCGCCTTGGCGAGCACCTCGTCGGCATCCATCAGCTTCTGCGCCGACACCCCGGTGTCGTAGCGCTGTGCCTGCGGACAGTAGGCGCAATCTTCCGGGCAACCGCCGGTCTTCACCGACAGCAGGGTGGAGACCTGGACTTCGGCAGGGTCGAAGTGGGCGCGATGCATCGTCGAGGCCCGATGCAGCAGCTCGGGAAACGGCAGGTCGAACAGGGCGAGCAGCTCGTCGCGCTGCCAGTCATGGCGCAGGACCGGCGCAACCGAAGAAATGTGAGCGGACATCGCAACCTCAGGGGAATACAGTCGGGGAAGTCTGGAAACCGGGCCTCGCCCTGTCAACCGCATGGATGCGTCGAAAGTTGACGGCTGGTGGCAGCACGCCACCCGCCTGCTGCTCGCTCCGAGTGTAGATCCACACATAACGCGCGTCTTTTGTAGCCATAAGCCGAGAACAGAGGGGCCATATGGCGAGAATTCCTTGGATTGGCTAGGGCTACTGGTAGACGCGAACGAGGCCCCGGCCTCTGGAGCCATATGGCACGAATCGGCTCAAAGACGAGCCGTAAGTTCGGTCAAAAAGCAGGCGATTAGAAGCCTTAAGGGGAGTACTAAGCCCCATAAGGCAGGTATCGTCCTGTTACGCCTTTGACAGCGTTGGCCAGCTCGTAGCTCACCGCGAAGCACGAGGCTTATCCACCCTGAACATGGTGGGCATTTGGTGTCGAGCTTACCGTCAGACACTCGAAAGCCAAGCGGGAGGAATGCCCACTTGGCAATAATTTCCATTAAAACAAAGGGTTACACCGTTTCGGTGGCGCTCATTGCAAAGCCTCCGGCTTTATGAACCACTGAAGATTAGCGCCCTGCCTGGGGAATATCAACCCAGAGTAGGTTTGCCTAAACCAATGTCCGGAATTGTCCTTCGGATCCCGGTCAGGCTTAAACGCTCTTGGGAGCCCCGCTCGATCAACCACTAGCACGAGCTTGTCTTGCGGAAACTCCCCCAACGAGATGCTCATTCCTAGACAAGGAACTATGAACCTATAGGAAGTGACGGCATCTCGCTTCAGCTCGATTTTTTTCTCAACGCGCCGCGTTAGAAGGAAGTCTTTGACCTCAGCATCAAAATTATGGGTATAGCTGGACCTTAGCACCCCGTCGCCGTCTAGCTTCGCCTCAAACTTCTCTTTGGGAATTCGCTCATCAGCTATCTCCAAATAAGTGAGTTCAGCGCCGGCTGCAGGCGTGTGAGGTGAACGCCACGACCATAAGAAATCAAACGACTTGCGGCCCGGGCTAGGAATCACTGTGGCTTGAACTGTCTCTTCAACTTCAAGCAAACCGGTCGCCGCATCGAAAGACCTAACTCTGATGATTACGTTCCAATCCTTGTATACGTAACCATGCTTGAAGTCTAAATACTCCGAGAGCAACTCCGCTCCAACAGCCCCCTGAAGAGTCGGAGACTCTGAAGCAAGCAAAGCATTCAAAGTTCTAGTACATATCTGCGCAAGATCATTTCTGGACTTGAGATGTTTGTCATCGTAGAAAACATCTACGATTCTCGAGATGAACATCTCGGTGAACGTGCTTGATCTTATGACGGCACCCGCAACGCCAGATGCGAGGACAACCGAGGCTATCGTGCGAACAGACGCCTTTAGCTCATCGCTACCGATTGCTGGCGAAAGCAGGATCGCCGTCATGCTGGCGATCGTCAGCGCCCAGACCCAATGATTCTGCACAAATTCCTTTCCAGCCTTCAACCAGCCAAAAAATGTTGGCATTACCCTTCTCCATCCCCAGTTTCTCAAGCCTACACACTTCCAGCCCCCACAACGACGCATAATTTAGTAAGCGCATTTACATGGCGTAATTCTAGTTATCAAATAAAAGTTGATGTCCCCTCGGCCTTCAATTCCCGTTCTAGCGGATAGGCATACTGAGCGGGAGCCTGCCAATGAACTGGCGAGACGTATTTGCAGTTGCTCTAATCGCGTCCTTAGGGGCCTCCCTGCTGCGAGCAGATGCCCAAGTCCCAGCGCCGGAGGCCCAGAAATCAAAACTAGCTAGCTGGAAGCTGGACGACGCTCCGCTCAACGATCAAGAAGTTGCTTCTTTACTCCAATCACTGAAGCGACTTCCGTCCGGTCAAGACAAGCTTCTTGTAGCCCTACCCAGCGAGCCAACTACGGCGGATGAAGAACTGCAGACAGCGCTATCGACTCGGAAGAACGATTCTACGCGGTACTACCAATTTGAAGATGTGAGCCTCGAAGAAATTAAAAAAGGGATACCTTCAGAGCTTCTATCCAAGAATTTAAGCACCACGGAATTCGTAATTGATCAGCCAAGAGGCGGCGATCCCAGGGTCCAGCACACTATTGGAGGCATTGTGGGGACCGACGTTCTCAAGGCCTTCAATATTCAGCTGCAGCAGCCGAAAGGCGGAGGACACGGAGGAAAACTCCAAGGCGACCCCAGATGCATAGTTGCTTCCAACGATCTTGGTCGCAAGAAGAGCATTTCAGACGCGCTAGGTCGACTCGCCACACCGGAGGAAAAGTTCAGTGCGATGGAGTACGTGAAGCATTGCATGACTCCAATCGCGGACATAGATCTCGAGGAAACAACACCATCGTTCATTAGATCCTCCGACCCTCGTCGGATTATGGGCGTGTTTGAGTATGCAGCCCCATCAAAAGAACCAGCTTTCTGCAGTGGATTCTTTATCAGTTCCACAAGGGTAATGACTGCTCGCCATTGCTTCTACTTGCAGCTAAAAGCTAGCTCGCAAAGTCCAAACCACGCAAAACTTCAATCTGGGCAGATCATCTTTCGTAGGCTGACGCCTCCCTACGAGCAGGTGTTGCTGAGAGAGGAGGTTTCTGAGCGCCGACAGGCATTCTTCCAAGGTTCCGCGGGCAAAACGAGTATCCAAGCACAAGAAGATTTTCTAGTGCTCGAAACTCAATCGCCCGTAGGAAACTTACCAGCTGTTGATTTTGTGATTAGTACGGCAATGCGAACTCCCACTTGGATCGCGGGACCTGCAGTTGTGGAATCTAAACAAAGTCTGCCCAGCTCCGTTGGGACGATAGGCTGGGGATCTGGTTTAGAGTGCTCAGCATTCAGCGTTGATGCGAACTGCATGGCGCACATATGTCAAGCCGTCACATCCTTCAGTGGAGCGCCGTTGATCGATCCTAGCTCCTCAAGAGACAGCGTAAAGATACTCGGGATGCACCTAGGCCCTTATCAGACTATGAGCGCAGAGTGTCCTTTCCCCAAGTCCATGTCTGACACGAGCAAACAAGCCATCAATAGAGCTAACGGCGCAATATCTGGCAGCCGACTAAGAGTCGGACTTCGTGAGTATTACAACTAAGGAGCATAGTAATGAGGACGTTCGATACTCTTGCAACACTTCTTATCTCGTTCGCTTTCCCGCTCAGTCTCCTAGCTCAAGATCTGCCGAAGCCTCCACCCCAAGGTGGAGGCTCGCAATCAACCGCAGATGGCGGACAAGAACAACCCGCCAAATCGGCCGAAGAGACCGAAGAAACTGAAGAGCAACAAGATCAAGCTGTCACCAGTGACGGAAGGACGGTCTCGAACTCGATGCAGATTGGCGCGCTCCGCGCATCGATTGTGGAAGCTTCCGACCAGAATTGCGGCTACCAAGCAACGAGAGAGAGCGCTGATCTAGTTACAGCAGCAGTTCCCGTCCTGGTTGATGCGGGCTTTGCATTCCTATCTGCAGCGTTCAGATCCGCCTCTGGGGTTGACAACAAGACCACAACATCACAGGCGATGGCCCCAGGATCAGCTTATTCTCTCAGCGCAAAACTCGGCAATCTTGACTGGGCGCTTTCCAATAAGTGCCTTCTTGTAACTGGCGGCCCAGACAACAGTTTCAAAGCACTATTTGGCCTTGTTCTATCTCCTGATAGATCAGCGTATCGGCTGGATCTCTACGAGCTCGCTTATCCCAAGCAACTTCGTAAGGGTAGAAAGGTTGAGGGGATGGCTCTAGCGTTCTCAATGCGCGACTCTTCACAGAGAGTACTAAGCAGCGCGATATTCTCGGGTCCATTCTTGCCAAGTCAGGATCTGCATCGTGACCCGAAAGGAGAGATCACTTCTGGATGGATGGCGCTCCCGCCAATCTCTGGACAGACAAAGACAAATCTCGAGCGCTATAGGGCTCTGTGTCAACGCAAACTGGCGTATGCATTGAGGCACGCAAACAGCTTGAAGGGGGCCGCGAAATCGCAAGCTTTGTCGAATATAGTCGCCGATGAGGCGCCGTGCGGCCTGGCTGGCTCTCTTCCGATCGAGCCCCCCATCAACGAGCAGAGCTGGGATGCCTGGAGCAATCTTGAGACCGAACAGCTCTACATGCAGCTAATCAAAGCTATGCCTGTCACATTCGTTGTGGACATTACAGAAACACGAAACGTAAATCAGTTTCTACTTAACTTGAGTCAAGCACTTGGGCCGGAGAAGAACGCCGCTCTCAAGACCGCCGTTGTGAACATGCTCGATCCGCAGGCTCGAAAGGCACAAGATCTCGAAGACGACACAGCACTCATTGACTACCAACTCGCGAGATCTAACTTCGATAGTGCCACTTTTGTCTACAAAGAAGCTGCTGAGATCACGAAAGCTGCCGAGAGTGTGCTAGCTGCTGCCATCCAATCCGGCGATAACGAATCAATTATCGAGGCTAGGGGAAAGCTATCCATCGCTAGAACGGATCAGTTCACAAAGAAACAAGCTGTTATCAGTAGTTACAAGTTGATGCTAAGCGCCGCGTCCGCGGCTGGAATTGGTCTCAATCATCAAGCTGAGCTTTCCTTGATTAGGTAGATGGGAAACAGATCTTTACCATGTCTGAGAATGAGCTATGAACTGACTCTCCCCGGCTTTCGTAGCCGCCCAGAAGTCTGAAGATCCCCATTGCGGCTCGGCCTCTATAGGAGACGCGCCTAGCTTGAAGCCATGACAACGCTTGGGGTTGTAGAACATCCCGACGTAGTCCAACACTCTTCCTCAAGCTTCGTCACGTGCGAGGTAGATCCTGCACTTGATCCGCTCTCGCTTAAGCAACTGGAAAAGTCCGCCAGCGACCGCGTTGTCGCTGCAGTTGCCACGCCAGTTCGCGCTACAGACGATGCCATAAGCCTTCAGGAAGGCTTGCTATTGAACTAGCGACCGCACGTACACTTCATCCACGGCCATGGCAACCTGGAGCTTAAGCTGCATGCCTCTTACTGACTAGCAGCGAGGGATCATTCAGCACCCACATAGCGCTGACCTTCAAAAGCTCAGCTTGAACCAACATTCACGCCTCCCGCTGCGCAGCTTGGATGATCCCATTGCATACATACAGACAGTTTCGGACAGTGCTCTCAACTTTCTCAAAGAAAGCATCATCTAGCACCAGGTCTTGCGGGCCTCCACTGTAGTACTGCAGGAGATAACCGGCGTCCTGCTCATGCAACACCCTTCCATGCGCAAAGGCATTGCGCCAGTTCATAACCTTGTTGAGGTCGGCTTTCAGCTCTTTGATGACCCGTGCTTCCAAGGCGCCGGTATGTTCCAGCAGCCGGGTGAAGACGCGACGCTTGAAAGCAAATGAAAAGTCGGATGTCCCCATGATCTCCGCGACAAAGAATTCTCGCGGCTTGTGGACTTCATCTGCTTTGCGGAACAGAAGCCTGCTCACCGCCTCGATCATGCGGCTTTCAAGCAGTACCGTAACCATGATCAGCTCAGCGCCGTTCTTCTCGATCGTAGCGAGGTCGTCAAGCCCCTGCGCTCCGGAAGAAGTTGTCTTCGGACGACTGCCTTCCAGATGAAACAGCACAGTTAACTCTTTAGGGAAACGCAATTCTTTCATGGCAAACCTGCCACCCTGGTTAAGTCTCGCAGCAAAGCAGCGTTGGCTTGAATGAACCGTTAGGACTCGCCACCACGCACGAAATCATCGGCTGAGAGCACTGGAAAGCCGATAGTCCTTGTTACGTGAAACGGTTGGCCGCCCCCAGTCACTCCGGCTAAGGCGAGATAAGAAGCACCCATCGCCTCAGTTTTCTCCTTGAATGACTCACCGGCGCGCATCAGCTCAACCCAGCCCCTACGCAGTGCTTGCGGCCAAAGAATGCTAACCGGGACACAAAGACCACGCTCAAGCCTTAAGAAGGCGAGTCCTTTTCGCTCGCTCCATTGCTCTGCGTCAAAATCGAACCGGAAGAGTAGTTGCTCTTCGCTGGATTCAGCGTGACGCCAACAAATGTAGAGTCCCTTCAGCTGACAGTCGTTGATGAAAAGCCCAGCGGGGCCGGCAAAAGCATCGATGATTGGCTTGAGGCAGTTATCAATGTCCGCCTTGGCATCAGTCTCATACCTACTCCTTGCTGGTACCAGCCATGTGATCTCAAGAACAATCTGTCCCGTTAGAATGAACTGATAGCGAGAAAGTTTGGTCCTGATCGCCGACAGATAGCCATCCCGGACAGCCTTGCTGGCTTGCACGGATGCGGGCGCACCAGGTATCACAATCTCGATTCTCCCAAAGGGGGAAGGAATCAGTCCTGCGTCAGCCTTGTCTATCGCCTCAGTTAGCTCATCGTCCATGATGCCACCCATCTAGTCGACCAAGCCGTGATAGTGACCAACCGCCACGACAGCGCCCACAAATCGCTTCGCGGTAGCCAGATCCATGATAACTACGTTGCCGTCTACGGAAAGATAGATGCTGTCCTCTGCGTAGTAGGATGAGCGACCAAGCTCAACGTTCATTGAAGATTCTCCACCTTGATCCTTGATTGTCTCTTCGAAGTACATGGTTGTCGCCATAAAGCCTCCGTTGGCTACGATTGAGATTCTTTCTTCGAACACGCGAACCGGGCCGGCGCCAATGTTCCGCGCACGTGCGGCTATTCTCTGGCTCCCCTCTTCTCTCCCCTTAAGCGCCTGTCACGCTCCTGGCTGTACGCATTGACGACATCTTTTGGCAAATGAACATACTTCAGCACCTCGTCAATTAGGTCAGGATTAAGAGAAAGAGGCGAATTTGTGAAGTGAGTTCGGCTTCGCCACAGCACATGCTTGCGCTTATGCCCATTGAAGAACATGTTCTTCCACACTAGCGTAGCCCTGGCCGGATGTGTCCTCTTGGCCAGAATTTTCTCCAGTTGCCCCCCTGCGACGGAGATGCGCTGAGAAGGATCATCCCTCGATCGCCGAATTTGCTCCAGCAGCGGCTCCAACATTTCCACTTTCTTCTCGCCAACATCCATCGAGTACTTCAAGACGCGACAGTAGGGGCGGAGCTCCCAAACCGCCTTGTCCAACTTCAGTAGCTCGCGATCATGCACATGGTAAGGAGTTTCGAGGTATCGGAACCTACCGTACGTATCCAGATGCTCAATGATCTCAAGGCTAGGCTTCGAAAGCTGAATCTTGAACGGCAACGACTTGTCAGCCAATGCCATCGCTTCCGCCAAGCTATGTCCGAGGAACGTCTTCTGCGGCTTAGGAACCCGGTTGTACAGGAGAATTGCCTTGAGATATTTCTCGATAGCTTGAAGTCCCGCCCACATGAACTGAGGGTATAGCTCCATACGATATGCGGCACGTGCAGACACATAGTCCATGTCCGCTGTATGGCGGAAGCTACGAGTCGCGAAGTCGTTTATGTGGGCTTCGATGTTATCCATAGAGCCTCATGGCGGTCGCTGCGATTGCGCTGAGAGTTGTTAGAAGCTGGAAGTCGCCAGGCTGGTCTCGCGCCCCCCATCTAGCACAGCCTAATGAGCCACTAAGACTCTTCACCTTGCGGGTTCTTACTGCCCCCATGCCCGACGTGTTGAGGCAAAGGCTCTTCAACGTGGGAAGTGAGTTCATTGGTACCAAGAATCCTAATGGTCTCAACGTAGCGATCATTCACCCTATCAACTATCCGCACAAGATGGTGCCATTGCTCACCCTTTCGGTAGTAGCTCGGGCCATCTCGTCGTCAGTTCGTACGGATGACAGGAAAGCACGCTCAGGAGTACCAGGGTTCATCCATGAGAGTTCCTGTAAAGAGGAGCTTGAACGGTTTAAGCAGCAGAACGTCGAGTGGCTGCAACGCCTTCTTCTCAGGCACAAGCAAGACCTACGCCTGCCGACTGGGATGCAGGAAGGCGAGCTTGCACAAATCATATTTGCATCATTAGAGGGAATGATGCTGGTCTCCCTTCTCCAACCGGAGCCAGCAGGCGTATTTCAAAGGATGGTCGGTGGTTGGTTCAGCACCATTGTGCCAAGCGGATTCACCCTTGATCTCTGACTCAGATCTACTGCATTAGGAGCGTGATAGTAAGTCGCGCCGACGTACGACCCTCTCAGGCGCCATCTTTAGGCTCTGATTTCTTCGCTGCCAACGCTTCAAGTAGCGTGTTCAGATCAGCAAGCACTTCTTCATGCGGGACCGATGGCCGCGGATCGTTCCTCGCCGCTTCAACTTTTTGCTTCAGCCAGTTGTCATAGGCTGCCTGCTCAGCTTCCGTCAGTGGCTTGTCTTCTTCGCTGGTCACGAGCTGGTCCCGACCCGACACGAAGCGCACTGTAGTGCATTGCCATGCGCACAACTACCGTCCAACTCGTGCTTTAAAGCGCTGATTCCATCCAAGAGAAGCAACTGAAGATGACGTGCAATGACATCACGTCACGTGATGTTGGATGTGAAATTTCATCCCATAAACGGGGGCACAAGGAGTTTTTAGAAGTGATCTAATTGAGTTGAACTTCACTGCCTCGTTAGCCATGACAACGAAGAACCCGATCCCAAGCGGATACACGTTTGGTGACTACCTCGTCCTGATACCAGAGCAACTGGCCAACGCCCCAGCGGCCCCGCCACCACCGATCAATGCGCAAGCCACATCAACGCCTGACGTACCGCAGGCACCTCATGAAGCCCCTGTCCTGCGCAAGCGTTCCCGGCGTCAGCGCCCCACCGTGCAGGTCTATAGCGAACAGGACGTGCAGCAGGTAGAGAGCAGCATGCAAAGCCTCTCTCGAAACAATGATCGTCGTAAGAACTATGAGGCAATGCTGACGCTTCTGCGTAAGAGCCAACCACTTGGTGTGCGCCGGCTCGTCGAGGTGCCGCGCAGTTTCGGCAAGGCGCTAGATGAGCTAGAAGAGCAGATGCCTAACTTCAAACAGGTGATTGCCACTGTCAGGAGCATGCTGGCGCTTCAGGTCGCGGGTGACGGCAGCTTCCAGCTACCGCCTATGCTTCTGGCAGGCGATCCGGGAGTAGGGAAAACGTACTTTGCCATGCGCCTGGCTAAGCTGTTGGGTGCCGGCTTTGACATGATCAGCATGGAGGGCGCAACTAGCCCTATGTCACTCATCGGGCTGGAGCAGCATTACTACACATCTAGCCCTGGAAAGGTCTTCGACCTGCTAGTCCAAGGTGACACGGCCAATCCGGTGTTCGTGGTCGACGAGCTGGATAAGGCCTCAAGCGACGCCAGGCATCCTCCGGCAAATGCGCTATACCAGCTGCTTGAGGTCGAGACAGCCAAACGTTTCTGTGATCAGTCGTGCCTGCAGGTACAACTGGATGCGAGCCGCATCAACTGGATCGTCACCGCTAACTACCTGTCCCTGATTCCGGTACCGATTCTCTCCCGACTGAACACGTTCTATGTACCCAGTCCCACCGGCGCCGAGCGCGTCAAGATTGCTGGGACGATCTATCGAGATCTCAGGAAGCAGATGGCCTGGGGAAAGCGATTCGAGCCGGAGCTTCCACTCCGCACGGCGAAGACGCTCGCCGGGTCTGCAGGATCGGTCAGACCCATGAAGTCCTTGCTGCGCCTGGCTTTTGCCAACGCCTATCTGAGGAAGAGCAGAGTCGTCGACCCCTCCGACGTCAGCTTGGCGATGCGATGCGCAATGCCACTCCCGGATATTGAACATCTAGAGGTTGCTGGTCACGCCTGAGTCGTTCAAGACGGGCACCGCGATGCCGCTATATGGGTCTCCCCCGAAACGAGACCATGATCATGTCAGATGCTTCCTATCAGTATCTCTCTGCCGACGGCTGGTACATGACCTTCCCAAGCCCTGCTGGCGCGCCTTCTGCACGCACATTCTTCCGTGTTGCGCTTTGGCGGATCGAGAGTGATGGTTCTGTACAGGGCTTGATCTCCCCGCGTCTGTCCAAAGAACATGCAGCCCAACCCGTAAGCCTGATCAATCCTCCGCTCGCAGAAGGTGGCCAATACGTCCACATTGATGACCTGACTGCCGAGGATCGCCAGCACATTACAGAGCGTCGGTTCTCTTAAGACGACTCGCTCGGTAGCTGTCATATCCTCCAAGTCTTGCCCGGCGCCCCTGCTCGAAGGGGCGCATGACGCGGATGAGCGACCTTACTGGTTCCGCGCTAGGCAAGCCAAGCATGCGACGAAGCAGCTGTCACGTTCAAGCCGGGCGACTGGGTGAAAACATGTAGGGGTTGTCCTACATCCGAGATCGCATCGAACTCGTCTGGCAGGACATTCATCTTGACGATCCAGGAAGACGAACCGCCTGATCCAGACTGCGCATTCAAGACATTGAGGTGTTGCGTTTCGGTTGTTCGCTTTTGGCTTGGCGCCCGTTGCGCAGCTCTGAAGTGCCTATTTCTCCAGTGCGCACACTCATGGGCACGTGGGCTGTTCCGTGCGTTGATCCACCGCTCTATGAACCGTTTGGCTTGGGCTACGCTGGCAGCTTTGAAGTGAAACTCCTTCTGCCAATATTTGAACTTCGTGGTGCCGTCCGGCTGGATACTCGCAATACACCCATAATTTCGATACAGACAGGCGCCACCATCGGCGGCGTCGGCCCAGCGACAGGAGGGAGGGAGCATCATGCCGAAATCCTACGAGCGGCAGTCTCAAGAGGTGAGACCGCCTCTCTCGAAGCAGCCTGTCATATGGTCTATTGAGGCAGCCACCGCTCTACTTCCGTATGCTCGTAAAGCAGACGCGCACGGGAGTCCCTATGGATGAGAGCTCGACCACTACATACCCACAACTTGCATTCCTGCCATGGCTGATGGGCGTCCGGAAGGGCGACTTTGGTCCAATTCGGCTCTCGGCTTTCGAGCGCGGGAACAAGCCAAGTCGTCTTAGAGGTTTGGGCCAGAATGAGTTTGACCAAGCGCTTAGCATCTACCATGACCATCCTGGCACCCCCGTCGATTGCGCTGTGCTTATCGAGGTAGATGACTGGAAACTTGGTCAACCGCTGGACGCGCAGATCATCGATCGCTTAGCCCAAGCTCGTGAAGCTCTGTGTTTCGGCGCCCTTTCGAGGCGTCGCCTCTTCTGTCCCAACTCTGTCTACTGCAATTCGGACAACTTTCGCCTCGTCATAGCCCCCTTGTCGCGCTCCGTTGCCTATAGCGCGCGGAGACGAGATGGCTATTCTTTGAACGGCTGGGGCGAAGGAGAGTTTTCTTTTTCTTGTCCGCTACATGTACATAAGGAAGTGATTGAAGTAGAAGCCAAGCTCGTCAAGCTGATCATGTCTTCACCCAGCACCAGATGGCTCGACTCTGTACTGGAGTTCAACTTGGCCAATACCGATTCGCAGGATGCTGGCCTCCACGCGGAGATGGTGATGATGAAGTCTGCGTTCGAGCGACTGCTGAAGATCAATGTGACAGTGGATGCTTTCAGTGATGCTCTTGAGCTTCACCTTAGACCGCTGCTTGCCCAGCAACCAGACGATGGCGATATGCGCAAGCGTTGGGACGAGATCAGGCCTAGGTCACCTACGCTCATGGATGCGTGGGCGAGAGACTTCTGCGCGGCGAGGGGCTCGGCTGCCCATGGAGGCAAGCGAAGTGCTGTTCCACTGGGTTGGTCTCTGGCCGCTCATCTAGCGTACGCCAGCGTGCTTTTCCCACTTCTTCTCAAGGTGCTCGCGCATGGCGAGAGAGAGTACACGCTAACTGACAACGACATTCGTCGCGTTCATTTCTTAGAACACTATCTGGCCTATCAGCCCTTCTTTCCAACCACATCAATCAGACAGTCTCATGATCATCCGTGGTTTCGCATCGAGCAGGCAATCCAATCCTAGCCGCGGTATGGCAACTTCATGTCCGCTACCCGCTCGTTCTTTTGCGAGGGGACCGCTTGGAGACCTTTTTAGGTTTTGACTTGATGCCTGCAATCTCCAGAAGTTCCGGCGCATAGTGCAATTCACCCTTCTCTTGGAGCTGGTCTGTCATCAGCGGCAATAGCTTCTTGTTTGTTTCCGCGAAATCTTCTAGATCAGCAGGCTTCCATACACGCTCCATCATCACCTCACTGAGATCGTGGTATGCCGCTAGCAAGGGCGGGTGAAGCAGCGCTGCAGCTGTAAAGGAGACACAAGTGTCAAAGGCGGTCTGCGAAGCCAGCTTCCCGTTGCGTGCGCGTTGAGCCTCCAGATTGGCAGCCAAGCTCAGCG
Source organism: Pseudoxanthomonas sp. PXM01 (assembly GCF_014851815.1). GTDB lineage: Bacteria > Pseudomonadota > Gammaproteobacteria > Xanthomonadales > Xanthomonadaceae > Pseudoxanthomonas_A. The sequence continues at coordinate 88,821 of NZ_JACVAJ010000004.1, forward strand.
TCAACGATGCGAGCGGTGGCGTCTTGTTGCTGCCATATCGATCAGTAAAGGCATTGCTCAGAGCCGTTACGTCAGGCAAAGGTGCGATGTGCATGTCTACGGAGCCTGGCAACTCGCTTTTACTTCGTGGCCATAGATGCTTGCGTAAGGGGCCGGGCACGCTATTGAGCGCATACATCAGCACCTGGTCGAACACACGTCCGTGTATGTCCGTCTCCAAGAGGTGGAAGATAGGGTGATTGGCCCAGTAGACGATCGGATATCCCGGCAAGGCCAGCTGCATAGCCACTACGTTGGCTTTCACCGCGGGCATACCCTGAAGCAGTCGGCGTAGTTTGCCTTGGGCAGCCTGATAGCTCCCCGATCGCTTGAGCAGATCCTTCTCCAATTGGTGGGGATTCCAGATGCCCGTCGCCGAAGCAGCGGCGGCGAAAGTCGCCAGTGCCACTGGGCGCTTCAAAGGCTTGCTCCAGAAGCCCACATGAAACTCGGGCGGCACCGTGATGGGCGTTACCACATCGAGGTCATCTTGTGGAGACGAAGTTTTCAAGAGTGTGCCAATGGCTGCGCGCGGGGACGTTCTATCGTCTCAACACCGAACCATCCGTGCCAGTCCGTGACAACGAGGGAGAACACCATCGCCGCGCGCGCCGAGGAACTGGAGCGCTGGATGCTCACAGAGTTTGGGCCGGTCTTGAGCGGCCGGACCTTGCGTGGACTGCTGGGATATCCGTCAGCGGACGCGTTTCGGCAGGCTCATCGACGTCATGGCGCGCCTGTCAGGCTTTTCCTTCAGGAAGGCCGAAAGGGCTGGTGTGCAGCTACCCGAGAGGTAGCTGACTGGATAGCCCGCACCGAAGCTGCAACGTCCACAACCCCGCTGCCGCCGAGAAGCGGCAGCCCAATCCCACCAAAGGAGTAGATGATGAGATAGCCCGCCTCGTACTGACGTTTCCCCGGGCCGGAAACGCGAAAGGCCAGACTTTCGTCTGGCCTCACGGTTTACTGCATAAGCTTGGCGGCTATGTAGTAATCGTACGCGTGCGCGTACCCCCTTGTCAACAGGGGAGTACCGTGATTTTGCCCGGATCGACATCCTTTTTCTTCGGCTGGTAGCCCCAGCCGATCAGGACGATCCAATGACACTACATAACTCCTACTGGGGCCACGGTGGCCCCGTGTTTCCGCGGGCGCCAATTCGCTGGGCGCCCCCCGAAGATTTAGCTGCCGGCGTGTATTGGTGGTGGCCGGAAGAAGGCAAGGTTAGGGCTCGCAAGTTGCTCAGCCGCGCCGCGATGCGCCCGATCTATCGATTTACTAGTTTGAAGATGGGCCGCTCCGTTCACTTGGAGTCGGCGTTGGAACACCAGGTGGCGTTGCTGCTCGATGCCTGCCCCCTGGTGGATGCCTTTGCCGAACAGCCGGTGCAAATGGAGTTCGACAGCGGTAAGGGCATGAGCCGGCATTTCCCGGACTTTGCCGTCACCTACTGCGGTAAACCCTGGTTTCTGGAGCTCAAGTACGCCAAGGACGTGGACGCGGCTTGCCGGCGGCGCACGCAGCAGCTCACAGAGTTGCTGGCTCCGCTGGGCATCGGCTATCGCCTGGTCACGGAGCAGGACCTTCCCCAACGCGAGCGAATGACCAATGCGTGGGCGCTGATCCAGCGTGGACGCCAGACCGTGGGCGATCAGCTGCGGTTGGTTGTCTTCCAGCGTGTCTTCCAGCAGCAGGGCATCTCGCTCGGCAAGATCGGCTGGAACATCCCAGCCACGGCGGCCGCGCTGGCGAGCGAGCTGATGCGGGGCCGATTGCATGCGGACTTCGGCACGAAGCTGAGTATGGAAACCCCGGTGTTCACCACCCCTGTACAGGGGGGCTGGCTATGGGCGTAGGTAGCTTCACGATGGGCCAGCGCTTCGAACTCGATGGCCAGCGACATCACATTACCCGCGTGCTTGAAGACGAGCGCATCGAGTTCGAAAACGCCGACAACGGTCGTCGCCAGGAACTGCTGCTTGGCGAGTTGCTCGGTCATCACAAGAAGGGGCGCCTGGTCTTCAAGTCCCTGGCAGAGCCCACTTCGGGTGCGCGGGCGGCGATGCGTGTTCTGAACAATGCATTGCTGGCGGCAGTAACGCCAGCACAGCAGAAGCTCGCCGCCCTACGCCTGCATTTCGTCAAGCGACTGGAAGGGGTGGTCACGACACGGGCGGTGGTTGAGCCGTTGATCGAGGCGATCTGGACGGGCCTGGGCGCGCCGGAACGCGAGCTCATGCCGAGTATTCCGCATGCCAGCTCGGTGTCTCGCTGGAGGCGGCAGTACCGCGAGTGCGATGAGAGCATCAATGCCTTGCTGGATCGCGTCGCACTCAAGGGAAACCGGGAAAGTCGCCTGCATCCGGAGGTGGAGGATCTGGTCGAGCGCTGCATCCAAGAGCTGTATCTGGCCCCGGAGCGACGCAACATGGAAACCGTGCTGGCCGCGATCAACCAGCACATTGACGCTGCCAACCTGCAGCGCATCAGCTCAGAACACCTGCCTCGGGTGGGTTACAGCTGTCTGCGTACCCGCATCAGGGAGATCCCTGCCTACGACGTCTGGGCAGCACGCTATGGCAAGCGGTCTGCGGATGTGAAGTTCCGCAGCTCAGGGCTCGGCGAGCAGGCATCCCTGCCATTGGAACGAGCGTCGATCGACCATTGCCGACTGGATGTGTTCGTTGTCGATGAGCAGACCGGCCTTCCACTGGGGCGTCCGTGGCTGACGGTGATCCTGGACGAGTGCACGCGCATGGTCCTGGGCTATTCGCTCAGCTTCGATGATCCCAGTGCCATGACGGTGATGCGGGCGCTGCGGCATGCGATGTTGCCCAAGGATGAAGATCCCGATCTGCTCAATGCCTGGCCCGCTTGGGGTGTGATCCGCACGTTGGTGGTCGACAACGGCCTTGAGTTTCACGGCTTCAGTCTGGACCACGCCACCGGTCGATTCGGCACCACGGTTCAGACCTGTCCGCGGCGCCAACCTTGGTACAAGGGCAAGATTGAGCGCTACTTCCGCACCGTCATGAGCGACCTGCTCAGCGAGATTCCGGGGCGAACGTTTTCCAACGTTTTGGAGCGGGGCGACTACGACAGCGCCAAGCACGCAGTCATCACTCTGGAATCGTTGAATCGTGTGCTGAAGATCTGGACGGTGGATTTTTACCACCAGCGTCGACACAGCGCCCTGGGCGAGAAGCCTGCAGCCAAGTGGGCACGGCTGATCGGGCAAGTGGATCGCCATCTTCCTGACTCTGCCGAGTCCATGGAGGCGTCCTTTGGCAAGCCGCTTAAGCGCACATTGGGCCATCAGGGTGTGCAGAACGATAGCTTGCTCTACAACAGCGACGCACTGGCCGCGCTTCGCCATCGGCACGGAGATCGCTTCGTCATCAGCGTTATCACCAACGACGAGGACGTGGGCTACCTCTATGCCGTGTGCCCGGACACGGGTGAGTACTTGAAGGTTCCGGCCGTGGATGCGGCCTATGCCAATGGCATGACGCGCTGGCAGCACCGCAAGTGCCGCGAGTACGCCAACCTGCTGTCCGAGGAATCTCAGGACAACGTCAGCTTGGCCGATGCCAAGCAGCGCATTCGCAAGCTGATTGCCCAGGACATGCTGCTCAACCCCGGCAAATCGCGTAGCAAGCTGCATCGCTGGCTCAAAGGGCAGGACCCGCTTGAAGTGCCCGCGCCGGCCCCGGCATCAGCCAAGAAGCCCACCCGCAAGAAGTCCGCTCCGTCGTCCAAGAGCACGCCGGGACTTGAGGTGCCTACCGCTCCGTTCTCGCCGCCTGCACAGCCCGCCCGTACCAGCACCGAGTTCGCCGACGAACTGTTGCTGACACTGGATGCCGGAATCGCCAACCAATTCAAGAAGGAAGCTTTCGCATGAACACCCAGATCAACCCCGAACTGCCTCTGTTGAAGCACATGGATATCGTCAAGAATCTCTGCATCGCTACGCCCTCGTATTCCGGTATCCAGCGCGAGCTGCGCCGCACGCTAAGGGAAACGGCCAGCACCAGTACGCCGGCCTGCAAGCACTTCGTGGGCTATTCGCGTACTGGCAAGTCCTTCGCGTTCCGAGAATTCGAGTCCGGCTATCCCGCCGAACGCACCGATCAGGGGCTTCGCAAAGAGGTGATCTACGTGCAGGCACCGGTGCGCGGTACCATCAAGGGATTGATGGAAGCGCTTTTGCGCGCACTGGGTGACCCGCTGTGGATGGTGGGTACCTACTCGAACATGCTGGCCAGGCTGCTGACGCTGCTGGAGGAAGCGCAGACCAAGATGATCATCCTGGACGAGTTCCAGCACCTGATCGACAAGGGTCAGCGCGCTCTGCTCGCCGGCACCACCGATTGGCTCAAGGCCTTGGTCGAGCCCAATACCTTCAGTCTGATCTGTGTGGGTCTGCCCAGCTCCAAGGAATTGATCTTCCGCAGCGAACAGCTGAGCAATCGCTTCGATCCGACCATTGAGGTGCCGGTCTACGACTGGACCAACCCGCACTCGCAAAAGGTGTTCCGCTCGATCTTGCATGCCATTCAGGAGAAGCTGGCGCCCTTCGAGCTGCCGCAGTTGTCCAACCCTGACATGGCGCTGCGCATGTATCTGGCCACCGGCGGACGGATCGGACTGTTGTCCAAGCTGCTCGATCGTGCCGCGAAGAACGCCATTTGGGACAACCGCACCGCGATCCGTGTCCAGGACCTGCACGATGCCTTCACCACCGCCATCTGGTACGCCGAGAAATCGCCCATCCAGCAGGGTCCGTTCCTGGGCACTCTCGATCCGGCCACTACGGCCCACTTGTGTGCGCAGTCGATGGCCTTGGCCGCCCGCGTCCCCCTCGAAGAGGCGGACCTGCAGACCCATCTGGGCACTCTGCAGTCGCCCAGGCCGCCGCGCCGGCGTGCAGTGCGGCGCGAGCTGGCTCGGGCGGTGGCGTGAGCGCTAGCGCTATCACGCAGGTGGGTGGCCTGTTGGTGGCCACGCCCTTACCCAATGACCGCGAGACGGCCATTGGGTACGTCCTGCGTTTGACTCAGGCCAATGGTTACCGGTCGCCAACCATGTTCATGCCCAAAGGTGAATCGGCCTATTTCATCAATCGTGGCGGCTCGGAGCAGATGTTGCAGACAGTAGCCGGGTTGACCGCGGAACAAGCTCAGCGCCTGGCCATTACCAAGGAGCCGGAGGGATATCGGGTGATGGGCCAGTTGCTCAAGGCGCGCGAGCTGCTGCTCGACCATCACCGCATCTGTCCAGCCTGTGTGGAAGAGGACGGAATCTTCGATGCAAGCTGGCATTTGCGCTGCATGAGTCACTGCGCAAAGCACGGGCTGCCCCTGATCGACCACTGCGAAGTTTGTCACAAGGGACTCTCCATGGCGCGACCTGGTGTTGGGGTGTGCCGATGTCAGTGGCTTTTGATGTGTAACGAGCGACCAGAGCCCTGTTCGCATCAGCTGCGAGCGGTCATGCAGGGCATTCGGTCCCGGCTATTCGAGAACAGGACCGTGGCGCAGCCCACTCGGGCCTTGCCTCACTTCGAGGGTTTGGATCTGGGGAGTTTTCTAACTCTGATTCGCGCCCTGCATAAGCATGTGGCCGTGCAGCAAGGCCTGACCATAGGCGAGCGGCGCATGAGAGAGGAGATCATGGAAGTCGTTGCCCGGGCTATGCACGCCTTCAAGAAGGGACTGGGTGCAGTGCAGGCAATCCTGCAAGACGGTAAAGCCCTGGTGCCCGGCAAAGGTCCCGGTAGCCAGAAGGCCTATAACTGGTACTACGATCACCAGTACGACCTTCGCTCAATACCAGAACTGGCGTTTATCGGTGAAGCGATCGCCGCGGCTGGTCGAGGGGAGTCGGATCAGTTCGTGATCTCTCCAAAACCAGCACTGGAAGCGGATTCGCGGCCGGACGTCACCACGAAGAAGCGCGAGCGCCGTGATTGGGAGCGTGAGTGGGTCCGACTGGAAGATCTCGCCACTCAGACCGGCTGTTCGCTGTCAGGCTTGCAGCAGGCTATCGATCTGAAGTTCATTCGCGGCGGTACTAAGCGTCCCGGTATCGCTGTGCTGCATCGTAATGAACTAGACAGGCTTGTCCCTTCCCAACATGCCGGCCTGTCGGCAGAGCATGCAGCTGGCTTTCTTGGCGTCACTCCCAAATTGCTTGAATGGCTTTTCGCCTCCCAGAATCTACCATCGGTCCATATTCCGGTATCAGGCGGGCCATATGCGGTAGAGGATGTGACAAAGGCGCGTGCGCTCTTTCATGCCGCCCGAGGGCGAGTGCTTACAGGCTCGCCTAGGATGACATTGGCGAGTTTTCTCAATGCCGCCCCCCACGTCCAACTCGCCAATGCTCATCGTGTGATAAAGGCAATTGCGGGACACGACCCACTCTGGGCCGAACAGCCTCCGCGAGGGAAAGCTTTGGCCTCGCGTTTCTGGCGTGAGGCCTTTCTGGAGAAACTGGCAAGCGAGGAAACGGCGGAAGCAGCTGAAGGGAGCCAAACGGCCCCCGCGCTAGATGCAGAGGAGCTGGTCTCAACCGATCTTCTGCAGGCCATGGCCGACCAACTATGCCGAGAGAATCTGGCAAAGCGGCTTCGTCGCAGATCTTTGGACTGATCAGGCCCGGAGATCCAGAGATGATAACTACTTGCCACTGGGCGCTCTTGCTCACTTGTTACCCGAGCGACGCCACCCTAAGATCGCGCTTCTCGGGGTTCGCCACCTAACCTAGTGCCGAACTCCGCATTTGGGGCATGCTGCAAAGTGGAATAGTCTGACCTCTAAGGAAGGGGATCGTTATGGCGTTTGAGGTGCCAGGAGGTTATGAAGGTCTGTCCAGGCAGGTCTTTCAGAGATTTAGAAGCTTGGTGGCTGTGGGCGCCATAGACATTGTTACGCCTACCGCCTTCGACGCCTGGACGCGAAACTTCAACTCTGAAGAAGAAAAGTACCTTGCTGCGCAGATGCTGAGCGCATCGGTCATTAGAACCGACCGAATGAAGAAATCCAGTTATCGGCAGATCATAGAGGTGATCATTCCCGATCTGCTTCGCTCATCAGGGCTTTGGAACTTTCGTTGCATCGGCGCAATGGAAGACACGTTTAGGTTACCCGCTCAAGCGCAGCAAGCATCTGTTCGATTCATGCCCGTCGATGGTCGAAGAATCGACGCCCGTCCCGGCAACAGTGGCGAATCAATCCTGCGTGAATTTGGCATCCAGGCTCGTATCGCGGACCCTTTCTTTGTTCGAGCCGATTCACCGAACGCCTGGCGCAATCCTCCTAGACTGCTCATCTTGCTGGATGACCTACTAGGTACTGGCACACAGATCAACAGGTTTGCTCGTGCCTACAACATAGCCAACTTGCCTGCGACAACGGAATGCATCTACGTACCATTACTTGCGACAGAGTCTGGAATACAGGCAACTGAAGCACAGAACCCACGGATACAAGTTCGACCCGTTGAAACACTTGGCGGTAGCTCAGCATTTTTTAGTGAGTCCGTGACAACTCCCGGCGCCTGGGGTCGGGATCATTACAATAGTGCGAATGATGCGCGCAGGTTCTATCAAGAGCTCATTCGAGCCAAGGCGCTAGGAGCCGAGGGCACACACTCGCTTGAGCTCACCGTACTTCTGCCAGGAAGACCGCCAAACAATACTTTGAAGGCGTACTGGGCAGAAAGTGACCAGTGGACGCCGCTACTTCGGCGCTAAGAAGGCGATCGACTACATGAATCCGACAAACATCGTCGACGAGTTCGTTAATAACCGTGCCGAGCTATTGGATGCGGACGTGACGAATGAGTTCATCGTCCCATTCTTCTTTGATCGCCTAACGCTACAGCGCGACAGGAAGTCGGTTCGTGTAATTGGGGGCCGAGGCTGCGGAAAGACGATCTTTCTCAGGTACTTCTCTCATAGAACGCAACTGAGCCGCAGCAAGAGAGACATCGATCCTGTCATCTTCGGGCAAGGAATCGGGCTGTACTGGCGCACTGATACTGGCTTCTGCGACCTCATCAAGCCCGATTGGCTCGGAAGCGAGCGCCGCGCGAGCATGGCGTTCATACACTACATCGCCGCAGTTGTTCTTGAAGAGTTTGGTTACTTTGTTGAATCGCTTAGCTCTGCCCCTCTTGCAGGCGGCGGCATAGATCTGCTATCGCGTCCGCTCCCGGAAAGCGTGAACGCGCTTCTTGGGCCAGAGGTCCAGAACTATGGCCAGCTCCGTGCCTTTGCCAAGAAGAGACGATTCGAGCTTAGCCGTTGGTTGCAGAATCCAGACAAAGGGGAGCCAGATTTCTTCCGAATCGACGACGCTCTTTCGGAGCTCGCGGAGGATCTGGCAGATGCAGATGAACGGCTCCAGCGTCTGTTCATTCGCATCTTTGTAGACGAGTTCGAGAACCTGAAGCCGTTTCAGCAGCGGATCATCTGCGATTTGGTCAAGCATCCGAAGGCGCGTTATTCGTTCAGCGTGGCAATGAGACGAGACTCTGTCGAGGACTTTGTCACCAACGGAAATGAGCAGATAGTCGAGTCACACGACATTCGAACCCTAGATCTGGAATCAAGGCTCGGCGAGATCGCAGACTTTAGAATCATGGCCGCAGAGCTTCTGCTCATGAAGTTCAGTAAGAAGGTCGATGTTCACTGTCCATCATTTGACATTGATCGCTTACGTGACCCCTCAAGACTTGATGAGCGACGCTCAGAATCGTACAGGCAGGCGATTCGCGAAGCTGCCAGCGTCTTGTTGCCAGGCAGGAATGCCTCCGAGATTGCGGCCAACATTGGCGCGGACGCGCCCTTGTTGCGCAGATGGCGTGACGTGGTGGTGCGCGGACTCAAGAAGCACAAAGATGATCAGCTGAAGCCAGATGATTTCTGGCGGAATGATCAGCCAGCAGCAAGTGTTGTTGCTGGCTTCCTTCTCAACCGCGAGTCCCCGCGTCCAAAGGATGTGCTTGCCAACCTTAAGGCTTATGACCCAGTACTTGGCCGAGCGAATCCATTTTTTGACTGGATCGGCAACAATCTTCATGGCGCACTGTTCTACCTGTACGACGGACTTCCGCTACGCGCGAATCCTCTCTATGCAGGCTTCGATCGCTACTGTCAGATGGCAGCGCCCAATATTCGCTTCTTTATGGAGTTCTGCCACACGGCGTTGCTGGAAACAACCATCCAGCTGGACGCGCCCTTCGGCAGCGAGTTCGTCCCGGAAGAAACTCAAGCGCTCGCGGCCAAAGACACGAGCTCGGCACTGCTGAAGGATGTGGCAAATCTCGGACTACGTGGCCGGGATCTTGAATCCATACTCAAGAGACTGGGACGACTTTTCCAAGCTGCCCACCGCAGAGCCTCTCTTAGCGAACCAGAGATTAACCACTTCTCTATTGATGGTGCGGACAAAGAAGCTCTGACCAGTGAGACCAAGGCACTACTTCGAGAAGCCAAGATCTGGTCCGTCCTCTATGAAGACACCGACACGAAGAACAAAGCCGACTCTTCGTTAGCACAACACGACTATGTTCCAAATGCCATCTATAGCGCGCACTTCGGTATCAGCTATAGGAAGCGACGAAAGCTCAGCCTAAAAGCCGGTGAGGTCAATCTGATATTTACCGGTTCAGATAGCCACTTTGAACAACTTCTTAAGGATTACATCTCAAAGTGGGACAGCCTCCAGGAGCCGCATGGCCGTGCTAGAGATCTGTTCGAATGATCAGCTTCTCTGACATGCGCCAGCTGGCACCAGGGGCAGCTCACGCTCCCGAACGTTTTGATTGGGCGTTTGCAGCTCCACCGTTCGATGATCGTGGACGTCGCTCGTTGGATCTCGTGCGTGCAAGTGCAGATCAAACGCTTGAAGTTAGCTACGAACCGGAGACGTTCCGAATCCAGATCGGTCCTAACTCCTTTAGGGCATCCGACCTGCAAGGCATCCGGGAAGCGTTCCCAGGCAACATGCTGCTTCTTGATGCGACCTCATTAGACGCCGTTGAGATGCTGGTGCTGACAACAGCATTCCTGAGACCAGATCACAATACACGCCAACTGGGCTTCATCTACGCGGAACCAGAGCGTTATCGACCGTCAAGCGATGCAGTGGGCATGGAGCTTGCATTCAACTTCGCGGCTCGGTTCCGTGGAATCAAATCGGTTCCAGGCTTTGCGAGTGAGTTGAGAGAGGACGAGCACGGTAGGCTCGTTGCGTGCTTAGGATTCGAGGCCGATCGCCTTGACCGAATTCTGCAGGACGATGACGGAACGTTCATCCGTCACTCAACTCTTGTTTTTGGCGTTCCCCCTTATCGAACTACATGGGAGATGCACGCGCTGTTGCCGCATGAGAAATTGATTAGGCAGAGAATGTGTGAGGTCGCGTTCGCTGGCGCCAACAATCCCAAGGCAGCTTATGAGTGTCTGAAGGCCGCGTTCCAGGCAACAGCTGATGATGAACGGCTCATCATTGCACCTCTAGGCTCAAAGCCGAGCTCGATTGGAATGGCTTTGTTCGCTTGTTGTCGAGAGAACATCAGACTGAAGTATGACTTTCCGGTACGCCAGGAAGGGGGTACCGAAGGCGTCGGCGTCATCCACAGATACTTGGTCGGACGTCAGTAGGCGATGTGTAGTATGGCCGCGGCACTGCTTTGGGTTGAACACAAGCGCGCTGGAGCTTGTATATAGCCCAGCCGTGATCGTCCCTGGCGAGTCGGAGGTCACTCCAAGGATCTCAGGAAGCCGAACTGGCTGCGGTGACGCTCGCTTAGGCGGGCAGCAGCGGCATTGAGGCCAGTGTTTGCACCGTGAGGTGCTTGGCGCAGCTACCAGCAGCGTGCGCCAATCGCCACTCCGTTCCGAAGGAGCTGGATAGCGTCTTCCACACACGCTGGCGGTGCTGCAGCGGTACTGTCACGCGATAGACGGAGTCGGTGTAGGGGCCCGCACCGCCATCTACGCGCGCCTGCCGAGCAATGCAGCGACTTCCCACTCGCGCAATCAGCATGTCGCCAGCCCGTGCAATCTGGTGACCGGTGGGTTCGCCGCCTGTCAGGTGTACATCGCCTCCACGCACGTCCAGATCGGTCGTATGGAAGGCCTCCAGACCCAAGCGCTTGTAGTCCGCATTTGAGCGGCTACCGCGAGTGATCAGCGCGCCGGCGGAGGACAGGGTTTCGCGCATGCGTGAGAGATCCACGCCCAGACGCTCAATGGTTCGGTGATAGTCGATATCCAGGCTGGCTCGCGCCGCGACTTGATCGATCACCAACTCGTCCACGATCTCACCTTCCACGGTCGCCTTGCGCAGCACGATGCCCCGCTTGCGGGCAACTGCTTTCCGCCCAGAAATCATGTGAGCGCATACCTGAGCGCGGTCGAAAACCTTCTCCGGAAGCTGGGTTACGACCAACTCGCCCATCTCGCGGGCCAGTGTGCTCCGGATACCCGAGTAGATCGGGTCGCACAGGATGGGCGAGGCCACGATGAAGCCCAAGCTGGTGCCCTTGGCGGCCATGTTCCACGCCTTGACCAGGAAGGCGACGTCCCCGCGCAGCCACGTGCCTTCCGGCTCGAAACCGAGCGCGGACTGGGCAACCTCGCTCGCCAGCTCCTCGGTGACGGCCATGTGGCCGAACGGTGGATTGGACAGGATCCAGCTGGGAGCCGTGGCCGGCCGCCATTGACCCTGCAAAAGGTCAGCCTGCACGACACGTCGATTGCGCTTGGGCTTCTGCGTGAGTCCACGCACAAGGACAGGATCTAGTTCCAGCAGCGTAGCCCTCGCTGCAGGATGCGCGCGATGGGCCGCGTCAGTGAGTGCGCCTTGCCCCGCGCCCAAATCCAGAAGTGACCTAACGCCGTCGACCGGCACAGGGAGCGACCGAATCAGAAGGTCAGCCACGACTGCAGGCGTGAACACCTGGCCGTAGGAGTCGGCGAGATTTCGGGCCCTGCGGTAGCGAAGGTCAGCCATCTGGGCGGCTCCTCTGTAGGCACGCTTGCATATTACGTGCAAATTTGCACAATGTCCATATGGATCGTGCTACCGGCCTAGCCGCGCTCAACACAGTAATTGCCGAACGCTTGGCGTCGCGTAGCGCCATAGCGCGCGACAATGGCGTGCACCCGTCGCAGGTATCGCGAATCGCCGCGGGCCACTTCAAGCGGTTAGATGGGCATGCACTCAAAGTGTGCAAACATGCACATAAGTTGCTGGTGCGACACCGAATGGGCGGGGATGCCCAGGTGGAAGTGCTCGGCAGGAAGATGATGGAGCTGGTCAGCACACAGCCCGAGGTAGCGACAGCGCTGAACGTGATGCTCGACGCCATGCTCAACCAAACATCCGGCGAAATTCCGGCTGACGCGCGGGCTTCCGCCTGAGCAGATCAAGGAATCTCGACTTATGGGCAGAAAATCCGGATAAATCTCGCCTTATGGCTCCGGTTTGAGCTTTCGCGGCATCCACGTTAGGTGTGTAAGTCACTGATCTAGCGAGGGCAGCGTTCTCACCTTTTGCCCCTGTCTACACCGAGGTGCCTGATCTGCCGCGAACGCGGCCACAATGGCGCCGATATGTGCGCATCGTGCACGAAACAGCTGCCTTGGAACCTCACAAGCTGCCTGCGCTGCGGCCTGCCGATGGCCGCGAACGGCGAATGCGGTGAGTGCCTGCGGCGCCCTCCGGCGCTCACGCAGACGCGGGCGGTGTTCGTCTATGGGTTCCCGCTGGACCGGCTGGTGCCGCGCTTCAAGTTTCATCGCGACCTGGCGGCCGGGCGATTGATGGCGGAGCTGATGGCCGGACCGCTGGCGTCGGCGCCGCGACCGGACGCGATCGTGCCCGTGGCCCTGCATCCGCATCGGATACGCCAGCGTGGGTATGACCAGGCGTTGGAGTTGGCACGCCCCCTCGCCGCCGCGCTCGCCCTGCCCTTGCGGCCCGACCTGCTGCATCGTGTCCGTGCGACCGCACCGCAATCCGAGCTCGATGCTGGTCAGCGCCAGCGCAATGTCGCCCGCGCCTTCAGGGTCGTGCCGCAGGCCGCGCTACCCGGCCATGTCGCCCTGGTCGATGACGTGATGACCACCGGAGCAACCCTGCAGGCAGCGGCCCGCGCCCTGCTCGGCGCGGGTGTCAGGCGCGTGGATGCGTGGGTGTGCGCCCGTGTGCCGTGATCGCACGCGACCACATCTTCAGGGCATGAGGCCGGTGGCGGTAACGCGGCATTGCAGCGTCAGCACGATCTGGCCGCCCGCGGGCAGCACCGGAATCGTCACGCCCGCCCCCGTCAGGCTGGCGACCGGCACGGTGGCTCCCGGGCAGCTCGCACCGCCGGACGCTGCGCACACCGCCGTGCCGACGGGATCCGTGCAGTTGAGGCCAGCACCCGGGGTATCACGGATGACCGTGCCGTTGGCGGCACTGGGGCCGGGATTGCTGGCGGTCACCGTGTAGGTCACCACGCTGCCGGAGAGCGCCGTCGCAGGGCTGGCCGCCTTGGTGATCGACAGGTCGGTCCTCGGGATCCGCACGTTGCGGAAGACGCAGCTCAGCTGGTCGCCCGCGGCCGGGGTGAACGCGAACGAGGCGCCATTGCCGGTGGGCGCCGATCCGCCACTGCGTTCATTCGTGCAGGCATAGGTCGTGGTGTAGTCGGCCAGGTTCGCGCCACCCGCCCCGGCTTCGGAGAAGGTGTAGCTGGTGCCCGCCGTCGCCGGGCTGACGATCGCCACCTGCGTCGGCGCGGTGGTTGCACCGGTTGTCGTCACCGACGCGCCGGCGCCCGCACCGGCGCCTGCGATGGCAAGCGCGAACTGGTCCGCGGCCTGCAGACGGCCATCGGGCAGCTCCTTGCGCAGCCGCAGGATCGGACGCGCGGTGTTGGTGATCGCACACACGATCTGGTCGTTGGCGGCCGGCGTGACGTTCCACGTCGGCGATGCTCCAGCCGGCGTGAACGCCGCGCCATTGCGCGTGCACGCGATCGCCGCCGTGTACGCGCCCGCGAGCGTCGATGTGCTACCGGCCGCCATGGTGTCGCGCAGGTAGTAGGTCGTGCCGGTGGTCACCGCCAACGCGCCCGTGCTGGCCTGCTGCCCGGTGCCGGTGCCGGCGGTAGTGGCTTCGCGCACCGTGCCGGCCGTCGACGTCGTGCCGATCTGCACGGTGAACTGGTCGCCGGCATCGGCGCGAGGCGCACCCAGCACCTTGTTCAGCGTGATGGTGGTGCCGTTGCCGGTGATCGAGCCGTTGCAGCCGGTCGCGCTGGCCGCGGCGGCGGGGTCGCGGAACGCCGTCGACGGAATGATGGCCGGCGTGCCGCTGCCCGGCAGCGTCCAGCGCAGGCGCGCATGGTTGATGCCGCCGTGGTTGAGCCAGTACATGCGCACCAGCGCACAGCTGTTGGCGTTGGCCGCGGTGAAGCTGCCGAGGCTGACGTACGTGTCCTCGTTGGCGGTCCAGTCGTTGACCGTGCCGACCGGGATGTCGTACGAGGCCGTCCGGTAGGCCGTGTTGGCGTAGTCGCTGGAGAAGCCGAGTTCGACGTTGTCGTCGTGCGCGATGCTGACGGTGTAGGTGCCCGCCTGTGGGAACTGGATCAGCGCATACGACACGCGCCCCATCGCCTGCAGGTTGCAGGAAGCGACACTGGTGGCCGCCGAATCGAGGTTGCAGAGATTGTTGGCGGCCGCGCGGTAGTTGATGTCGGCCGCCGTGCCGGTGCGCACGGCATTGGCGGGGTTGGCGGCGATCGCGCGCAGCGCATTCAGGCGGACCGCGCCGGTGCCGGTGTTGTTGGCGAACGTCGGCGCGCCCACCGGGCCGGTATAGACAGTGCCGACACGGTCGTTGCCGCGGTAATCCTCCCATCGCACGGTCTGCGCCGCGGTGTTGCCCAGGCATGCCGCCAACAGCGCGCCGACCATCCAGCGCCCACACCTCACAGAAAGGAACCCTGCGATTCCCGTGCCCCTGTCTTGTTTTGCCATGTCGTGCGCTGCGTGCTGTCACATCGAACAAGTGTGAACCGTATCACGCTATTCGCACCTTGTTGGCTACGGGCTACGCCGTTCGGCGGGCCAGATCCAACGCCAGTCCGACGAAGACCACCGCACCCACCCAATTGTTGTGCAGGAAGGCCCGGAAGCACGCCTCACGCTCCCGATGACGCGCCATCCAGAACTGTGAGATGACGAGCAACGAGGCGATACCCATGCTTGCCCAGTAGCAGATGCCCAGCCCCGCCTGCCGCCCGACCAGATACAACGCAACGAACACCAGGGCATACAGCACCCCCTGGATGGCCAGGTCGAGATCGCCGAACAGAATGGCGGTGGATTTGGATCCGGCACGCAGGTCGTCCTCCCGGTCCACCATCGCGTACCAGGTGTCGTACGCCGTGGCCCACAGGATGTTGGCGGCGTACAGCACCCATGCGACGGCCGGCACTTCGCCCTGCACGGACGCGAACGCCATCGGGATACCCCAGCCGAATGCCAGACCCAGGTACACCTGGGGCAGATAGGTGTAGCGCTTGAGATAGGGATAGCTTGCGGCGAGGAACAGTCCGATGACGCTCAGCCAGACGGTGAGCCGGTTCAATGTCAGCACCAGCGCGAATGCGACCAGCATCAACACCGCGAACACGGCCAGCGCTTCGCGTCCCGAGACCGCGCCGGTCGCCAGCGGGCGCCCTCGCGTGCGTTCC
Source organism: Pseudoxanthomonas sp. PXM01 (assembly GCF_014851815.1). GTDB lineage: Bacteria > Pseudomonadota > Gammaproteobacteria > Xanthomonadales > Xanthomonadaceae > Pseudoxanthomonas_A. The sequence continues at coordinate 104,628 of NZ_JACVAJ010000004.1, forward strand.
ACTTGCGGATCCAGCCAGCGGTCCGCGTAGTCGTTGATCACGCACCCCGCCGATCGTGTCAGCCAGACGCCCGCGGTGAACACGAACAGCGTCCACCACGGCGGCATGCCGCCAGCGGCCAGCCACAACGCCCACCACGTCGGCCACAGCAGCAGCAGCACGCCGATCGGGCGGTCGCCGCGCACCAGTTTCCAGTATTGGCCCAGGCGCTCGCGCCAACGCGGACCTCCGGCCTCTTCGTAACGCTCGTATCCCATGCGCAAAAGGGTAACAGGCCGGCTTGCGCGTCTGGATTACGCGTCGCACAGGCGGAACTGGGCCATCGCACCGGTTTGCGGCTAGAATGCCGGTCCCGTGCGCCCGTAGCTCAGCCGGATAGAGTAGTGGCTTCCGAAGCCATTGGTCGGGGGTTCGAATCCCTCCGGGCGCGCCATCTTTTCCCGCCTTCAGGCACCCCGCCGCGAAAGCGCGATACCCTCGCGTCAATGGGTCCGTGGCCGCCTCGCCTGCCTTGTGCGCGACGTCCTTGCCCTTGACCGACTGTCGCTGATGTCCGACCTGGAAGCCCGTGCGCTGGATCTGTTCGACGAGTACGTCGACCTGGCGCCGTCGCAGCGTTCCGCCGCCCTCGCACGCTTGAAGGATCGCGACGCAGCCCTCCACGATGCGCTGCTGCGCCTGCTGTCCGCCGATGCGGCGACCCATCCGCTCGAAGTCGCGGCCTTCGACCTCCTAGGCGAGGTGTCGACGGAGGGCGACGACGATGACGCATCGGCGCGCGTGGGCAACCGGCTGGGCCCGTGGCGGATCGATCGTGTCCTCGGGTCGGGCGGCATGGGAACCGTCTACGGCGCCAGCCGTGCCGATGGCCAGTACGAGAAGCAGGTCGCGCTGAAGTGCATGCGCGCGGAGATCTCGTCGCCTGCGCTGATCGATGCCTTCATGCGCGAACGCAACCACCTTGCGCAACTCGATCACCCGCATATCGCGCCCTTGCTGGATGGCGGCGTCGAGGCCGACGGCAGGCCCTGGTTCGCGATGCGCCTCGTGCACGGCACCGCCATGGACCTGTGGGCGGACCAGCAGCGGCTCGGGCTCGCGGAGCGCATCCGCCTGCTGCTACAGGCATGCCAGGCGCTGCGGTATGCCCACGATCACGGCGTGCTGCACCAGGACATCAAGCCCGGCAACCTGCTGGTGTCGACCGACGGCCGCGTACATCTGGTGGATTTCGGGCTGTCGGCCGTCACCGGCAGCCTGCATGGCGCGGCGGCCCCACGGATCGCCGTGTCCAATGGGTACACACCACCGGACGTGCTGTCGGGTGCGGCGGCATCGGTGGCCAGCGATGTCTACTCGATCGGCGTGATGCTCTACCAGTTGCTCGTCGGCGACTGGCCCCGCCCCCTGCTTCCCCTGCATGCCAGCCTCATCGGACTTCCTTCGATGCCTGCCCGCGCGCCGTCCGCGCTGGCGATGTCGAGTTCACCGGAACTGGCGAGGAAACGGGGCGGCCTGGACCCACGACGCCTGCGCAAGCGGCTGCAGGGCGACCTGGATGCCATCGCCATGAAGGCCGTCGCACTGGCGCCGGAGGACCGGTACGCCAGCGTCGATGCGCTGATTGAAGACCTGGAACGCTGGCTCACGCGGCATCCGGTGGTGGCACGTGGCGGCCGGCGCACCTATGTGTTCGGACGTTTCCTGCAACGGAACGCGCTTGCCAGCGCGCTGGCGGCCAGCGTGCTGGTCGTGGGCACCGCCGGCGCCGGCGTGCTGGGCTGGCTGCATCGCCAGGACCGACAGACGCTGCACGATGCCCAGGCGGTGTCCTCCGTGTTCGAACAGACCCTCGGCAGCGTGACCTTGTCGGGACTGGCGGACACCCGCCCGTCGTCCCGCCATCTGCTGGGGAGGACCGAAGCAGGCCTGCGCGCGCTTTCCCTGGATGCCAGCCCCGCCATCAAGGCGAGGGCGCTCGCTGCTCTGGCACGTAGCTACGCAGCACTGGGCGACTACCGACAGGCCCTGGCGCTGGCGGGCGAAGCCCATGGCCTGCTGTCGAACGATGCGGCCGGCGATGCCGACACCCAGGCCATGTTGGCCATGCTGCTCAATCTGCAGGCGCGCCACGCGGAAGCACGCGATGTCGCCACGCAGGGACTGCAGCGCTCGACATCCACGCAGACGAGCGCAGACCCCTCCACGCTCGGACTGCTGGTCGAGTTGGCACGCGCCCACTGGGGATTGTCCGAGTACGACGCCGCATTCGACGCACTCGCCTTCGCACAGCGCAGCGCCGCCGGCACGTCCTCGCAGACCGCCCTCGACATGCAGGTGGAACTGCTCGTGCTGCGCGCACAGTGGCATCTCCAGCTACTGGACCTGGCGGCCGCGGACATCGAGCTGCAGAACGCGGCCCGCGCAGCGCACGCAAGCGCGCCGGCCGTGAAGGAGAGCGTCAGTGAAGCCATGCTCCCGCTGCTGATGCTCCGGGAGCGTTATGCGGAAGCTTCCGAACGGGCCACCGCACTGCTCGATGCGCGTCGCCAGCGTCTGGGTCCGCACCATCCCGATACCGCACGAAGCCTGCGCCTGCAGCTTGACGTCGCTTCGCGGACCCCCGGCAACACCCCCCTCGCGACCACCGCCGTGCAGGCGGCACACGAGGCCATCCTCGCCACGTACGGTGCCCGGCACCCGGAGTACGCACAGTTGCTGCTGCTCGAGGCCCGCGTCGCATCACGCGACGACGCAGGCAAGGGCGCAGCCCTTTCGCGACAGGCGGTCCAGCTGCTGGAAAGCACGCTGGGTCCGCGTCATCCCACGACACTGGATGCGAAGGAGGAGCAGGCGATGGCGTTGCTGGCCTTCGCCCACCAGACGCCTGCCATGTCCGCGCCACTCCCGTTGCGCGAAGCGATCAGCCTGCTGCAGGAAGTGATCCACGCCACCGGGCAGCGTCACTGGCCGTCACCCGGTGCCCGGCACCTGCTGGCGCAGGCGCTGCTGCAACGCGCCCGCCTTGCCGGCCCGACGTCGGTTGCAGACCGGCGTCAGGCCGAAACCCTGCTGCAGGACGCACTGGTGGAAGCCAGTCGGCACCTCGGTGCGCGCCATGCCAGCACTACCACGATCCGCGCGACGCTGGTGCGGGACTATCAACCGGACGCGGCCCAGGCGGGGCCCCACCCAGATCATCGTCCCGATGACGCGCCTTCTCGCGGCGCAGCGCCTCGCTGAGGCGCCGCGCCGTCGGACCGGACCGGACGTCAGTACGTGCCGACCAGGTTCAGGAACCAGCCCTTGTGGTCGTAGTCGAAGTCGGTCAGGTCGTCGCTGAAGTCGGTGAAGTTGTAACCCACACCGATACGGAAGTTCTTGCTGAGGTCGCGATCGACACCCAGCAGGACGCCCTGCTTCGACCCACCGTCATCCACGTCGAGCCAGCGGTACTCCGCCAAGGCATGCCACTGCGTGCGCAGGTCGTAGCGCACCTGCGCCGCCGCGAATGTGGTGGCCGAATCCAGCCACACGCCCGTGCCACGCCCCATGCGCACTTCGCCTTCGCGGCGCGCCAGCTTGCCGGCGAATTCCCAGCGCTGGTCCAGCTTGTACACGCCTTCGAACGAGAGGATCTGCGACTTCTGGTCGTAGTCCGCGCCGCCGATCTGGCCGAGTGTGGCCAGGTCGTACAGATAGGTGTAACGGCCGAACAGGCCCCAGCGCTGGTTGTCCCAGGGACGGTAGGCGAAGCCCACGTTGCCTTCGATGAAGCGGGCGCTGGCCAGCGGATCCAGCTGATCGTCGGTGTCTGCGTAATTCAACCGTGCCGCGATGCGCCAGCTCTCGTTGAACTTGTGCGTCAGGCGGTTCGTGCTGACCCACTGCTCACGCTGCTCGGCACCGGTGTCCTCGCGCCACTCCAGCTTGCTCTGCCAGTCGGTATCCGGCGACGTGCGACCACCCGACACGCTGATCGCACGGCGATCGACATTGCCGCCCGCCGTGTTGGTCAACTCGCCATCGGACAGCGTGAACCCCATGTTCCAACCCTGGGCCGGATAGAAGTCCATGCCGAAAGTATGCGCCAGCCCGGAAGCATCACGCTCCTTCAGGAACTGGCTCTCGTTGTACAGATTGACCTGGTTGGACAGGCGCCAGCGCTGGCCCAGCGTCCAGCCATTCTGGGCGCTGCGGTTGAACACCGAATCGTAGTCGGTGGTATCGGTCGAGTAGGTGTACGCGCCGTAGATCGAGTGTTCCGTGGTCAGGCGATGCTCGGCGTTGACGGTGGCGGCTTCGCCACGGTCGCCCGTGGTGACTTCCGCGCCCACGGACGACTGGTTGCCGTACAGGTACTTGCCGCCGAGGGTCAGTGCGTTGTTGTCGGCGTACTCGCCGCCATCGTCGTCCAGCGTCACCTGCCCGATACCGTACAGCTCCAGCGAGCTGCCGAAGCGGTGCAGGTACTTCAACGCACCCAGCGTGCCGGCGGCATCGGCCGCGGTGCCCTCCTGATCCACGCGGCGGACTTCCGCACTGAACGTGCTGGCGTCGTTGACGCGCCATTCCAGCGTGGCTTGCGCCTGCGTCAGCGTTTCCACCCCGCTCTCGGCGCGGGTGTAGCGCGTGTACAGGCCCAGATTGGGCGTGAACTGGCCCAGCAGCTCGGCACCGTATTCGGTGACCGGACGGCCGGTGTCATAGCGCGAGATGGAATAGCCCGCGCTGGTGTTGCGCCACCACGCACCGACACTCCAGTCCTGCTCGGTCCAGCCCAGCTCCTTGAAGTTGGCGCGCGCTTCCAGCGACTTGGCGTCGCCTTCGCGGAACAGCGCGGTGTCGTTCTGCTGGATGAAGCTCAGGCCGCCGTTGTCGGAGAAGAACACCGGTGCGCCGAACGACTCGGTCTGCGCGTACTCGGCCTTGATGTAGGTGCCCTTGCCGGCCTGCAGGGTGAGATCGCCGGCCGCCAGCGTGTAGTCCTCGCCCGCACGGTTCTCCTGCACGTAGGTCGCCCCCACGCCAACGTGATTGCCGAACCAGTGCTTGCCGCGGAAGCCGGCGGTGATGTCGTCGGCATCGAAGCCCGACGGCACCCATTCGTAGTCCACGATCAGGCGCTGCTCGAAACCGTCCAGCGGCGTGTCGCGGGTCAGCGTAGGCGCGTTCTCACGGGTGATCTGCGCCAGCGGGCGCGTCAGCAGCACGCGACCCTGCAGTTCGTCGATCTCATAGTCGGTGCCACGCTGCAGGACCACGCGGTTCTCGGTGCGTCCGGTGGTCAGGTCGCGGATCTCCAGCGTCACCACGTCGGAGCCCGGCAACAGGTCGGTGTGCCGCAGGTAGTACAGGCTGCCGCCGGTACCGATGAACTCGTTGTGGCCCGGCGCGGTTTCCGCCTGGGAACCGAACACGCGTACTTCGCTGCCGGGATCGCCCCAGCGGTTGGTCGCATTGGAGCGCCAGTTCAATGCTGCGCCGTACAGCGAGCGCTGGTACTGGGCGTACTCGGTGCCGGTGATGCCGGTGCTGTAGTTACCCCACAGCGCCTGGTTCTTGTCCCAGTCCACGCGCAGGTAGAAGCGGCCCATAGTGTCCACGTCGCGGTACGTCGTGGAGTCGTCGCCATAGACGGGGTAGTACAAGTCCGGATCGAGGCGACGGAAGATGTCCTGGGGATCGGCTTTCGTGAAGCCGTCGAACAGTCGCTCGAGATCGCGCTGGGTGGTGTCGGCCTGCGCCGTGACCAGGTACTTGCCGGCGTATTTGGCCTTGCCATAGAACGCGAGGCGGCCGTCGCTGATCACGTCGTCCTGGTAACGCGTGTCGTTGGCGAACGCGGCACCCGAACCGCTGACCTTGTTCTGCGAGACGGTGACGTCGGCCAGGCCGACGCCGAAGAAGTAGCGGCCTGTCACGTCCACGTCCAACGCGTGCGTCGCGGCCCGTCCGCTGCCGCCACCGTTGCCGGTCTCGCCCACTCCGATCTCGAAGCGGTGGCGGCCCACCGGTACCAGATACTCCGCGACGAACTTGCGCTCCAGATCCACCGGATACTGTTCGCCGTTGATGGTCAGCTGCGCCCGGTCGGGGATATTGCGGCCCTGGATGCGGATGCGGGAGCCGTACATCGGGATGTTCTGTTGACGCAACCCATTGCCGGAGAACACGTCGTCCAGCTGACGCTGCGCCTGCGCCTGCTCGCTCGACAACGATGTGCCGAGCGCACGCTCGGCGCTGTCGCGCAGCAGGTTCGCGCCGCGCTCGGCCTCTTCCGGAGAGACCAGCTGCAGCGTGCGCGGATAGGTCTCATCGAAGCTGTCGCCCTCACCGTAGGCGCGCAGCACGTAGACCAGTTCGTCGCCCTTGCGGAACGGATACCTGGCCGGCAGGGCGCCATCCCAATCGGCCTGGGTCACGCCGGCCACATCCAGCGGCACGGTGGCGATCGGCTCGATCAGGTCGGCATCGCTGCTGCGATAGAGCGAGATTTCCAGGCGCTTGATGAAGGCCGGGTAGTTGCCCCGCACGTAGAACTGCACTGGCTTGGTGATGCGCTGGCCGTCGAACGACACGATCGTCGGGGCGGACACCGACAGCTCCGGCTGGCCGAGCGTGGGATCCTCGGTCGCCCAGATGGCGCCGCCGCCGGGCAGGTCGATGGAGAACTTGCCCATCGCCGTCGCCTTGCCAGGCTGCTCGGTCGCCACGGTCACGCGGCGATCGGGCTGCAGGGCCGGAGACGAGGACTGCTCGCTCGTGCCTTGGGTGACCGGCCTGTCGTAGCTGCGCGTGCGCAGCCGGAACAGCAGGCCCTCCTCGCCGGCGCACTGTTGGCCATCGCATTCCACCGTTGCCGCCGCCTGGCCGTTCTTCGCCGGGGCCGGCACAGGCGCCTGCGCAGCGGCGACCGGGGTGGCACCCGCCAACAGTCCGATCAGCGTGTAGTCCAGCAGCTTCATCTTCATACGCTTCTTCATGATCCGCCCCTTCACTTGCGCACGCCGACAGGGGCTGTCGGATCGTTACTGGATTCCACGCGAACGTTGGCGCGCACCTCCGGGCTCAGTCGCTTGGCAAGGGCCTCGTAGACCGCTTTTGCACGGCGCATGCCAAGGGCGGTGTTGTACGCATGCGAACCCCGCACATCGGTATGGCCGACGATGGCGATGCTGCCGCCGCCCCGCTTCTCCAGTGCCGCCGCCACCTTGTCCAGCAACGGTTCGAACTCCGGACGGATCGCCGCCTTGTCGGTGTCGAACAGCACCGTGCCAAGAAGCGCGCCGCCTTCATCCACGCCGACGACCAGCGAACCTGGATCGTCGACGTTGCCGCGCACGCTGACCACCAGCGCCTGCGCGACGGTCGGTTCCAGCATCTCCAGCAGTGCAGCCTTGACCGCGTTGGCGCGTTCGAACGCCAAGGCCTCGGCATCGCCGTTGGCACTGATCACCACCTCGCCGCCGCCGTGCTTGCGCACCTGGGCAGCCATCGCTTCGATCACCGGCTGGTACTGCACGCGGACCTCGGCACTGCCGGGTGCGAAGAACACCTCGCCCAGCTCCAGCTCCACCTGCTCGCTGCCACCCTCGATCACCTGTTCCGGCAGCTTCACGCCGAAGTCGAAGCGCACCGGCACGCCGGGAGTGATCCGGCGGAGCAGCGGGTTGTCGGTGGTGAACTCGGCACCGGACGGCAGCGTGGACGGGTCGACCTTCAGGATGAAGTTGCGGCCACGCTCCCATGCGCCGCCCGACACGCCTGCCAGGTGGTAGCGGCCGTACTGATCGGTCTCGATCAGCAGACCTTCCACCGACGCGATGCGGACACCGGGGATACCGCGCTCGTCGATGCCGGCGTTGCGGATGACGTAGTCGACCACGTAGCCGCCCTCACCCTGCGCCACGCGCCGCTCGACGGTCGGCGCTGCCGCGGTCAGGCCCTTGGCGGCATCGCCGGACTGCTCGATGCGCGTGTTGCCCACGGCATCCATGCGTACCGTGACGCCCTGGTCGCTGGTCAGCACGAAGTCGTCGGTGAAGGCCAGCTCGCTCAAGCGCTGCCGGATGACCACTTCATGGGCATCCGCCGGGTCCGCGGGCGACTGGCGACCACTGATCGTGCCGACTGCGATGCCGTGCAGCATCGGCGAGCTGGCATCCGGCTCGGGCTGCGGGCCCGCGCCATGGTCCACGGTGGTCGAGTTGGCGATATAGGCGCCCGGTGCGAAACCGCCCTGCACCTTCACGCCGCCCAGCGTTGCGCTGTCCTGCCAGCTGTCGCCGTCGCGGTCGTTGAAGACCGTACCGAACAGCAGGCTGTCATCCAGCATCGCATCGGCGGTCAACTGCACCTCCGCTGTGGCCACGTTCGACACCGGCTCATCGGTCGACGAACGCACCTGCGCCTGGTTGATGTGGGCACCCGGACGCACGCCCGCGCCCACCCGCAACACGTACACCAGCGTGGCGGTCTCGCCGGCACGCACGTCCACGCCTGCGAAGCGCAACGGCCGGTTGCCCGAGACGGTCGCCATCTGGTCGGCATCGGCTGCCAACAGCGAACCCTCGACATAGCTGAAGCCAGCCGCCGGCGTGTCCGTGATGCTGCCATTGACCAGGTCGGTGCTGCCCACGTTCTCCACCGTCAGCGTATAGCGGACCAGGTCACCAATGCGCACCTCGCGCACGCCGGCCGACTTGCTCAGGCGGATCTCCGGCAGGCCGACCAGATGCTCGGTGCTGCAGGTCTGGCAGGTCGGCGGCGGATCGGTCGGATCCGCGCCGCTGGCCACGACCACGTTCGTCACGCGACCCGTCACCGAAGCATTCACGGTGGCCGTGTAGGTGAACGTCTGCGTACCCACCGGCGTACCGGCCGGCACGATGCAGGTGATGGTCGTGCCGTTGTAGGCGCAGCCAGCCGGCATAGCGCCCAGCGTCAGCCCGCGATCCGGCGTGTCCACCAGGGTCACGGCGGAATCCAGAGCCGCCTGGCCAACCTGCACCGACAAGGTGTAGGTGATCACCTGGCCAGGCTGCACGGTCGCACCGTTGGCGGGATCGGAGCCCTTGTTCACCACCACCGTCGGCGTTGCCACCGGCGTCTCGATGTCGCACTCGTTCGCACACACCGGGTTGTCGGTACCCGTACCGACCACCGCATTGCGGACCACGCCGCTCGCCTGGCCGTTGACCGTCGCGGTGTAGGTGACCGTGTAGACGCCCGGCACCGTGCCCTCCGGCAGCGTGCACACCAGCGGACTGGTCGCGCTGCAGGTGTAGGCACCCGCCGAGGTCACCGTACCGAACGTCAGGCCTGTGCCCAGCGTGTCCGTCAGGGTGATTGCGCTGGAGGTCGGTGCCGCCGCCACCGTCGCAGACAACGTATAGGTGATCACGTCGCCCGCGACCACGCTGGTCTTGCCTGCCGGCAGCACGGCAGATTTGCCGTAGCTGACGATGGCCGGCAACGGCTCGGTCACGATGGTTTCGGTCTGGCACGCGCCCTGGCAGGTCGGGGCGTCATCGCCCGTCGCCACCACCACGTTGCGGACGAACCCGGTCGCCAGTTCGTTCACGATCGCGGTGTAGGTCACCAGATAGGTGCCCGGCACCGTATTCGCCGGCAGCGTGCACACCAGCGGATTGCCCGCGCCGCAGCTCAAGCTGCCCGCCGTCACCGCACCCAGCGTCAGGCCCTGGCCCAGCGTGTCGGTCAGCGTGACCGGCGACGTGGTCGCGGCATCGTCGACCACGATCTGCAGGTTGTAGGTGAGGGTGTCCCCCACCGAGACCTCGGTCTGCCCGATCGGGAGGGTGACCGACTTGCTGAAGGTCACCGCCGGGTTCTGCACCGGGGTGTCGATCGTCGTCGTGCAGCCCGGATCCGTGCTGCCCGCCGGACAGGCCGGACTCGTCACCACCGCCGTGTTGCGGATCGTGCCCGCATCTGCGTCAGCCTGGGTCACCGTATACGTGCCCACCAGCTGGCAGGTCGCGCCCGGCGCCACGCTGGCGCAGGTGACGGTTGACGGTGTGGTCAGCGCATCGCCCACGACCACGCTGCTCAACGTCGTGTTGCCCGTGTTGGTCATCGTCACCGTATAGGTCAGCACGTCGCCCACCACGACGGCGCCACCGGTGCTGTCGTTGGTCAATGCCTTCACCAGGGTCTGCGAAGACGTCTGCGTGATCGGCGTGGTCGTCGTGCCGGTCACCGGATCGGTCTCATTCGAGTCCGCCGTCGCCGTGTTCACCACCTGGCCCGCGTCAACGTCCGTCTGCTGCACGGCATAGCTGCCCGTCAGCGTGCACGTCGCACCCGGCGCCAGCGTCGCGCACGTCGTGCTGTTCGGCGCCGCCAGCAGCGGATCGCTCACCACCACGTTGTTCAGCGTCACCGTGCCGCTGTTGGTCGCCACCACGCTGTAGCTGATCGTCGAGCCCAGCGCGTACGGACCCGTCGAGGTCACACTCTTGGCCACCGTCAGAGCCGAGCTCTGCGTGATCGGCGTGGTCGTCGTGCCGGTCACCGGATCGGTCTCATTCGAGTCCGCCGTCGCCGTGTTCACCACCTGGCCCGCGTCAACGTCCGTCTGCTGCACGGCATAGCTGCCCGTCAGCGTGCACGTCGCACCCGGCGCCAGCGTCGCGCACGTCGTGCTGTTCGGCGCCGCCAGCAGCGGATCGCTCACCACCACGTTGTTCAGCGTCACCGTGCCGCTGTTGGTCGCCACCACGCTGTAGCTGATCGTCGAGCCCAGCGCGTACGGACCCGTCGAGGTCACACTCTTGGCCACCGTCAGAGCCGAGCTCTGCGTGATCGGCGTGGTCGTCGTG
>NZ_JACVAJ010000005.1 GCF_014851815.1 Pseudoxanthomonas sp. PXM01
CACCGTGCCGCTGTTGGTCGCCACCACGCTGTAGCTGATCGTCGAGCCCAGCGCGTACGGACCCGTCGAGGTCACACTCTTGGCCACCGTCAGAGCCGAGCTCTGCGTGATCGGCGTGGTCGTCGTGTCAGGCGGCGAGGTCACGGCCGGGGCGGAGGGGGGCGTGCCCGTGGCCGTGGCGCTGTTGTTCACCACACCGGCATCGATGTTCGCCTGGGTGATCGCATAACTGGCCGTGCAGGTGGTGCTCGCACCCGGAGCCAGCGCGGTCACCGGACATGCCGCTGCTACCGTCAGGAGCGGATCGTTGATCACGATGCCCGTCAGGGGGGTGTTGCCAGTGTTGGTCACCAGGAACGAATAGGCGATCGTACTGCCCACCGTGCCACCGCTCGGGGCGCCAGCCGACTTGTCGATCGTCAGCGCGGGTGCCGCCGCGATGACGACGGTCGCGACAGCACTGTCGCAGGTCACGGGCACCGTCGCAGGGCTGGTGCAGATCTGGTAGGGATAGCTGTAGCTACCCGCTGCGGTGTTCGCAGCCACGGTGATGGTGCCGTTGGCAGCCATCGTGATGCTGCCAATCGCGGGCACAGGTGCCACACCCGGCGTCAGCGTGACATTGGTACCGATGACCGCCGCCACATTGTTAGTGGTGTCGTTGGCGATGACGCTGGCAGTCGTGCCGCCCGCAGCAGGAACGGTGTAGCTGTCGTCCACCGCGTCGATGGTCGGTCTCACCGTCGTGACCACCGGCGGCGTGGTGCAGCCGGTGCCCACGCAGTCCGGATCGCCACCACCGGTCACGACCGCCGTGTTCGACACGCTGGCCGCTGCCGATGCCGTCGGCGTCACGTTGATCGTGAAGCTCGCCGTGTTCCCCGGCGCCACGTTCGACAGACCCGCCGCCACCGGGCAGGTCACGGTCTGGCCGCTGATCGAGCAGCCGGTTGCCGAATTGATCGTCAGGCCCGCCGGCACCGCATCGGTCACCGTCGCGATGGCCGTCGTCGGCGCCGTGCCGTTGTTGGTCACCGTGACGACGTAGTTGTAGGCCGTGCCCACTACCGCTGTCGCCGGACCGCTCTTGGCAATCACCAGGTTCGGTGCCGTGACCGTCGTGACCACTGGCGGCGTGGTGCAGCCGGTGCCCACGCAGTCCGGGTCACCGCCGCCGGTCACCACCGCCGTGTTCGACACGCTGGACGCTGCCGATGCCGTCGGCGTCACATTGATCGTGAAGCTTCTCGTATTGCCTGGCGCCACGTTCGACAGGTTCGCCGGTACCGAACAGGTCACGGTCTGGCCACTGATTGAGCAGCCGGTCGCCGAGTTGATCGTCAGGCCCGCCGGCACCGCATCGGTCACCGTCGCGATGGCCGTCGTCGGCGCCGTGCCGTTGTTGGTCACCGTGA
>NZ_JACVAJ010000006.1 GCF_014851815.1 Pseudoxanthomonas sp. PXM01
CACCTAACGCCTGAATTTAGCCGACTTGGCCGCGCTAGCGGACAAGTTCGGCTTGAATGAATTGTTAGGGCTCATGCTCGCGCCTTATACGCGCCATGGCAACTAAGGTGCCTAAGCCCGGCACGGTGCGCTGCCGAATGCCGCGGCAGGTGAGAACTGCGTAGCCCGTAGCTGACTGGATCTCCATGGCTAGACGCTGAGGTTGGAGAAGCGACCTGACTGATACGAGATCCTTACCAAAGAGATCTGCTAGGAGAGACTGCACAGACGCCACGGGACACGACAGTTCGCCGAAAACACCCCGATAGGTAAGGCCGCGTGTAGCCGAACAGCCAATGCCAAGAGCGCGCGAGAAGCGAGTGGGTGCCGGCCAGCCACTGTGCGACTCGCGCCAGAGACGTGCATCCGATAGCGGATTGGGCCTTTGAAAGAGCCACACGCCGTAGTGGTCTTGCACCATGAGCCCTAACGCCTGA
>NZ_JACVAJ010000007.1 GCF_014851815.1 Pseudoxanthomonas sp. PXM01
GTGTGGCTGATGGACATGCTGCCCCAGGGCTTTGGCCGGGCCGAGCTGCTGCGCCGCCTGGGCCTGCCCACCACGCTGGAGCAGGCGGGCGACTGGCCCTTGCTATTGGCTGGCGCTGGCAACCCGATTGGCCATATGCGGGTGAAAGAGGCTGCCCAGTGGCTGCATGCACAGTCTGCGCAGTGGGCGACGCAGCCCGGAGCCATGGTGCGGGGCTTTGCGGTGGATGAGGTGTCTGCCCGCGTGGAAGAGTTCAGCGAGCATCTGGCGCAGCACGGGCTGTTTGTGGCGGGCTCTTCGGGGGTGCAGGGCGAGTGGCCCAAGCTGCTGCTGACGCTGGACGACGCAGGCTTGCTGCATCTGGACCACACCTTGCCCGATGCGCAGGCGGCAAGACACTACATCGTCAAGTTCAGCCGGGGCAGTGATGCGGCACTGGCGCAAATTTTGCGGCACGAGCCGGTGTACAT
>NZ_JACVAJ010000008.1 GCF_014851815.1 Pseudoxanthomonas sp. PXM01
GGTTAAATATAATACCGTCCGCATTGCGCTCGCCGAAGCAAGACGGCGGTACGACCTGTGCAACAACACGCAGCTCGTGGCTCTGGCAATTCGACGTGGCCTGATTTGATCAGACTTTCGGCGTTCGACCAAGGATGTTGAGAAGTGTTGTGAGCGCAGACATTTGCGCATGCATTTCGATCGTTGCTTCCAGATAGGCTAGGTGAGCGTCACTAGGCTTGTTCTCGTCGTCTCGGTCACCGGCATGGGCGACCTGGAACATTCTTTCGGCGCGGTCGACAAGCTTGCGATGTTTCTTGATCGCGCCGACCGTCAGGATTTCGACAACTTGCTGGGACTCGTTGGAGAGCAATCCGATGATTGGCCGCAGGTCGATGTCCGTGGCAGTGTCATTTCTCTCGTAACCCATAAGATCTCCCAACGCCCACGCTCAGCCTGCGGTGTACGCCTAGTTTGCTCGACTGAGAAT
>NZ_JACVAJ010000009.1 GCF_014851815.1 Pseudoxanthomonas sp. PXM01
GCCTGCAACGCGGTGCGGGCCAGCCAGCGTTCTCTTCTTTCCCCCCCCCTCTTTCCCTCCTTCTCTTCTTCCTCCCTCCCCCCTCTCTTTCCTTCTTTCTTTCCTTCTTCTCTCTCTCCCCTTCCTTCCTCCCTTTCCTCTTCTTCCTTTCCTCCCTTCCCCCTTCCTCCCTTCCTTTTCTCTCCCCTCTCTTCTCCTCTCTCCTTCTCTCCCCTCCTTCCCTTCTTCCTTTCCTTCCTTTCTCCCCTCTCTCTCTCATCCTCTACCTCTTCTTCCTCTTCCCCCTTCTCCTTCTCTCTTTTTTCTCCTTCCTTCTCCCTCTCCCCCTTTCCCCCCCCTTCCTTCTCTCTCCTTCTTTCCCTTCTTTCCCTCCTCCTTCCTCTTTCTCCTTCCTTCTCTTCCCCCTCTCCCCTCCTCCCTTCTCTCTTTCTCCTCCTCCCCTC